>CAVZHF010000012.1:0-263648 GCA_963775005.1 uncultured Alphaproteobacteria bacterium | reverse complement strand
CCACCGCGACCTTGCCTTCGAGCCTGCCTGCCATTGTTTTCTCTCCCTAATCCTGGATTACAAACCAACCCCGCTCACCCTGAGCCTGTCGAAGGGTGCATGCACCACCGTTGCGCCCGACATCCTTTGACAAGCTCAGGATGAGCAGCAAGGGGATTATGCCAAATCCTGCATCCTATGCCGTCGTATCGATCGTCGGCCGCACGTGAATTTCGGAAATGTTCACATTGCGCGGCAGCGACAGGATAAAAACGATGGTATCGGCCATCTCGCTGGCCTTGACCGCGCCGTCCTTGCTGACGTGCTTGGCGATCATCTCGCGCCATTCGGGATTGCTGATGCCGCCGGCGACTTCGGTTTCGGTCGCGCCTGGCATCAGGATGGTGACGCGGATGTTCTTGCCGCCCAGCTCCTGGCGCATGCCGTCGGTCATCGCGTTGAGCGCGTGCTTGCTGCCCGAATAGGCGCTGGTGAACGGCCCGCCCTTGCGGCCGGCCATCGACGAGATGTTGATGATGTCGCCGCCGCCCTGCTTCAGCATGCGCGCCACCGCCGCCTTGGCGGTGTAAAGCGAGGCGAACAGGTTGATGTCGAACACCTTGCGGAACAGGTCCATGTCCGCGTTCTCGATGCCGCCAGCCTGCATCACGCCCGCCGAATTGACCAGGATATCGATGCGGCCGCACCTGGCGACGGTATCCTCGACCGCCGAGATCGCTTCGGCCTCGACCATCATGTCGCCCGCCAGCGCCAACGCCTTGCCGCCCGCCGCTTCGATCTGCCGGACCAGTTCGTCCAGGCGATCCTGGCGCCGCGCCGACATGGCGACTGTCGCACCGGCACTGGCCAGCGCAATCGCCGCCGCCGCGCCGATCCCAGAACTTGCGCCGGTCACCAGCGCCACTTTGCCTGCCAGCGGTTGGCTCATCTCACTCCCTTTGTGCCGTTTCGCCTCGCGTTGGCGCGATCGCCTGCGTGATGTCAATCGCCTGCTGAACATGTGTTCAATCCATTTCCGGACCACGCAGCGGAACCCGACATGGCTGGTCGTCGTATCGACCGGCTGGGCATAGCGCGCCGCCGGGCGGTAGCGCTGGCAGTAAACTCGGCACAGAGGTGCGAGCCGCCTTTCATCACCTTGCGCGGAATGCGGACCGGATCGCTCTTGACGATGCTGCCGCCGCGGGTGCCGCCGCGCGGGTTGGCGGGGACGCAGCATGGCCGGGCTGCTTGCGCTCGACTTTGGGCTGGGCGAACCAGTCGGCGGTCCATTCCCAGACATTGCCGATCATGTCGTAAAGGCCATAGCCGTTGGCGGGATAGCTGCCCACCGGAGAGGTGCGCAGCCAGCCGTCCTCCAGCTAATTACCGTGCGGAAACGGCCCCTGCCAGTAGTTGGCGAGCATCTTGCCCACCGGCGCCAGTTCATCGCCCCAGGCGTATTCCACTCCCTCAAGCCCGCCGCGCGCCGCCCATTCCCATTCGGCCTCGCTCGGCAACGCCTTGCCTGCCCACAGTGCAAAGGCCTCGGCATCGGCATGGGCGACATGGACCACCGGATGATCCTCCAGCCCCTCAATGCTGCTGCCCGGCCCCAGCGGCTGACGCCACATGGCGCCGATCCGGTAGTCCCACCATATCGCCCCGCCGGTCAGCGGCGACCGGGCCGGGCGTCGGCTCGAACACCAGCGAACCGGGATGGGCGAGTTCGGGGAGCATGCCGGGATACTGCTTGGGATCGGGCGGCAGTCTCGGCGAAAGTGACGTGGCCCGTCGCCGCGACGAACGCCGCGAACTGGGCATTGGTCACCGGCGTTTGCGTCGATCCGGAACGCATCGACCCGCACCTGGCGCACCGGCGCTTCCTCGGGATAGAAGCGCTCCGATCCCATGGCGAACGTGCCGCCCGGGATGGAAATCATGCCGGTCAATCAGTAAGGTGACGCTGACATGCGGCACATCGCCCTCGATTGCCCCGTGCGGGGTGGCGTAATCTGTCACGGTTACGCCGATATCGCGGCCGACATCGAACGTCTCGCCGCCGCCCGCGGGCATCAGCATCGCGTGCGGCGTGGTGACCCGCGCCAGTTCGGCGCCGCCCGCGCTCAGCACCACTTCTGCGCCCTTGCCGGGGCCGAGCGGCAGGAAGCGCATGGTCAGCTTGCTTGCACCCTGCGGCAGCGCGGCGGTGGCGGTGACCTTGGCCATCTCGTTGGGATCGGTCGATTTCGCCCAGACGAAAGCTCGGCCGGCCCTTGTCGAGGTAGAGGCTCCAGCCGCCGAAGTGGCTGCCCCAGGCGACCACCGCACCCGAGGCGTCGGGCCTGTCGAGCACCACGTCGGCCTCCAGCGTGAACGGCCGCGCCGCGAGGAACGGGCCGGCCAGCGCCGGGAAGCTGACCTCCTTGCCCCAAAAGTCGAAATGCTTGCGCTGCGCTCCTACCGCGAGGAAGTGCGACCGGACCGCGCCGAAGCGGTGTTCCAGCGGAAAAACGTTGTTGTGCGCCGCCTCCTGCTGCCAGATGCCCTGCATCGCTTCGAGCCGCTTGGGCTCGCGCGCGGCCAGATCTGTCGATTGCGAGAAGTCCTTCGACAAGTCGTAAAGTGACCACTTCACCGTGGCCGCGCCCCGCCTTCGGCTTCGTTATGCCAGGAATCACGCCCGTTCTCGCCGCTGAGCAACCAGCCGTTGTGGTAGAGTCCGATCTTGCCCGCGATCTCGAAATACTGGGTGCGCGGCTTGGCGGCGTCGCAGCTAGACAGGCTCGGCAGCAGGCTCTGTCCGTCCATCGGCTTCTGCCTGGCGCCCAGCACCATGCCCGGCACCGGCAGCTTCGCGGCTTCGAGCACAGTCGGTGCGATGTCGATCAGATGGCCGAACTGCGCACAGACGCCGCCGGGCTTCACCACATGCTGCCCCATGAAAGGATCATGCCGTTGCGAATGCCGCCCAGCATCGAGGCATATTGCTTGAGCCATCGGGAACGGCGTGTTCATCGCCCAGGCCCAGCCGATGGCATAATTGCCATAGCTCTTCCGCCCGCCGAGGTGTATCCGTATTGGCCAGCAGCCAGGCGTCGCGCTCGTCATGCACGCCCACCGAGCGCAGCTCGTTGATCGTGCCGCGATGGTCCGGTCTCGCCGCTGGCGCCGTTGTCGCCGTGGACCATCGACGATCAGGGTGTTGTCGTATTCGCCCATCCGCCGCAGCTCGTCGAGCACCCGGCCGACCTGCTCGTCCTGATAGGCGAGCTGCGCGGCGGCGACTTCCATCGAGCGAACGGCAAAGGCCTTCTGCCCGGCGCTGAGCGTGGCCCAGGCCGGGATTTGCGGCGAGCGCGGAGACAGCTTCGTGCCCTTCGGAATGATTCCCATGGCGAGCTGGCGGCGATGGCTTTCCTCGCGCATCCGTGTCCCAGCCCATGTCGAACTTGCCCTTGAACCGGGCGATGACCTCGGGCGGCACCTGATGCGGCGCGTGGGTCGATCCCGGCGCGAGTAGACCAGGAACGGCTTGTCAGGTGCTGCGGCCTTCTGGTTGTGAACCCAGCCGATAATGTCGTCAGCCAGTCGCTTGTCGACCATCCGGCCCTTGCCCTCGCCGGGATCGACCATAGTGGTGCCGCGATAGAGAATCGGCGCGAACTGGTCGGTGTCGCCATTGAGGAAGCCGAAGTAGTATTCGAAGCCCAGCCCGGTCGGCCAGCTGTCGAACGGCCCCGCCGCGCTGCGGTCGCTGCCCTGGTTGTTGTGGTGCTTGCCGAACATCGCGGTGGTATATCCATTGAGCCGCAGCACCTGGGCGATCGTCGCGGTCTCTCGCAGGATGGTGCCGCCATAGCCGGGATAGGCCATCGGCTGGTCAGACAGAAAACCGACCCCGGCATTGTGGTGATTGCGCCCGGTCAGCAGCGCGGCGCGGCTGGGCGAGCAGATGCCGGTGGTGTGGAAGCGGTTGTAGCGCTGGCCCTGCGCCGCCAGCCGCTCGAAATTGGGCGTCGGCACCGGTCCGCCGAATGCGGAAGACATGGCGAAGCCGACGTCGTCGGACATGAACATCAGCACATTGGGCGCGCCTTCGGGGGCGCGGACCGGTCTTACGCTGCCCGGCTTCGCATCGAGCACGTTCTCGGCAATCTGGCCGTCGAAAGCCGGCGCGGGGATCGGCAGCACCGAGCGATCCGCCTGGGCATGCGCGGCGCTGGCCGCAACGAGCGCCACCGCCGCGGCAGCCTGTGCCAGTCGAAGTCTCATCCCGCCTCTCCCTGCTCTCCAGCACCTCCTACCGGCCATAGGGCGAGAGTTCAATTTGCCCAATGCGCTTCGCCGCGTTACCTCACCGGGAATGGGGGGCGCACCATGAAACTACCGTTCGACAAGATGCAGATGCGCTTTCTGCGCGCGCTTGCCGAAGCCCTGTTCGACGAGCACGAGCAGATGGCGATCCCGATCGACCAGGTGCTCGACAATTTGCAGACCCTGATCGGCGACATCGGCGGCACCAAGGCGCGGGAACTCCACGATTCGGTCCAGCTTGCCCGGATCGGCATGGCCCCGCTGTTCAACCAGCTTCCTGTCGCCATGCGCAAGGGGCGCATCCGCAAGCGCATGCAGAACACCAGGTTCGACATGTTCCAGGACATGGCCCGGCTGCGTTCGATCGTTTACCTCAGCTACTACGGCCACTGGATTCCGGGTGACCAGGCGGCGAACCGGGATAATCCGGTGCACAAGCAGATCGGCTTCACCCTGCCGAAATACCGGAAGCGCGCTCCGGACGAGCGCCAGATCGAGCTCGCCACCGGCCGCGAACTGCACAACGATCATTTCGTCCACATCGACACGGTGCCGACCGATATCGACGTGATCGTCGTCGGATCGGGTTCGGGCGGAGCGGTTTCGGCCTTCAACCTCGCGCAATATCACAAGGTGCTGGTGATCGAGGCCGGACCCTTTCACCCCTCCGAGCGGATCACCCACGAAGAAGGCCACATGACCGCGCGCCTGTTCAAGCACGGCGCTTTGCAGACCACCAAGGACATGGACTTCGTCGTGTTCCAGGGCCGCAATGTCGGCGGTTCGCCGACGGTCAACAACGGCATCTGCCTGCGCATGTTCGGCGATCCGCTGGGCCACCCCGACGCCGCCGATCCGCTGGACAAATGGCGCTCCATCGGCGCTCCGATCGATCGGGCGCGGTTCGCGGAATGCTACGATGCGGTCCAGTCCGCCCTCGGCATCGGCGAGATCGAGCACCGCTCCGGGCGCAACAACGGGCCGCACCTGATCGAGGGTTGGAATGCCTTCGCCGCAACCGCGTCAGAGCCCTGGGTCCGGCACGCCAAACCCGGCTGGTTCGCCAAGAATTATGGCCCGCCGAATACCGACACGGCCTGCGTTTACTGCGGCTATTGCAACACCGGTTGCCCCTATGGCCGCAAGGCGGGCATGGCGCAGACCTATCTGCCCTGGGCCTGCCAGCAGCGCGGCGCGCGCATTCTCGCCGACACCAAGGTCGAACGCATTCTCTGGCAAGCCGGCGCCGGGGGCAAAAAGCACGCGATCGGCGTAGAGGTGATCGACAGCGACGGGGTCAAGCACCTGATCCGGGCGAAAAAGGGCGTGGTGGTGGCCGGCGGGACGATTGCCTCCTCGCTGCTGCTCGAACGCAGCGGCGTGCCGGGCGCCGGCGGCGAGATCTCGATGAACGTCGCCTCGCCGGTCATTGCACTGATGCCGGACGGCAAAGCGCAAAACGCCTGGGACGAGGACCAGATGGCCACCGTGGTCGATTGCGGCGATTTCCTGCTCGAATCCCACTTCCAGCCGCCGCTGGCGATGGCCTCGCTGATGCCGGGCTGGTTCGGAGACATGGACAAGCGGATGCGCAACTACAACCGGCTGTGCTCGGCCGGGGTGCTGTTCCCCGCCGACCGGCGCGGGCGCCTCAGCGGCGGCAAGCTCGATTTCAAGCTGACGCTCGACGACATCCACCTGCTGCGCAAGGCCATGGCGACGCTCACCAAGGTCCATTTCGCCGCCGGGGCGGAGGAAGTCTATCCGGCGCTCGAACGCGGCCAGACCTTGCAGCGCGGGATCACCGACGCGGATATCGACGCGTTTTTCGAGCAGGCGATCGAAGAGGCCGACGACGTCACCCTGTCCAGCTCGCACCCGCATGGCGGCAATCCGCTGAACGACGATCCCATGCTGGGCGTGGTCGATACCCAGTGCCGGCTCCACGCGGCCGAAAACGTGCTGGTGACCGACGCCAGCGTCTTTCCCAGCTGCATCCGGGTCAACGCCCAGTTCACCGTCATGGCCATGGCGCAATACGCCACCGGTTATGGCGATCCCTTTGCTGGAAGCTGAAGGCTATGTCGTTCCAGTCCCTCTCCATTTTCACTCAGTGCAAATGGGGAGGTGGCCCACCGAAGGTGGGTCGGAGGGGTATTCAACGGCGCGCCATTACCCCTCCGTCAGCCCTGCGGGCTGCCACCTCCCCATTTGTGCTACGCAAAAATGGAGAGGATCCAAGTTTGTCTATTGCGTCCTGCCCCTGCCTTGCCGATGGATGCCGCAACAAAAACCGGAGAGAGCATGAAAGTCCAGCCCGCAGCCTTCCTGCGCACCACCCTGCCGCTCGGCATCGATATGGTCGGAGATTACGATTCCGGCCGCTATCACTCGATCTGGCTGCCCGATCACATGGTCAGCTTCTGGCCGGATTCGATCTGGACGCCCGAATTCACCGACCTGGCGATTTCCTCGCCCTCGCCGCACCGCCACCTCGACGGACTGGCGGTGACGGCGGCGGCGGCGGTGCTGACCAGGAACGTGCCGCTCGCCACTTGCGTGATCGATACGGTGCGCCGCCAGCCGGCGATGCTGGCGCAGACCGCGCTGACGATCAGCCACCTGTCCAAGGGCCGGTTCATTCTCGGCCTGGGATCGGGCGAGCTTGAAAACACGGTGCCCTACGGCTTCGACTTCGACAAGCCGGTCAGCCGGCTGGAGGAATCGATCAAGATCATCAAACAGCTGTGGCACAGCGAGGAGCCGATCGACTTCCACGGCGAGTTCTACCAGTTCGAGCACGCGCGCATGGATACCGAGCTGTATGCCGGCAAGGCCCCGCCGATCTGGATGGGCGCGGCCGGGCCGCGCATGCTGAAAATCACCGGGCGTGAGGCCGACGGCTGGTGGCCTGCCGGCTCCTATACGCCCGAGGACTATGCCTCCAAGCTCACGGTCATCATGGACGCGGGCGACGCGGTGGGCCGCGACATGAGCCACTTCACCCCAGCGCTCACCCAGATCTGCCTGATCGGCGACGAGGGCGAGATCGATGAAATGGTCAAGACGCCGATGGTCAAGTCGATCATCCTGATGCTCAACGCCAAGGACGTCGAACAGTTCGGCTACCAGCACCCGATGGGATCGGACTGGCACGGGATCATGGATTTCGATCCGCATATCCTCACCCGCGAAAAGATGATCGAATTCTGCGAAGTGCTCGACACCCGCATGATCCGCGACATCTTCCCGGTCGGCACGCCCAAGGAAGTGGCCAGACAGATCAAGGGCTTCGCCGACGCCGGGATGCGGGTCTACAAGCTGATGGAGTACGGCGCGATGGGCGGGGCCCGCTTCAGCGCCAATTCGGCGGCCAAAGTGCGCGAGACCGAGGACGAGATCCAGAAGCTGGTGGAGGGCTGAACGTGGCGGGGATGCAACTCGACGCCGGTGATTTGCTGGCGCGCGCCAAGGCGGAGACTGGCCAGTCCGACTGGGGCGACGACAGTTTCGAGACGCGCTTCGGCCTTGCCATCAAGCACATCAATTCGATCCCGATGGACGATATCGGTCGCCTGGCGGCGGACAAGAACTGCATGTGGCACCTCACCGACCGGCTGAAGTTCTTCAATGACTTCAAGCTCTATCCGCTGGCGGACGAGGTTATCGAGAAGCCGATGTTCGCCACTGGCGAGCCGCGTTCGGGCACGACGCTGATGCACGCGCTGATGTCGGTCGATCCCGATGGGCGGGCGCTGCGGTTCTGGGAGGTGATGCACCCCTCGCCCCCTCCGGCGGTGGGCGGGGCCAGCCATCCGGGCATCGCGCTCGCCGATGCAGAGTGGAAAGAGATCAACACCAAGATGTGGAAGTGGCTCCATTGCCACCCCTACAACGACATGGGCGGCGACGGCCTGCCCGAGGACGAGCGCACCTGGACGTTCGATTTCCGGGTGATGACCCCGACCGGCTGGTGGCGCGTGCCGATGCAGAACCTGTCGATGGGCCTGCCGATGGACAGTGCCGCGCAGTACCGCATCCACAAGATGATGCTGCAAAGCTTCCAGTACAAACGCGAGAAGAAGTACTGGGTGCTTAAGGGCTTCCACGGCGCGCGCCTCAAGGAATTCTTCGACACCTATCCCGACGCGACGCTGGTCTATCTCCACCGCGATCCGGTGCAGGTCGCCGCTTCGTCCACGGCGATGATCCGCGACATCATGCTCGGCATCGTCGGCGAGATCGACATGAAGGCCGAAGCGAAACAGCATGTCGACCGGGTGCGGATGTCCATCGCCAACACCATGTCGAACCCGCTGGTCATGGACCCGCGCGTGCACCACGTGCGCTACCAGGATTTCGTCGCCGATCCGGTCGGGACGGTGCGAGGGTACTACGAGTTCACCGGGCGCGAATTCACCTCGCGGGCCGAGGCGGCGATGCGCGACTACCTGGCGAACAACAGGGGCGACCGGCACGGCAAGTTCGAATACTCGACCAGCCTGCTGACCGACGCGGGCTACGATATCGCTGCGCTCAACGAGGAATTCCGGCCGTTCCGCGAGCGGTTCGACGTGCCGGTGGAAGTGCGGAAGTGATGCACCCGCGCGTTTGCCTCCACCAGATCGCCTTCATCGCCAGGACGACCGAGGCCTTTATCGAACATTGCCGCACGATCGGCGTGCAGGAGATGACGCTGGTCACCCCATTGCTGATGCAGCAGGGCGGGACCGAAGAAGCCCTCGCCGGGCTGGCGAAGGGGGGCACGCGCTGCCACACGGTCAACCACCCGATGGCGATGGGCAAGACGCTCGACACCGTCGGCGAGGAAGAGACCGAGGGCCTGCTGCGCGCCATCGACATCGCCGCCGCGCTCGGCGCGCCCAATATCTATCTGGTCAGCGGCGGGCGCGGGAAACTGCTGTGGGAGGAGGCGGCCGAGCGCTTCGCCAAGCTGCGTCGCGCCCTGCCTCGCGCCGGCCAGGGACAAGGGCGTGCGGCTGCTGGTCGAAACCGCCTCGCACCTCAATGCCGACCTGCATTTCGCCCACACGCTCGACGACACCGTGCGCCTCGCCGAGATCGCCGGGATCGATGTCTGCATCGAACTGGCCGCCTGCTGGTTCGAGGGGAACCTGCGCGAGAAGTTCCGCCGCGCGGTTCCCAATACCGGCCTGGTCCAGATCAGCGACTACGTCTCCGGCGACCGCGCCACCCCCAACCGCGCCGTGCCGGGCGACGGCATGGTGCCCAACGAATGGCTGGTGCGCGAACTGCTCGATGCCGGCTATGAGGGCATGTTCGACCTCGAACTGGTCGGCCCGCGGATCGAAGCCGAAGGCTGCCATGCGGCGAGCAAACGTGCGGCCGAGAATTTGTCGGAGTTGCTGACCAAGTTGGGGGCGTGAGCGATAGAAAGCCCCTTCCCGGCAGGGGTTGGGGTGGGGGAGCGAGGCCGAAAGGCCGAGCGTCCACGCTAGCGTGGTACACCCCCACCCAACCTCCCCCTCAAGGGGGAGGGGCTAGTGGAAAGAGGAGTTTAAATCATGGCCTACCGCGACGGACCCGCCGACCAAGCGCTGCGCACCGCCTGGTACGCCTTCTGCGACAAGCTCAAAGAGGCGGGCGACAAGGTGTTCAAGGACGCCAATCCGCCCTCGCCGGTCATGCGCGCCGACGGCTACCGGTTCCTGACGCAAAACCTTGGCCAGGCCTTCCCGCTGGCGCTCGAGACAAAGGATCCGGCCTTCCCGCAGATCCACTATTTCACCCATCCCTACATGAAGCTCGGCGGCGACGTCTGCGACTTCGTCTATCGCCAGGCGTGGATTTCGGGCGAGCACACCTACAAGATCACCGGCAGGAAGGGCACCGCGCGCTGGTTCAACCTGACCGTGCAGGGTCCCAAGCCGGAGAAGGCTCCCGGCACCGACCACCCGCCGCTGCACGAGCCGTTCGGCGATACGCCGGAGCGCAACATCCTCGGCAGCCAGATCGTGGCCGACGCCGAGGGCAACTTCGAACTCTATATCGGCGGGCCCGAACGCCCCGAAAACTGGCTTCCCACCACCCCCGGCAGCCGCAAGCTGTTCATCCGCGAGGCTTACGACGCCTGGTTCGAACAGCCGACAACGCTCAGCATCGAACGTGTCGGCATGGACAGCTCGAAGCCGGTCCCCACCGCCGAGCGCATGGTCGAGGCGTTCGACTGGGCCGGCGAGTTTCTCTACGGCGCGATGCGCGACTGGCCGGATCACTCGTGGGCGACGTCCGGCGGGGTCTGCGATCCGGGTCAGCCCAACGTGTTCCCGGCCGACAAGAACGCCAATACCGCCGACGACGCCAAGCGCGGGCGCATGGCCGCAAACATGGTCTGGTCGCTGGGGCCGGACGAAGCGCTGATCGTCGAGATGGACATGCACGATGGCTTCTGGCTATTCGGCATGGGCACGTTCTTCGTCGGCTCGATGGACTTCCTCTACCGTCCGGTGTCCTATTCCCCCGCGCGGACCAAAGTCGATAGCGACGGGGTGGTCCGCTTCGTCATGGCGCACGACGATCCCGGCGTGCACAACTGGCTCGATACCCAGGGTTTTCCCGAGGGCAATCTCGGCTACCGCAACCTGCTGAGCCAGAACCCGGCGACCTTCCGCAGCAAACTGGTCAAGCGCGCCGAAGTGCTGCAACACCTGCCCAAGGACACGGCGATGACGAGCCCGGCCGAGCGGGTGCAGCAGCTCCAGGACCGCTACCATTCGATCAAGCTGCGCTTCGGGATCTGAACTCCCCTCACGCTCGCGGGAGGGGAAAATGCAGCAAGGAGTTTTGCCATGCCCCGACCGCTCGGCCTGCACCAGCTTTCGGCGATGGACCTGTCACCGCTCGAACTGATCGAGGTGGCCGCCCTGTGCGGTTACGATCATGTCAGCCTGTTCACCAATGCGCCGGTGGTGCCGATCGCCGGACAGGAAGATAAATTCACGTTCCCGACCGTGACACCGGAGCTGAAAGACGAAGTGCTCGCCCGGCTCGATGAACACGGCCTCGATGCGATCAACGCCGAATTCTTCCTGATGCGGCCCGATGTCGATCTCGAAAGCTACCGCCCCGGCCTCGCCCTCGGGCGGGAGCTGGGCGCGCGCAATGCGATGACGCACATTTTCGAGGCCGATCCCACGCGCGCGGCCGACATTCTCGGCCGCTTCTGCAAGATCGCCGCCGAGGAGGAGATGCGCGTCTCTATCGAATTCTGCCAGATGACCCCGGGCTGCAAGACCGTGCACGCGGCCAAGACCATGGTCGATGCCGTCGGCGCCGCCAATCTCGGCTTCGGCATCTGCCCGATGCATCTGGTGAGAAGCGGCGGCACCTCGGCGGATATCGCCGCGCTCGATCCCGCGATCCTCTACTACGGCCAGATCAACGACGGGCACGGGCTGCATGTGGCCGAAGCCTATTTCGAGGAAGTCCACGACCGCCAGCTTCCCGGCAATGGCGACTTCCCGCTGCACGATATCCTCGCCGCGCTGCCCGCCGATGCGCCGATCGAGTTCAAATGCCCCAGCGACAGCCGCCGCAAGGCCGGCGTCACAGCGCTTGACTGGGCGCGGCTGGGCTATGAGCGTTCGCGCCGTTTGGTCGATGGGCTTGCCTGACATGCACACTCCCCCGGCCGAACCGAGCCCGATCCCGGACCACGTGCCCGCCGAACTGGTCCACGATTTCGACTTCCTCGCCCCGCCGGGCGCAGCCGACGACGTCCAGCTCGCCTGGAAGCGGCTGCACGAGGAAGCGCCAGACATTTTCTGGACCCCGCGCAACGGCGGCCACTGGATCGCGACGCGGGGTGAGGACATCCGCGAGGTCCAGACCAATTTCCGCCGCTTCAGCCAGCGCTTCATGATCATTCCCAAGGAGTTGCAGACCTTCCGTATCCTGCCGGCCAATGCCGATCCGCCCGAGCACGACCACTACCGCAAGATTATCATCCCGTTCTTCCTGCCCAAGGCGATCGAGCGGTTCGATGCCGATATCCGCCGCATGGCGGCGCAGTTCGTCGATGAGATCGCCCCCCGTGGCTGCTGCGACTTCATCGAGGACTACGCCCGCAAGCTGCCCATCGTCGCCTTCCTCACGCTCGTCGGCCTGCCGCTGTCCGACCGCGAGATGCTGCTGCGTCTCTCGACCACGATCATGCACGGCAAGGACCCGGCCAAGGGCCAGGCGGCGCAGGCGGAGATGACAGCCTATGTCGCCAAATGGATCGAAGAGCGCCGCGCCAATCCCGGCGACGATCCGATCAGCGCCGTGGTCCACGCCCGCATCGGCGACCGGCCGATCAACGAGGAAGAGACCTTCGGCCTCGTCCGACTGATCCTGTTCGGCGGGCTCAATTCGCTGACCGCGCTGATGGGCTTCATCTGGCGCTTCCTTGCCATGCATCCCGAACATTGCCGCCAGCTCGCCGAAGACCCTTCGCTGCGCGCTCAGGCGGTCGAGGAACTGATCCGCCGTCACGGCGTGGTCAACACCGCGCGCCACATCACCGAGGACTGCACTTACAAGGGCGTGCGGTTCAAGGCGGGCGACATGATCCAGATCCCCAATTCGCTCGCCGGGCTCGACGAGCGGCTCAATCCCGACCCGCTCACGGTCGATTTCCACCGCGAGCGCCCGCAGCACCTGACGTTCGGCAACGGCCCGCACATCTGCCCCGGCATGCTCCTCGCCCGCCGCGAGATCGCCGCCTCGCTCGACGCCTGGTTCGAGCGGATTCCGGTGTTCGGACTGGCGCCAGGGAGCAAGCCGGTGCTCTATTCCGGCGCGAGCAACAACTCGATCCTGCGGCTGGAGCTGGCCTGGGACTCTGCCTAGGCCGCTTCCGCCCTCGCCGCCGCCAAAGCCGGCCGCAGCACCGAAATCCGCTGCATCTTGCGGTAGCCCTGGTAGTCCGGCACGCCGCAGTGCTGGCAGGCCCAGTTGTCCCAGAAGGCCACGTCGCCGACATTCCAGTACATCCGCACTTCGAATTCGGGCCGGCGGATGTGGTCGAACAGGAAGCGCAGCAGCACTTCGCTCTCGTCCTCGCGCAGCCCGTCGATGTGCGAGGTGTAGATCATGTTGACGTTGAGGAACTTGCGGCCCGTGTCGGGATGGACGCGCACCACCGGAGTCTCGCAGCGGCACCTCGTCGGGATCGAGCCGCAGGTTGAAGCCGGGCTTGCCGATGTGGCGCTTGTGCATATGGCCGACCGAATGGAACGCGTGCAGCCCATCGAGGAAGCCGCGCATCGGCGCCGACAGTTCCTCGTAAGCCGCGTACATCGAGGCGAAGCAGGTGTCCCCGCCCGCCTCGGGCATGACATGCGCCTGGAGGAAGGAACCGAGCGGCCGGTTGTCGCGGAACGAGCTGTCGGCGTGGAAAGTTGGCAGCCAGGTGGGATATTCCATCCCCTCGGTTCCACCTTCGAGGATCTGGATCTTGTCGTCGAGGCTCTGCCGCCGGTAAGTCGTGGTCTCGAGTTCGCCGAACTGCGCGGCGAGCGCCTTGTGCTGGTCGAACGAGAGCAGTTTCTGCTCGCGGAAGAACAGCACGACATGTTCGAGATGGGCCGCGCGGATCGCCGCGACCTCTCGCTCGCTCAATGGCCGCGACAGATCGATGCCGCGCACGTCCGCGCCAAGGTGCCCGCCGAAGCGCCGAATTTCAATCATTGGGCCTTTCCTTGCACCTTTGGCTGCACTTGCCGCGATGCTATACTATTTTGGTCGCCATCCCAATGGAGAAACCGCACCCGGCCAGCCGCCGGGGCCGCTTGGCCCCGCCCGGTCTCATCGGACAAGCAGCCGCGCGCGTCAGCGCCCGGTTCGAAATTCGCGGCAGAGCGAATTCCGGACGTTCAGGCCGCTTCGCGATGTTCCTCCAGCGTGCGGTCGATATTGTCGAAAAGCACGTTGAGGTCGGTCAGGCCGGCGTTCTTGGCGTGGATGCGAACGCCCTGCACCAGCCGGTGAATGTGCTCGGCGGTCGCCCGGTCAAGCTGGTCGATCTCGATCAGCCGCTTGGTCAGCACGCCGACGATCATCAGCGAGAGAATGGCGACGTGGTCGGTCTGGTCCTTGAGTTGCATGGCAATCTCCTTGGTCAACCTCCTGGGCAGGCGGCCAATGTACCATGATTCGGGCCAGGTGCTGAGGGGATTCTGGCCGCTTCAGCCGAGTTGCGAAAAATCCGTCAGCGCCGCGTCGCGCAAACCCCGCCAGACATCGCGCGCCTGCACCGTCTCGGCGACATCGTGCACGCGCAGCAGTTGTACGCCTGCTTCCATTGCCCGCACCGCCAGCATCAGCGAGCCGCCGAGCCGCTTGTCCGGCGGCGCTTCGTTGGAGAGTGCGCCGATCGTGCGTTTGCGGCTGGCGCCGACGAGGAGCGGCTGACCGAGCGCGTGGAACAGCGGAAGCGCGTTCATCAGCGCGAGGTTTTCGCCGACGCTCTTGCCGAAGCCGATGCCGGGATCGAGAACAATTCTCTCGCGGGCGATGCCAGCCTCCAGCGCCGCGTCGCGCCGGGCCGCGAGCCAGTCAAACACGTCGAGCACGACATCGCCGTACTGGCCCTCGGCATGCAGATCCTCGACTCCCGAGCCTGTCGAAGGTCCGGGCGCGTGCATCAGCACCACCGGCACGCCGGCGCGCGCCGCCATTTCCAGACTGCGCGGGTCGTGCCGGAGCGCGGAGACGTCGTTGATCATCTGCGCGCCTGCCCCCAGCGCCGCTTCCATCACGGCGGCGCGGCGGGTGTCCACGCTGATCGCCGCGCCGCTCTTGGCGAGGTGCTGGATGGCAGGAAGCACGCGCTGAGTCTCGTCGCCTTCCCAGACCGGCTTGGCGTCCGGGCGGCGTGCTCTCGCCGCCGACATCGACGATCGCCGCCCCGGCTTCGAGCATGATCCCCGCCTGCACGTTCGCGACGCGCGGGTCGGTAAACTTGCCGCCATCGGAAAAGCTGTCGGGCGTGACGTTGAGGATGCCCATCACCTGCGGCTGGTCGAGCCGCACGGTGCGTGTCCCGAGCTGGAGCGGCGCGTGGACCCGGCGCAGGTTTTCCCACTGCGCGGCCACCGCTTCGGGCAGCGAGGGCAAAGCCGCTTCGAGTTCGCGGGCGGAAAAGCGGTGGCGCGAGACGACCTTCCCGCCCTCGCGCTCGATAAGGGCGAAGCGGCTGGCATAGGCGAGTCCGCCAGCGATGCGAATGGCGTCGCCCTCCTCACTCTGCGGGCTGTCGGCGAGGGCGATGGGGCGGAGGTAGAGCGAGCGGATCATGCAGCGGCCTAACAGCAATCGGGTTCGACTGTCATCCCTCCCGGTCGTTTGACTCTCCAGGGGTTCTGGGTAAACTTGCGAGAGTTGAACGGCGGGGGGAAGGATCATGAAGATTTCCACGCGATTCTGCCTCACGCTCGCCGGGCTGGTCGCGCTCGCCGCCACACCCGCCTTCGCCCAGCGCATCGCGACCTACGATACCGATGCCGCCAAGGCGCGCTTCAGCAGCTACAGCTTCGCCTATCAGGATCTGGCCTATCATCAGAAGCAGCTGAACCAGACGCTTTCAGAACTGCGCGCGCAAGTCGAACCGCCGCCTAGCGTTGCGAAATGGGTCCCGGTCTTTTTCCAGTACGGCATTCCGGTCAACGACATCGGCTCATGGGGTTACCAGGGCTGGCAGATCAGGCGCGCCAGGGTACTCGAGCGGATTCAGGAGTATCTTGCCGCATTCGCCGCCAAGCAGCAGCGCGTCGCCGATCCCAAATCGGGCGACTGGCCCGCGCAGGAATATTCTTATGTGGTCCGGAGATCGATTGGCGATACCGGCTACGAACAGGTGCTCGACAGGAATGCGACCCCGGTCGAGACTGGCTATCCCGATGTGACCTCGCAGGTGCTCGACGGCATCGGAAGATATGCCGGCAAGGGTTACAGTCCCTGTTTCACCCCCGATGGCTACAAAGCCTGGACCGCGACGAAGGCGCGCTATCCGGGCAAGCTCTTTCCGGCGATGATTAGCGAATGCATAGACCGTTAGCTGTAGCAGGCGCGTCCGAATGCAGCCATTCGAGAGCTCCGGATCGCCCGCTCAATCCCCGGTCGCAAGCAAGTAAAGCTGCCGCACCGCGTCGACCGGCTTGAGTTCGCCTTCGTGCTCGATGTGCCAGAAGCTCCAGCCGTTGCACGACGGCGCGCCTTGCAGCTTGGCGCCGAGGCCGTGGATCGAGCCGCTGTCGGCGCCGGCGACGAGCGAACCATCCGTCCGCACCGTCGCGCGCAGCTTGCGTTTCTTGTCGGTCACCTCGCTGCCAGGAGCGATCCAGCCGGTTTCGACCAGGGTGCCGAACGCCACTCTTGGCGCCGACTTGGCGCTCTGCATCGTCGCGATCGCGCTCTCGTCGAGCGGCAGCGCCAGTTCGATGCGTTCCAGCGCCGCCTCGCGGTAAGCACTCTCGCGCTCGCAGCCGATCCACTCGCGGCCAAGCCGCTTGGCGACGGCGCCGGTAGTGCCGGTGCCAAAGAAGGGATCGAGCACGACATCGCCTTTGCGGGTTGTCGCCAGCATCACGCGGTAGAGCAGCGCCTCTGGCTTCTGCGTCGGGTGGACCTTCGCCCCATCCTTCTTGAGCCGCTCCGGCCCGCCGCAGATCGGCAGCACCCAGTCCGAGCGCATCTGCAGCTCGTCGTTGAGCGTCTTCATCGTGCGGTAGTTGAACGTGTATTTGGCCTTCTCGCCCATCGATGCCCAGATCAGCGTTTCGTGCGCGTTGGTGAAGCGGGTGCCCTTGAAATTGGGCATCGGATTGGCCTTGCGCCAGACCACATCGTTAAGGATCCAGAATCCCATGTCCTGCATCATCGCGCCGACGCGAAAGATGTTGTGGTAGGAGCCGATTACCCAGAGCGAGCCGTCAGGCTTGAGAACACGTCTCGCTTCCGTAAGCCAGGCTCTTGTGAAGGCATCATAAACAGTAAAGCTGTCGAACTGGTCCCAGTGGTCGGTAACGGCATCGACGTGGCTGCCGTCGGGCCGGCTGAGATCGCCGCCGAGTTGGAGATTGTAGGGCGGATCGGCAAAGACCATGTCGATGCAGGCGTCCGGCAGGCCGCGCATCGCCTCGATGCAGTCGCCTGTCAGGATTTGCCCTAACGGCAAGCACACCTCTTCCATGGCGCGCGGACGCACCCGTTCCTTCAGCATTGTCTGCACCATATGCCCGCCATTGCCCCCTGACTTATCCACAGGGTGAGTCCTCCGGGAGTCCGCGTCAAGTGCGAACTCGCGGGCAAGTGTTGCAGAACGTGGTTAAGGAACGGTTAGCGCGGCGAGAACGGAACGGGGGCGGCACAGCATGTAGAGTCCAGCGGATTCGGCGAGACTCTAGATGCTGTGGTGTGGCGGCGAGGACTCTGCGGCGAAAATATTTTCAGGCCGGGGCCAGCCCGGGGTCCACGCCTGTCATTTCGATCGACACTTGCCACAGCCGCTTCGCCAGCGCCGGGTCTAGCGCTGCCTTGCTGCGCGAGGCCATATCCGAACGTCCCCGCATGCCGCCGATGTTTTGCGGCCCGTAATAGCCGCCCGGCTCGACCGCACCTGTCGCCGCCTGCAAGGCCGGCCAGGCGCCCATCGCCGCGGTATTGAGAAACAGCCCCATCACCGGGTTGAAAATCCGGAACGGCCCGGTGTGCCGCATCAGTTCGGTCGCGGCGACGCCCGGGTGGCAACCGACCGCTGTCACCGGCGATGAGGCCGCGCGCAGCCGCCGGTCGAGTTCGGCGAAATGCAGCATGTTGGCCAGCTTGCTGTCCGAATAGCGCGCGGTGCGGTTGTAGCCCTTTTCGGCACCCAGATCGTCCCACTGGATGTTGCCGCGCTGGTGGGCCAGGCTGGCCGTCACCACCACCCGCGCACCCGGCGTCTCGGCGAGCTTGGGAAGCAAAAGCGCGGTCAGAGCAAACGGCCCCAAATGGTTGACACCCCATTGCAATTCAAAGCCCTGCCTGGTTCGCGTCAGCGGCGGAAACATCACACCGGCATTGTTGACCAGGGCGTCGATGCGCGGCTCCCGCGCCGCCAGTTCCGCCGCCGCCCGGACGCTTGCCAGATCGGCCAGATCGAGCGGCAGGTGCACCACGTCGCCGCCGATCCGCGCGATCGCGGCCTCGGCCTTGCCGGCATCGCGGCAGGCAAGCAGCACCCGAGCGCCCTTGGCCGCCAGCACCCGCGCCACGCCGAAGCCGATGCCGGTGTTGGCCCCGGTGACGATGAAGCACTTGCCCGATTGGCCGGGAACGTCCGCTTCGGTGAATCCCGCCACTACACGACCTCCAACTTTGCCACCGGCGCGAAACTGCGGCGGTGGTAGAGGGTCGGACCGAACTTGCTCAGCGCGGCCAGATGCTCGGCCGTGCCATAGCCCATGTTGCGCTCCCAGCCATAGACGGGGTGCATGGTCGCCGCCGCGCGCATCAGCCGGTCGCGATGTTCCTTGGCCACGATCGAGGCGGCGGAAATGCAAGGCTCGATACCGTCGCCGCCGACAATCGCCCGCGCCCGCCAGCGCCAGCCATCGGTGCGGCCCGCCGGCGTCATGTTGCCATCGACGAGGACTTCTTCGGGATCGATGTCCAGCGCCGCCACTGCCCGGGTCATCGCCAGCATGGTCGCCTGGAAGATGTTTATCCGGTCGATCTCCTCGACCGAAGCCACGCCGATCGCCCAGCGGCAGGTCGCCTTGATCCCCGCCTCAAGTGCGCAACGCCGGCTGGCCGAAAGCTTTTTCGAATCGTCGAGCCCGGCAGGCGCGCCCCTGCCCAGCGCCACCGCCGCCGCCACCACCGGCCCGGCGAGCGGCCCCCGGCCCGCCTCATCGACGCCGATCACCGATCCGGCAGCAGCGCTCTTGGCAAGCAGGAAGCTCTTGTCCATCATGGGCGGTATGCGGCTCCGGACTTTCCTGCTTGCGCTATTGCTTGGCGAGCTATCGCTCGCAAGCTGGTGGGTCCTGCAAGCTGGGGATAGCCGTGCGCCTGCCCGTGCGGCGAGGAACCCCTTCACCGCCAGCCCCGTAGCCCGTTTCGAAGAGCCCTGGGCCATGACAATCGATCCGGGCACCGGCACGATCTTCGTCACCGAGCGCGGCGGCAGGATCAAATTCGTCACGCCCAGCGGCAGGATCGGCACTGTCAGCGGTGCGCCGCCGGTCGCCCATGGCGGACAGGGCGGGCTCGGCGACATTGTCCTCGCGCCAGCCCCGCCGCAGCCGCGGCTAGACCGGCGCACGGTCTATCTCAGCTGGGCCGAGGCCGGGAACGACGGCACGCGCGGCGCCGCTGTCGCGCGCGGCGAACTGGTTTGCGAAGAGCATGACAGTTGCGCCCTGACCGGGCTGACAACGATCTGGCGCCAGTCGCCGAAGACCACCGGAGAGGGCCACTATGGGCACCGCATCGCCTTCTCGCCTGACGGACACCACCTGTTCATCGCTTCGGGCGAACGGCAAAAGATGACGCCGGCGCAGGACATGGCGGGCAATCTCGGCAAAGTGGTGCGGCTGCTGCCCGATGGCACGCCCGCGCCGGGCAATCCCTTCGCCGCGCGAGACGGCGTGGCGGCGCAGGTGTGGACGCTGGGGCACCGCAACATTCTTGGCCTGGCGTTCGATCCGCAGGGGCGGCTGTGGGACCTCGAGCACGGGCCGCGCGGCGGCGACGAGTTCAATCTGGTCGAACCGGGCAAGAACTACGGCTGGCCGCTGGTATCGGAGGGACGCCATTACGATGGCCGGAAAATTCCGCCGCATTCCTCGCGCGCCGATCTTGCCGCGCCCGCGATCTCGCTGGGATCCGGTGATCGCGCCGGGCAACTTCATTTTCTGCAAGTGCGAACGCTTTCCCGAGTGGCGCGGCCAGGCGCTGATCGCCGGGCTTGGCGCCCAGGGGATCGTCCGGGTCGCCGATCGCGGGCGATAAGGCGCGCGAAGTGGCCCGCTACGATCTCGGCAACCGCATCCGCGCAATCGCCGAGGCGCCGGACGGCGCGCTCTATGTGCTGGAGGACGGCGATGGCGGACGCTTGCTGCGGATTTTACCGCGCTGAAGCCAATTTAGTTCGACATCGGAGCCGTCGGTCCCTATCGGCGCGCGCCGTGAGCACCAACATTCCCCCCGCCATAATCCCTCTGGCCGATGTCGACCCCGCGCTGGTCGAAGCGCTGCTCGACCGCGCCTTCGAGCCGGAGCGGCGGCAGCGCACCGCCTACAAGGTGCGCGAGGGCACCGATTGGCTGCCTGGCCTCAGTTTCGCCGCGCTCGACGAGCATGACATGCTGGCCGGCACGATCCAGTGCTGGCCGGTGGCGCTGACCGATCCTGCCGGCAAGGCCCATCCGATGGTGATGGTCGGCCCGGTCGCGGTGCTGCCCGAACTGCAAGGCAGCGGCTATGGCAAGGCGCTGATGACCGCCAGCGCTCGCCGCGATCGATCCGCGCGCGCCCTTGCCGCAAGTGATGATCGGCGATCCCGAGTATTATGGACGGTTCTGGGGCTTTTCGGCGGAGGAGACCGGTGGCTGGGCCTTGCCTGGCCCATGGGAGCCGCGCCGCCTGCTGGTGCGCTGCGACAATCCGGCGGTGCTGCCGAAAGCGGGCACGCTGGGGCCCTGGCTGGGGTAGTCGAAGACGTTGTTTCGCGCAGAGGCGCAGAGGAAGCAGAGACGCGGAGATGCCTTGAATGAGGCGAAGCCTCTCGAACTGTCCGATTTCGTCAAACTTCAAGGTTAGGGAAGAGTGATACGCCTGCGGCGCAAAGCGCCATCTCTGCGTCTCTGCTTCCTCTGCGCCGCTGCGTGAAACCAATTTCAAGCCAGAGGATTGTTGCGACGCCCGGCTTCTGGCATCGCAACGCCAATGCCTTACGAGCCCCCTCCTGAACTTGGCGCCCTCTCGCTCGACGAGATCGCCACACTGGTGGCGGAGCGCAAGCTGCCGCCGGTCGAGCTGTGGCAGCCGGCGCGCCAGGGCGACAGCGAGATGCGCATCGCCGCCGGCGGGCGCTGGTTCCACCAGGGCGGCGAGATTACCCGTCCCGCCATGGTCCGCGCCTTTTCAGCCCTGCTGATGCGCGACGGCGCCGGGCAGCACTGGCTGGTAACGCCGCACGAAAAGCTGTCGATCGAAGTCGAAGACGCCGCCTTTGTCGCGGTGGACGTCAAGCAGGAGAATGGCGCGCTGGCCTTCCGGCTCAACACCGACGATCTGGTTGTCGCCGGGCCGGATCATCCGATCGTCGCGCGCGGCGATGCGGAAGTTCCGGCGCTCTATCTCGGCGTCCGGCATGGTCTCGAAGCCAGACTCAATCGTAGCACTTATGCACAACTTATAGATATTGCTCTGGAAAATGGCTCTCTGGTCGGTTGCCAGCCAGGGCGCGATTTTCTCTCTGGCACCAGCATGAGCAAGCTCTTCGCCCATGTCAGCCGGCTCTACGAGCAGGGCCACGGCGGCGAGCCGCCCGAACTGTTCGGCGACCAGCGGCTGGCCGGGATCGAGACCTTTCGCGCCGCCGCCGTGCTCGTCGCGCTGACCGAGCGCGAAGAGCCCGGCATGCTGCTGCTCCACCGCCCCTCGCACATGCGCTCGCATCCCGGCCAGATCGCCTTTCCCGGCGGCGGCATCGATCCCGGCGAAACCCCGGTCGAAGCGGCGCTGCGCGAAGCGCACGAGGAACTGGGCATCGATCCGGCACTGGTCCGCGTGATCGGGACAAGCGACGTTTACAAGACCCATTCCGGTTTCGAGATCACCCCGGTGCTGGCCACGGTGCCGCCCGATATCGAGATCGTCCCCAACCCTACCGAAGTGGCGCAATGGTTCGAGGCGCCGGCCGGCTTCGTGCTCGATCCGGCGAACCACAAGCAGCAGTGGATCGAATGGGAAGGCGATCAGCGGGCCTACAACGAGATCGTCTGGCAGGGTCACAATATCTGGGGAATAACAGCGGCCTTGATCGTCAATCTCTCGCGCCGGTTGAAGTGGCATGGATAAGCATTTGCCTGCTGCCCCCTGGACCAGGCGCAAGGACCTGGCCGCGCTGGTCAAGGCGCTGGGCCCGGACAATGCCCGCTATGTCGGCGGGGCGGTGCGCGACACGCTGCTGGGCATCGCGGTGAAGGACATCGACCTCGCCACCCCGCTGGTGCCCGAGGAAGTGATCGCGCGGCTCGCCAAGGCCGAATATCCAGCACTGTTCCCACCGGCATCGAGCACGGCACCGTCACCGCACTGCTGGCGCAGGGCCCGGTCGAGATCACCACGCTGCGTCATGACGTCAGCACCGACGGCCGCCGCGCCACCGTGGCCTTCGCCAGCGAATGGCGGGACGATGCCGCGCGGCGCGATTTCACCATCAATGCGCTCTATGCCGATCCGGCGACAGGCGAAATCTTCGACTATTTCGGCGGGCTGGAAGATCTGGCGGCACGGCGGGTGCGCTTCATCGGCGATGCGCGTGAGCGCATCCGCGAGGATCACTTGCGGATCTTGCGCTACTTCCGGTTTCAGGCGCGGTTTGGCTCGCAACCGGCTGATTCTGCATCGGAACAGGCCTGCGCCGAACTGGCCGCCATGCTCAAGGGCCTGTCGCGCGAGCGGATCGGCATGGAGATGCATGAACCTGCTCGCCCTGCCCGATCCGGCGCCGACCGTGGCGCGGATGGCCGAGCTGGGCGTGCTGGCGGTGGTGCTGCCCGAGGCCGAGGTCGAAGGCGCTGACGGCGCTGGTGGCAGAGGAGCAGCGGCAGGATGTCGCGCCCGATGCGCTCCGCCGACTGGCCTCGCTGCTGCCGGCGGATGTGGATGCTAGCGGAAAGCGTGGCGGCACGGTTCCGGCTGTCGGGCGCGCAGAAAAAGCGGCTGGCCGTGGCGGCGGGGCGCGAGCGCCCAGAGGCCCACCCGTCCAAGCCCGCGCCCTCGCCTATCGCCTCGGCATGGACCAGGCCCTCGACCGCCTCCTCCTCACCGGCGCGGACATTGCCCCGCTCAAGAACTGGACCATGCCCGACTTCCCGCTCAAGGGCGGCCAGATCGTCGCGCGCGGGGTCAAGGCCGGGCCCGAAGTAGCCCGCATGCTGCGCGCGGTCGAGGACCGCTGGGTCGCGGAGGGCTTTCCGGGGGAGGCGCGGGTTTGGGAGCTGCTGGGGGAGGAGTCCTGGCCTAAAACCGCCCGTCCCTCGGAAACCCCGTCGGCGGCAACCGCCCCGCCGCCCCGCGCGCGACCTTCCACAGCCCCATGTCCTTCTCGGTCCGCACGCGCCCGCTCTCGCCGCCCATCGCCCAGCTTAGCCCGTCCTCCAGCTTCAGCGTCACCGCATCCGCCAGCCCGCCGTCGCGGTAGCGCTGCAGGGTCACGCCCTGGCCCTTGGCCAGCACCGGCAGTTCCTGGAGGCTGGAAGATCACCAGCTTGCGGTTGTCGCCGACCACGGCGACGTGATCGTGCTCCGCCGGCACTTCGCGCACCACCGTCAGCTTCACCCCCGGCTTGGTGGTCATCACCGCCCTGCCCTTGCGGGTTTCGGCGAGCAGTTCGTCCGCCTCCGCCGCGAAGCCGCGCCCGGCGGATGGACGCCAGCAGCAGCTGCGCGCCCGGCTTGTAGACCAGCAGCGCGACGATCTCCGCCTCGGCGTCGATATCGAGCATGGTCCGGATCGGCTCGCCAAAGCCGCGCGCGCCGGGGAGTTTGTCGGCGCCCAGCGTGTAGAACCGGCCGTTGTCGCAGGCGATCAGCAGCTTGTCGGTGGTCTGCGCGTGGAGCGCGAAGGCCGGGCCGTCGCCTTCCTTGAACTTGAATTCCTTGTCCAGCGCCTCGATGGCCCGCTGGCGCCGCGGATCCAGCCCTTGGCCGAGAGGATCACCGTCACCGGCGCCTTCTCGATCATCGCGTCCATGTTGAATTCGCGCGTCGGCGCGGCTTCGGCGATCGTGGTGCGGCGGCGGCCGAGCTCGGTATCCTCGGCATAATCCTTGCGCAGATTGGTCAGATCGCGCTTCAGCCGGGTGCGCTGGCGGGCCGGGCTGTCGAGCAGCTTGTGCAATTCCTCCTGCTCGGCCAGCAGGTCCTCGCGCTCCTGCCGCAGCTCCATTTCCTCGAGCTTGCGCAAGCTGCGCAGCCGCATGTTGAGGATCGCCTCGGCCTGGCGGTCGGTCAGGCGCGAACTCGGCCATCATCACCGGCTTGGGCTCGTCCTCGGTGCGGATGATCTCGATGATCCGGTCGAGGTTGAGGTAGGCGATGATATAGCCTTCGACCAGCTCCAGCCGCGCGGCGATCTTGTCGAGCCGGTGCTGGCTGCGGCGCAGCAGGATGTCGATCTGGCTGATCGATCCATTCCTGGAGCAGCAGTTTCAGCCCCAGCACGCCCGGCGTGCGGTTCTCGTCGAGCACGTTGAGATTGAGGCTGAACCGGCTCTCGAGATCGCTCAGCCGGTACAGCGCTTCCTTGAGCAGTTCGGGATCGACGTTGCGGCTCTTGGGCACGAAGACGATGCGGATCTTGCTCGTCGCTCTCGTCGCGCACGTCCTCGAGGATCGGCAGCTTCTGGTCGGCGATCAGCGCGGCGATCTGCTCGATCAGCTTGCCCTTCTGCACCATGTAGGGAATTTCGCTGACCACCAGCTGCCACTGGCCGCCGCCGAGCCGCTCGATCCCGGCCTCGCGGTCCGCTTCGTCCTTCGCCTCGGCCGCAAGGAAGCGGGCGCGGACGCGGAAGGCGCCCTTGCCGGTCTCGTAGGCGGCGAGATCGCTGCCGGGCTGTCGACGACGACGCCGCCGGTGGGAAGTCCGGCCCGTGGAACAGCTCCATCAGCTGGCGGTGTTCGGCGTGGGGATTGTCGATCAGCAGCAGCGTCGCGTCGATCACTTCGGCGACGTTGTGGCTGGGGATGGAGGTCGCCATGCCGACGGCGATGCCCATCGCGCCGTTGGCCAGCAGGTTGGGGAACAGGCCGGGGAAGATCTCCGGCTCCTCGTCCTCGCCATTGTAGGTCGGGTGGTAATCGACCGTGCCTTCGTCGAGCCCGGCCATCAGCTGGATCGCGGTCTTGGTCAGCCGGGCTTCGGTGTAGCGGTAGGCGGCGGCGTTATCGCCGTCGATATTGCCGAAATTGCCCTGGCCCTCGACCAGCGGATAGCGCAGCGAGAAATCCTGCGCGAGCCGGACCATGGCGTCGTAGACCGACTGGTCGCCATGCGGATGATACTTGCCGATGACATCGCCGACGACGCGGGCGCTCTTCTTGAAGGCGTCGGTCGGGATCGAGCTTGAGCTGCCGCATCGCCCACAGCAGGCGGCGGTGGACCGGCTTCAACCCGTCGCGCAGATCGGGCAGCGAGCGGGCGGTGATCGTCGAGAGCGCATAGACGAGGTAGCGTTCGGACAGGGCGCTGTCGAACGGGGCATCGACGATGGCGTCGAAGGGATCGGGTTCGGTTGTGTCGGTGGGCATGTTGCGCTGGCCCTAGCAACGGGCGCGCGGGGATTCCATGCGGTGCGTGGGCTTTTGCGCAATCAATCCTCCTCCGCAGGGGGAGGGGGACCATGCGAAGCATGGTGGAGGGGCACATGCCCACATGCATGCCCTCTCAACGTCTTGCAAAGAGGCCTGTGCCCCTCCACCACCCTGCGGGTGGTCCCCCTCCCCGTTCCGAGGAGGATTACCGACGCTGCATATCCCGGCTCTCCCCCGGGATGCGCACTTCGATCCCGTCCAGCGCATCGGTCAGTTCGATCTGGCACGACAGGCGGCTGGTGCGGGTCACCCCGGCGGCGAGGTCGAGCATGTCTTCCTCGTCGGCCGCCGCCGCGGGAGCTTGCCGAACCAGTCGGGCGCGACGATCACATGGCAGGTCGAGCAGGCCATCTGCCCTTCGCAGGTGCCTTCGAGCGGCATGCCGGCGGCCTGCGCCGACCTCGAGCAGGCTGTCGCCCGGCGCCCCCTCGGCTTCGACGGGCGCACCCTCGGCAGTGATGAAACGGACCTTGACCAAATTCATACCCCCTGTGCGTCCGCGCCCGCCTCGATCGCGCGGCATGCCTGTTCGACCTCCTCCCTAGCCGTGTAGCGGCCGAATCCCAAGCGGATCGAACTGCGCGCATCGCGCGCTTCAAGGCCGATGGCCGACAGCACCCGGCTGGGCGCGCCGGTGCCGCTGCCGCAGGCCGAGCCGGCCGAGAAGGCGATCTCGCGGCAGTCGCTGAGCAGCCGCGGGAAATTGAGCCCTGCGAGGCGCAGGCTGAGATTGCCCGGCCAGCGCGATGTCTCACTGCCGTTCAGCGTCCAGCGCGAGAGCAGTCGAACGCGCAAGGCTGGCGAGGCCCGCAAGATGCTGGAAGTCCTGCTCCATCCGCGACCTTCGCCAAGGCCGCCGCCGCGCCGAACCCGGCGCAGAGCGCGGGCTGCGAGCGTGCCCGAACGCAAGCCGCCTTCCTGCCCGCCGCCTTGAATCAACGGGCCGATCGCCACCCCGTCGCGCACCCACAGCGCGCCGATGCCCTTGGGGCCGTAGAGCTTGTGCGCGGTGATGGCGATCAGGTCGGCGCCCTCGGGCGGAGCCAGCTTGCCCGCGCCCTGGACCGCATCGCACAGGAACAGCGCGCCTGCCTCGTGCGCCCGCTCGGCCAGTCGCGCGACCGGCTGGATCGTGCCGATTTCGTTGTTGACCTGCATCACCGCGACAAGGCCGGTACCTTCGGCGAAGGACACTTCCGGATCGACCAGACCCTCTGTGCTCACCGGCAGTTCCTGACACGCCGCGCCGCTCGCCAGCGCTGAATTGACCACAGCCGAATGCTCGATCGCCGAGAACGCGATATTGCCCCTGCGGCACCGCGAGGATGGCCTGGTTGATCGCCTCGGTCGCCCCGCTGGTGAAAATCACCTTGCCGCCCTTGGGCAGCAATCCGGCAACCTGCTCACGCGCCACTTCGACCGCCGCCGCCGCCGCCCGGCCCGCCTTGTGCATGGAGTGCGGATTGGCGAATCCCCCAAAACCATCTGGGACTCAGGACCGGACAGCCAGGTCAGCATCGCCTCGCGCGCTTCGGGCGCGAGCGGGGTGGTCGCTTGATGATCGAGATAGATCACGACGGCTGCTTCGGGCGCGGCGGCGCGGTCTCGGCGTGGTCAAGGTAGGTGAGCTGTGCTGACATGGACGTAATCGTTGCTTTTCGGAGGTTCGTTTCTATATAGCGCTCCGCTCCCAATCACAGCTCTTTCGCGGACCGGCGGCCAATTCCGGCCTGCCGCGCGGCAAGGGGCGAACCGCAGGTCGAACAAAGCTATGCCAGCCGTTATCTTTCCCGGCCCCGAAGGCCGTCTCGAAGGCCGTTTCCAGCCCGGACCCCGCCCGCGCGCGCCGGTCGCAATGATTCTCCACCCGCACCCGCAAGCCGGCGGCACGATGAACGACCGCATCACCCAGGCGATGTACAAGACCTTCGTCAACCGCGGTTTCGCCACGCTGCGCTTCAATTTTCGCGGCGTCGGCCGCAGCCAGGGCAGCTTCGACAACGGCATCGGCGAGCTTTCGGACGCCGCCGCCGCGCTCGATTGGGTGCAGTCGATCCATCCTGAAGCCTCGGTCACCTGGATCGCCGGCTACAGCTTCGGCGCGCTGATCGGCATGCAACTGCTGATGCGCCGCCCGGAGATTCGCGGCTTCATTTCGGTTTCGCCGCCGGCCAACATGTACGATTTCAGCTTCCTTGCCCCCTGCCCCGCCTCGGGCATCGTCGTCCAGGGAGCGGCGGATACGGTGGTGACGCCGAATGCGGTGCAAAAGCTGGTCGACAAGCTGCGCACGCAAAAACACATCACCATCCACCACGACGAAATTCCGCGCGCCAACCATTTCTACGAGAGCGAGCTGGACGACATGATGGGGGCGGTCGATAATTACCTCGACATGCGGCTGTCGCCCGATTGCCCGATCAAGTGAGGCCGGGCGCCGATCCGCGCAGGTTCAATTGAGCGTCTGGTCGATCGGTGCCTTGCCGCTCGAAGTGGGCACCACCCACAGGGCGATGTTGCCGGCGATGACCACGGCCATCACCAGCATCAGGATGACTTGAAGGCGCTTACCGCCGCGACGCCATAACACAACGGCGCCGGCGACCAGCGCGATGGCGGCAAGCATCATCAGGGACAGCAACAGCGCCATCGGGCCTCGCTCAATTTCCGTGGAAGGATTCTAAAGCGACCGGACCCTATCCGGCCAGCAAATTTTCGACGGCGTCCGGACCCGCGCCATGGCCCGCGGCCTGAGCCGCGACATAGCCGCAGACCAGCATCGCCAGCAGCGGACGCAGCGGCCCTTCACCGGTTTCGCTTGCGCCGGCCAGTTCGGACAGCAGAGCTTGCCCCCGGTCCGACTGCACCTGGTCCACGCTCATGACATCGGCGGCGAGGCTTGTACCGCCAAGCCGTTCCAGCAATTCGAATAGCGCGCCGCGGCCTTGGCCGAACCCGCGCAGCATCGCGAGCAGGCCTGGCAACATTTGCCTGGCCGCTGCGAGAGCATCCGGCGGCGCGACACCGGCCTGGCGCGCCAAAGCCTCTATCCCCCCGCTGCGCTGCAGCGCGGTGAGCATATCCATACTGATCCCCCGGCCGGTTTACCCGGCCTGTGTTGATGCGACTGCGACCCGAAATCAGGCTACGTCAGCATTTTCCCCTGGCAAAGGGGCAAAGCAGCCTTTTTCGCGGATTATTTGGTTGGTTTGACTTGATCGGCCACCAAGGCCACCTTCGCGGGCCATGACTTCGTTTTCGATGACACGGCGCCGGGCGCTCGGGAGCCTGGCGGCCAGCGGCGCGGTCACGCTGCTCCCGCATGGCATTGCCGCCGCCCCGGCAGGGCCAGCCAGCCAGGCCGAAGCCCTGCTCGACGCCATGGCCTGGCGGCTGCTCGAACACGACCCCGAACAGGCGACGTCGCTGGGCCTGGACAGCGGCGCGCATGCGTCGCTGCGCTCGCGGCTGGGCGACCGGTCGCGGGCGGGCAAGGCGCGCATCGCGGCATTGCTCCGGCGCGACCTGGCCCGCGCCAGGGCGCTGCGATCGGCCCGGCTCGATCCGGCGGTGCGGACCAGCATCGAAGTGGTCACCAGCGCCTATCGCACCGCGCTCGACGGGTTCGCCCTGCCCTATGGCGATGTCGCGGTCGGCGGCTGGCGCAATACGCCCTATGCGGTGATCCAGAACGTCGGCGCCTATCTCGACGCGCCGCGCTTTCTCGATTCGGATCATCCGGTGCGCAATGCTGCCGATGCCGAGGCCTACCTCGCCCGGCTCGGCGACCTGGCCGGCCAGCTCGACGGCGAACTCGGCAGGATCGCGAAAGCCCGCCGCATGGGCCTGGTTCCGCCCGCGTTCCTGCTCGACAAGGCGATCGGCCAGATGCGCCAGAGCATCGATGCGGCGCGAAGCGGCGGCGATCTCGTCCAGTCGCTGGTCCGGCGCACCTCGATCATTCCCGGCGAATGGGAACGGCGCGCGCGCGGAGATCGTGACCAGCGCGGTGCTGCCCGCGCTCGAACGGCAGCTCGCCGAACTTGCACGCGCAGCGCGCCCGCGCGACCGACCGACGCCGGCATGTGGGCGCGTCCACGCGGCGAGGAGTACTATGCCTGGGCCCTGCGCGCGAGCACGACCACCCGGCTCAGCCCCGGCGAAGTCCACGAGCTGGGCAAGCAGGAACTCGCGGTGCTGCACGCGCGGATGGATCCGATCCTGCGCTCGCTCGGCTTCACCTCGGGCACGGTGGGCGAACGCATGGGCGCGCTCGGCCGCGACCCGCGGTTCCGCTTCGCGCCCGGCGACCAGGGCCGGGCCGAGATCGTCGCGCTGATGCAGGCGAAGTTCGATTTCATCCGCACGCGCCTGCCGCTCGGCCTTCCGGAGGATGGTGCCCGGCAAGCTCGAAATCCGCCGCCTGCCCCCGGCCGAGGAGGCCGGCGCGCCCAACGCCTATGGCGGGCCGGGATCGATCGACGGGACGATCCCGGGCAAGGTCTGGCTCAACCTGTCGGACACCGCGCGCCATTCGCGCTACAGCGTGCCGACGCTCGGCTTCCACGAAGGCATCCCGGGCCATGTCTGGCAGGGCGAATATTCGAACCGCCTGCCGCTGATCCGCTCCATTCTTTCGTTCAATGCCTACAGCGAAGGCTGGGCGCTCTATGCCGAACAGCTGGCCGACGAACTGGGCGCCTATGATGGCGATCCGGTCGGCCGGCTCGGCTATCTGCAGAGCCTGGCGTTCCGCGCCTGCCGCATGGTGGTCGATACCGGCCTGCACGCCAAGCGCTGGACCCGCGAGCAGGCGATCGACTGGTTCGCCACGACCAACGGCTCGGGCCGCGCCGAAGTCTCATCGGAGGTCGACCGCTATTGCAGCTGGCCGGGACAGGCCTGCGGCTACAAGCTGGGACACAGCGAATTGCTGCGCCAGCGCACCCGGGCGCAGGCGGCGCTGGGCGCGCGCTACGATCTGCGGGATTTCAACCAGGCCGTGGTCGATGGCGGCAATGTGCCGCTCGACGTGCTGGCGGGCAATGTCGAGCGTTACATCGGGGCGGCGCGGAGCCTGAAAGCTCAGCTCTTGCCGAACAGGCCCTTGGCCATGCCGGCGATATCGTCGAGCGGATTGCCGTCGCCGTCGCGGTCCAGCATTGCCGATGATGCTGGCCACTTGCGGGTTCGCTTGCAGCATTTCGCTTAGCTGGCCGAGGCGCCCTCGCCGCCGAGTTGTTCGACGATCTTGCCGAGCGTGCCGGCATCGAGCCCGGTCTTGCCGCCGCGCCGGCGACCGTATCGCCCGGTTCGGCATGGGACTGGCCCAGTGCCGCGACCGCCTTTTCTGCCATGGCCGGATCGATCCCGAGCTTGCCGGCGATGCTGCCGATATCGAGATTTCCGCCAACCTGGCCAAGAATGCCGTCCAGCAGACCCATGATCGCAACTCCTTACAAGTGAGCCGCAATCAGCTTGGCCAGACAATGTCGATTCGCCACAGCTTGATCCAGATCAGGCGGCGACCGGGGCCGCGTGGCGCACGCCTTCATCGACATGAGCCTCGAACTCGGCGAAGTTGGCGACGAATTTGCGCACCAGTTCGTGCGCCGTGCGGTCGTAGTCTTCGGCATCGGCCCAGGCGCCGCGCGGATCGAGCAGCTTGCTGTCGACACCGGTGACCGCGACCGGCACCTCGAAGCCGAAATTCGGGTCCTTGCGGAACTCGGCATTGTTGAGGCTGCCGTCGAGCGCGGCGTTGAGCAGCGCGCGGGTCGCCTTGATCGGCATGCGGCTGATGCCCGGCATGGTCGCCATGCCGCCGGTCCAGCCGGTGTTGACCAGCCAGCACTTGACCCCGCCCTTGGCGATCCGCTCCTTGAGCAGGTTGCCGTAGACCGAGGGATGGCGCGGCATGAACGGCGCGCCGAAGCAGGTCGAGAACGTCGCTTCCGGCTCGGTCACGCCGATTTCGGTGCCGGCGACGCGGGCGGTATAGCCCGAGAGGAAATGGTACATCGCCTGGTCGGGCGTCAGCCGCGCGATCGGCGGCAGCACGCCATAGGCGTCGGCGGTGAGGAAGATGATGTTGGCCGGGACCGGGCCGAGGTTCTCTTCCGAAGCATTCGGAATGAAGTCGATCGGGTAGGCAGCCGCGGCTGTTCTCGGCGAGCGAATTGTCGTCGAAATCGAGCTGGCGGGTGTCCGGATCGATCACCACGTTTTCCAGCACCGTGCCGAAGCGCTTGGTGGTCGCGAAGATTTCCGGCTCGGCCTCGGGCGAAAGCCGGATCATCTTGGCGTAGCAGCCGCCTTCGAAATTGAACACGGCGGTATCCGACCAGCCATGCTCGTCGTCGCCGATCAGGGTGCGGCTGGCGTCGGCCGACAGCGTCGTCTTGCCGGTGCCGGACAGGCCGAAGAACACCGCGGTGTCGCCGTCCGGGCCGACATTGGCCGAACAGTGCATCGGCATGATGCCCTTGACCGGCAGCAGATAGTTGAGGATGCCGAACACGCTCTTCTTCATCTCGCCGGCATAGGCGGTGCCGCCGATCAGGATCAGCTTTTCGGCGAAATTGACGGCGATCACCGTTTCGGTGCGGCGTGCCGTGGCGCGCCGGATCGGCGCGGAAGCTGGGCAAGTCGATGATCGTGTATTCGGGCACGAAGCCGCCGATCTCGTGCCGCTCGGGCCGCACCAGCAGAGTGCGGATGAACAGGTTGTGCCAGGCCAATTCGTTGATCACCCGCACATTGACCCGGTGTTCGGCTGCGAGCCGCCGAACAGGTCGGCGACATAGAGCTTGTCCTTCTGCGCCAGCGCGGCGAAGAAATCGGCCTTGAGCGCGGCGAAATGGTCGGGCGATCATGGCGACATTGGTCTTGCCCCACCACACCGAGTCTCGCGGTCTCGGCATCCTGGACGATGAACTTGTCCTTGGCCGAGCGGCCGGTGTGCTTGCCGGTCGCGACCACCAGCGGACCGTCCGCCGCGAGCATGCCTTCGCCGTTCCTGACCGCGTGTTCGACCAGCGGCGCCGTCCCGAGATTGGCGTGAATCGTCGCCCCGGTGGCGATCCCCTGGCGGTCTAACGGAAAATTGAGCGAGGCGGCGGTCAACGGTTTCTCCCTGAATGGGTGTAAGGCATGGCGCGCAACCGGAAGGCACGGCAATTCGCGACGCGCATAGTCTAGCAGCCGATTCCCGTCAAATGCCGTAAATTCGAAAGAATTCGTATTTGTTTCATTTCGTTGCAGCAGGGTTACGCCGATCCGTTGTCAGCGCCTGTGGGAAAGGCTAACCCACGAGCCCGCTCAGCCTATCCATGCAAACGCCGGAATTGCGATGGCCGAATCGTCCGAACTCACGACCGTCTCCGATATGGCCACCGCGCAGCAATGCATTGCGCTGGTCGATGACGACCGCAACATCCTGACGACGCTGTCGATCGCGCTGCAGGCCGAAGGATTCGTCACGCGCGTCTATGCCGACGGCCAGTCGGCGCTCAAGGCCTTGCTCGAAAACCCGCCCGATCTGGCGGTGTTCGACATCAAGATGCCGCGTATGGACGGTTTCGAGCTGCTGCGGCGGCTGCGCGAGAAGAGCGCCTTGCCGGTGATTTTCCTGACCTCGAAAGACGAGGAGCCGGACGAAGCGCTAGGCCTGGCGCTGGGCGCGGACGATTATATCGCCAAGCCGTTCAGCCAGCGGCTGCTGGTCGCCCGCATCCGCGCGATCCTGCGGCGCAGCGAGCTGGCGCAAGCCGAAGCCGAGCGACAATGCGCAGGCGGACCCGGTCGAACCGATCCGCCGCGGCAGGCTGACGATGGACCCGGCCCGCCATCTGGTAACCTGGGACGGCAAGCCGGTCTCGCTTACCGTCACCGAATTCCTGATCCTCGAAGCGCTCGCCGCGCGCCCGGGCGTGGTCAAGAGCCGCAACCAGCTGATGGACGCCGCCTATAGCGACGATGTGTTCGTCGACGACCGCACGATCGACAGCCACATCAAGCGGTTGCGGCGCAAGTTCCGGGCAGTCGATCCGGAATTCGGCGGCGATCGATACGCTCTACGGCGCCGGCTATTCCTTCACCGATGGCTGAGGACACGCGCGAAAGGCTGCGCGAGCGCAAGTTCTGGTCGCGGCGGGTTTCGCTGACCACCCGTATTCTCGCGGTCAACATCGTCGCGCTGGCGTTGCTGGCGGGCAGCCTGTTCTACCTCGACAGCTATCGCAACCAGCTGCTGGCCGAGCGCTTCGGCCTGGCGCGGGCCGAAGCCGAAATCGCCGCCGATGCGCTCGCCATGGCCAATCGCGCGGAGCGCCGCATCCTGATCGCCAGGATCGGCACCGAACAGCGCCTGCGCCTGCGACTCTACGCTGCCGACGGGACCCTCGAGGCCGACAGCTTCGCCCTGACCGAGCCCTCCTTCGCCTTCATCGATCCCGAGACCGAGCCCTGGTACCAAAACGCCGCGTCGCGCGCTCGATCGCGGGATGGACTTCCTGCTCGGCGCCCCGCCGGTACCCGGCTATGCCGAACCCGGGCAGGACGAGGCCACAGCCTGGCCGGAAGTGACCGAAGCGCGCAAGTCGGGCGGGCCGGCGATGCGGCAGCGCCTCGCGCCCGACCGCACGCCGGTGATCATCGGCGGCGGTTCCGGTTGGCGCCGATGGCAAGGTCCTGCTGTCGATGCGCAACGCCACCGACATCACCCAGCGGGTGCGCGATGCAACGCCAGACGCTGGCGATCATCGTCGGCGCGGCGCTGGCGATTTCGATCTTCCTGTCGCTGTTCCTCGCGCGCACGATCGTCCAGCCGCTGCGCTCGCTGGTGCGCGCCGCGATCCGGGTGCGACTGGGGCGGGACCGCGAAGTCGTTGTACCCCGGCTGCCGGAGCGCCGCGACGAGATCGGCCTGCTCGCCCGGGCCGACGTCCGACATGACCACGGCGCTGCGCAAGCGGATCGACGCGGTCGAAAGCTTCGCCGCCGATGTCGCGCACGAACTCAAGAACCCGCTGGCGAGCTTGCGCAGCGCGCTCGAATCGCTCGACAAGGTCGATGACCCCGATCTGCGCCGCCAGCTTTCCGGCATCGCCGCGCACGATGTGCGGCGGATCGACCGGCTGGTCACCGAGATCGCCGACGCCAGCCGCATCGACGCCGAACTGAGCCGCACGACCTTCGGACCCGTCGATATGGCCCGGCTGGTCCAACAGCTGGCCGCGGCGCGCAAACAGAGCGGAGTCGATGGCGATTGCGATGTCCAGGTCTCGCTCATGGGGATTGGCGGCTGGGAAGTCGCGGGCGACGCCCCCAGGCTCGAACGGGTGCTCGAAAATCTGCTCGACAACGCCGTTTCGTTCTCGCCGCCGGGCGGCGCGATCGCCATCGATGTGACGCGCGACGACGAACGCGTCGAAATCGCGGTGACCGACGAGGGCCCTGGCATCCCGGCCGAAGCGCGCGAGAAGATATTCGAACGCTTCCACTCCCTGCGCCCGGAAAGCGAAACGTTCGGCAGCCACAGCGGCCTCGGCCTCGCCATCGCGCGGACCATCGTCGAGGCGCACGACGGCTCGCTGACCGCGCGCGAGCGCGAGGATGGGCATGTCCGGCGCCGCTCTCGTCATCGACATGCCGGTCTGGGAGGAGGAAAGCTGATGCAGCCACACCAGGCGACCTGCGTCGCGATCGGCGGCCGGGGCGTGCTGATCGAAGGACCGCCGGGCTCGGGCAAGTCCAGCCTGGCCCTGGCGCTGATCGACCGCGGCGGCGTGCTGATCGGAGACGATGGCGTGCTGCTTGAGGCGCGCGGCGGCGTACTCTTCGCGCATCCGCACCCGAACACGCGCGGCCTCATCGAAGTGCGCAATCTGGGCCTGCTGACCTGTCCGGTCGCCGAGGAGGCTACGGTTGCGCTGGTGATCCGGCTGGACGAATCGGCGCCGCGCTTCATTGAAACACCCGAGGCCACCGAGCGCGGCGGCGTGGCGCTCCCCCTGGTCGCGCTTTGGCCGCACAGCCCGGTGCTCCACTTGCGCGCGGAACTCGCGCTTGAGCGGTTCGGACTCGGTTAAGTACCGTTGGGGGACAATGGCCGACGAAGCCCTTTCCTTTGCCGGGACACAGGCGCAAGAGCACTGCCCCATGCCGAGCGACACCGTCGAAACTGGCCCTCCCGGCGCTCTCCAGCGATTGCTGCTGGTCACCGGCCTGTTGGGCGCCGGCAAGACCACCGCGCTGAAAGCGCTTGAGGATCTTGGCTGGGAAACGATCGACAACTTCCCGGTGCGCATCCTCGACCGGCTGATCGAACACCCTGCCGCCGAAGGCTATCTGCCCGGGCCGCTCGCCATCGGCTTCGATTCGCGCACGCGCGGGTTCAATCCGCGCGAAATCATCGAGCTGGTCAAATCGCTTGCCGGGCGCGGCGACCTTGAAGTGGCGACGCTGTTTCTCGATTGCTCGACCGCCGAGCTCGAGCGCCGCTACAACGAGACCCGCCGCCGCCACCCGCTGGCGCACGACATGCCGGTCGCCGCGGGCATCAGGGCCGAGCGCGAATTGCTGGAGCCGCTGCGGCGCTGGGCGGACATCGTCATCGAGACCACCGCATTTTCGAGCAACGAGCTGATCCAGACAATGCGCGACCGATTCGCGCCCGCTTCCGGCAAGCCGATGACCGTGACCATTACCAGTTTCGGCTTTGCCCGGGGCATGCCGCCGGTCGCCGACCTGGTTTTCGACATGCGCTTTCTCGACAATCCGCATTGGGTCGAAGCCTTGCGCGAACTGACCGGCCAGGACCGGCCGGTCGCCGATCATATCCGCGCCGACGCCCATTTTTCCGAGGCTTTCGAACGGATTCGCGACCTCTTGCTGATGCTGCTGCCGCGCTATGCCGCGCAGGGCAAAAGCTATGTCAACATCGCTTTCGGCTGCACCGGCGGCCGCCACCGGTCGGTATTCACCGCCGAGGCCATGGCGGCAGCCTTGCGTAGTGCCGGATTTTCCCCCACATTGCTGCATCGCAACCTGGGCTCACGCGCGGCCGACCTCCTTGAGGAGGCGCAACCGCGATGATAGGGCAATTCAACTCCCGGGGGCGGTCGCAGGTAGTTCGGAGCGCTTTTCCTACATGATCGGCATGATTTTAGTCACCCACGGCAGACTTGCCGAGGAGTTCGTGCACGCGATGGAGCACGTCGTCGGCCGCCAGGAGGCCGTCGCGACGGTCTGCATCGGCCCCAACGACGATATGGAAAAGCGCCGCCGCGAAATCGCCGACAAGATCGCCAAGGTCGATAGCGGCGAAGGCGTCGTCATTCTCACCGACCTGTTCGGCGGAACCCCGTCGAACCTGGCGATCTCGCTGATGAAGGCGGGCAAGGTGGAAGTGATCGCCGGGATCAACCTGCCGATGCTGATCCGGCTGGCCAAGGCCCGCGCCTGCATGCCGGTCAACGAAGCCGCCGCCGCCGCGCGCGATGCCGGGCGCAACTACATCACCATTGCTTCGGAATATCTGGGCCAGCACGCGTGAGCCCAAGCTCGGCAGAATGCGCGTGCGCGACGGTCGAGATAACCAACAAGCGCGGGCTGCATGCGCGCGCCAGCGCCAAATTCGTCAATCTTGTCGCTACCTTGCCCGATAGCCTGCGCATCACTGTCGCCAAGGAAGGCGCCGAGGCGGAGGGTGGCTCGATTCTCGGCCTGATGATGCTGGGCGCCGCGCGCGGCGATTCGATCGAGATTCGCGTGAACGGCCAAGGCGCCGAGGATGCCCTGGCGCAGCTCGCCGAGCTGGTGCGCGAACGTTTCGGCGAGGACTGAAATTTGTCCCGCCGCACCATCACCGGCTTTTCCAACCCCACGATCAAATACCTGCGCTCCCTGCGCGACAAGAAGCACCGGCGCCGCGAAAAGCGCTTCCTGGCCGAGGGCCTGCGCCTGCTGACCGATGCGCGCGAAAGCGGCGTGCTGCCCGAAATGCTGGCGATGGCGGCAGGCCGCGACGCCCATCCGCTGCTCGCCGCGCTGGAAGCGGATGTCGTCGCGGCCGGCGGCGAAGTGGTGGAAATGGACGAGGCGGTGCTCGCCAAGGTCACCGGCAAGGACAATCCCCAAGCGGTCTGCGGCGTCTTCGCCGAGTTCGACACGCGCCTCGCCGCGATCGACCGGACCGCGTCGCCGATCTGGCTCGTCGCGCAGGCGCTGCGCGATCCGGGCAATCTCGGCACCATGCTGCGCACCGGCGATGCGGTCGGCGCGGGCGGGCTGATCCTGATCGACGACTGCGCCGATCCGTTTTCGGTCGAGGCGGTGCGCGCCAGCATGGGGGCGGTGTTCACCCAGCGCATCGCGCAGGCGCGCTGGCCGGAATTCGTCGCCTGGCTGAGGCAAGATCGGGGGCCAATTGGTGGCGGCCTCGTTGCGCGATGCGCAGCCCTACCGCGCAGGCGGCTTACACTGCCCCGTGCTTCATCCTGGTCGGCAATGAATCGCAGGGCCTGCCCGAAGCCTACGAGGCGGAATGCGATCTGCGGGTGACCATTCCCATGCTCGGCCGGGCCGACAGCCTCAACGCCGCGGTCGCCGCTTCGGTGCTCGCCTACGAAGTGCTGGCGCACCTGCGACCGGTTCGCTGAACCGGCGGGTTCAGTCGCCGGCGAGAAAGAAAGCGATCTTCCAGACCTTGCCCTCGCGGCGCGCGGCGAGGCGATAGCCGGTCTGGCTGCGCAGCTTCGCGGTTTCGACGTAGCCGGTAACCGGGCCGCCATCGAGCCGGACACGGGTGTAGCGCGGCGGCTCTTCGCTCGCGGCATCGAGCTGGCGCACAAGCACCCAGGAAAGCTGGCGCAAGACTTTCGCGCTCCCGGAAGGCGTCTGGCGCAGCGGCACGTTCGCTCCGGCGACGAGATAGCGCTGGTAATCTTCGTCCTCGCCAATGTCTTGCCCGTAGAACCAGGGCAGCACGAGGTCTCCGTCCTGGACGACGCAACCGAGCGCCAGCAGCGCATCGAGTTCCCGCCACAGCGCGGCTCCGCCCGGGCCGCGCAACAGGCGCTTGAGTTCCGGTGGACCGGTAGTTCCGCCAAAGTCGAGCATCACGTCGCCCGCCGCGAGCGCGGCCAACGCATCGGCGTCGCGGCGGCGGATCGCCGCGGCCAGCGCGCCGCGGAAAGCCGAAGCTCCTGGAAGCCCGGTGCAGAGGTCGCGCGGCGCAAGGTGGCCGGCGGTGATTGGCGCCAATGGAGCGGGTTTCGCCAAGGCGCCGGCGGCTAGGCCAACCGCCATAACCAGACCCAGCCCAGTGAAAAACCTCATGCCGCCTCCGCCGCCTCGCCTTCTTCGGCCGCGGGCAGCATGAACATTTCACCGCCCGGCGCAAGCGCTTCCCGGAATCTTCGACCGCACCATCTTCGGCCGCGCCATAGCGCGGCGCGGCTTCGACCAGCGGCACGTCCTCGATCTCGCGCTTGCCGATCTCGATGTGCAGATCGCGCAGCCGCCGCCCGGAGGTGAGCACATTGCGCTCGAAGCTGCCGACGAATTTGTTGTAATTGTTGACCGCCCCCTCAAGCCCGGCGCCGACCCGCTTCATGTGCTCGGCGGCGACCGCCAGCCTTTCGTAAAGCTCGCCGCCGAGCCTGCCGATCTCGCGCGCCTCGCGCGCGAGGCCGTCCTGCCGCCAGACCTGCGCGACGGTGCGGGCGATGGCGACGAGGTTGGTCGGGGTCGCCAGCAGCACGCGGCGTTCGAACGCGAAGTTCCACAGCTCCGGTTCTTCCTCGAGCGCGGCGGCGACGAAATGCTCGCCCGGCACGAACATCAGCACATAGTCGGGCGCATCCTCGAACTGGCTCTGATAGCTCTTCGCGCCGAGCGTCTGGATGTGGTTCTTCATCGAGGCGACATGCGCCACCAGCGCCAGCTTGCGGGTGTCATCGTCTTCCGCCTCGAACGCGTCCTGATAGGCGTTGAGCGAAACCTTGGCGTCGATCACCAGCAGCTTGTTGCCCGGCACCCGCACGATCGCATCGGGCCGCAGCCGCCCTTCGTCGGTATCGATCGATTGCTCGGTGACGAAATCGGTATGCTCGGACAGCCCGCATTGTTCGAGCACGTTGCGCAATTGCTGCTCGCCCCAGCGCCCGCGCGCCTTGGGGGCGTTGCGCAGCGAATTGCCGAGCCGCGCCGCCTCGGCCCGCACCTGTTCCTGCCCGGCCCGCATCGCCTCGATCTGGCCGTGGAGCTGGCCGAAGGCGTCGGTGCGCTTGGCTTCGAGCAAGGCGACCTGCTCCTCATAGCTCTTTAGCCGCAGGTTGACCGGCTCAAGCAGCGCGGCGACAGCCTCCTTGCTGGCCTTCTCGCTATGGCCGAAACGCTCGGCCGCGCTCTTGAGCAGTTCTTCCTGCGCCTTGGACAAGACTTCGCTGCCGGTCGCCTTGAACTGCGCCAGCATCGCCTCGCGCGCTTCGCCAAATTGCCTGATCTGCTCGTCGAAATTGGCGGCATTGGCCTTGAGCGTCGCCAGCTCGATCCGCGAATCGCCCAGTTCGGTGATCGCCTGGCGGAACTTCGCATCCAGCTCGCGCGCTTCGCCATCGCGGACGAGGAACCGCTCGCGCAGCTCGGCCAGCGGCCTGGAGCCGAAAAACCAGCCAAGCGCGGCGCCAAAGGCCAGGCCGGCTACGAGCGCGACGGCCACGATGATCGATGATTCCATCAGCGCACGCTACATGGAACAAAAAAGGAACTCAAGCCCCGCCCGGACATATTCCCCAGCCAAGCCGCCTTGCGCCGACTCGCCAACAAGCGCACACTCCAAAATCACGCGGGCAACAAGTCCCCGCCCAGTTCGCCAATGCGGGGGCCATTGCCGTCCAGCCTGCGCGAAAGGAGCGCCCGCCATGTCGATCGAACAGATGCTCGCCGAACATCCGCATGTCCGCCCCGAGACCGACAATGTCTCGCTCGCCTACGCTGTCCGCCAGTCGATGATCTGCGCGGCGGTATGCAACAGCTGCGCCGATGCCTGCGTCGCCGACCCGATGGACATGCGCCAGTGCGTCCGCCTGTGCATGGACACCGCCGACGTCTGCATCGCCACCTACCGGATCGCCAGCCGCCGCACCGGCGGCGACCGACAGCTGATCCGCACCATGCTCGCTGCCTGCGTCGAGACCTGCATGCGCTGCGCCGACGAGTGCGAATTCCATGGCGACGCGCACGGCCATTGCCGGCGCTGCGCCGCCGCGTGCCGCGATTGCGCGGATGCCTGCCGCGCGGCGCTGGTCGTGCTCAACGAGGAAGCCCACCACGATTCGCACCACGTCGCGCATTGAGCGAGGCGGCAGAATCCTCACGCAGCCTTGCGCAGTTTCTCCAGCTTCTTCAGCGCCATCTGGCGCTTGAGCCGCGAGATGCGGTCGATGAAGACGATGCCTTCGAGGTGGTCCATCTCGTGCTGGAGCACGGTCGCCAGCATGCCGTCGATATCCGCCTCGTGCCAGGCTCCCTCCAGGTCCTGCCAGCGCGCGTGGATCCGCGCGGGGCGTTCGACTTCGGCGTAGATCTCGGGAACCGAAAGGCAGCCTTCGTTGTAGGCGCAAAGCTCCTCGGACGGTTCCGAAAGCACCGGATTGACGAAGACCCGCGGCTCTCTTTTCAGCGGCTGGTGCGTGTGCGCGTGATCGCCGTGCGCGGTGCACACTTCGGGCTCGGCATCCTCGTCCTCGGGCTGGAGATCGATCGTCAGCACGCGCAGCGGCACGCCGATCTGGATCGCGGCGAGGCCGATGCCGGGGGCCTCGTACATCGTCTCGAACATGTCGGCGACGAGCGACTTCAGCTCGGCGTCGAAGCGTTCGACGGGCGCGGAGACCTGCTTGAGCAGCGGATCGGGAACTTCGATGATTTCGCGGATAGCCATGGCGGGGCAGATAGTGGCGAGTTGCGCCGCGATCAACCCACCGGCCGCCGCGCGCGCAAGGCCTGCGCCAATGTCCCTTCGTCGAGGTAATCGAGCTCGCCGCCCACCGGCAGCCCGTGCGCCAGCTGGGTGATGCGCAGCGGATAGTGCTCCAGCCGCTCGGCGATGTAATGCGCGGTGGTCTGGCCTTCGAGCGTGGCGTTCATCGCCAGCACCACTTCGTCGATCCCGCCCGCCGCGACGCGCTCGATCAGCTTGGCGATGGCGAGGTCCTCGGGCCGCACCCCGTCCAATGCCGAAAGCCGTCCGCCGAGCACGTGATAGCGCCCGGCGAACAGCCGCGCCCGGTCGAGCGCCCACAGGTCCGCGACATCCTCGACCACGCAGAGCGCGCGGGCGTCGCGGCGGTGATCGGTGCAGATCGCGCAAGGGTCGGCGGTATCGACATTGCCGCAGGTGCGGCACTCGACCAGATGCTCGCGCACCGCCTCGAGCGCGCCGAGCAATTGCACCAGCGCGGTCTCGCGCCGCTTGATCAGCCACAGCACCGCCCGCCGCGCCGAACGGGGCCCGAGCCCCGGGAGGCGGGACAGCGCGGACGTGAGCGCTTCGATCTCTTGCGATGCCATGGTTCACCCCCTAACCGTCCGGGCTGAGCTTGTCGAAGCCCCGTCCTTTTCTTTTCCGCCGCCAAGGGTAAGGACAACCCTTCGACAGGCTCAGGGTGGGCGGGGATCGGTTTGTGCGCATCATCTTCATGGGAACCCCGGACTTCGCCGTGCCGGCGCTGCGGGCGCTGGTCGCGGCGGGGCACGAGCTGGTCTGCGCCTACACCCAGCCGCCGCGTCCGGCCGGCCGGGGCAAGCAGCTCCAGCCCTCCCCAGTCCAGCGCGAGGCGGAAGCGCTGGGCATTCCGGTGCGCCATCCGGCAAGTCTGAAAGGCGCCGACGAACAGGCCGAATTCGCCGGCCTGAATGCCGATATCGGCGTGGTCGCCGCCTATGGCCTGATCCTGCCGCAAGCCATTCTCGACGCGCCCAGGCAGGGCTGCCTCAACGTCCATGCCTCGCTGCTGCCGCGCTGGCGCGGCGCCGCGCCGATCCAGCGGGCGATGCTGGCGGGCGACGCCGAGACCGGGGTGTGCATCATGCGCATGGAGGCCGGGCTCGACACCGGGGCGGTGCTGGCGATGGAGCGCACGGAAATCGACGCCAAGACCGCGGGCGAACTGACGGCAGGAGCTGTCGGATATCGGCGGGCGGCTGATGGTGCAGGTGCTAAGCGATCTGGCCGCCTATCCCGAAGCGCCGCAGCCGGAGGCCGGAACCACTTATGCCAGCCAAAGTGGACAAGGCCGAGACCAGCGCTCGATTTCAGACCGGCCCGCGGCCGAGACTCGACCGGCAAGTGCGCGCTTTCTCGCCCATGCCCGGGGCCTGGTTCGAATATCGAGGGCGAACGCTACAAGGTGCTGGCGGCGGAAGTGGTTGCCGGAACGGGCGGCTGGCCCGGACAGGTTCTCGACGACCGCCTGACCATCGCCTGCGGCAAGCACGCGATCCGCCCGACCCGAATCCAGCGCGCGGGCAAACCGGCGATGGCGCTCGACGAGTTCCTGCGCGGCAATGCAATTCCGGCGGGCTGGTATCTGAAATAGGGCATGACCCGCTTCGCCCTCACCCTCGAATTCGACGGCGGCCCGTTCATGGGCCTGCAGCGACAGGCGCACGGGCCTTCGGTGCAGCAGTCGGTCGAGGAGGCGGTTTTCGCGGTGACCGGCGAGACGGTCACCCTCCACGCCGCCGGACGCACCGATGCCGGGGTCCATGCGCTGGCGATGAGGGCGCATGTCGATGTGGCCAGGGACATCGCCCCGTTCCGCCTGATGGAAGCGCTCAACGCCCGCCTGCGCCCGGCCCCGATCGCCGTGCTCGCCTGCGAGGTGAAGCCCGATGATTGGCACGCGCGGTTTTCCTGCATCGGGCGATCCTACCGCTACCGCGTGGTCAACCGCCGCGCGCCCTTGACGCTGGAGCTGGGTCGCGCCTGGCATGTCCGCCACCCGCTCGACGCCGATGCCATGCACCGCGCCGCGCAGGCGCTGGTCGGACACCACGATTTCACCACCTTCCGCTCGGTCCATTGCCAGGCGGCGAGCCCGGTCAAGACGCTGGACCGGCTGGACGTGCGGCGGGAGGGGGAGCTGGTGCTGATCGAGGCGGAGGCGCGCTCGTTTCTCCACCATCAGGTGCGATCGATGGTCGGGTGTCTGGCGCTCGTCGGGCTGGGCCGGTGGGAAGTGAGCCGCGTGGCCGAGGCGCTGGCGGCGAAGGATCGCGCAAAGCTGGGGCTTAACGCACCGGCGGAGGGGCTGTATTTCGCGGGTGCGCGATACCCGGACTGATTCTCCCCATTTTCGCGAAGCGCAAATGAAGAGAGGGGCGGCGCGAAGCGGGTGACGGAGGGGTTCTCCCCGTTTCCGGTCTACCCCCCAAACCCGGTCAAGAACTCCATCGCCTCGGCCTGCGCCCCGGGCGTCGCCGCGCAGGTGATCTTGTCGTCACCGCCCTTGATCTCGGTAACCCGGTTGATGTCCTTTTCCATCGCGTAGGAGGTGCGGCCGCATTCGCAGTGCAGATCCCAGTCGATGGTCACGACATCGCCCGTCACCAGTCCGCCCCAGCACGAATCCGCCGTCATGTCGAAGAACGAGGCGCGGCCGGTCTGCTTGCCCTGGCGCGGCAGCGGCTGGCCGGTCTCGAGGTCCAGCAGATAGGGCGTCACCCAGGGGAGGATGTGGTAGCGGTCATGGTCGCACTGCACCGAGAAGCTGTTCATCTCGGTCATGCCGTAAGAGCTGATCATACGGGGCGTGTTGAAGAACGTGCAGACGACTTCCTCGAGATCGTCGGGCAGCGGCACGCCCTTGGCCCCGCCGCCGCCCATGAACACCGAATCCGGCGCGAAGACGCCCGACAGGCCCTCCTCCAGCCCGCGCTTGGCGGCGGCATAGAGCAGGTTCGAGGTGCTCATCACGAACACCCGCTTGCCGTTCAGCTCGCGGATCATGCGGTTGACGAAGGCGAGCTGCTGGTCGCCCATGTTCTTCTGCGATTCCTCCCATTCGCCGCGCCGGGCGAGCAGCGAATCGGGGACATCGACCTTGCCGGCATCGCCCCGGGCGGCGGCGGCGCGCAAGCGCGCGGCGAGCCACATCAGGTCGGAGCTCAGCTTGAAATCGAAGCAGTAGTGCCAAAAGTCCTCGTCGCCCAAGCCGAAGGCCTGGCAGGAGTATTTGCCGAAAGCCCCCATCGAGGCGTGCCCGTCCTTGTAGAGCGGGATGATCGCGTGGATCTTGTCGGTGATGTCGCCCGGCCGGGGATCTTGCCCGAATTTCTGCGCGAGCTGCACCCGCATGCCCCACATCGACAGGAAATAGTCGCGCTTGCTCTTGGGGTAGAACGACATGGTGCCGCTGCTCCCCGATGAGGCGCCGACATCGAGCGGGCTCTCGTCGCGCAGCTTGGTCAGCCAGCTATCGATCGAATCGCAGGCCGAGACATCCACGTCCTCGGGGTTGTGGCGGGTGAGTTTGGACAGCCACTTGTTGAGCTGGTCGAAGCGCTGCTTGGCCAGCAGCGAGATCGGGTAGCTCTTGTACATGTCGTGCGGCATCAGCAGCGGGGCGAGATCGTCGAAGCTGCCGATCTGGGTGATGCCTTGCCCGTCCGCCAGCTTCTTGAGCATCTGCACCTGCTCCATCCGCTCCTCGAAGCGCAGCCGCATCGCGGCGAGTTGCACCGCCTCGAAATGCTCGCGCTCCAGCGAATGGATCCTGGTGTTGTGATGGCCGAAGTGTTCGTAGGGATCGTTCATCCAGCCTTGTGCTTCGCGCTCGAGCTCTGTGTCGCGCGCCGGGGCGATAGTGGCCATCTGCTCTCTCCATCCTGTCCGTTTGCAGCAAAATCGCCTTGATTGCCTGGCTTGGCAAGCGCAAAACCTTGAACAAACACGGGAGAGTAGTGATGCCGATGAAACTGACCGACTACCGCCTGCTCGGCCGCTCGGGCCTGCGGGTTTCGCCGCTGGCGCTGGGCACCATGACCTTCGGCGTCGGCCAGGGCAGCTGGGGCAGCAGCGACGACGAAGCCAAGCAGATGGTCGATATGTTCATCGAGCGCGGCGGCAATTTCATCGACACCGCCGATTTCTATGGCGACATGGGCGGCAGCGAGCGGCTGCTCGGCAAGTTGATCAAGGGCCGGCGCGACCCGCTGGTGATCTCGACCAAATATTCGCTGACCACCCAACACGGCAATCCCAACGCATCGGGCAACCACCGCAAGAACATGGTGCTGTCGGTCGAGGACAGCCTCAAGCGGATGGGGACCGACTACATCGACCTGCTGTATCTTCACATGTGGGATTTCCGCACGCCGGTGGACGAAATCCTGCGCGCCTTCGACGACCTCGTGCGGGCCGGAAAAGTGCTCTACATCGGGCTCAGCGACACGCCGGCCTGGCAGGCGAGCCGGATGCAGGCGATCGCCGAACTGCGCGGCTGGACCCAGTTCTGCGCGCTCCAGATTTGCTACAGCCTGATCGAGCGCACGGTCGAGCGCGAGATGATCCCGATGGCGCACGAAATGGGCATGGGCGTCTCGCCCTGGGCGCCGCTGGGCCAGGGCATGCTAACCGGCAAATATACCCGCGACGATCTGATCGGGGCTGGCTCGATGGAGGACATTTCCAGCCGCAAGGCGATCAACGCGGTGACCGGCCGGCTGACCGAGAAGAATCTCGACATCGCCGATGTCGTCGTGGCGGTGGCGAAAGAGATCGGCTGCACGCCTGCGCAGCTCGCGGTCGCCTGGACCTTGCAGAACCCCGACGTGGCTTCGCCGGTGATCGGGGTGCGCACACCCGCGCAGCTCGAGGACAACCTCGGCGCGCTTGATGTCGATATCTCGCCCGAACAGATGGCCCGGCTCGACGAAGTCAGCGCGGTGCCGCCGGTGTTCCCGATCGACGTGCTCAAGAGCCCGGCCGAATCGATGATGTTCGGCTTCGTCAGCGTCGAGGAGCGCAAGTAGGAGACAGGCCCATGCCGATCAGAATGCTCGATCCCGTCCAGGAGCCGGTCGACGAAGTGCACGGGCTCGCCCCGCGCCTAACGACGCTCGATGGCAAAGTGCTTGGCCTGTGGTCGAACCAGAAGCTCAACGCCGTGCGGCTGATGGAGCTGATCGCCGAAGACCTGGCGCGGGACCACGCCTTCGCCATCAAGACCGGCGAATACTTCGCTTTCCGGCTGATGGAAGCGCACGAATGGGGCGATGTCGCGGCCTGCGACGCGGTGATCCTCGCCAATGGCGATTGCGGGGCGTGCAGCTCTTCGGGCATCGCCAATGCCATCGATCTCGAAAAGCGCGGCATCCCTTGCTTCCTCGTCAGCACTCCGCCGTTCGCCGACGCGGTCAAGACCATGGCCGCGGTCAGCGGGATGAGCGGGATCAGGTGGGGCGTGGTCGAGCACCCGATCGGCTCGGTCGGCGAGGCGGACCTGCGCGCGCGGGCGAAAGTGGCGGCCAGGCAGTTCCGCGAGATAATCCTCGCTTCGCAGGCACAGAGCCGCGCGGCGGCCTGAGGCATGGCCACCGCGATCCACGAGGCGGACGACTTTCTCGCCGCGGTCGATTACTGTCACGCCAGAGGCTGGACCGACGGTCTGCCGGTGATCCCGCCGACGCCCGAACTGGTCGCGCGCTTCATCGAGACGGTGGACCTGCCCGGCGATGCCGAAGTCGGTTTCTACGCGCTGCGCAACCGCCCGGTGACGGTAGAGAAGCTGGCGATCAACGCGGTAATGGCCGGGTGCAAGCCCGAATACTTTCCGGTGGTGCTGGCGCTGGTCGAATGCCTGCTCGAGCCGGGGCTGGAATTGCACACCGCCGGCTCCTCGACCGGCAACATCGCGCTCGGTTTCGTCGTCAACGGTCCGGTCCGGCACAAGCTCGGCATGAATTACCACGGCAACGTGCTCGGCCCCGGCAACCGCGCCAATGCCGCCATCGGCCGGGCATTGCGGCTGATCCAGATCAACGTGTTCGGCTCGGTGCCGGGAGCGGGCGGCGAGGGCCAGGGCGGCCGCCCGATCCTCGACCGCGCGACCATGGGCAATCCGCTGCGTTACGCCTCGTTCCACGTGGTCGAAAACGAAGAGGCCTTTCCTGAACTCACCGCTTTGCACGTCATGCGCGGTTTCCAGCCCGAGGACAGCGTCGTCACCGCCTTCGCGCTGTTCAGCTACCTGATGCTGTCGAACCATTTCGAGAAGACGCCCGAGGCCTGGATCGAGAGCGTCGCGCACTACGTGGTCGGCGCCGGGCGGCTGGCGGACGGCGGCTTCGGCGTGCTGCTGGTCCCACCCGAGGCGGCGCAAATGTTCGTCGCGGCAGGCTGGACGAAAGCGGCCATCGCCCGCGCGCTCTACGAACGGGGGCGGCGCAGCACCAAGTGGGTCAAGGAGAACGGCTGGAAGATCGGCGGCCGCTTCGAGCGCGGCGCCAGGGTGGAGCCGGGCGACGAGGAGCTGATGCTCGGCCTTGCCGGTAGTCCTGAAGAGATTCTGGTGGTCGTCTGCGGCGGCCCGGCCGGCAACTTCCCCACTTACGCCCAGACCTACGCCGCCAATTTCCAGGCGATCTCGCGCCGCGTGGCCATTTGATGGCGGAGGCCGAGGGCAGCCCCGCATCCGAACGGGAGAAAATCCGCCCAGCCTCCTGGTGGATGCTGGCGGTGCTGCTGCTGATTTACATGCTGTCGCTGCTCGATCGCGGCACCTTCAACATGCTGGTCGTGCCGATCCAGAAGGACTTTGGCCTCAGCGATACGCAAATGGGCCTGTTGCTGGGGCCGGCTTTCGCCGTCAGCTACGCGCTTTTCGGCCTGCCGCTAGGCTGGGCGAGCGACCGCTTTCCGCGCCGCACGATCATTTTCATCGCCGTGGTCGTCTGGTCCCTGGCGGCGGCGGGGACGGGCCTTGCCTGGTCGTTCACCTCGCTGCTGATGGCGCGGATCATGATCGGCGTCGGCGAGGCGGCGCTGTCGCCCGCCGCCTATTCGCTGATCGCCGACAAGTTTCCGCCACGCCGGCTGACCCTGGCGATGTCGGTCTATCAGACCGGCTCGAAACTCGGCGCGGCGCTGAGCTTTTCGGTTGTAGCCATCGCCGCCGCTATCGCCACGACCATGCACGGCTACGAATGGCCCATGGTAGGCCAGTTGCAATCGTGGCAGATCGTCTTCCTGCTGACCGGCGCGCCGGGCATATTTCTTGGCTTGTTGCTGTTCACCTTCCGCGAACCGGAGCGGCGGCCGCGCGCGGTGGACAAGCCGGGCGATGTGGCGGCTTTCCTACCCTATCTGCGCACCAACAAGCGCCTGATCGGGCTGATGCTGCTGGCGATCTGCATGTGTTCGATCGGCGTGCTGGCGATGGGCTCGTGGGTGCCGGCACTGCTTGAGCGCAAATACGGCCTCACCCCGCAGCAGTATGGCCCGATCCTGTCGCTGATCGGCATGGTCGGCGCGGTCACGCTGGTGTTCAAGGGGCTGATCATCGACTGGCTGCACGGCCGGGGGCTGGCCGACGCGCATCTGCGTTTTTTGTCTTGGCTGATCGCGGCCGCAGCCCCGCTTTCGCTGTTCGCATTTTTCTCGCCGAGTGTCCTGCCGTTCTGGATCGCCTATGCCGTGGTCGATCTCATCGTCGGCCAGTTCACCTTCTATTTCGCCACGACCGTGCAACTGGTTACGCCGGCCGAATTGCGCGGGCGCACCATGGCGCTGTTTCAGGGAGCGTTTTCGCTGGTCGGCATGGGGCTCGGGCCGATGCTGGTGGCTTTCGTCACCGACTACGTCTTCGCCGATCCCCGGAAGATCGACCTGTCGCTCGCGATTGTCGCGCCCGGCGCCTTCGTGATTTGCTTGCTATCGCTGCGCGCGGTGCTGGCCGACGTGCGCCGGGCGGTAGGGGCGCCTCAGAGCGTCGAAGCCCCGCGGAACACGGTGTAGATTCGCGAGGCGAAGTACCACTTGCCGTCCACCCGGCGGAAAGTGTCGTGGTATTCGCCGATGATCCTGGTGTCGGCGACATACATCTGCGCTTCCATCACGCAATTGCCCTTGGCCGTGTCGCCGTCCACTTCGATCGAAAGGTTATGGATCAGCGGCACCGGGTGGGGCCTGCCCTTCATCCCCCTCATGTGGGCATCGACTCCGGCGCGGCCGTCGTCGTGGAACATTACGTCGTATTCCGGGCTATCGGGATGGCCGTTGCGTCCCTCGAATATGCTGTCCTCGGCGAACAGCGCGGCCACTTCGGCGGACCGGTCCGAACGGATCAGCCGCGCATAAGTGTGGACGAGGTCCATGCAGGCAAAACGCAACTCGATCGCATCCAGCCGCTTCTCAAGCAATTCCGCCATTGGCCCTTCTCCCCAGTCCGCCGTAGCCAGCCATGACAGCAGACGTACCATGGCCCGGCAAGTGGAATCAGGAAACTGCGTCGGCGGTCGAGCGGACGATCTTCATATGCGTGCGCAGTCTGGCGTGCCGTTCCTCGTCGGCGCCCTGGATCTCGACCGCGAGCGCGATGTGGGCGAAGGACAGCGTCAGGTTCATCAGCCGCTGCTCGCTCGCGTCGAAATCGGCGAATTTCTTGTGGTCGAGCTGGTCGAGCGCCGGGGCGATCAGGTCCTTCGCCGCGCTGTAGAACGCCTCGCGCTCTTCGGCCGTGGTATCGCCGCGCAGCTGCGCGCGATTGGCGGTGCCAGCCACGGCGAAGCGATTGGCGAACGGCTCGAGGCTCTCGAAACCGGCGGGGAGCGTGGTGGCCATCTGCATTCCTTTCCCGATTGTGCGCAAACCTAGCGGCAGCGGACCTTTCATACAACACACCTGTCGCAATTTCTAGCGATCCAGCCCGTCCCGTCGCAGCACCCGCTGCTCTTCTTTGAGAAAGCGCGCGACCGTGGTCTCGATCGAGAGCCTGGGCCGCACGGAGTTGGCGAAGACGCGCGGGGCGATGATCGATCCGGCCAGCATCAAGGCGCAATAGACTTCGGCGTCGATCTCCTCGCCGGGCTGCTCCTCGGCGAAGCGCTGGGCCACACCGGCGACCAGTTCGTCCCAGCGCGGATAGACATCGCGGATGTCCTTGCCCGAGACGAAATCGTCGATCCACAGCTTGATCAGCTCCGGGTTCTCCAGCACGAAACGGGTGATGTGGCTGGTGCGTTCCGGCGCGCTGGTATCGTGGTCCATACCCTTGGCGAGCTCGGCCGTGGCATTGGCCTTGACCGCCTCGACCAAAGCCTCGCGGCTGTCGAAATGGTAGTAGATGGTGGTCCGGTTGATCTCCATGACCCGGGCGAGCGCCGCGATCGACAGGGCTTCGACGCCGCTTTCCGAAATCAGCCGCACCGCAGTTTCGATCAGGTCGCGGTGGGTTTCGTCGTAACCCTTGTTGCGGCGTGGGAGGCCATTGGGCGGGGAGCGGACAGCGTCCACGGCTCAGTTTTCCAGCCGGTATTCGCACGCCTCGCGGATTGCGTCGAAGCGCTTTTCCACCCCGCGCAGGACGTCCTTGTGGGTGACGATGAAGGCGGCGTTGCGCTCGATCCCATCGGCGACCATTTCGCCGACATCGTCCGGGCCGATGGTGACCGGCGGCATGGCGCTGGAATAGCGGTTGACGTCGCCGCCGATCTTGATCGTGTTCTCGCCCAGATTGGTCGAGACATAGCCCGGGCACAACACCGAGACGCCGACCCCGTGCGGTTCCATCTCGCGGCGCAGCTGTTCGCCAAGTGCGGTGACGCCGAACTTGGCGACCGAATAGGCCCCGACCCCCGCGACGGTGGTGACCAGGCCCGCCTGCGAACTGGTGACGACGACATGCCCCTTGCCCCGCTCGCGGAACTGGGCGGCAAAGGCCAGCACACCGTTGACCACGCCCATCAGGTTGATCTGGAGGATGATGTCGAAGCTTTCGGGCGCCATGTCGGCGAATTCGCGGCCGTTGGGCGAAATGCCGGCGTTGCAGATCAGCACGTCGACCGGACCGAACGCCGCCTCGGCCTCCTGCTTGGCGCTGGCCCAGGCATCGCGGCTCCGCACGTCGAGTTCGACCCCGCGCACGCTGTTGCCGCGCGTGGCGGTGACGCGGGCCAGCGCTTCGGCATCGATATCGGCGATGGTGACGGCGATCCCGCGCCTGGCCAGCGCATCGGCCATGCCCAGCCCAAGTCCAGATGCGCCGCCGGTGATGAAGGCGTGTTTGGCTTCGGAAAGGTTCATGCCACTGCTCCCATCGGCGCCAGCGCTTCCACGCCGCCGTTGCCCTTGATCGTCTCCGCCGCGCGCAAGCCCGACCAGACGCAATCGCCCAGCGACAGACCGCTGACGTAGTAGTGCGAGCACAGGCCCACCGCGTTGCGGCCCGCGGCATAGAGCCCCGGAACCTTGCCGCCCTCGCTGGAGAGCACTTCGCCGGTATCCTCGTCGACCACCAGCCCGCCCACGGTGATCGCGGACGTCGGCGCCATCTTCAGCCCAGCGCCGATCGCCATGGCATAGTAAGGCGCAGTGGCGATCTTCTGGCACAGTTTGGGCTGTTTCATCAGCGCATCCGCCTCGCCCGCGTCGATCCGGCCATTGTAATCGGCGATGGTCTTTTCGAGACCGGCGACGGGCACGCCGATCTTTTCGGCCAGCTCGGCAATGGTCGGCGCGCTGACGGTATATTCGCCGAGCATCGCCTTGAACTGCACCTTCTGGAAGAACATCTTCTTCATGACGCCGATTTCCTCGACGACTTCCTGCTGCAAGGGCTCATCGGAAATCAGCCATGACTTGCCGCCGGCGATGCCGAACACCGCTTCGCCGGTGCGGGCGCCGTAGAACTCCTCGTTGACCAGCCGCTCACCCTTGCCGTCGATGGAGACGGTCTTGGTGTAGGCGGCGGGCGGATAGAGGAATTTCCAGGCCGATATCCGATCGAGCGAATCTGTTTTCGCCCCCACCGTCATGCCGAGCTTGATTCCCGATCCGTCGTCGGCGAGCGTGCCGAGCGGGGCGACCGGCAGGTAATCGGGCGCAAGCTTTTCGACCATTACCCGGTTGTAGATGAACCCGCCGGCCGAGAGCACCACGCCCTTCTTCACGCGAATGCGCATCGGCCGCGCCTTGCGCTCCAGCGCCAGGATCGCCTTCTGCAGCCGCACGGTCAGGCCCATGGCCGCGGCGATGAAATTGGCGGCGAGGTCCATCAGCTTGCCGTGCCGCCAGCTTGCAAAGCCCGGCGGTATGCGCAGCACTTCGATGCCGACCACCGCGCCCGCCTTGTCGACGATCAACCGCCGCGCGCGCGTCGCCGGAAAGAACCGGACGTTGGGCTGCGCCCGCATCGAATCGAGCAGCGGCGGCAGCAGGTAATGGCCCGATAGCTTGCTGGGTTCGCCGCCCTTGGCGGGCTTGGCCCGGTGCCCGCGCTGCACCGCCCAGGCGCGCTCGCGGCCGGGCACGGTGACTTCGTTGCCGGAGAAATAGAGGCTGGCGTCGTTGGGATAGCTGGTCTTCTCGTCGGTCGCCGGGCCGCCGAACCGCGCGCCGTAGCTTTCGAGCCAGTCCTGGAACGAAGGGCTCGCCTCGGAGAAGCGGCGCACTGTGTCGGCCCGCACGAGATTGCCGGTCTCGAAGGAGAGGTAGTTCGCCATGTTCTCCGGCGTATCCTCGAGGCCTGTCTCCTTCTGCGCCTTGGTGCCGCCGCCCATGTAGACAACGCCGCCCGATTGCCGGCTGGCGCCGCCGCCGGGGCCGCGATCGATCGCCAGGACGTCAAGCGAGCGGTCTTCCGAGGTGCGCAGCGTGGCGCAAACGCCGGCCAGTCCGACGCCGACGACGAGGACGTCGCAGGTAGCATCCCAGCCATCGGCATCGGGATTGGCCACGACCAGCGCCGGTTCGATGCGGTTCGACGTCTCGGTGAGATCGTCGAGAAAGCGGTGATCGGGTGTCATTGTGCCTCCTGACTCCAAAAAATTCTTCGTCACCCTGAACTCGTTTCAGGGCCCATGTCTCCGCCAATTCGGCGTTGGCGGAGACACTCAGCGGCGCCGTAGTGCTGCCGGATTGAGCTCCAGGCCGTGCGGCACGATGGGTGCTGAAACAAGTTCAGCATGACGGGTACGATAGCGAAGCGCTACGCATTACTCTCCCTCGCCCAGCCCCAGCTGCCTGGCATAGAGCGTGTGGAAATTCCGCAGCACCGATTCCTGATAGCCCGCCAGCCAGATGTACGGCGGCTGCTTGGTCTTGAGGCCGCGCTGTACTTGCGGAATGTTGCCGCTGTCCTGCTCGAATATCTTGGCGAGATCGCCCAGTTCGGGCGCATCGGTCCAGTGATCGTCCGGCCCGAGGAAGCGCTGCGGATGCGGCGGCGGCTTGGGCTTGCCTTCCGGCCAGGGCGCCAGCATCGTTACATGCATCAGCGCTTCCTCGTGGTTGTCGCCGTTGGGCCGGAACCGGTAGACGATCCGCGCCCAGCCGCCCCAGGGACTGAAATTGGGGAACAGGTTGCTGAAGCTCTGCTCGTTGAGTTCGGCGTCGCAAAATTGCTCGACCTCGTCGCCGATCAGCGTGCGCAGGTATTCGCGCATGAAATCAGCGGTCTGGTGGAACGATTCGAGCGCGGCTTCCTCGCTCTGGATGATGCCGCGATGGGGACTCGATCCGGCGGTGCCCATGTGGCCCATGCGGGCCCAGTTGCCGAAAATGTCGAAACGCACATCGGCGATGTCGCCGCCGGCGATCAGCAGTTGCGGATGGGTCGCGACCGAATGCCAGCCTTCGAGGAAGGCCTCTTGAGTCGCCTTCCAGTTGGCGCGGATCACCTTGACGACATTGGCCTGAACATAGCGGTTTTCCAGCTTCTGCTTGGCGTAGTGCGCCAGCATTTCGGGGCCCATGTATTCCTCGAGGCTCACCGCGTCGGGATCGGGGTTGATGAAGATGAAGCCCGCCCAGGTCGCGAGCTTGGCTTCGGGCAGCTTGGACACTTCCTCGCGCACGCCGGGGAAGTCCCATTCGGCGACAAGGTGCTTCAGCGACCCGTCGATGTTCCAGGTCCAGCCGTGGAATGGGCAGCGGAACTCGATAGCGCGCTTGCCGCTGCAATCGCGCAGCTGGCGGCCACGGTGGAGGCAGGCATTGATCAGCGCCTTGAACTGGCCCTGGCCATTCGCATCGTTGCCGGTCCGCACGATCAGGTATTGCAGTCCGGCCACCTCATAGAGGTAATAGTCGCCCACCTCGGGAATATCGTCGACCCGGCAGGCGAACTGCCAGATTTTCTTCCACAGATGCTCCTTCTCAAGCTCGTGGTACTTGCGGTCGGTATAGCGGGCAGTGGGCACTTTCATCGGCCCGCCCGGCAGCGGTGCCTGCTTCCTGTAGACCTCGGGCAGAAGGTCCGGCCGCCGCTCGGCGGCGATCACCTTGTCAAGCGCGATGTACGAGGCCGAGCGCACGCCTTCGGGGGTCTCCTTGCCCGGATCGCCGACGAAGGGCGCGATAAGCTTGGCTTCCTGCGGGGTCGGCTGGGTCACCATCTGGCCGATCGGTGACTGGCGGAATTCCGCGGCGTCCTCCACCAGCGGGGGCATCAGGGAGTAGGGAATGTCGCAGTCCGCCGGCAGGTCCGGGCCGCCGACGAAGATCAGCAGATGCGGATCGGCATAGGTCAGCTCGCCCTCGACCCACTCGCCATTCCACTTGAAGACACCGTGCTTGCCCTTTGACTTGTCCTCCACCCGCACCAGTCCATCGCCGATGGCGGTATAGACCGCGCCGCTGAACGGGTGGGGCTCGCTGCGCAGCGGGGGCTTGGTCATCTCGTTCCCGGTCATCTCGTTCATGGGCATCCTCCGGCATTTCACGCCTTGCTTTATCGCGTGCGTTGATAGCATGGCGGCCCGGCTTGAAAACGGAAAATGCAACATGACTGTCGAAGAAATTATCGCCGCGGCGACCGAGCGCACCGGCCTCACCGAATTGGGCGACAGCTCGGTGCTCGATGGCCTCGCCCGGCTGATTGCGGCCTACGAGACCGAAGCCCGCCTCACTCCGCAAGGCCTCGCCATGAAGCGCGAGACGCTGATCGCGAACATGGCGATCCGCATGCAGGTGGAAGACTGGCTGGCGCGCCATCCCGAACTGCTCGAACGGCCGATCGAAAGGCCGCTGTTCGTCTTCGGCCTGCCGCGCACCGGCACGACCTTGATGGTCAACCTGCTCGCCGCCGATCCGGCGCGGCGCTGTTTCCTCAACTGGGAATGGGGCGCGCCGATGCCGCCAGCCCTTCCGCAAGAACTCCACGCCGGCCCGCGCTACGAAGCAGCCAAGGCGCGGTCCGACATGGCGCTGGAACACGTGCCGCACATCGCCGCGATCCATTTCGAGGAGGCCGACAGCCCCAGCGAATGCCAGTTCCTGATGACGCCCTCGTTCTGCGCACAGGTTTACGAGGCCCAGGCCGATATCCCGTCATGGCGCCACTGGTTCCTGCACGAGGCGGACTACCTCCCGGCCTTCCGCTTTCACAAGCGCATGCTGCAAGCCCTGCAGCACCACGCCGGCGGGCGCTGGACGCTCAAGAACCCGTGGCACCCGCTGTTCCTGAACGCGCTGACCACGGTCTATCCCGACGCCCAGCTGGTGATGACCCACCGCGATCCGGCCGAAGTGGTCGGCTCGTGCTGCTCACTGATCAAATACGTCCGTCAGATGTATTCGGACGAGGTCGATCTCGAGGGCATCGGCGAGAGCTTCATGGACACCTTCGAGATCATGATCGCGCGGGCGGATGCGTTCAGCGCCAAGCACGGCGCGGATGCGATCCACCACGTGCAATACGCCGACAACATGCGCGATCCGATGGGCACGGTTCGCGGGATCTACGCGCGGTTCGGGGAGGAGTTCACCCCCGGGGCCGAGGCGGCCGCGCAGGCCTATATGGCGGCCAACCAGCAGGGCAAGCACGGCAAGCACAGCTACGATCTGGCCGAGTACGGGCTGAGCGTGGGGGCCGTGCGGGAGCGGTTCGCGGGCTATATCGAGCGGTATGGGATCCCGGTGCGGGGTTGAGAGCGCAGCGCGACGCCAGATCCCTGCGCCTGGCTCATCAGCCAGCCGAAGGGCAAAATGGAGAGGATCGATGTCTCACCCCTTACCGACAACACTCTCCGGCAAGTCCGTCCCGAACACCCGCTGGTAATACTCCGCGACCAGCATCCGCTCGGTCTCATCGCACTTGTTGAGGAACGACAGCCGGAAGGCGAAGCCCGGATCCTTGAAGATCGCGGTGTTCTGCGCCCAGGTGATCACCGTGCGCGGGCTCATCACCGTGGAGATGTCGCCGTTGATGAAGCCCTGACGGGTGAGATCGGCGACCTTGACCATGTCGGTCACAATCTTCTCGTCGCCGCCCGACTTCTTCACCACGATCTCGCTTTCGACCTGCGCCGGCAGATAGTTGAGCCCGACGACGATGTTCCAGCGGTCCATCTGACCCTGGTTGATCGCCTGAGTGCCGTGGTAGAGTCCGCTGGTGTCGCCAAGGCCGACAGTGTTGGCGGTCGAGAACAGACGGAACCACTTGTTCGGGCGGATCACCCGGTTCTGGTCGAGCAGAGTGAGCTTGCCCTCGGTTTCCAGCACGCGCTGGATGACGAACATCACGTCGGGCCGGCCGGCGTCGTATTCGTCGAACACCAGCGCCACCGGGTGTTGCAACGCCCAGGGCAGCAGGCCTTCGCGGAATTCGGTGACCTGCAGCCCGTCGCGCAGCACGATCGCGTCGCGACCGATCAGGTCGATCCGGCTGATATGCGCATCGAGATTGATGCGGATGCACGGCCAGTTGAGCCGGGCGGCGACCTGCTCGATATGGGTCGACTTGCCGGTGCCATGATAGCCCTGGACCATGACACGGCGGTTGAAGGCGAAGCCTGCGAGGATCGCCAGAGTAGTGTCGGGATCGAACACATAGTCGCTGTCGAAATCGGGCACGCGCTCATCGGCTTCCGAAAAAGCCGGGACTTTCATGTCGATATCGATGCCGAAGTGCTCGCGCACGTCGATCTCGCGATCGGGTGCGTCGAGGATGGTGTTGTTGCCGGCGTCGGCCAGGACGTTTGGAATTTCGGTCATAGGCGGAGTCGCCTATACGCGGCGGGCCAGTGCTGCAATATGTTTAGACACCGGAATTCGACTCGGGAGAGACGCAATGAAACTCTACGGCGCCCTGCTTTCGCCCTTCGTCCGCAAGGCCGTCGTGGCGGCGGAAGAGAAGGGGATGGCATACGAGCTGGTGCCCGGCTCGCCAGGCGCCGCCAACCCTGAATTCCAGGAAGCCAGCCCGTTCGGCAAGATTCCCGCCTTGCGCGACGGCGACTACACCCTCGCCGATTCAACCGCGATCGTCACCTATATGGAGGCGAAGCAGCCCGCCCCCGCCCTGCTTCCCGCCGAGGCCAGGGCGCGCGGGCGCGCGATGTGGTTCGACGAATTCGCCGATACGATCTACGCCGCTTCGGGCCTCAAGATCCTGTTCAACCGGCTGGTAGCGCCCAAGCTGCTGAAGCTGCCCTATGACGAGAATGTCGCGCTGCAAGGCGAAGCCGAACTGCCGCGCATACTCGACTATCTGGAAAGCGCCGCGCCCGAGGATGGCTGGCTGGTCGGCGACTTTACGCTAGGCGACATCTCGGTCGCTTCGATGATCCGCAGCCTCACCTATGTCGGCTTCGGTACGGACGCGGCGAAATATCCGCGTACCGCCGCCTGGTATGGCAGGGTGATTGCCCGGCCGGGATGGGTGGCGGTCGCGGAGCGCGAAGCGCGAAGCGCCGAGAAGATGGGTCTGAATTACTAGGCCGCCTCGCGAAAATCCGTCGCCCGGCAGGCGCGGTCGCGGCCGGTTGGCTGATCGGTCAGGCCGCCTGCCTGGGCAGATGGAACAGATCGATGAAGCGCCGGACCATATCCCGATCGCCTTCGACCCGAAGCCCGGCGCCGGCCAGTTCCTGAAGCGGAATCTTGCCATAGACCACGCCGGCGATCGGCATGGCGGAGGGCGCCGACAGACCGAACCGCGGCGATTCCGCCTGGCCCCGTTCGGCGCGCAAGGCTCCGTCCTTTACGGTCACCAAAAATCGCTCATCGCCCACCGAGATCGATCCCGTGACGGCAAGATCGCCCGCCCGCGCGGCATCGAACATGGTGCGAAAGCTCATCATCAGCGAGGCGGCCGAGAGCGGCAATGTCGGGTCATGGCCCGGCGAGCGCGCCGCCCAGCGGCCGAGCGCCTGGATCGATTCCTCGGCCCCATAGCCCCATTCGGTAAGCTCGTAGACTTGCGCCGCGACCGGCGGCGGCAGATGGCGGCGCTGGACGATACCGGCCCGCTCCAGCCCCTCCAGCCGCTCGGTCAGCACTTTGGCGCTGATCGAGGGCAGACCGGCGCGCAGATCGGTGAAACGGCGCGGTCCGAACATTAACTCGCGCACGATCAGCAGCGACCAGCGCTCACCCACCAGTTCCAGCGCGAAGGCGGTGCCGCAAGCGTCGTCGTACCACTTGCCGTGCGGTGAGGTTTCTTTTTGTAACTTCACAGTTGCCTTTAGTAACTCATTCGCGCAAGATAATGCAAGAGCAATTCGCGAGTCGAGAGGAAAGCAGCCATGTCCCGCATGATTTTCGTCAATTTGCCGGTCACTGACCTCAAGGCCTCGATGGCCTTTTATGAGGCCCTCGGCTTCGCCAACAACCCCCAGTTCTCCGATGATACGGGCGCCTGCATGGTCATTTCGGACACAATCTTCGTCATGATCCTGACGCACGACAAGTGGAATACATTCACCACCCGTCCCGTCCCCCCGCCTGGTTCGAGCGAAGTGATGAACTGTCTGAGCTGCGAGAGCCGCGACGAAGTCGACAGGTTGAACGCCGTGGCCGGCTCGAAAGGCGGCACGGCCGACATCAACCCGGCGCAAGACCATGGCTTCATGATGAGCCGCAGCTTCGCCGATCCCGACGGCCATGTCTGGGAAGTGATGTGGATGGACCCGGCAGCCGTGCCGCCGAGCGACTGAACTGGGAGAAATGCCATGTCATTCCAGGCCTATCTCGACAACATCCAGGCCAAGACCGGAAAGGGACCCGACGATTTCAGGGCGATGGCGGCGGAAAAGGGTTTCGCCGCAGAGTCAGGCCTCGCCCCCGGCATCAAGGCTGGGGCCATCGTAAGCTGGCTCAAGGCGGATTTCGGCCTCGGCCACGGCCACGCCATGGCGATTGTCGCGCTGCTCAAGGGCGCGAAGAAACAAGGAGACTGAACAATGACCTACGTCCAAGGCTTCGTGATTCCGGTTCCCACCGCCAACAAGCAGGCCTTCATCGATCATGCGCGGATGGCCGATCCGGTGTTCATGGAACACGGCGCGCTGCGCATCTATGAATGCTGGGGCAGCGATGTGCCTCGCGGCAAGGCCACCGACTTCTACGGCGCGGTCGCCGCAAAAGATGACGAGTCCGTGGTGTTCAGCTGGATCGAATGGCCCGACAAGGCGACAGCCGATGCGATGCACGCAAAGATGGAGGAGATCACCACGACCGACCCGCGCTTCAGCATGGAGCACAACCCGCCGCCGCTGGACGGCAAGCGCATGATCTTTGGCGGGTTCGAACCCGTCGTCGTTATGGGAGAACAGTAATGTCCAAACTGCAAGGAAGCTTCATCTGGTACGAGCTGATGACCACCGATCCGCATGGTGCCAAGGCCTTCTACGACAAGGTCGTCGGCTGGGACATCGACGGGGCCTCGGCCAGTCCGGCCATGGACTACCGCATGATCAAGCGCGCCGATGGCCAGATGACCGGCGGTGTGTTCACGCTCAACGACGAAATGCTAGGCCATGGCGCGAAGCCATGCTGGCTGGGCTATATCGGCGTCGATGATTGCGACGCAGCGGCCAAGGCGGTTGAAGCGGCGGGCGGCAGGGTAACGATGCCGCCGATGGACGTTCCGATGGCCGGGCGCATCGCCATGGTCGCCGATTGCTGCGGCGCGGCCTATTACATCATGACGCCCACCCCGCCCCCCGGCGGCGGCGAAAGCACGGCTTTTTCACAAGACATCCCCGGCAGCTGCGGCTGGAACGAACTGCTTGCCGGCAATCAGGCCAAGGCCTTGGATTTCTACACCGGCCTCTACGGCTGGACCTTGCCCGAACCGATGGACATGGGCTCGATGGGCAAATACCAGTTCATCAATCACGAGGACGTCACTCTGGGAGCGATCATGCAAGCGCCAGAGGGCGCGCCGCGGTGCTGGTATCACTACTTCCGCGTGGCCAGCATCGCCGCCGCCAACGAGGCCATTCCGGCCCATGGCGGCAAGGTGATGAACGGCCCGATGGAAGTGCCGGGGGGCGACTGGATCGTTCAGGGCATCGACCCGCAAGGCGCGATGTTCTCGCTGGTCGGCGGAAAATAGTGCGCGAAGGCTCCCCCGCCCCCGAACTCGCCGTCTCGCAGTGGTTCAACACGCGTGAACCCCTGACGCTGGCGGCGCTGCGGGGGCGGGTGGTGTTGCTGCACGCCTTCCAGATGCTCTGCCCCGGCTGCACTTCCCACGGCACGCCGCAGGCCGAGCGCGCGCACCAGATGTTCGGCAAGCTGGGGCTGCAAGTCATCGGGCTGCATACCGTGTTCGAGCATCACGCGGCGATGACCCCGGTGAGCCTCGCCGCCTATATCCACGAATACCGGCCGACCTTCCCGATCGGCGTAGACCAGCCGGGCCAGGGCACGCCGATGCCGGTGACAATGGAACGCTACGCCATGCGCGGCACGCCAAGCGCGGTGCTGATCGGCCGCGACGGAACCATTCGCCATCACCACTTCGGCCAGGAAGAAGACATGGCGCTTGGCGCGCGCATCGCTATGGCGCTTGGTGAAGCGGAGACCGGATGATGGCAGACTACACTTTCTACACCCAGCCGATGTCGCGCGGCCAGATCGCGCGCTGGGCGCTGCATGAAGCGGGGGCGGACTACCAGCAGGTCATCGTCAATCTGGCCGACAAGCCCTCTGCCCTGCTCGCGGTCAATCCGATGGGCAAGGTGCCCACTCTGGTCCACCACGACAATGGCACCGACCGCGTGGTGACCGAAGGCGCGGCGATCTGCCATTATCTCGCCGAAATGCACCCGCAGGCGGGACTCCTGCCCACCGACGCCGAGATGGCGGATTACTTCCGCTGGCTGTTCTTCGCCGCCGGGCCATTGGAGTCCGCCATCGTCAGCACCTACCTCGGCTTCGCGCCCAAGCCCGAGCAGGAGAAGACCGCGGGTTGGGGCAATTACGAGCGCACCATGTCCACGCTCGAAGGCCATCTCGACGGGCGCGATTTCCTCTGCGGCAAGCGCTTCACCATGGCCGACGTCTATGCCGGCAGCCAGCTCGACTGGGGGTTGAACTTCGGCTCGGTCCCGCCCAACGAGGCCTTCGTCGGCTATGTCCAGCGGCTCCAGGCGCGCGAGGCCTACAAGGCGGCCAAGGCCATAGACAACGCCCTGATCGCGGAGATGAAAAAGTGAGCGGCAAGAATATCGCCAAGAACGTGGTCTGTCTGTGGTACGAAGGCGGCGCGGAAGAGGCCGCGCGCTTTTATGCGGAGACCTTTCCCGATACCGCGGTCGGCGCGGTTCACCGCGCGCCGGGCGACTATCCCGACGGCAAGCAGGGCGATGCGCTGACGGTCGATTTCACCGTCATGGGCATTCCGTGTATCGGCCTCAACGGCGGGCCGGCATTCAAACACAGCGAAGCCTTCTCGTTCCAGGTCATGACCGACGACCAGGCCGAGACCGACCGCTACTGGGACGCCCTGACCGGCAATGGCGGCGAGGAGAGCATGTGCGGCTGGTGCAAGGACAAATGGGGCATTTCGTGGCAGATCTCGCCCAGGGTGCTGACCGAGGCGGTCATGGCCGGCGGCGATAGGGGCGCCCGCGCGTTCGAGGAGATGAAGACGATGCGCAAGATCGACCATGCGAAGATAGAGGCGGCGATCCGTGGCTGACAGCAAACTCACCCTCTACGGCCACCCCTTCTCCTCCTACACCTGGAAAGCACTCATCGCGCTTTATGCCAGCGAGATGGCGTTCGAGGTTCGCGCGGTCGATGGGCAGTTTCCCGCGCATGTTGATTTCGTCCGGCAGGCCTCGCCGCTCGGCAAGTTTCCGGTGCTGGCCGACGGCGAGATCACGATTTTCGAGGCCAGCGCGATCGTCGAATATGTCAATAACCACAACCAGGGCACGGCCAGCCTGATTCCGCTCGATCCGGGTGCGGCCAATGCCATGCGAATGCTCGACCGGGTGTTCGACAACTATGTGATGACGCCGATGGCGGCGATTGTCATGGAGCATATCCGCAATCCCCAGTCTCCGGACATGGCGCGCATCGCCGAAGCCAAGGCCCAGCTGCGCAAGAGCTATGCCTGGCTCGAAGGCTGGCTGGAATACTATCCCGTTGGCGACCAAGTCACCCTGATCGAATGCGCCGCCGCGCCCTCGCTGTTCTATGCCGACTGGGTCGAGGAAATCGGCGAGGCATTCCCTCGCCTTTCAGCCTGGCGCGCGCATTTGCTGCGGATTCCGGCGGTGGCGCAATGCGTCGAGGATGCCCGGCCGTTCCGCGAGAATTTTCCGCCGGGAGCGCCGGATCGGGATTGAGGAGCCGCCACCATGACCGCACAGCTCAACCACACCATCGTCTGGTGCAGCGACAAGCAGCGTTCCTCGGAATTCATGGCGGAAATGCTGAGCCTGCCTGCGCCCAGGCCATTCCTGCATTTCATGGTGGTCGCACCGGAGAACGGCGTCTCGCTCGACTTCATGGAGAAGCAAGGCCCGATCGCGCCCCAGCACTATGCCTTCCTCGTCAGCGACGCGGAATTCGATGCCGGTTTTGCCCTGATCCAGGAGCGCGGCCTGACCTACTGGCCCGATCCCGCGCGGAGCAAGCCCGGCGAGATCAACACCCATTGGGGCGGCCGAGGGGTCTATTTCGAGGATCCTGATGGCCATCTGCTCGAAATGATCACCAAGCCATATGGCTCCCCGGAGGACCTATGACCGATACGCCCAACGAACTTTCCGTCACCTGCTTCATCGCCGCGCCGCCGGAAAAGGTCTGGCGGGCCTTGACCGAACGCCGCGAGGAGTGGTGGTGCCCCACCCCCTGGTACGCGCGGTTCGACCAGCACGATCCCCGCGCCGGCGGAGCCTGCAACATGACCTTTTACGGCCCCGACGGCGAGAAGGAGGCGCAAAACGGCATCTACCTCGCCTATGACGAAGGCCGCCGTTTCGTCACCACCGATGCAGTGACGGAGGACATGATGCCCGCTGGCCCGTTCATGGTCGGTGTGTGGGAGATCGCCCCCGAGGGAGACGGCACCCGCTACACCGCCACCGCCCGCCACTGGACCGAAGAGGCCTGCAAACAGCATGCGGAAATGGGCTTCGACGAAGGCTGGGGCGCCTGTGCCGACCAGCTCAAGGCTCTGTGCGAGGAGGAGTAACGGCAATGGAAGGCGGATGCGATTGCGGCAAGGTCCGCTACCGGCTGGCGAGCGCGCCCTATGTCGTCCACTGCTGCCACTGCCGCTGGTGCCAGCGCGAAAGCGGCGCCTCCTTCGCGCTCAACGCGCTGATCGAGACCGACCGGGTGGAACTGCTCGGCGACAAGCCCGAACGGATCGATACCCCGTCCGAAAGCGGCAAGGGCCAGGCGATCATGCGCTGCCCCGCGTGCAAGCTCGCGGTTTGGAGCCACTTTGGCCTGCTCGGCGAGAAAGCAAGCTTCATCCGCGTCGGCACGCTCGACAATCCAGACGTGTACCCGCCGGGCGTGCACATCTACACCGCCAGCAAGCAGCCCTGGGTGGTCATCCCGGACGGGGCCGAGCAGTTCCCCGCGTTTTACTCCGGCAAGGACATCCCGCGCATCTATGGCGAGCAGGGCGCGGCGCGGGCGAAAGCGCTGCGTGAGGAAAAGTGATCGGTTGCTTCCGCGCCCGGACCGAAGGATGCTCCGGAGTCGTCAGGCCGCGTTGCGATCGCAGACCGGAACCTCCACCGCGTCGCTCGAAGCCACGAAATGCTTGGGCGGGCCGGCGGGTTTGCGCAGGTCGGTGTAGTAATCGAGCGACTGCGCCCCGCCGAACAGATAGCCCTGCACCTCGTTGCAGCCCTGCGCGATCAGCGACGCCAGCTGTTCCTCGCTTTCGACCCCTTCGGCGGTGGTGCCCATGCCCAGGCTGGTCGCCAGGTCGATCACCGAGCGGACGATCGCCTGGCAATCCTCGCGCTGGTCGATATCGGTGACGAAGCAGCGGTCGATCTTGATCTTGCTGAACGGGAAGCTGCGCAGATAGTTGAGCGAGGAATAGCCGGTGCCGAAATCGTCCAGTGCGATCTGCACCCCCAGCCGCCGCAGCGTGTGCAGGGTTTCGACATTGGCTTCGGTGTCGTGCATCAGCACCGTCTCGGTGATTTCCAGACACACCCGGGCAGGATCGACCTGGTTCTGGGCCAGTGCGTTGGCCAGGGTCGAAACCAGCGACGGGCTGCGCATCTGCACCGGCGAGAGGTTGATCGAAACCGTCTGTTCGTCTTGCCAGCCGGCCATATCGGCGATCGCCGTGCGGATCACCCATTCGCCGATCTGCAGGATCATGCCGGTCTCTTCGGCGATCTTGATGAATTCGCCAGGCAGGATCGCCCCGCGCTTGGGATGATCCCAGCGGATCAGCGCCTCGTAGCCGCTGGTTCGCCGGCTCGGCAGGTCGATCACCGGCTGGTAGTGGAGCTTGAACTCGCCTTTGGCCAGGGCGCCGCGCAAGTCCATCTCGAGAATGCGGCGTTCCTGGGCGGCGACGTCCATTTCCGGGGCGAACAGCATCGTCCGGTTCCGCCCCGCCACTTTCGCCGTGTAGAGCGCCAGGTCGGCCTTGCGCATCAGGATATCGGGCTCGTGCGCGTCATCGGGCGCGAGCGCGATGCCGATGCTGGTGCCGATCACCACATCGTGATCGCCCAGGCTGAACGGTTCGGCCAGGCTGGCGACGATGCGATCCGCCATGCGCTCGGTCTCGTCCAGCCGGTGCGCGGGAACGATCACGGCGAACTCGTCGCCGCCCAGCCGGGCGACGATCTCGTCGGTCGAAACGCACTTCTCCAGCCGCCGGGCCACTTCGCGCAGCAACCTGTCGCCAACCGGATGGCCGAGCGTGTCGTTGACCGATTTGAAGTTGTCGAGATCGAGATACATCATCGCCAGCTGCTTCGGGCCGCGATTGAGCTCGTGATAGAGCCGCTCGTTGAACTGATAGCGGTTGGGCAGGTCGGTCAGTCCGTCGAACTGGGCCATGTAGCTGACTTGCTGTTCGGCCTGACGCTGGGCGGTGATGTCCGACATCACCCCGTGCCAGCCGCCATTCACCCCCGGCCGGGCATTGATCATCCACCAGCGCGGATTGCCGCCGATCGTCAGCGATACAATCTGGTTGCGGAAGGCGCGGCCTCCGCCAAACTGTCTTGCCAGCGCGTCGCGGGTCTCGCCCTCGTCGAACAGTGCGATGAGGGCCTGGCCGGTCAAGGCTTCCGCGGGGCGCTCGGCCAGTTCGCAGAATTTCGCCGAGGGATCGACGATCCGGCCTCCGGAATCGGTCTCGAACCGCCACTCGGAACCTTGCTGGTCGAAATCGTGCAGCAAGACAGCGATCGTCTCGTTCGACGCGGCCAGTTCGTGCGACCGGTTGATTCCCGCATCGAAACGGCGCGCGACATTGCGCACCTGCTGAAACAGGAACGCGGAATAACTGGCCAGCAGACCAACCGCGGCATAACCGGCGAAGCTCCCCAGCGACAGGAATGCCAGCAGCGGGCCGGGCAGGATGCCGATGAGATAGATCAGCGCCGAACGCTCGCGGGTGCGGAAGCTGGCGATGCCGCCGCTCATCATGCCGCCGGCCAGCATCGCCAGAACCATTTGCCGGCCGGGGTCCGACATGGTGAACAGCGAGGCGATCGTCACCGCCCAATAGACGCTGAGCCCCGCCGCATAGGCATCGACCTGCCGGGCAATGGCCGCCAATTCGCTATTGTTCGCCAGGTTCCGGAACTTGACGCCGACCATGTGGCGCCACAGCAGCAAGACACACAGGACGATGCCCAAAGTGGCCAGCAACGCGGGCGGCGCGACGCTTGCGCAGACCAGCAGCGTGATCGCGGTGTTCACCGCATTGCCGACATAGGCGGCCCTGCTGTTGGAAAAATGGTCGAGCAACTGCTCGCGCAGCAGAAGCTCGCCGGTGCCCGGCACGGTTCGATGGTCAGCTGCGACAGGCATCCCGGTTCCCGTATTCCCCCTGAATCCAAGGGCAACTACCCGGAAACTCCTAAGATTCCGTAACTTGGGCAAATGCCGCCCGGGACGGGGAGCGCGTTCGCGCCGCATACCTTTCAGTGAAACGCGGCGGAATGCCTGAGCAACTGATAGGCCTCGACCACCTCCTGGAGCCGCACCTCGAAGCCGCGGTCGCCGCCGTTGCGGTCGGGGTGGTATTTGCGCACCAGTTGCGAATAGCGTGACCGCAGCGCCCGCCGGTCGGCGTCGAGCGGCAGGCCAAGCGCATCGAGCGCGCGGCGTTCCTCGGGGGTTACGAACCTGCCGTCCTTGCGCTCCGCCGGGCGGCGCATCCGGGCCCGCGCCGAAATCGCTTCCAGCGGATCGGCGAAATCGGCCCAGCGCGGCGCTCCGTCGATCCCGGCGGTCGGCGAGAAAGCGCGGGTCTCGCGCTCCCAGCCGTGGATCGGGGACTGGGCGGCGAATATTTGCTCGGCGCTCATGCCGTCAAAATAGTCATAGCCGGCGTTGAACGCGCGGATATGATCGAGGCAGAACCAGCGGTAGAGGCCCGGCCCGTCGAAGCCCGGCGAGCGCGGGCCGGGCGCGCGGAATTCGCCGGACTCCTCGCAGTCCGGCATGTCGCAGCGCCTGCCAGCGATCTGATGGCGGCCGTGGAAACGATCGTGTCTCACTGCTTCCACATGGCAAGGGATGCGCTAGAAGGAAAGACATGACCGGACCCCTCGCTGACGAAATCGCCCGCCTGCTGACGAAGGCCTTCGCGCCGCTGCGCCTCGAAGTGATCAACGATTCCGCCCGCCACCACGGCCACACGGGCGACGACGGCAGCGGCGAATCGCATTTCACCGTCGAGATCGAAAGCGCTGCTTTTGCTGGAATCTCCAGGCTTCAACGCCAGCGCATGGTCAACCAGGCATTGGGCGACATCCCGGGCCAGCGGGTTCACGCGCTGGCTATCAAGGCGAAAGCGCCGGGCGAGTGAGCGGCGAGACCGCGGTCTATGTCCGGCGGGCGGCGCGTATCCTGCTGACCGACGGCGAGGACCGGGTGCTGCTGTTTCGCTACACGCCCGAGACCATGCCTGCTTTCTGGCTGCTTCCCGGCGGCGAATGCGATCCGCACGAGGACTTCCCCGAGGCCGCGCGGCGCGAGCTGTTCGAAGAGACCGGCATCCGCGCCGAGCCGGACGCGATCGGCGTCACCCGCGAAATGCGCTATGAATTCGAGGGAACGCCGGTGCACGGCATCGAACACTTCTTCCGCCACCGCTCCGAGACGGCCGAGATCGACACCAGCGGCCACACCGCGCTCGAACGCGAGCGCATGCTGGAGCACCGCTGGTTCACTCTCACCGAACTGCGCGCGTGGCAAGAGCCCGTCTGGCCCCGGGACATTTCCAACCTTTCTCGGGAGTATCCGGTGAACGCCATGCAACGCGCAAAACTCGCCAGCGGCATCGAACTCGACTATATCGACGAGGGTCCCCGCGATGCGCCGGCGCTGATCTTCCTCCACGGCTTTCCCGAAATCGCACCGCACCTGGCGCCACCAGATCGCGCATTTCTCTGGCCGGTTCCGCTGCATCGCCCCTGACCAGCGCGGCTATCGCGGTTCCTCGAAACCGCAGGACGTGGCGAGCTACACGCCCGACAAACTTGCCGGCGACGTCTTCCAGCTCGCCGATGCGCTGGGCGTGGAGAAGTTCACCGTGGTCGGCCACGACTGGGGCGGCGCGATCGCCTGGTTCGTCGCCGTGCTCGGGCAAGGCAACCCGCGTGGAACGCGCGATCATCGCCAATGCGCCGCACCCGGCCATATTCCAGAAGCTGATCTGGCTCGATCCGGTGCAGCGCGAGGCCAGCCAGTATATGCGGACCTTTCGCGATACCGCGAACGACGCGCTGGTGCGCGAGCACGGCCTGATCGGCATGCTCGCCAAGGCGTTCGACCCGAAGCTCCTGTCGAACGACATGGAGGCATGCCGAGCGCGACCTGCTGCTCGCCGATTGGCAAAATCGCGACGCCGCATTCGGCATGCTGGGCTGGTACCGGGCAAGCTCGTTCGACGTGCCGCCGCTGGACGCGCCTTACCGCCTGCCCGAAGGCTGGACGCCCCCGCGCTGCCACGGCTCACCATCCCGACGCTGGTCATCTGGGCGATGGACGACGTGGCCCTGCCACCATGCAATCTTGAAGGGCTGGATGAATACGTGGAGCGGCTGACCATCGTGCCGCGTTCCGGACTGCGGCCATTTCGTCACCTGGCAGGCGCCGGACGCGGTCAACGCGGCGATGGACGCGTTTCTGCGCTAGACCGGCCAGCCACTCCACCCACGCGCCGTGCGCATGGGCCGCCGCCGAGCAAGGTCTCCTCGCCGTCCGCCGGGCCAGTAGCGCACGGTCAGCCCGTGGTTGAGCAGTGTGCGGTTGCCTTCCAGCGATGATCCAGGCGAGCGGCCTGTCTCCGGTGCGCCCGCGCGCCCGCCGCCGCCATCGCCGCCGCGATCCGCTCGCGCTGGTCCTCGGGGACATATTGCCAGACGATCGAATGCATCAGCACCCGCGTGGTTCCGGCCTCCTGCGGGCGCGCCAGTTGCCGGTCGACGAAGTCGGCGGCGTTCATCGCCACAAGATCGGGCGGCCTGGCCGTCGCCGCCGCGATGGCCGCTTCCAGCCGCTCGAAGCGCACCGTGTGTTCGGGCCAGATATAGGCCTTCAGCCGCAGCGCCTGCGCCGGATCGGTCAGATCGATCGGGGCGACATCGCAGCCCTTCAGCGCGGCGAAGGCAATTTCGCCGGTCCGGCGGCGGGAGCCCGCGCCATTCGGGGGCGAATGCGCATTGCCGGCTGCTCCGGCCCCGACCTTCACCCCGCCAAGATCATAGGCGATAGCGATCGATCATCAGGTTGATTCCCGGCGCTCGAGCCGATTTCGAGGCACTCGAAGCGCGGCGGCAGGCCCTGGGCGGCGAGCCACAGCATGCGCCGCGACGAAACCTGCGAGCGCCCCGCCTCGTTGGTCTGCGGCGGGTTGTCGAGCCAGGGCAGCAGCAACGCGTCGTGCGCCCGTACGGCACGCGCCGATCATCGCGATGTCGTCGGCCGGCTCTCGGCATAGACCGGCGCCAGACCCGGTTGCTGCGCCCGACAGGTGAAGTCCGTGCAGTGCCCCGGCCGAGCGCAGCGGCACGGCATCGGCCAGCGGCGCGCCCGGCCAATCGCGGATACGCGAGATGAACGCGCCTGCGTCCGGTTCGTCGAGCAGCCCGCTTAACGCCTCGACGATCCGCGCGGTGATCGTCGCATCGTTGTTCCGGCAATAGGCGGCCTGATTGGCGTAGGCTTCGGCGACACTGGCCGGAAAATCCGAGACCTGTTGTGCATCCGCCATGCCGCGTTCCCTTGTCCTCGCACGCCGCTCGTCTTGTGCATTGCAACGCAGACTGCGTCAGGATTGTGCGCCGCACAAGCACCTATTGCGCCGCGAAAGCGCTCTGCCTTGCCCTTTCGCCCCTGCCCGCCTAATGCCCGCGCGCAATGTCGAACACCGCTCATCTTCGCCGTGCCCAAGGGCCGCATCCTCGACGAGGCGCTGCCGCTGATGGCGCGCGCCGGCGTGGTGCCCGATGCCGAGTTCCACGACAAGAACAGCCGCGCGCTCGCTTCGCCTGCGAAAACAGCGACATGCGCATCATCCGCGTGCGCGCGTTCGATGTCGCGACTTTCGTCGCCCATGGCGCGGCCTCGGCCGGGATCGTCGGCTCCGACGTGGTCGAGGAATTCGCCTATCCCGATCTTTACGCCCCGGTCGATCTCGATATCGGCCACTGCCGGCTGTCGGTGCGCGAGCCCGCCGGGCAGCGCGACGAATGCGGGGTCAGCCACCTGCGTGTCGCCAGCAAGTATCCCAACCTCACCCGCCGCCACTTCGAGCGCCAGGGCATCCAGGCCGAAGTGGTCAAGCTCAACGGCGCGATGGAACTTGCGCCCGGCCTCGGCCTTGCCAGCCGGATTGTCGATCTGGTCTCGACCGGCAAGACGCTGAAGGACAATGGCCTGGTCGAAACTCGCATCATTCTGCAGATCTCCGCCCGCCTCATCGTCAACCGCGCCGCGCTCAAGACCGACGAGCGCGTCGGCGCGCTGGTCGAGCGCTTCAGGGCGCTCGCGAGCACGGCGGAGGCCGCCTGACATGCTGCGGCTCGACACCCGCGATCCCGGCTTTCCGAAAGGCCTTCCAGCGCCTCGTGCGACGACCGGCGCGAAAGCGACGAGGACGTGTCGCGCGATGTCACCCGCATCATCGACGAAGTGCGCAACCGTGGCGACGAGGCGCTGGCCGAGTTCACCGCAGCTCTACGACCACCACTCGCTCGCCGATGACGCCAACTGGCGCATTTCGCGCGAAGCGTGCCGCGAGGCCTACGATGCACCTGCAGCCCGATCTGCGCGCCGCGCTCGAACTGGCCGCTGCGCGCATTCGCGCCTTCCATCAGGCGCAAAAGCCGGAAGACCGCCACTTCACCGACGAGGCCGGCGTCCGCCTCGGCGCGCGCTGGCTGCCGGTCGATGCGGCCGGGCTCTATATCCCCGGCGGCCGCGCGGCCTATCCCTCCTCGCTGCTGATGAACGCGATTCCCGCCAAGGTCGCGGGGGTCGAACGGCTGGTGGTGGTCGACGCCGACGCCCAGGCGGCGTCAGCCCGCTGGTGCTGGCCGCTGCGCATATCTGCCGGCGTCGACGAGATCTGGCGGATCGGTGGCGCGCAGGCCATCGCGGCGCTTGCCTTTGGCACCGCAGCGCATCCGCCCGGTCGATGTGATTACCGGCCCGGGCAATGCCTGGGTCGCGGAAGCCAAACGCCAGCTGTATCGGCATTGTCGGCATCGACATGGTCGCCGGGCCGAGCGAAATCCTGGTCATCGCCGACGGCAAGAACAACCCCGACTGGATCGCCGCCGACCTGCTCAGCCAGGCCGAGCACGATCCGGAAGCGCAATCGATCCTGATCACCGACGATCCGCTGTTCGCCGATACGGTGGCGGACCGCGTCGGGGTCGAGCTGGCCATGCTGCCGACCGCCCGCGTCGCGGCGGAAAGCTGGAACACCCACGGCGTGATCATCGAGGTCGCGCATCCTCAACGAAGCGATCGCGCTGGCCAACGCGCTCGCCGCCGAGCACGTCCAGCTGGCGGTGGATGATCCGCGAAGCGCTGGCCCGGGCAGATCCGCCATGCCGGCTCGATCTTCCTTGGCCGGATGACGCCCGAGGCGATCGGCGACTATGTCGCCGGGCCGAACCATGTCCTCCCGACCGGCCGGCGCGCGCGCTTCTCCTCCGGTCTTTCGGTGCTCGATTTCATGAAGCGCACCAGCCTGATCCAGCTTGACGAGGCGGCGCTCAAGGCGATCGGCCCGGCCGCGATCGCACTCGCCGATGCCGAGGGCCTCCCGCCCACGCCCGCTCGGTCGAAGTCAGGCTGGGGATATGAAAGCCAGGTCACAGGCCCGCGCCGCCGCCCGGCTCGCCGCGGTGCAGGCGCTCTACCAGCACGAGATGGAAGCGACGCCGCTCGCCCGGCTGCTCGACGAATTTCACCAGCACCGGCTGGGCATGGAAATCGACGATGCGCAATTCGCCGAGGCGGAAACCGCTTTCTTCGACGATCTGGTCAAAGGCGCGCTCGCCCGCCGCGAGGAAATCGACGCGCTGCTCGGGCGGCACCTGGCCGAAGGCTGGAGCCTGGCCCGGCTCGACCGCACCCTGCTGCAGATCCTGCGCGCGGGCGCCTACGAACTGCTGGCCCGGCCCGACGTGCCCACCGGCGCCGCCATCGCCGAATACCTCGACGTCGCCCACGCCTTTTTCGACAAGCGCGAGACCAAATTCGTCAACGGCGTGCTCGATGCGGTGGCGAAGGATGTGCGATAGGAGGCCAAGTTCCTCTCCGTTTTCGCGCAGCGCAAACGGGGAGGTGGCAGCGCGAAGCGCTGACGGAGGGGTAAATCCGGCGTTGCTCCAGTGCCCCTCCACCACCGCCTTCAGCGGCGGTCCCCTCCCCATTTGTGCTTCGCAAAAATGGGGAGGATCTGACGAGCCCGATGACTTCTGAACTCGACTTCATCGAGAGCCTGCGCCGCCTCGCCACGCACCCCGGGGCGCGGGGGCTCGACGACGACTGCGCGGTGCTGGAATTCGGCGGCGAGGCGCTGGTGCTGACCCACGACGCCATGGCTGAGGGGGTGCATTTCCTCGCCGGGCAGGACCCGGCGGACGTTGCCTGGAAACTGGTCGCGACCAACATGTCCGATCTCGCCGCCAAGGGCGCCGAGCCGCTCGGCGTGCTGCTCGGCTACATGTTCGGCAAGGACGATGCGCGGTTTCTCGAAGGGCTGGAGCAAGCGCTGGCGCATTATCGCGCACCCTTGCTCGGCGGCGACACGATATCGGGCTCCGGCGGGCAGGTCCTGGGCCTCACCGCCATCGGCCGGGCGACGCACCGGCCGGTCCCCTCGCGCGCGGGGGCCAAGCCAGGCCACGCGCTGTGGATCACCGGCCCGGTTGGCGCGGCGATGCTTGGGCTTGAAGCGCTGCGCAAGGGTGAAGGCGACAGCCTCGCCTACCGCCGGCCCCGGGCGCTGCTCGCCGAAGGACAAGCCCTCGCCCCGCATGTCACGGCGATGATGGACATCTCCGATGGCCTGCTGCTCGACGCCGCCCGCATGGCCCGCGCCAGCGGCGTCACCATTGCGATCGACAGCCAGGCCGTCCCCATCGCCGTTCCCGAAAACCGCCGCGCCGAAGCGCTGCGCTGGGGCGAGGACTACCAGCTGCTGTTCACCGCGCCGGCGGACGCGAGGCTCCCGTTCCGTCGCACCGCATCGGCAAAGTGCGGCCAGCGAAAGGCTGCCCGCTGCGGCTGGACGGCGCCCCGCTCGGCGAGGCCGACGGCCTCGGCTATGAGCATCACTGAAGCGCATCCCGGCAAAATCCGGCCAAAACCCGCCATGGGGGGTTGCGTCCACGCCATCTAGCCTCTAGCGGCGGGCGGTCTTTCGGCCCTGCGTGAGCGGGGCCAATTATTATGCGCAACCAACAAGGGGAGCAGCGCAAGTGGACCTCGTCACCATCTCGATCATTCTCGGTCTGGTCGCCGTGCTATACGGCGCCTTCACCAGCCGTCAGGTGCTCAGCGCCTCGGCCGGCAACGCAAAAATGCAGGAAATCGCCGCCGCCATCCAGGAAGGCGCGCAAGCCTATCTGAAGCGGCAGTACACAACCATCGCCATAGTCGGCGTGGTCGTGGCGGTCATCGTTGCCTGGGCGCTGGGGGCGGTTTCGGCCGCCGGCTTCGTGTTGGGCGCGGTGCTTTCGGGCGTCGCGGGCTTCATCGGCATGAACATCTCGGTGCGCTCGAACGTGCGCACCGCCGCCGCCGCGCAGACCGGCCTGCAAGCCGGCCTCACCCTCGCTTTCCGCGCCGGCGCGATCACCGGCATGCTGGTGGCCGGCCTGGCGCTGCTCGCCATCGCGGGCTTCTACTGGTACCTCACCGGTCCCGGCGGCTACACCGTCGGCGGTGAGGACCGCACCGTGATCGACGGGCTGGTCGCCCTCGCCTTCGGCGCTTCGCTGATCTCGATCTTCGCGCGTCTCGGCGGCGGCATCTTCACCAAGGCGGCCGACGTCGGCGCCGACCTGGTCGGCAAGGTCGAAGCCGGCATCCCCGAGGACGATCCACGCAACCCCGCGGTGATCGCCGATAACGTCGGCGACAATGTCGGCGACTGCGCCGGCATGGCCGCCGACCTGTTCGAAACCTATGTCGTCACCGTCGGCGCCACCATGGTGCTGACCGCGCTGCTGATGAAGGGCGCGGGCGCACTGCTGCCCAACCTGATGGCGCTGCCGCTGCTGATCGGCGGCGTGTGCATCGTAACCTCGATCATCGGCACCTATTTCGTCCGTCTCGGCAAATCGAACAACGTCATGGGCGCGATGTACAAGGGCTTCCTGGTCTCCGCCGTGCTCTCGATCCCGGCGATCTGGTGGGCTACCGGCTACGCGCTGGGAAGCATGGAGACCGACATTCCGGGCACCACGTTCAACGGCCGCGAACTGTTCTATTGCGCGCTGCTCGGCCTGGTCATCACCGGCCTGATCATCTGGATCACCGAGTATTACACCGGCACCAATTACCGCCCGGTCCGCTCGATCGCCAAGGCTTCGGAAACCGGCCACGGCACCAACGTCATCCAGGGCCTCGCCATCAGCCTCGAAGCGACGGCGCTGCCGACGCTGGTAATCGTCGCCGGCATCATCATCGCCCACCAGATCGCCGGACTGATGGGCATCGCCTATGCGGCTACCGCCATGCTGGCGCTGGCGGGCATGGTCGTCGCGCTCGACGCCTACGGCCCGGTCACCGACAATGCCGGCGGCATCGCCGAAATGGCCGGCCTCGATGACAGCGTGCGCGAGAAGACCGATCTGCTCGACGCAGTCGGCAACACCACCAAGGCGGTGACCAAGGGCTATGCCATCGGCTCGGCCGGCCTCGCCGCGCTGGTGCTGTTCGCCGCCTACACCACCGACCTCAAGGAGTTCTTCCCGCTGCTGTCGGACGGCGACCAGACCAACGGCGAAGTCAGCTTCAGCCTCGAGAACCCTTACGTCATCGTCGGCCTGCTGCTCGGCGCGCTGCTGCCCAACCTGTTCGGCTCGATGGGCATGACGGCAGTCGGCCGCGCGGCCGGCGACGTCGTCAAGGACGTGCGCGACCAGTTCAAGAACGATCCGGGCATCATGGCCGGCACCTCCAAGCCGGACTATGCGCGCACGGTCGATCTCGTCACCAAGGCGGCGATCAAGGAAATGATCATTCCGTCGCTGCTGCCGGTGTTGGCGCCGATCGCGGTCTACTTCGTGATCAGCTGGGTCTCGCCCAATGGTTCGGCCGACGGCTTCGCCGCCCTGGGCGCGCTGCTGCTCGGCGTCATCGTCGGCGGGCTGTTCATCGCGATTTCGATGACCGCCGGCGGCGGCGCCTGGGACAACGCCAAGAAGTACATCGAGGACGGCCACCACGGCGGCAAGGGCTCCGAAGCCCACAAGGCCGCGGTGACCGGCGATACCGTCGGCGATCCCTACAAGGACACCGCCGGGCCTGCCGTCAACCCGATGATCAAGATCACCAACATAGTCGCGCTGCTGCTGCTCGCGGCGCTGGCTTCGGGCCACGCGGGGTAAGGCTCGCCGTCCTAGCCGGGTAAATCGAAGACCCCGCCGGGAGCGATCCTGGCGGGGCCTTTGTTTGGAATCACAGGCGTGCTAGCATAGCGCTCAACTTGGCTAGACAAATTGCGGCCGATCCCTATAATGAAATCATGAGCTGCGCAGCTTCCACCCAATTGAATGTCCGCTCGGCTTTCGCGCGCCAACGCGCGGCCGCCTTGGCGCGGGCGACTGGCATGACCACGACGCAGGTCGTTGAAGAAGCCTTGCGCGCCTACGCCCCGCCTATCGCATCGCCGCCCGGCAAGCTCGTCCGGCGCGGCGCGTTGCTGGTTCGCCCCAGCGGCGGCCGGGTTACGCTTGATGAGGTCAATGCCGCGCTCGACGCCTCGCGCGGCGATCGCTGAGCGGTGGCCAAGCCGCTCCTGCTCGTCGATACCAATGTCATCGTCGCTGCCGTGGCCGAGGAGCACGAGCACCATGCTCCCTCGCTTTCCCTGTTTGCGGAGGATTCCCCCTACACGCTGGCGGTGGCGGCGCATTGCTATGCAGAGGCCTTCACCACGCTGACGCGCCGGGGCGATCATGCGCCGTTCCGCTGGCCTCCGGACGAAGCCTGGGCAGCGCTTGAAAGCGTAGCGGCGGCAACGCACCTGGCCGGTCTAAGCCCGGCGCAAACCCTCGAAGCCGTCCGCGACTTCGCCGCCGCCGGGATGGTGGGCGCGCGCGTCTACGATCATCTCATCGCCCATGCCGCGCAAAAGGCGGGAGCCAAGGTGCTGGTGACATGGAATGTTGGGCATTTCCGGGATGCGATCGAGGGGCTGGAGGTTCGGACGCCGGCGGGGGTTTTGACGGAATAAAACGAAGAATCCGCCGGTCGAATGCGATGAATTGCTATCAAATTCGACGCTTTCTAAGCCGACGATATGTCTTTTGAGCTGCTCCGACGAGAGATGCCGAAGGTTCCCGATCACAGTCGATCTTCACTTCAGCAACAAGTCCTGCAACATCGGTTTGCTCACCAACTCGCCCGCCAATAACAGCATTCACTCCGCTGAAATATCCTGCAATCCATTGCTCTGTACGAGCAGAGTTTGCATATCTGAAAGCCGTGGCACAGCTCTCATTTCCCAATCCACCAACGACATACGGTCGAACGAAAAGGCCTTGCGGCGCTGCTGCCAATAATGCCAACCACATCACTGAAACTTCTCCCGCGCTTTTCGAGAAGGAAGAGGAATGGGTGTCACCCCGCCAACCGCCCAACCGCCCCAGCCCCAGCCCCGGCATATACCGCCGCAGCCCCCAGTTCTTCCTCAATCCGGATCAGCTGGTTGTATTTCGCCAGCCGATCGGACCGCGCCAAACTCCCCGTCTTGATCTGCCCGCAATTGGTCGCGACCGCCAGATCGGCAATCGTCGCATCCTCGGTCTCGCCCGAGCGGTGGCTCATCACCGCCGTATAGCCCGCGCGCTGCGCAATCGACACCGCCTCCAACGTCTCCGTCAAAGTCCCGATCTGGTTGACTTTGACCAGCAGCGAATTGGCCAAACCCTTGCCGATGCCCATGGTCAGCCGCTTGGGGTTGGTGACGAACAAGTCATCGCCGACCAGCTGGACTTTATCGCCCACCTTGTCGGTCAGCGCCTTCCAGCCGGCGAAATCGTCCTCGCCCATGCCGTCCTCGATCGAGCGGATGGGATAGTCGTCGCACAGTTTCGCAAGGTAGTCGGCCATCTCGTCCGGGCTAAGGAAAGGCCCTCGCCGGAAATCTCGTACTTGCCCTTCTTGAAAAACTCGGTCGCCGCGCAATCCAGCGCCAGCACCACATCCTTGCCCGGCTTGAAGCCCGCCTTCTGGATCGATTCCATGATGAAATCGAGCGCAGCCCTGGTGCTGGCGAGGTTCGGCGCGAAGCCGCCTTCGTCGCCAACTGCCGTCGCCAGGCCCTTGTCGTGGAGGCCCTTCTTCAGCGTATGAAAAATCTCCGCGCCCCAGCGCACCGCCTCGGCCAGGCTTGGCGCGCCGATGGGCATGACCATGAATTCCTGGAAATCGATCGGATTATCGGCATGTTCGCCGCCGTTGATGATATTCATCATCGGCACTGGCAGGACATGCGCGGAAACCCCGCCGATGTAGCTATAGAGCGGCAGTCCACGCGCATTGGCCGCCGCCTTGGCCGCCGCCAGGCTGACTCCGAGAATAGCGTTGGCGCCGAGCCGGCCCTTGTTCTCTGTCCCGTCGAGCGCAATCATGGCGAGGTCGAGATCGCGCTGGTCCTCGGCATCCCAGCCGATCAGCAGGTCGCGAATCTCGCCGTTCACCGCGACGACGGCCTTGAGCACCCCCTTGCCAAGATAGCGCTGCTTGTCGCCATCGCGCAGTTCGACCGCCTCGTGCGCGCCGGTGGAGGCCCCCGAAGGCACCGCCGCGCGGCCGAAGCTGCCGTCGTCGAGCAGGACATCGACTTCGACGGTGGGATTGCCCCGGCTGTCGAGGATCTCGCGGCCGTGGATGTCGAGAATGGCGGTCATGGCGAAGGGAACTCCGTTTCTGGGGGCAAATGTGCCGACTTTGCGGCGCTCCTTAGCAGCGGGGTCTTGGCAGGCAAGCGCGCGAGGCGCATAAGTCCACTTGTGCTTCCGGGGGCGGCACACCATCTACCCGCGCAGCGCCCCATCGGGGGGCAAAGGAGCGTTACCATGGCCGATACACCCGCCGCCAAGGGCAAGAAGACCGCCACCGTCAGAAAGGCAACGAAAGCCGTCGCCGCCGCCGAACCCGCCAAGGCGAAATTCACCCGCGCGCTCGACGAAGCGAAGTCCGGCGCCGAACAGCTGCGCAAGGACGCGCAGGAGCGTGCCGGCGCCTATCGCGAAAAGGCCACCGCCACCGGCAGCGAATGGATCGACGAAGCCAAGGTCATGGGCAGCCAGGCCAAGGAACGCGCCTGGGAGATGGCCAACGAAGGCAAGACCCGCGCCAGCGACGCGATCTTCAGCCTCGGCAAGATCGTCGATGAGAACGCCACCGTGATCGACGACAAGATCGGCCCCAAATACGGCGAATACGCCCGCACCGCCGCGCAGACCATGCAGGACGCGGCCAAGAAGCTCGACGCCAAGGACATGGGCGAGCTTGGCGAAGACGCCAAGGAATTCGTCCGCAAGAGCCCCGGCATCGCCGTCGGCCTCGCTGCCGTCGCGGGCTTCCTGATGGCGCGCATGTTCAGGAAATCGGGCGACTGAAACGACAGTCGTCGCCAGTGCCGCAGACCCTTCCCGACGCCGTCAACGACGACACGCAGGCGCGCGATCGTTCGCTGGCCGACGATCTGCGCGAACTGATCGACGAGGGCCGCGCGCTGGCCGGGGCGGAACTGGCCTACCAGAAATCGCGCGCGGCGTTCGCCGGCCACGGGTTCAAGGGCATGGCCATTTTCGGCGCGCTGGCGGCGGCGCTGGTGTTCTTCGCGCTGATGGCGCTCACGGTCGGGCTGGTGGTGGCGCTAACCCCCTTGCTCACCGCCTGGGGCGCGGCGGGCGCGGCTTTCGCCGGATTGCTGCTGACGGCTTTGGTCTGCGCGCGGATCGCCGCGGCGCGCTGGCGGCGGATAGCCAGGGTGCTGGCCGAACGCGAGGCCGGGCAATGAGCCCGCTTGCCAACCAGCTCGACCAGGCGCGGCAGGCGCGCGACAGCGCCCGCGCCGCCTTCGATGCGCGGCTTGGCCGGGTCAAAAGCGATCTTGAGGCGCGCGGCGTCGGCGGACGCATCGCCGACAAGATCGGCGAAGAGGCGCATGGCGCGCTCGACCAGGCGCTGGATGTCGCGAAAGAGAGCAAGGGCGTGATCGCCGGAACCGCCGCCGCCCTGGCGCTATGGTTCCTGCGCCACCCGATTATCGCCTGGGCCGATGGCCTGATCGAAGGGGGCAAGGAAAAGGATGGATACGATGAGTGACGACCAGACAATTGCGCCCGAAACCAGCCTCAAGAGCGAAGCTGCGGCGACGGAGGACAAGCAGGGCTTCACCGGCCTGATCAGGCAGCACCCCGGCCTCGCGGTCGCGGGCGGCCTTGCTATCGGCCTGGCCGCGGCCGCGCTGATCCCGGGCTCCACGCGCCGCAAGCTGGTGCGGAGCACCGCCGCCGCCGCTGCCGCCGCGGGCGAAGCGGGGATGAAGCTGGGAAAACAGGGCGCCGCCAAATTGGAGGAACTGGGCGAGGCCATCGGCGAAGGTACCGGCGAAGCCCGGCGCCGGGTGGCCGATGCCACCGATCAGGCCCGCGACACTGGCCTCGACTGGGCCAAGGCGGCGCTCGGTCTGCTGGCGGCGCTGCGGCGATGAAGGCCCTGACGTTGCACTCTGCCGCGCCCCCGCTATAGGGGCGCCTTCCTCTCCCCAGGAAGCGACAAAGATGCAGAAACTCCACCTCGTCATGGGCGGTCGTGTGCGCGACCCCCAGGGCCTTGAATTCGTCGATCTCGAAAAGATGGACCTGGTCGGGGTCTATCCCGACTACGACAGCGCCGAAGAGGCCTGGAGCGGCAAAGCCCGCGCGACGATCGACGATGCCGAGATGAAATATGTCATCGTCCATATGCACCGGCTGCTGGAGCCGCACATCGAGGATTAGTGTCTGATCCGAAACTCCGTTTCGGATCGTTCGGCACCGGCCCACTCCCCCGCCCGGCCACCCAGAACATACCATTTCGTTGGGTGGCCGGGCGGGGGAGTGGGCCGGTGCCGCCTCGAAATTCGCTCTTCCGCGAATTTCGAATCTCGACTCTCAAATGAATTCGATCTTCTTAACCAGATAGCTGCGGTCGCCCGACGGCACGGTTACTTCGATTTCGTCATCGACCTTGCGCCCGATCAGCGCCCTGCCCAGCGGCGAGTTGTAGCTGATCCGGCCGACTTTGGCGTCAGCCTCAGTCTGGCCGACAATCTGATAGCGCACCGGTTTGTCGTCGTCGTCGAGCAGCGTCACGGTGGCCCCGAAGACAATCCTGTCGCCCGAAAGGGTCGTGGGATCGATGATATTGGCGCGGCTGATGCGGTCTTCCAGATCGCCGATGGTCGCTTCGACCTGGCCCTGACGTTCCTTGGCGGCATGATATTCGGCGTTCTCGGAAAGGTCGCCATGCGCGCGCGCTTCCTCGATCGCCTCGACGATCCTGGGGCGTTCCTCGCGCAGCACCTTAAGCTCGGCGATGATTCGCTCGTAGCCTTCCGCCAGCATCGGCAACTTTTCGACACTCGCCATTCGCACCAGTCCTTCCGGCATCCCCCAGCGACTAGTCTTCCGCCCCGTCCCCTTGTGGTAACGGGCCAGACCGGTCGCGATATCGGGGAGGACGCAATCGCTTCAGCTATAATAGGCCTGTAACGATTTTACTTCAAGCTTTGCGCCACGCAGCGCCTCGATCGCCAGCGCCGTGGCGTGCGAAGCCGCCGCGGTGGTGAAATAGGGTACTTTGCCCTTGAGCGCGGCCTGGCGGATCGATTGCGAATCCTTGAGGCTCTGCCAGCCCTCGGTGGTGTTGAAAATCAGCGCCACGCCGCCGTCGATGATCTTATCGACAATGTGCGGCCGGCCTTCGGCGACCTTGTTGACCCGCTCGACCGGAACCCCCGCATCGGCGAGGAACTTCTGGGTGCCGCCGGTGGCGACAATGGTGAAGCCCAGTTCGACCAGCTTGTTCACCGCCTGCAAAATCACCGGCTTGTCGCTGTCCTTGACCGATACGAAGGCGACGCCGCCATTGGGCAGCAAGGTCCCCGCGCCGATCTGCGATTTGGCGAAAGCCACCGGGAAGGTATCGTCGATCCCCATGACTTCGCCGGTCGATTTCATTTCGGGGCCGAGCACCGGATCGACCCCGGGGAAGCGGGCGAAGGGGAACACCGCTTCTTTCACCGCCATGTAATCGAACTGGCGCTTGAACGGCGGGAAGGTCGAAAGCTTCTCGCCCGCCATCACCCGCGCGGCGATCTTGGCCACCGGCTGGCCGATCGCCTTGGCGACGAACGGCACCGTGCGGCTGGCGCGCGGGTTGACCTCGATGAGGAACACCTGATCCCCCTGTACCGCGAACTGGATATTCATCAGCCCGCGCACGCCCAGCGCATTGGCGAGCAGTTCCGCCTGGCGCTCCATATCGGCGATGACATCGGCGGAAAGGTTGTAGGGCGGCAGGGTGCAGGCGCTGTCGCCCGAATGGATGCCGGCTTCCTCGATGTGCTGCATGACGCCGGCGACTACCACTTGCTCTCCGTCGCACAGCGCATCGACGTCGCATTCGATCGCGTCGCGCAGGTACTGGTCGATCAGCACCGGCGAATCTCCCGATACCTGCACGGCGGTGGCGATATAGTCGTCGAGCTGGGCCTCGGAATCGACGATTTCCATCGCGCGGCCGCCCAGCACATAGGACGGGCGGATCAGCACCGGGTAACCGATCCGGCTAGCCACCGCGACCGCCTCGTCGCGGCTGCGGGCGATGCCGTTTTCCGGCTGCTTCAGCTTCAGCCTGGTCACCAGCGCGGCAAAGCGTTCGCGGTCTTCGGCAAGGTCGATGGCGTCGGGCGAGGTGCCGAGGATGGGTATCCCGGCATCCTCGAGTGGCTGTGCGAGCTTGAGCGGCGTCTGCCCGCCGAACTGGACGATGACGCCCTTGAGCTCACCCTTCGCCTGTTCCACCCGCAGGATTTCGAGCACGTCCTCGACCGTCAGCGGCTCGAAATAGAGCCGGTCGGAGGTATCGTAATCGGTGCTCACCGTCTCCGGGTTGCAGTTGATCATGATCGTCTCGTAGCCCGCTTCGGCGAGCGCGAAGCAGGCGTGGACGCAGCAATAGTCGAATTCGATACCCTGGCCGATGCGGTTGGGTCCGCCGCCCAGGATCACCACTTTCTTGCGATCCGAGGGCGCCGCCTCGCATTCCGGCGCGCCGAAGCTGGGCGCCTCGTAAGTCGAATACATGTAGGGCGTCACCGCCTCGAACTCGGCGGCGCAGCTGTCGATGCGCTTGAACACCGGGTGCACGCCAAGTTTCCAGCGCAGCAGCCGCACCTCGCGCGCGGTGGTCGCCCCGGCCATGGCCTTGACCGCGTCGTGCAGCAGGCCCGAGCGCGGCGCCATGGTCTCGCCGAACCCGCGGGCGATCCCGACAGACCGCACCGCCAGCGTGGCGAGGCGGTGATCGGAAAAGCCCATCGCCTTGAGCCGCCGCAGGCCCTCGGCGTCGCCCGGCAGCCCGTCGGCATGGATTCGCGCTTCTTCGGCGATGATCTCGGCGATGTGGCGCAGGAACCAGGGATCGTAATCGGTAACGGCCTGGACTTCCTCGACGGTGAAGCCTTCGCGGAAAGCCTGGCCAACGACCAGCAGCCGGTCGGGCGTCTGCTTCGACAGCGCCGCGACGATCTCGTCCCGCCCCGCCCCTTCGAGCCACTGCACCCGGTTGAAGCCGTCCAGACCGGTCTCAAGGCCTCTCAGCGCCTTCTGAAGGCTTTCCTTGAAATTACGCCCGATCGCCATGACTTCGCCGACCGACTTCATCGCGGTGGACAGCAAGGCCTCGGCGCCCTTGAATTTCTCGAAGGCAAACCGGGGGATTTTGGTGACGACGTAGTCGATGGTCGGCTCGAAGCTGGCCGGGGTGGCGCCGGTGATCTCGTTGGTGATCTCGTCCAGCGTATAGCCGACCGCGAGCTTCGCCGCGACCCGGGCGATGGGAAAGCCGGTCGCCTTCGATGCCAGCGCGGAACTGCGCGAAACCCGCGGGTTCATCTCGATGACGATCAGCCGTCCGTCCTTCGGGTTGACCGCGAACTGGACGTTGGACCCGCCTGTTTCCACGCCGATTTCCCGGAGCACCGCGATCGATGCATTGCGCATGATCTGGTATTCCTTGTCGGTCAGCGTCAGCGCCGGGGCGACGGTAATGGAGTCGCCGGTGTGGACCCCCATCGGATCGACGTTCTCGATCGAGCAGATGATGATGCAATTGTCCTTGCGATCGCGGACAACCTCCATCTCGTATTCTTTCCACCCCAGCAGCGATTCCTCGATCAGCACTTCGGTGGTGGGCGAGGCATCGAGGCCCGATCGGACAATGGTCTCGAACTCCGCCTTGTTATAGGCGACGCCGCCGCCGGTGCCGCCCAGGGTGAAGCTCGGCCGGATGATCGAGGGCAGCCCGGTACGCTCCAGCACGGCGAAAGCCTCGTCGACCGAATGGGCGATGCCCGAACGCGCCGATTCCAGCCCGATCTTGTCCATCGCGTCGCGGAATTTCATCCGGTCTTCCGCCTTGTCGATCGCCTCGGCGTCGGCGCCGATCATCTTGACGCCGTACTTCTCCAGGGTGCCGTCGTGGAACAGCGCGAGCGCGGTATTCAGCGCGGTCTGGCCGCCCATCGTCGGCAGCACCGCGTCGGGGCGTTCCTTCTCGATGATCCGCGTCACGATCTCCGGGGTGATCGGCTCGATATAGGTGGCGTCGGCCATGTCGGGATCGGTCATGATCGTCGCCGGGTTCGAATTGACCAGGACGACGCGGTAGCCCTCTTCCTTCAGCGCCTTGATCGCCTGGGTGCCCGAATAGTCGAACTCGCAGGCCTGACCGATGATGATCGGCCCGGCGCCGATGACGAGGATCGAGGAGATGTCGGTACGCTTGGGCATGAGTGGTTCTATCGTGCTTTCAATTGTCTGGCGGGGATCATCGTTGCCGCCGGGTCACATCTCGTCGATCGCCTGGTTGACCTTGCGTTCGAATTGCGGCGATTCCATCCTGACCGACACGTCGTATTCGACGCCGATAGCAGTAAGGCGTTCCTTGAGACACTTCGACTTGTAGAGCAAATCGACACCCGCTCCATCGCCGGCTTCCATGTTGACGGTCCCGCTCGAGATCTTGGCCTTGCCGCCGGCATCGACCGACACCAGCTCGGCCGAAGTCATGCCGCATTCGGCCTGAACCTCATCGAGCTTGGCCTGGGTCAGCGGGCCATCGAGTTTGGCCGGGCCGCAGGCGCTAACCAGCGCGGCAATGGCGAGCGCGGCGGCGCGTGAAGTGTTCATGATGCCGTCTCCTATTCAGCGAGACCGGCAAAGGCCGTTTGCCAGAAATCATCTCCGCCCGCCGCGGCCGCCTTCAGCACCGCATCGTCCGCCTCCAGCGCATCCAGCGCCGCCTTGAAGGCATCGGGCTGGAACTGGTGCATGGTGCCGCCGAACTTCTGCGCCTTGGTCGAAAACCCGCCGCGGGCCAGCATGTGTTCGGACAGCGCCTCGGCGACCGGCTTGGCCGCGTCTTGCGCCGCCTTGCCGAACGGGCGCACGGAGATGCGGATCTTGTCGGCCATGACCAGCGCCAGCTCGGCATGCGGCCACCACCGCCCGACCATGCTGAAATCGCGCGCGCCGTGGGTGAGAAAATAGGCGAAAACGTGCGCCTGGAGGGGGGTGAGGTTCATGTCAGATGGCTCCGGAATGGGGCGGATTGTTGGTTGCAGCGAATTTCATGTGCTATAGCTCCGAACGATTGGAGACGAACTGGCGTGGACAGGCCTAGAATCCAGCGAGACGAGATGCCCGGGAGCGATACGCCCTCGGCCTCCGGTCCTCAGCGCCCGAAGGACTGGGTGGACGAACTTATCGAAATGACCCGGCCCGGCATCGACATGGAACTTCCGGATAGAGCCTTCATTAGTCGCATTCTGTTTTTCGAAGACGATGATCCTAGTTGATACCAACGTCTTCAGCGAAACCCAGAAATCACTGCCAGACCCACGGGTGGTGGAATGGCTGCATGCCCACAAGAACGACACTATCTTGTCGACGATTGTAATTGCAGAGATCGAATTGGGCATCAGGATCACGCCCAGTCCGCGCAAGCGAAACATGCTTGCAGGCTGGCTCAAGCGGTTGATGGCCCGGCACGAAGGCGAGCGCACACTGGTTTTCGATACAGCAGCTGCCATGAAATATGGAGAAATCATGGGGCTTCTCCTGCGAGAAGGGCGGCATGCTGGCGTTCATGACGGACAAATAGCGGCGCAAGCGATGACACAGGGCCTTGCCATTGCCACGCGCAATGCAAAGGATTTCCGTCACGACGGGATCGCAATGATCGATCCATGGGAAGCGTGAGGCCGAGAGGCCGACGCGCGCGTCCCGCGCGCTCCCCCACTCCGCGTTCGGAGGCACGCTGACTCCGAACGGCCCTCCCCGCCGGGGAGGGGGGATGAGAGGGTGTGGATTTGGGGGATGGCGAGGTTGGGCATTACAAACTTGCCGCCGTTAAAACTATGCTCACGATGGCTAGAATGAGCGACGCTACTCCGCTTATGTTTGCAAGTACTGGATAACGTCAGAAGTCGAATTATTTCCGGCCACAAAGGGTGGAGGTTTCACCAATGCTCCTTCGTCTTAATGATTGCAAATGCATTTACACGCTGGGAATCTGATCAGTTTAAATCTCGACAATCTAATTGTAATCTGGCGGACATCGTCTAAATATCTGTCCAGTCAAGCAGCGACTTTATGTGACTCTAAGATAGGCGATCAGAATCCTCATTCTCTTATCGCATCCCTGCAGACGATTAGCCGACGTCGTCGTATCGTAGAGCCTCGGATCGACGTCACCAGATATTTCGCAGATCGTCAGTAACGTCAGAATCTACTGATCTTCGAAGCATCAATTTTTGTGTTCTTCCGAGATCGGCTCGGATCACATGCGCGAATTCCGCGTACCTCGACAATCGAGTAGGATCGTGTCGAATTCAATGATCAGTTGCTCGGTCCTTCACCCCAACATCCCCACAAACCGCTCGAACAGATAAAAACTATCCATCGGCCCCGGCGACGCCTCCGGGTGATACTGCACCCCGAACGCCCGCTTGCCCTTCACCGCGATCCCGCAGTTCGAACCGTCGAACAGCGACACATGCGTCTCCTCCACACCCTCCGGCAGGCTCGCCCCGTCCACCGCGAAGCCGTGGTTCATCGAGGTGATCTCCACCACCCCGTCCGCCAGCCGCTTGACCGGGTGGTTCGCGCCGCGATGGCCTTGATGCATCTTGGTGGTTGAGGCCCCCGCCGCCAGCGCCAGCATCTGGTGGCCCAGGCAAATGCCGAACACCGGCATGTCGCGCGCCAGCAAGCCCTGGATCACCGGCACCGCATAGGCGCCTGTCGCCGCCGGATCGCCCGGGCCGTTGGAGAGAAACACGCCGTCCGGCTTGAGCGCCAGCACCGCTTCCAGCGACGTCTGCGCTGGCACCACCGTGACATGCGCCCCGGCTTTGACCAGGCTCCTGAAGATGTTGTCCTTGGCGCCAAAATCCATCGCGACGACATGCGGCCTGTGGTCGTCCGGCTCGCGGGCATAGCCCTTGCCCAGCGCCCAGACGCCGCCGTGCCAGTCCTCCGCCCCCTCGCGGCTGACCACGCGCGCGAGGTCCATGCCTTCGAGCCCCGGCCACTCCGCGCGCCTGTTTCGCCAACGCGGCAATGTCGAACTTGCCCTTGGCGATCGTGCGCGATCACCGCGTTGGGCGCGCCCAACATGCGTATGCGGCGGGTGAGCGCGCGGGTATCGACCCCCGCCAGGCCGATCTTGCCTTTCGCCGCCAGCCAATCGCCGAATGTGCCCTGCGCACGGAAATTCGACGGCGCGGTCACTTCCTCGCGCACCACGCAGCCCAGCGCGCCTTCGACCGCGCTCTCGACGTCCTCGCCGTTGACCCCGACATTGCCGATGTGCGGGAAAGTGAAGGTGACGATCTGCGCCGCGTAGCTCGGATCGGTCATCACTTCCTGATAGCCGGTCATCGCCGTGTTGAAGCAGACTTCGCCGACCGCGCTGCCTTCCGCGCCGAAACCCCTGCCCCATATCGCCGTGCCGTCGGCGAGCACGAGGACTCCCGTCGCGCCTTTGGGCCGAAAACGACCAGACTCAGGCGCGTGCGAAGAGGCGGCGTCGGCCATGGGGAAGGCGCTCCGAAAGAGGGTTTCCAGCGATTGGTGCTAAGAGGTGGCCGCTATACCCCTGCCTTGTCAGGGTCAACCTAGGAATGGGGCGAAAACCCGGTTAGGATAACGCAATACCGGCTTTTGGCCGGAGTTCCGGCCAGCAATCCACAGGAATTAGGGAACAATGATCCGCGACTCGATCAAAGCCGCGCAAGTGGCCGCCATGAAAGCGGGCGACAAGCCCCGTCTGGGCGCGGTGCGCCTGATTCTCGCCAAGCTCAAGGACCGCGATATCGAGCTGAGGACCGCCTCGCAGCTGCCCGATGACGATGTGCTGGTGGTCGAAGTGCTGCAGAAGATGGCCAAGCAGCGGCGCGAATTGATGGCGCTCTACGAGCAGGGCGGGCGGCAGGAATTGGCCGATGCGGAGGCAGCCGAACTTGTCGTGATCGAGGCGTTCATGCCGCAGCAGTTGGGCGAGGCGGAGACCGCAGCGGCAATCGCGGCGATCAAGGCGGAACTGGGGGCTAGTTCGATCAAGGACATGGGACGGGTAATGGCCGAGCTCAAGGCGCGGCACGGCAGCGAGCTGGACATGAGCAAGGCCAGCGGGCTGGTGAAGGCGGCGCTGGGTTGACATGACCCTCACCCCGCAATGGCTGGACGAACTGCGCGCGCGGGTCTCGCTCTCGGGGGTGATCTCGCGCACCACGCGGCTGACCAAGGCGGGGCGGGAATTCAAGGCGTGCTGCCCGTTCCACAACGAGAAGTCGCCCAGCTTCACGGTCAACGACGAAAAGGGCTTCTACCACTGCTTCGGCTGCGGCGCGCATGGCGATGCGATCCGCTGGATGACCGACCAGCGGGGCCTCTCGTTCATGGACGCGGTCAAGGAACTGGCCTCCGAAGCGGGCATGGAAGTCCCCGCCCCCGATCCGCGCGCGGCGCAGGCGGCCGAGGAGCGCGATGGCCTGCACGATGTCATGGCCTCGGCGCAACAGTGGTTCGTCGAGCGTCTGGCTTCGCCCGAGGGCGAGAAAGCGCGGGCCTATCTCGCCACCCGGGGGTTCAACGACCGCACCATCGAGCGCTTCGGCTTCGGCTATGCGCCCGAGGGCAGGCAGGCGCTCAAGCAGGCGCTGAAGACCGTCCCGGAGGCGAAGCTGATCGAGGCGGGACTGCGCATCCAGGTCGAGGAGAAGGAGCCCTACGACCGTTTCCGGGGCCGTCTGATGCTGCCGATCGAAGACGCACGCGGGCGGGTGATCGCTTTCGGCGGGCGTATCCTCGATGCGGCCAAAACAGACGCGCCCAAGTACCTCAACTCCCCCGACACGCCCTTGTTCGACAAGGGCCGCACGCTCTACAACCTCCACCGCGCCGGGCCGCTCGCGCGCCAGTCGGGGCGGCTGATCGTGGTCGAAGGCTACATGGACGTCATTGCGCTGGCCGCCGCCGGGATCGGCGATGTTGTCGCTCCGCTGGGCACGGCGCTGACCGAGCGGCAGATCGAAATGCTGTGGCGCCTGGTCGAAACGCCGATCCTCTGCTTCGACGGCGACGCCGCCGGCCAGCGCGCGGCGATGCGGGCGATCGCCCGCGCGCTGCCGTTGCTCAAGCCCGCGCACAGCTTGAGTATCGTGCGCCTGCCCGCCGGCATGGACCCCGACGATCTGGTCAGGCGCGACGGGCCGCAGGCGATGGAAAAGCTGCTCGGCGAGACGCAAAGCCTGGTCGAGACCTTGTGGCGGCACGAGCGAGATGCGGCGCCCCTGACGACGCCCGAGGACAAGGCCGGACTCAAGGCGCGTCTGCTCGTCCACGTCGAAACCATCGGGGATCAGGACATCCGCGCGCTGTACCGACGCGAACTGCTCGAGCGCTATTCCGCATACGCATTCCCCAAGCGCGAGGAACAGCCTTGGCAGTCCCGCGGCAAGGAATGGCGCAATGGCAAACCTGCGCAGCAACGCAGTTCGCCCGAGACGCTGCAACGCCTGCGCCAATCGCGCGAAGGCGGCGCGCGCAATGCGCTCGCAACCGCAATTCTTGCCGGGCTGATCCGTTATCCCGGCGAGATTGCCCGCCACGCCGATTTGCTCGCCCGCGCGCCCGGGCTCGACTTGCGTTTCGAGCGCTGATCGAGACCGCCGAAAACGGAGCCGATCTTGATTTGGACTTGCTCGCCACCATTTTCGAAAGCCAAGGCGCTGCAATTCCCACTCCCGGCGATTATGCGCAGCTGCCCTGGCCCTTCGTGCGCGACGGTGCGGATGCGGCACTAGCGAGAGATGCGCTGGCGGCGGCGATTGCCAAACTGGTCGAGGAACCGGCAATTGACGCTGCGATCGAGGAGGCAACCGAGCGCTTCGACATTGCCGAGCAGGAGCGGCTGAGAAATCGGAAAGTCGTTTTGGCGGAAAGACTGCGCGAGCTGACTTCGCGTCAGACGGCTTAGAAATTCTTCCCCCTTGATGGGGGAAGCAAAGGTCTCGCCTGCCATCGCTTGCTTGCGCGATTGCCAACACCATATGGGCAGACAAGGCTGGCAATCGGCGCGCCTTTCAGGCAAGGGGCGCGCCAATCGGTATAATCCGGCCGGAACGAACTCATGGACGACGGCGGAATGATGGACATCGAACCCAACGAAGACCTGACTGGCGAGGCCGCCGAAGGCGCGGATTTCGCCGCTGATCGACCTCAACGAGGCCTCGATCAAGAAGCTGATCGCCCGCGCCAAGCGCCGCGGCGTGATCACCGTCGACGAACTCAACGAAGCCCTGCCGCAGGACCAGATGAGTTCCGAGCAGATCGAGGACATCATGTCGGCGATCAGCGAGATGGGCGTCAACATCGTCGAGAGCGACGAAGACGCGGTCGATCCGGAAGAGAAGGAAGTCGACGAGATCGACGAGCAGCCGGACGGCATGGCCGAGCGCCCGGACCTGGTCAAAAAGAAGGAAACCATCGAGCGCACCGACGATCCGGTGCGGATGTACCTGCGCGAAATGGGCGCGGTCGAACTGCTCAGCCGCGAGGGCGAAATCGCCATCGCCAAGCGAATCGAGGCCGGGCGCGACACGATGATCCTGGGGCTGTGCGAAAGCCCGATCACCTTCCACGCGATCATCCAGTGGTCCGAGGCGCTCAACGCCGAGGAAATGCAGCTGCGCGAAATCCTCGACCTCGACGCCATGCTCTCCAAGGAGCCGGCGCCCGAAGCGATGGCCGAGGACGGCGAGGACGAGAACGGCGCCGAGATTTCCGAAGCCGTGGCCGGTCCCTCCTACAAGGAGGAAGAGGATATCGCGGAAGAACCGGCCGCCCAGGCCGACGAGGACGACGAAGACCAGATCGAGCGGCGCATGCGCCCGGTCGAGGAGGAAGAGGAAGACAACACCCTTTCGCTCGCCCAGATGGAGGCCGCGCTCAAGCCGGAAGCGCTCGAGAAGTTCGCCAATATCGCCAAACTGTTCAAGAAGTTCGAGAAGATCCAGGCCGAGCGGCTCGACGCAATGGGCAGCGCCGGCGAGTTTTCGGCGAGCAGCGAAAAGAAGTACCAGAACCTGCGCGAGGAATTGACCGCCCAGGTCGAGAGCGTGCAGTTCCACGCGACCAAGATCGAATACCTGGTCGATAATCTCTATGCGTTCAACCGGCGGCTGACCGCGCTGGGCGGCCAGATGCTGCGCCTCGCCGAGCGCCACAAGGTCAACCGCAAGGACTTCCTCGACAGCTACGTCGGCCACGAACTCGACGACGGCTGGCTCGCGGCGCAGTCGGGCAAGGACAAGAAGTGGTCCGCCTTCGCCGAGAACGAAGCCGACGCGGTCGAACGCATCCGCGCCGAAATCGCCGATATCGCCGCCGCCACCGGCATGTCGCTCGGCGAGTTCCGCCGCATCGTCAACATGGTGCAGAAGGGCGAGCGCGAGGCGCGCATCGCCAAGAAGGAAATGGTCGAGGCTAACCTGCGCCTGGTCATCTCGATCGCCAAGAAATACACCAACCGCGGGCTGCAGTTCCTCGACCTGATCCAGGAAGGCAACATCGGGCTGATGAAGGCGGTCGACAAGTTCGAGTACCGCCGCGGCTACAAGTTCAGCACCTATGCCACCTGGTGGATCAGGCAGGCGATCACCCGCTCGATCGCCGATCAGGCCCGCACCATCCGCATCCCGGTGCACATGATCGAGACGATCAACAAGCTGGTGCGCACCAGCCGCCAGTTCCTCCACGAGCAGGGCCGCGAGCCCACGCCCGAGGAAATGGCCGAGCGCCTGTCGATGCCGCTCGAAAAGGTCCGCAAGGTGATGAAAATCGCCAAGGAGCCGATCTCCCTCGAAACCCCGATCGGCGACGAGGAAGATTCACACCTCGGCGATTTCATCGAGGACAAGAACGCGGTGATCCCGGTGGACGCGGCGATTTAAGCGAATTTGAAGGAAACCGTGACACGGGTTTTGGCGTCATTGACCCCGCGCGAGGAACGCGTGCTGCGCATGCGCTTCGGGATCGGGATGAATACCGATCATACGCTGGAGGAGGTTGGCCAGCAGTTCTCGGTCACCCGCGAACGTATCCGGCAGATCGAGGCCAAGGCGCTGCGGAAGCTGAAGCATCCCAGCCGAGTCAAGGAAGATGCGGAGTTTCCTGGATCAGTGAGGTGAGACCAGCGCCATAAATAGGGCCATAAATAGGGACTGTCCCTATTTAACGCACGCTCCAGCTATTGCACCGCCCGCGCCTCCCGTTAAATAGGGACTGTCCCTATTTATAGAGCAATGGCCATGCCGCGCGCTTCCCGCATCGTCGTTCCCGGCATCCCTCACCACATCACCCAGCGCGGCAACCGGCAAATGCCGATTTTCTTCTCGGACGACGACCGCCGTTATTACATCGCCACACTCACCAAAGCCTGCGCCGCGCATGATGTGAAGTGTTTCGCCTGGTGCCTGATGGACAATCATGTCCACCTGATACTCCAGCCCTCAACTGCGATGCCCTTCGCGCGACGCTGGCCAGTACCTACACGAAATACGCGCAGCATGTCAATCTGCGGCAAGGGCTGACCGGTCACCTTTTCCAGGGCCGCTTCGCCAGCTATGCCATGGACGATGCGCATCTGATGATCGCGGTGCGGTATGTTGAAAACAATCCGGTCAAGGCCGGACTGGTTTCCGAAGCAGCGGACTGGCGCTGGTCAAGCGCGCGAGCTCACCTTTTTGGCGAAGATGATGGATTGACGAACGTTGCCGCGATCGGACGCCATGTCGCCAATTGGCGAGCCTACCTGAGAGATGGCGTGGAAGCGGCGGATCGCGATGACGAAGTCGAGGCGGCCATGCGCACCGGCCGGCCGCTTGGCGCAAAGAATTGGGTCGCCCAATTTCTGCAGCCATCAAAGCCGCGCGGCCGCCCGTCAAAAATAGGTACTGTCCCTATTTAATGGCGGTGGCTTCGCCCGCCCGCTCCGCCTATGGGGGCCGCATTCCGACTCACCCCCTAGAGTTAGCCGAGCAGCCATGCGCATCGCCCCCATGAAACTGGCAATCGCCTCCGATCACGCCGCCCTCGCCCTCAAGGCCGAGCTTGCCGCATGGCTGGCCGTGCCAGGGCCACGAGGTCGCCGACCTTGGCCCTGACAGCGAGGCTTCGGTCGATTATCCCGACTTTGGCTACAAGCTCGCCGAGCATGTCGCCGCCGGACATGCCGAACGCGGCGTCGCGCTGTGCGGCTCGGGCATCGGCATTTCCATCGCGGTCAACCGCAACCCCGCCTGCCGCTGCGCCCGGGTCGATGAGCCGCTGTCCGCCAGGCTTGCCCGCGAGCACAACGACGCCAACGTCATCGCCATGGGCGCCCGCCTGATCGGTCTCGACATGGCTAAGGCCTGCCTCGAGGCCTTCCTGTCCACGCCCTTCGCCGGTGACCGGCATGTCCGCCGGGTCGATAAATTATCCAACCCTCCAGTCAGGCAATCCGCATGAGCACCGACACCTTGACCGCCGTCACGCCCAAAGGCTTCTTCACCGCCGGCCTCGCCGAGACCGATCCCGAAATCGCTGGCTGGATTGGCAAGGAACTGGGCCGCCAGCGCGACAAGATCGAGTTGATCGCCAGCGAGAACATCTGCTCGCGCGCGGTGCTTGAGGCCGCCGGATCGGTACTGACCAACAAGTACGCCGAGGGCTATCCGGGCAAGCGCTATTATGGCGGCTGCGAATATGTCGATGAGATCGAGCTGCTGGCGATCGAGCGGGCCAAGGCCTTGTTCGGCGCCCAGTTCGCCAACGTCCAGCCCAATTCGGGCAGCCAGATGAACCAGGCGGTGTTCCTCGCGCTGCTGCAGCCGGGCGATACGTTCATGGGGCTCGACCTCAATGCCGGCGGGCACCTCACCCATGGCTCGCCGGTCAACATGAGCGGCAAGTGGTTCAATCCGGTGGCCTATACCGTGCGACCGGACGATCATCTGATCGACATGGACGAAGTCGCCCGCATCGCGCGCGAAAGCAAACCCAAGCTGATCATCTGCGGCGCCACCGCCTATTCGCGCTTCTGGGATTTCGCCCGCTTTCGCGAGATCGCCGACGAAGTGGGGGCGTACCTGCTGGCAGACATGTCGCACTTCTCCGGGCTGGTCGCGGGCGGGGTCCACCCTTCCCCCGTCCCCCATGCGCACGTTACCACCACCACCACCCACAAGTCGCTGCGCGGGCCGCGCTCGGGCATCATCCTGTCGAACGACGAGGCGATCGCCAAGAAGATCAACAGCGCGATCTTCCCCGGGCTTCAGGGCGGCCCGCTGATGCACATTATCGCCGCCAAGGCGGTCGCCTTCGCCGAAGCGCTGAGGCCGGAATTCAAAGCCTATGCCCGCGCCGTGGCCGAGAACGCCAAGGCGCTGGCCATGAGCTTGCAGGAACAGGGACTGACCATCGTCTCGGGCGGCACCGACAATCACCTGATGCTGGTCGATCTCACCGCCAAGGAGATCACCGGCAAGGCCACCGAAAAGGGCCTCGATAGGGCCTCTATCACCTGCAACAAGAACGGCATCCCGGGCGACACCCGCTCGCCCTTCGTCACCTCGGGCATCCGCCTCGGCACCCCGGCGGGTACGACGCGGGGCTTCGGCGTGGCGGAATTCCGTGCGATCGGCGGCCTGATCGCAGAAGTGGTCGAAGGCCTGCGCAAGAACGGCGATGAAGGCGACGCGCAGATCGAAGCCAGCGTGCGCGCCCGCGTCGAGGAACTCTGCGCCCGCTTTCCGATCTATCAGGGAATGTAATGGTGCCTTTGCGAAGTTACGACACCAGCCCGCTCTGCCGAAGGCCCGCATAAGTGCGCTGCCCGTTCTGCGCGCATGACGACAGTCAGGTAAAGGATTCGCGCCCCACCGAGGACAACACCGCGATCCGCCGCCGCCGCCAGTGCGAGAGTTGCGGCGCGCGCTTCACCACCTTCGAGCGGGTGCAGCTGCGCGATATCGTCGTGGTCAAAAGCAATGACAGCCGCGAGACCTTCGAGCGGGGCAAGATCGAGCAATCGGTCGCGCTGGCCTGCCGCAAGCGCGGGATATCGCAGGAACGGCTCGACCAGCTGGTTTCTGGGATCCAGCGCCAGATCGAAACGCTGGGCGAAAGCGAAGTGCCCAGCAAAGCGATCGGCGAGATGGTGATGGACGGGCTGCGGCAGCTCGACTCGGTCGCCTACATCCGCTTCGCCTCGGTCTATCGCGATTTCGGGGAGGCGAAGGACTTCGAGGACTTCGCCTCTTCGGTGCGGGATGCCGGAAGGGGTTAGGGTTCTGTTCGGGGTCACTCGAGACGGAGCACGGCAATGAGCGTGCGGTTCGTCGTCTATATGCTGCGATGTTCGGACGGCGCCTACTATGCCGGGCATACCGACGATCTTGAACTCACATTGGCGCAGCACCAGGACGGGTCGCGCGACGAATATACCGCAAAACGCCTGCCGGTAGAGCTGGTCTGGTCCGCGCCATGCGCTGACCGGGATGCCGCCTTCGCCGCGGAACGCCGCCTGAAGGGATGGTCACGCGCCAAGCGTGAGGCGCTGATTGCCGGCGATCTGGCGCTAGCGCGGCAATTGGCCACGCGGGCGCCGATTTCGCGTGCCATCGGCAAGACAGACGCTGCAAATGGCCAGGCAGCAGCGCGGGACCGCCAACCCGTGATTGTTCTCGTGCGCCCCCAGCTCGGCGAGAATATCGGCAAGGCGGCGCGGGCGATGCTCAATTTCGGGCTGACCGACATTCGCCTGGTCGATCCGCGCGATGGCTGGCCAAATCCCAGCGCCGGTCCGGCGGCGGCCGGGGCCAATGTGGTGCTTGAACAGGCGCGGGTGTTCGACACCCTCGCCGATGCCGTCGCCGATTGCGCCCATGTCTATGCCACCACCGTGCGCAAGCGCGGGGTGACCAAGCCGGTGCTGACACCCGAAGCGGCGGCACAGGCCATCCACCGCGAGCCCGGCCGCTCGGCAATCGTATTCGGACCCGAACGTTCGGGTCTTGAATCCGATGATGTCGCACTCGCCCGCGCGATCATCACCGTGCCGATCAACCCGGAGTTCGCCTCGCTCAATCTCGCCCAGGCGGTGATCCTGTGCGCCTATGAGTGGTCGAAACATGCCGGCCTGGCCCAGCCCACTGCCGAGGACCTGCTCCCCCCTGCCCCGCAGGAAGAGCTGGAAGGCATGATCGCGCAGCTCAACGCGATGCTGGAGCCGCGCGGCTATTACTTCCCCAACAGCCGCGCCAGCGCCACCCGGCTGACCTTGCGCAGCCTGCTGACCAAACCGGGCTGGAACCACCTCGAGGTGCGGACCTTTCGCGGCGTGCTCTCGGCGCTGCGGCGCAGGCCGGAGGGCGATAAATAGGGACTGTCCCTATTTATCCGGGATTGACTTTGAGGGTGGGCAGCTTAAGGGCCGCGCCTTCGCAATTGACTCTGCACTCCGGTGAAGCAGCGGTCGCAGCTGGCAAATGGCCAGTTGGTGCGGTTCCGGACTTGAAGCCAGGACACAATGTCCGGCATGCAAATTGAAGGACACGACGCGCCATGTCGAAGCGCAATGCATCGAAGTACAAGCTTGATCGCCGCATGGGCGAGAACATCTGGGGCCGCCCGAAAAGCTCGGTCAACCGCCGCGCCTATGGCCCCGGCCAGCATGGCCAGCGCCGCAAGAGCAAGGTTTCCGACTACGGCATCCAGCTGCGCGCCAAGCAGAAGCTCAAGGGCTATTACGGCGAAGTCACCGAAAAGCAGTTCAAGCGCACCTACCAGGAAGCCGCCCAGATGAAGGGCGATACCGGCCAGAACCTGATCGGCCTGCTCGAGCGCCGGCTCGACATGATCGTCTACCGCGCCAAGTTCGCGCCGACGATCTTCTCGGCTCGCCAGATCGTCAGCCACGGCCACATCCGGGTCAATGGCGTCAAGTGCAACATCGCCAGCCGCCGCGTCGCCCCGGGCGATGTCATCAGCCTGGGCACAAAGGCCAAGGACATGGCGCTGATCGCCGAAGCACAGGGCCTGCCGAACGCGAAGTGCCGGACTATGTCGCGCCCGACGGCACCGACAAGGCGACTTTCGTGCGCGTGCCGAGCCTCGACGAAGTGCCCTATCCGGTGCGGATGGAACCCAACCTGGTGGTCGAGTTCTACTCGCGGTAAGACCGGCCGGAGCTGCCTGAAACACGATGGGGCGGTCCTGCGGGGCCGCCCTTTTCGCAAGCCGTGCCGCGACACGGGCCGCTTCCCTTGCCGGCCTCACAGGGCTATGCTGCGGCGCAAAATAAGAACATGACAGTGATTCGCGTGCCGCAGGAGGTGCAGCTTCGGAAATCCATTCCGGGAGGCACACGGCGTGAAGGACGATTCAAGCGAAGCCAAGGACCGGGAATTCGAGCATGCGCTCGATCTCGCGTTCGTCTCGCAGCGCGACAACCATTCGGGCGATGTGGCCGACTACATTCCCGAACTGGGCCATGCCAACCCCGACAATTTCGGCATGGCCATCGCCACCACCAACGGCAGGCTTTACGCAACCGGCGATGCGCTGACACAGTTCACGATCCAGTCGGTGTCCAAGGCTTTCGCCTTCTGCCTGGCGCTCGAAGTCGCCGGACCCGACGTGGTCAAGTCGCGCGTCGGGGTCGAGCCGAGCGGCGAGCCGTTCAACGCCATCGTGTTCGATTCGCACACCAACCGGCCGTTCAATCCGATGGTCAATTCCGGCGCGATCGCCGTCGCGGGCATCCTGTGCGAACACCTGGGCGCGACGGCCTACGACGTGCTGCTGGAGCGCTTCTCGGCGGCCGCCGGACGGCCACTCGGCCTGAACCAGGCGGTGTTCCGATCCGAACACGAGACCGGCCACCGCAATCGCGCGATCGCGCATCTGCTGCTGGCGAGCGGCGCCTTGACCGTCGCCCCCGAAGCTGCGCTCGATCTCTATTTTCGCCAGTGCTCGATCGAAGTCACCGCCACCGACCTCGCCTGGATGGGCGCGACGTTCGCCAACATGGGCACCCACCCGGTCACCCGCGAACCGGCCTTCGACATAGCCGCGGTGCGCAGCACCCTGGCGGTGATGTTCACCTGCGGCATGTACGACTATGCCGGACACTGGGCCTACGACGTCGGCATTCCGGCCAAGAGCGGCGTCGGCGGCGGCATCCTGGGCGTCGTCAACCGGCAACTGGGCATCGCCAGCTTTTCGCCGCGACTGGACACCAACGGCAATTCGGTTCGCGGCGTCGAAGCCTTCAGGTCGCTGGCCGACCACTTCGGCCTGCACGCCTTCGACTGCACCAATGTCGGCTCCAGCTTCATCGCCTCGCTGATCCGCTGACGGGCCCTGCCTGGCGGCTGTTCCTTGCGAACTAAGAGGCTGCCTGAAGCCGGACAGCGCCTTTCGTATCGCCGGGCATGGCCGGCCCGTATGGCCGCGTGCCCGCCATCTCGGCGCGCAGCATGGTCCGGGCGAAGCCCTCGTAGTCGTTGGCCGCGTAGTGCTGGACGCAGCGATTGTCCCACACCGCCAGCGAGCCCTGTTTCCAGCGGAAGCGGCAAGTAAACTCGGGCCGGACCACGTGATTGTTAAGCAGTTGCAGCAGCGGAGCCGCTTCCAGATCATTCATGCCCTCGATACCGACCATGTGATTGCCGGTGACGTAGAGGATCGGCCGGCCGGTCTGCGGATGGGTGCAGATCAGCGGGTGGCGGATACGTTCGCGAATTCGCGCAAGCATCGCCTCGTCGAGCTTTGCCGCGGTGCCTTCGTAGGCGAACGGCTTGGTGGTCCCCACACCGCCCCGGCCGTCGGTTCCGTAAATCCCGGCCATGCTGTGGAGCGCGATCAGGGGTTCGCAGACCGCCTTCAGCCCGGGCGACAGCATGTCATAGGCCGCGCACAGGCTGGCGAACAGCGTATCGCCGCCGTAAAGGGGCGCTTCGAGGCAGTAGAGCGCGACGCCCATGTTCGGCCTCTCGTTCGAGCTCTGGTCCGCGTGCCAGCGATCGCCGAGATTGCGCACCGAACGCGGCGTGCCGGCGGCGCGGTGCATACGGCCGACCGGATGCGTGTTGCTGCCTTCGCGGGCATAGGTCACCGACAGCGGCGCGAACCGTTCGGCAAAGGCGCCCAGGCTATCGGAATCGAGCTCCTGATCGCGGAAGAAGATGACCGAATGCTCGTGGAAGGCATGCCGGATCTCCGCGAAAGCAGCATCGTCGATGCGGGCGACATCGACGTCGAACAGCTCCGCGCCAACAAATCCGGTCAGCGGTTCGACCCTGATCTTCTTGTACTGGCTGAGATCGTACATGGATTGATTCCTCTGGTTTCGATGTGTGCCAGACCCTACTGAGCCGCCGGTTTGCGCAGGCCCAGCGCTTCGCGCGCGCCGGCGCGGATATAGGCGTGGATTTGCCGGACCTCCTCGCGGGTGAGCTTTTCGTACCGCGGCATGCCGCGCGATTGCAGCGCGCCGTCGTGCACCACGCTCCAGATACCGTCTTCGCTGAGGGCGATGGGCGATTCGCGCAGGTCTGGCCCCGGCGCGCCCGGGGAACGCAGCTGCGGCCCGTGGCATACGCTGCAGGGCAAGTACAAGCTGGCGCCGGCCCGCACATCGGCATCGTCGAGCCTGACCGACGGATCGTCGAGCGCCTGCACCTTGATACTACGCGGCGGCGAAGGCGGCAGCCTTGCCCTGCCGTCGAGGGCATAGGTAACCAGCCGGCGCGGGTGACCGTACTTCCAGCCAATTCTCGTGACATTGGCATAGCTGGCGACGAAACCGCCGTAGCCCACCAGCACCGAGACATATTGCTTGCCGTTCACGGCATAGCTCATCGGCGCAGCGACAACGCCCAGCCCGGCATTAGAGCGCCACAGCCGCTTGCCGGAATTGGCGTGATATGCGCTCACATAGCCATCGGCGGCGCCCTGAAACACGAGGTCTCCGGCGGTGGCGAGGGTTCCGCCGTTCCACATGAATTGGTGCGGCACCTTCCAGCGCGGTTTCCGCGCCACCGGATCCCAGGCGAGCAAGGCGCCCCTGCCATCGCCACGCTCCTCGACGACCGTGCGGAATTCGAGGTTGAAAAACGAGCCGCTGCCCGGCCGTTTGATATAGCGGCCGCCAATCTGCATATAGGGAATGTAGACGAGACCGGATTTCGGGCTGAACGACATGGCTTGCCAGTTGTGCGCGCCGAGCATGCCCGGAAAGATTGTCGTGTCGCCTGTCTCGAAGCGGATGTTCCTGGCCTCCACCGGCAGGCCGGTCTCCAGGTCGATCCGCTCGGCCCAGGTGACCTTGCCGATCTTCTCGGCCGAGATCGGCTTTCCGCTCTCGCGGTCGATGACATAGAAAAATCCGTTGGTGGGCGCCTGCATCAACACCTTGCGAGGCTGGCCCTCGATCTCGAGCGTCGCGGTGATAATGTTCGCCGTTGCCTTGTAATCCCAGGCCTCTCTCGGGTTGATCTGGTAGTGCCAGACATATTCGCCGCTATCGGCCTCTAGCGCGACGATCGAGGTGAGATACAGATTGTCGCCGCCGCCGGGACTGCGCACTTCGGGATCGTAAGGCCCCGAATTACCGACGCCGAGATAGATGCGGCCGAGCTCGGGATCGAAAGTGATGCCGTTCCAGACGGTTCCACCGGTCCCGGTCTTCCAGTATTCGCCGTTCCAGGTGGCGGCCGCGCGCTCCATCGCCGGATCGCCCCTGTTCTCCTCGGGTGTTCCCGGGACAGTGTAAAATCGCCAGACCAAGTTGCCCGTGGCCGCGTCATAGGCGGTAACGAAGCCCCGCGAGCCGTAGTCCCCGCCGCCGTTGCCGATGATCACCTTGCCCCTGAAGACCCGCGGCGCCCCGGTTGAATAGTGCCGCGTGGCAGGCGGAAGCGTTTCCACACTCCACAATGGTTTGCCCGTCCCGGCGTCGAGCGCGATCAGACGTCCGTCATAGGCGCCGACGAAGAGCCGGCCGTTCGCGTAGGCCACGCCGCGATTGACCGATGCGCCGATGCGGGCTTTCGCCGGATTGTGCTTCCAGGTCTCCGGATCGTAACGCCAGACCAGCCTGCCCGTTGCGCCATCGACAGCATAGACGCTCGCATAGGTGCCGGTGAAATAGAGCATGCCGTCAATCGCGAGCGGCGTCGCCTCCAGCGCCGACTCGCCAGGCAGGTCGAGCGACCAGGCCAGCCGCAACCTGCGCACATTGCCGGTGTCGATCTGTTGCAAGCGGCTATAGCCGCTCTCATCCGCGCCGCCGCCGACCGAGGCCCAGTTGCCATCCGGTCCGGGGGCGGGCCCGGGGGGTGCGGTGGCCCCACTGCGCGAGCCAGCGCCGAAGCCTGCCGCCAGAAGCAGCAAGATGACCGAAGCAATCCGCCCAACATGCCTCACCAATCGTCTCCCCCGGGCAGGCGCGGGGCGATGCTAGCCAAGCCTCCGCGTTTGACAAGGCCGGTTCCGCCGTTCGTCGCCGCACTTGACCCGTGCCGCCCAACGGGCGAACCTCGTTGCCAGCCGCCCGCGGGAATCAACCGCGGGATCGATGCACACAAATCACGGGAGAATGCTGGATGTCACGCAAGAAAGCCTTCGTCACCGGCGCCAGCCGCGGGATCGGCAAGGGAATAGCAGTGCGGCTGGCGCAAGGCGGCTTCGATGTCGCCATCACCGCGCGCACATTGGCCGAGGGCGAGAGCCGCGAACATTCGAGCACGATCAAGCGGTCGGACACCTCGCCTCTGCCGGGCAGTCTCACCAGCACCGCCGATCTGATCCGCGCGGCGGGCGGCGAATGCCTGGTCCTGCCCGCCGATCTGATCGACCGCGCCTCGCTGGGATCCGCCGCGACGCTGATGCTCGAACGCTGGGGCGCGCCCGATCTGATCGTCCATAACGCGCGCTTCATCGGCCCCGGGCACATGGATTTCATGCTGGATGTGCCTGCCGATGTGCTCGAAAAGCACATCCAGGGCAATGCCATGGCCCCCTTCGTGCTCAACGGCTATTTCCTGCCGCCGATGCTTGAGCGCGGCGGCGGGACGATTATCTATATCACCTCGACCGCCGGTTTCGGGCCCCCGCTTGGCAAGCCCGGCGAGGGCGGCTGGGGGCTGTGCTATTCGCTGTCGAAAGCCGCCGGCCACGCTATCGCCCGGCACCTGGCGGTCGAATACGGCGACCGGGGCATTCGCGCCTTCAACCTGCAACCCGGCGCGATCGGGACCGAACGGATCAAGCAGGACATGGCGGAATTCGGCTACGGCGCGGACTTCGGCGAACCGGCGGAAGTGATCGGCGAAATGGTGCATTGGATGGCGACCTCGACCGAAGCCGATCAGTACCTCGGAAAATGCATCGAGGCGCAGACCTTCTGCCACAACCACAAGCTGCTACCCGGCTGGACGCCCAAGGACGATACGCTGCCACATCTGCAGGGGCCGGAGGTGCATGTCTGACGAAGCGCCCGAGTTTATGGACCGACCGGCTCCGCCTCGCGCTGCGATGGCGATTGTATAGGCTAACGGATTTCTGGCTTGAGAGTGCCAAGCGGCACGGAAGGATGCCTGCCGATGGACAATGCGCATGCCGGTCAATTTGCCCACTTCATGCGCACCGGCAAGGCACAGGAATGCATCAGGCTGGCCGAAGAAATCCTGTCGCGCGAACCGGACGCTTTGCTGGCCCGCGCCTATCTCGGGATCGCCCGCGGAGCGACCGGTGATCGCGAAGCCGAAATCGCCAATCTGGCTGAAGCAGCCCAAGTCGCCAAAACGGTAAATGACCGGTCGGTGGAAGCCTTTGCCCGTCACTACCTTGGCCTGGCACGGCGCAATGGCGGCGCCTTCGGGGCTGCTCTCGAAGAGCTTGAGCGAGCGCAACAATTGGGCCTTTCGGATTCCGAATTCTTGACCGCCTTGTGTGAAACCGCACGCATGGCGGGCCAGTTCGAGAAGGCGCGAGAGTGGGGCGCTCAAGCCCTCCAGTCGAAGGATACCGAGTTCCAGTGCCCGCCGGAAGACCGTGTAGCGCCAAGCCGCCCCAAACCGTTCGACCCATCGGCCAGGGAACGCAATGTGATTGCGTACAGCCTGTTCGGCGAAGACACTTTCTATAGCGAGTGCGCGGTGACAAGCGCACGAATGGCCCCGTTCGTCTACCCGGAGTTCACGGCCCGCTTCTATTGCGGCAACACTATCCCGGACAGAGTGTTGCGTGCGCTGGCGGTTACGGGCGCGGACGTACGCGTGATGACACAGACGGCCAGTTCGCCCTTTGCCGGGTTGTTCTGGCGGTTCCTTCCCTTCGACGATTCGGACGTCGATGTGGTTCTGGTGCGCGATGTCGATTCGCCGCTGCTTCCGCGCGAACGGGGCGCGGTCGATGCCTGGCTGGCGGGAGACCGTCCGTTCCACGTCCTGCGCGACCACGTTCAGCACAATGCGCCAATGCTTGCCGGGCTTTGGGGCGGTTTCACCGGCCTGCTGCGGCCGCTCGGTCCGGCCATGAGCAAGTACCTTGCCCAGGATACGACCCGCTTTGCCGACCAGCGCTTTCTCCGCCAATTCGTTTGGCCCCGAATCCGTCAAGCGACGCTCGCCATCGATAGCCACTATTCGCTTGGGGAGACGATCGACTTTCCCGGCCTGGCCGGACGTGGCGATGTCCATGTGGGCTGCGGTTGGACCAGGCGGCAGATGGAGATATCGCTGGGTTGAAAGTCCTCATAGGTCAGGCTCACCGCAGGTTGGTATTAGCTGCTTATGCCCTCGCCAGATACCCTCGCTGGAAATCCGCCGCGAAGCCCGCGAACCGCCCCTCCGCGATCGCCGCGCGCATCGCCGCCATCAGCTGCTGGTAGAACCACAGGTTATGCTCGGTCAGCAGCATCGCGCCGAGAATTTCGCCGCTCTTGACCAGATGGTGCAGGTAGGCGCGGCTGTAGCTCGCGCAGGCGGGACACGGGCAACGCGCGTCGAGCGGAGCGGCATCCTCCGTGTGTTTGGCGTTGCGCAAGTTCACCGGCCCCGCCCAGGTAAAGGCCTGGCCGTTGCGGCCGGAGCGGGTCGGCAGCACGCAGTCGAACATGTCGACGCCGCGCATCACAGCGCCGACCAGGTCGTCCGGCTTGCCGACGCCCATCAGGTAGCGCGGCTTGTCCTCAGGGAGTTGCGGCGCGGCGAAATCGAGCGTGGCGAACATCGCTTCCTGCCCCTCGCCCACCGCCAGGCCGCCGATGGCGTAGCCGTCGAAGCCGATATCCACGAGCGCATCGGCGCTGGCCTTGCGCAAGCCTTCGTCAAGCGCGCCCTGCTGGATGCCGAACAGCGCCGCGCCTGCCGCATGCTCGCCGCCCACATCGAAAGCGTCGCGGCTGCGCCTGGCCCAGCGCATCGACATTTCCATCGAGCGGGCGATGGCGTCGCGCGGCTGGTCCACTTTCGGACATTCGTCGAAGGCCATGACGATGTCGCTGCCCAGCAGCCGCTGGATCTCCATCGAGCGTTCGGGCGTCAGCATGTGGCGCGAGCCATCGACATGGCTGGCGAAAGCGACACCCTCCTCGGTGATCTTCCGCAGGTCCGAAAGGCTCATCACCTGATAGCCGCCGCTGTCGGTAAGGATCGGGCGGGGCCAGTTCATGAACTTGTGCAGGCCGCCCAGCCGCTGCACCCGCTCCGCGCCGGGGCGCAGCATCAGGTGATAGGTGTTGCCGAGCATGATGTCGGCCCCGGCCGCGCGCACCGCCTCGGGCTTCATTGCCTTGACTGTCGCGGCGGTGCCGACCGGCATGAAGGCGGGCGTGCGGATTTCGCCACGCTGCATGCGGATCGCGCCGCTGCGCGCCTTGCCGTCGCGGGCGTGAATCTCGAAAGCGAAGCGGGTCATCGCGGCAGCGCCTAGAGGGCAATCGGCCACTACGCCAGAGGCTCGGCGTGGTTGATATGGGTCAAGGGAGGCGAGCCGATAGCTGCTTAGCCTCCCGGCGGATGGACACCGAGACCAAGAAGGCGCTGCTGGAAGCGACCCTGACGCGCGCGGCGGAGCAGCTGGGCGATGTCACCGCCCCGGCAATCGCACTTTACTTCAGGCGCTTTCCGGAAGCCTGCGAGGCTTTCGAGCGGCTGTGGTCGGGCAGCCGCGGCTTGCTCGAGGGCGAAATGGTCGCGCAGTCGCTCTATTGCATGATGAACTGGTTCGACAGTCCTGGCGAAATCGAGATCGTCCTGCTCGGCTCGGTGCCGCACCACGCCCATACGCTGAAAGTGCCGCCGGGCTGGTACGGCGGGTTGCTCAACGCCGTCGCCGACACGATCGAAGCGACCATCCCGGTGGGCAAGACGGACGAGCGCGCGGTCTGGCGCGAAATGCGCGGCGAACTCATCGGCCTGATCGAGACCAGCGCGCAATACGTTTGAGCGATCCTTCCGCCGCGAAAAAATTCTCCGTAGCCGCGAAGGGTGGCGCGCCTTGTTGCGTTAAGCCCATGTCCCCCGTGGAGGGGCGGTACTAGGAGAAAGCACGATGTTCACCCGCACCCTGATCGCCGCCAGCCTGCTGCTCACCGGCACGCTCGCCATTTCCGCCGAAGCCTCGGCCCGCAACGGCTGGCAGCGCAGCCACCCGGCGCGTAGCCACATCAATCACCGCATCGCTCGCCAGCAGGTTCGCATCACCCGCGAAGTCCGCCAGGGCGACATGAGCCGCCCCGAGGCCCGCTCGCTGCGCAAGGACCTTCATTCGGTGCGCATGCAGGAACGCGCCTATGCCCAGGCCAACGCCAATAACGGCCACCTCAATCGCGGACAGGTCAAGGATCTCAACCGCCAGCTCAACCAGTCCAGCCGGGCGATCGGCCACTGAAAGTCCGATTCGAAATTCGCGGAAGAGCGAATTTCGGTCTGACAGCGGCGCTCCAGGCGCCCAAGCGAACCCCCGCCCCGGCCCGTCGCGAAAGCGGCGGGCCGTTTCGCTTGGCCATCACCGGATGACATGTGTTCAGGTTGACTGGCAAAGTCCGCTTTGGGATAGGACACGCGGCCCCTGCTGCATCGCATGCCCGGCAAATCGGCGGTGTCGCCGAACATCCGCTCCTTCGAATGTGGGCAGTCCGAGATGAACAACCCTGGAATTGCGGCAGCGCGTTACATCGGCCAGCGCGTGTCGCGCAAGGAAGACCCCCGCCTGCTGACCGGACGCGGACAATTCGTCGATGACATCGCGCCGCGCGGCATGCTCCATGCCGCTTTTGCGCGAAGCCCGATTGCCAGGGGGACGATTCTCTCGATCGATACCGCTGCCGCCCGCGCGCTTCCCGGGGTCCACGCCGTCTACACGGCCGAAGATCTGGACCGGCGCCGGGTCGAAATGCTCAGCCTGTTCATGGCCGCCTCTCCCGACGTTGCGATCAGGCCTCTGGCGGATGGACGCGTCGCCTTTGTTGGTGATCCCATAGCGCTCGTCGTCGCCGGCAGCCGCGCCGTGGCCGAGGACGCGGCGGCACTCATCGATATCCGGTATGCCGAGGAAGAGCCCGTCGTCACCATGGCCCAGGCCAGCCAGGCCGCGCCGATCCATCCCGGCATGGCCAGCAATGTCGCCGCGGAGATGGGCAGCCCGGAGATTTCACCGGAATTGGCGGAACTGCTGGGCGCGGCGCCCTTCACCCTCACCCACCGGCTTACCCACCAGCGCATCGCCCACTCGCCGCTGGAAACGCGCGGGGTGGTCGCCAGTCCCCAGGGCGCCGAGGAACTGACCCTCCACATCGCTTGCCAGAGCCCGCATCTGGTCGCGCGCTGGGTGACGACGGCGATGGGCCTGCCGCCTGGAGCCGTGCGGGTCATCGCCAAGGACGTCGGCGGATCGTTCGGCCTCAAGAGCCACCCGTGGCGCGAGGAAGCGGCGGTCATCGCCGCCGCGCTGCTGCTCGGCCGGCCGTTGAAGTGGATCGAGGACCGCTACGAAAACCTGATATCGGCCAGCCAGGCGCGCGAGCAGGAGATGACTCTGCGGCTCGCCTTCGATTCCGGCGGACGGCTGCTGGGCTCGCACGCCGACGGGGCGATCAACAACGGCGCCTATCCGACCGTGCCCGACGCCAACGTCGCGCCGATCGCCTTCCTGTGGTCGGCCTATCGCATGCCGGCGTTCGGCTTCATCACCCGGGGCTGGTACACCAATACGGTAGGCCTTGCCGCCTATCGCGGTCCCTGGGCGCTGGAAACGCTGGTCCGCGAGACCGCTTTCGATGTCGCGGCGCGGCGGCTGGGCATCGATCCGGTGGACATCCGCCGGCGCAACATCGTCACCCAGGCCGACATGCCGATGACCACCGCGCTCGGCATCCGGATCGAGGATATCGACCCGGCCGGCTGCCTCGACAAGCTGCTTGAGGCGTTCGACGTCGCGGCTTTCCGCCGCGAGCAGGCCGAAGCGCGCAAGCAGGGCCGCCATCTGGGACTCGGCATTTCCGCCTATGTCGAGCCCACCGCCTCCACCGGCAGCGTCAACGTCATGACCGGCGAACTGGCGACGATCCGCATCGAGCCGACCGGCAAGGTCACCGCCGCGATGAGCACGCATTCGCAAGGCCACGGCACCGCGACCACCATGGCGCAGGTCATCGCCGACCGCCTCGGCGTGGCTTACGAGGACGTTACGGTGTTCGAGGGCGACAGTGCGCATGGCGGGTTCGGACCGGGCGCGGCGGGCAGCCGGCAAGGCGTCGCGGGCGGCGGGGCATCGATCAAGGCGGCGGAACTCCTCTCCGGCAAGGTCCGGACCATCGCGGCGCACCTGCTGAATGCCAGTCCGGACAGCATCCGCATCGAAGACGGCATGATCCATGTCGAGGGCGCCCCGGAAATGTCGCGGAGCCTGCGGGACATCGCCGAGATCGCCTATGGCGACCCGGCGCGCCTGCCGCCAGGCCTCGACGCGGGACTCGAAGCGCAATTCCGCTACACGCCGCCGCCGGTCACTTTCGCCGCCGCGGCGCATGCCTGCATTGTCGAAGTCGATACCGATACCGGTTTCGTCAAAATCCTGCGCTGGATTTCCGCGGAAGACTGCGGAACGGTGATCAACCCGGCGGTGGTCGAAGGCCAGATTTCCGGCGGCCTCGCCCAGGCGATCGGCATGGTGCTGCTTGAGGAAATGGCGTTCGATGCGCAGGGGAACCCCCTCGCCGCGACGTTCAAGGACTATATGCTTCCGGCGATTTCCGACGTGCCCACGATCGAGTTCGTCCACGCCAACACACCGTCGAAGTCGGTCGGCGGCTTCCGCGGAGTCGGTGAAGGCGGCGCGATCATCGGCCCGCCGACCCTGATCAACGCGATCGGGGACGCGCTTGCCCCGTTCGGGGAGTTGACCTTCGACCTGCCGCTGACGCCCACCAAGATCATGAAAATTATCGAGGGTGTAGCGCCTGGCTGACGGCAAGCGCCGGGCGGATGCGGCTGGCGTAGCGGAGCCTAATTTGGGAGTAGGATTTGTGGCCATGGAAGCAAGCATCGACGACTGGTCGCTCAAACCTTTTTCGCTCGCCGGACAGAACGCGCTCGTCACCGGCGCCGGCTCGGGCATCGGCCGCGCGACTGCCAGGCTGCTCGCCGCCGCGGGTGCGAAAGTTATTGTGACCGATCTCGTCGCCGAAAGCGCGGCGAACGCGGCCGAAGAAATCGTCGCGGCGGGTGGAAAAGCGCGCGCCGCCCAGTGCGACGTGTCGTCCGAGGAACAGATTCAAGCGGCGTTCCGCGAGGCCGATGCCTGGTACGGCGCACTCGATGTGCTGGTCTGCGTCGCGGCCTACCGCACCAAGCACGAGACCCTGACGATGACCGTCGAGCAGTGGGATACCATGCACGCCATCACCGCGCGCGGCACCTATCTGTGCATCCGCGAGGCCGTGCCAAGGATGCGCGATTCCGGTCGGGGTGGTGCGATCGTCAACGTATCGAGCGTCGCCGCCGAACGTCCGGTGGTGTTCGACAGCATCGACTACGATTCCGCCAAGGCCAGCGTGAACGCGATTACCCGCGCCGCGGCCGCCGAGTTCGCGCAATACGGCATCCGGGTGAATGCGATCATGCCCGGCGCAACCAACCGCCCTGGCGCCCCGCCTTTGGGCGGAGCCCGGCCGACCGGCCCGTTCACCATGCCGGGCCGCATGCCAATGAAGCGGATCGCCGAACCGATCGAACAGGCGCGCGCCGTGCTGTTCCTGGCTAGCCCGGCGGCGAGCTACATTTCAGGCGTGTGCATCCCGGTCGACGGCGCCGGTTTGCTGAGCTGAACGCAAAAGGAGGGGCGGATGTCCGAAATCGAAGATCGCCTGGAGATCGAGAATCTCCAGACCGTGTTTGCCCACGCGGCGGACCGGGGCGACTACGCCCTGCTGCGTTCGCTCTATACCGTCGACGCGGTGGACGATCATGGCGGCTACAGCGGCCCGGTCGATGGCTATATCGAATGGGTCAAAATGACCCACGAGCATTACGAAGTGCTCTCGCATATCTGCGGCAAGCCATTGATTTACATGGCAGGCGATGTGGCGGAGAGCGAAATGAAGGGCCTCGTCTTCATGCGGATCAAAGGGCCGCCGCCTTCCAACACGTTTGCTGTCACCCGCGCGTTCGACAGGTATCGCCGCACCGCGAAAGGCTGGCGGTTTTCGAGCCGGAAGTTGTGTGGCGACTGGATGGGCCCAGCGTTCCAGCCCGAACCCCTGGATGGGCTGAAGGGCACCATGGATGCTAGCGACCCGGTCTATGCGGAACTCCCCGATCTCGTCGCAGCGCTTCGCTCCGGGTTCGGTTGATAAGGGCCGGTCAAACGCTTTGACAGGCAGCGTCAGGGTTGCGGCTCTGGCGGCTTGGCCACGTCATCCTGAATCAGCCGTTCCTCGATCGTCTGCCGGCGGCGTTCGCGCCATTGCCGCAGGCGCTCGCGGCGCTCAAGCCGCCAGGGGCGTTGCGGGACGATATCGCCCGGGGACACCTCGGATCCGGCGGATGGAGCGATCCCGGCTTCTGCCCGCCGCTTGCGCACCTCGGCCTGCACGGTGCGGCGTCTTTCGATCCGCGCGGCGCGGCGGGCGGCGATGCGCTCCGCGGCCTCCGGATGCGCCTCGATCCAGGCCTTGCGCGCTTCGGGATCGGCAAGGATCCGGCGCACTTCGGCGCGGGCGCGCCAGCGCGGCGGCAATGGTTCGGCGACCCGAGCTTCCTCGACCGGCAAGGCGATTGCGGCGGGCGCGGGCGCGGGCTTTGCCGGCGCGGCGCGCTCGTTGACCAGCTTGGCCTTGCGGCGCGGCTTTTCAGGAATGACCCGCTCGATCACCCTGTCGACCATTGGGCCGATCACCGGGGCCTGGTGGATCGCCAGACGCACCGGCTCGCCGAAATAGCCCATCGCCGCGGCCGAAATGCTGATCATGCCGGCCGCGATCGCGCCCAGCCCCACGGCGCTCCTGCGCCACCAGCGCCCCTGTATCGGCCGGCGCTGGCGCGGCAGCGGCGGCGCGGCAGGCTCTGCCTCACCTTCCGGCAGGGCGAGCGCCGCGGCCAGCGCGCGATCGGCAAAGCCGCCGGGCAGCGGCGGGGCAGTGAACATATCGAGCTTTTTTGCCAGTCCGGGGTCGATAGGCTCAGCCATTGTCGTCCTCCAGCAGCATGGACTTAAGCGCCCGGCGCGCGCGCAGCAGCAGCGACTCGAAAGCCTTGAGGTTCATTTCGAGCATTGCGGCGGCCTCTGCGTTGGGGAGCTCCTCATAATAAGTAAGGACAATCGCGGCGCGCTGGCGCTCGGGCAGGTTGCCGAGCGCGCGGATCACGGCCTCGCGGTCCTGCTCGCCCGCGATCAGCGCATCGGCGAGCGGGCTTTCATCCGCGCGTTCGGGCGCCTCCTCGTCCGAAAGCCGGGCGCGCTTGCGCAAGCGATCGAGGCACAGGTTGGTCGCGACCCGGGTCAGCCAGGCGGCGACGCCCGGCCCCTCTCCGCGCCACGTTCCGGCGTTCTGCCACAGTCTCAGCACCGCTTCCTGCGCCACGTCCTCCGCCTCTGTTGCATCGCCGAGCATGCGCCAGGCGACGCGATGTGGCCGGTCGGCATGGCGCTCGATCAACAGCCGGAACGCCTCGCCATCGCGCGCGGCGACGCGGCGCATCAATGCGTCGTCGTCTTGCGCGTCCTGCGCCTGCGAGAGCTGTGTCGTCGCCATCGGCCCTTTCGCCCGTATAACGCGGAACTTGCGAAAACCCTTCGCGGCGCGTGAACTATTTTTCTTGCGGCAGCAGCAGGCTGGCATCGCCATAGCTGTAGAACCGATATTCGCCAGCCACGGCATGGGCATAGGCCACCTGCATCCGCTCCAGCCCCATTAGCGCGCTGACCAGCATGAACAGGGTGGAGCGCGGCAGGTGGAAGTTGGTCAATAACCCGTCGATGGCGCGGAAGCGGTAGCCCGGGGTGATGAAGATCGCGGTGTCGCCCGCGAAGGCCTGGATGACGCCCGCTTCGTCCGCGGCGCTTTCGAGCAGGCGTAAGCTGGTGGTACCCACCGCGATGATGCGGCCCCCGGCAGCGCGGGCGGCATTGAGCCGGGCGGCGACATCTGGTTCGATCCGGCCCCATTCGGCATGCATGATATGGTCGCCGGTTTCGTCGGCCTTGACCGGCAGGAAAGTCCCCGCCCCGACATGTAAGGTGAGGGTTTCGTGGCCGATTCCGGCATCCGCCAGCGACGCCATCAATTCCGGTGTAAAATGCAGCGCTGCGGTGGGCGCGGCCACCGCACCATCCTTGTCGGCAAACATCGTCTGGTAATCGCTGCGGTCGGCCTCGTCGGTGGCCCGCTTGCCGGCGATATAGGGCGGCAATGGCATCCGGCCTGCCCGCTCCAGCAGCACTTCGACCGGCTCCTCGCCGAGAAAGGCCAGCGTCCAGCTGCCGTCGGCATGGCGTGCTTCGGCCAAGGCCCCCACACCGGCGGAAAATTCGATCCGGTCCCCCTGGCGCAGCCGTTTGGCGTTGCGCACGAAGGCTTGCCAGCGCCTGAGATCGATCCGCTTGTGCAGCGTCGCGCCGATCCGCGCTTGCCCGCGCCTGCCCTCCAACTGGGCCGGAATCACTCGGGTGTCGTTGAACACCAGCACGTCGCCCTTGCGCAGCACTTGCGGCAGGTCGCGGACATGGCGGTCCTCGAAGGGCCTCCTCCCCCCGCACCAACAGCATCCGCGCCGCATCGCGCGGGCGGGCCGGACGCAGGGCGATGCGTTCGGGGGGGAGGTGGAAATCGAAGAGATCGACGCGCATGGGCGGTGGGCTAGGTCAGCGGCGGCCTTCGACAAGCTCAGGCTGAGCGGGCATTGGTTTTGGAGTCAGGCACAAACCCCGCTCGCGCAGAGTCTGTCGAAGCGCGCAAGCGCACTTTGCTTATTGCGCCGGAGTCGAATTGTTGAGCTGATCCACCGAAATCGCCGCCGGCGCCAGTTCGGGCGCCGGGGGAGGCGGCGGCGGGCGGTTGTCTGTCGCCATCGAGGCCTGGACGATCTTGGTCGGCTTCTCGGGCGGTTCGCCGCGTTCGATCGCATCGGCCACGTCCATCCCGCCGATCACCCGGCCGAACACGGTGTATTTCCGGTCGAGCGCGAAGCGCGGGTAGAAGACGATGAAGAACTGGCTGTTGGCGCTGTCCGGCTGATCGGTGCGCGCCATCGACAGGGTGCCGCGCAGATGCGGCATCGCATTGAATTCGGCCTTGAGGTCCGGCAGTTGCGAGCCGCCTTGCCCGGTGCCGGTCGGATCGCCGGTCTGCGCCATGAAGCCGTCGATCACCCGGTGGAAGATGATGCCATTGTAAAAACCCTGCCCCACCAGCGTCTTGATCCGTTCGACATGGCCCGGCGCCCACTCGGGCATCAGCCGCACGGTGACGCGCCCGCCGTTCGACAGATCGAGATAGAGCACATTTTCCGGCGCATGGGCGGGATCGGGATTGACAATAGTCGGCAGCGGATTGGCGACCGGCGCTGGCGGCCGCTTTTTCGCCTGAAGCGGCGATGCGGCGAGCGCCAGACCTAGGCACATCAAGGCAATTCTGCGGGAAATCATCGGCAACTCTCGCACTGCGGAGAAATCCGCGGGTTCATGCGGGTGCCCGATAGCGCCGTGGCGCTGTCGTGGCAATGAACGAAACCCGGGGGATGCCCCACTTGCATCAGTAGTCGCCGAGCCGCCCGTTATGATCGACCCGGGCCATCACCTCGTCGCGCACCGCCGGGGTAACGAAGGCGGAGATATCGCCGCCGAATTGGGCGATTTCCTTGACCAGCTTCGAGGCGATCGGCTGGAGGCTGGCGTCGGCCATCAGGAAAACGGTTTCGATATCGTGGTTGAGCTGCTGGTTCATGCCGGCCATCTGGAATTCGTATTCGAAGTCCGCCACCGCGCGCAGACCGCGGACAATGACGTTCGCGCCCTGCTTTTCGGCGAATTTCATCAGGAGTGCGTTGAAGCCGACCACTTCGATATTGCCAATCCCCTGCGCCGCCACTTCGCGCGACACCGTCGCCATGCGTTCCTCGGGCGTGAACATCGGGTTTTTCGATGGATTGGTGGTGACGCCGATCACCAGCCGATCGACCAGCTTGGCTCCCCGCCGGATGATGTCGATATGGCCGAGCGTGATCGGATCGAAAGTGCCGGGGTAAACACCGATACGCCCGATAGTCTCATTGGCGGACATCATCTGTCCCTTTCCACGATATACCGCGCCAGCGCGCGCAGGAGGTCGGCTTCGCTACCATGCTGGCCCAGGTGCGCGATCGCCTGATCGGCCAGCGCCTGCGCCTGGCTGCGCGCGCGTTCGGGCCCGAGCAGCGAAACGAAGGTCTGCTTGCCGGCGCCGGCATCCTTGCGCAGCGCCTTGCCCGCCAGCGCCTGGTCGCCCTCGTGATCGAGCAGATCGTCGGCGATCTGGAAAGCGAGGCCGATGTCGCGGGCATAGCCGCGCAGATGCGTGCGCCCTTCCGGTGCGATCTTGCCGAGAATCGCCCCCATTTCGACCGAAGCGGCCAGCAAGGCTCCGGTCTTGAGCTGCTGCAGCCGGGTGACGGTGGGAAGATCGAAGGCCTCGCTTTCGGCGACCATGTCCATCATCTGGCCGCCGGCCATGCCTTGCGCGCCGCTGGCGCCCGCCAGCGCGCCGACCAGCTCGATCCGGGTGAAGGGATCGCCCGAGGTTACCGGGTCGGACAGGATCTCGAACGCCAGGTCGTGCAGCGCGTCGCCGGCGAGCACGGCGGTCGCCTCGTCGAAGGCGCGGTGAAGCGTCGGCTTGCCATGGCGCATGTCGTCGTCGTCCATGCACGGGAGATCGTCGTGGATCAGCGAATAGACGTGGATCGATTCGACCGCGACGCCTGCCCGCACCGCGGTATCGCGGTCCACCGCAAACATGTCGGCGGTCGCGGTCAGCAGCAGCGGACGCAAGCGCTTGCCCCCGCCGATCGCCGCATAGCGCATCGCCTCGATCAGCCGCGAGCGCGGCTCCGCCGGGACCGGCAGCAGCGCGTCGAACTTGGCGTCGATATCCCGCGCGATACGCGCGAGGCCTTCGGCCAGCAGCGGGTCGGCCACGCCGGGCTTGGCCATGGTCAGCCGCCCGGTTCGTCGAAAGGCTGGGCGCCGCGCGCCTCTCCGCCCGGTCCGGCGACGATCTTCTCGATCCGCGCCTGGGCCGCGTCGAGCCGCGCCTGGCAATGCTTCCTGAGCGCCTCGCCGCGTTCGTAAAGCGAAATGGAATCGTCGAGCGGCACCTCCCCGCCTTCGAGCTTGCGCACGACATCCTCGAGCGCGCGCAAGGCGTCTTCGAAGCTCATCTCGGAAATGCCTGGTGCGGGCTCGCTCATATCCCACCTGCTTTGACCGCGTGCGGTTCCATGGTCAAGCCGCCGCGTAGCCGCATCCGGAAGCGATTTTCCCTCTAACCGAGCGCCGGGGCCGAAGGTCAATCCGCCGCCGGTGCGCCGTCCATCGCCGAGACCGCGCCGGTCAGTGCCGCCGGATCGACCCCGCGCGACGCCGCCCAGCGTTTGAGCGGTTCCGGACGGTAGCCTGCATCGCTGCGCCAGCGCACGAATACCGATCCGTCGATCGTCTCGGCGATCGGCGAGAGCAGACCCACGGTGCCGTCCCGCGCGGTCTTTTCGAGCGCCGCGCGACCGATTTCGCGGTGGAACGGTTTGAACAGGCGGAGCAGGCGATAGAGCCCGAACGCGAATTTCCTGAACGACGGATCGACCGGGCCGAGCGCTTCGCCGCCATCGAGCCGCACCGGCGCCTTCGCCGCGAGCCCATGCCGCGCGGCGCAGCGCATCATCCAGTCGAGCGCGACTTGCGACATCGAACTGCCGGCTATGCCGCCGCCGACATTGGAGTGGGCGCCGGTGAACCAGCGCTGCTCGATACCGGGATGCGGCCTTGCCGCACGCCCGCTGTCATCTGCCTTGGGCGCGAAATATTCCCACAGGGTTGGCGCGAAATCCTTGCGCTGTTCGTCGATCGCGACCGCATGGTATCCGTGTTCGACGTAGACCGAAGGCCGGGTGTTGTGGAACTGGAAGTCGCGGCGGCTGAGCCCGGGGATATTGCCGAAGGGAATGCCCAGCGAACCGACCGTATCCCAGACCCCGATGAACTTGATCCTGATCTGGCGGCTGCTCGCAAGCAGCCAGCTTTCATCGGCATCGGGCGGGCGCGAATCCGGATCTTCGGGATGTTTCAGCGAATGGGCGATCTCCTGCAACCGGCGCGTTTCGGCATTGCGATAGTGGTCCCACAGCCGCCGGACCGTCGCCTCGTCACCGGACCGGGCCAGACCGCACTTGATGACCATTCCGGCCAGCGAGCGGGCGGTGAAAGCCCCGCGGCTGAAGCCGAACAGGAATATCTCGTCGCCTTCCGCATGGTTCTGGAGCAGCAACCGATAGGCGTTGGCGACATTGCGATCGAGCCCAAAGCCGAAAATGCCGCCGCGCAGCCGCTCGCTCCACTTGGTGCCAACGCCGGGTTCGTAGAGCGCGAGTTGCGCGGCGCCATCCCCGGCGAACGGCGCGACATTCTCCTTGGCGCGGAAAACGTTGGTCTGGTCGTCCCGGTCGTTCCAGGTGCCGTCCATGAATATGGCGATGCGTTTGCTCATGGCGGAGATCTCCCTCTGCCGTTTCGCCCCGGCCCGACTGTGCACAAGGAAGTGGATCAGGGCTAGGCGGAATTCGACAGCTTGGCTAAGGGCCGCGCATGGCAACCCAGGCGTCCGAAATCACCCCCGAAGTCGTCGCGGCCCACGGCCTTTCGCCCGAGGAATACGAGCATGTCCTGCATGCGCTGGGCCGCGAGCCCAATCTGGTCGAGCTGGGCATCTTTTCGGTGATGTGGTCCGAGCATTGTTCCTACAAATCATCGCGTATCCATCTGAAAAAACTGCCCACCGAGGCGCCCTGGGTGATCTGTGGACCAGGCGAGAACGCGGGCGTGATCGATATCGGGGACGGGCAGGCGGCGATCTTCAAGATGGAGAGCCACAACCACCCGAGTTACATCGAGCCCTATCAGGGCGCCGCGACCGGAGTTGGCGGCATCCTGCGCGATGTCTTCACCATGGGCGCGCGGCCCATCGCGAACCTCAACGCGCTGCGCTTCGGGCGGCCCGATCACCCGAAGATGAAGCATCTGGTGCAGGGCGTGGTCGCGGGCATCGGCGGCTATGGCAATTGCGTCGGCGTGCCGACGGTGGGCGGCGAGACCAATTTCGACAAGGCCTATGACGGCAACATCCTGGTCAACGCGATGACCGTGGGCGTGGCCGACGCCGACAAGATCTTCTATTCGGCGGCGACGGGCCTCGGCAATCCGATCGTCTATGTCGGCTCGAAAACCGGGCGCGACGGCATCCACGGCGCGACCATGGCCAGCGCCGATTTCGACGAGAATTCGGACGAGAAGCGCCCGACCGTGCAGGTCGGCGATCCCTTCACCGAGAAGCTCCTGATCGAGGCCTGCCTCGAGCTGATGGCGACCGACGCGATTGTCGCGATCCAGGACATGGGCGCGGCGGGGCTGACATCGTCGAGCGTCGAGATGGCGACCAACGGCAAGGCCGGCATCATTCTCGACATGGACAAGGTGCCGTGCCGCGAGGAGAGCATGACGCCTTATGAAATGATGCTGAGCGAGAGCCAGGAGCGCATGCTGATGGTGCTCAAGCCCGGCAAGGAGGCGATGGCCGAGGCGATCTTCAGGAAGTGGGAGCTCGACTTCGCGGTGATCGGCGAAGTGACCGATAGCGGCCACATGGTGCTGACATGGCAGGGCGAAACGGTCTGCGACATTCCGCTGGGCCCGCTGGCCGAGGACGCCCCGCTCTATGACCGCCCGGCGATGAGCACGCGAGGACTACAAGGTCTGGGCCGACGTCACGCCGCTCGGCGAAGTGCCCGAAAGCACCGACATCGGCGCGGACCTGCTCAAGCTGATGGCCAGCCCCGCGCTCGCCTCGCGCCGCTGGATCTGGGAGCAATACGACAGCCAGGTCGGCGCCGACACCTTGCAGAAGAGCGGCGGCGACGCGGCGGTGGTGCGGGTGCACGGCACGCAGAAAGGCGCTCGCGATGAGCACCGACTGCACCCCGCGCTATTGCTACGCCGACCCCTACGAGGGCGGCAAGCAGGCCGTAGCGGAATGCTATCGCAACCTGTGCGCGGTGGGGGCCTTGCCGCTGGCGATCACCAACTGCCTCAACTTCGGCAACCCGCAGCGGCCCGAGATCATGGCGCAGATTGTCGGGTGTCTGGAGGGCATGGCGGATGCCTGCCGGGCGCTGGATTTCCCGATCGTGAGCGGGAATGTGTCGCTCTATAACGAGAGCAAGGCGACGGGGGGCGGGTCGGCGATTTTGCCGACGCCGGCGATTGGCGGGGTTGGCCTGATGGCCGACCATGCGAAGATGGCGACGATCGGGTTCAAGGCTGAGGGGGAAGCGATTGTGGTGATTGGCGGCACCCCTTCCGGCGCCGACCGCCTCTGGCAAGCCAAGAATGCGAACGACGACATCGGTGCTCTTCGCTCGCAAGGCGTGACCGGCGCACTGGGCAGACAAATTGGGCAGTCGCTGTGGCTGCGCGAAATCCATGGTCTGGAAATCGGCCTGCCGCCGTCCGTCGATTTGGCGGCCGAACGCCGGAATGGCGAATTTGTCCGCGCCTTGATTGGTGCAGACCGCGTCACGGCAGTCCATGACATTTCCGATGGTGGAGTTGCAGTGGCACTCGCTGAAATGGCGCTCGCCGGCGGCGTCGGAGCCGAAGTCCATACTCTCGGCGACGCGACACTAGATGCCTTTGCCGAAGACCAAGGTCGCTATATCGTCACTTTCGCGTGGAACGACCGTGAGAGCTGGGCAACGGTGGAAGCCGAAGCCAAGGCCGCAGACATTACTGTCGAATGGGTCGGCGGCACCGGCGGCAGTGCGATCAGTTGGACGGACGACGAAGATCGACCGTTGGCGAGCGTCCCCCTCGCCGCCCTGCGCGAAGCCAGCGACAGCTTCTTCCGCGACTGGATGGAAAGCTGATGGCCGATCTCTACCTCAAGGCGCTCGAGAGCGAACGCAAGAGCCTGTGGGCCACCTGCCGGCTCAAGGGCCTGGCGCAGGGCACTCCCGAACGCATCCGCATCGCCGCGCTCGACGGGCTGATCCGCGATCACAAGGGCAAGGCGAAAGATTGACCGCGCATTGCGAGGCGCATCATTTGATGCTATTTGAGTTGCATGCGCACCACGGTCACTCTTGACGACAAGCTCGTCGAATCCCTCCGGGAAAGCACTGGAATCAAGGAAACCAGCGCTCTCGTTCGCCAGGCCCTGGTCGAGATGCGCCAGCGGGTCGCGGCGGAGCGGCTGGCGGCGATGGGCGGCACCTTGCCCAATCTGAAGGCGCCTCCCCGCAGGCGGCCACCCCGTTTCATCAATACCGAATGATCATCGTCGATACGTCGATCTGGGTCGATCATTTTCGGCGACGGCAATCCTCGCTGGCGTCGCTCATCGCCGAAGGCAATCTGGCTTTGCATCCCTACGTGCTTGGCGAACTGGCACTGGGCGGATTGCCGCCGAATGGCCCGATGATCGACGAGTTGATGGAGCTGGCTCGCCCACCAGTGGCCTCGGCAGTCGAGACACAGGCTTTCATTGCCTGGGCGGAACTGGCAGGCACCGGCATCGGCTATGTCGATACGCATCTCCTGCTTTCGGCCCGCCTGACCGTGAACGGAAGGGTTCTGACCAGGGACAAGCGGCTCCACGCCCAAGCCGAACGCCTCGGCATTGCCCTCCAACCCTGATCGCGATCTATTCCCACACCCAATCCTCGCGCGGTATCCCCAGCAGCTCCAGCACCCCGGTCAGGTCACCCCGGTCCACCCAGCCGTCCGCCGCGGCGCGGGCCTTTGGCTTGGCGGCATAGGCAATCCCGTAGGTTGCGGCCTGGAGCATCGGAATGTCGTTCGCCCCGTCGCCGGTGGCAAGGGTAATGGCCCCCTCGCCCAGTTGCGCCGCCTCTTCCAGCAGCACCGCCTGCTTCACCCCGCTGTCGGTAATCGATCCCACCAGCCCCCCGGTCAGCTTGCCTTCCGCCACCGCCAGCCGGTTCGCCACCACCCGCTCGAAGCCCAGTTCCTCGGCGATGGGATCGGCGAACTGGTGGAAGCCGCCGGTGACCAGCACGGTGCGGCAGCCCTTGGCTTTCAGCGTCTCGACCAGAACCTTGGCGCCGGGCATTGGCGCGATGCGGGTGGCGAGGCACTCGGCGATAGCCCCTTCGGACAGGTCGCGCAGCAGCAGCACGCGTTCCCGCAGCGCCGATACGAAATCGAGTTCGCCCTGCATCGCCCGCTCGGTGATCGCGGCGATCTGCGGCTTGATCCCGGCGAAATCGGCCAGCTCGTCGATGCATTCGGCCATGATCATGGTCGAATCCATGTCGGAGACGAAAACCTTGCGGCACTTGCGGCACATGATCGGAGACCAGCATGTCCGACGGCGCGAAAGCCCTGTCGAGCACATCGGCCAGCGAGGTGCGGTCGCCGCCCTCGACCGCCAGCTGCACGCAGGCCTCCAGCGTGCGAGACTTCCGCCCGCATCCCCCGCGCCGCGAGTCCCGCCAGCGCTTCACCGAGATGTGCGGACAATGCGGCAGGGTCTGCTATCAGCCGGGCGATGAGCAAGGCGAAATCTCCATCCGGCGAGGCACCTCGCCCGCTGCTGGCGCTCATCGCAGGGCCGACGGCGAGCGGCAAGAGCGATGTCGCGGTGCGGCTGGCATCGGCGCTGGAAAGCCAGGGCAGGCATGCCGTCGTGATCAACGCCGACAGCGCCCAGGTCTATGCCGATCTCGCCGTGCTGAGCGCCCGGCCGAGCCGCGAGGAGATGCAAGGCGTCGAGCACCGCCTGTTCGGCGCCTGGGACGGGGCGGCGGCCTGCTCGGCGGCGGACTGGGCCTTGGCGGCGCGGCGGACTATCGCCGATATCCACGCCGGCGGCGGCGTGCCGATACTGGCGGGCGGCACCGGGCTCTATATCCGCACGCTGCTCGAAGGCATCGCGCCGATCCCCGCCATCGACCCGGCGGTGCGCCAGGAAGTCCGGGCCATGGCGACCGCCGATGCCCATGCCGCCCTCCAGCACCTTGACCCTGCACGCGCCGCCGCGCTCGCCCCGGCCGACACCACGCGGATCGCCCGTTCGCTCGAAGTGGTGCGTTCGACCGGCCGGACACTGGCGGATTGGCAGGCGAGCAAGACTGGCGCGATCGGCCCCGCCGTGACGCTCCATCCCGTCATCCTGCTTCCGGACCGCGCGGAACTCTACGCCCGCTGCGACATGCGCTTCGCCCGGATGCTCGAACAGGGCGCCATTGCCGAAGTCGAAGCGCTGCTCGCCCGCCAGCTCGATCCTGCCCTCCCCGTCATGCGCGCGATCGGCGTGCCGGAGATCGCGGCCTGCCTGTCTGGCGAATGCACGCTCGACGAAGCGCGCGCGCGCGGCCAGCAAGCGACGCGCAACTACGCCAAGCGGCAATACACCTGGTTCCGCCGCCAGCCGCCGCCCGGCTGGCCCCGGATCGAGTCATTCGATGTCGACATTGCTAAGGAATTTGAAACTTTATTACGCCAATAGGTCTTGACATGGCATTTTCTACCACATAGAGCGCACCCCATTCCCGCAGCGAGGGATTTGCGCTAAGCAAGAGTTGACCCGGTAAGGCTCCGTGCCCTGCCGGGTTGGTTCTTTTTGAGAACGCCGGAATTTCGAAGGGACGAATGCAGTGAGCGAAGAGCGCAGCGGCGCCAACATTCTGGTCGATAGCCTGGTCCGGCTCGGGGTCGAATATGTCTTCGGCTATCCCGGCGGCGCGGTGCTGCCGATCTATGACGCCCTGTTCGGCAAGGAGCGCATCCGCCACATCCTGGTGCGGCAGGAAGCCGGCGCGGCCCATGCGGCCGAGGGCTATGCCCGCTCGACCGGCAAGCCCGGCGTGGTGCTGGTGACGTCCGGCCCCGGCGCGACCAATGCGATAACCGGCATCGCCGACGCCTTCATGGATTCGATCCCGATGGTGGTGATCACCGGGCAGGTGCCGACCGCGCTGATCGGCTCGGACGCGTTCCAGGAAGCCGACACCGTCGGCATCTCGCGCCACTGCACCAAGCACAACTATCTGGTGAAGGATCCCGGCGAGCTTGCCGCGATCGTCGACGAAGCCTTCCAGATCGCCACCACCGGCCGGCCCGGACCGGTGCTGATCGACATTCCCAAGGACGTGCAGATCGCCATGGCGCCGTGGCACGAGGGCCCGCCGCAGCGGCGCAACCGCTATGCGCCGCAAGTCGAAGGCGGGGCGAAAGAGATCGCCCGCGCCATCGATCTGATCGCCAAGGCAGAGGCCCCGGTGTTCTACACCGGCGGCGGCGTGATCAACGCGGGGCCGCGCGCCTCCGAACTGCTGCGCCAGTTCCAGGCGCTCACCGGCGCGCCGCTGACCTCGACACTGATGGGCCTGGGCGCCTTTCCCGCCGATCATGCGGACTGGCTCGGCATGCTTGGCATGCACGGCACATTCGAAGCCAACATGGCGATGAACCGGGCGGACCTGATCATCTGTCTGGGCGCCCGCTTCGACGACCGGGTCACCGGGCGGCTCGACGCGTTTTCGCCCAATTCGACCAAGATCCACATCGATATCGACCGCAGCTCGATCAACAAGACCGTCCATGTCGATCTGCCCATCGTCGGCGATTGCGCGCGGGTGCTCGAACAGCTGATCGAGGCCTGGGGCGATCGCAAGGCCCGCGACCTCACCGAATGGAAGGCCCGGATCGACGGCTGGCGCGCGCGCGACAGCCTGGCTTTCCCCAAGCACCCGACCGCGATCATGCCGCAGCTCGCGGTGCAGCGGCTTTACGAGCTGACCAGGCACCACGATCCGATCATCACCACCGAAGTCGGCCAGCATCAGATGTGGGCGGCGCAGCACTACCACTTCTTCGCGCCCAACCGCTGGCTGACCTCAGGGGGCCTCGGCACCATGGGCTATGGGCTCCCTGCCGCGATCGGCGCGCAGTGCGGCCATCCCGACAAGCTGGTGATCGACATCGCCGGCGACGCCTCGATCCAGATGAACATCCAGGAAATGGGCACGGCGACGCAATACCGCCTGCCGGTGAAAGTGTTCGTGCTCAACAACCTGTGGATGGGCATGGTTCGCCAGTGGCAGGAGCTGACTTACGAGAGCCGCTATTCGGAGAGTTATTCCGACAGTCTGCCCGATTTCGTCAAGCTGGCCGAGGCCTATGGCTGGAAGGGCATCCGCATCGACCAGGAGGCCGATCTCGACGCGGGCATCCAGGCGATGATCGACCACCCCGGCCCGGTCTTCGTCGATTGCCGCGTGCACAACGAGGCGAACTGCTTCCCGATGATCCCCTCGGGCGCGGCGCATACCGACATGATCTTGTACGGCGATACGGTAGCGGGACGATGGACGACGAAGCGAAGGCGCTGGTGTGATGGCGGTGATGGCTGGAAACTAAATAGGGACGTCATAAATAGGGACAGTCCCTATTTATTTTGGAACATCGGCAGGGCACATCGGTCCCGCCGCAAATAAATAGGGACTGTCCCTATTTATGCCACGCCGGGGGGATTGAGCTATGAAATCCACAAAGAAGCCTCGCAGCGCCACGTCCTCGCCATTACCGTCGACAACGAAGCCGGCGTCCTCGCCAAGATCGCCGGGCTGTTCACCGCGCGCGGCTACAACATCGACAGCCTGACGGTGGCCGACATCGGCGAAAGCCATGCGGTCAGCCGCATCACCATCGTGACGCAAGGGCCGGAGGCGGTGATCGACCAGATCCACGCCCAGCTCGAACGGCTGGTGCCGGTGCACAAGGTGGTCGACCTCACCGAAATGGGCCCGCACGTCGAGCGCGAGCTGGCGCTGATCAAGGTCGCCGGCACCGGCGAGCAACCGGGTCGAGGCGCTGCGCCTCGCCGACGTGTTCCGCGCCAAGGTGGTCGATACCACGACGAAGAGCTTCATCTTCGAACTGACCGGCACGCCGGAGAAGATCGACAGCTTCGTCGCGCTGATGCGCGAGCTGGGGCTGGTCGAAGTCGGCCGCACCGGCATCGTCGGCATGATGCGCGGGAGCGAAGGAGCTTAGGGGGAGCCTGAATTTTCCACCTGTGCTTTTCCGCATCGCCTGCTAGGGGCGGCGGCAATCTTTTCACGGTCCCCGCGCATTTGGCCGGGACGACGAACGAGGACATGTCATGAAAGTCTATTACGACGCCGATTGCGACATCAACCTGATCACGGACAAGAAGATCGTGATCCTCGGCTACGGCAGCCAGGGCCACGCCCATGCGCAGAACCTGCGCGACAGCGGCGTCAAGGACGTGGCGGTCGCGCTGCGCCCCGGCTCGGCCACAGCGAAGAAGGCCGAGGGCGCCGGCTTCAAGGTGATGTCCAACGCCGACGCGGCCAAGTGGGCCGACATCGTCATGATCGTCGCCCCGGACGAACACCAGGCGGCGATCTATGCCGACGATCTCGCCGCCAACCTCAAGCAAGGCGCGACGCTGGCTTTCGCCCACGGCCTCAACATCCATTTCGGCCTGATCGAGCCGCGCCCCGATCTCGACGTGATCATGATCGCGCCCAAGGGCCCGGGCCACACCGTGCGCAGCGAATACCAGCGTGGCGGCGGCGTGCCCTGCCTGGTCGCGGTGGCGCAGGACGCCAGCGGCAATGCCCATGACACCGCGCTGGCCTATGCCTCGGCGTCGGCGGCGGCCGTCGCGGCATCATCGAGACCAACTTCCGCGAGGAATGCGAGACCGACCTGTTCGGCGAGCAGGCGGTGCTGTGCGGCGGCCTGACCCACCTGATCCAGGCCGGGTTCGAGACGCTGACCGAGGCCGGTTACGCGCCGGAAATGGCCTATTTCGAATGCCTCCACGAGGTCAAGCTGATCGTCGATCTGATGTACGAAGGCGGCATCGCCAACATGCGCTACTCGATCTCGAACACCGCCGAATACGGCGACATCACCGCGGCCCGCGCGTCATCACGCCGGACACCAAGGCCGAAATGAAGCGCATCCTCGCCGACATCCAGTCGGGGCGTTTCGTCAAGAACTTCGTCCTCGACAACCGTGCCGGCCAGCCCGAACTCAAGGCCGCCCGCAAGGCCGCCGCGGCCCATCCGATCGAACAGACCGGCGCCCAGCTGCGGGCGATGATGCCGTGGATCAAGGCCAACCAGCTGGTCGACAAGGCCCGCAATTAGGGCGAAGAATTGATCGCCAACAGCGGTTGCCACTTCGCGGCAATCGGGCATGATGCGGCGCTTCTGGCCAGGATAAGTAGCTGGGGAGCGCCGCATGCCGAAATTGCAAAACGACACCTGATCGCCGGTCTGGCGGTCGCCGTTGCCCTTACGGCGCCAACGGTCGCGCAACAGGCGATGGAGAAGCCGGGCGCCCCCGAGGTAACCCGGGTGACTGCCGGCCGCTACACCGTCGATCACCATCACACCCTGGTCGGCTGGCGCGTCGATCACATGGGCATCACGCCCTATTTCGGCACGTTCGGCGACGTCACCGGCACGCTGGTGCTGGACAACGACGATCCCGCCAAGACCACATTGGACGTGACCATCCCCGTCGCCAAGGTGACGACGCCGAGCGCCGGCCTCACCGATCACCTGCTGCGCGCGCCCGGCAAGCCCGGCGGCAAACCCGATTTCTTCGGCCCCAACCCGGTGGACGCCCGGTTCGTCCTGACCGGGCTGGTCCCAGATATCGACAAACATACCGCGCGCATGACCGGCAATCTGACGCTCAACGGCGTGACCAGGCCGGTGACGCTGGATGCCGCCTTCTACGGGGCCGGCAAGATGCCGCAGGAAATGGGCGGCGTGGAGTCCGTCGGCTTTACCGCCAAGGGCGCGATCAAGCGCAGCGACTTCGACGTGTCGATGGGCATCCCGCTGGTCTCCGACGAAGTGCAGCTCGACATCGTCGCCGCCTTCCTCAAGGCCTGACGCATGGCCGGGCCGGACAAAGTCGAAGGCCGCCAGGGCGTCGCCCGGATCGAGGCGTTCTCCGACGGCGTTCTGGCGATCATCATCACCATCATGGTGCTGGAACTGCACGCGCCGGAAGCGACCGGCCTGTCGGCGCTGGCGCACCTGTGGAAGACCTTCTTCGCCTATGTCATCAGCTACAACTACATAGCGATCTACTGGGTCAACCACCACCGCCTGTTCAGCCATGCCCGCATGGTGAGCAACGGCCTGCTGTGGTCTAACATCGTCCTGCTGTTCGCGCTGTCGCTGCTCCCGTTCTCGACCGCCTATCTCGGCAAGCATCTCGGCGATCCGTTGGCCTCCGGGCTTTACGCCCTGTCGTTGCTGGCCCCTTCGCTCGCGTATTTCTGGCTACTGACAACAATCCGCCGCACCGGAACGCAAATCCCGCCTCGCATAGCTATTACCGCGCGACGACCCGCAAGGGCATTGCCGCGGCCATCGTCTATGCGCTGGCGGTCCCGGTCAGCTTCGTATCACCCTATATCGGCGTCACCATGGCCGGGCTGGTCGGGGTGTTCTGGATATTGCCCTGGGGTCCTGTGGACAGACGGTTTGCCGGCAAGGACGCGCTGGACAAGCTCTAACTCACCGCATCAGGGCAAAAGCCTTGCGAAGTTCCGCGACGAACAGGTCCGGCTCTTCCCACGCGGCAAAATGCCCGCCGCGATCGCAGTCGTTCCAGTAGACGATGTTGCGCAAGGTCCGCTCGGCCCATTTGCGCGGGGCCTTGGTGATCTCGCGCGGGAAGTTGCTGACCGCGGCGGGCAGATCGACCCGGAAGTCGCCTGTGCCGATCGTGCCGAAGCTCTCCCAATACATCCGCGCCGAAGAGGCTCCGCTCGCGGTCAGCCAGTAGAGCATGATGTTGTCGAGAATTGTGTCTCGCGACAGGGCGTCCTCCGGCGCGCCGTTGTTGTCGGTCCATGACCACATCTTCTCGTAGATCCAGCCCGCCAGGGCGACCGGGGAATCGACCAGCCCGTAACCGATGGTCTGCGGCCGGGTGGCCTGGATCTTCGAATAGCCCGAATCCCACTGGTTATAGTGCGCCCCGGCCTCCAGCGCGGCGAGCACATCGGGGCTGGTGTCGGCCTTATCCTCGGCCGAGGGCCGCGAAATCGTCATGTTGGTGTGGATGCCGGCCAGCCCTTGCGGCGCCTGCGCACCCATGACGGTGGTGACAATCGCCCCCCAGTCTCCGCCTTGCGCGAACCAGCGGTCATAGCCGAGCCGCCCCATCAGCGTGGCCCAGGCCTCGCCGACCTTGGGCACGCCCCAGCCCGGCAGGCTGGGCTTGGCGGAGAAGCCGTATCCCGGCAGCGAAGGCACGACGACATGGAAGGCGTCCTCCGCCTTGCCCCCGTGCGCGGTGGGATCGGCGAGCGGCGCGATGCAGTCGAGAAACTCCACCACCGAACCCGGCCAGCCATGGGTCAGGATCAGCGGCGCGGCCTGTGGGTGCGGCGAGCGGACATGAATGAAGTGGATATCCAGTCCCTCGATCTCGGTGACGAACTGCCCCAGCCCATTCAGCCGCGCCTCGCACCTGCGCCAATCGTAGGAGTTGCGCCAATAGGCGACGAGATCACGCAGCGCCGCCAGCGGCGCCCCTTGCGACCAGTCGCTCACCGGCTCCTTCTCCGGCCATCGCGCCGTGTCGATGCGGCGGTGGAGGTCGTCGATGTCCGCTTGCGGGACGGCGAGGGTGAAGGGGCGAATCTGGGTCATGGGGGGAGGTTAGATTGTTTGGCCCGCCGGTCAAACCCACCGCCCGGCGCCATTGACCGGCTATCCCGCCTAGTCGTCCGACCCGACCCGGCGAGCTCCGGCCTGTTTCGGACAAAGGGCAGCACCTAGCGCCTGCCGGAAGGCGCCGCCCCCTTTACAAGCCCGGCCCCAGCCCCCATAACTCCGTCCATGACGTTTGAGCTGAGCCTACTTCTGCGACTTACCCGCCCTTGGGCGTGAGACGGCGCGTCGCTGAGCGGCGCGCGCGGCGCCCAGGGGACACCGCCAGTTGCCTGCCAGAACAGACGAGATAACTCCCATGACAATGCTCAAAGACCCATCGGCCAAGTACCGGCCATTCCCGCAAATCGACTTGCCAGGCCGCCAGTGGCCCTCGCGCACGATCGAACGCGCACCGCGCTGGCTCTCCACCGACTTGCGCGACGGCAACCAGTCGCTGATCGATCCCATGGGCGCGGAGAAGAAGACCCGGTTCTTCGATCTCCTGGTCAAAGTCGGGCTCAAGGAAATCGAGGTGGGCTTTCCCGCCGCTGGCGCGACCGAATTCGATTTTATCAGTGGATTGGTGAAATCGGGGCGCATCCCGGACGATGTCCTGGTGCAAGTGCTGACCCAGTCGCGAGAAGATTTGATCGTCACCTCGTTCGAAAGCCTCGAAGGCGCACGGGCGGCGATCGTCCACCTTTACAACGCGGTGTCGCCGCTGTGGCGGCAGGTCGTGTTCGGCATGGACATGCCGGAGATCAAAGCCATCGCCGTCGCCGGCGCCAAGGTGCTGCGCGATCAGGCGGCACGCTTCCCCGGGACCGAATGGCACTTCGAGTACAGCCCCGAAACCTTCTCTACCGCCGAACTCGATTTCTCGATCGAGTGCTGCGAAGCGGTGATGCAGGTGCTGGGGCCGACGCCCGAACACCCGATCATCCTCAACCTGCCGGCCACGGTGGAGGCGGCGACGCCCAATATCTATGCCGACCAGATCGAATACTTTTGCCGCAACCTGCCGAACCGCGAGAGCGCGGCGATTTCGCTGCACACCCACAACGATCGCGGCACTGGCGTCGCCGCCGCCGAGCTGGGCCTGATGGCCGGCGCGGACCGCGTCGAGGGTTGCCTGTTCGGCAATGGCGAGCGCACCGGCAATTGCTGCCTCGTCACCATCGGCCTCAACATGTACACCCAGGGCATCGACCCCGGGCTCGACTTCTCCGACATCGACGACGTGATCGGCACGGTCGAATACTGCAATCAGCTGCCAGTGCCGGCACGCCATCCCTACGGCGGAGAACTGGTCTTCACCGCCTTTTCCGGCAGCCACCAGGACGCCATCAAGAAGGGCTTCGCCGCGCGCGAGAAGCGCAACGACGAGCTCTGGGCGGTTCCCTATCTGCCGATCGATCCCGCCGATCTCGGCCGCAATTACGAGGCCGTCATCCGCGTCAATTCGCAGAGCGGCAAGGGCGGCTTCGCCTGGGTGCTCGAGCAGGATCGCGGGCTAAAGCTGCCCAAGCGGATGCAGGCGCACTTTTCGAAATACGTACAAGAGCTGGCCGACGAGCTGGGACGCGAACTGTTCGCGGAGGATATCTGGCATGTGTTCGAGAGGATCTACCGGCTCGAAGAACCTCAGCACTTCCAGCTTGTCGATTACGAAGAGGCGCGCGGCACCGATGGGTCGCGCATCTTTGCCGGGCAGATCGGCGTCGATGGCAAGGTTCAGTCGGTCTCCGGGCGCGGCAATGGCTTGATATCGTCTGTGGTGAGCACATTGGCGGAGAGTTTCGGCGTAGTGCTCGAAGTACGCGACTACACCGAACATGCCATGGGCGCGGGTTCGGATGCGCGGGCGGCGACCTACCTCGAATGTGTCGCCGCGGATGGCCGGACGGTGTGGGGCGTCGGTATCGACGAGGACATCGCCACCGCCAGTGTCCGCGCCGTCCTCAGCGCCGCGAACGCCATTTACAGCGCCTGAGCAGAAGATCCTGCGGATCGTGCGCCGCTGGACCGCAGCAAGCCTGTTAGATGGGGGCACCATCCAGACGTGTCATGTGCACCAAAGGCGGCCTGAACTCCAAGTTCCATGCCATCTGCGTGGGGCTGGGTAGACAGGTCAAAAAGGTCGCTCAGCGAAGGTCGGATTGGCCACCACAATGGCGCTTTTCTGCTGCTCAAGGGACCTCACAGGCAACACGGTACTGCTCACGGACAAGTGCCTGTGATAGCGGATGGTTCTGGGCGGCCCTGACCGGGCCTGGCATCGCCTTACACATTCAGGTCCGTCATCTCCGCCGCCGCAACCTCTAGATATTCGTTCTGATCAACGAGCCCTGTTGCTGGCCGCATGCTGCTTGCCATCGTCGACGTTGCTGAAATTTCCACCAACATTGAGACGGTTGTAAGCCGTTCAGGAAATTTTGCTTTTCCTCAATGGCCTGCTTCAAGACTTACCAACATTACCACACGTGACCAAAGCATAAGAAAAGGGCCCGGATCGCTCCGGGCCCTTTCACATTCAACTATCGAGCTTGGCTTCAGTTACCCGAACCCGGACCGTAGCTGATTTCAACGCGGCGGTTCTGCAGTTCGCGGACGCCGTCGGCTGTCGGTACCCGGTTATTGCTTTCACCAAAGCCCTGACCGGTGATCGCGCTGTCAGGCACGCCGTGCGAGGTCAGGTAGCCACGAACCGAGCCATTGCGACGTTCCGAAAGGCCCTGGTTATAGGACGGCGCACCTGAGCGATCCGCATAGCCTGCCAGCATCACCGGCACCCGTGAGCAGCTACCGTAGGCGCTGACCGCGGAGTTGAGGATGGTGGCTGCCTCAGCCGTGATGTCCGAGCGATCCCAATCGAAGAACACGATGTACGGACCCTTGTTGCAGACCTGAGCCGGAGGCGGCGGAGGCGGAGGGGGCGGCGGGGGCGGCGGCGGGGGCGGCGGAGGCGGCGGTGCCACTTCCTGACGCCCGCCACCGAACAGGAAGTCCATTCCCGCACGGAGCGCCCCAACGCTGTTGCGGCCACCGAAGTCGTAGCTACCACCCAGCCACAGCCCGATATTGCGGTTGACCGACATGTCGAGGCCGAGTTCGGCGGTGCCGAAGCCCTTCGGATTGACACCCGTCAGAGTGAACGGGCTGCCGCCAGCAAGGTAGGTGTACTGACGGTCCTGACCGATGTTGCCCTGGAAGGTGTAGGACAGCTTGCCGAAGGGCCGGAGAGCAAAGCCTTCCGGATCGCCGACATTGGCCACGAACTTGACGCCGATTTCGGGGTTGAACACCGACTTCGAGCGCTTGCCCGATGTCACGCCCAATCCACCGGCATCCTGCTCCGAGAAGCCATCGAGCTTCCAGTTGCGCATCGCCAGCTTGCCGAACGGTGTGACCGTAGCCCCACCGACCGCCAGGTCGTAGCCCAGTTCGATAGCTGCATCGAACTGCTTGCCCTTGAACTCGGCATTCGGCGACCGGGCGAGAAGCGCCAGATCGCGGCTGGCATCGAACTTCGAGAAGCCATAGGCCAGCTTGGCGGAGGCCGAGATCGGTCCGAAGCCCTGGGTCCAGTAGGCGCCGATGGTCCAGGTCTTGCCGTTGGCCTGTTCCGCGGTGCCGCGGGCATTCACGTCATGCTCGCCGTAGCCCGCACCGAAGCCGAACGCGCCGGTATCGTTGTAGGCAAGGTCGAGACCCATCGAGATGCCGTAGGTGTTCGACTTGATCCCCGACTGACCGGAGGAACCCAGCGGGTTCGAACCGTACTTGCCGAAGACACCCACCGGGTTGAGCCAGAGCCGTGCGCCGACCCCTTCGCCGTTGCCGAGCAGGGCTGCCGCTTGCGACATGCCGGCCGAGCGGCGCGCCATGAGGATATCGAGCGACTGGCCGAACACACCGTTCTGATCGACCGCCGCCAGCGAGGAGTAAATCTCCGCCGATGACAGTTCGTCGAACACCTGAGCTAGCCTGTGCCGCGGTCAGCCTCCAGTCGAGCGCCGAGATGACGTTCGCCGCATCCTGGGCCCGCCCGATGGCGCTGACCGAAGTGAACCCGGCCCCCGCGTTGGCATCGGTGGTGATCGCGTTGACGACCACCGGGATCAGGCTGTCGAGACCAACCGCCGCATTCTTGGCGTTCGTGTTGGTCGCGCCGGTGGCGTAGGAGGCGCGGGTCGCTTCGATCCGCACCGTCTTGTTCGCGGCGCTATGCACGACCCCGAACTTGACGAACTGCGATGCGATGCTGCTGGCGCCGGTCGCCGTCACCGTACCGGTGCCGGTGTAGTTGAACAGCGTGTAGCCCGCTCCATTGACGTAGATCGAGTCATTGCCAACCACCGCGGTTACCGTACCCGCCAGGTTGAGGTCACCGGTTACGTTCCAGCGCGATGGGATCGAAGTCTCATTGCCGGAACCGAAGAACGCCGCATTGGCCGGTGTGGTGAAGTAGGGGACGCCTACTCCGCTTCCAATGATTCCGAGCGGTTCGTTGGTGCTGCTACCGGTATTGACCCCGACCGTGCCAAAGCGGACCAGCGACGGCGTGACGCCGACCACCGTGTTACCCGTCTTGCTCTGGGTAAAGTTACCCGTCTGCCGGACGAAGGTGCCCTCGATGATCTCGGTGCCCGAGTTGACCAGCTTGGTGCCGACCGCCTGCGGTCCGATTGGTTCGCGCCGGCCGATGACCAAGGTAGCGTCGTTGGTGACGTTGCCCTTGATGCCGAATTCGGGCCGCACGAAGTTGGGATCGAAGCGGATCGATTCTTCGTTGTACTCGTCGGAGTACAGCGATAGCTGGAGTTCACCGGCCTTGATGTTGGTATTCACGGCATCGATGGTCCAGGTAGGCTGCGCCGCCGGCACCGGTGGCGCGATATAATCGCCGCCGACGATGACGAAGGTGCCCGCACCGGTCTTGTTGAGCTCGGTCACGCCGCGGATGCGCGCGGAGCTAAAGCCACTGAAGCCCGCGGTCGTGGCCGCCCTGTTCAGGAACAGGGCCGGATTGTGATCGACGATATTCGGGAAGACCGGAGTCTGACCGAACAGATAGCCATCGTCCGATCCGACGAAGCCCGAACCGTTGAGGTTGACCGTGGTGGTGGTCAGGTGGGCGCCCGCCGAGCTGCGCTGGGCATCGACGCCGTAAGCGGTGTACGAACCGTTGTTGAGGTTGATCGTCGCCTTGATGTCGGCGGTCTTCACCTGAACGCTGGAACCGAAGGCTGGAGAGTTGATCGTCGCGCTGTTCGCGTCATTCACACCGTCGGCAAACGTATCGCCAACAAGGACTTCACCCGCTGTGCCGTTCTGGTCGACCAGGTAATCCTGGACCGGCAGAACTGCCTGGGCAGCAAAGCTCCGAACCGTCGTCGCATCGGTCTTGGTGACGACCGTGGTACCAGCCGTGGTCTTTTCACCGACCACGATGGCGCCCACGACAACCCCGTTGTTGGTGACCGTACCCTTCGAGCCCCGCACTTCCGCGTTGCCGAAGATCACGCCATCGTTGGTGAGGATCGCCTTGCCGTCGTTGTACTTCTGCACCGTGGTGGTGACTTGCGTGCGCAGAGCCGGAGCGATGGCGCCGACGTCGTTGTCGTCGAGCGTCACCGTCGAGTTATGGTTCAGCGAACCGATCGCCGTGGCGTTGCCGATGATGACCCCATCGACGAACGACTTGCCGTCCGGCGAGTAGCTTACCGGACCGTTCAAGACGATCGCGGTGGTCGAACCCTGGCCTTGCGCAAGCGCATTGCCTCCGATCGCGCCCTTGTTGTCGATCTTCGCCGTGGCGCCAACCGCGGTATTGGTGGTCACCTGGTTCCGCAAGACCGTGCCAGCAGGCCCAGGCGTGTCGGTGGTGACGACCTTGGTATTGATCGTGCTCGAAGTCGCGGTGACATCGCCGGTGTTGTTACCGCCACAGCCCTAGATGACCGTGCCATTATTGCACACTACCTTGCCGCCGGCATTGATCGTCACCAGCGCCCCGGTCAGACCTTCGGCGAGGACCGAGTTGGCGGAGATCTTACCCTGAGCGTCAACGCCGCCGTCGGAGCGATCGTTACCGTGGCGTTGCCGCCGGTGGCGATCGAGTTAGAGGTCGTCACCGACTTGGTCAGGATGGAACCGAGCCCGAGCGAACCCCAGTCGGTCGCCGAAGAACTGTGCTTGCCGCTCCAGTCGGTGACACTTTCGGTGGTGGTGTCGCTGAGCGGGTTGAGCGCCTCGGCGCTGGCAAGACCGCTCACCAGACCTGTTACGGTGGTCTTGGCGTCGCCACGGCCCGGCGGAGGCTGTAGCAAAGTTTGTCACCGGATTGGCCTGCACCGCGCCAAGAGCACTGTAGCCGACATTGCCATTGACATCGAGCGTGGCCGGACCGGTCGCCAGCGGAGTACGGCTGACGTCCTTGGTTGTTTCCTGGGCCGTGGCGATCCCCGTCGCTGCATCGCGGCTGTAAGTCCGCACCGCATCGAACGATGAGTTGCTGCCTTGCGTGCCGACGAAGACCGAGCCGCCGACGCGGTTTCCGGCCAGCACCGTCACCGGCGCCGCGGTGACGCCCCTGACGTCAACGTTGCCGCCGACAGAGCCGCCAAGGCTGGCCGACGAAGCGCCGCCCGTGGTCGTCGAAGTCGAGTGCTCCTCGTCGTTGAGCGCATTGGTTACCGCGTTACCCAGGGTGATGTCCTGCGCGTAATCGCTCGCTGTGCTGCCGGTTCCGGAAACGAGTTCCGAGAAGACCGTCAGGTTGCCAGCGATCGACGAACCGGCGGCGAGGTTCGCGGCTGCTGCCGTCGTGCCATCCAGGCTGACGTCGGCCGCGATGCCGCCGGCCCCGTCGGGATCGGCGATCTTGCTGCTGAGATTGAGCGTGGCCGTACCAGCCGCATCGGCCGAGCTGCTCGTCGAGGACGCGCTGCCGGTCTCGGTGCCGGTCGTGTTCTTGTCGACGGAATAGGTCCGCGCGGAATTGGCCTCGAACGATGTGGTCTGGTTGTTGCCGGCGATCAGATCGACCGAACCCCACACAACGCCGGAGACGGTGGCGGTGCTGTCCTTGTCGGCGTCCTGGGTGATTGAACCATCGACATCGACGAAATTGTCCGCGCCGCTTTCACCGGCATAAGTGCCGATCACCGAGCCGCCGGTGGGCGTCTGGGTGAATTTGAAGGTGCCCGCCTCGTTTTCGGTTGTGGCGCCCGTTACGAAATCCGTTTTGCTGTCGCTGCTGGTGTCGAACAGGAAGGTGAAGTCGCTGCCGCTCGACAGGGCATCGATCGTGCCGCGAATGCCGCCGCCCGCGCCAGAAGCCGTCGCCGCGTTGGTGATGGTTACATCGCCCAGGGCTTCGATGTCGATATTGCCTTCGATCAGCTTGTTGTTGGTCAGTGTCGCGGTTCCGCCCAGCGTCTGGGCCGTGAACTCAATCAGATCGCTTTCCGTTGTCGCGGTCTGAACCAAGGGATCGTTGATGAACGAGTCCTTTTGGTTGAGGTGCGAGCTGGTGATGGTGAAGGCCACACGGGCATCGATATCGCTGCTGCCCGTGATCGAGCCGTCATTGGTCAGGGTCGCGCTGGTCGCGCCATCGATGTTGACGCCATCGAGGATCACGCCGGTTGCGTTGTTCTGCACCAGCGCCACACCGCCAAATATTGCGCGGGTGCGCACTTCGTCGTTTTCGGACGCGGTCTTGGTGACCCCCGTGATCAGGTTGACGTAATTCGAACCTGTGGTGGTGATGATCTCGGACGTGAGCAGAGTGCCTTGCGAATCCGCCGTGGCGGTGCCGCCGATGGTGCCGCTGTTGAGCACGGTGGCCGTGGCCGCGCCATCGCCGCGGGCAATTGCGTTATCCGTGACCTCGCCGCCTGCCAGCACTTCGACCAGGGCCGTACCGCCGGTGGCGGACTGAGTCAGGGTCGATGTGAAAGTGTCCGACGTATCGGTGACCCCGATAATGCTGTTATTGGTGTTTACTTCCGTCGAGTTGAACGTGCTGGCGGTCCCGGTCGTTTCGGCGGTCGCATCGTCGCCAACCGTGCCGCCGACAGTGACCGTGGCGTCACCCTTGTTCGAATCGGCCAATACGTTGTCCGCGACGCTGCCGCCGGCATTGACCGTGAGCGTAACCGCGCCGCCAATCGGGGTCGTCACATCCTGGATGATCTCGGTGGCGACCTTGCTGTCCGCACTCAGCGATTTGGTCGTGAAGTCATCGTCATCGGTGAGCGTCGAGCGAATTTCCGCGTCGTCATTTGCATTGTCCGCGCCGACCGAGCCGTCGATCGTCAGAGTGCCGCCGCCGGAAGCGGTAGAAATATCGACGTCGCCGACATTGCCGGTTGCGCCGATTGTCACGGTCGCCGTGCCGGTACCCCAGACCTCCTTGAGGACTGAAGTTGTTTTGGTTTCGCCAGCCAGAGGCGCGCTTCGCCGCCGTGAAACATTTACGATCGCATCACCGATTCCAGCATCGATATTGAGATCGCCGGCGACGCCGTTGACCGTCACGTCGACATTACCGACGTCGGCTGCATGCCTAAGATCGACCCGGGTCGTGCCATCGGCCGAACCAAGCGTGCCATTGCTTACCACCACGATGTTGCCACCCGTGTTGGTTACGGAGGAAATGCCCGCCGGCGCGGCAACGACAGTCGAAATATTATCGGCATTGAGGTTAACGCTGCCATTGGCGATCCGCCCGGCATTCTGGAAATCGATGCCGCCAACTCGTGGACAGAATGTTGCTACCGCCGGCATCGTTGATGATCAGGCCATCGTTCTTGAAGGTGATGTTGCCGCCGACGCTTGCATCGATTTCGCCGGTAAGGACGCCGGTCGCGGCGCTGGTGAAGTTGAAGGTGTTGCCCGTCAGGGCCGCATCGCCATTGATATTGATGTTGACCAGATCGGCCACCACCAGGGTGGTGGTGTTGTAGGTGCCCAGCTTGCCGGCAAGGGTGACGGTGATCGCGCCATCGCCTTCGCCAGCGAGAGCGCCATCGGCGATCGTGATCGTGCCGGTTTCGCCCGCCTTGGTGTTGGCGCCCACCGGCGTGTCCCAGATGACAACGGCGTCGGGCGTGGTGATGATCGTGTTGATCTTCGCCTGGATGTTGGCGATCGTGTCGTCCACCACCGTGGTGTAGGTGCCGGCCGTTACAGGGGCGGCAAGGCCCGCCGCGGTCGCGGCAACGGCCGCACCCAGCATGAGGCGCGAACGCCGCGAATTCGTCGAGTTGCTGGCGATGCCGGTATCACGTGCAGTCATTGGTAGTACTCCCTGTAAATCTGCGCTGGTCCAATCGGACCGGAATAAGGTGGCGGGCGCTCACTTGCCCAAGATTCTTAACGAAGCGTGAATCAATGTCACGCGGAAAATGCATTGACCGCCCCCGGAGTGTCCGGAAGCGGCAGGCTGAATTGCTGCAGCACTAATCTCATTCGGTTCCCCCGTCCCGATCGCCGGAGAGGCCCGGCGACAAAGAAAGCAGTTCTGGGAAAGACCACCCATCGCACTCCGCCGCGGGCATTGGCCCGGGTCCGGATTTAAGCGGCGCGCGACTGGTTGGCATCCCTGTGAAACCCACTGTTTAACGTCCTACCCTGTCAGCACAACCCAAAAAACTGTCCCTCGTCAAGACGCTTGTGGAGAAAAGGTTGCGCTTTTGTTGTTGGAAGCCCGGAGCGTGGCTTGGTTGCCACAGTGTTAACGCCAGGGCGTGTCATTTCTTCGGCAGTACGATTTCCGCGGTTCCGGTGACCATGGTCTTGCCCGCCTGGTTCTGCATCAGGTGCTTGACGTGAATCAGGTGACGGCCCTGGTCATCGACAGTTTTTGCCGTGACTTCGGCACTTTGCACGGTCGCGTCGCCGGTCAGCGCCGGGCCGCGGTAGTTGGCGATCGAGTGGAGCACCATGCCGTGCTCGCCCGCCCAGCCGGCGAGATAGTCGGTCACCCAGGCGCCCAGCGAGGCGCCGTAGCCATAGCCGCGCGGCATGCCGATCTTGCGCGCGTACTTGGGAAAAAGATGCCCGCGCGAGGGGCCGTAATGGGCGCCGTCGGTGAGGAAGGGGTTGATCCGCTCCATCACCGGATCGTTTTCATGGCCCGCCATCTCCGCGGTGAAGCCGAGATCGGCGAGGTTGAGCATGCGCCGGTCGAGCGTGCCCCAAGTGGTGAACAGGTATGAGCGCCACTCGGTGGTGAAGCTGACGATCGAGTGCGGGCCGAACAGGCGCTCGGGCAGCTTGTCTCCGACCTGGACGTCGTCCCACCAGCGCTGCCCGTGGCCGAGATCGTGCAGCATCCGCACCCAGGCGAAGCGGCGCTGCTCGAACCCCTCTAGCTCGGCGTCGCTCCATTCCGGATCGTCGAAGTCGGCCGGGTTGACCGTCTCTCCGCCCAGCGCCGCGCTGTAACGCATCGCCGTCGAGCGGTGCTTGGCGATCAGCACCCCGTGCTGGTTGCGGTAGAAATTGTCGCCGCGCTGAAAGCAGGTCGGCCCCAGGCTGGTGTTCTTGACCACGTAGTCGAACGGAATGCGCTCGTTGCTGATCCAGTCGCCGCCGAAGACCTTCACATCCTCGAACCACCACTCGTCGCCGGCGAAAAGTAGGTGAGAATTCCGGAATTTTGCCGACGCAGGCGCCGGCCGTGCCGTGGCCGTCGTCCATCACGATCGGGAAGCTCTGCGGCGCGACCAGCCGGCCGAAGCGGCTCTCGAGGGCATAGTGGCGATCGTAATGCAGCAGGTTGGCGTAATGCATGGCATGCGCCCAGCGCCTGATGTCGGTGTTGGAGATCGCCTCGCGCAGCGGCGAGCTGTCGATCGGCTTGCCGAGATACTGGTCGATGTCCGAACAATCGAGCGTGTGTTCCTGGGTGGCCATTGCGGTAAATCCTCTTCCTGACGGGCTGTGGCCCCTTCGGCGATGATGCGGCGGAAGGCAAGGCCGCAGGCGCCATGAAACGCGTTGCACGCTGGCGGCGATCGGGCCGGTAGGTTCTAAACCGGCTCGAGCGCCTCGTGGTGTTCAGGCGCATGGACGAGGGCAATCGCGTCACCGGACCTCACCTCTCCGTTCGTGACCACCGTGGCCATCACGCCCGCCTTGCGGATAAGTGCGCCGTCGGCAGCCTTGTCGAGGACCGCCGCTGCAAGGCCCGGAGCGAAACGGTCGAGCTGGACGCAGGGGTTCCTGAGACCGGTGATTTCGATCTCCGCTGTCTCGCCCAGCCGCAGCCTTGCCCCGCGTGACAGCGCGAGCAGATCGATTCCGCGGGTGGCGATGTTTTCACCGATCTGCCCGGGTTCGAGGGCGAAGCCCTTGCCGGCCAGTTCGTCGAACAGCTCGGCCTGGATCAGATGCACCTGCCGCAGGTTCGGCGCCCTCGGGTCCCTGGCGATCCGTGAACGGTGCTGCACGGCCGCTCCGGCATGCGCATCGCCTTCGACACCCAGACCGGCGATCAGGCGTATCGATTCGCAAGGCTGCTTGGAAAAGCGATGCGCCGCATCGCGCGAAACGGCGATCACGGTGCACCGATATGGGTCAGACATGCCCTACCCCCCGGTCTCGCCCCACAGCGCCTCGGCCATGGCGTCGAGTTCGGCGAAATCGACCCGGTGGCCAAGCGGATCGCGGCGGTTGAGCGACAGGCGCTTGCGCACCGGATCGAGCAGCCGCCGCCGCAACGCGCGCTGGAGCAGCCCGAGCCGCATCAGCGCATCGTCGAGCGCCACTTCGGGCGCCCGCAGCCGCAGCGCGGACCAGCCGTTCTCGATCTGGCCGACCCGCTCGATCACCATGGCGTTGTAGGTGCGGTGCGGCCCCCGGTGCAGCGGCAGGCCGATCCGGACCGCGGCAAAATCGCTGGCCGGCAGCAGCAGCCCGTTCGACCGGAAATCGTCGAAGCCGATCCGCCCGCGCCCGATCGTGTCGAACAACGCGCCGAAGCAGCGCTCGCCCAACAGTTGGCGCGGCAGCAAGTGATGACGCTGCAAGCCGGAATCGTGATCGGGATCGCCGCGCCGGTTGACCGCGCGAAACGACAGCAGCTCGCGCTCGATCACCCTTCGCGCCATAACCGAACGATACGCCCGCCGGCTGAGGGTTCGGCCAGCAGCGCTTCACCGTCGGGGCCGGTGAGCCGCTCTCTCCGCTCGAACTCGGCCATGGCGCACCAGATGGTCGATGGCGCGCACCGCCAGCTTTACCGTCGCCGCCGCCGCCTCTCCCCGGCGCGCATCGACGCGCAGTTCCTGCCCGGTGAAATAGGCGAGCCCATCGCTTTCGACCGAACCGTCATGGCTGCGCTCGATGCCGGTGAACCCCAGGGCGGGGAAAGCGCCGCCATCGAGCCAGCCATCGACAATCCGGGCGAAATAGCTCGGGTCCATCCAGCTGCGCGCCGGCGCCCAGCAGACCGTTTGCGCGCCCAGCTTCGCCGCCAGCGCGCTCGCCACGGAGGCCATGGTCCTGACCACGGGCATCATGGCGCCGCCGCCCTCAAGATGCGGCCCCGGCACGATTTCTATGGCCTCGAACGCTCCCTCCACAGCCTCGGCTGGCAGCCCGAAGAAATGAACCGCCGCGGGTACCGGCGCCGAGACCGCCGGCGCCAGCCCGGTCAGGTCGAAAGTCATCCCGCTGGCCAGCAGTTCGAGCCAGCCCTCTCCGCCTCGGCGCGCATCGGTGATCCGGGTAATCGCCCTGCCCGGTTTGGCTGAAGTGTCGCCAGGCAGCGCGGAAAGGGCGCGCTCAACATCCTCGGCGGATGGCCGATCGCCTGCCGCGAACAGCAGAGACAGGGCCGCGTCTTGCTGCTCCACCTCCAAACAGGCTCCCCTCAAGATCGGTTCAGTCCCCACCGAATTGGATGACTTTACTTCGCATTATTTGGGGGGGCGCGTCGAGTCCAAGTTGACTATATTGCTCAGGATTGGAGCAGACGGATCAAAATACTCCCAGGCGGAGCCCCTCGCCAAGCGCCGCCCCGAGCTCCTGGCAGCGGGAAATATCGCCCATCGAGAGGTGTTTGGGCGCCAGGATCGCCTCTGGCGTTTGCGCCCCGAGATTGACGATCAGCGGCTCCGCGACCCGGCGCAATCGCCAGCCGGTTACGATCCGGTCGATCTGCGCCGTGGCGCCGCGCCCGTCGGAGCCGGCGGCGATCGCGGTCGCATAGGGACGGCCTTCGATGCGCCCCAGCAGAGGGTAATAGCAGCGGTCGAAAAACTCCTTCATCGCCCCGGTCATGCCGGCGAGATTTTCGGGGCAGACGAACAGATAGCCCGCCGCCGCGAACAGCGCTTCGGCTCCGGCCGCTTCCGCCGGGATCAGAACAGCGCTCTCGCTGGCGGCGCCACGGGCCGCCTCCGCCATGGCCCTGGCCGCGCCCGTCCGGCTGTGCCAGACGATGGCAAGCAAGGTTGGTTCCTGTCCGACAGCCGCCGGGCCTAGCAGCCGTCGCCGCTGGGTACGCCCAGCGCGCCGCCCAGCAAGCCGCCCAGCCCGCGTTTCTTCGGCTTGCACTGCTGTTGCTGCTGCGCCTGCCCGGACTGCCCCTGCGCCCCTTCCATGCCGCTCATGTCGGGCATTCCAGGCATGTCCATGATCGTGGTCATCGAGCGATGGCGGACCCGCGCGGTCCATTCGAGATTCCATGGCGTGCGCGGATTTTCCGGGCGGGGCGGATAGGCGAAATTCTCTTCCGGACCGAACGCGGTCAGCATGGTCATGCGGAAATCCGGCGCATCGCGGCGGACTTCGGCGGGAACGGTGCAAGTCGAAACGCTGGGCGCCAGCACCGTGCGATCGCGCACCAGCCCTGCGACCTGGCCCGGCGAGAGCCAGTCCGACAGGCCGCCGCCGAATTGTCTCGATGAACTGCTGGTCCACATCACCATGGTGTCCATCTCGCGCCCGCCCGGACCCTGCTTGCCGCCGAAGGCAAACAGATAATAGCCGGTGGCATCGGCGATGCCGGTCCAGTCGATGCGGGTCGAGCCGCTGGGCTGCGCCGTTCCCCGCGCGCTGAGCGGCTGCATGAAGTCCTTCGACAAGGTGAAGGCGATTTCGGGGGAGTAATTGGCCGCGATCCGGTGCGCGCCCAGCAGCGAGCTGTCGGGCTTGACGTATTTCTTGTCGTCCCAGGGCCACCGTCCGAACGTCCTGCTGTTGCGGGCATCGGGACCCCAGTCACGGATGACCGTGGTCGACCACAGCCCGGGCGGCACCTGGCCCGCCGCCAGTTTCGCGAAGTCGATCACCACCGGCTGGCCGGCCGGGGCATGCTCGCCGCAGCCCCAGTAGATCAGCATCCGGCCTTTCGGCCGCTGCGGCAGCTCGTCCTCGACCCGCTCTTCGCGATAGCCCAGGGCCACCGATTTGCCGAGCTTGGCCACCGGCGGCATAAAGTGGTCCGCCTTGGCCGCACCAGGATTGGGATCGCGCGAGGTGCCGAGTCGCAGATGGAGTTCGTGCTGCGCCTGATTGCCGCGACCCCCTCCCATCATCATCGCCATCGGGTTCATCTGGCCCATCGCCCCCATGCCCGAGATGGTCCCGGCGCGCATGTCGTAACGCGCGACCGGGCCGCTGGCGGGGCGTTGCTGGGCAATCAGCGGGATGGCGCCGGCGAATGCGGCGGTGGCGGCGATCGCGGCGATAGTCCGGCGGGAGGTCATCAGGGTATCCTTTCCCAAGCAGTGCCTTAGCCATAGGGAACTACCTTGGCGGAAAATTGTCAATTATCGACAGGCCCGGACGTGCCTTTTCGAACGAATGGCGATAGGCGTCGCCGGCAACCATGGCTTCCGCACCCGCTTCCGTCTTCGGCATCGACAGCTCGCTTTCGGGCCAGGCCTGGCGCTGGCGCGGCGGCAACATGGATCTGGGCGCCGGCGCAGGCGACGGCCCCGCGGGGCTTGAGCAGGACATCGTCACCCAGCTGCTGCTGTCGCGCGGGGTCGGGCGCGACGATATCGAACGTCACCGCGCCCCTTCGCTGCGCGAATTCCTGCCGGACCCTTCGCTGTTCCGCGACATGGACGCCGCCGCCGAGCGGCTTGCCCAGGCCGTGCTCACCGGCGAGACGGTCACGGTCTACGGCGACTACGACGTCGATGGCGCGACCAGCGCGGCGCTGCTGATCCGGCTGCTGCGCATGCTCGGCAACCAGGCGCGTCACTACATTCCCGACCGGCTGCTCGAAGGCTACGGCCCCTCGGGCGAGGCGCTGGTGCGAATCGCGGCGGAGGGATCGAGCCTGATCGTCACCGTCGATTGCGGCGCGATGGCGCACGAAGCACTCGAAATGGCGCACCACGCCGGTGTCGATGTGATCGTGGCGGATCACCATAAATGCACTTCCAATTTACCGATTGCAACCGCATTGGTAAACCCAAACCGCCTCGACGAGAGCGAAACCGGTGCGTCGCATGGTCACCTCGCTGCCGTCGGTGTCGCCTTCCTGATGGCGATAGCGACGATCCGCACACTGCGCCAGAACGGTTACTTTACGGACACGACTGAACCCAATTTGCTCACCCTGCTCGATCTTGTCGCGCTCGGAACAGTCGCCGATGTCGCCTCGCTCAGGGGCCTCAACCGGGCGCTGGTGGCGCAGGGCCTCAAGGTCATGGCGCGGCGCGAGAACGTCGGCATGGCAGCGCTGATCGACGCCAGCCGCCTCAATCGCGCGCCCACTTGCAGCGACCTCGGGTTCGCGCTCGGCCCGCGCATCAACGCCGGCGGACGGGTCGGCGAGGCCAGCCTTGGCGTGCGCCTGCTCATCACCGAAGACCCCGACGAGGCCCGCGCCCTGGCCGAGCAGCTATCCCGCCTCAACGAAGAGCGCCGCGGCATCGAAGCGTCGGTCCAGGAAGCCGCGGAAGCGCTGATCGCAGGCCAGCACAACCGCGCCGTGCTGGTCCTCGCCGGGCGCGGCTGGCACCCGGGCGTGATCGGCATCGTCGCCGGACGGATCAAGGAAAAGACCGGAAAGCCGGCGCTGGTGATCGCGCTGGACGCGGATGAAGCCGGAATGGGAAAAGGCTCGGGCCGATCGATCCCGGGGGTCGACCTTGGCGCCGCGATCATCGCCGCGCGCGAGGAAGGGCTGCTGGTCGCCGGCGGCGGCCATGCCATGGCCGCGGGCCTGACCATCGCCCCCGACCGGATCGATGCGCTCGCCGAATGGCTCGACGCCCGGCTCGGCGCCACCGTAATGGCTTCCGCGGCCGGTCAGGCGCTGCTGCTCGACCTCGCGCTGGCGCCCGGCGGGCTGACGCCCGAACTGGTCGAAACGCTGGAAAGCGCGGGGCCGTTCGGCATGGGCTGGCCTGGCCCGCGCGTCTGCGTCGGCCCGGTGCGGCTGGTGAAGTGCGACCTGGTCGGCAGCGACCACGTCCGCGTGATCGCGCGCGGCGGAGACGGCGCGAGCTTCAAGGGAATCGCCTTCCGCGCGGCCCAAAGCGCGCTTGGCCAAGCGCTGCTCCACGGCGCGCGCGACCGCAAGCTGTGGCTCGCCGGCCGCGCCCGCATCGACGACTGGGCCAGCCGCCCCCAGGCCGAACTGCACATCGACGATGCCGCCTGGGCGGATTGAGCAATCCGGGGCTTGACCCCCTATTGCGGCTTGCCTAAAGGCGCGGCCTGCTATCGGCTCCGGCCGCAGCGGCCCCTTCGTCTAGAGGCCTAGGACGCGGCCCTTTCACGGCTGAAACACGGGTTCGATTCCCGTAGGGGTCACCACCCGCTTCCCTCTGGCGGAGGGGCGGGCTATGATGCCATCGCGCCACGCCATGTGGCCCCTTCGTCTAGCGGTCAGGACGCGGCCCTCTCACGGCTGAAACACGGGTTCGATTCCCGTAGGGGTCACCAGCTTTTTCAGCGGATTTGGCGGCCCTCCCCCCCGCAGCTCCAATAAGCGCTTCGCGGAACCTTGCGCACAGTGGCAATTCTCGGCCGGTCTGGCACGCCGCCCGGTCCGCTTCGCTCATCCGGCTACTGGACAAACGCCTTCCGTCCGGTCACCACTGGCGCATCGCACCATGTCGGGGAGAAATGCATTGGACCGTCGACCCTTGTACGCAGCCGGGGATTTCCTCGGCAGCCTCGCCGTCGGCATCGTCGCGGCGCTGGTCGCCTGGGCCCTGGTCGGTCCGGGATGGAACATGTGGGCCGCGATGTTCGCGATGATGGCGCTGGGCATGATCGTCGGCCTGGTCATGTTCTTTCCCATCGGCATCAAGCTCGGCGCGATGGAGGCAATGATCCCGGCGATGTACACCGGCATGTGGAGCGGCATGGTCGTCGGCATGATGGAAGCGATGATGCCGCTGTCGATGCGCCACGCGATCGAGCTGGGCGCGGCCTGCGGCATTGGCGAAATCGTCTTCATCTGGGTGGCCAACACCTTGCTGCGCGGCGTTCGCCGCCAGGAAAAGGCAAGCTGACATGGCCGATACCGTAACCCAGGCCAAATGGGACAAGATGGCGCCGCGGTTCGATTCGATGGCGGCCAAGGGCGCCGAGGCGCGCTGGAAGCCCTACAAGCACGCGCTGTTCAGCCACATGCAGGGCAAGGTTCTGTTCATGGCGCTGGGCACCGGGCTCGACATTCCCGCCTTCCCGCCGGGGCAGGACATCACCGCGATCGACATCAGCCCCAGGATGCTCGAACAGGCGCAGGAACGCATCGCCGCTTATGAGGGCACGATCCGCGCCGAAGTGATGGACGTGCACGAAATGCCCTACGCGCCCGAAAGCTTCGATCAGGTCTATACGTCCTGCACGTTCTGTTCGGTGCCCAACCCGGTCGAGGGGCTGAAAGCGATCCACCGCGTGCTGAGGCCCGGCGGGCGGCTGTTCATGTTCGAGCACACCGGCAGCAAGTTCCATCCGTTCGGCCGGATGATGGACCTGATGACCAATCTGACCGAACGCATCGGCCCCTCGATGAACCGCGACACCGCCGGCAACGTCCGCGCGGCGGGGTTCGAGATTGTGGAGATCGACAACATCTTCCTCGACATCGTGAAGACCATCAAGGCGGTGAAGCCGGGCTGATACGGCCTAGGGCTTGATCCCGTACCGCGCGAAAAAGGCATCGATCGACGGCACCAGCCGCCTGGCCGCGGCAAGGTCGGCGGAGCCTTCCTGCGCTTGCCCTCGCGTGAGGCGATGATGCCGCGCATGAAGCGCGATGCCGCCAGTTCCGGCTCGATCGCCAGCGCCGAATCGAGATCCTGGATCGCTTCCTTGGCTCGGCCCGCGCGGAAATGCACCATCGCCCGGCTGTCGAAATAGGTCGAAGGCTCTCCCGAAATCTCGATCGCCCGCGAACAATCGGCGAGCGCTCCGGCAAGGTCGGTGTTGGTCAGCGCCTTGAACCAGCAGCGCCCGTTGAGCAAGGCGGCGGAGCTCGCGCGCTTTGCCAGCGCCGCGTCGAGCAGCGCGAGCGCTTCCTCCGCGCGGCCGCCCTGGACCAGCACTTCTACCCGGCTGAGCAGAGCCCCCTCGCCGTCTTCGCTGGCGACATCCGGGTTCGCTTCGATCAAATCGAGCGCCTGGTCGGTTTTGCCCGAGCGCGAGAACGCGGCTGCGAGCTGCTCGCGGATATCCTTGTTGCCGGGATCGAGATCGTAAGCCGTCTGCGCATCCTTCAGCGAGCCCGTTTCGTCGCCGCGGGTCACGCGCAAGCGGGCGCGCCGCAGATAGCGGGCGGCCGAAGGATCGAGCGCGATCGCCCTGGTGAAGTCGGTTTCGGCCGCGGCCCAATCGAACATGCGCTCGTTGAGCCAGCCGCGGTCGGAATGGCGCTCGGCCGCATCGGGCTTGTCGGCGATACGCCGGTCGAAAATGCCGCGCAGCTTCGCCGCCGCCGGTGAATTCTTCATCCGGGCGACATCGTCCCAGCGCTGCGGATAGCTGGCCGGCATGACGATGCGCAGCACTTTGGCATTGGCGTCGGCGATCGCCTTCTTGGCCGCGCTGACCTCGCCCGCCGCCACTTCCACGCCGGTCTCGCGCGAGACGACTTCCTCGACGATCGTGGTTCCCTCGCGCCGCGCGGTGCGCTCGAATTCCACGGCGGGCAGCGCCAGCTTGAGCGGTTCGCCGCCTTCGAGCGCTGCTTCGGCGCCTTCCCGCGGCAGACGGTACGCCACCCGCGAACGCGCGGTCCACGGCTTGTCGATCAGCGCCGGCAAGGCCTGCCAGGTGGAGCGGCTGCGGTCGGGCTTGAAATCGATCCGGATCGTCGGATCCATGCCAAACTCGAGCCGGCCTTCGTTGAATTGCCAATCGGGATAGGCGACACCCTCGACATCGAGCGTCCAGGTGCTGTCCTTGGGATCGTAAGTCGCCGTGGGCTTGGCGATGGTTTCGCTGTCGGTCCACTTTTTGGCGGTGGTTTCGGCGATCTTGACCAGCGCGTCTTCGGAACTGGCGCCGGCATTGGCGCGCTGCTGCTCGGCATAGGCGCCGGCATAACGAATCCTCAGCGCGAACGGCATCGGCAGATGCACGCCCGCCGTGCCGTCGTAGGCCAGATCGAGATCGAGCGCCGGACGGGCATTGGCGCGGACCGGCAGCTGCAGCAGCTCCGCGCCCTTGTCGCGCAACGGCAGGACATGGCCGAAGCGCGGCACGTCGCGAATATCGGCGAGCCGTACCCCGGTCGAGGTGCCGTCGAGCCAGAAGCTCTCTCCCGCCACTTCCGCGCGGACGATGACATGATCGAACGCGAGCGGCGCGGGCAGCATTCGCGGCACGAGATCGCCGGTCTCGATATTGGCGAGCACGGCTTCGGCCTTGATGCCCAGCCGGTCGAGCATGGCCAGCAGCAGCAGGCTCTTGGCCTTGCAATCGCCATAGCGCATGTCCCAGGTCTTGGCGGGCTGCTGCGGCGCATAGTTGCCGGTGCCCATGGCGATCAGCTGATAGCGCACCGAATCCTGCACCAGGTGCAGCGCCTCGGCCATGCGCTCGACCGGATCGGCATGGGCGGCCAGAATCGCATCGGTCGCCCTGGCGAGGTCGGACCCTTCCATAATCGCACCCGCCGGCCTGTAGAGCGGCGCCATGGTGCTCGCCACTTCGGCCCAGCTGGAAAAATTGGTCGCCACGATCATCGGCACCGGCTTGAACCGCGCGGGCGCGTCGCGCGGAATTTCCGGCAGCGCCGGCAGCGGCAAGGGTATCGTCAGCTCCTTGCGGCCGCCGGAGATAGCGCGCGGCGTGGCGGTTATGCCGGGCAGCAGGGCCTTCCAGGCGATCTTCTGAGCGGCCGGCCAGACCAGCCGGGCGCGGCCGAAGCCGATCTTGACCGGCTTGGCGAACAGCACCGTCGCGCTCTGCGCCCTGCCGCCGAGCACGGAGTCGCGCCCCGATATGCTGAAAGCGAAGCGAAGCGTGTCGCCGATGCGCAGTCCCTGGATCTGCCGCGTCGCGGTGAGCGTGCCGTCGATGATCATCCGCTCGAGCCCGGCCTCGCGCCGCAGCACGGTGAAGCCCGGCCCGTCCTTCATCAGATCGAACTTCTCGGCCCCGCGCAGGATCTCGATGCGGTGGATCGTCAGATCGCCATGCGCCGGCTGCCAGCTCGCCGAGATCGTGCCGAGCCGGTTTAATTGCTCGGCATTGGCGACGGTCTGAGCCGCATCGACATAGGCGACCGCGAGATCGCCATCGATGTAGTTCTGCTCGTCGAACAGCGGCACGGTGGCGGCGTCCTGCCCGAGCAGCCTGGCGTCAAGTTCCGGCGCGGGGGCTACCCAATCGGGCACAGGCCCGGTGAGCGGCACCTCGCCGGCCTGCACCGGCACGGGCACGGCTGAAAGCCCCAGACAGACGGACAAGAAAAATGATCGCCGCAACGTTGCATACCCCCAGGCTCGCGCAAGTGTGGGCCAGGAGCGCGGCAAGTTCAAGCGCCGGTCGCGCATCGGGCGTCCCGTTTCAAGCCGCGCTTGCCCGCTCCCGCCACGCCCTGTAAGGGCCGCGCCAACTCCCGCAATCGCAAGCCAAAGAGGACCCCGATGGCCGCGCAATACGCCTATGTCATGAAAGGCATGACCAAGACTTTCCCCGGCGCCCAGAAGCCGGTGCTGTCGAACATCAGTCTGCAATTCTACCAGGGCGCTAAGATCGGCATCGTCGGGCCGAACGGCGCGGGCAAATCGACGCTGATGAAGATCATGGCCGGGATCGACACCGAATACACCGGCGAGGCCTGGCCGGGCGAATACATCACCGTCGGCTATCTCGCCCAGGAGCCCGAGCTCGACAAGACCAAGACCGTTTTGGAGAACGTCAAGGACGGCGCCCGCGCGACGGCGGACCTGGTCGAGCGGTTCAATGAAATCTCGTTGCTGATGGCCGAACCCGATGCCGATTTCGACGCGCTCGGAACCGAGATGAGCGAGCTTCAGGAAAAGATCGACGCGGTCGACGGCTGGACGCTCGACAACCAGCTCGAAATCGCCATGGAAGCGCTGCGCTGTCCGCCGGGCGACTGGGCGGTCGATAATCTCTCGGGCGGCGAAAAGCGCCGCATCGCCCTCACCCGCCTGCTGATCCAGAGGCCCGACATCCTGCTGCTGGACGAGCCGACCAACCACCTCGATGCTGAAAGCGTGGAGTGGCTCGAAAACCACCTCAAGCTCTATGCCGGCGCGGTGCTGATGATCACCCACGACCGCTATTTCCTCGATCACGTCGTCGGCTGGATCCTCGAACTCGATCGCGGCAAATACTTCCCCTACGAGGGCAACTATTCGACCTACCTCGAGAAGAAGGCCAAGCGGCTCGAGCAGGAAGACCGCGAGGAGAGCGGCAAGCAGAAAGCGCTGCAGCGCGAACTCGAATGGATCCGGCAGACTCCCGCCGCCCGCCAGACCAAGAGCAAGGCGCGCGTGCGCAAGTTCGAGGAGCTGCAGAACGCCCAGGATAACCGCGCCGTGGGCAAGGCGCAGATCGTCATCCAGGTGCCCGAGCGGCTGGGCAGCAAGGTGATCGAGGTCAAGGGCGTGTCCAAGGCCTATGGCGACAAGCTGCTGTTCGAGGACCTCTCCTTCACCCTGCCGCCCGGCGGCATCGTCGGCATCATCGGCCCCAACGGCGCGGGCAAGTCCACCCTGTTCCGCCTGATCACCGGCCAGGAAAAGCCCGACGAGGGCACCATCGAGATCGGCGAGACAGTGCGCCTCGGCTTTGTCGACCAGAGCCGCGACCACCTCGACCCCAAGAAGAACGTCTGGGAGGAAATATCCGACGGGCTCGATTACATGACGGTCAACAAGCAGGAAACCTCGACCCGGGCTTACGTCGGCGCGTTCAACTTCAAGGGCGCCGACCAGCAGAAGAACGTCGGCAAGCTATCGGGCGGCGAACGCAACCGCGTCCACATCGCCAAGATGCTCAAGACCGGCGGCAACGTGCTGCTGCTGGACGAGCCGACCAATGACCTCGACGTGGAAACCCTGGCGGCGCTGGAGGACGCGATCGAGAACTTCGCCGGCTGCGCCGTGGTGATCAGCCACGACCGCTTTTTTCTGGACAGGCTAGCGACGCATATCCTGGCGTTCGAGGGGAACAGCCACGTCGAATGGTTCGAAGGGAACTTCGAGGCTTACGAGGAGGACAAGCGGCGCAGGCTTGGCGATGCGGCGGATCGGCCGACGCGGTTGGCTTATAAGAAGTTGACGCGGTGAGGCCAGCGCGCGCCTTGACAATGCAGATTTATGTAGTTACATAAGTCAATGAAGGTCGAGTTCGATCCCGCGAAGCGCGACGAAACGCTTGCCGAGCGCGGGCTCGATTTTCAGGATGCGCCGCTGGTCATAGACGGTCGCTTTGCCAAGACCGTTCCCGATCTGCGGTTCGATTATGGAGAAGATCGTTCCGTCACATTTGGCTGGCTTGGCAGTTTGGCCGTGGCGGTAGTCTGGACGGAACGGGAAGGTGTTCGCCGGATCATCTCGATGCGGCGCATGCATGACAAGGAAATCGATGATGTCGGCCTGGATCGATCCTGACGACGCACCAGTTGCCACCAAGGAAATGGGCAAAATGGCCCAGATCACTGTCAATGGCCGCGTCATCCGCCCCGCAACCGGCGTGCTCACCAAGGACGGCATGAAGCGCGTGCCTCCCCATACCATCCCGCGCGGCCGCCCCGTGCAGGGTGCGGAACCCAAGAAGCAGGTGACCCTGCGGCTGGACGCCGACCTGCTCGAACGCTTCCGCGCGAGCGGGGCGGGCTGGCAGTCGCGGATCAATGCGACTTTGCGGAAAGCTGTGGGGATTTGAATTGCGTTGTCGGCGATGCGGCGGATCGGCCGACGCGGTTGAATTGTTATGAATTGACCAAGAGAAAGAGGTAGCCATGACGCCCCTCCCTCCGAGCCATTCAAAGGCACTCATTTATAAAAATAACGACAATGGCTTTGTCAAATGGCGATCAGAGAACCCTGTGGGATTCATCGCCAATTTACCATGGCCATCAAAAACTTCGGATCGGCATTTTTATCTCGATCACATCAAGATACACCGATCAGAATGCCACACTCTGAAAAAGAACGCATCAGGTGATACCAATTGGACAAACGAAGTGAGCGGATATTTCAAAGTATGCGGGCTTGATCGAAATTCCATTGAAGACTGGATTAAAGATCATGTGTCCAGTCCGGTCAGCTGGCGCGCACCGGCTTGCAAGAAGTGCCTTGGCGAGTGAACTGCTGAATGATCTTGGGGCGCAATAACCTGGTCAACCCAAACCAGCTGTCTCCACCCCCAGCCCCGCAATCGTCACCGCCTCGATCCGCTCGCCAAACGTGACTTCGGCCTCGTCGCCCCAGCCTTCCGCACGTGGCGAGGCAAACCGGAACACTTTGCTTTTGACCAGATCGACCACCCAGTATTCCGGCACGCCCTGCCGCGCATAGAGCGACTTCTTGTATCCCAGATCGCGCTTGCGGGAATCGTCGGCGATCTCGATCAGCAGATGCACCGTCCCGACCGCAATGCCCTTGCTCCCCCGCGGCGCGTCGCACAGGATGACATCGGGCATCGGCTCGTCGTTCGGCGGCATTGCCACCGAAGTTTCGGTTCGTACCGCCCAGTCAGGCCGATGAATCCGCTTCCAGTCGAGCAGCGCTTCATAAAACAGCGATTTGGCGTTGGAGTGCGGGTTATATTGCGGGCTCATCTGGTAGATGTCTCCGTCGAGCAATTCGGTTCGCTCAAGCCCGGCCAGCCCGCCGTTCAGGGCGAGCAGATCAAAATCGTCCACAGTAAGCTTCACTTTGGGATGCGTGGTTAGCTCAACGGTCATGTGAACAAATTAGCATGGCGGCAAAGTCGCCTCAAGCCACCATCCTCAAACCCCAAACGCCCGCGCCAATGCCTTCATCCGCAGCTCCGCCACCATTTGCGATTGCGGCGCGTCGGCGACCATGCCCGAGCCGTGGTAGGCGCCCGGCACGACATGCAGCTCCACCGGAACCCCGGCGCGGGCGAGGCGGCGGGTGTATTCGAGGCTTTCGTCGAGGAACAGGTCGAGCGCGCCGATCGAGATGAAGGCCGGCGGCAGGCCCGCGAGATCCGCGGCGCGCGCCGGGGCGGCGGTTTCGTGGAAGTCCTGGCTGCCCGGCTCGGCGCCGAGCAAGGACTTCCAGCCGAAGTGGTTGAGCTGCGGCGTCCAGACGAATTCGCCGGCATAGGGGTGCGGGTCCGGATCGGTGCAGGTGCGGTCGTCGAGCATCGGATAGTCGATCAGCTGGAAGCAGATCGCCGGACCCTTCACATTGCGCGCATGCAGCGCCAGCGCCGCGGCATGGCCGCCGCCCGCGCTGCCGCCGGAAATGGCGATGCGCGCCGGATCGACGCCCAGCTCCGCCGCATTGCCGGCCAGCCAGCACAGCGCGGCATAGTTGTCGTTGAGCGAGCCGGGCCAGGCGGTCTCGGGCGCGAGGCGGTAATCGACCGAAACGACGACGCAGTCGAGGCTCAGCGCCACCAGCCGGTTGGACACGTCGCTCATGTCGGCATTGCCGATGACATAGCCGCCACCGTGAATCTCGAGCACGGCCGGACGTAAAGCCTTAGCTGCGCCCGGCGGGGTGTAGTGCAGCACCCGCACATCGGGATCGCCTGGCGCGCCGGGGATGAAGCGCTCCGCGCAGCTCACAGCTTCGAGCTCCGGCGGCATCGGCGGCATCTCGCGCCCCAGCATGCCGCCGCGCAGCACCTCCATGCCCTGGCTGAAATCCATGACGGGAAAGGCGTCGATGCCGGGTTCCAGCTCCGGCGCGACGAGGTGACGTGTCGATTGAGTAGCCATGGCAGTGTCTCCCGCATTGTCTTGCTTTGCCGCACTTTGACGGATTGGCGGCGGCAGGCAAGTGGCATATGCCGCATCCGGGGGTATCCGGGAGAGCGTGCAATGGCGAATTTCGTTCTGGTCCACGGCGGCGGGCATGGCGGCTGGTGCTACCAGCTGGTGGCGCGGCGGCTGCAGGCCAAGGGTCACATTGTCTACGCCCCCTCGCTGCCAGGCATGGGCGAGCACACACATCTGCTGCACCCGGACATCGATCTCGATTGCCATATCGACGATGTCGCCGCGCTGCTGCATTCGGAGGATCTGAGCCAGGCGATCCTGGTTGGTCATTCCTATGGCGGCATGGTCATCACCGGCGTCGCCGACCGCGCGCCCGAACGGGTCGGCCACCGCGTCTATCTCGACGCCGCCTATCCCCGCGACGGCGAATCGCTGCACGAGCACGCCTTCGAATCGATCGATGCGGCGCGGCAGGGCATGTATGTCGAGAACGGGGTCGAACTGGTGATGAAGCCCGATCCCAGCTACGCCGGCTTCTTCGGCATCCACGATCCCGTGCTCGCCGTCTGGACCAGCGCCCGCCTCACGCCGCAGCCGTGGAATGCTTCGCGCAGAAGCTGGTGCTGCGGGACGAAGCGGCGATGCGAGCGATCCCGGAAAGCCATCTGATCTGCACCCCGACGATACCGGGCCGCGATATGGACCTGCTCCGCGCGAATTCGCAGGGCCGCGTCTGGGACATCGATACCGGCCACGATCTGATGATTACCGAACCCGATTGGGTGGCGGAGCGGCTGTGCGACATCGCCGCGCTTTATATCTGATCCCCGAAACTTGGGTTTCGGATAGCCCGGCACCAGCCCACTCCCCCGCCCGGCCACCCATATCGTACAATGGCTTGGGCGGCCGGGCGGGGGAGTGGGCTGGTGCCGGACCGAAGTCGCTCTTCCGCGAATTTCGAATAAAATGCCGCCCGCCCGGTGAGCCAGGCTCTACCGGACGGGCGGGCGGGGCCGGCCGGGGCGGGACAGCCGGCCGGGGAGGAAGCCTGGCCCTGGCTTCTAGGCGACCAGTGCGGCCTCGATGGCGATGCGAATGGCTTCCGAAGTGTGGTGTGCGCCCATTTTGTTGAGCATGTTGGCGCGGTGAATTTCCACGGTGCGCGGACTGATCGAGAGCTTCTCGCCGATCAGCCGGTTGGACAGGCCGCCGGCGACGCCCGCCAGCACCTCGCGCTCGCGACGGGTCAGCCGCTGCACCCGGCTGCGCGCCCTGGCCTCGCGCAGCCGCAGCGAGGCGATGCGGGCCGAATTCGCCTCGGCGGTGGCGACGACGGCTTCGATGACTTCGGTCCCCGCCGGCCATTGGAGATAGTCGACCGCGCCTTCCATGATCGCGGCGACGATTTGCGAGGTTGCCGGGCCTTCGGAAAAGGCGACCAGCGGCAGCCAGGCGCCGTGGTGGGTCATGTGATCGATCAGCCGGCCGATGTTGTCATGCGCATCCTCCACCAGGATGGTTCCGCGCGATGGCCAATGCGCCACGACCTCGCCGACATCCTCGAAGGGATCGGCGTGAAGCGTGCTGCCGGCAAGCGCATGGCAGATGCCGGCGCGGCGGCGGACCTGGCTGTCGATCAGGATCAACTTGCGGTTGGCGAGCATCGGAACCCCCTGTGGCGAATGCCTAGGGAGAATTGCCGATGTGGCGGCGGCTGGCGCGCGGGGTTGGCTCGAATTCTATTCTAATCGATAGGGGAATTGCCCTAGGTATCGGCCAATCGCCAAGGCTTTGCGGCGATCCGGTCCGATCCAAATCGGATCGAATCCGGCCGTATGCTTAGGGCCAGGACTTTAGTTGATGCTCTGGCACTGCCCCCCGTCCATCCGCCAATTGGCGCCAGTGATGTAGCGCGCGTGCGGGCTCGCCAGCCAGGCGACAGCGTGGCCGTATTCCTCGGGCCGGCCGATCTGGCTGACCGAGATCGGCACCAGTTCGCTGGTCAGGCGCTTCTCCCAGTCGTCCCAGCCGCCTTCCCAGCCCTGTTCCCTGGCGATGATCGTCAGCCATTCGGTGACCGAATCGGTCAGCACCGAACCGGGGCTGAGGGTGTTGACGGTGATGCCGGTATGCGCCAGCGCCTTCGACAGGCTGATCGTCATGTTGAGCATGCCGGCCTTGGCCGCGCTGTAGTCCGGGATCTGGGCGAAGGGCTGGGTGGCGACCGCCGTGCCGATATTGATCACCCGGCCCCAGCCGCGCTCGCGCATGGCGGGGACGAAAGCGTGGACCATGCGCACCGCCGAAACCGTGTTCTCCTGATAGGTATAGGCCCAGTCGGCGATCGGCACGTCGAAGAATTCGCGGTGGACATTGTTGCCGGCATCGTTGCCGCCGACATTGTTGACCAGCACATCGACCCCGCCCATTCCGGCCTGAATCGTGTCCGCCACCTGCTGCGCGCCCGCGTCGGTGGCGAGATCGCCGCAAGCGGCAAAGGCCTTGCCGCCGGCGTCCTCGATCTCCTTCACAACCGCGCTGGCCCGCGCGGCATTGCGGCCGTGGATCGCGACGGTCATGCCCTCGCGCGCGAGCACGGCGGCTATGCCCCGGCCGATGCCGGTGTTGCTGCCGGTTACCAAGGCGCGCTTGCCGGCGATTTGCAGGTCCATGTTCCTCTCCCTTGGCTGGCTTTCCCCTCCCATTGCGGAGGCGGAAAGATCAAAGTCCCACTTGCTTCAATGCCTGGTCCAGATCCTCGATCACATCGCGCGGATCCTCCAGCCCGACGCTGATCCGCAGCATGCCCTCGCTAACGCCCATGTCGGCGCGCACTTCGGGGGTGAGGCTCGAATGGGTGGTGGAGGCAGGGTGCGTCATCAGCGACTTGGTGTCGCCGATATTGTTCGAGATATCGATCATCTCGAGCGCATCGAGCACGGCGTGGGCTGCCTGGCGTCCGCCATCGACCTCGAAGGAAAAGACCGACCCGGCCTTGACCATCTGGCGCTGGACCAGCGCGAATTGCGGGTGGCTCGGCAGGCCGGGGTGGAGCAAACGCGGGACCCTGCCTTCGAGGAAGCGGGCGACATCCAGGGCATTGTCAGCCTGACGGTGCGCGCGCAGGTCCAGCGTCTCCAGCCCTTTCAGCACGACCCAGGCGTTGAACGGCGAGAGCGTCGGCCCGGTGTTGCGCTGGAACGGCAGCAGCGTGTTGTTGATGAACTCCGCGCTGCCGCAGACGGCCCCGGCGAGCACCCGGCCCTGCCCGTCCATCAGCTTGGTCGCGGCATAGGCGACGATGTCCGCGCCCAGTTCCAGCGGGCGTTGCAACGCGCTGGTGGCAAAGGCGTTATCGACCACGGTGCGGATGCCGTGCTCCTTCGCCAGCGCGCAGACGGCGGCGATGTCGATCACGTCCATCGTCGGATTGGCGGGCGTCTCGAAGAAGAAGACCTTGGTGTTGGGCCGGATCGCCGCCTTCCACAAGTCGAGGTCGCGGCCGTCCACCGGCGTGCATTCGATGCCGAAGCGCGGCAGCAGGTTGTCCGTCACCCAGCGGGTGGGACCGAAGGCGGCGCGCGCCACCACCATGTGATCGCCCGCCGAAAGCTGGCACAGCATCGCGGTCGACATCGCCGCCATGCCCGAAGCCTGGCACCGGCAGGCCTCGGCCCCTTCCATCATGGCGATGCGCTCTTCCAGCATCTGCACGCTGGGGTTCTGCGTACGCGAATAGGTCATCCCGGGTTCCTGCCCGGCAAAGCGGGCGGCGGGGGTATGAGCGTCGTCATAGCTGTAGCCCGAGGTGAGATAGATCGCCTCGCTGGTTTCGCCCTGCTCGGACCGCCAGGTGCCGGCACGCACCGCGCGCGTCGCCGGTCGCCATTTCGAGGTGATGTCGCGGTTCTGGCCGGTAGAGCGTTTCATGGCTCGGGCTTTAGGAGCGGCGTGCGCAATCGGCAAGCGAGGAGCTTGCGCCTTCGCCTGCTCCGCGCCACAGACCCGGCATGGAAATCGCCCAGCCCGCCATCGTCTGCGCCAGCCGCAATCATGGCGAGACCGGGGCTATCGCGCGGGTGCTGACCACCGAGCATGGCCTGGTCGCGGGCTACGTCGCCGGCGCGCGCGGACGGCAGCTGCGCCCTGTGCTGATCCCGGGCAATCTCGTCCAGGCCGAGTTGACTTCCCGTCCGGGCAGCCAGCTGCCGTCGCTGCGGCTCGAACTGGTGCAGAGCCGCGGGCCGTGGCTGTCGGAACCGCTGCCCGCCGCGGCGATTTCCTGGGCGACCGCGCTGACCGCCTCGGCGCTGCCCGAACGCCACGCCTACCCGCCGCTTTACCAGAGCCTTGCCGCCCTGCTCGATGCGATCTGCGCCGCGCCGTCCGCGCGCGGCTGGTTTCCCGCGCTGATTGGCTACGAGGCGCTGCTGCTGCGCGAGCTTGGCTATGGCGGCCCGCTCGCCCGGCCCGATCCGGCCGACTGGCCCGGCCTGCTGGCCGTGTTCGACCGGCTCGGCCTGGCGCTTGCCCGCTATGCGCTTGCCGAACGGCGAAGCGATGTTATGGCGGCGCGCACTTTGCTTGGTGAGAGATTGCGCAGGATCGAAGCATGACCCGGAATACTATGAAAGTGGCGGTTTTCGCCGGCGATGGCATCGGCCCCGAGATCATGCGCGAAGCCGTGCGTGTGCTCGAGACGCTGGCGCTGCCCGGCCTCGAAATGACCGACGGCCTGGTCGGCGCCGCCGCCTTCCGCGCGCACGGCCACCCGCTGCCGCCGGAGTCGCTCGCGATCGCCAAGGCCAGTGACGCAATCCTGTTCGGATCGGTCGGCGATTTCGCCATGGACCATCTCCCCCGCGATCTGCGTCCCGAGCAGGCGATCCTCGGCCTCAGGAAGGAGATGCAGCTGTTCGCCAACCTGCGCCCGGCCAAGGTCTACAAGGGGCTCGAGCACATGAGCTCGCTCAAGCCCGAGATCGCTTCCGCCATTGACCTGCTGATCGTGCGCGAGGCCAACGGCGACGTCTATTTCGGCAACAAGGGCATCCGCATCCTGCCAGACGGCCGCCGCCAGGGCTATGACGACATGTCCTATGCCGAGGACGAAGTGCGCCGCATCGCCCACACCGGTTTCCGCACCGCCATGGGCCGCCGCAAGAAGCTGTGCTCGGTCGACAAGGCCAATGTGCTCGATACCTCGCAGCTGTGGCGCGATGTCATACTGGAGGTCGCCCCCGAATATCCGGAGGTCGAACTCAGCCACCTCTATGTCGACAATGCCGCGATGCAGCTGGTCAAGGACCCGGGCCAGTTCGACACCATCGTCACCGGCAACATGTTCGGCGATATCCTGTCCGATCAGGCCAGCATGTGCGTCGGCTCGATCGGCCTGCTCGCATCGGCGACCATGGCCGAAGGTACCTACGGCCTTTACGAACCGATCCACGGTTCGGCGCCGGATATCGCCGGGCAGGGTGTCGCCAATCCGATGGCGCAGATCCTCTCCGCCGCGATGATGCTGCGCCACAGTTTCGCGATGGATAGCGAAGCCCGCCGGATCGAAGCAGCGGTGGAGCAGGCGCTGGCCGATGGCGTGCTCGGGCGCGATCTCGGCGGCAGCTACGGCACCACCGCGATTGGCGATGCCGTTCTTGCACGGCTATAGGTCGCGCCAAGGGTTTCCCCGGAATGGCCCATTATCCCGCGAAGCCATGGACATGAGCTTTCCCGAGAGCGAAAAGGCGCCCGGCGCGGCAGCCAGGCCGCTGGAACTTGCGGTTATCCTGCCGACCTACAACGAGCGCAAGAACCTGCGCACGATGGTCGAGCGGCTCGACAAGGCGCTGGCCGGCATCGCCTGGGAAGCGATCTACGTCGATGACAACAGCCCCGATGGCACCGCCGACGAAGCCCGCGAAATCGCGCTTGCCGATCCGCGCGTCCGGGTGATCCACCGCATCGGCCGCCGCGGCCTCGCCTCGGCGGCGATAGAAGGCATGCTATCCACCGCCGCGCCGCATGTCGCGGTGATGGACGCCGATCACCAGCACGATCCGGTGCTTCTTTCCGGCATGCTCCGGTCCGTCGCCAGCGGCGAATACGACATCGCAGTCGCCAGCCGCTTCGCCGAGGGCGCCAGCACCGAGGATTGGGGCCGCCCGGACCGGGTCAAGGCCAGCGGCCTGGCCAACGCCATTGCCCGCAAGGTCACCGGCGTCACCCTGACCGATCCGATGAGCGGCTATTTCCTGCTCAAGACCGAGGTGCTGCGCGCCAATGCGCACCGGCTTTCGGGCGTCGGCTTCAAGATCCTGCTCGATATCCTCGCCACGGTCGATACGGCGATGCGCGTAAAGGAATTCCCGATGTCGTTCGCCGCCCGCGCCGAGGGCGAAAGCAAGCTCGACCGCACGGTGGTCTTCGAATTTCTCGTCGGGCTTTACGACAAGTGGCTCGGCCGCATCATCCCGACGCGCTTCGCCCTGTTCGGCACGATCGGCGCGGCCGGCGTCGTTGTGCACATGGCGGTGCTGGCGATATTCCTCGCGGTGGCCGGCGGCTCGTTCAAGGGCCATCTCGTCTCGGCCTTCGAACTCGGCCAGACGCTCGCCGCGCTCGTCGCGATGACGTTCAACTTCGTGCTCAACAATGCGCTGACCTATGCCGACAAGCGGCTGCGCGGCGCTCTGGCGCTGGCCAAGGGCTGGGTCAAGTTCGGGCTGACCTGTTCGGTGGGGCTGCTGGCCAATGTCGGGGTAGCGGCGGTACTGGTGCGGTTCGGCTTCCACGAATTCGCGGCGGCGATCACCGGCATAATCATCGGCTCGGTGTGGAACTTCGCGCTCAGCTCGCGCTTTGTCTGGGGCAAGTACTGGACTGACCTGTTCAGGCCGCAAAGAAGAACGCCGGTTCGAAGGTGCTGGGCCGTTTGCGCGTGGAGCCGACCAGGCCGCGCAGCTTCGGCGTCGCGAGCGGGCGGATAAACCGCAAGCGGACAATGCCATTGTTGGCGCAATGCACCTGTGCCGGAATGTCCTCGCAGCCTTCGATGCTCAGAGTCACGTTCCGGTCCTCTTTGAGTCCCGCAGTGTTCACATTGCTAATTCGGCAGCCATCGGTGAATACTTCGATCAGCAGTCCGTCCAATGACCCACCGTCCACATCAAGCAACTTGACCGCCCGGCGTACCGCGTATCTGGTCTGATTCAGCGTAAGGTATGTAGCCAAAACCCCAGCCCCCTATTAATTCAATGCGCGACCCGCAGGTAATTATTGCCCAACGCCGCCAGACACATCTGGCAGCAACAATTATTTACTTTCGATTGACTGGATTGCGACTGCCGCAGATCAATCGACCCGAGTTCGATATTTTATTGATTTCCAAAACCACTCAATTCGCCGTTGGATTTAAGCAGTTTGCGGTGAATTGCCCTTGTCGAGAGGCCATTCGTGCTAAATTCGCGCCGGAATCCGCGCCGGATCAAATCCAGGAGTCGAGCCACGTCCATTGCAGATAGCTGCGCTTGTCTCCGTGGACATCCGCCGCCGAGATGACCGGATAGAACCAGATGAACATTCCGATCGCCACCGCGAGCAGCGCAAGGGCAAGCCAGCGCCAAGCTCCGCCCTTCCCCCGGATCTGGTCAAGCGCGAGCGCGAGGCAGGCCATCAGGAAGCTTCCGGGAAGCAGATAGTGATAATAGAACTGGATCGGCTTGGTGGTGACGGCCCACATGCCCAGCGACGCCAGATACAGCGCGGCGAACACCAGCGCATCGTCGCGCCGCCGCCACAGACCCGCCCAAAGGCACCACAGCAGCGCGGGCAAACCCGCCAGCATCGAAAAGGGGTTGCCGACCAGCAACACATAGCGCTGGACGCGGTCGGCGGGTTCGAAGAAATACCAAACCGCCCGCCAGTTCACCATCCAGTCGGGCCAGATGCTGCGGTAGGGGTGGAGCTTGGTGACGCTGTCCTGCAGATCGAGCATGTAGCGGTGCCAGGCAAGCGGCGCGAGCGGATCGGTGGGATGGAGCGGATAGACGAAGGCCCGCCAATAAGTCGCCCAATAGACCGCGAGCGGCAGCACACCAAGCCACAGCGCCGCTTCCCACAGCGCTATGCCAGAAAGCGGCCGCGTGCCGCTTTCGACCAGCAGGCGCCGGCCATGGTCGCGGAAACGGAAGACGAGAAAGGCCAGGCCCGGAAGCATCGCCGCCGGCGCAATGCTCCATTTGGTCCCCATCGCCAGGCCCAGCAGCACTCCGGCGAGCAAGAGCCGCCAGCGCGCCTTGCGGGCCGGCTGGCGCGCCGCCACGGCCAGTTGCCACAGCGCCGTCATGCCTAGCCCGGCCATCATCATGTCGAGCATGGCGATACGGCTCTGGACGAACCAGGCGAAGCTGGTGGCCAGCAGCAGCATGGCGGCGATCGTCGCGAAGCGGCGCAGGCTCGCCCACCACACCAGGCGGCCAAAGGCGAACAGGCCGAGCGCCCCGAACAGCGCCGAGGGCAGGCGCCAGGCGAACGGCTTGTCGCCCAGCCACCATATCGAGGCGGCGATGATCTCCTTGCCGAGCAGCGGATGCTCGGGATTGGCGGAGACCATCTCCAGCATCTTGCGCGCGGCGGGAACGTAATGAATTTCGTCGAAATAGATTGCCGGCGGGATACCCAGCCGGTGCCATGCGAGCGCCAGAAAGCCCAGCGCGACGACCACGCACCAGGCCAGGGGATCGCGCTGTTCTAACGCCGGGCTATGCATGGAGACGGCGGATAGGTCGGTGAAACGGCCGGTGCAAGACCGGCCCTTTCACGTCGCATGGATTTGGCGCGTTTCAGCCAACACCCTTCACATAGTCGCCGCATTCCATGAACAGCGCGGTGTAAGTGACCGCCTCGTCCGAGGCCGTGCCCGGCGTCAGCTTGCCCGACTGCGCCGCCGCGCCGACCGTGGCGAGATAGGCGCCCGGATCGTCGCATTCGATGTCGTAGACCGCGAGATACTGGTTGGTGTCGGCCCCCATCATCTTGGCGACCAGCTTGAAGCGCTGCGCACCCTGCGAGCCGGGGAAGGAGGTCATCTCGGGCAAATGGGTGTTCTGGTACCAGTCCTCGTACTCCTTCTCCTTGCCGGGCGTGGGGGTGGTGAGCGCGATGATCTTGCATTTGGGCATGGCATCCTCCGTTGAAATCCGTTGTCCGCACGCCGCTTGCGCACGAGGGGCGATTTGCGCATATTCCGCCGCGATCCGTCAAGGGAGGATATCGCCATGGCGACAGTTGCCCAACCCCGCAGCTTCACGCGTTTCTCTGTCGAGCCGCTCAACCCGAGCATCGGCGCGGAGATACACGGTATCGATCTGGACGGCGATCTGCCGGACGAAGCGATCGCCGATATCCGGGCGGCGCTGCTGACCTACAAGGTGATCTTCTTCCGCGATCAGGACATCACGCAGGAACAGCACATCGCCTTCGGCCGCCGTTTCGGCGAGCTCGAGATCCATCCGGCATCGCCAGCCGATCAGCCCAACCGCGAGATCTTCCACTTGCGCACCCGGCCGGACACGCAGTTCTTCGGCAGTCGGCGCACCGGCGCCGACATGTGGCATTCCGACGTCACCTGGCGCGAATGCCCCTCGTTCGGCTCGATCCTGATGGGCCGCACCATTCCCGAATGCGGCGGCGACACCATGTTCGCCGACATGGCCGCCGCCTACGAGGGACTCTCTCCGGCACTGAAGGAGTGGATCTGCACGCTCACGGCAGTGCACGACGGCAGCATCTTCGCTACGCTTCAAGGCAAGTCCAAGGAGAGCTTCTGGGAGCAGTTTCCATTGCAGCGTCACCCGGTGGTGCGCACCCATCCCGATACCGGCGAGCGCATTCTTTACGTGAACAGCTCCTTCACCATCCATATCGAAGGGCTGAGCGCGAAGGAAAGCGACTGGCTGCTCGATCACCTCTACGCCCAGGCCTCGATCCCGGAATACCAGTGCCGGTTCCGCTGGCGGAAGAACTCTGTCGCCTTCTGGGACAACCGCGTGTGCCAGCACTATGCCGTGGGCGACTACCTCCCCGCCATGCGCGCGATGGAGCGGGTGACGATCATGGGCGACAAGCCGTACTTCGATCCGGGGCGGTAAATCCTCCCCGGGACGGGGAGGGGAACCATGCAAAGCAGGGTGGAGGGGCACAGGCCGCGAACCTGACGCGGAGATGTCGCGCCTTGCCGAGGGTGCCTCTCCACCATCGCTGCGCGATGGGTCCCCCTCTCCCGTTGGGAGGGGGATTACCCCTCGTTGCTCTCACGCCCCTTCTTCGACAGCCGCCAGTCCGCCGGATAGTTGAGGTCGTTGCCCTTCACCACCTGGCCGATGCCCTGCTCGAAAGTCGATTCCTTGCCGAGGTTGACGTCGCTCGGGCGGTCGTCCTTCATCAAGGGCAGCATGCCTTCGAGCCAGCCGGTCAGCAGGCTGCCGAAATATTCGCCGCGATACTGCTTGTAAGACTCGATGAAAGTCTTCTGCGCGACGACCACGTCGTTGGGCCGGGTGATCGAGCAGGCGTGGGCGTATTTGGCGGTCTCCGCCTCGAGCTGATCGCGCGGGACGACCGAGTTGACGAAGCGGTTGGCGGTGTACATTTCCTGCGCGGTGAACGGCCGCCCGGTGAACAGCATTTCCGAAAAGGCGCGCAGGCCAACGGTTTCCAGCCAGTTCCACATGCGCGGCCCCCAGCCGGCGTAGCGGAACGAGGGATGGCCGAACAGCGCATCGTCCGAGGCGATGACGAGGTCGGCGTCGCCGGCGACGTAGAAGTGCCAGCCGTAGCAATAGCCCTTGGCCTCGACGATGCTGATCTTCTTGAATTCCTGAAGCGGCCGGTTGCCCGAGCGCGCCTTGGCGTAATAGTCGGTAAGGCCGTGGAGATAGCGGTAGGTGCCGATCGGCGGGTATTTCACATCGGGATCGTCGATCTCGAGATCGACCAGGAAGCCGTCGCCCGGCTTGGGGTTGAGGTAGAGATCGCCGTGCTCGTTAAGGTCGCCGCCCGAGCCGAGGTTGTCCCCCTCGCCGCGAATCACCAGCACTTTGACGTCGTCGTCGATATTGGCCTTGAACACCAGCTCGCCGAAGCGGGCGCGCATGCCGATGGTGGCGGTGTTGTGCTTTTCCAGTCGCTTGAAGGTGATCGTCGCGATCTTGGTCGCCTTGTCCTTCTCGTAGATGACGTGGGCTTCCGCTTCTTTCTTGAGGTCGGCAATCGTAACCATTGTTCTCTCCCGTGTAATTGACCCTCCCACTGAAAGGGGCGCGGGGCGGAACGTCAAGCCGCTTTCAATCCATCGTCAAGACGATGCGTCCCGCCGACTTGCCGGAGAAGGCCTCGTTCATCGCATCGACATAGTCCTCGATCGGGTAGCGCCGGGCCACGGCGGGCTTGACCACGCCCTTGTCCACCATCTCCAGAACCTGCCGGCGGCTTGCTTCGATTTCCTCGGGCGCGTCGATCCCGGCGCCGCGCACCTGAACGCCGACCAGGCTGGCGCACTTGAGCAGCGGCAGGTTGGTCTTGAGCGCGGTCATGCCGCCGGGAAAGCCGATGACGAGGTGCCGCCCGTCGTAGCCGAGCGTGCGGAAGGCGAGATCGGTGGCATCGCCGCCGACCGGATCGAAGACAATGTCGATCGGCTTGCCGCCGTTCGCCGCCTTGACCTGATCGCGCCAGTCCTGCGCCCCGGTTTCGACCACGGCATCGGCCCCGCCGGCCAGCGCCGCCGCGCGCTTTTCCGGGCTCGAGGCGGAGGCGATGACGCGCAGGCCAAGCCACTTGCCGGTCTGGATCGCGGCAAAGCCGGTGCCGCCCGCCGCGCCCAGCACCAGCAGCGTTTCGCCCGGCTTGCACCGCCCCCGGTCGACCAGGGCGTGGACGGCGGTGAGATAGTTGACCGGATAGATCGCCGCCGCCTCAAGATCGAGCTTTTCGGGAACCTTGTTGACGTTGCTGGCGGGGAAGTTGTTCACTTCGGCGAAAATGCCGCCCATGCCGCTGCCATTGACCCGGTCGCCCACGGCGAACCCCGTCACCCCCTCGCCCAGCGCCTGTACGATCCCGGCATATTCGCTGCCGGGAATGAACGGCAGCGGCGGGTGGAACTGGTATTTGCCCATGGCGGTGAGCACATCGACGTAACTGATCCCGGCCACCTTGATCCGCACCCGCACTTCGCCAGGCCCTGGCGGGCCGGGATCGTATTCGCGCAGCTGATAGCTTTCCGGCGGGCCGAACTGATCGGCGATGACGGCGCGTGGCATGTGTTTTCTCCCTTACTTCTTGATCCTCCCCATCGACTTGCGATGGGGAGGTGGCAGCCCGTCAGGGCTGACGGAGGGGTAACGGCACCCCCCCTCCACCACCGCCTGCGGCTCCCCCTCCCCATCGCAAGTCGATGGGGAGGAACTTGGCTCAATGCTGCCCCCCGTCGCAGCGCACCAGGCTGCCGGTCACGTTCACCGACGCCGGGCTCGCCAGATAGAGCACCGCGGTGACGATCTCCTCCGGCTCGGCCGCGTACCCGCGCGGGATCGGGATCGGCCCTTGCCCCTTGTCCGGCCAGGCCTGGACGATATCGGTGCGGAAGGCGCCCGGCGACAGCGTGTTGACCCGCACCTTGGGCGCATATTCCCAGGCCAGGCTTTTCGACATGGCGTTGAGCGCCGCCTTGGACGAACCGTAGGGCACCACTTCGGGTAGCGGCATCATCGAACCCGATGAGGTGACATTGATGATGCAGCCGCCCTCCCCGGTTTCTTGGGCCCGATCGAACATGCGCTTGCCGATCTGGCTGGCGAGCCGGAACGGCCCTTTGAAGTTGAGATTGACCACCGAATCGAACAGGCTCTCGGTCACTTCGTGGCTCGGCGCGCGCGGGCTCATGCCGGCGTTGTTGATCAGGATGTCGACCCGCCCGAACGCGGCGTAGCTCTCCTCGATCAGCCGGTCGCAATCGGCCCACTTGCCGGCATGGGCGGAAACGGCGAGCGCCTTGCGGCCCAGCGCCCGGCACTCCTCAGCCACCGCCTCGCAGTTCTCCAGCTTGCGGCTGGCGACGATCACGTCCGCGCCCCGCTCGGCCAGTGCCTTGACCATCTCGTAGCCGATCCCGCGCGAGCCGCCGGTGACCAGCGCGACCTTGCCGGTGAAGTCGAACAGCGGATCCATCAGCTGTCCTTCCAGTCGTCGCGCGCATCGGGATAGCGCGCCCTGGCCGCGGCATACCTGGTCGGGATATGCTCGCTGGGGAACAGGCCCGGCGCGGGCGTCGCCTTCTTCATGTAGGCGCGGGCCAGCTGCGATTTGTGCGCGTCGGTCGGCCCGTCGGCGAAAGCCAGCGACCAGTGCCCGGCGTACATGTTCGCCAGCGGCAGATCGAGGCTGATGCCCAGCGAGCCGTGGATCTCCAGCGCCCGCCCGACCACGTCCTTGTAAAGCTGCGGCATGGCGATCTTGCACATGCCGATGTGGTTGCGCGCGGCGCCATGCGGCATCCGCCCGGCCTCGACCTCGTCGATGATCCAGGCGGTCTTGAGGGTCAGCAGGCGGAAGCTTTCGAGCTGGATGATGGCGTCGGCGAGCTTGCTCTGCACCATCTGGTGATCGCCGAGCATGCGCCCTCTGGTGCGCCGCGAGACGGCGCGCTCGAGCATCATGTCGAACGCCCGCTGGCAGCGCCCGACGGTGCGCATCGCGTGGTGGATGCGCCCCCCGCCCAGCCGCGCCTGCGCCACCTTGAAGCCGCCGCCGCGCTCGCCCAGCATGTGGTCGAGCGGCACCCGCACCTGGTTGTAATGAATATGCGCGTGGTGGCCGTTTTCGGGATCGACATCGCCGGCGATGGCGACGTTGCGCAGGATATCGATGCCCGGCGTATCGGCCGGCACGATGAACATGCTCATCCGCTCAGTCAGCGGCTTGTCGGGATCGGTGACGACCATCACCAGCAGGAACGTCGCCAGCTTGGCGTTGGACGAGAACCATTTGTAGCCCTCGATCACCCATTCGTCGCCGTCCTGGGTGGCCGCGCAAGTAAACTCGCCGGGATCGGCCCCGCCCTGCGGCTCGGTCATCGAGAAGCACGAGACGATGTCTCCATCCATTAGCGGCCCGAGATATTTCTGCTTCTGCTCGGGGGTGCCGAACAGCGCGAGGATTTCGGCGTTGCCGGTATCGGGCGCGGCGGTGCCGAAAATGGTTGGCGCCCAGTTGGAACGCCCGATGATCTCGTTCATCAGCGCCAGTTTGACCTGGCCATAGCCCGGCCCGCCGAGGTTGGGTCCGAGATGGCAGGCCCACAGCCCCTGCGCCTTGACCTGCTCCTGCAGCGGCTTCAGATGCCGCCGCGCGTCCTTGATGCTGGTGTCGAAGTTCGCGGCCATTTCCGGCCACAGCAGGTCCATCGTCTCGCATTCCTCGCGGACGAATGTGTCCATCCAGTCGAGCTTTTTCTGGAATTCGGGTTCAACGCTGAAATCGATCATGGCATTCTTCTCCTTTTTCCCTCCCCGGAACGGGGAGGGGGACCAGCGCAGCTGGTGGAGGGGCACAGGCCGGATTGCGTATAACCTCGCAAGGTCATGTTCCGCCTCTCATGCCTCTCCACCCCCGCTGCGCGGCGGTCCCCCTCTCCCAAGGGAGAGGATTACGAAATCCTTCGAATAAACTCCGCATTCCGCTTGAAACCGCTGTCGACAATCCGCCTGAAGAATTCGCCCGTCTCCTGGGGCAGAATCCCCGCCGCGGCCTGCGCCACCTTGTATTCGAGCAGGCAGCCGTACTTGAAACCGACCAGCACCGAATAGAAATCGAGGTCCTCCTCCTTGCGCCCGGTGCCGGCGCAGTAATAGCGCATCAGCTCCTGCTTGGTCGGGGCGTGATCCGGATTGTTGAGGCTGTTGGCCGGGGTCAGATCGGGGAAGCGCTCGTCGTGCATGCCGCCGGTGAAGCCGGCGATGTCGAGCAGCGGATCGCCGATGGTCGAAAGCTCCCAGTCGATCATCGCGGCGAGCCGGGCCGGCGGGCCGTGGCGGAACATCATGTTGGGGGTGCCGACATCGCCGTGCATGATGCCGGCGTGTTCGCTCTTGCGCACGTTCTTGCGCAGCCATTCCTCGACTTCGTCGTAACCCTCGAAGCTGCGCGCCCGATAGCCCTTGTATTTTTCCGGGTAGCTTTTGAGCTGGCTCGACCAGCGATCGACCTGCCGCTCCATGAAGCTGTCGGGCTTGCCGAAACCTTCGAGGCCGACCGCCTTGTAATCGACATTGGCGAGCAGCGTCAGCCCGCCGGCGATGGCGAAGGCGATGCCGTATTCAAAAGGCATCGTGTCGAACGGCGGCTCGTTGTAAATTTTCTCGCCGCGCAGGTTGGGCGCCCAGCCATCGACTTTTTCCATGACGTAAAACGGCATGCCGATGACATCCGGATCATCGCAGGCGCCGTAGCACACCGGGGCCGGCACTTCAGTGCCATTGAGCGCGGTAAGCACCCGCGCCTCGCGCAGCACGCCTTTCTCGGCGCCGGGCGGCGGAACCTCGGGCGGGCGGCGCAGCACCATTTCCTTGCCGCCCCGGCTGAGGCTGAAGACGACGTTCGAGGTGCCGCCATGCAGCAGCTCGCGCCTCAGCGGTCCCTTGCCGAGGTCCGGAACATGCTCATCCAGCCACTGGGTCAGCGGCCCGATCGGGGCCATGTCGTCGAGATTGGCTTCCACTGTCTTTCCTCTCAATCTTGCCCGCGCAATTGCGCCTCGAGTTGCCGCCGGATCGCCCCCAGCGCCTGTGTTGCTTCGCGAATGGCGCCCGCATCCATCCCGCCCGCAAGATCCGCGGCGCGGGCGTCGGCCACGCGGTCGATCTCGCGCTTCAGGGCCACGCCGCGTTCCGTCGCGCGCAGCAGCACGGCGCGTTTGTGATCGGGGTTGGGCATGGTTTCCAGCAGCCCCATATCGATCAGCGAATTGGCCGCACGCTGCACCAGCTGGCGCGGCTGGCCGAACGAACGCCCGATCTGCGGCACCGTCGGCGGGTGCTCCGCCTCAACCACGGCATTGAGCACGCCCAGCTCCGAATCCCCCAGCCCCGCCTCGCGCCGGGGGGCGTGGAACAGGCTCTTGAGCCGGCCGTTGAGGCGGATCAGTTCGTCAGACAGGCCAACCAGAGGGTGCCGCGAATCGAATTTGCCATGCATGAGGCATGCGTGTCAGTTTGACATGATTGTGTCAAACTGATTTAAACAACCGCCACCGGGTTCCCATACAGCTTCCGCAGCTCATGCTTCGCCAGCTTGCCCGACGGCAGCCTTGGCAATTCCTCGACGAATTCATAGCTCCGCGGCTGCGTCACCCGCGAGATCCGCGCCGCCACCCACTCGCGCAGTTCAGCCTCAAGCTCCGGCCCGGCCTCCGCCCACACCTTGGGCTGCACCACTGCCTTGACCTGCTCCCCGTATTCCGCATGCGCCACCCCGATCACCGCGACGTCCAGAACTTTGGGGTGCATGATAAGGCAGTCCTCCACCGCTTGCGGATAGATGTTCACTCCCCCTGAAATGATCATGAAATCCTTGCGATCGGTGAGGAACAGGTAGCCGTCCGCGTCGAGCCGGCCGATATCGCCGACAGTGAACCAGTTGCCGTGTTCGGGGTGCCGCGCGCGCTTGGCCTTTTCCGGATCGTTGAGGTAATCGACGTCGCGCCCCTCGGGCACTTCGAAATAGATCAGCCCCGGCTCGTTCGGCCCGAGCAGCTTGCCGTCCTCATCGCAGATATGGATCGGTCCCATCGAGGGCTTGCCGACCGAGCCGGGCTTCCTCAGCCATTCCTCCGAGGTGATGCCGGTAACCCCGACGCCTTCGGTACTGGCGTAATACTCGAAAATGATCGGCCCCAGCCAGTCGATCATCTGCCGCTTGATCCCGACCGGGCACGGAGCGGCGGCGTGAGTCACCTGCTTCAGCGAGGACAGATCGTACTTGCGGCGCACCTCTTCGGGCAGCGCCAGCATGCGCACGAACATGGTCGGCACGAAATGGGCGTTGTTGACCTTGTACTTCTCTATCGCCGCCAGCACGCCCTCGGCATCGAACTTGCGCATCGTCACATTGGTGCCGCCCAGCCGCTGCGGCACGACCATGCAGGACAGCGGCATGCCGTGATAGAGCGGCCCGGCGTTGAACATGACCAGCGGATCGAACGCCGCCATCAATTCGGCGCTGCCGCCTTCGAGCGCATTGAACTCGTCGATCGGACCCGGGGTGAACGGCAGGACGATGCCCTTGGGCCGGCCGGTGGTGCCGCTCGAATAGATCATGTGGAAGCCGCTGATCTCGTTTGCCACCGGCTCGGCCGGCATTCGCGCCATGGCGGCGGCAAGCGGCTCGGCCCCGGGAATCGGTTCGTCCCCGGCATGGAAAATCCGCTCTACAGCAGGGATCAGCGTGCCCCGCTCCGCCGCCAGCGCGCGCGGCGTCTCGCCCAGCGAGGCCGAGAGCACCAGCGCCTTCGATCCGGAATCACCCAGGATATAGCCCGCCTCGGCCGGCTTGAGATGGGTCGAAAGTAGCGTCACGAACACGCCGCAGCGGGTCGTGCCCCAATAGACCTGCGCGAACTCCGGACAGTTGCGCATCATCACGCCGATCCGGTCTCCCGGCTTCAGCCCGAGCGAGCGCAGCAGCTGGGCGAAGCGGTTGGAGCTTTCGTCGAGCTGGCGATAGGTCAGTGTTTCGCCGGTATCGGCGAGGACCATCGCCAGCGCATCGGGCCGGGTCCTGGCATGGCACGACGGATGATATCCGGGCATCGCCCTGTTCCCTCTCCCAAACGGCCCCGCGAGGCCCCAAACTAAGTCACAGACCTAGTAAATGCCCCCCCGGTCTTCGACGAAGTCGGACGGCTCGGAACTGCCTGCGCTGTCGCGCCGGACTGTCCCCTGCGCCTGCGCGGGCGCATTGCCCTGGCGCAGCGCGGCGATCAGGGCATCGCGCTTGGCTTCGAACGCGTCGTCGCGCGCGGTGCGTTTGGGTTCGGTATCCGCCTTGAAGGCTTCCCAGATCAGCGAGCTCTTGGGATCGTCACCGGGAATTCCGTCGAACACGCGTCTGCCGCTGATGCGGTCGATCCGCACCATGCGGACATCGCGCGGTGCGACGAAGGGCAGCTGGCTCCAGCGCGATTTGGTCTGCTGGACCAGTTGCTTGAAGATCGGCGCGGCGAATGTGCCGCCTTGGGCATAGCCGCCCAGCGAACGCGGCTGATCGTAGCCGATGTAAACCCCGGCAACGAAGCGCTGCGACCCGCCGACGAACCAGACATTGGTCGGGCCGGTGGTGGTCCCGGTCTTGCCGAACAGCGGCAGATTGAGGTCCCTGAGCACCACCGCCGTGCCCCGGGTGATGACGCCTTCAAGCATGTGAACTGTCTGATAGGCGGTGCGCGGATCGAGCACTTGCTTGCCGCGCTGCGCCAGCCGCGGCATCGGCTTGCCGTCCCATTGCGCCATGTTGCACCCGGTGCACTTGCGCGTGTCGGAGCGCCAGATGACTTTGCCGGTGCGGTCCTGCACGTAGTCGATCAGGGTCGCATCGAATTGAATGCCGTTGTTGGCGAGAGCCGCGTAGCCGTTGACCATCTGCGCGACCGTGGTGTCGCCCGAACCCAGGGCAACCGACAGATAGGGGTCGTACGTGCCGATGCCGACCCGCTCGATCATCTTGGCGACGTTCTCCATGCCCGAATCGCTGGCGATCCGCACGGTCATCAGGTTGCGCGACTGCTCAAGGCCCCAGCGCATGGTGTGGTTGCCGCTGCCGCCGCCGCCGCCGAAGTTCTGGAAGCACTTGCGCCCGATGCGCGCGCCCGACCAGACGCAGAACTGGCCATCGAGCACCATCGTCGCCGGCGTCATGCCAAAGTCCAGCCCGGTGGCGTAGACGAACGGCTTGATCGTCGAGCCGGGCTGGCGCAGCGCCTGGGTCGCGCGGTTGAACGAGCCGAGACCGGCATCGAAACCGCCCTGCATCGCCAGAATGCGTCCGTTGAACGGGCTCTGGACCAGCATGCCCCCCGACACTTCCGGAATGGTCCGGACCGCATAGAGGCGCGGCCCCGACGGCGCCGCCGCGATGACATCGCCCGCCTTCAGCGTATCCGGCATGGCGGAGAGACCGGCGGTCGTACCATCGCCGAAGCCGATAGAGCCGTTCGGCCCGCTGCGCTGAGTGACCACGCCGACCCGCCAGTCCTGATAGCTGATCGACAGGTTGAGCGCGAGCAGCTGCGATTGCCAGCGCTCGGGGTCGAGCTTGATGTGGGCGATCGGCCCGCGCCAGCCCTTGCCGCTGTGATAGCGCAGCAATCCGGCGCGCAGGGCATCCTGCGCGCCCTTCTGCATTTCGGGATCGAGCGAAGTGCGCACCCACAGCCCGCCGGCGTAGACGCTGTTGGGGCCGGTCTCGGCTGTCTCGCCGAACCTGGCGATGAGGCGGCGGCGCGCTTCCTCGACGAAATAGCCGACCGAGGGATCGTAGCTCTCAGCCCGGCGCGGAACGATGCCAAGCGGCTGGGCCTTGGCGGCATCGGCCTGTTCGCTCGTCGCCCAGTCGTTCTTGACCATCTGGTCGAGCACCCAGTTGCGCCGCTCCACGGCCAGGCCCGCGTTCTTGGCGCGGCCATAGGTCTCTGGAGCCTTGGGCAGGATCGAAAGAAAAGCGGCCTCGTGCAGCTGCAACTCGCCCACGTCCTTTTCGAAATAGGCGCGCGAGGCAGCCTGTACGCCAAAGCTCTGGCGGCCGAGCGGAATCTCGTTGAGATAAAGCTCCAGGATCTGCTGCTTGTTGAGCACGTCTTCGATCCGGCCCGCGACGACCATTTCCTTGAGCTTGCGGCCGATCGAATACTCGTTGCCGATCAGGATGTTCTTGGCGACCTGCTGGGTGATGGTCGAACCGCCCTTGGCCCGCTCGTCCGAACCGATCTTCGAGACATAGTCGAGCACGGCCCCGGCAAGGCCGGTGTAATCGACCCCGCCATGGGTCCAGAACGTCTTGTCCTCGGCCGAAAGCATGGCGTCGATCAGCGGTTTGGGGAAATCGACGAAACGCAGCTGCACCCGGCGCTCGCGCGCATAGGAATAGACGATTTGCCCGTCGATCCCGCGCACCATCGTCGGCAGCGGCGGCTGGTAGGTCAGCAATTTGTCGGCCGAAGGCAGGCTGCGCAGGACCAGGACCCACAGCAGCAGCAGCAATGCGAGCATCGCGCCCAGCGCATAACCGGCCAGGCGGAACCAGCGCTTGTCCCGCCAATTGTCGCGAAACCATGAAATCAGGCCGCCGGCGTTACGGCGAATGCGGTAGCGCAGGTTCGGGGAAGCGGAAGCGTCAGCCATAGATCGCCGCCTTTAGCACGGCCGCGCGGGCCTGTGCCAGCCCAATGCTGTGCCCTGTGTCGACTGCCCCATCAACCCTGGGTCTGCCGCGCGAAATAGACCCTGATCGCCCGCGCGGTCGCACCGGCGAAGGCTTCGCGGCCTTCGCGCGACACCAGGCGGGCGGTATCCTCGGTATTGCTGATATAGCCGGTCTCGAACAGCACCGACGGCACATCGGGCGATTTGAGCACGACAAAGGCGGCCGATTGCAACGCATCGGCGCGAAACCGCAAGGCGCCTTTGGCTTCGCGCAGGGTCAACTGCGCGAAGAGCTCGGACCGCGCCTTGGTTTCTCGCTGCGACAGGTCGACCAGAATGGCGCTGACCGCGCCGCTCTTGCCCTGCAGCGCGACCCCGTTGATCGTATCGGCCCGGTTTTCCCGCTCGGCCATCTTGCCGGCGATTTCGGACGAGCCCCGATCGGACAGGGTATAGATGCTCGCGCCGCTGGCGTCGCTGGCTTCGACGCTGTCGGCATGGATCGAAAGGAACAGATCGGCCTTCAGCCGGCGCGCGATGCCCGAGCGTTCCTCGAGCAGCAGATAACGGTCGTCGGCGCGGGTCAGCGCGACTCTTATGCCGCCGCCCTCGAGCAAGGTGTCGCGCAAGGCCGAAGCCAGCAGCAGGGTCAGCATTTTTTCCTTGAGCGGCCCGGTTCCCGCGCCCGGATCAATGCCGCCGTGCCCCGCATCGATCACCACGAGCGGGCGGCTGGCGTCGGGCGGTCCCTCCACCGCAGGCAAGCCAACCTCGCCTGTCGCCGGCGGCATTTCGAGCCGCAGGACATATTTGTGCCCACGGCCCGGCGCACCGAACATGCGATCGGCCGCGACCATGGCCGCGAACACCGCAACGGGAGCAAGCAGGATCAGGAGGAATTGCAGGAACCGGCGCATGTCTGCGCCCCGATTAGGCGGCGTTCGCCCCGGCGGCAATGCTTCGCGCCGCGCGGTTCCACATTGATCGGGCGTGACAAACCGGGCCAAGAACCTTGCCGCCGCCGATGAGCGGTGCTAGGCCCGGACTTGCCGGGAGGAACTTTCCGATCCCCTCGTGCCTGATCCGCCCTTCCATGGGCCGGTTCGGCATAAGCGAGTGGATCGGCGGACAAGTGCTTCCCGCCATTTTCCGGACCGGTTGGTCCGGCACCGAACAGGTTGATGCAGAACATGAAAAATCCCGCGCTCTTTGGCCCGCCCTCGCCCCTTGCGGCGCGGGATGGCTGGATGGCGCTGGTTGCGCGCAATCATTCGCCGCGAATTTTCAGTTCCGCAGACACAAATCCGAATTTCCGGGCGCGCAGGCTCCCGGGATCCGATCGCGCCGCACCCTATCGCGCGAGGGCCAAGGCCCCCGCGCGTAATTGCGGCCTCACTGCACAATGTCGCGCCGCCTTGCCGGATTTATCCGTGCCGCCGCGCGCATGGAGATATTACAATGACAATGCGCATGCTTATCGATGCGCGCCACCAGGAAGAAACCCGGGTGGCGGTGCTCAAAGGCAACCGGATTGAGGAATTCGACTTTGAATCTGCCGATCACAAGCAGATCAAGGGCAACATCTATCTCGCCAAGGTAACCCGGGTCGAGCCGTCGCTGCAGGCGGCTTTCGTCGATTTCGGCGGCAACCGGCACGGCTTCCTCGCCTTCAGCGAAATCCATCCGGATTACTACCAGATCCCCAAGGAAGACCGCGAGGCCCTGCTCGCCGAGGAAGCCGCCCACGCCGAGGAGGAAGCGGCGCTGCGCGCCGCCGAGGACGCCGACGATTATGGCGAAAGCGCGCTCGACCGGATCGAGGACGAGGACGGCGGCGACGACATGGGCGGCAGCCTGACCGAAATCGATTCCGATGACCGCGAAAGCGTCGCGACGATCGAAGGCGGCCATGTCGAAAACGGTTTCGAGAACGGCGACGACGACTACGAGGCCGACGCACAGGATTCCGAAGACGACGGAGCCAAGAGCCGCGAAGAAGAAGACGGCGAAGAAGACCGCCCCCGCCGCGGCCGCCGCCGCCAAGGCCAGGGCCGGGGCCGCTCGAAGGAAGCCGACGAACTGCGCGCCAAACGCATGGCGCTGCGCCGCCGCTACAAGATCCAGGACGTCATCCAGCGCCGCCAGGTGCTGCTGGTCCAGGTGGTCAAGGAAGAACGCGGCAACAAGGGCGCGGCGCTGACTACCTATCTCAGCCTGGCGGGCCGTTATTGCGTGCTGATGCCCAATTCGAGCCACGGTGGCGGCATTTCGCGCAAGATCAGCTCTTCCTCCGACCGCAAGCGCTTGAAGAGCATCATCGCCGAACTCAACCTGCCCAAGAGCATGGGCTGCATCGTCCGCACCGCCGGGTTGCAGCGCACCAAGACCGAAATCAAACGCGACTTCGACTATCTCGCCCGCCTGTGGGACGAAATCCGCGAAACCACGCTCGGCAGTTCGGCCCCGACGCTGATCCATTCGGACAGCGATCTGATCCGCCGCGCGATCCGCGACATCTACAACCGCGACATCGAGGAAGTGATCGTCGAGGGCGAGGACGGCTACCGGGCCGCGCGCGATTTCATGAAGCTGCTGATGCCGAGCCACGCCAAGAAGGTTAAGCAATACGCCGATCCGGTGCCGCTCTATCAGCGCAATGGCGCCGAGGACCAGCTTTCGGCGATGTACGATCCGGTCGTCCAGCTCAAGTCGGGCGGCTACATCGTCATCAACCCGACCGAGGCGCTGGTCTCGATCGACATCAACTCGGGCCGCTCGACCAAGGAATACGGGATCGAGGCGACCGCGCTCAACACCAACCTCGAAGCCGCCCGGGAAATCGCCCGCCAGCTGCGGCTGCGCGACATGGCCGGCCTGGTCGTTATCGACTTCATCGACATGGAGTACGGCTCCAACGTCCGCAAAGTCGAAAAGGCGATGAAGGACGCGCTGAAAAACGATCGGGCGCGGATCCAGGTCGGCCGGATTTCCAGTTTCGGCCTGATGGAAATGAGCCGCCAGCGCCTGCGCACCGGCGTGCTCGAAGCCACCACCCGGTCCTGCCCGCATTGCGACGGCTCGGGCCTGGTGCGCACCGCCAGTTCGGCCGGTCTATCCGCACTGCGGCTGATCGAGGACGAGGCGGCGCGCGGCCGCGGCTCGATCATCACGCTCTACGCCAGTTCGGAAGCGGCGATCTATCTGCTCAACGCCAAGCGCGCCAATCTCGCCGAGATCGAGGAACTTTACGGCGTGCAAGTCGAAGTGATCCCCGAGGGCGAGAACGAAGGCGCGAAGATGCGCGTCGCCTCGTCCGGCCCGCGCCCCGAATTCACGCCGCGCTTCGAGCCGATCGTCATCGAGGAAGACGATGACATCGAAGAGTTCGAGGACGAGGCCGAGGACGAAGAAGGCCGCGTTGCCGATGACGAGGATAGCGACGGCCGCCGCCGTGGCCGCCGCAAGCGCCGCCGTGGCGGACGCGGCCGCGATCGCGATCAGCGTGAAGAGCGGCCTGCCGCCGCCGATGCCGAGGATGACGACGAGGCCGAGGAAGCCGAAGCCGCACCTGGTGAGACCGGCGCGGTTGAAGGAGACGATGGCGAGGGCCCGCGCAAACGCCGCCGCCGTGGCCGCCGCAGGCGCGGTGGACGCGGTCGCGGCGAGGGTGACCTCCGCGAGGAAGGCGAAGCCCGCGCCGACGGAGATGACGCCGAGGAGTCCTTCGTGGACGATGCCGCGCCCGGGGCCGATGCATCCGCCGCAGCGGAAGCAGAAGCCGAGCCTGCGCCCAAGAAGCGCGGACGGCGCAAGAAGGTCGAGGACGCACCCCTGGAAGCGGAAGCGATCGCAGCGCCCCAGTCAGAAGTTGAGGCCGGAGCCGAAGAAAAGCCCAAGCGCGCCCGCCGCAAGAAGGCCGGGCCGGCAGCCGAGACAGTGGCAGAGACAGTGGCCGAAGCGGAAGCCGGGACATCGGCGGAACCGGAAGCCGCCGAAGAAAGGCCCGCCAAACCGGCCCGGACGCGACGCAAGAAGGCGGATGAGCCCGCCGCGGCTGCTCCCGATGCGGCCGAAGCCTCACCGGAGTTCGCCCGGTCCGAGCCGGAACCAGCCGGAGCGGACGGCGGGGATTCCCCGGAATCACCGCGCCGCGGCTGGTGGCAGCGGACATTTGGCGAGTAGCCGCTTGCCCGGTTCCGCCGGAAAGGTGACGAGGTGACCCAGCCCGATCCACCCGCCCGCATGCCTCCGGTCGAACCGGAGGACTACACCGAGGAAACCCGCGCCTTTTTCGGGCGCTGGTCCGGCGGTTTTCTCAAGGGCGGGGACAGCAACCCGGTGCTCAAGACCTTTGCGCACCACCCCAAGCTGGCCGACGTTTTCTCGCAGTTCAACATTCACCTGCTGCTCGACAACACCCTGCCGGTGAAGCAGCGCCAGATCGCCATCATGCGCACCGCCTGGCTGACCCGGGCGGTGTACATGTGGTCGAGCCATCTCAACACCAGCCTCTCCTGCGGCCTGAGCGACGACATGTTCGAACCGGTCAAGCGCGGGGCCGGCGATCCGTGGTTCACCCCGTTCGAGCAGGCGGTGGTCCGGGCGACCGACGAACTGGTCACCGATCGCAAGATATCGGACGCCAGCTGGACCGCGCTGATGGCCGAGTGGGACAACCAGCAGATGCTCGATTTCATGTTCACCGTCGGCGCCTACGTGGCGATCGCCGGGGTCATGCGCTCGACCGGCGCGCGGCGCGATCCGGACTTGCTGGAGCTGGCGGAGAAGTACGGGGCGCCGGAGGCCTAGAGCGGCGTCACCCTCACTGGTATCCCCGAAAACCGCGGCATGAAGTTGATCGGCTGCACCTGCTGGGTGAGCGAGGTCAGCTGGCCGACATTGGCCCCGCCATCCGCCCGGACGTCGCCGGTGGAGACCAGCGGGCCATACATATGCGTCATCGAAACCACGCCGCGCCGCAGCCGGTCCTCGCCGCGCGCCAGGGTGCGGATTGCGCCGAATTCGGAAGCGATCTCCACTTCCACATCCGCGCCGATGCCGCCATCGCGCATATCCTCGGGGTTCATGTACGCATAGTTCACCGGATAGCGCCGCCGCGCCTCGCGGCTCTCGCGGTAGGCGCCGTTGATCGCGTGGAGAATGCGGCGGCAGGTGAGTCGGTAGGGGTAATCCGCCTCGGGCTCTTCGGCCGCCAGTCCGGCCAGTTCGGCGGCGACATCGGGCGGGCACAGTTCAAGCCGGCCGGCCTCCGTTGGCGCGGGCAGCACGCACCGCGTATGATCCTTTGGCCTGATGCCGGCCGGACTTGCGACAACATCGTCGAACGGCACCGCGCTGTCGTGACAAAGGAAGCGGATGAGATCGACCGGATCGGGCTTCTCGCTCATGCTCAGCGGCAGGCCCGGCTGCACGTCCTCGAACTTCATGCCATAGTTCCAGAACTTGAATGTCAGCGGTACGCCCATTCTGGCGGCGACACCCCAGTAGAACTCCCAGTCGTCGATCACGCCCGGCGCTTTGGCCACCACCGGCGGGGTGAATTGCACGAACGCCTCGGGATAGAGCGCATCGCCCGGCACGCTGATCTCGGCCCGCTCGAAGGGCTGCGAGGTGGCCACGACATAGTCGGCGCGCTTGCCGGTCTCGTTCATCCGGCAATCGAGCGAAACCAGCAGGTCGAGCTCCTCGAAGGCCGCTTCGGCAAACCCCGGATCGCCCACCGCCACCAGCGGATCGCCGCCAAGCACGATCAGCGCGCGAATGCGGTCGGGCGAGTCCGCCAGAATCTCGCGCGGGATCAGCGCCGTCGGAAATTCGCCGACCAGCGCCCCGACATCCTCGCTGACGCATTTCGGCCCGGCCTCGAAGCTGCGGCTCGGCGAAACCGCCATTTCGAAGACGTCCTTGGGCTTGAGCGTGCCGGGATTGCGGACGAGATCGCCGGCGCGGCGGTATCCCCCGGCCAGCGCGTTGACCGCCTCGATCATGTGATCGGCCAGGTTCGAATGGGCCGCCATCGAGGGGCCGGTGCCGCTTCCCGCGATCGGCCGCTCGGCCTCGCCCACCCACCGCGCCGCCAGTTCGATCTGTTCGACCGGGACGTCGGCCCGCACCGCCGCGCGCTCCGGAGAGAACGGCGCCAGCGCCGCGCGCAGCTCCTCGACGCCGTTGCACCAGCGATCGGTGAAAGCCCGGTCGAAAGTCCCGTCGCGCAACAGCACATGGGCGATCGCGGCGAAAATCTCCGCATCGTGGCCCGGCAAGGGCTGGATCAGCAGATCGGCGAAGCGCGCCGTCTCGGTGCGGCGCGGATCGACGATAATCACTTTCGCCCCGCGCGCTTTCGCCGCCTCGAAGGCGCGCGCCGGCGCGCCGGTTTCGGCAAGGGCGAAAGGCGCGCCTTGGTGGCTGACAATCGGATTGCCGCCGGCGAGCAGGATCAGGTCGGCGTCGCGCATCTGATGCTTGCCGGAGGCCATGACGCCGAGGCGCGCCATGGTCACCCATTTGGCCGACTGGTCGATGGTCATCGACGAGAAGAAGTTGGGCGTACCCAGCGCTGCCACCCAGGCCCGTTCCATCAGCCCGCCGAGCACCGAGCGGTAGGCCCCGGTGCCGTGATAGACCGCGACGCAGCGCGGCCCATGCTCGGCGACCAGCGCCTTCAGCCTGGCGCCGATCTCGTCGATCGCCTGTTCCGCTTCGACGGGCACGAACGCGCCACCCTCGCGCTTCTGGCTTTGCAGCAGCCGCGCTTCCATGCCGTTGTGCAATTCGATCGCCGCGGTTCCCTTGGGGCACATGTAGCCGCCATAGGGCGAGACCGAGCCATCGGGCCTGGCGCGGACCATTTTTCCATCCTCGACGTCGATCTCCATCGAGCAGACGGCGCCGCAATTGCGGCAGAAGGTCTTGACTGTTTCCATCATCGGTTCAGGCTAGTCCAATGGCTAGTCAGGCGAAAGCGCGAATCAGCAGCATGGTGACCGTCACCCCCGTCGCCGCCCGGATCGGCGCGACGATCGCGGGTGTCGAACTCTCGGGCGATCTCGACAAAGAGACCATCGCGCAAATCCGGGCGGCGCTATTGAAGCACAAAGTCGTCTTCTTTCGCGATCAGCATCACCTGGGCGATGCCGAAATGGAGGCCTTCGCCGAGGCCATGGGCGATCCGATTCCCCACCCCAATGTCGCCGATCCCAAAGGGTCGCGCTATCTGCTCAACCTCGAGGAGAGCGCGGGCTACGCCGCCTCGGTCTGGCACACCGACCTGACGTTCATGCCGGCCTATCCGATGGCCTCGATCCTGCGCGCGGTCACGCTGCCCGAGACTGGCGGCGACACGATGTGGGCCAATTGCGCGAGCGCCTACGACGACATGCCCGAGCCGCTCAAGGCCATGGCCGACCGGCTGTGGGCGGTGCACCGCAACGATGTCGACTATGGCGCGGAATTCGCCGGCGAGGTGCGCGAGCGCATCGATGTTTATACCCGCCAGGCGCTTGGCACCCTGTTCGAAACCGAACATCCGGTGGTGCGGGTCCATCCCGAAACCGGCGAGCGGGTGCTGCTCGCGGGCATTTTCGTCATGCGGCTCTTGGGCTTCACGGCGAAGCAGTCGCAGTCGATCCTCTCGCTGCTGCAGGAATACATCGTGCGGCCCGAGAACTGCGTGCGCTGGCGCTGGGCCCCGGGCGACGTCGCCATGTGGGACAACCGCGCCACGCAGCACCGCTCGGTCGCGGACTTCGGCGACCAGCCCCGCCACTTGCGCCGCGCGACGATCCACGGCTCTGTGCCGGTCGGGGTGGACGGGAACGCAAGCCGGGCGATTTTGGGGCCGGGCGCTTAACCCAAAGCCTCCCCGATCATCGCTCGCGCCAGCGCCATGATCGCCGCGAAATCCTGCTGCGCCGAGGGGACGCCCCGCCGGTAGGTGCAGAACCCGTGGATCGTGCCCGCGAACTCGCGGTAGGTCACCTGCACCCCGGCATCGACCGCCTTGGCGGCAAAGGCGCGGCCTTCGTCGCGTAGTGGATCAAGCCCGGCGGTGACCAGCAGGGTCGGTGGCAACCCGGCGAGGTCGGCATAGAGCGGCGAGGCCCGCCAGTGCCGCTTGTCCGAGCCATAGGCCGCATCGTAATAGTCCATGCCGTCCTTATCGAGGCCGAAGCCATTGGCGAAATCGATGCCCGAAGGATAGGGTTTGCTGCGGTCGCTGACCGGATAGATCGGGATCTGCATCAGCAGCGGCAGCGCCGACGGCCTGTCGCGCAAGGCGATCGTCGTCACCAGCGTCAGCGTTCCCCCGGCGCTATCGCCGCAAGGGACGAGATGGGTGAACTCGCGCCCGAACGCCGCGCCGTTCTCCGCGATCCAGCGCGCCGCCGCTTCGGCATCGTCGGTCGCCGCCGGCCACTTGTTCTCCGGGGCAAGCCGGTATTCGACCGAGACCACCGGCAGGTCGAGCTGGCGCGATATTTCCGCGGCGAACGGCGCATGGGTGCCGATGCTGCCGACGACGAAACCGCCGCCGTGGAAGAACACCACCACCGGCCCGGGTCCGCGCTGCTTGCGCGCATCGAACAGCCTCAGCGCGATATCGCCCGCCGGCCCCGGCATGGTCAAATCGCGGATCTCGCCAAGCTCGCCGACCGGCAGGTCGATCTGCTGCAACATCTGCTCCATCATTTCGGGCGGCACCTGCCGCATCATGGCGACGGTCTCGTCATTCATCGCCGGACGCGGATTGGCGGCGAGTGCATCGAGAAATGCGCGGACATCGGGGCGCATGAAGGGCTGGGTCATGTTATTTCTTCTCCCTGATTTCGCGAAAGCGCAGTTCCTGGTGGGTATAGGCCTCCAGCCCGATGTCCGGAAAGGTCGAGACGTCCCAGGCATCGCGTCCGCCGACGTCGTAATAGACCGCCGGCTCGCTGCTGCGGTTCTGCAAGTGATGCGCGTTCGCCACCCCGGCCTTGAAACCGATGCAGTCGCCCGCGCGCAGCACTTCCTCGCCGTCGTCGGTGACCGCGACCAGTTCGCCCGAGATGACGATCACCAGCTCGTCGTTGTTGCGATGCCAGTGCCGGTTGGTCGACCAGGCGCCGGGCGGCAGCTCGACCATGTTGACCCCGAACTGGGTGAGCTTCCACTGCCGGGTGAGCTGCCAGGTCTTGCGGCCCTTGAGCTTTTCGTCGTGCGGCGGCGGATAGCCGCTTTGGCCGGTGCGGCCGGACTCGGGCGAGATGTCGCCTTTGAGCGCCATGGTCATATCCCCGCCGCCATGCCGCCGGTAACGCGCAGGATCTCGCCGGTGATGAAGCGCGCCTTGTCCGAGGTGAGGAACAGCATGGCATCGACGATATGTTCGGGCACGCCGTCATCGGGCAGGAACTGCATCGCCTTGACCCGCGCCATCGTTTCGGGCGGCAGCTCGGACTTGATCGTATCGGTCAACATCATCCCGGGCGAAATTGCGTTGACCCGGATCGGCGCCAGTTCGCGCGCGAAGGTGATCGAAAGGCCGGCGATGGCGAGCTTGCTGTCGCCATAGGCCGAGGCGCCCATATGCGCCGCCGAGGACGAGATATTGATGATCGAGGCGCCTGCCCTGCCCTGCATGTGCGGCCAGGCGGCGAGGGTGCAGGTGATCGTCCCGAACACGTTGACTTCGAACAGCCGCTTGGTCTTGGCCAGTCCCATCTGGGTGATCGGCTTGCCATATTCGTCGCTGTGCAGCCCGGCGTTGTTGATCAGCACATCGATCCCGCCCTGGATCGCCGCGGCTTCGGCCATGACCACGGCCATGCGCGCCTCGTCGGTGACATCGCCCTGGAGCCCGGTGGCGAGCCGGGAATTGCCGCGAATTTCCGCCGCCGCTTCCTCGGCCACCGCGCCATCCACATCGACCAGCACGACATGCGCGCCCTCCGCCGCCAGCGCCTCGCCGAAGCCTTTGCCGAACCCGCGCCCGCCGCCGGTGATGACGGCGGTCTTGCCTTGCCTCGATGTCACTATGTCTCTCCCGTTCACTGGCTCCCGAATGCCAGTCCGCCAGCGATTTGTCAGCAGGGATTGCGAAGCACCGCCACTGCGGTCCATGATGCGGGCAAAATTTGGGAGAACCGCCATGGCGACACAGCTGGACAGCGTTCCGGATCACGTTCCGCCCGAGCTGGTGTTCCGCGGCGATTTCGAAGACTTCATAACCGCGCGGCCCGATCCGTTCCGCCGCCTCGGCGAGCTGCATGGCGGGCCGGATATCCTCTGGGTCAAGCGCTGGTCGAAGGGGATGGGCGGCGGCTACGCGGGCTGGCTGCTGACGCGCGAAGCGCTGATGCGCGAGGTGCTGACCGACACCGAGCGGTTCGTCAGCGGCGGCGAGCTGCTCTCGATCATCGGCCTGGACCAGCCGCTGATCCCGCTCGAACTCAATCCGCCGCACCAGCAGCGCTACCGCAAGGTGCTCGAGCCGTTCTTCGCGCCGAGCGCCATCGACGCGCTCGACGCGATGATCCGCGACACCTGCAACCGGCTGATCTCCGGGTTCGAGGGCAAGTCCTCTTGCGAGTTCGTCCACGACTTCGCCGACAAGTTCCCGACGCAGATTTTCCTCGACCTGATGGGCATGCCGCGCGAGCGCTTGCAGCAGTTCCTCGATTGGGAACGCGACATGCTGCGCGGCGATACCCCCGAAAAGGTGGTCGCGGCGATGACCCAGATCGCCGACTACCTCACCGAGTTCCTGGCGGAACAGGAGACCGCGCCCGGCTCCGCGCTGATGAAAGGCATCGTCTCCGCCCGGCTCGACGACGGCCACGCGCTCACGCCCCAGGAGAAGCTGTCGGTCACCTATATCCTCTATATCGGCGGGCTCGACACGGTCTATTCGACGATCGGCTGGATCTTCTGGCATCTGGCGCAGGACCAGGCCTTGCAGGAGCACTTGCGCGCCGACCCCGGCCTGATTGGCCAGGCCAGCGAGGAACTGCTGCGCGCGTTTTCCGCCGCTTCGACCGGGCGCCGCGTCAAACACGACATAGTCTTCCACGGCGTGCCGATGAAGGCGGGCGATTCGGTCACTGCCTTGCTGTCGCTCGCCGCCCGCGATCCGGCGGCCTACGAGGATCCGCACCGCATCGACATGGCCCGCAGGCCGCGCCACATCGCCTTCGGCACCGGCCCGCACACCTGCCTCGGCATTCGCCTGGCCAAACGCGAGGTCAGGATCGTCCTCGAAGAGTTTCTCAGCCGCTTCGCGAATATCCGCATCCCGGCGGGCGAGACGCACCGCTACCATGTCGGCAGCGTGTTCGGCATCGACTACCTCCCGCTCGAATGGGATCCTGCATGATGACCGACCACGAGATGATCCGCGCGACGATCATGGCCTACACCGGCTCGGCCGACAGCCGCGATGCCGCCCGGTTCGCCTCGCTCTGGGCCGAAGACGCGCTGTTCGAGTTTGCCGGGTTCGACCCGCTGCCCGGCTTCCGGCGCGAGGGGCTTGCCGATATCGTCAAGGGGACCGCGGCCTGGAGCCCAGTGCCCGGCAAGGACCCTTCGCTCAGCCAGACCAGCTTCATCCGCCACAACCTCACCACCAGCGAGATCGAGCTGACCGGTGCGGACAGCGCCCGCGCCCGGACCTATTTCGTCGTCGTCACCGAGGCTGGGCCCGACCACGCCGGGGTCTATGCGGACGAGCTGGCGCGCATCGATGGGCGCTGGCTGTTCAAGCACCGCAAGATTACCCTCGACTGGCGCTCGCCCGCCGGCCTGTTCCCGCCGATGCCGCGCGATCCGCTCGCCGCGCACCCCGATCCGCGCCAGGCCAACGTCGACCTGATGAACCGCTACGCCCACGCGCTCGACACCCGCGACTGGGACTTGCTGACCGCGATCCTGACCGAGGACGCGAGCCTCCACGCCCGCGAATGGGGCGAGAATGCCGAGCCGGGCGAGTTCACCATTCACATGGAAGGGCGCGAGGGCATCCTCGGCACGCTCAAGTACATTTGGAGCGGGCTTTCGCGCACCCACCACCTGCTCTCTAACTACACGGTCGATCCCGCCCCGGACGGGAGCAGCGCCCGCGCCTCCTGCTACATGCGCGCGCACCACGTCGGCAACCGCGAGCGGGCGCACCTGTTCGAGGAATTGCTCGGCCGCTTCGATTTCGAGACGGTGCGCGAAAGCGGCCAGTGGAAAATCCGCCGCATGGAAGAGAACATCATGGTGATGCTGGGAACGGCGGACGCCTTTCCGCCGCCGCCCTAGGTTACAGTTCGAGATCGTTGCAGCTTGCCCTCACGCCGCGGGTTGCAGCACCGGCCCAGTCGGGTTAGCGCTGGGCCTTCCGTTCGCTTTTTCCCAGGCGTCGGCCGCATCGTAGCAAGCCTCGACAATGGCCGAGTACGTCTCGCGGAAGTGCACGCGCTGTTCGGGGTGGTCGAACACGAAGGCGCGGTTGTTCGTCACCGCATCGAGCACCATCGGCGCGATGGCGTCGGGCGTGAAGAAATCCATGCTGGTCACTTTGGTGCTGTCCTCGCCGACATGGACCTCGCCCTCACCCGGCCCGCCGAACTTGGCCGGGCGGTAGCGGGCGTTGTTCTGCTTCATCCCCGTCGCCACGCCGCCGGGGCAGTAGGAGGTGGTGAAGACATTGTGCTGCTTCATCTCGATCGCCAGGTTCATCATCAGGCCGATGATCCCCATCTTGGCCGCCGAATAGGGCACGTGCACCGGGATCCAGCCGGGCAGCAGCCCCGCCATCGACGCCGTCGCGCAGATGTGCCCGCCGCCGGCCGCGATCATGCCGGGCAGGAAGGCGCGGGTGGTGTTCATCACCCCGAACAGGTTGACCGTGAGGATCCAGTCGACGTCGTCGTCGGACATTTCCATCAAGCGGATCGAAACTCGTCGCCCCGGCATTGGCGAAGACCAGCTGGATCGGCCCGAACGCCGCTTCGGCGGCCTTGGCCATCGCTTTCACCGATGTCCTTGTCGCAAACGTCGCACTGCACCGCCACCGCCTTGCCGTTGGTCGCGTTGATCTCGCCGGCGACTTTCTGAGCATTTTCGAGAATGATGTCGGCCACCACCACGCTGGCGCCCTGCCGCGCCAATTCCTTGGCAAGCCCCATACCGATGCCGTTGCCGCCGCCGGTCACCACCGCCGCCTTGCCACTGATGTCCGTCATTGCCTCGATCCTCTCGCTTTTCGCTTTGGCGCATTATCGCATGCAGCCCGATGCAACCGCCGCCGTGCTCCCATGCATTCAGCGCGGCTTCGACCGCAGCCATTATCAAGGCGGACATTGATTATCGACATCCGCCGTTCGGCACAGCATAGCACCGGCCAACGAATCACCGGAGAGCATATGAACTGCGAACTGACCGCCGTCCCGACGCGCGAAGAACTGGATATCGCCGCGCTGCGCGCCAAATATTATGCCGAGCGCGACAAGCGGAAAAACGAAAAGGGCGGGGCGCAATATATCAACGACGGCCCGGGCGATCTGCACGATCTCTACAACCACGATCCGCACATGCCGGTGCAGCCGCGCGATCCGATCGTCGAGGATATCGACGTCGCGGTGCTCGGCGCCGGCTTCTCCGGCGTCATGGCGGGCTATTACCTGGCCAAGGAAGGCGTCACCAGTTTCCGCAACATCGACCACGCCGGCGATTTCGGCGGCGTGTGGTACTGGAACCGCTATCCCGGCATCCAGTGCGACAACGAGAGCTACTGCTACCTGCCGCTGCTCGAGGAAACTGATTTCATGCCTTCGCGCCGCTTCGCGCCGGGTCCGGAGATCATGGGCTACGTCCGCCTGATCGCCGAGAAGAACGGTTTCGCCGACAAGGCCTTGTTCCACACGCTCATCACCTCGCTGGTCTGGGACGAGGCGATCCAGCGCTGGCACGTGAAGACCGACCGCGGCGACGATATCCGCGCGCGCTTCGTCATCATGGGCCAGGGCGTGCTCAACATGCCCAAGCTTCCGGGCATTCACGGGCATCGCCAAATTCAAGGGCAAGATGTTCCACACCTCGCGCTGGGAATACGACTACACCGGCGGCTCGTGCGACAACCCGGTGCTCGACAAGCTCAAGGACAAGCGCGTCGCCATCGTCGGCACCGGCGCGACCTCGATCCAGGCGGTGCCGTTCCTCGCGCAATACGCCAAGGAACTCTACGTCGTGCAGCGCACGCCAAGCTGCGTCGATAGCCGCCCCAATCCGCTCACCGACGAAAAGTGGCTGCACAGCCTCCAGCCCGGCTGGCAGAAGGAGCGTATCGCCAATTTCCAGCGCTTCTCGCAAGAAGTGCCGATGCCGGGCGAGGAAGATCTGGTCTGCGACTTCTGGACCGAGATCAACCGCCTGCTGATGGCCTGGAACGCCGGCGAAGGCTGGCCGGACATGACCCCCGAGCAGTTCATGGAGCGGCGCGAGGTGGTCGATTACCAAGTGATGGAACGCTTCCGCCGCCGGGTCGACGAAGAGATCAAGGATCCCGAGCTCGCCGAAAAGCTCAAGGCCTATTACCGCTTCCTGTGCAAGCGGCCGCTGTCGAGCGACACCTATTACCCCTGCTTCAACCAGCCCAACGTCCATCTGATCGATACCTCGGATACCCTGGGTCTGGAGCAGATCACCGAAACCGGCTTCCGCCAGAACGGCGTCGATTACGAAGTCGATTGCATCATCTTCGCCTCGGGCTTCGAGGTTTCGAGCGAGCTGGAAAAGCGCTGGGGGTTCGAGGCGATATCGGGCCGCGATGGCCTGTCGCTCTACGATTTCTGGCGCGATGGCCCGCACACCTTCCAGGGCAACATGGCGCGCGGGTTCCCCAACCTGTTCGTCATCGGCTATATCCAGGGCGCGCTCAACGGCTCGGTCACCGAGCAGTTCGGCAAGCAATGCCTGCATGTCGCCTACATCGCCGCCGAAACCATGCGCAAGGGCGCCAAGGTGGTCGAGCCGAGCGCGGAGGCCCAGGCAGCCTACGAAAAGCACTTCGCCGAAGTCGAGATGGACACCACCGCCTTCCAGGCCGAATGCACCCCGAGCTATTTCTCCAACGAAGGCCAGAAGGACGCCCCCTGGCAGCTGTTCCGCGCCTATGGCCTGGGCTGGAACGCCTTCCAGACCATGCTGGGCGACTGGCGCGCGACGGGAAAGATGGAAGGGTTGGAGCTGACTTCTTGATCGCTTGAACCGGCGGCCCGAATTGGTGACTATGCCGCCATCTGGTAGCGCCGGAACGGCGCGGGAGAATACCATGAACGAGATGTCGAAGATCGGTCCGGCGACAACATCACCGCCAAGGCGCTCGACGAGGAACGGCAGCGTCACTTACGGGACCGAGGCCTTCCTTTCAGCCCGAGTATCTTCGAGGCCGAAAAGAAGCTGCTCTGGCCGAAGGTCTGGCAGATGGTCGAGCGCGAGACCGACTTGCCAGATGCCGGCGACTGGATGACCTACAATGTCGCCGACGAATTGATCATCGTCCTGAGGAGAGACGACGGCGGCTCAAGGCGTTCCACAACGTCTGCCCGCATCGCGGCCGCCAGCTGGTTTCGGTGCCCGACGGGGTCCATTCGGTGCGCGGCAACCAACGCAAGAACTTCATCTGCGGCTTCCACGGCTGGACCTACGATCTCGACGGCCAGAACACCTACATCCTCGACCCGCAGGACTGGAAAGGCCTGCTGACGCCGGAGCTGACCTGCCTGTCCGAAGTCAAGGTCGATACGTGGGGCGGCTACATCTATATCAACATGGACCCGGACAGCGTTTCGCCTGAAGGAATGGATGGGCCGCGCGGGCGAGATCCTCGACCACTTCGAGACTCGTCGAAGATGCGCTACAAATGGCGGCAGTGGGCGATCTATCCGTGCAACTGGAAGGTCGCGATCGAGGCCTTTCTCGAGCCCTATCACGTCGCCGGCACCCACACCCAGCTGCTCGCCTATGGCGACTACTATGCGCTGTCGAAGCAGTATGGCCTGCATTCGGTATCGAGCTACGATACCCGCGACGACAAGTTCAAGATGAGCGAAAGCTCCGGCACCACCCGCGCCGGCAAGGGCGACGATGCGCGCGTCTCGACCTACGAGCTGATCCGCGAGAACTACGAGACGGTGAATTTCGCCGCCTCGACCGAAACCCTGGTCAAGGCCGCCAGCCGGCTCAAGGACGAGCTGCCCGAAGATACCCCGCCCGCCGAAATCATCGCCCACTGGATGGCCTCGGCCAAGCGCGACGACGCCGCGCGCGGGGTGATCTGGCCGGAAGTGCCGCCCGAGATCATGGCCGAGGCGGGCCTCGCCTGGGGGCTCTGGCCGAACCAGAACATCCTCCACGGCGTGACTTTCGCGCTGTGCTACCGCGTGCGCCCCTATGGCGACGATCCGAACAAATGCGTCTTCGAAAGCTACGCACTCGAGCGCTTCCCGCCAGGCGAAGAGCCGAAGACCGAATGGACCTACGCCGAGCCGACCGCCGAGAACTGGGGTTCGGTCCTGGCGCAGGACTTCTCCAACATGGAATTCGTCCAGAAGGGCATGAAGTCGAGCGGCTTCCGCGGCCCGCATGCCCAATCCGCACCAGGAGCAGAAGGTGATCAACCTGCACCGCAACCTGGCGGATTTCATGGGCATGGGCACGGTGCGCGCTGTTCGACCGGGAAGTGGGCTCAGGAGTAACACGTTCCCCGCTAGGCAGCCCGCAGCGGCTCGCCCGCGGCTACTGCCGGGCGATTAACCTTGCTTGTTGCGCCGGAATTCACCGGGCTCGTGTTCTCATTGCGTAACCATGCAAGGAACCGGGGCGGATCGACCCATGCCCGAGAAGCAGCTGCATTTCCTGCCGCCACTGGAAGCCCCGCCGCAAGGCGGGGAGATCGGCTGCAGCGGCCATCTGCCGCCGGCCCGCGCTGTCCTCCGGGTACGCCGGATCGGATGCAAACCGAAGTCCAGCGACACTGCGAAGACTGGACACAGATGACCTTCTACACCGCGCAGGACGGCACTCTCGCGGCCGATCGGCGCAGCATGGCGCGGACCAGCGTCGATTTTCCCGCCCGGCCTGCAGACCACCGGCGGCAACTGGTCCGGGCAGTCTGACGGATTTTTCCGAAACTGGCGCGCGCCTGCGGATCGCGAACCCCTCCCAGGGCAGGAACCCAGGCGCTGCTGAAATGCGGTTCGGACGAAATTTTCTGCAAAATCGCCTGGGAGACACGACGACGCTTGCGGCATCGTTTTCGACCGGCCGGTCCCGCGCGCACTGGTCCTTGAGATTGCGCGGCTTGGCCAGCAACGCGGCCGTCGCTCCGGCCGGTACCAGGAAAGTGTTCGCCGGCAAGAGCCGCGCGGACGTGCGGAATTCGGCACTCGGCCGGAACGGGTGCGGCCTGCCCGATTGGGAAAAGGACCGGCGCGAGCACGCCGCAAACCGCCCCGCCGCATCGCTGGTAAAAGCCAGCCCGCTCGAAAATGCGATCGCCAACTCTTTCGAAAGCCGCGACGAAAGCGGCTACATCAAGTTCTACCCGTTCCGCGCCATGGCGAACCCGTAGAGCAAGTGATCGAGCTGGCCGTCGGGCACCGGCGGGAAAATCACCGGCGCGGAGGTGTCACGGATCGTCTCGAGATCGGCGGCGACCTGCTCGATGGTCCATTCCGGGCGGTAGACGCCAGGCGATTCCGCCGTCCAGGCCCGCGCCACCCGGCCGCCCATCGCCACCAGCAAATCGCCGTTGAGCGTGCAGCTTTCGTGGCAAAGGTATGCCACCGCCGGGGCGACCATGGCGGGGTCCATCGGCGGGAACTGGCTGGTATCGACATTGGCCGACATGCGCGTCACCGCCGCCGGGACGATGACATTGCTGGCGACGCCGGAAGGCGCGCCCTCGATGCCGATCGAATGCGACAGGCCGATCAGCCCGGCCTTGGCGGTCGAATAGGGCGCGGCTTCGCTCTTGCCGTAGAGCCCGTTGATCGAGCTGGTGAAGACCATGCGCCCGTAGCCCGCCGCGCTCATGCTGGCGAGCGCCGGCTTGGCGACGTGGAAGGCGCCGCGCAGGTGCACGTCGAGGATCGCCTCGAAATCGGCGTAGTCGAGCTCGGCGATGGTCTTCTTGCGGACATTGCCGGCGCTGTGGATGAGAATGTCGATGCGGCCCCAGCTGTCGAGCGCGGCGGCGACGATGGCTTTGCCGCCTTCGGGCGTCGCGACGCTATCGGTCGAAGCCACGGCCTCGCCGCCCGCCGCTTTGATTTCCGAAACCAGCGCATCGGCGGGCGCCTCGTCGGTCGGATCGCCGGCCATCGAAACGCCGGGATCGTTGACCACCACCTTGCAGCCGCGCGAGGCCAGCAATAGCGCATGGGCACGGCCAAGCCCCCTGCCACCGCCGGTGATCACCGCAACGCGGCCATCGAAACGCAAATCGCTCATCCCACTCTCCCTTGATTGGGGACTGTCCCTATGTTTACGCAACGACGCCTTTCAGGCGCAATTCCGCAATCCGTTCCGCATCGAGCCCCAGCACCTCGCCCAGCACTGCATCGGTGTGCTGCCCGAGCACTGGCGGCGCGGCGGGGGGCGGCATCGGCTCGTCGTACTTGAACGGGCGGTTGACGATGGGGATCGTGCCAAGCGCCGCGTGCTCGACCTCGACCACCATTTCGCGGTGCCGCGCCTGGGGCTGGTCGAGCGCTTCCAGCACCTTCAAGATCGGCGCGTGCGGCACTTGGTGGCGGGTGAATATATCGACCAGCTCGGCGACCGTATGGCGGTCGGTGAACCGGGTTACCTCGGCGTTGACTTCGTCGCGCGCATCGCGCCGCTTTTCCAGCGTATCGTAGCGCGGATCGGCGGTGAGCTCGGGACGCTCGATCGCCTCGCAGATCTTGCCCCAGAAGCCGGGCGTCAGGCAGGCGATGACGATCGCGCCATCCGAAGCGGCGAAAGTTCCGTAGGGAACGAGATACTGGTGCTGCGATCCGGTCGGTTCCGGGTCCTTGCCGGTGAAGAAGGCGAGCTGGGCGAAGTAGCCGAGCAGGCCCTGCACCCCGTCGACCAGACTGATGTCGATGAAGCGGCCCTTGCCGGTCCGCTCGCGCTCGTAGAGTGCGCCGAGGATGGCGATCGGCCCGTTGATCCCGCCGGCCAGGTCGCCCATCGGCAGGCCGAGCTTGGTCGGCAGCGCGCCCTGGCTCGCCGTTGAGCGAGAAGGCGCCCGACATGGCCTGCAGCACGATGTCGAAGCTCGGCCGGTCGCGCATCGGGCCGGTCTGGCCGTAGCCCGAGATGGCGCAGATAGATCAGCCGCGGGTTGAGCGCGCGCAGCACGTCCCAGCCCAGCCCCAGCTTGTCCATCACCCCGGGGCGGTAGTTCTCGACGACCACGTCGCTCTTCGCGGCAAATCCTTGGCGAGCTGCGAGCCCCTCAGGCGCCTTGAGATCGATGACGATGCTCTTCTTGCCGCGGTTGACGGCGAGGAAATAGTGGCTCTCGCCGCCCCGCACCGGCGGAAAGCCGCGGGTTTCGTCGCCGATGCCCGGCGGCTCGACCTTGATCACTTCGGCGCCGAGATCGGCCAGCGCCAGGCTCGCGGCCGGGCCGGCCAGCACCCGCGTGAAATCGAGCACGCGCACGCCGGGAGGGGGCCGGGATAGGGTGGGGAGTTCGGTCATTGCGACCATCGCCTTATTCGATCCTCCCAGTTTTTGCGAAGCACAAACGGGGAGGTGGCAGTCCTCGAAGGGACTGACGGAGCGGTCAATACGCCAGCCGGGAATGCCGCTCCACCACCAGCTTCGCTGGCGGTCCGCCCTCCCCATTTGCCCTGCGGAACAATGGGACGAGGATTATTCGGGCTGCTTAGGCCTTGCGCGGGCAATTCCGCCACCGAAGTGCCGAACGCCGAAAGCTCGCCGCGGTGGGTCGTCGCCTTCTGTTCGACTTCGACGTACTTCTTGCCGTTCTCCTCGAACTTCTTCGTCACCGTGCCGTCGATGAAGATCACGTCGCCGTCCGGATTGTGGCGGCGGATCTGGCAGTTCGACTTGGCAAGGAAGCCGTCGTCGCCGATCCAGTTGGTCATGTGGTGGGTCAGCCAGCTGCAGCGCTCGGGGCCGTAATCGTAAGCGCCCGGCGCGCCGACTTCGAGGGCGAAGGCTTCGTCCCAGTGCACCCGCTCGGGGCAATCGGGCACGTTGAAGCGGTTCTTGATGCCCAGGCCCGGGTGCGCCTGCTGCATCTTCCACGCCAGCTTGTTGGCGCGGATGTAAAGCCCGCCCCAGCCCTGCGCGTAGCAGATGAAGCCGGTGACCGTCATCGGACCCTTGACCATGCGCGGCAGGGCGTCGCCGACCTTGACGTCTTCCCAGTAGCGCGGGGTGGCGCCGCGGACTTCCTCGTTGGCGTAGAGGTCCGAGATATTCCTGCAGCTGCTCTTCGGTGAAGGGCTCCACCCGGCCGCGGGCTTCGGTGTACTTGGTGCCGCGCTCGCGCGCTTCGTCGCGGTCGGTGCGGAACACCCAGCAGTCGGCCTCGGCAACCTTGTCGCCGTGCTGGTTGAAGAAGTTCGACGTGGTAGATCTGCTGGAACGAACGCCCGGCGAACTTGGTCTGGTGCTCGACCAGGTCCTTGAGGTGGCCTCGGTGGTGATCGTGTCGTTGCGCAGGACCGGCTTGTTCCAGGTCCAGTCGGCACCCGCCCACATCGCGTGGACGCCCGACAGGCCGCCGCAGTAGCCCGAGATCAGCCGGCTGGTGGTGAACAGGAAGCTCGGCAGCGCGACGAGCGTGCCGTACTTGGTGCCCTTGGCGTATTCGGGATCGCACCACAGGCGGTTGTCGTCGCCGATGCCGTGGGCGTAATGGCGGATCGCATCGCGGGTCGCCTCGTAGTTCCACGGCTCGACCGTGTTCTCGATCTTGACGCCGATGCGGCTGCGCAGATCGTCGAGGCCGGCCTCGGTGATCTTGGGGAATTTGTTGGTCATCTCGTTCATTGTGGTTTCTCCTGAAATTCAGTTGGCGGCGGCGGCAGGCCTTTCGCCATCTCGCGGTCGCGCAGCACCTTGCGGTGCACCTTGCCTGCGGGGGTCTTGGGCAGTTCCGTGGTAAATTCGACAATGCGCGGGAATTCGTGCTGGGCCAAGCGTTCCCGCGTGAAATCCTGCAATTCCTTGACATAGGCATCGCTGGCTTCGCGGTCGGTGACGACGAAGGCCTTGACCACCAGCCCGCGGGTGGCGTCCGGCGCGCCGATCACCGCGCATTCCTTGACGTCGGGATGCTTGAGCATGGTGTTCTCGATCTCGACCGCGGACATCGTCCAGCCGGCGGAAATGATCACGTCGTCGGCGCGGCCGCAGTGGTAGAAATAGCCGTCCTCGTCGATCTTGGCGAGGTCCTTGGTGGTCTCCCAGCGGTCGCGGCGCCACAGCATCAGCTCGCCGATCTCGCCGACCGGCGATGGCTTGCCTTCGGGGCGTCTGCACTTCGAGCTTCTGCCCTGGAACCGCCTTGCCGAGCGAGCCGGGCTTGACCTTGAAATCGGTCGCGCCGGGAAAGTTGACCAGCACCACGCCAATCTCGGTGGTGCCGTACATCGAGCAGGCGGGAACCTTGAAATAGGTGTCGATGAAGTCGAGCGTGGCCGGGTCGATCGGCTCGCCGGTGTAGGACAGCTTCTTGAAATGGAAGGTGAAGTCATCTGCCTTGCCGCTGTTCTTCATCATCCGGTAGTGGGTGGCGGCGGCCGACATGTTGGTGATCTTGTAGTCCGACAGCGCCTTCATCAGCCGCACCGCATCGAATCGTCCGGCGAAAGTGCCGGTGGTCACGCCCATCGCCAGCGGCGCGAGCGTGCCGTGCCACAGGCCGTGCCCCCAGGCCGGCGAGCGACGGGCAGAAGAACTCGTCGCCCGGGCGGATGCCGGTGCCATAGAGCGCGGCGAACATCAGCGTCACCAGCGTGCGGTGCGAATGCTTGACCGCCTCGGGCAGCTCGCGTGTCGTGCCGCTGGTGTACTGGAACACGGCCATGTCGTTGGCCTTGCTCTTGGGCGTGTAGGTCGCGGGATACTGCTTGATCACATCGAGCAGGCCGTCATCGGCGACGACCACGCGCGGGGTGCCGTCAGCACCCGATCGCAACCGCGCGCCAGTTCGGCCTTTTCGCGGTTGGTGATCAGGATCGCCGGATTGCAGTCGCCGACCCGCAGCTTCAGCGCATCGGGCCCGAACAGGGTGAACATCGGCACCGAGATCGCCCCGGTCTGCATCGCGCCGAACAGGCAGACGTAGAACGGCAGCGAAGGCTCGAGCATGAAGGCGATGCGGTCGCCCTTCTGGATGCCCTGCGCGTCGAGCCAGTGGGCGAACTGCGCCGCGCCGGCGGAGATCTGGTCGAAGCTCAGGATCTCGTCGTGCCCGTCCGCATGGGCGATCCGCACCGCCGCGCGGCCCGAGCCATCGGCATGGCGGGTGATGCATTCGTGCGCGATGTTGAGATGTTCGCGGTCGCCGTCGAACAGCTCCCACAGCGCCGCCGAGGAGGCATGCGCCTGGGCGTCGGCATAGCTGGTGTAATCGGTCAGCTTCGGCATCGTCTCACCAAAAATGTTTTCAATCAGCCACCGAATCGCCCGGTGGCCGTTGTGCAGCAGCCTATGTCAGATTTTTCTTGCCGTTGCAAATACAGAATGATATTCTATATATTGAATGAATCGAACTCGCTCGCCCAGACCGTCAAAGACAGCAAGGCCCCCGCCATCAGCCGCGCCGCCGCCGTGCTGCGCCTGCTCGGCAAGAGCGACAGCGCCGCTCGCGCTGAACACCGTGGCCCGCGAACTCGGCCTCAATCCCAGCACCTGCCTCTATGTCCTGCGCGCGCTGGTGGCGGAAGAGCTGGTCGCCTTCGATGCCGACACCAAGCGCTATGCGCTGGAGGCCGGCGTGCTCACCCTCGCGCGGCAATGGCTGCGCCGCAACCAGTTCGCCGACCTGGCCCAGCCGGTGCTCGACCGGCTGTCGCAGCAATTCGGCGTGACCATGCTGGGCGTGCAGATCTTCGGGCTCGACCATATCGTCACCGTCGCGGCGGCGCAGGCGGGCGGCTTCCAGCTGAGCGTGCAAGTCGGCAGCCGCTTCCCGGCGCTGATCAGCGCGACCGGGAGGTGCATCGCGGCCTTCGGGAACTACGGCGAGGCCGAGCTAAAGGCGCGCTTCGACACACTGCGCTGGGAAGAACCGCCGAGCTTCGCGGAGTGGCTGGGACAGGTCGCGGAGACGAAGGCGCAAGGCTTCGGGATTGATGAGGGGCACTACATCTCCGGCGTCACCGTGCTGGCCGCGCCGGTGTGGAAGGGGCGCGGCAGGCCGAGCCATGCACTGGTGGCGATCGGGATCGGGAGTGCGCTCAAGCGCGGCGGGCTGGAGGAACTGGAGCAGGCGCTGTTGGCGGCTGGGGAGGCATTGACCGAACAGATGGGTGGAGAGTTACCGTTTCCGCTAATCGCCGCTCAAATCCACAATTCCTCGTTCCGCTCATCCCCCACCGTATCGATATATTCCTCGATCTCGGGCCGCTTGAGCGCCTTCGCGTAGATCTTGCCCATCTTCACCGGCGCGGGCGCGTCCCAGCTTTCCGGCTTCCACAATTGCGCGCGCAGGATGGCGCGGGGGCAGTGGAAGAAGGCGCGGTCGATCGCCACCCTGATCGCCAGGATCGCGGGCTTGCCGTGGCTGGTGAGGCGCTCGCAGAGGTCCGCATCGTCGAACAGCTGCGCCCGGCCGACCACGCGCAGGACATCGCCGGTGGCGGGGCGGAAGAACATCAGGCCGATGCGGCCGTTGGCGAGAATATTGCGCAGGCCCATCTTGAGCTGGTTGCCGTTGCGTTCGGGCACCAGCAGGGTCTTGTCGTCGAGCACATGGACGAAGCCGGGATCGTCGCCCTTGGGGCTGAGGTCGAGCCCGTCCTCGCCGTCGGTCGCGACGATCGCGAACGGGCTGCGGGCGATGAATTCCAGCGCCTGATCGTCGAGCCGGTCGAGCACTTTGGCCGCGGCGATCGCGCTGGGATCGGGGATCAGTTCGGTCAGGCGTTCGATGCTTTCGATCATGGCCATGGCGCGCTCCCTCCATCCGGTAAAACGAGGCTGCCTCGCTTTCCCTCCGCGAGCAAGCGCGCCCCGCGCTCAATCGCCCGGGCGTAGCGCGATCACGCTGCCCTCGGCGTCGGCCGAGAGATAGAGCGTCCCGTCCGCACCCACGGCGATGCCGGCGAAGCTGGTCATCGTCCCGCACATGTCGCCGACCCCGCCGAGCGGCTTGGGCACCACGCCAGCAGGCGCGCCGACCGGCAGGCCCGAGGCGATGACGCTCTGCCCGCCGCCCGAAAGGTCGCATGCGATAACCTGCTTCTTCGCGACATCGAGCGTGAACAGCTTGCCGCCCCGGATGGCGATCCCTTCCGGCTGGCCGAGGCCGTCGAGCACCGTCTCTGTCCGCCCGCCGGCGATCTTCACCACCCGGCCCTTGCCCGATTCCGCCGACATAGACCGTTCCGTCCGCCGCCACCGCGACCCCCATCGGCTTGTCGAGACCGCTGGCCAGTTCGCTGACTTCGCCGCCCGCGGCCGACATCACCCGGCCGGTGTCGTAATCGGCGAACACCACCGCGCCGCCCGGCCCTTCGGCGACGCCCATCAGCCGGTCGAAGCCGGTCGCGACATATTCGGGCTCGCTTCCCGGGGTCCAGCGCGCGACCGAGCTGTTGGCGGTGGTCACCAGCCACCCGTTCGCGCCGGACGTGGCAACCCCGCGCATGAAGCCGGGGAAATTGCCGCCGAACAGCGATCCGGCCGCCGTCTTCGAACCGCCAGCCGGGATTGTGTAGGCGAACATGCCGTCGCCGACATAGACCGTCCCGGCATCGTTCACCGCGATGCCCATCGGCCACTGGAATCCCGGCCTCGATGATCGGCCGCGCCTTGCCGCCGGCGACTTCGTAAAGCGCGCCGGTGATGTGCGAAACGAACAGGCGGTCGCCCTTCAAGCGCGCAATTGTCGAGCCCCGGGGCGATATCGGCGAGCACGGTGCGATTCCCGGTGCGCGGATCGATCCGCAGCACCTGGCCGGTGCCGACCTGGGTCGAGATAATGAAGCCCTGGCTGTCGAACTTGACCGAGTCCGGCACGCCGAGGTCCTTCGCCACGACTTCCGGCGCGCCGCCGTCAAGGCTGACCCGCCAGATCTCGTTGACCCCCTGCGCGGGAAAATAGAGCTTGCCGTCGGGCCCGACTTCGAAAGCGTTGGGCATCGGCACATTGTCGAGGATCACCCGCGCCTCGCCGGTCGAGCGGTCGAACTCGCGGATCTGCCCGCCCATGCGCAATTCGCCGGCAATCACCCGGTTCTGATAGGTGGTGACCGGGTTGGCCACCGGGACATTGCCGTTGAGCACCCGGGTGGTGCCATCGGGATGGAGCACCGAGAGCTTGTTGGTGGTGATCTCGGTGCAATAGAGATTGCCGTCGTCGTCGAAGGCGAGATCGTCCGGCCCGGTGATGCCGCCGCCCATCGGGCTGATCGTCTCGATGTCGCCGGTATCGGGATCGACCGCCGAGACCTGGCTGCCGCAAACCTGCGCCACATAGATGCGCCCGTCCTTGCCGATCTTGAGCCCGTTGGCGCCGTGCAGGCGGCTCGGCGGCGTCAGGCGCTGGAGTGTCCAGCCCTCGGCGAGCGTGGCGGGCGCGGAAATGTAGCGCGATTCGGGGCTGGGCATGGGGGATCCTCTCCGTGGACTTTGCGGAGAGGTATAGGTTCTGGCGCGTCGGGCGCAAGACTCCCCTCCCGCAAGCGGGAGGGGGAATCCCTAAGCCGCCAGCGGCTCTTCCCCCACCAGTGTCACCCGGTGCAGCCGCCGTCCGCTGTCCTTGGCGAAGGGCCGCACGCGGTGCATCGTGCCGGTGTTGTCCCAGACGACGACGTCGCCCATCCGCCACTTGTGGCGGTAGACGTACTTGTCCTGCTCGGCATGGGCGAGCAGGCGGCGGATCAGCGTGTCGGCCTCGGCATCGTCCATCCCGAGAATCTTGTACGCGGTCCAGCCGAGCACCAGCGAATTGCGGCCGTTGCGATGATGCCAGACCATCGGCTGCTTCTGCCCCGATTTTCATGATGTCGGAGACCGTATCGAGATCGACCCCCTCGTCGAGTTCGACCGCGCGGAAGATCAACTCGGTGCGGTGCTGCGCCCAGAGCTGGTCGATCAGCGCCTTGTCCGCGTCCGAAAGGTCGGCATAGGCGGCATAGGTATTGGCGAATTCGGTATCGCCGCCTTCCTCCGGGATCACCCGCGGGGCAAGGATCGTGCCGCGCGGCGGCAGCACCGTATCGAGCCGGTCCATGTGCCAGGCGCGGGTGCCGTAGAGGATATAGGCGTTCATGTTGTGCTGCTGTTCGAGCGTGACCTTGAACAGGCCCTTCTCGCCGTCCTCTTCGTTGAGCGTGCCGATGGTGTCGGCGAAGGCCGTCAATTCCTCGTCTTCCAGAAAGGCGTCGCGGAACACCAGCACGCCGCGCTTGTCGAGCAGGTCGCGGATTTCCGCCCCGTGTTCGCCCGAGAGCATCGCCGCGGCGTCGAGATGGACTTCGCTGCCGGTGAGCGGGGTGAGATCGGTAGATTTGAGGGCCATGCCAGGAACTCCGGATGCAGCGCGGCGACTGCCCGCGGCTTTGGCGGCATTTTCCTACACTTCGACCGGTTTCGCAATCCTATCGTGGACCATGGGCGGTGCGTTGCGGGGGATCGGTCCGTCAGATCCCCGCATACCAGGCGTAGTCGCGATGATCCTCCCAATAGCCGCCCTTGCCGCCATACAGCCCCGCCAGCGTCGCGCGCAGTTCGATGCCCATGACGTACTTCGCCTGCTTGTAGCCCAGCTGCCGCTCGACCCTGAGGCGGAGCGGCGCACCATGGCCGACCGGGAGCGGAGCGCCGTTCATCCGCCAGGCGAGGATGGTCTGCGGGTGGAAGGCGTCGACCAGATCGATCGATTCGTAATAGGGGGCCGTGCCGGTGCTGTCGGCGCAGTGGAACACCACGTAGCGCGCGGTAGGCAGCAGCCCCGCCATGGCGAGCACCTGGCCGAGTTCCGGCCCCTGCCACTTGCCGATCGCGCTCCAGCCCTCGACGCAATCGTGCCGGGTGATCTGCTCGCGCTGCTTCATCGCCATCAACGCCGAGAGCGGCAGGGCGAGCGGGCGCTTGACCTGGCCGCCTACCGCCAGCGTCCACTGCGCGAAACCCGCGGCCCGGTGCTGGCGATAGGCGGGGTCGCCGGGATCGGTGTTGCCGTTGACCCGGAAATTGGGCGACATATCGGCCTCGGAATATTCGCGCGCCAGGCCGTCGCTGGCCACCCAGCAGCCGGTGCGTGCCCTTGTGCAGGTCCTCGGTGCTGGTCAGCATCGAGCGGAAACCCGGGCTAGCGTTGAGCTTGTCGCAGCCGGACAGGACCAGGCTGCCCATGCCCAGCGCTCCCGCACCGAGCAGCTTGCGGCGGCTTACATGTTCGCGGGTCAGAATCATGGCCGAACCTCCTTCTCCTTGGGCAGTCGGTACTTGCCGGTGATCATCGAGCGGACTTCGTTGATCGGCCCCGCCAGCAGCACCATGACCAGGTGCACGACGATGAAGGCGGCAAAACCCGCGGCGGCGATGAAGTGCAGAGAACGCGCGGTCTGCCTGCCGCCGAACCAGTCCGTGATATGCGTCGCCGCATCGAAGCCCGGCGACATGCACAGGCCGGTCAGGATAACGAGCGGCAGCAACACCAGCAGCACGCCGAGATAGGCGAATTTCTGCAGCACATTGTACCTGAGCGCCGCCGCCCCGGTCGGGAAACGCAAGGCTGCATGCTCCTTGATATCGTGCCACACGTGCGAGGGCCGCCATTCCCTGCTGTCCGGCCAGAGATCGCGCCTCAGGTGGCCGTTGATCAGCGACCACGGCAGATAGAACAGCACCCCGGCGACCAGCACCCAGGCGAAAAACAGGTGCCACAGCCGCGCATCGGCAAGGCTGTAGAACGAGGGAATGGTCAGCCACGGCGGAAAGGCGACCCCTTCGTCCATCGAACCCAGCGCCAGCCAGGGCTGGTCCGGGTTGGCGCCATATTCACCCCAGTATAGCTGGGGGTGGGCGTTGAAGATCATTAAGCCGCTCATCAGCATGACGATCAGCGTGACGGCGTTGATCCAGTGCCACACACGGGTCGAAAGCCGGTGGCGTTTGACCAGGTCGCCGCCCTTTGGTTCCATCGCTGGGGTATGCGCCGCTTCGTCCATGGCCGCCTCCTGTCGCTGGCGGCAAGGTACCGGGCCTGCTCGGCCATCCGCCAGTGCGATTAATGCATCGTTTTCATAACCAGTGAGCAGAGCGCGATAGCCAGCCGTCGAGCCAATATGACTCTTGACGTCACAGTCGATCTATGACAAATGATGTCATATGCCCAAGGCGACGCTGATTCTGCATCGCAAGCGCATTTTCGACGATGGCACGATTTCGGAAATCCGCTTGTGGCAGGTACCGGCGCCGGTGCGGGGATCGGCGCATAGCTTTCGCTACAGTCTATTTTTCGGGCCACCTGGCGAACGCTGGATCGGGTACGACAACGAGCCGGGCAAGGGCGATCACCGGCACGTCGGCGAGCGCGAAGAGGTCTATGACTTCGTCTCGCCGGAAAAACTGATGGCCGATTTTCTTGCCGATGTCGCGGCGATCCGCGCGCGAGCGCGGACCCGAAGGAGACGAACGATGAGCGCAACCCGATTGGTCGTCGGCGGCGATCTGAAGGACGATGCCGCGGCGTTCGTCTCGGCGTGGCGGCGCACCGAAGCGGGCGAAGCGGTCAGCGAGACCGTGCTGGCGTTCGAAAGCTGGGAAGGCCTCGCCCGGGTGATGACCGGAGAGCGCTACCGGCTGCTGCGCCATGTCCACGCGCATCCCGAGCCGTCGGTGTCCGCCCTCGCCCGGGCGCTCGGGCGGCCCTATCGCCGGGTCCACGGGGATGTCGCGGCGCTGGAAGAGGTGGGCCTGATCTCGCGCGAGGACGGCACGGTGCGCGCGCTTGCCGATACGATCGTGGCGGAAGTGAAACTGGCGGCTTGAGGCCAGGGCTATCGCCGTGGTGACCAATGCTAGCCATCCGTGCTAATCGGTGGCCATGAACGAGGTAGAACAGAACTTGGCGAACTGGAAGAGTAGTCGCTCTTCCCGGGCATTCCGGTCGGTGGCCTGCTTCTCCCTGAATCCCGTCGCCTACAAGTGGAAATCCGCATTTCGGGTTTGGATGCTACGCGAGTTGGCATTCTGGCGGGAACACGACCTGATGGCCCAATCCTACGCCCTGCATCAGCAAGAGCATGTGCTTGGGGCAAGGATACTATTGCGTAGCGGGTTCGAGACCCTTGCAACCGCTCATCTACGTAAATCTGCTGATGCAACAGGTAATCGACGGCAAACTCAACTTCCATGTCTTTGCCGAGAAGACCGCCGTGCTCCTGCTCGGGTCCCGCAACAACGAATCAATGCCCGATTCTATCAACATCCTCACAGTCTTGGGAAAATGTGACAAGCGTTATCCCGGCCTCATGAAACTGTACGGCGACCTCTCCGAAAGCGCGCACCCGAATTACGAAGGCCTCATGAGCGGGTATTCGACCACCAACTATGACGAGTATGAAACGAACTTCTCAAACCGATGGATGGAGCTGCACGGTGGCCACCATCTCGGCAGAATTAAGTTGTGCATGGAGGTGTTCCACCACGAATATGACGAAGTGTGGCCCGACCTCATAGGGAAGCTGGAAAAGTGGATTGAGGCCAACGACGCGGAGCTTGAAGCGACCAAGGATGATCCCTTACCCGAGCATTGAACTGAGTTCCGGTAGTTGAGGGGACAGCTTACCTAATTCAATCGCCGTCGCCGACACGCCCTACCGCCGCGTCAGCCCCGGGTTGTCGTCGGCCAGCCTCGCGCGCAAGGTGTTCTGGATCAGCGCGGTGGTGATGTAGGCGCCGACCATCGCCGGAAACTCGATCAGCTGCGCTTCGTTCCAGCTTTTCGCCAGCGTCGCATAAGTCGCGTCCGAAACGGCGAAATCCGAAACCAGCTCCTCCACCCCGCGCAGCATCGCCGCATCGTGTTCGCTCCAGCCCGGCGCGGCGGAGCCCACGGTGGTGCGTTCGATCTCCTCGTCGCTCACGCCATAGCGCTTGGCGATGTGGACGTGCTCGCCCCATTCGAACGGCGCGCCGCACAGCCAGCCGTTGCGCAGGATGGCGAGCTCGCGCTCGCGCGCCGGGATGCGGCCGCGGAACAGGACGGCGCCGGCTTCCATGTTGCACTTGAAGAATTCCGGGTGCTTGACCAGCAGCCGCATGTATTCGGGCACTTCGCCCATCGGCCCGGCGCCGGCTGCGGCGCGGACTTCCAGGACCACGTCCCGGGCTTCCTGGCTCAGTTCGTCGTTGGCGATGGCCGCGATCTTCGGACCATCACCCACCACTTGCGCCATGCGATCGGCGATGCGGTCGCCGTAGCCTTTGACTGTCATGCTCTTGTTCTCCTGTATCGCCGGTTCAGCGGCTGGTGAGGCCCGGCTTGCCGCCCTCGGTGCGCACCCGCAGCGAGTTCTGCTGCATCGCCGTCGCGGCATAGACGCCCACCAGCACGGGAAACTCCATCAGCTGCTGCTCGCCCCATGTCTCGGCCAGCGCCGCCCAGGTTTCGTCCGACAGCATGAAGCGCGAGAGCAGTTCGTCCACTCCCGGTCAGCAGCGCGGCCTCGTGCCGGCTCCACCCCGCCGCACCGCCGCCTTCGATCACCCGCGCGATTTCCTCCGCGGTAATGCCGACGCGCCGGGCGATGACGACATGCTCGCTCCATTCGAACGGCGCGCCAGTCACCCAGGCGCCGCGCAGCACCGCCAGCTCGCGCTCGCGCGCCGACAGCGTGCCGTGGCCGGCGAGCATCACGCCCATCTTGGTCTGCGCCTCGTTGAGCGCGGGATGGCGCAGCATGGTGGCGGTGACCATCGGGATCAGCCCGCTTTCGGGGATGCCCAGGCTGACGCGCAGCCGCCGGCAATAGTCCATCGCCTCGGGCGTACAGTTCGTCTTCCCGCAGCGGGGCGATGCGCGGCGGCTTGCCGTTGACTTGTGCATCGCGCGCCGCGTCGCTGGCCGCGCCTGCGAGTACCTTCATGACTTGCTCCTCGTCCCTTCGTTGCGGCGGTCCATAGCGGCTAATCGGAGAGCAGCAAGGCCGCAACGGGACGTTGACCGATCCGAATTTTCCTTTCAACTGGAGCGCGAGGATGCCGCAAAGGTAACGCGCCATGGAAACCCGGTTCTGCACCGTCGCCCTGGAGGACGGCGTCATGACGATCACGCTCGCGCGGCCCGACCAGCGCAACGCACTCCACGCCGAGGCCAATCACGAGCTGGGCGCGGTGTTCGATGCGTTCGAGGCCGATCCCGCGGCGCGGGTGGCGATAATCACCGGCAGCGGCGACAAGGCGTTCAGCGCCGGCGCGGACTTGCGCACGCCGCCCACCCCCGGGCTCGGCCCTGTGCCGCCGACCGGCTTTGCCGGGCTGGTCTGGCGCTATGACCGCAGGAAGCCGGTGATCGCCGCGGTCAACGGCGCGGCGATGGGCGGCGGGTTCGAGACCGCGCTGGCGAGCGACATCGTCATCGCCGCCGACCACGCCACGTTCGGCCTGACCGAGCCGCGGGTCGGGCTCGCCGCGCTGGGCGGCGGGATCCAGCGGATCGTCGAGGAGCTCGGCCCGAAGCGCGCGCACGCGCTGCTGCTGACCGCGCGCAAGATCACCGCAGCCGAGGCCATGGCGCTCGGCTTCGTCGCCGAAGTCGTGCCGCTGGCCGACCTGCTGGCGACGGCGCGGCGCTGGGCGGACGAGATCCTCGAATGCTCGCCGGCTTCGATCCGCGCGACCAAGGCGGTGATCCAGTCCTATTGCGACAACGGGCTGGAGGCATCGAACCGGGGCATGTTCGAACTTCCCGAAGTCAGGGCGCTGCTCTCCGGCCCGGATGCGCGCGAGGGCCCAAGGCATTCGCCGAGAAGCGCAAACCCAACTGGGCGGACCCGGCATGAGCGGGGATGAGCAGTGCGTTCTGGTTGCGCGGGACGGGCCGCTGGCGACGATCACGCTCAACCGGCCCGGACGGCGCAACGCCGCCACGGTCGAGATGTGCCGCCGGGTCCATGAAGCGGCGCGCGAAGTCGCCGCCAGCGACGCGCAAGTCGTCATCCTGCGCGGGACGGGGGGCGATTTCAGCGTCGGCGCCGATCTCGCGGGCGGTGGCGGGGGAGCAAGCCATGCCCCGCCGACCTACGAGGAACTCGGCATGCTCCACCACGCCGGCACGGTGCTGCACACCATGCCGCAGGTCAGCATCGCCGCGATCGACGGCGGCTGTGCCGGGGCGGCCTTTGGCTGGGCGGCGGCCTGCGATTTCCGCTTCGCCACGCCCGAGGCGCGGCTGAATACGGCGATCCTTACCGTCGGCGTGCCGGGCGACATGGGCATGGCCTGGTCGCTGAGCCGCATGCTCGGCGGAGCCCGGGCGCGCGAGCTGATGTTCTTCCCGGAGAAGATCACCGGCCAGCAGGCGCTCGACATCGGCCTGGTCACCCGCCTGTTCCCGCGCGAGCGCTTCCATGACGAGGTCCGCGCACTGGCCGATCAGCTGTGCTCGCGCGAGCCATTCGCATTGAGGATGATGAAGGCCAACATGGTTTCGGCCGAAGATCTGCCCATCGGCCACTTCATCGACGTTGAGAGCGCCCGCAGTCTGCACTGCACCAACCGCCCCGATTTCGCCGCGCGCATGGCCTTGGCCTATGCGGCTTCACAACAGAAGGCGGGCAAATGACTGCGGCGGCGCGCCTTACCACCGAAGATCTCATTCTGCTCGCCGAGCGCGAAAGCGGGGCCCATGGCCTGACCGACCCGGGCCTCAAGGCGCGGCTCTCGGCGATCCTCGAATGGATCAATGCCACCGGCCCGCACAGCGAAAACCAGCTCCGCGCCATCCGCCAGCAGGTCCAGCGCCTGCTCACCGCGCGGCTACGGATCGCGCTCGACCGGACGCGCATAACCGGCATCGCCGAAGAGAAAATCGAGCGCCCGATCTTCGTCGTCGGCCTGCCCCGTTCGGGCACCACGCTGCTGCATTCGCTGCTCGCCGAGGACCCCGAAGTCCACGCGCCGCAAAGCTGGCACATGCTCTCGCCCTCGCCGCCGCCCGGCGCCGGGCCGGTGGTGCGCGAACGCATCGCCAGCGCCCAGCGGATCATCGAGGGCTGGATGGATTTCGTCCCCGCCCAGCGCCAGATGCACCCCTATATCGACAAGGGCGCGTTCCAGCTGATGGAGGACGAGGAGATCTACTGCCTCGATTTCCGCAACGTCTATCCCTACCACTATTACCGGGTGCCGACCGCCGATTTCGGCGTGCGGCTGGGCGCCGATGCGCTGGGCGCCTTCGAGTTCCACCGCGCGTTCCTGCAACACCACCAGTGGAACACGAACCGGCGGCGCTGGGTGTGCAAGAGCCCCTCGGCGCAAGGTTTCCTCGACAAGCTGTTCGCGGTCTATCCCGATGCCCTGTGCGTCTGGGCGCACCGGCCGCTGGGCGAGATCTACGCCTCGAACGTCGCCCTGCGCGCCGCGATCTTCGACACCATCAGCGGGCGGCCCAACGACTGGAACAGCCGCTCGATGGCGATCGCCGAGAGCATAAAGGCGGGCATCGACAAGATGCTGGAACAGGACCTGATCGACGATCCCCGGGTGATGCACCTGCCCTTCCGCGAGCTCGCCGACGATCCGCCCGGCACCGTGCGCCGGATCTACGAGCGCGCCGGGCTGCCGATGAGCGACGCATTTGCAGCCCGGGTCCAGGCCTGGCTCGCCGACCCGGAAAACGATGTCGCGCGCTATGGCCGCTATCCCTATTCCTACGAGGCCTTCGGGCTCGACCGGAAATGGATCGAGCAGCTGTTCGCCAGCTATTCGCAGCGCTTCGGCCTTGCCTGAGCGGCGAGTCTCGCTCTCGCGCCGGCAGGTGCTGGCCATCACCGCAGCGGCGACTGGCTCGCTCGCTCTACCCAGATCCATCGAGGCCAGAAACGGAGGTCCCCCCATGCCCCAGAATCCGCTTTTCACCCCCGCGCAAGAGGCCATCGAAGACCGCGCCATGGCCCTGCTCCGCCGCCCCGAGATGGAGCGGGTGCGCACCATCGTCACCATGCTGTTCCGCAACGCCGTCGCCTGGCCCTCGCGCGGGCAGATGGACCGGTTCGACAGCATGATCGACGAATACCTGTTCCACCACGCCATGCGCGCGGCCAACGGCGACGCCAACCATCCGGTGGCGGCGCGCTTCATGGTCCCGCCGCACACCTGGTTCGGCCGCGCGGTGCCCGGCTCGCGCTGGGGCGGCGACAGCCCGGACTTCGTCTATCGCACCATTCCCATCGCCCACGGCGGCAAATACGAAATCCGGGGCACGGTGACCGGCAAGGGGCCGCATTCGGTCAACTATTCGCTGATGGCCGACAGCACCGCCGCGCCGGTGACGCAATCGATCCTCGACAGCCTAGACATGGACCTCGCGGCGGACGGCAGCTTCACCATTGAAGTCGATGGCAATCCGGCGGAAGGCCGCAAGAACCACATCCAGACCAAACCCGGCGCCGACTTCATCATGGTCCGCGATGCCCTGGGCGACTGGCGGACCGACATGGCCAACGCGCTCGAAGTCGTCCGGCTGAACCCCGATGCCGGCCCCAAGAGCGACGATGCAATGGCCGCCCACTTGGCCAAAATCGCCATCGACGGCGTCTATTACACCGTCTATTGCACTGTCTCCGGCTCGGGCCAGGCGCCCAACACCATCCGCCCGCCGCTGTCCTCGGGCGCCTTCGGCGGTATGCCCAGCCAGTGGGGCACCAAAGGCAACCTCGACCTCGGCGAAGACGACGCGATCCTGGTCCGCTCGAACGCGGCGGGCGCGACCTTCCGCAACCTGGTGCTGACCGACCCGTTCCACATCTCGATCGAATACTGGAAACGCACCTCCAGCCTCAACATGGTGCAGATGGCGCCCGACGCGGACGGCGACTTCACCTATGTCATCGCCCACCGCGATCCCGGCGTGCACAACTGGCTCGACACCGGCGGCGTGCGGCGGATGATGTTCGGCCAGCGCTGGCAGGCCTTCGACCGCAGCGCCAAACACGACGATCCGTGGATGACGGCCAGGCTGGTCAAGTTCGACGATCTGGAGAAGGAACTGCCGGGCGGAGTGAAGCGGATCGACGCGGCGGGGCGGATGGCACAGAACGCCGAGCGGCAGGCGGGGGTGGACCGGCGGTTTGTCGAGGGGTGAGTCCGGGGACATGCTATTGGGTGTCCTCGAGCGACGGTGCAGAGGGCAGAACGGCGTTAGATAAAGGGATTAAGTAGGGCGTTACCGTAATTCCAGGATTGCACGCCAGTCGCGAACCGCCGCGCGGTGGGCGGCTTCGGCATCAGCTGCGGTTGCCCCAGTCACGCCGATTTTCAACGAACTCGTCTTGCCCCGAAACGGCGAGCCACCCGCCGCTGCGGCGTTGAACTAGGGGCGGGCTTGTGCAAAAGTTGTAGTCCATGATTTCGCATCACGACGATACTGCTGCCAAGGATAAATTATTTCCCATTAAAATTCAGATGTATAGATAGCACAACACGCCGCATAGACTTTACATTCTGTGCCATGTACCGGATATTGCCATGTTCGTTCATAGATGATATTGGCCGTCGCCAGGATCAAATGCGAAAGTGCCCGTCATGGCCGTTACACCTGACCAACCAGCGCCATACGCTCCCGCGTCGGCGATCCTCGAACTTATCGAGCGGCACCGTAGCCGGGGATTGCCGCCGGTAGTGGATGGCGACGTTCTGGCGCGCGCTGGCGTCTCGGATAGTCTAATTCCTCGGACCCTGAAAGCTTTGAAAACACTTGATCTTATCACCGACGAGGGGTGTCCGAGCGACGTTTTCGAAGGACTCCGCTTGGCACCTTCCGCAGAGTATCAGCAGCGTATGGCTGAGTGGCTTAACGCCGCCTATGCCGATGCACTGTCCTTCGTCGATCCGGCTACCGATGACGAGGTTGCGATCCGTGACGCGTTCCGGAAGTATGTGCCCACTGCACAGCAAGGCCGAATGGTTACGCTGTTCATCGGGTTGTTCAAGGCCGCCGGGGTAATGCCTGACCGGACGAAGCAATCGACGCCGGCAAAACCGCGATTCACTAGCGGCAAACCGTACAAGCCGCCGCAAGGGCAGCCAACGCGGCAGGCGGCCAACATTGGGCAAAGCCGACAGCATTATGTCCCCTCCGGGTCTTTGCCTGCGGCGATTTCGGGCCTGTTGGCGACGCTACCGCCGGAAGGAAAATATTGGACAAAGGAGCGTCGGGACCAGTTTTATGTGACCTTCGGCGTTGTCCTCGACTACGTCTACAAGATCGGCGACCCGCCCCAAGAGGTTGCGGCGGCTGACGAGGAGTCAACCGCCGCATAGTTCCCGGCACCGCACGCCAACCTCTGCAAAAGGACCGTGCGGGCCACCACCAGCGAAAGGAGGGTCAGATGATCTGGCAAACCATCCGTAGGAGATAGTTAGCGGCCTTTGGGCCGTTCTACTTCCTGGCCCCTTCCACAAGGGCATGTGAGCAACGGCGCGCTTCCAATCCAACCGGCGGCGCGCCGTTGTGCGTGTGCGTAGCACCTGTAGTGCAAGATTGGAATCCCTATCCTTCGATGCGGGGCGGTGTCACCTTCCGTCACCCCGAGTTCGCGGCTTGCGAAGGCGGGCACGCAAAAGCGAGCCTACCCCACCGCCCGCATGAAATATCGCGCGAACCGGCGCGACCAGCGGTCGAGCTCCGCCCCGCCCCGCGGCACGCCCCGCACATGGCCGATCAGGCTGTCGAGCCAGAGCGTCGCCGCGTCCTCGATCTCGGCGTCCGGCAGCCGCGCAAGATCGCCAGCCCCGCGCAGATAACCGCGCAGCAGGCGGTGGAATTCGGCGTAGATCGCCGCGCGGGTCGGGTTGCCCGATTGCGCGGCGTCGATCCAGTCCGCCAGCCGGTCGAGCATCAGCGATTTCGGGTGCGTCGAGCGCGGTGACCGAGCGGCGGGTGACGTCGGCGATCACCGCTTCGAGCATCGCCCGCCGCCGGCGGCCAGGCGGAATTCGCCGTAGATCAGCCCGACCCGCGCCGCGAGCACCGCCTGGCAGCAGTTCGCGCTTGCCGGCAAAGCGCGCGTAGATCGTCTGCTTGCTGGCGTGGGCTGGCCTGGGCGACGCGGTCGAGTGAGAACTGTTCGGGTCCGCTATCCAGCACCACCTGCCACGCGGCATCGACGATCCGGCGGGTAATCTGCTCCGCCTGCCCCGCCGCGGGGCGCCCCCGGCTGGGCTGGCTGACCACGGCGCCGGTCAATGCATCGCTCCCATCCGCGGCCGCCTTCCGGCGGACGGCGCAGGAACAGCAGCATCGGCAAGGCAAGCACCGCCGCGGTCGCCAGCGCGAGGTAAATATCGTTGAACGACATCACCAGCGCCTGCAGCTGCACCTGCCCGTCGAGCGCCAGATAGGCGGCTTCCAGCCCTTCGGGCCCGCCGCCGAACAGGGCCGCGCTATCGGCCATGCTTTGCTGCACCGCCGGATCGTTGGCCGCCGATCGCCGAATGGATCGTCCAGTGGTGGAAGTCGAACCGCTGGTCCTGGAAACTGGCGAGCGCGGCCAGCCCGATCGAACCGCCGAGATTGCGGGCCACCGAACTCAGGCTGTTCGCCTCGGCGGCATCCTCGGCCGAAACCGAGGCGATCACCGCGATTTGCAGCGGAATCGCCGAAAGCGTCGTGCCCACGCCGAACAGCAGCTGCGCCGTGGTGAAGTCCCTCACGGTCGATTGAACGGAAAGGCCGCTGAGCATGTAGTCGGCCATGGCGATGCACAGCACGGCGAATGCAAGCACCAGCCTCGCATCGAAGCGCGCCAGCACCAGGAGATAGAAATAGGCGGCGAAGATCGAGACCAGACCCGTGATGAACATCAGGCTGCCGGCCTGCAACGCGGTATGGCCGGCAACCGTGACGAGAAACTGCGGCGCGATGAAGATGCCGGTGTAGAGCAGCATGCCCAGCACCGCGAGCAGCGTTACGGCGGAGGTGAGGCTGAGGTTGCGCAGCAGCGCCAGCCGGATCACCGGCCGGCCGGGCCGCACCTGGCCCCAGGCGATCATGCGCGAAACCCGCGAGGGTCAGCATGGCCAGCTGCCAGATCAGCGGCGATTCGAACCAGTGCTCGCGGTGGCCCTCCTCGAGCAGGGTCGTCCCCGCGCCGAGGCCGACGATCATCCCGGCGATACCCAGCCAGTCGGCATTTCGCAGTTCGCTCCAGTCGCAGGGCGTGCTTTTTATCCCGATCATCAGCATGACGATCTGGAGCCCGCAGACCGGCACGTTGATGAAGAAGGCATAGTGCCAGCTCAGATGCTCGGTCAGCCAGCCGCCCAGCAGCGGCCCGATCACCGGTCCGATCAGCGTCGCCATCGCGGTGATGGTCATGCCGGTGGGCTGCTGGTGCGGAGGCAGGCGCGTGGCGACCAGGGTCAGCGCCGACGGGATCAGCACACCGCCGGCCAGGCCCTGGCCGATCCGGCCGATCACCATCGTCTCGAGATTGGCGGCAAAGCCGCAGACCACCGAGAAACAGCGTGAAGATCAGCGCGCCGCCGAGCATCAGCCGGCGCTCGCCGATCATCCGCGCGAGCCAGGCCGTCAGCGGAATGACGATGATTTCGGAAACCAGATAGCCGGTGCCGACCCAGGTCGCCTCGGCTGCCGTGGCGCCGATCTCGCCCTGGATCTTGGGCAGCGCCGAATTGACGATCGAAACGTCCATCAGCGCCATCAGGCAGCCCACCACGCCGGCCATGACCGCGAGCCAGTCGGCCAGGCTGGCGTTGGCCGGCGGACCCGTCGCGGCGGCCGCGGTGTCGCTCACTTGGGCCTGCGCTCCTGCTCGGCGCGGATCGCGTCCAGTTCGCCTTTGCCCGCGCGGGTATCGACCTCGACCGTCAGCGAGAGCCCCGGCGAAAGCACCTTGCGCGCCGCCGGGCCAGCCTCGATGCGGATCCTTACCGGCACGCGCTGGACGATCTTGGTGAAGTTTCCGGTCGCGTTCTGCGGCGGGATCAGCGAGAAATTGGCGCCTGTGCCCGGGGCGATTGAGACCACGGGCCCCGGAAATCCACCCCCGGCAGCGCATCGGCCTCGATCCGCACCGGCTGGCCCGGCCGCATCAGCCCGACCTGGGTCTCCTTGAAATTGGCGACGACATAGATCTCCTGCGACGGCACCACGGTCATCAGCCGCATGCCCGGCTGGACATATTGCCCGGCGCGCACGGTCTTGTTCGCGACCCGGCCCGCAACCGGGGCAATCAGCTGGGTCGCGGCAAGTTCGTTCGCCGCCGCTTGCCGCTCAACCCGGGCTGCGCCTGCCTGCGCCGCAAGCTGCCGGGTTTCAGCGGAATTCGTCTCGACCCGGCGCTGCGCCTGGATCAGAGCGGCCTGCGCGGCGGCGACGTCGGCCTGCGCTTTCTCGCGGCTCGCGACCAGTTCGGACAGCTTCTCGGCCGGGGCAATGCCTTCCGCGACCAGCGCCTTGTAGCGGACAGATTCACGCCCGGCCCAGGCCTGCGCCGCCAGCGCCGCCTGCAAACCCGCGCGCGCCTGGGCGATCCCCGCCTGCGCTTCCGCATGCGCGGCGACCGATGCGTTCTGCGCGGCGAGCGCCGTGGCCACGCCGGCGTCGGTGGCGGAGACCCTGGTCTGGAAATCGAGCGGATCGATCTCGGCGAGCAGCGCGCCGGCGGCTACCTGCTGGTTGTCGGCAACCGCGACCGAGCGGACATAGCCCGCAAGCTTGGTGGCGATCGCCACCTGATCGGCCTGGATCGTCGCATCGTTGGTTTGCTGGAAATAGCGACCGGTGCTCTCGTAATGGACATACCAGGCAATGCCGCCGATCGCGGCGAGCGCCAGCCCCGCAAGAGCCGCTCTGCGCGCCGGAAAGGCCAATCCGCTTCTCCCGAAAGCCCGCCGCATGCACGCGGGCGAATAATGGAACGGCCTGGTACCATTAATCGCCGCCGGGGGTAAAGCCCTGCCGTGCCACCATGTTTCTCTGCTTTGACTCGCCGCCCCGCCCCGGCTATTCCGCCGCCAGCGACGCGGGTGTAGCTCAATGGCAGAGCAGCAGCTTCCCAAGCTGAATACGAGGGTTCGATTCCCTTCACCCGCTCCATTTTCCTGTCGGGCGATAGTTGCTGACAGTTGAAAACTGTCTGAATTTCCACTAGTTAAGGGACGCCTCTGGTTGTCGGCAACTGCCGTTATTTGCCTGCAATCGGAAGATGGGGCTTCGATTGAAAGCCTTGTCAGGCCCCAGCGAAATCCCAGCCTCGATGGCGCTAGCAGATGCCGCGATGCGAAACGCCAGGCTCGCCCCGGTCCTACGTAGTATACACGAGTGCCCGGGTTGGCGCGGAGGGCTAGGCCTCGCCTGTCCGATCCACTCCAGACGACAGGAGCAGTCATGCTCAGTCCGATATCCCGTCCGCTCGATACCTTGGCCATCGGCTATCATGCCGAACCCGGCGAGGTGCTGTTCCGGGACGGCGATCCCTGCGATCATGTCTTCGAGCTGCGCCGCGGCATCGTGCGCGGGGTCAGCAATTCGGTGGACGGCGAGAGGCAGATTTCCGCCTTTTTCTTCGCCGGCGACCAGATCGGACTGCCGATATCCGAGAGCTACCGCTTCACCGCGGAGGCAGTCACCGAAGTCGGCTATGTCCGTCACGCGGCATCGCGCTGGCACGAAGCACTGCTGCGCAGCTGCCGCGACGAAGGCCGGCTGCTGCCCTCGATCTGCGCCGAGCAGGACCCGATCTTCCGGCGCGGCATCATCATCGGGCGCAACGGCGTGCTGGTGCGGATCTGCGCCTTCCTGATCTCGCTGATCGATCGCCTGCCCGAGGAGGATGGCGCGCTGGTCTTCCCGCTGCCGCAGATCGATATCGCCGCCTATCTCGCCATCACCCCCGAGACCACCTGCCGGGGCTTCAGGCAGTTGCGCGAAATGGGCATCATTTCGATGCCGCGCCGCGACCGTCTGCGGCTGCTCGACCGCGCCAGGCTGGAAGCCCTCGCCAGCGGTGTGCTCCACTGATTCTTCAGGCCGCGGGCAGGAACTCCGGGATCAGAAAGCTATTTCCGCACAGCCCTGACCGGACCTGGCCCGAAGGCGCGGGCCTCATCGAGCAGAGCAATAACCTGGCTGTCTTCGGTCTGGCGGAAATCCTTGTAGAACGCGCCGACCGCGCCGAACGGTTCGGGCATGGCGAGACAGACCGCCTCGTCGCATTCGCTCGCCAGCTCGTGGATCGTCGCTGCCGGTGCGACCGGAACCGCGAGCACCAGCCAGGCCGGGCCGTTCTTGCGGATGCCCCGCAGCGCTGCCTTCATCGTGCCGCCGGTGGCGATGCCGTCGTCGACGACAATGACCGTGCGGCCCGCGATTGCGGGCGGCCGGCGATCGCCGCAATAGACCGCACGGCGGCGTTCGATCTCGGCGAGCTGCAGACGGGTTTCGTCGCGGATGTAGTCCTGCCCGACCGCCAGCCGGCGCACGCTGTCCTGGTTGAGCACCACCTGCGGACTGGCCCCATCGACAACCGCGCCGATGCCGAATTCCTGCTGGCCCGGAGCGCCGATCTTGCGGACGATCAGCAGATCGAGTTCGGCATCGAGCGCCTTGGCGACTTCGTAGGCGACCGGCACTCCGCCGCGCGGCAGGGCGACGATCAGCGGATGGGCGGGGGCAAAGCGCTCCAGCCGCGCCGCCAGTTGCTCGCCGGCGCCGCGGCGATCTTCGAACAGAAAGTTCGTCCCGGACATCGCCGCTTCTCCCATGCTCAGGCCTTGGCGAACCAGGTGGAAAACCAATGGCTGGCATGCGTAATAACCTGATCGAGCGTGCCGGGTTCCTCGAACAAATGGCCTGCGCCTTCGACGATCAAGAGTTCCCTGGGCACTTGCAGCGCTGCATAGGCCTGCCGGTTGAACCCGATCACCGGGCCATCGAGGCTGCCGACCAGCAGCAATGTCGGCGCGCGGACCAGGGGCAGCGAGGCGCCCGCCAGATCGGGCCGGCCGCCGCGCGAGACCACCGCGGCAATCTCCGGCCCGGCGAAAGTCGCCGCGACCAGCGCCGCTCCGGCGCCGGTACTCGCGCCGAAATAGCCGATCGGAAGATCCTGCAAGTCCGGCTGTCTGCTCGCCCATGCGGCGGCCGAGGCCAGGCGTTCGGCGAGAAGCGCGATGTCGAAGACATTGGCGCGATCCTGGTCTTCGGCGAAGCTGAGCAGGTCGAGCAGCAGGGTGGCGCAGCCTTGCTGGCGCAGCGCCTCGGCGACATGGTTGTTGCGCGGGCTCAGCCGGCCGCTGCCGCTGCCATGGGCGAAGATGACAAGGCCAGTGGCATTGGCGGGTACGCCCAAGAGGCCGCGCAGGGCGAAGGGACCGGCCAGGACATCGCGTGGCCTGGGCATTTTGAGGGCGGGTGCGGTGGCGGCCATCGGTGGAACTCTCCGAGGGAAGGTTAGGGAAAATTACCTGCGTGCGCAGGCCGCGCGAAATCAGGATTGCTCCTTAGGCAATGTTCCGGTGCAATCCTCGAGCCGCGGCGATGACGGGCTGGCGCGGGCCAGGCGGCCGGTTACGATCTGAGTTTTTGCCTCACCGACTCGATGTCTTCCGGATGACACAGGCCGGTCCCTGGCGTCATCACGGCAGCGGTGCCCGCGGCAAGGCCCAGGCGAAACGCGGCCTCGACGCTCTGGCCCGAAGCCAATGCGAATGTCGCCGCGCCGACGAAACTGTCGCCCGCGCCGACCGCGCTGCGAACTTCCACTTCGATCGCCGGCAACCGCAACTCGCTTGCCGCAGAGACCAGCAGGGCCCCTTGGTAACCAAGAGTAACGGCGACATGTTCGGCGTAGCCCGAGCGGACAATTCCGCGCGCCACCTCCAGCAGGCTCCTCGTCATTCGCAAGCGACCGTCCGGCGAACTGCTCCAGCTCGCCCCGGCTCGGCTTGACCAGGAAGACGCCGCCGCCCTCCAGCGTCCGGCGCAGCGCCGGACCCGAGGTATCGAGGACGATCCGCGTGCCCGCACCGGACTGCGCCACCAGCCGCGCGTAGAAATCGGCGGGAACCCCGCGCGGCAGCGATCCGCTGAGCACCAGGTAGTCGCAGCGGATTCCGGCCATCGCCGCGAGGCAGGCCTGCCACTCCGCCGCGCTTACTTCGGGACCATCGGGCACGAAACGGTATTCGAGACCGGTTTCCAGCTCATGCACCGCCTGGCTGATCCGCGTGTGCCCGGCGATGTCGATACGGGTCCGGGCGATCCCGTCGCGGTCGAGCAGGCTGTCGAGCACGCCGCCGGTCACGCCGCCCGCCAGGTAAACCGCGCGGACCTCGCCGCCCAGCCGCTGCGCCACCCGCGCGACATTGATGCCGCCGCCGCCCGGATCGTAGCGGGTGTTGGTGGTGCGGATCTTGCGCGTCGGGCGGACCTTTGGCGCATCGCAGGAACCGTCGATGGCCGGGTTAGGCGTAAACGTGACGATGGATCCGCGATTCACATCGCACCCAGCAAGTCCTTGATCGCCACGAAAGCGAATGCCACCGAGCTGTCGGCGACGCCATAGGGCAGGAAGATATCCTCGCCCGCGCGCATGCCGCCGCAGGAGTAGACGACGTTAGGCACATAGCCCTCGCGGTCCTCGTCGGCGGCGGAAAGGATCGGCTGCTGGGTGCGGCCGAGAATCTTCGCCGGATCGTCCTTGTCGAGCAGCACCGCGCCGATCGAATACTTGCGCATCGCGCCGACTCCGTGGGTCAGCATCAGCCAGCCCTCGTCGATCTCGATCGGCGGGCCGCAATTGCCGATCTGGATCAGTTCCCAGGGAAAGCGCGGCGACAGCAGCAGTTCGCCGCCCTCCCAGTGGGTGATATCATCGGATTCGAGCAAATAGAGGTTCTGTCCGTCCTGCCGGCCGATCATGCGGTAGCGGCCTTCCACGCATTTGGGAAACAGCGCCAGCCCCTTGTTGCGTCCGGCATCGCCGGTGATCGGCACCAGATCGAATTTGCACGAAATCGCGGGTGCGAAGCAGCTCCGAGCGGATTTCGCGGCCCGAATAGGCGGTGTAAGTGCCGACCCATTCGGCCTCGTGGCAACCGCCGTTGAGCCGGGTCAGCCGCAAGTCCTCCAGCCCGTTGCGCTGTACTTCGGTGACCGGAAAGATCACTGTACCGCTGAGACTGCTGTCGGGATGGCGATGGACCGATACCGCGCCGTCGTTGCGGTTGCTGGCGGGGCTGGCGGTGTTGGCCGCGGTCATCCAGTGCGGTTGCGGAGTCAGTTCGAACCTTCGGCCCGGCATGACCACGCCCTCGCGAAACGCGATCGAGGAAATGTGGCCTTCGCCCACCGCCCGCATCGACAGCACGATTCGCACCGCGCCTTCGGGCAGTTCGCTCTGGTCGGGATGCAGCGTTGCCGAAGGGTTCATCAGCGCGGCGGCGGCGAAGCTGTATTCGTGGCAGAAATAGGCGCCGATCAGCAGCTTCTTCTCTTCGCGGATGCGCCGTCCGTCAAGCTGGAGCTGGGACTCGATTTCCAGATAGCGCTGCATGAAGATCTGGTGGGTCTGCCAGTGGCGCGCCTCGAAATCGTGGAACACCAGCGCCAGTTCGGTGCGGGCGGTGCGCATGTCCATCGCGCGGACCTGTTCGACCAGACGGTGGACCCGGCCCTGCGGCGCCTGGGCGTTCCAGGCGAGATGGAACGGGCGGACAACCACGCGCGACGGATCGGCGCGCAGCCGCACCTGCGACTGGTGTAGGTTCAGCACGCGGTGCTCGTGTGGCGCTGGATCGCCTGGGTCGCGAGGTGGAAGGCGAGGATCGATTCGGCGCCGCGGTTGCGGTTTATCCCGGTGGGGATCAGGCCGTCATAGCATTCGCCGCTGTCGGGATCGCCGAGCGCCAGGCCCAGCGCGTTCCTGCCGAGGAACCACAGATAGGCATGGCGCGCGAGCTCTTCCCACTGGCCATCGCCGCTCGCCGCGAAGGCGGCATCGCAGGCATCGACCATCGCCCAGGCTTCGACCGGCTGCTGGTCGAACGGCAGCGGCGGGGCGTAGAGCCTGCCGAAACTGTCGGAACCCACCGCGCGGAAATACCCCTCCGGCGTGGTCTGTTGCCCGGCGAGCCAGGTCAGGCCCTCCAGGCCGCGCTCGACGAAATCCTCGCGCCCGATGGCGAGACCCGCGCGGATCAGCGCTTCGGGCAACCGGGCGTTGTCGTAGGCAAGCACCGGCTCGAACCAGTCCCAGCCGGGCCTGCGGTATTCGTTCCACAGCCCCAACAATCCCTCGCCCCAGCGGGCGAGCAGCCGGGAAAGCAGCGGATCGGCCGGATCGTCTTCGGCCAGCACGGCGATACCGAGCATCATGAAGGCCTGCGCCCGCGGCGAGCGCAGCTTACTCAGCGGCTCGATTGCGCGTTCGCAGAGCTTGCGCGCCCAGGTGCGGATGCCGGCTTCGGGGGCGTGTACCGCGGCATGGCCCAGCGCCCAGATGGCCCTGCCGCAACTGTCTTCCGAGCCGGCCTGCTCGTTCCAGCCGCGGTCGTAATTCATGAAGTTGCGGAAGCGCTGCGTGGCCGGATTCCAGGCATGCTCGACGAAAGCTGCGAAGACCGGCAGCCAGTTGGGCGCGAGGCGCGTGTCTCGGCAAGCCAGCATCAGCGCGCGCGCATTGTCGTCGATGCAATAGCCGTGCGCCCGGTCGGGCACGCCGAAAATGCTGTGCTGGAGCATGCCGGTCGCGTCGCATATGCGCTCGATCGCGGCGATCCCCAGCTCGCGGGGGATGGCGGGCGGGCGGATCGGCCGCGGCATGCTCTGGGTGCGTGCCGCCACCGCCCCGAAGCGCTGCAGCGAGGCCTCGGCAAGGCGCGGCCAGATCATCGTCCGGCCCAGCGCATAGACGCGCCGGCGCAGGGCCAGCGTGCCTTCGCGGTCGGAGAGCAGCGCGTTGATCGCATCGGCAAAGCCCGCGCTGTCGCCGAAACCGACCAGCTTGCCATAGCTGTCGCCAAGCAGTTCGCGCGCATGGACATAGGGCGTCGCGACCACCGGCTTGCCCAGCCCGACCGCGTAGGACAGCGTCCCCGAGGTCACCTGATCCGGATTGAGATAGGGCGTCGCGTAAATGTCGGCGGCGGCAAGATAATCGAGCAGGTCCTCCTCCTCGACGAAGGCATCGACGAAGCGGACATTGCCGGCGACGCCCAGGTCGGCCGCCAGCGCCGCCAGCGACTCGCGATAGCTTTCGCCGTGCCCGGCGATGGCGTGCGGATGGGTCGCGCCGAGCACGACATAGAGCGCCGCGGGATTACGCCGCACCACTTCGGGCATCGCCGCGATCATCGTCTCGATGCCTTTGCCGGGCGAAAGCAGCCCGAACGTCAGCACCACGTCATGGCCCGCCAGCCCGAGCTTCGCCTTCATCGGCGCGGCGGCGGTGAACGGCCGGTCGGGAATGCCGTGCGGGATGACCACGACCTGATCGGGATCGGCCCGGTAGAGATCGATCAGCAGGCGCCGGGCCGCTTCGGCCATGACGACGATCGTCTCGCAGCGCTCGACCAGCGCCAGGGTCACGCGCCGCTGGTCGCGGTCGGGATCGGCCAGCACGGTATGCATGGCGGCAGCGACGGGCACGGTGATGCGGTCGATCAGCGTCAGGATATGATCCCCCGCCCGGCCGCCGAAAATGCCGAACTCGTGCTGAATCCAGACCATGTCCGCGCCGCTCGCGGTGATCGCACGGGCTGCCTCGAGATAGGACGCGGGCTCGTCCTGACGAATCGTCCCGGCAAGCTTATCGGGATAGGCATGCAGTTTGCCTGGTTCCTCCATCGCCCACACGTCGACCCGGATATCCGGATAGCGCTCGGCCACCGCCTGCGCGACGTGCGTGGTATAGGTGGCAATGCCACAGCGGCGGGGGAGATGGTTGCCGATCAGGGCGATGTGGCCGATGCGCCGGTCCGCGGGAACGAACATCGGCGAAACCGGTGGCTGGACTTCGCGGAGGGTTGGCGAAAGCGATTGGGGCAGGTGCTGCAACAGATCCATCGTGTGTCCTTTTTGCGGTCGAGCCCCCCGCACGCAGTGTCGTGAATTAACCTCCCTGAGCCGAATTAGGTTTGCGCCTTGCGGCGACAATCAGGTATAGCACGTAGCGCCGCGGCCGGGCAGATCGTACCGCCGCGATTCCTGCGCGAGACGGCGAATTTTCGTGAGCCTTGTCGTCCGCCGGTCTGTGAAAGTCCCCGATACGGTCGCGCTTTGGGCGGGCATAGGCTTGCGCCTCGTCCTGTCAAGTTATCAGGTCAGTGGCGTCAGCCTCCGCGAAACGGGCGCTGGAACAAGGCCCCAATAGGAAGTGCCCCCCTAAGGAGCATTACGGAGCGGCGAGGGTGACACGGCATGCGATTGCGCATACGTCGCACGAAGGAGTGACCTTTCTCTTGAAACCGCAAATCGGCAGCTTCGCGTACGACCGGTTGGCATACCTCAGGGCTGTCCTGGAAACCCTGCCGGACTCGGTGACCGTGTTCGACAGCGATTTCCGGCTGATCGAAATGAATCCCGCCGGCCTCGCGATGGCGGGGGTCGCCTCGCTCGATGAATTGGCCGGCAAGTCATCGTTAAGGATGATCACCCCGGAAACCCTGCCGGGATTCCGTGCTTGCTTAGACCAAGTCCTGAGTGGCGGCGGCCATTGCCCCGATCCGGTCCGCATCGAAGCTGTCAGCCACGACGGGATCCGCCGCACCCTCGAATGCAGGTTCGCACGGCTCGACAACTCAGATGGCGGGGCAGCCGGCGTAATCGTCTTTTCACGCGACATCGGCGAAGGCGAGCGCAACGCGCAGGCGCTGGCCACGGATGAATCGCTGCTCCACGCCATTCTCGATACCGTTCCCGATGCGCTGATCGTCATCGACGAGCAGGGGCGGATCACTTCCTTCAGCCGGGCGGCGGAGGCGCTGTTCGGCTATCGCGAGGCGGAAGTGATCGGCCGCAATGTCAGCCTGCTGATGTCCGCGCCATACCGCGAAATGCACGACGGCTATATCCGGCGCTTTCTCGAGACCGGCGAGAAGCGAATCATCGGCATCGGCCGCGTCGTCGAAGGCCTGCGCCGCGACGGGACGGTGTTTCCGATCGAACTGGCGGTTGGCGAGGCGCGGGCCGACGGGCACCGGTCGTTCACCGGCTTCATCCGCGACCTGACCGAGCGGGTCGAGGCGGAGGCGCAATTGCAGCAGGTCCAGTCCGAGCTGCTCCACGCCACCCGGCTCAGCGCCGTCGGCACCCTGGCATCGGCGCTGGCGCACGAGCTCAACCAGCCGCTCACCGCCATCGCCAATTATGTCTCGGCGGGCCGCGACATGTTGGCGGACGATGCCCCCGGGATGCTGCGCGAGGCGCTCGAGGAAGCCGCCAGCGAGGCTGTCCGCGCCGGCCAGATCGTGCGGCGGCTGCGCGATTTCGTCGCCAGGGGCGAACTCGATACGCGGGTTGTTCCACTCGGCAACCTGATCAACGACGCCACCGTTCTGGGCCTGGTCGGCGCGCGCGAAGGCGGGGTCGCATGGTCGATCGAGATCGAACCGGAGATTGGCGATGTCCTCGCCGACCGCGTCCAGATCCAGCAGGTCATGGTCAATCTCATGCGCAATGCGATCGAGGCGATGGAACAGTCGCCCACCCGGCAACTGTCCATCCGCGCGCGCGCGCTCGACTCCGGCTGTGCCGAGATTTCGGTCGCCGACACCGGCCCCGGCATCGCTCCGGCCGTGCGGGAGCAGCTGTTCCAGCCTTTCACCAGCACCAAGGGCAAGGGCATGGGGCTGGGACTCTCGATCTGCCGGACGATTATCGAAGCACATGGCGGCCGTTTGTCCGTAGAAGGCGGCGAAGAGCGTGGTACGATCTTCAGGTTCACCCTGATGCGCGCCTTGCCGGAGAGTGGCGATGCCGTCTGACAAGCTGGTCCACATCGTCGACGACGACGATGCGGTTCGCCGCTCGGCCGCCTTCATGCTCAGGCATGCCGGATACCGGGTAGAATCCTATGTCTCCGGTGTCGAATTCCTCAAGCAGGCCAAGGACGCCGAACGCGGCTGCGTGCTGCTCGATGTCCGCATGCCCGAAATGGACGGCCTCGAAGTGCAGCAGGAAATGGCCACCCGCGGCATCGACATGCCGGTGGTCATCCTCACCGGCCACGGCGATGTCGCGGTAGCAGTCAAGGCGATGCGCGCCGGCGCGGTCAACTTCATCGAAAAGCCCTATGAGAAGGAAACGCTGCTCAAGGCCATCGAGGAAGCCTACCAGCGGCTCGACCGCAAGCACGACAAGGAGATGAAGGCGAGCGAGGCCAAAGTCCGGTTGGCCAGCCTTACCGGGCGCGAGCGCGACGTGCTGAACGGTCTGGTCGCCGGCTTTCCCAACAAGACCATCGCCTACGACCTCGGCATCTCGCCGCGCACCGTCGAAATCTACCGCGCCAACATGATGGAGAAACTGCGCGCGCGCAGCCTGTCCGAAGCGCTGCGCATCGCCTTCATCGCCGAGGGCGAAAGCGAAGCCAACCTGCAAATCCCTCCTGAACCCGCCGGTTGAGGGCAAAAAATGGCCCGGCAGGCAATGTCTGCCGGGCCAGGTAGGTGAAGGGAGCGAATCGCTTCGAGCCCCTCGGGTCGCGCTTGCACTTTCGCTGCAAACGAAATCCACCGCACCTCAGGAATTCGCCGGATCGGGAAGATGCGGCCCCGAATTGCGGGCCGGTGCCGGGCCGGACCATGTGCCGGGAACAGGTGTCCGGTTGACAGCAAATGCACGCGCCGATAGCCAGTAACAAAAGTTAGGTTTGTGCCGATTGGCCGTGCGGATCAAGTGCGACCTGGGCTTTGGCGAAAACAGGTTCCGGGCAGAGGATGGAGGAGCAGCATGTCGTATGAAAGCCACGCGGAGCCGATCAAGATCGGCATCTGCTACGATTTCAAACTTCCGGAGGACTACCCCCAATTCAAGCGCAACGATTTCGATTGGCCGCTCGAAATGGTCTTCCGCGAGGCCTTTGAAAGCGGCATGATCGACCGGCCGATACAGATCGTCGCGCGCGAGATCGAAGGTCTGCCGAAGGGCTCGTTCAAGGCCGTGGTCGATGCCTATGCCGAACTGGTCGATGCAGGCTGCGTGCTGATCTACGGCCCCTTCATCACCGACAACAGCGAGCCGATGCGCGAGGAGATCGAAACGCGTTTCAAGGTCCCTTCGATCAGCAACACCGGCTCGGAAAACTACCTCGGCCACTGGACTTTCTCTTTGCCTCAGGGGTCGATGGCCGACGAGCCGGTGTTCTGGGCGCACATGATTGCGCGGCGCGGGCTGAAGACGGTGGGGATCGTCCAGGAACAGTCGCTGATCGGCAATCACTACGTCGCCAATTTCCGCAAGGCCTGCAAGGACTACGGGCTGGATATCACAGCGCACGAGATGATCCCGCAGACCGCGCAAAACGTGCGCGACGCGGTGGTCCGCTTGCATCAGGCAAAGCCAGATTGCCTGGTCCATGCCGGATTTGGTTTCGGCGTGCTGCACGTCAATCCGGTCCTAAAGGAACTCGACTGGGATCCGCCTCGCTTCATGAGCACGGCGTTCCAGAACGCCTGGATCAACCAGGCGATGTGGGACGCGATCATGGGCTGGACCGGGGTCGATAATTACGACGAGGGCAACAAGGTTGGCCAGGCTTTCCTCGACCGCTATGAAAAGCACTACGGCCGCCGGCCCGAGTACTGCGTTTCGGTAATGAACCACGATTTCGCCAATGTCATCGTCCACGCAATCGCCGATGCCAAGCCATTGACGCCCAAGGGCATCCGCGACGCGATCGAGCGGATCAAGATGCTGCCAGCCGCCGGCGGAGCGCCGGGCACGCGGATTTCCTTCGGCAATTACCTGCACCGCGGCTGGGCCGGGACGAGCTATCTGGTGGCGCGCAAACTCGATCCCGACGGGGTCAATTCGCACCTGGTCGAGCGCTTCGGCGAGGAGTGATCGCGCGGCGCGCGCCGTTAGAGTTTTTCCGATTGAAATCGATACGGCACCAGCCCCCCCGAGGAACGTGCCGCTTCCGGCCCGGCCACCCATATAATACAATGACTTGGGCGGCCGGGCGGGGAGCGGGCTGGTGCCGTCTAAATCGAAAAAACTCTAGCGAACCGCCGCGCCGCGCAGCAGAGTTTCCCGCGCCTGCGCCAGCGCGGCCGGGCGGCCGTGGGTCTGCATGATCGACCGGGGTATCCAGCTCAGCTCGAGCAGGCAGTGCGCCCGCAGGTCCAGGCTGGGGCCGAACGCGCGGAAAGCGCCCTCGCGTTCCCCGGCCTCGAGCAGCTCCTTGAGCTGGGCAAGGCGCTTGGCGAAGCCGGAAAAATCCGCCCACGGCTGGGGCGGCGCCTCGCGCAGCCAGGCGAGCTGGACCTTGAACTCCTCGCTGAAACGATCGAGCAGATTGATGTTGACCCAGATCAGCGCATCGAGCTTTTCGACATTGCTCGACGCCGACTGGATCAACAGGTCCCAGCTTTCCGAAACCGCCTCGATGAACGGCGTCATGATTGCCTCGAGCAATTTGTCCTTGGAGCCGACCAGCCGGTAGAGCGCGCTGGTGCTCATCCCGGCAGCGACGGCAATATCGCGAACGGTCGCGGCCTCGAAACTGCGGCGGCTGAATTCCCGTCTCGCTGCCTGCTTCAGCGCAGCCAGCTGGCTGTCGTCCGCGGGCGTCTCCCAGCTTGCGATGACGTTCTGCGCCATCCTGAATGCCGGCGATTGGTCAAGCAGGGCATTGCCGGGCGCATCGACGGCAATGCCTTCGAGCAGCATCCGGCACTTGATCCGCGGAATGTCCGCTGCCTCCGGTTTCAGATGCATGGTGCCGACCGCGAAGTTGAACATGCTCTCGCACAGTTGCGCCGCAAGCCTGGAGGGATCGATATCGGCCCGCAGATAGCCGCTTGCCTGCGCCACGTGCAGGATCGCGCGCATTGCCTCGACAATCCGGTCCGGCGTGAAAGCAGCTGCATTTTCAGCAGTCGGCCCCACAGCCGAAGGCGCCATGTACAGCGTCTGCAGCAAGGCTGCCCGGTGCCGGGTGGCGCAGCGGACGATTGCCTCGGCGAACCCGACGATCCGCTCGAGATAGGGCAGCCCGGAGGCGCTGTCCGCATCCCGAAGCGCTTCACCGGCCAGCGCATCGAGATCGGCGTGATAGAGCGCGATCAGCTCGGCGACGATGGCGTCCTTGGAATCGAAGTGGTGGTACAGGCTTCCCGCCAGAATTCCGGAGGCCTCCGCGATCTCCTGGAGACTTACCCGCAAACCCGATGTCGCGAACAGATGCGCCGCGGTGGCGAGAATCTCGCTGCGCCGCTTGCCGCCATCGGTGCGCTCGGCGCGGGCCCGTGCCCGATCTATTGACTGCGAGGTTATGGCCAATTGTCCGTACTCATGATTGTCCGTGGTGCTGGGCAAGAACTATCTCGGACGCGCGTTGGCCTATGGCCATTGCCGGTCCGTTGGTATTGCCCGAGGTGATCTGCGGCATGATCGACGCGTCGGCCACCCGCAGGCCGGTCACGCCCCGCACCCGCAGGCTCTCGTCAAGCGGCGATGCCGGATCGGTGCCCATCCGGCAAGTGCCGACCATGTGCTGCAAGGATCCGCTGATCATGCGGCAGGCGCCGAGGATCTCGTCGTCCGATTGGGCCGCTGGACCAGGAAAATATTCGGCCGCGCCAAAGGCCTGCATCGGCGCACTGGCGAACAGGGCGCGCAATCTGCGGACTCCGCTGATCAAAGCCTCGCGATCCCGCTCCGTTTCGAGGAACGCCAGCGCGATGTGCGGCGGGACCGCAGGGTCGGCGCTGGTAATCCTGAGCGAGCCGCGGCTTTCCGGCCGCATCACGCTGACCGCCGCCGAAGCACCCGGCTGGTCCGTCATGACGATATCGGGGCGCTTGCGGAAATCCTGGGCAAACGGGCCCATGAACAGCTGCAGGTCCGGCAGTTCGAGCCCTGGATCGGACTTGATCCGCGCGCCGACTTCGAACGAGCAGCGGCTCATCGGCCCTGAGCCCAGCAGCTGCTGACGCAGGACATTGGCGTAGAGCCGCCAGCCCTGAAATTCGCGGTTGTCGCTGCCGCGCGCGACGGTGCACTGCATCATGGTGCCGTAGTGATCGATCAGGTTCTCGCCGACGCCGGGGCTATCGGAGATGACTTCGATGCCGAGCCCCGCCAGGTGCCGCGCCGGTCCAATGCCCGAGAGTTGCAGTATCTTCGGCGTTTCGATGGCCCCCAGCGACAGGACGATTTCCTTGCCGGCGCCGACGGTTCGCTGGCCCGACCTGTCACGCAGCACCACCCCGGCCGCACGCGTGCCGTCGAAAGTCACCCGCTCGACTGCAGTATCGGTCAAGATATGCAGGTTTGAGCGCGCCCGCGCGGGGGTGAGGAACGCATCGGCAGCGCTCTGGCGGCGACCTTTCCAGATGGTGCGCGGGTTATAGCCGATCAATTCGCCGAAGGCGGAGTTGATGTCGTCCACCACCGGCAGGCCCGCCTCCCTGCCAGCCTCGAGAAACGCATCGCATAGCGGGTGGCCATAGCTGGAATTGGTTATGCGCAGCTCGCCCTCGCCGCCGCGCAGGTCCGAAGCGCCCAGCTCGTGCCGCTCCAGCCTGCGGAATGCCGCGAGCATCTCCGGCCATGCCCAGCCGGGGCAATTCCACGCGTCGTAGTCGGTGGGCAGGCCGCGCCAGTACATCATCCCGTTGATCGCGCTCGATCCGCCCAGCGTGCGTCCTCTCGTCTGCGGGCTTTCCGGGCGCTCGGTCCCGCGCATCGCCGGGTACTGGTAGCTGTAGACCGGATGCATCATCAGCTTGGGGTAGCCGCGCGGGATGCCGAAATAGATGCTGCCCGGCTCCGGCCCGCCCTCGATCAGGAGCACGGAATTGCGGGGATCGGCGGACAGCCGGTTGGCGAGAACGCAGCCCGCCGATCCGGCCCCGGCGACGATGTAGTCGAAGGTCTCCAAGGCCCCTGCCCCCCGCGATCCGGTCAGCGACCAGCCCAGGTCAGCGGCAGCGCCGCGACCCGCAGGATGTGGCCCGGATCGTAAGCCGCGCCGCCAGGCCCCAGCGAAAACCGGGGAATGCGCCTCAACCATTCCTGATAGAAGGTCTGCATCTCGACGCGGGCGAGATGGGCGCCGATGCAGCGATGCACGCCATAGCCGAAAGTGAGATGCGTCGAATCGCGGTGCAGCCTGATCTCGTCCGGATCGGGAAAAGTGGATTCGGTAAAATTGCCCGCGGTAACGTAAAGCTGCACGAAGTCGTTTTGCCTGAGCGGCGCGCCGAAGAACTCGACGTCGCGGGCGACCCGGCGGGGCGGCGTGGTAACCCCGTGGCGGCGCAGCAGTTCCTCGACACTGGCGCCGATGTCTTCAGGGCATTCGCGCAGCCTGGCCTGCATCTCGGGATGCTGCGCGAGGTAATGCGTGAGGTGCCCCATGCCGTTGGTCACCGAATCGAGCCCGGCGGTGAACAGCATCATCCCGTAACGCCGCATATCGACCATCGAGATCGGCTCGCCGTCGATATCGAGCGACCACAGGTGGCTGATGAGATCGTTCCTGGGGCGCTTGCGGCGTTCCTCGATGTACTCGCTCATCAGCTCATCGGCCCGCTGCATCTTGCCGAAGCGGACCTCGCGGTCGGGTTCGTTGAGATACTCGACCGCAACCTGCCGGAACTCGCCGAACCGTTCCTTTCTCGACGCCGAGAATGCCGAGGAAGATCAGGATCGGATAGGGCTCGGCGATCGCCGGGATGAAATCGCAGTGGCCTTTGGCGGCGACGGCATCGATCAGTTCGACCGCGAGTTCGCGCATCGTCGCTTCCATGTCCGCCACCCGCCTTGCGGAGAACACCGCTTTCAGCGGGTCGGAGTATTTCTTGTGCCGGGGCGGGTCGGTCTGCAGCGGATAGGGCGAATAGACATAGTCGGCCGGCGTCTGGGGAAACAGCACGTTCGAGAAGGTCTCGGTATCCTTGAACGCTTCGATCAGCGCGTCGTAGCGGGTGATCATCCAGCAGTTGCCTCTGGTGGACCAGAACACCGGCGGTGCTTCGCGCAGCACTTCCTGCACGCGGGCATAGGGATCGGCCTTCAGCTTTGCGTCGCCGAACAGATAGAAATCATAGGCGAGCGCGGGCGGAATGTGCTCCGGCACCTGGGCCTCTGCACTCATCGACGCCATGGCAATCCTCCGTTCCCGCCCATAGTCTGCCGTTACAGGCCAACGTTGGGCACCTTGCCGCCATCGACCCGGATCAGCGCGCCGTTGACGAAGGACGAGCGCGGGCTCGCCAGCATCGTCACGACATAGGCGACTTCCTCGGGGCCGTCCGGTCCGGCCGACCGGGTTCATGTTGTAATGGCCGGTCTCCGCCTTGATCAGCATCTCGTAAAACGGATCGGCGGCGTCGGACTGGCCCGCCAGCTTGAGCCGGAGACCAAGGTTGTCGATCGTGCCGACACCGAGGACGTTCGAGGTGATGCCGAACTGTCCGAAATGCTTGGCGAGCGAGCTCGACATATTGGCAAAAGCCGCCTTGCTCGCCGAATATTCCGGCGCACGCGGCAGACCCATGGCGCCGGCCGAACTGCCGATATGGATCAATCGCCCCCATCCGGCCGCTTTCATCAGCTGCGCGAATTTCATGCTCAGCCGGACAGCCGGCATGACGTTGGTCTCGAATGTCGAAAGCCAGAGCTCGGGCCTGGTCTCGTCCCAGTTGCTCGGCGGCGAGACACCGGCGTTGTTGACCAGGATGTCGATCCCGCCGAACGCCGCCAGCGCTTCATCGGCGACGCGATCGCAATCCGCGGGCACAGTCAGGTCGCCGATAACGACTTTGGCCTCGCCGCCCGCCGCGTCAATCCGGTCCGCTGTTACCTGTGCAGCCTCCTCGTCGCGGCCATGGACCACCACGCTGAACGCCTTCCTGGCCAGTTCTACCGCAATGTCCGCGCCGATCCCGCGGCTGCTGCCGGTCACCAGCGCGCGCTTTCCGTAAGTTGCAAATCCACGTCGCCGTCCGTCCTTAGTCGATGTCGATGTTGTAGAGCTTGGCGGCATTGCCGCTGAATATCTTGAACCGCTCTTCAGGCGTCAGCTGGGCGATGGTGTCGGCGAGGAATTCCAGCGGATCGGGATAGAGGCAGGCCGGGTGCGGGAAATCGGTTTCGAACATGATGTTGTCCGCGCCGAGCTGGCGAACCGTTGCGATCAAGCTGTCCTTCTCGAAGAAAGTGCAGCCATAGATATGCTCATGGAAAATCTGCTTGATCGGCCGGTCCTGCGACACGCCGTTCTCCGCCGACATGTATTCGAGCGCTTCCAGCAGATAGGGAATCCAGCCCACCCCGCTTTCGACCGAGACGATTTTCAGCCCCGGATAGTTGTCGAGCATGCGCGACATGATGATGTTGCCCATCACCCGCATGTTGCCCGCCAGCAGCATGGTCCCGCCCATGGTCAGATTGACATCGACCGGGAAGCCCGGCCAGCTGCCGGTGGCGAACCAGGCATTGGCGGAATTGGAACCGCCGATGTGGAAGTTGACCGGCATGGCATTGGCGACGCAGGCCTCGAACAGAGGCTTCCAGTGCGGATCGCACAGCGGCGGCAGGCCGGGGTAATCATGCGTATCGGAAGAGATGTTGATCCCGCGCAGCCCCAGCTTCGCGCCGCGTTCGAGCTCGGCGACGGACTTGTCGACATCCCACCAGGGCAGCATGGTCATCGGGAAGATGCGACTGCCCGATTCCGCCTGCATTTCCGCCATGGCGTCGTTGAATATCTGCATCGAGAGGCAGCGCAGTTCCTCGTCGACCCCCTGGCCCGACTGCCCGCCGAAGCCCAGCACGTTGGGATAGACGATCTGGGCGTGGATGCCCTGGGCGTCCATCAGTTCCAGCCGGGCCTTGACCTGGTTGGCGGCGTCGGGCGCCTGATGGACATCGCGCCCGTAAAAGCTGAAGCCGCCGGTCTTGGTGCCATCCTTCAGGATCGCGCTGTGGCCGCAATTGGAGGCGAGCATCTGGCCGTCGTCGATGATCCATTTGCTCTCGCCGGTGGTTTTGACCGTACCAATCCGCGGCATCCGGTCCTTGTATTTGGCCGGCGCGCGGGAGGTCCACAGGTCCCAGGGTTCGCTGAAATGGGTGTCGGTGTCGATGATCTTGATCCCGGCGAGCATATCGCGCGCGGTGGGCTTGAGTTGCGTCACGTTGCTCATGGCTTTCGGCCTTTCCTTCAGATCAGATGTGCAAATGTCTCGGAGATAGTGCTTGAACGCGGCGGCGATATCCGCGTCGGCAAGTCCGTAGTCGGCCAGATCGTACTCGAACTTGCCTTCGCTGTGCTGCGGATTCTCGCGCGTGCCAGCGGGCCGCCGCCTCTTCGGTTTCCACGGTATAAGGCATCCCGGCAAAGTCGTAGATACGCCGGATCGCGGGCAGCGGATCGCCGGTGAGATCGCGGAAGCTGACGTCGATGGCAGCGTTCGACGCCCTCGCGCCCATGCAGGCGCATGTAGTTGCCGATCGAACGTGGACATGATGCGCAGCCAGGTCTGGCCAATGACATTGCGGTCAATCGACTTCGCTACCTGTTGCTGAGTGATCTCGACCAGCTTGCACATCGAGCCGACGCTCGAACGGGGATGGCGGTGGGTCATGACCAGCTTCGCGTTGGGAAATACCGTCCGCAAGCTATCGAGCGCATAGAGGTGCCCGGGCGTCTTGAGGATCCAGCGCCGCCCCGGCGCGGAGCGGTTCTGCCATTGCAGGAATTGCAGCTGGCGCTTGAGCTGGCGGTAAAGCGGCAGATAGTCGGCCGTCTCCATCCACCGGCTGTGCCCCGGGATCAGATACTGGCCGCTGTTGCTCATGAAGCCTTGCGCCATCAGCAGTGCTTCCATCTCGGGCGCGCGCGCTTCGAACTTGTGCGCCTGGGCCATGAAGCGCTGCTGCTCGCAGAAGGCTTCGGCTTCGGCGAGGCGGCTGTCCGGCATGCCCGGCTCCCAGCCCGCCGGCGGGATCGGGTTGAGCGCCTGCCAGGTGTAGAGCACGTTCCACTGCGGATCGGCGGCAATGTTGGCGAACAGCTTCGAGGTGCCGGTGCGCTGCAGGCCAACGATCACCACCGGGGCGATCACTTGCTGGTCCTCGATTTCGGGATGCCGGGCGAAGAAATCCTGCATCCTGAGCCGGATCGACAGGTGCCGGATCATGCTGCCCCGGGCTTGCGCCAGGCCCTTTTCCTTGAGGTTTCCATCGCGCAGGATATTCTCGATCAGCACGCGCAGCGGTTCGTCGAAAGTGTTCGGGCCGAAGTCCTGAAGGCCCGATAAGCCGCCGGGCTTCGGCGTTGAGTGCTTCGACGTTCAGTTCGACGAGGCTAGCGGCGGCGGTGGACAAAGTGCTTCCTCCTGCGCGAAATCTGCCGTTGCCTCTCGGTCATGCTTACCTTTGGCGTCGTTGGCGGCAGATGCTCGCCAAGCTTTGCCAGCGGCACGACCGTCAGGGTGGTCTCCGGCCCTTGCTCGCACCAAATCCAGCGGGTGACGAACAGGCCTTGCGGATAGCCGCCGGTATCGAGCCAGTTGCGAACTCCGGGATCCCGGCCGGACAGGACCACGCGGACACGGCCGTCGTCGTCGACATGGGCCTCGTCGCCGGTGATGCCGGTCAGGCGGCCGAGCAGGTCGGGGTTCTCGTACCAGGGATCGGTCAGCCACTGCACGCTCCACAGCCTTGCCTCGGGCCGGACGAATTCCAGCACCAGCGCCTCGTCGTCGGCCAGGCCGAAGCGCCCGAAACCGTACCAGATGTGCGAATTTCCGCCCTTGTTCGGGGCCGGCGGCTTCATCGTGTTCGGCGCTTCCGGAAAGGTCCGGCCCGAACGGATCGAAGCGCGATGGAAGCTGCCGTACTTTTCGGCCCATGACAGCGCGCCGGCGAACGCCTCGGCCACATCGGCCGGGCCCTGCCGCGCGGCCTGACTGGCTTCGGCGTCGATCTTCTCGATGTCCCAGATGCCCGGCCGGTGGCTGGCGAAATCGGCATGATATTCGCGCAACTGGATGAACTGGGCCTCGGGTGGAAGCGGCATCCAGTTGCCCTCGCGCCTTTCGCCGCCGAGGATCAGTTCGAGCGAGCCATCCGGTTCCACCGCGAGATCGGCAAGCCCGGTATCGCCGCTGGGCAGGGTCGGCTTCAGCCAGACCCAACTGGAATGGACCGAAATGTTGATGTCGAACAGGGTCGAGACATTACCGGTCAGCCGGTAAACCGCATCGCCCCTGACCGCGGCGAACAGGTTGTCGGCAACCTCGGGCGTATCGTTGATTTCGATGAAGCGCGGCCGGTCCGGATCGGCGCCACGCAGATACCAGCGCAGCGCCTGTTCGAGCAGCAGGCCGAGCTGGAGCAAACCTTCCGCTGCGTCCGCCGCACTACTTGCCGCGGTCAGCGTTTCGTGTCCCGCAAGGCGCAGGCCATCGCAGAACCTGTACCAGTGCGTCTCCAGATCGCCGGTAGTGCCGCCAATCCCGGCTGTTGCTGGGCCCTGGGCAAAATCGGCTCCTGCACCCATGCTCATCGGCACCCTCCAGCCGCTGCTTGACCGATCGGGTCAGAGTCCGTCAATACTTGGCTCTTGCGGCAGAATAATCATTCATCGGAAGTTGACAACAAACTTTTGTTCCGGCCTCATGCGGCACGGGAATCCGGCTTGGAGGGGCTATGGCGCTGCGCGTGATTCAGTGGGCGACGGGCCCGGTCGGCAAGATCCTGCTGCGCGAGATCATCCAGAACCCCGCCTACGAATTGGCCGGCGTGCTGGTTTACAACCCCGACAAGGTGGGCATCGACGCCGGTGACCTGATCGGCCTTGCGCCCACCGGGGTGATCGCCACCGACGACAAGGATGCGATCCTCGCACTCGATGCCGATCTCGTCCTGCATGCGGCGAGCAAGGCCTTCGGCTTCGAGCAGAATACCGACGACATCGTTGCCCTGCTGGACTCGGGCAAGAACGTGATCACCACAACCTCCTACATCCACCTCGGCATTCTCGACAAAGCGGTCGAACGCCGCATCCAGGATGTTTGCGCAAAGCGGGGCGTCCATTTCCACGGGACCGGCGAACATCCCGGATGGGTCTTCGAGCGGCTCGCCGTAACGCTGACCGCGGCGTCGCAGCGAGTCGATCGGATCGTCATGCGGCAATTCGTCGATGTTTCCCCGGTGTCCGAAAGAAAGATGCTGGTCGATCTGATGGGGATGGGCAAGCTGCCCGAGGAGATCAACGATTCCTCGCCAACCTTCCGCGCGGTTTCCACCCAGTCGGAACAGGCCCTGGCGGCGGCGGCCGATGCCATGGGGCTGCGCTTCGACGAAATCCGGCACGAGATCAAAACCGCGACGATCGACTACGATCTGGTGCTGCCCGCCGCGACGCTCGCCGCCGGCACCGTGGTCGGCCAGATCATGGCCTGGAGCGCCTGCCGCGACGGCAAACCGATCCTGACCTGCGAGGAATACTGGACCTGCACCTCCGACATTCCGCAGTGGGATATCGAGCTGAAAGGGCATGTGGTCACGCTCGATGTCGAGGGAGTGCCCAACATGTCCGTCGAACTTCACATCGACACCCATCCGGTCGCGGAATTCGGCGGGGCATCCGGAGGGCATGTGGCCGTCGCCATGACCGCCATCCGCGCCATTCCCGAAGTCATGGCGGCGCCGCCCGGGGTGGTGGTTCCCACGGTGTTTGGCGCTTACCGTTTGCGAGAGGATTGAGCAAAATGGCCAAATACGAAGCCGACACCAAAAGCACCCGGTACTGGAAAGAGCCGCTGCCGATCCGGCTCGGCTGGCTCAAGGACGCGCCCTATGACGCCATTCCGATCGCCGATTTCCTGGTCGAGCGCTTCAACGCTCTTGGCCGCATAGACCGCAAGGTCGAGCTGTGCGTGGTCGAAGCCCAGGGCGCGCCCGCCGGGCGGATCAGGAACGTGTTCGATGCCTGGCTCGAGCTCAAGGACATGGGCTGCCTCGCCATCATGGGCCCTTCGATCAGCGACGCCTGCATCGAGATCGCCAGCCTGATCGACCAGCACAAAGTGCCGACAATCACGTCGGGCGCGACCGCCTCGGCGGTGGGCGAATGGTATTTCGACATCTCGCACGGCGCCATTCCCGAGGAAGGCCACCTTATCGCCAACTGGCTGGTGCGCGAAGGCCACAAGCGCATCGGCGTGATGTACGACACGGCCTACCACGCCAGCGAATACCTCCACCATTTCAAGGTCGCGGCGCGCCGCCACCGGTTCGAGCTTTGCGGCGAATACCGGGTCAACCAGCTCGACCTTGGCGCGGCCCGCGAAGACGCCGACCGCGCGCTGGCCTCGCTGATGAAGAGCAGCGTCGATGCCATCGTCTACCTCGGCACCGGGCCGAGTTCGCATCATGCCGCGCAGGGCTGGCAGGCCTTGCCCGCGGGCAAGCCGCCGATGATCCTCAACGACGGCTGGTACGGATCGGGCTTTGCCACTTATGCGCCGATGTTCGAGGGGCTGGTCGGCATCTGCGGCTGGGACGAGGAAAATCCCGTGTTCGTTTCGGCCCTGGCCGAATTCACCGAATGGCACGGCAAGCCGCCCCAGCATCCGGAAATGTTCGCGGTGTGGTGGACGCTGTGCTCCGCCGCGCTCGAAGGCATCGCCAACGCGCCGATCCTCAGCCCGGAAGGCGTCAGGCGCGGGCTGGAGGACGTGACCTTGCTGCCGAGCGCGGTGGGCGGCGCGGGAACCTGCGTGCGCTGGAGCAAATGGGGCCGGCGCGGCCTTTCGGGCAAGGATGTCTATGTCCTGCGCAGGATTGTCGATGGCGTCAGCGTAATGGAAATGCGCTACGATCCGATGCTCGCCAAACTCATGTAGCTGCGTTCAAAGCGACAGCCGGATTCACCTCGACCGTCGTCGCGCCCGTTGCCGCCATGATCCCATCGAGATTTTCCGCGACATGTTCGGGTGTAAGCTCGCCGCTCTGGATTCCCGGCGTCAGCTGAACCAGCATACGCTGCACCTGGCCGCCGCCGGCAACCAGCACCTCGCCGTTGAGCGTGCAGCTTTCATGCGAGAGGAAGGCCGCGACCGGCGAAACCAGTTCGGGCAGCATGGCGTTCATCACGCCAGCCACCATTTCGCGCGGCATGCCGAAGGTTTTCATCACCAATTCTTCATTGCCCAGCCGCGTATTGGCGCGCGGGGCGATGCCGTTCACCCGGATGCCGTGGCGCGGCGCTTCGGCGGCCAGGGTGCGGGTCAGCCCGAAGATGCCTCCCTTGGCGCCGCCATAGCTGGTCACATAGGGATGGAAGCCGAGCATGCCTTCCGAGCAGGTGTTCACCACCCGGCCGTACCCCGCGCGCTTCATGTGGTCCCAGGCCGCCTTGGTGACATGGACCGTGCCCATGTAGTGAACATCGATCATCCGGCGAAATTCGTCGAGATCGATGTCGTCGAACCATTCGAGCGTGCTGATGCCGGCATTGTTGATGACCACGTCGATCCGGCCGTAGGTGTCCATCGCCGCCTCGACCATCGATGCCGCCGCCTTGGGATCGGCGACCGAGCCGTAGTTGGCAATGGCTTCGCCGCCAGCCGCCTTGATTTCCGCAACCACTTCGTCGGCCGGGCCGTGCGATGTCCCGCCCAGGCCCTCGAGCGTGCCGCCGAGATCGGCAACCACCACCCGGGCTCCGCGCGAAGCGAGCAGGAGAGCATGGGCGCGGCCGACCCCGCGTCCGGCCCCGGTCACCAGCGCGACGCGCCCGTCGAAACGAAGGTCTGTCATCAAATCTCTCCCATGTTCATCCTGGCGGGTCGCAGGCAACGACCGCCCCGCGCAATTCGTAACTGCCGATCATGCCGTTCCACAGCACTTCCGGCGGGCGCGCCAGGCGAATTCCCGGCACCCGCAGCAATGTGTCGAGGAACACCCTGGTCTCGTGAAGCGCCACTTGCGCGCCCGGGCAGCGATGGTGCCCATCGCCGAAGCTCATGAACGATGGCTCTACCTTCATCCGCTTCGCCCTGTCGGGATCGAGCGAAAAGGGGCAGGCTCCGGCTACCTGCTCGTCGGTATTCGCCGCGCGGATATCGAGCGCGAAGACCTCGTCCTGAGCTTCCGCATCGCGCCGGTAAAGCATCGCCGCGACCGGTTCGAGCCGCAGAATTTCGTAGAGGATGGCGAATTGTTCGCGCTCGTCGCCCGCCAGGAACCGTTCGCGCAAGGTCGCATTGTCGAACAGATGCCAGGCGCAGACCACGATGAATTCGCGGGTGGTGACCATGCCGGCGCCGGCATAGGTCAGACACTCGATGATCATTGCCTTCGTCGAATAGTTCTGCCGCACCATGTATCCGATGACGTCGTCGCGGTGCCTTCGCCCGGCGTGCGCGGACCGCGGGGGCAAGATCGTTGCGGTAGAAGTTCCACATGTTGAAGGCGATGCGCACGCCGTTCGCCAGGCGTTTGACCGGGTTGCGTATCTCGATCAGCGAGGAATCGAGCGTGCGCCGCATGCGCTGCGCGAGGCCGCGGCTGTCCCGTTCGGTCAGCCCGACAATTTCGGCCGCGACATCGACCGCCAGCTGGAAACTCATGACGTCGAGCTTCGCCGAACCGCTTTTGCGCAAATCGGCGATGAGTTTGCCCGTCGTACCGGTTATCACCGGGTGATAGCGCTCGGCGATCGCCTTGGGGGTGAAATAGTGAGAGACCGAGGCCCGGCGGCGGCGATGTTCTTCGCCATCGAGGTAGAAGAACGAGACCATTTCGGGATCGACCGCGTTCTCCATACCCGCCTGGACATTGGCCTGGCGCATCCGCGGCGAACGCATGATTTCGCGGAATTGGTTGAACCCGGTGATGCGCGCCGCATCCGGTCTGGTCTGCAGATTTGCAGCGGCGACGGAGGCGGTCTTGCGGTCGTCGCGTGTGTCCAGTATCGGTCAACCTTCGCCGGAATTCAGCACAAAGGAAATGAACTGGTCCGCGGCTTGCCGCAAAGGCGCGAAACCGGGCGACTGTTCGCCCAGCACTTCGCCCAGCAGCCGCACGTCCTTGGCCAGAAGTTCGGCCGGGTGCCTGAATTTGGCGGGCGCCGGCATTCTCGCCCGGACTTCCATCCCGTAGCTGCGGCCGCTGCTCGCGCGGATCAGTTCGGCGAGCGAATCCTTCGACATGCCCAGTTGCTCCGCCGCCATCAGGGCAACGTGCGCCATGCCGAGATTGGCGGAGAACAGGGTGTTGTTGATCAGCTTGGCATGCTGCCCGGCGCCGACGGGTCCGAGATGGACGATGACCTTGCCGAAGCTTTCCAGCGCGGGCCGGGCCGCTTCGACATCCGCGGCATCGCCGCCGACCATGACAGTCAATTCGCCTGCCTCGGCAACCGGCCCGCCGCCGCTGACCGGTGCGTCGATCACCTTTATCCCGCCCGCGGCGGCCTGCCGCTCTATCGCCTGTGCAGCTTCGGGATGGATCGTCGAGTGAATCGACAATCAGGCCGCCCGGCCGCATCGCGGGAATGAGCGATCGCAGACCTGCTGCACATCCGCGTCATTGACCACGCAGATGCCGACGCGATCGGCCTGGCGCCCCAGTTCGGCAATCGTTTCGGCAAATCTGGCGGCGCTGTCGCGATAGGGATCGAGCGCTTCGGGACGCCTGGCCCACAGCACCGTATCGAGCCCCGCGTCGATCATCCGCCGCGCCATCGGCCCGCCCTGGCCGCCAAGCCCGATGAACCCCCAGACTGTCTCGCTTTTCGCGGCATTGTCCTCGTCCTCTGGCGTCCCTCATTTGGGTCGCGGACACGCGCCCGTCGATCGTCCATGCGTCGCGAACCGGTTGCTATTTTATTCGAACAGGCCCCGCAACAAAGATTTGGTTTTCTTTGTGGGTCACTGCCCGATGGTTGGTACTGGAGCGGCGCGGCGAGCGAAACCGGCAACCGGTTCACGGTTCGCGCCGGCGGCCGTGGCAACCCTTGCCGGCCGGGTCATCCGTGTCAGGAAAAGCCGATGGGATAGGCGATCTTGCCGGCGCGTTCGTTCTCGGGAAGATTGTCCTTGCGGCCGATCTTGACCCGGGTGTGGGCGATCTTCCAGCCTGCGGCCGTGCGCACCAGCGTCCGGTCGTACCAGCCGACGTTCCACTCGTCGGCATTGGTCGCAACGAACAGGTAGTTCTGCAGCGTTTCGGCGGTGTCGCCCTTGAGCTCGATCCGCATCGGGCCGCCGATATGGGTGCCGTGCGGGGCCCTGGAGAGCGTGTCGGTCACTTCCTGGCGCCCCCGCAGCACCAGCTTGTAAACCTCGTAGACGGTGTCCTCGGTGAACAGGTCCATCCATTCCTCGAAACTGTTGGCTTCGAGCCGCAGGCAATATTCGTCGAGCACGCGGCGCACTGCCAACTCGTCGATCACTGCCTGAATATCTTGTCCGCTCATTGCAGCTCTCCCAAGCCAAGGTGCGAATTCCGGCGCGATCTTGCCAGTGTACCCGCCGCGCCGAAGCTCCAGAAACGACAGGACAGCTCAGATCGACCTGCGATGATCGCGATATGCCCGCTCGGCGCAATTGCATCAAGGCTCGGCAGGTGCTGCACTGGCCCAGTATGGCGGCAATCATGGTATCGAGCGGCATATCCTGCTCCGCTGCGGCCAGCGCAATCGCGGCGGCCGGGGCCTGCGAGACAGTGTCGCTGGCGCGGTCCTGTGCAAAAGTATGCGCGCCTCAAGGCAATTCAATCAAGCCCCGCAGTTCGCGCCAGACCCAGGAAATCTAGGCGGAAACTCATAGTAAACCGCCTATCTCGGCTAAGTGTATTCCCTCGGCCAAGCCGCAGTCCGGTGTTTGCCGGGCGTGGTTAAAGCGCCAGTCTCGAAACTCCGCGCAAACGCGCTGGAGCAGGCAGCGGAGCACTTCTCATGCGCACTACGTGGCAAGCGGCACGAGCCATCGCCTTGCTGCCAATGGTCACCGCAGGACTGGCCGTTTGATCATGGAATCGGTGGGCGACATAGTCACGCTCGCTGCCGATGCCTTGCAATCGCCGCCGGCGACGTCGAGCGATGGCCTGGTTCCCTTCGTCGAGCTTAAGCTGCGGCTGGGAATGCCATTCGACCTGCCATGAACCAACTCAGGCTCCCGATCCCGACCCCGATCCCGACTACGATCATGGCCCGGGACCGAAGGCGGTGGATGGCGCGCGCGGGTAGTGTCTCAGTTTGAATTTTGACCGATCCGCCCCATATCAGGCCAAATGCTTAACGCCCATTGGTTGACTTGCCAAGGTTGGGGGTATAGCGGCCCGGCGACACAGCGCCCTCTTGCCAAGGTCAAATCTTGATGTCACGTTTCACAGCAACAGCTTCAATTCGGCAGGGGAATTGAAAATGAATGCGATGCACATTTCTGAGATCGAAGAAGTTGATGCCCTGAGCATCACTCTCGAAGGCCGGGAAAGGCCGGATGGGTCGGTGTTTATCTCCAGCCCAGATTTGCCGATTTTCGCAGCTGTGGGCAGCTGCGAGGAAGAGGCATTGAATAATGCCTTTGAACTGCTGGCACCCTATCTTGAAGCTAATTACCCAGAATACGTAGATTTGAAGCGCGTTCGTCAGTGCCAGGCCCAGAGGATAAATCCTATTTGCCTGCTCACGTGATTGCATGTCGCGAGGGCGAAAATGCCGGAAAACGAGCCTAAAAACCCATATTGGCAGAGCCGATCCATTGCTGAGCAAGTTCTTGAGGGGCAAGGATTGGTTAGGGGCAACACAATCGACCAACCAAAAGGCCAGCATTGGCACATAAAGGGCGGAATCACCTTCGCTGTCCAGTGGCTGGGCGAGCAATTACGATTATGTTCATTCTGATATGATCGCGCATATTCTCACAGGCGTTGCAGACTGGCGTGCCAAAAATCCGCAGACGTTCAATTAAGCACGCTTCTTGTAGGGCCCGCGCGCTTTGGGGGCCGGTGCCGTCTCGTCAATTTTCGCAACCACGTCATCCAGTGACCACAGCCGATCTGTGACGCCCGCAGCCATAGCAGGCGACATGCGCAGCGTTTTGTGAATGCGAGTGAAGTTGTAGAACACGAAATAGAGCGCCAGCGCGTGAATGTGGTTGTCGAGTTTCTTGGAGAAACCATTGGTCAACCGGGTGAAGCGACGCATCGACATGCGCATGGTGAGGTTCTGGCGCTCTACATAGGACGTGCTGACATGCGCATAGTCCGGGTTGCCTTCCACGCGGTGCTTGCGGGCACCGATGCACTCTGCCGGGCTGTAGCGGCCCGGTGCAGTGATCGTGGGGCCGTAGAGCTTCACAAGCTGGGCAAAGTCCACATCGCCGCCGAACGCGCCTTCAACGGCTTCCAGATAAGCCTTGTGGCCATCGGTTGTCAGTTGGACGCGATTGGCGAGGCGAGCCTGTAGATCGTCCATCAACACCATCGCGCTTTCGCCCGAACGGTCGCCAACGTAGAATGAGACGATCAGTTTGGTATCGGCATCGAGCGCGGTCCAAGTCCACACGTCGCCAGCGCCTTCCGGGGCAGCTTTCGCGCTCGCCACGTTCTTTTGTTTGGCATGGCAGAACGACCAGATTTCATCACACTGGATGCGGCTCGCCTTCACATTGCGGACGGTATCATCATGCAGGGTAAGGCAGGCCTCACCAGCTTCAACCAGCAGCTTGGAAACCGTGTTGATCGACACATCGGCAACGCGGCTGATCGAGCGCATGGACGAACCCTCGCAAAGCATCGCGAGGATTTGAACGCGCTTCGAGAGGGGTAACTTGTTCATACACATTTGATATGAATTTTTATCAGATATGCAAGCATAAAGATCTTTATTTATTTATAAGCTTCCAATTATATGTTTATAGCTCATTTTAGGAGGCTAGAAATGGCTTAGCGAACACTACCCGGCATTTTCCTTGAGCCGCCTGTCGCACCCAAAACAGACGATGACTGGTTCAAGCTCGACATCGCAGCGACCGATCTGTTAGGCCGACATGCCCCGGTCGATGCGGAAGAGCTGTATTCGGGCCGGGAAGGCCGCTTTGACCGAATGATCGAGGTGGTATTCCAGCGCGGGCTGCATGGCATTCTTTATGGCGGACGCGGCGTCGGTAAGACCTCCTTGACCCACATTTTACGAGATAAGGTCTTCAAAGGTGTGCCCAGCACTCAATTCGTGCGGCGACAGTGCACTGCCGAACATGACTTTGCGATGATCTGGCGTCATGTTTTTGACGAATTTACAATAGACGGGCAGTCTGCCGACAAGCAGACATTTCGAACGATGTCAACGCTTATGACATTGTCAAACTGTTTGAATGTTTTAGCCATTGGCGACCTGTAGTAATAATAGACGAATTTGAGAGGGTCAAAGACCCTGACACTGCTCGGAAATGGCCGACAACGGTACACCTTGCTGACACAGCTTAGACGTGATGATAGATACTGATATCGTTGGAATTCGTGTTAAATTGGTTGAGCTGTTTGGCAGCGATTTTTCAACTCATTGCAACGTTCAGCAAATACCGATGCCTTTGATGAGTAATCCGGAACTTACAAAAATCGTTTCATGATGGCGCTACTTTGCTAGGTATGTCAGCTACCGATTACGTTCGGAGCGCGATTGTAGAATATTCTCAGGTCCTTGCCTGGGTATACCCATCTTTTGGGCCAATCTGCGTTTCGAGGCGCTATCGCCCGTCGTAGTTTGGATGTGGCGACGCAAGACTTGAGCCATGCCATGCGAAAATGCGTTGCAGAGGCGGACGAGTTGGTTCGTGATGCATACGCGGCGGCTGTTCGCAGCGCTCAAACGACCAATATGTATCGGCAGGCATTGCTGGCGTGGTGCCGATGGCCGGAATGACGAGAAAGGGTATTCCCGAGCTGCGGCAGTCAAACACCCTTTTGAAACAATCACGGGGGCGTCCGATGGACGTGTTCAATTATGCGCAACACCTCAAGGAATTTTGCAAGCAATCGCGGGGACCGGCGCTCGTTCGCGATAGGGAATCCTTGAACAACCGCGAATTTCGCTTCGCAGATGCGCTGCTGCGGCCATACACGATCATCAGGGGACGTTCTGAGGGCTTTTTCCCGATCTTCCTGAAGATTTCCATCTAGCTTTTGCGGCCTTTCGAGCAACCTCTACTCGCCGCTCCTTAGTTAGGACCTCAGCCCGCTTCTTCCGCCTAAGCTCCCAGCGGCAGCGGCACCCTTGGCCGCGCCCACTTCGTCCTCGATTTCGCCAGTGGCGATCTTGCCGATCATCACCGCAAGCCCGATGGCATCAGCTGGGCGCTTCTCCCCGCGTGGTCCTTTAGGTATGGTTCTTTGCATATCGCTAAGCATATAGGACGTGCGGCTGGTTAGCCAAGCCGTCAAAATTAAACTCAGACACTACCCGCGCGCGCGAACGCTTCGTCTCCAACGGGTTGCCTTGCCCACCGGATTTGATAGGAAGCGACGCTGCCCGTGATAGTACTTCCCATGCTACAGGGCCGATCTGAAGCGGATTGCTCGCCGCGAAGCATTGCCAAGGCCGGATTTCCGCATTGAATCAGCCAATCCTCTATCGTCTTGAACAATTCGGCCCCGCCAAGCGGAGGGGGCTTGCGCGGCGCGAGTGCACTGGCACACTCCAATCGTTTCACGCTGGGATGCGCGCTTGTCATCGCCATCGTCGTTCCGGAAATCCTGCACCTGTTCGCCCGCGAGAGCTTTGCGTTGGGCAGGCCGCATCGAACCTGGCGAACCCTCGCTGTTCGTTTCGGCGTTGCGCTGGTCTGGGCCCATGTCCTGCTGCGCAAGGTCGGCATTTGCCGCTGGTCAATGACAAGGTGCTGATATTGCCGGCCTTTCTTGTCAGCTATGCGACTGCCTACGGGCTGCTGGCCATGACCTTGCGGTATTTCAGCCTTTACCACCTGGTAACCGGCTTCGGGCTGGGCGTGGTCTGGTATTTTTTCATCGCCGTGATGCGCGCGCGGTCGAGTTCGCCGCGGCTTGCCCTGGCCGGCGACCTCATGCCGGACGAACTTGCTGCTCGCTTCGCGCATCGAATGGCTTTCGCTGGACGAACCCCGATCCTGCCGCGCGATGTCCACGGCATCGTGTTCGACAAGAACCGCGAATATTCGCCGGCCTGGGAGCGGATTTTCAGCCGGGCCGTGCTGCGCAACATTCCGATTTACGAAATCACCCATCTGCGGGAAATGATGGCGGGCCGGGTTCTCCTGCTGTCGCAGCCCCAAGGCGTGTTCGGCGACCTGCTGCCGTCGCAGCCTTATCTGCGGGTCAAACGCCTTATCGACACGTTCGTTGCCATTCCCGCGCTGATGCTGGCTCTGCCGGTCTTCTTGTCCTGGGCCTGGTGATCCGTTTCGACAGCCCCGGCCCGGCAATTTTCCGTCAGGAACGCATCGGTTATCAGGGGCGGCAATTCACCTGCTACAAGTTGCGCACGATGCGAACGTCGGCGTCGAAGGGCCTGCGTTCACCGCGGAAACCGACCCGCGCATCACCCGGCTGGGGCGATTGCTGCGCAAGTGGCGGCTCGACGAGCTTCCGCAGATCGTCAATATCCTCAAAGGCGAAATGAGCTGGATCGGCCCCCGCCCCGAAGCGGTCAGCCTGGCGCGGGCCTATGAACGCACCATTCCCTATTACACCTATCGCTACGCCGTCCGCCCGGGATTTCCGGCTGGGCGGCGGTGCATCAGGGCAATGTCGCGCTGGCCGAAGCGGTCATGGTCAAGCTCGAGTATGATTTCTACTACCTCAAATATCTTCTCGATCTGGCTCGATTTCCTGATCGTCCTGATGACGATAAGAACCGTTATTACCGGTTTCGGGCATCGCTGATGTCGCCTCTCGTCCAGCGTTCGATTCCATCCCGCTCAATTGTCCGCACAACGGGGAGCATGCTTTCGGGCACCGCGCGCGGGCGAGTCCGGGCAACAGCCCATGATTGACGGACGGCAAGCCGCCCCAACGCCGTCTTCTGGCTCTTGTGCCTGCTCCTGGCGGCCACCTTCCTGCTTGGCGGAGGGGCGCGTGGCGACATCCAGTCGCTCACGGTTCTGCGCCCGCTCGCGGTGCTGGCACTGGGATTCGGGCTTGGCGGCCTGTGCATGGCCCACTGCCGCGACTACCGGTTTCTGTGCCTTATGGCGCTGGGAATAGCGGCATTGCCCGCCCTGCAGCTCATCCCCCTGCCGCCCTCCTGGTGGACCAGGCTGCCGGGTCGTTCGCTGGTCGTCGAAATCGGGCAAGTGGCGGACTCGGAGAATTCTGGCGCCCGGCCAGCCTGGTTCCCGAGGCAACGCTCAACGCGCTCTATGCGACCAGTGTGCCGATTGCCGTGCTGGTCCTGGGGATCCAGCTGGATGCGGCGCGGCGCGCCCGTTTGCTTGCAGTCGTGCTGCGCTGGGCGGGATCAGCGCGGCGCTAGGCCTGTTGCAAATTCTGGGCGATCCCGCGGGACCGCTTTTTTCTACAGAATTACCAATCCGGGTACGCCGGTCGGCCTGTTCGCCAACCACAATCATCAGGCATTCCTGCTCGCGTTCATGCTCCCGATGATCGCCGTCGCGGTCGCCGGCAAGGCGGGCCCGATAAGGCTGGTCGGCCTCGCGGCGGCGTTGCTGCTGCTTCCAATCATCCTGATAACCGGATCGCGCGCCGGACTGGTTGTCGCCTTCGCCGCGATTGCGGCGATCCCCTTGATATTGCCGCGCGAGCGCCTCCAGGAGGCTTTGCCCCGGGGCGCCCCGCAAGTACGAAAGCGGATTGTCTGGGCCACGGTGGGGTCGGTTGCCCTTGTTCTTGTCGGCCTGTCGGTATGGTTCGGCAGGGGACTGGCCCTGGAACGGCTGTTCGGCGACGAAATCCAACTGGACAGCCGCCTGCGCATTGCGCCGACTGTCATCGCATCGATCCTGGCCCATTTGCCCTGGGGAACCGGAATGGGTTCCTTTGAACGGGTCTACCAGATCCACGAACCCGACGAATTGCTCAGTCCCGAATACATGAACCACGCGCACAACGACTGGCTCGAGCTGGCCTTGACCGGCGGCGATTGCCGGCCATCCTGCTGGCCGCCGCCGCGGCATTCGGATTAGTCTTGCGGGCACGCCGCCTTTTTGCGCGGCAAATCGCAGGATCGCCTCGCTTACCCACGCGCGCCTGGGCCTGGCGATCGTTTTGCTCGCGGCCCTTGCCAGCCTTACGGACTATCCGCTTCGAGTGCCGTCACTTGCCGCACTTTTCGTCGTTGCCTCCCTTTGGGCGGGTTGCCCTTTGCCGGCAAATCGTCCAAGGATCGAACCAGCGCCGAATAACGGTCATGATTGAGGGGACTAGATTGCCTGGGGATTCGGATGGCACGCGGTCGCAATACAGAGTCTATGGCACTCCTGCTCTTCCTGTCCGCGATGGCCGGGTGCGAATCCACGCCCGAACTTGGTGGCGATCCGCAGCTGAGGGTTCTGCCGGCAACCGATATGCCAGCGCCCAGTCGCATGGACCTTACCATGCCGCCCACGCCTTACTATGTCGGCGCCCTTTGACAAGCTGACTATCGATGTTTTCGGAATACCGGAACTTTCGCAGCGCGAGGTGCAGGTCGATGCGAGCGGCCGCATTTCCTTTCCTCTTGCCGGCTGCAGTCGATGTTGCCGGCAAGACGCCGGGCGAAATCGCGGAGCATCTGGTACGCGCGCTGAAGGCGAACTACGTCCGCGACCCGCAGGTGACGGTCAACCTCACCGATACCGTCAGTCAGCTCCTCACCGTCGAGGGCCAGGTCACCAAGCCGGGCCAGTATTCCGGTGATCGGGCGACATGACCCTGTTGCGCGCCATGGCGGTGGCCGGCGGAACCACCGAGTTCTCCAAGCTGGACGACGTCGTGATTTTCCGGACCGTTCAGGGTGAGCGCCTTGCTGCGCTTTATGACCTCAACGCCATTCGCCACGGCAAATACGCCGATCCCGATGTTTACGCCAACGATGTGGTCATGGTCGGCGATTCGAGTCGCGCGGCGCCTGTTCAAGGACCTCTTGCAGATCGTGCCGCTGCTTACCACTCCGCTGATTGTCGCATCGATCGGTCGAAACTGAACGCGCGGAGAGGCTTTCGCATGTCTCGCATCATCAATTTCCCCGAGGTCAATCGATTCGGGCGGCGAGCAACGGGCTTCGTCGGGCGGCCAGCCGATCCAGCGCCCAGAGCCGCGCATTGCCGCCACTGCTGCAATACTGGCAAATCATCGCGTTCGCCGGCGGTTGCTGATCGCGGCGATCATCGCGGCCTGCCTTGGCATCGGCGTGGTCCTCACCATGCTGCAGCCGCAGCGCTTCACTGCCCGCTCGCAGATCGAGATCAGCCGCGCGCAGAAAAACATCACCAATGTTCCGGGCCTCGAAGGCGAGGCCAATCCATACGATCATGGAATTCTACAATACGCAATATGCCCTGTTGCAGGCCGGATCGCTAGCAGAGCGCGTCGTGCGAAAATTGAAGCTCGCCGGAGATCCGAACTTTCTTGCCGCACACGGAATCAAGCCGGACGAGGCGAGCAATGCCGTGCTGGAAGGTCTATCGAATCTCCGGCCATGCAGAAGCAGCGGGAACTGGCTGCGGCCGGCATGCTGCTCGAGCAGCATGTCGTCATCGAACCGGTTCGCAATTCCAGTCTGGTCAACATTTCCTATGTCAGCCGGTCGCCCGCGATGGTCGGCCAGGATCGCCAATGCCTGGCCGCAGGAATTTATTGCCGCCACCATCGACCGGCAATTTGCTTCGACCGCGGAGGCGCGGCAATATCTTGAGGATCGCCTGGAAACCTGCGCGGAAAACTCCAGCAGTCCGAACAGGAACTCATCACTTTCAGCAACGCGCACCAGATCGTCACCCTGGGCGCCACCCGCGATTCGAACGGCAAGACGGAGTCGCCGCGCACTCTTGTCGCCAGCAATCTCGAGGCATTGAACACCGCGCTCAACCAGGCGCGCACCGATCGCATTGCCGCCGAAAGCCGGGCCAGCACCAGAGCGAACGAGAGCAGCGTCGAGATCCTCTCGAACCCGGCAATCTCCAGCCTACGTTCCCGCCGCGAGGAAGCGGCCGCCGACTATGCCAAGCTGCTCGTCCAGTTCGAGCCGGGATATCCGCCGGCCAGGGCCCTCAAGAGCCAGATCGATGCGCTCGACAATGCCATCGCTCGCGAAGCCGCGCGTGTAGCCAATACCCGCATATCGAGCTACAACGAGGCGGTCAGGCGCGAGCGCGATCTGATCGCACAGGTGCAGGCATTGAAATCGCAATTCGACCAGCAGCAGCGCGATACCATCCAGCTCAACATCTATCAGCGCGATGTCGATACCAACCGCCAACTCTACGATGCGCTGCTCCAGCGCTACAAGGAGATTGGCGTCGGCGGCAATGTCGGCTCGACCAATGTCGCCATAGTCGATCAGGCCAAGATTCCCACCGGACCGTCGTCCCCGGTCCTGCCGTTCAACCTGGCCATTGCGCTATTCGCCGGGCTCATCCTCTCGATGGCGACCGTGCTTGGCCTTGAACAGATCGATGAAGGCATCCGCAATCCCGACGATGTCGAAAGCCTGATCGAGGTGCCGCTGCTGGGCAATGTGCCACTGGTGTCGAGCGACCGCGACGAGGCGCTGGCCGATCCGAAATCGCTGTTGTCCGAAGCCTATCAAAGCGCCCGGACGGCGCTGGCATTTTCCACCGACCATGGCCTGCCTCGCTCGCTTGTGGTGACCAGTTCGCGTGCCCATGAAGGCAAGTCGATGTCCTGCATGGGGCTGGCGATCGCCATTTGCCGGACGGGCAGGAAAGTCCTGATCATCGACGCCGACATGCGTTCGCCTTCGCTGCACCACATGACCGGGTGCGGCAATACCCGCGGCCTCAGCAACCTTCTGGCAGGCGAAACGCAATTCTCCGACATGCATCGTCGAAGCCGGATTCGCCGGCCTTTCGGTCATGCCCGCAGGTCCGATGCCACCGAATGCGGCCGATCTCCTGAGCACCGATCGCCTGGCCGGGCTGGTCAAGGAGCTGCTGAAGCAGTTCGACTGCGTTCTGATCGACTTCCCGCCGATTCTCGGCCTGGCCGATGCCCCCCTGCTCAGCGGAGCGGTCGAGGGAGTGGTATTCGTCATACAGGCCGAGCGCGTGCCGGTGCGGGCCATCCGCAGTTCGCTCGACCGGCTGCGGCAAGTGAATACGCGCGTTTTCGGTGCGATCGTCACCATGGTCGACTACAGCCGCCACCGCATTGGCTACGGCTACGGATACGGCTACGGTTATGACTATCATTACGGCAAGAGCGACGCGAAAGCGTGACGGAGCGAGTGCCTGACGCAGACTTGCGGCTCAATCGGGAAAGCCGCCCAGCCACCTCTGGCGCCGGGTGTTGTTCCTGGTCCTGGCTGCCTTCGCCGCAATCCCCGCCAGCCGCGATGCGGCGCTGGCATGGCGGCTGACGGAACCCGTCGCCGTCAGGCCGGCCGCGCATGCCGACTCTGCGCTTGCGTCTGCGCTGGACGGAAAACTACCTCGCCGACCCCCGGCAATTGCAGGCCAATTCGGCCGAAGTCCGGCATGCCGCGAGGCAGGTCCTCGAGATCGGCCCTTTCAATGTCAGGGCCATGCGCCAACTCGGCGTCGTCGCGGGCTTGGCCCGCCCGGGCGGCGGCAAGACCGAATTCCTGCTGGCCGAACGTATCAGCCGGCGCGATCTGGTCAGCCAGTTCGCTCTCATCGATATCGCGGCGCTGGGCGGTGACGTAGATGCCACGCTGATGCATTACGACCGGGCGCTGCTTGTCAACACCGGCGCGGGCGAAGCGCTTTTTCCGGTACTTTCACAGGCTGTTGCCGATGCGGATGTTCGTTCCGCCCTGCTGCGATATGCAAAGCGCAAGTGGTTCGCGGCGTTCCTGCACGCTGCAGACCAGCAAGTCGCCGATCCGCAAACACTTGTGACATTGCTTGCCGAAGTGCGCGCAAGGATTCCGGCGGCCGAGGCACAGGCGGCAACGTCGCGCCTGCTTGCTCGTCTGGTCAGGGACGGACGCTACGCGTCTGCGCGCGATCTGTTGCGGACTATCCCGGATGTGTCGCCGGTCGCCACAGAATCGCTCGGCTTTTCCGTCACGACGATCGACCCCCGCCTTGCTCCGCTGAGTTGGGCGATCACCAACGATTCCGCGGTCGAAGCCGGGCTCGATCAGGATGTGTTTATCGCACGGATCGCACCCGAACGCACGGCTTCCATCGCGGAGCGGACGACCTTGCTCGCGCCCGGACGCTACGCCCTGAGCCAGCTCATCGAAGCGGAAGGCGGCGCGCCCCGCGCCCGTCTCGACTGGACAGTGACATGCGTATCGGGCAGCCAGCCGCCAATTCTCGCAGCCGAGGCGACACTGGCGACTGCGCGGTTTACAGTACCGGCTGGCTGCGGCGCCCAGCACTGGCTGCTGCGGGGAACCGGGGAACTGGCGCAGATGGCATCCGCAGCCCGCGTCACAAAGCTTGCGCTGGTCAAGGAGGACTAGCGGTGGCGGGCAGACATGCCGCGGATCGGCGACCGGCCGCGATACGCTATTGCCGGCCGCTTCTCGCCAGCCGGATCGGCTTGGCGTGCCGCGCGATTGAGGGCAACAGGTGAAGCATGAGCGATAATGCGGAATGGCTGGCGGGTGTCCAGATCGGGGTGATCGGCCTGGGCTATGTCGGCCTTCCGCTTGCCGTGGAATTCGGCAAGCAATTTCCCGTCGTCGGTTTCGACATCAAGCAGGAGCGCATCGAGGCGCTGCGGCAGGGGATCGACGAAACGCTCGAAACCGCGCCGGAAGATCTGCGCGCCGCAAGCGGGCTGACCTTTTCGGACGACGCCGAGGACCTGCGCCCCTGCAATGTCTATATCGTCACCGTGCCGACGCCGATCGACCGGCACAAGCGTCCCGATCTGCGGCCCGCTGATGGGCGCATCGGAAATTGTCGGCAGCGTGCTTCGGCCAGGCGACACGGTGATTTTCGAATCGACCGTCTATCCCGGCTGCACCGAGGAAGACTGCGTGCCGGTAATCGAGCGCGTCTCCGGCCTTACGTTCAACCGCGATTTCACGGTCGGCTATTCGCCCGAGCGGATCAACCCCGGCGACAAGCAGCACCGGCTTCCCGACATCAGGAAAGTGACCTCGGGCTCCACTCCCGAAGCCGCCGCGTCGGATCGACGCGCTTTACGCCAGAGTCATCACCGCCGGAACCTTTGCCGCGGCCTCAGCATCAGGGTGGCCGAAGCCGCCAAAGTCATCGAAAACACCCAGCGCGACCTCAACATCGCCCTGATCAACGAACTGGCGATCATCTTCGACCGGATGGGCATCGATACCGCCTCCGTTCTCGAAGCGGCCGGGACCAAATGGAATTTCCTGCCGTTCCGCCCTGGCCTGGTCGGCGGCCACTGCATCGGGGTCGATCCCTATTATCTCACCCACAAGGCGGAGGCGCTCGGCTATTATCCGCAGGTGATCCTGGCGGGCCGGCGGATCAATGACGGCATGGGCGTCCATGTCGCTTCGCAGCTGGTCAAGGAAATGCTCCGAAGCGCATCCATGTCGATGGCGCGCGCATTCTGGTGCTGGGGCTGACGTTCAAGGAAAACTGCCCCGATATCCGCAACACGCGGGTTGTCGATGTGATCGACGAGCTCAAGAGCTACGGTTGCCAGATCGACGTCCACGATCCCTGGGTCAACCCGGAAGAAGCCGAAGCATGAGTACGGCGTCGATCTGGTCGATGTCCTCGACGGCGGGCGCCTACGACGGCATCGTCGCTGGCAGTGGCGCATGACCAGTTCCGCGCGATGGGCGCGGAACGCGATCCGCGCATTGGGGCCGCGACAAGCATGTCGTTTACGACCTCAAGCACTTCTTCGCGCCAGGCGACAGCGACCTGAGGCTGTGATCGCGGCTGGCCCATCACCCGATTTTTGCAAGGAAAAGACGCTGATGAGCGAAGCGCCAGCAGCTCCAACATCGACCGCAAGACGGTCGAGGGATCTGGCGAGGAATGGAACTCGTTCGACCAGCAGGGCTTGTACGAAAGGCGCTTTACCCGCACCCAGATCGCAGCGATGAGGCAGGTGGCCGGCCTTAAAGGCATCAGGTTTTCACCGCATGTACCCCGCTGGGTAATGATGGCCACGAAGCAGCAGGACTAGGTTGCTTCGCCATCGCGCCGGAGCTGTCCGGCAAACAGCCGCGCGTATGTATCGCGTTCATGCTGGTCGAGCACCTCCGGATCGAGCATCGTCCGCGCGCGTTCGAGCACGGCGGCACCGAGGCGGCGTGCCCGTTCCCGGTCGGCCAGGAGACGGCTGACCGCCGCAGCCATTTCGTCGATGTCGCCAAATCCCACCAATTCGCCGGTAACCCCGCTCTCGATCAGTTCGCCCTGCCAGTCCACGTCGTAGGCAACGATGGGAGCGGCGCCATAAGCAGCTTCGGTGAGTGCCCGGCCGGTATGGGGTGAAACCACCACCGCGGCGGCGGGTATCAATTGCGCCAGAACATCCTGCGACCTGTTCCCGGCCAGTACAACGTGTTCGGAAACGTCCAGATCGTGCGCCAATTGGGTAAGATTCGCGGCCATCTGCCCGTCGCCGACAATCACAAGTTTCACATCATGGCCATTGCGGCGCACCGTGGCGAGAACGCGAACGACGTGATCCGGCAGTTTCACAGGCTCCAGTCGTGCGATACAGAGCAGAAACCCGCCCGGTTCGATGTTCAGTGAATCCAGAAGTTGCGGGTCGGCCAAGCGCTCCTCCCTGGGAACCAGGTGCTGCCTGGCGATGAGGTTGCCATACCGGAAAACCGTGGAAGTCTTGTGGTCCGCACCGTTGGCCAGGGCAAACCGCAGGTTGTCCTCGTTGGGGGCGGCTACCAGGTCGGCGCGCCTCAGGACAAAGCGTTCGATGCGTTTTTCCAGGCTCATGCTGCGGAACAGACGGGGGTAAATGGGCCGTCCGACATCTTCGCGGATCTTGTCGTTGTTACCATTGACGCGGATCACCAGCGGCACCCGTGTGTAGCGCGCCAACGCCCAACCGAACAGACCGGCATAGAGGGGATCGCCGGCACGGACTGCCCGAACCCCGTTACGCCGGATTAAGGCCGCGAGTTCGAAAAACAGCGCTGCCTGGCTCGCCAAAAAGTTGCATGGAAAGCACCGGCGCAGCCATGGCCAACGTCCGGCCTTGCCCTCGATGAAGGTGTGGCACGGGCTCATGCGATGAACTTCCGGGACGCCGAACTCGGCACTCCAGCTCCGCGAGGTAAGCATCGATGCGAACGGGTGAACCGTCCAGACGTGGGTGAAGAATCATCAAGATCGCGGCACAGTACCGAGTCCTGCAAACCCCGCTCCGCCACCATTTCCATGGTGTACGAGCAATCGAGGACGAGAAGACTGCCGATGTCGCGCGAATGTTCCACTATGCCGATCCTTGCATCACCCGAAGCACGCCAACTGGCAACCACCTTGACTTCGTGAGGGCTTTGGGCAGTGTGAGCAACGGGGGATTGCATTTGCGCTTGTAGGTATTTCTATCGCCCTGTTCACTTGCTACTCGCGCGGCGGCGGCTATCTCGAAGTGCCGATCGCCTGAAGCTATATTTAGCGGAATAACACGTCACCTATGTGCGGTATTGCCGGAATCCTATCGCGTCAACCCGCCGACCCGGCGGTTCTAGCTGCCATGGCAGGCGCGATCAAACATCGCGGCCCGGACGATCAAGGCATCTGGATTGATCCCGACTTCGGCCTTGGCCTTGCCCATCGGCGGCTTTCCATTGTCGACCTGTCCGCATCGGGCCATCAGCCAATGGCATCGCAAGACGGCCGGTATGTGCTGTGTTTCAACGGCGAAATATACAATCACCGCGACATCCGCAGACTTCTCGACGCTCATGCCACCGCCCCGCGGTGGAAAGGGCACAGCGACACCGAGACGCTGCTTGAGGCGATCGCCCGCTGGGGATTGCAGCACACACTGACGGTCTGCGCGGGCATGTTCGCACTGGCGCTTTGGGATCGTTCCGACCGGACACTGTACCTCGCGTGCGACCGATTTGGCGAAAAGCCGCTTTATTACGGCTGGACCAACAACGACTTTGTTTTCGCATCCGAGCTGAAGGCTTTGCGCACCGTCCCCGGCTTTGCCAACCCGGTCGATCCAGACGGGGTCGCCCTGTTGCTGGCGCACGCGTACATCCCCGCGCCGCACACGATTTATCGCCAACTCTTCAAGCTGCTGCCGGGGCACATTCTGGCACTGGATGCGCAGGCATTTCCGCAGCCAAGAAACGAGGCGCCTTTGCCAGATGAGCCCTGCGGCGGAATGAAGCTGTGGAGCTACTGGTCGTACGCGGATGTGCTCGCGGCAGGGGCGAGCGATCCGATCACCGATGAGCGAGAGGCGCTCGATCGACTGGAAGAGGTGCTTGCCACATCGATTGGCGGCCAGGCCCTCGCCGACGTGCCGGTCGGCGCCTTTCTGTCGGGCGGCATCAACTCGTCCCTTGTCGTCGCCCTTTACAACAAGTACAGCAGTGGCCGTATCCGCACCTTTTCCATTGGCTTCGAACAGGCGGAATTCAACGAGGCGGAATACGCCAAGGAAATTGCCAGGCATTTCGGCACCGAGCACCATGAGCATTACGTTACCGCTCGCGAGGCGCAGGACGTCATTCCTCAGCTGCCGGCTATGTTCGACGAGCCGTTTGGCGATGCTTCGCAGATCCCGACGCACATCGTGAGCCGCATTGCCCGCGGAACTGTAACGGTGGCACTGTCCGGAGACGGCGGTGACGAACTGTTCGGCGGCTACAACCGGCACGTCATGGCCCCGCGTCTTTGGTCGCGGATCGGCCGCTTGCCAAGCTTCGTCCGCGGCGCCACATCCGCCACGTTGGGCCGGGTGCCGTTCGCCGCCTGGTCTTCGGCCGGAAGGCTCTTGCTCGGCCCCCGCGGCGCGGCGCTCGGCCCCAAGCTGGGCAAGGTGGTCGCGCTCGTCGGACGGGTCCGGAACTATCGCGAGGCCTATCAGTCTTTCCTCGACCAATGGTACGGCTTGCCGTCGCCCGTATTTGGCGCAGGACAGCGCGCGATGACGCTTCCTGCGCCCTATCTGGCCGACTGCAGCAACGAAGCCTGGTCTATGTACTGCGATGCGGTTACCTACCTGCCGGGCGATATCATGTGCAAAGTCGATCGCGCGTCGATGGCCGTCAGCCTTGAGACCCGCGCGCCCTACCTGGACAATCGCGTGGCCGCTCTGGCGGCGCGTATCCCCGTCGAAATGAAGATCGGCGCCGAAGGCGGCAAGCTGATCCTCAAGAAGCTGCTCTACCAGCAAGGTCCGCGGCAGCTTTTCGACCGGCCCAAGGCGGGATTCGGTGTGCCCGTCGGCGATTGGATCAGGGGCCCGATGCGCGGCTGGGCGGAAAACCTGCTGGAGCCGAACCAGTTGCGGGCCGAAGGCATGCTGGATGCCGACGCGATTGGACGACGCTGGCAAGAGCACGTGTCGGGCCGGCGTGACTGGATCCATTCACTGTGGCCGATCCTGATGTTCCAGGCATGGTCGGAGGCCCAGCGCCAGGTTTCGTCGGGCGCAGACCAAGCGTAGATGTGCAACGATCGAGGATCCCTGCGCCGGACAGCTTGTCCTGCCGCCCATTTCCGCGCATGCGCCCACCGTCGCAACTGCCTGCTTACGGAATGCCGGATGTCGAGGAAAATCGCAGATTTGGGCATTGCCGCTCATCGCGACGGATCGGACGGAAACGATGTTCGCGCGGTCGATGCAAACGGGAAAGCCGGATCGGCGATGACGCGACCATGAAGGGATTGATCGGCCAGACCGCGATATACACGGTCGCCAACATCGCCTCGCGCGGGACTGCGGTGATCGCACTGCTGATTTTCCCGTTCATCCTCGGTGCTGCGGAGTACGGCGCACTCGGCCTCATCATGACGATCGCCGCGCTGGTAAATCTGACCGTTCCACTCGAGGTTTCGCTCGGACTTGCGCGCTACTACGGCACCGCTCCCGACGAGGAAAAGGCGGTCTATGCGGCCAGCGCGTGGTGGTTCACCGTCCTGGCGCTTGTCGCGGCCGGCATGGCAGGCTTGCTGCTGGCCAGACCGGTCACCCAGGCAGTATTCGGCGAGCCACGCTTCACCTCTGCCTATCGCCTGGCGATACCGCTGTTCGTTTTTTTCACCCTGTTCTACTATCTGCAATGCCTGTGCCGCTGGAAATTCATGACCAGGGCCTATGTCGTGCTCAGCCTGTCCTATAGTGTGCTGAGCTTGGCGCTGGGCCTGGTCCTCGCGCTGTCATGGTCCGACGCCCTGGAAGGGCTGGTCATGGGTCAAATGCTGGGCATGGCGGTGGTCGTTGCAAGCGCGATCGTACTGCTGCGGCACGATCTGATGCATCGGATCGACCGTGCGAAGCTCAACTCGCATGTTGCGTTTTTCGCTGCCGCTGGTGCCCGCCAGCCTGTCGGTTTTCGCCAGTCAGTATGCCAGCAGGCTGATCCTGAGCGGCGTCGCCGATCTGGCGAGTGTCGGGATATTCACCTTTGCGAGCCAGATAGCGGCGATCGCCGGTCTCGCAATCCTGGGCATCCAGTCCTCACTGACCCCTTACGTCATGAGCCATTTTCGCGAGCCGGAAACCCCGGTAACGCTGGCCCGTTTTTTCGAGGGCTTCACGGTTCTCGCCGTGCTTCTCTGCCTCTGCATCGGCCTGTTCGCGCCACCTCTCATCGCAAGCCTGGCGCCCCCGACTTACGCCTCGGCGGGGCCGCTGGTAATTGTCCTCTGCCCCACTGCAATCATGCTGCAAATGTACATTTTCTGGCCGGGGTTCCTGATCGCCGAGCGCACCGATCGGCAGCTATGGGTATCGCTGGCCGCCGGGGCGGCGGCCATCATCGCCAACCTGCTGCTGATCCCCTGGCTCGGTCTGGCGGGAGCGGCGGCTGCCAGCGTGGTTTCGGCCTTCGTCTTCCTGGGGCTGTGGTGCCTTCTTGCCAATCCGCTTTATCCCGTACCGGTGCGCTGGACCAGGGTCTGGTCGGTCATCGCCGTCTTTATTGTCGCGGCCATTGCCGGCTCCATGCTCGCAACCTCTGGCGCGCAGGCCTTGCTGCTGCGCACTGCCCTGCTCGCGGTCGCAGGAGTTGCCGTGACCGTTCTGGGGCGCTTTTCACCGCGTGCACTGCTGGCCTCACTCCGCGCCTGACATGCAATAAGGATTGTGGACTATACCGATGCGGCAGGCTTGGTGGCAGTTGATCTCGCGGGCGGCGATACCTAGGGCAGATGCATCCGGCATGGCGATGCATGTCGGCTTGAGGACCCCGGCGCCTTGAATATTGTGCATGTCCTGCCCAATCTGGTGAAAGGCGGCGGCGAGCGTGTCGTAGTCGATCTCGCCAACCAACAAGTCCTTGCCGGTCATCGCGTCACCGTGATCGCCGAAGTCGGAGTGGATCCGGCGCTGCTGCAGAACCGCCTGTCGCCCGAGGTTACCGTCAAACTGCTGCGCCCGCCGGGTTCGCCGCTGATGTCGGCCTATTCCGTTGCCCCCGTCTGGCTCTGGAAAAATCGTCGCTGGCTGTTCAGCCAGGATATCCTGCACTGCCATTTGAGCTTTGGATCGGTATTTGGCGGGATTGCCGGATCGATCCGGTGGCTCGCGCGTTCACCCCGACCTGCGATTATCGAGACCTATCACGCCGTCGGCATGGCGATCCCGCGGCATCACCGCTGGTTGCATGGCAAGCTGGCGGCGCGGCGGGACGGTCTCGTCCTGATGGCGCGCGATCCCTGGTGGGAACGATTCATCGCCAGCCATCGGGATCTGCTGCTCCGTGTCATCGAGAACGGGGTGGATGTCGGTCCCGACCTGAATGGCATCGCAGGCTTGAAGGAGGACCATCGGCGACGCCTCGGCATTCCCGATGGCTGCCGCGAGCTTGTCGGTACGGTTGGTCAGCTGCGTTTCGATCGCGAACCGTGGGAGCTCATTCCGGTGTTCCGCCGGATTGCCGATTCGATGGGTCCCGCCATCCACTTCCTGATTGCCGGCGAAGGCCCCGCCCGCCATCGGGTCGAGGCGGCTGTCAGGGAATTCGGCCTCGACGGCCGCGTGCACTTGCCCGGGCAGGTAGAAATCCGCATGCCTTTCCGCATCGATCATGAATTCTCTACCTGACCCTGGCGGTCGGGCCGACCGTTGGTCTGGCGGCGATCGAAGCGGCATTCGCCGGTACACCGGTAATTGCGCGCCAGTTGGACAAGCACTATCGGCGCAATGAATTGGATTGGGTTTGGTCGGACAGTGATGGAGCCAAGATTGCGGATGAGGCCGTCCGGCTCCTGCGGGTCGGCCGGGCAGCGGTCTGACCTGGCCCGGGCTCAGACCGATGTCGTCGAAGCCCGCTTCGGCGCAGCGGCAATGGCCAAGGCCTACGACCTGCTCTATTGCGACGCGCTTGGCACCCGCCCATTGATTGGCTGACAGGAAGACTATGCCGCTAACCAACGTAACACTTGGCAAAGACGTGAGAATTTTTCAGCCGGATCTTGTCAACCTCTATGGTTGCAGCATAGGCGACGAGACCAGGATCGGTCCGTTTGTCGAGATCCAGAAGGGCGCTTCCGTGGGTGCACGCTGCAAGATCTCCTCGCATAGCTTTGTCTGCGACGGGGTGACGATCGAGGACGAGGTCTTTGTCGGACACGGGGTGATGTTCGTAAACGACGCGGAGCCGCGTGCCGCCAACGCCGACGGCTCGTTGCAGACGGAGGCCGACTGGACATTGCTTCCTACGCGCATCTGCCGCGGAGCATCGCTCGGTTCAGGCTGCATCGTATTGGGCGGCGTTACCGTGGGACCTGGCGCCCTAGTCGGCGCCGGCGCGGTGATAACCCGGGACGTCCCTGCCGGCGCCGTTGTTGCCGGCGTTCCGGCCCGTCTGTTGCGCCAGCGATGACAATCGCTGCACCCATGACGCCGGCAGGAGCTGCCGTTGTTGCAAATGCCACACCACAATTCGAGGCTGGATGTCCATGATCAGGGTCGGTGTAATCGGTTTCGGCTATTGGGGTCCGAACCTGGTCCGTAATTTCATGACAAACCCCGAAATGTCGGTCGTTTGTGTGGCGGATCGCTCGCGGGAAAGGCTTGCGAATGTAAATTCGCTTTATCCGGGCGTTCGCACGGTCGAGGATGCTCGCGAGCTCATCGGCGATCCTTCCATCGATGCCGTTGTCATCGCTACGCCTGTGCACAGCCATTTCGAGCTGGCATTGGCGGCGCTTGAAGCCGGCAAGCACGTCCTGGTGGAAAAGCCCATCGCATCGTCCGCCGCGCAGGCACAGACGCTGATCGAACATGCCGGCAAGCGCGGTCTGGTTCTCATGGTAGATCATACGTTCGTCTACACGGGCGCCGTTCGCAAAATGCGCGAGCTCATCGACACCGAGGCTTTTGGCGCGGTCCGTTACTATGATTCGACAAGAGTGAACCTTGGTCTGTTCCAGTCCGACGTGAATGTTCTGTGGGATCTTGCCGTCCACGATCTGTCGATCATGTCCTACGTGATCGATGAAAGCCCGCAGCAGGTATCGGCGACCGGTCTAGGCCAAGCGCCCGGGCAACCGGAGTACGTCGCGTTCCTGACGGTGTTTTTCAGCAGCATCATCGCCCACATCAACGTTAACTGGCTGTCGCCGGTCAAGATACGCCGCACGCTGGTTGGTGGATCGAACCAGATGATTGTCTACGACGACCTCGAGACAAGCGAAAAAATCAAACTGTATGACAAGGGAATCCATGTCACGGAAACTCCGGACGATGTCCGCAAGCTGCTGATCAGCTATCGCACCGGAGACCTGTGGTCGCCAAAAGTCAGCGACGCCGAAGCGCTGTCGGTCGAGGTAGGCCACTTCGCGGAATGTATCCAGCACGGAAAGAATCCGATCACCGGAGGCAATCAAGGGCTCGACCTTGTCCGTATCCTGGAAGCCGCGGACCGTTCGCTCGCGGCGCGCGGTGCGCCTGTCGCGCTGTGACCGTTCGCTTGCGCCAAGCCAATCAGCAGACTGGAAAAACCCGATGACTGTCAAGTTTCTCGACCTGCAGATGCAATACCGATCGATCAAGGCCGAGATCGACGAGGCCGTCCTGAGGACACTCGACAGCGCCGCCTATGTCCTTGGCCCCGAAGTCGAAGCTTTCGAGGCCGAATTCGCCAGGCGCAGGGTGCTGTCCACGGGGTCGCGGTAAATTCCGGAACGAGCGCATTGCATCTCGCCTTGCTCGCCGCCGGCGTCACCGCTGGCGACGAAGTCATAACCGTCTCGATGACATTCACGGCGACTGCCGCGGCAATATCGTATTGCGGCGCGGTTCCGGTGTTTGTCGATGTCGATCCTGTCACCATGACCATGGATCCGGCCCAGATCGAAACGCGCATTTCCCCGAAAACGAAGGCCATCATACCGGTCCATTTGTATGGTCAGGCAGCCGATCTTGACCCGATCCTGGAAATCGCCAGCCACAACGGCCTGACCGTGATCGAGGATGCGGCGCAGGCTCACCTTCCCGCTACAAGGGGCACCCGGTTGGCGCCATCGGCGCCATCGGCTGTTTTAGCTTTTACCCAGGCAAGAACCTGGGCGCCTATGGCGAAGGCGGTCTGGCGACCACCAACGATCCGGAACTGGCGCAAAGAATGCGGCTTTTTCGCGACTGGGGCCAGAGCAAGAAATGCCATCACGAGATGGTCGCCTACAATTACCGCATGGACGGCATCCAGGGCGCCATCCTGCGGGTCAAGCTCCGGCACCTCGAAAAGTGGACCGACCTGCGCCGTGCCCATGCGGCGCGGTATCGCGAGCTGCTTTCCCCTGCGATCGAGCGTTTCGGCGAGGCCCCGGACAGGCGCCATGTCTACCACATCTTCGGAGTGTTGCACGATGAACGCGACAGGTTGCAGGCATGGCTGGGCGAGCATTCGGTCCAGACCGGCATTCACTATCCAATCCCGGTTCACTTGCAGCAGGCCTACGCAGCGCTTGGCTACGGAAAAGGAGACTTTCCTGTAACCGAACGTGTTGCGTCACGGGAACTGTCGCTGCCCATGTATCCCGAGCTGTGCGACGACGACATCGGCAGGGTTGCCGAACTGGTCAACCAGTTCCGGTGAACCGCTCGATCGGCGTCGCCCATTTCCCGCCGTCGATCCCGCGATCCGCCAGTATTTGCGGGCTTTCGAGATAACGTAGTTCGGCGAAGAACTGGATGTCATCCGGTGTGACGCGGTGAAGCCAATTGCAGGCCTGTTGCCGAGCGGTTAAGGCGACTGCCAGGAAGGGTCGCGGGTTAGATGTTCGTCTATTGGATGCTGCTTGCTTTCCCCGCGATCTTTGCGCTCGCCTATCCGGTGCAGATCCCTCGCGAGCAATTCGGCGCGACGCAATCGTTTATCCTGTATTTTTTCATGGTCCTCTATGTCCTGATTGGGACCTTCCGGGTTCAGGTCGGCGCAGACTGGGTTACCTACGAATACATGCTGGCCGACATTGGAAGCGGCGGCTTCGAGTTTGCGCTTGAACGTATCGATCCGGCTTACGGCGCGCTAAACTGGGTTTCCGCGCGGGTGGGCGGCGGAATCTACCTGGTCAACGGCGTATGCTGTCTATTGCTGGCCTATGGCACCATGCTGGTTGCCAGGCGTTTCCGCGAGCCGTGGATGGCGGTCGTCATCGCGGTGCCCTACCTGCTGATTGTGGTCGGTTTCGGCTACGTCCGGCAAGCTGCGGCGATCGGTCTGATCCTGATTGCCATCGACAGCCATGTTCGCGGGATGCGCGCCTGGACTATCGCCAGTCTTGTCATTGCCACGGCATTCCACGCAACAGCCCTGCTGGCGGTTCCGGCGTTTGCCTGGACTCTGGTCAGGCGCAATGCCCTGACCGGGATCTTAGCCGGGTTGCTGTTCGCCTTCGTCTATTTCTATATTCTGGCTCCACGCCTGGGACAAACGCAGACAAGGTACAGCACTGGCGGGTTTGATTCGACCGGTACATTGGTCCGGGTCGTGATGGGCTTCGTTCCGTCTGCGCTGATCCTGTTCCGTTGGCGCGCGTTTGAAACGAATGCCAGGGCCCGTTCATTGTGGCTGCTTTTTGCGTGGGCGAATGTCGCAGCGCTCGTGGCGTACAAGGCTGTGGTTCCGACATCGACCGTGGTCGATCGCGCCGCGCTGTATTTCGCGGTGATCCAGCTCGCGGCATTTGGTGAATTTC
>CAVZHF010000011.1:0-36035 GCA_963775005.1 uncultured Alphaproteobacteria bacterium | reverse complement strand
GGCAATGACAACCAGGCCAAGCAGCCCCGCTCCCGACCATTTCAGCGCACGCATTGTTACCTCCTCTGCCTCGAGACTGTTCGCAGTCTATGCAGCAGTGTCCATATTCTATATCCTGCGTGCGAGGTAGGCGGCTTCGTGGATGGCATTGCCATAACCGCGCACCTTGCGCGCATCGCCGATGATCTGGACGGTGATGCCGGTTCCCAGCAGCGCCTGCGACAAGGGGTCGTATGGCGCGCGGCCCGGAGCGACTAGCAACGCGGCGCAGGCGATCGTCTCTGCCTTGCCATCCTTGCGGATTGCGACCGATCCGGGCGAGACCTGGACCAGCTCAACCCCCTGCTCGCTTGCCAGCCCGGCTTTCGCCGACCAGCGCGTCAGCGCGCCCATGCGCGAGCCGATATAGGCGGCGGGCACCAGCTTCTCGTTCGCATCGAGCAGCCGCACGGTGCGGCCTTGCTGCACCAGATCGAGCGCCAGTTCGATTCCCTCGCCCGCACCCCAGACCACTACCGGTCCGTCAGGCAGCGCCGCACCTTGCAGCACCTGATCGATGGTCAGGGCAAAGCCGCCCGCAAGAGCAGCATCCAGACCCTCGGCTTCTGGCAATGCGGGCTGCGCGCCGGTGGCGATCACCACCACATCGGGCTGCTCGGCAAGCACCAACTCGCGCGTCACCTCGACGCCGAGCCGCACATGCACGCCCAGCTTCTCGATCATCCGCCGGTGGTACTGCGGTTGATAAGCGATCTGTTCCATATTGGGCAAAGTCTTGTAGCCGCCCGCCCAGTTCATAACCCCGCCGAGCACATCGCTCTTCTCATAGAGCGTGACATCGTGGCCGACTTCCTTCGCGGTAAGGGCATATTCCATGCCCCCCGAACCGCCGCCGACGACCATTACCTTCTTGGGACGCAGCGTTGGCACGATGCGATATTCGCGGTCGCGGCTGAATGCGGCGTTCTGCGCCGAACCGGCGACGCCCTTGGCGAAGATGTTGCCGGTCATCAGTGACGCGCCGGTACGGGTGCTCTTGCGGATTTCGTCCTCGCGCCCCTCGGCGATCTTGCGCGGAAAGTCCGGATCGTCGAGCGACTGGCGGCACGATGCGAAGAAGTCCGCTGCGCCCTTGCCGATCATCGTGCGCATCTGCTCGGGCGTGTTGATGTTGCAGCTGCCCATCAGCGGCATGTCGATGCCGCGCGCCTGAAGTCCTTCGCGCATTCGCTTGATATAGGGCAGCGCCACCAGGTTGGGCACATAGAACCCGCCGCCGATGATCTCGCCCGAGGAAATTTCCGGATCGCGGCTCTTGGCTGGCAGCATCGAGCCGAAGGTGCAGTCCATGGCATCGATGCCCAGCGCATGGAGGCGGGTTGCATAGTGCTCGATGAAGTAGTCGAGATCGTAACCGCCCTCGAAATTCTCGTCGCAGACCATGCGCGGGATGATCGGGAAGTCCTTGCCGCACAACTCCTGGGTGCGCTGGATAATCTGCTCGCAGAACAGGAAGCGGTCGGCATATTCGTCATTGCGGCCTTGGTTTTCGAGCAGAGACAAAGTCACATGCGGCAGCGAGCCATGGCAGAAGTGGTAGGAGAGGTAATCGTATCCGGCCTCCTTCGCCCGCCGTCCCGCTTGGGCAAAGGCTTCGACCAAGGCCTTGTAATCCTCGGTCGTCAGAACGCCGGGCTGCTGGTTGCCGATGGGGTACTTGCCGCTTGGCCCCCAAGAGACCGTGTCCGGAATCCAGCCTTTGCCCGGTTCGAGCGGGAAGGTTGCGCCGACCCCGGGGATCAGCCCGCCATAGAACAGCTGCAGGCCCGCCAGCGCCCCGTTGTGCTGGATGACTTCGACCATCTCTCGGTGGCTGATGATGTAGGTGTCGTCGTAGATGCCGAGCATGCGCTCGTTGATCAGCCCGTCCCAGCGCACGCATGTCGCCCCGACACAGACCGCGCCAAAGCCTCCTGCTGCCAGCGCCTCATAGACGCCCACGGATTTTTGCGTCGCATAGCCGCGATCATCCGACATGTTCATGGTCGTCGGCGCATGGACCATGCGGTTGCGGAAGCGCAGACGGCGGGTCTGGAAAGGCTGGAGCAGCGGATCGATCATCGGGGCATATCCTCAAGACAGGCCGGGCGCGGGGCTTGATCGCCGAATCGCCTGACAACTTCGACACAGTGTCGATAATTAGTCACCAAGTCAATAGTTGGACATTTCGACCGGTTCGTGCTAGGCGGGCAGCATGATCGATGCTCCAGCCATTTCCCAGAAACCCACTCTGCAAGAGGCACGCAAGGATTTTGCCCGCGCCCACATCTGTAGCGCAGCGCGGGAACTGTTCCATTCCCAGGGCTATGCAGCCACCACTTTCGATCAGATCGCCAAGGCTGCCGGAACCCGGCGAACCACGCTCTATTCGCACTTTCGCGACAAGGCAGAAATCCTCGAGCACATCGCCGACGCGTATCAAGAGCGCCTTTGCGCGCTGGTTGCCATGCTGGACGGGCCAATCCCGGCCCGCCCGCAGATCGATGCCTGGATCGCCGCCATGGTCGAGCTTGTCGCCGCCGAACGCGCGCCGGCCACATTGATCATCGGGCTGGGTGTCGGCCAGGACACCCCCGATGCCATCCTGCGAACCAGCGAACGCTTTCCCCGAGCACTGGGCGCCCGGGTTGCCGCCTTCGGCAAGACGCTCGACGCCGGACCGGACAACGGCCGCGCACGCGCATGGTCCAGGGTTGTCCTGCGCGAACTCAGCCTTGCCTGCCTGCAGGCCGCGCGTCAGGATCCCGGCAGCGGCGAAGCCGTGGCAGTCGCCGCCGACCTGTTCGATTGGTTCGTGCGCGAGTACGCCTGAAGCGGCCCTGCCCTATCTGACGGGGCACTGCCGAACTCACGCCTTTTCGAGAATATGGACACCGCAGGCCGAAACCGTCGCAAACCCCAGGACATGGGCCAAGCCAATTCTGGCGCCCGTGACTTGCCGCGCTCCCGCCTCACCGCGCAAATGATACACCAGCTCGACGATATTGGCGACGCCGGTGGCGCCAATGGGATGCCCCTTGGCCAGCAGACCGCCCGAGACATTGACTGGGAGGCGCCCGCCCAGCGCCGTCTCGCCGCTGTCGATCAGCCGTCCTGCCTCGCCTTCCCCGCACAGGCCGAGGTTTTCGTAATGCAGGATCTCCGCAGTGGCGAAGCAGTCGTGCAGTTCGGCCAGATCGAGATCCTCCGGCCCCAGCCCGGCCATCTCATAGGCCTTGGCCGCCGCGAGACGCGTCACCGAATTGGGATCGAACATTTCGGGGCTGCGCGCCTCGAACGGATCGGACATCAGCGCGGAGCCGCGAATGCGCACGGCCCGGCCCAGGCCCAATTCGCGCGCCTTCTTTTCCGACACCAGCACCACCGCCGCCGCGCCATCGACATTGGGCGAGCACATCAGCTTGGTCAGCGGCCAGGCGATCATCTCGCTGGCGAGAACTTCCTCCAGCGGGGTTTCGACCTGATAGGCCGCTTTCGGGTTCATCGTCGAATGGTGGTGGTTCTTCACCGCCACCCGGGCGAACTGTTCAATCGTGGTGCCAAAGCGGTTGGCATGGACCATCCCCGCCTCCGCAAAGATCGCGGGGGTCGAAATCGAGCCGAACAGGCCTTCCGCCGGTGGGCCATCGCCGGGCGGCGAGGCGAGCAGCCCGCGCGGATTTTTTCCGCGCCCACGGCAAGCACCACGTCGTATTCGCCGCTCTTGATCGCGAGGATCCCCTGGCGAACCGCCGTTGCGCCGGCAGCACATGCGTTGGAAACATTGATGCAGGGCACGCCGGTCTGGCCGATCAGCTGCAGCATGCGCTGGGCAACCATCGACGCTGAATTGAATGTCGATCCTGCATAGACCGCCTCGATGTCGCGGATCGACAGTCCGCAATCGTCGAGCGCGAGCAACGCCGCCTCAGCGGCAAGCTGGAACGGCGAACGGTCCGGATGACGGCCAAAGCGGATCATGTCGGCGCCGGCGATGTAAACCTCAGGCATGACCATCCTTCCCGGGAACAAAGTGAAAGCCGACATAGGCCGCGCCCTGGCTGTCGCGCGCACCGCCGGCATCATCGAACACCACCCGCACCGGCAAGCCTGGCCGCAGCGATGCCATATCGACATCGCGCAGTGTGCCCTTGAGCGTCATGCCGCCGTCGAGATCGACAATTGCCGAAACAAACGGCACCGCGATGCCCGGATAGCTGCGATGGATCACCGCCCAGCTATAGAGCTTGCCGGTGCCGGCGCCGCGAACCGCCACAAGCGGCCTGCGACTTGCGCAGCGCCGGCAGGCCATTGCCGGTTCGGCGACGATCGCGCCGCAATCTTCGCAGCGCAGGCCCTCGATCCAGTGCGAGCCGTCGCTGCCGGTCCTGACAGCGCGGTGCGCGGGCCGCGGTTCGGAGGCCGGCCCGGTTGCAGACAGCATATCGGATTGCGTCATTGAGGTTCCTCTGGTCGCAGCAATTCACGTGTCCCGATCCTGCGCCTCGCCAAGTCATTGGCGGACTCGCGGAACCCATGCCACGGCTGCCCATTGGCCAGAATGTCGGGTTGTGCAAGGCGATGTCGAGTCCTAGTGACCGATAACGCGATCCCGGCTGACCAACGAGGCTTTCCCAGTGACGACCACTGACGAGAAATTGGCGAGCGTCGCGGCGGCGTTTCGCACCGGCGCGCAAAGCTATGGCTCGTTCGGAGCTGCGCTGTATTCGGCGCTGTGTGCGGCCGGGGCGCAGGACCGCGAGGTCATCGAGCTGGCCGCCCATGCCCAGCCGGGCGCCCAGCCCGTGTTCCACCTGCTGACCGCGGTTCACTACCATGTTCTTGGAAATCCGGATGATCCGCTCGCCCGCTACTTTCCGACATCTGGTCCAGGATCCGCTGCCGCCTCAGTGAAGCCTGGCCCGATTTCAAGCGCTTCTGCATGGAAAGGCGCGCTGCGCTGATCGAGACGCTGTCGAACACGACCGTGCAGACCACCTTTGCCGATCGGTGCGCCACGATACTGGCCCCCATCGCCTGGGTGGCGGATGCGATCGGCGAGCCGCTGCACCTCGTCGAGATCGGTTGCAGCGCGGGCATCCTGCTTACCTTCGACCGCTATGCCTATGCCTACGAAGGTCATCGGCGCTTCGGACCCGCAGACGCCCCGCTTACTTTCGCGGCAACGATCACGGGCGATCCGCCGCTGCGCATTCCCCGGATCGCCAGTCGCACGGGCCTTGATCTGCGACCGCTAGATGCCCGCAAGCCCGATGAACGCCGCTGGCTGATTGCGCAGATATTCCCGGAATTTCGCCTGCAACACGAACAACTTGCTGTCGCGCTCGATGTCGTGGCAGAAACCGACATAGCCATGGTAACCGGCGATGCGCTGGCGACGCTACCCCGGGTGCTTGCCGAAGCCGGCGATCCCCTCTGCATCTTTCACTCGGTCTGCCTGTCCTATTGGACCGGGGAGGCAAGGGCGGCTTTGGACAGACTGCTGGCCAGCGCTTCCGCAGGCGGCCGCACGATCTACCGGGTCGGCAGCGAGCCTTCGGCGCGGTTCAGCGCGTGGAACAAGGGTCATGATCGTTCGCAGGGCGAGAAACCGCCGCCATCGGGCGAAATCACGATAACGCGATACGCTGGCGGCGAAGCGAGCAGCCGGATCGTGGCAACCAACGGCGTCGATATGCCAATCGAGTGGACGGGATGGGACGAGGGTGCCGGCTAGCCGGCGGCTCAACCCGCCATGAACCGGTCGAATTCGTCCTTCCCACTCTGCATGCCGGTGCGTCACGGCCAAGGCCGCATATGCCGCTTCGGCATCGGCAGCTCCAACCTTTCGGCATTTGCCTGCCAGATGGATTGATGCGATGCAGGAGGCAGCGGCGCAATTGCGATGCCGGTTTTCGCCGCTGTGTGGCAATGGGAGCCAGTCGATGTCCGATGCAATGATGGCCGAGCGGCCGATCAGGGAACTGTCCAGGAACCTCAAGATTGTCGATGTCGACACGCACATCAGCGAGCCGTTCGACCTGTGGACTTCGCGCGCGCCGGCAAAGTTCAAGGACCGGGTGCCGCAGATGAAGCAGCTCGATGGCCGGATGATGTGGACGATCGACGGCGACCGTTCGATGGGGGTCGGTTCTGCTTCGAGCGTGGTCTATGCCGATGGCCGCAAGGCCGATGGCGTCGAGTTCGCGCAGTGGCTGGTGAGCGAAGTCCATCCCGGCTGTTCGCAGGTGAAAGAGCGCCTCGAAGTGATGGACGCAAGCGGGATCTGGGCGCAGATCATCTACCCCAACGTCATCGGTTTCGCTGGCCAGGGCCGGGCCCCTGCCGGCACCAAGCTGCAGCCGGTAGATCCGGAGCTGCGGCTGATCACGACCCAGATCTACAACGACGCCATGGCCGAAATGCAGGCCGATTTCAGGTGGCCGCTTGCTGCCGATGGCGGTCCTGCCCTGGTGGGATATCAAGCTGGCGCTGGCAGAAGCCGAGCGTTGCGTCGCCCTGGGCATGAAAGGCGTCAACATCAATTCCGACCCCCAGCTCCACGGCATGGAGGACCTTTCGGGCGACTATTGGACCCCGCTGTGGGAACTGTGCAGCGATCGGAACCTGCCGATCAACTTCCATATCGGCGCCAGCGACAGCTCGATGAGCTGGTATGGCGAGAGCCCTTGGCCATCGCTCAATCCGGGGCAGAAGCTGACCATCGGCGGCACGATGATGTTCTTCAGCAATGCCAAGGTAATTGCCAACCTGATCGTCTCGGGCCTGCTCGAACGGTTTCCCCGGCTGAAATTCGTCTCGGTGGAAAGCGGCATCGGCTGGATTCCCTTCCTGCTCGAAGCGCTGGAATATGGCTTGCGTGAAAACGGCACCGAAGGCCGCGCCGGCCTGTCGATGTCGCCGCTCGAATACTTCCGCCGCCAGGTCTACGGCTGCTTCTGGTTCGAGAGCCGCGACATCAGCCATTCGATCCGGCAGCTCGGCATCGACAATTGCATGTTCGAATCCGACTTTCCGCATCCGACCTGCCTCTATCCGAGCCCGCTCGAACAGGCGGAGCAGGGGCTGGCCGCCCTGACCGATGAAGAGCGGCGCAAGGTGCTGAGCGGCAATGCCGCACGGGTCTACAATCTCGACCTCTGATTTCGCCGGTCGCCAGCGAAATGTGGGATGACGGCACCATCTGGCAAGGCGCCCAAGCAGGCAAGCTCCTGCTGAAGGCCTGCCGGCAATGCGCCGCGATCTGCCATCCGCCGCTGCCGATGTGCCCGCATTGCCAGTCGCTCGACTGGGAAAGCCAGCCCGCGGAGGGTCAGGCGAAGTTGAAGACCTGGCTGGTTTCCATCCGGCCTGACCGGTCGGACGAGACCCAGCGGATCGTCATCGTCGCCGAGCTGCAGGAAGGCGTGCGCTTTGTCTCCAACCTGATCGGCGCATCGCTTGCGGACCTGCGCGAGGATATGCCGCTGGAACTCTGCTTCGAGAAGCAAGGCGATATCGACCTGCCGCTGTTCCGTCCGCGCGCCGCTGCACCGGATGACGCGGCATGACCAGCGGCCGGCAGGCGGTCATCGCAGGAATTGGCGAGACCGGATATTCGCGCGAATCCGGACGCAGCGAGCTGCAGCTCGCGGCCGAGGCCAGCCTCGCGGCGATGCGCGATGCCGGCTTGGCCGCGGACGACATCGACGGGCTGGTCACCTATACCATGGACAGCAGCGACGAACTCGAACTGCAACGCTGCCTCGGCATTCCCTTGCTCCGCTGGACCGGGCGGGCGCCGTTCGGCGGCATGGGCTGCTGCGCCAGCGTGCAGATTGCCGCGGCTGCGGTCGGCGCCGGGTTCGCCGACGCGGTGATCGTCTATCGCGCGCTCAACGGCCGCTCGGGCCGGCGCTACGGCACGCCGGAATCGAGCCAAGCGGTGGGATCCGGCGGCCAGCTGCATTATGCTATGGGTTTCGACACCGGGGCAAAGAGCTACGCCGCCGAGGTTCAGGACTATCTGCGCCGTCACGACGTTTCCAGCGAAGACCTGGGGCGCTATGTCGCCGCGACCCGCGCCCTTGCCGCGACCAACCCGCGCGCAATGTACTACAACAAGCCGCTCAGCCTTGAAGAGCATCAATCCTCGCGCTGGATCGTCGAGCCCTGGCTACGGCGGTTCGACTGCTGCCTTGAAAGTGACGGCGGGGCGGCTTTGCTTGTCATGTCCGAGGATGCGGCGCGGAAACTTGACAAGCGCGAGGTGAGGATCGCAGCCGCAGCGCAGGTGCATGGCATGGGGCGGCGGATTGCATATGACGTCTACCGCTCTCACGCAGAGATCGCCGCGGAGAAGCAAGCGCTTGTCGCCGAGCTCGTCCGTCAGGCCGGATTGCATCCGCGCGACCTGGATGTCGCGCTGATCTATGATGCCTTCTCGCCGTCGGTATTCACAGCCCTGGAGGATTTCGGCATTTGCGACGCTGGTGAAGCAAAGCGCTTCATCGCCGCTGGAGAGACGCAACCTGGCGGAGCGATGCCGGTCAATCCCAACGGCGGGCTGATCGGCGAAGCCTATATGCACGGCGTCAACAACATCATCGAAGCGGTGCGGCAACTGCGCGGAGAGGCGGCCAATCAAGTCGCCGGTGCGCGGACTGCACTGGTGACCGGCGGCGGCGCGCTGATTCTCGCCAGCGACTAGGAAGGCTTGAGCATGGACAACAAACCGCCGGCGCCGCTGCTCGTCGATCAGATCCGCTGCCATGCCGAAACCATCCCCGGCGCGCTGGCGATCCGCGCGCCGGGCGGTGAACGCACGATGGCCACACTCGCCCAGCGGGCAGAGCGAATCGCCGCGCGGCTGCGCGAAGCGGGCTACCGTCCGGGCGACCGGGTTGCCGTGCTCGGCCGCCCGTCGTTGGCCTGGACCGACGTCATGCTCGGCGCGATGTTCGCTCGCTGCGGTTTCGCGCCGCTGTCGACTTCGCTGACGGTGGAGGAGCAGCGCCTGCTACTGGCCGACGCGGCACCGCGCCTGATTTTCGCCGATGCGGAGTTCGCCAGGCAGGGCGGCTGCCCGGCGGACATCACCGTGCAGCTCGAGGCGCTCGATCAGTGGATAGCTGCCGGCGCAGGCTGCGGAGAGCCGGCGATCCCGCAAGCTGAAGACCTGTTCTCGATAATCTACAGCTCCGGGACGACCGGCGTTCCCAAGGGCATCGCCCATAGCGCCGGTGCGCGTGCCGAATTCATCCATGCCCGTCCCCGCCCGGGCTTCGGGCCTGGCCGGACCAGCTATGTCTCAACCGCGCCCTATACCAATTTCAGCTTTCTCGGCATGATCACGCCGCTCTATTGGGGCGCTGCGGTGTCGATCCCGGCGCGCTTTTCGGTGGAAAGCTTCTTTGCGGCTTGCGAGGCGGAGCGGATCACCGATGTCTCGCTCGTCCCGGTCCAGGTGAAGCGGTTGATGGAGCATCCCGATTTCGATCCGGCGCGCATCGCCAGCCTGCAATTCACCATGATCTCGGGCTCGCCGATTGACCGGGCGGTCAAGGAGCGCCTGATCGCGCAGTGGCCGGGCCGGATAGTCGATTCCTACGGCACGACCGAAACTGGCGGGATTGCCACGCTTGACCTCAAGGCCTTTCCCGACATGCTCGACACCGTCGGCAGGATCATGGACGGCGTCGAGCCGGTCATCCTGGATGAGGCCGGCCAGCCGCTTGGTCCAGGCGGAGTCGGCGAGATCGCTGCTGTCACGCCGATGCCGATGGACGGCTATTTCAACCGGGCGGAATTGACTGCGCAATCGACGTGGCGCGACGCGGCGGGGCGGCGCTACATCCGCACGGGCGACGTCGGTTTCATCGGCGCGGACGGCTTTCTGCGCATCACCGGCCGATCGAAGGACATGATCATCTCGGGCGGGCTCAACATATATGCCAGCGACATAGAGACGGTGCTTTGCGACCATCCGGCGGTCGCCGAGGCGGCCGTCATTGCCATTCCCAGCGAACACTGGGGTGAAAGCCCCTATGCGATCGTGGTCTTGCGCGAAGGCATGGCGGCAAGTGATGACGAACTGATTGCATGGATGCAGGCACGGCTAGCGCGGGCGTCCTGGCCGACCGGAATCGAAGCCGTGCAGGCCTTGCCGCGCAACGACATGGGCAAAGTGCTCAAGCGCCAGCTGCGCGAGCCATTCTGGCGAAACCGGGGCAGCGAGATCGCATAAGGCGGAAAGGCTTCGTCATGGCGGTTGACCCTGACGTCATCCGGCGCATCTGGCTCGGCGGTTCCAGTTGACTGTCTAACCCCTCCGCCTATTTATGCAACGAGAGAAGCGCATTTTAGCGCTGCTGTTTGAGCCGGCGGCACATTGTAGTTGGGCAGCATAGGGCGGACAAAATAGCCCAACCGGAGGAAGTGGAGCGATGGCGGAGTCGAAGGCAGCCGATTATGTGATTGTCGGCGGCGGCAGTGCCGGCAGCGTGCTGGCGAGCCGCCTGTCCGAGAACCCGGCCAATCGGGTGATCCTGCTTGAGGCCGGAGGCAGGGCCGATGGCTTTATGGCGCGAATGCCGGCGGGCGGATTGACCTTCCTCGGCAAGCCCGAGCGCGACTGGTGCCACCAGACCGAACCCGATCCTTCGCTTGGCGGACGCAGCGTTACCTGGAATGCCGGTCGCATGATGGGCGGAAGTTCATCTATCAACGGCATGATCTACATCCGGGGCGACCGCGCGGACTACGACGAATGGGCGGCGATGGGCTGTGCCGGGTGGGACTGGGACTCGGTTCTGCCCTATTTCCGCAAGTCGGAAAGCCTTTGAGGGGCCAGCCGACCAGACCCACGGCAAGCTGGGCACGCTGGGCGTCTCCCGGCCGCGCCTGCGCCATCCGCTGGCGGAAGTCTTTGTCGATGCCTGCGGCGAATATGGCTTGCGCAAGGTGCCGGACTATTGCGCCGGCGATGTCGATGGCGCCTTCACCATGCTCACCACCCAGAAGGATGGCAGGCGCAGCAGCACGGCCCGCGCTTTCCTTGATGAGGCGGAGAAGCGGCCCAACCTGCGGATTGTTACCGGCGCCACAGTGGACCGGGTCCTTTCGAGGAAGGCCGCGCCAATGGGGTGGCCTATCAGCGTGAAGGCCACGAGGAGACGGTCACGGCGCGGCGCGAAGTGATCGTCAGCGCAGGGGCGGTGATGTCTCCGGCGGTGCTGATGCGTTCCGGCATCGGCCCGGCGGCGCATCTTGCGCAGCACGGCATCGCCGTGCTGCGTGATAGCCCCGGGGTTGGCCAGAACCTGCAGGAGCATGCCAGCTATTCTTCGATGTTCGAGGTGGACATCCCCACCTGGAACAATCTGATGACCCCTTTCGGCATGGTTCGCGAAATGCTGAAATATGTCTTCGCCCGGCGCGGTCTGATGACCATGATTCCGGTGGAAGCGATGGCCTACCTGCGCTCGCAGCCGGACCTTGCCTTTCCCGATATCAAGCTGTCCTTCGGGCTGATGATGCACGATCGCAGCACCGGCAAGCCGCATCGCAAGCCCGGTGTCGTCGTCTATGCCAATGTCGCCAAGCCCAAAAGCCGGGGCGAGATCCGCCTGCGCAGCGCCTTGGGCGCCGACAAGCCGGTGATCGACCACCGGCTGCTGGGCCATCCTGATGACATGGCGGCGCTGGTGCGCGGAGTGAAGCAAGTCCAGGAGCTATTCGCCATGCCTGCCCTGGCGGGACATACGGTCAGACCGATCGCCCCGGATCTGCTGCCCGCTCACGATGAAGAATGGGCGCAATCGATCCGCGCCAGCGCTGGCATCGGCTTCCACCCTGTCGGCACATGCCGCATGGGCGGGGATGAAGCCTCGGTGGTCGATCCGGCACTGCGGGTGCGCGGCGTGGCGGGCCTGCGCGTGGCGGATGCCTCGATCATGCCGATCATGCCGGCCGCCAACACCAATGCGCCCAGCATCATGATTGGCGAAAAAGCCGCGGCGATGATTCTGCAGGATGGCTGATCCCATGATGCTGTATCCAAGCCGTCAGGACCTTCCCGAGCACATTCCGTTACAACTGGTCGTCGATTACGACACCTTCCATGTCGAGGCCCCGGACGGCGATTTTGGTGCGGCGATGCTGCGCCTGCGCGATTCGGGCGTGCCCCGGCTGTTCTGGACGGCGGCGATTGGCTGGCGGTGGATTTCCACCGTCCGCGCCATCCGCACACGACTTTCGGTGCCGGCGCGCACTATTGTCCGGGATCGATGCTGGCCCGAACCGAGATCCGGATTTTCCTGGAGGAATGGCTGCGGCGCATTCCCGACTTCACGATTGCCGAGGGAGCGTGCCTCGAGATCAAGGTCGGCGCCGCTGTCATGATTCCCCGGCTGTCGCTGGTCTGGGACTGAATGCAAACGTGCCGGGCGCACAATGCGAAGCGGGGCGACGAGACAATGGATTTGCTCAAAGGACGCAAGGTCATGTTCATTGGCCCGGCAATTAATGAACATCCCCTATTGCAATATTTTTCGCATTGGCTAGTGCCAGTGCCCGGCTGCCGTGCCGCAATTGCGGGACCGGCTCCTTGGCGCTTGCGCATTGCTCGGGGCGACGGCACCACGGTTCATGGCCAACGCATGATGTGGCCAGGATAGGGCAGAGACTGATGACGTTTCAGAACAATCCGGAAGCGCTGAAGGCAGTGGTCGCGGACCGGGCAGCCTTGCTAAAGCACCTCGAACACGCCGATACGGCTCCGCTGCTGATGGTTCTAGTGCATCTCGGCGGTGACCCGGGCTGGCTTGATCGTATCGCCCCGCACATCAAGGGTCCGTGGAGCTTTCACGACGAAACGCCCGATGCGCTGCGAGCCGAACTGCGCGAGGCAGTGGCTGACGTGCTGACCGACTATGCGCGCACGGGTCGCGCCTTGCCGACCGAGCTGCCGATGGAACTGCTGCCCCGGATGCTGCGAAGCTGCACCGGCCAGGTCGTGCCACCCGAATATTACCCGATGGTCCATGAGGAGATGGACCTTGCCGGGACCGATCCCAAAACTGTCCACTGGCGCGCAAGGCCCGATGCCAAGCGGCTCGCGGAGTTTCGGGTGCTGGTGGTCGGTGCAGGCTTTTCCGGGCATCGGCATGGGGATCAAGCTCAAGGAAGCGGGCATTCCCTTCACCATCGTCGAGAAGAACGATGACGTCGGCGGCACCTGGTACGAAAACACCTACCCGGGCATTGGCGTCGATACGCGCCAACCATTTCTATTCGTACAGCTTCGACAACAACAACGACTGGGACCATTTTTTCGCCAAGGGCGACGAGATCGAAGCCTACATCCGGCGCAATGCCGAACGCACGGCCTTGCGCAAGAATATCCGCTTCAACGAGGAAGTGCTGTCGCTGACCTGGGACGAGGACAGCGCTTCTGTGGCGAGCCGAGATTCGCAAGGCCGACGGCGAAACCTACTCCATGACCGCCAATGCGGTCGTCAGCGCGGTCGGCATGCTCAACCGCCCGAAGGTGCCCCAGATCGAGGGACTGGAGAGCTTTGCCGGTCCCAAATTCCACACTGCCCGCTGGGATCACTCCGTCGACTACAAGGGCAAGCGCGTCGGCATGATCGGCACGGGCGCGAGCGGGATGCAAGTCGGCCCGGCGATCCAGCCCTTCGTTGCCAAGCTGACGATCTTCCAGCGCTCGCCGCACTGGGCGATGCTCAACCCGCTCTATTTCGAAGAGGTCACCGCCGCCAAGAAGTGGGTACTGGAAAACATCCCGTTCTACACCAAGTGGTTCCGCTTTCAGTTGTTCTGGTCGTCGTCGGATACATTCCACCATAATCTCAAGGTCGATCCGGACTGGCCCGACCAGGAGCATTCGCTCAACGCCGCCAATGCCGAAGTGCGCAAGCAGCTCGAGGCGCATATCGCCGCTGAAGTGGGCCACGATCCAGAGCTGATCCGCAAGGCGACGCCGGACTATCCGCCCTATGGCAAGCGCATGCTGCGCGACAATCACTGGTACCGCATGCTGACACGGCCCAATGTCGACCTGGTCGACGAGCAGATCGATCATGTCGAACCCGAAGGCGTGGTCACCGCCGACGGCACTCTGCACCCGTGCGACATCCTGGTGCTTGCCACCGGCTTCGAGACCCGGCCGCATGCTGTGGCCGATGCAGATCGAGGGCACGCGGCGGCGCGACATCCTCGATCGTTGGGGCGACGAGGACCCGCGTGCCCACCTCGGCATCACGGTCCCCGAATTTCCCAACTTCTTCCTGATCTATGGGCCCAACACCAACCTGTCGCACGGCGGCAGCGCGGTGTTCCATTCCGAATGCCAGGTGCGCTATATCATGCAGGGCTGCGCGAACTGATCGAGACCGGCCAGGCCGCTCTGGAGGTCAAGCCCGAGCCGTTCTGGGACTATCAGGACAAGGTCGACAAGGCGCACAGCCAGCTGGTCTGGGCGCATCCCGGCGTTACCAGCTGGTACAAGAACGCGCCGGGCCGGGTCCACGCCGCCTCGCCCTGGCGGCTGGTCGACTACCGCAACCTGACCGCAATATTCGATCCGAGCGAGTATGAATTCACCCCCGCACCAGGCACCCAGCACAAGGATGCCGCGCATGAGCCTCGACTCCCTGCTCAAGCCACGCTCGATCGCGGTGATCGGTGCTTCGGACATCCAAGCGCGATCGGCGGCGTGCCGGTTGACCTGCTGCAGCGCGCGGGCTTTCAAAAGCTCTATCCGGTCAACCCGAAGAACGAGACCGTGCAGGGCCTGCACGCCTATCCCGAAATCGAGGCCGTGCCCGAAATGGTCGATCTTGCGATCATCGCGCTTTCGGCCGACGCCACCCTGCCGATGCTGGAACGCTGCCATGCGCTCGGGATCACGGCGGCGATGGTCTATGCCTCGGGCTATGCCGAAACCAACGAGAGCGGAAGGGCGGCAAAGCAGGAAGCGCTGGTCCAATTCGCCCGCCGGACCGGCATGATCGTCGCCGGGCCCAACTGCATGGGCAACGCCAATTTCACCGATGCCATCTTCACCACGTTCGGCCAGTCGTTCCAGCCCGGCGAACCGGCCGGCGACACCGCGCTGCTGACGCAAAGCGGCAACATGTGCGCCACGGTGTTCCGCATGGCGCGGCGCGCGGGGGTCACCTTCAGCCATGTCATCAATACCGGCAACGAGGCCTCGGTCGATTTTTGCGACTACCTCGACCACCTTGCCGAGGATCCCGCGACGCGCAGCGCGGTCTGCTACATCGAGGAACTGCGCGACGGGCCGAAATTCCTGGCGGCGGCGGCGAAGTTCCGCGCGGCCGGCAAACTGCTCGCGTGTTACAAGGTGGGCGCCAGCGAAAAAGGCGCGGAAGCCACCCGCTCGCACACCGCGGCGCTCGCCGGTGACAGCGCCGCCTACGACGCCGCTTTCGCGCGTGCCGGCGTCGCACGCGCGGGCGAACTGTCGGGTCTGGCCGACCTTGCCTACCTGCACACGCTGGGCGACAGGATAGGCGGCATCGAACTGCGCGATCCTGTCGATCTCCGGCGCGGCCGGCGCGATCCTCGCCGATGCGCTCGTCGCTCGCGGGCGCGCGATGTGCCGACTTTGCCGCGCCGAGGTGCAGGCCGGTCTCGCCGCGCAGATTCCGGGGCATTCGATGGTGTCGAACCCGGTCGATCTGACCGGCAACATGGTCAACGCCAACGATTTCCTGTCGGAGTGCATCCGGCTGGCGCTGCGCCCCGACGATATCGACGTCGTCTGCTGCTCTACCTGCCCGGCTATTTCCTCCGACCCGCTCGCTCGACCAGCTCGAAAAGGCGGCGCAGGCGAGCGGCAAGGCGCTGATCGTCATCGACACTTACGCCGAGGCCGACCGGGACAGACTCGCCGAACTGAGCATCGGCTATTTCGACGACTTCGACCGCGCCGCACGCGCGATCGCGGCCTATGGCAAGTGGCGCAAGGCGGGCAGTACGGCCGCGGAGGCCTCGGCGGTCACCGCGTCGTGGCCCGAACTTCCCGCCGATCGCTCGGCGCTCTCGGAAACCGAAGGCAAGGAAGCACTGGCCACGTTCGGCGTTCCCGTCGTCCACGATGCGCTGGTGCAGACCGCCGACGAGGCCCGCAAAGCGGCCGCCGCCGTGGGCTTTCCGCTGGTCGCCAAGCTGGTCAGCCCCGATGTCGCGCACAAGACCGAACATGGCCTGATCCGGCTCGGCATCACCGATGCCGACGGCGCAGTCGATGCCTTCGAGACGATGATGGCCAAGGCCCGCTCGATGAATGTCCATATCGAAGGCGTGACGCTCGAACCGATGCTGCAGGGCGGCGTCGAGATCCTCGCCGGCGTCACCCGCGATGCGGTGTTCGGCTGGATGCTGACCGTCGGGCTCGGCGGGGTCTGGACCGAACTGATGAAGGACGCCTGCCACAGCCTGCTGCCGGTCGACGCCGCCGGGGCCGAAGCGATGCTGCGCAGCCTCAAGGGTTTCCGCCTGCTCGACGGCTATCGCGGCGCGCCCAAGGCCGATGTGGTCGCGGCCGCGCAAGCCATCGCCGCACTCGGCGATGCGGTCCTTGCCGGCGGAGATCGCCTGCGCGAGGTCGAGATCAATCCCCTGCTGGTCCTGCCGCAGGGCAAGGGCGCGGTCGCGGTCGATGCGCTCGTGCTGCTCACGGAGAATGCGCGCATGACCACGACCTCGTCGACCCCCAGAGCGTCGATATCGCCTACGAAACCGACGAACCCATCCTTTACGAGGTGGTCGATGGCGTCGCCTGGCTGACGATGAACCGGCCGGGCTTCAACAACGCGCAGAACGGCCAGATGACCTATGCGCTCGACGACATGTTCAACCGTGCGGTGCAGGACGACGCGGTCCGCTGCATCGTGCTGGCGGGCGCTGGCAAGCACTTCTCGGCCGGACACGATATCGGCACGCCGGGGCGCGACCTGCACCACGAGTTCGACAAGCGGCTGCTGCTGCCCGGCCACACCAACAAGCCGGCCGCCGAGCTGCTCTATACCCGCGAGCAGGAACAGTACCTGGGCATGTGCCGGCGCTGGCGCGACGCGCCCAAGCCGACCATCGCCATGGTTCAGGGTGCCTGCGTCGCGGGCGGGCTGATGCTGGCCTGGGTCTGCGACCTGATCGTCGCGTCCGAGGACGCCTTCTTCCAGGACCCGGTCAACCCGCTGATGGGCATCCCGGGTGTCGAATACTTCGCCCATGCCTATGAACTGCCGCCGCGCGTCGCCAAGGAATTCCTGTTGCTGGGCGAACGGATGAGCGCGAGCCGCGCATACAGCTTCGGCATGGTCAACAAGGTCGTCCCGCGCGAGGAACTGCGCGATGTGGTCACGGCATGGGCGGTCAAGCTCGCCGGCCAGCCGCGGCTCGGCAACTGGCTGACCAAGCAGGCGGTCAACCACACCGAGGAACTGCGCGGCAAGCGCAACGCGATGGATGCGGTGTTCCACATGCACCACTTCGCCCACGCGCAGAACGATCTTGTCACCGGCAGCTCGATCGGCGGGGTGACGGGCAAATCGGCGGCCGCGGCGAACAAGAAGGAAGCGAAGCCGGCATGATCCTCGAGTACACGCCCGAACAGCGTGCTTTCCGCCAGGAAGTGCGCGGCTGGATGGAAGCCAATGTGCCCAGCGCGCCGCTTCCCTCGTTCGACCTGTCGCCCGAAGGCTTCGAGGCGCACCGCGACTGGGAACGCAAGCTCAGCGACGGGCGATGGGGCATGGTCACCTGGCCCGAGGAGCTCGGCGGGCGGGGGCTCGACCTGATCCGCTGGCTGATCTTCGAAGAGGAATACTACCGCGCCGGCGCGCCGACCCGGGTCAACCAGAACGGCATTTTCCTGCTCGGCCCGACGATGATGGAATTCGGAACCGAGGACCAGAAGGCCCGCTTCCTGCCGCGCATGGCCGCCGGCGACGACGTCTGGGCGCAGGCCTGGTCCGAACCCGGCGCGGGCAGCGACCTTGCCGGCGTGCGATCCACCTGCACCCGTGACGGCGATGATTACATTCTCAACGGCCAGAAGATCTGGTCGACCCGCGCCGTCTTTGCAGACTGGGCGTTCGGACTGTTTCGCGAGCCTGGCAGCGAGCGGCACAAGGGCATGAGCCTGATCCTGTTCCCGCTCGATGCGCCGGGCGTCACCCGCCGGCCGATTGCGCGGATGGACGGCGAACTGGTGTTCGCCGAAGTGTTCCTCGACAACGTGCGCGTGCCGGCGGCCGACCGTCTCGGAGACGAAGGCCAGGGCTGGCATGTCTGCATGGCGACTGCCGGTTTCGAGCGCGGCCTGTTGCTGCGCTCCCCCGGCCCGCTACCAGGCCACGGTGTCGAAACTGATCGCGCTTTACGAGCGCGGGAAGGACAACCTGCCCGCCTCGTTCGGCGAGCGGCTGGCCCGGCACTGGATGGATGCCGAGGCCTATGCGCTGACCATCTATGCGATGGCCTCGCGGCTGGCGGCGGGCGGCACGATCGGTCCCGAGGCATCGACCAACAAGATCTTCTGGTCGGAGCTCGACATCGCGATCCACCAGACCGCTCTCGACATGCTGGGTGACCGGGCCGAGCTGGCTGCGGCCGCACCCGCCGCCGTTGACGCCTGGCTGGATGGCTACATCTTCGCGCTGGCCGGGCCGATCTATGCCGGATCGAACGAAATCCAGCGCAACATCATCGCCGAGCGCATGCTCGGCATGCCGCGCGCCTGACGGGAAGGTCCGAGACGATGCATTTCGCTTTCACCGAAGACCAGACCGCGATCACCGACGCCGTGCGTACCATGCTGGTCGAGACCTGCACCCCCTCCGATCTGCGCAAGCTGCTCGAATGCGGCACCGCGCGCGAAGAAGCCCGCTGGTCGACGATCCGCGAAATGGGCCTGCCGGGGCTGATGGCACCCGAAGCGGCCGGCGGCCTTGGCATGGGGCTGATCGACCTGGTCGGCATCGCAGAGGCGGCGGGTTACGTCGCCCTGCCCGAGCCGCTCGTCGAACTGGCCGGCGTTACCATTCCGCTGCTGGCGGACCTGGCGGACAATCGCGGCTGGCTCGAAAAGGCGGTCGGCGGCGATTTCGTCGCGATTGGACACCCCGCCAACAGCTTTGTCGCGGACGCCGATCAGGCCGATGCCCTGCTGCTGGGCAGTGGCGATGCGCTCCATCTGGTCCCGCGCGATGCGGTCACGCTGGAGCGGCAGGAAAGCTTCGATTCGTTCCGCCGCCTGTTCACCGTCAGCTGGACGCCCTCGCCCGAGACGCTGGTCGGGAGCGGCTGGGGACAGGCGGCTGAGCGCGGCGCAGTGCTCGCCGCGGCGCAGATGATCGGCCTGGGCCAGCGCTGCATCGATCTCGCCGTCGCCTACGCCAGGGATCGCACCCAGTTCGGCAAGCCGATCGGCAGCTATCAGGCAGTCAAGCACCTCGTCGCCAATGCGCAGGTGCAGGTCGAATTCGCACGGCCCGTGGTCCACGCCGCAGCCGCGGAATTGCCGCTCGGCACCCCGGCCTCGCAGGCGCGGGTCGCCCATGCCAAGATCGTCGCCGGGGAAGCCGCCGACCTCGCGGCACGCACCGCCGTGCAGGTGTTCGGCGCGATGGGCATGACCTGGGAGGCCGACGTCCATTTCTTCCTCAAGCGGGCGCTTGCGCTCAAGTCGAGCTGGGGCACGCACGCACTGCACACTCGCACTGTGCTCGATCGGGTGCTGACCGGGCGGACCGGTCCCGACGCGACCTTTGCGAGCGAACTCGGGTTTGGCCGCACATGAACTCTCCGGTCACCACCCGGATCGGAAAAATCGGCATCTGGTCCGCAGAATTGCGCAGCGGCGGCGACGCCGAAGTTGCCGATGCCGCCGCCGAGCTCGACGCACTGGGCTATGGCGCGCTGTGGATTCCGGGCGAAATGAAGCCGGACATGCCCGCCGACCTCGATCGGCTGCTGGCAGCAACGCAAACAACGACGATCGCCAGCGGCATCATAAATATCTGGACGGACCCGGCCGCCGTTATCGGCGCCTGGTGGCGCGCGCTTGCGCCGGACCTTTCCGAACGCCTGCTGCTCGGCCTTGGGGTCAGCCACGGCGCGACTGTCGGCGAAGCCTGGCGCAAGCCGCTGACCGCGATGAAGGGCTACCTCGATCGGCTCGCTGCGGAGGGCGTGCCCGCCGAGCGGACCTGCCTCGCCGCACTGGGGCCAAAGATGATCGAACTGGCGCGCGATCGCACCGCCGGCGCTCATCCCTATCTGGTAACGCCCGAACACACGGCAGCCGCGCGTGAGGCCCTTGGCGCTGGGCCGCTGCTGGCCCCCGAACAGGGCGTGGTATTCGATCCCGATCCAGCGCGCGCGCGCGATCTCGCCCGGCCCTATGTCCGCGGTTACGGCCAGCTCGAAAACTACGCCAACAGCTGGCGCCGCCTCGGGTTCAGCGATGACGACATCGCCAATTGCAGCGACCGCCTGACGGACGCGCTGTTCGCCTGCGGCGACATCGACATTATCGCTGCCCGGGTGGATGCCCATATCGCGGCCGGGGCCGATCACGTCTGCCTGCAGGTGGTCACGCAGCGCATCGGGGTGCCCAATTTCGAGGCGCTGAGGCCAGTGTGGCGCAGATTGGCGCAGGCGCTGATCTGAAGATCAACAATACCGCCATGACGGATGGCAGGTCTGCGCATTGTTCGGGGAGATGTCCGTGTCAGTGAGGATCGCAGGCAGCGCGGCTGCCGAATGGCGGGAGAACTGGACGGTCGTGCTTGCGGCCTGCGCCGGCATGGCCGTCGCCGCGATCATTTCCTACTCGAGCAGCCTGTTCATCGAGCCGCTGGAACGCGAATTCGGCTGGACCCGCGCGCAGATCATGTCGGGCCATTCGATCGCCTCGACGCTCGCGGTGTTCTGTGCGCCGTTCATGGGCTTGCTGGTCGACCGGATCGGGCCGCGCCGCATCGGCATCGCCGCGATCATCACCCTGTGCGGAGCGATCGCGCTGATCGGCGCGACCGGCCCGAAATCTGGCAATGGCGCGCGCTGTGGCTGCCGGTCTCGCTCGGCATCATCCTGGTGCAGCCGATGGTCTGGACCGGCGCGGTCACCAGCCTGTTTGCGGCGGGCCGCGGCCTTGCGCTGGCGGTGACCCTGTGCGGCAGCAGCCTCGCCTCGTTCATGGTGCCCAAGCTTACCGAAGCTGATCGCCGCATTCGGCTGGCGCATGGCCTGGTCGGGCTCGGGGCGATCTGGCTCATCATCGCCCTGCCGATCGTGCTGCTGTTCTTCACCAGCGCGCGCGACCGGGTGCGGACAGCGCCCGTGTCCGAAGCGATAACCGATGCGCCGCCCCGCCCCTCGGTCTGGCAGAGCGGCGTGCTGACCCGGCAGTTTTTCCAGTTGCTTGTGGCCGGGGTCAGCATTGCGCTGGTGGTGGTGACCATGGTGACGAGCGTCGTGCCGGTCCTTTCGGCCAAGGGCATCGACCGCACCGATGCGGCGACTCTTGCCGGACTGGTCGGCATCACGGCGATTTTCGGCCGCCTTTCGGTCGGTGCGCTGCTTGACCGCATGGACGGGCGGATCATCGCAGCGGTGTGCGTCTCGCTGCCGCTGCTGGGATTGCTGATCCTGCTGGAAATGCCGGGGTCGATCGTCGGCGGCGGCAATTGCGATCCTGATCTTCGGGCTCTCGCTCGGCGCCGAACTCGATATCGTCGCCTATCTCACCTCGCGCTATTTCGGGCGCGAGAATTTCGGTTTCCTGTTCGGCACGATCGGCGGCTTCCTTGGCCTGGCGACCGGCAATGGGCCGGTTATCCTCAACGCGATCTACGATGTCACCGGTTCCTACGACCCCGGCCTTTGGGCGGCGATGCCGCTTTGCGTGATCTCCGCCCTGTGTTTCTGCTGCTCGGGCCCTATCCGCCCGAAACGCGATAGGCAGCCGTCGCACTGAAGCCTGCCTCCTTGAAACGCGCACGCCATTTTTTCGATTAATGCTACGTTGCCCATTGCATTACCGATTCTGGTGAAAGTGCGCGCCTGGCCCCGGCTCGACGGCGGGTCGAAACGAACCAGCATTGGAATGCGGGATGCAAGATCAAAAGGCAAAGGCCTGCGCACGATCATCATCGGGGCGGGAATGGCGGGCTTGCTGGCCGCGATCCGCCTCAAGCAGCGCGGCGAAACGAATTTCACCATCTACGAAAAGGGCGCATCGGTCGGCGGAACCTGGCGCGAAAACACCTATCCGGGAATCGCCTGCGACACGCCCGCGCACTCCTATTCCTATTCCTTCGCCTTCAACCCTGAATGGAGTGCGTTCTACGCGCCGGGCCCGGAGATCAAGCGCTACTTCGAGGATATCGCCAAGACCTACGGAATCGAGGAGCACATTCGCTTCGATACCGAGATCGAGCGCTGCGAATGGCGTGACGGGCAATGGCATGTCCGCACCAAAGCCGGCGAAACCGACAGCGCGCAGGTCCTGGTCGCGGCGACGGGTGTGCTTCACCACCCGAGCATCCCCGACATTCCCGGCCTGGACGATTTCGCGCGCCCGTGGTTTCACAGCGCCCGCTGGGACCATTCGGTTCCGATTGACGGCAAGCGTATCGGCGTGATCGGCAACGGCTCGACCGGGGTGCAGATCGTCTCGGCGCTCGCGCGGCGCGTGGCCCGGCTGGTCCACTTCCAGCGCTCGCCGCAATGGATCATGCCCTGCCCGGACAACAGCCTATTCCGATGCAGAAAAGCAAGCGTTCCGGCAGGATGCCTCCCGGATCGAGGACGTGCGCGACGGACCCGACGCGGCAGCGCGCAAAGCGCGCTTCACCGCCGCGATCATCGACAGCGAATCGCCCGAACTCGCCGAAATCCAGGACATCGTCGAACGCAACCTCGAGGACAGCATCCGCGATCCCGAACTGCGCGAGAAACTGCGCCCCAACTATCGCGCGGCGTGCAAGCGGCTGATCTTCTCGGCGCACTATTACGACGCGGTGCAGCAGCCGGCGGTCTATGTCGAAACCGGCGCAATCGAGCGGATCGAAGCAACCGGCGTGCGGATGAAGGACGGCACCTTCCATGAGCTCGACGTGCTGGTGCTCGCCACCGGCTTCAAGGTCGATCAGTTCGTCCGTCCGATCAAGTTCATCGGCGAAGACGGCCTGGACCTCGACGACTTCTGGGCGCAGCATCCGCGCGCCTACTATGCGGTCACGATCCCGCACTTCCCGAACCTGTGCCTGCTCAATGGCCCGACCGGCCCGGTCGGCAATTTCTCGCTGGTCGATATCGCCGAAAAGCAGTGGGACTATTTCGACCAGCTGATCGATCTGGTGCGCGAAGGCCGGGCCTCGGCCATCGCACCGAAAGTCGAGGCGCTGGAAACCTATGAAGCCGCCCGCAACCGCGATGCCGGGCGCACGGTCTTCGCATCGGGCTGCAAGAGCTGGTATCTCGATGCGGACGGGGTGCCGCAGGTATGGCCGTGGAGCTACGACCACTTTGTCGATGTCATGGCGACGCCACGCCTTGAAGACTATGTCCTTGCCTGAGGCAGCGCGCAGTTCATCTTGAACCTGCACCGCTGCCAGGCTGAATTTGACTGGAGATTGTGAAGATGACGCAAGTCATGAAGGGTGTCCGTGTTCTCGAAGTGGCGCAGTTCACGTTCGTTCCGGCTGCGGGCGCGGTCCTCGCCGACTGGGGCGCCGACGTCATCAAGATCGAGCATCCGGTGCGCGGCGATACCCAGCGCGGCTTCATCAATTCGTTCGGCAAGAAGATCAATCCGCTGCGCAACGGCATGATCGAACACCCCAACCGCGGCAAGCGCAGCGTCGGCATCGATATCTCCACGCCCGAAGGCCAGGCGCTGATCTACGAGATCGCCAAGACCGCCGACGTGTTCCTGACCAACTACCTGCCATCGGCGCGGCGCAAGCTGAAGATCGACGTGGAGCAAATTCGCGCGGCCAATCCCGACATCATCTATGCGCGCGGCTCGGCCTTCGGCGACAAGGGACCCGAGCGCGAGAACGGCGGCTTCGACAACACCGCGTTCTGGACGCGCAGCGGCGTCGCCTATGCCATGACGCCCGAGGAACTGGGCGGCGCCTTCATGCAGCCGATCGGCGCTTTCGGCGATTCGATGGGCGGCATGAACATCGCCGGCGGCATTTCCGCCGCCCTGTTCCACCGCGAACGCACCGGCGAGGCGGTAGAGATCGACGTCTCGCTGCTCAGCACCGGCTGGTGGGCCTGCGGCTCGGCGATCGACCAGGCGATCGAGGCCGGCAGCGTCTCGCGCGCGTCGATGCCGATGTCCGGCGCCGGGGCGGGCAATCCGTTCCTCGGCAACTTCAGCACCAGCGACGGCGGCACGATCAACCTGTGCACGCTGACCCCCGGGCCCTATGCGCGCGATCTGTTCGCGCATCTCGGCATGCCCGAACTGGCCGACGATCCGCGCTTCGACAGCGCCGAAAAGCTGATGGCCAACTGGAAGGCAGCCAGCGACCTGATCACCGCAGCCTTCGCCGGCAACAGCTTCGATTACTGGCGCAACCGCCTGCGCACCTATTCGGGGCAGTGGGCGCCGGTGCAGAGCTTCCTCGATCTCGCCAGCGACGAGCAGGCGCTCGCCAACGACATGCTGTTCGAGGTCGAAGCCAGCGACGGCGGCGAGCCGCTCAAGCTGGTGCGCAACCCGGTGCAGTTCGATCACGCACCTGTCGCCTCCTCGCGGGCGCCGCAGGCGTCGGAACACACCGAACTGTTCCTGATGGAAATGGGCATCGACTGGGACCGGATCGAGGAACTGAAAGCCGGCGGCGTGATCGCCTGACCGGATCGGCCGAGAGGCGGAGGCAGAGCCGATGACCCGGACTATCCTGATCGCCGGCGCGAGCGGCGTGATTGGCACCGCCGCTGTCGAGCACTTTGCGCGGCTGCCAGGATGGCGGGTCATCGCGCTTTCGCGGCGACTGCCGGTCGTGGCGGCGGATTGCGCCTTCGCGCATCTGCCGGTCGATCTGAGCGATATCGAGGCGTGCCGGGCTGCCTTGGCCGCTTTGCCCGAGGTGACGCATCTCATCTATGCCGCCGCATTTGAGCAGGAGGGACTGGTCGAAGGCTGGCGCGATCCGGCGACGATGGCGCTGAACGGGCGGATGTTCGCAAACCTGATCGATCCCCTCGCCGACACGGAGACCTGCGGCATGTCAGCCTGCTCCAGGGAGCCAAGGCCTATGGGGCGCACCTTCATGCAGTTCCGGTCCCGCTGCACGAGGATCACCCGCGCGACCCCCACCCGAACTTCTACTGGCTTCATGAAGACAGGCTGCGCGATGCCGCCGCGCGCCACGGCTTCGCGTTCACGATCTGGCGACCTCAGATTCTGCTCGGCGCGGCGCCGGGCGTGGCGATGAACCCGGTCGTCCCGATCGGCGCCTATGCGGCCATCACCTGCGAACGCGGCCTGCCGTTCGCCATGCCGGGCGGCGGGAACGCGATCTGGGAACTCGTCGATGCAGGCCTGCTCGCCGAGGCGATGGCCTGGGCCGCTGACGACAGCTCCGCTGCCTTCCAGACCCTGAACATCACCAATGGCGATGTATTTGTCCTGCGCGATGCCTGGCCGGAGCTTGCGGCAAGCCTTGGCCTGCGATCCGATGGAACAGCCCCGCGCAACTTCGCCGGATTTTTCGCCCAGCCGGAAAGCGTTGCGGCCTGGAGCACGATCGCCGCCCGGCACGGGTTGCGCGAACCCTCGCTTGAACGGCTGCTCGGGCAATCGCATCGCTATGTCGATCTGCTCAACGGCGAGCGGATCGCCGGCAAGGCCCAACCCGTGCTGCTGAGCACGATCAGGCTGCGGCAGGCCGGCTTTGCAGGATGCCGCGACAGCCTGTCATCGCTGCTGGCCCAGCTTGCGGCCATGGCCGAATTGCGCCTGCTGCCCCCGCTGCGAGCAGCGCCGCGGACATCATCTGCCTGGAGCTTCCCCATGCAAGAGCGGAATGAAATCATGATCGAGGCAGACCGATGACGGCCGAAGCCAGGACCTTCCCGCAACTGGTTCGCGCGGCAGCGGCAGCCTACGGCGACGCCGTCGCGCTCACACTCGAAGGCGCGACCATCCCGGACGAGGCGATCACCTTCACCGAACTGGATCGCCAGTCGGCACACATCGCCCGCGGCCTGCTGGCGCGCGGGATCGGCAAGGGCAGCCGGGTCGGCTTTATCCAGGGCAACGGCCCGATGTTCGCGGTCCTGCTGGCGGCCATCGCCCGCATTGGCGCGGTTGCCGTGCCGATCAGCACGCTGATCAAGGCAAACGAGCTGGTGCGCGTGCTCAGGCAGTCCGACATTGCGGGCCTGTTCGTCCAGCGCAGCCTGCTGGGCCACGACCTGGTGGACCGCCTGTGCGACGCCCTGCCGGACCTGCGCGGGGCGCAGGCTGGCGGCTTGCGCATCCCTGCCGCGCCTTACCTGCGCTGGGTGGTGTCGTGGGGCCCGGACCTGCCATCGGCGATCGGCACGCTGGGCGACCTGACCGCCCAAGCCGACACCATCGCGGACGAATTGCTCGCCGCGGTGGAAGCCGAGGTTCATCCGACCGACCAGATGCTGGAAATCTACACTTCCGGTTCGATGGCCCTGCCCAAAGGCGTCAAGCATCTCCACGGCCCGGTCGTCTTTCGCGCCGGTTACCTCGCGCGGATGACCGAACGGACACCCAGACAGCCGGACCACCGCGACATTGCCGATGTTCTGGGTCGGCGGCATGGGCCTGTTCCTCTTACCCAACCTGTTCGCCGGCGGCTGCACGCATTGCACCGAGGGCACATCGACCAGCAGCCGCCACGCCATGGGCACGGTGATGGCGGAGGACGATCTGGCCGTGATGGCGCAGGCCAGGCCCTATTGGGCGCTCGGCATGAGCGAAACCTTCGGCCCTACTACTTATGGCGACGAACTGCGCGCGCCGGACTATCCTCTTTGCGCTCCGCTCGACCATATCGCCGATGGCTATGAAGTGCGGGTCGCGGATCCCGAAACCAACCAGCCGGTCGGCGATGGCGAGACCGGCGAAATGCAGGTTCGCGGCTATGCCCTGTCGCCCGGCCTGCACAAGCTCGATCAGCGAGGCCTACTATACGCCCGACGGCTTCTACCGCACCGGCGACATGGGCCTGGTCGAAGGCAGCCGCATCCATTTCATCGGCCGGGGCGGCGACATGATCAAGACCAACGGCTCCAATGTCTCGCCGGCGGAAGTCGAGCAGGAGATGCAGCTGCTGCCCGGCGTCCACTCTGCCTATGTCGTCGGCCTTCCCGATGACCAGCGCGGCCAGCTGGTGGTTGCCGCGGTCGTGGCGAGGGACGAAGCGGCGCTCGATTTCGCCGAAATCGAGGCCGTCCTCAAAAAGCGCCTGTCCAGCTTCAAGGTGCCCCGCGCCTACGTCTAGATCGCCAGGGAGGAGGTGCCGATGCTGCCCAGCAACAAGGTTTCGCGGCGTGCGATCGAGGCCCTGCTGACAGAGCGAATCGGGAGACATCCGGGCGGGTAAACTGCAGTGCACGCGACGCAATGTTCCGGTCGTGCTCAACTGTTGCGATTCCGCAACGTGCTTCTGAAATCGCCCCGTTCCTCCACCGACTATTTGCAACGACGTCCCGCTCTGCCTAGGGGACAATGCAATTGCAACACGCCATGTGCAATATGCCGCAGCGCGCGCCGTCGATGCGTGCATGATCCGGTTCTGGTTCGGCAAACGGCTCTTGAGGCCCCGGAGGAGATTCTCAGATGGCGATTAAACTTCTAAATTCGGTGTTGGCGACGACAGCGCTCGCGCTTTCCTGCCGACGGCAGCTTTGGCGCAGGATGCGCCTGCCGATAGCGCAAGCGGCGATGCGGGTGAGATCATCGTCACCGCGCGCCGCGCGGAAAATGCTTCAGGACGTTCCGGTCAGCGTGCAGGTGGTGTCGGGCGATCGCTACAGAAGATGGCGATCACGTCGGCCGACGAAGTTTCCAAGCTGGCGCCTGGCCTGACTCTGGTCAATCGCCGGTTCCACACCTTGGTCACCTTGCGCGGCGTGACGTGGCAGCCCGGTTCGGGCACGCCGGCCACGCCGATCTACTTCAACGAAGTTCCATTCGACCCCGGCAACACCATCATGTCGATGTTCGACGTCGGCCAGATCGAAGTGCTGCGCGGGCCGCAGGGCACGTCGCGCGGTGCGCCGTCGATTTCGGGCGCCGTGACCATTTCCACCCGCAAGCCCGACCTCGACGAATTCGGCGGCTATGTTCAGGGCCTCTATGGCTCCGGCGATCACTGGGATGTCCAGGGCGCGGTCAATGTCCCGATTATCAAGGATGTACTGGCGATCCGCCTGGCCGCCAATATCGAGGACAGCAATGGTGGCCGGATCTACAGTGTCAACAGCTCGGTCCAGCCCAAGTTGAGGACCGCAGCTATCGCGCGACGGTCCTGTTCCAGCCCACCGATACGTTCTCGTCCAGGCGATGTATCAGCGCCGCAAGACGCTGAAGCTGAATTTTACGCAGGTGGCCGGCACCGGCAGCCCCGGGTTTGCGGCGCTCGGCATACCCGCCAATTTCAATGGCCCGGCGCTTTCGGTGCAGGACCGCGCCTCGGTTCAGGATTTGCCGAGCAATACCCCACGCACATATCGACCTGCTCACCGTCAATGCCACCTGGGACGTGCTGAGCCATAGGCTGACCTACAATTTCGGTCGCCAATTCAATCGCACCGGGCGAATCTTCAATGCGACCGATGCGCTGAACATCCTTCCTGGTTTCGAATCGAATAGTTCTTTTGTAAATTTGGGCCTGCCCGAATTCTCGACGCACGAAATTCGCCTGTCGTCGTTGCCCAACCCGGACCGCCCGTTCGACTATGACATCGGCTGGTTTTCGAAGCACAGCGGCGGCACCATCGTTTTCGATGTCCCGGTCTATCTGCCAGGCGCCTTTGGTGCGCCGTTCCAGAGCATCCCCGGGCAAGTGAGGACGCCGGTTTCACGGTACACGCTGGACACCAGTCTGAACATCGCCATTGGCCAGGTGTTCGATAGCTTTTACGGCAATGTCAGGGTCCACCTGGGCGAGAATACCGAGCTGAGCGGCGGCATCGCCTTCGTCAGGGACCGGGTTCCGGTCCAGAACGACCTTTCGGTCACCGGTGGCTTCGTCACCTTCCCGAACTTCCTGCCTCCTGCGGCCGGTGGCTGCCCGCGCCGGGCTTCCTTCCCAACAGTCCGGTCTACGGTGCGGCTTACTGCGACGCTCCGGTGCCGCCTACGGTGTTCCCGTCGGAGATCTTCAACAACAAGTACACGGCAACGCTTTACAACTTCTCGCTGTCGCACAAATTCACGGACGATCTGCTGGTCTATGCAACCACCGGAAGCTCGTTCCGAACCGGACTGCCGGCAATCAACAATCCCGGCCTGCCTGCCAACCTGCTTACGCCCGAGCCCGAATCGGCGAAATCCTATGAAATTGGCGTCAAGGCCAGTTTTGGACGGCGGTTTCGCGTCAACGCATCTGCATTCCTGCTCGATTACAAGAACCAGTTGACGTCGTTTCAAGGCATCGATTATCTGAAATCCAGTCCCCGCTCCGGGACGCGTGGTGCAGACATTCGTCGCCTTTTACCGTAATATCGATGCGCAGGTTCGTGGCTTCGAACTGGAATTGGCGGCTCAGCCAATCGACAATCTGTCGCTGGGCGCCAATATCAGCTACTCGCAAATCAAGTCGAAGGGCGGCCTGATTCCCTGCAATGACGGTGTTGCCCGGCCGCTCACGGCGGCGAATCCGATGAACTTCTGTCCTTCGGTCAAGGGCGAGGTTCTCAACCAATCGCCGCCGTTCCAAGCGACCGTCAACGGCAGCTATTCGGTGCCTCTCAGTGGTTCTCTCGAAGGCTATTTTCGCTTCAACGCCAGCTATCGGGGCGAAAATCCCAATTTCCGCAACTTTGGCAAGCCAGACGCGACCGGGAAAATCGTATACAGAAAAACGCCGGCCTATGCGATCGTCGATCTTTTTGCCGGGCTGACCGGCAACCAGGGTGGCTGGGACTTGGGTGTTTACGCCAAGAACGTGTTTGACAAGCAGGTGGAGCTCAATCGCTCGGCAGTGACGAATTCTGTCTTTCCGCTGTTCGCTGCCCCCGCCGGTTACGATACTGTATTCACGTCCAGGCCGCGCGAAATCGGCGTGACCCTGCGCTACGCCTTCGGCTCGCGCTAGACCAGGTGCCGGGCTGAACGATAGCCGCTGGCGAGGTCCTCCCCTCGCCGGCGCCTGTTTTGCATTTTTACCAACCGCCCATTGGAATGACACCAATCGCGGTGAACCCTTTTTTCGTCATCCCGGGCCTGACCCGGATGCCGCTTGCGACCTGCGCGAAGGGGCTGAAAAGCGGAACCCCGGGTCAAGCCCGGGGTGACGGGTCAGTCGATCGGACGGTAGGCATTATTACAGAGTTGTTAGGGTCCGATCAGAACCCTGCGCCCATTGTCGCAGCCCGATGGACATGATGCGCCAGGGCTGATCGACGAGCCGGTTCCAGGCAAAGCAGCAGTGATCGACGATGTCGTCGTAGGATTTGAAGATGCGGTTCGACAGCCTGTTGTCGCGCATGAACTGCCAGACGTTTTCGACCGGGTTGAGCTCCGGGCATTTGGGCGGCAGCGGCATGAGCGTGATGTTGGGCGGGATGACCAGCGCTGCCGACCGTGCCATCCGGCCTGATCGAGCAGATCGGACGGCATGGGCGCCCGGCGCGACGTGGAAGGCGATCTCTTCGAGGTGCATGCCCATCGCTTCGCTGTTGCACCGGGGCATGACGACACCGGCACCCTTGCCCTCGGCGGGACAGATCGCCCCGAAGATCTAGGCCGAGGAGCGGCGCTGAACCTTCGGACACGTTCGACAACTGGCAGAAGGGAGAAGATTCCAGATCCGCGGCTTCGCCCGCGGTATCAAAAAATCGGGCGAAATCCGTATCTTTCACTATCGCAATGGGAAAGTGGTGTGCCGCACGGCCGGTGCGCCCAATGCCGATTACGGCATTATCGAATGGTACGGCGCCTAGCAGACAGGCGACATCGAGCGCGCCGGAGCGACGATGCGCGCGCCTCGTCCAGCGCCAGCGCTTGGCCGCCGCCGATGCCTCAGGCTGGCGCCGCAGACAATGGCGATCATGCCGGTGAGAGCACTTGCATCTCAGGCAAAGCCGATCGGATAGGCGATCTGGCGGGCACGCTCGTTCTCAGGCAGTGCATCTTTGCGTCCGATCTTGACTCGGGTGTGCGCGATTTTCCAACCCGCATCGGTGCGCACCAGAGTGCGGTCGTACCAGCCGACATTCCACTCATCGGTGCTGGTCGAGACGAAAGCATAGTTCTGCACGGTCTGGGCGGTATCGCCGTTGATCGAGATGCGCACAGCACCACCGATATGCACGCCATGCGGTGCCTTTGACAGGAGCTCGGTCACTGCCTGGTGGCCGCGCAGCGTCAGCTTGTAGACCTCGTAAACCGTATCCTCGGTGAACAGGTCCAGCCATTCCTCGAAGGTGTTGAGCTCCATTCGCAGGCAATATTCATCGAGCACTCGCCGGATCGCCAGTTCGTCGATCACCGCCTGAATGTCTGATCCGCTCATCGCATTTCTCCAAAGCTATGGTGCAATTTCAACCTCGATCGTGCCGGAATGCTCGCCGCGCCGAAGCGCCACTGGCGCATCGACGAATGGACGGACCGAACCGATTGCGGAGATCCGCGTCCCTTTTCGAGAATTTGCGCATATCGAAATCCGGCATGGCTTGCACAGGTTGGTCTTGCGCATAATGCGCAAACCTTATGTCATTTTTTCCGGGGCGCAACCCTGCTGCCCGCTGGGGATGCTGTCCGGCCTGCGACTGGCCGCGGAGGCGCTTCGGAAACCGGCAGGGGACGCCTGTTCGATGGCACAGCTTGCCTCCTCGCGTGCCGATGGCTGGATCGTGCCGGCCGGTAGTGCGCCGCGAAGGCCCGGCAGCGCCCTGTCACCAGTTCCACATCGTGCCATCCTCAAGCCGCGCAATCGGCAGGCAGGCGGGTTTGTAGGGATACTTCGCTGCCAGCTTTTCGTCGATGTCGACGCCGTGGCCGGGCGTGTCGCCGAACAATAGCTAGCCCGTCCTCAAAGCGGTAGTCGTGCGGGAATACGGCGTCAGTCTCAGCGCGTGTGGCGCATGTATTCCTGGATGCCGAAGTTGGGAACCCAGGTGTCGAAATGCAGCGCGGTGCCCATCGTGACCGGCGACAGGTCGGTGGCACCGTGGCAGCCGGTGCGGACCTGGTATAGCGCTGGCAAGATCAGCAATCCGGCGCAAGTGCGTGACCCCGCCCGCGCCGACGATAGTGGCGCGGATGTAGTCGATCAGCTGGTTCTGGATCAGGTCCTTGGCGTCCCAGATGGTGTTGAAGATCTCGCCCACCGCCAGCGGCGTGGTGGTGTGCTGGCGCACCAGTTTGAAGGCCTCCTGGTTCTCCGCCGGGGTGCAGTCTTCCAGCCAGAACAGCTGATAGGGTTCGAGCATCTTGCCGAGCTGCGCGGCTTCCATGCGGCGTCTAGCGGTGGTGCCCATCGTGCAGCAGGTGGTGGTCGAAGCCATAGGTCTCGCGCAGCTTTTCGAACAGCTTGGGCACGTAATTTAGCGCCTTGCGCGTATCCCAGCCGGTTCGCTCGGCAGCGCGGCGTCGGCCGGTTCGTAGTACAGCTTGCCGCGCCCGACGCCGTAGGCCTCCTTGACCCCGGGCACGCCCGGTCTGGGCGCGGATCGCCTTGTAGCCCATGTCGATATAGTGGCCGACCGCCTCGACCGTCTCGGCAATGTCGCCGCCGTTGGCGTGGCCATAGACCATCACCCCGTCTCGGCTGCGCCCACCGAGCAGCTGATACAGCGGCATGCCGGCCATCTTGGCCTTGATGTCCCACAGCGCCACGTCGACAGCAGCGATCGCCCGCATCGTCACCGGACCGCGCCGCCAGTAGGCGCCGCGATAGAGGTACTGCCAGATGTCCTCGATCGGCGCGGGTCGCGGCCGATCAGGCACGGAATCACGTGTTCGTTCAGATAGGAGACCACCGACAGCTCGCGCCCGTTGAGCGTGGCATCGCCGATACCATGCACGCCATGATCGGTCTCGATCTTGAGAGTCACGAAGTTTCGACCCGGGCAAGTGACGATGACGCGGGCGGCGTGATTTTCATATGCTGACCTCATGCTAATTGCTGCTATGCTGGTAGACACTGACTTGACCAGATTACTGGCCTGTCCACTTTGGTGCTATTGGTAAGGCCCGGGAGCATCCGATGACATGCATCCCTCAACAAGGATCAGGACCGCCTCTATCAGGATCTGGCCCGCAAGCTGATCGACGAGCTTACGCCGGGCGAATATCAGGTCGGCGACCGGCTGCCGGCGGAACGCGAACTGGCCGAGCATTACGACGTCAGCCGCCCCACCGTGCGTGAGGCGATCATCGCGCTGGAAATGCAGGGCCTGGTCGAAGTGCGGATCGGTTCGGGCGTCTATGTCCTGCCATTCCCGCGCAAGGGCGATGTGCCAGGCTTCACATGGCCGCGTTCGAGCTAAGCGAAGCGCGGCTGCTGTTCGAAGGCGAGGTGGCGGCACTGGCCGCCAGCCAGATTACCGATGAGGAGCTCGCCGAGCTCGATCGCCTGTTGGAGGAAATCGCCGCCGACAACCGCCCGAAAGGGCGAGGAGGCCGATCGCGCATTTTCACCTCGCCATCGCCAGGGCCACGCGTAACACCGCCATCCGACGGCGATCGAGCTCTGGACCTCCGCTCACTGCGCCCGAAGTGCGCCGCTGTATGCACAATCGCGCACCGCGCAACGTCAAGCCCGTGGTGATGAACATGCGGGCTCGTCAGCCATGCGCGCCCGCGATCCCGACGCGGCGCGCGCCGCGATGCGCGCCCATCTCGCAGCAGGTGCTCGATTACCTGCTGTTCGCGACCGAGGAACAGGCCGTCGCCGAGGCCCGCATCTCGGCCCAGGGTAAGCGCCGACGCTACGCCCGCAGCACCGCTGACCGCACGACGACGCCCCTGCAATTGCATGCCGACCGCCTGCTGCCGGCCGAACCGGCCGTGCGCGCGCATCGCGCGCGACCTGTACGCCACGGTCGCCGCCTGCCGATCATCAGCCCGCACGGACACACCGATCCGGCATGGTTCGCCGGCAATGCGCCCTTCGCGAATGCCACCGAGTTGCTGCTGCACCCCGGACCACTATGTGTTCCGCATGCTCTACAGCCAGGGCATCGCGCTCGAGCGCTCGGCGTCGGCAATCCAGCGAGCGCGATCCGCGCGCGGGCTGGCGGCTGTTCGCCGGGCACTATCACCTGTTTCGCGGCACGCCGTCGCGGATCTGGCTCGACTGGGTGTTCGCCGAAGCTTCGGGCTCGAGTCAGCTCGAGAGCCGAGACGGCCGACCACTATTACGACACCATCGCCGCTGCGCTCGCCACCGACCGGCTTCCGCCCGCGCGCGCTGTTCGAGCGCTTCAACATCGAGGTCATCGCCACCACCGAGTCCCGCTCGACACGCTCGAGCACCATCGCCGCGATCCGCGCTGACAGCGGCTGGGCGGGGCGCGTGATCACGGCCTATCGACCGGACCCGGTGGTCGATCCGGAATTCGAGGGCTTCCGCGACAACCTCGGCCGCTGTGCCGAGCTCACCGGCGACGACTCCTGCAACTGGTCACGGCTATCTCGACGCGCACCGCAAGCGCCGCGCATTCTTTGCCTCACTGGGCGCAACGTCACCGATCACGGCCACCCGACCGCGGGCACTGCCGATCTTCCCCAGGCCGAGGCGAAGCGCTGTTCGACCGGGTGTCGCAACGGCAGTTCAGCGCCCGGCCGATGCCGAGCTGTTCCGCGCCCAGATGCTGACCGAGATGGCGGCGATGAGCATCGACGACGGGCTGGTGATGCAGATCCATCCGGGCTCCTTGCGCAATCACAACGCCGGTCTGTTCGCGCGCTTCGGCCGCGACAAGGGCGCCGACATCCCGATGCGCACCGACTACGTGCGCGCGCTGAAGCCGCTGCTCGACCGCTTGGCAACGAGCCGCGACTTTCGCTGATTCTGTTCACGCTCGATGAGACCAGCCTATGCCCGCGAACTCGCGCCGCTCGCCGGACACTACCCGTGCCTCAAGCTCGGCCCCGCCTGGTGGTTTCACGACAGCCCCGAAGGCATGCGCCGCTTCCGCGAGCAGACGACCGAGACCGCCGGCTTCTACAATACCGTCGGCTTCAACGACGACACGCGCGCCTTCCTGTCGATCCCGGCGCGTCACGATGTCGCGCGGCGGATCGATTGCGGTTTCCTGGCCGACTGGTCGCCGAGCACCGGATCGAGGATTGGGAAGCGGCGGAATTGGCGCGGGACCTGGCCTACAATCTCGCCAAGCAGGCCTACAGCCTGTGAGGCTTTGCGCGACGCTGGACCGCGTCCCGCAGAGGTCGAACGGTTCGCTTACGATCGCGATGCCCAACGGTGGCATCGTCCACTTCGGGATCGGCGCGTTCCACCGCGCGCATCAGGCCTGGTATACCGATGCGGCGATGAGTGCGGGCGATCGCGACTGACCAGGGCGTTTCGCTGCGCTCTCCAGCCGTGATGGCGCAGATCAATCCGCAGCAGGGCCTTTACACCGTCACCGAGCGGAGCAACTCTGGAACCCGCACGCGGTTGATCGGCGCCATACGCGAGGTGCTGGTCGCCGACCGTCATCCCAAGACGATCGTGGACCGGATAAGCTTGCTGGCGAGCAATCTGGTG
>CAVZHF010000010.1:52500-448905 GCA_963775005.1 uncultured Alphaproteobacteria bacterium | reverse complement strand
AACAGCGCGTTGTCGCGCAGACCGAAGGTATCGGCGATGATCTGGCAATGATCGTAGATCTCGTAACCGTCGGCGAACTTCTTCGACGGCATGTAGCCGGTCTCTTCGAGCAGCGGCATGTAGACCAGCGAATCGTTGTCGCACTGGATGCCGGGATAGCGATTCCAGTACCAGGTGCCGCCGAAGTTGCCGCCGTGGTCGATATTGTAGAACTCGGTGATGCCCGCCTTCTTGAGCTGGTTCGCCACCATCATCCCGCAATAGCCCGCGCCCAGGATCACGACGTCGGTCTCGCCGGTGATCGGATCGCGCGGGGTGACGGGCGTGTAGGGATCGTCTTCGTAGACCTTCGCCCACTTGCCGCTGGCGGGGATATACTGGTCGTTGTGTTCCTTCTGGATGCGCCGGTCGCGCTCGCGAAGGTATTTGGCATGCATTGCAGGGATATCGATTGTGCCGGCGGGCGGGCATTGGCTGGGCGTACAGACGGGGTCCGGATCATTTCCCATCAAATCGTGTGGGCGGGGTCGACAGCAATTGCGCTCATGATGGTCGTTATCAGCAGCCGCTCCGCCAGCCTTGATCGGGGTCAACAATGCGCAGGTCGGGCTCAGACAGCCGAACTGAAGTGTCGAGGCGAAATCTGCCGATAGGGATCGAACAGCGCCGCAATAGTGCGGGCGTAGGGCAGCCCGCCGGGCAGGATGTCAGGAATTCGCCGTCGTATGCGGCAAGACCGCGCGCGATGAAGGGCGCAAGCGCCGCCTGGAGCGCCAATAGCCGCTCGCCGATCGTCGCGCTTCGCCCTGACACAGCAGCGCTTCGATCAGCGCGCCCGATCCCCTGATCGCGCGGCGAGCGGCCGCACACCCAACGCGGCCGGCACTGTCCTGCGACAGCAGCATGCGATAGCGCCCGGCGTTCTTCTCGTTCTGGACGAGCAGATCGGGAAAACTGCTGATCGCCGAAGCGCCGAGGCCGATCAGCACGGTGAGGGTCGTCGGTGAAGCCCTGGAAATTGCGATGCAGCCGCCCTGCTCGGCCGCCTTCGCCAGTGGATCGCCGGGCAGGGCGAAGTGATCGAAACCGACCGGCTCGATAGCCTGCGCCGGTGAGAAAGCGCATGCCCACGCGGCCATGGCGAAGCGCTGTCCTGTCGGGCAGCCCGCTGCGCATCGATCCGCTTCTGGCGCGGGATCATCTGCGGCACATGGGCATAGCCGAACAGCGCGATCCGGTCCGCCCCCAGCTCGACCGCGCGGCGCAGCGACGCTTCAAGATCGGCCAGCGTCTGGCCCGGCAGGCCGTACATCAGATCGAAATTGAGCGACGTGACGCCCGCCCGCGCAGCAGGTCGTGGCGCGCGGCGATATCCGCATCGGGCTGGACCCGGCCGATCGCCGCTGCAGGTGCGGCGCGAAGGTCTGCACGCCCAGGCTCGCGTGGGTCGATGCCGACCGCAGCAATGCCAGCCCCCAGTCCTGCGTCGAGCGCTCCGCGGATCGAGTTCGATCGACCAGACCGGTCGTGCCAGCGGAAAATCGCCGTCAGCGCGTTGACCAGCCGCACGAAATCGGTCGGCGTGATCGCGTTGGGGCTGCCGCCGCCGAAGGCGACGCGCCGGACCCTGACCCTGCCCATCCAGCCGCCGCCGACCAGCGCGATCTCGCCGTGCAGCGCATCGAGATAGCTGGCCAGCCGTTCGCGCCGGTTGGCAGCGCCGGTGTTGCAGCCGCAATACCAGCAGATCTTCTCGCAAAAGGGAATGTGGAGATAGAGCGAGACGTCGCCGCTGGACTGCGTGCAGCGCGGCGGCCATGTCCGCCGGCCCGACCGCCGGCGCCGAATTCAGCGGCGGTGGGAAGCTGGTGTAGCGCGGCACGGGCTTCGCCAGCAGATCGGGATAATAAGGCCACATGCGGGGTCTGTCTTCAGCAGGGCGGCCCATGGAAGCCGTCAATTATCGCGAAACACGTCACACGAACTGGCAGATGACGCATCGGCTATGGGTGCTGGCCATCGCCGGAGCAAAGCGGCAACATCACGGCGCCTCGCGGTTGCCGGGGCCGTGGCTGCGGCCGGTGGGAGCAGCGCGGCAAGTCCGGGCAGCGGAGCCGGCTTCATGGCATTCCGCCTCATCTTCTTCGATCAGAATGCGGTTCGCCGCGCCTTCCAGATCTTCGAACTGGCCGCGCTTCAGCGCCCAGAAGAAGGCAGCCAGCCCGGCGAGGCCCATCAGCAGCGCAAGCGGCAGCAGAATGGCGACGCTGGTCATTTTGCCGCACCCGATGGAGCTCTGGCCAGCCGCAGCGAATTGGCGATGACGATCAGCGAACTTGTCGACATGGCGACGGCGGCCAGCAGCGGGGTGACGTAGCCGAAGATCGCCAGCGGCACCGCGAGCACGTTGTAGCCGATGGCCAGCACGAAGTTCTGCCGCACCACCCGCATCGTCCGCCGGGCGGCCAGACTGCGCGGGGAATCGCCAGCAGCGAATCGCCGAGGAAGACGATGTCCGCCGCCTGCCGCCCGGCATCGCTGGCGCTGCCCGGGGCGATCGAGGCATTGGCGGCGGCAAGCGCCGGGCCGTCGTTGAGCCCGTCGCCCACCATCAGCACCTTGTGACCGCGCGCACTGCAACCGCTCGATGGCTTCCAGCTTGTCTTCGCGGGCTGGCGCCGGGCTGCCCGGTCAGACCCGTTTGCGCGCGACTTCGGCCACGGCGACGGCATTGTCGCCCGACAGGATCGAAACACTCGATTCCCAGCGCCTCCAGCCCGCGAGCGCAATTCCTGCATCTGGCCGCAGCCGGTCCGCGAAGGGTATCAGCCAGACAGGCTTTCCTGCGATATCAAGGCAATGCCCATGCCCTGGCCCGCCAGGCCGGTCCAGCGACACGCGAGTCCTTGCCACACCGCCTTGACACCCTCTCCTGGCAACTCGCGAACGTCGCTCAGCGCCGCCGCCCGGCGCCCCCCCGCCAGGGCTCGGCCAGCGCGCGCGAAAGCGGGTGGCGGCTGTTGGATGCCAGCGCCAGTGCGACTTCCGCCGCCTCGCGCGGCAGTGCATCGATCGAGACCGGATCAGGCAAGGGCCTGCCCATGGTCAATGATGCCGGTCTTGTCGATCAACGCGCGGTCCATTTGCGCCAGCCGTTCGAGTGCGCTGCCGTCCTTGACCATGATCCCGGCACGCATAAGCGCCCCGCAGGCGACAACTTGCGCCACCGGCACCGCGAGGCCAATCGCGCAAGGGCAAGTGACAATCAGCACGGCGATGGCGATCACCGCCGAATGATAGACACCCGGCCCCCGCCAGCATCCAGCCGATGAAGCTCGCCAGCGCCAGCGAATGCACCGCGGGCGCATAGAGTCGCGAGGCGCGGTCGGCGATGCGGACATAGGCCGATCGCGCCTGTCCCGCCGCATCCATCAGCCGGGCGATCTCGGCAAGCGATGTATCCTGCCCCGCCGCCGTTACCCGCACATCGATTGGCGCGTCGAGATTGAGCGTGCCGGCGTGGACCGGGTCGCCGGGCGCGGCGGCGACAGGCGTGCTTTCGCCGGTGAGGAGTGCGCGGTCGAACCGGCTGGCGCCCGAGACGATCTCGCCATCGGCGGCGAGGCGCTCGCCCGAAGCCACACGCATCAGCATGCCGGGCGCCAGATCCCGCGCCGCCAGCCATGCCGGTTTCCCGTCGGGCGAGACCACCATCGCCCCCGGCGACGCCTGCCGCAGCAGCGCATCGACTCCGGCACGGGCGCGGTCGCGCATCATGGCATCGAGTGCGCGTCCGGCGAGGAGGAACAGCAGCAGCATCAGTGTTCCGTCGAACCAGGCGTCGTGCCCGCCGGTCATGGTTTCGTAGAGGCTGAGCGCAGTGGCCAGGGTGACACCGATCGAGATCGGCACGTCCATGTTGGTGCGCAAATTCCTTAGCGCGCTCCAGGCCGAGACGAAGAACGGCATTCCGGCATAGGCAATGGCGGGCCCGCCGATTAGCGCCGAAAGCCAGTGGAAAAGCGACCGCGTGCTCCCTTCGGCGCCAGACCAGATGCCCGCCGACATCAACATCACGTTCATGCAGGCGAAGCCCGCCACCGCCAGCGGGCCGAGCAGCGGCTTCGCTGCCGAGACCGGAGGCGCCAGTTCCGGCCCTCGCGGCTGACTTGGGAAGCCCGCCGATTCCAGCACCGCGACCAGCTCGGGCACGGTAAGCACCGGGTCATGGTTTATGCGCACCTGGCGGGCGGAGAGATTGACCCGGGCGGAAGCGACCGCGGGCAGGCCCTGCAAGGCGCGCTCGACTTTGCCCATGCAGCCCGCGCAATGCATGCCGGGGACGACGAGCACCGTCTCCTGGGCTGACCTGGCCACGAAGCTGCCAGGCGCGGTCATCGCACCGGCGCCTCGCTGTTCCAGGCCTTGCCTTGCGCACGCACCTGCAGCCGCAGTTGCCAGCGGGTTGCGGGAAGCGTGGCGGTGGAGCGGAAGCGACCTTCGCCCAAGGGCGAAAAGGCAAGCGCCTGGTCCGGCTCGCGGCCAAGCGGATGGCGGGCGATGGCGGTAACCTGCGCACCTTCCGGAACGCCGGACAGGCTCACCGTCAGCCTGTTATCCGCCTCGCGCACCGCCGTCGCCTTCCAGCCCAGCGCCTTTTCCGCGTTCGCCTGGTCGAGCCAGCGGTTGAAATTCTGGCTGGCGACATAGGAGTTCCGGACCACCACGCCGCCAAACGTGCTGCTCGCCAGCCGCGCCATCGTCAGATTAACGGCAGCGACCACGCCAAAGAATGCAACGAAGATCGCCGCGGCGTGGCGTCCGGTAAACTGGCCAGTCATTCCTCGTCTCCCGGGGCGTCGAACCGCGTCTGATGCGCGTCGCTGCCGCCTTCCTGGTCGAGCGCGCGCAGAGTGAAGGAGAATTCCTGCGCCGCCGTGCCCCTGGGGGCGATGACGTAGACCCGCACCGGCTCGGCCCGGTCGGCGGCGACATTCCGGCGCAGGCTGCGCGCGGCGGCGGTGCGCGGCATGTCGTCGCTCCACATTGTCGCGCCGTCGAGACCGAGCAGGCCGATCTCCATTGGGCGCGGCCGGCTTTCCATATTGCGCAGCTTGACCGTGTAGGCGTTGCGCACCTCGCCGCCAGACATCGGCATGAAGGGCGGATTGCGGTCCTTGGCGACCGAGACGTCGATATGCTTGCGCACCTCCAGCGCGAACAGCAGCGCCAGGCCGATTGCGCACCACACGCCGAGATAGACCAGAGTGCGCGGGTGCCAGATCAGCTTCCGATGTGCGGTCGGTCTGGCACCCGCGCGTTCAAGCTTGCTGTCCTCGAGCGTGGCGTAATCGATCAGCCCGCGTGGGCGGCCGAGTTGCTGCATCACCCCGTCGCAGGCATCGATGCACAGCGCGCACGTGATGCAGGCGATGTCCGGCCCGTTGCGAATATCGTATCCGGTCGGGCAGACCGCGACGCATTGGTTGCAGTCCACGCAGTCGCCCAGTGGTTCCGGACTTGATTTCGCCTGCTTGACGCTGCCGCGCGGCTCGCCGCGCCAGTCCTTGTAGGTGACGATCAGGCTCTTCTCGTCGAGCATCGCCGTCTGGATGCGCGGCCAGGGGCACATGTAGATGCACACCTGTTCGCGCATGATGCCGCCGAAAACGAAGGTGGTCGCGGTGAGCACGCCGACCGTCGCATAGGCGATGGGCGATGCCGTGCCGGTCCAGAACAGATGATGCAGCGTCGGTGCGTCGGCGAAATAGTAGATCCAGGCGCCGCCGGTAATGAAGGCGATCGACAGGTAGACATACCATTTGAACAGCCGCCGGGCGGTCTTGCCGAGAGTCCACGGCGCCGCCTGCAGTTTCATCTGGGCGTTGCGGTCGCCGTCGATCCACCGGTCGACATGCTGGAACAGGTCGGTCCACACCGTTTGCGGGCAGGCATAGCCGCACCAGGCGCGCCCCACCGCGCTGGTCACCAGAAACAGCCCGATCCCTGCCATGACCAGCAGACCGGCGACGAAATAGAATTCGTGCGGCCAGATTTCGATGCCGAACATGTAGAAGCGGCGGTTGGCCAGATCGACTAGCACGGCCTGGTTGGGCGCATAGGGACCCCGGTCCCAGCGAAGCCACGGGGTGATGTAGTAGATCGCCAGGGTGGCGATCATCACCAGCCATTTGAGCTTGCGGAACTTGCCGCTCACCGCCTTGGGAAAGACCGAGCGTCGCTTTTCGTAGAGCAGGATGTCTCCGGCTGGATCAGGGTTGAGCATCGGCGGCTGCCAAAGGCGAGGTGGGTTGATCGGCGAAATCCTCGCCGCCGCCCAGCGAGTGGACATAAGCCGCCAGCATCTTGATCGTCACCGGATCGAGCTTGCCGGTCCAGGCGGGCATCACCCCGGCATGGGCATTGGCCACGCTGCCTTCGATCGCGGAGCGGCTACCGCCGTAGAGCCAGATCGCGTCGGTCAGGTTGGGCGCGCCTTTCAGGCGGTCGCCTTGGCCTTGCGGCCCGTGGCAAGTGACGCAGTTGTTGGCGTAGATCGCCGCACCGCGCGCCGAAGCGGCACCGGCAGGCTCCTTGCCCGCCAGCGTGCGGACATAGCTGGCGGTATCGGCAATCTGCGCGGGGCTGAGGATGCCATCCCGTCCGAAGCTGGGCATTGGCTGAGCGGTGCGGGTCTGCGTATCGCCCGGCTGGCGGATGCCGTGGGTAATGGTCTGCTCGATTTCCTTGATATTCCCGCCCCACAGCCATTCGTCGTCGTTGAGGTTGGGATAGCCGGACGAACCTGCGGCTCCGGCACCGTGGCATTGCATGCAGTTGACCCGGAAAGCCGCCCTGCCGCCTGCGACCGCGTTGCGCATAAGTTCCGGCTTGGCGGCGAGTTGTTCGGTCGGCGTAGCCGCCAGCGCCGCCAGCAGAGGGCCGCGGCGGGCGGCTTCGACCTTGGCTTCGGCGGCGAGCTGCCCCCGACTGGTCCAGCCCCACAAGCCCTCGGTGCCTTTCGAGAGCAGCGGGATCGCCGGATAGACAATCACATAGCCAAGCGCGAACAGGATCGAGAGGTAATTGGCCCACACCCACCAGCGCGGCAGCGGGTTGTTGAGTTCCTCGATGCCGTCCCATTCGTGCCCGACGGTCTCGACACCGGTCGCCCCATCGATTCGACTTTTCCCGATGTGCTGTCCACCGGCTGAGGCCTGCGTCTTTCTGCTGTCAGCCATTGTCGTCGTCCCTGAAGATCATGCGCGCGGCTTCGTCGTTGGCGCTGCGGGCGCCGGGCCGGAACGGCCAAGCAGCGAGGCTGGCGAAAGCCACAACCATCGCCAGCAGCCCCCAGCTGTCGGCGAAATGCCGCAGTGCGTCGTAGGTGGAATGCGCGCTCACCGGCCCTTCTCCGTCGCCAGTTCCTCCTGAGCTGCCGCGCTGTTCACATCGACCAAGGTGCCCAGCACTTGCAGATAGGCGACCAGCGCGTCCATCTCGGTCAGCCGCGCCGGATCGCCGTCGAAATCGCGGGCCTGCGCCTTGGGATAGCGCTTGAGCAATTCACCGCTGTCGGCATCGGGATCGGCCTGCGCCCTGAGATCGTCATTGGCCTTGGCGAGCGCTTCCCTGCTGTAGGGCACGCCAGTGCGGCTGAGCGCGGTGAGTTCAGCAATCATGTCGCCTTGATCGAGGGTGTTCTCCGCAAGAAAGGCATAGGGCGGCATCACCGATTCCGGCACCACCGCGCGCGGGTTCTTCAGGTGATCGACATGCCAGCCATCCGAATAGCGCCCGCCGACCCGCGCCAGGTCCGGCCCGGTGCGTTTCGAGCCCCACTGGAACGGATGGTCGTACATGCTCTCGGCGGCGAGGCTGTAGTGGCCATAGCGCTCCACCTCGTCCCGGAAGGGCCGGATCATCTGGCTATGGCAGGTGTAGCAGCCCTCACGGATGTAGATGTCGCGGCCGGCCTGTTCGAGCGGGGTGTAGGGGCGCATGCCCTTCACCTTCTCGATCGTATTGTCGATCCAGAACAGCGGCGCGATCTCGACGATGCCGCCGATGATGACGGCGATGAAGGCGAACAGGGCCAACAGCGAGACATTGCGTTCCAGCTTCTTGTGCCGGGCGAACGGATCTTTGGTTGATGCGGACATGGCAGGTTCGCCCCTATTCGGCTGGAACGGCGATGAGCGGACGGTCGGCGGCTGCGTCGTATGGCGCGCTCCGGAGCGGTTCCTCCTCGCGCTGGCGGCCCAGGATCGTCAGCCAGACATTGGCGACGAGAACGCTGGCCCCGGCGAGATACAGCAGGCCGCCGAAGGCGCGCAGCAGGTACATCGGATGCAGCGCCAGCACGGTCTCGGCGAAGCTGTTCACCAGATAGCCGTCGGCTCCGTATTCCCGCCACATCAGCCCCTGGGTGATGCCGGCCACCCACATCGCGGCGGTGTAGAAAACGATGCCCAGCGTCGCCAGCCAGAAGTGCCAGTTGACCATGCGCAGCGAATAGAGCCGCTCGCGGTTCCACAGCCTGGGCACCAGGAAATAGATTGCCGAGAAGGTGATCATCCCGTTCCACCCCAGCGCGCCGGAATGAACGTGGCCGATGGTCCAGTCGGTGTAATGCGACAGGCTGTTGACCGACTTGATCGACATCATCGGTCCCTCGAAAGTGCTCATGCCGTAGAAGGCCAGGCTCAGCACCATCATGCGGATGATCGGATCGGTGCGGACCTTGTCCCAAGCGCCGTTCAGCGTCATCAGCCCGTTGATCATGCCGCCCCAGCTCGGCATCCACAGCATGATCGAAAAGACCATGCCCAGCGTCTGCGCCCAGTCGGGCAGCGCGGTGTAGTGCAGGTGGTGCGGGCCGGCCCAGATGTAGAGGAAGATCAGCGCCCAGAAGTGGATGATCGACAGCCTGTAGCTGAAGATCGGCCGCCCGGCCTGCTTGGGCACGAAGTAGTACATCATCGCCAGGAAGCCGGCGGTGAGGAAGAAGCCGACCGCATTGTGGCCGTACCACCACTGCACCAGCGCACCCTGGACCCCGGCCCAGACCGGGTAGCTGCGGCTGCCGGTGAGGCTCACCGGGATGTTCAGATTGTTGACCAGATGCAGCATCGCCACGGTCAGGATGAACGACAGGAAGAACCAGTTGGCGACGTAGATATGCGGCTCGGTCCGCTTGACCAGCGTACCGACGAAAACCGCCAGATAGGCGACCCAGACCAGCGTCAGCCAGATATCGACGTACCATTCGGGCTCGGCATATTCCTTGGCCTGAGTGATTCCCATCAGATAGCCGGTGGCGGCCAGCACGATGAACAGCTGGTAACCCCAGAAAACGAAACGGGCGAGGCCGGGGAAGGCCAACCTCGCCCGGCAAGTGCGCTGGACGATGTACAAGGACGTCGCGATCAGCGCGTTGCCTCCGAAAGCGAAAATGACGGCGGATGTATGGAGCGGGCGCAGGCGGCCGAAAGTGGTCCATTCGAGGCCGAGATTGAGCACCGGGAACGCGAGTTCGAGCGCGATGTAGAGCCCTGCCAGAAACCCGGCCATGCCCCAGAATACGGTTGCGATAATGCCCCAGCGGACAGGATCGTCATCATAACGGCCAGGATCATCGGGCGTGCGGATGATGCCGCGGGCGATCGCTCCATAGTCGGTCCGGCTCAGGCTGACCCAAAGGCCGATGAAAGCCGCGAGCGCGACGATGGCCATATGGACGCCAAAACCAGGGTCGGCGGCGGCAGCCATGGCGACGATCGCAATGAGCAGGATCGCGAGCCAGATACTGGCCCGCGCCAAAACCGTTTCCATGAGCCTTCCCTCTGGGCGGTGAGATGATTTCGACTGACTGGACGCCATTTAACGGTGCAACATTGATCGTGCTCAATTCGACCGGGCCACGGCGGGCGTTGGCGTTGCAGAAAACGCAAAACCGATTGCGCGAAACGATCGGGCGAATTGCGCCCAATCAATTACTTCACAGCCATCGCACCCGATCCGGAACCGACGCCGCCGGACAACTTGTCCGCATGGTGCGGACAGGCGGCGATGGATGAGGGACAATGCGCAATATCCTGATAACCGCCGCGCTCGCCGTCGCGGCGACGCCTGCCTGGGCGGGCAACCCCGAGGGGCGCTGGCAGGTCAAGCTGCTCGGCACTGGCGTGCTGGTCGATGGCAAGATCACTACGGTCGAGAAGGATCTGATCGGCCTTCCCGCGGGCACCCAGACCGACATCAACGACAATGTCGTGCCGACCGTGGCGATCGAATATTTCGCCACGCCCAATGTTTCGATCGAGACGATCTGTTGCCTCACCCAGCATCACGCCAGCGGGGCCGGCGCGCTGCCGTCCAGCGCGGGGATCGTCGATCACGTCATGATCCTGCCAGCCACGGTGACACTGAAATATCACCTCAACGCCGGCGGGGTCAGGCCCTATGTCGGCGCCGGTCCGAGCGTTTTCTTCTTCATCGATGAAAAGCCTGGTGCAACGGCAAGGACCCTCGGCGCTACTCGCACCCATCTCGACAACCGGGTGGGCGTGGCGCTGCAGGCGGGTTTCGATGTGCCGGTCAACGACAGCGGTATGGGGATCAGTCTGGATGCCAAGAAATATTTCATGAAGACCAAGGCGCATTTCCATACGGCCGCCGGCGCCGAGGCGCTGACGACCGAGCACAAGCTCGATCCTTGGGTGCTGAGCGCCGGTATCAGCTACAGGTTCTGAGTTTTCAGCCCGCCTCGGCCACCAGCGCTTCGCGGTCGAGGATAATGACTTCGCGGCGTGAGGGCAGGTCGATGACGCCCTCCGCCTTGAGGCGGGTGAACTGGCGGCTGACGGTTTCGATCGTCAGCCCCAGGACATCGGCGATCTGCTGGCGCGAAAATGGCAGGGAAAGCGTGCGACCCGGCAGGCCGAAATCGACCTGGCAGCCCGGCTCGACCAGCCGCTCGCTCATTTCGAGCAAAAAGCTCGCGACCTTTTCGCTGGCCGACTTGCGCCCCAGCAGCAGCATCCAGCGCCGGGTGCGGTCAAGCTCGCCAAGCGTGCGATCGAGCAGCTTGTGTTCCAGCGCGGGATGTTCGCGGGCGAAAGCGTCGAAATCGCGGCGGCTGAATACGCAGACGCGCGCATCGGTCAGCGCGGTGACGCCGTGGCCATTGGTCGCGCCGAACGGGCGGCCGATGAAGTCGGACGGATAGACCACCCCGACGATTTGCTCTCGCCCGTCCTCGGTACCCGTCGAAAGCTTGAGCACGCCTTCGATGACATTGGCGACGAGGACCGAATCCTCGCCTTCCCACATCAGCGATTCACCCGCGGCAAGATTGCGGCGGCGGCCAATCGCATTAAGCGCCTCCACCTCCTTGCTGTCGAGCGCGGCGCAAATGGCGCGGTTACGAACAACACAGAGGTCGCAGCTTGACATGCGACGGCGCTTAGCAGGCCGGGCCTAATGCGGCAATGTCCACGCAAGCGTTTAAGCAGCTAGGGTCTGTGACCTGGGATCAGGCAATCTCCTCCACCCCCGCGACCGTCGTGCGGTGCATCCGCCGTCCGGAGTTCCTCTGAATAGGGCAGCGCCCGGTGCAACGTGCCGGTGTTGTCCCAGATGGCGAGGTCGCCCTTGCTCCAGGTGTGGCGGCAGGTGAGATCGGGTTGGCCGGCCCATTCGAGCAGGCGGGCGAGGATTGCGCGGCCCTGGCCTCGCGGCATGCCGATAATGTAGTCGGCGTGGTTGCCCAGCAACAGCGCCTTGCGGCCGCTGGCCTGCTTCCAGACGAGTGGTCTTTCGTGCCCGATGTCCCGGCGGAGCGGATTGAGTTCGGCCGGGTCCATGAAATCGCGCACCGCCGAGGCTACCGTGTGCATCACGCGCAATCCTTCGAACTGCGCCTTCTCTGCTTCGGGCAGCCGCTCCCAGGCGGCGACGGTATTGCAGAACTCGGTTTCGCCGTGCTTGTCGGGCGGGTTCTTACATGACAGGATCGTGTACTTGGGCGGCGGGATGTCCATGGTGATGCCGTCGCCGTGCCAGAACATCGAACCGAGGACATATTCGGGCTCGGTGTTGACGTTCTTGTCGAGCGTGATCGTATAGACGTCCTGCGCCGCGACATCGCCGCCCGGCGCTGTCCGGGTGAAGTTGACCCGGTCGCCCATGTTGTCCGTGAAGGCGAGCTGTTCCTCGTCGGTCAGGCCCACTTTCGGGAACACCAGCGCCATGTGCTTGTCGAGCAGTTCGACACAGCGCCTGGCGAAGGCCGGATCGAGCAGGGTCGCCTTGTCGGCGTGCACCACCGCGCCAATTGCGGGCTTGATGACATCCACTTTCACGTCAAGGTCCACGGCCATGTCTCAATCCCCTAACGAATTGCGGGCGATGCCAATCACAAATCAGTGCTTTCCGCACTTCTGCTGCGTGCGCCAATCGACCTCGAGCGGCGGCATCGCCATGTAGCGATCGAGCGCGCGTTCGCAGTGGCGGATGCGCACTTCCTGGTAGTTGCCCAGCGTCAGCGACTTCTTCGACGCGGCCTCCAGCCCTTCCTGCTGCATCAGCAGGTTTTCGGTGTCCTGATCAAGAATGCCGCCAAAGCCCGGCGCCATGTTGTCGGTCTCGGTGAACGACTGGTCGTCGCCCAGCACCTGCATCTCGGCGGTTTCGAAGTGGCCGCCATCGACCGGCTTGGGGCGCAGGAACAGCACTTCCATGGTGCTTTTGCGGTGGTCGTTACGATCGGGGAGGAAGCGGTAGACCATCGGCAGCGAGATGCCGGGGAACACGAACATGTTCGGGTAGACGCTGTAGCTGAAGCAATCGAGCAGCTCGGAATCCGAAACTTCGGACAGATCGACGTGATTGGCCTCCTCGAAGGACTTGCGGAACAGCCTGGCCATCGCCGCGCGCGCGGTCTCGCCCTGGCCGAGCTGGCGTGCCGCGCCATCGAGCGAGCTGGGATCGCCGATCACGAATTGCTCGAACACGTCCTGCTCGGTGATCTTGCCGTAAAGGTGCGGGCTGACCACGCCGAGCGTCGAGATGAACCGGTTCACGTGATCGCCATAGGTGTCGTACTGCGAGTTCGCGTCGCCGTTGGACGGCGAGACCTGCGGATGGGTGGCGAGCACATGGTAGGCCTCGTGGAACGCCTCCTGGTTCAACTTCCAGTTTGCCGGGATGCGCTTCTTGACGTGGCAGGAGACGTAGCGGTCTTCCAGGTTCCACGCTGTGAAATGGGCAAGCGCTTCCGGGCCGATGTAGTCCTCGAAGCTGGGCGCATCGGGGTCCATGTTGACGAAGACGAAGCCGCCCAGTGTCGCCACCCTGGCCTGCGGCAGGTCAAGGTCTTCCTTTTGCGCATGCGGGAAGTCCCAGTCGCACAGCACGGCCTTGCAAGAGCCGTCGATGTTCCAGCTCCAGGCGTGGAACGGACACTTGAACTCGGTGGCGGTGCCTTCGGTGCCACTGTGGCGCAGCTTGGTGCCGCGGTGCAGGCACGAGTTGAAGTAGGCGCGGATGTCGTTCTCGCCGACCCGGGTAACGATCAGGCTATAGGGGCCAACGTCATAGACATAGTAATCTCCCGCCTCGGGAATGTGTTCCTCGCGGCAGGCGAACTGCCAAGTCCGCGGCCACATCCGCTCGAATTCGGCCTCGGCGAATGAGGCCTTGGTGTAGCGGTCGGCCGAGACGTCCTCGTCGCCAAGAAATGTGTAGCTCTCCGATCGCACCCAATCGGGCGCTGGCACCGCGTCGCCGGCAATGATTTCCTGCGTGCTGATTGCCGGGCAGCGTGCCTCGCCGGGCGTTTCGGCCTTGGCAATCTTGGGATCGACGTAATTCATGGCTCAAATCTCCCGAGGTCTGATCCGGTTGTTCGGCAATTGCGAACCCCCATCGTCACTCGGGGAGAATCTTGGTGCTTAACGGACTGGCCGACATTGATGGAAATCAAAGGCCGGAAACCTGTCGCAGATGCGTCGTCATTGCGCCAAATGCTCCGCAGCCCGGCACCTTGTGACTACGAGCGATGGGCGCAGGGCAAAAGCGCGCAATATCACCCGCCGTCAGGCTGCTTCCAGCATCCGGGCGAGGTCTTCCCGGGCATCGCCGGTCGGGCGGATGTCGAACTTGTCGACCAGTACGCCCAGAACTTCGGGGGTGAGGAACTGCGGCAGTGTCGGGCCGAGATGGATCTTGCGGATGCCAAGGTGGAGCATGGTCAGCAGCACTGCCGTCGCCTTCTGCTCGAACCAGCTTATGGCATAGTGTAGCGGCAAGTCGTTGACCCCGCAGCCAAGCGCGCCAGCGACCGCCATTGCGATCTGGATCGCCGAGTAGGCATCGTTGCACTGGCCGACGTCGAGCACCCGGGGAATGCCGTTGATATCGCCCATGTCCTCGCGGTTGAAGCGGAACTTGCCGCAGCCCAGGGTCAGCACCAGGCTGTCCTTTGGCGTCGCCAAGGCGAGGTCGTGGAAATAGTTGCGCCCTGGCCGTGCCCCGTCGCAGCCGCCGATCAGGAACAGGTTCTTGACCTCTCCCTTGCCGATCATGCCAAGCAGCGTGTCGGCGACGCCCATCACCGTATTGCGGGCGAAACCAGCCGGGATGGTCTCTTCCGGCGCGTCCGCCACGAAGCCCGGCTGGGTATGCGCGCAGTTTATCGCCGGGGTGAAATCATGGTCGGCAATGTGCGAGATGCCCTGCCAACCCACTGGTCCGGCGGTAAACAGCCGATCGGCATAACCCTTGATCTCGGGATTGATCAGGCAGTTGGAGGTCATGACGATCGCGCCGGGAAAGGCATCGAAATCCTGCTGCTGATCCTGCCACGCACCGCCATAGTTGCCGATCAGGTGCTTGTATTTCTTCAAGCCCGGATAGGTGTTGGCGGGCAGCAGTTCGCCGTGGGTATAGACGTTGATACCCTTGCCTTCGGTCTGTTTCAGGATCGTTTCCAGATCGCCCAGATCATGGCCCGACACCAACAGGCACTTGCCCGCCCTGGGGCTCATCCGCACCTGCGTAACCTTAGGGTGGCCGAAGCGCCCGGTGTTAGCGGCGTCAAGCAGTTCCATGACCTTGAAGTTGAGCGCGCCCACCGCGAGCGATTCGCGCACCAGCGCATCGACATCGGTGGGATCATCGGCAAGGAAGGCCGAGATACGGTGAAATTCGGCGCTCACGGCCTGTTCCTCGGTTCCCAGGACACGGGCGTGCTCGCTGTAGGCGGCAGTACCCTTGAGTCCGTAGAGGATAAGGTTGCGCAGGCCCACGACCGAAGGCCCGTCACGGTCCATGAAGCGCTGGATCGCCGCGAAGGGAGCCGCCGCGGTGAGTTCGGACGCGGTCGTGCCCGGGTTCCAGGTCGCGGGTTCGGGCAGATCGGAAAGGTCTGCGCCAGCTGACTGGGCGAGCGCCTTAGCGCGGTCTCGCATAGTCAACGCCTCGGCAACAAGTGCGGTGAAGCACGTGGGGTCGAAGTTGACGTTGGTCAGCGTGGTGAACCAGGCATAAGGCGTGAAAGCGTCAACAGTCGCATCGCATGCTCCCTTGCCGGCGGCGCGGCTGGCATAGACCGATACACCCAGCATGACGCGCAGCAGGACATCCTGCATGTCGGCGACTTCCGCAGTCTTGCCGCAGGACCCGATCTTGACCGCGCAGCCGCCCTTGTTGGATTGTTCGCACTGGACGCAATACATTAGGGAATTCCTCTTCGAAGGATGAATGACAGCGCCGCGGAATCGGGCGCGAGAATAGAACGGCTGCGGGGGTTTCTGCGGCGTCTCAGCTCGCCGCTGCCGCCACCGGCGTTTCCTCCCACCAGCCGTGGCAGAGGCTGCCCTTGATCGTTGTGCGGTGGATTTCGCGTTGTTCTTCGGGATTGCTGCCGGTTGCTTCGTGCAGGACGCGGGTGTTGTCCCACACGACCATGTCCGCCTGTTCCCACTCGTGATGGTAAACCTTCATGACCCGCTCCGCCTCGGCCCAGATTTCGGCGAGCAACGCGAAAGCTTCGTCGCTGCGGTCGCCTTCTATTCCTCGGCAGCCATAGGGGCACATGTGGAACACCTTTTCGCCCTGCGGCCGGGTCCACACCGCCGGGTGCACGGCGCAGCGGCCGTTCTCGTTTTCCTCGCTGAGCGAATTGTCGTGCTGCTTCACCAGGCGGAAGTTCCTCGGCAGGCCGAAGCGCTGCCTGTCGTAACGCAGGTCCAGATTGTAGAGCACTTTCAGCCCTTCGGCCTTGGCGCGGATTGCCGGGTCCATGTCATTGTATATCTGAATGCCGTCGGCAAAGGCCGTGCGCCCGCCGTCCCTGGCGATTTTGACCGAGCGCAGCACGGCGGCGTACATCATCTCGTTGTTATAGGCGTGGTCGAAATGCCAGGGCTGCCAGGTCACCAGCGGCTTACCGTCGATCTCGACGATGCAGGAACTTGGCCCCGAGGCGATGACGATTACGCCGGGCAGGTTGTCGCGGTCGGCGCGGGCGACGGAATAGACTGGGTGTTCCTTGAGCGGGCCGAATACCTCGCTGAGCTTCACCTGCATCGCGGGCGTCTGCTCGACATTCTTGCAGACGATCACGCCGCGGTCGTCGAGCAGGCTCTTCAGCTTAGTCCGGACCGCCGGATCATCCAGCGCTGCGCTGGTAACCCCGGAAACGCGTGCGCCGAAAGCAACACCTGAATTGAGTGGGTGGACTTCGATTGATGGCATGGTCATGTCTCCCAAGTTCGGGAGATGATATGTTTTCGCCGCGGGCGATGATTTGTTTCAGATCAATCTAGGGTCAGGACCTATTAACCGCGCCTTCGAGGCGGCGGAATGGCGAACATATCGAACGGAAATGGCCGCCGGGAAGGCTGGTTGCCTTTCCAAGGCTATTCCCGTTCGAGATGGAAGCCATTCCGCCGTCCCGAAGGGATTTGGCCAAAATGGCCCATTGCTGCGTCAGGAAGACTTGAAATATCGATATATTCCTGCGCCTTCCTTTCTTGCACTGAGCCATTTTGACTCAAACCTCGAAGGCGCGGTTAATAGGTCCTGACCCTAGGCGCGGCCTTGATCTTTTCGCCGGAGTGAGGAACGCTCGGTCGAGATATGCAGGATCGAACTTGATGAGTGGCCTTGCGGACCTGCGATGATTCGACCGAGGTGGCGGCGCGTAGCGCACTGTGCTAGCCGCACTCGATGGCCTCCATCCGGCAGGATTGGAGGTGTTTTTGGCGGGGCAATCAGGTTGAAGGTAGCGGCTTGGTCGTGGGCGACATGGCCTTGGTTGGCGAAATGCTGTCCGCATAGGGTGAGTTTGGCGAGTTGGAACCATGCAGATATGGCGGCGTTGGCAATGGGCGCGGCGTCGCTTCCGTTGGTCCAGATCGCCTGGCATGAAACCCGCATCCCGGATCAATAAACTGCGCGCGACGCTGCGCTCGCTTGGTCCGGGACTGGTGACCGGCGCTGCCGACGACGACCCCAGCGGCGTAGCTACCTATAGTCAGGTTGGGGCCGAGTTCGGCTACGGCATGAGCTGGTCGCTGGTATTCGGCTTTCCCTTGCTGGCGGCCATTCAGGCGATCTGCGCGCAGATTGGATCGGTCACCGGGCGCGGGATCGCGCAGAATTTGCGGCGCCACTATCCACCGGCCGTGCTGCGCATGGTCGTCTCCTTGCTGCTGGTAGCGAATGTCATCAATCTGGGCGCCGATCTGGGCGCGATGGGCGCTGCCCTGGCACTGCTCCTGCCGGGACCGGCCTTGTACTATGTCGTCGGACTTGGCCTGGTCAGCGCGCTTCTCGAAATAGTGGTCAGTTACCGGGAATATGCCCGGATCCTGAAATGGGCGACACTTTCGCTGTTATCGTATGTTGCGGTCGTCTTTGTCGCCGGAGTCGACTGGATCGCCGCGGCAAGAGGCATGGTCCTGCCGGAATTCACTTTCGACCGTGCTCATGCGATGGCGCTAGTCGCTGTGTTCGGGACGACAATCAGCCCCTACCTGTTCTTCTGGCAGGCCGGTCAGGAAGTGGAGGAACAGCACCGCCGCCATGTCAAACCCCTGTGTGTCTCGCCGAGACGGGCTGGAAGCGAATTGCGAAGGATCCGTACCGATACCTTGATCGGAATGGGCTTTTCGCACGTAACCGCTCTGTTCATCGTCATCGCCACAGCCGCGACCTTGCACGCGCATGGCATCACCGAAATCCGCTCCGCCGCTGATGCCGCCGCCGCGCTGCGCCCGATTGCCGGCGAATTCGCCTTTGCCCTGTTCGCCATCGGCATTGTCGCGACCGGCTTGCTGGCGGTGCCGATTCTTGCCGGCTCGGCGGCCTACGCCGTCAGCGAAATGTTCGGCTGGGTCGAGGGGCTTGACCGCCGCCCGCGCGAGGCAAAGGCCTTCTACGCAACCATCGCCTTTGCGACTTTTGCCGGAATCTTGCTCAACTTCCTGGCGATCGATCCAATGAAGGCGCTCTATTGGGCGGCGGTTGCCAACGGGTTGCTGGCTCCTCCGCTGATGCTTGTCATCATGCTGATCGCGCGGAATCCTGGCGTCATGGGCAATCTGGGGATCCCGCCGGGCATGGCTCTGGGTGGATGGCTGGCGACAGCGGTGATGGCCGGGGTCGCCTTGCTGTTCCTGCTGAGTTGAATGTGCATGCCTCCCGAAACGGGAGATTGATCGCGGTGGCTTGACCAGGCTCAATGCCAGCTGGCCTTGGCGTGCTCAATGGATCCATGTCAGCAAAGTTCCGCAGACCGGCGAACGGGCGACCGGGACCGTCCGCTTCATCATGAATGGCGAACGCGCCAGTTTGAGCGACGCCCGAGACCTCCCCGCCTTCTCGGCCACTGGCTTGCGCAAGATTTATCAAACCGGAGAAACTGAAGTCCATGCCCTGCGCGGGATCGATCTCGTCGTACCGGCGGGCGAAGTGCTGGTGCTGCTGGGGCCGTCGGGTAGCGGCAAGTCGACCCTGCTCAACATCGTCGGCGGGCTCGACCGGGCGACGTCGGGCCAGCTGTTTTACCGAGATGCCGATCTCACCGCGATGGACGAGCATGAACTCACCCGCTTCCGCCGCGCCCATGTCGGCTTCATCTTCCAGTTCTACAACCTCATCCCCAGCCTGACCGCCGAGGAGAACGTGCGGCTGGTCACCGACATCGCCGACGACCCAATGGACGCCATCGCCGCGCTGGAACTGGTCGGGCTGTCGGAACGGCGCGATCATTACCCGGCGCAGCTTTCCGGCGGCGAGCAGCAGCGCGTCGCGGTCGCCCGGGCGATCGCCAAGCAACCCAGCGTATTGCTCTGCGACGAGCCAACCGGCGCGCTCGACAGCGCCACCGGGGTGCGCGTGCTCGAAACCCTGGCGCGGGCCAACCGCGAGCTTGGCGCCACGGTGTTGATCATCACCCACAACGCTGGCATCGCCGCCATGGCGCACCGCGTGATCCATTTCCGCGACGGCCGGATCGCCCGGGTCGAAGTGAACGCGCAGCCCGCCGATCCCGCGGGGATCGTCTGGTGAAGGCACTGGACCTCAAGCTGCTGCGCGACTTGTGGCGGATGCGCGGCCAGGTCTTTGCCATCGCCCTGGTGCTGGCGGCGGCGACCGCGACGTTTGTCCTCTCGATGGGCGTCCACCGCTCGCTGACCGAGACCCGCGACGCCTATTACGCGCGGAACCGGTTCGCCGATGTGTTTGCCAGCATGACTCGTGCGCCGCGCGGTGTCGTCGATCGGGCGGCGCTCATCGCCGGCGTCCAGCGCGCCGAGGGCGGCATCGTGCAATATGCCACGCTCGATTTCCCGCGCCGCAACGTGCCGGTGCGGGCGCTGATCAATTCGGTCGAGGAGAACGGACGCACCCAGCTAAATCTGCTGACCCTGCGCCGCGGCCATCTCCCCCGCACCGGCGAGCCGGGACAAGTGGTCGTCGACGAGAATTTCGCGCATGCCAACGGGCTCGATATCGGCAGCAGCATCGACGCGCAGATATATGGCAGCAGGCAGCGGCTGGAGATAACCGGCATCGGCCTCGCGCCCAATTACATCTACGCGCTGGCCCCGGGCGATCTCATCCCCGACGAAAGCCGGTTCGGCATCTTCTGGATGGGCCAGCGGGCGCTGGAGGCGGCGACCGACCGCACCGGGGCGATCAACACGCTCTCGCTCATGCTCGAGCGCGGCGCGTCCGAGGCCGATGTCATCCGCAAGCTCGACGCCCTGCTCGCGCCATACGGCGGCACCGGCGCCTATGGGCGGGAGGACCACCTCTCGAATGCCTTCCTCGACAACGAGCTGATGCAGCTCGACGCGATGACCAAGGTGATCCCGCCGGTGTTCCTCGTGGTCTCGACTTTCCTGGTCTATATCGTGCTCGGCCGGATGATCCGCACCGAGCGCGAGCAGATCGGGCTGATCAAGGCGTTTGGCTATTCCGGCTGGTCGATCGGCTGGCACTATCTGAAGTTCGCGCTGGTGGTCGCGCTGATCGCGACCGTGCTCGGCACGCTGGCGGGCATCTGGATGGGGCGCGGGATGACGCGGCTCTATGCCGAGTATTACCGCTTCCCCTTCCTGCAATACCGGATTTCCGCCGTTGTGATCCCGGCGGGCGCGGCCCTGTCGATCGCCGCCGCGGCGCTCGGCGCGCTGGGCGGTATGCGCTCGGCGGTGAGGCTGACGCCTGCCGTGGCGATGGCGCCGCCACCGCCGCCGGTTTATCGTGCGGGGCTGGCCGAACGGCTCGGGCGCAGGGCGGGCCTTACCGCCACCGGCAACATGATCGTGCGCCATGTCGCCCGCTGGCCGGGGCGCTCGGCGGTCACCGTGCTGGGTGTGGCGCTGTCGATGGGGCTGCTGTTCGCGACGATCCAGTTCATGGATTCCAGCCGGACCATGCTCGACAGCTCGTTCTTCCGCGCCCAGCGGCAGGACGTGACCGTGACCTTCACCGAAGCGCGGAGCGAGGACGTGCTGTTTGCGCTCGCCCAGGTGCCGGGCGTGCAACGGGTGGAAGGAACCCGCGCCGTGCCGGTCCGGCTGAGCAACGGCAATCGCTCCGAGCGTGCCGCGATCGAGAGCGCCGACCAGGACGCCATGCTCACCGCCCGGATCGACAGCTCGGGCAGCGAGATCGCCTTGCCGCCCGCCGGTCTGATGCTCAGCCGGCAGCTGGCGGACAAGCTGGGCGTGCGTCCTGGCGGCCAGGTGCTGGTCGAGCTGCTCGGTGGGAAGCGGACGCGCAGCTTCCAGCCGGTGGTCAGCGTGGTCGATGAATTCATCGGCGCGCGGGCCTATGCCGGGCAGAGGACCCTGGAAACCATCGCCCGCGATGCCGCGCCGGTGGGCTCGGCGTTGTTGCAGATCGATCCCGCGTATCGCGACCACATCCTGACCAGGCTCAAGGACATGCCGGTGGTTTTGGGTGTAACCGAGCGCGATGCTACGCTCATGAAATTCGAGCAGATGATCGACGAAAACATCTTCACCATGCTGACCTTCTACATCTCATTCGCCTCCGCCATCGCTGTCGGCGTGGTCTATAACAGCGCCCGCATCCTGTTTTCCGAGCGGGCGCACGAGCTGGCGACGCTGCGGGTGCTAGGCTATCATCGCGGCGAAGTCGGCATTGTGCTGCTCGGCGAGCTGGCGCTGCTGGTGTTGCTGGCCATGCCGGCGGGCTGCCTGATCGGCTACCGGCTGGCGAAGCTGATGACCGCGATGTTCAGTTCCGACCTGTTCCGCCTGCCGTTCGCCCCATCGCGCGCCGCCTATGGCTATGCCGCGCTGGCGGTGCTGCTGTCCTCGGCCCTGACCGCGCTTGTCGTCGCCCGTCGCATCCTGGCGCTCGACATGGTGCGGGTGCTCAAGGCGCGCGAGTGATGGGGCAGGTGCTGAAACGCTGGCGCTGGGCCATCCTGATGGCGGCGCTGCTGCTGGCGGGGCTCGCCTGGGCGTTCTGGCCGGCCGCGGCGCCGGTCGATCTCGGCAAGGTCAGCCGCGGGCCGATGCGCGAGGGCGTCACCGACGACGGCGTCACCCGGGCGACCGATGTTTTCACTGTCTCCGCGCCGGTCACTGGCTATGTCTCGCGGATCGAACTGGAGCCCGGCGACAGTGTCGCCAAAGGCACGGTCATCACCCGCATGACCGGCCGGCCTTCCTCGCCGCTCGACCCGCGCAGCCATGACGAATTGCGCGGCGCGCTCGCCGCCGCCCGCGCCGCCGAGGCCGGTACCCTGGCCGCGCTCGGCCAGGCGCGGCGCGATCTGGCGCGGGCGGAGGAGCTGTCGCGCCGGGGCTTCCTCGCCCGCGCCCAGCTCGAAGCTGCGCGCACCCGGGTGGCGACCGGCGACGCCGCCCTGCGCCAGAGCCGCGCCGAAGCCAGCCGGATTTCCGCCCTGCTCGCGCAGCCCAGCGGTGCGGCGAGCGGCGCGCCGGTGGCGGTGCGCGCGCCCGCGAGCGGCTCGGTACTGACGGTGATCAAGGAGAGCGAGGGCGTGATCGTCGAAGGCACGCCGCTGATGGAAATCGGCGATCCCCGCGGGATCGAGGCAGTGGTCGATCTGCTCAGCCGCGAGGCGGTGCGGGTGAGGTCCGGCGATCCGGTCGAGATTACCCAATGGGGCGGGCCGCAGCCGCTCACCGGCAAGGTCGAGCGCATCGAGCCTTTCGGCCGGCTCAAGATTTCCGCGCTCGGCATCGAGGAGCAGCGGGTCAATGTCATCATCGTCTTCGACGCGGGCGCCGCGCGGCAGGCGGCGCAGCTCGGCCACGGCTACCAGATCGACGCGACCATCGTGCTATGGCGCAAGGACGATGCGCTGCGCGTACCGATCGGCGCGCTGTTCCGCGGGAGCGACGGCGGCTGGCGGGTGTTCGCCGCCCTGGCCGGCCGCGCCCGGGAGCGCGCCGTCACGCTGGGCCACATCAACGACGAATTCGGCGAAGTGCTGAGCGGGCTGAGCGAGGGCGAGGCGGTCGTGCTCAACCCCGGCAATATGCTGAGCGACGGCGGCCGGATCGCGGCGCGGTAGTCCGTCCGTCAGGTCATCACCCCCGCGCAGCCTTGACCGGACTCAGCCCGAAGCCGCGGGCCTCGCCAAGCAGGGCAATCACCTCGCTGTCTTCGGTCTGGCGGAAGTCCTTGTAGAACGCGCCGACCGCGCCGAACGGTTCGGGGGTGGCGAGGCAGACCGCTTCGTCGCACTCGCTGGCCAGTTCGTGGATCGTCGATGCCGGAGCCACCGGCACCGCGAGCACCAGCCGGGCCGGACCGTTCTTGCGGATGCCGCGCAGCGCCGCTTTCATCGTACCGCCGGTGGCGATGCCGTCATCGACGACGATGACCGTGCGCCCCGCGATGGCGGGTGGCGGCCTCTCGCCGCAATAGGCCGCGCGGCGGCGTTCGATCTCCGCGAGCTGACGCCCGGTTTCTTCGCGGATGTAGTTCTGGTCAACGGCCAGCTGACGGACCATGTCCTCGTTGAGCACGAGCTGCGGACTGGCCCCGTCGACCACCGCGCCGATGCCGAATTCTTCATGACCGGGCGCGCCGATCTTGCGGACAATCAGCAGATCGAGCTCGGCATCGAGCGCCTTGGCCACTTCGAAGGCGACCGGCACTCCGCCGCGCGGCAGGGCGAGGATCAGCGGATGCGCGGGGGCAAAGCGTTCCAGCCGCGCCGCCAGCTGCACGCCGGCGTCGCGGCGGTTCTCGAACAGTACGGACCTTCCGAACATCTGCGTACCTCCTAAGCCCGGGCCTTGGCGAACCAGGTAGAAAACCAGCGGCTGGCCTGAACAATCACCTGATCGAGCGTACCCGGCTCCTCGAAAAGATGGCCCGCGCCCTCGACGATCACGAGCTCCTTAAGCGCGGTGAGCGCGGCATAGGCCTGCCGGTTGAGTCCGATCACCGGTCCGTCGAGGCTGCCCACCAGCAGGAGAGTTGGCGCTCGGACCAGCGGCAGCGACGCGCCCGCCAGATCGGGCCTGCCGCCGCGCGAGACCACCGCGGCAATCTCCGGCCCGGCGAAAGTCGCCGCGACCAGCGCCGCGCCAGCCCCGGTGCTGGCGCCGAAATAGCCGATCGGCAGATCCCGCAGCTCCGGCTGCCGGCTCGCCCATGCGGCGGCCGAGGTCAGGCGCTCGGCCAGCAGCGCGATATCGAATACAATGGCGCGATCCTGCTCCTCGGCAAAGCTCAGCAAGTCGAGCAACAGTGTAGCGCAGCCCTGCTCGCGCAACGCCTCGGCGACATGGTTGTTGCGCGGGCTCAGCCGCCCGCTGCCGCTGCCATGGGCGAAAATGACCAAGCCGGTGGCATTGGCGGGCACGCCCAGAATGCCGCGCAAGGCAAACGGCCCGACCATGACATCGCGAGGCTTGGTGTCGATATGCATGTCCATCGCGTTACAATCCAAACGGGTAGGTTTCAGGGGCGCCATGCGGCTTTTCATGGCCCAGAGGGGTGACTGCCCGGGTCTGTTCGAACCAGACGAAGGCATCGAACTGATCGGCCATCACGGCTTCGAAATAGTGGCTCGAGAACTCGGTTTCGGGCCGGTAGACGACACCGATTGCTCGTTCAAGCAAGGGTTCGCGCAACGCTTCCGCCAGCTGGCGCTTGCTCGGTCCGCGCCAATCGGTCAGCGAGCGGGCCTGGCCGGTCAGGCGGAAGGCATGCTCGTAGCTGTCGGGCCGGGCCGGGCGGACGGCCTTCACCTCCATGTCGGCGCCCCAGTCGGAGGCGGCGGCCACAGTTCCGGTATCGGTACCAAAGCCGATCAACACCGCGTCGTCGCCTCGGGAGAGGCGGCACAGCTGGCCGATGTTGAACTCGCCGTTCCAGCCCATCGCCGTCGCCGAGGCATCGCCGATATGCGAATTATGCGCCCAGACCACGGCTTTGGTCCCGGCGCCGCGATGGGCGATCACCGCCTCAAGCGTGTTGAACATGTGCCGGTCGCGCAGGTTCCACGAGGCGGCGCTGCCGCGATATATCGCGCGGTAATAGCGTTCCGCCTCGCGCACGATCCGCGCGTTCTGGGCGGCATCGAACCAGGCCTCGCCGTCTTCGGCAAGGTATTCGAGCCGATTGCGCAGCAGCATCTGGAGCTGCGCCGCGATGCCCTTCTCGCAGCCCTCGTGCCCGCCGGTCACAACGGCGCGGCCATAACGCGCCGGATCGTCCTGCCACGGCGTGATGCAGCCATAGCGCCAGCGCGCCTGCGCCGCTTCCTCGGGATCGACCTTGTCGAGATAGGCCAGAACCGCGTGGATGGATTCGCTCAGGCTGTAGACATCGAGCCCATGGAACGAGGCCTTGGCCTCATCGGGCAACGGCTCGTTATGGCTTCGCAGCCAGTCGGCGAATTCCAGCACTTCGGCATTGCGCCACATCCAGGTCGGGAACCGCATGAAGGACTCACCCCGGCGCGGGCGGGCGCCGTGGTGGCGGACGTAGCCGTCGATCCGCACCGCATCGGGCCAGTCGGCCTCGACCGCGACGACAGTGAAGCCGTGATGCTCGATCAGCCGCCGGGTAATCGCGGCGCGGGCGCGGTAGAATTCCGAAGTGCCATGCGTCGCCTCGCCCAGCAGCACGACTTGGGCATCGCCGAAGCGGTCGAAAAAGCGCCCGAAGGCTTCCTGCTCGCCTGGCGCGGGCAGCGGCTCGGCATGATGACGCAGCGTCCGGACCAGATCGTCCGATGCCGTTCGCTGCTTGCGTTCGCGCAGGCCGATGCTCGCCATTATCCGATGACTCCCCCCATCATTCCCGTTGACTCGCGGACTAACGCGCCCTCGCTTGTGCATTCACCGCAGACCGCGCGCGCCAGTTCGGTGACGCGGTAAAGCTCCTCCTGGACGTGCCGCTCGGACATGTTATCGACGATATTGGCGAGGTGGAGATGTTCGGCGCGGGCCATCGAGAACGCCTTGGCGAGATAGTCCCCGAACACCGCGCGCAGCGAAATCCACGCGCCCTGCTCATCGAGCCATTGCAGCGAATTGCCCGAGGTGGAGATGTTGACCAGCTGCTTGCCGCCCATGAAGCGGTGGCGCGCGCGCTCGCGGATCGAGCCATAGGTGAAGCCGGCGCCAAGCACCCGGTCGATATAGCCTTTGAGGATCGCCGGCGGGCCGCCGAACCACACCGGATAGACCAGCACGAAGACATCGGCACTCTCGATCGCCGCCAGTTCCGCCGCGACATCGTTCGACATGGCGTAGCGATCCGGGCGGGGTTGTTCGCTGGGTTTAAGCACCGGGTTGAAGCAAAGCCGGTAGAGATCGCGCAGCTCCGCTTCGTGGCCGCGGGCGCGCACCGCCTCGCACCAGGCCCGGGCCACCGCCGCATTGAAACTGTCCTCGTCCGGGTGGGCCAGGATCACCGCGTGACGCGGTTTGGGCAGTTTCAGGGCTGGAACAGGGGCGGCCATCGGCGGCGCTCTCTAGGGAAAGGATGCGGCAAATTACCCGCCTGCCGGGTCCGCGCGAAATCAGGATTGGTCCTTAGGCATTGTTCCGAGCCTACGTAGCCTTCCGGATTTGCCAGTGGCGTGGGGCTTCCTAGCCTCGCCTGCCAACAGCCTTCCGGTACAATCCATGACACGTGGTCACTACGTTCGCTTTTTTCGCTGGTTCGACGAAATCGGGCTCGACGATCTGCCATTGGTTGGCGGCAAGAACGCCTCGCTTGGCGAACTCGCCCGATCGCTCGGCGGGCAGATCAAGGTGCCCGAGGGCTTTGCCGTAACCTCGGAGGCCTATCGCCGTTTCGTTGACAACAAAGGCCTGTGGGGCCGGCTGATGCGAATCCTGGACGAGACCAACTGGAAGGACCCGAAGGCAGCCGGGCCAGCATCGGACAGCTTGCGCAAGCTGGTGCTCGAAGCGCCGCTGCCCGAAGGACTGGAGACCGACATCCAGATCGCCTACCGGCGGCTGGAGGAGAAATTCGGGCGCGGCGTCGCCGTCGCGGTGCGCAGCAGCGCCACCGCCGAGGACTTGCCGACCGCCAGTTTCGCCGGGGTGCACGAGAGCTTCCTCAATATCCGCGGGGCCAGGGCGCTGACCGAGGCCGTGCGGCGCTGCTACGCTTCGCTGTTCTCCGAGCGGGCGATCGCCTACCGCATCGACAAGGGCTTCGCCCACCGCACTGTCGCGCTGTCGGTCGGCGTCCAGCGGATGATCCGCGCCGACCGGGCCTCGTCCGGAGTCATCTTCACGCTCGATACCGAAAGCGGCAGCCGCGACGTGGTGCTGGTCACCGGCGTCTGGGGCTTGGGCGAGGCCATCGTCCAGGGCATCGCCGATCCCGACGAATTTCTCGTCCACAAGCCGACCCTGCGCCAGGGTTTCGAGCACGTGCTGCGCAAGCGCATCGGGTCGAAGGAGGTGCAGCTGATCTACGGCGCGCGCGGCGGCGACGGGCCGACGCGGTGGAAGCGGGTCGCTCACGCCAGGCGCGGTGCGGCCTGCATAGACGACGATGAAGTGATCGACCTCGCCAAACAGGCGCTGGCGATCGAGGAGCATTACAGCGCCTATCATGGCCGTCCGATGCCGATGGACATCGAGTGGGCCAAGGACGGTCCGGACGGCGAACTCTACATCATCCAGGCCCGGCCCGAGACGGTTCATGCCTCGGCCAGCGGGGCCACGCTCAAGCTTTACCGGCTGACCGGCAGCGGGCCGGTTATCCTGTCGGGCCAGGCCGTCGGCCAGGGCATCGCGGCGGGCAAGGTGCGCTATGTCACCGGCAGGGCGGACCTCGCCGAGCTCCAGCCAGGCGAAGTACTGGTCGCCGAAACCACCGCGCCGGACTGGGAAGCGGCGATGAAGCGCGCCTCGGCCATTGTCACCGAGCATGGCGGACGCACCTGCCACGCCGCCATCGTCGCGCGCGAGCTGGGCATTCCGGCGATTGTCGGCGCGGCGGGCGCGCGCAAGGTGTTGCGGCCCGGGCAGCAGGTGACGGTATCCTGCGCCGAGGGCGAACAGGGAAATGTCCGGAACGGCGAGGTGCCCTTCGCGGTCGATACGGTCAATGTCGAAAGCATCCGTCCCGCCGGGGTCGAGATCATGGTCAATCTCGGCAATCCCGGCAAAGCGTTCGGCACGGCGGCGCTGCCGGTGGCGGGTGTCGGCCTCGCCCGCATCGAATTCATCGTTGCCGAGGCGATCCGCGCCCATCCAATGGCGCTGCTGTTTCCACAGCGGGTTGCGCGGACGAAGGTGCGGCGCGAACTCGCCAAACTTACGGCTGGCTATCGCGACGGCGCGGATTTCTTCGTCTCGCGCCTGGCCGAGGGGATCGGCGTCATCGCCGCCGCTTTCTATCCGCGTCCGGTGGTGGTGCGCACTTCCGACTTCAAATCGAACGAATATGCCTCCCTGCTGGGCGGCGCGGATTTCGAACTGGCCGAGGCCAACCCGATGATCGGCTTTCGCGGCGCCTCGCGCTATATGCATCCGGCCTACCAGCCCGCCTTCGAGCTCGAATGCCAGGCGATCAAGCAGGTGCGCGACACCATGGGGCTGACCAATCTCGTCGCGATGATCCCGTTCTGCCGCCGGATCGGGGAAGCCGAGCAGGTGCTCGACATCATGGCGCGCCAGGGGCTCAATCGCGGCGAGAATGGCCTGCAGATCTATGTGATGTGCGAAATTCCCAGCAACGCGCTGCTCGCCGATGACTTCGCGCGACTGTTCGACGGGTTCTCGATCGGCTCGAACGATCTCACCCAATTGACGCTGGGAGTGGACCGCGATTCAGAGATCCTCTCCGCCGCTTTCGATGAAGAAGATCCGGCGGTGCTGCGGCTGATCGAACTGGCGATCGCAGGCGCGCACCGCAATGGCCGCAAATGCGGCATTTGCGGCCAGGCGCCCAGCGACCGGCCGGGCTATGCCCGGTGGCTGATCGATCGCGGGATCGACAGCATCAGCCTCAATCCGGACTCGGTGCTGGGAGTGATGCAGCAGCTTGCGGACGGCAGGAAGTACGAAGCATCTGCAAGGGCCAAGTGGCCGGTTACGGCCTGAGCTTTTGCCGCAGCGCTTCGATGTCTTCGCGATGGCACAGCCCGGTTCCCGGCGTCATGACCGCGGCCGTGCCCGCGGCAAGGCCAAGGCGGAAGGCCGCCTCGATGCTCTGGCCGGAGGTCAGCGCGAAAGTCGCCGCACCCAGAAAACTGTCGCCCGCGCCAACCGCGCTGCGTACTTCGACTTCGATCGCCGGCAGCCGCAATTCGCCTTCCGGGGAGACCAGGATCGCGCCAAGGTAGCCGAGTGTTACGGCGACATGTTCGGCATGGCCTGAGCGGACGATGCCGCGCGCCACGTCCAGCAGGGCCGCATCGTCCGCGAGCGTCCGTCCGGCGAACTGTTCGAGCTCTCCCCGGCTCGGCTTGACGAGGAATATGCCGCCGCCCTCCAATGTGCGGCGCAGTGCCGGTCCCGAGGTATCGAGGACGATCCGCTTGCCTTCGCCGGACCGCGCCACCAGCCGGGCGTAGAAATCCTCCGGGACACCGCGCGGCAGCGAGCCGCTGAGCACCAGGTATCGCACGCGGTCCCGGCCATCGCCGTGAGGCAGGCCTGCCACTCCGTCTCGCTCACTTCCGGCCCGTCGGGGACGAAGCGGTATTCAAGCCCGGTTTCCGTCTCGTGCACCGCCTGGCTGATCCGCGTGTGCCCGGCGATATCGATGCGGCTTCGCGCGATGCCGTCGCGGTCGAGCAGGCTGTCGAGCACGCCGCCGGTGACGCCTCCCGCCAGATAGACCGCGCGGACATTTCCGCCAAGCCGCTGCACCACCCGCGCGACATTGATGCCGCCGCCGCCGGGATCGTAGCGGGTGTTGGTCGTGCGGATCTTGTGGGTCGGACGGACCTTCGGCGCGTCGCACGAGCCGTCGATGGCCGGGTTAAGCGTGAGCGTGACGATGGTGTGCATGCGGGCCTCTGGTGGCGAGGGGTTTGAGCCATTCGAGCGCAAGCAGCAAGACGATGCCGGTTGCCGCCACGATCGCGCAATCGACCAGGTGCAGCGGTCCGAACCGCAGGAAATCGCGCACTGGACGGACCAGCAGGATCAGCGCCGAGACCGCCGCAACCACCGCCAGCACCCAAGCCAGCGCGCCATTGCGCTTGCCCAGCGCCAGGGAGAGCGAGGGGCTGAACGAGCGGTTGACGAAGATCAGCGCCAGTATCGCGGCAATCAGCGCGAAGAACATCAGCCCGCGCAGTTCCGCCTCGGGCAAGTCCAGCCGCATCCCCCCGAGATAAGCGCCCGCGAGCAGCAGCAACGCCAACCCGCCCTGAAACAGGCTCCACATCACCATCGGCAACGAGAACATCGGCGCCGCGGGATCGCGCGGTTTGCGGGCCATGACGTCCGCCTCTTCGCCTTCCGCCTCGAACACCAGCGCGCAGACCGGGTCGATCACCATTTCGAGCAAGGCGATGTGGATCGGTCCGAACAGCATCGGCTGGCCCAGCATCAGCGGCATCAGCGCCAGCCCCGCTATCGGCACATGCACCGCGAAGATGAAGGCCATCGCCTTGCGGATATTGTCGTAGATCCGCCGCCCCAGCGCGATGGTCTTCACGATCGAGCCGAAATCGTCCTCGAGCAGCACGATCGCCGACGCCTCGCGCGCGACATCGGTGCCGCGCTTGCCCATGGCGACGCCGATATGCGCGGCCTTGAGCGAGGGCGCATCGTTGACCCCGTCGCCGGTCATGGCGACAATCTCGCCGGCGACCTTGAACGCCTCGACGATGCGCAGCTTCTGTTCGGGCATGATCCGGGCGAAGACGCTGACATGCCCGAGGCGGCTGGCCAGTGCCGCATCGTCGAGCCCGTCGAGTTCTTCGCCGGTCAGCACGTCGCCTTCGGCGATGCCGGCGGCGGAGGCGATCGCGCGGGCGGTGACGGCATAGTCGCCGGTGATCATCGCCACCTTGATTCCGGCGGCGCGGCATTCGGCAATAGCGGCGGGCACCGCGGGGCGCACCGGATCGGCGAGGCCCAGCAGTCCGGCGAGCCTGAAGTGATAGTCGCTGTGGGATTCGGCCCGCACCGGATCGGCGGTCTCGGCGGCCGCGACGCCCAGCACGCGAATGCCCTGCCGGCCATGGCGTCCGCCGCGCGCATCAGCTCCGCCCTGTCCGCCTCGCCGAGACGGCACAGGCTGGCGATCGCCTCGGGCGCGCCCTTGGCGGCGACGGTGAAGCTCTCGGGCCGGCCATCGACCTGCCAGACATTCGACATGGCCAGCAGATCGGGGCGCAGGCCATAGCTGTGCGACAGCACCCGGTCCGCACCGTTGCCGCCCAGATGATGGCGCCCGGCCTCATGGATCGCCACTTCCATCGGATCGACCGCCTCGATCGCGCTGGCGAGCACGCTCGTCTCCAGGATCGGCGCGAAATGCCCGGGCAGCTTGTGGTCCGGCCCGAGCGCCACCTCGCCATGACGCGGGCAGCCACAGCCGCACCACGGCCATGCGGTTCTCGGTGAGCGTGCCGGTCTTGTCGGTGCACAGCACAGTTGTCGAGCCAAGGGTTTCGATCGCGGCGGCGCGGCGGGTGAGCACGCCGGCCTGGCCGATCCGCCAGGCCCCCATCGCCATGAACACCGTCAGCACCACCGGGAACTCCTCGGGCAGCATCGACATGGCGGTGGTGATCCCGGCGAGCACTGCCTCGATCCAGCCGCCGCGCGTCAGCCCGTAAAGCAGGACCACCAGCAGCGCGACCAGACCGCCGCCCGCCGCGCTGAGCCGGACGATCCGCGCGGTTTCCCGGCGCAGACGCGGGGCTTCGGTGTCGAGCGAGGCCAGCGATCTTGCCGATCCTGCCGATCTCGGTGTTCGGGCCTGTTGCCGTCACTTGCGCCAGCCCGTGTCCGCGCGCGATCAGCGAGCCGGAATAGACGAACGGCTGGTCCTCGCCGCCAGGCCGCTGTGGCGGTGCTCCGTCAGCCTCCGCCGCGCGTTTGCCGACCGGCAGCGACTCGCCGGTCAGCAGCGATTCGTCGGACAGCAGATCGCTGCGCCTCGAACAGCAGCGCATCGGCCGCCACCCGGTCGCCCGCTTCCAGCACCAGCACATCGCCGCGCACGACATCGCGTCCGGCGATCCGCTGCTGCTCGCCATCGCGGATCACCAGCGCGCGCGGCGCGGAAAGATCGCGCAGCGCCTCAAGCACATGTTCGGTTCGGGCTTCCTGAACCGCCGTGATCGCCACCGAGAACGTGGCGAAGGCCAGCAGGATCAGTGCCTCGGCGAGATCGCCGAGCAGCAGATAGGCCAGCCCGCTCGCCAGCAGCAGCGCCAGCATCGGTTCGCGCAGCACTTCGCCGACAATCCGCAGCGCGGTGCGGCGTTTCGCCTGGGGCAGCAAGTTTGGCCCTTCGGCGGCCAGTCGCCGGGCCGCCTCCCCAGCGAGTCAGCCCGGCCCGCTCCTCACATTGCACCCAGCAAGTCCTTGATCGCCACGAAAGCGAAAGCGACCGAGCTGTCGGCGACGCCATAGGGCAGGAAGATGTCCTCGCCCGCGCGCATGCCGCCGCAGGAGTAGACGACATTGGGCACATAGCCCTCGCGGTCCTCGTCGGCGGCTGACAGGATCGGTTGCTGGGTGCGGCCAATGATCTTGGCTGGATTGTCCTTGTCGAGCAGCACCGCGCCGATCGAGTACTTGCGCATCGCGCCGACCCCGTGAGTCAGCATCAGCCAGCCCTCGTCGATCTCGATCGGCGGGCCGCAATTGCCGATCTGGATCAGTTCCCAGGGAAAGCGCGGAGCAAGCAGCAGTTCGCCGCCCTCCCAGTGGGTGACGTTATCGGATTCAAGCAGGTAAAGGTTCTGCCCGTCCTGCCGGCCGATCATGCGGTAGCGGCCATCGACGCATTTGGGAAACAGCGCCAGCCCCTTGTTGCGCCCGGCGTCGCCGGTGATCGGCACGAGATCGAATTTGACGAAATCCTGGGTGCGCAGCAGTTCCGAGCGGATATCGCGGCCCGAATAGGCGGTATAGGTGCCGACCCACTCCGCCTCGTGGCAGCCGCCGTTGAGCCGGGTCAGCCGCAAGTCCTCCAGCCCGTTGCGCTGCACTTCGGTTACCGGGAAGATCACCGTGCCGCTGAGGCTGGAATCGGGATGGCGGTGGACCGTAACCGCGCCGTCGTTGCGGTTGCTGGCGGGGCCGGCGGTGTTGGCGGCGGTCATCCAGTGCGGCTGCGGGGCCAGCTCGAACTTGCGGCCGGGCATGACCACGCCCTCGCGAAAGGCGATCGAAGAGATGTGGCCCTCGCCCACCGCCCGCATCGACAGGACGATCCGCACCGCGCCCGCGGGCAGTTCGCTCTGATCGGGATGCAGTGTCGCCGAAGGGTTCATCAACGCAGCGGCGGCAAAGCTGTATTCGTGGCAGAAATAGGCGCCGATCAGCAGCTTCTTTTCCTCGCGGATGCGCCGCCCGTCGAGCTGGAGCTGGGACTCGATTTCCAGATAGCGCTGCATGAATATCTGGTGGGTCTGCCAGTGCCGTGCCTCGAAATCGTGGAAAACCAACGCCAGCTCGGTACGCGCGGTGCGCATGTCCATGGCGCGGACCTGATCGACCAGGCGGTGGACCCGGCCCTGCGGAGCCTGTGCGTTCCAGGCGAGATGGAACGGGCGGACGACTACTCGGGAGGGATCGGCGCGCAGCCTGACCTGCGACTGGTGGACATTCAGCACGCAGTGCTCCGGTGGTGCTGGATAGCGGATGTCGCGAGATGAAACGCGAGGATCGATTCGGCGCCGCGATTGCGGTTGAGGCCGGTGGGGATCAGCCCGTCATAGCACTCGCCCGAATCCGGATCGCCCAGCGCCAGGCCCAGCTCGTTCCTGCCGAGGAACCACAGGTAGGCATGGCGCGCGCGCTCCTGCCACTGCGCATCGCCGGTCGCATCGAAGGCGGCATCGCAGGCATCGACCATGGCCCAGGCTTCGACCGGTTGCTGGTCGAACGGCAGCGGCGGCGCATAGAGACGAGCCGAAGCTGTCCGATCCCATGGCGCGGAAATGCCCCTCCGCCGTGGTCTGCTGCCCAGCCAGCCAGGCGAGGCAGGCAAGACCGCGCTCGACGAAATCCTCGCGCCCGATGGCAAGACCGGCGCGGATCAGCGCCTCGGGCAGGCGGGCGTTGTCATAGGCGAGCACCGGCTCGAACCAGTCCCAGCCGAGCTGGCGGTATTCGTTCCACAGCCCCAGCAGTCCGTCACCCCAGCGGGCGAGCAACCGCGCAGGCAACGGATCGGCGGGGTCGTCCTCGGCGAGCGCGGCGGTGCCGATCATCATGAAGGCCTGCGCGCGCGGCGAGCGCAATTGCGACAGGGGATCGATGACGCGCTCGTAGAGCTTGCGCGCCCAGATGCGGATAGCTGGCCTCGGGGGCGTTTACCGCGGCATGAAACCAAGCGCCCAGACCGTCGCGGCCGCAGCTGTCCTCCGATCCGGCATGCTCCGCCCAGCCGCGGTCGAAATTCATGAAATTGCGGAAGCGCCGCGTCTCCGGATTCCAGGCATGCTCGACGAAGGCGGCATAGACCGGCAGCCAGTTCGGCGTCATCCGCGAATCACGGCAGGCCAGCATCAGCGCGCGGGCATTGTCGTCGATGCAATAGCCATGCGCCCGGTCGGGCACGTCGAAGATGGCTGTGCTGGAGCATGCCGGTGGCGTCGCACATGCGCTCGATGGCGGCGAGGCCAAGCTCGCGCGGAATCGCGGGCGGGCGGATCGGCAGCGGCTTGCTTCTGCCGCGCGCCGCAACCGCTTCGAAGCGCTCCAGCGAGGCTTCGGCAAGACGCGGCCAGATCATTGTCCGGCCGAGTTCGTAGACGCGCCGGCGCAAGGCCTCGGTGCCTTCGCGGTCCGCGAGCAGCGCGTTGATCGCCGCGCAAAGCCCGCGCTGTCGCCGAAATCGACCAGTCGGCCATAATGGCTGCCGAGCAACTCCCGGGCATGGACATAGGGCGTCGAGACGATCGGCTTGCCGAGGCCCGACCGCATAGGACAGCGTCCCCGATGTCACCTGCGCCCGGATTGAGATAGGGCGTGGCATAGATGTCGGCAGCGGCAAGGTAATCGAGCAATTCCTCCTGCTCGACGAAAGCGTCGATGAAGCGGACATTGTCGGCTACCCCCAGCTCCGACCGCCAACGCCGCCAGCGACTCGCGATAGGCCTCGCCGTGCCAGGCGATGGCGTGCGGATGCGTCGCGCCGAGCACGACATAGAGCGCCCGCGGATTGCGCCGCACGACCTCGGGCATCGCCGCGATCATCGTCTCGATGCCCTTGCCCTGCGACAGCAGCCCGAAAGTCAGGATAACGTCGTGACCCGCCAGCCCCAGCCGCGCCTTCATCAGCGCGGTAGCGGTGAAGGGACGGTCGGGAATGCCATGGGGGATGACGACCACCTGATCGGGATCGGCCTCGTAGAGTTCGATCAGCAGCTCGCCTGGCCGCCTCGGCCATGACGATGATCGTCTCGCAGCGTTCGACCAGCGCCAGGGTGACGCGGCGCTGGTCGCGATCCGGATCGGCCAGCACGGTGTGCATGGCGACGGCGACGGGCACGGTCATCCGGTCGATCAGGCTGAGGATCAGATCGCCCGCCCGGCCGCCGAAAATGCCGAACTCGTGCTGGATCCAGACCATGTCCGCGCCGCTCGCGGTTATCGCGCGGGCGGCATCGAGATAAGATGCAGGCTCGTCCTGGCGGATCGTTCCGGCCAGCGTATCGGGATAGGAATGCAGCTTGCCCGGCTCCTCCATCGCCCAGACATCGACGCGGACATCGGGATAGCGTTCGGCAACCGCGCTTGGCGACATGGGTGGTATAGGTGGCGATGCCGCAGCGGCGGGGCAGATGATTGCCGATCAGCGCGATATGGCGGACACGCGCTTCCCTGGGTATCGGAGCCGGAAGCGCGGGAACCGGCACTTGACGAAGATATTGCGGCAGCAATTTCGGCGAATGGGGCGAGAGTTCCATTATGTGTCCCTTTGACAGTCGAATTCCCCCGACTTGAATCTGGAATTGCCTCCTCCCAGATTGACTGAAGCCTGCGCCATTGCGCGGCAATCAGGTATAGCACGTAGCAAGATCGCGAGGCAGTACGCGCCGCCGCAAATCCCGTCCGGACTGGCGGGAAATCGTGTTCCCCGGCGAAATGAGCCGATCCGGGCAATTCCGTATCGCCCGGTATATTCGCCCCGGCCTACCGACTCGATGCGGAAGAACAGGAACCTGCAAGATGGAATTCGACGCCAGTATCACAGCCGCAAGCAAAGCGATAGCGGCATCCCGCCTCGATGGTGCGGCGCGGCCGGAAGTCAGGTGCTTTTTCGACGAGCCGACGTTCACCGCCAGCTACTGCGTCCATGATCCGGTGACCCGAAAGGCGGCGATCATCGACAGTGTTTGCGATTTCGATCAGCCATCGGGACGGACGTCGTTCCATTCGGCGGATGCCATCGTCGCTTATGCGAAAGACATGCGGCTCTCGGTCGAATGGCTGCTGGAAACCCACGCCCATGCCGATCATCTCTCCGCTGCGCCCTATCTGCAGGAGAAGCTGGGCGGCAAGATCGCGATCGGAGCAGAAGATCAAGGAGGTTCAGTCGGTCTTCGCCAGGATATTCAATGAAAGCAGCGACTTTCCCTGCGACGGATCGCAGTTCGACCACCTGTTCGACGATGGCGACAGCTTCGCGCTGGGCCAGATTCCGGCGATTGCGCTGCATGTTCCCGGCCATACGCCCGCCTGCTTGGCCTATGTCATCGGCGATGCGGTATTTGTTGGCGATACCCTGTTCATGCCCGACTATGGCTCCGCCCGCGCGGATTTCCCGGGCGGCGATGCGCGCAACGCTCTATCGCTCGATCCGGCGGCTGATGCAGCTGCCGGATGAGACCCGGGTGTTCCTGTGCCATGATTACCAGGCGCCGCAGCGCAACGAATATATCTGGGAAACGACGATGGGCGAACAGCGGCACTGGCAATGTTCACGTCCACGAAGGCATCACCGAGGCAAGGCTTCGTCGCAATGCGCACCAAACGTGACGCCACGCTGGGCATGCCCAAGCTGATCCTGCCATCGATCCAGGTCAACATCCGCGCCGGCCATTTGCCCGAACCGGAAAGCAACGGTACCCGCTATCTCAAGCTTCCGCTGAACCTGCTGTGAGGAGCCATGCCATGACCCCGCTGCCCTTTCCGATACCCCTTGCTGGCGGCCTGCTGATCGGCACGGCGGCGGCGCTGTTCCTGCTGATGACCGGACGCATCGCAGGGATCAGCGGGCTGCTCGCGGCGGCGACGCGGATTGCCGAAAGCGGGCCGCCCTGGCGGCAGGCGGCGGCTTTTATCGTCGGAATGCCGCTGGGCGCCTGGCTGGTGACGAGCCTGGTGCGCGTCTCCTATATCGGGGTGACATCGTCGGTGCCCCTGCTGGTCGCTGCCGGCCTGCTGGTCGGCATCGGCACGCGTATCGGCAATGGCTGCACCAGCGGCCACGGAGTCTGCGGCATCGCGCGCCTGTCGCCGCGCTCGATCGCCGCCACCGCAACATTCATGGCAGCGGGCTTCGCCACGGTCTTCGTCATGCGCCATGTGGTGGGAGGATAGGCCAATGAAACTCCCCCTCGCTTCGCTCGCTCACCGGCGCCCTGTTCGGCGCGGGACTGGTCCTGTCCGACATGGTCAACCCGGCGCGGGTACAGGCCTTTCTCGATCTCGCCGGAGACTGGGACCCCTCGCTGGCCTTCGTCATGGGCGGCGCGGTGATCCCCATGGCCATCGCCTATTTCATCTCACGCCGGATGGGCTCTCCGCTGCTCGACAAGAGCTTCTTCATCCCGGAGAACCGCGTGCTCGACCGCCAGCTGATCCTCGGCGCGGCGCTGTTCGGGATTGGCTGGGGGCTGGCCGGGTTCTGCCCGGGTCCGGCGCTGGCCGGGCTGGTCATGGGGCTGTGGCAGCCCTGGCTGTTCACCGCCGCCATGCTCTCCGGCATGGTCATCCACCGCGTGCGACTACGCCCGCGAAAGGCTGACGCGCGGTGGTTACCCTGGCGCGCTATCTGCCGATCCTCGACTGGGGCAGACGCTACACCCGCGCCACGCTGACCAGCGACCTGATGGCGGCGCTGATCGTCACCGTCATGCTGATCCCGCAGAGCCTGGCCTATGCGCTGCTGGCGGGGCTGCCAGCCGAAGTCGGCCTCTATGCCTCGATCCTGCCGCTGTTCGCCTATGCGCTGTTCGGCACCAGCCGGGCGCTGGCGGTGGGGCCGGTGGCGGTGGTCTCGCTGATGACGGCGACCGCCATTGCCCCGATCGCCGCGCAGGGGACGCAGGCCTATCTCGAAGCGGCCATGGCGCTGGCGCTGCTTTCGGGCGCGATCCTTGCCGTGATGGGCGCGGCGCGGCTGGGCTTTCTCGCCAATCTGCTGTCACACCCGGTGATCGCGGGCTTCATCAGCGCCAGCGGCGTGCTGATCGCCGTCAGCCAGCTCAAGTCGATCCTCGGCATCAAGGCCAGTGGCGAGGCGCTGCCGGCGCTGCTCGGCAGCCTGTGGACCAATCTTGGCAGTGCCAACCTGGCCGACGATTGTCATCGGCGTGACCGCCACCGCTTTCATGTTCTGGGTGCGCAAGGGGCTGAAACCCTTGCTCGTCCGGCTTGGCTTGCCCGCGCAAACCGCCGGACTGCTGGCCAAGGCCGGACCGATCCTTGCTGTCGCCGCCTCGATCCTCGCAGTCTTGCTGCTCGATCTCGAGGCACGCGGCGTCAAGACCATCGGCGCCATCCCGCAAAGCCTGCCGCCGCTGGCCCTACCTGCTTTCGATCCCGCGCTGTGGCGGCAGCTGCTGGTGCCCGCCATCCTGATCAGCGTGATCGGCTTCGTCGAATCCGTCTCAGTCGCCCAGACGCTCGCCGCCAAGCGTCGCCAGCGGATCGCGCCGGATCAGGAGCTGATCGGGCTTGGCGCCGCCAATCTGGCTTCGGCGCTGTCGGGCGGTTACCCGGTGACCGGCGGCTTTGCCCGCTCGGTGGTCAATTTCGACGCCGGGGCGGAGACCCCGGCGGCCGGGGCCTACACCGCCGTGGGCATCGCCATGGCCGCGCTGTTCCTCACCCCGCTGCTGGCTGCGCTGCCGATCGCGACTCTGGCCGCGACGATCATCGTCGCGGTGCTCAGCCTCGTCGATATGAAGACCCCGCGCGCAGTCTGGCGCTATTCGAAGCCCGATTTCGCGGCGCTTGCGGCGACCGCCGTGACAACCCTGTTGCTGGGAGTAGAGCCAGGCGTGATCGCCGGCGTCGCGCTCAGCCTCGCCCTGTTCCTGTGGCGCGCCTCGCGGCCCCATGCGGCGATTGTCGGCCGGGTTCCCGGCACCGAGCATTTCCGCAATGTGAAGCGCCACAAGGTAATAACCCTGCCGCATCTCCTGACCATCCGCATCGACGAGTCTCTGACTTTTCTCAATGCGCGCTGGCTTGAGGAATTCGTGCTTGAGCAAGTCGCTGAGCATCCCCCGCTGCGCCACCTCGTGCTGATGTGCCCGGCGGTCAATGCTATTGACGCCTCGGCGCTGGAAAGTCTCGAGGCGATCAACCACCGGCTCGCCGACGGCGGCGTCACGCTGCATCTGTCGGAAGTGAAAGGTCCGGTGATGGACGCGCTCTCCCGCTCGCATTTCCTCGCGGAACTGACCGGCAAGGTGTTCCTCTCGCAAAACGACGCCTTCGCGGCACTGGCGAATGACCTCGGCGAGGATGCCCAGCCGGACGGGATACAAGACATCTGGCTGGCGCGCGGCCTGATTTGAGCTTTGTTTCGGCCGGGCCGCGTTCCTCCGTAAAGTCCCTGATAAAGCCGAGCGCGCAGCCGGGCTAGCCTCTCTCATATCGCCATCGGTTTCATGCAGGAGAAGGCCAATGACATCCGTGATGTTCCAACCGGAATTGAGCCAAACAGCAGCATCCCGGAACGCACCGGCAGGCGTAAAGAGCCTGCTGCTGCACATTCAGGATGATGAAGGACTGGAGGCGCGGCTGCAGGTGGCGCTTGCCATCGCGCGGGCATCGAGCGGGCATCTGGCCTGCCTGCAAATCACGCCGGTCAATACATTCGGCGGGGTCGAGGCCTTTGGCGCCGGCTATGTCATGGCCGATATCGTCAAGCAGTTCGAAGCGCAGGAGGCGGCGCTGCGCGCGCGGATCGAATCGCGGCTTGAAAAGGAAGATGTCGCCTGGTCCTATGATCAGCGGACCGCGTTGCCGAGCGAGGCGCTGGTCAATGCCGGCGCGCTGGCCGACCTGATCGTGGCCGGTCGGTTCGCGCACACCCAGAGCACGGTTCACCGGCCCGGATCGATCCTTGGGGACATCCTGCAAGCGTCGCATACGCCGTTGCTGATTTGCTCGAATGACCAGAAAGCCTTCGATCCGCTCGGCCCGGCGGTTGTCGCCTGGAACGGCAGTTTCGAGGCGGCGAACGCCCTGCGCGCGGCGCTGCCGCTGCTCAGGCAGGCCGCGGCGGTGCATATCGTCACGGTCGATGACGGCAAACACTACGATTTCCCGCCGCTCGGCGCGTCCGAATACCTTTCGCGCCATCAAGTCCCGTCCGAACTGGTGCGCGAATCGAAGGGCACGCTCTCGGTCGAGGACAGGATTATCGCCACGGCGCAGGGGCTGGGCGCAAGCTTTCTGGTGATGGGCGCCTATGGCCACAGCCGGGCGCGCGAATTCCTGTTCGGCGGGGTAACCCGCAGCTTGCTCAAGGATTGTCCGATCCCGATAGTGGCGGCGCGATAGGAACTATTCGCGGGGGCGTGGCGCATGAATTCGGTCGAGATCCGCTTCCATGGAGCCGCCGGCACCGTCACCGGATCGTGCTTCGAACTGCGCGGCGGCGGCGTCAGCGTGCTGGTGGATTGCGGGCTGTTCCAGGGCACCCGGACGCTCGAGGCGCTAAACCACGAGCGACTGCCGTTCGATCCGGCCGCGATCGATGCGGTCATCCTCAGCCACGCCCATCTCGATCACAGCGGGCGGCTGCCCTATCTGGTCGCCCAGGGATGCACGGCGCCGATCTGGGCGACCGAGCCGACCGCCGACATCATCGAACCGCTGCTGCTCGACGCCGCCAAGCTCCAGGCCGCCGACGCCGAGCGCCGCAATCATCGCCCTGATCGCGCCGGTCTTGCCGCGCTTCGAACCGCTCTATTCGGCCGACGATGTCGCCACCTGCATGGGCTATGTGCGCGAAACCCGCTATTGCGAGTGGAACGATCTGGGCCAGGGCAACGGTTTCCGCCTGTGGGACGCGCGCCATATCGTCGGATCAGCGTCGGTCGAGCTGATGCTGGGCGGACAGCGCATCCTGATTTCCGGCGATATCGGCAATGGCAGCGCCATTCATTGCGACGACGCGGATCTTGGCGGCTATGACCATGTCCTGTGCGAAGCCACATACGGCAACCGCGAGCGCGAGCCGGTGCTGATCGCCGATCGCCGCGAACAGCTCGCCAAGCATGTCGAGGCGGTGCTGGAGCGCGGCGGCAATCTGCTGATCCCGGCTTTCGCGGTCGAACGCATGCAGGCGGTCCTGGAAGACCTGGCGGCGCTGTTCGAGGCGAAGCGGCTGGGGCCGGTCAATGTCTTCGTCGATTCCCCGCTCGGCGAACGGGTGACGCGCGCGACCTTGCGGCACCGCCACGGCGGCTACGATCCGCTGCACCATCCCAACATCCGCTTCACGCACGATACCGCTGAATCGAAGAAGCTGAACTCGGTCACCGGCGCGGTGATCATTGCCGGATCGGGCATGTGCCAGGGCGGGCGCATCCGCTATCATCTGCTCCGCAATCTGCCTTTCCGGCAATCGCGGGTGCTGCTGGTCGGCTATCAGGTATCCGGAACGCTGGGCTCGGTGCTGCGCGACGGCGCCCGCCATGTCCGCATTTCGGGCAATGACGTGCCGGTGCGGGCTGATATCGTCGCGATCGATTCCTATTCGACCCATGCCGACCGCCCGGCGCTGCTCGAATGGCTGAAGGCGCGCGCGCCTTACTCCGGTTCGATCGTGCTGGTGCACGGCGAGGACGAGGCGCTTTCGACGTTCGCGGGGGACGTTGCTACGGCGCGGGGGCTGGGCGCGCCGATCGTTCCCGCGCTGGGCAGCGCCTGGGAATTGAAGCCGGTCGAGTTGCCCGCCAGTGCGGCAGCCCGCGTCCCGACGCCAGAAGCCGCATTGCGCCGCAGGACTGGATATCGGGCCTTGCCGATCTCGAATCCGGCCTTGCCGACCGGCTGCGCGCGCTGCCCTCCGACGCCGCCCGCGAGCGCGCAGTGGCCTCGCTCAAACGGACGCTGGAGCGGGCGGAGGGGCGGTAGGAAAGTTTCCGCATCGATCTCAAATTGAAGGTGGCAGGCCGTGCGAATGCGCTTAGAGCAGGTTGCGGGAAGGAGTTTGCATTCCCTTGGAAACACAGGACCGCGGCCAGACTTACGACCGGCTGGCTTACCTCAAGGCGGTACTCGAAACGCTGCCCGATTCGGTGGCGGTGTTCGACAGCGCTTTCCGGCTGGTCGAGATAAACCCGGCCGGCCTTGCGATGTCTGGGGTCGCCACTCTTGAGGAATTGGCCGCCAAGCCGTCGTTCCAGATAATCGCACCGGAGAGCATGCCGGCATTCCGCGCTTGCTTCGATGCGGTAGTGGGCGGTGATGGCGATCGAACCGGGCCTGTCCGCATCGAAGCGGTCAGTCACGACGGCATTGGCCGAACCCTCGAATGCCGGATGACGCGGCTGGACAATCCCGGCGGCGATGCGGCCGGTGTCGTCATCGTTTCGCGCGACATTGGCGAGCGCGAGCGCAACGAGCGAGCACTGGCATCGGACGAATCGCTGATCCATGCCATTCTCGATTCGGTTCCCGATGCGCTGATCGTCATCGACGAACATGGCCTGATCACCTCTTTCAGTCGGGCGGCCGAAGAACTGTTCGGCTATCGCGAGGCGGACGTCATCGGCCGTAATGTCAGCATGTTGATGCCCGCGCCGCACCACGCGGCGCACGACGGCTATCTGCGGCGCTATCTCGAAACCGGGGAGAAGCGCATCATCGGTATCGGCCGCGTGGTCGAAGGCATGCGCCGCGACGGCAGCGTGTTTCCGATCGAACTGGCTGTCGGCGAGGCGCGCGCCTATGGAAACCGCGCTTTCACCGGCTTCATTCGCGACCTGACCGGGAGGGTCGAGGCGGAAGCGCAACTGCGGCAGGTGCAGGCCGAATTGCTCCACGCGACCCGGCTCAGCGCTGTCGGCACCCTGGCCTCGGCGCTGGCGCACGAGCTCAACCAGCCGCTCACCGCAATTGCCAACTATGTCTCGGCCGGACGCGACATGGTGCCGGGCGATGCCCCGGAGATGCTGCGCGAGGCACTGGAGGAAGCCGCGAACGAGGCCATCCGCGCCGGGCAGATCGTCCGGCGGCTGCGCGATTTTGTTGCCAAGGGCGAACTCGATACGCGTGTTGTGCCGCTCGGCAATCTGATCAATGACGCGACCGTGCTCGGCCTGGTCGGTGCGCGCGAAGGGGGAGTCGAATGGTCGATCGAGATCGAACCGGACATCGGCGATGTTCTGGCCGACCGGGTGCAAATCCAGCAGGTCATGGTCAATCTCATGCGCAATGCGATCGAGGCGATGGAAAAATCGCCCGCCAGAAAACTCGCCATCCGCGCGCGCGCGCTCGACCCGGAACAGGCCGAGGTTTCGGTCGCCGATACCGGCTCCGGCATTGCACCCGCTGTCAGGGAGCAGCTGTTCCAGCCTTTCACCAGCACCAAGGGCAAAGGCATGGGGCTGGGTCTTTCGATTTGCCGCACCATTATCGAGGCGCATGGCGGACGATTGTCGGTGGAAGCGGGCGAAGCGAGCGGCACGGTGTTCAAATTCACGCTTATGCGCGCCTTGCGGGAGAGTGACGATGGCGTCTGACAAGCTGGTCCACATTGTCGATGATGACGATGCCGTCCGCCGCTCCGCCGCGTTCATGCTGAAGCACGCCGGTTACCAGGTGGAATCCTATGTCTCGGGCGTCGAATTCCTCAAGCAGGCCAAGGATGCGGCACGCGGCTGCGTTCTGCTCGATGTCCGCATGCCGGAAATGGACGGGCTCGAAGTGCAAAAGGAAATGGCCTTGCGCGGCATCGACATGCCGGTGATAATCCTCACCGGCCACGGCGACGTTGGTGTGGCGGTGAAGGCGATGCGCGCCGGCGCGGTCAACTTCATCGAAAAGCCCTACGAGAAGGAAGCCCTGCTTCAAGCCATCGAGGAGGCCTATCAGCGGCTCGACCGCAAACACGACAAAGAGATGAAGGCGAGCGAGGCGAAAGTGCGACTGGCCAGCCTGACCGGGCGCGAGCGTGACGTGCTGAACGGGCTGGTCGCCGGTTTTCCCAACAAGACCATCGCCTATGACCTCGGCATCTCGCCACGCACGGTCGAAATCTACCGCGCCAACATGATGGAGAAGTTGCGCGCGCGCAGCCTGTCCGAAGCCCTGCGCATCGCGTTCATCGCCGAAGGCGAACCGGAGGCTCCCCAGCCGGCGCCGCCAGCCCAGGCCGATTGATTCTCGGCCTCGCGGCGAAACGCCTCACCCGAAAAAGAGTGGCCCGGCGACTGCATGTCGCCAGGCCAAAGTGGAAGGGAACCATATGATTCGGTCCCGTCGGGTCGCGTCTATTCTCATGCCAGTTCCGAACTGCAAGTCACTTCCGTAATTGTCCTGATCGGCCGGGCGGACGGCTGACCGACCGGCTGTTCAACGCAGAATGAAGGGTAGCGCCGCGAGCGAAGCCAGGGCGCTGAGGACCAGCGCCAGCGCGCCGGGCAAGCCGCGACGCCAACCGGCAATGCCGATGGCGACACCGGCCTTCACCAGCGTGTTGAGCAAGATCGGCGGCAGCAGGACCAACCCGGCCAGCGCAGGTTCGAGCGCCCCGGGCGGCAGGCTTCCCAGGGCGATGATGGCGCTGTCGACATCGACTGTCCCGGAAATCGCCAGCACCACCGCGAGGCCGCCATCGCCATACCGCGAGAGCACCCAGCGCGCGGCAAGCGTCGTGACCATTACCAGCGCCGCCAGGATGAGCGCCGGTCCGATGGAAAACGGGTTGCGAACCGCGACGGCTTTCGCGCGGGCGGCGTCGGGCCTGCCAGGTCTCGAAAGGAACCAGGCCGCGCCTGCCAGGCTGACAAGCATGCCAGGCAAGGCCAATCGCGTCAGCCAAGGCAAAGCGAACGGCGCCAGAACGCCCGTCAGCACAAGCACCCGTGCGAACATCACCACCGAAGCCGCGCTCATCGCACAATGCAACACCGCAGGGTCTTCACCGGGATCTTTGAGCCGGGCCGCCAGAGCCGCGGTGACCGCGGTGGAGGAAACCACCGCGCCGGCCGCGGCCGTGGCGATCGTCCCGCGCGACGGGCCCAGCAGCTTCGCCGCGATGTACCCGGTGAGCGAAAACCCGGAAACCAGCACGACCACGAACCAAAGCTGCCGAGGGTTCCAGGCCTGGAGGGGCCCATAGTCATGATCGGGCAGCAATGGCAGGACGACCATTGCAATCACGGCAAAGCGAGCGACCGCAAGCACCTCGGCCTCGCTTATCCGCCCGACGAGGCGGTGCAATTGAGTTCGCATGGCCAGCAGCAACACCATGCTGACGGCAACAACCGTCGCCGTCATCCGCTCGCCTGTCCCGGCCAGAAAGCCGCATGCAAGCGTTATCAGGCCTGCCAGGCTAGCCGTGCCGCTGATCGATCCGTCGCGCCGGGTCACACGGTAATAGCTGACGAGCACCAGACCTGCCACGGCTGCCATGACGATCGCGGCAATGGTCCTGTCTGTCGCGGTCACGGCGCCGGCCACGCCTCCCGCCAGTCCGAACAAGCCAAAGGTCCGAATTCCGGCGAAACGCGATCCGGGCGCAGCGTTGCGTTGCGCCCACCCGCGCTGGAGTCCAACCAGCAGCCCAAGCGCAAACGCGACGGCAATGCCGCCCACTTCCCGAAAGTCGGCGATGTTCGCCAATGCCATTGCAGGTCTTTTCGATCAGCTTGGTTTGCGGCGCAAGGGAGGCGTCATGTCTGGCGGCGATACGCGCGCCGCCGCAGGGCGTCAGAGCGGCACCCCGCTGGCGATCGCTTCCAGCCGGCTCCGGTCGAGCAGCCGCAGCCGGTCGCGGCGCGGCATCGATATGATTCCCATTTCGCGCAGCTGCCGAATTCCCCGGCAGGTTGTTTCGGGCGTGATCGCCAGATAGGCGGCGATATCGACTTGCGGCAGGGGGAATACCAGCGCGCCGTCCTCCTGGGGCAGGCGGTCGATCACCGAAATCAGGAAAGCGCATATCCGCACCAAAACGCCGTTGCGCCCGATGATGATGCCGCGCCGGAAAATCGGATCCTGCTCGGCGCAGATCGACGGCAGCAGCCTGCCTTCGTCGCGGCAGCTGCGCAGCAGGGCTTCGTGCCAGCGCGAGGCCGAGTGGCGGACATAGCCGACTTCGGTCACCGCCTCGGCGGTGAAGCGGTAGGTCTCTGCAATCGGCAGGCCGATCTGGTCTCCGGCGAAGAAGAAAGCGGAAATCTGCCGCTCGCCCTCCGCCGAATTGCTGACCCCGCGCACGATTCCGCGCCGCAGCTCGAAGACATGGTCGCTGGGATCGCCTTCAAGGAACAGCACTTCGCCCGGTTCGGCTTGATAGCCGATGGCCGAGGCATCAATCGGGCGGGATATAGGACTGAGCATGATCGCTCCCATCGTCTGGAGTGGATCGAACGAGCATGGCCTAGCCCCCCGCGACATGCCGGACACTCGTGTAATCTACGTAGGACCGAGACGGCCTTGGAGTAAGCGGGACTTGACCTTGCTCAACCGCGTGGACCTCCGACTCGCCTATGTTCGAGCTTCGCAGCCAAGGAGCTTGTCATGAAGGTCAAGGAAGCCATGCACCCCGGCGCAAGCTGGATCGATCCCGATGCGCCGCTGACCGATCTGGCCGAACGGATGCGCAAAGAGGATATCGGCGCCATCCCGGTGGGCGAAAACGACCGGCTGATCGGCATGGTCACCGATCGCGACATCGTCGTGCGCGGGATGATTGGCAAGGACGATCCGCTGCAGCTGACCGCACGCGACGTGATGAGCAATCCGATTATCTTCTGCCACGCCAATGAGGATATCGAAGACGCGGTGCGGATCATGGAACGCAAGCAGGTTCGCCGCCTGCCGGTGATCGACGAACACCGCCGCATGGTCGGCATGCTCAGCCTTGGCGATGTCGCGGCGCGCGCGCCAGCGTCGCTCGCATCCGAAACGCTGCGCGCGGTGTCGGCGCATCACGCCTGATGGTCGCCGTGGCTTGGCTCGACCGACTTCCGGGCGTCGCTGGGCATGCTCAAGGCAGAGGGCGGCTTCTGCCCGCTCCGTAACGATCCTTAGTGGCCGCGCCCGGCCAGAGGGATACCATGCCGGCTTTCCCGATTGGCGGAGTCATGGCAATGAGCGCAACCGGCCTTGAGGCTTTCGACAAGACCCTTCACCTCACCCATATCTGGCTGGACGAGATCATCGCCAGGATCGGGCCCGATAAACAGGTCGCCTGGCGGGTACTGGGCGCGGTGCTGCATGTACTGCGCGACCGATTGCAACCCGATCTTTCCGCGCACCTGGCCTCGCAGTTGCCCCTGCTGGTGCGCGGGCTTTACTTCGACCAGTACCAGCCCTCGCGCCAGCCTTCGCTGGTGGACCGGGCGGAAGACTTCACCGAGCACGTCGCCGCTATCCTCCATGATGTCCGCCGGGTTGATCCCGAAGAGGCGGCCAAGGTGGTTTTCGCGGTTCTGTCGCATCACCTCTCGGCGGGTCTGCTGGACAATGTCCGTCACGCCTTGCCCAGGAGCATTGCCGCGCTGTGGCCGCAGATGGCCGAATAGCAACCGGCGCCGGGATTCACGAACGAACAAGGGCGAGCGAACATGATACTGAAAAATGGCACGATCCTGTTGGTGGCGGATGGCTCAAGGATGCTGCTGCTGCGCAACGATGGCGATGCGGTTTACCCCGATCTCAAGGTTATCGAGCACCGCGCCTTCGATAATCCCGCCAATCGCGAATTGCTGTCAGACGCGCCCGGTGTCGGCTTCGCCAGCATGGGGCCGGGCCACAACACCTATGACGAGGCCGATCCGCACCAGCAAAACGAAGATCGCTTCGCAGCCAGTGCGGCAAGAGCGCTCGCCGAAGCGGCGGGGCGGAACGGCGGCGACCTGATCGTCGTTGCCCCGCCGGATACGCTCGGCGTGTTGCGCCGGCATTACGACCGCACGGTAAAGTCCCGGCTTCTGACAGAAATCGCCAAGGATCTTACCAAACATCCCGTGCAGGAGATTACCCGGCTGATCGCGGCCCATGAGGCCTGAGATTGCGCCCAGCGCCAAGACCGTAATCTCTCCCGCCTGCACGATCGCCAGCCGCATGCCGCCGGCAAACCGTTAGGTCACAGACCCATTACCAGCGCCTTCGAGGCGTCCAAATGGGGAACATATCGGACGGAAATGGCCTTGGAAAGGCAACCAGCCATCCCGACCAATCCGGGTCGCCGTGATTGGTTGGAAGGTGCTCTAAGCGCAACCTTCGCCAGCTCGGCCCGCGCCGCGCCGCACATCGCGCATGCAGCTACAATCCGCTGACCGGCGCGAATGGCTACCGGCCAACGCAGAGGCGTTCAAAGCTGGACACACCTGCTGGTTGATTCTAGCCTTCTAACAGTCTAACATTCTAACGTTCTGGTTATTGTAGTGTGACCCAGGCCGAGGGCTGGTTCGCCTGCGGTCCATTCGGGGAGTGAGGCGGAATGAACATCGGATTTGGCAAGAGCATGCTTTTGGCGACTGTCGCGGCAGGACTTTTGGCGCCAGCGGGTCCGGCCCTGGCCCAGGAAGCCGAGGGCGAAATCATCGTTCAGGCGCGCAAGCGCAACGAATCGATCATGAACGTTCCGGTCATCGCGTCGGTGCTTGGTGAGGAAAAGCTCGATCAATATGCCGTCGGCAGCATCGAGGATATTGCCGACAAGGTTACCGGCCTGAATTACCAGAGCGGTAACAATGCATCGGGCACGCTGGTGTCGCTGCGGGGCGTCGGCACCAATTCGAACAACCCTGCCATCGATCAATCGGTGGCGCTGGTTGTCGATGGCCAGCAATTCACCCAGGGCCTCGCCTTTCGTGCGGCGACCTTCGACATGTCGCGCGTCGAAGTGCTCAAGGGTCCCCAGGCGCTGTTCTTCGGCAAGGCGGCGCCCGGCGGCGTGATCTCGATCCGGACAGCGGACCCGGGCAGCGAGCTGGAGCTGATGGCGCGCGCGGGTTATGAGTTCGAGGCACAGAAGAAAGTGTTCGAGGCTGTCGTCTCGGGCCCGGTATCGCAGGCGCTGGGGCTACGGCTGGCGGCGCAATATTCGGATTCGAACGGCTATTTCCACAACCGGTCGAACCCGGTGGCCGGCCCGGCCGCCTTCGGCGCGCTCACCCCCAGGAACAAGCGCATCCACAACAACGAAACGCTGGTTCTCAGAGGGACCGCGCTCTGGAAATCCGACGGATGCGCTAAGCGCCCGGCTGAAGCTGACTTACGTTCGCGACGAGATCCAGGGCTGGGGCTCGACCGGACAGATGGCGCAATGCCCGGAAGGCGTGGCGCCGCGCATACCCACTCCCTATGCCCCCATCGCGGGTGACGATTGCAGGCTCGATCGCAATTTTTATATCCCGGACGTCAATCCTGCTGCTTTCGGTGACGGCATGCTGCAAAACAACGGCGTCATGTTCAATCTGAGCGAGCAGTTCTTCGGATCGCTGGAACTGAACTACGACATTTCCAACGCGCTGACATTGACCTCGGTGACCAGCTATTACGACGTCAATCAGAACAGTCTCGGCAATATCACGGTTTCCTCGCATGTCGCACCGGTCTTCCTGCTCGATGGCAGCTGGGACAAGAAGGACTTCACCCAGGAATTGCGCCTGACCTCGGCGCTGGATGGTCCGTTCAATTACATGTTCGGCGGTTTCTATCAGAAAGCCGATCTGACTTACGCCTTCGATATCCCGGTCAACCGCAATATCATTGCCCTGGGCATCCCTTTGCCGACCAGCCTGGGCCAGTTCAGTTCGGCGATCGACATCGAAACCTTCTCGCTGTTCGGGCAGGCGCTGTTCAAGATCACGCCCGAGCTTGAGCTCGGCGCCGGCGCGCGCTGGACATCGGAAGACCGCAAGATCGTGCCGACCCTGGTCACCGGCCCGTCCTATTCGCCGGGCGGGATTGTCCTGCCGATCGTGAAGAATGCGCTCTCGGCCAAGAACTGGTCGCCGGAACTCACGCTGACCTATACGCCGAACCCCGACCTCACAGTTTTCGCCAGCCTCAAGCAGGCGTACAAGTCCGGGTCATTCGATGTTGGCGGCAGCATAGCACCGGGCTCCAACATTGCCTTCGGCGATGAGCGTGTACAAAGCGCCGAACTCGGCCTGAAGAGCCGGATGCTGGACGGCGCGTTGAGGTTCAACCTGGCCGGCTACTATCAGAAGTTCAAGGACCTGCAGGTCAAGGCCGGATCGATCGTCACCGCTGGCAGCATCGCGGTGCGCACGCGTGAATGCGGCTTCCGCCGAGATTTATGGCATCGACATGGATTTCGCCTGGTCGCCGCGATCGGCCCAAGGCTTGTCGCTCTATGGCGGGGTCAACTGGAACCTGGCCAAGTACAAGGATTTCCCGGTCGCGCCGTGCTGGATGGGACAGCTGGTCTCGGAAGGCTGCAATCAGCTTCCCGATCCGGCGACGGGCCGCTTCGTTGCGCAAAACCTCAAAGGCCGCCCCCTGCTACGCGCGCCGGAATGGACCGTGAATGCCGGCTTCGATTACGATACGCCGATTTCGAACAGCCTGAAGCTCCGCTTTGGCGCCAACCTGGGCTACTCCTCTTCTTACTCGACGGTTATCGAGGATTTCTATTACCAGCCAGGCCATGCGAAGCTGGGAGCTACGCTGGGTCTGGGCAGGCAGGACAGCCGGTGGATGTTCGAGCTGATCGGTGACAACCTCACCGACAAAGTCACCACCGGCAGCTGCGCCGCCGATGCCTTTTCCGACTCGATCGTGCTTGCCGCAAGGCTGAAGCAGACCGGCGGCACCGCGCGAGGGCCGCTCGGAACTCGGAGAAACGATTTGTTGGCCGAACCCGGGCCGATCGCTGTTCCTGCGCTTGACCGTTCGAAACTGACGGGCCCGGCAACGAGCGGCTGGACAGCCAAGGCGCCTGGCGCCCCGGATACGACGGCGCGAACGGCTATTGCGTGCGCGAAAATGCCAGCCTCAGGTTCGAAATCGTGTGCGTGGCAAGGGTCGGCTGATACTCGATCTCCTCGAGCGGAATCGCCAGCCGGATATCGGTCATCCGCCTGACAATCTCGCGCGCGGCAATCTTCAGCTCCATCGCGGGCCAGCGCCGCCGCCGCGCATCGATGCACTCCGCCGCCGAAGGCAAAGTGCCGCCCGAGATTGGGCCGCTCGACATTGAATTCGCGCGGGGCCGGAAATTCGCTACTCGTCGTCATTCGCCGAGGCATAGAGCAGCAGCAGGTGCGCGCCTGCAGGCAGCAGCACGCCGCCCACCTCGACCTCCTGCGTCGTCATCCGCGTGATGCCGCGCACCGGCGGGTCGATCCGCAGCACTTCCTCGACGAAGCGCGTGACGAAGCGGTCGTCGTCGACGTTCTCGCTGAGCTGCCCGGCCACATCGGGCTGGGTCGCGAGGATGAAGAACATTGCGGTCAGCGCGGTGGCGGTGGTTTCGTTGCCGGCGATCAGCAAGGCCCGGCACAGCCCGACTGTCTCGCCGAACGACAGGGTCGGATTGGCCTCATCGTCGAGCCGCGCGTGAACGAGATCGGAAATCATGTCCTCGCGGCGATTGGCGCTTGCGGTCATTGACCTGCTCGACGATGAACTTCTGCAGCTCGACCAGATCCTTGGCCAGCCCCTCAAAGTCCTCGCGCGTGGTCATCCGGCTGATCTGGTTGGTGAAGGCCAGCGCCCAGCGCTGGATCGTCTCCGAGGGCATATCGACGCCCAGCTGCTTGCAGATGATCGCGCTGGTCATCGGCACGGCGAAATCGCTGAATATCTCGGCCTGCCCCGCTCCAGCAAGCCGCTCGATGATTTCGCCGCAGACCGCGGTGATCTCCGGCTCAAGCGTCTTGACGCGGTGCGCGGTGAACGCCCCGTCGAGCAAGCGCCGCACCCGGGTGTGCTCGGGCGGATCGGTCATGATCGCTTCTTCGAAGAAGCCGCCGGCATCGCGTTCCAGCCGCGCCTTCAGCTCCTCCTGAAAGCCCTTGCGCATATTGCGCCTTGAAGCCCTTTCTTGACCGAGAAGGTCAGCGGATCGCGGAACACAGTCTGCAAATCCTCGTAGCGCGAGACCAGATACATACCGAGCTGCTTGTCGAAGTGGATCGGATCGCGGCGTGCGCATCGCCTTGTAGAAGGCATTGGGGTGGGCAAGGATCGCGGGGTCGGTCAGCGTGACGGCTTCGCGATTCGATCGCATCGCATTTCGTCGTGTATTCGTTCAGCATGTAATCCCTGCTTCCTTGAGTTTTGCCTGCTCCTCGGCCGACAGGCCAAGCAATTCGCCCAGAACATAGTCCGTGTCCGCGCCCGAGCCAGGGGGCATCGTCGCAAATCTCCGCTGGCCGCGTGATCCTGGCGCCGGGGCCGACAATCGGCCGGACGGTGCCGTCGGGCTGCGACGCTTCAGGAAAGAACCCGCGCTGCCAGAGCTGCTGCATCGGCGATGAGATCCATCGACGTGCAGCTCTTGCCCGCAGCCACGCCCCTGCTCTGCAAGTTGCCGCACCAGATCGCCCACATCATGCTGCGTCGTCCAATCGGAGACCAGCCGGTCCAGCGCGTCCTCATTGGCCTTGCGCGCGGCGAGCGTGGCGAAGCGGGGTCCTCGGCCAGTCCCATCGCTCCCGCCAGCGCCATCCAGGCCGCCTCGCTGGACACGGCAATGCTGATCCATTCGCCGCCCTTGCAGCGATAGACCCCGTGCGGCGCCATTTCGGCATGCCGCGTGCCGTCGCAGGCCTGCTCGGCGCCGTTGAGGGTGTAATCCATCATCGCATCGGCGATCATGGTCGTCATGCATTCCACCGCCGAGACATCGACGAACTGGCCCACCCCGGTGCGGCGGGCATGCAGCAAAGCCACAAGTCCGGCGAAGGCGGCGGCGGTGCCATAGGTGGAATCGCCATAGCGCATGTTGATGCCCGTGGGCGGCTGGTCCTTGTAGCCGACCTGCGCGCTGAGCCCCCCGATCGCGCAGAAACACGGCGCATAGCCCGATCTGATAGGCGAGCGGGCCATCGTTGCCGTACATTCCCATGGTGATCTGGACCATGCGCGGATTGACCGCGCGCACCGCATCCCAGCCCAGCCCCAGCCGCTCCATCGCGCCGGGCCGCAGGTTATCGACCAGGATGTCGCAGTGGCGCAGCAGGTCGAGGACCAGGTCCACGCCCTCCTTTGTCTTGATATCGATCTGCGCGCTGAGCTTCTGCGGATTGACCGACATGAAGCCGCGCGCCTTGTTGATATCGCCGGTCAGGGTGTCGAACCGGGTGAAATCGAGCGCATCCTTGGTTTCGATCTTGATGACTTCGGCGCCCATGAAGGCGAATTGCTTGCCGGTTTCCGGGCCCGCCCAGATCTTCGACAGTTCCACCACCCGCACGCCCTGCAGCGGCCCGCCGCGTTTCAGCTTGGCCATGTCAGCCGGCCCTACCCGGTCAGATAGCGTTCGCTGTCTGCCCCAAGCAGCGGCGCGGGGGAGGTGATCGCGGCGGGGGTCTCGCTCAGCTTGTAGGGAACCGTCGGGTATTTCGCCGTGCCCAGCACCGGATGGGTCACTTCGACGAAATAGTGCCGGTGCCGGTATTGCGGCGAGGCCAGGACATCGCTGGGCGAGTTCACCGGCACCAGGGTTATGCCAAGCTCCTGCGCCTCGATGCGCGGCTTCGACCTTGCCGCGCGTCTTCAGCCATTCGCACAGGTCGCGCCGCACCAGCGCGATGCGTTCCGGCGTCAGCCCTTTCATCAGCCAGTCGGGCGGCAGATCGCGCGCCCATTCGGGATCGCCAACCATCTTGCGATAGGCCGCCCACTGGTCGGGCGTCGCCATGAAGACATAGATGAAGCCGTCCTTGCATGGGAAAATCCCGCCCGGCCCGTGCATGTCGAACCCGCCGCGCCAGTCGGTCACGTCCATTTCGCCGGCCACGAACTGCGCCACGACATAGTCGGCGCGCGAAACCATGACTTCGTGCATCGAAACGTCGATGAACCGGCCGCGCCCGCCGTCTTCGCGATCGATCAGGCAGCCGGTGATATACATCGCCGCTTCCTGCCCGGCTTCGTAGTGCGAGAAAAAGCGGCCCGGACCCTTCAGCGGCGGCTGGTCTTCAAAGCCGACGCCGGGGGTGTGAAAGCCCCAGCCGCTGGAATGGAACACGGTTAGGTCCTCGGCATGCTTGCGCTCGTCCGGCGGGTTCTGGCCGTAGGCGGTGATCGAGCACAGCACGAGGCCCGGCCACCTGGTCTCAAGCTGCCCGGGATCGAGCCCGGCGCCGGCCAGCCAGCCCGAGGCATGATCGTCGATCACGACATCGACCGTGCCGACGAGCTGCCGCAGCAGTGTCAATGCCTTCGGCGGTATGCCAGATCGAGCGCCACCGAGCGCTTGTTGGTGTTGAGGTAGGCGAACAGCCCGCTGCGTTCGCTTGCCGTCGCCTCCCTCGCCGAACGGGCCAAGGTGCCGTGTCGGGCTGCCGATGCCCGGCCGCTCGATCTTGATCACCTCCGCGCCGAAATCGGCCAGCAGCTTGCCGCAATATTCGCCGCTCACGCTTTCCGCGAGTTCGAGAATCCGGTAGTTGGCGAGGGCCGTCATCTGGTTCTAGACCCCCAGGAACTTCGCGACATTGGCTCCGGCGATCTTGACGGCGTTCTCGACGCCGACCGCCTCGACCACCGAGCGAAGCGATGTCCGGGTGTAGCCCAGCGTTCCCTCGTTATGCGGATAGTCGGTGGACCAGAAGGCGTTATCGATACCGATGCGATCGATCATTTCGAGGCCAAGCGGATCGATCACGAACGAGGCAGCCATGTTGCCTCGCCAGTACGATTGCGGGGTTTGCTGGACCGGCCAGTTGTAGGTGTGTTTGATGCTGGCATCGATGTAGGTGGCGTCCTGAACGGTGGAGACCGACCAATTTATCCCGCCTTCGAACCAGCCGACCTTGAGGCCGGGATGGCGATCGAGAATGCCGCCGAACACGTATTTGCCGAACATCTCGCGGAACGAATGAACCAGCTGGATCAGGCCCATGGCGACTCGGTTGCGCTCGTCATGGCCGAAATCGCCTTCGCCGATGTGATGCGCCACGGGAATGCCCGAGGCCTCGATCTCTTCCCACACTGGCCGCATGGCCTCGCCGCCGTAGTCGATTTTCGCGCCATCGGGGAACGTGAAGGAATTGAGCGGCAGCAGGAACGTCTTGAGGCCGAGCGACTTGAGCTGCTCCAGGCTGCGCCGCGCGCCTGCTGGATCCCACCAGTTGATCAGCCCCACGGCGTAAAGGCGATCGGGTGCCTTGGCCTGCCATTCGGCGATGTACTCGTTGTAGACTTGGAAACACAGCTCGCGCAGCTTGTGATCGGGAAAGGCAAGCGTGCCCAGAACCTCGTTGGGAAACACCAGCGACTTGTGCACGCCCTCCGCGTCCATGTCGGCAAGCCGCGCCGCGACATTGGCGGCATCGCATCCCGGCCGCCGTTCGAAATGGCTGACTACTTCGACGAAGGCCGGCGGCAAGAACGATTTGCCCTCCATGCCAATCTGGAAAACGCCCTGCTCGTCGCGCCACAGGCGGGGCGCATGGTCCTTCAGCTGGGCGGGGAAATTGTTGTAGAATATGTCCTCGCCGACCGAAACATGATCGTCGGCGGAAAACACCAGCGTCCCCGCGGGCAGCCCGGTTTCGCCTTCGCTCTGCGGAACGCGGTCGTTGGGCGCACCGTGACCTTGGGGCGGGAAGATGGCGGTGGCGGTTGCGTCACGCATCGGTTGTAACTCCAGGTGAGGTCCAACTCACTCCCTCAAGGTCTCTCCGGAATGGACTCGTCAATGGCATGCGGCCCTTCTACAGACTATAATGCTAGGATGCTAGTCAATCGGTCGATGCGGATTGAACCGGCTTGAGCGAATTGCGCAGATTCTGATGTACTACGGCTTATCGTCAGGAGAACCCTCTCGAACCACCAGGCCGCCCGGGTTCTTCGAGACGCCATTTCGACACGCTCAATCTTGTCCTGAGCTTCGCCGATGGGGGCTCCTCAGGATGAGCAGTTCAGATTATCTGAAACGCTGCAGTGTTCCACTGTGCCCAATCCGGTCACTTTGGCTTCGTAGAAGAGGCTGCCATGGATCGCAGACAAAACAGGCGAAATCAATTCCAGACCAGGTGGAGGCTGGACAGCCCCAGATTCTGGCCACAGGCGAATTCGGGTGGCGTTTCTGGATCGAGGGCGAATTGCGGCAGGCCCGCGAGCAGTTCTTCATAGGCGATCTGCAGCTCGATCCGCGCGAGATTGGCGCCAAGGCAGCGGTGCGGTCCGGAGTTGAAGGCGAGGTGCGTGCGGTTTGGGCGGTCCAGGGTGAATTCGCCTGGATTGTCGTAGCGCCGGGGATCGATGCCGGCGCCGGGCAACAACAGCACGACCCGCTCGTTGGCCTTCATTGCGATGCCTAGGAAAGTGTCATCCCGGGTAACCCGGCGCGGCGGCGAGACGAACGAATATAGGCGAAGCATCTCCTCCTTGGCTTCGGCGATCAGTCCGGGTTCGGCGCGCAGGCGCTGTTGCAGGGCGCTGTCGCTGGCGAGATGGCGGGCGGCATAGCCGATCGCATTCATCACGGTGTCGAGGCCCGCCAGGAACAGCAAGAGCGAAAAATCTTCGACATCTTCAAGTGTGGTCTTGCGCCCGTCGATTTCGAGCGACCACAACAGGCTGATAAGGTCGCCGCGCGGCTCATGCTGGCGCTCAAGAATGGTGTCGCGCATTGCCCCCAGCATGCGAAACGTGCGGCGCATCAGCACGTCCGGCGGATCGCCGGCGCCGCCGATCATTTCGTTCGCAAGGCTGCGGTATTCGTCCATGCGCTCAAGCGGCAGGCCCATCATCTTGAGGAAAACATGGACCGGTAGCGGCACAGCCACCGCGCTCATGAACTCGCAGTTGCCAATACCGGCGACGCGGCCGATCAGGTCGCGGGCAAGCGTGCGGATTTCATCTTGCAGCGCGTTCATCGTCTTGGGCGAAAAGGCAGACAATAGCGGCGCGCGGTACATCTCGTGTTCGGGCGGATCGAGGAAGATCGGCACCAGCCGCGGCATGCGCGGTGTTCCCGGCGGCAGCTTCGCCCGCATCGCCTGGGTTATTTCCGGCGGCATGATCGCGCTGGAAAACATGTCCGTCGCCCGCGCCGCTTCGAAGTTCGCCTCGTAGCTGGTCAGCATCCAGTGGCCGCCGGCGTGGGGCGTCCAGAAGACCGGCGGCGCATTGGCCACCAGATCGGCGACGCGGCCATGCGGATCGCGCTGGATCGCCGCGTCGTTGAACATGTCGAAAGGGTAGACCAGCGCATCCGGGACATGGTCCGGCTTTTGCGCGAGTGCGCCACCATGTGCTGTATCGCCGGCCACTGTTCCTCCTGTTGTTACCATGTGCGCGAAAATCCGCGCGGTTACTTCGTCCCGCCGCCCCGCAAAGCCATGACTTCGGCCACCTCGTCGAACAGCGAATTGGGCATGCTGTGTGTTTCCGTCGCCGATATGGCGTCGATGTTGGCGGCAATGTCTTCCGCAGCTGGCCGGCTTCCGTTCGGAGACAGCCAGCCCTCGGCCAAGCCGACGAAGACGCGCGAATAGCGTCCGGCGCAGGCGGCGTAACCGCGGTGCGAGAAAGTGCAGGCTTTGCTCGCGAGGAATGTCACCATCGGCACCACCAGCTCCGGCGCGATCATCTGGCGGAACGGGTTGTCGCCGCCGGCCTCGGCGCTCTCGCCGGTCACCGCCGAGCCGTCGGTTTGCTCGACCATGCGCGAGTAGCCGGTCGGCAGCAGCGCGTTGGAGAAAATTCCATGCGCCGCGCCTTCCAGCGCGAGCACATTGGACAGCCCGAAGATGCCGCCCTTGGCGGCGGCGTAGTGCGCTTCATTGGGCAGGCCGAACAGCGCGGCTGATGACGCAACCATGACAAGCCGGCCGTATCCCTGCCGCTTCATCCGCCGGAATGCCGGCTGGCAGATGTGGAATCCGCCATCGAGATGGGTGTTCAGCATGCGCCGCCACTGTTCGGATGTCAGCTCCTCGAACGGCGCCGTATCGAAAATGCCGGCATTGCTGACGACGGCATCGACGCGGCCGGTGTGGTCCATGGCGGTGCGGACGATAGCCTCGCCGCCTTCGGGCGTTCCGACCGAATTGTAACTGGCGACGGCAGTGCCGCCTGCCGCGCGGATTTCCTCGACAACCGCGTCGGCCACCTTGCGATCGCTTCCGTCACCGTGCATCGAACAGCCGATGTCGTTGACCACGACGCAGGCGCCGCGCCGCGCCATGTCGAGCGCATAGAGTCTGCCCAGACCTCGGCCAGCGCCGGTGACGATCACGGTCTGGCCTGCGAAATCGATCATCGATACCCTCTCCCGCGAGGCGCTGGGGTGTGTGCCGATACCTGTGTCCACCAGCCCTTGTTGACAGCGATTGGCCGCGCCGATAGCCAGTAACAAAGATTAGGTTTGTGCACATTTGTCTGGCGGGTCAAGCTCGCTTTCAGTCTGCGCAGCCAGGATTTCCGGGTAGATGAATTGGGAGCGAGCCATGTCGTACGAAAGCCACGCGGAGCCGATCAAGATTGGCATTTGCTACGATTTCAAACTTCCCGACGACTACCCCCAATTCAAGCGCAACGATTTTGACTGGCCGCTCGAGATGGTCTTCCGCGAAGCCTACGAAAGCGGCAAGATCGACCGGCCGATCCAGATCGTCGCGCGCGAGATCGAAGGGCTGCCCAAGGGCTCGTTCAAGGCCGTGGTAGATGCCTATGCCGAACTGGTCGATGAAGGCTGCGTGCTGATCTACGGCCCGTTCATAACCGACAACAGCGAGCCGATGCGCGAAGAGATCGAAACCCGTTTCAAGGTCCCTTCGATCAGCAACACCGGCTCGGAAAACTACCTCGGTCACTGGACTTTCTCGCTGCCGCAGGGATCGATGGCCGACGAGCCGGTATTCTGGGCGCACATGATCGCGCGGCGCGGGCTGAAGACGGTGGGGATCGTCCAGGAACAGTCGCTGATCGGCAACCATTACGTTGCCAATTTCCGCAAGGCCTGCAAGGATTACGGGCTCGAGATCACCTCGCACGAGATGATCCCGCAGACCGCGCAGGACGTGCGCGCCGCCGTGTTGCGGCTGCACCAGGCCCGGCCAGACGCGCTGGTCCACGCGGGCTTCGGCTTCGGTGTTGTTCACGTCAATCCGGTACTCAAGGAGCTAGGCTGGGATCCGCCACGCTTCATGAGCACTGCTTTCCAGAACGCCTGGATCAACCAGACGATGTGGGATGCGATCCTGGGCTGGACCGGCGTCGATAATTACGACGAGGGCAACAAGGTCGGCCAGGCCTTCCTCGATCGCTACGAGAAGCACTACGGACGCCGCCCGGAGTATTGCGTTTCGGTGATGAACCACGATTTCGCCAATGTCATCGTCCACGCCATCGCCGACGCCAAGCCCCTGACGCCCAAGGGCATTCGCGATGCGATCGAGCGGATCAAGATGCTGCCAGCCGCCGGCGGCGCGCCGGGGACGCGGATTTCCTTCGGCAACTACCTGCATCGCGGCTGGGCTGGGACGAGCTATCTTGTGGCGCGCAAACTCGATCCCGACGGGGTCAATTCGCACCTGGTGGAGCGCTTCGGCGAGGAGTGAGCGCGAAGCGCGCGGCGCGCTGTCATCGAACCGCCGCGCCGCGCAGCAGGGTTTCCCTGGCCTGCGCCAGCGCGGCCGGGCGGCCGTGGGCCCGCATGATCGTCCGCGGTATCCAGCTCAGTTCGAGCAGGCAGTGCGCGCGCAGGTCCAGGCTGGGGCCGAACGAGCGGAAAGCGCCCTCGCGCTCCCCGGCTTCGAGCAGCTCCTTCAACTGGGCAAGGCGTTTGGCAAAGCCTGAAAAGTCCGCCCACGGCTGGGGCGGCGCCTCGCGCAGCCAGGCGAGCTGGACCTTGAACTCCTCGTTGAAACGATCGAGCAGATTGATGTTGACCCAGATCAGCGCATCGAGCTTTTCGACAGTGCTCGATGGCGTGGCAAGCAGGAGGTCCCAGCTTTCCGAAACCGCCTTGATGAACGGCGTCATGATCGCCTCAAGCAATTTGTCCTTCGAACCGACCAGCCGGTAAAGCGCGCTGGTGCTCATCCCGGCGGCGGAGGCGATATCGCGCACTGTCGCGGCCTCGAAACTGCGGCGGCTGAATTCCCTTCTCGCTGCCTGTTTCAGCGCGGCCAACTGGGTGTCATCGGCGGGCGCCTTCCAGCTGGCGATGACGTTCTGGGCGATCCCGAAGGCTGGCGATTGGTCAAGCCGGGAATTGCCGGGCGCTTCGACGGCCAAGCCTTCGAGCAGCATCCGGCACTTGGTCCGCGGAATGTCCGCCGCCTCTGGCTTCAGATGCATGGTGCCGACGGCGAAGTTGAACATGCTCTCGCACAATTGCACTGCGAGCCTGGGGAGATCGATGCCGGCCCGCAGATTGCCGCTGGCCTGCGCCGCTTTCAGGATGGTGCGCATCGCCTCGACGATCCGCTGCGGGGTGAATGCCGCGGAGGCTTCGTCCGCCGGATCAGCGTCGGCCGGGGCCATGTACAGCGTCTGGAGCAAGGCCGCCCGGTGCCTGGTGGCGCAGCGGACAAGCGCTTCCGCGAACTGCACGATGCGCTCAAGATCGGGTAGCCCCTCCGCGCTGTCTTGGTCCCGAAGCGCTTCACCGGCCAGCGCATCGAGATCGGCATGATAAAGCGCGATCAGTTCGGCGACGATGGCGTCCTTGCTCTCGAAATGGTGGTAGAGGCTCCCCGCCAGAATGCCGCTTGCTTCGGCGATCTCCTGAAGGCTTGCCCGCAAGCCCGCGGTGGCGAACAGATGCGCCGCCGTGGCGAGGATCTCGCTACGCCGTGTGCCGCTGTCGGCGCGGGTTTTTGGCTGATCGAGCGTTGGTGAGGAAATGGCCAAGTGTCCGTACTTATTGATCGCTAATGGTGCTGGGCGAGAATGATCTCGGACGCGCGTTGGCCAATCGCCATTGCTGGTCCGTTGGTGTTGCCCGAAGTGATACTGGGCATGATCGATACATCGGCGACGCGCAGGTTCGACACGCCCCGCACCCGCAGCTGTTCGTCGAGAGGCGATGACAGGTCGGTCCCCATCCGGCAAGTGCCGGCCATGTGCTGGAGCGATCCGCTGATCATGCGGCAGGCGCCGAGGATCTCGTCGTCCGATTGCGCCCCGGGGCCGGGAAAATACTCGGCCGCGCCATAGGCCTGCATCGGCGCGCTGGCGAACAGGTCGCGCAGGCGTCGGACTCCCTTTACCAGCGCTTCGCGGTCCCGCTCTGTCTCGAGGAAGGCAAGCGCGATGTGAGGCAGGGCGGACGGATCGGCGCTGGTGATCTTGAGCGATCCGCGGCTTTCGGGCCGCATCACCCCTACTCCCGCCGATGCTCCTGGCTGGTCCGCCATGACGATCTCTGGCCGCTTCCTGAAGTCCTGGGTGAACGGCCCCATGAACAGCTGCACGTCAGGCAGTTCGAGCCCCGGATCGGACTTGATCCGCGCGCCGACTTCGAACGAGCAACGGGTCATTGGCCCGGTGCCGAGCAATTGCTGGCGCAGGACGTTGGCGTAGAGCCGCCAGCCCTGGAATTCGCGATTGTCGCTGCCGCGTGAGACAGTGCACTGCATCATGGTGCCGTAGTGATCGATCAGGTTTTGGCCGACACCGGGGCTGCCGGCGATGACTTTGATCCCCAGCCCAGCCAAGTGCCCCGTCGGCCCGATCCCCGAGAGTTGCAGCACTTTCGGCGTCTCTATGGCGCCTAGCGACAGGACGATGTCCTTGCCCGCGCCTACGGTCCGCACACCGGACCTGTCGCGCATCAACAGCCCGGTGGCGCGCGTGCCATCGAACATCACCCGTTCGACCGCCGTATTGGTCAGAACCCGCAGGTTGGTGCGCGGCCGGGCAGGGGTGAGAAAAGCATCGGCGGCGCTCTGGCGGCGGCCGTTCCAGATGGTGCGCGGATTATAGCCGATCGCTTCGCCAAAGGCTGCGTTGATGTCTTCCACCACCGGCAGGCCCGACTCTCGCCCGGCTGCGAGAAAGGCATCGCACAGCGGGTGGCCATAACTCGACACGCCAATCCGCAGCTCTCCCTCGCCGCCGCGCAGGTCGGAGGCGCCCAGTTCGTGCCGCTCCAGCCGGCGGAATGCACCGAGCATCTCGGGCCAGGCCCAGCCGGGGCAATCCCACGCGTCGTAATCGGTGGGCAGGCCGCGCCAGTACATCATCCCGTTGATCGCGCTCGATCCGCCCAGCGTGCGTCCTCTCGCCTGCGGGCTCTCCGGGCGCTCGGTCCCGCGCATCGCCGGGTACTGGTAGCTATAGACCGGATGCATCATCAGCTTGGGATAGCCGCGCGGGATGCCGAAATAGATGCTGCCCGGCTCCGGCCCGCCCTCGATCAGCAGCACCGAATTGCGGGGGTCGGCGGACAGCCGGTTGGCGAGCACACAGCCCGCCGATCCGGCCCCGGCGACGATGTAATCGAAGGTCTCCAAGGCCCCTGCTCCCCGCGATCCGGTCAGCGCAGATCCCAGGTCAGCGGCAGCGCCGCGACCCGCAGGATGTGGCCTGGATCGTAAACCGCGCCGCCCGGACCGAGCGAAAACGGAGGAATGCGTCTCAGCCATTCCTGATAGAATGTCTGCATCTCGACGCGGGCGAGATGCGCGCCGATGCAGCGATGCACGCCATAGCCGAAGGTGAGATGCGTCGAATCGCGTTGCAGCTTGATCTCCGCCGGTTCGGGAAACACGGACTCGGTGAAATTGCCCGCGGTGACATAGAGCTGCACGAAGTCGTTTTCCTTGAGCGGCGCGCCGAAGAATTCGACGTCCCGGGCGACCCGGCGCGGCGGTGTGGTTACCCCGTGGCGGCGCAGCAGTTCCTCGACGCTGGCGCCGATCTCATCGGGCCGTTCGCGGAGCTTCGTCTGCATTTCGGGATGCCGCGCGAGGTAGTGCGTGATGTGCCCCATGCCATTGGTCACCGAATCGAGCCCGGCGGTGAACAGCATCATGCCGTAACGCCGCATATCGACCATCGAGATCGGTTCGCCGTCGATATCGAGCGACCACAGGTGGCTGATGAGATCGTCCCTCGGGCGCTTGCGGCGCTCCTCGATGTACTCGCTCATCAGCTCATCGGCCCGCTGCATCCTGGCGAAGCGGACCTCGCGGTCGGTTTCGTTGAGGTATTCGACCGCGACCTGCCGGAACTCGCCGAACCGTTCCTTCTCGACCCCGAGAATGCCGAGGAAGATGAGGATCGGATAAGGCTCGGCGATCGCCGGGATGAAATCGCATTGGCCTTTGTCCGCGACCGCATCGATCAATTCGACCGCCAGCTCGCGCATCGTCGCTTCCATGTCCGCCACCCGGCGCGCGGAAAACACCGCTTTCAGCGGATCGGAGTACTTCTTGTGCCGGGGCGGATCGGTTTGCAGCGGATAGGGCGAATAGACGTAGTCGGCGGGGGTCTGGGGGAACAGCACGTTCGAGAACGTGTCGGTATCCTTGAATGCCTCGATCAGCGCGTCGTAGCGGGTGATCATCCAGCAGTTGCCTCGGGTGGACCAGAACACCGGCGGCGCCTCGCGCAGCACTTCCTGCACGCGGGCATAAGGATCGGCCTTCAGCTTTGCATCGCCGAACAGGTAGAAATCGTAGGCGAGCGCGGGCGGAATGTGCTCCGGAACCTGGTTCTCGCCGCTCATTGTCGCCATGGCTATTCTCCGCTCCCGTTCATAGCCCGATGTTGGGCACCTTGCCGCCATCGACCCGGATCAGCGCGCCGTTGACGAAGGACGAACGCGGGCTCGCCAGCATCGTCACGACATAGGCGACTTCTTCGGGGCGTCCGGTGCGGCCGACCGGGTTCCTGTTGTAGTGGCCGGTCTCGGCATTGATCAGCATGTCGTAAAACGGATCGGCGGCATCGGACTGGCCCGCCAGCTTGAGCCGGAGGCCGAGGTTGTCGATCGTGCCGACGCCGAGGACGTTCGAGGTGATGCCGAACTGTCCGAAATGCTTGGCGAGCGAGCTGGACATATTGGCGAAGGCGGCCTTGCTGGCCGAGTATTCGGGCGCGCGCGGCAGGCCCATCGCTCCCGCCGAGCTGCCGATGTGGATCAATCGCCCCCAGCCGGCCTGTTTCATCAGGTGCGCGAATTTCATGCTCAGGCGGACAGCCGGCATGACGTTGGTCTCGAAAGTCGAAAGCCAGAGTTCGGGCTTGGTCTCGTCCCAATTGCTCGGCGGCGAGACGCCGGCGTTGTTGACCAGAATGTCGATGCCGCCGAACGCCGCCAGCGCGTCCTCGGCGACGCGGTCGCAATCGGCGGGTTCGGACAGGTCGCCGATAACGACCTTGGCCTCGCCTCCGGCCTGGCCAATTTCATCCGCGGTGGACCGTGCCGCTTCCTCATCACGCCCATGGACCACGATGCGCACGCCTTCGCCCGCCAGCGCTTTGGCGATATCCGCGCCGATCCCGCGGCTGCTGCCGGTCACCAGCGCGCGCTTGCCCGCAAGTTGCAAATCCATTGTCGCCCGCCTTAATCGATATCGATGTTGTAGAGTTTCGCGGCATTGCCGCTGAATATCTTGAACCGCTCTTCCGGGGTCAGCTGGGCGATGGTGTCGGCGAGGAATTCCAGCGGATCGGGATAGAGGCAGGCCGGGTGCGGGAAATCGGTTTCGAACATGATGTTGTCCGCGCCGAGCTGCCGCACCGTCGAGATCAGGCTGTCCTTCTCGAAGAACGTGCAGCCATAGATATGCTCGTGGAAGATCTGCTTCATCGGCCGGTCCTGCGACACGCCGTTCTCCGCCGACATGTATTCCAGCGCTTCGAGCAGGTAGGGAATCCAGCCCACACCGCTCTCGACCGAAACGATCTTCAGCCCCGGATAGTTATCGAGCATGCGCGACATGATGATGTTGCCCATCACCCGCATGTTGCCCGCGAGCAGCATGGTGCCGCCCATGGTCAGGTTGACGTCGACCGGGAACCCCGGCCAGGAGCCGGTGGCAAACCAGGCATTGGCGGAATTGGAACCGCCGATGTGGAAGTTGACCGGCATGGCATTGGCGACGCAGGCCTCGAACAGGGGTTTCCAGTGCGGATCGCACAGCGGCGGCAGGCCGGGGTAATCGTGCGGGTCGGATGAGACGTTGATCCCGCGCAGCCCCATCTTCGCGCCGCGTTCCAACTCGGCGACGGACTTATCGACGTCCCACCACGGCAGCATGGTCATCGGGAAAATCCGATCCCCCGATTCCGCCTGCATTTCCGACATGGCGTCGTTGAAAATCTGCATCGAAAGACAGCGCAGTTCCTCGTCGACGCCCTGGCCCGATTGCCCGCCAAATCCCAGCACATTGGGATAGACGATCTGGGCATGAATGCCCTGCTGGTCCATCAGTTCCAGCCGCGCCTTGACCTGGTTGGCGGCAGCGGGCGCCTGATGCACGTCGCGTCCGTAAAAGCTGAAGCCGCCGGTCTTGGTGCCATCCTTCAGGATCGCGCTGTGGCCGCAGTTGGAGGCGAGCATCTGGCCGTCGTCGATGATCCATTTGCTCTCGCCGGTGGTTTTGACCGTGCCGATGCGGGGCATCCGGTCCTTGTATCTGGCCGGCGCGCGCGAGGTCCACAAGTCCCAGGGTTCGCTGAAATGGGTATCGGTGTCGATGATCTTGATCCCGGCAAGCATGTCGCGCGCGGTGGGCTTCAACTGGGTAACGGTGCTCATGGCCGTGGCCTTTCCTTCAGATCAGATGGGCGAATGCTGTGAGATAGTCCTTGAACGCGTCCGCGATGTCCGCGTCGGCAAGACCGTAGTCGGCCAGATCGTACTCGAACTTGCCCTCGCTATGCTGCGGATTTTCTGCGTGCCAGCGGGCTACGGCTTCCTCGGTTTCACTGGTGAAGGGCATGCCGGAAAATTCATAGATACGCTGGATCGCGGGAAGCGGATCGCCAGTGAGATCGTGGTAACTGACATCGATCACGCTGCTCGCGCTGTCGCTGGCGTGCAGCCGCATGTAGTTGCCGATCGAGCTCGACATGATGCGCAGCCAGGTCTGGCCAATAACACTGCGATCGATCGACTTGGCCACCTGCGCTTGCGTGATCTCGACCAGCTTGCACATCGAGCCGACGCTCGAACGCGGATGGCGATGGGTCATCACCAGCCTGGCGTCGGGAAAGACCGCCCTCAGGGTATCGAGCGCATAAAGGTGACCCGGCGTCTTCAAAATCCAGCGCCGCCCAGGCTCGGAGCGGTTCTGCCATTGCAGGAACTGCAGCTGGCGCTTGAGTTGGCGGTAGAGCGGCAGATAGTCGGCCGTCTCCATCCAGCGGCTGTGCCCCGGGATCAGATACTGGCCGCTGTTGCTCATGAAGCTCTGCGCCATCAGCAGCGCTTCCATCTCGGGCGCGCGGGCTTCGAACTTGTGCGCCTGGGCCATGAAGCGCTGCTGCTCGCAGAATGCCTCGGCTTCGGCGAGGCGGCTGTCGGCCATGCCCGGCTGCCAGCCCGCCGGCGGGATCGGATTAAGCGCCTGCCAGGTGTAGAGCACGTTCCACTGCGGATCGGCGGCAATGTTGGCGAACAGCTTCGAGGTGCCGGTCCGCTGCAAGCCGACGATCACCACCGGGGCGACAATCTGCTGCTCCTCGATTTCGGGATGCCGGATGAAAAAATCCTGCATTTTGAGCCGGGTCGACAGGTGACGGATCATGCTGCCCCGGGCCTGCGCCAGGCCCTTTTCGGTGAGGTTGCCATCGCGCTGGATATTCTCGATCAGCACGCGCAGCGGTTCGTCGAAGTTGTTCGGGCCGAAGTCGTCGAGCCCGGTCAGCCGTCGGGCCTCGGCATTGAGGCTCTCGACATCGAGATCGGCGACACTAGCGGCGGCGGTGGACAAAGTGCTTCCTCCTGCGCGCAATCTGCCGTTGCCGGTCGGGCCTGCCTACTTTTGGCGTCGAAGCCGGAAGATGCTCGCCAAGCCTTGCCAGCGGCACGACCGTCAGGGTCGTTTCCGGCCCGTCATCGCACCATATCCAGCGGGTGACGAACAGGCCCTCGGGATAGCCGGTCGTATCCAGCCAATTGTGAATTCCCGGATCCCGGCCGGACAGGACCACGCGGACACGGCCGTCATCATCGACATGGGCATCGGCGCCGGTAATGCCGGTCAGGCGGTCAAGCAGGTCGGGGTTCTCGTACCAGGGATCGGTCAGCCACTGCACGCTCCACAGCCTTGCCTCGGGCCGGGCGAATTCCAGCACCAGCGCCTCGTCCTCGGCCAGCCCAAAGCGCCCGAAGCCATACCAGATGTGCGAATTGCCACCCTTGTTCGGAGCCGGCCTATTCATCGTGTTCGGCGTTTCCGGAAAGGTCCGTCCGGAGCGGATCGAGGCGCGGTGGAAGCTGCCGTACTTTTCGGCCCATGACAGTGCGCCGGCAAAAGCCTCGGCCGCCTCGTCCGGGCCCTGCCGCGCGGCCTGGCGGGCTTCGGCGTCGATCTTCTCGATGTCCCAGATACCTGGCCGGTGACTGGCATAGTCGGCATGATATTCGCGAAGCTGGATGAACTGAGACTCGGGCGGCAGCGGCATCCAGTTGCCCTCGCGCCGCTCACCGCCGAGGATCAGTTCGAGCGAGCCATCCGGATCCACCGCGAGATCGGCAAGCCCGGTATCGCCGCTTGGCAGCGCCGGCTTCAGCCAGACCCAGCTCGAATGGACCGAAATGTTGATATCGAACAGGGTCGAGACGTTTCCGGTCAGCCGGTAAACCGCATCGCCCCTGACCGCGGCGAACAGGTTGTCGGCAACCTCGGGCGTGTCGTTGATTTCGATGAATCGCGGCCGGTCCGGATCGGCCCCGCGCAGATACCAGCGCAGGGCCTGCTCGAGCAGTAGGCCGAGCTGGAGCAAACCGTCCGCCGCGTCCGCCGTGCTGCATGCCGCGGTCAGCGTTTCGTGTCCCGCGAGACGCAGGCCATCGCAGAACCTGTTCCACTCTGCTTCCAGGTCGCCGGTAGTGCCGCCAATCCCGGCAATTGCCGGGCCCTGGGCAAAATCGGCTCCTGCTCCCGTGCTCATCGGCACCCTCCAGCCGGTGCTTGACCGGACGCGTCCTAGTCCGTCAATGTCTCGCTCCTGAGGCAGATTAAGCATTCGATGAAAGTTGACAACAAACTTTTGTTCCGGCCTCATGTCGCACTGGGAACCGGTACGGAGGGGCTATGGCGCTGCGCGTGATTCAGTGGGCGACGGGGCCGGTCGGCAAGATCCTGCTGCGCGAGGTCATCCAGAGTACCGACTTCGAATTGGCCGGCGTGCTGGTCTACAACCCCGGCAAAGTTGGGAAGGACGCCGGCGAACTGATCGGGCTTGCGCCTACCGGGGTAATCGCCACCGACGACAAGGCTGCGATACTTGCCCTCGACGCTGATATTGTCCTGCACGCGGCGAGCAAGGCCTATGGCTTCGAAGCGAACACCGATGACATCGTCGCCCTGCTTGATTCGGGCAAGAACGTCATCACCACCACCTCCTACATCCACCTCGGCATTCTCGATCCGGCGGTCGAGCGTCGCATCGCGGAGGTCTGTGCAAGGCGGGGCGTTCATTTCCACGGGACCGGGGAGCACCCTGGCTGGGTGTTCGAAAGGCTGGCGGTTACCCTGACCGCGGCGTCGCAGCGGGTCGACCGGATCATCATGCGCCAGTTCGTTGATGTATCCCCGGTAAGCGAAAAGAAGATGCTGGTCGATCTGATGGGGATGGGCAAGCTTCCGGAAGAGATCAACGAATTCCTCGCCAACCTTTCGTGCGGTTTCGACCCAGTCCGAACAGGCCCTGGCGGCGGCGGCCGATGTCATGGGGCTGCGAATCGACGAGATACGGCACGAGATCAAAACCGCGACGATCGACCACGATCTGGTGCTGCCCGCCGCGACGCTCGCCGCCGGCACCGTGGTAGGCCAGATCATGGCCTGGCACGCCTGCCGCGACGGCAGACCGATCCTGACCTGCGAGGAATACTGGACCTGCACCTCGGACATTCCGCAGTGGGATATCGAGTTGAAGGGCCACGTCGTCACGCTCGATGTCGAGGGCGTGCCCAACATGTCGGTCGAACTGCACATCGACACCGATCCGGTCGCGGAATTCGGCGGTGCATCGGGCGGGCATGTCGCCGTAGCGATGACCGCCATCCGCGCCATTCCCGAAGTCATGGCCGCGCCGCCCGGGGTGGTGGTTCCGACGGTCTTCGGCGCGTACCGTTTCGCGAAGGATTGAGCAGAATGGCCGGATACCAAGCCGACACCAAGAGCACGCGCTACTGGAAAGAGCCACTGCCGATCCGGCTCGGCTGGCTCAAGGACGCGCCCTATGACGCGGTTCCGATCGCCGAATTCCTGGTCGAACGGTTCAACGCTCTCGGACGCATAGACCGCAAGGTCGAGCTATGCGTGGTCGAAGCCCAGGGCGCGCCCGCCGGGCGGATCAGGAACGTGTTCGACGCCTGGCTCCAGCTCAAGGACATGGGCTGCCTCGCGATCATGGGCCCGTCGATCAGCGACGCCTGTATCGAGATCGCCAGCCTGATCGACCAGCACAAAGTGCCGACCATCACCTCGGGGGCGACCGCCTCGGCGGTGGGTGAATGGTATTTCGACATCTCGCATGGCGCGATTCCCGAGGAAGGCCATCTCATCGCCAACTGGCTGGTGCGCGAAGGCCACAGGCGCATCGGCGTGATGTACGACACGGCCTACCACGCGAGCGAATACCTCCACCACTTCAAGGTCGCGGCGCGCCGCCACCGGTTCGAGCTGTGCGGCGAATACCGGGTCAACCAGCTCGATCTTGGCGCCGCCCGCGAAGACGCCGACCGCGCGCTGGCCTCGCTGATGAAAAGCAGCGTCGATGCCATCGTCTACCTCGGCACCGGGCCGAGCTCGCATCACGCGGCGCAGGGCTGGCAGGCCTTGCCCGCGGGCAAGCCGCCGATGATCCTCAATGACGGCTGGTACGGATCGGGCTTTGCCACCTATGCGCCGATGTTCGAGGGGCTGGTCGGCATCTGCGGCTGGGACGAGGAAAATCCCGTGTTCGTTGCGGCCCTGGCCGAATTCACCGCATGGCACGGCAAGCCGCCGCAGCACCCGGAGATGTTCGCGGTGTGGTGGACGCTGTGCTCCGCCGCGCTCGAAGGCATCGCCAATGCGCCGATCCTCAGCCCGGATGGCGTCAGGCGCGGGCTGGAGGACGTCACCCTGCTGCCCAGCGCCGTGGGCGGCGCGGGAACCTGCGTGCGCTGGAGCAAATGGGGCCGGCGCGGCCTTTCGGGCAAGGACGTCTACGTTCTGCGACGGATAGTCGATGGGATCAGCGTAATGGAAATGCGCTACGATCCGATGCTCGCCAAACTCATGTAACTGCGTTCAGGGCGACCTGCGGGTTCACCTCCACCGTCGTGGCGCCCGTGGCCGCCATGATCGCGTCGAGATTTTCCGCGACATGCTCGGGCGTAAGGTCGGTGTTCTGGATCCCCGGCGTCAGCTGGACCAGCATGCGCTGCACCTGGCCGCCGCCGGCCACCAGCACCTCGCCGTTGAGCGTGCAGCTTTCATGCGCAAGGAAGGCCGCGACCGGCGCGACCAGTTCGGGCAGCATGGCGTTCATCACGCCAGCCACCATTTCTCGCGGCATGCCGAAGGTCTTCATCACCAACTCTTCGTTGCCCAGCCGCGTATTGGCGCGCGGGGCGATGCCGTTGACCTGGATGGCATGGCGCGGCGCTTCGGCGGCGAGGGTGCGGGTGAAACCGAAGATGCCGCCCTTGGCGCCGCCATAGCTGGTCACGTAGGGATGGAAGCCGAGCATGCCCTCCGAGCAGGTGTTGATCACGCGGCCATACCGCGCGCGCTTCATGTGCTCCCAAGCTGCCTTGGTGACATGGATCGTGCCCATGTAGTGCACGTCGATCATCCGGCGAAATTCGTCGAGATCGATGTCGTCGAACCATTCGAGCGTGCTGATGCCGGCATTGTTGATGACCACGTCGATCCGGCCGTAAGTGTCCATCGCGGCTTCGACCATCGAGGCAGCCGCCTTGGCATCGGCGACCGAGCCATAGTTGGCAATCGCTTCGCCGCCAGCCGCCTTGATTTCCGCAACCACTTCGTCGGCAGGACCATGCGATGTCCCGCCCAGGCCCTCGAGCGTGCCGCCCAGGTCGGCAACCACCACCCGGGCTCCGCGCGAAGCGAGCAGCAGAGCATGGCTGCGGCCGACCCCGCGTCCGGCCCCGGTCACCAGCGCCACGCGCCCGTCGAAATCGAAGGTCAGTCATCAAATCTCTCCCATGTTTATCCAGACGGGTCGCAGGCAACGATCGCACCGCGCAATTCATAACTGCCGATCATGCCGTTCCACAGCACTTCCGGCGGGCGCTCCAGGCGAATGCCGGGAACCCGCAGCAAGGTATCGAGGAACACCCGGGTCTCGTGCAGCGCCACTTGCGCGCCGGGACAACGATGGTGCCCATCGCCGAAGCTCATGAACGATGGCTCGGCCTTCATCCGCTTCGCCCGGTCGGGATCGAGCGAAAAGGGGCACTCTCCGGCCACCTGCTCGTCGGTATTGGCCGCGCGCACATCGAGCGCGAAGACCTCGCCCCCGGCCTCCGCATCGCGCCGGTAGAGCATCGCCGCGACCGGTTCGAGCCGCAGGATTTCGTAGAGAATGGCGAATTGCTCGCGCTCGTCGCCCGCCAGGAACCGTTCGCGCAAGGGTCCGTTGTCGAACAGGTGCCAGGCGCAGACCACGATGAATTCGCGGGTGGTGACCATGCCGGCGCCGGCATAGGTCAGGCACTCGATAATCATCGCCTTGGTCGAATAGTTGTTCTGTACCATGTAGCCGATGACATCGTCCTGGGCCTTCGTCCGGCGCGCGCGGACAGCGGGGGCAAGGTCGCTTCGGTAGAAATTCCACATGTTGAATGCGACGCGCGCGCCATTCGCCAGGCGTTTGACCGGATTGCGTATCTCGATCAGCGTGGAATCGAGCGTGCGCCGCATGCGCGTGGCGAGCCCGCGGCTGTCCCGTTCTGTCAGCCCGACAATTTCGGCCGCGACATCGACCGCCAACTGGAAGCTCATCACGTCGAGCTTCGCCGAACCAGACTTGCGCAGATCGGCGATGAGCCGATCCGTCGTCCCGGTTATCACCGGGTGATAGCGCTCGGTGATCGCCTTTGGCGTGAAATAGTGAGAGACCGAGGCCCGGCGGCGGCGATGTTCCTCGCCATCGAGGTAGAAGAACGAGACCATCTCCGGATCGACCGCGTTCTCCATGCCCGCCTGGACATTGGCCTGGCGCATCCGCGGCGAACGCATGATTTCGCGAAATTGGTGGAAACTCGTAACGCGCGTGGCATCGGGTTTGGCCTGCAAGTTCGCGGTAGCGACAGAGGCGGTCTTCCGGTCGTCGCGCGCTTGCATGACAGGTCAGCCTTCTTCGGCGTTCAGCACAAAGGAAATGAACTCGTCCGCCGCCGCGCGCAAAGGCGCGAAACCGGGCGACTGTTCGCCCAGCACTTCGCCCAGCAGCCGCACGTCCTTGGCCAGCAATTCGGCCGGGTGCCTGAATTTGGCGGGCGCCGGCATCCTCGCCCGGACTTCCAGCGCATAACTGCGCCCGCTGCTCGCGCGGATCAGTTCGGCCAGCAAATCCTTCGACATGCCCAGCTGCTCCGCCGCCAGCAAGGCGACATGCGCCATGCCGAGGTGGGCCGAGAACAGGGTGTTGTTGATCAGCTTGGCGTGCTGCCCGGCGCCCACCGGCCCCAGATGGACGATGAGCTTGCCGAAGCTCTCCAGCGCGGGCCGGGCCGCCTCCACATTCGCGGCATCGCCGCCGACCATGACGGTCAGCTCTCCCGCTTCGGCCACCGGTCCGCCCCCGCTGACCGGCGCGTCGATCACCCCGATCCCGCCGGCAGCGGCCTGCCGCTCGATCGCCTGGCAGCTTTCGGGGTGGATCGTCGAGTGGATCGCTATCAGGCCGCCCGATCGCATCGCGGGAATGAGCTGGTCGCAGACTTGCTGGACATCGTCGTCGTTGACCACGCAGATGCCGACGTGATCGGCCTGCCGTCCGAGTTCGGCGACGCTCCCGGCAAATCTGGCCGGGCTGTCGCGATAGGGGTCGAGAGCTTCCGGACGCCTGGCCCACAGCACGGTATCGAGCCCCGCCTCGATCATCCGCCGCGCCATCGGCGCGCCCTGGCCGCCGAGTCCGATGAACGCCCAGACCTTCTTGCTCGCTTGCGGCATTGCCCTCGTCCCTCGCTTGGCCTGGCGGAAATCGTTCTGTCGATCTCCCATCGTCGCTAGCCGATTGCTATTTTATTCGAACAGGCGCCGCAACAAAGATTTGGTTCCACTGGGTCCGCATGGGGGCTCTTGACCATGCCGGGGATTGACAGACTTCAGGCGACAGCGAAAGCAACTATGGTTCACGTTAAACCCTTTCGCCGGGAAAATCGCCGAATGCCGCACTTTGTCCTGCGCTGCACCGATAGCGAGAGCGCCGCCGAGCTTCGCCCCTTGCATCGCGAGGCGCACCTGGCCCATGTCCGGGGAAGCGGGATGACGAGGCTTGCCGGCCGGTTGAAGGACACGGCTGGCGAGGTCACCGGTTCGCTGCTGATCGTCGAGGCCGCCGATGCCGCGGCCGCCGAAGCCTTTTCGCTGGCCGACCCATTCCGCCGCCTGGGCGTCTACAAGTCGGTCGAGATCGTTCCCTTCGAAATGTCGTTCGTCGATATGCCCGCTTAAGCGCGGCAAACCTCGTTGCCTCCGGCAACCGATGTCCATATCGTTTCGCGCCAGGAACGAGGGACCGGGAGAGGACGGCAGTGACCGCACAAGACAAGGGCGCGCCCGGCGACGCGCTCATTCCGGGCTGGGACGAGTTTGTCGACAAGCTGCGCGCGCTGCCCGAAGTGGTGGTGGCGAAACTGCCCGAGCGGGTGCGCGGCGATCCCAGGGTACGGGCCGAGCTTGGCCGCAAGATGCAATCGGCGCTGGTATTCAGCCTGTTCAATTCGCTCGCCGGCGATCCGGACTATCCGTTTTTCCGCCCGGGCAACGGCTTCATCTTCAACTTCGGCCAGCCCAATGCCGATACCATCTATCGCCTCGCCAAAGTGGCGGCGGAAGGCGCCTACCGGCTGCGCGGCAAGCGGGGGAACTTGCGCATCGCGATTATCGCCCAGCGCGCGCCGTTTCCCTGCGAGCCGGGCGGCGACGCCGGCAAGGTGCAGCCGGGGCCTTCGCTCGATCACCACGATCTCAACGCGCTCAGTGTCGACAAGGACGGCTGGTTCGATGTCATCCTGAGCCGGACGCGGCCCGAGGGCCACAAAGGCGACTGGTGGCGAATGCGGCCCGATACCAACAAGCTGTGGTTTCGCGGGGTCAATGCCGACTGGACCAATGGCGACGTGCCAACGCTGTCGATCGAACGGCTCGACATCCACAACGGCGGCCGCACGCGCCCCGGGGCAGCCTATCTCGCCGACCAGCTTCACTGGCTGGGCGAAGCGGCGACGTTCTACGCCGGGGTCGAAATGGCCCATATCGAGAAAATGCGCGAGGCCGGCTTCATCAACGAGAAGCTGACCTATTACGACACCACCGACGTCGTCGGGCTGGAAGGCCAGTTCTATTTCGAATGCGCCTACCAACTGGCCGACGACGAGGCCTTGATCGTCGAGGCCAAAATTCCGCCGGTCTGCGAATACTGGTCGGCGATGCTGACCAACGAAGTCTTCGAGACCACCGACTGGCACAACAACCACTCAAGCCTCAACGACACCCAGGCGCGGGTGGACAGCGACGGCGTGGTGCGCTTCGTCATCGCGATGCACGACCCTGCCGTGCCCAATTGGCTGGACACCATCGGCCATCCTTCGGGCCAGTTCCAGGGGCGCTGGTTCCGCTCGCAAGGCGCGACGCTGCCTACGGCGAAGAAAGTGCCGTTCGCCGAGGTGCGCAGTCATTTGCCGCCCGAAACGCCCGTGGTCACCCCCGAGGAACGCGACAAGGTGCTGCGCGAACGCCGCATGTGGTTGCAGCAGACGCGGCTCTGGTAGTGCTGGGCGTCGAGCAGGGCTTTCCCGCACCGGAGCGGTTTTCCGGCGCCTTCGATCTGTTGCACGAACTGGCGGCGGCGCAGGCCGGTTCTGACCAATTCGGCCCCGGCGACTACCGCATGGGGCTGCGCGTGCTGCTCGAATCGATGGACTACGATCCGCACTTCTCCGAGCGCGGGCGCACCATTGCCTGGGGCAATCTGGTGACGGTGCTGGCGAGCCGCGCAATCGCCAATGCCGGGATGGACACGCTGCCGGGGCTGCCAATCCGCCGCCCGGTCGTCATCACCGGCCTGCACCGCACCGGGACGACCGCGCTGCACAAGCTGCTGTCGCTCGATCCGCGTTTCCAGGGCCTGGAAAGCTGGCTCACAATCGCGCCGATGCCGCGCCCGCCGCGCGAGACATGGGAGAGCAACCCGCACTTCCAGCGCACCTTGTGGCTGCTCGCCGCGCGCTTCGCCGGAGCGCCCGATCTCAAGGCGGCGCACGCCATGGCGGCGGGCGAGGTCGATGAGTGCGGCGGCGTGCTGTTCCATTCGTTCAACTCGCTGGTCTGGTCATCGGCCTGGTCGGCTTCGAGCTACGAGGCTTGGCGGCTGACCCAAGACGTGCGGCCGGCCTATCGCTATTTCCGCGACGTGCTGCGTCTGATCGGCGGCCATGAACCGGCGCGGCGCTGGCTGCTCAAGCATCCGCCGCATATCGCGCATCTCGACGTACTGTTCGAGACTTTCCCCGATGTGCTGGTGATCCAGACCCACCGCGATCCGGGCAAGGCGGTGCCTTCGCTGTGCTCGCTGGTCATGGCCAACCACGACCTGATGGAGGAGGGCCGCAAGGACCAGCGCGCGCGGCTGATGGGTCCGCGCGAGGCGAGCCGGGCGGCGAAAGCGCTCAGGGATGCGGAACCTGTGCGGCAGGCCCATCGCGGGCAGGTACTCGATGTGCTCCATGCCGATTTTCACGCCGATCCGCTGGCTACTGTGCGGCGGATATACCCCTTCGCCGGGCTCGAACTCACGCCCGGAGTTCGAAGCGGAGATGGCGGCGCGGATCGCCGCCGCGCCCGAGCGGAGCCACGGCGCGCATCGCTATGAGGCCGTGACGTTTGGTCTAAGCGAGGATGAAATTCGCGAGCAGTTCGCCTGGTATATGGACAAGTTCGACCTGTGGCCCAAGCGATGACCGACACATTGCCTGTCCTTCCGGTCGAAACGCCCGAATTTGCAGCGGACCCCGCGCCCTTCCTGCGCGCGGCGCAGTGCGTGCACCCTTGGCTCGCGCGTTTTTCTCAGGGCTACGTGGTCCATGGTCACAAAGCGGTCTGCGACCTGCTGGCCGACGACGAAAACCTGCATTCCGGCTTTGGCCCGGTGATCGATTTCTACCAAGCGCGCGGCACCATGTGGGGCCGCTTCATGGACGAGATCATCATGGCCCGGCCCGGCTCCAGCCCGGAACACAAGCGGCTCCGGGCGAGCATAACCAAGGCCTTCACCCCGCGCCGGGCGCAGGAAGCGCGGGCGATGGTGGTCGGGATAGTCGAGGATCTGCTCGATGAGTGGGCACCGAAAGGTGCGTTCGATTACTTCGAGTTCGTCTCGTTCATTCCCATATCGGTGGTCTGCGGCCTGCTCGGCATACCGACCGATACAGTCCCGCGCATTCGCGACGCGCTGGAAAACCAGCTGCTCTCGGTGACGCTCGATCCGGCGGCCAAGCCGCTGTTCATGGCCGGCTGGGAGACGATGTGGCAATTCGCCGACGGCCTCGTCCGCGAGCGCGAGGCCGGGGCCAAGTTCGATGGCGACAGGCTGCTCGATGCACTGATCGCGGCGAAGCAGGCCGGTCAGATCGACGAAACCGAGCTGCGCTTCATGCTGCTGACGCTGATGTTCGGCGGCTACGACACCACCCGTAATCAGCTTACCGTGACGATGAAGCTGGCGATGGAGCAGCCGGAAATTTACGCGCGCTGCGCCACCGACCTCAAATTCTGCGGCAAGGTCGCCGACGAAGCCCTGCGCCACACGCCGACGGTATCGCCCTTTCGCCGCGCGGCAAGGGACTTCGACTACGGCGGCCATCGTTTCCGCGAGGGCGACACGCTGGTCATCGCGATTCCGCTGTCGGGGCACGACCCCACGGTGTTTGCCCAGCCGGAACGCTTCGATCCCGCGCGGCCCAACGCCAACCGCCATGCCGGGTTTGGCCGGGGCGGGCACATCTGCGTGGGGCAGTTCCTCGCCAGGGTGCTGTTGGAGGAAACGCTGCACCGCGTTGCCCGCCGCCTTCGCAACCCGCGCGTCGAAGGCGCGGTCGAATGGCGCGCTTTCCTTGGCGCCTATGGCCTCAAGCGCCTGCCGATTGCCTTCGATCCGGCGTAGATTGAGATCGAAGCCGCTCGATCCTCTCCATTTTCACGAAGTGCAAATGGGGAGGTGGCCCACCGCAGGTGGGTCGGAGGGGTATTCCAATGCCGCGCCATTACCCCTCCGTCACTGCTTCGCGGCGACACCTCCCCATTTGTCCTGCGGAAAAATGGAGAGGAATTTACGCTGCTTCGACGCTTCGACCGCCTCAGGACTTTTCCTTCACGGCGTCAGGCTTACCCTCGCCCAGCGCATCCCTCGCCCGTGAGCGGATGTAGGCGTGGATCTGCCTTATCTGATCGTCGGTCAGCATCTGGAACCGCGGCATGCCGCGTTCGAGCAGGGTGCCCTGCTTCAGCAGGGTGCTCAGGTCTTCCAGCTTGAGCGCGATCGCCGATTCACGCAGGTCCGGCGCCGGTGTTCCCGCCGATTGCATGCCGACGCCGTGGCAGGCGGCGCAGCGGATCGAGAGGTCCCAGCCGGCCTTCACGTCGGCCGGGTCTAGCACCAGCGCGGGATCGTCGAGCGCCTTGACCGTCTTGTCTGGCGGCGGCGAGGCGGGGAGAGTTGCCTTGCCGTCAATCGCAAACGTCAGCAGGCGCCGCGTCTGGGCACCATACTTCCAGCCGACGTTCATGAACTCACCGTAAGCCGCTGTAGTACCACCATAACCTGCGAGTACCGAGACATACTGCTTGCCGCCGGCCGTGTAAGTGATTGGTGCGCCGACGATGCCGAGCCCGGCGTTGAACTTCCACAGCTCCTTGCCGCTCTTGCCGTCGAAAGCCTTGAACCAGCCGTCGGCCAGGCCCTGGAAGACCAGTCCGCCTGCCGTCGCCAGAGTGCCGCCGTTCCACAGCTCGTTGTGCTGGACCTTCCACACTTCGCGCTGCGCCACCGGGTCCCAGGCGATCAGGCTGCCCTTGCCGTCACCTTCCTTCTTGATGATAGGTTCGGCCATCAGGCCCATGACGTTGAAGGCGTTCTGCGACTGCTCGCCGCGATAGAAGCGCGCGCCGATCTGCTGCATCGGGATGTAAACCAGGCCGAGCTGGGGGTTATAGCTCATCGGCTGCCAGTTGTGCCCGCCGACCGAGCCCGGCCAGAATTCGAGGTCGCCCTTGTCGTAGCGGATATTCTCGTTCTCGATCGGTCGCCCGGTCTTGAAGTCGATTCCTTTGTAGACGGTGTTGAGCGTCGCCGCTTCGGCCGAGAGCAGTTTGCCGCTCTCGCGCTCGAGCACATAGAAGAAGCCGTTGGTCGGAACGTGCATCAGCACTTTCTTCGGCCCGCCCTCAAGATTGAGCGTCGCCATGACGATGTTGGGCGTCGCCTTGTAATCCCAGACTTCGCGCGGACTTTCCTGATAGTGCCAGGCGTAAGCTCCGGTATTGGCGTCGAGCGCGACGATCGAGGCGGTGTAGAGGTTGTCGCCGGTGCTGCCCGGATCGCGCTTGGCGGCGTCGAAGGGCCCGGCGTTACCGACGCCGATATAGACGCGGTTCAGCTCGGCATCGAATGTCATGCCGTTCCACACGGTGCCGCCGCCGCCGGTGTTTTTCCAGAAATCCGGTCCCCAAGTCTTGGCCGCGGCTTCGAGAGCCGGATTACCGGCATTTTCCTCGGGGCTGCGCGGGACGGTGTAGAAACGCCACAGCTGCTTGCCGGTCGCGCTGTCATAGGCGGTGACATAGCCGCGCGCGCCGAAGTCGGCGCCGCCGTTGCCGATGATGACCTTGCCGTTCATCGTCCGCGGCGCGCCGGTGCTGATCATCGCCGCGCCCTTGTCGATGGTCTGGGCGACCCACAGCTGCTTGCCGGTCCGGGCGTCGAGCGCCACCAGGCGGCCGTCGAGGGCGGCGGCGAACACCTTGCCGTTCTCGTAGGCCGCGCCGCGATTGGCGCCGAACGAGAAGTGCATCTTGTCGGGATCGTTCTTCCAGGTCTGCGGATCGTGCTTCCACAATTGTTTGCCGGTCACGGCATCGACCGCATAGACCGCGGCATAGGAGCCGGTGAAATAAAGGGCGCCGCCCACCGCCAGCGGGGTCGCCTCCAGCGTCACTTCGCCGGGCAGGTCGAGCGACCAGGCGAGGCCGAGTTTGGCGGCATTGGCGCTGTCGATTTCGGTCAGCCGGCTGAACTGCGCTTCGTCCGCCCCGCCGCCGACCGTGGTCCAGTCGGCCTCGGTGCCGACGCCGGCGTCCGGCTGCGGCGTCCCGCCCTTGGTGCAGCCGGCGAGCAGCAGCGCGGCTCCCAGTGCGGCGATAATTCCCTTGGCGATGCGATGCATCCGTACCTCTCCCGCGACTCTTGCGAGAGAGTTATGACACACACTGGCTCACGTCCAGCGTTAGTCCACTACTCCGCCGCGATTGCCATTGGCACGACATTGTCCGGCGCGCGCTGGTCGATGACCCAGCGGACGTTGCGGCGCAGCGGCTCGATGCCGTCGTGCGGCATGCCGGGGGGCAGGGTGTGCATGTCCTCGAAGATCTGCATGGCGTCGCCGCCGCCGATCGCCACCATCCGCTGCACCCCGGCCAGCGCGAACGGATCGAGCAGGCGGTCGCGCAGCGATTCGGGATAGACGCCGACGGTCTGCGTCGTGTCGTCGCACCATTTGGCGACTTCGACGAGATCGGGCATCGGCACCAGATTGACCACGCGGTTGTTGAGCTGGTCGAAGAAATCGACGCGGTCGGAGAATTTGGAGACCACCACGCCGCCGGTCAGGGTATCGCCCTCGACGTGATAGAAATCGTCCTCCAGCGCGATGGCTTCCATTTCGGCTTCGAGGTCAAGGTTGCGCTTGTCGACCGGGGTCGAGATCACCGGTGGCAGCTTGGCATAGGCCTCAACCACTTTGTGGCCCAGCTCGACGACTTTCTCCAAACTCTCCTCGTCGGTGTCGCTCTCGACGTAGACGATGCGCGTATTGGCGCAGGCGGTCTGGTTGTAGAAGCCTGTAATCACGGCGATGCCGAGCGCCGCCTCTTCCATTGCTTCCTCGCTCTCCAGCGCCTCCTTGCCGATCACCGACATCGAATACTTGGGGTTGAGCGCGGTGAGATCGATGCCCGGCGTCAGGAACTTCTGGATGTGCTTGACCGAGCTCATGCCGCCCCAGGCGGTGATCTTGTCGATCCGGCTGACGCGGACGATCTGCTTGTCCATCTCCTCGTCGCCGCCCTTCCAGTAGGCGACGGCGACGTGCTTGGTCACCGGGTGGCTGGCGTCGATATCGATCAGCGAGCGGCAGATGGCGTTGGCGGTGAGCGGGTCGTTCGACGGGGCCTTGATCAGCACGTCGCTCTTGGTTAGCGCCCCGCGCACCACGGTCAGCGCGGCGACCACCGGCACATTGCCCGCGGTGATGTGCAGCTGCCGCGTGCCGACCGCGCGGACGCGGACATTGGCGTGCGGTCCGTCGGCGGCCACCCAGCCGTCGAGGTAATCGACGCCGACCGACTTGTCGATCAGGTCGAACATGCCCTTGGGATCGAACATGCGCGGCAGATCGTCATAGACCCCGCGCAGGATCGGCTCGGCCAGCCCGCCCGCCTGAAGCGCGAGCGCGAAGCTTTCCTGCAACCACGGATTGTCGTTAAGGTGCAATCGCTTGCCGACTTCCGCCAGAAAATCGATGATGTCGTGCATCGGTGTATCCATCAGGTCGCGCAGCAACACCGGATTGCCGAGCACGAGATCGTGGATGTGCTTGTGCGGATCGGGCGTGCGGAACTTCGCGCCGCCGCGCCCGCTGTATTCGACCGCCTCGTTGCCCGGCTCGATGATCCGGCCGCGGGCGATGATCGGGATATCGTACATGTCGGTCATGATTACACCTGCGAGATAAAGTCCATGAACTCGTTGTATGCCTGCGCCGTGCCGGCACAAGTGATCTTGTCGTCGCCGCCCGCCATTTCGGCGAAGCGGGTGATCTCCGGGCCGACGCGCGGGCCTTTCCAGCCGCAGGCGCAGTCTTCCTCCCAGTGGATCGTGATCCGGTCGCCCGAGATAAAGCCGCCCCAGTAGGTTTCGGTCATCAGGTCGAAGAAGCCATAGCGCCCGGTTTGCGCGCCCTCGCGCGGCAGCAGGTTCATGTCGGCATCGAACAGCAAGGGAATCGTGTGCGGGAAGATGTGGAAGTGGCCCTGCGAACAGCGCGGCGACATGCCCATGACTTCGCTCATGCCGTAAAACATGCCGATCCGCTCGATGCCGAAATAGTCGCGCACGAAGCCTTCCCAGTCGTCCGGCGCGTCCTTGAAGCCTTTCATGCCGCCGCCGGTCATGATGAACGAGCCGGGGGCGAATTCGGGCCGCAGGCCTTTGTCGATGCCGCTGCGCGCTGTGCGGATGAGATCAGCGAACGTGCCGCCGAGCTTGACCCGCTTGCCCTTGTACTCCTCGAACAGTTTGAAGAACCAGGCCTCGATATCCCGCTCGCGGCGCTTGCCTTGCGCGATCAGCTCCTCGCGCTGCCTTAGCAGGGCGGGATCGAGGCCGAGCTGTCCCAGCTCTCCGCGATCCTCCGCCGCCTGCATCCGGCCCGCCAGCGACATCAGGTCGGCGGAAATGTGGCCCTGATAGAGCGTGTGGTAATGCTCCGGGCCGCCCGCCGCGGGGATGTTGAACAGGCTGAGCATCTTCATCATCATCTGATGCCCGCCGCGATAGCCGGGGAAGAAGGTATCGACGTGGTCGGTGAAGGGATCGACCCCGGTGGTCGCGCGCTGCGCCTCGTAATAGCTGCGCTGCCAGACCGGGAATTCCTGCGCGGCGCGCGGCACGAAGCTCAATTTCCCGGTGGTGCCGGAGCTGTGCCCGATCATCATGCCGAACGCGTCGAGCCGGTCCATCCAGTCGTCGAGTGTAGTAAGGCCGGTCAGGTCCATTTCGTGCAGCGGCATGGTGGTCAGTCGCCCAAGCCAGGCGGTGAGCTTAGCCAGGTCGCGGTTTTCGATGAGGCTCAGCGGATAGCTCTTGTAGACCCGGTGATCGAACAGCAGCGGCAGCGCTTCCTCGACACTGTCGATCTTGCTCACGCCCTCGCGCTTTGCCAGCTTGTCGAGCGCCTGGACCGAGCCGCCGAACCTGTCGAACTGGCGTTTGAGCACCTCGAGCTGGACATCGCCGTAATCGCGCCAGCTCAGCTCGAACATCGGCTCGAAGCCGCCGTCCATCCATTTTCCCGGGCAGTCCGGATCGAGAACGGCTATTTCGGCTACTGTCGCCATTTCAACTCACCCATTTCGCGTGCTGATCACTTTGTTAGCATCGGTGCGGACGGTCGTCAATCGAGCCGGGAGAGCGCCCATTCGATCAGGGCGCGCACGTCCTTGTGGCCTTCGGTGACGCCGGTCGCCGCCTCGCGGCCGAGGAAGACGTTGACGGTCGACAGCAGGAATGCAGCGGCTTGAGGCGTCACCGGGCCGAGATCGACTCCCTTGTCCTTGCCCTGCCGGGCGATGGCATCGGCGGTCATCCGCCGCGATTCGGCGAGAAACCGGGCGATTTCCTCGCGGATGCCGTCATGCCGGTTGGCGAGCGCCATGAATTCGAAGGCGAGGCGCGCGTCGTGGGCGTTGCTCAGCGTCCACCAGATCGCGTGGACCGGCTGGTCCGAGGCGACATCTTCGTGCAGCTTCGCCAGCGCCCGCTCGGTCCTTCGCCGGAAAGTGGCGAGCAGCAATTCGTCCATCGTGCGGAAATAATAGTAGACCAGCTGCTGCTTGAGACCGGCCTCTTCCGCCACGCGCCGGGAAGAGGCGGCGGCATAGCCTTCGTTGCGCAGCACGCGCTCGGCAGCATCGAGCAGGGCGTTGGAAGTGGCCGAATCGCTCGGCCCCATGCGGCGCTGGGAAGCCAAGACCTAGCTTCCACCTTCGGCCAGCAGGGCCTGCGTGTCCGCCGACCCCCAGTCCCGCCCGCCGATGAAGCGCCAAACCTCGCGCCCCGCCGCATCGTAATAGATCGTCGTCGGCAGCGTCTGGACGCCATAGTGGAAGGCAAGGTCGCCCTTGGGATCGAGCCAGGCTGGCAGTTGGGCAAAACCGCGCTGGTCGAGGAACATGCGGACCTTGGCGGGATCGCCTGTGTCCTGCGAGACGGTGACGACCGCGACGTTCATGTCCGCCCGGTTCGAAATGGCCTGGAGGGTCGGCAGTTCGGCGATGCAGGGCGCGCACCAGGTCGCCCACAAGTTGATCAGCACCGGCTTGCCCTTGAGACTTGGCAGGCGCAGTTGCTGCCCCTCGGGATCGGCGAGGGTGAAGGGGGGCAGTTCGCCGCCCTTGTGCGAGCGATCGAGCGTGCCCTTGAGTTCGCCACTTTTCGGCGCAGCGCTCGCGGAAGCCTGCGGTTGCGCCTTCTCGCCGCTTTGCCTATCGCAGGCGCCAAGCAGGATCGGGGCCACGACGGCCAGAGCCAGGACAGTACCTTTGAGCAAGCGCGACGAAACCAAGGGCAATTCCAATGCGATGTGGGGCGGTCGCTTCAGCGATGGCCCGTCTGCGGTCATGCGCGAGATAAATGCCTCGATCCCGTTCGACAAGGCATTGTGGCGGCAGGACATCGCCGCGTCGAAGGCGCATGTCGCGATGCTGGGCAAGCAGGGCATCGTTTCGGCGGAGGACGCCAGGGCCATCGCCGAGGGGCTCGATGCCGTCGCGGCGGAATACGAGGCCAATGGCGTCCCGGAAAACTGGGACCTCGAAGACATCCACATGACCACCGAAAGCAGGCTGGCCGAACTGATCGGCCCCGCCGCTGGGCGGCTGCACACCGCGCGCAGCCGCAACGATCAGGTCGCGACCGATTTCAAGCTATGGGTGCGCGAAGCCTGCGTTCAGGCGGACGCCGCACTTGGTTTGTTGCAGGTCACACTGGTAACTCGTGCGGATGAGCACGCTGCCAGCATCATGCCCGGCTTCACCCACCTCCAGACCGCCCAGCCGGTGACGCTCGGTCATCACCTGATGGCCTACTATGAGATGGCGCAGCGCGACCGCTCGCGTTTCGCCGATGCGCACGCCCGGGCGAGCCAGTGCCCGCTCGGCGCCGCCGCACTGGCGGGGACGGGCTTTCCGATCGACCGCGATATGACCGCCAAGGTGCTCGGCTTCGCCATGCCGACGGCGAACAGTCTCGATTCGGTATCGGATCGCGATTTCGCGCTCGATTACCTGATGGCCGCGAGCCAATGCGCGCTGCACCTGTCGCGGCTCGCGGAGGAATTCATCCTCTGGGCGAGCCAGCCGTTCGGTTTCGTAACGCTGCCCGATGCGCTCAGCACCGGCAGCTCGATCATGCCGCAGAAGAAGAACCCCGACGCGGCCGAACTGGTGCGCGGTCATTCCGGGCGGATCATTGGCTGTCTCACCAGCCTGATGATAACGATGAAAGGCCTGCCGCTGGCCTATTCGAAAGACATGCAGGACGACAAGCCGCCGGTTTTCGATGCCGCCGGCCTGCTGACCCTGTGCCTCGCGGCGATGACCGGAATGGTCGAGGGCGCGACCTTCCGCACCGCACGCATGCGCCAGGCCGCTGAACTGGGCTATGCCACCGCCACCGACCTTGCCGACTGGCTGGTGCGCGAAGCAAACATTCCGTTCCGTGAGGCGCACCACATCACCGGCAGCGCCGTCAAGCTCGCCGAAAGCCGGGGTGTGGCGCTCGACGCGCTGCCGCTCGCCGACCTGCAGGCGATCGACTCGCGGATCGATAGGCAAGTTTTAGCCGCACTATCCGTAGAAGCCTCGATCGCCGCGCGCGCCAGCCATGGCGGAACCGCGCCGGCTGAGGTAAGAAAGCGCATCGCCGAAGCGCGCGCCGCGCTCGGTCTGGAGTGAACCCGATGCGTCTTGCCGCCGCCCTGATCCTGCTTGCCGCGCTGTCGGCTTGCGGCGTGCGGGCCGATCTCAAGCCGCAGGCGGGCCAGTCGCTCCCGGTCGCGCCGCTGGGCCGCAGCGATCCGCCAGGCCCGGTGCAGCTGCTCGAGTTGACGCCGCAGGCGGCGCCGGAACGCAGCGTCGAACTGCGAAAACGCTCGCAGGAGCGCAAAGACGATCCCTTCGACCTACCGCCCAAGGAATAAGGCGCGAATACCAGCCCATGGACCATTTTACTCTCAGGGACGGCGTGCTCCACGCCGAGGACGTGCCGCTGACCGCCATCGCCGAAGCGGTTGGCACGCCGGTCTACGTCTATTCGCGCGCCACGCTTGAGCGGCACGCGCGGGTGTTCACCGAAGCGCTCGCCGCGCTGGACAATCCGTGGATCGCCTATTCGCTCAAGTCGAATCCCAACCTCGCCGTGGTCCGGGTGCTGCAACGCCAGGGCTTCGGCGCCGATGTCGTTTCCGGCGGCGAAATGCAGCGCGCGCTGGCGGCGGGAATCGCTGCCGAAGACATCGTGTTTTCAGGCGTCGGTAAGACCGCGCGCGAGCTGGCCGACGGACTCGCGGCGGGAATTGGCCAGTTCAACATCGAGAGCGAGGAAGAGGGCTTCGAACTGGCCAGCATCGCCGAAGCGATGGGCTGCCGGGCTAACGCCGCGCTGCGGGTCAATCCCGATGTCGATGCCGGCACGCACGAGAAGATTTCGACCGGCAAGGCGGAAAACAAGTTCGGCGTGCCGATCAACCGGGCCGGCGAGATTTTCGCGGGGCTGGCGGGGCACCCGGGGCTGAACCTGCGCGGGCTGGCCGTGCATATCGGCAGCCAGCTTTCCAGTCTCGCGCCGCTGGATGCGGCATTCGCCAAGCTTGGCCAGGCCATTGCCGGGCTGCGCGCAGCCGGTCGCACCATCACCCATGCCGATCTCGGCGGCGGTCTTGGCGTTCCCTACAAGGCGGGCGAGGTCATGCCGAGCCCGGCGGATTACGGCGCGATGGTCGCGCGGGTCACGCGTGGCTGGCATGTGCGTCTGATGTTCGAGCCGGGCCGGGTCATTTCCGGCAACGCCGGTGTGCTGCTCACCCGGGTGGTGCGGGTCAAGCGCGGCGGCAACGGCGATCCTTTCGTCATAGTCGATGCGGCGATGAACGATCTTGCGCGGCCCGCGCTCTATGGCGCGTGGCACGATTTCGATGCGGTTCGACCAAGCGGCGAGCGGATGATCGCCAATGTGGTCGGCCCGATCTGCGAAACCGGCGATACTTTCGCCATGGGCCGCGATATCGATGCGCTCGAAGCTGGGGAATTGGCCATTTTCCGCACCGCGGGGGCCTATGGCGCGACCATGGCCAGCTCCTACAATTCGCGCGGCTTCGTGCCCGAAGTGCTGGTCGATGGCAGCCGCTATGCGATTGTCGCCGACCGCATCGCGCCCGCTGCAATCCTCGCCGCCGAACGCGTGCCGGACTGGCTGGAATGATCCCGGCGCTCCCTCTGTTCCACCGCATCGCCGGGCAGCCGGTGATCGTGCTGGGTGAGGGTGAGGCGGCCTTGGCGAAGCGGCGGCTGGTCGAGCGGGCGGGCGGAATCGTGGCCGGAGAGGACGAGTGCGCGGCGCGGCTGGCCTTTGTCGCGCTCGACGATCCCGAAGCGGCGGTGGCCCGGCTGCGGCAACGCGGCGTGCTGGTCAACGTGCCCGACCGGCCGGACCTGTGCGATTTCACCGTGCCCAGCCTGCTCGACCGCGCGCCGCTGCTGATCGCGATCGGCACCGGCGGCGCTTCGGCGGGGCTGGCCAAGGCGCTGCGCTTGCGGCTGGAGGCGTTGCTGCCGCAAAGTCTCGGCGCGCTGGCATCGGAGCTGGGGGCGGCGAAGGGGCGACTGCGCGAGCGCTACCCCGATGCAGGTGACCGCCGCCGGGCGCTCGACGTCGCGCTGGGCGAGGGCGGGGTGCTCGATCCCCTCGTTGACGGCGCTGCCGGCCGCTTCGAAACTTGGCTTTCCGGGAGCGAGCGGATCGAGGCCGGCGGCCTTGTCGAAATCCAGCTCACGGGCGGCGATCCCGAAGATCTGACCTTGCGCCAGGCGCGGCTGCTCGGTTCGGCGGATACGATCGCCTTCGAACCCGAAGTGCCCGCCGCGATCCTCGACCGGGCGAGGGCGGATGCCGCGCGCATCGCGCTGACCGGAGACAAGGAGCCGGCCATGCCCGCCGGCCTGACCATCGTCCTTCGCGGTCCGGCCCAAAACGGGTCAGGTTAGCCTGGCGGGCTCTCGCGGCCCCTGCATTGCAATCTTTTAACTTAGTTTGCCGGGACCGATCCCCCAATTTTACCCGTGGCGCGATGCCGTTGCGGTGTGAACGGGGGCTTCCATGAATTTGCCCAAAATCGAACTTTCAACTCTGCCCGATCTCGATATGCCGACCGGCGTGTTCGGCAGCCTGGCCGATGGTTTCCAGGCAACCTATTCGGACGACCGGATCATCGACCTGATGACTTTCCTTTACGAGATTGTTCCTCCGCAAGCGCTGCTGTGACAGGGCATAGGGCATGCTGATCCACCCCGAACTGCGCGCGCTCCGGGATGACGACAGCCCGCAGCGCGTTGCGCAAGATGCGCTCTACGCATCCTTGGCGGATTGGCGCGCCCGGCCAGAGGTGGCGGTGGTCCTCGCCGATATCGATCGCTTTGCCAGCTTCGCGCCACTCACCGAATGCCCGGCTCTCGCCGTGCTGTTCCGCGCAGGCGATCCCTCCGCCCGGCGTCTTGCGGATAGCTTCTCCGCCGCGACGGCACCCGCGCTCGCCTTGTCGCCGCTCGGCCATGTACCGCTGCGCCACAACACCGATGGCAAGGCATCGACGCTGGCGCTCGCGCGCAAGGGAAATGTCGCGCTGATGCTGGTTGCAACCACCAACGAAGCGCTGACCGGTGGAGCCAGGAAGGCGGGCGTCAGCTTCGGCCCGGGCGCGAGCTGGGAGCATGTGCTTGCTGGCAGCGCGACTGGCGAAGCGATCGAATGCTGCATCGCCGGTGCGCGCACTGCCTTGCTTGAGCGCCGGGCGATCGCGCTCGCTCCCGGCAGCGTCGTCGCTCTTGACGGCGAGCGCCAGGCGGTGCGGCTGCGCGAAATTGCCGGCTGCCTGGTTTCGCTGCGCCTGCAACGGCGCCAGGCCAATGCCGGGGCAAGCCGCGAATACAATCTCGACACCGGCGAACTGATTCACCAGGCTGCGGGCAATCCGCGCGACAGCCGGGTCGAGCTGGCCCTGGCTCTGCTCGGCCGCATGGGCCGCACCGATGCCGCCCCCGCCATGGCCCGGATCGCCCGCGGCGATGGCAGCCCGGCGCTGCGCTGGCAGGCGCTGCGCGAATGCCTGGCGCTCGACTCCGGCGGGGGCTTTGCCGCTCTAGTGGCTGTCGCCGCCGCGCCGCGCGATCCGCTGGCGAGGCAGGCGGCGCAATTGCGCGCGCAGTTACTCGCGGCGCATCCCTGGCTCGCGGAGCTGGAAACATGCCCCGCATAATCGCCGTGGAAGATGATGCCGCCGCCGGCCTTGAGGAATGCATCGACGCCCTGCGCGCAACCGGCTTTGATCCCCGCGACGAGGAATGTCTGGACCATGCCGCCCTGTGGTTGCGGCGGCTCGGCAACAACCGCACCTTTCTCGGCGACCTCCTCGCCGCCGAACTGGCGGAGGACCACCGCGAGGACAGCGGCGATGACACCTATGGTCCGCAGGCCATCGTGCTCTCCAGGCCCGGCGAGAGCTACTTCTTCCTGCGCGCCAACATCTGGCCTTCGGCGGACGAACACGCGCTGCGCGCAAGCGGGGGCGGGGTCTTCGCCTATGGCATGCCGCACGATCACAACTTCGATTTCCTGACGCTCGGCTATTTCGGACCCGGCTATTGGAGCAACCACTACCTCTACGACCACGCGGCGGTCGCAGGCTGGAGCGGCGAGAAAGTCGCGCTGCGCTTCGCCGGACGCTCGCGGCTGGAGCTGGGCATGATCCAGCTCTACCGAGCGCATCACGACGTGCACGATCAGGCGCCGCCCGATGCGCTGTCGGTTTCGCTCAACATCATGCACACTGGCGGCGCGCAGGGCTGGCTGGATCAGTATACCTTCGATCTCGACAACGGCCGGATCAAGCGGATTTTATCGACCGGATCGAGCGAGGCCTTCGTCCACATCGCCGTCGGCCTTGGCAGCGAGGAAGCGCTGGACCTGGCGCAGGCTTTCGCCCGTGGGCATCCCAGCGACCGCATGCGGCTTGCCTGCTGGCAAGCGCTGGCGGCGAGGGAGGTGGACCTTGCGGCCCGCGATGCGCTGTGGCGCAAGGCTGAGGGTGCGGGGAGCCGGCTGGTGGCGGGAGAGGCCAGGGCGAGAAGGGCGGCGCTGGCGTCCGGCCGCGCCTAGAGCGGCGTGCGGTATATCTGACCCACCCTGACGGAGCCGATTTTGGCCCAGTTCAAGAAGCGAGGAAGGAGCTATGCGAGCATATAGCGACTGACGAGCGACGCGGAAATGGGCCAAAAGCGGCCCGCCCCTTCGGGGTTGCCTCAGGAAGGCCTCCGGACTACGTCACGTCGCTGGCACGGGTTCCCGACCCGCACTGCGCGACGCTCCTTGCCGGCGGGCTTCCTGAGGCAATCAGGGTGGGTCAGATATACCGCACGCCGCTCTAAACCGCCGCTCCGGTCAGCCCATCGATGGCCGCTTGCAGGATAACAGCCGCCGCCGCCGAATCGATGCGATCCGCGCGTTTGGCCCGGCTCATGTCCTGCTCGATCAGCCCGCGCTCGGCGCCAGCGGTCGACCAGCGCTCGTCCCATAGCAGCACCGGCAGGGCCAGCACCGCGAGATTGCTCGCATAGGCGCGGGAGCTCTGGCTGCGGGGGCTTTCGCTGCCGTCCATGTTGAGCGGCAGGCCGACGACAATCCCCGCGATCTTCCGCTCCGCGATCAACGCCGAGAGAAGCGCCCTGTCGGCGGCGAATTTGCCGCGTTTGAGCGTCTTTCCCGGCGAGGCGATGCGCCAGCCCGCGTCGCAAAAGGCGGTGCCGATCGTCTTGCTGCCGAGATCCAGGCCGATCAGAGCGCCGCCCTCGGTCAAGGCCTCGCGAAAGCGGGCGGCGCTGCCGGTTACTGGCGTCAAGGTGGGCTTCCGGTCACAGGCCTATGCCGCGCCGCCTGCCGCTCGAGCCAGACCTTGATCATCGCCACCATCGGATCGGCGAGGGCGAGGCCGAGAATGCCGAACAGCACGCCCATGATCAGCTGCGCGCCGAGCACCAGCGCCGGGGCGAGGTCCACCGTCCGTTTCGCCACCAGCGGGACGATGATGTTGCCATCCACCGTATGCACGACGATGTAGACGGCCAGGCAGTACAGACCCATCTCGGTGCCACCGGAAAAGCCGACGAGCACCATCAGCGCCCCGGAGATCGGCGCGCCAATGTTGGGCAGGAAAGCGAGCAAGCCGGTTAGCAGGCCGAGCAAGGCCGCCATCGGCACTCCGTAAGCCGCCAGCAGCAGCCAGGTGACGAAACCTTCGACAACCATGCCCAGCAGTCTTCCCGCGAGCAGGCGGCGCAGCGATTTGCCCATCAACGCGACGGTGCCTTCGAAATATTCGCGCTGATCTGCGGGCAGCATCCAGGCGAAGCCGCGCTGGTAGAGCCGTGGCTCGGCGGCGAAATAGATGCCGAGGACGGCAATGAGAAACAGGGTTGTGAAAGCCCCGATCAGACCGCCGACCGCGCGGGTCACTTCCGCCACGCCGCCGATCGCCTTTTCGATCAGGCCTTCGACGTTTTTGGTGTCGATGGCGAAGCCGTGCAATTCCAGCCAGGCGAAGGCGCGCATGGCCTGGGTTTCGACAGTCGCGGGAAGCGCCGCCGCCTGGGCGGTGATCTGGCTACCGGCGAACCAGCCGATCCAGCCGATGAATGCGGCCGTCAGCAGCAGCACGATGGCGACGCGCCAGCCGCGCCCGACCGGCAGCACTCGGCCCAGCAACCGCGTTCCGCCGTCGATCAGCGCGGCGAAGACCATGCCGCCGAAGACGATCAGCAATGATTGGGCGAGCAGCACCGAAAGCGCGATCAGTGCGGCCATGCCGAGCCAGACGAAGGCGCGCTTGGCCTCTTGGCGGAAAACCGGATCGGAAATGTCGGTTGGCCCGGCCTGCTGGCTCGAAACGCGCGGTCTTCTGCGTTTCTCGGTTGGTTCGGCCATTACTTGGCGTCCGGTGTTTCGATCCTTGGACGCAGAGTGCCCCAGGCGCGGCCGCCGCGCAAGGCGCCCCACCAGGTCAGCGGGTTCCAGCTTTCGCTGCCGTCGAACGAGAACGTGACGAATTCCGCCCGTCCGCCAACATCCCAGAGCGGCACCGGCCCGCCCAGGCCGTTTTCGTCGAGCGGCACGCGCGCGTCCGCGGAATGGTCGCGATTGTCACCCATCAGGAAGACATGGCCCGCGGGCACGCCAATCTCGTCCATGTTGTCGTAGGTCTGGGGCAGATGGTCGATCACCAGGTAGCTTGCCCCGTTGGGCAGGGTTTCCCGCAGGACCGGAATCTCGCAGACATCCTTGCCCGAAGGCTTGCGCGCGTAGAAGCCCGGAAAAGTGCCCGCGTCGCAGGGCTGGTTCTCATCGACCGGCAGCTGGATCGCGGGCTCGACTGCCTGCGGCACCGGCTTGCCGTTGAGCACGATCTGCCCGTTGACCACGGCGATCCGGTCTCCCGGCAACGCGACGACACGCTTGATCAGGTCTTCCTTGCGGTTCCTTGGCACGGCGATGACGATGTCGCCATATTCGGGCGTCTTGCCGAGCAAGTGTCCGCCGCCGCGCGGCAGCAGGTGGAAGCTGACCGACGACCAGTTCCAGCCGTAGGGATACTTGCTCACCACCAGCCGGTCGCCGACCAGGAGGTTGGGCATCATCGAGATCGAGGGAATATAGAACGGCTTGGCGATCAGGCTGTGGAAGCCAAGCACCGCCAGCAGCATCAGCACCAGTCCGCGCAATTCGGCGAGCCAGTCTGTCTTGTTGGCCGCGGTTCGCGTCCCCGGTCGCTCTTCATTCTCAACAGTCACAGGGGACGGGCCTCGATTATGACGAAAGCCTGCGCCCATGGATGATCGTCGGTGAGCGTCAGGTGAATTACCGCCTCATGCCCGTCCGGAACGATTGCGGCAAGCCGCGCCGCGGCCCCGCCGGTAAGCGCCAGCGTCGGCGCGCCGCTCTTCTTGTTGACCACGCCGATGTCTTTCATGAACACGCCCGCCTTGAAGCCTGTGCCGACCGCCTTGGAAAAGGCTTCCTTGGCGGCGAAGCGTTTGGCCAGGGTGCCGGCCTTGGTGAACGGACGGCGGGCGGCCTTGTGGCGCTCGGTTTCGGTGAAAACACGGCGTTCGAAGCGCTCGCCGAACCGGTCGAGCGAGGCCTGGATGCGCTCGATGTTGCACAGGTCCGAGCCGATGGCGACGATCATGGCGCTCAGATCGCGCCCAGAAATGCGAATAGCAAGAAGGCCGCCGGGATTGGCAGAAGCGCGAGAACTTTGGCAACACCGCGCATCGCCCCGCGCCAGGCCGCGTTTGCCAGCACCGCGCAAACGATCACGGTCAGTGCCGGCGAAACCAGCAACAGGATGTCGGCGTAAGCCGGCGGCCTGCCCTGCGCCAAAGACGAAGTCATGCTCCATCCGAGAGCGAACAGGACCAGCGCCAGCACCAATTGCACGGCTAGCGCCACGATGATCCACAGGGGCAATCGGGCCGGCATGTAATTCTCCTTACCTTGCGTCGTCCATCAGGGCACGCATCCGCCGCACGCTTGCTTCCAGCCCGACGAAGATCGCCTCGCCCACCAGATAGTGCCCGATGTTGAGCTCGCGCAACTGCGGGATCGCGGCGACGGGCTGGACGTTCTCGTAAGTCAGCCCGTGTCCCGCATGCGGCTCGATGCCGTTCTTCGCGGCCAGTGCCGCCATGTCGGCCAGGCGTTTCAACTCGATGGCGCGCGCCTCGCCTACGGCGTGGGCGTAGTCGCCGGTGTGCAGTTCCACCACCGGAGCGCTCAGCCGCAGCGCCGCCTCGATCTGGCGCTCGTCGGCGCCGATGAACAGGCTGACACGGATACCGGCATCGAGCAGCCGGCCGACGATGGGCGCGATGCGGTTGTGCTGCCCGGCCGCGTCGAGCCCGCCTTCGGTGGTGCGTTCTTCCCGCCGTTCGGGGACGATACAGGCGGCGTGCGGTTTGTGGCGCAGCGCGATCGCCAGCATTTCGTCGGTCGCCGCCATTTCGAGGTTGATCGGCAGGGCGCTCGCCGCCTGGATGCGGGCAAGGTCTTCGTCGCGGATGTGCCGGCGGTCCTCGCGCAAATGCACGGTAATCCCGTCGCCGCCGCATGCCGCGACTATTTCCGCCGCGCGCACCGGATCGGGATGATCCCCGCCGCGCGCGTTGCGGATGGTGGCGACGTGATCGATGTTGACGCCGAGGCGCAGGTGCGAAGTCACGGCCCGATTCTCATGATTGCGCCCGGCTCCCTGGCTTGATCGCCGGGATCGCCGCGAGTTCCGCGGGCACCTCGTCCGGTGCATAGGTCGGGAAGTTGAGCGCGAGCAGCGGGTAAAACGGCACACCGACATCGACGGTTCCGCCAGAACGGTCGATCAGCGCTGCCGCCGCGATCACTTTGCCCCCAGCCGCCTCGATGGCCTTTATGGCCTCGCGCGAGGAAAGCCCGGTGGTGACGACGTCCTCGACCATCAGTACCTTTTCGCCAGGCTCAAGCGCGAAGCCGCGGCGCAGTTCGAACTTGCCTTCGGGCCGTTCGACGAACACTGCCTCGGTGCCCAGTGCGCGGCCCATTTCGTGGCCAATGATGATCCCGCCCATCGCCGGCGACACGACCTTTGCGATCTCTTTCTTGACTTCACGCGGAAGCTTCGCCGCGAGCGCCATCGCTAGGCGCGAGGCGCGTTCGGGGTCCATGAGCACCCGCGCGCATTGCAGGTAGTGCGCGCTGTGGCGGCCCGATGAGAGCAGAAAATGGCCTTCGAGCAGGGCCTTGCTCACACGGAATTCAGCCAGAACGTCTTCTTCCTGCATCTCTCGGCTTTCCTGAATGGAGCCGGCGGGCATCGCCGGGGCGGGTCTGTGGAAGGCCCGCAAAAATATCCCCTAGAGGCGCTTGAGGTGCCTCGCAAGCGCGCGTATAGGCCGCGCCGAACCGGAAGCTCCGATTGGGCGGGAGGGGGCAATTTCTCCCGCTGGCACAGGAAAGCGAAAGCGCATCACTATGAGATTCGGCGAATACGCCCGCGGCGCGGGCCTTTGGGTCAAGGCATTGGCGCTTGCAGTTTTGCTGACGGCGGCGCCGCAGGTGGCTCGCGCCCAGGTGGCAGCCACTGAGACAGCGGCACCAACCGCTCCCGTGACCGAGGCCGCACCGCCGAATGCCGACCGTTTCGCTGTCGCGCCGGGCGCCTATGTGCCGATGAAACCCACCGAAGGCGTAGGCATGCCCACGCCTGGAGCGATCGGTCTGCAAAAGCAGTTTTCGCCGACCGGCCAGTACGCCAATAGCATCCATACCGCCCTGCTATGGATCATTTCGATCATTTCCGTGTTCGTTTTGGTGCTGCTGCTTTGGGTCATGTACCGGTATCGCGCAGGCAGGAACCCGGTGCCGTCGAAGACCAGCCACAACACGCTGGTCGAGGTTGTCTGGACACTGGTGCCGACGCTGATCCTGGTCGGCATCGCGGTTCCCTCGATCGACCTGCTGGCCAAGCAGTTCAAGCCGGCGCCCGCCAAATCGCTGACGATCAAGGCGACCGGCAACCAGTGGTTCTGGACCTACAGCTATCCCGATAATGGCGGCTTCGAGGTCGTCTCGAACATGCTGGACGACAAGGAAGCGGAAAAGCGCGGAGAACCGGGGCAACTCGCCGCCGACTACCGCATGGTCGTTCCCGTGGGCGAACCGATCCGCCTGCAAGTCACCGCCTCCGACGTGATCCATGCCTTCGCGGTGCCTTCGCTGTGGTTCAAGATCGACGCCAACCCGGGCCAGATCAACGAGAAAGTGCTCTTCATCGAGAAGCCCGGCGTCTATTACGGCCAGTGTTCCGAACTGTGCGGCGCGCGGCATGGCTATATGCCGATCGCGGTCGAGGCGCTGCCGCGACCTGAGTACAATCGCTGGGTGATGTCGCAGTCCGGCGGTGCGATCGACGGCATGCCCAAGCCCGCCGAAACGGCCGAGGCTGGCGCTGCAGCCGCTCCCGACGCAGCCGCTCCCGCTGCCGCCGCTCCGGCTCCGGCCGCTTCCGCTTCTCCGGCGCCCGCCGCCTAAGCCCGCATTCAAGGACAAGGTTCGCAAGACATGGCCACCACCGCCGACCACTTCGAGGCCCACGACGACGCGCACGGGCATGCCGATCACGATCACAAGCCGGGCTTCTTCGCCCGCTGGTTCATGTCGACCAACCACAAGGACATCGGCACGCTATATTTGCTGCTGTCGGTCTTCGCCGGCATTGTCGGCGGCGCCTTTTCCGGGCTGATGCGGCTCGAGCTGGCGGAGCCGGGCATTCAGTACCTCGGCACGATCGCCCAGTGGTTCGGCACGGCCAATCCCGATTTCAACCAGACGCTGCACACCTGGAATGTGCTGATCACGGCGCATGGCCTGATCATGGTGTTCTTCATGGTCATGCCGGCGATGATCGGCGGCTTCGGCAACTGGTTCGTGCCCTTGATGATCGGCGCGCCCGACATGGCCTTCCCGCGGATGAACAACCTGTCGTTCTGGATGACTTTCGTCGGTTTCTGCTCGCTGCTGATCTCCTCGCTGCTGCCTGGCGGCACCGGAATCGGCGCGGGCACCGGCTGGACCGTCTATGCGCCGCTTTCGACCAGCGGATCGCAGGGTCCGGCGGTCGATTTCGCGATCTTCTCGCTGCACCTTGCCGGCGCCGGTTCGATCATGGGGGCGATCAACTTCATCACCACCATCTTCAACATGCGCGCGCCGGGCATGACGCTGCACAAGATGCCGCTGTTCGTCTGGTCGCAGCTCGTCACCGCCTTCCTGCTGTTGCTGTCGTTGCCGGTGCTCGCCGCGGCGATCACCATGCTGATCACCGATCGCAACTTCCAGACCACTTTCTTCGATGCCTCCGGCGGTGGCGATCCGGTGCTCTACCAGCACCTGTTCTGGTTCTTCGGCCATCCTGAGGTCTACATCATGATCCTGCCGGGCTTCGGCATGGTCAGCCAGATCGTCTCGACTTTCTCGAAAAAGCCGGTGTTCGGCTATCTCGGCATGGCCTACGCCATGGTGGCGATCGGCGTGGTCGGCTTCGTCGTCTGGGCGCACCACATGTACACCACCGGCATGAGCGTGAACACCAAGATGTACTTCACCGCCGCGACCATGGTCATCGCCGTGCCCACCGGCATCAAGATATTCTCGTGGATCGCGACGATGTGGGGCGGTTCGATCGAGTTCAAATCGCCAATGGTCTGGGCGATCGGCATGATCTTCCTGTTCACTGTGGGCGGGGTGACCGGCGTGGTGCTGGCCAACGGCGGCATCGACGATGTCATGCATGACACCTACTACGTCGTCGCGCACTTCCACTATGTGCTGTCGATGGGCGCGGTGTTCTCGATCTTCGCGGGTTTCTTCTACTGGTTCCCGAAGATGAGCGGACGGATGCATTCCGAGCTCCTCTCGCATCTCCAGTTCTGGCTGTTCTTCGTTGGCGTGAACATGGTGTTCTTCCCGCAGCACTTCCTTGGCCTCCAGGGCATGCCGCGCCGCTATCCCGACTATGCGGCTGCCTACGAGTACTGGAACACCTTCTCCTCGTGGGGCTATGCCGTCGTGCTGGTCGGCGTGGGCGTGTTCTTCGTGAACCTGATCTACGCATTCACCGCCGGCAAGAAGGCGCCGGGCAACTACTGGGGCGAGCATGCCAATACGCTCGAGTGGACGCTTTCCAGCCCGCCGCCGTTCCACCAGTTCGAAACGCTCCCGGTGATCGACGACAAGGCGCACCATTGATGTTTCCGCTCCCCTTCCGCATGCGGGAGGGGAGTTAGCCATGAACCAGACCGCAAGCCTCCCTTTGCCCGCCGACTGGCGCGATTTCTTCGCCCTGACCAAGCCCAGGGTGATGAGCCTTGTCATCTTCACCGGGCTTTGCGGGCTGCTGGCCGCGCCGGGGCATATCAACCCCGTGCTCGGCTTCACCGCCGTGCTGTGCATCGCCATGGGCGCGGGCGGGGCGGCGGCGCTCAACATGTGGTGGGAAGCCGATCTCGACGCCGGCATGAAGCGCACCAGAGCGCGGCCGATCCCCGCCGGCCGGATGGATCCGGTCAACGCCCGCGACTTCGGCATTGCCCTTTCGGTCGCCTCGGTCCTGCTGATGGGGATTGCCATCGGCTGGCTGGCGGCATCGATCCTGGCGCTGTCGATTGTCTATTACGCGGTGATCTATACCATCTGGCTCAAGCCGCGCACACCGCAGAACATCGTCATCGGCGGCGGGGCTGGGGCCTTTCCGCCGCTGATCGGCTGGGTGGCGGTGACGGGCGAGATCACCCTCATGCCGGTGCTGCTGTTCGCCATCATCTTCTTCTGGACGCCGCCGCACTTCTGGGCACTCGCGCTGTTCGTGCAGTCGGACTACGCCAAGGTCGGCATCCCGATGATGCCGGTGGTGGCGGGCGAAGTCTCGACCCGGCGGCAGATCCTGGTCTATGCGTGCTGCTGCTGCCGCTGGCGGCGGCGCCGTGGTGGATCGGCGGGACGGGGGCGATCTATGGTATTTCCGCCCTGGTCCTCTCGGCCGCATTCGCCGCGTTGGCCATCCCGGTGGCGCTGCGCCGCCGCACTGGGCGAGGACGATGCGATGAAGCCCGAGCGGCAACTGTTCAAGTTCTCGATCGTCTATCTTTTCGCAATCTTCGCCGCGCTGGTTGCGGATCGCTGGCTGGCGGTGCAAGGATAGGGTCATGAACCAGGCCCCCGATCCCGATCAGGCGCAGGCCCGCATCCGGCGCAGCCGCAATGTGGCGATGGCGCTGACGCTCGGTTTCTTCGCGCTGCTGGTCTATTTCATCACTTATCGCGCGGATGGGCTGAGCCGATGAGCGCCGCGGCACTCGAACAGCGCAACCGCCGGACCGGGCTGATGGCGCTTGGCTTCGCGCTCGCGATGCTCGGCCTCGGCTATGCCTCGGTGCCGCTCTACCGGCTGTTCTGTCAGGTCACCGGGCTTGGCGGCACCACCCAGCGCGTGAGCGAAGCGGAAGCCGCAACAGTCGGTATCGCCAAGGGCGAAATGCCGATCCGCTTCGACGCCAATGTCGAACGCGGCCTGCCGTGGTCGTTCCGTCCCGAAAATGTCAGCCAGACCGTTGCGCTCGGCGGACGCACGATGACCGTCTATCTCGCGGAGAACACCTCGAACGAGCCGGTGACCGGCCGTGCGACCTTCAATGTCACCCCGGCGCAGGCAGGGCGCTATTTCACCAAGGTGCAGTGTTTCTGCTTCACCGAGCAGACCCTGCAGCCGCACCAGCAGGTCCGCATGCCGGTGGTGTTCTACGTCGATCCCAGGATCAAGGACGATCCCGATGCGAAGGGCATCGAGGAGATCACCCTGAGCTATACTTTCCACCGGAATCGCGGGGACGAAGCGAAGCCTCTGGACCGCGCCCAAACGGGCGGTTAAGGGGCGCGCGAACTATCTCACACGCGGCCGAGGCCGCGGCCATTCGAATGAGGGGTCAAGCACTCATGGCCGGTACCAAGAACCACGATTATCACATCCTGCCGCCCGATATCTGGCCGGTGGCCGGCGCGCTTTCGGCCCTGACCATGACCAGCGGCGGCGTGCTGACAATGCACGGCATGCCGGCAGGCAAGTATGTCCTGCTGCTTGGCGCTTTCGGCGTGCTGCTCACCATGTTCCAGTGGTGGAGCAATGTCGTCAAGGAAGCCCACGAAGGCCACCATACGCCGGTGGTGCAGCTGCACCTGCGCTATGGCATGATCCTGTTCATCGCTTCGGAAGTGATGTTCTTCGTTGGCTGGTTCTGGGCATTTTTCGATTTTTCGCTGTTCCCCAGCGAGATTTCCAAGGCGGTGGGCGGGCAATGGCCGCCCAAGGCGATCGAAGCCGTGCTCGATCCGTTCGACCTGCCGCTGCTCAACACGCTGATCCTGTTGTGTTCGGGCACCACGGTTACCTGGGCGCACCACGCGCTGATCCACGGCGACAGGCAGGGGCTTAAGACCGGCCTCTGGGCGACGATCGCGCTGGGCCTGCTGTTCTCGGCTATCCAGGCCTACGAATATGCCCACGCGCCGTTCAATTTCGGCGAGAACACCTATGGCTCGGCGTTCTACATGGCGACGGGCTTCCACGGCTTCCACGTCATCATCGGCACGATCTTCCTGATCGTCTGCCTGAAGCGCGCCTACAACGGCGACTTCACCCCGCGCCAGCACTTCGGTTTCGAGGCGGCGGCGTGGTACTGGCACTTCGTCGACGTGGTCTGGCTGTTCCTGTTCGTCGCGATCTACGTCTGGGGTGGTTGGGGCCATCCCGTCCACTGATGACGGATCGCGAACCGCAAACGCAAGGGCAGCCGGGCATCGCCTTCGGCTGCCCTTTTCGGTTTGTGCCCGAAGTGCGGGAACCGCACGCTGTTCGACGGTGTGGCGCAATTCGCCGCGAAGTGCCGGGTCTGCGGGCTCGACTATTCCGCGTTCAATGTCGGTGACGGCCCGGCGGCTTTCCTCACCCTGATTATCGGCGCGCTGGTGGTGGTGCTGGCGATCACGGTCGAGCTGACCTGGCATCCGCCGTTCTGGGTGCATGTGCTGCTGTGGGTACCGTTCACCGCCGGGGCTGTGGTCTGGGGCCTGCGGGCGGGCAAGGCGGCGCTGCTGGCGGCGGAGTTCCAGCGAGGCAGGCCGGGGAAGGGCGGCTGAAGGATGATCCGCCGCATTCCCGTTCTTTCGACGCTGCTGGTCCTGGTTGCGGTGGGCATCATGGTACGGCTGGGAATCTGGCAGCTCGACCGGCTGCAACAGAAGGAGGCGCTGCTGGCGCGCTATGCGGCAGCGCGGGCTATTTCGGCCGATGTGCCTTTTCCGCAAACCGCCAAGGCTGCCGGGGAAGGGCTCTATCGCCACAGCACGATTGAATGTTTTCGTGTGACCGCGGAAAGCGCAGTTGCCGGGCGTTCCGCAAATGGAGCCTCGGGCCTCGCGCAGACCGCGAAATGCGAACTTGCGGGTGGCGGTTCGGCATTGGTCGTGCTCGGCTGGTCCAAAGCGCCCGGATCGACCGGTTGGCGCGGCGGCGTGGTCCAGGGGATCGTCGCGCCCGGGCCGCGATTGATTGCCGATCCTCCCGTAGCGGGCCTCGCGGCCAATGCCGTGCCGGATCCAGGCGATATCCCGAATAACCACTTCGCCTACGCAGTGCAGTGGTTCCTGTTCGCGGGCGTGGCGCTGGTGATCTACGCTCTGGCGCTTCGCAAGCGGCTGCGGGGTCAGTAAGAGGATTCTCGCACAAAGCCACGAAGCCACGAAGGTTTCGCTCTGCGCAGCAGGCGCATTGATTCAATCGTAGATCTCGCAAAATTCGTGTTCTGATCGATGCAGGGCTTCGCCCGAAGCGCAACCATTTCGTGGCTTCGTGGCTTCGTGCGCAAAAATCTTACCGCCTTTTGCACGGGAGCACTCCGCTTGCGTCACGCGCTCCCCCCGCTAACGCCGCGCCCTCCATGGAATACATCTCCACCCGCGGCAGCGCTCCGGCGCTCGACTTCGCCGGCGCGACGCTCGCCGGGCTTGGCAGCGACGGCGGGCTCTATCTGCCGCGCGAATGGCCGCGGTTCTCAAAGGCCGAGATCGCCGCGCTCGCCGGGCTGCCCTATGCCGAGCTCGCCCAGCGGATCATGCAGCCTTTCGTCGGCGACAGCCTGACGCCGGAGCGCCTGCTCGAACTCACCCGCCAGGCCTATGGTCGCTTCGCTCACAAGGCGGTGACGCCGCTCGAACAGCTCGACGAGCAGCACTGGCTGCTCGAGCTGTTCCACGGGCCGACGCTGGCGTTCAAGGACGTGGCGCTGCAATTGCTCGGGCTGCTGTTCGAGGAGTTCCTCGGCCGCAGTGACCAGAACCTGACCATCGTCGGCGCGACTTCGGGCGATACCGGTTCGGCGGCGATCGACGCGGTCGCGGGACGGGCGCGGATCGACATCTTCATGCTCCACCCCAGGGGCCGGGTCAGCGACGTCCAGCGCCGGCAGATGACTACGGTGCTCGCGCCTAACGTGCACAATATCGCTATCGAAGGCACGTTTGACGATGCCCAAGCGATGGTCAAAAAGATGTTCAACGATCCAGCGATGAGCGCGCGCTATTCGCTGGGCGCGGTCAATTCGATCAACTGGGCGCGGCTGATGGCGCAAGTGGTTTACTATTTCGCCGCCGCCCTCCAGCTCGGCGCGCCGCATCGGCCTGTTGGATTTGCCGTGCCGACCGGAAATTTCGGAGACGTTTTCGCCGGCTATGTCGCCGCGAAAATGGGCCTGCCGATCGAGCGGCTGATCGTCGCCACCAACGTCAACGACATCCTCCACCGCGCCCTGACCACGGGCGACTATTCGCAAGGCGGGGTGACGCCCACCGCCGCGCCCTCGATGGACATCCAGGTCTCGTCCAATTTCGAGCGGCTGCTGTTCGATCTCGGCGGGCGCGACGGCAAGGCGCTGGCGGGCCAGATGGCGGGTTTCGAGGCCAGCAAGGCGATGCAGCTGACCAACAGCCAGCGGGAGGGCGCCTCGGCACTGTTCTCCTCGGCGCGGGCCGATGCAGACGACATGGCGCAGGCGATCCGCTGGGCTTACGATGCGAGCGGCGAGCTGATCGATCCGCACACCGCCTGCGGGCTGCACGCGGCGCGCGTGTCGGGCCTGCCGCGCGACGTGCCCTTGGTGACGCTGGCGACCGCGCACCCGGCCAAGTTCCGCGACGCCGTCGAACGCGCCACCGGCCAGCGACCGGCGCTGCCCGGCCGGGTCGGCGACCTGTTCCAGCGCGAGGAGCGCTGCGTCGAGCTGCCGGGGGACTATGCGGCGGTGGCGGACTACATTGCCAAGCACGCAACGCTGAAGGGCTGATGGCCGCCCTGTCGCCCGATCCGCTGATCCTCGCAGGCGAGGGCTGGGAGGACTATGGCCTGATCGATAGCGGCCATGGCCGCAAGCTTGAACGCTACGGGGCCTACCGATTCATCCGCCCCGAACCTCAAGCGCTGTGGTCGCCACGCCTCGACGCCTGGGATGCGGACGGCGAATTCGTGCCTGGCTCGGACGAGGACGGCGGCGGCAAGTGGCGGTTCGACCAGGCGGTGCCGGGCGAGGGGTGGGAGCTTGGCTGGCGTGACGTGCGCTTCACCGCGCAGTGCACCCCGTTCCGGCACCTGGGCTTCTTTCCCGACATGGCGCCGGTGTGGGACTGGATGGGCGAGCGCCTGGATGGGAAAGGCGATGCGCAGTCCCTCAACCTGTTCGGCTACACCGGCGTCGGCACGCTTGGCGCTCTCCGCATATGGCCCGGTCACCCATGTCGATGCCTCGAAGAAGTCGGTCGCCCAGGCCCGCGCCAACGCCGCGCTGTCTGGCATGGACGAACGCCCCATCCGCTGGCTGACCGACGACGCCGCCAGGTTCACCGCGCGCGAAGTGCGGCGGGGGAAGCGCTATGACGGCATCATCCTCGATCCGCCCAAGTTCGGGCGCGGGCCGGAAGGCGAAGTCTGGCGGCTTGAGGAGCACCTGCCCGGCCTCGTCGCCGATTGCCGCCGCCTGCTCGATGCCGAAAGCCGCTTCCTGTTCCTGACGGTCTATGCCGTACGCATGTCGTCGCTGGCGATCGCTGGGCTGCTGGCGGAACTGTTCGCTGACATGCCGGGCACCATCGAACACGGCGAGCTGGCCGTGCGCGAAGACGGGCCGAACGGCCGGTTTCTGCCCACCGCGATTTTCGCACGGTGGAGCCAGGGATAGCTAACGGGGTCGCATTTCCGGCGCGAACTCGGGCCCGGTTGCTGCGGAAAAATGCCCTTCCGGCGCACCGCCAGCGATAACTCGCCCATTTTCCGGGTCCGGTTGAGGATATTGCGGCATTTTCCGGATTGGCTAGCCGATTCGCATGTCTTAGGGCTAGGATCAATAAATCGAAGGGTCGTACATTGTAGGGGGCAGACGGCTCCTCGGTAAACCGAATGGTTTCCAGGGAGACTAAAATGTCTGTGTTATTTTCACTGTTGTTCGCATTTGCGGCTGCCGCAGCGCTTTATTCACTGTTTGTAAGCTTCAGGGACTATTTCCCGGAGTTTAACGAACTAATAACTAGCAATTCACATGCGATGAATTCGTGCGATTCGGCATACGCCGTCTGGCCGACGCGCCTGCGCTTGAGTGAATCGGCGATAACCGGGGTGCCGCAGGTTCTGTTCCGCCGCCGGCCCAAGCCATTCGCCCGCAAGATGAGCTGGCGCCCCGCCGCCAAGGGCCTGCCGCGGGTGACTCGCCAGCTGCGCTACGCCGCCGCGCCGGAACGGGTGATCGTACTCAGCTGAGACGCGCGCCCCGCTTCGGCTTCTCCCTGGCAAGCGTAACGCAGTAGACAAGTCCTTGCTCCGGTGCCATCCGCCGCGCTCTTCACCAAGCTGAGGATTGCGCGTGGCCGACAGCCTGATCCTGGAAGTCGCCGATTTCGAGACCGATGTGCTCACCGGAATCTATTCCGAGGAGACCGGCCGGCCGCAGCCCTTGCGGATCACCGTGCATGCAAGGCTCAAGGTCGCGGACCATTACGCGCCGGACACGCCGCTTAGGGCCAGCAAAAACTACATGGACCTCAAGTTCGCCGCCTCGGAAGCGTTTCCGCCCGGCGTCCACTTCAAGCTGATCGAGGCAGTCGCCGATCACATCTGCGAGACGCTGCTCCTGCAGGACGAGCGGATCGAGGCTGTGACGGTGAAAATCATCAAGCTGGCGATCAGCGAGAACGGGGAGAAGATCGGGATCACCCTGACGCGGGAGCGGCGCTGATGGCCACGCTGCGGGTCGGCCCATTGCCAGGCGATGCACTGGTGGCGGCGGCTGAGTTTCATGCGAGGGTGCTGCCGGGGGTGCTGGCGCGGCTTTCTCCCCCAAGAGGGAAGGATTTGGTGCTCGTCTTCCTCCCCGCCGGTCACACCCACCACGCCTGGCGGCTGGCTGCCGTCCAGTCGCTCGCCCGCGAACATGCCCCGCTGCGGGTCAATGCCGTGGCCAGCGACGAGGAGGTGGCAATTGCCGCCGCCTGTGCCTATCTTGGCGATGCAGAGGGCGTGACCGGGCAGTATCTGTCTTTGGATAGCGCCGGAGCGGGAGAGGTGGTACGATAGTCTTATGAGCAGCGGCACACCCCTGGTCGATCAGTTCCAGCGCAGGATCACCTACCTGCGGCTGTCGGTCACCGACCGCTGCGATCTGCGCTGCGCCTATTGCATGCCGGAACGGCAGACATTCCTGCCGCGCGCCGAGGTGCTGAGCCTGGAAGAGCTGCACGAACTGGCGCTGGGCTTTATCGCCCGGGGCATCACCAAGATCAGGCTGACCGGCGGCGAACCGCTGGTCCGGCGCGACATGATCGAGCTGGTCAAGGCGCTCGGCCGCAAGGTCGGGGACGGGCTTGAGGAGTTGACCCTCACCACCAATGCGACGCGGCTGGCGGAGTTCGCGGACGACATCCGCGCGGCCGGGGTGCGCCGGGTCAACATTTCGCTTGATACGCTCGACCGCGAGGGCTTCGCCAAGCTCGCCCGGCGCGATTCGCTGCCGCAAGTGCTCGAAGGCATCGCCGCGGCGAAAGCGGCGGGCCTCACGGTAAAACTCAATGCGGTGGCGCTCAAAGGGATCAACGAGGACGAGATCCCCGATCTGATCGCCTGGGCGCATGGGCAGCAGTTCGAACTGACGCTGATCGAAGTCATGCCGCTCGGCGAAGTCGAGGAGGACCGTTTCGATCACTATCTGCCGCTGGTCGCGGTGCGCGAGAGCCTGGAGCAGCGCTGGACCCTGACGGAAAGCGGCCATCGTTCCGGCGGCCCGGCGCGCTATGTCGATGTCGCCGAGACCGGCGGAAGGCTCGGTTTCATCACGCCGCTGACCAACAATTTCTGCGAGGGCTGCAACCGCATCCGCGTTACCGCTACCGGCCAGATGTTCCCCTGCCTGGGCGGCAACGAGCGCATCGATCTGCGCGCGGCCTTGCGCTCGGAGAATCCCGGGCCGGCGCTTGACGATGCGCTCGACGTGGCGATGAAGATCAAGCCCGAGCGCCACCACTTCGTCATCGACCGGCCGGGCGGCGCGCCGGCGCTGGCACGGCATATGTCGATGACTGGCGGCTAGCGATGAGTCTGAGACTGGTGTTCCTCGGCCGGCTGGAGGACGCCGCCGGAGAGCAGGAGCGCGATGTCATCCACGCGCCCTCGCTCGACCAGGTGCTGGCGGGGCTGGAGACCGGGCTGGTCGCGGCGCTGGCCGATTCGCGCATTCGCCTCGCGGTCAATGGCGAGTTGATCGCCGACCGGTCGGCGCTGGTGCTTGCGGACGGCGACGAGCTGGCCTTCCTGCCACCCGTCAGCGGAGGCTGACATGAATTTAGAAGTCAGTGGAGGCTGACATGGCGAGCGATGTCCGCCTGCTGACCGCGTTATTCGATCCCGTTGCCGAACTCGCCGCTTTTTCCGCCGCGCATGGCGAGGCAGGCGGCATTGCCAGCTTCATCGGCCAGGTGCGCGCCGGGGAGGGGGTGGAGGCGCTTGAATTGCGGCACTACGGGCCCTTGACGCTGCCGGGCATGGAAGCGCTGGCCAGGGACGCGCAAGAGCGCTGGCCGCTCGACGGGTTGCTGATCCTGCACCGCTCGGGTCCGATGCTGCCTGGCGATCCAATCGTCCTCGTCGCCGCCGCCGCGCGCCACCGCCGCGACGCATTCGCCGCCGCCGAATTCGCCATGGATCACCTCAAGAGCGAATCGTGGTTCTGGAAGCGCGAGAAAGCCGGGGGCGAGTGGCGGTGGATTCAGCCGCGCGAGCAGGATTTTCAGGATCTGCGCCGCTGGGCGTAGCCTTTTGACTTCGATCAACGCGCCGCTCCGGCGATCGTGACACGGGCGAAACCGAACACGGAGGTTTCGTCATGTCAGAACGCATCGCCACACAAGAACTCAACCAAGTCGCGACTGTCACCAGCGCGCCGGTCCAGACCAGGGTCGATCGCAACTTCGGCCTGCCCACCGGGCTCCTTCTCGCAGCGGCGGCTCTCTACCTGTTCTTCCTAGCGACGCTGACCGCGATGTTCGGCAATGCCGAACTGATCATTCCGATGACGGTGATGATGGGCTTCGTCGTGATCGCCTTCGGCCTTGCCGGCAAATGGGCGGCGATGAAGCCTGAGAACGACACCAGGCCGCTGAGCTGGGGCCAGTTCTCCAATCGCGGCATTCAGACCATGACGGGGCCGCTGACGGCGGGCGAGGCCAGCGTGCAGGTGCTGATACTGCCGGTGCTGATCGTGTTCTGGGGCCTCTGCATCGCGGTAATCGCCGCGCTGACCTGACCGGTTAAATAGGGGTTAAATAGGGACAGTCCCTATTTAACCGGCGAGCCGCGCTCTCAAGGTCGCCAGCACCTGGTCTTGCTCGCCGACCCAGGCCATGACCTTGTCGCGCGCCTGGGCGATGGCGCTCGCGTCGCCGCCGCCAATGCGCGCGGCGGCGTAGAGCTGGTCGAGATCGGCCAGCGCGATCATCGCTTCGCTGCGCGCCGATTCGAGATCGGCGAGGGCGACGCTGGCGACGGCCCAGCTTTCGCTGGCGATCGCCGAACCCCGCGCCGATGCGGTCAACTGGTCGGCCCGGCCGCGCCGCGCGGCGAAGCGCTGGTGCGCATTGCCGGCCTGCTCGACCAGTTGGGACAGTCGGGGCGCGAGTTGCGGATCGGCCGCGGGCGGAGACGGGGCCGGTGCGGGGCTCGCCTCGACCGTGCCGGTGCGCTCCACGTCGCGCCGGGCGAGCGAGGGATAGAGATTTTCGTCGGCGGCGCAGGCCGCGAGGCTGAGTGTCAGCGCTATCGCGGAAAGGCAGGTCGGTATGGGCTTCATGGCCTCGTCATAGCATTTCTCCGCGCGATGGCGACAGGGCCTAAGCTTTGTTGACAGCAAAAGGTGCTTCGACTAGGGGCACCTCTCTTTCCGGCCCCCGTCTTCGGGCGGGGACTGCGGCGCGTCCAGCGTGCCGCTTCAGAATGACAGGTAAGGGTATCATGTTCGCAGTAGTGCGCACGGGCGGCAAGCAATATCGGGTTGCCGCCGGAGACAAGATCGCGGTCGAGAAGCTTGCCGGCGAAGCCGGCGAGACGATTACGCTCGGCGATGTTTTGCTGGCCGGCGACGGCGGCGAGATCAAGGACGCCAAGGGACTTGTCGTCTCGGCCGAGATCATCGCCCAGGCCAAGAGCGAAAAGGTCATCGTCTTCAAGAAGCGCCGCCGGCACAATTATCGCCGCAAGAACGGCCATCGCCAGCAGCTGACTTTGCTGCGCATTCTGTCGGTCGGCGGCGAGGCGAAGAAGGCGGCGGCGAAGAAGGAAGAAGCGCCCAAGGTCGAAGCGCCCAAGGTTGAAGCGGCGGCGGAAACCGCCGCGGCCCCGGCCAAGAAGGCTCCCGCAAAGAAGGCCGCTGCTCCAAAGGCAGCCAAGGCCGAGTCGGAATAAGTCCGGAGTAGATCGAGATGGCACATAAAAAAGCAGGCGGTTCATCGCGCAACGGTCGCGACTCAGCGGGCCGGCGCCTGGGCGTCAAGAAGTTTGGCGGCGAGAACGTGATTGGCGGCAACATCATCGTGCGCCAGCGCGGCACCCGGGTCTACCCGGGCAGCAATGTCGGCATGGGCAAGGACCATACGCTGTTCGCGCTCGCCGAGGGCCAGGTGCGCTTCCACCAGGGCAAGCTTGGCCGCAAGTACGTCTCGGTAGTCGCGATGGCAGCCGCCGCCGAATAGCCGGATGGTCGATAACGGGCCATCCTGACGGGATGGCCCCCGCCGGACAAATAAGGTCCGGCCGAACGAGGGAGAGGGGCCCGCCCGTCTCCCTCTTTTCATGTCTCCCTCACAGGCAATCGCCGGGGTGGCCCATTGCAGGGGCGCTCCGGCGCAGAAGTCATGCAAACGTCACACGAAGTCTCTAGAAAGGACTCGTGGGGCGAGTGAACGGAGACGGAAACATGTTCATTCGCAGTGAGAGACTGTTCCTGCGGCCCGGCTGGCCGGAGGATTGGCAAGAACTGCTGGCCTTGATCAACGACGAAGGCGTGGTGCGCAATCTTGCGACGGCGCCTTGGCCCTATACCATGTCGGATGCCATGGCCTTCGCCCGGCGCGAGCAGGAAAGGCTGCTGCCGCATTTCTTCATCACCCTGCCCACGGCGCAGGGTGCGAGGCTGGTCGGCAGCATCGGGCTTGGCCGGGACGGAGACGACGTCGAACTCGGCTACTGGATCGCGCGCGATTGGTGGGGCCAAGGCTACGCCACCGAAGCGGCGCGCGCCGTCTTGCGGCTGGCCGCCGCGCTTGGTCACCGCCGGATTGTCGCAGGCCATTTCGCCGACAACCCGGCCTCGGGCCGGGTGCTGACCAAGGCGGGGTTCCGGCCGACCGGCGAGCGGCGGATGCGGTTCAGCGCGGGCCGCGGTGCGGAAGCGCCTGGGCTGTCCTACGCCATCGAGCTTGCCGATGAGGCTGCATGCGACATGCGCATTCAGGTGCGGGCGGCCTAGCCGGCGCGCGGGCTCAGTTCGGCATCGACGCTGGCGATCAGCGCACGGTCGTCGATGTCCCATGGGTGAAAGCCCGGCCGGAAATAGCTCAGCCATGCCGGGAACACGCGCCGCAGCACGCCGGGGCTCCAGACCAGGAACCTGAACAGGCGCCATTTGGTCCGCGCCCCGGCGAGTCCGTCCTGCGCCAGCAAATCGAGTGTGTCGCGCACCCGGTGGGAGACGAAGTTCATCGTCACCACCAGCATCATGATCGCCCGCACCCGCCAGCGCTTGCCCGCGTTCCAGTCGCGGGTGGCGTGAAGCCAGGTGTCGAAGGCGACCGCCTTGTGTTCGATCTCCTCGATCGCGTGCCAGCGCCACAAGGCCGCGACCTCCGGATCGGCGCCAGTGAAATGCTCGGGACGGCCGAGGAACTCGTGCGCCATCATCGCGGTGAAATGCTCAAGCGCGATGGTGGCGGCGAGATCGAAAATGACGGGCCGGCCCTTGAGTTGTTCGAGCAGCTCCTCGACATGGCGGTCGATCCGCGCCATGTCGTATCCGGCTTCGCTGGCCAGGCGGTTGAACGCGATGTGCTCGCGCGAGTGGTTGACTTCCTGCTGGATGAAGGCGCGGATTTCTTCGGCCAGTTTGGGCGGAACGCCTTCACGGTGCGCCTTCACGGCTTCGATGAAAGTGGCCTCGCCGCGCGGGAACGTGCCGGAGAGGGCGGTGAACCAGGCGGTGCCGACCGGATCGTCGTTGAGCCACCAGCGCCGCGGCCTGCCTTCGCGCGCGAACCGCAAGTCGCGCACCACAATCGAGGCCCCCCCGGCATCGCCCTTGCGCGATTCAGCCGAATTCACTAGGTCAATATCGAATTGGGTCGGTGCGTTCATGTCGAACACGAACTAGGACAGCTTACAGCCATGTCAATAAGAAAGCGCCTCACCCAGGAAGAAAGCCGCACCACAGCGCTCGAAGCCGCGCGCCGTTTGCTGATCGAAATGGGCCCGCAGGCGGTCACGCTGAAAGCGGTTGCTTCGCGGATCGGCCGTACCCATGCCAATCTGCTGCATCATTTCGGCTCGGCCTCCGGGTTGCAGAAGGCGCTGGCCCAACATCTCGCCGGCACGATCTGCGCGACAATCGCCGAAGCCGTGCTGGCAAGCCGCGCCGGGATCGGATCTCCGCGGGAAGTCGTCGATCTTACCTTCGACGCCTTCGACAGCGAGGGCGGGGGTGCATTGGCCTCGTGGATGCTGCTGTCGGGCAACGAGGATGCGCTCGATCCGATCGTCGATGCGATCCACGATATGGTCGATGAACTGCACGACATGGATTCGGGCGCCATGCGCGAGATCACGCTGACGCTCGTGCTGATGGCGCTTGGCGACGCGTTGATGGGCGGGCCGCTGACGCAAGCACTTCTCTTGCCGCGCACCTCGGCGCGCGACACTGCTGAACGGCTACTGATCGAAGCGACCGCACAGGCCGGATTGCGGGCCCCTCAGGCCGGCTGAAGCCAGGCGGGAGCAATACCGATATCCTCGATCCGCAGGTGATCGACGGCAAGGCCAAGCGCGGGATAGGCGATGCGCCGCCGCGCGGGATCCGAGCGGTCCAGCGGGACCACCACCAGTCGCCGGTTCACTTTCTGCCGCCAGTTCATCCGCGCGGTGTTTTCCTGGCCGACATAGCAGCCCTTGGAAAAACTGACGCCGCCGAGTTCGGCGGCGTTGCATTCGAGCCAGAGGACATCGCCTTCGCCCAGTTCGGCGCGGCCCTCGGTAACGCCGAGCGACAGGCGATGGGCTAGCCAGGCAGCGTCGGCGGGCTCGCCGGCTTCGCTGGCGGGCGCCAGCCAGCGGGCGCCGAGCGCCGCCAGGCGCGGATCGTCGCCTTCGCCCGTTCGCCAGTGCACCGCCAGGCTCTCGTCGCGCGCGATGCCGATCTTGCGGCGCAGGCGATACAGCGACAGCCGCTTTGCAAGGGCTTCGGCCGCTTCGGCTTCGCAATCGAGCAACAGGCTGTCACCGCCATCCCAGACGAGGAAATCGAACAGCACCTTGCCCTGCGGCGTCAGCAACGCGGCCCATACCGGCAGCGCACCCAGGACGTCGTTGGTCACCAGGCCCTGGAGGAACTCGCGGACATTCTCGCCCGGTTCGAGCGGCGACAGGCGGATCAGGGCGCGGCTGACGAGGCGGGTGGCGGTCATTATGGCAAAGTGGCCGTAAGCCCGGACGAATCAAGCCCCTTCGCCATCTTGACCGCCATAAGCTGCCACCGGAGGTCTCGCTTTGCCGGTCAAAATGGCTCGGTTCGTCGCAAAATCGAAATCTGACAGGCGCGTTGCCGGTGGTTCAGCATCGCTGGCGCACAACCCGTCCCGACAGGGATATGAAACGGCCGAGAGCCAAGCAGGAGTAGCGCCATGAGGAACACGATCAAATCGGCAGCCCTTGCCCTGACAGCTGCGGGAATGCTCGCGAGCACGGCCCCTGCCGCTGCCGCGACCGCTTTTTCCGGCGCTGCGGCTTCGGCGGAAATGACAGGCGTTACCGGCGAATGGAACAATGGCCGCCGCCACTGGCGCGATTACGACGACGATGGTTATCGTGGCGGATATGGCGGACGCGGCCACTATCGCCAATCTTCCTATGACGGTCCCGTCTGGCGCGGGCGCGACGGGCGGTATCACTGCCGGCGCAACGACGGCACCACCGGCCTGCTGATCGGCGGCGTCGCCGGAGGCCTGCTGGGCCGCGAAGTCGCCGGCCGGCATGGCGACCGTACCGCGGGCTTTCTGCTTGGCGCGGTCGGCGGCGCGCTGATCGGCCGGGCGATCGACCGCAATGGATCGAGCTGCCGCTAGACCCGGCACGGACGTTCCAGACAGTGTTGCCCGCGCGGCATTTCGGGTCGCATGCTGTGCCGCGGGGGCGCTTCCGATGAGGGACTGAAGCGCCCCACTAATCGCAATTCAACCCCATCTTTACCTTTCTGGCCGATACCAAGCGCTGAACCGGCATCCCGGAGGCGCTTGCCATGCCTACGCGTTCAAGCCCGATCCTGTCCTTTTGCACCGTCGCCCTGCTGCTCTCGAGCTGCGGCCGCGAAGGCGGGAGCGACCGCGTCAAGGCCGAAACCGATCCAGCGCTGACCAGCGCGATCGCCGATCCGATCATGGTCGATACCGACCTTTCCAGCCAGAACCGTGCCAGCGCGGCGATTGCCGGGGGCGGAGCGCCGGTTGTTGAATTGCCGCTTGTCGAACGCGGGCCCGAAGCAATCGCCTCGGCCAAAGCCGAAGCCGCCAAGCTCGCGGGCGGCAAGATCGCCTCCGCGCCTTCGCCTCGCGAGGGCGGCGTTCCGGCTGGCGCGCAAGCCGTGGCGGCCGCTCAGCTGGCAAGCGCGGCCAAAGGTATCGCCGCCAACTGCGCCGGCAAGGCGGACTATGCGCTCGGCTGGTCGCAGCGGCTGCCCGAACCGCTGGCGATCTATCCGCGCGGCCACCTTCAGGAGGCGGCGGGGGCTGACAGTGTGGGTTGCTCGCTGCGCGTGGTCAGTTTCGTGACGCCGGTCGAACCGGGCGAAGTCATCGATTATTATTACACGCGGGTCAAAGCTGCCGGATTCAATACTGATCACCGGCTCGCCGAAGGCACCCACTATCTTGGCGGCATCAAGGGCGCCGCCAACTACGCCGTCCACGCGCGCAAGCTGGAAAGCGGACTGACCGAAGTCGATCTCGTCGCCAGCGGCGGCTAGAGCGCTTTGTGACCAATCGGTAGCGCCGTGACGGAGCCGATTTTGGCCCAGCGCAAGGCGCGAGAAGGGAGCTATGCGAGCATATAGTGACCGACGAGCAACGCAGCGATGGGCCAAAATCGGCCCGCCCCGCAGGGGTCGGCCCATGGAAGGCCGCTGGCGGCGTCAGGCCGCTTGTACGGGCAACCCAGCCCGTCCAGCGCGACCTTCCTACCCAGAGGCCTTCCCTGGGCGATCACGGCGCTACCGATTGGTCACAAAGCGCTCTAATTACTCCGGAGCTGGACGGACGGCCTTGCCGGCTTCCCGGAAACCCGCGCCGATCAGCGCGCGGGGTTGCTCCATCTCGGCCGAGGCGACCGGGTAGGCACAATAGTCCGCCGCATAGTAGGCGCTCGGCCGGTGGTTGCCCGAAAGGCCGGTCCCGCCGAACGGCGCCGCCGACGATGACCCGATGGTCGGACGGTTCCAGTTGACGATCCCGGCCCGGATGTTGGCCCAGAAGCGGTTGTATTCCTGCGGCGTGCCGCCGATAAGGGCGGAGGTGAGGCCGAAGCGCGTGTTGTTCGCCTCGGCAATCGCCTCGTCGAAATCATCGACCTTGATCACCTGCAGGATCGGCCCGAACAGTTCGACATCGGGCCGTTCTTTCATGCCGGTGGTGTCGATCAGCGCCGGCGACAGGAAGGGCAGATTGTTATCGGTGCGGACCAGATGCTTGATCGCCTTGCCGCCATTACTGAGCATGTAGACGAAGCTTTCGGTCAAACCGTCGGCGGCGTCGTTGTCGATCACCGGACCCATGAACGGCGGCGGTTCGTCGAACGGGGCGCCAACGATGATCCGGTCGGCCAGTTTCTTCACTTCGGCGATCAGTTGATCGTACATCGACGCCTTGACGATCAGGCGCCGTGCCGCCGAACAGCGCTGGCCCGAGGTGGTGAACGCCGACTGGACGACCAGCACGGCGGCGTCTGAAATCTTGGGCGTATCCCAGACGACGACCGGATTGTTCCCGCCCATTTCCAGCGCGACGATCTTGTCCGGGCGGGTGGCGAGCTTGCGGTTGATGGCGATCCCGGTGTGGGCGGAGCCGGTGAACAGCACCCCGTCGATGCCGTCGTGCGCGACCAGCGCCTGGCCCTGGTTGGGGCCGCCGACGAGGAGTTGCACGATCGCCGCCGATATTCCGGCCTGATGGAAGCATTTGATCAGAAGCTCACCCGTGGCCGGGGTCTTTTCGCTTGGCTTGAAGATGACGACATTGCCCGCGATCAGCGCCGGGACGATATGGCCATTGGGCAAGTGCGCCGGAAAATTGAACGGCCCCAGCACCGCCAGAACGCCGTGCGGCTTGTGCCGCACCGCAGCGGTGCCTTGCATGGCATTGTCGAGCTTGCGCTGCGCGGTGCGTTCGGCATAGGCGCGGATCGAAATTTCGACCTTGGCGATCACGCTTTCGACTTCCGAACGCGCGTCCCACAGTGGCTTGCCGGTCTCCCTGGCGATGGTCCGGGCGAAATTATCGCTTTCCTTGCGCACTTCGTTGGCGAAGCGGCGAACCAGTTCCATGCGGGTGGTCAGCGGCTGCGCCGCCCAGGCTGGCCAGGCGCGCCGTGCACGCGAGACGATCTCATCGACGTCGCCGATTTCGCCGCGCCAGAACTCCTCGCCGGTGGCAGGCTCGTAGGATATGATTTCGGTATCGCTCACGAGCTTGCGCTTGTCCTTGAATTCGGTTGCCTGCTCACAGGCCCTAGCGAAAAATCGCTCCCGATTGAAAGCCCTATGGCACAGCGGGGCTTACTGAATTGCTTCCGAATTCGCAGTTTTGTCCCGCAGGCCGGGGCGAATCGCCGAGCGCTTGCCCTAAACGGCGGATATCCGCGATTTTTTGCACAAGCGGTTGCCAGTCGTCGTGTTCGTCGATTTCGGACCAAATCCGTTCGACCTCGTCGATGTGGAGCGCCGGAGCTTCGGCTTCGCGCCACAGATCGTCGTCATCGCCGGTCGCCGGACTGTAGAGTTCGAGCAGCGCGCCGAATTCGCCATCCGGGCGCCCCCGGCCGCCGCGATGGGCGTGGAAGAATTGGTCGGGCGGCGTACCGGATTCGAGCAGGTGCTGCTCGGCCGCCGCGACCAGCGCGAGATCGGCGTCCTCGCGCCGCTGCTCCACTCCCAGCCGCCAGAGGAACCGGCGTACCATGGCTTGCTGGTAGAGCGGGCCGAAACGGTCGAGCGCGAAGACCAGCGGCTCGGTTTCGGCGAGCAGGCGCAGCGACACGGCGAGCTGCCCGCAGTTCCAGTGCAGCGCTTCGGGCTGGCGGCCGAAGCTGTAGAGCCCCGAATGATCGAAATAGGCGGCGGTGAAGCGCGGATCCCATTGGGGCAGCCACCGCCATGGTCCATAATCGAAGCTTTCGCCCGAAATGTTCATGTTGTCGGTGTTGAGCACGCCATGGACGAAGCCCGCGACCATCCACGAGGCGGCAAGGTCGGCGAGGCGCTCGACCACTTGGTGGAGCAGCGCCACGGCCGGCTCGTCGCGTCCCGGCGCGTCTTCGGGCGGGGGCGGTCCGGGAAAGGTTTCCAGGCAATAGGCGACCAGCGCCGCCATATTGTCTTGCTGCTGGAACGCGCGCAGCCGCTGGAAGGTGCCGATACGCACATGGCCGTGACTTAGCCGCACCAGCACCGCCGAGCGGGTGGGCGAAGGCTCGTCACCCCGCCATAATTCTTCTCCGGTTTCGATTACCGAGAACGTCTTGCTGGTATGGACGCCGAGCGCCTCAAGCATTTCGGTCGCGAGAATCTCGCGCATCGCGCCCTTGAGCGTCAGTCTGCCGTCACCGTCGCGGCTCCAGGGGGTGCGGCCGGATCCTTTGGTGCCGAGATCGAGCAATCTCCCGCCAGGAGGGATTTGGGCGCCATCGCGCAGCTGGGCGAACAGGAAGCCGCGTCCATCGCCGATGTCGGGATTGTAGTTGCGGAACTGGTGGCCGTGGTAGCGCAGCGCCAGGGGTTCGGGCAGATTGCCGGGCAGCGGCTCGAACCGCCCGAAATGGGCGATCCATTGTTCTTCGCTCAGCCCGCCAAGGCCGACGGCCTCGGCCCAGCGCTGGTTGCGGAAGCGCAAGATATGCTTTGGAAACTGGGCAGCAGGGACGGGATCGGCGATCCAGTCCGCAAGAGGGGCGATGCGGGGGTCGGGCCGGTATTCGGCGGTTTGCGGTTCGGGGCGCATCGGGCGATAGTGGGCGTCGCGCGTCCGCCTTGCAAGCCGGGCGCAAGTGGGGCAGTGACCTTGTTGGAAAAATGACTGAATTCAACGATCGATACTGGACGAGCCGTGACGGGCTCAAGTTGCACTACCGCGACTACCCCGGCCGCGCGGACCGGCCGCCTTTGCTGTGCCTTCCTGGCCTGACCCGGAATGCCCGCGATTTCGAGAATCTTGCCCGGCGGCTGGCGGGGGAATGGCGGGTGATCTGCGTCGAACTGCGCGGCCGCGGCGACAGCGCCTATGCCAAAGAATTGGCGACATACAATCCGGCGCAATATGCCGACGATCTTGCCATGCTGTTCGAGGAAGCGGCTATCGAACGCTTCGTCGCGATCGGCACCTCGCTCGGCGGTCTGCTGACGATGATCCTGGCGATGACGGGGCCGCAACGGCTTGCCGGCGCGGTGATCAACGATGTCGGGCCGGTGATCGAAGCGGTCGGTCTTGAGCGAATTCGCGGCTATGTCGGCCAGGGGCGCAGTTTTCCCACCTGGATGCATGCCGCCCGTGCCCTCGAAGAGACGCAATCCCTCGCCATGCCGGATTTCAAGATCGCCGACTGGCTCGCAATGGCCAAGCGGGTGATGACGCTGTCCGGCAATGGCCGCATCGTATTCGACTACGACATGAAGATCGCCGAGCCTTTCAACGCGCCGGGTGCGGCGATCGACGTCGATCTGTGGCCGGGCCTGGAAGCGCTGAAGGACAAGCCCCTGCTGATCGTGCGGGGAGAACTGTCCGATTTGCTGAGCGAAGCGACACTGAAGCAAATGACCGGGCGGTTACCCAAGGCGATGACCGTCACCGTCCCGCGCGTCGGTCATGCGCCAACGCTCGACGAGCCCGAAGCACAGGCCGCGATAGGGCGGCTGCTGTCGCTGGTTACCTAGCTCCGGACCCGGGTCGTTGCGTATTCTGCATCTCCATTCAAGCTTTTCGCCGGGCGGCAAGGAACTTCGCTCGGCCAAGCTGATCAATGCCTTCGGCTACAGCATCGCCCATTCGATCGTTTCGGCCGAACCGGAGGCGCTGGGCGCGGCGTCCGCCATCGATGCCACGATAGCGATTTCCTATCCGCGGGATTTCCCCTCGCTCAACGGCCACCCCTATCCGCGCAGGCTTCACCGGCTGGCGCAGGCGATGATGGGTTACGATCTCATCCTGACCTACAATTGGGGTGCGATGAACGCGGTGATGGCGCATACCGTGTTCGCCAAGACGCTCGGCCTTGCGCCACTGGTTCACCACGAAGACGGCTTCAACGCGGACGAAGCGCAGCGCCTCAAACCATCGCGCAACTGGTTCCGGCGGATCGCGCTCGGCGGCGCATCCGGGCTGGTCGTTCCTTCACGGCGCCTGGAGCGCATCGCGCTCGAATCGTGGTTCCAGCCGCGCGGGCGGGTGCACCGCATCGTCAATGGCATCGATGTCGCCGCTTTCGGCCGCAAGCCCAAACGCGATGCGCTGCCGCGGGTGATCAAGCGCCAGGGCGAGCTTTGGCTCGGCACGCTGGCGGGGCTCAGGACGATAAAGAACCTGCCGCGCCTGGTGCGTGCGTTCGCCGTACTTCCGGAGCCATGGCAGCTCGTCATCCTCGGCGAAGGTCCAGAGCGGGAGAGAATTCGCGCCGAAGCCATGGGTCTCGGCATAGCCCACCGCGTGCACCTGCCAGGCTTCGCCGCCGATCCCGCGAAGGCGGTGGGGCTGTTCGACCTGTTCGCGCTGTCCTCGGACAGCGAGCAATTCCCGATTTCGGTGGTCGAGGCGATGGCTGCCAGGCTGGCGGTGGTTTCGCCCGATGTCGGCGATGTCGCGCAAATGGTAGCCGCTGAAAACCGGCCCTATATTGCGCCAGCCGGCGACGAAGCGGCCTTGGCGAATGCGCTGGAGCTCCTTGCCGGCGATCCCGGTTTGCGCAAAAAAGCCGGTGAAGCCAATCGCATCCGCGCATTGACCGACTTTGACGAGGCGACCATGATCGTGGCCTATCGCAAGCTTTACGCCCGGGTAATGGGCCGAGGCGAATTCCCGTAGCCCATTCAGCCCCACTTCACCCTCCACAGGGCAGCGATCATAGCCGTTGAATTGGTTAATCCATTCGTTAAACAGCGCCCCAGAACCATCCAGCCATCGAAAAGGCGCCACCATTGGCCTTGCGACCCGATCCTCCCCAGCCCCCCGGCGACAAGAAAGCCGAAAAGCAGGCCGCGCAGCAGGACGTTTTTCTGCGCGAAGTCGATGACGCCCTGCGCCAGGACGAGATGCTTGGGGTGTTCAAGCGCTGGGGGCGGTCGATCGGTGCGGTTGTCTTCCTCGGGCTGGCTGCTTTCGCCGGCTATCTGCTTTGGGACAATCAGCAGGCAAAGGCGGCGGGCGAACGCGGGGAACAACTCACCATGGCGCTCGACCGGGTCGATCAGGGCGGTCTCGATCTCGCCGGAAAGCAGCTGGACCCGCTGGCCAGGAGCGACGGCGCCGGCACGCGCGCGGCGGCGGCGCTGATGCGCGGCGGTATCGCCTTGCAACAAGGCAAGAAGGATGAGGCTGTGCGGCGTTTCGCCGCGGTGGCGGACGACGCGGATGCGCCCAAGCCATTCCGCGATCTCGCCACGATCCGCCAGGTCGCCGCCAGTTTCGACTCCATGGCGTCGCAACAGGTGGTCGACAAGCTCAAGGGGTTGGCGGTTCCCGGCAATCCCTGGTTCGGGGCCGCGGGCGAACTGGTTGGGACCGCCTATCTGAAGCAGGGCAAGAACGAGCTCGCGGGGCCGCTATTCGCCGCGATTTCGCGTGACAAGGATACGCCCGAGACTTTGCGCACGCGCGCGCGGCAGATGGCCAGCCTCCTGGGCGTCGATGCCATCGACGATCCCGAAAAGGCCGCCGGCGGCACTGGCGGCAATCCTGCCGGCGGCGCGACGAAGTGACGGATTTTTCACAAGGACAGACGATGATGTCTTCGACGAACAAGCGCCGCCTTGCCGTTACCATGCTGACAGTGCTGGCGCTCGCCCTTTCGGGCTGCGGCGTTTTCGGCGGCAAGGGCAAGCCCAAGACGCCAACGGTTGGCAATCGCGTGCCGATCCTGTCGCGCATCGAATTGGGCGCGCGGGTCGATCCCGCGCTGGCCGCGGTCAGCGTGATCCTTCCGCCGGAAGAGCAAAATCCCGATTGGCCGCAGGCTGGCGGTACCGCTAACAAGGCCTATGGCCACCTGGCGCTCGCCGGCAATCCCGTACGGATCTGGGGCGCCGGTATCGCCGGTTCAAGCAGCAGCCGCCGGCTTGCCTCGGCGCCGGTGATTGGTGCGGGCAAACTGTTCGTCATGGATACCCAGGGCGCTGTCACCGCTTTCGACGCGGCACAAGGGACCCGTCTGTGGTCGCGCAGCTTCAGGATATCCGGCGATGGCAAGGCCTCGGTATTCGGCGGCGGTGCCAGTTTCGACAGTGGTCGGGTCTATGTGACGACCGGGGCCGGCGAAGTCGCGGCGCTCAATGCCGAGAACGGCGACGAGTATTGGCGGGTCAGGCCCGCCGGGCCGCTGCGCGGATCGCCGACAATCGCGTTCAATTCGCTTTATGTCATGACCCAGGACAACCAGATCCATGCGCTCAACACCGAAGACGGCAAGTCCGTCTGGAGCGAAACGGGTTCGCTGGGCCAGGCCGGCGTCTTCGGGGTAGCGGCTCCGGCTGCCGGGCAGGGCACGGTTATCGCCGGTTACAGCTCGGGTGAAATTGTCGCCTATCGCTATGAAAACGGCCGTTCGCTGTGGTCCGATGCGCTGGCGCGAACCTCGATTTCGACGCAAGTGGGCATTCTCACCGATGTCGATGCCGATCCGATCATCGATCGCGGCCGGGTCTTCGCGCTCGGGCAGGGCGGGCGCATGGCGGCTTACGAGCTGGTCAGCGGCCAGCGCATCTGGGAGCTCAACCTTGCCGGAATTTCGACTCCGGCGGTATCGGGCGACTGGGTATTCACCCTGACCGACGATGCCCGCCTGCTGTGCATCGCCCGCACCAGCGGCAAAGTGCGGTGGATGACGCAGCTGCGGCGCTACAAGAACGAAAAGAAGCGCAAGAACGAGATTTTCTGGACCGGACCGGTGCTGGCCGGCAATCGCCTGTGGATTGCCAATTCGCGCGGCCTGATCGCTTCCGCCAGTGTCACCGAGGGCGAGATTTCGGAATTCACCGAGCTCGGCGAGGGCGTTTCGCTCGCGCCGGTGGTCGCCAATGGCGTGCTCTATGTTCTCGACGACGGCGGGAAGATCAGCGCTTTCCGTTAGGCTTTACCCCTCGATTAACCATTATCGCCTATGCCGAAGCGCATGAGCGCGAAAAATCAGTCTGACAATCCAAGGCCGGTCAGCGACGTTTCGGCCGGTGTTGGCCTGTCGGGGCTGGCCGGCCTGCTGCTGTGGATAATCGCTTGTAGGAGTTGGCCGCAAATATCTGAATTCCTGTCGCTTCCCGGACCACGCTGGCCGCTTGCGGGTCCCTATGCGGCGCTCGCCGCAGTGCTGTTTTCCGGCGTGCCGATGGTGCTCTACTCAATCTTTGTCGACAAAGTGCACCGCCGTCCCTCGACCGGAATCGACTGGAACAAGCCCCGCCCGGTGGGCGATGTGCTCGATCTTTCGATCACCAAGCTCGCTGGCCTGTGGGCGACCTGGGGGATCATCGCGCTGGTCTATTGCATCGCGCGCTACTACTGGCGCGGGCAATACCTGTTCTCGATGGAAGTGCTCGGCGCTTTCGCCACGCCGCTGTTCGTGCTGTCGATCCCCTATGTCGTCTGGCTCGACCGGGTGCTGGTCAATCCGCGCGATGGGGCCTGGCACTTCGGCGCCATGCTGATCGGGCGCGAGCCTTTCGATCTCGATGAAATCAAGCACCACTGGCGGGCATGGATCGTCAAGGGCTTCTTCTGCGCCTTCATGATCTCGATCCTGCCGCCCGGATTCCGCGGCATAGTCACGCTCGATCTTGCCGCGATCGCCGGCAATCCGGTGATGATCGCCACCTGGCTGACCGAGCTGTTGTTCGTCATCGATGTGCAGATCGCCATGGTCGGCTATCTGGTGACGATGAAGCCGCTCGACGCGCAGATCCGCACCGCCAATCCCTATCTCGGCGGCTGGGTCGCGGCCTTGATGTGCTATCCGCCGTTCATCCTGATGAGCGAGGGCGGGCCGCTCAACTACCACACCAACACCGGCGACTGGGCGATGTGGTTCGAAGGCCACACCGCGCTGCTGTGGGCCTGGGGGGCGCTGCTGGTGTTACTGACCGCGATCTATTCCTGGGCGACCGTCGCCTTCGGCCTGCGCTTTTCCAATCTCACTTATCGCGGCGTGCTGACCAACGGACCCTATGCCTTCACCCGGCATCCGGCCTATGTCTCGAAGAACCTGTTCTGGTGGTGCGCGACCATGCCGTTCATCGCCACCAGCGGCTCGCTGGTCGATGCGGTGCGCAACACCGCGTTGCTGGCGCTGGTCAGCCTGGTCTATTACTGGCGGGCGAAGACCGAGGAAAAGCATTTGCTCGGTGAGGACCCGAAGTACGCCGCATACAGCGCGTGGATGCTGCGCAACGCGTGGATCACACGGAGCCTGTCGAAGCTGGGCCAGGCGCTGTTCGCCCGGCGCTTGCAGGCGCAGCCGGCGGAGTAATCGTTCATCTTCCCGGGCCGGTTTGGCGGCCAGCGATCCTGGCTTATGCCGGGATGACGGTTCAGAAGCTCTCTTCCCCGTAAACCCGGGTAACGTCGCCGCCCCATTCGCCGTGATACCGGTCGAGCAGGCGCTGCGCCGGAACCTTGCCGCTACGCACCACGTCTTCGAGCGGGGCGAGGTAGATCGATTCGTTGTCGCCGCTGGCGTTGAGTCGCCCCCGCGCGATGAGGCCGGCGCGGGAGATCGCCAGAACTTCGCCGGCGATGTCGCGCAGCGTGCCGCCGCCGGGCAGCGGGGCGTCGAGGGCAAGCTTGGGCACGGCGCCTCGCAGCGCCTCGCGGCCTTGCATGTCCCAGTGCTTGACCAGATCCCATGCGGCATCGAGTGCGTTCTGATCGTAAAGCAGCCCGACCCAGAAGGCGGGGAGGGCGCAGATTTGGTTCCACGGGCCGCCGTCCGCGCCGCGCATCTCGAGGAAGCTTTTGAGCCGTACTTCGGGAAAAGCTGTGGAGAGGTGGTCCGTCCAGTCCGACATCCGCGGGCGCTCGCCGGGCAGTGCGGGGAGCTTGCCCGCGATGAAGTCGCGAAACGATTGCCCGGCGGCATCGATGTACCGGCCATCGCGGAAGACGAAATACATCGGTACGTCGAGCATGTAGTCGACATAGCGCTCGTAGCCAAAGCCTTGGTCGAACACGAATGGCAGCATGCCGGTGCGGTGCGGATCGGTGTCCGACCAGATGTGGCTGCGATAGGAAAGGTAGCCGTTGGGCTTGCCTTCGGTGAACGGCGAATTGGCGAACAGCGCGGTCGCCAGCGGCTGCAAGGCCAGGCTGGTGCGGAATTTTTGCGCCATGTCCGCTTCGGAGGAATAGTCGAGGTTGACCTGGATGGTGCAGGTCCGCAGCATCATGTCGAGCCCCAGACTGCCGACTTGCGGCATGTGGCGCAGCATGATCGCGTAGCGCCCCTTGGGCATGATCGGCAGCTCGTCGCGGCGTTTGTCGGGCCACATGCCGAGGCCGAGGAAGCCCTTGCCGGTGCGGGCGCCGATCTGCTTGACCTGATCGAGATGGCGGCCGGTTTCGGCGCAGGTCTGGTGCAGCGTCTCGACCGCCGCGCCGGACAGTTCGAGCTGGCCCGCCGGCTCGAGGCTGACGGCGCCGTCCGCGCCTTTCATTGCGATGACCCGATTAATGCCGTCTGGTCCGTTCTCCTCGATCGGCTCCCAACCGAATTCCTGAAGTGCAAGCAGCAAGTCACGGATACCGCCGGGTTCCTCCCATGAAGGGGCGTGGAAATCATCGGTGCAATAGACCAGCTTTTCGTGCTCGGTGCCGATCCGCCACGCCTCGCGCGGCTTCTCACCCGCAGCCATCGGCCCGGCAAGTTGCCCCACGTCCTCAATCACCGGATCGTCGCGATCTGTCGCCTGCCGCGTGCTCATGCCCGGCGGTTAGGCGAGGGATTCGGCGAGCGCCAGCACTATTTCCAGTCCCCCGCCAAGCCCATCCACAGCGCCGTCGCGGCGATCGCCGCCGTCTCGCCGCGCAAGATGCGAGGGCCGAGCGATATCGCGCGCGCTTGGGAGAGGGCGCGGATCGCCTCGCGCTCGGCCTGATCGAAGCCGCCCTCGGGGCCGGTGAGGAGCGCAACGGGGCCGGAATAGGCCGTGAACGCGGCAGCGGCGGGGTCGCCTCCCGACTCGTCGGCGAAGAACAGCGCGCGTCCCGCGTCCCAGCCCTTGAGCAGCGCATCGAGCTTCACCGGGGCGGCCAGTTCGGGCAGCGCCGTCCGCGCGCACTGCTCGGCCGCCTCGGTGACGATTGCGCGCGCGCGCTCGAGGTTGAGCTTGTCAGCGACACAGCGCCGGGTCAACACCGGCTGAATCCGCCGCACGCCCAGCTCGCAGGCCTTTTCGAGCACCTGATCGAACCGGTCCTTCTTGAGCAGCGCGGGCACGAGCGTGAAATCGGGCACTTGCTCGCGGGGGCGAAGCAGGGTTTCGGGGGTGAGGGTGAGGTCGCGCTTCGTAAGACCGTTCACCCGCGCCGCCCATTCGCCGGTCTCATCGTCGCACAGCACCACGGCATCGTGTTCGCCCACGCGCATTACCTTGAGCAGGTAGTGCGCCTGCGGTCCGCCGAGTTCGAGCGGCACGCCTTGCGTCAGCGGGCCGGGCACGAACAGGCGCGGGGCGCTTTTCGGTGGCCAGGCGGGGGTTGCGGGCATGGAGCTGCTCTAGCCGATCGTGGTGTCGGGGGCTATGTCGTACACATGACGGTGGAAATCGTTCCAGACTCACAACATCGCGGCCTCGTCGCCGCCCTGCCGGAGCGCATCCGCGACTTTGCGCTGCTCGCCCGGTTCGACCGCCCGATCGGCTGGCAGCTGTTGTTCTGGCCCTGCGCCTGGGGAGTGCTGCTCGCCGGGGGGCAGGGCGAGTGGGCGCTGCTCGGCTGGCTGCTGCTGGGCGCGATCGCCATGCGCGGGGCGGGGTGTGTCTATAACGATGTGGTCGATGCCGATCTCGACCGGCAGGTCGCGCGCACCGCCGCCCGACCGGTGGCAAGCGGGCGGGTGAGCAAGCGGGCGGCCTGGTTGTGGCTTTTGGCGTTATCCTGCATTGGTTTGATTGTACTTCTTCAACTTAGATGGCAAGCTCAAGCGGTGGCGCTCGCTAGCCTGGCGCCGGTCGCCGCCTATCCGTTCATGAAGCGCATCACCTGGTGGCCGCAGCTGTGGCTGGGGCTGGTGTTCGGCTGGGGGCTGCTGGTCGGCTGGACCCAGCTGCGCGGCGACCATTGGGATGTGCTGGCGGCGCTCTTTGCCGGGACGATCGCCTGGATCGTCGGCTACGATACGATCTACGCGCTGCAGGATCGCGAGGACGACGCGCTGGCCGGCATCCGATCAAGCGCGCTCAGGCTGGGCGGTCAGGTTCGGGTCGGGGTGGCTGCCTTCTATGCGGCGGCGCTGGTCCTGTGGCTGCTGGCCTTCTGGCTGCTGCGGCCCGACTGGCTGGCGCTGCTGGCGCTGCTGCCCGCCGGTGTGCATCTGCTGTGGCAGGTGGCGACACTCGATCCCGCCGACGGGGCCAATGCGCTCGTCCGCTTTCGCTCCAACCGTTTCGCGGGACTGCTGATGGCGCTTGCCTGCTGGGTGGCCGGAAATGCCTGAGAGCAACGCCTGATGTGCAACCTCTACCGCATGACCCGGGGCATTGACGAGATTGCCCGCCTGTTCGCGGTTGAGCCGGACAGCGGCGCCAATTTTGCCGAGGAGGTCTACCCCGGATATCGGGGCCTCGTTGTCGCTCAGGGGCGGGCGCGGGCAATGACCTGGGGTTTTCCACTTGTGTTGAAGGGCAAGCAGGGTCAGTCCCTGAAGCCCAAGCCGGTCACCAGTTCGCGCGAGGACAAGCACCTCTCGCCTTTCTGGCGCACGAGCTTCGCGGCGCGCCGTTGCCTTGTTCCGGTCAGCGCCTGGGCTGAGCCAGTGGGCGAGAAGGGACATATGACACGTTGCTGGTATGCCCTTCCGGGCGACCAACCCTTTGCGGTCGCCGGGTTGTGGCGGCCGACAGGGGAATGGGGCGATGCGTATTCCCTGGTGCTGGTCGATGGCAGTTCGAAAATGATCGGAGAGCACGACCGCATGCCGGTGATCCTTCGCCGCGAGGACTGGGAACGATGGAGCAGTGGTTCACCCGGCGAGGCGCAGGCACTGTGCCGCACCTGGGAAGGCGAGTTGGCAGTCGACCGGACGGATGAGCGCTGGGCAGGCGGCGGTGCGCAAGCTCAGCGGGACCTCCTCTGAGGATCGCCGGCGAAGAGACTCGCGTGCTCCAGATACCCTAAGGGATTTGATATAAGTATTTATATCTAAGTAATTTTCCTCCGAAATCATTCCGCTTGTCAAGTGGACAACCTCAAGTTAACTTGAGGTCAACTATTTTCGGCGGTGAACCTGCATGGACAAGGACGACCTCATAGCCATCGGCACGCTCGCCCGGCGCACCGGACTCGCGGTCTCGGCGATCCGGTTCTATGAGGCGAAGGGGCTGATCCAGGCGCTGCGCACCCCGGGCAATCAGCGGCGCTTCCTGCGCTCGGATATCCGCAGACTATCATTTATTCTGATTACCCAGAAGCTTGGACTCGGCCTGGTTGAGATAGAACAGGCGCTGGCGACGCTGCCGCAGGGCCGCACGCCGTCGCTGGGCGACTGGCAGCGGATCAGCAGATCCCTGCGCGGGCAGCTCGACGCCAAGATCCAGCTGCTCACCCGCACTCGTGCCAAGCTCGACGAATGCATCGGCTGCGGCTGCCTCAGCTTGCAGCGCTGCCAGCTCTATAACAAGGAAGACCGCGCCGCCGCAGCGGGGCCGGGGCCGCGGTTCGTGCTGAGTTAGGGCTCGGCAACCTATTGCCCGATTGACATGGCGCCGCGCAGGCTCAAAGGGCGCGGCAACTTCCCAACCTTGCCATCTCCCGATAGGAACCGACGATGAAGAAGTTGCTTCTTGCTTCCCTGGCCGCCGTTGCTCTCGCGCCGGCCGTCGCCTTCGCCCAGGCCACCCCGGCTGCCACACCGGTTCAGGCACCGCAAAAGCAGATGGTGCCCGGTCTCGCCATCGCCAATGTTCAGGATGTCGTCGTCAATTCGAACGCGGTGGTGAACGCCGCCAAGGAGCGGCAGATCGTCTACAAGGATCAGCTCGCCATGGCCGAGGCGCGGCGCAAGCAGATCAATGCGCAGATCCAGCCGCTGGTGGCGAAGTTCAATGCCGACCGCCAGGCGGGCAATGTCGCGCAGGCCGAACTGCAGCGCCAGGCCCAGGCGATCCAGAACCTGCAGCAGGCCGGCGTGCGGGAATTGCAGACCATGCTGGCGTCGGTCACCCTGTCGGAAAACTATGTCCAAGAGCAGGTCAACGACGCGATCGGCAAGGCGATCACCAGTGCCATGGACAAGCGCGGGGTGACTTTCGTGGTGCCGGCTAACGGCACACTCGCGTTCAACAACGCCTACAATCTCAGCCCGGCGATTCTGTCCGAACTCAACGCTCTGCTGCCGGTAGCCAAGGTCGCGCCGCCGCAAGGCTGGCAACCGCGCGCGGTGCGCGAGGCGCAGGCGGCGCAGCAGGCGCAGTTGCAAGGGCAGGGCGGGGCGGCCGAGCCCGCCAAGCCGGGGAAGCGTCCGCAGGGGCGGTGAGGCTGGGATCGAACGGTCGGTTACTCCGCCGCCAGCAGCTCCTCCGCCGCCTCGAGATCGACGCTGACCAGACGCGAGACGCCGCGTTCGACCATGGTCACGCCGAACAGGCGGTGCATGCGGCTCATGGTCACCGCGTTGTGGGTGACGATCATGTAGCGGGTGTCCGTTTCCAGCGTCATCGTATCGAGCAGATCGCAGAACCGCTCGATGTTGGCGTCGTCGAGCGGGGCATCGACTTCGTCGAGCACGCAGATCGGCGCGGGGTTGGTGAGGAACAGCGCGAAAATCAGCGCGATGGCGGTGAGCGCCTGCTCGCCGCCCGATAGCAGCGTCAGCGATTGCAGCCGCTTGCCCGGCGGCTGGGCGAAGATTTCGAGGCCGGCCTCGAGCGGATCGTCGCTGTCGATCATCGCCAGGTGCGCGGCGCCGCCCTCGAACAGGCGGGTGAACAGCCGCTGGAAATGCGAATCGACCGCCTCGAAAGCGGCGCGCAATCTTTCCCGCCCTTCACGATTTAGGTTGCCGATCGAGCCGCGCAGCCGGTGGACCGCTTCGGTCAGTTCGGCCTGTTCGGCCAGGCTCTCACCGTGCCGCACCTCGGCTTCGGCCAATTCGCCGGCGGCGACGAGATTGACCGGGCCGAGCCGCTCGCGATCGGCGACCAGGCGGTCCATTTCCGCCGATTCATCGGCCGAACCGGCGACCGAAGCGCTGTCGAACTGGAAGCGTTCGGACAGCAGCGGCGGCGGGCACTGGAAGCGCTCGCCCGAAATCCCGGCCATCTCGGCGCGGCGGGCTTCCTCGTTTTCGGCGCGGGCCACGGCCCCTGCGCGCGCCTCGCGCGACGAGGCCAGTTCCTCGTTGAGCGCGGCGAGCGCTTCCCCGGCCCGGCGTTCTGCTTCGCTGGCTGCGGCGAGCGCCGCTTCGGCTTCGGCCAGCTCCGCCCCCAGCCGGCCGCGTACTTCGTCGCCGGCCTCGATCTCGCGCAGGAGCGAGGCGGGCTTGGCCGCAACCACGGCCAGTTCCTCTTCGATTTCCTCGAGCCGGCGGCCCATTTCGGCCTGTCGGCTGGCGGCGTCGCCGGCGCGCTGCTTCCAGCCGGTGATTTCGGCGCGCTGCGCTGCGGCGCGCTCGCGGGTGACGGCGAGCGCCTGTTCGTGCCCGGCCATCGCGGCCATCGCGGCTTGCAGCGTCTGCTTCGAGGCGTCGTGCTTGCCCTGCGCCGCGGCCAGAGTGGCGCGGCCGGCATCGGCATCGGGAAGCTCCACGCGGCGGGCCTCGGCTGCGGCGCAATCGGCTTCGGCTTGGCGGCGCTGTTCGGCAAGATCGCTCGCCGATGCCGCCAGCTCCGCGCGCCGTGAGGCGAGGCGGGTGCGGGCGTCTTCCGCCTGATCCAAGGCGCGCAGAGCCTGGCGCTCCTCCTCGGCCGCTTTTGCCAGGTCGCGTTCCGCCGCTACCAGCGAAACCTGCACATCGCCGAGTTCCGTCTGCACCCGCGCCAGCACGTCCGCCGCCGTTTCGGCTTGCGCGCGCTTGCCGGGAAGTTCGGCATCGAGTTCGGCGAAGCGGTTTTCAGCTTCGAGCCGCGCCGCTTCCGCCGCGCCTTCGCCGCGGGCTACGAAGCCGTCCCAGCGGCGCAAGTGGCCCGAAAGCGTCACCAGCCATTCGCCCGGCGCCAGGGTCCGGCCGTCGTCCTGCAGAGCGACATGGACCAGCGCGAGGCGGGCCAATAGCTCCTCCGGACAGTTGGTGACATGCCGGGCGAGGTTTTCGGCCACCGGATCCGGAGCCACGGCGCCGGTCCAGAAGCGGCCGTCCTCGCCGGCTGGCGCGCTGCCCAGTGCCGCCTTGGCGTCACGGCCCATCACGGCGGCGAGGGCGCGTTCATAGCCCGGCGCGGCGCGCAGGCGATCGAGCGCCAGCGGCAGGCCATGCGCGTTCTTCGCCTGCCTGGCCCGGGCCTCGCGGTCGCGCAGCAGCGCGCCATGTTCGCGCTCGATGCCGGCCAGTTCCGCCTTGGCCGAGGCTAGCGCCGTCGCGGCGCCGTCGCGGGAGCCTTGCAGTTCGGCCTTGCGCGCCTGCCGCGTTTCGAGCGCCGCGCGGGCTTCGGCCAGCATGGCCCCGGCGCTGTCGCGGCGCGTGGCGGCTTCGCGGACAGCAAGCTCTGGATCGCCCGCTTCGGCCAAAGCGGCGAGCTGCGAGGCGTGGCGCGCCGTTTCGCTATCGAGCCGCTCAAGCCTCAAGCGCGCCTGCGCCAGTTCGGCTTCGGCCACCCGCCATTCGGCCTCGACCCCGGCTTGCGCCGCGGTCGCCTGGGCGAGCGCCAGCTCGCTGGCGCGGGTAGCGGCTTCGGCACCTTCGAGCGCCCGGGCCAGGGCGGGACGCTCCGCCTCGCCGGCAGCTAGCCTGGCTTCGGCTTCGGCGAGTTCGCGTTGCAGGCGTTCGAGCGCCGAGGCGGCGTCCTGAGTGAGGCGGCTGGCGTCGCCGCGATCCTGTTCCAGCCGTTCGCGCTGGCGCTTGAGGTCGCCGAGCCGCTGCTCGGCGGCTTCGAGTTGGCCCGACAATGCCGCCATGCGGTGCCCGTGTGCGGAGGCGTCGTCGCGCCGGTCGGCCAGGGTATCGCGAGCTTCGGCGAGCTTTTCGGCGGTTTCGCGCTGGGCATTCTGCGCCGCCTTGCTGGCGCCTTGCGTCTGGTTGACTCGCAGCTCGGCCGCCTGAGCCTCGCCCCGCGCCGCTTCCGCCGCCGCCGCCGCGTCGCGCCAGCGGGCGAAGACCAGCCGGGCCTCGGCCAGCTTGATCTTCTCCGACACCGCCTTGTAGCGCTCCGCCGCCCGCGCCTGTCGCCTGAGCGAGGCGATCTGCGAGTCGAGCGACGTCATCATGTCGTCTAGCCGGGCGAGATTGGTCTCGGTCGCGCGCAATTTCTGTTCGGCGTCCTTGCGGCGGACGTGGAGGCCCGAGATTCCGGCCGCTTCTTCGAGCATCTGCCGCCGTTCCGCCGGCTTGGCGGCGATCACCGCGGCGATCTTGCCCTGGCTGACCAGCGCCGGCGAGTGTGCGCCGGTCGCGGCGTCGGCGAAGATCAGCGAGACGTCCTTGGCCCGCACATCGCGCCCGTTGACCCGGTAGGCCGAGCCGGCGCCGCGTTCGATGCGGCGGACGACTTCCATTTCCTCGTCGTTGTCGCCCCCGCTTAACCCCGAAACATCGGCTTGCAGCACGACTTCGGCGAAGTCGCGCGCCGGGCGCTGGTCGGTGCCGGCGAAGATCACGTCTTCCATGCCGCCGCCGCGCATCGACTTGGCCGAGCTTTCGCCCATGACCCAGCGGATCGCCTCGAGCAGGTTCGACTTGCCGCACCCGTTCGGGCCGACAACGCCGGTCAACCCCGGCTCTATGCGCAGTTCGGCGGGCTCGACAAAGCTTTTGAAGCCGGTGAGTTTGAGCCGCTTGATCCGCATGGAAACTTTATCTCGCGCCCATGGTCTGCAACTTGGTGCGCAGTTCCGGCCAATCCATCGAGCCTATCGACTGGCCGTTGACCAGGAAAGTCGGCGTGCCCTGCACATCGAACTGTTCGCTTTGCTCCTGGGTGCGTTTGGCCAGACCCTGGGCCTCGGCGACATTGGCGAGGCACATGTTGGCCTGATCCTTTGCGATGCCGCGCGCGGCGAAGAAATCGGTCAGGCCCATGAGCTCGGCCAGGGCGACATTGCGCTTGTCGTCCGGCTGGTTCATCGCCGCGGTATAGGCGGCCTCTCCGGCCTTTTGCGCCGTTTCCAGCATCGCCGCCTGATTGGCGAAGGCCTGTTCGGTCAGCGGGAAGAAGCTTTCCGGTGAACCGCAGCGCGCCAGCAGCGCCGCGGTCATGTCGATCGCGTCGCGCACGAAATTGCGGAATTCGAAGCTGACGCGGCCGCTGGCGACGAATTCGTCGCGCAAGGGCACCGAGCTCTTGGCCGAAACGTCGGCGCAGTGCGGGCAGGTCATCGAGCCGTATTCGACCAGCTTGATCGGCGCATCCGGGTTGCCCATGCGAAATCCGCCTTCGGGCGTCTTGGCGACGACATCGGCCCATGCCTTGCCGGCAGGCGGCGCGACCCTGGCGATCGGTTCGCCGGAAAGGCCGCCAGTCTTGTCCGCTTCCTTGCTTCCGCAAGCGGCAAGTCCCAGCGCCAGCGGCAGGGCGATCACGGCAAGAGCCAGGCGGGAAAGAGCGGAACGAATCATCGAGAGAATCCCTGGTAGGACCGGCCTTGAGGGCTAACCCAAGGCCGGATCGGCTGGAAGGAGAGCAGTGCAATGGCTGCGGATAACTCCACAGATTCCTAAGGGCAAATCACATTCGCGCGCGAAGCTGCGGTTGCAGCGTTTGCCAGTCGTGCGTGCCGGCCAGAAGCTCGCCATTGAGCAGGAAGCTCGGCGTGCCCTCGACGCCGAGGCGCTCGGCCTCGCTGGTCTGCTCCGCGAGACGGCGGATCATGGCCTGATCGGCAAGGCAACGGTCGACCGCGATGCGTTCGTAGCCACGGCTCTGCATGATCGCATAAAAGCCGAAATCGGTGGCGATCTGGCGCATGCGCGAAATATTGTCGCCACTGTTCCAGCGCTGCTGCTGGGCTTCGCTCGCATTGTTGGCCCTGGCGATCCAGCGGTCCTGGCTGCGCAGGAATGCGGTGTGGTTGAGCATGAATTTCGCCGGCGGGCCGCAATTGGTCAGCATCGCCACGGTCATGTCGATGGGATCGCGCACCAGATGGCGCACTTCGATCGAAAGCTTGCCGATTGAAACATAGGCCAGCCGCAGCCGGTCGCTCGCTTCGCGGTCGAACTGGGCGCAATGGTTGCAGGTATAGCTGAGATATTCGGTGAGTTTGAGCTTCGCCGCCGGATTGCCGAGCACATGGCTGCCGGTGGGCGTTACCGCGACGGTCGCGTTCCAGTTCGGGCGTGCGGGCTTGCCTGCCCCGATCGACAATGCGGCGACCATGGCCAGAGCGAACATTCGTATCGAGCGCATGCCTATTCCTGTTCCTTGGTTCCCATCGACCGCGCCAGCGACTCGAGCACGGCGCGCAGTTCCGGATCGCCGATATCGCGCAAACTTTCGCCCAGTTCCATCGGGATCGGCTTGAGCGATGGCGGCGCCTTGGCAGGCTCACTGGGGTGCGGCGGCTGAACCGCGCCTTGCCGCAGCTTGACCCGGGCGACGGCCTTGTAGCCGAAAAAGCGGTTCACCCGGTCGATAATTTCGGGGATGACATGCTGGATGATCGGCGCGTGGGCGGGGACCACCACCAGCTGGAGGATGCCCTCGCTTTTCTCGCCCGGCGGAAAGCGGATCGATTCGGGCGCGCAGACCCGGGCGTGCCGGGGGCCGACGATTTCGCGCCAGCGGGTGACCACGCTCGACTGCACGAAGCCGAAACGGCGGAAGGCGGTGCGGCCGACATCGGGCATCAGATCGGCGATGGCGCGCGCGGGGCCGCCGCGCTGGCGTTCGTAGCGGCGTTTGCCGCCCGCGCTCTTGTCTTTGCCATCAGGTTCCATTGCCCGACGGGCAATGCCATAGCGCCGGGATGGACGCCAGCCTGTTGCTCGATTGGTACGACAAGCATGCCCGGGCGCTGCCCTGGCGCCAAATGCCTGGGGCTGGGCCGGGCGCGCCGCCGCCCGACGCCTACCGGGTATGGCTGTCCGAGGTGATGTTGCAGCAGACCACTGTCGCGGCCGTCATTCCTTATTTCGAGCGTTTCACCGCGCGCTGGCCGACAGTCGCAGCGCTGGCGGCGGCGGATGACGGTGATGTCATGGCCGCCTGGGCCGGGCTTGGATACTATGCGCGGGCGCGCAATCTGCTCGCCTGCGCTCGTGTGGTGGCGGCGCGGGGCGGGGCGTTTCCCGCCACCGAGGCGGAATTGCGCCAGCTTCCGGGGCTGGGCGCCTATACCGCCGCCGCCGTGGCGGCGATCGGCTTCGGCGAGCGGGCCGTGGTCATCGATGCCAATGTCGAGCGGGTGGTGGCGCGGCTGTTCGCGATCGGCGAGCCCTTGCCGCGCGGGCGCGCGGCCATTCGCGAGGCCGCCGAAGCTATCGTGCCAAACCAGCGGCCGGGCGACTTCGCCCAGGCGATGATGGATCTCGGCGCTACGGTGTGCACGGCGCGCGCGCCGCGTTGCCTGCTGTGTCCGCTTGCCGGTCAATGCGCGGCCTTTCGCGAGGGCAAGGCGGACGCCTACCCCGTCAAGCCCGCCAGGGCGGCGAGGCCGGAGCGGCAGGGCCGGGCCTTCTGGATCGAGCGCGACGGAGCCGTCTGGCTGGTGCGCAGGCCCGGGAAAGGCATGCTCGGCGGCATGCGCGCCTTGCCGGACGACGGCTGGAATGCACGGACCGATGGCGCGGGCGAGCCCCCGCTAGCGGGCGAATGGCGCGCTAACGGATCGGTTCGGCACGTCTTCACCCATTTTGCGCTGCACTTGCACTTGGCGCTGTATTCGAGCGATGATTGGGCTAGGCTGGCGGCGCAAGAAGGCGAATGGTGGCCGCTCGACCGGATCGGGGAAGCAGGCCTGCCGACGCTTTACGCCAAGGCGGCGGGGCTTGTCCTGGCGCTAAGGGGAGACGACGAGCGATGACACATGCCCTGCAACTGGAAGCGGTAATGGCGCGGCGCGCGTTGCTTTGGCTCGGCGCCTGCGCGGGTCTGGGTGCGGCACTGATGCCGCGGCTGGCGCTGGCGGCGGCCGAGCCCGAGCTTATGCCCAGGGTGCGCGAAGTGTTCGAGCGCTGGGTCGGCCCGGGCAAGTTCCCCGGCATGATCGCCAGCCTCGGCCTGCCAGGCCGCGATCCGCATTTTCTGACGCGCGGCAGCGAAGGCTTCACCGATACCGATGCGATGTCGCCCGATAGCCTGTTCCGCATCTATTCGATGACCAAACCGGTCACCGGCATGGCGGCGATGCTGCTGGTCGAGGACGGCAGACTGGGGCTCGATCAGCCAGTGGCGGATATTCTGCCGAAATTCGCCAGGATGCAGGTGCAAGTGACGCCCGATGGTTCAATCGCCGATGTGAAACCGGCCAAGGCGCCGATTACCGTTCGGCAGCTCATCACCCATACTTCTGGCCTCGGCTATTCGATCATTCAGCGCGGGCCATTGCGCAGCGCCTATAACGAGGCGGGTCTCGCCGCCGGGCGGATCAGCCGCCTGTCGATTCCCGGCTTCGAGCGGGCCAAGCCAGTGGAAGGCCTGGATCTTTTTGCCGACCGGCTGGCGGAAATGCCGCTGGTTTACGAACCGGGCACCAAGTGGAGCTACAGTGTCGGGCTCGACCTGATCGGCCGGGTGATCGAACTGGTTTCGGGGATGAGCTTCGACCAGTTCCTCAAGCGCCGCATTTTCGACCCCGCCGGCATGACCAGCACCTGGTTCCAGGTGCCCCAAGGCGAAGCCGGGCGGCTTACCAGCAATTACGGCGTGGTCGGCACCGTCTTCGCGCCGATCGACGAGGGCAGGAACTCGATCTACCTCGAAAAGCCGCCCGCCCCGTTCGGCGGTTCGGGCCTGGTTTCCAGCCCGCGCGATTACGACCGGTTCCTGCGCATGCTCGCGCAGTTTGGCCGCATCGGCAAGGAGCGCTCATGGGCGAGCTTGCCGTGCGTGTCGGTACCGGCAATCTCCTGCCCGATGGCGTCGAAGGACCGACGATGATGGCGCCCAAGAGCCAGTTCGGCGCGGGCGGCCGGGTCGGAGTCGGTCCCGAGGCGGGAATCTATGGCTGGGCGGGCGCGGCCGGTACGGTTGGCACGGTCGATATGCGCGGCGGCATCCGGTCGGGCATTTTTGTCCAGTTCATGCCACCTACTTCCAATAGCTTGCTGCCCGAATATCAGAAAGCACTGCACCAGGATGTGATGGCGCTGATCGGAGCCAAGGCATGAGCACGGATACCATCGCCTTCGCCGGATCTCGGCTCGACCGGGCCGATCATGTCCGGCAGGATCCCGACGAGTTGTCCGCGCTGATGAACCACCGCGCCCGGCTGCTGCTGCTCGAAGGGCTCGATCCGGTGATCGACGACGCGGGCAGCCTCGGCTGGGGCAGTCTGGCCGATGCCGATCCGGAGGCGGAACTGGTGTTTCTCGGCCTCGCCTTCGGTCGCGGCCATTTCGCGGCAGTGCCCCGCGCGGGCAGCACCGCCCCGGCCAATCCGCGCCTGTGGCAGGCCATGGCGACGCTCGGGCCGGAGGAACTGGCAACCTATGGCGGCGCGCGCTCGATCGTCGATTGGCATGCCCGCCACCAGTTCTGCGCCCGCTGCGGCGCCCAGACGGTGCTCGCCAAGGGCGGTTGGCAGCGCAATTGCACTTCGGATGCCTGCAAGGCCGAGCATTTCCCCCGGGTCGATCCGGTGACGATCATGCTGGTCGAACACGAGGATTCGATCCTGCTCGGCCGTCAGCCGCGCTTTCCCGAGGGCAACTATTCGGCGCTGGCGGGCTTTCTCGAGCCCGGCGAGACGATCGAGGAAGCCGTGGCGCGCGAGGTATTCGAGGAAGCGGGCGTCACCGTGCGCGATGTCGCCTATGTGATGAGCCAGCCCTGGCCGTTCCCCAGCTCGCTGATGATCGGCTGCCACGCCTATGCCGACGATCCCGCGATTGTCGTCGACAAGAACGAGCTGGAAGACGCCCGCTGGTTTTCCCGCGCCGACATCGCCGAAGCGCTCGCCGCGGCGAAACAAGGGGGCAAGGGCAAGGCAGTCACCGTACCGCCGCGCACGGCGGTGGCGCATCATTTGATCAACTGGTGGGTAAGCCGTCGATGAATGCCCCGGCGCAGGTCACCATCGAGATTTTCTCCGATGTCATGTGCCCGTGGTGCGTGATCGGCTACAAGCAGCTCGAACAGGCGCTCTGCAGGCTTGAAGGTGAGATCGCGGCCGATGTCCGCTGGCAGCCGTTCGAGCTCAACCCCGGCATGCCGCCGGAAGGCGAGGACTCCGCGAGCCATATCCTCCGCAAGTACGGCCGAGCGCCCGATCCGGCGATGCGCGGGCAGATGGAGGCGATGGCGGCGCAGGCGGGTTACGACATGGGCTGGCGTGGCGACGGCGAGGAGCCCGAGGCGCGGCTGTGGAATACGTTCCTGGCGCACAAGCTGCTGCGCTGGGCGTTGAATGCCCACGGCGCGGCGGCGCAGACCCGGCTCAAGCTGGCGCTGTTCGACGCGCATTTCCAGCAGCGGCGCAATCTGGGCGACACCGCGGTACTGCTCGATCTGGCGGAGGCCGCGGGGTTGGGCAGGGAGGGTGCGATGGCCGCGCTCGCCGACGAAGCGCTTGGCGACGAAGTGCACGAGGCCGAGGAACTGGCGCGGCACATGGATATCACCGCGGTGCCGACCATGCTGGTCAACCGCAAGTACCTGATCCCCGGAGCGCAGCAGCCCGATACCTACGCCAGTTTGCTGCGCAAGGTGGTCGAGAAGGGCGGCTGATTGGCTTACGTCTATCTTTCAATCGCGATTATCGCCGAAGTTATCGGTACTTATTGCCTGAAGCTATCGGATGGCTTTACCCGGCCAGTCCCCGCGACGATCACTGTCGCCGGCTATGGCCTGGCCTTTTATTTCCTCGCCCTGACGCTCAAGACCGTGCCGACCGGCCTTGCCTATGCGATCTGGTCGGGGGTGGGCATCGTGCTGATCACGGCGGCGGCGTGGATTTTTCAGGGGCAAAAGCTGGATGCCGCCGCGCTTGCCGGAATCGCGCTGATTATCGCGGGCGTGGCGGTGATCTACCTGCTCTCGCCGTCGGCCGGGCACTGAGCGCGCAGCCGCGGCACTTCCCGGAGGAAGCGCACGGTCCCGCCAAACCGCGCGACCATGACCGCCAGCGCGGCATGGGCATCGGCGGTCTTGCCGCAGACGAAGATATCGACCGCGACCAGTCCGCTCTCCGGCCAGGTGTGGATCGACATGTGCAATTCGGCGAGCAGCGCGACGCCGGTGACGCCGTGACCCGGACCGAAATGATGCAGGCTGACTTCGATCACCGTCACCCGCGCCGCCAAAGCCGCCTCGCGCAGCACGCTTTCGACGAACGGCAAGTCGCCCAGCCGCTCGCCGTGCTCGATATCGGCGATCAAGTGCAGGCTATGCGAGGGATCGTGGACGGACATGGTTCAGAGCAGGCTCTCGAAAGGATGGCCTAAGTGCCGCATCGCCGCTTCGGCGGCAAGCACGCCGCGGTAATGCGCTTCCTCGAACAAAGACAGCCCGCTGAGGTCCGAATGGGCACGCAACAGCGGCGGTTCGAGGCCGAGCGCCGCAGCGCGCGCTTCGCCGAAAATGAAGCCCGGCGTCGGGCGGATCATCGCATGGCCCCAGCGCCAGACGTCGATCCGCTCGATCGCCCCGGCGAGTTCGGGATGCAGCGCCAGCAGATCCTCCCGCACTACCTTTTGCCATTCGCCGAGCGAGCGCTGGAGCAAGGCCTGCCGTGCCTTGGCTGGTTTCTCGCGCGACAGCGGCATGTACCAGGTGAGCACGGTCGGGCCATCGGCGCTGCTTGAACTCTGGTGCGTCGCGACGACATAGCCCAGCAATTCGCTGACACTTGAAACATTGTCCCAGGCGAGCGGCGCGCCTCTGCCGCCAGGACGGCGCGAGGTGCTGACGTTCGCCACCACCCAGGGGGCGTAGGTGAAGCCTTCGGCTCCGCCGCTGTCCGGCGCGATTCGCGCCGCGACGAAGTGCGGCATGGCGAGGATCGCCGCTTTGGCGCGGAAGCGCGTGGTCTTACCGGCCTTGTGGTCGAAGGCATCGACCAGCGCATGGTCGCCGTCTCTGACCGCGCGAAATACGCTGTGACCCGTGCGGATATGCCCTTTGACCGGTCCGGCCATCAATGCCGCGAGCCGGCCGTTGCCCTCGGGCCAGGTCAGTTCGCGATCACCGTCGCCATTCGCCGCCCAGCCGCGCCGCGCGGCGAAATAGTGGATGCCCGCCCAGGCCGAGACCTGCTCCGGCTCGGCACCGTAATCGTCGCGGCAGCAATAGCGGACATGAGCGCGCAGGATCGGCGAATTCCAGCCCTTGGCGTCTAGCCATTGCGCGAAGCTCTGCCGGTCGAGCGCGGTGTAGCGCGGGTCCTGGCTCGAATAGGCCATGGGAATGGCGAAAGCCGGTTTGCCGTCATTCCCGGCCGCGCCGGAGAACTCGGCCATCGCGGCAACAAAGGCCTCGCGTTGCGCCGTATCCGTCGCGGTCAGCCCGGTTTGCGGATAAAGGCCTTCCTGCCACTGGCCGCGCCAGAACAGCCGTTCTTCGAGATCGGCGCAAAGCTGGTAGGGATCGTAGACCGGAGCGCCGTCCTGCTCGCCCGTGACCATGCCGAAACGGGTCAGCATGTGCCGCAGCGCCTTGGCCTCGCGATTGGGCACCGGCAGGTAATGCGCGCCGAGCGGATAGGCCGATACGCGGTTGCGGCCTGAGCGGGAATTGCCGCCGGTCGCATCCTCCAGTTCGAGCAGGCGGAAGTCCTCGAAGCCCGCCTCGGCCAGCGTCCAGCCCGCCGCCAGCCCGGCGATTCCGCCACCGGCGATCAGCAGCGGCACCACCTCGACCGAGCCTTCGGGCTCGGGAAAGCGCCTGTCGCGCAAGGCGTGGCCACGGGCCATGTCCGCGCCGCCGAGAATGCCCGCTGTCGCGCGCTCGCCGCAGCCGCTCAGCGCCAGCGCGCCAGCGGTCGCCATGCTCCCGGCCAGCGCGTGGCGGCGGGTGACCTCAGCCATCGACCTTCGACCATTCCTCGATGAAGGCGCGGACCAGCGCCTGGTTGTCGAGCCGGTTCACCGGCACCGGGCGGCGGGCCATGTCGGGGGCGAACAGGAACATCTGTCGTTCGCTCTCGGGCGTAAGGAATTTGAGATCCCCAGGTAGCCGGGCATCGCCGCCGGGCGGCTGATGCGCCGCCAGGGTGAAGCCCCATTCGCCGAAGCTGGGCACATAGGCGTGATAGCCGCGCGCACTCAGGCCCGCCGCTTCCAGCGTTGTCGCCACCGTCCAGTAGCTGCGCGGGGCGATCAGGGGCGAGGTGCTCTGCACTGCCATCACCCCCTCGGGCGCGAGCAGGCGGGAGACCTCGCGGTAGAAATTCTCGGTATAGAGCTTGCCGAGCGAAAATTCCGTGGGATCTGGAAAATCGACGATGATCGCATCGTACGGTCCTTTGGCCTGCCGCACCCAGCGGAAGGCGTCGGCATTCTCGACCCTCAGGCGAGGGGAGGACAGCGCGCCGCGGTTGAGCCGGGCAAGCTGCGGCGTGTCGCGGAACAGGTGAGTCATCTCGGGATCGAGGTCGACCAGCGTCACGCGCTCCACCCGTCCATCGCGCAGCACCTCGCGCGCGGCGAGGCCGTCGCCGCCGCCCAGGATCAGCACATGGCGCGGATCGGCGACGCGGCCCAGCGCCGGCCAGACCAGCGCTTCGTGATAGCGGTATTCGTCGCGCGTGGAGAACTGCAGGTTGCCGTTGAGGTAAAGCCGCAAATCACCGCCGCGCCTGGTCAGCACGATGCGCTGATAGGGTGTCGATTTGGCGTAGATCACCGGTTCGCCATAGGCCGCGACTTCGGACCAGCGCTGCATGCGCTCGGCAAAGACGAGGCCGGCGATGAGACTCGCGGTCACGCCCAGCGCCACGGCGAGGTCCGGCCCGGTCCGCCGCTGCCCGCGCAGCATGAACAGCAGCAGCACGGCGACCAGCACATTGGCGAGGCCGAACACCAGGCCGGTGCGGATCATCCCCAGCCAGGGCACCAGTACCAGCGGGAACAGCAGGGAGGCGATCAGCGCGCCGACATAATCGTAGGTCAGCACGTTCGAGACCAGTTCGCGCAGGACAAAGCGGCTCTTGAGGATGCGGATCAGCAGGGGGATTTCGATCCCGACCAGGGTGCCGATCGCCAGCACCAGCCCATAGAGCAGCAGGCGGAAATCGTCGATCAGCGGGAACAGCAGGAACAGCGCCGCCGCCGACCAGCCGCCCAGAACCGCGATCAGCACTTCGACGCGGATGAACACGCCCATTTCATCCTGGCGGACATAGCGCGACAGGAACGAGCCGATGCCCATGGCGAAGAGGTAGGTGCCGATGACGGTGGAGAATTGGGTGACGCTGTCGCCCAGCAGATAGCTGGCGATGGTGCCGGCAAGAAGCTCGTAAATCAGGCCGCAGGTCGCGACGACCAGGACCGAGAGCAACAGGACAAAGGCGAGCGAGGCGGGCTGTTCGCCGCCCAGTTCGCCAGAAGAATCAGCCATGAACCGCCGCGGCGATGATCGAGGAAATGCCGATCGCGACCGCGCCGGCGAGCACGGACACCGCCACGTTCTGGCGCTCGATGATCTCGGCCCAAAGGTCGCCCGGGGTGAGCTTGTCGACCAGCACGAAGCTGAGCACGAAGACGACAATGCCGATCAGCGAATAGAGCACCACGGCGAGGACTGTCGATAGAGCGAGCATGGAATTCCTCCTTATAATAGCTACTTGTGGGAAGGTCCGTACAATCCGCGTGAGGCACCCGGCTTGCCGTCGGCAAAGGGCGACCAAGCGTAATAGGCGGCCGCGGTAGAGGCGCCGAAGACCACAGAGCACCAGATGGCGAACAGGATGAAGCGCGTGCTCATGGGTGTTCTTCAGTCATCGTCGCTGTCTCCCGTACTCCATTGCCCGCCGCCGCTTAGCGAACGGAAGAACATGACGATCACCGGCACAAGCAGCAACAGGGCGATGACGATGAGGTTGCCCCAGAACACCGCGCCGGTCGCCGCTTCGATATCGATCTTGTAGGTCTGGTTACCGGAGCTCCACGGATTGTAACTTGGCGAACTGGTGCTGGTCGCCAGGCCCTTCATCGAGGCCTCTACGTTGAGATCGTAGACCCCGCGCGGCACGCCGGCGAACTTGGCCTTGCCGGTGTAGCTGCCTTCCGTCCAGCTGCCGTCCGAATCGGTCCCAGAATAGTGCTCGACCACGCCGTAGCCGGGGATCGCTTCCTGCGTCGCCTGGTTGACCAGGGTGTACTCGAGGTCGATCCACTTGTTGTCGAACTGCTCGGCGGCCTTTGCGGTGACGGTAATCGGCTGGTAGGCGCGCGTGGCTGTGACCGTGCCGATGGTGAAAGTCTTGGCCGGACCATCGAGCGTGACCTCGATCTGCCGCTTGGCGACCGTGCTGCCCATGCCGAAGAAATACATCACGCCGAGGCACGCGACGAGCGTCGCGAAAGCGAGCCTGAACAGCTTGAGCCATTCACCCGGAGGTCGCGGCGTCGATGGCGTGTATGAGGTCGCGGCGAAGGACTGGGGCGCCGTTGAGGGCTTGGGTGCCGGGCCGCCGGTGAACAGCAGCGGGCTGCCGTCAGGTGAGCGGAACGCCTGTTCGATCGCCTCGCCGGGCAGGACCGCGACGCATGTCCAATTGGTTTCGTCGGCGTTCTTCTCGCAAGAGAGCGAAAGGGCCTCGTCCTTGGCGTAGAAACTTGCTTGCACCGTGTCGCCGGTCTGCACCCGCCAATAGAATTCGCCGAGTACGTAGTCGGTGCGGGTGGGGACGTTTTCGTATTCGAGCGAGAAGCGCATGCCATCCCAGTTGATCGCGTCGCCGAAAGCGTTCGCCGGCTCTTCGGGCAGAGCAAAGCCCATGCTCCAGACGCCCTCGCTGCGGATCAGCCAGCGGTAGCCGCCATAGGGGTTGAACAGCAGATACTCGTGCCAGTTGGATTCGTCGTCCGAGCGCTCGAGAAACCCGATGACCTCCCATTCGACGTTGCCGTACATCCCGCGGCTGCCCAGCGGCAGCTCGAGCTTGCGCACCGCCATCTGGAATTCGCTGATCAGCCTGACGTCGGGATTGGCGACATCGAGCACCGAGCCGCAATACTGGCAACCGACGTTGACGGTGTAGCCCGCCGCCTTGATCTCGATGCTGCCGCCGCACGAGGGGCAGGTGATCGCCCGCGCCGCCGTCATTTGAGCATGTCCGGCAGCGCCCAGCCTTCGATCGCGCGCAGGTTCTTCGGCTTCAGTTCGGCGAGTTCGACATAGCGGCCTTCATAGGCGCTGGTCCCCTGCGCATCGCGCTGCACGCTGAGCGATTCGCCGGACTTGCTCTTGAAATCGACGCTGGTCATGGTCCAGTCGGCCGGGGTGGGGAAGGGCAAGTCGCCCTCGCCGCCGAGGCAGTTGGCCTGCTTGATGTCGGCGGCGGCATAGCCGATGTCGCCTATCGTCGCTTGGTCGCCGGGCGAGATCGCATTGCCGGCGGCGAAGCGCTTGAGCAGCGGATCCTCCATCGCTTCGGGCTTTTCGGTGAGGAGCTGGAACATGCCCATGGCTTCGCCCAGCCACCGGCTCTGGCCGTCGCTGCAATTGAGCAGCCATTCGTTCCACGAACCGTCGCTCCAGCCCCAGCGCACCCGGCCGGCGACCTGGAACATGTACCCGTCGGCCTCGCCGGAGGTTCCCAGCTGGATCGGCGAGACGTCGAACGGCAGCACCGCCGCCTTGCCGATTTCCTTGAGGTGATCGCCCTCGCGCATGGCCACGGTCTGGCAATAGGCGCAAACGGCATAGGGCATCGCCGCCGATCGCAGCGGCACTTCGGCTCCGCAAGATGGACAGTTCAGCGCCGGCACGGGCTCCCCCTCGAAACCGGGGTTACTTCACGCGGGCGAGGATTTCCACCTTCTTGGCCTCGAATTCCTCCTTGCTGAGCGCGCCGATGGTGACAAGCTTGTGGAGCTTTTCGAGCAGTTCGAACGGGTCTTCCGCCGGTGCGACCGCGGCGGGGGTAGCCGGGGCCGGCTGGGCGGCGGGTTGAAGACCGGGATTGAGGCTCTGCTGCATGACGCTGCCCATCGCCGCCCCGGCCGCCATACCCGCGCCTAGCCCGGCCATGCCGCCCTCGTTGCTTGCGGCCTTTTCAATTGCTTCGGCCGCCTGGAATTTGGCGTACTGATCGAGATTGCCGAGCACGCGCATCGAGCTGCCCTTGTCGAGATGCGCCTGGACTTCGTCGGGCAGCGAGACGCTTTCGACGAAGAAGGTCAGGCAAGTCAGGCCCCAGTCGTTGAACGCCTTCTCGACCTCGCCCTTGAGCTGGTCGGACATCTTCTGCTGGTTGGCGGCGAGATCGAGGAAGGGAATGCCGCTGCCGCCCAATGCCGTGGCGATAGACGTCATGATCGCGCCGCGCAGTTGCGGTTCGATCTGCGAAGCGGTCATCCCCGTGGTGGTGCCGAGCAGCCGCGTGGCGAAAGCGGCGACATCGCCCAGCTTGTACGAATAGGAGCCGAACGCCCGGATGCGCATCGCCCCGAATTCGGCGTCGCGCACCGTGATCGGCTGCGGCGTGCCCCATTTGAGCCCGGCCTGCTCGCGCAGCGAGAAGAACACCACGTCGGATTTGAACGGCGATCTTGAAGCCCTTGTCCCAGTTCATCAGGTTGGTCAGGATCGGCAGGTTCGCCGTTTCCAGCGTGTGCAGGCCGGGTCCGAACACGTCGGCGGTCTTGCCTTCGTTGAGGAAAGCGCAAACCTGCCCCTCGCGCACCGTCAGCTGCGCGCCGTTCTGGATTTCCTGATCGGTGAACGGCACCCGCCAGGCGAGCTGGCCCGGCTCTTCGAGCCATTCGATGACATCGACGAACTGTTTCTTGAGGAAATCGAGCATGACGTTCAGCGTCCTTGGCAGAGGTTTGGGGTGCGACCGTCTTTTGCCGCGCAGATTACTGCCATCGGGTTACTTGGCAAGCGGCGTGACTGCGGGACATGAAAATCCGGTGGGCGATACGGGGTGTGAAAGAGCAATGGCCAATCGCCGAACCTAAGATGCCGCCGCGCCTCCCACGACACTGCGCCGAAGACCTTCGTACAACAGCTCGCGAAGCTCGATGTTTGGAATTTGGTCCACGACTTGGCTGTGCGGCAAATTTAAATCGCGGCGATAGAGCGCCATTTCCTCGCGAGCCTCCTCCAGCATGTTCAATTGCCCATAGAGCGCAGCCAAACCCAAGCGAATGCGCGGTGTCCGGTGGGTCGTCGCGCGCATGGTGGACAGAGCTTCCCCGAATTGGCTCAGCATGTACTGGCACATGCCGATATGGACCAGAGCCATATCGTTGAGCGGCGAGATGGGGTCGAGTTCGGCCGCCCGGCGGAACCGTTCGATGCCATCGGCGGCATCCCCTTTTACAAGCCGGCACATCCCGCTGATGAACCAGGCGCGCGCGCAACTCGGGTTCAGTTCGGTCGCCCTGTCGGCGAGCGCTTTCGCGCGTGTGTGATCGCCATCCATTTCCATCAGGGCATTGGCCGCTTGCGCCAGTACCGCGGCATCTTCGGCGGCAAGCCGCACGGCGCGTTCCGCCAGCTTGACGCATTGGTCCCGGTGCACCGGCCCGGCTTCGTCCCAGGCGTAAGAATAGATCTGGCTATGGCACCCCGCGGCCTGCACGAGCGCGGGCGCGAAATCCGGGTCGAGCGCCAATGCCCGGTCGAGCAATTCGAGCGCGTGCAAGACTTCGTCCCGCTTGCAGGCGGCACGGAGCGGCGCGGCGCGCAAGTAGAGATCGTAACATCCGAGGCTTTCGAGCGGCTGGCGGGCGACCCGGCGCACCTCGGCTTCATGAACGCTCGGCTCGATGACGCTCGCAACCTTGAGCGCGATCCGGTCCTGCAAATCGAAGACATGCTCAAGCCTGTCGTCGAACTTGTCCGCCCAGATCTGTGCGCCCTGGCTCGAATCGATCAGCTTCACCGCGATCCGCACCTGATTGCCGGCCCATCTTACGCTCCCTTGCAATAGGTAGCGCACCCCAAGTCGCTCGGCCGCTTGCTGGTCGTCCCAATCGTGGTCCCTTAGCGTCTGAGAGGATTCGCTCGATATCACCCGGAGTGTGCGTATCCGCGTCAATGCCAGTACGATCTCGTCCATCATGCCCTGGACGAAATACTCCTGCTCGGGATCGCCGCTGACATTGGCAAATGGCAAGACCGCGATCGATGCATGACGGGCGCGGGACGGCAGAGAGGATGCCGCTAGTCGCGGTGCTTCGCTTGGGGAAGCGCCGGAGCCGCCGGCCGTTCCGACCATCCGGCGGACATCGTCGAGAAAGGCCTGCCAGACGACATCCTCCTCGTCGCCATGCCACTGCGAGAGATCGGCGGTCTGGGTGAGTTCGAACATGACAGGCCGTTCGCACGGCTCGATTGTTGCCGGCAGGAATGTCTTGTTCCTGTCCGCTATCGTCGCCTCGGACCGCACCCAGCGCGAGACCACCGAACGCGGCGACCACAGCACCACAACCGCTTTAGCTTCGCGCAAAGCAGTCTCGGTGATCTCGTCGTAGGCATCGCCGGAGCGCAGGGTGACATCCCACCAAACCTCGAACCCCTCCCGCGCGAACGCCTTCGCGAAGCAGTGAGCCACCGCCTGGTCTTCGCGATTGTAGGAGAGGAAGATGTCGGGCACGACTTCTCCGCTTGGTCAAGGGAGCGTGAATAGTAAGCGAAATCACCTTTAAGGTCCATCTGAAGCAAAATTGCGCTTACTGGCCGTGCCGCGCCAAGGCGCCGCCGGTGGATCAATGCCCGAGAGCGGTCAAAAGCGTCACTATGGTCATGTAGATCAGCAGCAGCGATCCGATTGTCCAGAACGTGGCGCGGACATCGTGGGCCTGTCCGGTGAGGTACGCCCAAAAATGCGCCAGCCGGGTCGCGACATAGCCATAAAACAGCCACTGGGCGGTTCGGAGCGATGGCTCGGTCAGCAGGAACAGCAGGCCGATGATCAGGAAATAGGGAATATTCTCGAGATCGTTCTGCTGGATCCGCCGGATCCGTTCGACCCGCTCGTCCGGCTCAAGCTGTTTCGGGTCGGGGTTCGGATTGAGCGGCGTGCGCCGCAAGTCCTCGGGCGCGCGGAAGCCTCCCTTGACCCGCATCATCCGCCACACCGTGAGCCAGGCCATGGCCACCGCCTTGAGCACCATGATCGAGGCGGCGATCACATAGGTTGCGAAGGCCGGTCCCTGAAGCGCCTGCGAAAAATTCATGTCTGTCACCCCCCAACTGTCCCGTCAAAATCGATAGGAGACCCCGCCCTGAATGGCCGCCGGATTCGCCGTCACCCGCGCGGTCGCGGGCGCGCCGCCAACCAAGCCCCGTGCATCGGTCTTAACGGGCACATAGCTTGCGTTGAGATACAGGCCTAAACGCCGGGAGATATGGAAGTCGGCGCCGGCCTGGACGGCGGTCCCCCAGGCGCTATCTATCTCCAGGTCGCTCACCGCCCCGTCCCTCGTCGAAAACGACAGAAACCGGCTAATTCCCGCGCCGATAAATGGAGAGAACCGGCCCGATGCATTGACATGATACCGCGCGACAAGGCCGCCGATACCATATTTCACCCGCCCGAGTTCGCCCAGAGAAGTCAGCGAACCCGCGCCCCTCCCGGTCGAATTGAGCGGAATGCCGAAGATGGCCGCGATCGAAACGTTGCGGGTTGGAAAGTATTCCAGTTCGCCGGTCGCGGTCACGCCATCGGAAAGCCTGGCATTGCCGCCGGGCACCTCGTTCCCCGCAACCTTGATCCTGGCGGAGCTGTTGAACAGCACGGCGCCCGAGCCCAGCTTGAGCACAACTTCGCCAGCTTGCCATCCCAAAGCTTCCCCGGCCCGCGCTGGAGATGCCATGGACAGCGTGCAAGCAATCGCGAAGCAAATGTGAAGTCCCCCTTTCGGGACAACTTCGACGAACTGTTGCTTCAGGAAATCGAGCATGACAGTGCGGCTCCCTGAATAGGGCGGGGCGCGACCGTCTCCGCCGCTAATATTAACCCGTTTAGATGAATTGGCAAGCGGCGCAGAGGCGGCACACGGGATATGGCCTCGAAGTTGGGCCGATCACGTCCGCAGCGCGGCTTAGTTGAGCCGCCGGGCTCCGCCCCGGGCTACTTCACATCCCAGACCAGGTGCAAATTCCTGATCGACAGCAGCCCCGGGAACACGGTCGAACTCGGTGCCCGGTTTGATCCGGAACTCGCCCGGAATCATCCTGAACCACGTCTCCAGCAGCATCCGCAGCTCACGCCGCGCCAGGTGCCCGCCGAGGCAGGAGTGGACCCCGCCGACCAGGGTGAAGTGGCGATTGCCCTTGCGGGTGGGATCGAACTTGCGCGGGTTTTCGAACCGGGCCGGGTCAAAATTGCCCGCAACGTTCATCGCGCTGAAGCTGTCGCCTGCCTTGATCTGCACGCCGTGCCACTCGAAATCCTTGTGCGCCCGGCGGCCGGTATTGAGGATCGGCTGGGTGCGCAGGAATTCTTCGACCGCGCCGTTGATCAGCGACGGATCGTTCCTGAGCATCGTCTGGATTTCGGGCTGTAAAGCCATGCGGCGGTACATCTGGCTGATCGTCGCCGCGACCGTATCGAGCCCGCCCAGCCACAGGAACCAGACCATGCCGATTTTCTCGTCGTCGGTGAAGGGTCGGCCCTTGCTGGTGCCGTGGACGATCGAGGACGTCAGGAACTGGTCGGGGTTTTTTTCTTTCTCGGCAATGAATCCGCGAAGGAACTGCAGCACGTTGCGCAGCGCCCACTGCATTTTCTCGAGGCTGCCGGAATGGAGGATGTTCCATTCCCATTCGAGAAAGTCGTCGAACATCTCCTTGGGGAAGCCCATCATCCCCATGAATATGCGCACCGGAAAGACCCGGGCGAAATCCCAGGCCATATCGACTTCGCCCTTGTCCGCGATCTCGCCGATCATCTCGTCGAGCACTTCGCGGATCATCGGCTCCATCACCCGGGTGATCGTCGCGGGCCCGAGGAATTGGGTGAGGAACATGCGGTATTGGGTATGTTCGGGCGGGTCGAGCCCGAGTGGGATCGAGGGGAAAGTCTCGCCGATCAGCCGCTGGAATTCGGCGGTGCCCTTGTTCGAGAAATGCTCGTTGTCGCAATAGATGCGGTCGATGTCCTCGTAATGCGAGGCAACCCAGTTGCCCTGCATCATGCCGCCACCCGCGGCAGCCGCGCCCATCATGTTGCCGCTCGGCTTGTTGAACAGCAGGCGCGGGATGCCGGGACCGTTGAGCCACTGGAACGGCTCATAGGGATCGACCAGATCGTTGGGCACGCCGCCCATGGCGAAGCCGATATCGACGACGCGGTCCTTGGGCACATGCGGCGGGACGTCGGGCGCATCGACCCTGATCTCGTCGAGCGTACGCGGGAATGTGGTGGCGGCAGCGACTTCGGACATCGATCTCTCCTCTACGCGGGCTCTTTGCCACCGTGCACGGCTTTGGGCAATCGGGCGTGCGGCGATAGCGCCAAGGCGAAGCGGCCCGGGCTAGCCCTCCATCACCGGTCGCCACTCCTCCCACAGCTTGAGCCGCGCCTCGTAGGCCGCGCGAATGTCGTTGAGCGGCCGGCCGAGCAGCACTCTGAGCGGCGGATCGGGTGCATCGGCCACGCGCAGCAGCTTCGCCGCCAGCGCATCGGGATCGCTGCCCTTGCGCCCGCCCACGCCGGAGAGCAGCGCGCGGGGTGCGGAATAGGCTTCAAGCTCGGGCTGATCGGGCGCGGGCGGGCGGCCCATGCCGCTTTCCATGTGGCCAACCTGGACGATCGTCACCTTGATGCCGAGATGCGCCGCTTCTTGCGCGAGCGCCTCGCTCATCCCTTCGAGGCCCCATTTGGTCGCCTGGTAGACCCCGTTCATCGGCCAGCTTATCACCCCGCCGCCCGAACTGATTTGGATGACATGGCCGCCGCCTTGCTCGCGCAGCAGCGGCAGTGCCGCCTGTGTCACCCACAGCGGGCCGAGCAGGTTGGTGTCGATGCAGTCGCGTACTTCGTGCTCGGGCGGTTCCTCGACAGCGCCGGAGAGGGCGCGGGCGGCGTTGTTCACGACAATGTCGAGGTGCCCGAACCGGTCGCGCGCCGCCGCGATCGCCGGCGCCGCCTGGGCGCGGTCGCGCACATCGAGGCCTAGCGGCAGCACGTCTTCGCCATATTGCGCCGAAAGATCGGCCACATCTTCAAGCCGTCGCGACGTCGCCGCAACCATGTCGCCCCGGTCGAGCGCGGCCTTGGCGATCGCTCGCCCCAGCCCCCGGCCAGCGCCGGTTACGAACCATGCCTTGCCCATCAGACGAACCTGTTCCCGACCCCGTCGTCGCTCGATGGTGGCAGCGGCAGGCCGAAGGCCACCGCCGAGGTCACCGGGTTGAGGTATTCGCGAATGCGGAAAAGCTTGCCGTCACGCGCGTCGAAGCGGAAGACGTAGCGGTTGTTGTAGGGCCGCCCGTTGGCCATGGTCATCACCCCCATCGTCTCGATGAAGGCGATACCATCGTCCTTGCCGGGGGTCACTTCGAAGTCGGTGTAGGTCGTATCGGCGATGACTTTGAACGCCATATCGTAATTGGCGTCCGCCGCTTCCAGCCCATACCAGCTGTCCGACTTGTCGTTGGTGCCGGCAACGTTGTTGGGCACTTCCAGCGCGAAATCATCCGCCAGCAGGGCCATGATCCCCGCCTTGTCCTTCGCCGCCAGCGCCCGGAGATATTCGCGCCCGAGTTCGGCTGCGGTGGGCCTTGCGTCTACCATGGTCCTGTCCTCTCTCGCGCCGCATCGGCGTCGTTTACAAGCCATAGCCGCCCTGCTCTATTCCTCCAATGGCACTTGCGCTGATCACCCACGAGGCGTGCCTCGGCCACGATCCCGGGCCGGGCCATCCTGAGCGGGTGGATCGCCTGCGCGCGGTGCTGGCGGCGCTGGGCGAGGGGGCTTTTCCTGATCTGATCCGCGAGGAAGCACCGCGTGCGACAGCGGCGCAACTGGGCCTGGTTCACGATGCGGCCTTTGTCGAGGCGCTGCTTGCGGTCGAAGTGCTACCGGGCGAGCAACGCGCGCTTGATCCCGATACGATATTGAACGCGGGAAGTGTCGAGGCCGCACTGAGGGCCGCGGGCGGCGCGGTGCACGCGGTCGACTGTGTGATGGAAGGCCGCGCCCAGGCCGCCTTCGCCGCCGTCCGACCACCCGGCCACCACGCCGAACCGGCGCGCGCCATGGGCTTCTGCCTGTTCAACAACGTCGCGGTGGCCGCCCGGCACGCCATCGAGCGCTGGGGCCTGTCGCGAGTCGCCGTCGCCGACTTCGACGTCCACCATGGCAACGGCACCCAAGCCGCCTTCTGGGGCGATCCCGCCCTCTGCTTCGTCTCCAGCCACCAGAGCCCGTGCTACCCCGGCACTGGCGAAGCGCACGAGCGCGGCGCCCACGGCCAGATCGCCAACGCCCCGCTTGCGCCGGGAGCGGGCAGCGCGGAGTTCCGCCGTGCCTGGCGCGAGCAGCTCCTGCCCGTCCTCGACGCGTTCGCTCCGGAACTGCTCATCATCTCCGCCGGTTTCGACGCCCACCGCGCCGACCCGCTCGCGCAACTGCGGCTGGAGACGGAGGACTATGCCTGGATCACCGGCGAACTGAAGGCGCTGGCGGGGCGGCATGCCGGTGGAAGGATCGTCGCCACGCTCGAGGGAGGCTACGAGCTTGCAGCGCTCGCGGAATGCGTCGCCGTGCATGTCCGCGCCTTGGACGCGGGCTGACTCCCCCTCAATCCAGCCAGAAATCCGCAACCGGATTGTCCTTCCACAGCCAGCGCACGAACCACAGCAGGGTCGGCTCCTTGGCGGTGACATCCGGGAACCTGTCGCCCGGCGCGGAGAACACCAGCGTGCGCTCGGGCATGTCCTGCCCGTTGCTGCCTTCGGCGTGGCCCGCCATCACCGCCATGATGCGGTGATCGCGCAGCACCTTGCCGGGCAGGGTCGCCCCGGCGTCGAGCCGGACCATGAAGGTGATCGGGCCTTGGGCATTGAACGCCCCCACCGGTTTGATCCTCACGCCTTTGGAGGTGTGATCGTACCACGGAAAGGCGTTGATATTCAGCTTGATCAGCTCGTCCGAGATCGGCGGTTCCTTGAACTCGATGCGCCGCTGCTGCCATGATTTCCCAGCAGGCGGCTTGCGCCGGGTTCTCGTCCTGCACCGTCTCGCCGTCGAAGCCGATGAACCAGTCCGGACCCCACGGCTGATTGCGCTGCTGGTGGAGCAACTTCATGTGCTCCTTCATGCAACTGAAGGTCTGGAACGGCTGATAGGCCGAGCCGTCGGTATGGACGTGGCAGTGGACGATGATCCGGTCATCCGGGCACTGGCGCTTGGCGAAAACCTCGAACGGGCCGTACCAGGCGCCTTCGGGGTGATAGCGGATGTGCCCGCCCAACGGCTCGATCGGGTCGAGGCCGGAACCCGGCAGCGGCAGTTGCACGTCGCACAGGATCTTTTCCCAGAAGTGCCGGTGCCGCCCTTCGCCGATGACCTCTTTCTCCTTCTCGACCCCTTCCTTCTTCTGGTTGCGGTCGTGGTATTCGCCCGGCTCGATCCGGTAGAAACTCTTGACCCGCACGGTGCGGCCGCGGGGATCGACGAAGTGGTGGTCGAGCATCTTGACGTCGGAGGCAAGGTCGAAGTCCTCGTAGGTCATCCGGCCGATGCGGGCGACCATCGCTTCGCCCTGGTGCAGTACGTCAGCCATGTGCGGTTCCTCTCGTTGCTTGTTTTGCCGGGAGGATAACCGGGGTTGCGGCAGAGTTAAACGGGGAATTGGACGCAGGCGGATGGGCTGCGCTAGGCTAGGGGAAAAACGAGGGAACGAGGACATGACCGGCCAGCGAACGATGCTCTATGTTTCCTGCGGCGGGACGCAGGCCATTGTCCGGTTCGCGCTGGACAGCGCCAGCGGCGCGCTCACCCGGCTTGGCGAGACGCTGCTGCCCGGCGCACAGGGGCCGGGGGAGGCGGGCGTGCCCGACGATAATTCGCGGTTGCGCTCGAACGGCGCGCCGCTGACCGCGAACCCGGCGGGAACCATGCTCTATGCCGCGACGCGCGCGGAACCCTGCCAGGCGCTGTCGTGGCGGATTGCGCCTGAGGACGGCGCGCTGACGCCAATCGGCGAGGGGCCGATCCCGAACGGCACGCCCTATATCGCAACCGACCGGACCGGGCGGTTCCTGATGGGCGCGGCCTATCATGCTGGCTGCGCCTGGGTCAGCCGGGTCGGAGCCGATGGCGCGGTGAGTGACGCGCCGGTGCAGGTGATCGAAGGAATGGGCACGGCGCATTGCGTGCTGTTTCATTCGAGCAACCGCGCCGTCTATGTCGCTTCGACCGGCAGGACCGGCATCCAGATATTCAGCTTCGACGCCAATGCCGACGAGCCGCTCGGCGATCGGCGGGAAGCGCCGGCTTCGACGCCCGACGCGACGCCCAGGCATCTCGCGATGCGGCCGTACCAGCGGTTCCTCTATTGCATGAACGAGACCAGCAGTGTGGTCGATGCCTTCGCTGTTGGCGAGAGCGGGACATCGCTGGCACACGTCCAGAGCATCGACCTGCGGCCCGAGGGCGCGCGCGATACCCACGGCCTCGGCGCCGACATCATGGCGTCGCATGACGGGCGCACGCTCTATTGCACCGAACGGATGCGCGGGACGGTAGCGGTCTTCGCCATCGATGCGGCATCGGGCCTGCTTTCGCCAGTGCAGACCATCGCGATGGGGACCATCCCGCGCAGCATCGCGCTCGATCCCTCGGGACGCTTCCTCGCGAGCGCGATGCAGGGCGACGGGTTGGTGCATCTGCATGTGGTCTCGCCGCGGGATGGCAGCCTGACCCATTGCGCGTCATACGAAACCGGCGGTACGCCGATCTGGGTGGAGTTCGTTGTGTTGCCCTAAGCACAGGCGCACTATCGATACGAATGAATATGGGAGAGCATTGTGGCTATCATGATCACCGGTGGAACCGGGTTCCTCGGTTCTTACCTGGCGCGCTATCTGGTCAACGAGCACGGCCGCTCCGACGTGGTGGTGTTCGAGAAGTACCTCAACCCCGAACGCATCCGCGACATCATCGATCAGGTGACGGTGGTCCAGGGCGACGTCCAGGAGCCGACCGGAAGTGATCGAGGCGATGCAGCGGCATGAGATCGACCGGGTCTTGCACCTCGCCTTCATCGCCGGGGTGGAGGAGCCGGGCAAGGCGCTGCCTTATCTGCGGTTTCAGTGCGGGGCGACGGCCAATGTCTACGAATGCGCGCGGCTCGCCGGGATCAAGCGGGTGGTCAACGCGAGTTCGCACGCGGTCTATGGCGCGCGCGGCGACAAGGCGGTGACCGAGGACGATGCCCTGCGCCCCGGCGGCCAGCTCTACGCCGCTTGCAAGATCTGGACCGAGCACGTTGCCGAAAACTACAACCAGCGCTACGGCATGGAGATCGTCTCGCTCAGGATGCAGTCCGCCTATGGGATCGGCCGCGTCCAGCGCGCGCGCGACTGGGCGGCGGGGCTGCTCAATCCGGATGGATGGAAGAAGCCCAATTACCGCGCCAACGCCGAACTGGCCGCCTTGGGGCAGCCGGTATCGATGCCGCCCGGCGAAGAGATCGACGATTTCCTCCACGCCCAGGACACCGCCCAGGCGTTCTGGCTGGCGGCCATGGCGGACAAGCTGCCGGGTGCGGTCTACAACGTTGCGGGAGAGCACCGCCCGATCGGCGACTACACCCGCATCCTGCGCGAACTGCTACCGGAGGCGCGGATCGTCGAGGGGCCGATGCCTCGCAACCCCACCCTGCTCGACAGCACCCGGATTCGCGAGGAACTGGGCTTTGTCCCCGGCTTCACCCTGGAAGAGGGGCTCGCCGAATATGTGAGCGACGTGAAGCAACGCGCCGGGATCTGATCCGGCGGCGCGACCCTCGTACCGCACCTTCTGTACCTATCGAAAAAGGAACCCGCTCATGCTCAATTACGCCACCGTCGGATCGAACCAGCTCGACAAGGCCAAGCAATTCTATGACGCCCTGCTCGGCACGATCGGCATGACGCCGATGATGGAACATGCCTCGGGCGGCCGCATCTGGGCCTCGCCGGACCATCGCATGTTTGGCGTACTCGGCCCGCACGACGGCAAGCCGGCTTCCGCCGGTAACGGCTCGATGTTCGGATTCATGGTCGATACGCGCGACCAGGTCCGCGCGATGCACGCCAAGGCGCTTGAAATGGGCGGCAGTTGCGCGGGCGAGCCGGGGCTGCGCGGACCGCCCGAAGCGGGGAACTACGCGGCCTACTTCCGCGATATCGACGGTAACAAGCTTTGCGCGATCTGCATGGGAGGCGCGTGAACGCAACCGGTCGCGCGTCGAAGTTCAGCCCGGCCGCAAAATCCGCCCCGAATGCGCCGGGACCGTGCGCTCGTCGCGCCGCACCACCATCCCGTTGACCAGCATGTGATGCATGCCGCTCGGCCGGTCGGCGAGCAGCCGTTCGCGGCCGGCGGGCAGGTCGTTGACCGCGCGCAGCTCGCCCGGGCCGACGGTATAGGGGTCGAACACGGCGATGTCGGCGAAGCAACCCTCGGCCACGGTACCGCGCTTCTCGATGCCCATCAGCCGGGCCGGTTCCTGGGTCAGCTTGTGCACCGCCTTTTCGAGCGGCATCGCCTTGCGCTCGCGGACCCAGTTTCCGAGCAGGTCGGTCGGCAGCACCGCGTCGCAGATCTGTTCGGGATGCGCCCCGGCGTCGGACAGGCCGAGCACCGCGCCCTCCTCGTTGAGCAAGCGGGTGACTTCGCTCGCGTCGTCGTTGCCGTAGCTGAAGATGAAGCTGGTCGCGAGCCGGTCGGCGACGGCGAGGTCGAGCAGCGCGTCGAGCGGATCGGCCCCGCGCTCGCGCCCGATGTCGGCCAGGGTGCGCCCGGCCAGCCGCGGCGCACTGGCGCTGTGCTCCAGCGTCACGTGGTTCCAGTCGATCGGCTCGCCGGTGTTGGAGGTCAGTTCGGGTTTCATCCGCGCGCGCCAGGACGGATTGGCATAGGCGGCCAGGCGTTCCGCCTCGCTCAGCGGATTGAGCTCGGCCATCAGCGGCGAGCGCATGATCGAGGGCATCGACAGGCGATTGCGCGCGATCAGCGGGCGGCACGAGACTTGCGGATACACTTCCGCGCCGCGGGCGCGCCAGTTGCGATGCAGGTCGAGCAGCTTGTTGTGATGACCGTTGGGCATCGCCAGCATGGCGATCCAGGTGAAGGGCCGGCCGATTTGCTGCTGGACGGCGTGGACTTTCTCGAGATCGAAATCGCCACCAGCATTGAACATGGCGACGCCTCGCCCATTTTCGCGCAGCGCTTTGAGCAGGGCCATGATCTCGTCCTCGCCGGCCAGCTGCGATGCGGTTTTCGCGGCGCGGGGCAGAGTCTTGGTGGCGATGCCCATGGCGCCGGCCTTGAGCCCGTCGCTGGCGAGCCTGGCCATGGCGGCCACTTCCTTGGCGGTGGCGGCGCGCTCGAAGGCGGCGGGTCCCATCGCGGCGATGCGGATCGCAGAATGGCCGACGAATGCGCCGAAGTTGAGCATCGGCCCGGCCTGTTCTACCGCGGCCAGATAGTGCGCGATGCTTGGCATGACGGGCGGCAGCGCGGCCTCCAGCACGTCGGGATGCATGTCTTCCTGGTCGCGCAGCATCTCGATGACGAGTGACCGGTTGTTCGCACTGTATGGCGCGATGGCGAAGCCGCAGTTGCCGTTGATCACCGAAGTGACGCCGTGGTGGCAGGAGGAGGACAGTTCGTGCTCCCAGAACACCTGGGCGTCGTAATGGCAGTGGATGTCGATGAAGCCGGGCGCGACCACCAGTCCGCCCGCGTCGATTACCTGATCGACGCCGGTCGTGGGCATGTCGGGGGCGATGCGGACGATCCGGTCGTCATGGATCAGCACGTCGGCGCGGAAACGCTCGCGGCCGGTACCGTCGGCGATGTCTCCACCGGCAATCAGTGTCGTGGTCATGGCGCACTCCCTTGCAGGCAGGGTGTCGCCTCCATTCGGGGCCGCGGCAAGCCCGGAATGCGATCATGCGTTGTCTGTCGGCGCTGGGCGCCGGGTTCACAAAGCCATCGCCATACCCGCGTGGTCATGGTATTCTCCCGACCAAGGGCATCGCGGCTACTGCACGCGGCCCAAACCGCCATACGGGAGACGACCATGGCAACCGATGCAAAGACCATTTCACTCGACAAGGCGCGCGAGGACGACGCCAAGTTCTATTGGCTGGCCGACGGCTACAGGCCCGGCGGTTTCGTCAAGGAAATCGACCATTCCGCCAATGTCCAGGGCACCCATGCGCTGTTCAACGGCATCAAGATCGTCGATTGCGACACCCATTTCACCGAACCGCCCGACCTGTTCAAGAACGTGCCGGAGAAGTTCAAGGGGCGTGCGCCGCGAGTTCGAACGGGTCGATGGACTCGACCGCTGGATGATCGGCGACAAGGATTTCGGCTCGCTCGGCGGCAATGTCATCGCCAAGGACCGCAACAAGCTGCTCGGCCGCCTGTCGTACCGCACTTACGATGAAATCCATCCCGGTTCCTACTCGGTCAAGCCGCGGCTCGAGGAAATGGACAAGACCGGCATCTGGGCGCAGATTTGCTTCCAGAATGGCGGGCTGACCCAGGCCGGCTCGCTGCTGGGCCTGGGCGACATCGACCTTGCGATGTTCGTCATCCAGCGCTTCAACGACGCCTGCGCCGAGCGGCAGGAGGAATCGGGCGGGCGAATCAATTGCATGGCGACGTTGCCCTATTGGGACAAGGACCTGATGGTCGCCGAGCTCAAGCGCGTGCTCGACATGGGGGTCAAGGGCTTCACCTTGCCCGACCGGCCCGAACGGCTGAAGCAGGGCTATCTCGGCGAGGATCACAAATGCTCGCCGTTCTGGGAGGAAGTGTTCGACATCTGCAATGCCACCGGCACCCCGATCAACTTCCACATCAACGCCTCGCTCGACGCGGGCTCGGCGATCTGGGACAATGTCGAGTTCAGCCAGCGGCTGCCGATCAACGCGATGCTGCACACCATTGGTACGTGCGCGCAGATGTCCAACTTCATGGTCTCGGGCATTCTCGACAAGTACGAAGACCTCAAGATCGGCATGATCGAAAGCGGCATTGGCTGGGTGCCGTTCGTGCTCGAAATGCTCGAGCACCAGTGCGACGAGTTCCGCACGATGGAAACCAACGGCCTCAAGCGGCGGCCGAAGGAGTATTTCGCCAAGAACTTCTGGGTCTCGTTCTGGTTCGAAACCTTTGCGCCGCAGCACATGCTGGAGGAAATCGGTTTCGACCGCGTCTTGTTCGAAACCGACTTCCCGCATCCGACCTCGCTCTATCCGGGCGCGCAGGAAAAGCTGGCCGAGCAGCTTGGCCACTACGATTACGAAACGAGGAAGCAGATCCTGGAGACCAACGCGGTCAAGTTGTTCAACCTCGATCTGTGAGGATTAGGGCGGCCGGGGGTGGTTCGCCACTCCCGGCCCGCACTACCGGAGGCGAGGTGGCGGTTCCGGCGAATTTTAACTCGCATTTGCGGCAGCTGCGAATCATGCTTGCAGGTGTTGCGGGTCCGTTTTCGACCCGAAAGCGGACATGCCTTGAATGTCCACCTGGAGCGATTCAGGCCATGTCGGGTCACTGGGACTATGGTGATCGTGGTACAGGCACAGCGCTTGTCGTTTGAGAAGCGCAAGGGGCTGGAAGAGAATAGGCAGACGTGCAGCCGTTTTGTGCCCAACCAATCTCAAGCTTGCGTCAGCTCCGCCAAGTTTGAATTCCAATTACAATCGGACCGGTAATTCATGGCCGAGATTCTCAGGGCATGCGAAACGCATTCCCGCGTCTCACATATCGTCGAGCGCTTTGCTGACCAGGACATTCACCGAAACGCGGCGGTTCTGCGCCTTGCCTTCTTCAGTATCATTGCTCGCCAATGGGTCCGATTCTGCCATTCCGGTGGGGGTCAGCATGCGATAGGGTTTCCAGCGGCAGGCCTGCTGAAGATAATTGATGACGCTACTGGCCCGCCTTTCGCTGAGCACCTGGTTATATTCGTCGCTTCCGACTGAATCGGTGTAACCTACCACCAGCATCAGGGCGTTATCCATCCGCTCGGCTTCGGCAGCGGTGACGCAGAGATCGGCTTTGGCCTTGTCTGACAGCACCGCTTTGCCCGTATCGAAGTACACATTCGTCGTGCCCTTGATATTGTACTTGTCGATATCGCCCATGCGCCCGCGCAGCGCCTGCGTTGCCGCAGTCTGCTCTTCGAACTGCTGGGCGGTACCGTTGCGGATCATCATCGCAGTCCGGAGGTCGTTATTCTTGAAACTGATCTGGCTCGCCACCAAGCCGCCGCTCCATTGCAATGTCTTGACGGTAACCGGCAGTCCGTTGAGCAGCGAGTCCGCGCCAAGATTGTTGCGATTACCGCCGAAAAGGCCTCCGCCTGTCTTGATCCGGGTATAGTCGGCGATGGCGATGATCGTGCTGGTGCCGTCGGCGGCCGTGACCTTGATCCTGTCGCCTTTGCGCGCCGAGACGACGCCTTTGATCTCGGGCCCCGCGGTCATTTGGGACGCATCGGGCAGACGCTCGCCACTGACGATGATGGCAGGATTGGACGAATCCGGCTGCTGCGCGGACGAGGCGCCAGACGCTGGCATGGCGAGCAGTCCAAGCAGAGCGAGCCTGCCTGGTGTTTTGAATATGACACGCATCACGCCACTCCTTCGAATGCACCGGCCGGCCGCTCTATTTCGGATCGACCTTTCCGGCAGACTATCCCTCTTGGCAAGTCCATTGGTTGTGCGGGTGACTTGAAAAGGCCGTGCGGCGATGGCAACGACTTCCGTAGTTTTGGTTTGATGATTGTAAGCTGCCAGTTCGCTTACCACTCCATTTCAGCCTTCGACACCCCGGGCTTGACCCGGGATACCGCTGGCCTTCAAATCCGGCGATGAACCGTGAACACAAGGGTGGCTGTGTTTACATCATGGTCGAGGTCAGCACTTATGACGATCCCCCCCGACGTAACCGCCTTCTTCGCTGGCAAGTTGCGCATTGGCTACCTCGCCAGCCGGCGGCCCGACGGGCATCTCGCCGTTGTGCCGCTCGGCGTGATGATCCACGAGGGCAAGGTGCGGATCAGCAGCCCGAGCGAGACCTTCAAACTGCGCAACATCCGCCACGATCCGCACGTCGCGATCTGCGTGCCCGATCCTGCCGACGGGCGCCGCTACCTGATGATCCGCGGCACGGCCGAAGTGGCGCAAGATGAAAACCTCGTCTTCCTCGATTGGCTTGCTCGTGAGCATATGGGTCTGGACGCCTTTCCCGAGACCAGGACCGCGCGGAGTGTCATCACCGTGCTGTCCGAACGCTTCTCCTTTGGCGGTACTCACGAGGACTGACTGGCTCTGGTCAAGTCCGGCGCATGGGGGTAGTCTGGCGCCCTTCCGGAGGAGGCCCGACGCATGACCGCACTCGCAACCGCCGCCGCCCCGCTGCCGCCAATGGTCGCGCCCCATGCCGGGCGGATCGTCGATGCCGACAGCCACGAAATGATGCCCGCGCAGATCTGGGTCGATACGTTCGGCGAAGTGGCCAAGCCGATCGCCGAGCTGATCATGGCGAAGCCCGGACGTACCGCCAACGACGCCAATATTCCGGGCTATTCGGGCGATACCGAAGCGCTGCGCGCCGAGAGCCTGTGGACCACCAAAGGGCCGGCATCGCCAGGTGCCGTCGATATGGACCGGCGGCTCCAGGTCATGGACATGATGGGGATCGAAAGCCAGCTGCTGTTCGCCACCAGCGTCGGCCTGTGGGGCATGGTGATGATCAATTCGGGCGCGGACAACAAGCTGCTGCTAGCGCTTGGCGGCAATGCCGAGGGCGGATACCGGCATGCGCGGCGGCTGATGGACGCGCACAACGAATGGCTCGCCGGTGTCGCCCGCCGCTCGCCCCGGATCAAGGCGATCGCGCCGGTGCATGGCGATACGGTGGAGGAGCTGACCACGCGCGCGCGCCGGGCGATCGAGCAGGGCATGGCCGGCATCTGGATCACCAGCGGCCTGCTGCCGGGCGGCGTTTCGCCGGCACACAGCGATCTCGATCCGTTCTACGCGATGCTTGCCGAGGCGGGGGTGGCGCTGCATTTCCATATCGGCGGGCTCGGGCCGTTCCTCGGCACCAACCAGTGGCGCGATGCTCCGGCGTTCGACGGCTTCAAGTCTTCCGCTGAAATCAGCCTCGATCCCTGGTGGCTTTCGGCAGTGCATCTCTCGGTCCAGAACTTCATCGCGACCATGGTCACCGGCGCGGTGTTCGATCGGCATCCGGGGCTCTACGTCGCTTCGGAAGAGCACGGCGCGCACTGGATCGGGCCGCTCGCGCACATGCTCGACATCTGGCACGACAACAACAATTCGCTGCATGAGAGGCAGTACGTCAACGGCCCGCCTGGGCGGAAGCTGCCGATGCGGCCATCGGACTACATCCGCCGCAACGTCCGCGTCTCGCCGTTCGATTTCGAGCCGGTCGGCGATTACCTCGACAAGTACGGGCTCGACACGGTCTATTGCTTTGCCAGCGACTATCCGCATGCCGAGGGCGGTTCGGACCCGATGGGCAAGTTCAACGCCCAGCTCGAACGGTTCGGGCCTGAGATGTTCGAGAAATTCTTCGTCACCAACGGAAGAGTGCTGTTCCCGCGGTGAGAGGCGTAACAGCGAAGGGGAGAATGCCATGGCCAGGGTGTCGATTGCGAAGGTGGACGAGGCCCCGGTCGTCGAAGCTGCCGCCGATCTCGAATGCCGTGCGCTGTTCGCCGGGGAGCGCGATCCGATCCATCTCAGGGCTCACGGGCTTGGCGCCGGCGCAGGGCTCACCATCGCCGGAGATGCTGCCGACGTCGCGCTGTTCGTCTGGCGCGGCTCGGTTTCGGCAGGCGGTGCGGAGCTGGGCGAGAAATCGAGCGCCATCGTCGAACGCGGCGCATCGCTGGCGCTGACAGCGGGGGAAGGCGGGGCGACGGTACTCGCCTTCAACCTCGCCGTCGGGAGCGCAAACGCCGGCGGCCACGTTCACCTGCTGCCGAGCGAACGCGTGCCGCGCACGCACGGCATGGGCGGCAACGAGGGCATCGGCGGCGCGCTGCATGCCGATGCCGGTTGTGGGACCTGTTCGGTCTGGCTGCACGAAAACAGCTACGCCATGGCCGATAAGGAAACCGCGCTGCATTCGCACAGCGAGGACGAAGTGATTTTCGTCCACACCGGCTCGATCCGGCTTGGCAATCGGACCTACGGACCTGGCACCGCGCTGTTTATCGCGGCCGACACCAAATACGGCTTCCATTCTGGGCCGGACGGGCTCGGCTTCGTCAACTTCCGTGGCAGCTCGCCGACCTATACCTCGGCGGACGGCTCGGTGGTGATGGATGAGGCGGAACTGTGGCGCGGGCTGCTGGGCCGGCCGGTCTATCTGGAGCCGTCCGTCTAGCCCCGCAGACCTGCTCGCTACCGGTCGCGCACGTGGTTGCGCAGCACGCCGATGCCTTCGATTTCGACTTCGCAGACGTCTCCATGCTTCATCCAGGTCATGCCCGGCGGCGAGCCGCAGGAAATCACGTCGCCCGGATTTAGCGTGCCAAGCTGCGAGACGAAAGAAACCAGCTGTTCGGGGGTGAACAGCCGGTCGCCGGTCGAATGGCTTTGCCGCACTTCGCCGTTGATCCGGCATTCGATGTGGAGGTTCGAGGTGTCGAGCCCGGTCACCACCCAGGGGCCGATCGGCGCAAAGCCCTCGTAGGTCTTGCCATAGGCGAAATAGGGCGATGCGCCGAACGCGCCTTCCTCGTAGAAATCGCCGCGGGTGACATCGTTGTAGCACGTGTAACCGAAGATGTGCGCCCCGGCCTGCTCCGGCGTGACGCATTTGGCCCTTTTGCCGATGACGATGCCGAGTTCCGCCTCGTGGTTGATGCCGGGGTATTCGTTATCCGGCAGCTCGATGATCCCCTCGGGGTGGTTGAGCGCGACCAGCGGCTTGTGCCAGAACATCGGCATGTCGGGGTAATGCGCCGGATCGGGGAAAGAGCATTTGAAGCCAGGCCCGCACGAGACGATCCGGGTCGGCTGGGTGGGGGCGAGGAGCTTCGCCGTGGCTAGCGGGACCGAAGGTTCTCCCGAGGGCACGAGGTCAGGAAAGTCCCCCTTGAGCGGCGTTATGGTTTCGCCTTCGAGCAGCCCATAACCTGGCCCTCCGGCTGTTTCATAGCGCAGATACTTTGCCATAGCCGCTCTCCTCAAATGGCCGGTGCGACCGCATCCTTGTCGAAATAGCGCCCGGTCCTCAGCGGCCCGGCGAGCGTGGTGCGCAGGCCGAAGCGCGGCTCGCCCGGGCGGTTGCCCATGCCGGCGTGCATGAAGCGGCGGTTGTCCCACAGGATTGCGTCGTTGACCTGCCAGCGGTGGCGGTAGACGTATTTTGGCTTCAGCATGTGATTGGTAAGATACCAGAGCAATTCGTCGCTTTCCCTTGGGCTCATGCCCAGAAAGAAATCGACATAGGTCGGGCTGAGGAAAATGCACTTCCGGCCCGATTCCGGGTGGGTGAGCACGGCGGGGTGGATGACGGAGGGGTAGCGGGCATCGATTGCGCCATCGCGGGTGCCGCGCTCGGCATTGCCGGGCCAGTGCTCGTCGCTCGCCAGGCGGACCCTGTCCCAGAACACGCCGGGCCGTCCGGTCAGGCCTGGGATCGCGGTGCGGATCGTCGCCTTGAATTCGAGGCTTTCGAGCCGTGCCTTCACATCGGCGGGCAGCCCGTCCCAGGCCATGGCGGTATCGGCCAGCAGCGTCTCGCCTTCCGCCTGGGGCACTTCGAGCATGCGCAGCATCGCGCCCTTGCAGATGTCTGGCGAATAGGCGGTGTCGCGATGCCAGGCGATCCGGTTTATCCGTACGTCTTCGTCGTCGAACACATAGACCGTCGGCGGCCGGCCCTGGCCGTTCATCCTCACGCCCAGTTCGATGAAATAGGGGTTTTCCGGCGAACGCACTTCGGGGACGGGGTGAATTTCCAGTTCGCCGAAGCAGCGGCTGATGGCGAGATGCTCCTCCACCGTTGTGACATTGCGGAACAGCAGAATGCCATGATCCAGCCAGCCCTGGTAAAGCGCGGCCTGCACGCTCCGATCGCTCTCCATGCCCTCGGCGAAGCCTCGCACTTCGCCGCCGACCGGCATGGCTCGGATGCTGAAGGCTGATTCGGTCAAATGATGCTTGCCCCCACTTTCCTGCCCGGCGAGAAGCGTGCCGGGATCTTGATGTAACCGTTGACACCGCTGATCGTGGGGTACGGGACCAGGCCTTCCTCGATCAGCGTGTAATCCGGCAGGCGGTTCAGCACTTCGGTTATCATCACCTGGAACATCATCCGGGCGAGGAACGAGCCGAGGCAGCGGTGCATGCCGGCGCCAAAGCCGATGTGCTTGTTGGGGAAGCGGTCGATCCTGACCTGTTCGGGATCGTCGAACACGTCTGGATCGCGGTTGGCGGCGGCATAGGCCATCAGCACGCGCTCGCCCTTGGCGATCTTCCAGCCGGCCACTTCGGTATCCGCCAGCGCCGTGCGGCTGAGTGCCGGGATCGGCGAAAAATAGCGCAGAAACTCCTCGCAGGCGAAGGGCAGCAGATCCGGCTGGTCGATGAGTCTTTGCCGGTCCCGCGGGTTGCGGCCGAGATGGACCAGCGCGTGCGAGGTGAGCGCGGTGGTGGTATCGACGCCGCCCGCCAGGATGTTGAACGACAGATCGCGAACCTGCGTGTCGGTGAGCGGCTGGCCGTCGATCATGCCGGTGGCCAGCACGGTGAGGAAATCGTCCTTCGGCTGCTTGCGGCGCAGCGCGACTTCTTCGTCAACCCGCTGGCGGAAATAGTCGAGACCCTTGATTGTCTCGGCGAAAGCGGGGTCGAACTGCGAGGTGTAGACCATCTTGTGGAACGGATCGGCGATCTTGGGCCAATCGTCCAGCGGGAAGCCGAAAATCTCCATGGTGACCAGCGCCGGCACCGGGTTGGTCAGATGATCGACGAAATCGAGTTCGGCTTTCTCGATCACCTCGTCGATCATGGCGGCGGCGAATTGCCTGGCCCGCTCGCGCCGCTCCTCGATCGCGCGCGGGGCGAAGCGGCGATTGATCAGGCGGCGGATGCCCTCCCATTCGGGGTTGTCGGCCTCGTTGGGAATGCCCCGCACCGCACCGCTCGGCGGGATCGTCACGCCGCCGGTGGCTTCGCCGGTTTCCGGGTCGATTTCCTTGTGCGCGGAGAAAATATCGGGCTGCTGCGCGGCGGCGACGATGTCCGAAAGCTTGGTCGCGATCCAGAACCCGTCGTAGGTATCGCTCCAGGCGCGCGGACTGCGTTCGCGCAACTCGCGGAAGGCCTGGGGCCAAACCTTGGCGTGCTCTGGCGTGTGGTGGTCGAAATGGAACGGGCAGGCCCTGGCTTCCTCGGCGCTCATCGGCGGCATGGTCTGCGCTCCCTTAGCTGGTCTGTATTGCGCCCTCGGGGCAGCTGCGTACCGCCTGTTCGACCGCGGCCTCGAATTCGGCGGGCACGATATCGCTTTCGAGCCAGGCGTGGCCATCCTCGTCGCTCAGCTTGAACAGCTGTGGGCAAGCCAGCGCGCACATCGCGTGGCCCTGGCAAAGATCGGCATCGATCCGGACTTTCATCAGCTGACCACCAGGTCCTCGCCGAAATAGGGCCGAAGGCCCGCATCGGTCTCGTTGGGGGCGGGGCGGCGCGGATCGTAGAGCCAGTTCCACATGCGGCGGTAATCGACCGGGCCGTTGACCGCCGAGCGGCCGTGCTCGTTGCGGTAATAGTTGAACACCCTGCGGGTCCATGTAGATCATCCGCTTTTCCTCGCGGTCGAGTTCCTCGTTGAACCGCCAGTATGCTTCCGGCCTGACATCGACCGCGCGCTGGTTGCGCTCGATCAGCCCGGCGATGCAGTGCAGCGCGAAGCGGATTTCGATTTCGAGGAGGTCGATGATCTGGAACCCGCCGAAATTGTTGGTGTTGGGGCCATAGGCCATGAAAAAGTTGGGGAAGCCCGGCAGCATCGAGCCGATATAGGCGCGCGCGCCATCCTTGGCCCACAGCTCCTCGACCCGCACGCCGCCGCGGCCGCGCACTTCCATCGGGAACAGGAAATCGTTGGCCTTGAAGCCGGTCGCGTAGATAATGACATCGACCGGAATTTCCTTGCCCGCCGAGACGATACCCTGGGGCGTGATCCGCTCGATTTCCGTCGGTCACCAGGGTGACGTTGTCGCGCAGCAGCGCTTCGTAGATCGAATCCTCGGTATCGATCATGATCGGGCGCGACGACATCGGCGGCGCTGGCGGGATCATTTTTGCGATGAGCTCGGGCCGGCTGGCCAGCTTCTTCTCGATATAGGCGACGCGCGAATCGCGGCTCATCTTGTTCGCCGCGCTGGCGGCATGGGGATCCTCGAAGTTGGGATCGGCTTTGGCCGATGCCTCGACATTGCTGGGGCCGTAGAGCCAGCTCAGCCGGAACCGCGCGAAGTTGACGTAGTAGGGAAAATTCCGTTCCAGCCACAGGCATTGCTCGGGCAGCTGGGTGACGTACATCGGGTTTTCGAAGCACCAGCTCGGCGTGCGCTGGAACAGGTGGACGTGGCCGGCGATCTTCGCCAGTTCCGGCGTGGTCTGATAGCTCGAAGCGCCCGAGCCGATCACGGCGACGCGCTTGTCTGCGAGCGCGATATCGTCGCGCCATTGCGCGGTGTGGCAGCTTTGTCCGGCGAAGCTCTCCATGCCTTCGATATCGGGCATCTGCGGGCGCGAGAGGAAGCCGACGCAGCTGATCAGGGCATTGAACCGGTGAGTCCTGGCGCCTTCGGGCGTCTCCACCTTGACCACCCAGACCTGATCCATCTCGTCCCAGATCATCGATGTGACTTCGGTTTCGAACGAAATCGTATCGCGCAGGCCGAACTCGTCGGCGACCCAGCGCATGTATTTCATGTTCTCGTCGCGCGGGCAGAAGTTGTAGGGATAGGGGAAGTCGATCCCGAACAGGTGCGTGTAGCTGCGGCTCGGCGAATCGACCCGCGCGCCGGGGTAGCGGTTCTCGTACCAGGTGCCGCCGACTTCGGGGTTCTTCTCGAGCACCACATAGGGAATGCCCGCACGCTTGAGGTGCACTGCGGCGTCGAGGCCGGAAAGGCCCGCGCCGATGATGCCGACCAAGAACTCCTGCCGCTTTTCCGGCGGCGGCGGCTCGCGCCAGCTGAGGCCGCGAACGAATGGATCGAGCGCGGAGGTTTCCAGCCACATGTCCCATTCCTGTTCGGGAATGTCCTCGCCGGCGGTCAGCGCCAGGCTGTCTTGCAGGCGCTCCCTGGGGCCGAAATCGGCGATTGCCGAACCCGCCTCGCGGTAGGCCTTGAGCCAGGCGAGGGCCTTGTCCCGGAGCAGCGCCACATCGCTTTCGCTCGCCACCATGCGGATACCGCCCGCCGCGCTATAGGCACTGCCTTCGCCCACCGGCGGGGTTTCGGTCGCGAATATCGTCTCGTCGCCGGTCAGCTGATAGAGCAGCCCGCGCAATACCATCGGATCGGCATAGCGCAGGGCATCCTCGATCGTTTCGTCGCTGGCCGATTGCAGTTCCTCTCGCGCGGTCATTCTTCGTGTGCTCCGCTCTTGTTTCGCCGGGGAGCCTAGTTCACAATCGGGGCGGGTCAAGGCGTCTGACAATCGGCGCCAGCCCGGGAGAGGGGAGATCGACCGATGAGCGATATCACGCTGCTCGTCAGGAACGCCCGCATCGTCGATGGCACCGGCGCCGACGCCTGGACCGGCGACGTCGCCATCGCCGGAGACCGGATCGCCGAAGTCGCCCCAAGGATCGAGGCCGAGGCGCCCGAGATCGACGCCAAGGGCAAGGTGCTCGCCCCGGGTTTCATCGAAATTCACACCCATTACGACCCCCAGATCTGCTGGGATCGCCTCGCGACTCCGGTGCTCGAACACGGCGTGACGTCGGTGGTCTTCGGCAACTGCTCGCTCTCGTTGGCGCCGGTGCACAAGGGGCAGGAGGATCACCTCACCCGCATGTTCAGCAAGATCGAGGATATCGAACCCGAAATCTTCGACATCGCCGTGCCCTACGGCTGGGAGAGCTTCGGAGAATATCTCGATCACATCCGGCCGGGTCTGGGCGTCAATGTCGGGGCGCTGGTCGGCCACACCGCACTGCGCCACTACGTCATGGGCGAAGACGCGCAGAAACGGCCCGCCACCGATGTGGAGCTCGACCGGATGTGCGGCGAGCTGACCTCTTCGCTGCAAGCGGGCGGCTTCGGCCTGTCGCTCTCCTATGCCGATAACGACGAGAAAGACCTGCCGGTCGCCAGCTGCCATGCCGACGAGCGCGAACGGATCGCGCTGGCGAAGACCGTCACCGCCAATGGCAGGCGGCTGGTCGAGTGTGTGCGGGCCTTCGTCGATCCCGAACTGCAGGCGATACAGCTTGAGGAACAGGCGCGGATTTCCATGGCATCGGGCGCGCTCTGCGCGGTCACGCCGGTGCTCGATTTGCCGATGAACCCCGGCGGCTGGAAGCGCGACCTCGACCGTATGAGCCAAGTGCGCGAAGCCGGAGGAGAGGTCATTGGCCAGGTCACCCCGCGGCCGTTCGATTTCAACTTCCGCCTGTCGCGCAGCTACTTTCCGCTGCTGATGATACCGAGCTGGGCGCTGATCATGGTCATGCCGGTCGGCGAGCGGATCGCGCGCTTTTCCGACAAGGCGCTGCGGCCGCAACTGGCGGAAGGCATGGCCCGGAATGCCACCTCCTTCCAGACCGTATTCGTCAAGCATGTCATCAGCGGCGGGAACAGGCGCTATCTCGGCCGCCGTCTGGTCGAAATCGCCGAGGACGAGGGCAAGACCCTCGCCGATACGTTCCTCGACATTGCGCTGGCCGACGGTCTCGAAACCGATTTCGCCACCGACAATTCGATCTACACCAATCTCGACAATGTCGCGGCAATGCTGAGCCACCCGATGGCGCAGATCGGCGCGTCGGACGGAGGCGCGCATGTCGCGCAGTTTTCCAGCTCGGGCGATTGCCCCTATGTGCTCGAACAGTTCGTACGCCGGCACGGCTACATGACGCTTGAGCACGCGGTGAAGCGTCTGACTTCGGAATTGGCCGGGCAGAACGGGATCAAGGATCGCGGTGTCATCGCCAAGGGCAACTATGCCGACCTCGTCCTGTTCGATCCGGCCACCATCGAACGTGGGCCGGAGGAGCAGGTCTTCGATCTGCCCGGCGGCAAGCCGCGCTTCATCCGGCATTCCAGGGGAATCGAGATGACGGTGGTCAATGGGCAGGTCGTCTGGCGGCAGGGGGCCTATACCGACGCTAGGCCTGGCGTGGTGGTCTGATCAGGCCGCCTCCGCCCTCCGCCCGGCCTCGTATTCCTTCGGCCCGATCGGGCGTTCGCCGTGGGTCGAAGTGCGGATCATCCGCCGCGGCTCGTCATAGTCGCGCACGGCATAGTGCAGGGTGAACCGGTTGTCCCAGACCGCGACCGTGTCGGACGTCCATGAGTAGCGGACCTGGAAATCGGGCAGGGTGCAGTGGGCGATCAGCATTTCGAGCAGATTGGCGCTCTCGACCGGCGGCAGTCCCTCGATTCGCTTGGTGAACAGGCGGTTGACGAACAGAGCGCGGCGACCGGTGCGCGGATTGACCCGGACGATGGGATGGCTGCTTTCGATGCACATCGTCGGCGAAGCGGCCTGATGGACCGCGCGTTTGTCTTCGATCAGCGCCCGGATCGCGGGATCGAGCGCATCGTAGGCCGCATACATGCTCGCCCACAGCGTATCGCCGCCGATCGAGGGCAGCGTTTCGGGCGCGAGCACGGCTCCGTAGCTCGGGCGCTCGAAGAACGAGACGTCGCTGTGCCAGATGTCCGAATAAGTGCCGCGGCTGGTGCCGGAAACATCGACGTAATGCAGGCGGTCGAGATTGCCGGGCAGTGTCGGAACCGTTGGCGCGGCTTCCGCGGGCGGCTGGATTTCACCCAATACTTCGGCGAAGCGCAGCTGGCGGAGGGGATCACTCGGCTGACCCATGAAGAACAGCACCAGATGCTCGTCGAGCAGCGAAAGCAAATGATCCCGGTCGGCAAGGGTGAACTGGCCGATGTCCGCGCCGGTCACGCGCGCGCCCAGATGGGGATTAAGCCTTTCGAGTTTCATCTCGCTCTCCTCGACCCTGAGTAAGACAGATTGACCGACTCGGATCAAGCGCGGACAATCGCGGCGGGAGATCGAAGAGCATGAGCGACATCACCGTTACACCACTGACGACGACGATCGGCGCAAAAGTCGAAGGTGTGAACCTCAAACAGAGGCTCGATACCGCTGCGGCCGAGCAGATACGCGCAGCGCTCGCAACGCATGCGGTGTTGACCTTTCCGGCCCAGCATCTCGATCTCGAACAACAAAAGGCCTTCGCCGAACTGTTCGGCGAACGCCGCAACATCCTGTCGCACCGGCTGGTCGGCAACGACGATACCATGGTCGTGCTCGACAACCGGCTGTGGGCGACCGCTGCTGCGGCCCGGCTGCCGAGCCGGTTCAACCTCGCCGACGAATTCAAGGGCTGGCACACCGACAGCACCTATTGCCCCGAAATCGCCTGGGTGACGACGCTGCGCGCCGAAGTGCTGCCGCCCGTCGGCGGCGGCACCAATTGGACGAGCATGACCGCTGCCTACGACGCGCTGTCGCCTGCCATGCAGTCCTGGCTGGAGACGCTCACCGCCGTCCACGCCTCGCCGCTGGGCCAGCGCGAAGTGCTGCGCGTTGCCGAGCAGCCCGAACATGTCCGCGAGGAATGGGACCGCGAACTCACCGCGCGGGTCCATCCGGTGGTAGTGGTACACCCGATCACGGGCCGCAAGGCGCTGTTCGTCAATCCGGGCTACACGATCAAGATCGCCGAACTGACCAACGCCGAAAGCGCCAACCTGCTGCGGTTCCTGTTCACCCACTGCGACCACCCCGATTTCGTCTTCCGTCACCGCTGGAGCGAGGGCGATGTGGTCGTCTGGGACCAGCTGCAGACCATGCACATGGCCCCTAGCGACTATCTGCCGCACGAACGGCGTGTGGTGCGGGTGACGGCGGGGCTGGTCAGGCCGACGGGCGTTGGTTCGCATCATCGATTGGACACCGCGGCAGGGTGATTTGCATTGAGCCTGGCCTTCGGGCAAAATGCAAACGATGATCGGCTATTGCAGTGAGCGAGCATCTGCCTGAAAGGCAATTGCGTTTGAAGTTGGGAGTGTCGTGGAGGACATCATGGGTATCGAAGTCCGGAATCTGGATGATAAGCTGACATTCGGCAAGCGCGTCGGTGGTGTAACCCGCGAAGTGCTCAAGGACGAAGCATCGCGCGAGCAGCTGCGGCAGCTGTTCAAGCAGTGCGGCGTGATCGTGTTCGAGGGCGTCGAGCCTTCCGCCGAAATGCAGGTTGAGATCAGCAAGGTGTTCGGTCCGCTCAAGGATCACCCGGTGGCAACCGTCGAACGCGCCGACAAGGAGAAGCTGCTGGGCGTCATCGCGATTTCCTCGGGTCCGGGCACCGGCATCGTCGAAATCGACGGCAAGCAGCTTTCAACCTGGCAGCCCTGGCATTTCGACCATGCCTACAACAACGAGCTCAACTACGCTGGCGTGCTGCGTTCGCTGTCTATCGCCAAGGATGGCGGCCAGACCGGTTTCGCCGATGGAACCCAGATTTACCGCGACATGGACCCGGCGATTCTCAAGAAGGCCGAAGGCATCGAAGTGCTCTACAACCTCGACCTGCGCTACGACTTACAGCGCTTCGGCCTGCCCGGGAACTTCAAGGTGATCCGCCTGCACGAAAGCCAGTTGAGCGACACCTACGTCGATACCCCCAATTCGGTCCATCCGATCCTGTGGACCCGCGAGACCGGCGAGCGGGTGTTCCACATGACGCCCTACGGCTGCCGCGGTATCGTCGGTGACAAGAGCGACAAGGCCTTCGAGCTGCTCGCCGAGATCTGGGACGAGGCGATGCGGGTGATCAAACCTTATTTCCACGAGTGGCACGAAACCGATATGGTAGTCTGGGACAACCACCGCGTGCTGCACGAAGCGACTGGCTGCAACCCGGAAGAATACCGCCTGGTCCACCGCACCACGATCAAGGGCGACTACGGCCACGGCCGGTGGGAGCTGGATCGGTCGCAGGCGGCGTGATTCAGACTAGCCCCAATTTCGCCAGTTCGCTGACCAGTTCGCCCGGCAGCACATCGCCTTCATCGCCCTCGCTGCCCAGGTCCGCCGGGGCATTGCGCCCATCAAGATAGCGCCAGCCCTGGTGGGCGCGGCAGGGGTGGGGGCGCACTTCGATCAGCCGCGCTGCCAGCACAATATGGTGCCGCCCGCCTTCCGCTTCCTCGAACCGCAGGATTGGCGAGCGGCCGATCAACAAGTGCCTGAGGATCCAGAACAGAGAGCCGCCTTCGAGTTCGGCAAGCCGCTTGGGCAGGTAGCGCGTGGTCAGCTTCAGCTCGTCGCCCCGGCCGCGAAACCAGCCGCGCACTTCCTCCAGCGTCTGCGCCCCATAGGCGACCTTCGTAAGGTGGAGCGGCATCAGCCGACCAGCCCAGATGCCACGGCAAGCCCGAGGAAGGCAAAGAAGCCCATCGAATTGGTGATCATGGTAACGAACACCGAAGAGGCCACCGCCGGGTCCTGATCGAGCCGGTCGAAGATCACCGGCACGGCGACCCCGGCGATGCCCGCGGTGACGATGTTGAGGATCACCGCCGTGGCGATGACCCCGCCAAGCAGCGGACTGTCGAAGACCAGCCATGTGGCAATCCCGATCAGCGTCGCCACCGTAGCGCCGTTGAGCAGCGCGACCCTGAGCTCGCGCCAGAGGATGCGCTTCGTATTGCTTCGCGTCAGCTGGTTGGTGGCGAGCGCGCGTACGGCGACGGCCATGGTCTGCGTGCCGGCATTGCCGCCGATCGAGGCGACCATCGGCATCAGCGCGGCGAGCGCCACCAGCTTCTCGATCGCCCCGCCGAAGCTCGAAATGATCAGCGCGCCGAACAGCGCGGTGACAAGGTTGGCGATCAACCAGCGCACCCTGCTCACGTAGCTTTCGCGGATCGGTTCGTTGATATCGCCATCGCCCGCGCCGGACAGCAGCAGCACGTCCTCGCCCGCTTCTTCCTGGATAATGTGGACCACGTCGTCGACCGTGATCTGCCCGACCAGACGCCCGTCGTCGTCGATCACGGCGGCGGAAATCAGGGCGTATTTCTGAAAGCGCAAGGCGACGTCTTCCTGGTCCATGGCGACCGGGATCAGCGTCTGGTCGCGCTTCATCACGTCGGTCAGCGCGACATGGCGCGGGGCGCGCAGGATCCAGGAGAGCGCGCAAGTACCGACCGGGTGGTGGCGGGCATCGACGATGAACACTTCCCAGAATTCGGTCGCTAGCTCTCTGCCGTCGCGCAGGTAGTCGATCACGTCGCCTACTGTCCCGTGTTCCGGAAAGGCGACGAAGTCGTGGCTCATCAGCCGGCCGGCGCTCTCCTCGGGATAGGACAGCGCGCTTTCGATCGCCGCGCGGTCCTCGGGCTCCATTTCGGCGAGGACGGCCTGCTGGTCGAGCTCGTCGAGGTCCTCGATCATCGCGACCGCGTCGTCCGTATCGAGCAGTTCGGCGATATCGGCGACGGTTTCGGCCGGCAGATCCTCGACGAACAGTTCGCGGACGTGGTCGTTGAGCTCGGCGATGACTTCGACGCCCATCTGGTCGGAGATGGCGCGGGCCAGGGGGCGGCGTTCGTCGCGGTCGATCAGCTCGAACAGGTCGGCGATGTCGGCGGGATGCAGCGGCTCGACCAGTTCGTAGACCGCATCGGTCTCGCCCGCCGCCAGCGCTTCTCGCACGCGCCGGACGAATTCCGGCCGAAGCGTGTTCTCCTCCTCGTCGAGCATCTCGCGGGCGCGCGATTCCCCGGCCGCCAGCGCGGCCTCTTCGATCAGCACATCGTCGTGTGGCTCGGGATTCATCGGCGCCGGTCTAAGCTTGCCAATGGCAAAAGCAACCGCCCTGCGCGCTTGGGCGTGACTTTGCGATTCAAGCTATTATAGCCCCCGCGAACTTCAGGAGATTCCCATGGCTGACGAATATCTCACGCTCACTCTCGACACCGGCAGCGGCACCGGCGACGTCCGCATCAAGCTGCGTTCCGATCTCGCCCCGGGCCACGTCGCCCGGATCAAGGAGCTGGCCGGCGAGGGCTTCTACGACGGCATCAAGTTCCACCGCGTGATTGACGGTTTCATGGCCCAGGGCGGCTGCCCGAACGGCACCGGCATGGGCGGCTCGGACAAGCCCGACTTGCAGGCCGAATTCAACGCCGAGCCGCACGTGCGCGGCGTCTGCTCGATGGCCCGCACCAACGCGCCGCACTCGGCCAACAGCCAGTTCTTCATCTGCCTCGACGACGCGTCTTTCCTCGACAAGCAGTACACCGTCTGGGGCGTGGTCGAGAGCGGCATGGAGCACGTCGACGCCCTGCCCAAGGGCGAACCGCCGCGCGCTCCGGGCAAGATCGCCAAGGCGACGGTGGGCTAAGGCCTACAACCCCGCCTTCAGCACCCAATCGTGAAAGATCCGCACCGGCCGGCTTTCCAGCTCCCTAGGGCGGCAAATGAACCAGTAGGAATAGGGACTCTCGACATCGGTCTCGTACAGTCGCGCCAGACGGTCGTCGTGGGCGCGGTCGAAGTGGTCGGCGTGCATGATGGCGATGCCGAGGCCCTGGGCCGCCGCTTCGAGAATTAGCTGGCCCGAATCGAAATGATCGATCGCGGCTGGCTGAAATCCATCCAGCTTCATCGCCGCTTTCCAGGCCTCAAGGCTTTCGGGCAGATCGTGGTGCATGAGGAAGGTTTGCTTGGCGAGCATCGCTTCGTCGGGTGCCGAACCGATTTCGGCCGCGAGCTGTCTCGACGTGATGGCGTAGACCTTGTTGCGGTCGAGCCGGACAGAGTGGAAAGTCGGCCCCGGTTCAATCGCCAGCACGATCGCCGCATCGAGCGTATCGCCAACGCGCTCGTCGAGGTGCGGGCCGGTGTCGATGTCGATGTGCAGCCGCGGATGGAGCTGGCGCAGCTCCAGCAAACGCGGGAACAGCCGTTGCTCGCCGAACAGCGAAGGCGTGCCGAGATGCAGACGCAGCACCGCACTGCTTTCGATCTGCGACTCGACGGCGATGGCCAGTTCCTCGAGCTTGGGCTCGACCGCGTCGAAAAAGGCCTGGCCGTCCTCGGTCAGCTTCATCGACTGGTGCTGGCGAGTGAACAGGCGCTTGCCGGTGAAATCCTCCAACGCGCCGACCCGCCGCGACAGCGCCGACGGGGAGAGGCCCAGCTCGTTCGCCGCGGCCTTGGCCGAACCTAGCCGGACGATGCGGATGAAAGCTTCGAGCGCACGAAGCGGAGGCAGGCGGCGAACAGGCACGGATCAGTCTTCCCTCTGGTGGTCCGTTTTCGGCGGATGCAGGCGCAACCGCTTGACGTGCCGTTCGTTACCCTCGGTCACTTCGAGGCGCCAGCCGCTTTCGTGCCGAAGGATGGCGCCGACCCGCGGCACTTGTCCGGCGAGCACGAAAGCCAGGCCGCCCAGTGTATCGACCGCTTCCTCGACCTCGGCAAGGCGCGGGTCGATGCGTTCGGCGACGTCCTCCAGCTCGGCGCGGGCATCGGCTTCCCAGATGCCGCCAATCATCGGGACGAACAGTTCCTCGGGCGCGTCGTCGTGCTCGTCCTCGATCTCGCCAACGATTTCCTCGACCAGATCCTCGATGGTGATGATCCCGTCGGTGCCGGAATATTCATCGACCACCACCGCCAGGTGCACCCGGCTGGCGCGCATGTCGGCGAGCACGTCGAGCGCGCCGCGCGCCTGAGGGACGAACAGCGGCTGGCGCATCAGGCTTTTCCAGTCCTTGGGCGGCTTGCCGCTGGCGAGGAAGGGAAAGACGTCCTTGATCAGCACCATGCCGATCACTTCGTCCAAGGTTTCGGCATGGACCGGCAGGCGCGAATGGCCGTGTTCTGCGAAGGCCACGATCACTTCGTCCCAGCTAGCGCTCGCCGGAAGGGCGACGATCTCGCCGCGCGGAATGGCGACATCGTCGGCGTCGTGCTCGCTGAAATGGAGCAGGTTGCGCAGCATCTGGCGCTCAAGCGGCGAGAGATCGCCATTCTCGCCGCCGGCATCGGAGCCGTCGTCCTCATGCTCGTCGATCGCTTCCTCAAGCTGGGCGCGCAGCGACTGGTCGTTATCGCCCCGGTCGAAAAACCTGCGGACTGCGCGCCACAGCGCGCGTTTACTGTCCGGCTCTCCGGAACCGGCGTCTGCGTGGCGGCCATTGCCGGCCATTGTCGTTCCCAAGCCCCCTTGCCTATGCGAGTTCGCCATATGGGTCTGCGATGCCCATCGACGCAAGGGCCTTTGTTTCGAGCGCCTCTATTTCGGCTGCGTCTTCGGGGGATATCTCGTGATCGTAGCCGGCGAGGTGGAGCAAGCCGTGGATCACGAGATGGGCGGCGTGGTGTTCGATGGGCACGCCCTTTTCCGCCGCCTCGCGCGCACATGTCTCATGGGCGAGGGCCACATCGCCGAGCAGCACTGGCGGGCCATCGGGGCTGAGCGCAAGCAGTTCGGCGCGAGTCAGCATCGGGAAGGAGAGCACGTTGGTCGGCTTGTCCTTGCCCCGCCATTGGCGGTTGAGCGTCTGGACCTCGGCGTCCGAAGTGAACAGCAGGCTGGCGCCGAGGCGCGAGTTGGCGAGTTCGGGGGCTTGGGCGGTAATGGCGGCGGCAGCGCGGGTGGCGAGCAATTGCCAGTCCAGAGGAGGCCAATCGTCTTCGATGTCGGATTCGAGTTCCATTGCGTGGCGCTAAGCCAAGCCTTGGCCTTCGACAACCCGGCCGGAGGAACTCATGGGTGCAGCTTGACCACAGTCACCGATTTGGGCGCGAGCTGCAGAACAAGCTTGCCGCCCTCTGCCGCAGCGCGGAATGGTGCCGGGGCTACAACGGCTCTGTTGTCAAAGGTGTTGATTGAATCGACCCGCTCGGCAGTCAGCACTTCGCCGGTCGCCGAACGCGCCGCAATGTCTGCAACATTCGCTGAAACACTTGCTGGCCGCGTGGGATCGAGATTGGTCAATGCCAGCCAGACATGGCCGTCGCTCGCCCGGGCGGCGATGATATCGACTTGCGGCAGTACAATTTTGTCGAACGTATAGCTGCCCGCGTCATAGGTCACGGGGATCAACTTGGCATCCTGGAACGGCAGATACATCTTGTGGACGTGATAGGTCGGGGTCAGCAGCATCCTGTTGCCGTCAGTTAGGATCATCGACTGGATCACGTTCACCATTTGCGCGATATTGGCCATGCGTACCCGGTCCGCATGGCGCGCGAAGATGTTGAAATTGAGCGCGGCGGCAATGCCATCGCGCAACGAATTCTGCTGGCGCAGGAACATAAAATTCTTGCCCTGCGGTCGCAGCCACAGGCCCCATTCGTCGATGGCGAGGCCGACTTTCCTGCCCGGATCGTAACGGTCCATGATCGCTTCATGCTCGACGAGCATGTCGTTCATCTTGAGTGTGTTGCGCAGGATCGCGGCATAGTCATTTTCGCCGAAATCGGTTGACGAACTCATCATCGGCAGGGGATCGCCGGTGTAGTAATGCAGCGACAGCGCGTCGATATTCCAGCGATCATAGGGCTTGCGCGTGGACCAGACCTTCATCACCGATTCGGTATAGGCGGTTTCACCCAGACCCTCGCCAACCGCGATCCGCTGCATCGGAAAGGTGGCGGGCTTGATGAAGCTGGCGACCTGATCGGGGTGGTGGCTCTTCACGAAATTGCCGAAAATCCGCATCTGGTCTGCATAGTGCTCCGCTCTCATCGGTCCGCCGCAACCCCAGTTTTCATTGCCGAGCCCGACAAATTTGATCCGCCACGGCGCCTTGCGTCCGTTGGCCTCGCGTTGCTTAGCCAATGTCGTCGGCTTGTCGGCGGTCATGTATTCGAGCCAGTCCGCTGCCTGTTCGGGCGTGCCGCGTCCGACATTGACCGAGATATAGGCCTCGCTGCCGATTTGATCGACGAAGTCCATGAACTCGTGCGTGCCGAAGCTGTTCGGTTCAATCACATCGCCCCACTGGTTGATGTGCGAGGTTCGTCTGGCGGCAGGTCCGATCCCGTCGCGCCAGTTATATTCGTCGGCAAAGCAGCCGCCCGGCCAGCGCACATTGGGAACCTTGAGTTCGCGCAATGCCGTCACAACGTCAGAGCGGATGCCGCGGATATTGGGGATTTTCGAATCCCTGCCCACCCAGACCCCGCCGTATATCCCCTCGCCAAGCATCTCGGCAAACTGGCCGAAGATATCGCGGTTGATCGTTGGGCCGGGCTTGTCGGCGGCGATCTGAAGCGGGATGGGTTCAGGGCTTGACTGCGCGGCCCCGGGCTGGGCAAACAATAGAACAACTGTGCCCAGTACTGCAGCGCGCATCGCCCCGATCCATTCCATATTCACGCATCCTTGCCCTCATAGGCCTCGACAATCCGCCCGACGATCGGATGGCGCACCACGTCCGCCGTGGAAAAGCGCACCAGCGAAATCCCGTCCACGTCCTCCAGCCGCCTGACTGCGTCGGCCAGCCCTGACTGCTCGACCCCGCCGGGAATATCGACTTGCTTGGGATCCCCGCAGACCACCATCCGGCTGTTCTGGCCGAAACGGGTGAGGAACATCTTCATCTGCATTGGCGTGGTGTTCTGCGCTTCGTCGAGGATGACAAATGCATCCGCTAGCGTGCGGCCGCGCATGAAGGCGATCGGGGCGATCTCGATTTCGCCGGAGGCCAGCCGCCGCTCGACCTGTTCGGGCGGCATGCAATCGTAGAGCGCGTCGTAAAGCGGGCGCAGGTAGGGATCGACCTTTTCCTTCATGTCGCCCGGCAGGAAGCCCAGCCGCTCGCCGGCCTCCACCGCCGGGCGCGACAGGATCAGTCGCTGGACTGAGCCGGTGATCAACTGCGAGACGGCCTGCGCCACCGCGAGATAGGTCTTGCCGGTGCCCGCCGGGCCGAGCGCGAAAATAATGTCGTCGCGGGCCAGCGCGCGCATGTAGTCGATTTGCATCGCCGAGCGCGGGACGATGGTCTTCTTGCGGGTGCGGATCATGATCGGCGGCGCGTCCTCGCCGCCGGTGATGATGCCTTCCAGCGTCGGTTCGGCCGACATCGCGATCAGCGCCTCGACCGCGCCGCTATCGAGCTCCAGCCCCTGGGTGAGCCGCTGGTGCATGCCCCTGAGTACATCGCGCGCCCTGGCGACGCCTTCCTCGCTGCCTTCGATCTGCACTTTGTTGCCGCGCGCCGCGATATAGACGCCGAGCCGGTTCTCGATCAGCACCAGATTGGCGTCGAACTGGCCGAAAAGCGCGCCGAGCACGGCGGGTTCATCGAATTCGATCTCGATCCGGGCGCGCTGCGGCGCTCCATCGGAAGACTTTGCACGGAACTGCGCCACGTTCTGGGCGCGGGCTGGTTTGCGGGACATGCGCTCCTTTCATGCGAGGCCGGACTCGGCCTCAAACAGAAAGATATGCTTCCGTTTGTTACAAACAAGCGGCGGCAGCCTTGCCGCTGTGGAATTCGTCTCAGGCGTGTGCGGATTGCAACAGGCGCGCATGCAGCGAATTGGGTCCCGCCTCGGTCAGTTCGACCTCGACGAGATCGCCAATCGAGACTTCCCCCTCGAAATGCACCGACTGCAGCCACGGCGACTTGCCGAGCCACTGACCGGGCCTGCGGCCAAGCCGTTCGACTAGCACCTCGCAAGTCCGCCCCTCGGTCGTCCGGTTGAACGCCAGGCTGCTCCGCTGGAGCGCCGCCTGAAGGCGCTGAAGCCGCTCGTCCATGACTTCCGCCGCCACCTGGCCGCCCATCGTCGCGGCGGGAGTGCCGGGGCGCGGGCTGTATTTGAAGCTGTAGGCCTGGGCATAGCCGACGGCGCCGATGAGGTTCAGGGTGTCCTCGAATTCCGCCTCGGTCTCGCCGGGAAAGCCGACGATGAAATCGCCCGATAGCGCGATGTCCGGGCGGGTCCCGCGGACGCGTTCCAGCAGGCGCAGGTAGCTTTCCGACGTGTGGCTGCGGTTCATTGCCTTGAGCACCCTGTCGCTGCCCGATTGCACCGGCAGATGGAGGTAGGGCATGAGCTTTTCGACTTCGCCATGCGCTTCGATCAGCCCCTCGGTCATATCGGCGGGGTGGCTGGTGGTGTAGCGGATGCGCTTGAGATCGGACAGCCTGGCCAGGTCGCGGATCAGCCCGTCGAGGCCGATCGCGCGGCCCCGGTGGTCCGCGCCGTGCCAGGCGTTGACGTTCTGGCCAAGCAGGGTGATCTCTTTTGCGCCTGCATCGAGCAACCTCTGCGCTTCGTCGATCAGGCCGCTGTAAGACCGCGATATTTCCGCACCTCGCGTATAGGGCACGACGCAGTAGGTGCAGAATTTGTCGCAGCCTTCCTGCACGGTGAGGAAAGCGCTGGGGCCGGCGCGGCGGCGTTTGGGCAGGGCATCGAACTTGGTTTCGGCCGGCATGTCGGTATCGGTGACGCGTTTGCCTTGAACCGCTTCCGCCAGCATTTCCGGGAGCCGGTGATAGGCCTGCGGGCCGACCACCATGCGCACCGAAGGCGCGCGGGCCATGATTTCCTCGCCTTCGGCCTGGGCGACGCAGCCGGCGACGGCGATCAGCGGGCTCGAGCCATCCTTGCGGCCCCAATCCTTTACGATTCGGCCGATGTCCGAATAGACTTTCTCGGAAGCTTTCTCGCGGATGTGGCAGGTGTTGAGCACGACGAGATCGGCGTTCTCGCCCTCCGGGGCAGGGGCTATACCCTGCTCGGTGAGCAGCTCGGCCATGCGCTCGCCGTCGTAGACGTTCATCTGGCAGCCGAAGCTTTTGACCCGGTAGGTCCTTGGGGGCGAGGCGGGGGGCATGGTTGGCGCGCCTTAGGCGAAGTTGGGTTTGGGGTGAAGCGTTGAAAGGGGTTCACGCAGAGTCGCAGAGAAGAAAGTAAAGGCGCAAAGATGTTGTGTTGGCGGCGAAGCCGCTCTTCAGCCGGACAGTCCGGCAAGCCCGGTTGGAACGATTGCCTTCGGCGCAAAACCAAGCTCTGCGTCTCTCTTGTTCCTCTGCGTCTCTGCGTGAACCAATCCTGTTCCCAACCTCCCGTAAACCGGCTAACCGCGCCGCCATGTCCGAAACCAAGACTCTCTACGCCGCCTTCGCGGACCACCTGAACGCCGCGCTCGATGCGCTGGAAACCGCCGGAACGCTGCCAGCCGGACTCAGCCGCGCCGCGATTACCGTCGAGCCGCCGCGCGACGCCAGCCATGGCGATCTCGCGACCAATGCCGCGATGGTGCTGGGCAAGCCGGCCGGCGCGAACCCGCGCGCGCTGGCCGAGGCGCTGGCGGGCGAACTGGCGAAGCTGCCCGATGTGGCCAGCGCCGAGGTCGCCGGGCCGGGCTTTATCAACCTGCGGCTCGCCAAGAGCGCCTGGCTGACCGAACTGCGCGCGCTTGCGGCCCTGGGCACGGACTATGGGCGTTCGACCATAGGCGGCGGCTCTACTGTCAACATCGAATATGTCTCGGCCAACCCGACTGGCCCGATGCATATGGGCCACTGCCGGGGCGCGGTGGTCGGCGATGCGCTGGCGAGCCTGCTCGAAGCGGCGGGGCACAAAGTGATCCGCGAATATTACGTCAATGACGCCGGCGGGCAGGTCGATGTCCTCGCCCGCTCGGCGCACTTGCGTTACCGCGAGGCGCTGGGCGAGGCTGTGGGCGAGATCCCCGAGGGGCTCTATCCGGGCGACTATCTGGTCCCGGTCGGGCAGGAGCTGGCGAAGGAATTCGGTGACCGGTACGCAAAGGCGCCGGAAGGCGAGTGGCTCGTCCCGTTCCGCACCCGCGCGGTCGCGGCGATGCTGGCGATGATCCGGGACGACCTCGCGCTGCTCGGCATTCGCCACGATCTGTTCTCGTCCGAGGCGGAATTGCAGGCCAGCGGCAAGCCAGCCGAGGCCGAGCAATGGCTGCGCGCGCACGATCTGGTTTACGACGGGGTGCTGGAAGCGCCCAAAGGCAAGGTGCTCGACGACTGGGAACCGGTCGAACTGCCGCTGTTCCGTTCGACCAGGTTCGGCGACGACCAGGACCGGCCGATCAGGAAAAGCGACGGCTCGTGGACCTATTTCGGCGCCGATCTCGCCTATCACTTCCAGAAGGCGGAAAAGGCCGACGCGCTGGTCGATATCTGGGGCGCGGACCATGCCGGGACGGTGAAGCGGATCAAGGCGGCGGTCGCGGCGCTCACAGGGGCGGAAGGCAAGAGTGCCAAGCCGTTCGAGGTCAAGCTGGTCCAGATGGTGCAGCTGCTGCGCGACGGCGAACCAGTCAAGATGTCGAAACGTTCCGGAACTTTCGTCACGCTTGCCGATGTGGTGCGCGAAGTCGGCAAGGACGTGGTGCGATTCACCATGCTGACCCGCAAGCCGGAGGCGCAGATGGATTTCGACTTCGCCAAAGTGGTCGAAGCCTCGAAGGACAATCCGGTCTTCTACGTCCAGTATTGCCACGCCCGCATCCGCTCGACCCTGCGCAAGGCGGCGGCGGAAGGGCTGGCGCCGTCGGACGCCGATCTCGACCTGCTGGCGGACGAAGAACTGGAACTGGTCAAATTGGCCGCCCAGTTCCCGCGCCTGATCGAGGCCGCCGCCCATGCGCGCGAGCCGCATCGCGTGGCGTTCTACCTTTACGATCTGGCCGCGGCGTTCCATGGTTACTATAATCTCGGTAACGATCGGCCTGAAAAGCGCATCATCGTGGTACAGAATAGTAAACAATCTTGCGCCCGGCTCTTTCTTGCCGCTCAAACCGGGCAGATTGTCCGCAACGGGCTGGCGCTGTTGGGCGTCGAGGCGGTGGAGGAAATGTAACTATGTCAGGGTCCGACCGATTTCGCGATGAAGACGGCGACGACGAAGGCGGCAGCGATGGTGCCGGCCGAACCGGGTTCGACAACGACGACACTAACGATGGGGGGCAGGAGCCCTACGAAGCCGAGCAGCTTGACCTCGACGATGAAGACGAGCGGCTGCCCTGGCTCGAATCCGGCGATGAGGATGATTATGACGATTCGCCCGATATCAGCCGGGCGGTCGGCATGACGTTGCTCGGCCTGGTGGCCCTGGCGGCGATTGTCGGCGGTATCTGGTGGTCGACCCATCGCACCCCGGACTCGGTGCAAGTTGCCGATGGCGGCACGATCAAGGCGCCTGCTCAGCCCTACAAGGAAGCGCCCAAGCATCCCGGCGGCAAGACTTTCGAGGGCACCGGGGATACCGCTTTCGCCGTTTCCGAGGGCCAGAATCGTCCGGCGAAGCTCGGCGAAGCTGGCGCACCGGCTTCTTCGGCCGCGCGGCCCAGCGTCGATCTGACGCCCAGACCGCCCGCACCGCCAAGCGCGATGGCATCGGCAGCCGCCGCGGCGGCGGCGCGTCCCACCGCCGCGGCTAGCGTGCCTGCCGCCGCTTCCGGGGTTCCGGGAACGCTTGTGCAAGTGGGCGCCTATTCGACCCGCGCCTCGGCCGAAGCGGCCTGGAGCCGCATGACCGGCCAGTACACCGCCCTTTCCGGCCAGCGGCACCAGATCGTCGAGGGCAAGGCCGATATCGGCACCGTGTTCCGTCTCCAGGCCATGCCGGGCAGCGCGGACGCCGCCCATTCGCTGTGCGGCCGGCTCAAGGCCGCCGGTCTGCCCTGCCAGGTCAAATAGTCCGCCGGGCATATCCACACCGTGCATGAAGCGCGCGCTTGCGAAAGGCGCGCGTACCTGCGATTTCCTTGACATGACTCCCGCGATCTTTGGCCTTGCCGGCAAGCAGCTGAGCGGCGACGAACGCGCCTTTTTCCGCGACTGCGACCCGGCGGGCTACATCCTGTTCGGCCGCAATGTCGAAAGCCGCGAACAGCTTCGCGCACTGACCGACGATTTGCGGGCGATCCATGGCCGCGAGAAGCTGCTGATCACGGTCGATCAGGAAGGCGGCGGGGTGACGCGGCTGAAGCCGCCGGTTTGGCTTGCCTGGCCCGATGGCGTGGTGTTCGACCGGCTGTACGACATTGCCCCGGCGAGCGCGATCGAGGCGGCGCGCGCCAATGCCGAGGCGCTTGGTCAGGACCTGGCCGAAGCGGGCATTACCTGCACCCACGCCCCAGTGCTCGATGTGCGCCAGCATGGCGCGCACGATGTGATCGGCGACCGTGCCTATGGGTTCGAGCCATTGCGGGTGGCGGCGCTCGGGCGGGCGGTGCTCGACGGGCTGGCCCGTGCCGGGATCGCCGGCACGATCAAGCACATGCCGGGCCACGGCCGCGCCTGTGCTGACAGCCACAAGGAACTGCCGGCGGTAACCGCCGACCAGGACGAACTCGCGACCGATCTCGCCCCGTTCTGCGCTCTTTCCAGCGCCACGATGGCGATGACCGCCCACGTCCTGTTCACCACCTGGGACGAGGACAACCCGGCAACCCTCTCGGCGAAAATCATCGCCGAGATCATTCGCGGGCGGATAGGCTTCGACGGTCTGTTGCTGACCGACGACCTCGATATGGAAGCGCTTTCCGGTTCGGTGCCGGAACGCGCCGCACGCGCCCTGGCGGCAGGCTGCGACATCGCGCTCAATTGCTGGGCGAAAATGGACGACATGACGGGTATAGCCCGGCGCCTTCCGGCTATGACGGACCAAGGTGCGGCCCGGCTCGAACGTGCGCTGGCAGGCACGCGGCTCGATGGCGCGAGCGGCGACCAGGCCTCACTGCTCGCCAAGCGCGACGCGCTGCTGGCCCTGCTGCCTGACCAGTCCCCGGATCGGACCGGGGCGCGGGCATGATCGAAAGCGAAACCACTCCGGCGCTATTCCCGGTCACTGACGACTGGGATGGCATCGCCGTGGCTACAAGCGAGGACAGCGCGCTCTACCTCGAGCTCGATGGCTGGGAAGGCCCGCTCGACCTGCTGCTCGATCTCGCCCGGCGGCAGAAAGTGGACCTCAGGCGGATTTCGATCCTGGCGCTGGTCGATCAGTACCTGGTCTATATCGAACGCGCCGAGGCGCTGCGGCTGGAGTTGGCGGCGGACTACCTCGTCATGGCCGCCTGGCTGGCTTACCTGAAATCGCTGCTGCTGCTGCCCAGGGAGGAGCAGGACGAGCCCAGCGCCGAGGAGCTGGCGCTGCGCCTGCAATTGCGGCTGCAGCGGCTCGCGGCGATGCGCGAGGCGGCGGCGCGCCTGCTGGGTCGTGACCGGCTGGGGCGCGATACCTTTCTGCGCGGCGCTCCGGAGGGCCTGCGGGTCGATCGCAAGCACCTGTGGCAGTGCGACTGGTTCGCGCTGGTGCAGGCTTATGGCCAGGTCAAGGCGCGCACCGCGCCGGTGGTGCACATGGTGCGCGACCGTATGGTGATGACGCTCGATAGCGCGCTGGCGCGGGTTTCCTCGATGCTGGGGGTGAATCTCGACTGGATGGAACTGCAGGATTTCCTGCCGCCGCATGCCGATCCTCGCCTCAGGCGTTCGGCCCTGGCTTCGAGCTTCGTCGCCGCGCTGGAACTGGCGCGGCTGGGCAAGGCGGAAATCGCGCAGGAAGTGGTGTTCGGCCCGCTGATGCTTCGTCAGGTGCGCGCATGACCGGACCGGACGAACTAGAGCGCGCGGTCGAGGCGACGCTGTTCGCCGCGCAGGCGCCGATGACGGCGGAAGCGATTTCCACCCATCTCGGCGGCGCCGATGTGCGCGAGGCCCTGCGCGAGCTTGCCGCGCACTACGAGGGGCGCGGCGTCCAGCTGGTCGAACGCGGCAAGCGCTGGCATTTCCAGACCGCGCCCGATCTCGCGCATCTGTTGCGCCGCGAGCGCGAGGAACTCGCCGCCTGTCGCGCGCCGCCACCGAAGTGCTCGCCATCGTCGCCTATCACGAGCCGGTCAGCCGCGCCGAGATCGAATCGATCCGCGGCGTGCAGACCGCCAAGGGCACGCTCGACGTGCTGATGGAAGCCGGCTGGGTGCGCGCCGCCGGCCGCCGCGAAGTTCCGGGCCGTCCGCTGATTTATGCGACTACCCCCGAATTCCTCGCCCATTTCGGCCTTTCGTCGCGCAAGGACCTGCCCGGCATCGACGAATTGCGCGCGGCAGGACTGCTCGATCCGATGGAAGATGCGCTTGAAGCGGCGATGGAGGTGGCGGGGGCCGCGCCTGATAGCGCGGAAGAATTCGGACACCGGACTGGCGGAGGAGGAGGAAAGCGCCTAGATAGGAGCTTCGAGGGGCCGCGCGGCTCCGCCAAACACTCCGGAGTCCGTGAAATGGGTAGTTTTTCGCTCTGGCACTGGATCATCGTGCTGATCGTCGTGCTGCTGCTGTTCGGCCGCGGCCGGGTGTCCGAAATCATGGGCGATTTCGGCAAGGGTATCAAAAGCTTCAAGCAGGGCCTCAACGAGGAAGACAAGCCGCGCCGGCGCGCCGCCCGCGCAGATTCCCGCGCCCGAGGCAAGCCCTGCGGCGCCTTCGGTCGATACCACCAAAGCCGGCCAGTAAGCCGGCGGAACCGGTCCCGATCCGATGTTCGACATCGGCGCTTCCGAACTCCTGCTGATCGCGGTCGTCGCGATCGTCGCCATCGGCCCCAAGGATCTGCCGCTGGCGCTGCGCACGGCCGGTCGCTGGATCGCCAAGGTGCGGCGGGTTTCGGGCCACTTCCGCTCGGGCGTCGAAACGATGATCCGTGAGGCCGAGCTGGAGGAGATGGAGAAGAAATGGCGCGAGCAGAACGAGGCGATCATGGCCGCGAATCCATCGGCGCCCGCACATCCTGAGCCGGTCGAAGGGGCCGAGCCTTTAGAAGGGGCCGAGCCAGCCGATAGACCAGAGGCCGCCGAAGCCTATGTGCCGGTCCCAGGACCGGAACCTGCCTCGGCCGAAGCTGCGGTGAAGCCGGCCGCGGCGAAAAGGGCCAGGCGGAGCAAAAGCGCTGCCGAACCGCAACTTCCGCTATCGCCGCCCTGACATGCTCAAGATCAACGACATCGACAACAGCCAGGCGCCGCTGCTCGATCACCTGATCGAGCTGCGCAACCGGCTGATGCGTTGCGTGCTGGCGCTCGGTCTCGCATTTGCCGCATGTTTCTGGTTCGCCGACGAGATTTTCGGCTTTCTGGTCCGCCCGCTGACCGCGGCCTTCCCGCCCGGCGAGGGCAAGCTGATCTATACCAAGCTCTACGAGGCGTTCTTCGTCGAGCTCAAGGTGTCGCTGTTCGCCGCCTTCTTCGTCAGCTTCCCGATCCTCGCCAACCAGTTGTGGGCCTTCGTCGCCCCGGGGCTCTACGCCAAGGAAAAGCGGGCATTCCTGCCCTTCCTGCTGGCGACGCCGGTGCTGTTCGTCAGCGGCGCGGCGCTCGCTTACTACGTCGTCATGCCCACCGCCTTCCGGTTCTTCCTGAACTTCGAAGGCACGCGCGGCGGACTCAAGCTGGAAGCGCTGCCGGGAACCGGGGACTATCTGACGCTGGTGATGCAGTTCATCCTCGCCTTCGGCATCAGCTTCCTGTTGCCGGTGCTGCTGCTGCTGCTGAACCGCGCCGGGATCGTCAGCCGCAAGCAACTGGCAAATGCGCGGCGCTATGTCATCGTCGCCATCTTTATCGTCGCCGCCGTGGCGACGCCGCCCGACGTGATTTCGCAGCTGATGCTGGCGGTGCCACTGCTGATTCTTTTCGAGGGCGCGCTGCTGGTCATGCGCTTCACCGAAAAGCGCGCCGCCGCCGAGGCGGCGAAAGCCGCGGCCGAAGAAAGCCTACCGGCCGCCTGATACCGGGCTTTCCCGGATACTGCGCTCCGGCACGGTCGAGGTTGGTCTGGGGGCCGCGCCTTGCTCTTTCGCCTGCCAGACCTGCTTGCCACCGACCCAGGTCTGAAGCACCCTGATCGCGCGCAGGTCCGCCGCCGGGGCGAGCAGGGGATCGCGATCGACCAGCAGGAAATCGGCGCGCTGGCCGACGGCGATGCGGCCCAGCCGCCCCTCGGCCATGGCGGCCCAGGCCGCGCCGGTGGTGAAACCGGCCAGCGCATCCTCGCGCGGCATCGCGGCGGCGATCGCGGCGAAGGGCTCCGGTGTCGCCGCGGGCGCACCTGAGCCGAGTCCGAAGCGGATCCTTGCCGCGGTGATCGAAGCGAGGGCAGGGGGCGCGGTCTGTTGACGCAGCGACAACGCGACGCCCGCCTGGGCCAGGCGCGGCAGGTCGGCGCTTTCCGGCATGGCGGTGAGTTCGATCCGCCAGCGCCGCTCGCCCGTGTAGGTCTGGCCTAGTTCGCCGAGCGCATCGAGCAGCAAGGGAAGCAGCATGGCATCGCGGACTTCGACCGCCCCCTGAAAGCCGTCGATCGCCGCGCGGCTGAGCAGGTTCTTGAGCTGGATCGCGGCCTGGCGTTCGCGCAAGGCCTGCGTGGCCGGGGCCGGCTTTTGGCGGTTTGGCGAGAGCTGGCGGCGGCGGCGCGGGGTCGCTGGCGATATGTAGCCCGTTGAGCCGCAGCCGGTCGTCGTAGAGCCACGGCGTCGGACCCGGCCCGCCGATCAGGACCATGTCCTCGACGCTGGCGGCATAAGCGGCGACGCGCAGCGACAGCCGCCCGAGGTCGCCCGCGCGGCGGTAGGTCTGCCACGCCTCGATCGTCGTGCCCATGTCGGCGACCGTGGTGACGCCGCGTTCGAACATGAATTGCTGGGCCTTGAACAGAGCCGCGTCGCGGTCGTCGGGCCGGGGCCGCGCGCCGGGAGACACCGGCCCCAGCAGCGACAGGCCGAAGGCCATCAGGTCGGCGTGCGAGTCGATCAGCCCCGGCATCAGCACCCGGCCCTTGCCGTCGAGCCGGTAGTCCGCCCGTCCCGGGCGCTTGTCGCTACGCTGGAACAGCTGTTCGACGCGGCCGTTGTCGTCGATCAGCAGGGCGGCGAAGCGCTGGACCCGGCCTTGCGCGTCAAGGGTAATGCCCTCGACATTCTCGACAAGGGTGTCGGCCCAAGCCGGCTCGGGGGCGGTGGCGGCGAGTGCGAGGAGCAGAGCCGCAAGTAGCTTCCTCACTTGCCCCCCTTGCGCGGCAGGCGCCGGATCAGCGCGCTGGTGTCCTGCCGCCCGCCGCCGAGCGCCTGGACATCGACATAGAGCTGGTTGACCAGCGCCGTGATCGGCAGCGAGACGCCCAGGCCCCGGCCTTCGTCCATCGCCAGGCCGAGGTCCTTTCTCATCCAGTCGATCGCGAAGCCGAAGTCGAATTCGTCTTTCGCCATGGTGTGCCAGCGGTTGTCCATCTGCCAGCTCTGCGCCGCGCCGCCCGAGATTGCTTCGTAAACCTTGTCCATGTCGAGGTGCGCGGCCTGGGCGAAGCGCATCGCTTCGGAGAGCCCGGCGACGATCCCGGCGATGCAGATCTGGTTCGCCGCCTTGGTGGTTTGCCCGGCGCCGGCCTTGCCGACATGGACGATGCGCGCGGTATAGCATTCCATGATCGGCCGCGCCGCTTCGATCGCGTCGGCCCGGCCGCCGCACATCACCGCCAGCGTGCCGTTCTCCGCGCCGATCTGCGATCCGGTCATCGGCGCATCGACGCAATGGATGTGCTTGTCGCGCGCCTCCACGGCGATCTGGCGGGCGATACGGGCCGAGACCGTGGTATGATCGATGAATATGCCGCCGTGCCCGAGCGTCGAGAAGACGCCCTGCGGCCCCAGCACGACATCGGCGAGATCATCGTCGTTGCCGACGCAGGTGAGCACCGCATCGGCTCCCTCGGCGGCGTCGGCTGGGCTATTGGCGACGCGGGCGGCGAGCCCTGGATTGGCCTCCAGCCAATTGCGCGCGCGCGGTTCGGAGCGGTTGTAGATCGTCAGGCGATGCCCCGCCTTGCCGATATGCCGGGCGATCGCCCCGCCCATCACGCCGAGGCCGAGGAACGAAACGTTGAGGGTTTCTGTCATAGGGCGTTCTTTAACCGGTTGCTCGCCAGCCGCCAGCCCCCGCGTTGAACCGCACTTGCCATGACGCACCGTTGGTTTATCGGCCCGGATCATGGTTCTCCTCCGCAACCCTCGCTTCCTCGCCTTGCTGCGCGTGCTGTTCTGGCTGGCGCTGATTTTCGCGGTGACCATGGCCGTGCTGCCCAAGCCGCCGAAGCTGCCGATTGACAGCTATGGAGACAAGTTCGCCCATATCCTCGCTTTCGCCACGCTTGCCGGGCTCGGCGGCCTTGGTTTCGGCGCGGAACGGCGCTGGCGGTTGGCGGAGCGACTGTCGTTCACCGGCGCGATGATCGAGGTTGTCCAGGCTATCCCGGCGCTCAACCGCGACTGTGACATCCGCGACTGGATCGCCGATACGCTCGCCGTCGTCGTGGTGACGGCAGTGCTGGCCTGGCTGCTTCCGCGCAGCGGCGCCGCCGCCGCCGGGCAGGGATAGCCGTTTGCAAAGCGCACGCTTTCGGTTAGGGCGCGCGCCATGCACAAGCCAGCCGCCTCCTCGCTCCTGACCGCAGCCGATGTTCGCGCGGCGGCGGAACGAATTGCCGGCGCGGTGGTGCGCACGCCGACGATGCACAGCAAGACGCTGAGCGCGATCACCGGCGCGGAAATTTACCTGAAGTTCGAAAACCAGCAGTTTACCGCCGCTTACAAGGAACGCGGCGCGCTCAACGCCATGCTGTTGCTCGGCGGCGAGAAGATCAATCGCGGGGTGATCGCCGCCTCGGCAGGCAATCATGCCCAGGGGCTGTCGTACCACGGCACGCGACTGGGCATTCCGGTGACCATCGTCATGCCCAGGACCACGCCGACGGTGAAAGTAATGCAGACCGAGAGCGTCGGCGGCACCGTGGTGCTGGAGGGCGAGAGCTTCGACGAGGCCTATGCCCACGCCCGGCGGCTCGAGATCGAATTGGGGCTGACGTTCATCCATCCGTTCGACGATCCGCATGTCGCGGCGGGGCAGGGCACGGTCGCGCTGGAAATGCTTGAGGATGTGCCGGAACTCGACATGCTGGTGCTGCCGGTCGGCGGCGGCGGGCTGGGTTCGGGCATGGGCACGATCGCCCGCGCGATCAAGCCGGACATCGGCCTGATCGGGGTCGAGGCGGCGCTGTTCCCCTCGATGTACAATTTGCTGCGTGGCGAGAATCTGCCGATCGGCGGCGATACGCTGGCCGAGGGCATCGCCGTGTTCGAGCCGGGAGAGTTTACCTCGAAAGTCCTGGCCGGGCTGCTCGACGACTTCGTGCTGGTCAGCGAGTCCGAACTCGAAGGCGCACTCGCGCTGCTGTTGCAGATCGAAAAGACCGTGGTCGAGGGCGCCGGCGCGGCGGGGCTCGCCGCCGTGCTCGCGCACCGCCACCTGTTCGAGGGCCGCAAGGTAGGCATCGTCCTGTCGGGCGGCAATATCGACACACGGCTGCTTGCCAACGTGCTGTTGCGCGATCTCGCCCGATCGGGCCGGCTGGCGCGGCTGCGGCTTTCGATGCAGGACCGGCCCGGCTCGCTCTACCGGGTCGCCAAGGTGTTCCACGAGCACAACGTCAACATCATCGAAGTCTGGCATCAGCGCATCTTCACCAGTCTTCCCGCCAAGGGACTGGTCACTGACATCGAATGCGAGGCGCGCGACAAGGAACAGCTCGATGCGCTCGTTACCGCGCTGCGCAAGGAGGGTTTCGAGGTGAGTCCGGTGGAATTGAACTAAGCAAACCACCGCGCCTGTGCAAAATAACTTTTTGTTAAGCTTATTTCTTGGTTAAAGTGCTTCCTCTAGGGGAGTTGCGCGGGCATATTGCCGTTGCGCGCCGAATCCGCGCACAACGATAGAGGACTATATCAGGTCGTGACGGCGCCCGTACGCTTTCCCCGGTTTTTCGTCACGAGCCCAGCTCCGTGTCCCTATATTCCGGGGCGCAGCGAGCGGAAGGTGTTCACCGAACTGCGCGGGCCGCACGCCGATGCGCTCAACGATGCGCTCGGTCGCATCGGCTTTCGCCGCAGCCAGACCGTCGCCTACCGGCCGAGCTGCATCGATTGCTCGGCTTGCGTTTCGGTCCGCGTCGTCGCCGGCGAATTCCAGCCCTCGGCGACCCAGCGCAAGACCACGCGGAGCAATTCGGACCTGGTGGTTTCACTGTGCCGCCCGTGGTCGACCGCCGAACAGTTCGAACTGCTGCAGCGCTATCTCGGCACGCGCCATCCGGGCGGCGGCATGGCGGCGATGGACGAAGTCGATTTCGCCGACATGGTCGAACATACGCCGGTGACCAGCTATATCGTCGAATACCGCGAGCCTTCGGCCGATGGCGTAACGCCGGGCCGTCTCGTCGGCGCCTGTCTCACCGACAAGCAGGCCGACGGACTGTCGATGATTTACAGCTTCTATGATCCGGATCACGCAGCGCGCACAGGACTCGGCAATTTCATCATCCTCGATCACATCGATCGCGCGGCGGCATCGGGACTTCCCTATGTCTACCTCGGCTATTGGGTCGAGGGCAGTCCGCGCATGCAATACAAGGTACGCTACCGGCCGATGGAACGGCTCAGTCGCCACGGCTGGGAACGTATCCAGCCCGCCGATCATGAGCGATTGATATCAGATGCGGCCCGGATCCGCCGCGATGCCGTCCCCGCGTTCGAAGGCAGCGGCAAGGACGGGGTTCCCGGTGGTCAGGATCAGTACCGCCTCGTTGAATAGAGCGCGGCTTCTTCCGCCCGGCGCTTGACCAGCCCGGCCATTGGCTTGCCATCGTTGTTGATCCATTTGCCGAATTCGCGCGCCGCCCCGGCATGGTCGCCACGCCGGTGCAACTTGGTCAGCGTCGCCTTGGCGATGGCGCCGGTATTGTAGTGGAATGAGACCAGCGCATCGAACTGATTCTGAAGTTGTCGGGGCGTCGCCGATGGCCTTGGCGACGGCCTCGGCATAGCGGACGATGTCGTGTTCGAAGCGTTCCTCGCATTGCGCCTGGGTCCACACCGTGCCGGGGCCGATGCCGGGGCCAGTTGCACCCCAGCCGATCGTCCACGGCTTGCCATCGGCGCTGCCGGGATCGGGATAGGCTTCGACCTTGCCGTCCGCCCTGCGCCTGGCGCAGCCTTCCCATTTCTTGATCAGCGCCTTTCCGGCTTCACCAATGTGCAGGCCAGGTGGAGCAGGCGAGAGTGCTTCTCCCCGTGCGGCGGCATCGATTGCCCGGTCGAGCATATCGACTTCGGTCCGCGAAAAGCCGCGCCCGAGTATTGTGCGCACAGTGCCGAAAATGGTTTCGCGGTTCATCCGAATCGCCACCTCTTGCTAGCGAGGCGAATTAACTAAGCCGGCGATATGCCTGTAGGAAAACGAAAAAAGCCCGGACCGTGGGGTCCGGGCTTTTTCTTGCACAGATCCGGCTGAAATCAGGCGGAATAATACATGTCGAACTCGACCGGTGACGGCGTGGTTTCCCAGCGCATCACTTCTTCCCAGCGCAGTTCGGCATAGGCTTCGATCTGGTCCTTGGTGAAGACGCCGCCTTCGAGCAGGAAGGCATTGTCCTTGGCCAGCGCTTCCAGCGCCTCGCGCAGCGAACCGCACACGGTCGGAACCTTCTTAAGTTCGCGCGGCGGCAGATCGTAGAGGTTCTTGTCCATGGCTTCGCCCGGATGGATCTTGTTACGGATCCCGTCGAGCCCGGCCATCAGCAGCGCCGCGTAGCACAGGTAGGGATTGGCCATGGCATCGGGGAAGCGGATTTCGACGCGCTTGGCCTTGTCGCCCGCGCCATAGGGAATGCGGCACGAGGCCGAACGGTTGCGCGCCGAATAGGCGAGCAGCACCGGCGCTTCGTAGCCCGGCACCAGCCGCTTGTAGCTGTTGGTGGTCGGGTTGGTGAAGGCGTTGACCGCCTTGGCGTGCTTGATCACGCCGCCGATGAAATAGAGGCACATGTCGGACAGGCCGGCATAGCCGTTGCCGGCGAACAGCGGCTTGCCCTTTTCCCAGATCGAGAAGTGGGTGTGCATGCCGGAGCCGTTGTCGGTCTTGATCGGCTTGGGCATGAAGGTCGCGGTCTTGCCATAGGCCTGGGCGACCTGATGGACGACGTACTTGTAGACCTGCATGCGGTCGGCGGTCTGGGTCAGGGTGCCGAAGGTCAGGCCAAGCTCGTGCTGGGCGCTGGCGACTTCGTGGTGGTGCTTGTCGCAGGGCAGGCCCATCTCGATCATGGTCGAGACCATCTCGCCGCGGATATCGACGCAGAGTCGACCGGAGCGACCGGGAAGTAGCCGCCCTTGGCGCGCGGGCGGTGGGCGAGGTTGCCGCCTTCGTATTCGCGGTTCGAGTTGGTCGGCAGCTCGATATCGTCGATCCTGAAGCCGTTGCCGGTGTAATCGTCGTAGAAGCGCACGTCGTCGAAGATGAAGAATTCAGCTTCGGGGCCGACATAGACCGTGTCGCCGATGCCCGCCGCCTTGACGAAGGCTTCAGCGCGTTTGGCGGTCGAGCGCGGATCGCGGCTGTAGAGATCGCCGGTCGAAGGTTCGACGATGTCGCAGCAGATGATCATCATCGGCGTCGCGCTGAACGGATCGATGTAGATCGCGTCAAGATCGGGCTTGAGGATCATGTCGCTCTCGTTGATCGCCTTCCAGCCGGCGATCGAGGAGCCGTCGAACATCAGGCCGTCCTCAAGCTCGTCCTCGCCGATCAGGGCGGCAACCATGGTCAGGTGCTGCCACTTGCCCTTGGGGTCGGTGAAGCGCAGATCGACCCATTCGATTTCCTCGTCCTTGATGCGCTTGAGGACGTCTTTTGCACTGGCCATGTTTCTTCCTTCTAGAAATTCCACTCTGCGATGAGCGGGCAGGTATTGGTCAAATTGCGTCGTTATCCCGTTCGCCGGTGCGAATGCGCACGGCGCTTTCGATCGGGATGACGAAAATCTTGCCGTCGCCGATCCGGCCAGTCTGCGCCGCCGCGGCGATCGCTTCGACCGTGCGTTCGGCGAGACTGTCGGGCACAACGACTTCGAGCTTCACCTTGGGCAGGAAGTCGACGACGTATTCGGCGCCGCGATAGAGCTCGGTGTGGCCCTTCTGCCGGCCGAAGCCCTTGGCCTCGGTGACGGTGATGCCCGAGACGCCGACTTCGTGCAGCGCCTCTTTGACTTCGTCGAGCTTGAACGGCTTGATGATCGCTTCGATCTTTTTCACGTCGCTGGAACCCCTGCGCAAAGAGCCGGCGGCGCGGCCGCGCTACCGGACATCCGAATGCCTCTTCGTCCATTCATCAAGAATCGTGCCAGAGGCGAGGGCATCGCCCTAGGACAAGCTTTCGCTGCCGAAAAGAGCGGATTTTCACGGTTCGAGGTGAGAATTGGCCAATCGGGCCAATATTCCGCGCGGAAACCGTCGCGCCATTGCCCAAATTCCGGGCATTGCTGCCCAAAATTATGGCTTCATAGCCTGAGCCCCGCTGTCTCTGGCAAGCCCGCCATCAGGTTGAGGTTCTGCACCGCTGCTCCGCTCGCGCCCTTACCGAGATTGTCGAGCACGGCGACCAGCCGCGCCTGGCTTCCGTCGCGCGATCCGAAAACATGCAGGTCGAGCCGGTCGCAGGGCGCCATCGAGCGGCGCAGCAGCAATTCGTCGGGCGCTTCCTGCCGGACCGAGACGACGGCGCTGCCGGCGTAGAAATCCTCAAGACATTCGCGCAGCCCGTCAGTGGGGGCGGCGCGGGTCATCTGGCCGAGGTGGAGCGGCACCTCGACAATCATGCCGCGATGGGCGGGTATCACGGCGGGCGCGAACACCGGCGGGTGGGCGAGGCCGCATTGCGCCTGCATTTCCGGCACATGTTTGTGCCCCAGGCCGAGCGCATAGTCGCGATAGGCGATGTCGGCATCGTCCTCGAACCGCCCGATCAGCGCCTTGCCGCCGCCCGAATATCCCGATACCGCATGGCAGGTATAGGGCCAGTCCGAGGGCAGCAGGCCCTTGCGGATCAGCGGCGCGAGCAGGGCGATGAAGCCGGTCGGATAACAGCCGGGATTGCTCACCCGGCTGGCGCAAGCGACATCGTCGCGGCCTGTCACTTCGGGAAAACCATAGGTCCAGCCATCGGCCACCCGGTGCGCGCTTGAGGCATCGACGATCCGCGCTTTCGCACTTTTCGCCAGCGCCACGGCTTCGATCGCGGCGTCGTCGGGCAGGCAGAGCACGGCGAAGTCGGCGGCGTGGTAGGCATCGCGCCGGGCCTTCGCGTCCTTGCGCTGTTCCTCGCTCAGCAGCAGCAGTTCGAACTCCGCCCGGGCCGACAGCCGCTCGACGATCTCGAGTCCGGTCGTGCCAACCGCGCCGTCGATGAAAACAGTCGCGCTCATAAGGCCAACAGCGTTTCCATCGGCAGATAGCCGACGAAACCGTCCTCGCCCACCTGGCCCCAGGCCCAGCCGCCGGTGATATCGAGCACGTTGAACACAGCGCTCGCCGGCAAGTGCTCGACTACATCGGCGTCCGCCTTGGGCGCCTTGCGCAGCACCGCGCCGCCGGGATTGACGCCGTGCGGCATCGGCACCGCGTAGTGCGGCACGAAATAGCGCCCGGCGAGCTTGAAATGGGCAAGATCGCCGCGCACCGGCAAATGCCCGGCCTCGGCGGTGACGCCGGGGCCAGTCATCGTGAAGGAAAGTCCTGCGAACCGGTCCCGAGCCAATGTGCCGCTATCCCCGAATTTGAAGAGCGGTGCGCTTACTTGGCCCTCGGTCATTGCGCAACCTCAGCCATAGCGCTGTCCCAGCATATGCCACGCCGCCCTGAGCCCCAGCGCGTCGCCGCCTTTGGGGCGGCCGGGCTTGGCGGCGGGGCGCCAGGCGTAGGTGTCGAAATGCGCCCAGTCGGCGCCTTCGGGCACGAATTTGTCGAGGAACAGCGCGGCGACCGAGGCGCCGGCAAAGCCGTTCGAGTGGCTGTTGACGATGTCGGCGATGTCGCTCTTCAGGTATTCGCGGTAGCCTTCGTGCAGCGGCAGCCGCCAGCAGGGATCGTCATGCTCCTCGCCCGCGGCTAGCAGCGCCGCCGCTGTTTCGTCGCGTCGCGCGAACAGGGCGGGAAGGTCCGGCCCCAAAGCGGACCGCGCGGCGCCGGTGAGGGTGGCGAAATCGAGCGTCAGATCCGGTTTGTCCTCGCCCGCGCGTGCCAGCGCATCGCCGAGGATGAGGCGGCCCTCGGCGTCGGTGTTGCCGATCTCGACCGAAATGCCGGCGCGCGAACGCAGCACGTCGCCGGGCCGGTAAGCGCTGCCAGAGATCGAATTTTCCACTGCTGGAACAAGCATATGCAGGTGAACCTTCAGGCCGCTTGCCATGATCAGGCGGGCGAGCGCAAGCACATGCGCCGCGCCGCCCATGTCCTTCTTCATCAGCAGCATCGAAGAGCCGGTCTTGATGTCGAGTCCGCCCGAATCGAAGCACACTCCCTTGCCAACCAGCGCCAGACGGGGATGCTTAGGGTCGCCCCATTCCAGCTCGATCATACGCGGCGCCTTTTCGCGCGCGGCGGCGCGGCCGACCATGTGCACCATCGGGAATTCACGTTCGAGCGTGTCGCCCTTGGTGACGCGGAAGTCCGCCTTGTGTCCCTTGGCGATCGCTTCCGCCTGCTTCCTCGAGTTCGGCGGGCCCCATATGTTCGGCGGGGATGTTGACCAGGTCGCGCACCAGGGTGAGCGCCTCGGCCTCGGCCAGCGCCGGATCGATCGCCTTGGCCTGCCCGGTCAGGAGTACACGCGGGCCTTCCGGCTTGGGTTCGGAGCGGTAGCGGTCGAATCGGTATTGCCCGCTCGCCCAGCCGATCAGGGCCCGATCGAGTCCATTTGGGCCCGGTTCGTCCTTGGCCAGCCGGTATGCGCCCTCGGGCAGCGTCTCGGCGAGTTTGGCGAGGCACCAGCTGGATAGCTTCTCCGCATCGGCGACACCCGCGGCGACCAGCCATAAGTCTTGCGCATCCGGGCCATTGGGCAGCACGGCCTGTTCGAAGGCGGCGCCCTCGAACTTCTGCGCGGCAAGCGCGGCGCGTTGCGCGGAGGAGAGGCCTTTCACGAAGGCCTCAAGCCCGGACTTGGTCACGAGGTGGATCGCAGTCGCCTTCTGGCCGCGATCGGGCTGGATCAATAGGTTCTTTCCGGTCATGCCGCCAAGCATCTAGCCGCAGATTGCGAGCGAGCGCGAGTGAAATTCCGATGGACCGCTTTCCGCGCATTTCTACCCATACGCCGACACTCGCAATTCTCGCGATCCATCGCTACATGCTGGCGCGATGAATCAGTATCAGACAGTTTCCGCCGACGAGACCACGCTGCGCGACGGCACGATCAAGCTGCATGGGTCCGAGGCTTTCGAAGGCATGCGCCGGGCCGGGCGGCTGGCGGCCGAGAACCTCGATGCGCTGGCGCCGCTGGTGCAGCCTGGAGTGACGACACAGGCGCTGGACGATTTCGTGCGCGAGTTCACGCTCGATCATGGCGCGATTCCCGCGACGCTTGGCTATCGCGGCTATGCGCATAGCTGCTGCATCTCGATCAACCACGTGGTTTGCCACGGCATCCCGTCGGACAAGACGCTGAAAGACGGCGACATCGTCAATATCGACGTGACCCCGCTGCTCGATGGCTGGCACGGGGATTTCGAGCCGGATGTACCTGGTTGGCGACGTGCCTCTGAAGGCCAGGCGGCTGGTCGATGTGACCTACGAATGCCTGCTGCTCGGCATCGAGCAGGCGCGGCCCGGCAACCGGCTCGGCGACATCGGGGCGGCGATCCAGCGGCATGCCGAGGGGCATCGTTTCGGGGTGGTGCGCGAGTTTTGCGGGCACGGCGTCGGCCGGCTGTTCCACGACGCGCCCGAAGTGGTCCACGCCGCGCGGCCGGGGACCGGGCCGGAACTGGTGCCGGGCATGTTCTTCACCATCGAGCCGATGATCAATCTCGGCAAGCCGCCGGTCAAACTGCTCGAGGACGGCTGGACGGCAGTGACCCGCGACCGTTCGCTGTCGGCGCAGTTCGAGCATACTGTGGGGATCACCGAACAGGGCTGCGAAGTTTTCACCTTCAGCCCCAAGGGGCTCGACAAGCCGCCGTATTGAGCGGGGATACCGAGCAACCCTAGCCCCGCGCGGCCCGAATTGCCGCGCCCCCTGCGAACGGCGCGATGGCCAGCAGGACAAGGCTAGCCGCGCCGGTCAGGGCAAGCCCGCTCGCCCCGCCGGATAGGCTCCCCGCGCCGAAAACCAGCAGCGGCACCGCCAGCGGGATGGTCAGCAGCCCTGCCAGCGCCGCGCCGCCTCTCAGCCCGGCGGTGAGCGCCGCCACGGTAATCCCCAGCGCCGCGAGCCCCGGTGTGCCCGCCAGCAGCCCGAGCTCGACCAAGCGGACGGTCTCCCCCTCCAGCCCCAGCAGCGCCGCAGCGGGCAGCGCGGCGAGCATCAGCGGCGGGCCGAAGCTCAGCCAGTGGGCGGCAATCCGCACCGCGACGATCCATTCCTCGGCGATGCCGCGCAGGCGCCATTGGTCGAACATGCCCAGTTCGATGTCTGGCTCGATCAGCCGGTCGAGCGGAAGGATCGCCGCGAGCAATGCCGCCACCCAGATCACGCCGCCGCCGGTCCGCGCCAGCAGCTTGGGATCGGGGCCGATAGCGAAAGGGAACAGCATGGCGACGGCAAGGAAGAACAGCAGCGGCAGCATGGTTCCGCCCCGCCTGCCGCCGGGTAGCAGCATGCCAAGATCGCGGCGCAGCAGCAGAGCAAGGCTGCGGATCATGCCGCGAAATCCGCCAGTTCGATCCGCCGCATGCCCTCAACGGCGAAAGGCTGGTGTGAGGCGATGACGCAGATGCCGCCCTCGGCGCAATGCTCGGCGGCAAGCGCTTCGGCGAGCCGCGCGGCGCCGGTGTCGAGGCCGTTCAGCGGCTCGTCGAGCAGCCAGACCGGTGCGCCCTGGCCGATCAGACGGGCAAGGCTCGCGCGCTTGCGCTGCCCGGTCGATAGATAGCGCACCGGCACGTCGAGCAACTGCTCAAGCCCCAGCCGCGCCGTTTGGCTATCGACAGGCCCGTCCAGCCGCCGCCAGAAGGACAGCGCCCGCCCCAGCGGCAGTTGCGGATCGAGCGCGGGGCGTTCGTCGAGCAGGGCCATCTGTCCTTCGGCCGCGACACTTCCCGCGAAGGGCGCGAGCAATCCGGCGACGATGCGGATCAGGCTCGACTTGCCGATGCCGTTCGGTCCAGCGATTTGCAGCGCTTCCCCTGGGCCCAGCGCCAGCGAGAGACCGCGAAACAGAACCCGGTCGCCACGTCGGCAGACCAGGTCGTTCAAGGCGAGGCGGCACGCTTGCATCGGCCGCTGCGATAGGTGAAACCCTTGCCGCTGCCAAGGAGACCGCCGATGCCGATCCCCCGCCTGTCGGAAAGCGAGCGCGACGCCGCTTTGGCCGGACTGTCCGATTGGACCCTGCGCGCCGACGGCCTCGCCATTTCGCGCCAGTTCCGCTTCGCCGACTTCAACGAAGCCTTCGGTTTCATGACCCGCGTCGCGCTGCTGGCGGAGAAGGCGGACCATCACCCGGAATGGTCGAATGTGTGGAACCGGGTCGATATTGTGCTGACCACGCACGATGCTGGTGGTCTCAGCCAGCGGGACGTGAAACTGGCGCATGCGATCGAGGGGGTACTGTGATGAGAACATTGATCAGGTGGCTGGCGATGGCACTGGCTGCTGTTCCAGCCGGGGCCGAAGCGGCGGCGCCTCCGGGAGAGGGCGTATGGCAGGGCACTGTCGGCACATTGCCGGTTCGCGTCTGCCTCAGGGCGTCCGAGGAGGGCGGCTGGGATAGGGGTTCGTATTACTACATGAACAAGCTGCGCCCGTTGAGACTGGAGGCTGCCGAGAGCGGAACCGGTCTGGTCGAACGCGACGAAGCGGACAAGGAGACCGCCCGATGGTCCGTCGCCGCCGATGAATCCGGCGCGATGCGCGGCGAATGGCGCTCTGGGACGCGGAGTCTGCCGGTCGCTTTGCGCCGGGTCGCGGCCAATGCGACGAGCGAGGACGGACCTTGCGCCAGCGACGCCTATATCGGCCCGCGCCTGAGCCCGCTTCGGGTCATGCCGTCACAGGCGGCCAAAAGCAGGCTGCGCTACACCAAGCTGACTTATTCGGCTGGTCCCGCCTTTCCCGGCGTGACACTGGAAAGCTTCGCGCTTCCCGAAACCCTGCCCGGAGACCGGGCGATCAACGCCGCACTGCGGCTCGATCCCGCCAGGAAAGACGGCGTGGGCGATTATATTTCCTGCGTACGTCTGGCGCTGGCGATGCGCGGTACGGACGGGGATTATGCTGGCACGATCGAGCCTGCGGGCGTCCACGCCGACTTTCTCTCCGCCGCGGTTTCGATCGGGTATTACTGCGGCGGCGCGCATCCCGATGACGTGCAGTATCACCTGACTTTCGACCGCCGGACCGGCAAGGCGGTCAGCCTCACCGGCTGGTTCCTCGGCGATGCGGTGATCCGGCCGAAAGGGAGCGATGTGGATGGCGGGACGATATCCCGCGCCCTGCGCCGGGTTGTCCTTGGACACGCGCGGTTCGCAGCGGAAAACGCCGAATGCCGCGAGCCGGTGACCAGCGAGGAATACTGGTCGCTTTCGCTTGACCGCACCGGCATCGGTTTCACCCCGCAGCTGCCGCATGTGGTGCAAGCCTGCGCGGAGACCTGGGTGGTGCCGTTCCGCGAGTTGACGCCATTCCTCAGCCCGGCGGGCAAGGCTGGCGCGGCGCGGGTGGGTGGCGGCCGGTAGCGATCGCTATCCGTCCCGCCCCAAGATCTCCCGCGCCTGCATCAGCCCGCGCGAGCGCTTGCGGATATAGCCCGGCGCGAACATTGCGGCGAGGCGCAGCTGCTTGGCGGTCTTGCCGACGGGGGTGTGCATCTTGCCGCCGTGCACCGCGTTCCAGGCGGCCAGCGCCACTTGTTCCACCGGCGTGAATTCCAGCCCCGCCGCGACCACGCTGTCGCGTTTGGAAACGTTGGTTTTCGTGCTCGCCGGGCCGGCCAGCAGCGGCGTGTCGATGAAGGCCGGCATGATCGAGCGAACCTTGATCTTGTCGTCGAGCCACTCGGTGTCGAGTGCTTCGGTCAATGCGCGGACGGCGAATTTGGTCGCCGAATAGATCGCCATGCCGCCGGTGCCATAGAGCGCGGCGGCGCTGGCGGTGTTGAGCAGGCAAGAGCCCGGCGCAGAGGCCTTTAGCCAAGGGTAGGCCGCCTGGGCGCCGTTGGCGACGCCCTTGAAATTGACCGCGATGAGCTGGTCGATCTCGGCCTCGGTCTGGTCGACGAAAGCACCGCCGTAAGCGACGCCGGCGTTATTCATTACGACATCGATCCTGCCGCCCGCCGCCTTGGCGAAAGCGGCCAGCGCCGCGTCCCACGCGGCCCGGTCGCGCACGTCGAGCCGTGTCGCGAAGCTCTGCCCGGCGGGGAGCAGGGCCTGCGTCTCCGCCATGCCCGCCTCGTTGACGTCACCCAGCCCGACATACCAGCCATGCGCCGCGAAATGCCGCGCGACCGCCCGCCCGATGCCCGAGCCGCCGCCGGTGATGAAGATCGATTTGCCGGTGCCCATGGCCTTTGTCCTTGTTAGTCTCTAATCCGAACTCCGTTTCGGATAGTCCGGTGGCGAGGCGAAATTCTCTCTTTCGCGAATTTCGAATCAAACTCTTACAACGCCGGATTGTTGTAGCAATGCCAGGTGAAGATCGCCGCAGCGCCCCGGTGCGGGCGCCATCCCTCCGCCAGTTCGCGCGTCGCCTTCTCGCTCGGGCGCGCTTCCAGCCCGAGCAGCTTGGCCAGGCCCGCCTGCACCGCCAGGTCGCCGGCGGGCCAGATGTCCGGGCGTCCTTCGGCGAACAGCAGGTAGATTTCCGCCGACCAGCGGCCGATGCCCTTGATCAGGGTGAGCTGGGCGATGGCTTCCTCGTCGTCGGGGGGAAGGGCTTCGAAATCGATCGCACCTGCCGCCACCAGTTCGCAAAGGCTGCGCAGATAGCCCTGCTTCTGGCGTGAAAGGCCGCAGGCGCGCAGCTCGTCGAACCCGGCGGCCAGCACTTTTTCCGGCGGCAGACCGGCGCCGGCGAACGCTTCGAACTTGCGCCACATCGAGGCAGCGGCGGCGACGCTGACCTGCTGGCCGACGATGGTGCGCATCATGGTCTGGTAACCGCGCTCGCGGATGCGCGGTTCGGGATAGCCGGCGAGGGCTAGCGCTCGCGCTATCGCCGGCTCGCCGGCGGCGATGCTGTCGAGTCCCTCGCGTATCGCCCCGGCGCTCAGCCCCATGTTTCTTCGCCTTGCCAAATCCAAAGCTTGCCAGTAGCAGCCGCGCCAAAGCGCCAGCAAGGGATCACAGCATATGCCGAAGATTACTGTCGTCGATCAGGAGGGCGCGGCCAGGGAGGTCGAAGCGACCAATGGCCGCACGCTGATGGAAACCATCCGGGATAATGGTTTCGACGAGCTTTTGGCACTGTGCGGCGGCTGCTGCAGCTGCGCCACGTGCCACGTCCACATCGACGCAGGCTTCATGGACAAGCTGCCGAAGATGAGCGAAGACGAGAACGACCTGCTCGACAGCTCCGATCATCGCAACGAATTCTCGCGGCTTTCGTGCCAGGTGCCAATCACCGACGCGCTCGATGGCCTCAAAGTCACCATCGCCCAAGAGGATTGATCCTCGCCCGGCTGCGGCCTAGTCAATCAGAATGACCGCACCCGCTGCCCGGCGCAATCCGCTCGACCTCATCGGCAACACGCCGCTCGTATACCTCAAGGGGCCGAGCGAGGCGGCGGGCTGCGAGATATGGGGCAAGTGCGAGTTCGCCAACCCCGGCGCCTCGGTGAAGGACCGGGCGGCGCTGTGGATCGTGCGCGATGCCGAGGCGAAAGGAACGCTCAAGCCTGGCGGGACAATCGTCGAGGGGACGGCCGGGAACACTGGCATCGGCCTTGCGCTGGTCGCCAATGCGCTGGGCTACAAGACAATCATCGTCATGCCAGAGACCCAGTCGCGCGAGAAGATGGATACGCTGCGGGCGCTGAGGGCCGAACTGGTGCTGGTCCCGGCCGCGCCGTTTTCCAACCCCGGCCACTTCGTCCACACCTCGCGGCGGCTGGCGGAGGAAACCCCGGGCGCGGTCTGGGCCAACCAGTTCGACAATGTGGCCAACCGCAAGGCGCACATCGAATCGACCGCCAGGGAATTGTGGGAGCAGATGGAAGGCCGGATCGACGGTTTCACTTGCGCCGCGGGCACCGGCGGGACGATCGCCGGGGTCGGGCTGGGCCTCAAGGAATTCGACGAAAAGGTGACCATCGCGCTAACCGATCCGCACGGGGCGGCGCTCTACAACTACTACGCCCATGGCGAGCTCAAGGCCGAGGGCACGAGCTGGGCCGAGGGGATCGGCCAGGGCCGGATCACCGCCAATCTCGAAGGCGCGCCGATCGACACGCAGTTCCGCATTTCCGACGAGGAAGGGCTCGAATGGGTCGCGCGGCTGCTGGCCGAAGAAGGGCTTTGCCTGGGGCTGTCCTCGGGGATCAATGTCGCCGGGGCGATCGCCCTGGGCACGCAGCTCGGCAGGAAGGCGCGGGTGGCGACGATTCTGTGCGACACCGGCTTTCGCTACCTCTCCTCGCTCTACAATCCGGCCTGGCTGCGCGAGAAGCAACTTCCGGTCTTCCCTTGGCTCGATTGATCGGCTAAACAGCGCGGGATGGCTACACAATTACAGCCACAAGCGCCAACGGTCGCGGCGCCCCAGCACTATACGCCTCCCACCATCCGGGAGCTGCGTACAGAGGCTGTGCACCGCCTCCAGATAGGCATGTCGGGCCTCGCGGCGATGCTGCTGCTTGTCGGGCTTGCCAACATCATCATGGACCGCGCGCGGCAGAGCGATGCCGAAAGCGGCGTGACAGCGCCCGCGGCCGAAGCCGCCAAGGGTCAGTCTTCCAGCGATCCGCTCGCCGATATTGGCGTCGTTCCCGCCGCCGATCCCAGTGCGGCTGCTCCTCCGCCCAAGTAAGCAGATACGGTTTGCCATTCTGGCGGCGGCCGTGTTCGTCGCCGCTTGCGCTTCGCCTGCCCATCCCCGCCGGATTGGCCTGTTCACCAGCCTGCCGATCGTTTGGCGGGAAACGGGCAATCTCGGCGACCTGTTGAAGAGCGATGCGCCGCCACATTGGGCGCTGGCGCTTCTCCGGGAACAGGGCGTGGTTGAGCCGATCGACAGTTTTCTGTCCGGCCCCAATGCGCCGCCACTCATGGAGCTGGACCGGCTGGTCATGGCGCAGCCGCGCGCCCTCGCGCCCGGGGAGAACGTAGCGCTCGATCGTTGGGTCCGGGGCGGGGGCAGGCTCCTGCTTTTCGCCGACCCGATGCTAACCGCCGATTCCGCTTTTGCTCTCGGTGACCGGCGGCGGCCCGAGGCCATCGTCATGCTCTCCCCAATTCTCGCGCGCTGGGGGTTGCGGCTTGAGTTCGATGAGGAACAGCCCGCGGGCGAGCAGCAGGCGGAATTGCTGGGAACGGCGCTGCCGGTCAATCTTCCCGGCCGGCTGGTCGCCACCGGGACAGGGGGGCATTGCCGGCTACTCTCCGGCGGTCTCGTCGCGCAATGCTGGATCGGCAAGGGCAAGGCGCTGATCCTCGCCGATGCGGCGCTGCTGGAGGATGTTGGCCCCGACGAGCGGCCTTTGCGGCGCCAAGCGCTCGAAGTATTGCTCGGCGCTCTCGGCAAGGACTGACAACGCCATCGACTCGGGAAGATTGGGGACAGGGTGGGAAAATGGCCTCTATTTCGGGGATTTTTCGCGAACTCATTGATCTATAAAGGAACATATAGGGAATAAAAGCTATTGAATCTTCCACAAATCATTGAAATTACTAATAAACCAGTTTTCCCCAAATTTCCCGTATTTTTCCTTGGAATCCCCGTGCCTTCGGGATAGATAGATTGTCCATCGGAATGGTCGTTCGTGCTGCGTCCCAGGTTGGGGGCGAGCTGGCTGCGTTATCGCGCGGCCGGGCATGGAAGGATTCGTTTCGCGGGGCACGGGGCATCGGTTCGGGGTTTGGGAAGCAAAGTGGCGGGACAGGAGTTCAGCTATAGAAGTCAGGGCTTTTCGCTTCAGCGCGAGAAGAACCGCTTCGTCCTGCCCCCGCAAATCCGCAACACGGTCAAGGCGTCGAGCGGCAACACCACCGTGCTCTGCCTGGTCAAGCACGACCGCTGGCCCTGCCTGACCGGTTTCGGTCTTTCCCGCGTCGATGAGTTCGAGGCCGAGCTCGACAAGGATGAGCGGCGGGCGATCGAATTCGGCAAGAACTTCGACCGCGAATTGAAGGCTATGCAGCTCTACGGCTATTCGACCGTGCCGTTCGATGGCAGCGGCCGTTTCGTCCTGCCCGATCACCTGGCGACGCTCGCCGGGATCGGCAAGCAGATCTTCCTCAACGGCCTCGGTCCCTATTTCACCATCTGGGCGCCCGAGGAACTGGCCAAGATGGGCGAGGGCTGGGAAGGGCTTCAGGCCTCCTGCGCCATGCTCGCCCGCGATGCGGCGAAAGAGCGCGGATAATGGCCCCGGTCCCGCATATTCCCGTGCTGCTCGACGAAGTCATGGCCGCGCTTGCCCCGGCGCCCGGTTCGCTGGTTGTCGATGCGACATTCGGCGCGGGCGGTTATACCCGGCGCCTGCTCGATGCGGGCGCTACGGTTCATGCCTTCGATCGCGATCCCGAAGCTATCGCCATGGGCCGGCAATGGCCCGAGGCGGGGGGCGAACCGCCCCGGCTCGTGCTTCATCCCCGCCGCTTCTCCGAAATGGTCGAGGCGCTGGCCGATGCCGGCGTTTCGCGGGTCGATGGCCTGGTCATGGATATCGGCGTATCCTCGATGCAGCTGGACCGGCCCGAGCGCGGCTTCGCCTTTTCCATCGATGGACCGCTCGACATGAGGATGGGTCAAGATGGCCCCAGCGCCGCCGATTTCGTCAACACGGCGGCGGAGAGCGACATTGCCGACGTGCTCTTCCGCTATGGCGAGGAGCGCCAGTCGCGCCGGGTCGCGCGCGCCATCGTCGCGGCGCGGCCGCTCGGCACCACCGGCGAGCTGGCGCGCACCGTGCGCAAGGCGCTCGGATACCGTACGGGAGCGCCCAAGGACCCGGCGACGCGCAGCTTCCAGGCGATCCGTATCCATGTGAACGCAGAGCTCGAAGAGCTCGTGACCGGACTGAACGCGGCCGAGCATTTGCTGGCGAGCGGCGGGCGGCTGGCCGTGGTTAGTTTCCACAGCCTCGAAGACCGGATCGTCAAGCAATTCCTGCGCGAGGCGAGCGCGGCCGGAGCCGCCACGTCGCGCCATCTGCCCGTGGCGCCGCCGCGCGCCCGGCCAGGCTTCGCCCATGTCGCCAAGGCTGTCCGGCCATCGGCCGAGGAGATTGCCCGCAATCCCCGCGCGCGCTCCGCGACGCTGCGCTCCGCCACCCGCACCGATGCTCCCGCCAGAGAAAGGACGGCCGCATGAACATTACACGCGATCGAATCCGCTCGATCGGCTGGATGTTTATCCTCACGGTCTGCCTTGCCGCGACTTTGGCGATGTCGCTCAGGGTCAATGCGCTCAAGAGCCAGGTCAGGCTGTCCGAGCGGCAGATCGTCGCTCTGAAGCGCGACAAGCTGATGCTCGAAACCGAATTCGCGACGCGCGCCAACCAGCAGCAGCTGCGCAGCCTCAACGAAGTCGAATTCGGTTTCGCCGCGCCGACGGCGGGCCAGTATATCGAGGGCGAGCGCCAGCTCGCGGCGCTGGGCAAGCCGCGTTCGCCCGATGCGCCGGCGCCGATCCGCGTCGCCAGCGTCGCGGACGGGGATGCAGCCGTCTTCCCCTCGATGGTTTCGCCGCTGACCGGAAAGGCCATGGCTGCCGAGATTCCCGCGGGAGGACCACGCAAGCGGATCGATGCCGATGGTCTCGAAGATCGCCTGTCGAAGGTAGCGCAACGCGGGGCGGCACGGGAATGAGCGCGATCAGCGTCACCGCGACAGTTGCTTCGGGGCGGCGCCAGCTTGTCGATGTTCGCCAGCACCTGTTGCTGACCGCAAAGCGGCGGATGATCTGGATTCTGGCGATGTTCGCGACCATCGCCGCGATTGCCATGATCCGTATCGCGCTGCTCGGCCTGACCGGCCCGGTTCCGGGCCACCGGTCGATCGCCGAAGCGCTGCTGCCCGATCGCGGCGATATCGTCGATCGCAACGGCGTGCCGCTCGCCCGCGCCTATCCCGCCTACTCGCTGTGGTTCAACCCGAGGGCGATGGGCGATGGCGGGCCGCCGCTGGTCAAATCGGCCGAGGAAGTCGCCGCTGGCCTGGTCCGCATCTTTCCCGAGGAGAATCTGGCGGAACTGACGGCGCGGCTGGCCTCCGGCAAGGCGGGATACCTGCGCCGCCGCATCCTTCCAGAGGAAGCAAACCGGGTGCATGGGCTCGGCGAGCCTGCGCTCGAGAGTCCGTTCGAGACCGAGCGGCTCTATCCGCAGGGTTCGACGGCCGCGCATGTGCTCGGCTTCGTCGCCGCCGATGGCCATGGCCGGGTCGGCATGGAACAGGTGTTCGACGAGCGGCTGACCAATCCGGCCGAACGCGGAACCCCGGCAGCGCTCTCGCTCGACACGCGCGTTCAAGGCGCGCTCGAGGATGAATTGCTGCGCGGCATCCGCGACACAAATGCCAAGGGCGCCGCGGGCATCGTCCTCGACGTCGATACTGGCGAGGTTCTCGCCTTGACTTCGCTGCCCACCTTCAACCCCAATTTGATCGATACCACCGGCGCCGCCAATATCTTCAACCGCGTGACCAATCAGGTCTACGAGCTCGGCTCGACATTCAAGCCGATCACCGTCGCCGCGGCGATCGATGCCGGCACGGTGACCGACATGTCGCGTCGCTATCAGGCGTCTCGTCCGCTCAAGATCGGCGCGGCGACCATTCGCGACAGCCATGCCTTCTCCGGATCGCTCAATATTCCCGAGGCGCTGATCCATTCGTCCAACGTCGTCACCGCCCAGATCGCCGACCAGCTTGGCGGCGCGCGGCTCAACGCGACGATGCGTTCGCTTGGCATGAATGAGCGGCCCTATATCGAACTCCCGGCGAAAGGCATGCCGATCTGGCCGGGCGCCAATTGGTCGCGGATTACGACGATGACGGTGTCCTATGGCCACGGCATCGCGGTTACGCCGCTGCACCTGGCTTCTGCCTACGCGGCGCTGGTCAACGGCGGCATCTGGCGCCCGGCGACGCTGCAGAAGCTGGCGCCGGGCACGGCTCCCACCGGACGCCGGGTGTTCCAGGCCTCGACCAGCGCGCGGATGCGCCAGCTGCTGCGGATGATCGTGGTAGACGGCACCGGCCGCAAGGCGAACGCGCTCGGATACCGCGTCGGCGGCAAGACCGGCTCGGCCGAAAAGCCAGGCGTCGGCGGCTATCGCAAGAGCTCGCTGGTAGCGACTTTCGCCGCCGCTTTCCCGATGGACCGGCCGCGCTATGTGATCGTCGCCATGCTCGACGAGCCGCAGGGCACGGCGGCGACCTCGGGCCAGCGCACAGCGGCCTGGAACACCGCGCCGATCGTCGGCCGGGTGGTGCCGCGGATCGGACCGCTGCTGGGAATCATGCCCGACGATACCCGCGACGTCGATATTTCCGATCTTTCGCCCTTGGTTGCCAGCGGGAACGGCGAATGAAGCTGGGGGCGCTCGCCAAGGCCGCCGGTGTGGCGCTGGAGAGCGGCGGCGAGGCGCGGGTGACGGGCTTCGCCATCGATCACCGCAAGGTCGCGCCGGGAACGGTGTTCGGCGCGTTCCGGGGCGCGAAATTCAACGGCGAGGACTTCATCCCGGTGGCCGTCGAGGCGGGCGCGATTGCCGTGGTCGCGCGCCTCGAAGCGGCGGTGTCCGGCGCTGTCCATATCGCCGATGCCGAACCGCGCCGCGCCTTCGCGCGGCTGGCGGCGCAATTTTTCACGCCTGTCCCCAAGACTGTCGTCGCGGTGACCGGCACCAACGGCAAGACTTCGACCGTCGAGATGACCCGGCAGCTGTGGCGCATGGCCGGGCACCGCGCCGCTTCGATCGGCACGCTGGGCGTCACCACCCACGACGAGTTCGTCTCTACCGGCCTTACCTCGCCCGACATTGTCACTTTTCTCGCCAACATCAGCGGGCTGGCGCGCGAAGGCGTCACCCATGTCGCTTATGAAGCCTCAAGCCACGGGCTTGACCAGTTCCGCAACGAAGGTCTGCCGGTGGCGGCGGGAGCATTCACCAACCTCAGCCGCGATCATCTCGATTATCACGGCAACATGGAGGACTATTTCTCCGCCAAGATGCGGTTGTTCGACGAAGTTGTCGCCCTGGATGGCGTGGCCGTGGTCTGGGCCGACGATGCCTGGTCCGGCCGGGCGATCGACCATGCCGCCAGGCGCGGCCTCAAGACCTTCACGGTTGGCGAGAATGGTGAGGCGATTCGCCTGGAGTCGTGCAGGCCGACGCAGCTGGGCCAGACGCTGGAACTCAAGCTGGGCCAGGTTGAGCGCAAGGTCGAACTGCCGCTGATCGGCGCCTACCAGGCGGCCAACGCGCTGGTAGCGGCGGGTCTGGTGCTGGCGACCGGGGGCGAGGCGGCAACGACGCTCGACGCGCTTGCTCGCCTGCAGCCGGTGCGCGGGCGGCTGGAGCGGGCGGCGATCAACCGCGCGGGCGCGCCGATCTATATCGACTATGCGCACACGCCCGACGCGCTCGAAGCGGCGATCGCGGCACTGCGGCCACATGCCGGGGGCCGCCTCATCGTCGTTATCGGCGCGGGCGGCGACCGGGACCAGGGCAAGCGTCCGGAAATGGGCAAGGCGGCGGTGGCGGGGGCCGATCTGGTCATCGTCACCGACGATAATCCGCGCGGTGAGGATGCGGGCGAAATTCGCAAGATGGTCCTCGCCGGCGCGCCGGGAGCCCGGGAAATCGGGGATCGCAGGGAAGCGATCGCCACGGCAATCGATCAGGCCGGGCGGGACGATATCGTCCTCGTCGCTGGCAAGGGGCATGAGCAGGGGCAGATTTTCGGTAGGGGGGAGCAGATGCGTGTGCTGCCATTCGACGATGTCGCCGTCGCCAGGGAGTGTGCAGCATGAACGCGATGACCCGTATCCTGGAATGGCCGAGCGCGGCGAACGACGATCTGCCGCTGGCCTTGTGGGACGCGGTTTCGCTGGCCCGCGCGATGGGCGGGGTCGCGGTCGGCGACTTCCAGGTTTCGGGGGTCGAAATCGATTCGCGCGATGTCGTGGCCGGCGACCTGTTCTTCGCGCTCAAGGGCGAAGCCATGGATGGCCACCGCTTTGTCGAGGGAGCACTGGCCAAAGGCGCCATCGCCGCCGTGACCGACCGTACGGTCGATGGTCCGCACATCCGCGTGGCAGACACCACCGCCGCGCTGGTGGCGCTGGGCAAGGCGGCGCGGGATCGCAGCCAGGCCAAAGTGATCGGCGTTACCGGTTCGGTCGGCAAGACCGGCGTCAAGGAAGCGATTTTCGCCGCGCTCGACCGGTCGAGCCGCGGAAACGCCCACCGCTCGGTCAAGAGCTACAACAACCATGTCGGCGTGCCGCTCAGCCTGGCCCGGATGTCCGCGCGCAGCCGCTTCGGCATTTTCGAAATGGGCATGAACCACGCGGGCGAGATCATGGCGCTGACCCGCCAGGTCCGGCCCGACATCGCGGTAATCACGACGATTGCACCCGCCCACATCGAGAACCTGGGCAGCATGGAGGCGATCGCCGACGCGAAGAGTGAGATTTTTGGGGGGCTGGAGCCCGACGGTGTCGCAATCATCCCAGCTGATAGCCCCTACTATGCCCGGCTGAAGGACAGGGCCGAACGTCACAAAGGCGCGGTTCTTTCCTTCGGCCGGGCGCCCCATGCCCATGTCCGCCTGCTCGACGCGGTTGCCGCGCCCGGTGGAGGGTCGCTGGTTACGGCCGATCTCGGCGACCGGCGGCTGTGTTATACGGTCTCTTCCCCCGGCGAGCACTGGGTGATGAATTCGCTGGCGGTGATGGCCGCCGTGCGCGCCGCTGGCGGCGATCTTGGCGCGGCGGGCCTGGCGCTCGCCGAAATGGAAGGTCTCGCCGGGCGCGGCGCGCGCATCGAAATTCCCGCGAAGGGCGGCGAGGCGCTGCTGATCGACGAGAGCTACAACGCCAATCCCGCCTCGATGCGCGCCACCCTGGCCCAGCTCGGCAAGACGCCCGCGCGCCGCCGCATCGCGGTGCTTGGCGCGATGAAGGAGCTTGGCACCCACGGGCCCGATTTCCACGCCGCGCTCGCCGGGCCGATCGCCGAGGCGGGAGCCGATTATGTCATTCTTGTCGGCGACGAGATGGGTGCTCTGGCCGACGAACTGGGGAAAGGGACCCTCGGTTCGCTTGGCAAAGCGATCCCCTTCGCCCATTGCCGGAACCCCGGCGAAGCTGGCGATGCGTTGAAGGGCTTCGGTCTTGAGCGTGGCGACGCGGTTCTCGTCAAGGGATCCAATTCGGTGGGCCTGGGGGCTCTGGTCGCGGCGCTCGCCGGCAAAGAAAAAGGTTAGGTTCGCCGCCCCATGCTCTATCTCCTGGCCGAATATTTTCAGTTCGAGGGGCTGGCGAACCTCATCCGCTACCAGAGCACGCGCGCGGGCGCCGCGCTGTTCACCGCTCTGGTAATCGGGCTGGTCATCGGGCCGAGGTTCATCAGGATGCTGCGCGTGCGCCAGGGCAAAGGGCAGCCGATCCGCGAGGACGGCCCGCAAAGCCACTTCTCCAAGCGCGGCACGCCGACCATGGGCGGCCTGATGATCCTGATCGCGCTGGTTATCGCCATGCTGTTGTGGATGGATCTCAACAGCCGGTTCGTCTGGGCTTGCCTGGCGGTGACCCTGGGATTCGGCGCGATCGGCTTTCTTGACGACTACGACAAAGTGACCAAGCGCAGCCACAAAGGCGTGCCGGGCCGGGTGAGGCTGTTGCTGGAGTTCCTGGTCGCCGGAATTGCCGCCTGGCTCATCATCGATCCATCCAGTACCGGCGTCTACGTTCCGTTCCTGCAGAACACCTACATTCCGCTGGGACCGGTCTATTACATCTTCGCCGCTGTTGTGATGGTCGGGGCTGGCAATGCGGTCAATCTGACCGATGGCCTCGACGGGCTGGCGACAATGCCGGTGATCATCGCTGCCGCCACTTTCGCGATTTTCGCCTATCTCGTGGGCCGGGTGGACTATGCCGCGTATCTTGGCATTCCGCATGTCCCCAAGGCCGGCGAGCTGGCGATCCTGTGCGCCGGGATCATGGGCGCCTGCCTTGCCTTCCTGTGGTTCAACGCCCCGCCGGCGGCGGTGTTCATGGGCGATACCGGCAGTCTTGCCCTGGGCGGCGCGCTCGGCGCCATCGCCATCGCGTCGCATCACGAGATACAGCTCGCCATCGTCGGCGGGCTTTTCGTCGTCGAGGCGGCCTCGGTGATCATCCAGGTGTTCTACTTCAAGCGCACTGGCAGGCGGGTGTTCCGCATGGCGCCTATCCATCACCATTTCGAACAGCTCGGCTGGGCGGAATCGACGGTCGTCGTCCGCTTCTGGATCGTTTCGATCGTGCTCGCGGTCATTGGCCTGGCCACGCTGAAGCTCAGGTGATCGTCTCCTCCGCCTTTGCCGGTAAGCGCTACGCGGTGCTCGGCCTTGCGCGGTCGGGCATGGCGGCGGCCGAGTGCCTGCTGGCGAGCGGCGCCCGGGTTACCGCCTGGGACAGCCGCGAAGAGCCGCGCCAGGCCCTCGATGGCCGCGCCGAACTTGCCGATCCGGTGTCGATCGATCTCGCGGGCTACGCCGGCGTGGTCGTATCGCCCGGCGTGCCGCTCAACCGCCATCCGATCGCCGAGGCGGCGGCGGGTGCGGGCGTGCCGGTGATCGGCGATATCGAACTGTTCGCGCTTGCCCGCGAAAGTCTGCCCGCGCACCGCGTCGTCGGCATTACCGGCACCAACGGCAAATCGACGACCACCGCGCTGGTCCATCACTTGCTCAAGAGCGCGGCCTTGCCGGTGCGGATGGGCGGCAACATCGGCATTCCCATTCTTGCCCAGGATCCGCTCTCGGCGGGCGGTGTCTATGTACTCGAGCTGTCGAGCTACCAGCTCGATCTGACGCACAACCTGGCCTGCGAAGTCGCGGTGCTGCTCAACATCACCCCCGACCATCTCGACCGCTACGCCGATTTCGCTGCCTATGCCGCGTCCAAAGGACGGCTCTTCGCCATGCAGCGTGCCGACCAGCACGCGGTGTTCGGTGTCGGCGACGGCGAAACCGCCGAAATCGCCGACCGGGAAACGCTGCGCCGGGAAGCGCGGTTCATCCACCGGGTCGATGGCGCAAATCTGCTGGCGATGCAGCCCGATTGGCCGTCGCTGCAAGGCCCGCACAATCTGCAGAACGCCGCGGTCGCTGTCGCCATTGTCGAGGCGCTGGGCCTCAGCCAGGCGCAATGGAGCGCGGCGATGCCGACCTTCCGGGGTCTTCCGCACCGGATGGAACGGATCGGAGAGTTCAACGGGGTGCTGTTTATCAACGACAGCAAGGCGACCAATCCGGCTTCCACCGCCCCGGCGATCGCCGCCTTTCCACCCAGGCCTGACAAGCGGCTCCACTGGATCCTGGGCGGACTGCCCAAGGGCGACGATCTCGACGAGTGCAAGCCCTGGTTCGGCAATGTCGCCGCCGCCTATACCATCGGTGACGCCGGCCACCTGTTCGCCGAGCTGCTTGCGCCATACATGCCGGTCACGCGCAGCGAGATGATGGCCGAGGCGATCAAGGACGCCATCGCCGCTGCCCGGCCGGGGGATGTCGTCATGCTCTCGCCCGCCTGCGCGAGCTTTGACCAGTTTCGCGATTACGAAGCACGCGGCGACGCATTCCGGCAGATCGTCGAAGCGCTGAATGCCGCCGAACCCGCCAGCGGAGGGACTCACTGATGGCCACGCTGCCTCCCATCGTGCCCGGAGCAACCACTCCGGCGGGGATTCAAGTAGCCCGCTACAGCCGGACGCGCCGCAGCGAGTTCGCGATCTGGTGGCGCGAGATCGACCGGGTGCTGCTGGCTCTGGTGCTGGTGCTGATGGCGATCGGCGCGGCGGCGGTCGCGGCGGCTTCGCCTTCGAGCGCGCGGCGCCTGAAGCTCGACGATCTGTATTTCCTGTCGCTGCATTTGCGCTGGCAGGTGCTTGGCCTGGCGGTCATGTTCGGTGCGTCGTTCCTGCCCAGGGAAGTGGCGCGGCGCACCGCGATTGTCATCGGCGGGGTCATGCTGCTGGCGCTGGCGCTGGTTCCGGTCGTGGGCGCCGAAGTGAACGGCGCGCGGCGCTGGCTCAATCTTGGCCTGTCGCTGCAACCGTCGGAGTTTCTCAAGCCGGCTTTCGCCATCGCGCTCGCCTGGATTCTGTCGTGGCGGCTGCGCGATCCCAACCTGCCGGTGATGCAGATCAGCCTCGCTTTGATGGGGCCATCGCGGTGCTGCTGATGGCGCAGCCCGATTTCGGCTCGACCATCCTGTTCGCCGGCGTTTGGTTCACGCTGATGCTGCTTTCGGGGCTTGAGCTGCGCCGGATTGCATACACCGGCGCAGCGGGCATGGCCGCCCTGGTCGCGGCCTATGTTTTCTATGACAACGCGCGCCACCGCATGGATGCCTTCTTCGGCGGCGGCACTGCGTTCGATCATGTCGATCTCGCCCAGCGCACCCTGCTCGCGGGCGGCTGGACCGGCAGCGGCTTCTGGCTTGGCACGCGCAAGCTCTCGCTGCCCGAGGCGCACACCGACTATATCTTTTCGGTGATCGGCGAGGAATTCGGCCTGCTGGTCTGCGCCGTCATCGCGCTGATCTATATCGCCATCGTCATCAGGGTGCTGCTGCGGCTGGTGGAGGAAGAGGACCTGTTCACCGTGCTCGCGGCAACCGGCCTGGTCGCCCAGTTTGGCGGGCAGGCGTTCATCAACATTCTGGTCAATCTGCAGCTGTTTCCCTCGAAGGGCATGACCTTGCCGCTGATTTCCTACGGCGGTTCCTCCACGCTCGCCTTGTGCCTGGGCGTCGGCTTCCTGCTGGCGATCACCCGGCGCAATCCTTACATCAAGCGGGAACGCACATCGCTGCGGAGGAAGGGGCTTCGCCCATGAGTTAGGCTTCTCGCCACTATGTGCTCGCGGCCGGCGGTACCGGCGGGCATCTCATTCCAGCTTTCGCCCTGGCGGTGGAATTGCAGCGGCGCGGGCACCATGTCGCGCTGATCACCGACGAGCGCGGCGCGGCGATACCGGGCAAGCCCGAAGGGCTGACGGCGCATGTGCTCCCGGCCGGACGCCTTGAGGGCAAGAACCCGCTGAGCTGGGTCAGGGGGTTCCGGGCGATCCGCGAGGGCCGCCAGATGGCGCTGCGGCTGTTCGAAAGTTTCGAGCCTTCCGCCGTGGTCGGCTTTGGCGGATACCCCGCCTTGCCGGCGCTGCTGGCTTCGACCTCGGCAAAGATACCTTCGGTCGTGCACGAGCAGAACGCGGTGCTTGGCCGGGTCAACCGCTATCTCGCCGGCCGGGTCGATGCGATCGCGACATCGTACCGCAAGGTCGACCGGCTTGCCGCCAAGCACGCGATGAAGGCCCATCTGGTCGGCAATCCGGTGCGCGCGGAAGTACTGGCGCTGCGCGACCAGCCGTTCCCCGCCTTCACCGAAGAAGGCCTGCTGCGCATTCTCGTCACCGGCGGCAGCCAGGGCGCGCGGGTGCTGTCGGAAGTGGTGCCCGATGGCCTCGCCATGTTGCAGACGGCGCTGCGCTATCGCTTGCAAGTGACGCAGCAGTGCCGGCCCGAGGATATCGAGGCGGTTCGCAACCGTTACGCCACTCACGACATTCCTGCCGAACTGGGCACCTATTTCGAGAACATGGACGAGCGGCTGGCCGACGCGCATCTGTTCATCGGCCGCGCCGGCGCCTCGACCGTAGCGGAGCTGACCGCGGTTGGCCGCCCGGCGATCCTGGTGCCGCTGCCGATCGCCACCGACGATCATCAGGCCGCGAACACCCGCGAGATCGTTCAGGCGGGCGGCGCGCGCTCGATCCGGCAGGAAAAGTTCACCGCGGTCGAATTGGCCAAGCAGATCCAGGCGATGGCGCAGCATCCCGAAACCCTCGCCAATGCCGCCCATGCCGCGTGGAATTGCGGCTATCCGAATGCCGCGGCGGACCTCGCCGACCTGGTCGAAAGCTTTGGCGGCGCGCCGCTGATGGACGTGATCCGCATGGCGGGCCAGGCCTCGCCCTCGGGGCAGGAGGCGCTGGCCATGGAGACGCCCGAATGAAAGGCGTCGCCACCGACATCGGCACGATCCATTTCGTCGGCATCGGCGGGATCGGCATGTCGGGCATCGCCGAGGTGATGCACAACCTGGGCTACAGCGTGCAGGGTTCGGACATCGCCGAGAGCTATGTCGTCGAAGGCCTGCGCAAGCGCGGCATCGAGGTAACGATCGGCCATGCGGCGGAAAACCTGGGCGATGCGGCTGTGGTGGTTACGTCCACGGCCGTCAGCCGCAAGACCAACCCCGAGGTCGAAGAGGCCTACGAGCGCCGCATCCCGGTGGTGCGCCGGGCGGAAATGCTGGCCGAGCTGATGCGGCTCAAGAGCACCGTCGCGGTGGCGGGAACCCATGGCAAGACCACCACGACCTCGATGATCGCCGCCATGCTCGACGCCGGCGGGATTGATCCGACGGTGATCAACGGCGGCATCATCAACCAGTACGGCTCCAACGCGCGGCTCGGTTCGGGCGACTGGATGGTGGTCGAGGCCGACGAGAGCGACGGGTCCTTCCTCCGCCTCGACGGGACCATCGCCGTCGTCACCAATATCGATCCGGAACATCTCGACCATTACGGCAGCTTCGAGCTTGCCAAGGCCGCCTATGTCGAATTCATCGAGAATGTGCCGTTCTATGGCGTCGCATTCCTGTGCCTCGACCATCCCGAGGTTCAGGCGATTATCCCGCGCGTCCGGGATCGCCGGATCGTCACCTACGGCTTTTCGGGCCAGGCAGATGTGCGCGCCGACAATGTCACGCCGATTCCGGGTGGCAACCGCTTCGACGTCAGCGTGCGCGCGCGCGACGGCAGCTCGCGCACGATTGCCGGGGTCGAAATGCCGATGCCCGGGCGGCACAATGTCCAGAACGCACTCGCCGCTGTCGCCGTCGGCCTCGAAATGGGCATGACCGACGACAAGGTGGCGAAGGGTTTCGCCAAGTTCGGCGGGGTCAAGCGGCGCTTCACCAAGGTTGGCGAAGTGGCCATGGACGGCGGGGTTGTTACCGTGATCGACGACTACGGGCATCACCCGGTCGAAATCCGCGCGGTGCTTTCGGCCGCGCGCGAAGGCGTGGCGGGGCGGGTCATCGCTGTGTGCCAGCCACACCGCTATTCGCGGCTGGGCAATCTGATGGAGGACTTCGCCACCGCCTTCAACGATGCCGACCTGGTCTATGTCGCCCCGGTCTATGCGGCGGGCGAAGCGCCGGTCGAGGGGGTCTCTTCGGCCGCGCTCACCGCGATGATCAAGCAGCGCGGCCACCACGGCGCCAGCGAAGTCGCCGGAGCGGACGATCTTGCCTGCAAACTCGCGGCGGAAGTGCGCGGCGGCGACATGGTCGTCTGCCTGGGTGCGGGCGACATCACCAAATGGGCGGCGGGCCTTGCCGATGCGATCGCCAAGCGGAGGGCGGCATGATGGCGGCCACGCTCCCGCGCACCAGGGGCAAACTCACGCCCGATGCCCCGCTGGCGCCGCTGGTGTGGTTCAAGTCGGGCGGATTGGCGGAGTGGCTGTTCGAGCCGAAGGATGCCGCCGACTTGCAGGCCTTCCTGCGCGATCTCGATCCCGGCTTGCCGGTGATGGCGCTGGGCCTCGGCTCGAACCTGATCGTGCGCGACGGCGGCGTGCCGGGGGTGGTGGTACGGCTGGGCAAGGCTTTCGCCTGGGTCGATACCGTCGGCAAGGGCGTGTTTGGCACCGACGACGTTCTCGACTGCGGCGGCGGGGCTTCGGGCATTCTGGTTTCCAGCATGGCGCGCGATCACGGCATCGCCGGCCTCGAATTCCTGCGCTCGATCCCGGGCACGGTGGGTGGTTTCGTGCGGATGAACGGCGGCGCCTATGGCAGCGAAGTCAAGGACGTGCTGGTCGATTGCGACGTGGTGCTGCGCTCGGGGAGCTGGTGACCTTGCCGGTGGCGGAACTGCACTACACCTACCGCCACTCGGACCTGCCGGAGCAGTCGATCGTCGTCGCCGCGCGCTTCCGTGGCCGACCGGGCAATCCCGACGCCATCCAGGCCGAGATGGACCGCATCTCTTCCAGCCGCGAGGCATCGCAGCCCCTGCGGAGCAAGACCGGCGGCTCCACTTTCAAGAATCCGCCCGGAAGGAAGGCCTGGGAACTGGTCGATGCGGCGGGCTGCCGCGGACTCACGCTGGGCGGTGCGCAGGTTAGCGAAAAGCACACCAATTTCCTCATCAATACCGGAGACGCCACCAGCACCGAGATCGAAGGGCTGGGCGAAGAGGTGCGGCGGCGGGTGAAGGAGAACTCGGGGGTCGAACTGGAGTGGGAGATACAGCGAGTGGGCAAGTCATGACTCTTCCCAAACTCCATATTGCGGTGTTGATGGGCGGCTGGTCCAGCGAACGGCCGGTCTCGCTGATGAGCGGCGAGGGCGTCGCCAAAGCGCTGGAATTGCGCGGGCACAAGGTCACCCGGATCGACATGGGCCGCGATATCGCCCTGAAGCTGACGGAGGCCAAGCCCGACGTCGTGTTCAACGCGCTGCACGGCTCGCCGGGGGAGGACGGCACGGTGCAGGGGATGATGGACCTCATGGGGCTCACCTACACCCATTCGGGCCTCGCCACTTCGGTGATCGCCATCGACAAGGAACTGACCAAGCAGGCGCTGGTGCCGCATGGTATCCCGATGCCGGGCGGGCGGATTGTCGAGACCACGGAGCTTTACCGGCGCGATCCCTTGGCCCGGCCCTATGTGCTAAAGCCGGTAAATGAGGGCTCTTCGGTCGGCGTCGCCATCGTCACCGACGAGGGTAATTGCGGAAATCCGATCAATCCGGCCGCGAAGGGCCCCTGGCAGGGGTTCGACCGCTTGCTCGCGGAACCTTATGTGCGTGGGCGCGAGCTGACCACCGCGGTACTCGGCGGCAAGGCGCTGCTAGTCACCGAACTCAAGCCCAAGAGCGGGTTCTACGATTTCGACGCCAAGTACACCGACGGCATGACCGATCATGTCTGCCCCGCCGAAATTCCCGAGGAAGTCGCCGAAGCCTGCAAGGACATCGCCTTGCGCGCTCACAAATTGCTTGGTTGCCGCGGCGCGACCCGTTCGGACTTTCGCTGGGACGACGAACATGGAATCGAGGGGCTGTTCCTGCTGGAGGTCAATACCCAGCCGGGCATGACGCCGCTCAGCCTGGTGCCCGAGCAGGCCAGGCACATGGGGATGAGCTACGAAGACCTGGTCGAGGCGATCGTCTCCGAAGCGCTCGACCATGCCAGGGAGGCGGCAGGATGAGCGCCAAGGTCAGACGCAAGGCACCTACCGCGCGCAGGACCGTTGCGGCGCAGAGCAAGGCGCGCAAGGTCAGGGCGGCGAAAGCGAATGCGGGTTCAGCACTCGCCAGCCTGATGGCGCGTTTGCCGGTTACCGAGGAACAGCTGCATCGCGCCGCGCTTGCCGGCATCCTGGGCGGCGCGGCGGTGCTGGCCTGGTATGTCGCCGGCCTGGCGGGTCTGCCGGCCATGGCGAAAGAGCAGCTCGCGGCGGTCTCTTCCGATGCCGGCTTCAGGGCGACGCATTTCCAGGTGCGCGGGGTCAAGCGGCTCAACGAACTCAAGGTTTATGAACGCGCACTTGCCCAGCGCGACCGCGCCATGCCGCTGGTCGATATCGAGGGGCTGCGCGCGGAACTGCTGCAATTGTCATGGGTCGAGGATGCGCGGGTTTCGCGTCAGCTGCCCGATACGCTGGTGATCGACATCGTCGAGCGCAAGCCGCACGCCGTCTTGCGCAAGCCTGACCGGCTGGTGCTGATCGATGCGACCGGCCACGAGCTCGAAACCGTTTCGGCCCAGCGCGCCAAGGGCAGGCTCATTCTGTCGGGGCCGGGCGCCGGCCAGCAGGTTGAACAGCTGACGGATCTGCTCGAAGCGGCGCCGGCGGTCAGACCGCAGATGAGCGAGGCCGCCTGGGTCGGCAATCGCCGCTGGAACCTTACGTTCAAGACCGGCCAGGTGCTGGCTCTGCCCGAAGGGGCCAAGCCGGCGGCCGATGCCCTGGTCACATTCGCCAGGCTCGATGGCAGCAACCGGCTGATTGGCGGCAAGGTCGCGGCGTTCGACATGCGCTCGCCCGATCGCATCTATCTGCGCATTCCTGAAACGGCCGGTGAGGGGGCAAAGCCGCCGGCCAAGCAGGACAAGCCGTCGGCCAAACCGGCCAAAAGGGGGACAAGAACTGATGGCGCCTTCGCGCATTTCCCGCGTCTTCGGCGCGATCAACCTCGGCTCGTTCCGGGTTTCGGCCATGGTCGCGGGCCTGTCGGACACCGGCGAGGTGGTGGTGCTCGGTTCTGGCCACCGTGCCTCTCAGGGCATTCGCCGCGGCTATGTCACCGATATGGCGGCAGCGACCTATGCCGTGCGCGATGCAATCGAGCGCGCCGAGAGGATGGCCAACACTTCGGTGCCAAGCGTCTGGATAGGCTGCTCGGGCGCCGGGCTCGCCAGTCAGATCGCCCAGGTCGAGGTCGATATCGGCGGGAGGCGAATCGAGCAGGACGACATCGAACAGCTGCTGTTCACCGGGCGCGACGTGATCCGGCCGGACGGGCGCATGGTGCTCCACGCCCAGCCCGCGCACTACACGCTCGACGGCGCCAACGGCGTCGCCGATCCCAAAGGGCTGCACGCCGAGCGGCTGGCGGTCGATATCCATGTCATGCTGGCCGACGGGGCGCCGGTCAGGAACTTCACCGAGGCGGTGCAGAGCGCGCATCTCGATGTCGAAGCTGTCGTCGCCTCACCGATCGCGGCCGGCTATGCCTGCCTCGTCCAGGAAGAGCGCGATCTCGGCGTCGCACTGGTCGAAATGGGCGCGGAAGTGACCAATGTTTCGGTCCATGCCGCGGGCATGCTGGTTGGGCTTGCCTCGATTCCGGTGGGATCGGCTGACTTTACCGACGCGATTGCATCGGCCTTCGGCATCCGGCGATTTCAGGCCGAACGGCTCAAATGCGTCCACGGATCGGCGATCGCGAGCCCCGCCGATCACCGCGAGATGGTGCCGGTCAATGCCCCGGGCGAGGAAGCGACCGGACCGCTGGCCCGCCACGCCGACGACAAGAATCGCATCCCGCGCGCCGAGCTGATTTCGGTCATCACCCACCAGCTTGGCCAGCTGATGGAGGAAATATCCAAATCGCTCGAAAGCCTTGGGGTTCACCGGGCAGCGGGGTCAGCAAGTGGTGCTGACCGGCGGCGGGGCGGAGCTGGTCGGGCTGGCCGACTATGCCCAGGCCGCGCTGGGGCGCCCGGTGCGGATTGGCAATGCGCCCAAGCTTCCCGGCCTTGCCGATAGCCACATCAAGCCTGGTTTCGCGACGTTGACGGGCCTGGTGCTCTACGCGGCGGCCGATCCGGTCGATATCCGATCCATTGCTTCGGGTTACCAGATGTCCATGCGATACAGTGGCCTCGGCCTCGCCAGCCGGGTCTATCGCGCCGTGCGGGAATATTTCTGAGCCATGGCCCAGACGAAGCGGGCTGTGGACAAAGCATCGGGCGGCTTTGCTTCGCCGATTCGAAGCGTGCAATTATCGCAGGGATCAGGGGAATTTTCCCTCGCGTGCCTGCCTAGGAGAGCGAGATGAGCATCAATATCGGCCCACCGGCCATCGAAGAACTCAAGCCGCGCATAGTCGTGATCGGCGTTGGCGGGGCGGGGGGCAACGCCATCGGCAACATGATCGCGGCGGAAGTCGAAGGCGTCGATTTCGTCGTCGCCAATACCGACGCGCAGGCGCTGAACAATTCGGTGGCCGAACAGCGCATTCAGCTCGGGCCGGACATCACCCAGGGGCTGGGCGCCGGCTCGCGCCCTGAAGTCGGCCGCGCGGCCGCCGAGGAGACGCTGGCGGAGATCGAGCGCGCGCTTGAAGGCGCACACATGTGTTTCGTCGCGGCGGGCATGGGCGGCGGCACCGGGACCGGCGCGGCGCCGGTGATCGCCAAGGCGGCGCGCGACCGGGGCGTGCTGACGGTTGGGGTCGTCACCAAGCCGTTCCTGTTCGAAGGCACCCGGCGCATGCGTTCGGCCGAGGCCGGCATCGAGGATCTGCAGAAGCACGTCGATACGCTGATCGTCATCCCCAATCAGAACCTGTTCCTCGTCGCCAAGGCGGAAACCACTTTCAAGGAGGCCTTCCAGCTCGCCGACGAAGTGCTGCAGCAGGGTGTGCGCTCGATCACCGACCTGATGGTCATGCCCGGCCTGATTAACCTCGATTTCGCCGATGTCCGTTCGGTCATGGCCGAAATGGGCAAGGCGATGATGGGCACCGGCGAAGGCACCGGCGAGAACCGCGCGCTAGAGGCCGCCGAGAAGGCGATCGCCAATCCGCTGCTCGACGGCGTTTCGATGCAGGGCGCCAAGGGCGTGATCATTTCGATCATCGGCGGCGACGACATGAAGTTGCTCGAAGTCGACGAAGCGGCCAATCACATCCGCGAACTGGTCGATCCCAATGCCAACATCATCTGGGGTTCGGCCTTCAATCCCGATCTGCAAGGTAAAATCCGGGTCTCGGTGGTCGCGACCGGTATCGAACAGGCCGCCGCGCCTGCCGAAGATGCGCCGCGCTCGCTCAACCTCGGTGCTTCGCGCGGGCCGGCGCGGCCGTCCATGGCCGAACTGCCGGCGGTGGAGCCGCTGTTCGACCGTAAGCCCGCACCCATCCCCCAGGCGGCGCCTGAGCCCGTTGCTCAGGACGATCCGAAGCCCGCAGAGAAAGTGGGCTGGGGCGCGGCGGAGGCGGCCGGCAACGATGCCGAAGGCGACGCCTTTGCGCTTGACGATTGGGACGACGAAGAGACCGACGAGGAAAAACAGGTCAAAGCCAGCAGCTATGCCAGCCTGACCGGTGAGGCGCCGGCGGCGAATGAACCACTTGAGCTCGATGCCGAGGAAGAGTCAGGCGAGCAGACTGCCGGCGGTGACGGAGATGAGTTGCTGCTCGATGCGAGCCGGCTCGCCGAAGACGACGCGCCGGTTACGCCGCTGATGCCAGGGCGTCGTCGCGGTCTGGTTTCCGGTCAGGACGACGGTGGCGAAGGTGGCGGGAAGAGCGGTGGCGGCAGCACGCTTTTCGAGCGGATGGCAAACCTTTCGCGCGGGTCCAAGGCATCCGATGAGAACGAAGACGAGGAAGATGGTGACGACGATTCCGCGTCGATCAGCATTCCGCGCTTCCTCGGCCGGCAGAATAACCAGTAAGCGTGATTTTCGAGCCTGGAGTCGTGGAGCCGTTCGACTGGCGTTAATGCAGCGCAGTGCAACGGGGACCGCTCCACGCCGGGGACCGCATTGTGGGGACCGGCCCGGCGCCGATGAATGGATGCTGATTTACCGTGCCCAGGGTTCGCTCGCCAGGAATTTGGAATTCGAACAGTCCGATCCGGGCAATGGCGCGGACTTCGCCTTCGCGGTGCTCGGCTTCGATGGTCAGGCGCTGGCGCAGGCTGTCGGTCTCCAAACCGCGCCGTCGCAACCGGTCGTTCAGCAAGCGCCCAATGCCGATTCGATGAATCTCAATGCGGCGCTCGCCAGGCTCGGGCGCAATCCGCGCGATCTCTCCGCGCTGCTCGATGCCGGAAACGCGGCGCTGGCGATCGGCGACGTCGATGCGGCGAGCGGCTTCTTCAGCCGGGCGGACCAGGTCGCGCCGGGCAATCCGAGGGTGAAGGCAGGGCTCGCTTCGGCGCTGGTGCGCAGCGGCAATCCCTATGACGCAATTCAGCTGTTCATCGAGGCCGAAGCCGGCGGCGGCATGGACAGCCGGGCCGCGCTCGATCGCGGGCTCGCCTACGATCTCGTCGCCGACAACGCTTCGGCCCAGCGGTTCTACCGCCAGGCGCTCGGTACGGGCAACAACGACGAGGCGGCGCGCAGGCTGGCGCTGAGCCTGGCGATCGCGGGCGACAAGAAGAATTCCGAAGCTGTGCTTTCGCCCTTGCTCATGCGGCAGGACAAGGCGTCCTGGCGGACCCGGGCTTTCGCCATGGCGATCCTTGGCCAGACCGAAGAGGCGGTTGCCGTGGTCAATGCGACCTTGCCGCAGGCGCTGGCCGGGGGAATCGCCCCCTACTTGCGCTATATGCCAAGGCTCACCCCGGCGCAGCAGGCGGGTGCGGCCAACTTCGGGCTGTTTCCGCGGGCCTCGGAAATCGGTCAGGACGATCCGCGTATCGCCAGCTTCGCCACCAACCGCAAGCGTCCGGTCATCGCTGGCGCCGATGCCGGCCTGGTGCCGCAAGGCGAACCCTTGGGCCGCCGCGAACGAACCCGCGAAACCCGCGAGGCGCAGCGCCAGCGCGAAGAAGCCGAAAAGCGGCGGCGGCGCGAGTTGGCACGGGCCGAAGAGGCGCAGCGTCGCCGGGAACTGGCGCTCGCCGAAGAGCAGGCCAACCAGCGCGAGGAGGCGGAGAAGCGGCGTCGCCGCGAGCTGGCTCGCGCCGAGGAACAGGCCCGCCGTGCGCGCAATGCCCGGCCCGCGCCAGCGCTCCCCCAGCCAGTCCGGGTAGCCGTGGCGCAGCCGCCTCAGGTTGCGCCGGCACCCCCTCCGGCCCCGCCGCTCTATCAACCGCCACCGCCGCCCGCCGTTGCTCAGCCTGCAACGCCTGTTTCGGCACCGGTCGTATCGGCGGTTCCATCGCCGGTTCCTGGGCAGCCGCCAGTCCCCGCGCCTGTGCCGCCCGTGGCGCCAGTGGTGGTTGCCGTAGCCGTAGCCATGCCCCGGCCGATTGCGCCAGGACCGGTCTCGCCTCCGCCCGTCTATGGACCGGCGGCTCCGGTGACGTCGGACACCTCTGTGGCGCGGCCCGCCGCCACCGTGGCCGTTCCCGCCCCTCCGGTTTACCGTCCGCCAGCGCCAGCCCCGCTGCCTGCCGCGCCCGGCCGCGCCTTCGCCAGCGCCGCCCCGTAACCTCGCCGACGCCTTCAGGGAATTCGCTGCGCCTGCCGCCGATGTTGCGCCCAGCGCGGGGGCGGTCGATATCCGGCGGATCCGGCCCGCGCGCGAGACCGAGCCGGCCCAGGCCGGACCCGCCGGCAAAGTCGCCGTGGAGCGGCCGGCTGCTCCCACCCACCCGAGCCGGATCTGGGTGCAGCTGGCGACAGGCCGCGACAAGTCCGCACTGCGGTTCGACTTCCGCCGGTTGGCGAAGCAGGCCGAGGCGCAGTTCAAGGGTAAAAGCGCCTCTGTGAGCGCCTGGGGCCAGACCAACCGCTTGCTGACCGGTCCATTCCAAAGCGAGGCTTCCGCCAACAGCTTCATCGCCCAGCTGCGCCGGGCCAATATCGACGGCGCCTTCGTCTGGACGAGCCCCGCCGGGCAAGTGGTCGATGCGCTAGGCGGCCGTTGAGCGCTGGATGGGCCTTTTCCACACCTTGTGAACAGCCAAGTCGAGTTTTGCGCAGATGCGGAATCGCGCCGCATTGTGTCTTGCGCCCCTGCCGACGCATCCAGCTCGTCATGAAAAGTTCGAAAACATGGTCGCAATGAGAACAGGGCACGACGAGATGGGCCGCGACGACGAAGCCGCGCCGGTCGAGATGCTCGCGTCGCTGTTCGAGGCGCGTGGCTGGGCCTACGAATTCGTCAGCGACGACGAGATTTCGGGCGAAGTGCAGGGCAGCTGGGCCTGCTATCAGCTGCGCGGCATCTGGCGGCCGGAGGATCGCGTGCTGCAGCTGCTGTGCATGCCCGACATCCGCATTGCCGACGACAAGCGCGCGGCGACCCACGAAGTCTTGGCGCTGATCAACGAGCAGCTCTGGCTGGGCCATTTCGATATCTGGTCGAATGGCGGAGTGCTGCTCTACCGGCACGGCCTGATGCTTGGCGACGGGGGGCTGCTAAGCCCCAGCCAGGCCCAGCTCGCGGTCGAAGCCGCGATCGAGGAATGCGACCGCTTCTATCCCGCGTTTCAGTTCATCCTGTGGGGCGACAAGACGCCGGCCGAGGCCCTGGCGGCGGCCTTGGTCGATGCGGCGGGAGAGGCCTGAAGACTTGCGAAGTCCTGCAAACTGCCCTAGCGCGTTCCGGCGGAATATTTGGAGGCGGCGCGTGAATATCCTGATTGTCGGTTGCGGGAACATGGGCGGAGCGATGCTCGCCGGATGGCTGGCCTCGGGGATGACGCCTGCCCAATTCACCGTCGTCGATCCGATCCTGCCGCAAGCGCCCGAAGGGGTGAAGTTGCTTCGCGACCTGCCCCAAGGCGCATTCGATGCGATCCTGATGGGAGTGAAGCCGCAATTGCTGGGCGAGGTGGCCGGGGGCATTGCCCGGCTGGCTGGATCGGAGACCATGCTGCTCTCGATCCTGGCGGGGGTCGAGCTCGACAGCCTCGCCGCGCGGTTTGCCGGGGTCAGGGCGCTGGTGCGGATCATGCCCAATCTTGCCGCGGCGATCGGCAAGTCGCCTGTCGCACTCTGCGAACGCGGGCTCGATCGAGCGGGGAGGGACGCCATCACCCGGCTCATGGCGCCGCTCGGCTCGCCAGAGTGGCTCGAAAGCGAGGCGCTGTTCGATGCGGTCACGGCGCTGGCGGGATCCGGCCCCGCCTTTGTCTATCGCTTCATCGATGCGCTCGCGGCGGGCGCCACCGCTCTCGGCTTGCCGGCCGGGCAGGCGCAGCGGCTGGCGCTGGCCATGGTCGAGGGGGCCGGGGCGCTGGCTTCGGCCTCGGAACATGCTCCGGGCGAATTGGCCCGCCGTGTCGCCAGCCCCGGCGGCACGACCCAGGCCGGGCTCGACGTGCTCGATGCCGGCGGCGCGCTGGCGGCGCTGATCGCCGCGACACTGAAAGCCGCGGCGGATCGCAGCGCCGAAATGGCGCGCGTGGCCCGCGACAATTCGTGACAGACTAAATACCGGTTTAGCTTGAAATCGGAGCGGAAAAATCCGATATACGCCGAGCGCCGCCGCGCTTTTGCGGCAGCGGCATAGGAGTTTGACTCACAATGGCAAACTGGAACGACCCCCAGCCCGAACGCACGGGCTTCGGCGCGTCTCCGAGCCTTAACGGGGAAGCGGTTGGCAAGGGCGTAACCTTCGACGCTGGCCTGCGCCGTCATATGCTCTCGATCTACAACTACATGGCCTCCGGTGTGCTGCTTTCGGGCGTGGTCGCGATGCTGTTCGCCCAGTCGGGCTTCGCCGCCCAGATCATGGCGACACCGCTCAAGTGGCTGATCATGCTGGCGCCGCTCGGCTTCGTCATGGGCATGAGCTTCGGCCAGAACCGGATGCAGACCGCGACCCTTCAGGCCCTGTTCTGGGGCTTCTGCGTGGTCATGGGCCTGTCGCTGTCGACCATCTTCCTGGTCTTCACCGGCGCTTCGATCGCGACAACCTTCTTCACCACGGCGGCGGCCTTCGCCGGCCTCAGCCTGGTGGGTTACACCACCAAGAAGAACCTGTCGGCGATGGGCTCGTTCATGACGATGGGCCTGATCGGCATCATCATTGCCATGGTCATCAACATCTTTTTGCAGTCGAGCGGCTTGCAGCTGGCGATTTCCATGCTTGGCGTGCTGATCTTCGCGGGCCTTACCGCTTACGATACGCAGCGGCTGAAGGAGGAATATTACCACCTCGCGGGCACCGAATTCGCCGGCAAGGCAGTCGTCATGGGGGCGCTGAGCCTCTACCTCGACTTCATCAACATGTTCCAGTTCCTGCTGAGCTTCCTCGGCAACCGCGAGTAATCGCGCGCACGGAACGGAAGATCGTGCCCGGCGCGCATAACCGCGCGCCGGGCATTTTCTTTGCCGCATTCCGCCGCTAGGGAAACGGCGAGATATCGCAAGGGGACGGGTCGCGTGAAATCGACAATTACGAAGCAATGCATGTTCGCGGTTTTCGCCGCATTGGCGCTTAGCGCCTACAAGCCGAAAAAGCCGGCGACACCGCCGCCGCCTCCACCGGCCCCTCCGGCGCCGGTCATTCCGCCTCGGCCATATCCGCCGCTTAGTGCGTCGCCCAACCTGGTCATGCCGTTGCTGGGCGCGAACGGCAAGTATGCGAACCTCAATTCCGCGAACACGGCCAGCCAGAATACCTGGAATTTCCGTTCGGCCTACAATGTCGCCGCACTCAATTGCCTGCAGCCGCAGCACGCGCAGATCGTGGTCAACTACCGCGCATTCCTGCGCAACCACGCGGTGGGCCTCACCGCCGCCAATCGCGGCGTCGATGCGGATTTCCGCAAGCGCCATGGTGCGGGCTACGTCCGCCAGCGTGAGGCCTTCATGACCAGGGTCTACAATTTCTACGCCTTCCCGCCGACCGTGCAGAATTTCTGTGATGCGGCGCTGGCGGTGAGCAACGAAGCAAACGCGATTCCGCCCGCGCAGCTCGTTTCCTTCGCGGCCACCGCACTGCCCAGGTTCGATATGGTTTTCGAGAATTTCTATCGCAGCTATGCCCAATACCGCACGGACCTTGCCGCCTGGGACGCGCGCTATGGACGGCCGGTCGCGCCGCAGCTGGTAACCCAACCGGCACCGCCTCCGGCAAGGGCGCAATAGCGGCGGGAGCCCGCGCAAAATTGTGCTTCCAAGCACCCGGCCTCTTCGCTAAGGGGGCCGCTCTCGCGGGTCCGGCCTCGGCCGGATCACCCGCATTCGCACTGGAACGGGGCCGTAGCTCAGCTGGGAGAGCGCGTCGTTCGCAATGACGAGGTCAGGGGTTCGATCCCCCTCGGCTCCACCAGTGCTGCATGGGTCGGGAATTGACCCATGCCGGGCTGCAAATGGCGGCCTTCTCCACTTCCGGTGCTCACGACCAGCAGGTCGCTCCGCTCCGGTTCTCGAATTCCACCATTTTCGCTCCGGCCTGGGCCAATTCCCAACCCACGCAGTCTATCAATCCCCGCTCAGCCTGAGCTTGTCGAAGGCCGCGCGCGACATTCGCTCCGCAACCGGCTAGGCACCACCCCATGCATTTTCTCGACCAGGCCAAGATCTATGTGCGCTCCGGCGCGGGCGGGCCGGGTGCGGTCAGTTTCCGGCGGGAAAAGTACGTTGAATATGGCGGCCCCGACGGCGGCGATGGCGGACGAGGCGGGGACATCGTGTTCGAGGCGGTACCCGGGCTCAACACCCTGATCGACTTTCGTTATACCCAGCATTTCAAGGCGAAGCGCGGGACGGGCGGGGCCGGCAAGAACCGCACCGGCGCGGCGGGCCCCACAACCGTCATCAAGGTTCCGATCGGCACGCAAGTGCTGGCTGACGACCAGGAAACCTTGCTGGCGGACCTTATCGAAGCGGGGCAGCGGGTCGTGCTGCTCGAAGGCGGCCTGGGCGGCCGCGGCAACGCCAGCTACAAGACCTCGACCAACCGCGCGCCGCGCCAGCACCAGCCGGGCATTCCGGGCGAGGAACTGTGGGTGTGGCTGCGGCTGAAGCTGCTGGCGGACGTCGGCCTGGTCGGCTTGCCCAATGCCGGCAAATCCACGTTCATCAACCAGCTGGCCAATACCAAGGCCAAGGTCGGCGATTATCCCTTCACCACCTTGCGCCCGCAGCTGGGCGTGGTGCGGCACAAGAACCGCGAATTCGTCCTCGCCGATATTCCCGGCCTGATTGCCGGCGCGGCGGATGGGGCAGGGGTGGGTGACCGCTTTCTCGGTCATATCGAGCGCTGCCGCGTTCTGATCCATTTGATCGATATTCAGGGCACCGATCCGGTGGAGGCCCTGGAAATCATCGAGGAGGAGCTGGAAGCCAATGGCGCCGGGCTTGAGCAAAAGCCGCGCCTGATCGCCCTCAACAAGATCGACCTGGCTGATGCCGAACTGGTCAAGGCTTTCACCAAGGAGCTGAAGGGAGCGGGAGCAGACCGTGTTTTTCCGATTTCCGGCGCCACGGGCAAGGGCATGGACAAGTTGCTCGATGCGGTGATCGAACACTTGCCCGCGGCAACCGTCACCGAGCGGCCTGCTGGCGAGCGGGAAGAAGCGGACGACAAGCCTTGGACACCGATTTGACGCCGCCGATTTGACCGGAGGCCGCGCTTTCTCCTAAGCCGCAACCCATGCCCATCGCTCACCTATCCGACCTCGCCGATGCTGCGATCTGTCCGCGCCTTGTCGTCAAGGTCGGCTCGTCGCTGCTGGTTGGCAAGGCTGGCGTGCGGCGGCAATGGCTGGAGGGGCTGGTCACCGAACTGGCCGCCGCCCGGGCGCGGGGTCAGGATATCCTTGTCGTCTCTTCGGGCGCCATAGCGCTCGGCGCGGCCAAGCTGGGGCTGGAGAAGGGCGGGCGCGGCAGCCTTGCCGATGCCCAGGCGGCGGCGGCGGTCGGCCAGATCGCGCTTTCGGGGCTGTGGGCCGAACTGCTCGGCGCGCACGGGCTGACTGCGGCGCAACTGCTGCTGACGCTGGAAGACCTCGAGGATCGCCGCCGCTACCTCAATGTCACCGCCACGCTCACCCGGTTGCTCGATGCCGGCGCGGTGCCGGTGATCAACGAAAACGACAGCGTCGCCACCCAGGAAATCCGCTTCGGCGACAACGACCGGCTGGCGGCGCGGGTGGCGCAGGCGGCGCGGGCAAGCGCGGTGCTGCTGCTGTCGGATGTCGATGGGCTCTATGATCGCAATCCGGTGGAGAAAGGGGCCAGGCTCCTGCCCGAAGTGCGCGGGGTCAGCGCGGAAATCCACGCCATGGCGACCGGCGCTTCCGCTTCGGGCATGGGCTCTGGCGGCATGACGTCGAAGCTTCAGGCCGCCGAAATCGCCGAGCGGGCGGGAATCGCCCTTGCCATCGCCAATGGCACGCCGGACAGGCCCATCGGCCGGGCGCTGGGGGCCGGGGGCGGACAGGCGATCGGCACGCTGTTCCTGCCCAAGCGCAAGGCGCACGCGCGCAAGGCCTGGCTTGGCGGGCGGCTCCGGCTCAAGGGCGCACTGACCGTCGATGCCGGCGCGGCGCGGGCGCTGGCCAAGGGTTCCAGCCTGCTTGCGGCCGGGATCACCGGCGTCGAAGGCCAGTTTCACCGCGGCGACGCCATCGCCATCCGCGACGAGAGCAGCGCGGTGCTCGCCCATGGCCTGTCCGAATACGATGCCGCCGAATGCGTGGCGCTCAAGGGCCGCCATTCGCGCGAACATGGCGCGCTGCTTGGCTATGCGCCGCGCTCGGCGGTGGTGCACCGCGATCAGCTCGTGCTGCTGTGACCATCGCGGTTACCGGGGGGACAGGCTTTGTCGGGCAGGCCTTGCTCGATGCGGCGCGAGACGCGGGCATCTCGGTCCGGGCGCTCGCCAGAAGGCCTCAGCAGGGCCGCGACGGGGTCGAATGGGTTCCGGGCAACCTTGACGACCTTTCCGCGCTCTCCGGCCTGCTGAAGGGCGCTGAGGCTGTCATCCATTTGGCTGGGGTCACCAATACGCCCGATCCCGCCCAATTCGAGCAGGCGAATGTCGCCGGAACCCTGGCCTTGATCGAAGCGGCGTCAAAGGCGGGCGTGCCGCGCTTCGTCTTCGTTTCCTCGCTTTCGGCGCGCGAACCTGGCCTGTCCCGCTACGGCGAGAGCAAGGCGCGGGCGGAACGGGTGGTCAAGGCCAGCGGTCTCGACTGGACGATCGTACGCCCGCCGGCGGTCTACGGTCCGCGCGACAAGGACATGCTCGACCTATTCAAGGCGGCCAGATGGGGCGTGGTTCCGGCGCCGCCGCGCGGCAGCACCTCTGTGATCCATGCCGACGATCTCGTCCGCTTGCTGCTCGCGCTGGTTCCGGGCGGGGAGGACGTGACACACCGCGTGTTCGAGCCCGATGACGGCAAGCGCGGCGGCTGGAGCCACTATGAGCTCGCCCGGGCGATCGGCTGGGCGGTGGGGCGGCGGCCAAAGGTGCTGCACCTGTCGCGCCGGACGATGGAAATGGCGGCCAGGGTGGACATGCGATGGCGCGGGAGCCGCGCCAAACTCACGCTCGACCGGGTAGGCTACATGGTGCATCCCGATTGGGTGGTGAGCCAAGGTGGCCGGGTGCCTGCGGCGCTGTGGCGGCCGATGATCGAGACCCGCGAAGGACTTAAATCCACCGCCGCCTGGTATCGCCAGCAGGGCTGGCTTTAGAGTTTGTTCCACTCACGTGGAAGCGGCACCGGCCCGCTCCCCCTCCCGGCCACCCAACGATAGTAACCTATGGGTGGCCGGGAGGGGGAGCGGGCCGGTGCCGTACCGGCGTAAGCCGAAAAACCTAATGCGTCAGCCCGCGGCGCAAGTGGTAGCGGTCGCCGTCGAAATCCTCGAACAGCTGATCGACCGAGGGGTGATCGACCGGCCCCGCCTCTCCGTCGGCGAGCAAGTTCTGCTGGCTGACGTAGGCGACATAGGAGCTATCGCCGTTCTCGGCGAGCAGGTGGTAGAACGGCTGCTCGCGCGCGGGGCGGCTCTCTGTGGGGATCGATTCGTACCATTCCTCGCTGTTGGCGAAGACCGGGTCGATATCGAAAATCACCCCGCGAAAATCGTAGAGCTTGTGCCGCACGACATCGCCGATGCCGAAGCGCGACTTGGCCTGGCGGGGCGCATCGACCAGCTTTCCGGCCTGCGGGGAGAAGAAGCTCGCACGTTCCATAAGGCGACATATATGTTTGTTGCAGCTGCGAAACAAGTCGCTCTGCGGCAAGTGCCCCGGATTTGCACAGTGCGGGGCTTGGCAAGCCGGGTCGCTTGGGCTAACCGCCGCGCCTTGCCGGCCCGGCCGGGGCGTTTTGTCCCGCTGTATTGCACTTCTGCGGAGAGGTGGCAGAGAGGTCGATCGCGCCGCACTCGAAATGCGGTTTACGGGCAACCGTAACGTGGGTTCGAATCCCACCCTCTCCGCCAGACTACCCTTCCCAGACCATCTCATATATTGCCAAAACCCGCTGAAAAGCGACGTTTTGCCATTGCCCTGCCCTCAATAGTTCTCTATATGTCCCACCGCTTTCAAGGTTGAGTGTGGGTCAAAGTGTAGGTTCAGGGAGTGGCTGCGATGGGAAAGCTTTCCGCAGTCCAGAAAAAAATCTGAAGGAGCCAGGACGGTACTCGATCGGCGAAGGTCTGATCCTGCGGCTCACATCCCCCGGAAGGCTCGTGCTCGAAACCGACGACGGTCGACGTGAGACTATCGGGGGCAAGACCTACGTGAATTGCCGCTCCGTCCACAACAATGAGAGCATCGTTCTCCCGCCGGACTGGCCGATTGTCCAGCAAGCGCATGCGACGTACACGTGGGACGGCGAGATGGCGACTGGCATGGTCGAACGATCGACCGCGCCTTCGAAAATGAACCTCGACGGTGCTCCGGCTTGAGTTCTTTCTATGCCGAGAACCGCTGACATGGCGGTCATTCGCGGCCACAAGATTGCTCCCTAGAACCGGACGTTCATTTGGCTACTGCAGTCGCCAAGAGATCATGGCGAAAGCAGATCCATGAACTGATTGATCGCGGTCACATTCTCGAGATCGAGCACGGCATCGCGAACTGCGCGCCATCTGTGCGCTGGAAGGGCGGTCGAAGCGGCAGAGGCAAATTTACTGGCGACTTCATCCTCGTTCATGGGCAATTCTTCGACGCCGTCCACCGCAAATAGCTGGGCACGTGCGCGCACTTCCAGCCGGTTGGGCAGTTCGCCAACCGAGGTGACCCGCTTCATCGCCTCCGAGTCCAGCGCACCCGGGTGAACCTCGACCTCGATCCTGTCCATCAGCCGTGCGACGGAGGGGTCCTGCATCGTCGTGGCCTGCTGCCAGGCCGGTCCTGCCGGAATACCGTGCGCCGCAACAGCGAGCGCATAAGGCACGCTGAACTGCGCATCGATGTGCGAGATCAATTGGGTCGAACGGTGACATTCGTTGGCAAGCACCGGAAGCGTGGCGAAACGGATGCTTTCGATCTCATTTGGCTGGAGTTCGTTCTGCCGCATGATCTCTTCAAGCCGTCCGGCCGCAACTCCGATCAGCACCTCGCAGGGATAGCGCTTGTACCAGGCGGGCCGGGCATGCCAGTCATGGCCAAGCCCGTCGACCAGCCGATCGGGTTGCCAGAGGCTACGATTTCCGCCGAATAATCGCCAAAAACCCATCCGGACCGTCGAGAATTGTTCTGTCGCCGGTATAGCCGTGGCTGGCGAGCAGTGCGGACGTCACCGCGGTCTGCGCCAGCGAACCGATCGAAATGTACTTGGTCATCGCTATCGGCGGGTCGGTTCCCTCGAAGCGGGTCATTGCAGGTATCGGTGCGGCAAAGCCGCCGATGCCGAAGGCGTGGGCCATCCGGTCGCAATCGAGCCGCAGGATGCGCCCCGCGCCAGCGACGGCGCCGAAAATCGCAGAGCCGTAGCCGTGCGGTTCGGCGTGAGGTCGCCCGGCAGCACCTCGGCCAGGCGTGACGCGATCTCATAGGCGACCACAATGGCGGCCAACAGTTCGGCGCCGCTGGCCCGCTCGCGCTCGGCGAGTGCAAGCGTGCCTGCAATCACGCATGGCAGGGTGTGAGGGATCGGGTCCCAGTCGAGCGCGTTGAACAGTTCCCCATTGGCAAAGGCGGCGTTGGTTACGGCGACTTTTCCCTGCGCACCGATAATGGTCGAGTCGGCCGCGCCGCCAAGGCTCTGTGCCAGTTCGACGGCGATGCGGCCCTTGTCCACGCTCTTCCCGGCGAGCGCGCAACCGATGTGATCGAGCAACAGCAATTTCGCTTCCCGCACCAGATGGGCCGGGATCTGTTCAAAGTCAGTCGTGACAGCGAATTCGCACAGCTTCTGCGTCGCGCAGACGTTCGATTCCCCAGACATCTGTTGCTCTCCCTCTACTCTCACATGCGACTTTGCGTCCGCCATTGCTCTTCAAATCATCACCGCGCGCCCGTCGACCAGTAGGGTATTAGTCCCAGGCATGCTTGCCCATGTCGATCGTCTCGAAAACGTCGTCGGTAATGATCGCGGGGCCCTTCTTCCTTCCAGCCGTAATTGAGCTTGCGTCCCATGACCTTGCCGAACAGCGGCGGGTGCCTGTCGACGATTTCCTGGGGAACCTCCCAGCCATAGCGCGCCTGCGGAAGCATGTGCGGGCGGCACAGGTACAACGTCGCCGAGGCGCGATAGCCGGGCGCGGTCGCGCGCGAAGGCACCGTGCCAGACATTGCCGCCGAACACGATCAGCGAACCCGCCGGGGCTTCGACATGAACCCGCTCGGTCAAGCCCTTCGTTGGCCAGCGGGCGGCGCTGGTAGCGATGGCTTCCGGGGACGAAGGCGATCGAGCCGTTCTCCAGCGAGTAGTCGGTCATGATCCAGGTGAGGTTGCAGATATGCGGCATCGCCGGGAGCGGATCGGGCATCATGAAGCTGTCGGTATGCAGATCAAGATCGATGCCGCCCGGACCCTTGAGCAGCAGGCCATATTCGCTGATAACTGCATTGCGGCCGACGAGGTAGGTGGACAGCGCCTGCACCACCGGATTGAGCACTGCCTGCTGGAACACTTCGTCCTCGAACAAGCCGTAGACGAGGGGCAATCCGAACGGCGACTTCAGCGGCTCGGGCGCCGTTTCAACGGTCATGCCCATGGATACGGTCACGCCGTGCCGGCGCTGGGCGGCATCGAGCGTTGCCTGCAGCATGCGCTTGGTGAACTCGAGTGGGGCCAGCTTTTCGGGCGGCACCACGGTGTAGCCCTTGATCTCGAGTTCGCCGACATGGGCTGCAAGGCCGAGCAATTCTATCTCGGACCATAGTGCCAGTGCGTCACCGGAGATCGGGTACGGCGAGATGGCTGGGGCGTCCTGTTCCATTTTCGGCATCCTCGCTACTGCGCTTTTGGCTACTCTCACGCATTATTCGGTTAAGGCATCTCGTACGGTTTTCAGACCCACGAGCAGCCGATCGGGCAAGCTCCCGGCGCCGCCATCGTGCAGCCATTCGAAGAAAATCTCGCAGCTGACAGCCCACAGCGTGGCGGCGATTATCCGCGCACCTACTTTGGAACGCCCCCCTGCCTGCAGCCGGCGGGCGATGACCTTGGTGTAATCCTCCAGTATCGGATTTTGCGCCTGGGCAACCGCTCTTTGCCAAGCTTCGCTATCTCTTGCCATGAGCTGCCTGGACAGGTTGGCGATCTCCAATTCGTCGCGGTCGACGGCATCCGCCAGGTCCAGCCGCGCCGCATTGACCAATGCCTCGATCAACGGCTCCTCCAGTGGGCGAGCATCGAGCAGATCGAACAGGTGCCGAAGCGAGCGAACATAGACGCCGCACAGGACATCGTCGCGTGCGGGAAAGTACCGGAAAAACGTCCGCCGCGAGATAGCGGCAGCCTCCGCAATGTCCTCAGCCGTAACGGCGTCGAATCCACGTTCCAAAAGGAGTATCAGGGCCGCCTTCTCTATCCGCTGGCGCTCCCTGGAACGCCGCTGTTCCCGGCCCGGTGCGACCAGCTCGATCCGGCCAGGAAGCAAGTCTGCGGTTGTGCCATCATCATTGAACACTGGTGCACGCCTCCAGCCATCAGTTGGCACTGAGTGCCTTGACTCGCAGTTACCGGCCATAGAAGATGACACTCAGTGCCACAATCGGATTCTGGATAGGCGAGCCAGGTCAGCAAGGCCGTCATGAGCCAGGTGGAGGATGCAATGAACGAACCACTTGAGGTGGGACTGCTCATCCAGCCGGTGAACCCGTGGGACTGGGAGCGCTATGAGGCGGGCGCGTTCGACCAGACCCCCGACGTTGCCGATGCAGATGTGTGGGACAACATCCGGCACATAGCCCTGCTAGCAGAGCCCCTGGGCTTCGATGCCTTCTGGATCACCGAGCATCACCGCACGCCCTACGGCATGAGCCCCAATCCGCTGCAGGTTCTCGCCTGGCTGGCCGGGCGGACCGAGCGGATCGATCTGGGCGCAGCGGTGGTGGTGCTGCCGTGGCACGACCCGGTGCGCGTTGCCGAAGACATCGCCCAGCTCGACAACCTTGCCGGCAACCGGCGGCTTGCGCATCGGCTTCGGCCGCGGGGCGGCGAAGAGCGAGTACGACCACTTGCGGATCGACCAGTCGACCGCGCGCGAGCGGTTCGACGAAGGGCGTGGAGATCGTGCGGGCCGCGCTTTCCCAGGAAAGCTTCAGCTATTCCGGGGAGGTGTTCCAGGTTCCGCAAACCAGCATCCGCCCCCGGCCGCGCCATCCGGAACTGGTCGAGGATTTCTTCTGCGCCTTCGTCGGCGAATCCTCGCTGCGGGCAGCTGCCAAGGCCGGGCTTGGCATGTGCTTCAACGTCGCCAAGGACTATCACCTCGTCCGCGCCGACACCGAGCTGTTCAACTGCATCCGCGACGAGCAGGGCCTGCCGCCGACCCGGCCGATGATCGTCCAGCTGCTCTATTGCGCCGAGACCGAGGAGGCTGCGCGCGCCGGGGCGCTGGAGCACATTTCCTCCTACTACGGTGATGCCAACCGCCACTACCACGTCGAGGAAGTGGGCGACGTGCGCGGCTATGAGCACTACAAGGCCGGCGGCGGCGCCGCCGACGCCTCGCGGCCCGATGTCCTCGTCAACAGTATCTGGGGTACGCCGGAAATGCTGCCTGCAGAAGATCCGCGAGTTGCAGGAGCAGACCGGGCTGGGTCACCTTCTGATCAGCGGCTGGTACGGCAAGATGCCGGTTGCCGAGGCCGAACGCAGCCTGCGGCTGTTCGCCAGCGAGGTGATGCCCAGGCTGCGGCAGCCTTCGCCCGCCGTTGCGGCCTGATCAAGCTGGGAGAAACGACATGGCAGGGCAACTGCAAGGAAAGGTCGCTTTCGTCACCGGCGCCGCTTCGGGAATTGGCGAGGCCACGGCCCACGCATTTGCCGCCGAAGGAGCAGCTGTCATGGTCGCGGACTTCCACGCCGCGCAGGGCGTTGCCGTGGCCGAAGCATTGCGGGCAAAGGGGGCAACGGCGGCATTTGTCGAATGCGACGTGCGCAACGAGGATGCCATCCGCGACGCCGTCGGCGAGACAGTGCGGCAATTCGGCCGGCTCGATTGCGCCTACAATAATGCCGGGATCGGATCGACCCACTGGCTCACTGCCGACATGCCCAACGAGGACTGGGACGATGTCATGAACACCAACTTGCGCGGCGTGTGGTGGTGCATGAAGTACGAGATCAGGCAGATGCTGGAGCAGGGCGGGGGCGCTATCGTCAATTGCGCCTCGATCTGCGGGCTCGTCGCGCTGCCCCGCATGGCGAGCTATGTCGCGGCCAAGCACGGCGTCATTGGCCTGACCAAGGCGGCCGCGCTCGACTATGCCAAACAGAATATCCGGGTAAACGCGGTCTGTCCGGGCGGCATCCTGTCAGGCGGCGCCAAGCTCGCGCAGGAAGCAATGAGCCAGGAGGAGCGCGACCAGATGAACGCCATGGTGCTGGCGCAGCAGCCGATCGGCCGGTGGGGCGATCCCAGCGAGATCGCCAACGCTGTCGTCTGGCTGTGCAGTCCGGGCGCAAGTCTGATGCTCGGCCATGCCATGGTGGTGGATGGCGGATCGGTTGTGCATTGAGAGGAAAGCCCGGCGGGCCTTGGCAATGCCGGCAAGGCAAGGAGTGCCGTTGATGAGCGATGCAGTAACGGTCAGTCCGCTGGCAAAGCAGCCCGATCATGTGGCCGATACAGTCGTGTACGACTTCGACATGTTCCACGATCCCGCGCTGGTTGCCGACCCGCACGCCAGAATCCTCGATCTTTCCCGTAGTGCACCAAAGGTTTTCTGGACCCCGAGAAACGGAGGGCATTGGATCTTCCAGGGGCAGAACGCCATCTGGGAGGCAGCGCGCGATCCCAACTCCTTTTCCAATGAATCGATTCCCTACGAGGAACTGCAAGCGATCCTGGCCTCGGTGCCGTCCGGCTCGCCGCATATGCCGATCCCCTATCCGCTGATGCTCGATCCCCCGTTGCACGAGAAGTATCGGCAGCCCCTGCAGCAGGTGTTTTCCCCGAAGACCGTCATGGGTCTCAAGAACGATATCCGCAGCCTCGCGGTTGCCCTGATCGACGGCATTGCCGACACGGGCGGCTGCGACTTCATGGCTGCAGTGGCCGAACCGTTGCCGGTGCAGATCTTTCTCAAGATGTTCGGTCTGCCGCTGGACATGATGCCGGCCTATCGCGCGCTGGTGAAGGAGAACCTCGCGGCGAGCGCGAACGGCAATAGCGCCGAGGGCATGCTCCGGATGATGAAGGTCACGGCGATCATGCGTGACATTGTCCTGGCTCGACGAGACGAACCGCAGGGCGATATCATCAGCATGCTCTGGGCGCTCGAGATCGACGGCAAGCCGACCACGCTCGAAGACGTAGAGAACTATGCCGTGCTGCTGTTCGTCGCGGGGCTCGATACGGTGGTGAACGGCATGGGCTATGCCGCTCGTCATCTGGCACAGGATCCGCAGCTGCAGGCCAGATTGCGCGCCGACCCGACACTCATCCCCGAGGCGGCGGAAGAAATGCTGCGTCGCTACACCTTTGTAGCGGTTCCTCGCCGGGTGAAGAAGGACCTGGTGTTTCAGGGTCTGAAGATGAAGAAGGACGAGCGGGTCCAACTCTATCTCCCGGCTGCGGACCTTGACGCCGATTCCTTTCCTGAACCCGACAGGTACCGGCTGGACCGCGAAAACAAGGTTCATATCGCCTTCAACGCAGGGCCGCACCGTTGCCTGGGTTCGCACCTTGCGCGCCTGGAGCTTCAGATTCTCTACGAGGAGTTGCTTAGCCGGATACCGGAGTTCCGGCTCGACCCTCGCCATCCGCCAACTTACCTGTGCAGCCAGATCATCGGCATCAACACCCTTCACTTGGCTTGGGACCAATGACTACAACGGAAAACGAGCCGGAGGCTGGCCCCCTCTTTTCGGTGGTCGACGAACCCTTTTGCACGCAAAACTGCGCTCCGATTTGCGCTGAGAGGAAGCAGTAGATGGCTACGGCAGCAGAGCTCACCCCCGCAGACATTCCGGATCACGTTCCGCCCGAACGCGTGTTCAAGGGAGATTTCGAAGCTTTCGCAACGGCCACGGACGATCCTTTCCGCCGCCTCGGCGAACTGCATGGTGGCCCGGACATTATTTGGGTGAAGAAATTTGCGAAGGGTCTGGGCGGCGGCACGGCGGGCTGGCTGCTTACTCGCTATGACCTGGTGCGCGAAGTCTTGTCGGATACCGAAAACTTCATCAGCGGTGGAGGAGAGCCGATGATGAGCACCATCGGGCTAAACTTTCCGCTCATTCCCATTGAACTCAATCCTCCACAGCAGCAGCGCTATCGCAAGGTGCTCGAGCCATTCTTCGCACCAGCTTACATAAATCGCCTTGAGCATTCGATCCGGCAGACTTGCGAGCAACTGATCGACGGTTTCGAGCGCCCTGACGGTTGTGAGTTCATCGGTGAGTTCGCCGAAAAATTTCCCTCCCAGATATTTCTTGATCTCATGGGCATGCCCAAGGAACGGCTTCACGATTTTCTGAGATGGGAGCGCGGAATGCTGCGCGGCGAAACACCGCAGGTGGTGGTCGAGGCGATGTCCGCAATCCTCGATTACCTGCGGGAGTTCTTGGTCGAGCAGCGCCGCAATCCGCAGTCGCCGCTCATGCAGGGGATCGTTTCGGCCCGGCTTGACGGTGAAACTCCGCTGACCGACGAGGAGATGCTGGGCATCGCCTACCTCCTCTATATCGGCGGACTCGATACGGTTTACAGCACCATCGGTTGGATATTCTGGCACCTGGCGCAGGACCGACCGCTTCAGGACCGCCTCCGCGCCAATCCTGGTGAGATCGTACGCGCTACCGAGGAACTGCTGCGCGCGTTTTCGGCCGCATCGACAGGACGCCGGGCCAAGCACGATATGGAATTCCACGGAGTGAAAATGCGGGCCGGGGATAACATCACAGCCCTGCTCTCCCTCGCATCACGCGATCCACGCGCCTTCCATGATCCCCACCAGGTGGACATTGACCGCGAGATCATTCGCCATATCGCTTTCGGTACTGGCCCACATACCTGTCTCGGATTGCGGCTGGCCAAGCGCGAGATCAAGGTCGTTCTGGAGATATTCCTTTCCCGTTGTCGCAACATCCGGATCCCGGCCGGCGAGAGCCACAGCTATCACGTGGGCAGCGTTTTCGGCATCGACCGCCTGCCACTGGAATGGGACTGCATATAAGTCTCGGCCAGGGGAATTCGGCGAAATTCTAATGAGAGGAACGGCGATGAACATATGGTCAGGCAAGATCGAGTTCGCCGACAGGGCCGCCGTGCTGGGCACGGATCCAATTCCCGCCCGCACCTTCTACGATCCGGACTGGTGGGAGCTTGAGCGCAAGGCGGTTTTCCTGCGCAGCTGAATCAATGTCGGCCACGTTTGCGAGTTGCCCGAGCCTGGCAGCTTCATCCGCCGCGAGATCGAATTTGCCAGTGCGTCCGTGCTGATCGTTCGCGGCAAGGATGGGGAGGTGCGCGCCTTTCACAACGTGTGCACCCACCGCGGGACGCAGCTTGTGGACGAGGCTGCGGGCCGCAGGTCGACCTTCAGTTGCCCCTATCATCAATGGACTTTCGGCAGCGACGGCAAGCTGCTCGCCGCGCCGGACTTCGAGCGGTTCTACATGCGCAAGGAGGATTGCAGCCTGAAGCAGGTCGCAGTCGATGTCTGTGCCGGGCTGATCTTCCTCTGCTTCGATCCGCAGCAGTCCTTGCGGGACTTCCTGGGCCCCCTTTTTGGCCGGCTCGAGCAATTGCCAGTTGCCCGCGCGACGGCCTTTCATGAGTACGAATTCGACATCGCCGCCAACTGGAAGCTGATCTATGACAACTTCCAGGAAGCCTATCACCTGCGGTTCATCCACCCGGAAACTTCGTCGGCCAACACAGGCGGGTCGAACCCTTTCGGCTATCCGGCCAATTTCACGCTTCACCAGCAGCATCGCTCGCAGACCGTATGGCACGAACCCGATGCGCAACATCCCGATACCCTGCTGCTGGCCTTTGCGCGGTCGGCGCCGCGCATGGAGCGCGACGGTGTGCTCGGTCACCCGGATTCGCTCGAATTCTTCGGCATATTCCCCAGCATGTTCCTGATGGAAAGCCCGGGCAACCCGTTCAACCTGGTCGTCTATCCCATCGGGCCGGAACGCTCGCGAGGTGTCGTCCGCAACTACGGGATCGGTGAAGACGAGACCGCCAGTGTCCGCTTTGCCCGCGAACTGGCCATGGCCATCAACCGCGACCTGTTTTCCGAAGACCTGGGTCCGATGGAGGCAGGCCAGCGCGGCATATCGAGCGGTGCGCTCGCGCACGTGCATTTCCAGGAGAAGGAAGTGCTTTGCCGCCAGCTTGCCGTCACATTGCAGAATGCAGTCGAGGCTTACCGGGAGCAGCTTGGGTTGCCACGATTTGGGTAATCGGCTGTCGTGCGGGTCGGTGAGAAGAAGGGGCGAACAGTGATATGCCGCTTTTCAAGTTGAAAGGGAGGCCGAGGGATGGATGAACTGATCTGGCGCGATGCTCTTGGCCAGGCCGAGGCGGTCCGCTCGGGAGAAATATCGGCCACCGAATTGCTCGAGACCTATCTCGACAGGATCGATGCGCTGGACGCTGTTTTGCGAGCCTATGTTAACGTCAACCGCGAAGGGGCGCGGGCAGAAGCGGCGGCGATCGATGCCCGGCGGCGCGACGATGCAGGTTCCTTGCCGGCTTTCGCGGGGGTGCCGATATCGATCAAGGATACCGAAGATGTCGCAGGGCTGCCAACGACACATTCGTGTTCGGTTCTTGCCGACCGGGTTGCGACGGACGATGCCCCGATCGTCGAGCGCTTTCGCCAGTCGGGCACGATAATCCTCGGCAAAAGCAACCTTCCCGAATTCTGCAGCTCGATCACGAATTCGCGCCTCAACGGAACATGTCGCAACCCATGGGATCCGAGCCGAACTGCGGGCGGATCGAGTGGTGGCGCAGGCGCGGCGCTTGCCGCAGGGCTATGCGCAATATCGCACGGTACCGATGGCGGAGGTTCGGTTCGGACACCTGCGTCCTGGTGCGGTGTTGTCGGGATAAAGCCCACGCGCGGCTTGATCACTTTCGGACCCGAGCTCGATCATCCATCTTACGGGACTTCGAGCCACGGCATCCTCACCCGCTCGATGCGCGACATGGCGGCGATGCTGGACTACATGGCGCCTCAAGGATCGTGGACGCCCTCACGTCCGCGCAGCTTTGCAGATGAGATCGGACAACCTTCAAAACAACTGCGCATCGGGCTTTGCACGAGCTACCCGGTCGGCGAAGTCCAGACCGAGGTGGCCGCGGCGATCGAAGCCGCCGGACAGCTCGCCGAAGACCTCGGGCACATTGTTGAGTGGGCCTGCCCAGCTTGGGAAACCATGCTTTCAGCCATGGTGCCGATGGCTGCGCCAGGTGTCGCAAACCTCGTCGACATCGCCGACACCGACCGCCTTGAGCCGCGCAACCAGGCCATGCTTCGCTACGAGCTGGAGCTGACCGTGCTAGATCACTACCGGATGATCGAACGCACCCGTGCAGCGCGGCTGGACTTCCTCAAGCTTTGGTCGGACATCGACGTGCTGATCACGCCGGTTGCGGGGATTGTGGCGCCCCCTGTGAATTGGGCGTGGTGGGATCAGACCCCGGACGAACATCGCCGCCGCTTTGCCGATTACGCCAACTTTGCGCACCCGATCAATCTGTCGGGACAACCGGCGATCAGCCTTCCGTTGGCGCGGAACACGGCGCGTTTGCCGATCGGCGTGCAGCTTGTCGGACGTCCGCTTGAGGAGGCGTTGATCTTGAGGTTCGCTGCACAACTTGAGCAGGCATCGCCCTGGCTGGAGCGAATGCGCGCGCTCCCACCGATCTCGGTTGAGCAGTAGGCTCGCCGGCACACCCTGAAGCGTTCACACCGGCAACGAACGATGCGCATGGTCGACAGGGCGATCATTGGAGATGACGGAGCCAAGGCAACGATGGTAGTCTGTGGTTGGCCTTAGCAAATGAGCACAGCATCGCGAGCCGATGCGAGGACGATCGGGAGAGCGACGGCAATGAACAGCAAAGACGACCTGCAATTGCAGGAGATGGAAGCCTACTTCCGCGGAGGCATGACCCGGGCCCTGGCGCTCGATAACCGTGGTCCGGTGCGCTATGCTGCGAGCGGCGAGCTGCATCGCGACATTCTGGATGCCTACGATCGCTGCGGCTTCTACGTGTTCGAGAACGTTATCGCGCCAGCCGAGCTGGAAGAGCTTCAGCAGGCCTATTACGACATGGTGGAACGCCTGCCGACTGATCCGGAATCCAGCCTCGACCGCTCCGGTCGGCCAGCACTCGGCACCGAGCAGACGGGCCATGCGGTCAGCTGGGTCAAGCCGCTGTCCGATCCCTATGGGGCCGCCAACGCAGCGAAGGCGCGTCGGCAGGGCGAGGAAACAGGAAGTTCGTTCTCGGAACGGCAGGCAGTCGGCATGTACGAATTCACTCCGCCAGCGCATCTCGCCGACAAGGTGCCCACGAGCATTTTTGCGCCGCTCCAGTATTCGGACGCCATGCTCAGGCTCTATGCCCACCCTGACCTGATGCGCATCTCTGAAAGTGTGAACGGGGACGATTTCGTACCGTCCAACGAAGCACTGGTATTCAAGCGGGCGGGAGAAGGGGCGAGCGTCGGCTGGCACCAGGATGGAATGACTCACTGGAACAGACCCGACTGGCATCTGCGCTCGCACGGCTTCAACTTTATGGTCCAGCTGTTCGGTTCGACCCCTGCCAACGGAGTCTGGTACTTGCTCGGCAGTCACCGCAAGGGCAAGGCCGACATCGGGGCCTTGATCGACCAGGCGGGCACTCCAGATGCTGCCGGGCGCTGTGCCACTGGTTTGCAACGCAGGCGACGTCGTGATTCACAACCGCCAGACAATTCACTGTTCCTGGCCGAACGTGAATGCAGATACGCGCATAACCGTAAACATCGCCTTCATGCCGCACAGCTCGGTCTTCGGTTTTTCCGGCCGACCCTATCTCACCAATCATGATATCTTTTATGACGAGAAAGCCATTCGCGAACGGGCACGGATGATCGGTTACGCAATCGATGCCAGGCGCCGGCATTTCCCCGGAGAGGCGCCCTATCGTTATCGACCTCATGTCGAGGCAGGCGAAACCTTCCACTGGGACGAGGCCGCGCGGCAGGCCACCTACGGCTACCAATTGAAAGACCTGATCATCTAGAAAACAACGGGAGAGGCAACGATGCTCGATCTTAAGATCGTTGGCGGCACTATAGTCGACGGCAGCGGGGCGCCACGGTACAGCGGCGATATCGGCCTCAACGGCGGCAGGATCGTCGCGCTTGGCACGGTTGAGGAACCAGCGCGGCAAACGATCGACGCAACCGGCTGCATCGTCGCGCCCGGTTTCGTCGATATCCACACGCATTACGACGTTCAGGTGTTCTGGGATCCGACCCTCAGCCCTTCGTGCTACCACGGGGTGACCACGATTATCGGCGGCTATTGTGGCTTCTCGGTCGCGCCGCTGTCGCAGGAGTCGGGTGCCTACCTGATGCCAATGCTCGCGCGGGTGGAGGGTATGCCGCTCCAGAGCCTGCAGGCGGCGACCGACTGGGGCTGGTCATCCTTCGCTGAGTACCTCAGCCGCTTCGAGGGTACCGTCGCCATAAACACCGGCTTTCTTGCCGGTCATTGCGCTATCCGTCGCTACGTCATGGGCCCTGACGCCAACACGCGCGAAGCGACGTCTGCCGAAATAGAGGCGATGAAGGAGCTGCTGCGCGAATCGATCCGCGGCGGCGCGCTCGGTTTTTCGTCGACGCGAGCAGGAACCCACAACGACGGCGACGGCAACCCGGTGCCCTCGCGAATTGCATCAATAGAAGAGGTGCTTGCGCTGTATTCGGTGGTCAGCGAGTTCGAAGGGACGACCTGCGAGTATTTGCCGTCGATCGACTTCGACGAGAACACCTACGCAATGCTGACCAACGTCTCGCTGGCCGCCCAGAGGCCGGTCAACTGGAATGCGATGGGCGTGTCTTCGAACGACGAGAACGAACGCAAGGTCAACGAGTACCGGCTGGGGGCTGGCGACTACGCGCGCGAGCGCGGCGCCGAGGTCATCGCGCTCGCAGTCCCTGTGGGCGGCGCAGTGCGGCTAAACATGCACAGTGGCTTCGTCTTCGATGCTTTTCCCGGGTGGGACGCGCTGTTCCGCACCCCGGTGCCCGAACGCATCGAAAAGCTTCGCGACCCAGCTTACCGCGCCGAACTCAAGCGCGGCGCCGAAGAGGGACCCGGCGTGATCCAGCGCCTCGCCCGCTGGGAAGGCTTGAAGGTCGTCGAGGTCTTCTCGGCCGAGAACGCCGACTATGCCGGCCGGGGGATCAGCGAGATCGCTGCCGAGCAGAGCCGCGACGCGTTCGACGTGTTCCTCGACATCGCGATCGCCGATGGGCTCAAGACGAGCTTCATGCCAAGAATGCCCGACGAAAGCGCAGCCCTCTATCAGGCGCGCGCAGACCTGCTGGACGACAGCCGCACAATAGCGGGCGCATCCGATGCCGGCGCGCACCTCGACATGATCGACAGCTGCCTTTTCACCACGCGCTACCTTGCCAATGCAGTGCGCAAGTTCGGCACAATGAGCCTGGAACGCGCGATCCGCCACCTCAGCGCCGAACCCGCCCGAACTCGTCGGCATCCGGGATAGGGGCATGCTCAAGAACGGCTGGCATGCCGACATCGTCATATTCGACGAAGCGACGATCGGCCACGGTGCGGTCTACACGCGCGAGGATCTGCCCGCCGGCGGCTCGCGGCTCTATGGCGATGCCGAGGGCATCCGCCACGTGATCGTGAATGGGACCGAGATCATCCGCGATAACGTCTACCTGGGTGTGCCGGCGGGCAAGGTGCTACGCCCCGGAGAAGGCACCTACACCGTCGACATTCCCGCGGCGCGGACTCCCGTGAAGGACGCTTTCACAGCCGGCGCGGTATGATCGATGAGGCCGACATCGTCATCGCCGGCGCCGGCAGCGCAGGCTGCGTGCTTGCCAACAGGCTTTCGGAGGACAGTCGGACCCGCGTGGTCCTGCTCGAAGCCGGGCCACCCAGCGACGAGTTCTGGGTAAACCTGCCGGCCGGTGTGCCGCGGATCATCGGCCGGACTGATCTCAACTGGCTCTACTCGACCGAGCCGGATCCGACGTTGAACGGTCGTCGTCTGATATGGTTTGTCGGGAAGATGCTGGGGGGCGGTTCGGCACTTAACGGCATGGTCTATGCGCGCGGCACACCTTACGACTACGACGGCTGGGCGGCAGCAGGCTGCACAGGCTGGTCCTGGAACGAGGTATATCCCTACTTTATTCGTTCCGAGATCTTCGAGGGTCCGGAATCGCAGACACACGGCCGGCTTGGCCACTTGGGCGTAGCTCCATTGCGTATCGTCCATCCGCTGGCGCGCGCCTTCGTTGAGGCCTGTGGCGAGGTCGGGCTGCGCAAGATCGACGAATATTGTGACGGTGACATCGACGGCGCTTACATCAACTTCGCCACACAGTAAGGCGGGCAGCGATGCAGCACGGCACGCGGCTACCTCAAACCCGCCCAGCGGCGGCCAATCCTGGAGGTTCTTACCGGCGCACTGGTCGATCGTGTAGTCTTCGACGGACGGCGCGCCGCGGGAGTGCGGTTTCGCCACAAGGGTGTCGATCGCGAAATCCGCGTCCGCAGGGAGGTGATCCTTTCGGGCGGAACGATGCAATCGCCGGCCATGCTCATGCGTTCAGGTATCGGCCCGGCCGAACAACTGCAGCGGCACGGCATCGACATCGTCCGCGATTGCGCAGAGGTGGGCCGGAACGTGCGCGAGCACCCCGGCTTCGCGGTCAGCCACATCGGCGCGTGCGCATTTCGATGCCATCAGCTGCTTTTTTATATGTGAACCCGACTCCGCGCAGCTGCCGCGAAAACGACCATTCGGCCCCCGTCACCCCGCGATCCGCCAAAAGCCGCGCCGCCAGCTCGGCCATGGTGATGTCCGGCTCGGCTTCGACCGCCGCGATCAGGTAGTCCAAGTGATCGGCCAACGGACCCTTGCCTGCCGGGCGTCCCTGCTTGCGAGGCCCAGGATCGACTTCGCTCGATGCCCGCGCGCTCCAGCGGATCGCCGAACTCACGCTCACCGAATAACGCGCCGCCGCAGCCCGCCGAGAAGCGCCCTCGGTAACCGATTGAACAACTCGCTTCCGCAAATCCAATGATCGAAAGATACCCATGATCCACCTCCAAGCAGGGTGAATCACACCCAGTCAGCAATGGGAATCCTTCAATTCAGAAAACGTGTGGATTGCCCTAGACGATGTCCATTTGCTCGATGCGGCGGAGACTGTCGGCGTGGGGATCGAGCGAGCTATGCTGACCGGATCACCATGACATCGGATGCGGTCACTTTGTGGCCGCCACGACCTGCTTTGCCTGCACGGCTGTCATGTCTCTCATCTCGCGCGGGACGTATTTCTCGTCATGTTTGGCCAACAGATTGTCGGCGATGAAGGTTCCATCCGCACCAAGCTTCCCCTCGGCGACGACACCCGATCCCTCGACGAACAGCGCGGGCGCGATGCCCTTGAAGCGCACCGGAACCTTGGCCTTGCCGTCGGCAACGACAAACGCGATCGTCACGCCGTCCGCCGCCGTGCCGATCGAACCGTGCTCGACCATGCCGCCCAGGCGCACCGCGCGATCCGGGGCTGGCGGGCTGGCGGTGAGTTCGCTCGGGACGTAAAAATAAGAAGCCTGGTTACGCAGCGCCCACGCCGCGAGAAGCCCGGCGGCGACCAGCGCCAGCAGCGCGATCGCAACCAGCAGCAGCCGCTGGTGTTTGGGTTTGATCGCGCTCATTCTTCGCGGCCCTGGTCACGGATGCGTTCGCGTCGGCGTTCGGCGCGGCGCATGGCGAACCAACTCCAGCCGGTCAGCAGCATGGTCATGCCAATGCCCAGTACATAGGTGGCCAGCAAGAAACTCCATTGATCGAGTGATTCGCGCATCAGATTTGCGGAGACCAGCTTTCGAAGCCCGTTTCCGGCATGTCCGGCGTCGCGCCGCTGCTGTCGCACTCCACACGCACCTCGCCAACAGCCTCCGGCACCAAACGGTAGCCGACACCGCGCAGGGTTTGAATCCGGTCCTTGCCGATCTTCCGCCTCAGGCGCGCGATCTGCACCTCGACCGTGTTGACGCCGCGCTCCTGCTTGCGGGCATAAAGCTGCTCAAAGAGTTCTTCGCTCGAAAGGAAGTGTTCGGGGCGCATCACGAACAGGCGCAGCAAGCGGAATTCGTTGCGGGTCAGGTCAAGCGGCTCGCCCGCCAGCCACGCGCGCCTGGCCTTGAGATCGAGTTCGGCATCGCCCGATTTCATCCGGTCGGTCGAACAGCCGGCAAAGCGGCGGATAACCGCGCGCAGTCTGGCGGTAACTTCTTCGGCGCGCACCGGCTTCACCATGAAGTCGTCCGCCCCGGCATTGAGACATTCCACTTTTTCCCGCCAGTTGCTTTGTGGTGAAAGAATGAGCAGCGGCTGATCGAGTCCGTCGTCGCGAATCCTCTGGACTGCATTACGGCCAGCCATCCCGCTAGGGCCAAGGTCGATGACAATCGCTGCGGCGCCGGTGACCGCGCCGGTTTCGAGCGCCTCCGCTTTCGAACTGGCCCGGGTTATCACGAAGCCCGACCCGGCCAGGCGCTCGGCCAGCCAATCGGCGGAGTTCCGCTCATCTTCAATAAGCAGCAACTGCATAAGCCCGCGCTTCCCGCGCGCCCTTTCGAAGGCGCCTCTCGCATCTATCTCCTCAATCCATTGCAGCAACAGTGATTTCGATCAAACCGTGCCAAACTTGGTTTCGACATTTATCCCTGTGTCGTGCAGGAATTGGGTTGGAAGGAGCCCGCCCGCGCAAACGATGACATCGTCGTTTGCGATGGATCGCACTTCGCCTTGGCAATGGAGTTCGACCGTTTCCGCCAGAATCCGCTGGACCGAACTGCCCAGCAGTTCCTGCAACCGGCCGGTTGCCGCGAGTTCGGCAACCCGGTCGCGATTCTTCGCCCGCGCCCTCGAATAGGCTTTGCCGCGATAGGCAAGCGTGACATTCGTGCCGGGCTGTTCGGCCACACGAGCGGCCGCTTCGAGCGCGGAATCGCCGCCGCCGACCACCAGCACTTTGCGCCCGGCATATTGCTCCGGATCGATCAGCCGGTAGACGACTTTCTCCAGGTCTTCGCCGGGAACTTCGAGCGGCCGGGGAGTGCCGCGCCGGCCAATCGCGAGGACGACGGTCTTGGTGCGATAGCTGCGCTTTGAGGTGATAACCTCGAAATGCGGGCCCGCCCGCTCGATCGCGGTAACCTGTTCCTCGAATTGCGGCTCCAGTCCGGTGCGCGCAAGCACTTCTTCCCAGAATGCCAGCAGGCGTTCCTTGCTGATCTCGCCGAAGCGGACCTCACCAACTATCGGCAGGGTTGCGGGCGCGGTCATCACCAGCTTGCCGCGCGGGAAATGCGCGACCGTGCCGCCCAGCGTCGCCTGATCGATAGTGCAGAACTTGAGCTTCCGCTCCATCGCGCCCAGACTCGCGGAAATCCCCGCCGGGCCGCAGCCGACAATCAGCACATCGAGCAAATCTCCGCCGCCTGGTGCCTTGCGCGCTCTGGCGGCGGCGTGGCCAATCGCCTGGCGGCCCTGCTCGATCGCATTCTTGATCAGCCCCATGCCGCCAAGTTCGCCGGCGATGAAGATGCCAGGCACGCTGGTTTCGAATTCCGCCGAGAGCATGGGGATATCGACCCCGCGTGTTTCGGTGCCGAACACCAGCGAGATCGCCTTGGTCGGACATGCGGCCTGGCAGGCGCCGTGGCCGACGCACATCGTCGGCTCGATCAGTGCGGCCTTGCCGTCGATGATCCCAAGAATGTCGTGCTCGGGACAGGCTCTGACGCAGGCAGCACAACCCAGGCATCGCGCCGGATCGATCAATGGATGAAGTGACTGCGGCTCCAACAGGCCAGCCTGCCTGTTGTCTTCCAGCACCGCCAGATCGCGCCGCGAGCGCTTACGGTTAAACCAGGTCCAGCCCGCCCAGATCGCCAGCAGCGGGACGGCATAGACAAGCAATATCGGATCGAAGGGCATCAGCTTCCCGGCACCCCGAATTCCTTGGCCGCACCGTTGACCATGGCGAGATCCGCCGCCGAACCGGCCAGCGCCCGTCGGGCGGTGGCGAGGTCGCGGCCCGCCTGTTCGCCCTGCTTGAGCACCATGCGCGAGCGCATCAACCGCACCCAGCCTTCGGCATTCTTCGGATCGGCCTGAAGCTTTTTCGCCAGGCCCTCGACCATCTGATCGACCATCGCCTGGCGGTCTGCGGCGGGCAGTGCGCTGGCGGCCTGGACGGTATTGCTGTCCAGTGGCGGAGGCGTGCCCAGCTCGGTCGACGGGGCAGCCTCAACCGGGGCCGCGGCCAAATTCGCAGGGACATCGACTTTAAGCTTGGCCGCTGTCTCGCCGATCTGGCGGCGCAGGTCGGCCTGCCAGGGCGCATCGGCGGAAGCGCTGCCCGCCAGCGCGATCCATTTTTCGAGCGCCTGCTTCTCCTGCCCATGCTGGGCGAGCCAAAGCGCCTGGAAATAGCGCGCGCGCGGCTCGGAGGGATCGGCCACGATCGCCTTGTCGAAGGCGTCCTTGGCTTCCTGGGTGACAGTGCCCTTGGCGACGCCGACCAATGCCTCGCCATAGCCGGCGTGGACGTTGGCCTGCTTGGGCAGCAGGGGCAGCGCCCGCTTGTAGGCAGCGACCGCCTTGTCCGGCTGTCCGGTCATGACATAAGACCAGCCGAGCATGCGGAACCCTTCTCCGTCCGCCGGGTTCTTCTCGAGCCGCTCGGCCAGCCGCTGGATCATCGTATCGACATCGTCGAGTGCCTTGTCGCCGCTAGGGGCCACGCCCGGCATGCCGACGGCATTCGGTGAGGGGCTTTCGCTGTCGCCCGGTTTCAGCGCGATCACGGCGACCGCCACTGCCGCAAGCGCACCGGCACCGATCAGGATCAGCCGCGAATTCGATTTGGCAGCGGCGGGCGAATCCGCAGCTGATGCTTCTGCCGCACCCACAATGCTTTCGCCGGGAGCAACGGCAGTCGGCTCCTGAGACTGGCGCATTTGCCAAATCCGCATCGCGACAACTCCGAGCGCGATGCCCGCCAGACCGGTCAAAATATATTGCAGCATTGTTCTACCTGTTTCGCTTCCCGGATCGCTTTAGCGGCGGCCCTATATTCGCTGCCCCGTTAACGAGGCCCATGCCCTAGCTGACTTCAACCTGACATTCCTGCCCAAACGGCGACATGTTGCCCGTGTAGAGAGACGAACGGCGGACTTTATGCCGCAATTTCCGTGCACCAATCGCTAAGCACCTTGTGACAAAGTAGTGACCCGCTCCTAACAACACGGTGCTGCGAATTCCATGGCTAGCAAGGCAGATAGATTGTCAGTTTCGGGTCAACAACCAAGGTTAAGCGCCAGTTCTTTCGAAAGAATCGTGTCGTTGCTGGTGATTGCCGGGGTAGTGGCGGCGATTGTCGCTGGCTGGCTGGATCGCGGCGACGACGGGCTCGATCCGGAACATGGCCTGGGCTATGCGCTGGGGATCGCCGGGGGCACGATGATGCTGGTGCTGCTCGCCTATCCGGTGCGCAAGCGCGTTCGGGTGCGCAGCAAGGCGGCAGGTTCGGTCGGCTTCTGGTTCCGCTTTCACATGTTCCTGGGCCTGATGGGGCCGCTGGCGATCCTCTACCATTCGCGCTTCAGCTGGGGCGCGCTCAACAGCGCCGTGGCGCTGGGGGCGATGATCGTGGTCGCCTCCAGCGGCCTGATCGGGCGGTTCCTCTATTCGCGGGTCCACCGGGGCTATTCCGACCGCAAGCTCGAAATTCGCGCGCTCAAGACCGATATGGACGCGATGCTGGCGGACCTGGAGGGGCGCGGATTGTCGCGCGAGGCAATCCTCGAACGCCTGTTGCCGTTCGAAGAGCGCGCGGTTTCGGCCGGGGCGAACTTCTGGTCGAGCGCCGGGGCGGTGATCGGGCTGGGTCTGGAAACCCGCCGCGCCGAAAGCGCCTTCATCCGCTCGCTTCCGGGCATGCGCGGGCAATCGCCGGGCGGAGGTTCGCGAGGCGATCGGCGAATATTTCAAGGCCGTGCGCCGCGCCGCCGAATTCGCCTTCTATGACCGGCTGCTGCGCCTGTGGCACCTGTTCCACCTGCCGCTGTTCTTCCTGCTGGTCGCAGCGGCAATCCTGCACATTGTCGCGGTCCACATGTATTGATGCACAGGGGCCTGCGCCTTTTCTGGCTGCTGTGCCTCTTGCTGGCCGCGCCCGCGTTCGGCCAGTCGATCATGGAGCGGCTGATTACGCCGGGCCCGCTCAGCGCCCCGCATGCCCGGCTGGAGAGCCGGTGCGACAGCTGCCACGCCTCGTTCCAGAAGACCGCGCAGAATTCGCAAATGCACCGCCTGCCATAGCGGGATCGGCAGCGACATCGCCCAGGGACGCGGCTTTCATGGCAAATTCGCCGCGGCGCGAACCGGCGCCTGCAAGACCTGCCACAGCGAACACAAGGGCCGCGGCTTCGGGCTGATCCGGTTCGATCGCGCCTCGTTCAATCACACAGCCTTCACCGACTATCCGCTGACCGGCGGCCATGCGCGCGCGACCTGCGCCGGCTGCCACGGCAACGGCACGCATTTTCGCGGCGTCGCGACAACCTGCGCGTCCTGCCATGCCCGCAAGGATCCTCATCGCGGGCAACTGGGCCGCGATTGCCAGACCTGCCACACCACCGCCGGCTGGAAGCAGGTGCAGCCCTTCGATCACAGCCGCACCGGCTTTGCCCTGACCGGCGCGCACCGGCAGCAGGCCTGCCTGTCCTGCCATGCCGGGCAGCGCTGGAAGGGGCTGGGATCGACCTGCATATCCTGCCATGCCCGCGACGACGCCCACCGGGGCAGCCGCGGAACCAATTGCGCCAGCTGCCACACCACCGCGACCTGGCGTTCGGCGACATTCGATCATGCGACCACCGGCTTCCCGCTCAGCGGCGCGCATGCCGGGGCCGCCTGCGCGGGCTGCCACGGCGCGGGCAATGCCAACAAGCATCCGCCGCAGACCTGCATCGGCTGCCATGCGCGCGACGATACCCACAAGGGCGCGAACGGCACCAATTGCGCATCCTGCCACAACAGCCGTTCGTGGCGGCAGACCAGCTTCGATCATGACCGGATGACGCAATTTCCCCTGCGCGGCGCGCACCGGACGGCCGACTGCCAGGGCTGCCACAAGCAGCCGCCCAAGGTCGCCAAGCCGCCGGTCACCTGTTACGGCTGCCATGCGCCGGACGATACCCACAAGGGCGGCAACGGCCAGGATTGCGAGCGCTGCCATAATGCCACCGGCTGGAAGTCGGTCAGCTTCAACCACAACACGATGACCAAATTTCCGCTCGCCGGAAAACACGCCGCTGCGCGCTGCGAAACTTGCCACACCCGGCCGCCGCGCGATCTCAAGCTCTCGACCGAATGCGCATCGTGCCACGCCAAGGTCGATCCCCATGCCGGCAAGCTTGGTCCGTCCTGCGGCCGGTGCCATGACAGCAACGACTGGAAAACCAGGGTCACCTTCGATCATGCGCTGACCCGCTTCCCGCTGATCGGCAAGCATGCGAGTGCGCAATGCACGGCCTGCCATGCCGACAAGCGCTTTTCCGCCAAGGGCCTAAAATGCGCCGATTGCCACATCGACGACCGTCACAAGGGCACGCTCGGCACGCCGTCGGCTTGCGGCGAATTGCCACAATTCGGTCAGCTGGAAGGCGTGGACCTTCGATCATGACAAGGCGACCAAGTTCCCGCTGACCGGGCAGCACCAGGGCCTGATCTGCTCGGCCTGCCATGGCCGGGCGGGCGATCCGGCGAAGACTGGCGGGCAATGCATCGATTGCCACCGCCGCAACGATGTCCACCGCGGCGAATTCGGCGAGGATTGCGCGCGCTGCCATGTCACCACCAGCTTTCGCGAAATCATCATGGGTGCCCGGCGTTAGCCGTCGACCAATTCTGTCGCAACCTGACATTAACCTTACAGCGCAGGCGGTTTTTCCGCCGAGCCGATGCCGGACAACGATGGCCGGAGCCGTTTTGCGCACCTTCTTTCTACTCATATTGCTTAGAAATTCAGGTCCATAGCTAGAATGGGTCGTGGTCCGGATTGGGTGCCTTGCTGGCAATCGATTCCGGTCGGGCGAAAAATTGAAGGGTCTGATTCTGATCGGGAAGCGTCTCTCGGCGATCCTGTTGGTTCTGGCGGCATTGTTTGCCGCCGGATTTCCGGTGTCCGCGTCCGCGCGCGATAACACCTCAGCCCCCATCACGGTCTCTGCCGGGTTCGATCATGCCAAGACCGGCTTCCAGTTGACCGGCGCCCATGCAGCGGTTCGCTGCGAATCCTGCCACAAGGAAGCAACCTTCAAGGGCACGCCCAAGGACTGCGCCACCTGCCACAATTCCGTCCGCGCGAGCGGCAAATCCGCCCGCCACATCCGCACCCAGGAAAGCTGCGACACCTGTCACACGACCAGGCAATGGCCGATCGCCAAGTTCAACCATAGCGGCGCGTCGACCAACTGCGCGAGTTGTCACGACGGCGTGCAGGCTGCCGGCAAGACCGCCACGCATATTGCCACGACGCAGCAATGCTCATCGTGCCATGCGACGACGAACTGGAACAATGTCCGCTTCAACCACACCGGGGTTACCGGCAACTGTGCCTCTTGCCATAACGGCACCAGGGCGACCGGCAAATCGACCACCCATATCGCGACGACCAAGGATTGCAGCGCCTGCCACGGCACCAGCGCCTGGTCGGGCGCGCGGTTCGACCATGCCGGAGTGACTGGCAATTGCTCGAGCTGCCACAACGGCTCCAGCGCCAAGGGCAAGACAGCGACCCACCTTGCCACCGGCAACGCCTGCGAGGATTGCCACAAGACCACCGCCTGGACGCCCGCGACATTCACGCACGCGGGGATCACCGCAACGTGCTCCTCCTGCCACAACGGAACCAGTGCCAAAGGCAAGAGCGCAACCCATCTTGCTACCGGCAACGCCTGCCAGGATTGCCACAAGACCACCGCCTGGGTTCCGGCGACTTTCAACCACAGCGGCATCACCGGCACCTGTGCCTCGTGTCACGATGGCACAAGGGCAACCGGCAAGTCCGCGACGCACCTCGCCACAACCAATGTCTGCGAAAGCTGCCACAAGACCACCGGCTGGTCTCCGGCCACCTTCAACCATGCCGATACCACCGCCACCTGCGCAAGCTGCCACAACGGCACCAAGGCGACCGGCAAATCCGCAAACCATGTCGCGACGACGGCGGAATGCAGCACCTGCCACAAGACCAGCGCCTGGTCGCCCGCGACGTTCAGCCATGCCGCCGTGACCGGAACTTGCGCGTCCTGTCACAACGGCACCACCGCCACCGGCAAAGACACTTCGCACCTCACGACCACCAATGTCTGCGAGGATTGCCACAAGAGCACCGGCTGGACCCCCGCGACGTTCAATCATGTCGACGCGATCGGCACTTGCGCCAGCTGCCACAACGGCACCAAGGCACCCGGCAAGTCCGCCAACCACATCGCGACCACCGCCGATTGCGGCACCTGCCACAAGACCAGCGCCTGGACCCCGGCGAACTTCAGCCACGCCAATGTCACCGGCGCTTGCAGCTCCTGCCACAACGGCACGACGGCGACCGGCAAGAACGCCACCCACATCGCCTCGACCACCAGCTGCGCCAACTGCCACTCGACCAACACCTGGACGCCGGCGACCCGGGTCGATCACACCCAGGTGACCGGCACCTGCTCCAGCTGCCACAACGGCACCATGGCGCCGGGCAAGCCCGCCACCCATATCGCCACCACCGCCCAGTGCAGCGACTGCCATTCGACCAGTGCCTGGACCCCGGCCAACTTCAGCCACGCCAATGTCACCGGCGCTTGCAGCTCCTGCCACAACGGCACGACGGCGACCGGCAAGAGCGCCACCCACATCGCCTCGACCACCACTGTGCGAGACTGCCACACGACCAACACCTGGACGCCGGCGACCCGGTCGACCACACCCAGGTGATCGGCACCTGCTCCAGCTGCCACAACGGCACCATGGCGCCGGGCAAGCCCGCCACCCATATCGCCACCACCGCCGCAGTGCAGCGACTGCCATTCGACCAGTGCCTGGACCCCGGCCAACTTCAGCCACGCCAATGTCACCGGCGCTTGCACCTCCTGCCACAACGGCACCACGGCGACCGGCAAGAGCGCCACCCACCTCACCTCGACCACCAGCTGCTCCGAACTGCCACTCGACCACCACCTGGACGCCGGCGACCGGGTCGATCACACCCAGGTGACCGGCACCTGCTCCAGCTGCCACAACGGCACCATGGCGCTGGGCAAGCCCGCCACCCATATCGCCACCACCGCGCAGTGCAGCGACTGCCATTCGACCAGTGCCTGGACCCCGGCCAACTTCAGCCACGCCAATGTTACCGGCGCCTGCAGCTCCTGCCACAACGGCACGACGGCGACCGGCAAGAGCGCGACCCATCTCACCACGACCAACGTCTGCGAGAGCTGCCACAGGAACACCGGCTGGACCCCCGCGACGTTCAACCATGCCGACGCCATCGGCACCTGCGCCACCTGCCACAACGGCACCAAGGCGCACCGGCAAGTCCGCCAGCTCACATCAACTCGACGAGCCAGTGCGATTTCTGCCATGTGACGACAGCCTGGGCCACGGTGCGCATGGATCACACCCAGGTGATCGGCACCTGCGCCAGTTGCCACAACGGCACCAAGGCGACCGGCAAACCTGCGACGCACATCGCGACGACCGCCGAATGCAGCGCATTGCCACAGGACCAGCGCCTGGCTGCCGGCCACCGTCGATCATTCGACCATCACCGGCAATTGCAGCAGCTGCCACAATGGGACCAAGGCGACCGGCAAGCCGGCTACGCACTTCGTCACCTCGCTGGAGTGCAACAGCTGCCACCGGGTCACCGCCTGGGTGCCGACACTGACCTTTACGCATACCTCGCCGGCCTACCCGGGCCAGCATGCGCAGGCGCTGGGCTGCACCGATTGCCACACCACCAATTCGCAGTCCGTGCCCTATCGCTACCCGTCCTATGTGCCGAACTGCGCATCCTGCCACGCCGGGGATTTCAAGGCCGATTCGCACAAGAAATACGAAAATCCGACGACGGTTCGATACACCGTATCCGAACTGCGCGACTGCACCGGCTCCTGCCATCTGTACACCGACAGCTCGCTGACGACGATCAAGGAGACGCCGCAACAGCAAGCACCGGGTCAGCTCATCCGAATTTTGACAAGGGGGACTTCGTGCCCGGAAAGTTTACCGCCAGAAATGGCTCACTCGCCGCATTCGCGGCAATCGGCGGGGCGCTGGCCATGCCTATGCCGGCGTTTGGCCAGGCGGTGTCCGACCGGACGCTGAACGACGTCAAGGTCGATAGGGCCGGCGGCTGCACGGCGCTCACGGTCAATTTCAACATCCGCGTGCAGATGTTGAGCTACTTTCCGACGAGCGGCGGGCGCGAACTGCATATCCGGGTGCGGCCGCTCGACACCGCGAACATCAATGCGCTGCGGGAATCGCTGCGGACGCCGACCAGCGTGCCTTCGGTCCGCTCGATCGAGTACGAAGCCGACAACCCGTCCGGCCCGACCCTGTCGCTGTTCTTCACCCGCGACATGCGTTTCGAAGTGGCGGCGGGAGCGCAGCCGCAGGCGATCGTGATCAAGCTGGCCGAACCGGGCACGGGAGCGGTATGCGCCGCGCCGATGTCCGAGGCGCCGCAACTACCGCCGCCGCTGGCGCCCGAGGCGCTGCCGGAATCGGCTCCATCGGCATCTCCGGTCGCGGCGGCTGGCGCGTCCCGCGATCCCGGTTCCCGCAGGCCTCTATGCGATCAATGTCCTTGTCCCGGCCAAGTGCGCTCGGCGAACTCGGCAGATCCCAGAAGGACGCCCTATCCGGCCTGGTCGCCTACGAAACCAGCTTCCAGCGCGACGCCCAGCAATGGCACCGCCTGCGCGCCGGTTTTTTCGAAACGCGGGCCGAGGCCGACGCCGCGCGGGCCCGGCTGCTCGTGCAATTTCCCGAAGCCTTTGTCGTCAAGGTGACCGCAGACGAACGCGCGCAAGGCGTCGCCAGCCGGCTGGAAACCGGCGCTGCTCCGGTCGTCACCCCGCCCGCCTCGACCGAAGCCGCCGCCAGCGAGGCCGACAAGGCCGAGACCGCCAAGCTGATCGCCGACGCCGAGCAGGCGATCAGCACCGCAGAGAACGATCGTGCGGTGCAGTTGCTGACCAATGCGCTGGCCAAGCCGGAAAACGAAAACACGCCGCGCGCGCTCGAGCTGCTCGGCCTGACCCGCGAGCGCAAGGGCCAGATGGCGCATGCCCAGGCCGAATACGAGGAATACCTCCGCCGCTATCCCACCGGCGAGGCGTCCGATCGCGTCCGCCAGCGCCTTGCCGCGCTCAATCTTCCGGCGGGTAGCTGCGACAACTCCCGAATTGCGGCAAGCCAGCAGCGGCGAACAGTCCGCCACCGCCTGGACCTGGGGCGCGCGCGGCAGCTTTTCGCAGTTCTATTTCCGCGACCAGACCTCGACCAAATTCGTCGATGCCTCGCGCCCGGAAATCAATGCCGAGCCGGACAATTCGGTCAATCTCAACCAGCTGCTGTCCAATGCCGACATCACCCTGTCGGGCGGCAACGACCGCCGCCAGGTCCAGTTCCGCGCGGCGGGTTCCTACTCGTGGGATTTCCGCCCCGGCGGCAAGGACATCCGCTCGCTGACCGCGCTCTATCTCGACTATGCCGAAAACGATCTCAACATGACGATGCGGGTCGGCCGCCAGACCCGCAATTCGTCCGGTGTGCTCGGGCGCTTCGATGGCGCCCTGCTCGGCTGGCGGGCCAAGCCCAAGCTCCGCTTCAATCTCGTCGGCGGTTTTCCGGTGCTGTCGTCGCGCCAGACCTATATCCTGCGCGACCGCTTCTTCTATGGCGCCAGCATGGACCTGGGCGGGAAAAGCGATGCCTTGCAGACCACGGTCTACTGGTTCGACCAGCGGGCGCAAGGCGGCTTTATCGATCGCCAGTCGGTCGGGCTTGAGGCGCGTTTTCTCAAGTCGCAGTTCAACGCCTTTTCGATTGTCGACTACGATGTGAAGTACAAGAAGCTCAACCTCGGCCTGCTGACGCTCAACTACACCTTTCCCGACACCTCCAACATCAGCGTCACCGCCGACTATCGCCAGTCGCCGCTGCTGACGACCAGCAATGCGCTGATCGGGCAGCTCGATCCGGTAACGTTCCAGCCGATCGACAATCTGCGCGGGCTGCGCCAGTTCTTCACCGATGGCGAAATCTACCAGCTCGCCCGCGACCGGACGCTGGTCGCCAAGTCGCTGACCGTGAACTATTCGCGGCCCCTGACCAAGAAGCTCCAGACCAGCTTCGATTTCACCCTGACCAATACCGGCGGCACCCCGGAAAGCGGCGGCATTCCCGCGATGCTGCCGACCGGAACCGAATATTATTACGGTGCCCAGCTGGTCGGCTCAGGCCTGCTGTGGAACAGCGACATCTACATCCTCAGCGGCCGCTATTCCGACACCCAGCGCTCGCGCACCTATACTGCGGATTTCAACGCCCGCGTTCCGATAACCTCCAAGTTCCGCCTCAGCCCGCGAGTCCGCTGGGGCCTGCGCACCGACAAATTCATCGACAGCAAGTTCAAGCAGATCCAGCCGACCCTGCGAATGAATTATTACCCGATGCGCAATTCGGAGATCGAGGTCGAAGTCGGCGGCAACTTCTCGCGACAGCGCACCATGGTCGCCGGCGCACTCAACACTACCCGGGAAACCGGATTTGTGCTGAGCGCGGGCTATCGCATCGATTTCTGAAGGATACGGAATGCCAATGCCTCTGTTTCGCGTGAACAACCGATGATTGCCGAAGCGGGCCTTGCCGCGCTGTGGCTGGCGGCGGCGCTGGCGCTGCTCCAGCTTGCCCTGGGGGCGCTGGCGCTCGAGTCCGCACCGGCAGGGCCTCGCCCCGGCGATCGTGCCGGTAGCAGTGCTGCAAGCGGCGCTGGTCGCGATCTCGTTCTTCTGCCTGATCGCGCTGTTCGCCCGCTCCGACATGTCGGTGCTGCTGGTCGCGGCCAACAGCCATTCGGCCAAGCCGATGATCTACAAGATCTCCGGAACCTGGGGCAATCACGAAGGCTCGATGCTGCTGTGGGTGGCGATCCTGGGCGCGGCGGGCGCGACCATCGCCCTGTTCGAACGCAAGCTGCGCGCCGACACCAAGGTGGCGACGCTGGCGTCGCAAGGCGCGATTGCGCTGGGGTTTCTATGCCTTCCTGCTGTTCTCCTCCAACCCCTTCGCGCGGATCGCCGGAGTGGCCGACGGGCAGGGCCTCAACCCGCTGCTGCAAGACCCCGGCCTCGCCTTCCATCCGCCGACGCTCTATGCCGGCTATGTCGGCATGTCGGCGGCGTTCAGTTTTGCGGTCGGCGCGCTGGTGACGCGCAATGTCGGCGCCGATTTTGCCCGGGCGATGCGGCCGTGGATTCTGGGAGCATGGATGTTCCTGACCATCGGCATCACCGCCGGCTCCTACTGGGCCTATTACACGCTCGGCTGGGGCGGCTGGTGGTTCTGGGACCCGGTCGAGAACGCCAGCCTGATGCCCTGGCTGGCGGCGACCGCGCTGCTCCATTCGGTTACCGTGCTGGCCACCCGCGATGGGCTGCGCGCCTGGACGATCATGCTGTCGGTGCTGGCTTTCTCGATGTCGATGGTCGGCACGTTCCTGGTGCGCTCGGGCATCCTCACCAGCGTCCACAGCTTTGCCGTCGATCCGGAGCGCGGGGTGTTCATCCTGGCGCTGCTCGGCATCTACATCGGCGGCGCGCTGGCGCTGTTCGCGGTGCGGATCGGCACGGTGACCGAAGGCAGCCGCTTCGAGCTGTTCAGCCGCGAGGCGGCGCTGGTGATCAACAACCTGCTGCTGACCGTCATCCTGGTGATCGTGCTGGCGGGCACGCTTTATCCGCTGGGGCTGGAGGCGATGGCGGGCAAGAAAATCTCGGTCGGCGCGCCCTATTTCAACGCCACCGCCGGGCCGCTGGCGCTGCTGCTGGTTGCGGTCATGGCGGCGGGGCCGCTGCTGCGCTGGCGCAGCGACCGCCCGCGCGCCCTGCTCGACCGGATGGCGCTGCCGCTGCTGATCGCCGCCGCCGCGCTGCTGCTGGTGGCGGCGTTCGGCGGATCGATCGGCGTGCTGCCGATGCTCGGGCTGATCTTCGCCGCAGGCGTGGCGGCGGCCAGTGTCGCGCCGCTGTGGAAGCGCAAGCTGACCCGCGCGCCGCTGTTCACCTGGGGCATGGTTCTCGCGCATCTCGGCTGCGCGGTCAGCATTGCCGGCATGGCCAGCGACAGCGCCTTCACCAAGGAGAACATGGTCGCCGTGGCCGCCGGCGAGACCAAAGGCGTCGGCCCCTTCGCGGTCACCCTGCAAGGCGTGCGCGAGGTGCCCGGACCCAACTACGCCGCGCTCGAAGCGGTGCTCTCGGTTCGCAAAGGCGCCGGAGATTCATGGCGCGCCGTTCGAGATGCTGCCCCAGCTGCACCAGTTCACCGACCCGCCGATGCAGACCAACCAGGCGGCGATCCGCACCTTCTGGAACGGCCAGCTCTATCTCGTCGTCGGCGAACGCGAAATGGAAGGGCGCTGGCTGCTCAGGATGTGGTGGAAGCCGTTCGTCACGCTGATCTGGCTGGGCGGCGCGATGATCGCGCTGGGCGGCATGCTGTCGCTGCTCGGCCGGGTGCGGCGCGACCTGCTGGGCGCGCCATGGCGGCTGCCTTGGGGTCGAGAGCCGGCGGTACCGGGAGAGGCCGCATGAAGCGCCGCCTGCTGCTGTGGCTGCCGTTCGCGCTGGGCATCGGCCTGCTTGGCATGTTCTACATCGGGCTGCGCAATCCCACCGATCACATCATCGCCTCGCAGCTGGTCGGCCAGCCGCTGCCCCACTTCGCCGCGGAAGCCGCCGTGCCGGGGCAGCCCGGCCTTGCCAGCAGCGACTTTCGCGACGGCAAGCCGCGGCTGCTCAATGTCTTCGCCAGCTGGTGCGTGCCCTGCGTCGCGGAAATTCCGATGCTGCTGCGGCTCAAGGCAATGGGCGCGGAAGTGGTCGGGTTTGCGGTGCACGATTCGACCGACGAGCTGACCAAGTTCCTCGCCGCCAACGGCAACCCCTACAGCCGCATCGGGCTCGACCAGGCCGGACGGGCGCAGATGGCGTTCGGATCGGCGGGCGTGCCGGAGACTTTCGTCGTCGATGGCCAGGGCAAGATTATCTACCAGCATATCGGCGTGGTGACCGATGCCGACGTGCCCAAGCTGCTGGCCATGCTGGGGCGCCCGCAATGAAGGCGACGCGTCTCGCCCTGGCGCTGGCGCTGTTCGCCGCGCCGCTGCTGGCGCAGGACTATGCCGAAGTGTCGCTGCCCGATCCCCGGCAGGAGGAACAGGCGCTGGCGCTGATGGATTCGATCCGCTGCGTCGTCTGCCAGGGCCAGCCGATCTCGGGCAGCAACGCCGATCTGGCGGGCGACATGCGCCGCATGATCCGCGAGCGCATCGCCGCCGGGGAAACGCCCGAGCAAGTGCGCAGCTGGCTGATCAGCCGCTATGGCGACTGGGTGAGTTTCAAGCCGCAGGTGAAGCCGGATACCGCGCCGCTGTGGCTGATCCCGCTCATGGCGCTGCTGGCGGGTGTCTGGCTGGTGAGCCGCCGGATCAAACGGAGCAAGCGCTGATGGGCTGGATATTTCCGCTGGGCTTTGCCGGACTTACCTTTCTGGCGCTTTACCTCAGCCGCCGCTGCTCGCGCCTGGCGCTGGAACTGAGCGGGGCGATCCTGTTGGCGGGCGTTGCCGGCTATGGCTGGCAAGGCAGCCCGGACATGCCCGGACATCCCGTTTCGAATGCGGCCCGCCAGGGCCAGGAGCAGGCACGATGAACTACGATCAGATCTTCGACCAGGCGATCGAGCGGCTCCATTCGGAAGGCCGCTACCGCGTGTTCATCGACATTTTGCGCAACAAGGGCGCCTACCCCAACGCGCGCTGCTTTGCCGGGCACAACGGGCCCAAGGACATCACCGTGTGGTGTTCGAACGACTACCTCGCGATGGGCCAGCACCCCAAGGTGATCGCGGCGATGGAAGAGGCGCTGCACGATGTCGGCGCCGGCTCGGGCGGCACCCGCAATATCGGCGGCAACACCCATTACCACGTCGAGCTGGAGCGCGAGCTGGCCGATCTGCACGGCAAGGACGGCGCGCTGCTGTTCACCTCGGGCTATGTCTCGAACGATGCGACGCTTTCGACGCTGGCCAAGATCCTGCCGGGCTGCGTGATCTTCTCCGACGAACTCAACCACGCCTCCATGATCGCCGGCATCCGCAATTCGGGCGCGAGAAGCAGGTCTGGCGGCACAACGACCTCGAGCATCTCGAGCAATTGCTGGCCGAGTGCGATCCCGATGTGCCCAAGCTGATCGCATTCGAAAGCGTCTATTCGATGGACGGCGACGTCGCCCCGATCCACGCGATCTGCGACCTGGCCGACAAGTACAACGCGCTGACCTACATCGACGAAGTCCACGCCGTCGGCATGTACGGCCCGCGCGGCGGCGGCATTTCCGACCGCGACGAGGCGGCGCACCGCATCACCATCATCGAGGGCACGCTGGGCAAGGCGTTCGGCGTGATGGGCGGCTATATCGCGGCCGACGCCAGGATCGTCGATGTCGATCCGCAGCTATGCGCCGGGCTTCATCTTCACCACCAGCCTGTCGCCGGTGCTGGTCGCGGGCGTGCTGGCCAGCGTCAAGCACCTCAAGGCGTCGAGCTCCGAGCGCGAGGGCCAGCAGGCCACCGCCGCCTTCCTCAAGGCCAGCTTCGCCGAAGCCGGACTGCCGGTGATGCCCTCGACCACCCATATCGTGCCCGCTGATGGTCGGCGATCCGGTGCGCGCCAAGCAGATCAGCGACATCCTGCTCGCCGAATACGGCGTCTACGTCCAGCCGATCAATTACCCGACGGTGCCGCGCGGCACCGAGCGGCTGCGCTTCACCCCCGGCCCGGCGCACAGCGAGGCCGATGATGGTCGACCTGACCAAGGCGCTGGTCGAAATCTGGGACCGGCTGGAAATGCGCAAGGCGGCGTAACCATTCGCCGTCACGCCGCGTATCCCCCGCCCTTGGGCCGCCGCGCCATACCGATGCCCGCCAGCGCATCGAGCGCCGCGCGGTGGGTGGCGGTGCGCATGAAGGCATCGCGCGCTTGTAGCAATCGATCCGGTCGAAATCTCTGCGTGCAGTCGCCAATGTCCTGGAACTCGCAGCGTTCGAAAACGTTATCGTTGTGTGCATAGTCGGTGCGGCTTCCGGTGGCCGCATTCAGACCGATCAGCGTGCACGGCCCGTTGAGGAGGCTCTGGGTATTGGCAAGTTCGGAGCCGCCGGAACCTCGCCAGTCGGCGATGAATTTTTCGATGTCGGCAGGTCCCGCATTGGGAACACGGTACGCGAACTTGCGTCGATGAAGGCCAGTGCTTGCCCATTCTTGCGGGGGCGACAAGAGCGGTTCCACGATGCTATCTTTACCTCGCATCCCCGCCTGCTTAATTCCTGGCTGTCACTCGCTAGCCTCCCCGAAATCAAAAGGTGGGATTTAATGGGCAAACTTGGGCAACGTATCTGCACGTGGTGCGGTCCGGTGGGGTTCGCAGCGTTCGGCATCGGCATAATGCCGCTCGCCAATTTTCTTCCGCCACCTTCCCCATTGGCCAGCGCCGAGGACATTGCCGCGATTTATCGCAGCAATCAGATGGGCATCCTGTTCGGCTCGGCCTTCCTGATGCTCGGCGTCAGCCTGCTCATGGCATTCTTTGCGCAGTGGGCCGTACTGCTAAAGCGGATCGAGGGCAAGATCAGCCCCTATACCTATACCGAGCTCATCTTGGCGGCTTTCGTCTCGGTGCTGTTCTTTACGCCTGGCATCTTCTGGAGTGTCGCCGCCTTTCGTCCCGAGCGATCTGCTGAGACGATCCTCCTGCTCAACGATATCGCCTGGCTGATGCTGGTGATCCCGGCATTCCCGGGCTTCGTTCAGATGATGGCGATCGGCCTCGGCATCCTCGGCGACAAGCGGCCCCATCCCGTTATGCCACGATGGACGGGTTATGCGACTCTCTGGGTCGGCGTGCTCTTCGTTCCCGCCTGCCTCGTCGCCGTGTTCAAGTCCGGGCCATTCGCCTGGAACGGGGTACTGGCCTTCTGGGTACCGGCGGGAATCACCGGCCTCTGGGCTTTCGGCATGGTCGCGCCAATCCTGAAATCGATCGCCAACCAGCCGGACGCCGCGGAAGCGTGACCAGCCCGCCAGCGCACCGGGCGCGCCATCTGCCGGGTGAGCCCGGCGTCTGGGTGTTTATCCTCGGCGATCTCGTCGTTTTTGGGATATTCTTCGTGACCTTCGCGATTTATCGCGAAGCGGACCTTACCGCTTACTCAGCCTCGCACCGCACGCTGAACCAGGGCTTTGGCCTAATCAACACACTATTGCTGCTGACCAGCTCATGGTTCGTCGCCACGGCGGTAAAGTCCGCCCGGACCTGCGAGCGCACCTACATCGTCCTGTTCCTTTGGGCCGCATTGCTTCTTGGCGCAGCGTTCTGCGGCATGAAGGCGCTGGAATGGGGCGAAAAGTTCCGCGCCGGAATATCGCTACTGACCGATGACTTCTTCATGTTCTACTTCATGTACACTGGCATCCACTTGCTGCACGTGGTGATCGGGATGGTCGTCCTGGCCTGCATGATCCCGCTGGCGCGCCGGCTAGAACTGACGGACCGCGACCTTGCCCTGCTGGAGGGAGGCGGGGTTTTCTGGCACCTAGTTGACCTGCTGTGGATCGTCATCTTCGCGCTATTCTATCTGGTGAGCTGAAGCATGGCATTGACTTTGCAGAACAGGATCACCGCTGTTTGGGCCCTGCTCGTGCTGGCCACCGTGCTGTCGTGGATTGCCGGCACCGGGGATGGCGAGGCGGGCCTGCGCAACATGGCGGTCATCGCAATAGCCCTGCTCAAGGCGCGATTTGTGGCGCTCGACTTCATGGAGGTTCGCTCTGCTCCGCTCGCGCTGAGGCTATTCGTCGAGTCCTGGGCACTCGCGGTCGGCGGCGTGCTGATCGCGATCACGCTCTCCTGATGCCAAGGTGAAGTGCGCTGGGATGAGAGGTTGAAGAAGGTGGAGAAGGCTAAGCCGAAACCGGAGAAGCCATTAGACCCAGCCTAGCCAGCGGGAGTGTGCCGCGTCATCCAGCTCGGATCGAAGAAATCCTCATAGCGCTGGATGAGGCCCCGATCGTTGAACTCGAAGATCGAAATGCCGCGCAGCAGCGGCGCATCCTTCGGCCATTGCTCGCCAATCCTCCGCGTGTGCCTTCGGCGTAAGGGTCTGGCTACCATTATCACTAGGTGGCATCTGCCGATTGTCCCGGCTAGCACCCCTTGGGTTTTCGCCGGAGCTGTAAAACAGCAACTTGCTGCCAAGAGACGCTGCGCGGCTACAGAATTATGTCCGTGATCGGGCAATCGCTCGCAGCGGCAGCAGAGGTGGAGGGTTGAATGCAGCCGGACTTGAGCGGTGGTATCCCGATCGAGCGAGAATTCGTATTTGCAGAGCAGCCTGCCGAGGCGGAATTTCGTGATGCCGTCAACACCTGGATCGAAGAGGAAGCTGGCCGGTTCGGCATGCGGATCGGCGTCGAATCGAATTCTATCTCGCTGGGATCTGCCGGAAATCTATCTTGACATTGCCTTTGCGGATGGCCGGGTAATCAGCCGCCGTTCGGACGATGCGGCGCACGACCGGTATGACGCCAATGGTAAGCCCACGATCCTGGGTGCCGGGCCTTTGCACTTCCAGATGATCGAGCCGTTCGCGGTCTGGAAAGTGACGTTCGACGGCGAGGCTGCCGACATCACCGCTGACGAACTGATCCGTACGCCCTATCCCGAAGAAAAGGTCATGCGCCGCGTCCATTTCGAGATCACCATGACCATGGTCGTGCCGCCGTGGCAGGCAGGCGACATGCTGCCCGACGAGGCAAAATCCGGCTTCGCCAAATCCGCGACCCATATCAGCCCGCGCTATGAGCAGCTGTTCCGCTGCGAAGGTCAGATGACGATCGGTGACGAGCGGTTCACCTTCAGGGGCCAGGGCCTGCGCATCCGCCGCCAGGGGCTGCGTCAGTTCGCCGGTTTTCCGGGCCACGTCTGGCAATCCTGCCTGTTCCCCAGCGGCAAGGCATTCGGCCTGAACACCTTCGGCACAGTCGACGACGCCGTCGCTTCCTACGCAGAAGCCTATTACTACGACGGCGCGGGCGAACTGAAGCCGGCCCGCATCGTCAGTGTGCCATGGATGGTCGGATTGGCTGCCAGTGGCGATGATGTGCCGATCCGGCTGGATGTCGGAGGCGAGGAGATCGCGATCGCGGGCAAGTCGTTCATCAATTGCCGGTCGCGCTTTCCTTCGGCCTTGCCGCCAGATTTTCCGGCCGACTATCCGCTGATCCAGCAATCGCATGTCCACTATGAAATGGGCGGCGAGGCGGCGACCGGCATGATGGAACGCTCAACCCCGCCCAGCAAGCTGCGCTATTGATGCCGGAGTTCCTTGCATGACCAATGTCGCAATTTGCCCTGTCGATCTTGGCCGCGATGATCGCAAATCTGCCGCGCTGGCTGCGGCCAACAGCCGTCCGGCCGCGGGATCGGTCCATATCAAGCGCTTCGGCGAATTGCGGAGCCTGTTTCGCTCGCCCGAAGCGGTGCAGGGCATGCCGGGCGCCAAGGTTTTCGGATCGGGCAGCGATCCCGATCACATGCCGGTGTTCTTCCTCGATGGCGAGGCGCACGAGCGTCGACGGCAAGCCATCGCCCAGTATTTCACGCCCAAGGCCATCACCGGGCGGTACCACGATGTCATCAACCAGACCTGCGATGCGATCATGGCCAAGTTGCGCCGGGATGGCTCGGGTCCGCTCGATATCCTGGCCTTCCAGCTGGCGGTCGATGTCACCGCCGATGTCATCGGACTGACCGAAAGCGATAGCGGCGCCCTGGCCAAACGGCTGCGGACCTTACTCGATGGCAAGGCCACCATGCATCCCAATCCGCTGATCCGATTTTTCGACATGGCCCGGCTGATGTTTCATTTGCAGCTGTTTTATCGCGAACATGTCAGCCCCGCGGTAGCCGCTCGCCGCGCAGCGCCCCGCGAAGACGTGGTCTCGCACATGATCCGCGAGAAATATTCGAAGCGGTCGATGCTGCTTGAATGCATGATCTACGGCACGGCAGGGATGGTGACGACGCGCGAGCTGATCACCATGGCCTGCTGGCACATGCTGGAGGATGATGCACTTCGCCAGCGCTACCTGGAAGGCTCCGAGGACGATCAGTTTGCCATCGTCGAGGAGATTCTGCGGCTCGAGCCGGTGGCAGGCATGCTTTATCGCAAGCTGGAAGCCGAGGATCACCGCGAGGTGCAATATACCCTCGACATCCGCGCGGCCAATTTCGACGAAGAGGTGACCGGTCCTTGCCCGTTCAGCCTCGATCCCGATCGCCCCAAGCGGGCCAAGGCGAACCGCCAGTTCATGAGCTTCGGCGATGGTCCGCACCGTTGCCCGGGGGCGCAACTCGCCTTGCATGAAGCGCAAATTCCTCGACAAGGTGTTGCGCCTGCCGGGCATTCGCCTGGTTGGAAAGCCGCGTTTCGAGTGGAGCAAGGCTGTCATGGGCTATGAATTGCGCGATGCCTTCATCGCTTGTGACAAGGCATGAGGTGCAAGTTTGACGATCCAGCGAGACATCGGGTTCATGAGATTCTAGCCGCTCTCGGAGAGTTTCATGGGTCAAAGGCCCCGTTCGGCCGGTTGAAGTTGTAGAAGTTCTCCTGCTGGCGGAGCCTGGCCTCGAGATCGACGTTACCCTTGCAAGACAGGAGCTGGTAAAACCCCTGCTGGTCTATGCCGGGGCGGGCGCCACCGTCGCTCCTTCGATGACTTTCGGCTATAACGCCGGGCGGCTCGCGACGGGCGCAAACAGCTGACCAGATTTGCAGGAGGATTTGCGCGATGACAGGTGAACTGACAGGCAAGGTGGCGATTATCACGGGCGGTTCGTCCGGAATTTGGCAAGGGCACCGCAAGGCGTTTCGTGGAAGAAGGTGCCAGAGTTGTCCTTGCCGATATCAACGGGCAAGCCGGGGAAGCGGTCGCAAGCGAGCTGGGCGGGGGTGTCCGGTTCTGCCTGACCGACGTTGCCCGTCCGGCGGACGTTGAGAAGCTGGTGGATTTCGCCGTGGCGCAGTTCGGCGGTCTCGACATCATGTTCAACAATGCCGGAATTTCCGAGCCGCTCGGCGCCAGCTCGCTGCTCGACCGGGACTTTTCGGACTTTGACCGGATCATCCGGGTCGACCTGCTCGGCGTCATGCTTGGCACCAAGTTCGCCGCGCGCCAGATGGTCAAGGCCGGTGGCGGCGTGATCATCAACACCGCGTCGATTGGCGGCATGGGCGGCGGCGTCGGCCTAGCGGTCTATCGCGCCGCCAAGGCCGGCGTGATCAACTTCACCGAAGGCGCTTCGATGGAGCTTGGACCCTATAACATCCGGGTCAATGCCATATCACCCGGCCCGATCGAGACACCGATCCTCCTGGGCGGGCTGGATCTGCCGCCCGAGCAGGCAGAGCAGCAGCGGCGCAAAATGCTCGAAGCCATGGCATCGGGCCAGGCGATTTCACGCCTTGGCCAACCCGAAGACATCGGCAATGCCGCCGTATTCCTGGCCAGCGAGCGCGCCGTGCAGATCACCGGGCACAATCTTGTCGTATCAGGCGGCACCTCGAGCGGGATGGCGCGGAAAATCGATGAAGTACAGGCGAAAGCCGGCGGGGCGACGTAGTTGGCTTCAGAGCCGGAACTCCGCCCAAGGGCTGCCGTGCCGGCTGCTGATCGGGCACATTGTTTTGCAATTCGTCCCAGGCAATTGCGGATTGCTTCACATATGTGATCGAATGCTTTGCTGGCCCGGTTCCCCCTCAAAAAACACAGTAACGCAAGAGGGGAGAAGGGGTGAAAACATCGCATCTGCCAGGCTGATGGGCGCCTGAGAACAATTCCGTGCAATGCGCGGCAAATATAAAAAACATGTTCGGAAACAAGATAATACCGTGAGGAGGGTGACGTGAGGAAATTTTTTATAAAAGCCGGTTTGATGAGCGGCCTTGCAACAATGGCTGTTGCCTGCACTACAGGAGCCTATAGCTGGGATGGCCAGACGGCATACGGCATGATCGAGCGCTCGGCGACCCCGGGACAGATCCCGCGGGATTGATGCCAACGCTGCTGCGGGCCGGAAAGTTCAAGTCGACCTGTCCGTCCGATGGAGGTGCAGTTGGAAGACGCCGAGACCTACAAGCTGGTCTATCTCGCCCGCCGGGCCAAGACCGTCAGCCGCGAGGACTGGCCGCGCACCTGGCGCAGCCATGCGATTTTCGCCAGCCAGTTTCCCACCATGGAAGCCAACATTTCCTGGCTGCGCTATTGCAACCGGGTCGACCAGCCGACGATCGACGGCGAACCGGTGAAACTGCCCCAGCTGTCTACCGCACATGACGGGGTTGCGGTTGCCGCCAGTCCATCCTTCGCCGGGATCAAGGGCGGCGGGTTCACGCCCGAAGATCAGGCAAAAATCGACGAAGACGAGCGCCGTGTCTTCGACATGCTGACGCCCAACTTCTCCTATTTCGCGACCGAACTGGTAGTGAAGCAAGGTCCGCTGGGCAAGGCCGCACTGTTTCACTTCCTGCCGCGGGCACAGGGCATGACCGGGCAGGAATTCGCCGAGCGCTATCGTGGCGATCATGCAGCGACAGCAAGCTGTGAGACAGCCAATGTCAAAGGCCTGACCCGCGCCGTGCTGAACTTTCCGGTGCACGAACCGCTGCCCCTGTTTCCGTTCGACGGCATCAGCGAATTCTGGTTCGAAAGCCCTGACGATGCGGCAAGGGCAGTGGCAGATGGTGCGCTCGGCGGCGTGATGGACGACGTTCAGCCGCTTTGCTCTCCCGGCATCTTGCAGGTGATGACTGCCGTCTCGCACCGCTGGTCGGATATTTGAACGGCTGATAGTTCGCGTCGGGGCCATCACTACGATCTATGCAGGGCCGGGATGCGATTTGCTCGGCCTGCAGATCGTGATCACGGCGCTTCGTCCGGCGCTGGCGTGGAAACTGCCTTCGCGTTGGCCAGTGCCGGACTTGTTCTAGGCCGCTTCCGACTTTGATCGCGTCGAAGCCGGGCCCTGCGCCGGCAATGACGACTGCGCGGATATCGTCGTTGCTGGCGCAGCTGCCGAGCAGTTCGGGACAGGCCAGGTCAAATGTTCAGGTCCTTGATAGGTCCGTCGAAATTGCCGCCAAGCTCCTGCGTTGCGTGGGCTAGTTCGGCTTTGTCCGTCCCTTTGAGATAACCATCGATAATCCGGTGGTAATTGCTGATCATGCCTTCGACATGCTTGGCCAGGCGCATGAATTCGAAACCTTCGGTGCGCAGGCCTTTTTGCTGGATGGGAATGTTGGAAAAATCCTGCCGCGGAATCGCCGGAAAACCCGGGTCGTCGATAGGCAGCACGGTCGGCTCCATCGGGCTTTCGTGTGCCTTGCCATCGGCGACATGGGTGAGCGACCAGATCTCGAAGAAGCAGCTTTCCGGCCCCAGCGGCCTGATCCGGTATGACGCCATGCTGGTGAACACCGGCAGCATGAAATAGTGCGGAAACATGAATTCGACGCCGCCGACCGGATCGGAGACGGCGACCGAATTCAGATCCGGCACATTTTCCCCGCGTTCGCGCAATTGGCGGGTGATCTGGTCCTGCACGATGCCATACCACATCGGGATCGCTTGATTGAGGTCCTCGGGCAGATCGACATCGAGCAGCGAGCGGGCAATGTCCATTTCCTTGGCGTGGAACATGCCGGCCATGCCCTGGCTGGTCATGTCCATGTGATCGAACTGCTCGCGGATTGCGGCGCGCACTTCGCTTTGCCGCGAATTCCCGATCATGTTGGCCATGGAATTGGCGCCATAGACCTGCGCTGTCTCGTCTTCGTAGGATGAGACGTACATGCCGGGATAGATGCGTTCGAGTTGTGGATGGGTGGTCCGCACGTGATAGCCTTCCAGAAGGCTTCCATCGCCACTTTCCAGTTCGCCGGGATCACCGTTCCATACCACCATTCCGAGCGCATGTTGCCGACGCCGTGCGCCTCCAGCCGATCGGCCACCGGGCCCATGGTTTCGCGGAATCCCGGTGCTTCCCAGTTATAGTTGATGAAGGCGCAGCCGCCCCAGGTCTCCAGCCGGATCGGGACCAGGTTCAGCTCGGCTGGATCAAGCTGGTCGGGCGAGAACAGGTGCTTGCCATAGACATGGGTGTTTGCCCCATCCATGTCCCAGCGCCAGCCGTGGAAGGGGCAGACGAAGCCGGTCTTCGCGCAGTTGCCATGCGCTGTTCCCGAAGGCGCTGCACATCCGCGAGCGGGTGCCGGATCGCCCCAATCGCCTCACCGGCCTCGTCGAGGGTGACATGTGCACAGTCCATGATGTGGTCCGTACCGATCCCGAGGGGCGCAAGTACCTGTTCGTAAACCAGACCTGGACCGCGCTGATCATCGGTCTTTCGCAGGAAGGCAGCGATGCCCTGCATGCCGAGATCAACAGCATTTCTATGCCGATGGCGAATTTCACGAACACGAGTGGGCCGAGGGCGATCTCGTGCTGTGGGACAATTGCGCCCTGTAGCGTGCGCGTGGCGAAGCCGGTTCCGGCGTGCGTACGCTCCAGCGCGTGACGATTGCCGAGCTGGGCTACGAGGCGCAGTATCCCCACGTCATGCGCGCGATTTACGAATGACTCCACAACGACATCATGCTGGCGCCGAACTGAGCGGCAAAGGCGTGAACCCGGTGCCGGGTGGTCTGCCCCGGAATGGGAACTGATCACTGTTGGTTCTTGCCACCCGTGCAAATAGTATACGAGATAGCGCCCGGCTTGGAGAGGTCATGGAACTCGAATACGCAGATGGCGGCGAAATTCGCATTGGACATTTGGCGACGCCTTCTCCGCCCGGCCGAGCACCCGGCGTCCTTGTCCTGCACGGCGGTGGAGGACTTGGCATGCATGCCAGGGAACGCGCCGATATGCTGGCGGCGATGGGTTATGTGGCATTTGCACCGGACCTGTTCGGCCACACGGTGCAGGGCGTCGAACCGGCCAAGGCACTGACCGCAAAACTGATTTCGGATTGGCAGGACTTGCGGGGGCGTTGCCTCGCGGGACTGAACGTGCTGCGCGGCCGACCGGAAACAGATGCGGGGCGCATAGCTGTGATCGGGTTCTGCTTCGGTGGCCAGGCTGCGCTCGAGCTTGCGCGAACCGGTGAGCCTATCGCTGCGGTGGTCGCCTTCCATGCCCAGTTGCAAACATTCCGCCCGCAGGACTCCGCGAAAATCGCCGGCAGCGTGCTGGTTTGCCTCGGCGACCGCGACTGTTTCGTTTTTCGCGAGGAGCGCGAAACTTTTCTCGAAAATATGACAGAAGGCGGCGTTGACTGCCAGATGCTGCTCCTCTCGGGTGTCGGGCACAGCTTCACGGACCGCTATGCGCAAGGCTCGGGAATACCGGGCCTGAAATACGACCCACGAGCCGACCGGCGTTCGTGGCTTGCCATGCTCGATCTGTTCAAGGAAACCCTGCATCCGGCCGATTTGGAGCCGCGATGACTGCTACAGCTTCACCCGCCCTGGACATTGTCATTCGCGGCGGGCTGGTCGTGGATGGATCAGGAGGGCCGCCATTCGAGGCCGACGTCGGCATCTCCGCTGACAGGATCGCCGTCGTTGGCAAAATTGCCGAAACAGGCCGGGAAGAGATCGAAGCGAGCGGCCGCCTGGTCGTCCCGGGCTTCATCGATATCCACACCCATTTTGACGGGCAGGTGACCTGGGAAAACCGCCTTCGCCCTTCCTCGGAACACGGCGTGACTACCGTGGTCATGGGCAACTGCGGTGTCGGCTTTGCGCCCTGCAAACCTCATCAACGAGACATGCTCGTCAAGGTGATGTCTGGGGTGGAGGATATTCCCGAAATCGTTCTCACCGAGGGCGTGCCTTGGGAATGGACGACCTTTCCCGAATACCTCGATTTTATTGGGTCCCGCCAATTCGATGCCGATTGCGCGGCTTATGTTCCCCACGCCGCCGTGCGGGTCTTCGTCATGGGCGAGCGTGGGTACCGCCGCGAGGCGTCTACCGCGGACGACCGCCAGCGCATGACTGCCCTGGTCGCGGAAGCCGTCGCGGCGGGGGCAGCAGGCGTCTCGACCTCCCGCCTGCTTTCGCACCGGGATTCGTCCGGCGCGCTCGCCCCTCACGTCCAGAGCGAGCGAGAGGAAATGCTGGCGCTGGCGCAAGGGCTGCGACAGGCGGGCAAAGGCGTATTCCAGGTCGCATCCGGGCTGGCCAACCAGCAACTCGCCGGAGCAGTGCCGGGGGCTGCCCTGCTCGAACCGGAGGAAGCCGCCAGGCGCGAAGTGGCGCTGTTCGTCGATATTTGCCGGGCCTCCGGACGACCGTTGACCTTTGCGCTCTCCATCATCAATGACCAGCCGGCGATGGCCAGACTGGTCCTGGACCTGGTTGCCGAAGCAAACCGGGAACCCGGCATCAGTATGACCGCGCAGGTGTTTCCGCGCCCGATCGGGATACTCTTCGGCCTCGATCTGTCACTGCACCCTTTCAAGTTGCACCGGTCCTATCGCGAGATCGAGCATCTGCCCTTGGCGGAACGCCTGCGCGAAATGCGCAAACCGGTACGGCGGGCTCGGATCCTGTCGGAACAACCCGATCCCGATCACCCAGATCCGATACAGAAATTTCTGGTCCAGCGATCGCTGGACACATACCCGTTTGCGGACAAGCCCGACTATGAACCGGATCCGGCAACTAGCCTGCGCCAGACCGCCCTGCGCGAATCTCGATCCGTAGAGGAGCTCGCCTATGACGCCATACTGGCGGCCGAAGGGCGGGCATTGCTATTCCTTCCCATCAACAACTTCCCTGGCTCGCTCGACCAGATTGGCGACATGCTCGTCCATCCGGACACGGTTGTGGCACTCGGCGATGCCGGGGCTCACCTGGGGCTGATCAGCGATGGCAGCTACCCGACGTTCTTCCTGTCGTATTGGACTCGCGACCGCACCAAGGGGACCGGGCCGCGTCTCGATCTGGCGCAAGCCGTCAATCGACTGACCCTGAGGCCCGCGCAAGTCGCCGGAATGGCCGGACGCGGCCTGATCGCGGTGGGCATGAAGGCAGACATCAATGTCATTTCCTACGACAAGCTTGGGCTCGGGCTGCCCGAAGCGGTCTATGACCTGCCAGGAAACGGACGCCGGCTAACACAGAAAGCCGAAGGCATTGAAGCAACAATTGTCAGCGGTGTTCTGACCTATCGCAACGGCATCGCGACCGGCGACTTTCCAGGTAAATTGTTGAGGATTTGAAATAAACCATGCCGGCAATAGCTTTTGGGAGGCCGACGCTCGGGGGCAATGATTGACCTCTGTTGCAGCAGTTATTATGACTTTGCAAGGGTAGCACTGTCTGCAACCAAAATGTCCGCTACCGGACTAATGTCTTGTTTTCCCTCTATTGCGTCCAGAAGCTGACAGTCAGAAAGCCACCCCATCGCAGCCACGGCTCATAGCTGAACGGACGGCAGCTAATGGGAATCAAGCGGGATCTCTCGAATGTCTGCGATCAAGGCGTATTCTGCCGTCTGAATTTTCATGCTTCACGTGTGGGTCAGACGGCGGAATGGAAAATAAGTATGGGGGAAATCAATCAGATATGCAACATGGTGAGCACCCACCCTCTCTGCTAGTCCGATGGAGTTGTAGAGCCGGTCGGCTCTCTTGGCATCGCGTCCAACGCGGCGACACATTGTTCTGGCGACCCTGCCAAGAGACATCGAAAGGAACCGCATGATGGCGGAGGTTGTTCTCTATGAAAAGCTGGCGGGCGGCATCGCCGTCGTCACGCTCAATCGGCCCGAAAAGCGCAATGCGGTAAACCCGGAACTGGCCGCCGCACTCGAAGCGGCGGTCAAGCAAAGTGAGGCAGACCCGGAAGTCTGGGTCGTCATCCTTACCTCTTCAAACGACAAGGTGTTCTGCGCCGGGGCGGATCTGGCAGCGGTCGCCGAAGGCAGGGGAGCACTCATCACCACTCCAGACGGTGGCTTTGCCGGTTTCGTGGCTGCCAAGCGCCGCAAGCCGTGGATAGCGGCCGTGCGCGGCGCGGCGGTAGCGGGTGGCTGCGAGTTGTGCCTGGCCTGTGACATGATTGTCGCCGCCGACGACTGCCGTTTCGGCCTGCCCGAGGTCAAGCGCGGACTGATGGCTGCCGCAGGCGGCCTCTCGCGCATGCCGCGTGCGATCCCGCGCCACATCGCGCTCGAAATGGTGGCGACCGGCGATCCGATCGACGCGCCGCGCGCCTATGCGCTCGGGCTGATCAACCGGATGGTGGAGCCGGACGAGGTGCTGTCCGAGGCGCTCGCGCTCGCCCGGCGGATCGCGGTCAATGCGCCGCTGGCGGTGCAGGAAAGCGTGACCCTGGCGCGCGAGGCCGCCTACATGGACGAGACCGAGGCGGGTCTGGCGACCGATGCCGCCATGGCGCGGTTGCGGACGACCGAGGATTTCAAGGAAGGTCCCCGCGCTTTCGTGGAGAAGCGCGCGCCGGTGTGGACCGGGCGCTGATGCCGGCCACGCCGTCCCGCGAGGCCCTTGCCGCCTTCTTCCGGCCGCGCAACATCGCGCTGGTCGGAGCGTCCGACAAATCGGCGTGGAGCCAGATGGTATTCGCCCGCTTCACCGAATACGGCCACGAGGGCCAGCTGTTCGCCGTCAACCGCAACGGGACAATGGCTCACGGGCTGCCAGGATACCAGCGCGTCGCCGAGATTCCGGCGCAAGTGGATACGGCGTTCATATTTGTTCCCGGTGCCCTTGTGGCAGGCGCGCTCAAGGAAGCCGCTGCCGCCGGGGTGCGCAATGCCGTGGTGCTCTCTTCCGGCTTTGCGGAAGCCGGGGCAGAGGGCACTGCTTTGCAGGCAGAGCTGGCTGCGTCCGCCGCCGAAGCCGGTGTCCTTCTGCTTGGCCCCAATTCGCTGGGTTTCGCCAATTTCGCCGCAGGCTGCTTCTGCACTTCGATCCGCAGCCGCTTGCCGGTAAGGTTAGGTCATCTCGGCATCGTCTCCCAGTCCGGGGCGATCGCGAATGAGCTGATGAAATGGGCGCATGCGCAGGGGATCGGGCTCAGCTTCCTCTGCGCCACCGGCAACGAGGCCCAGCTTGGTATTGCCGATGTCGTCGAATATCTGGTCGATGACGACGCGACCCGTGCCATCGCGCTCTATGTCGAGGGGATCAACGATCCCCAACGCTTCATGGCCGCCGCCGCGCGCGCGCGCAGCGCGGGCAAGCCGGTGGTGGTGATCAAGATCGGCCGCGGCGAAGTCTCGGGCGCGGTTGTCCAGGCGCATACCGGATCGCTGGTCGGCGATGACCGGGTGTTTGAAGCCATGTGCCGCCGTTTCGGCGTGTCGCGGGCGAACTCGATCGAGGAACTGATCACAACGGCGGATTTCCTCGGCAAGGTCGGCCCGATCGATCCGCCGCGCATCGCCATGGCCTCGATCTCCGGCGGCGCCTGCGGGATGTATGCCGATCTGGCGCAAATCCACGGGCTGGCGACGCCGCCCTTTGCGCCCGAAACGCAGGCGGCCCTGCGCGAAGTCCTGCCCACCTTCGCCGCGACGCTCAATCCGCTCGATGTCACCGGATTTGCTATTCAGAATCCCGCGATCTGGTCACAGGCCCTGCCGGTCATGATCGCCGATCCGGGGCTAGGCCTTGTCGTGGCATCCACCAGTCTGCCGAACACCCCGGAGGAATTCGCGAACCAGCGTGGGACCTATGAGGCAATTGTCGAGGGCTATTGCAAAGGCGGCAAGCCGCCGGTGCTGCTCAGCTTCTCCTTGCAGGACATGAGCGCGCAGCAGGCCAGCGCCCGGCAGGAGCTGGGGCTGGAGATCACCTTGCCAAACATCGAACTGGGCGTGCGGGCGCTGACGCATCTCCAGACCTGGTCAGAATGCCTGCTGGCTGAACAGGTGCAACCGGTGGCGGGGGCAACAGCGGATCAGCGTCCGGTGACGGAGCGCGAGGTGCTGGACTATCTTGCGTCCTTCGGTGTGCCGATCATTCCGGCAGTGCTGGCGCAAGACGCCGATCAGGCTGCACAGGCCGCCAGGGATTATGCTGGGCCAGTCGTCCTCAAGATTGCCTCGCCGGACATCGCGCACAAGACAGAGGCGGGCGGTGTACGCCTGAACCTGCACGGCGATGTCGAGGCCAGGCAAGCCTATGCGGCGGTCACGACGTCCGCCAGCGACCATGCCCCTTTGGCCCGGATCGACGGAGTGATTGTCTCGCCGATGCGCAGCGGCGGAACCGAGCTGATCGTTGGCGTGGCCCGCGATCCGCAATGGGGGCCGGTGATCGCCGTGGGCCTGGGCGGTGTGTTCACCGAAGCCTTGAATGACAGCCGGTTACGCTTGCTACCTGTCAATCGAATGGAAGTTCTGGCCATGGTGCAAGAGCTACGCGGCGCCAGACTGCTGCTTGGCTTCAGGGGCGCTCCGCCAGCAGAAATGAACAGGCTCGCTGGAGTCATTGTGGCAATCGGCGATGCCGCTCTCGCGCTGGGCCCGGACCTCGCTGCGCTGGAGGTGAACCCTTTACGGGTGCTCGGCAGCGAGATCGAATGCCTGGATGGCCTTGTTCTCTATGCCACCTGAAGAGAGTATGCCCGGCACGCGATGTTCGCCGCATCCGCCACCTCGATGATGCTGGTAATGAGTTTGTGACCTAGGCGCCGGGGATAGCGCTTCGATACCGGGCTTGACATTGCCGGTGCGCCGATGACGCTGCCGGTGACCTGACCCCCTGATTTCCATCCAAGATTGATCAGAGTCCGGACCTGACGAAGGGACGGACGATGACAGGACTGAGATTTGCCGATGAGCAGATTATCTGGGTGCTGCGCTTCATGCGTCCGAATCCTTGCGCGTCGGACTCTACTCATTTCTGGTCACATTTCAGGGGAGCACGTCAGCGCTATGCTGTCAGTACAAGACTGCAAACAGCGTGCTCGGTCAGAAACGGCCAAATCGGGTAGCGGCAAACGCCGCGTGGCCTATCCGTTGCCTCAGAACCGCACCGACAAAGTCGCGCCGCCCAGTACGTCGGCGCTTGCCCGGTTCAGCCCTGCCCCGCCATAGAGCGTGAGGCCCAGCGTGCGGCTGAGCCGCAGATAGGTCCAGCCGGTGATTTCGCTGCTGCCCTGGCCGCCGGCGAAAGACGACTGCTGCCAATCGTAGTCCGCGCCGATCGTCATCCCGCGGGAGACCTGCACGCTGGCCCCGCCGCCCGCGCCCCAGACCGAGCGGATGGTCGATCCCGTCGGCCGGCCGGCGAACTTGCGGCGGCCGGTTACATAGATGCTGGCGGGGCCGATATCCTTGATCAGGTCGGTCGAGGCGGTGAAATCGACGCGGCCTGTGCCCAGGCGCTTGGCGCGCGAGGCGGTCGGCACTTTCACCTTGCCGGTAACGTCCGCATAGAAGTCGCCGCCAAAATCGAAGCTGTAGGTCAGCGAGGCGCTGAGATCGCCGAGGCCGCTGCGGCGGTTGTCGGTCAGGCTGGTGCCGGGTGTCACGACGCCTCCAGCAGTGCCGGTGCCGATTGTGCCGCCGCCGGATGTAGCCGTTCCCGTACCGCCCGAACCAGAGCCGCTGGAACCCGATCCACTCGAACCAGACCCACTTGAGCCCGAACCGCTCGATCCGGAGCCACTTGAGCCCGAGCCGCTGGAACCCGATCCACTCGACCCGGAGCCGCTGGACCCGGTACTCCCCGAACCCGAACTGCCCGAACCGGAGCTTCCCGATCCAGAATTGCTCGATCCGCTGTTCGAGCTGGAAAAAAGGCCGCCGAAATCGTCGCCGCCAGCGCCGCTGTCGCGGCCCTCGGGAGTTTGCAACAGCGAGCCCGGGCCGGCAATATGCACCCAGGGCATCGACAGCCGGAAACGCCAGTTGCCGCGCCGGTATTTGATGGCGACCGGCGCCGAAACCACTTCGGTGTCCACGACATCGCCATAGTCGCCGCGCGAATAACTGACGCCGGCGGACATGCTCCAAACGCCCTTGTCGCGGGCCGCTGCGGCGGGAAGGTCTTCGGGCCTCGTCTGATCGTCGGCCAGCGCCGCGACCGGCAGGCCGGCCAAGGCGGCCGCGAGCGCAATCGCGCAAGGCCGCGTCAGAATTTCTCTATGAAAACAAGTCATCCCTCAACCCCGATGAAAGCCGCCCCATAGCAGGGTGCAGCCAAATGTGAACCTTTGCGAACAACCCCGGCCGAGTATGAACTGGCCGGGGTTGTCGTGTCCCGGTGGCCTTGGCCAACCACCAGGTTCGTCCGCACTTTGGCTGCCGCAATCCCGATCGTTATCGGGAGATGTGCGGAGCCATTGCCTTGACGCTCGCGGCTGACTTGTCGCCGGCAGTATGCTTAGCGGCGTCCGGTCGTATCGTCGCCGCCGCGACTCTGACGAATGTGACCGGGCGCGTCGTCGACGCCGCGGACTTTGACGGACGTGGCCAGGCGCATCGTCGGCGCCGCGGCTCTGGCGGATATGGCCAGGGGCATCGTCGGCGCCCCGGCTTTGGCGGATGTGACCGGGCGCATCGTCGCAGCCGCGGCACTGGCGGACGTCGCCCGGCGCGTCGTCGGCGCCCCGGCGGGCGTTGGCGGTAGGCGCGATGGCAAGAGTGGCAAGCGCGCTCAGCGCAAGTCCGGCGAACTTGATCGACTTGGACATTCGGGGTCTCCTATTGGGGGTCCGTTGGCGGACAGGAGAACAACGCACCGGTCTGGAGCTTATTCCGCCGCTTATTTCGCGGCGGGCGATTTTTTCCAGCCGCTAGCGATGAGCGCCTGTTCGGCTTCGGCGGACAGTGCATCCGACGCGCCGAGCCGGGCATAGGCGGCATCGAGTTCGCTGCCATCCGCGCCGGCCGCCGCGACGATCTCGCCCTGATCGACGGGCCCAGCACCTGTCGCCGAGTGCGCCTCGATCGCCCAGCCTGCGTTGCCTTTGCAAGCGATGCCTCCGCCAGGCCGCGCGCCGCCGGTGACGGTAAACTCTCGGCAGTAGCGTCCGTCGGCGGCAGCGAAAGTGAGCACCGGCGAGAGTAGCCCGCCATCAGGCAGGGCCTGTTCGCCGCGCGAGGGAAGGCGGTCCATCGCCTGGGCGAATTGCGCTGCTTCGGTACTACCGGGTGTATTTGGCGAAGGATTGCCGGTCAGTATGACGGCGAGCGCAATGCCCGCCGCCAGCGCACCACCGGCAGGTAGCGCCCATCGCTTCCAGGGTGAATTGTCGTTGGCGCTGGCGGGTTCAGCGGATGCGCTGCGCACCGCAGCCAGATCGATTACCTCGGCGGACTTGGGAACCGATGCAGGCGCGGTCAGCCCCATCCGTGCCAGCAAGTCGTCATCGACGCCCTGCTCGATCGGTGCATTGAACGCGGCGCGCAGCAGATCGTCGTTGCCCTGCCAGGCGGCAACCTGGTCGGCCAGCGCCGGGTTCCGCGCCATCTCTTCCTCGAAGTGCGCGGCTTCCTCGGGCGGGAGCGAACCATCCAGCCAGCCGGCGATCTGTTCGTCGCGATCGGTCATGACTGCTCCCCCCTTACCGCGAGATCGATGGAGCGGCGTGCGCGGGCGATACGGCTCATCACCGTGCCGATCGGAATGTCGAGCATTTCGGCCGCGTCCCTGTAGCTCTGCCCATCGAGCACCACGAGCGCGATCAGCGCGCGCTGTTCATCGGGCAGAGCGGCCATCGCCGCCTCTGCCCGTGCTAGGTCGGATCGGCCCTCGACCACGGCCACGCCATCGTCCCCAGCGACATCGAAAGCATCGTCGATATCGATTTCGACACCGCGCGTATGGCGCCGCCGAACTGCATCGATCTGCAAATTTCGCGCAATCCTGTACATCCAGCTATCCAGCCTTGTTCCTGGTTCGAACTGGTCCGAACGCGACAGGGCCCGCTCGATCGTCGCCTGGCACAGATCGTCGCCCGCATCGCCGTTCCGGGTCAGCGCCGCACAGAAGCGGCGCAGACGCGGCAGCAAGGCGACGATCTGTGTGCGAAGACCCTCATCTCCCTGTCGCACGTCAGTTCATCTCCCAAGCGAAACGGGGTACCGCAGCAATTATTCCGTCAGTCCGGAACAATTTTGCGGAGTGGCCAAAATCTGCCAAAATACGTCCCTTCGCAATTTTGGCGTTCGCGCCGGAATAAAGCGGACCATTCATCGTTACCATAGGGAATCGCATAGCCCCTTTGAGGCGGAACAAATTGACAATTCTGACAAAAATCCGGGTTCACAAGGCCGCATTCCGGGCTCTGGCGGCTTTGCTCTGCTGTGCTGCCGCGCCGGTGCTGGCCAAGGGCGGGGACGAGAAGGATCCGCTGGAGGCGGCCGAGCGTGCTGCCCGTGATGCGGCGCGCGCAGAAGAACGCGCGGCCCGCGATGTTGCGGATACCGGGGAACGTGCCAGCAGAGACGTAACCGAGACGGCCAACCGCACGGCGGAGATCGAACAGCGCTTTGCCGAGGATCAGGCAAAGGCGCTCGAAGATGCCGCCAAGGATCCCGCAAAGGCCGCCGAAGACCTCGCCGATGCCGAAGCCGACCGGCAGCGGGCGCTGAGCGAGCTGGCGAGCGGGGATTCGGACAGCAATTCAGGCAGCGGATCGTCGGGCAGCGGATCGGACGATTCCGACGACAACTCCGGCAGTTCCTCCAACTCGGGCAGCGGGTCATCTGGCAGCGACAATTCGAGCGGCAGCAGCTCGTCGATGCGCGAGTTGGCGCGCGAGGAGCGGCCCGAATTCGATCCGCGCGGTTTCCCGGTCCGGCGCGGCGAAGTGGTCGCGCTCGATCTTGGCGATGCCGGACTGGCGCGGGCGCGCTCCGCCGGTTTCCGGGTCATCTCGCGCGAACGGCTGGATGTCCTTTCTGGCACGGTAACGCGGCTCGACACCCCACGCGGGGTCACGCCCGAGGCCGCGCTCGCAAGGTTGCGCGGCCTCGACCGTAGGGCGACTTTCGACTATACCCATTACTACGGCTTGCAGCTCGCTCCTCAAGGCTTCACCGGCACCCGCAGCAAGCGATGCCATGCCGCGCCGGCAAGGCAATCTTACCATCGGCATGATCGACACCGCGGTTGCAAGTCACCCGGAGTTGGCCAGCACCGCCGTTACCACGCGGCGTTTTGGCAGCGCCCCCGCCAGTGCGCCGCAAGTGCAACACGGCACCGCGGTGGCATCGATCCTGGCGAGCCAGGGTTCGCGGCGGCTGCTGGTCGCCGATGTGTTCCGGGGCACGCCCGCGTCGCCGTTTACATCGGCCGATTCCATCGCCCAGTCGCTCGAGTGGATGGCGGGGAGCGGAATTGCCGTGGTCAACATCAGCCTGGCGGGGCCGCGCAATGCCATTCTCGACCGGCTGATCGAGCGGGCGAGCGCGCGCGGCATGGTGGTAGTCGCGGCGGCAGGCAATGGCGGCCCCACCGCACCGCCCGCCTATCCCGCAGCGCTCGGACCGGTGGTGGCGGTGACGGCGGTCGATGCGCAGTCGCGAGTCTATCGCTATGCCAATCGGGGGCACTATATAGCGGTTGCAGCGCGCGGCGTTGCCGTCCCCGCCGCCAGCGCCGCGGGAGGGATCGCCCGTTTTTCCGGCACATCCTTCGCCACGCCGCATGTCGCCGCGTGGATGGCCCGCTGCCTTGCCGACCGGCGCGCCACCAGCGCCCAGTGCCGCGATCGCCTGCGCCTGGCCGCCCGCGATGCCGGCGCACCCGGGCGCGATCCGGTCTATGGCTGGGGTATCGTCGAAGGAAACTGATTCTGCCCTGAATCGCGGCGCAGGATGTAATAAAACTGAAATTTTTTCGACAGCGCGGGGAATTATCGGCCGACCTGCCCGTTGCCTCTCACAGCACAGTTGCAGTTGCTGGCGAGGTCCCGGAATGAGCAGAATCCTCATTTATTCACACGACACTTTCGGCCTCGGCAATATCCGCCGGATGGTCCGCATCGCCGAGGCGCTGGTCGAGCACGATCCCGCCAGCACGGTACTGATCCTCACCGGATCGCCAATGCTGCACGCTTTTCGCCTGCCGCCGCGCATCGACTATGTGAAACTGCCCTGCCTCGCCCGCGATATCGAGGGGCAATACGGGGTGAAGCACCTCGATATGGACTATGGCGATGCCCTGCGCATGCGCGCCGGTCTGATCTTGTCGGCCGCCAGCGATTTCGATCCCGATCTGGTATTGATCGACAAGAAACCGCTGGGCGTCGGCGGCGAGCTTGCGGCGATGCTGGAATTGCTCTCGCGCCGCAACCGGCCGCCCAGCATTCACTTGCTGCTGCGTGACATCCTCGACACTGCCGAGGCGACCCGCCGGGTGTGGGAGGCGCATGACTATCACGGCGCGATCGAGCGCTATTACGACAGCGTGCTGGTGGTCGGCGAACGGCAGGTGTTCGATCTGGCGCAAGTCTATCGTTTCCCAGCCGAAACGCGCCGCAAGCTGCACTATTGCGGCTATATCGACCGCGCCCGCCCGCAATTCATGCTGGACTGCGCCAACGATGGCAGCGGCGCAAAGCGCGTACTCGTCCACGCAGGCGGCGGCCAGGACGGGATCGAGTTGATCGATGCCGCGATCCGCGCACTGGCGCTGGCTGGCGAAGGCAGGGGCTTCGACTGCCGGATCGTCGGCGGGCCGGAACTCGACGAAGCAAACCGGGCCAGGTTGTCCGCCGGCGCGCGAAAATTGGCCCGGACCGAATGGATCGATTTCACCGACGCCATGGGGCAGGAAATCGCCGCTGCGGACCTGATCGTCTCGATGGGCGGATACAACAGCATTTGCGAAATACTGAGCTATCGCAAGCGCGCGATCATCGTGCCGCGCTCCACCCCGGTGCGCGAGCAGCGCATCCGCGCCGAAGCCATGTCGCGGCTTGGACTCTTGGCGATGATTCCGCTGGAAGACCTCGATCCGGCCCAGCTGCTCGGCAAGATCGAGCACGAGCTGGACCTGGCCAACGTCTGCGCTGCAGATATGGCCCGGCTGCAGTTCGATGGGCTGGCGAATATCTGCGATTTCCTTTTGCCTGACGCTTCCGGCCGGGTTCGCGCAAATGCCGTCAGCGGCAGGAGGGCGTGATGCGAAAGCCGCTTGCGATCCTGGTCAAGCGCTTCCCCAAGCTTTCCGAGACCTTCATATTGAATGAGGTTCTCGCGCTCGAAGCCATGGGCTGGCCGGTCACCATCTTCACATTGCATGCGCCCAGCGACAGCGTGGTGCACGGCGATGTCGCTCGCGTTCGCGCCAAAATAGTCCAGCTCGAACAGTCGCGCCCGGCGGCCCATCTGGCGGCAGCCTGCGGGATGCGAGGGATCGCCCATATCCACGCCCATTTCGCCGATGAACCCGCTGCCCTGGCCATGGCCGCCGCGAAGCAGGCAGGGATCGGCTTCAGCATCTCCGCTCATGCGAAGGACATCTACCTTGCCGATCCGGCCCGCCTGCGCCGGGTGATGGGCGCCGCCCGCTTTGTCGCCACTTGCACCAGCTACAACGCCGAATTCCTGCGCCGCGCTGCGCCGGGCGTGCCGGTGGCCAAGCTTTATCACGGCATCGATTGCGGCAAATTCTCCTGCATCGGGCACAAACCCGACCAGTTGCCGCTGATCCTCGGGATCGGGCGGCTGCGCTCAAAAAAGGGCTTCGACACCCTGATCGAAGCCTGCGGTGTGCTGAAGGACCAGGGCCGCGCCTTTGCCTGCGAGATTATCGGCTATGGGCCGGAACAGGCCCGGTTGAAGAAACTTATCGGCAAACTGGGACTGGCGCGTCAGGTGCGCATGCCGGGCAAGCTTGCCCATGAGGCTGTTGTCGAGCGGATCGCCGCCGCCAGTGTCTTCGCGCTGCCCTGTCGCATCGACGCCGATGGCGACCGCGACGGGATCCCCAATGTCATCCTGGAGGCGATGGCGGCGGGTGTGCCGGTGGTCTCGACTCCGGTTTCGGGCGTTCCAGAAGTCATTTCCGACGGGCACAGCGGCTTGCTTGTGCCGCCCGACGCATCCGGAGGCGCTGGCCACAGCGATCTGCCGCATTTTCGATGACCATGCACTTGCCCTGTCCCTCGCCGAAGAGCGCGCACGGTCGTGAGCGAACGCTTCGGATCGGGCCGCGACATCGCTGCGCTTGACCGCATGCTACTGACCGCCACCGGGCAGGGACCAGGCAGCATCGGCTATTTCGTCAAGGGCTTTCCGCGCCTGTCGGAAAGCTTCATCGCCAACGAAATTCTCCAGCTGGAGCGACTGGGCAAGCATGTCACGGTGTTCGCCGGATCGGAAGGCGATGCGCTGGCCGGGCCGGTGCTGACCGAGCTGCAATCGCCGCTGGCCTATCTTCCCGCCGCCGGGTCGGTCAGCAGGAACAGCCTGTGGCGCTGGCTGCGGATCGTCGTCCCGGCCTATGGCCCGGCACACTTTAGGCTGCTGCGGCGCAATCCGAAGGGTTGGTGGCAGGGCCTGAAGCGCGCGCTGGCCTTCGCCCGGCAATATCGCCACGCGGACGGGCGCAAGTTCAAGCGCAGCTATCTCAAGCAGTTCGCCCAGGCCGGGGCTGTGGCGGAGGCGCTGGAGCGGGCGGGCGTCACGCATCTTGCACGGCCATTTCTGCCACAGTGCGACAACGATCAGCTGGCTGGCCGCTGACATGTCGGGCGTGCCATTCAGCTTCACCGCCCACGCCAAGGACATCTACCAGGCACGCCACAACCCCGGCGACCTGCTCAGCCGCAAGGTCGAGGCGGCGCGGTTCGTCACCACCTGCACTGAAGCGAACCATGACCACATGAGCGACCTGATTGCCGATCCGGTCAAGCTGCACACAGTTTATCACGGGCTCGACACGCGCTTCTTCCACCCGGTTGAGCGCAGCCACGACGGGCCGCTACGCATCCTCGCCGTTGGCCGCCATGTCGGGAAGAAGGGCTTCGACCTGCTGCTGCGCGCGCTGGCGGAATTGCGTTGTCGGCAGGTCGATTTCAGCTTCAGGCTGGTCGGCGAGGAAGGACCCGCCACCGCCAACCTGCACCAGGCCATCGAAGACTTCGACCTGAGCGATCGTTGCACCATCGCTCCGCCTGAACCACGCGAACACTTGCGCGCCAGCTACCACGCGGCGGATGCCTTCGTGCTGCCCTGCCGGATCGACGACAGCGGCGACCGCGACGGTATTCCCAATGTGCTGGCCGAAGCCATGGCGACCGGGCTGGCGATTGTCTCGACCGACGTCTCGGGGATCCCGGAGATTGTCGAGAATGGCGAAAACGGCCTGCTGGTCGCGCCAGAGGCGGCCATGGCGCTGGCCGATGCGATCGAGCTGCTGGCGCGCGATCCTGCTCTGCGCGCCCGGCTGGGGGCGAACGCCACCCGCCGCATCGCCGAAGTGTTCGACGCCGATCGCACGATCCTGCACCTCAAGGCGCTGTTTGAGGGCGCGCAGCAGCTCGAAGCAACGGTATGAACGCGGCGCTCTCCACAAGGCCTGACTGCGCCATGCGGCCGACGATCCGGGTGCGGTTCGAGGCGGAGTTTACCAGCGACGCCGTAGTCGAGGAACTGCATCGCGGCTGGTTCACCGTCCACGGCGAGCGCTGCTCGATCGGCAATCCTGTCGACTGGTTGGCCAATCCTTCGGACGACATCGAATGGCATGTCGTCCTGCACAAGTTCTTTCACGCCCCAGTACTGGTCCAGCGCTGGCGCGACAGCGGCGAGCTTCGGCATGTCGAGCTGCTGGCCGAACATGTCGCGTCGTGGACGGCAACGGTGCAACCGGGCTTCATCGCCGCCGATGTCACCGGCCGGCGCATCCGCAACTGGGTCTATGCCCTCAGCCTGCTCGAAGACGCTTTTCCCGAACTGCGCCGCGCGATGATCGACTCGCTGGTGGACCAGGTGGAATGGCTGCGCGGCAACCTCCACCCCGCGCGCAACCACCGCACGCTGGAGCTGTTCGCGATCTACATGGCCGGGGCCTTCCTCGACGAGAACGAGTGGACCGGTTTCGCCATGGCCGAGCTGCTGGCCAATGCGCGCAGCGATTTCCTGTCTGACGGGGTGCATGTCGAACTGTCCTCGCACTATCACTGCATCGCACTGCGCAATTTTATCGAGGCTATCGAGCTGGCCGACGACAACGGGTTGCCGGTGCCCGCCGAACTGCGCGCGATCGTCGTCTGGGCCAGCCGCTTCGCGCATGCCCTGCACAAACCCGACGGCAGCATTCCGGCGCTGAGCGATGCCGATACCGGCGATTACCGCGCGATGCTCGGGCCAGCGCCTGCCTTTGCACCCATCGAGACATTCCCCGATGGCGGCTACACGATTCTGCGCGACAAGGCGGCGCTCGCGGGCGATCCGCTCGGCGGCTATCTGGTGCTCGATCACGGCGCGATCGGCGCGGGTAACCATGGCCATATCGATTGCCTGTCGATCGAATTCGCCGCCGGCGGCCGCTCGCTGATCGTCGATCCCGGTCGATACACCTATCACGAACATGGCGAGACCAACTGGCGTGCCCGGTTTCGCGGCACCCGCGGGCACAGTCTGGTCCAGGTCGATGGGCTTGAGCAGACACGCTACCGCCAGGGGCCGAAGCGGATGAAGATCGGCGGGCCTTCTCCCCAGGCCGGGCTGCTTGCCGCGCGGGGTTTTGGCGACTGGCGAATGGTGCGGGCGTGGTGCGAAAGCGCGCAATATGCGGTGCGGCATGAGCGGAGCATCGTCAGTCACGATCTGGGCTGGTGGGTAGTCCACGACCGGCTGATCGCCAGCGAAGAGCATGACTACGAGCTGCTGTTCCAGCTCGATCCCCAGGCGCAGGACCGCGCGCGCCGGATCGAGCTGCCAGGGAGCCAATTGGCGATCCATTCGCCCGGTCTCACCCTGCTGCCGCTGGCCGGCGTGGCGATGGACATCGGTTTCGAACAAGGCTGGGTTGCGCCGGTATACGGTGAGCGCCATGCCGCGCCCCGACTGGTCTGCCGGGTTCGCGCGGCCGAAGGCTGGTTCGCGACGCTGCTGGTGGCCGGAGAGCAAATCCCTTCGTTCAGCTTCGCCGCGAACGCGGGCAGCGTGACTGTCGATGGCCAGTGCTTCGACCTGGATCAAGGCGCGGCGGCATGCTGAGCCTGCGGGAAGCCCCGCAAAATGAGTGCTTTGCCACCCTGCCGCTGGCACTCGATCCGGCGCGGGCCGGTGCGGCCTTCGCCCGCGCGCTAGGCGCCCATGGATTTCCAGCATTCAGCCTCTCCGTGGAAGTCGAGCGGATCCGGCTCAAGCCCGGTCGCAAGGCGCTGATCGGTTATCGCCTGCGCGGGTGCGATGCGCGGGGACGGCAGTTCAACCAGCAATTGATGCTGACGCTGTGGCCGTTTGGTGATTTAATCCGCTTACCTGCTATGGGCGGTGAGGCGAGCGCCAAGCCGCTCTTCGGCCCTGCTTTCATGGAAATGCCCGAGCTGGGCGGCGAGGCATGGTTCTTCCCCAACGACCGGAAAATTCGTCACCTCCCCGATTTGCTCGAACAGGCCCGGGTAATGGGCGGCGAGGCCGAGGTGATCCACTATGTGCCCGAGCAAGGCTGTACGGTTCGCTTCGTGGCGGGTGGCAAGGCCCGCTTTGGCAAAGTGCGGGCGGACGATCGCGGTGCGGTATCGGCCCGGGTTTACCAAGCGGCGGCCCCGGCGCTCAACGGCCAGATCCGGCTCGCTCAGATGCTCTCCCACGACGCCGCCCGCCACATTCAATGGCAAGGCGAAGTGGCGGGAATCCCGCTGGAGATCGAAGACATTGCCCTCGAACCGCTGGTATGGGCGGACCGGATCGCCGGGGCAATTGCCGCATTCCACGCGCTGCCCGCGCCGCACGGCCTCAAAATGCTCGACCAGCAGTCGATCTGCCGCACGGTGCGGGGCCGGATCGAGCGCATCGCCCCGGTCATGCCCGAACACGCCGAAGGTCTGGCGCGGATCACCGCGCGGCTGGAGCGGCTTTGCACCGGAAGCCTGCCGCTGCGCCTGTCGCACGGCGATCTCCATCCCGCAAACCTGCTGTGGGACGGCGCCAGCTTCGCGCTGATCGATCTCGACACCTGCGCCCTTGCGCCCCCCGCGCTCGACCAGGGCGGTCTGGCGGCATCGCTTGCCGCCAAGGCGATCCAGCTCGGCTGGGAGACCCGCCACATCGGCTTGCTGATCGATGTTCTCGCGATAGCGTTCAAGGATGAAGGCGCACCACAGTTCGACTGGTTCGTCGCTGCCAGCCTGATCGGTGAGCGGCTCTACCGCAGCGCCACGCGTCTGAAGAGCGCCGACCCCGCCGCGCGCCTTACCCTGTTGAAACTCGCTGAAAACCGGCTCGACCGGCTGGAACACGCCCATGTCCGATAGCCCCTACACCCTCGTCCGCACGATACGCCGCTTTGGCCCAATGCTGCGACCGCAGCTGCGGCGGATCGCCGGGATCGCGCTTGCTTCGCTGTTCGCCAGCGGCTTTGCGGTACTGGGTCCGGTGCCGATCAAGCTGATCATCGACGGCGTGCTGGCCGGACAGCCGCCGCACTGGTTACCCATCCCCGATGCACAGATCGCCGTCCTCGCCCTTGCCGGGGCCGCCGCGATTATCGCCGTCCTCGCAGCGATCTTCTCCGCCCTGGAAAAGCGCATCAGCGCCCGCGCGCGCGAACAGCTGACCCGGGCGATCCGGCTCGCCTGCCTCGACCGGTTCCTGCTGCTGACCCCGCTCTGCGCCGGGCAGGACCGGCAGGGCGAATTGGCCTTGCGCCTGATCGACGACAGCCAGCATGTCGCGCGGCTGTTCACCAAGACCGGGCCGGTGATAGTGCGCTATCTGCTGGTCTTCGTGCTGACCCTGGCCGCGATGGCCTGGGTCAGTCCCTGGCTTGGCCTGCTGGCGCTGGGCATTGCCACCGTGCTCTCGGCAATGATGCGGCTGGCGGCAAGGCCGCTGGGCCAGACAGCCCGGCAAAAGCGCAAGCAAGAAGGCCGCGTCGCCGCCAGCGCGCAGGAAATCCTCCGCCTGCTCAGCTTCCTGCAAAGCTCGGGCAGCGAGGCCCACGTTCGCGGCCGGTTCGACGCGCTTAACGTCGAGAGCGCTGAAGGCGGGCGTCGATGAGACCGCCGTGGCCGTCCGGCTCGAACGGACAATGCAGATCGCCAACGGCTTCGCGCTTGCCGGAATCGCCGGCCTCGGCGGCGTGCTGGCCCTGCGCGGCACGATCTCGGCCGGCGATCTGGCGATTGCGGTGCTCTACCTCAATCAGATGCTCAAGCCGGTCGAGAAGATCAACGAGCTGGCATCGGCGATAACCGGCGCCACCAGCCGGGCCGGACGGCTCGCCGAACTGCTCGACCGGCCCGGCGTACTCGAAAGCACCGGCAAGCATGCCAAGCGCTATCTCCGTGCCACGCTGTCGCTGCGCCAGCCGCGCTTCGCCTATCCCGGCGGCCAGTCGATCGAATTCGGCGACCGGACCATTCCGCACGGCTCGCTGGTCTCGCTGGAAGGGCCAAGCGGCACCGGGAAATCGACGTTCTTCGCCCTGCTGACCCGGCTGTTCGACCCGGTGCAAGGCAGCATCGCGCTCAACGGCATCGTCTATCGCGACTGGGATCTGGCCGCCTTGCGCGCCCATTTCGCGATCGCCCCGCAAAGCCCGCCGCTGCTCGCCGGCTCGGTGCGCGAATGGCTCGAACTGGGCAACGCCGGAGCAACGCCGGAACAGTGCTGGGCGGCTTTGCGGGCTGTCGCGCTGGAAAACACGGTGCGTCTCAGGGGCGGGCTCGATACGGCGCTGGGCGAAGGCGGGGCCGGGTTCTCGGGCGGCGAACAGGCGCGTCTGTCGCTGGCCCGTGCACTTATGTCCGACCGGCCGATGCTGCTGCTCGACGAGCCGCTGGCCAATGTCGATGCCGCATCCGCCGCCATCATCCTTACCGCGCTGCGCGGCGAGAAGGGTCGCCGCACAATCGTGATCGTATCGCATCAGCGCCTGCCGGAAGGGCTCGCCGACCTTCGCATCCTGTTCGACAGCGCCGCCGCGGGCCTGACATGGCAAGCGGACAAGGCGGCAACCGCATGAACCGCGAAGCAATCCAGCGGCTCGTCGAGGACGATCCTTTTCCGGCTATCCTGGGCGATGCCGGAGGCTGGAGCCGCAGCTATGGTCGCATCGACGCCATGGGCCGGGCGGTCCTGCTCTATGACAGCACGCGGGGGCCTCGCGATATCCGCGCGGTAATTGTCGGCGACCGGCGACCAGGAGGCCGAAGGTATTGGCCGCTACACCTTGGCGCATTGGTCCGGCGATCCCGCGCTGCCTGGACTGCGGTCCTTGAGCCAGCGACATCCCGGCATCGTCCCGATCCGCTATCGCCCGGCCAAACGCTGCACGTTTCGGCTGCCGCGCGGCGCGGGGCTGTTCGTCAAGGCGCTGGGCGACGATCGCGGCGAGGCTATGCAGCGTGACGCAGCCTGCTGTGGCAGGCAGGCCAGCAGGGACAACTGGGTTTTGCCGTCGCTCGGCCGGCCGGCTGGTTGCCGGGCATGCGGATGATTGTCCACTACGCGATTGACGGCGCCCTGTCGAGCAGTCACTGCGCGGGCCCCAGGGCGCGGCGCTTGCTGCCCGCATGGGCGCCGCCAACGCAACCCTCGCCGCATCGGATTTGTGCCCTGAACGGAGCTATGGCTACGCCTGGCAGCTGAAGCGAACCGCGAAATACGCCAAGCGGATCGGCAACGCCTGCCCGCTGCCGGGCCCGCGCTGCGGCGGATCATGGCACGGCTGGGCGATATGCAAGCACGGCAAAGCCGACCGCCCGATCCACGGCGCGCCGCATCTCCACCAGTGGCTAATTGCCGGGGATCAACTCGGCCTGGTCGATTTCGACCGTTTCGGCCTCGGCGATCCCGAGCTGGATGTCGCTACTTTCCTTGCCGAAGCCGATTTCGAGGACAGTTTCGACGGCTTGGGCGAGGCTTACCGCACCGGTTTCGAAAACGCGCTGCCGCTCGATAACCGGCTTGTCGGGGTCTATCGCCTGCAGAAGCACGTCGCCAAGGCGCTGCGGCTGCTCGGCGCCATACGCCTCGATGCCGAAGACCGGGCACTGCAAGTGATCGAGCAGGCCGCAAGCAAGGCGGAGCGCTTGCCATGAAGCCGCGGCTGCTGTTCTATTGCCAGCATTCGCTCGGACTCGGACATTTCGTGCGATCTCTGACGCTAGCGGCGGCTCTGGCTGACTGCTTCGACGTCGTCTTCTTCAACGGCGGCCCGGTGCCGATGGCGATGGAACTGCCTGCGGGCATCCGCTTCGTGCACTTGCCGGTGCTGCGCATGGAAGAGGACGGAACCCTCAGCGGCGAAGGCGCGGTCGAGGAGATTTTCGCCCAGCGCTCAGCGCAAATGGGGGTGGTCGCGGCTGAACGCCCATGTGCCGCATTGTTGGTGGAGCTCTACCCCTTCGGGCGCAAAAAGTTCGCGGTCGAGATCGAGCCGCTGATCGCTGCGGTTCGCCAGCAAGGCGGCAAGGTGCTGTGCAGTGTGCGCGACATTCTGGTGAACCAGAGAGTGGATCAGGCGCGGCACGATCAGCGCGCGGCGGATACGCTCAACCGCTGCTTCGACGCGGTGCTGGTCCATGCCGATCCAAATGTCAGCAACTTCGGGGACTGCTTTCGCCCCGAACGGCCCATCGCCATTCCGGTCCGCCACACCGGCTTTGTCACGCGCGGTGCTTCGCCTACGCCAGCTTCTCCGGATGGCGCAACGCTGGTCATGGCGGGCAGCGGCGTGGTCGGCAAGGCGCTCTATGCTGCCGCGCTCGGGGCCCAGCGCAGGCTCTGGGAAGTGCGCGGCTGGCATATGACGGTGCTGGCCGGGCCGTTGCTGCCGCCGGATGACTGGGCGGAGCTTTGCGCAATGGCGCGTGAGGTTCCGCAGGTGACGCTGGTGCGCGCGGTGCCCTCCATCGCGTCCTTGCTTGGCGCGGCCGGGCGGGTTGTCAGCCAGTGCGGTTATAACAGCGCGCTGGAAATCCTCGGTTCGCGCCTGCCAACCCTGTTCGTGCCTTTCGCCCGCGGCCAGGAAAGCGAGCAGACCATGCGCGCACAGCTGTTCGCCGCGATGGGCCTTGCACAGTGGCTGCCCGAAGATGGCCTTACGGGCGATACCGTTGCCGATTTTCTGCTGAGGCTCGAACCACCCGCCTTGTCGTCCGGGCTGGTGGACATCGATGGCGCTGCCGCCAGCGCCCGGATCGTCGCGGAGTTGGTAGCATGAAGCAGCTTGCCCGCACGCTCGACAAGCTGACCGGCCAGGTCGCCATCTTCTTCCGCGACGACGACGCCGGTTGGGAACAGGACCGGCTGACCAGCCTTGTCTCGCTGTTCGCACAGCGCGGCCTACCGCTCGATCTCGCGGTCATACCCGGCCGCATTGGATCCCGTGACCGCCAGGGAGCTGCTGGCTGATCCGCTCGGCCTGGCCCGCGCTCGGCCTGCATCAGCACGGCTATGCCCATGTCAATCACGAGCCGGAAGGCGCGCGCAAGTGCGAATTCGGCGAGGCTCGCCCGCTCTCCCGGCAGCTGGCCGACGTCATCGCCGGGCGGGAACGGCTGAATGCCCTGCTGGGCGAGCTGGGACCCGATCTTCACCCCGCCATGGAACCGCTGCTCGCCGGAACTCTGCATGGCGCTGGCCGATCACGGCTTCGCGCTGCTCTCCACCGATCGCCGGCGCGGAGATGCCGGCGGGATCGCCCAGCTGCCGGTGCGGCTCGACTGGAACCGCGCCCGCCGCGAAGGCAGGCTCGAGGCCGGCTCTGTGCACGATGCTCGAAATGGTGCGCGGGCCAGCCGGGATCATGCTGCACCACGCCACCATGGACGAAGCGGCGCGGGAGGAACTGGCGGGTTTCTGAATGTCCTTGCGGAGAGTTCCGCGATCGAAGTGTTGCCGATGCGGCACTGGTTAGGAGAATGAACGTGCGCCTGCCCTGTAATGCCTCGCTTGTGGCCCTCACAATTGTCGCCGTCTCCGCCCCCGCATGGGCGGCCGACGACGAGAAACGGCCTGAAACCGCGCTGGAAATCGGGCGCGAACTGGGGCTCTCCGACGACGACCGCCGCCCGGAAGATCAGCTGCGCGTCAAGGTCCTCGGCAGGCCACTGATTGTCGGCGGCGCGGTGGAGGCCCAGGCGGAGTTCCGCGGAAATTACGACCTCGGCACCGACGGGGGCAACGACGACCTATCCATCGCCCCCGAAATCAAGGTCGAGACCATCTGGCTGCTCGACGACGATCTGGTGACTTTCACCGACGCCTCGGCATCGCTCGACAGCGAAGTCTACAAACAAGGCGGCGGCGGCGAAACCGAGAAGGAGATCAAGCTGAGCGAAGCCTGGATTCTGAAGACCCGCCTGTTCGGCACGCCGCTGGCGCTGCAAGTCGGCCGCCAGCAATTGCAGGACCGTCGCGAATGGTGGTGGGACGAGAATCTCGACATGGTCCGCCTGCACTATTTCGGCCGCGATGTGCGCGCTTTTGCCGGCATCGGCCGCGACCTCGGTCACTATTCGACGCTGGGCCGGCGCGATCCGGAGGACAAGGATATCGTCCGCATCGCCGCTTCGGCCCAGTGGGACTGGGCGGACCGGCAGGAACTGCACTTCTACTTCCTCAACCACCGCGACAAATCGCCCCGCGAAGCCATTGGCACGACCATCGGCGAGGATGACATCGACGAAGTGGACGGCAACTACACCTGGTTCGGCCTGCGCGCGCGGGGACGGGTCAAGACCAAGTTTCCCGGAAAGTTCTATTACTGGGTCGATGTCGCGTTGCTGCGCGGTCACCAGGACGAGCTGGACCTCGACGAGCTTCCCGACGGGCGCTCGATCCTCACCGGCCGCGGCCGCAGCCGCGCCAGGGGCTGGGCCTTCGATGCTGGAGCAAGCCTGGAGCTGCCCTTCGCCTTCAAGCCCTATCTGACGCTGGCCTATGCGCGCGGTTCGGGCGGGACCGATACTTTTCGCCAAACCGGCCTGCACGGCAACAACGGCAAATTCCGGGGCAACAGCCGGTTCCGCTATTACGGAGAAGTGCTGCGACCGGAACTATCGAACCTCAATATCGCCACAGCCGCACTGGGTATTCCGCTCGGCGAAGACGGCTGGGTCGAAACCGTGTGGCACCGCTACCGTCAGGTTACAGCCGACGATCGCATCTCCGGTTCGCGGCTCGATATCGATCCGCTGGGCGTGTCGCGCGCCATCGGCCAGGAGTTCGATCTGGTCGCCAGCTACCGCCCCAAGAGCGGCTGGGATTTCGAGTTGACCGGCGGCGCTTTCCGCGCCGGACGGGCATTCGGCCCTGCGCAAGGCCAGTGGGCCTGGTCGGTCGGGCTCAAGATCGGGAAGAATTTCTGATTGGCCGCGCATTCACGGGTATAAGTGCCGCAACCGTCCGTTGCCCGATTGACGCCAATGGCAAGGAGAGCGACCAATCCATGCGGAACTCGGTCCTGAAAACAAGCAAGTTGCCACGGTCCGCAGCGAGCGAACTGAAGCGGAAGCTGGATAATCGCGAGGCCAAGGTCGGTGTCATCGGCCTCGCGCATGCACGCCGCGAAATCTCGCGGATCGGCGTTGCCGCGCGCTCGCCACCCTTTTTTGAGCGGAACATACAGCGCCAATTTGCCTGCCATTAACCATTTTCACGTGATAATGGGTTAACGGCGGGGCCGGGGAGCACATCTTCACGTGACAAAACTGTTCATCCAAATCCCGTGCCTGAACGAAGCGGAGGATCTGCCCGCCACATTGCGGGCGCTGCCGACCAGTATCCCCGGGATCGACCGGATTGAAGTGCTTGTGATCGACGACGGCAGTACGGACAATACGGGCGAGGTAGCCCGCAGCCTCGGGGTTAACCATGTCATCCGGCACCGGCGCAATCGCGGCCTGGCGGCGTCGTTCCGGTCGGGCATCGACTTTGCTTTGCGCAATGGGGCCGATATCATCGTAAACACCGATGCCGATGGACAGTACGCGGGCGAGGATGTCGCTACGATCGTGCAACCCATCGTTGCGGGCGAGGCCGACATCGTGCTGGGCGACAGGGGCGTCACGCAGAATGAACACTTCCATCCGGTCAAGCGTCGACTCCAGCGGCTTGGCAGTGAGGTAGTCCGCCGGCTTTCGCGAACCGACATCACCGATGCGGTCAGCGGCTTTCGTGCGATCAGCCGTGAGGCGGCGCAGCGGATATTCATCACCACGGATTTTTCCTACACCACCGACATGCTCATCCAGGCCGGCCGCAAGCGGATGAAAATCGTCAGCGTGCCGATCCGCACCAATGCCGTCGCGCGGCCATCGCGGCTGTTCAACTCGATCCCGCGCTTCATAGCCCAGACAGGCATAACCATCGCCAGGGCCTATACGACCTACAATCCCTTGCATGTCTTCGGCGGGATCGGGCTTTCGCTGGCCTTGATCGGTTTCCTGCCGATCGGGCGCTTTATCTACTTCTACTTCGCCGGGGAAGGCGAAGGGCACATCCAGTCGCTGGTCATTGGCGGATCGGTGCTTGTGCTGGGCGCGATCACCTTCCTGCTGGGCATCCTCGCCGATCTGATAAGCGCCAACCGCAAAATGGCCGAAGCGACGCTGGAAAGGCTTGCCCGGCTGGAAGCGCAATTGAGCAGGAATGCCTGCCAGCCGGAGGAGCAGGGCCGGTAATGGTGAACCGCGCAGGTCAAATGCGACCATCAGCATTACCGCTGGCAAGGGACAACGCCACATCCCGTTCCAGAGTCAAGGAACTGCCCAGCGCCAGTGTCCTGGTTCTGTTCGGCGTGCTCCAGGCCGCTCTCCTGTTCCGGCTGAACATCAACTGGGACGAGTATTTCTTCCTCAGCCATATCCATAGCTTCCTTGCCGGGCGACTGACGGACCCGATGCAGACGTTCCACGTTCACATTCTTGCCGGCGTGGCCGCGTTGCCGCTATCCGATCCCGACCAGATCATGGCAGGTCGCCTGCTAATGGCGCTTTGCGAAGCAGGCGCGCTGGCCTGCCTCTACCGGATCGCGCGGGTATTCGTGGAACCGGTCCACGCCCTGTTCGCACCGGTCGCATGGTGCGGCGCGGTCTATTCGCTTGATCACGGCATGAGCTTCCGGGCCGATCCGATGGCGAGTTTCCTGATGATGGCGTCGCTGGCGCTGCTGTTCGCTGGCAGGCTGTGCTGGCGGCGAGGGATCGCAGCCGGGTTATTGGCCGCGTTGGGGTTACTCGTCACAATCAAGTCCGTATTCTACCTGCCGGCATTTGGCGCGGCATTTGTCTGGCGGATGGGGGAAATCGATTCACGCACACGCGTCATCGCCATCTTCGCGGCCGCTGCGACGGTGCTTGTCACGGCTGGCGGCGCGTTGTGGCTCTGGCACGGCAGCGGCCTTGCCGAGGCGAGCGCCGCCAAAGGATCGAGCATCGCCCAAACCGCGGCCGCCGCTTCGGCGCGGAGCGAGCAAATCGCCGACAAGGTTCTGTTTTCGCAAGGGCTGTTCCCGCGCGGCGACGTCGTCGTTCGTTGGGCGGCGGGCAGCGCGCTCACCATGTTCCTGCTGCTGGCCGGAGTGCTGGCAGCGATCAGGATTGCCTGGAGCAAGGATCCGGTCAGGGGCATCGCCCTGTTGTTGCTGGCGGTCCCGCTTGCATCGCTGGTATTCTATCGCAACGCCTTTCCCTATTTCTTCCCCTTCATCCTTTTCCCGGCGGCCACGCTGGCTGCCCTGGCGGCGGAAAGGATCGCCAGTCCGCTGCTTCGTTCGGCCTTGGCGGGCGGGATGCTGGCCGTGCTTGGCGTGCAGTTCGGCAACGGTTGGCAACGCGATCAGTCCGCGCAGCGCGAGATCGCCACCACGGTGCACAAGCTGTTTCCAAGGCCCGTGCCCTATATCGATCGCAACGGCATGATCCCGTCCTACCCCAAGGCGGGGTTCTTCATGTCGACTTGGGGAGTCGAAGGGGTTGTCGCCAATGGCCATCCGGCACTGGCGCCGGTGATCGCCGGACAGCAGCCCCCGCTGGTCATAGTAAACACCCCCGTGCTCGAGGTCGCGCTTGATCCGGCGCATCGCGGCGGCAAGCCCGTCCTGGGCAGGGCCGATGTCGCGGCGTTGCGCGACAATTACATTCACCACTGGGGCGCTATCTGGGTCGCGGGGAAACGTCTCGCCGAAACAGATGCGGACTTCGCTATCGTCATCTCGGGCGCCTATACGCTGGAGTGCGCGGGTAGCCGCATGCTCGATGGGGCGCCGCTCGCTTGCGGTTCGGTCCGCCATCTTGCCGGTGGCCTACACCGCTGGAGCGGCGGTGCTGCCTTGTGGCGCTGGGGCGATCACCTCGAAGTGCCGCAAGGCATGCCATCTGCCAAGCCAATCTACCATGGCTTCTGACCTGCCCGCAGGCGCCCCGCCGCGCGAAGTCCTGTTCGTTACCCGCAAATGGGCGCCCGCGATGGGCGGAATGGAAACCTATTGCCATAACCTTGTCGATGCGCTCGCGGGATCGACCACGCTCGATCTGGTTTTCCTGCCGGGGCATGCCGATGGCGGGGCGCCGCCCCCGCTGGCGCTGCTTGCTTTTCCTATTGCCGTCCTGAAGCGCTGGTTTTCGAGGCCAAAGGTCTCCCGACGTGCTGCATATCGCGGACATGGCGCTGTGGCCGCTCGGCCTGCTTGCGCTGCTGGCCTCCGGCAGGACCAGGGTCGTTCTCTCCGCCCACGGCACCGATGTGTCTTATCACCGCAGGCGGAGTGTAAAGGGCAAGCTTTATGGCGCTTACCTGCGGTCGGGCGCCCGGCTTTTGCGCAAGGCGACGGTCATCGCCAACAGCCGGGCGACGCGCGCGGCGGCGGAGGAAACCGGTTGGAGGAACGCGAAGGTCATCCCGCTGGCGACCGGCCTGCGCGGGCCCGCGCCGGACGGATCGCATGACGGCTCGCTGCTTTTTGCCGGCCGGCTTGTCGAGCGCAAGGGAGCGGCCTGGTTCATTCGCGAAGTCCTGCCCGGCCTCCCGGACGGCATCCGCCTGAAGATTGCCGGAACGGTGTGGCACCGGTCGGAAGAGCAATGGCTGCAAGATGCGCGTATCGACTTTCTCGGCCGGCTCGGCGAAGACGAGCTGGCTCAGGCCTACGCGCGGGCGATGTGCGTCGTGGTCCCGAACATTCCGGTCGCGAGCGGGGAATACGAAGGCTTCGGGCTAGTCGCGCCGGAAGCAGCATCGGCCGGCGGCGTTGTCATCGCATCGGCTTGCGACGGGTTGCTCGATGCAGTGATCGACGGCACGACCGGGTTGCTGGCCGCTCCCGGCGATGCCGCGGACTGGCGCCGGCGGATCATGGCGGTCGCGCAATGGGACCGGGAACAGCGTCGCGCCTTCCTCGCCCGGGCGCAGTCCAGTGCGGCGGAGCACTTCTCATGGGACCGCGTCGCCCGTCAGACGCTGGAAGCTTACCAGTCGGACGCTGGCCCGGAAGACCAAGAGGTCTCGGGATGAACGATGCGGCAAAGCGGATCGGGGTGTTCAATGCCATTGAATGTCCACAACCGCGCGGGTTGCCTCGCGTTGGGCCAATGTCCCTGCGTCAGTAGCGATACGGCGTGTGTGGCCGATGAAGTGCTCACTGGTATCGGTCGGATTTGGCCGGAGACTTGGATGGTTGAAGATTTGGCTCCCGGTTCTCGCGATTCTCGCCGGAGATCCGCGCGGTGATGTTCGATGCGAGGTGGGCCGGGATTAAGCCGCAATCGGGATAACGACACCTCGCCCGCCCGTCTTAATGTTTCAATTCGGGACAATTCCGGGAAGCTTTCAACCAAAATATGCGATTGAAAAGATTCCAGTTTGCGGGGGCTGTGGATAAGGGTTAACTATCCGTTAACTAACAGGGGTCGTCCCCGCGCCAGGCCAGTTGCGGGCGTGAGGCGGACGCGAGAAGCCAAGAACATTGCTGGGAAACGGCGCTGCCACGAATTGGCGGCGAAGCGTGCTGCGCTTGAAAGGATTGCATGATGGCCGAGATTCTGAACGCCGACACCATCTTTGCGACCACGAGCGACCCGGACATAAATTATCTCTTTTCTCGGAACTTCGACGCTGACGCGCCGTTCGGAAGGGCTCTATGTCACGCAGCTCAACGTAAACAGCGCGCTCACCTCCGGCACTGGCACCTACACCCCCTTCCTGCGTCAGAACGCCACCGGAACCGCTGTATCGTCGCAAGGGTTCAACACCAGCGATGCCGATGCGCTCGCCGATGACGACCCCAACCAGAACGGTCAGCAACCCAAGGGCCTCGATATGGACGGGCCAACCAAGGCGATCCAGCTCAAGGACATTCCGATCGTTATCGGGCCCGACGGGCAGTCCTATTACGAGTTCCGGCTCGACCTCAACGAACAGAACAGCAACGACACCACCAAGCGCCTTGAGCTGTCGGAATTTCAGCTTTACTGGTCGGACCGCCAGGCAACCTATTTCGACTACAACGCGGCAACCTATACAAACCGCGCCCTGGGCACCGACGACACCGTGTTCCACCGGGTGTTAGATCTCGACGGCGTCAGCAACCTCGCCGGTGAAGACCGCTCCATCGTCCTGTACGACTCCCAGTCCGGCAGCGGCCGCGACGACTACGTCTTCTATGTTCCGGTGAGCACCTTCACCAACATCGATCCCCTCGCCTACTTTACCTTGTTCTCGCAATTCGGCCCTGACCCGGACGAGGACGCCACCATTCGAGGAATGGCGCATCCGCACCAGCCACCTCGATCACCGGCACCGAAGTTTAACGATCTAGATGGCCAGACGGCGACGAAATTGGATACGCCAGCGATCAGGGTCTCCCGGCTTCACCATCCAGCTCTGACCGAAGAAAGCAACGTCGATCACCGGGACATGCAAAAGGGGGCATGGCGGTGGACTTCCTGGTTACCAGCGTCCGTTAGCGGACCGCGACTACCGACGCGAACGGCAATTACAGCGTGCTATGGATTGCCGCCGGGCACTTACATACATATGACGAACGTTCCGCGGATAAGGCACCATCGGCGTCGCGAGACCTACCGGCGACAACGACACAAGCGTTACCACAATGCCGGCGGGCGAGACCGTGACCGGCGTCGAATCGGCAACAACCTGCCGACATTCAATATCTCGGGCAGGAAGCTGATCGACACCAACGGCGACGGCCGATTCTGCAGGGCAACGAGACCACGCCGCACGCGGGCGTGACGATCTTCATCGACGACGACGGCGACGCCGACCATTCCGAACCGACCGACAACAACAACGCGTTGGACCCGGGCGAACTTTCGACGACGACCGACGCCAGCGGCAACTGGTCGTTCACCAACCTGACGGCCGCCTATACCGGCGCCAAGGTGCGCGAGAACGTCTCGGGCGACTTCATCACCACGATCGGCGGCGAGGGCATCACCGTCAACGGCACCCCAGGGAATAACCAGACCGGGCTCTTGTTCGCCAACTTCGACAAGTACACGCTCTCGGGCAAGAAGCTGATCGACCTCAACGGCAACAGCGCGATCGACGGCAACGATGCGACGACGCCGCATGCGGGCGTGACGATCTTCATCGACGACGACAACGACGCGGTTCGCGACGGCACCGAGCTATCGACGACGACCGACGCCAGCGGCAACTGGTCGTTCACCAACCTGGGCGGCGGCCATGCCGGCGCCAAGGTGCGCGAGGCCGTCTCGGGCGACTTCGTTACGACGATCGGCGGCGAAGGCATCGCCGTGACCGGCACCTCGGGCGCCGACCAGACCGGGCTCTTGTTCGCCAACTTCGACCCGTACACCCTCTCGGGCCGGAAGATGATCGACACCAACGGCGACACCATTCTGCAAGGCACCGAGACCACCCCGCATGCGGGCGTGACGATCTTCATCGACGACGACAACGACGCGGTTCGCGACGGCACCGAGCTATCGACGACGACCGACGCCAGCGGCAACTGGTCGTTCACCAACCTGGACGGTAGCCATGCCGGCGCCAAGGTGCGCGAGGACGTCTCGGGCGACTTTATCACCACCATCGGCGGCGACGGCATCGCCGTGACCGGCACCTCGGGCGCCGACCAGACCGGGCTCTTGTTCGCCAACTTCGACCCGTACACGCTCTCGGGCAAGAAGCTGATCGACCTCAACGGCAACAGCGCGATCGACGGCAACGATGCGACGACGCCGCATGCGGGCGTGATGATCTTCATCGACGACGACAACGACGCGGTTCTCGACGGCACCGAGCTATCGACGACGACCGACGCCAGCGGCAACTGGTCGTTCACCAACCTGGGCGGCGGCCATGCCGGCGCCAAGGTGCGCGAGGCCGTCTCGGGCGACTTCGTCACCACCATCGGCGGCGACGGCATCGCCGTGACCGGCACCTCGGGGACCGACCAGACCGGGCTCTTGTTCGCCAACTTCGACAAGTACACGCTCTCGGGCAAGAAGCTGATCGACCTCAACGGCAACAGCGCGATCGACGGCAACGATGCGACGACGCCGCATGCGGGCGTGATGATCTTCATCGACGACGACAACGACGCGGTTCTCGACGGCACCGAGCTATCGACGACGACCGACGCCAGCGGCAACTGGTCGTTCACCAACCTGGGCGGCGGCCATGCCGGCGCCAAGGTGCGCGAGGCCGTCTCGGGCGACTTCGTTACGACGATCGGCGGCGAAGGCATCGCCGTGACCGGCACCTCGGGGGCCGACCAGACCGGGCTCTTGTTCGCCAACTTCGACAAGTACACGCTCTCGGGCAAGAAGCTGATCGACCTCAACGGCAACAGCGGATCGACGGCAACGATGCGACCACCCCGCATGCGGGCGTGACGATCTTCATCGACGACGACAACGACGCGGTTCGCGACGGCACCGAGCTATCGACGACGACCGACGCCAGCGGCAACTGGTCGTTCACCAACCTGGACGGTAGCCATGCCGGCGCCAAGGTGCGCGAGGCCGTCTCGGGCGACTTCGTCACCACCATCGGCGGCGACGGCATCGCCGTGACCGGCACCTCGGGCGCCGACCAGACCGGGCTCTTGTTCGCCAACTTCGACCCGTACACGCTCTCGGGCAAGAAGCTGATCGACCTCAACGGCAACAGCGCGATCGACGGCAACGATGCGACGACGCCGCATGCGGGCGTGGTGATCTTCATCGACGACGACAACGACGCGGTTCGCGATGGCACCGAGCTATCGACGACGACCGACGCCAGCGGCAACTGGTCGTTCACCAACCTTGGTGGCGGCCATGCCGGCGCCAAGGTGCGCGAGGACGTCTCGGGCGACTTCATCACCACCATCGGCGGCGACGGCATCGCCGTGACCGGCACCTCGGGCGCCGACCAGACCGGGCTCTTGTTCGCCAACTTCGACCAGTACACGCTCTCGGGCAAGAAGCTGATCGACCTCAACGGCAACAGCGCGATCGACGGCAACGATGCGACGACGCCGCATGCGGGCGTGGTGATCTTCATCGACGACGACAACGACGCGGTTCGCGACGGCACCGAGCTATCGACGACGACCGACGCCAGCGGCAACTGGTCGTTCACCAACCTGGGTGGCGGCCATGCCGGCGCCAAGGTGCGCGAGGACGTCTCGGGCGACTTTATCACCACCATCGGCGGGACGGCATCGCCGTGACCGGCACCTCGGGCGCCGACCAGACCGGGCTCTTGTTCGCCAACTTCGACAAGTACACGCTCTCGGGCAAGAAGCTGATAGACCTCAAGCAACAGCGTCGATGACGGCAACGATGCGACTACGCCGCATGCGGGCGTGCGATCTACATCGACGACGACAACGACGCGGTTCTCGACGGCGCCGAGCTATCGACGACGACCGACGCCAGCGGCAACTGGTCGTTCACCAATACCGGCGGCGGCCATGCCGGCGCCAAGGTGCGCGAGGCCGTCTCGGGCACTTCGTCACCACCACGGCGGGCCCGGCATAACCATCGACCGCTACCTCGGGCGGCCGACCAGACCGACGCTCGATGCCACCAATGTGCGGGTCGATCTCGACAGCAACGGCTCGATCGAAGGCCTTTGGTCGGCCTTCGACACCAATAACGATGGCGATGATCGACGCCGGCTCGATCGCGGCGCTTTCGCCGAACGAGACCTTCACCCTGTATTACGACCTGAATTCCGCGCTCGGCCAGCATGAGAATACGGCCAAGGTGGAAGGCCTGTCCGCGATCAGCGCGACCAAGTCTTCGGACATGGACGACGCCAACTACTTCGTCCTGCCCGAAGGCCCGGGCGTGCGCACGCCCGGGTTCTGGCAAGGCAAGAACAACGGCGCGCTGTTCTGGGATGGCATCAACGGCAATTCGAAAACCGGCGATGGCTTCACCGAGAATGGCGACCTGCTGATCTATGGCAACACCAGCGGCAAATCGGTCGACGATCCTCCTCTTTCCCTCCCCCCCAACGGCGATGCACCGGCTACCGCCATCCGCGAGGGCGACGATCCCGCCACCATCGGCATAGTCGAAGGCGACGCCAACGGCGATGGTGTTGTAACCAGCGCCGACAAGGGCCTGTTGATCGGTGATTATAACCGCAACGGCGTCCAGGACGGCACGGAAGACACCCTCTTCATCAGCTTCAAGGACGCCCAGGATCTCGTAAATGTCGCCGGAAACCCATCGAACGGGACACTCAAACTGGGCCGCGATGTCGTCGCGACCTGGCTGAACTACCTGGCGGGCAATAACATCGGAGACGCCAGCGACGACGAACAGCCCGCGGCATTTCATCGACGATGCGATCGATTGGTTCCAGCAATGGGCCGGCAAGGATGTCACTCTCGATGACCCAACCGATACCGACAAGTTCGACATCCTGGACATCAAGGCTTCGAATAACATGACCAGCCCCGGCTGGCTGGACAAGATCGACGGCACCCACAATGGCGCCGCCATGCACGACGCACTCGACGGCTATAACAATCATGGCACGATCAATGGCTTCTTCTATGCCGGTGATACCGACGATGCCGCGTTCATGCTGGCGCTGTCGCAGGTGCCATGATTGATTGGTTAACACGATTGACACATGACGCGCCGAGGTCCTGAATCGATGCAGCAGACATCAAGGGGGCAATCTTGGTCTCGTACACGGAAGTAGAAGCGCCAAAGCCCCGGATAGCCGCATGGCTGTCCGGGCCCTTGGCGGCGAACAAGGCGATCTACATCAAGGTCGCCATTGCCGCGGCGATGATCAATTTCTTCGCCCTGGTGACGGCGCTGTTCACCATGACGGTCTATGACCGGGTGGTGCCGAACAATGCGACCGAATTGCTGATCGGCCTTACCATCGGCCTGGTCTTTGTCGTCATTTTCGATTTCGTGCTCAAGCTGCTGCGCGCCTATTTCGTCGATGTCGCCGGCGCGCGGATCGATGCCGATATCGGCAAGTCGATCTTCGAGAAAATCCTCACCAGCCGCTTCGAACTGGGCCGTGGTTCGACCGGCGGGCTCGCCGGGCTGGTGCGCGAGATCGAGACCCTGCGCGACTTTTTCGCCTCGGCGACGCTGACCGCGCTGGTCGATCTGCCGTTCATCTTCATCACCCTTGCCGTCATCGCCATGATCGGCGGCTGGATCGTCATGGTGCCGCTGCTCACCATCCCGCTGGTGGTCGGCACCGCGCTGGCGACGCAGCCGATGATGCGCAAGCTCTCGGCGGAAAACCTGGGCGAGGCGTTGAGCAAGCAGGCGGTGCTGGTCGAAACCATCGGCAGCCTGGAGACGGTCAAATCCTCGAACGCGGGCGCCATGCTCAGCCAGCGCTGGGACGCCGCCGTGCAAGGCCATGCCGGCTCCTCGCTGCGCCAGCGGGTGGTCTCGACCATCGCCATCAACATGGCCGGATCGGCGCAGACCATCGCCTATACCGGCGTCGTCGTGGCCGGCGTCTTCGCCATCGCCAACCAGACGCTGACCATGGGCGGCCTGATCGCCTGTTCGATCCTCTCCGGGCGTGTCGTCGCGCCGCTCGGCACGATCGCCCATCTGCTCACCCGCATCAACGCCGCGCGCACCGCTTATTCGCAAATCGACAAGATGATGGAGCAGCCGCCCGAGGGCCCGGAAGGGCAGGGTCTGCAGGTCTACGACCTTGAGGGCCGGATCGAGTTTCGCGACGTCGATTTCCGCTATCCCGGCGCCGCCGAGCTTGCGCTCACCGGCGTCAGTTTCCGGATCGAGCCGGGCGAGCGGGTGGCGCTGATCGGGCCGATCGGCTCGGGCAAGTCGACCATCGCCCGGCTGCTCATCGGCCTCTATCCGCCCAGCAGCGGCATCGTGTTGCTCGACGGGACCGACATTCGCCAGCTCACGCCCAAGTCGCTGCGCGCGAAAGTGGGCGCGCTTGTTTCAGGACAATGTCCTGCTGACCGGCTCGATCCGCGATAACATCATGCTCGGCCGCGAGGACGTTGGCGACGAGGAGATGCTGCGCGCGGCGAAAGTCAGCCTTGCCCACGAATTCATTTCCCGCATGCCCAATGGCTACGATCTGATGCTCAAGGACCGTGGCGAGGGCTTTCGGGCGGTCAGCGCCAATCGATCGCCCTGTCGCGCGCCTTGGTCGGCAAGCCGCCGATCATCGTGCTGGACGAGCCTACCTCGTCGGTCGATACCGATACCGAAGCACGGCTGATGCAGAACCTGATCCGGGAATTCGAAGGCCGCAGCCTTGTCCTCATCACCCACCGGCCGTCCCTGCTGGCGCTGGTTAACCGCGTGATCCTGCTCGCGCGCGGCAGAGTGGTGATGGATGGCGCCCCGGAAGACATTACCCGTCAGGTAACGCGGATCACCTCAGGCCAACGAGGAACCCATGGCAGAGTTGCTTGATCTGATCCGCGGCCAGGATGCCGCGATCGAGGACCACGAGATCACCGCGAAGAAGTCGGCCAATCTCGTCCTCTGGGTCATTCTGGGATTCTTTGTCTGTTTCCTGCTCTGGGCCACGTTCACCCGGGTCGATCAAACCGTGCGCGGGATGGGGCGGGTGGTGCCGAGTTCGAAGCTCCAGGTCGTCTCGAACCTCGAGGGCGGCGTGATCGAGGAGATACTCGTCAAACCGGGCCAGACGGTCAAAAAAGGCGACATGCTGGTTCGCCTGTCGCCGACCCTGACAACCGCTGCCTACGGCAGTTCGTTCTCGGAAGTCTCGTCGCTGCAGGCGAAGATCGACCGGCTCAATGCCGAAGTGCGCGGCGCCACGCCCAGCTATGCGGGCGCCGCGCCCGGACAGGTCGCGGTGGAACGCTCGCTCCACTCCGCCCGCGCCGGCGAGCTCGCAGGCATCATGGCGGCCGGCGCCGCGCGGGTCCATCAGGCGGAGCGCGTCGTGATCGAGGCGCAATCGGCGCTCGAAGCCCGGCGTTCGAACCTTTCGGCCGCGGAGCGGGAGCTGGAAATGATCCGGCCTCTGGCCGAAAAGCTGATCATCCCCAAGATCGATCTGATCAAGGCGGAAAATGCCGCTCAGGTCGCGCGCAACGAAGTCGATTCCGCCATCGCCGCGATCGCCCGCGCGAAATCGGGTGTAGCCGAAGCCCGCGCCCAGACCGCGCAGCAGCGCAGCGACTGGAAGAGCCGCTCGGGAATGGAGCTTTCCCAGGCCCAATCCGAACTCGCGGCCAAACAGCAGCAGCTTCCGGCCTTGTCCGACCGGGTCGATCGCACCGCCATTCGCGCGCCGATGTCGGGCAAGGTAAATCGCGTTCTGGTGACGACGGTCGGCGGCTCGGTCAGTGCCGGCATGCCGATCGCGGAAATCGTGCCTTCGGAGGAGACGCTCTACGTCGAAGCGATGGTCAAGCCGGCGGATATCGCCAATATCCACCTTGGCCAGCGCGCCAAGGTCGAGATCACGGCCTACAATTCGTCAGTATTCGGCACGCTCGATGCCCGGGTCACGTCGATTTCACCCGATGCGGTGGTCAACGAGAAGACGGGCGAGAGCTTTTACACTGTCGAGGTCCAGACCGCCGAATTTCTCAAGTCCGAGGACGGCAAGCGTCTGCCGATCGGTTCAGGCATGGTGGCCAACGTCAATCTGCTTGGAGACAAGCGTTCGATCCTCTCCTACCTGTTCTCACCGATAACCAAGCTGTCGCAACGCGCTTTCAGAGAGTAGAACCTGACCCTGGGTCCGTGACCTGGCTTCAGGCCCAGCCTTCGATTACCTGATCGGGCGGCCGATGGCCGTCGGCCCAGAAGCGGATATTGGCGATGATTTTCTCGCCGGCGGTCTCGCGCCCCTCGAAAGTGGCGCTGCCGAGATGGGGCAGGGCGACCACTGTCGGCAGGGCGAGCAGGCGCGGATCGATATGCGGCTCCTTGGGATAGACATCGAGTCCCGCGCCGCCGAGCCTGCCTTGTTCCAGCGCGGCGATCAGCGCTTCCTCGTCGATCAGATCGCCGCGGGCGGTGTTGATCACATAGGCCTCGGGCTTCATTGCGGCGATTCGCCGCGCATCGAGCAGGTGGCGGGTTTGCTGGCTTGCCGGGCAATGCAGCGTCAGGATGTCGGCCCCGGCGATCAACCTGTCGAGATCGGGCTCGAAGCGCGCGCCGAGCATGTTCTCGATCGCTTCGGACAGGCGGTTGCGGTTGTGATAGACCACTTCCAGCCCGAATGCCCTGGCGCGGTGGGCGACGGCCTGGCCGATCCGCCCCATGCCGACGATCGCCAGCCGCTTGCCGCCGAGGCGGTGTCCGAGCATGCTCGACGGACCCCAGCCTCGCCATTGCCCGGTCATGACTTCGCGCACGCCGGCGGCGAAGCGGCGCGGCACCGATATGATCAGCATCATGGCGAGATCGGCGGTGTCGTCGGTAAAGACGCCGGGCGTATTGGTTACGACAATGCCCCGCGCGCGGGCCGCCGCGAGGTCGATATGTTCGATTCCCGCTCCGAAATTGGCGATCAGACGCAGGCCTTCCCCGGCCCCGGCGAGCATCTCCTTGTCGATCCGGTCGGTCACCGTCGGCACCAGCACGTCGCATTCGCGCATCGCGGCGATGAGCGCGTCGCGGCTCATCGCCGTATCGTCCGGGTTGAACCGCGCATGGAACAACTCGGCCATTCGCGCCTCGACCCGCGGCAGCAGTCGGCGGGTGACCACGACTCGGGGTTTGCCGGAGATCGGCTTTCCGGCAGGCATCTGGCCGGCTGGCGTCTTTGCGGGGGGCGTGTCGGACTGGGTGTTCATTTCGCGACAGCGCTATGCCCGAGCCGCCACGGCGGTCAAGCGGCCTTGATGCTGCTTGTACCTGCGGTATGGGTTAACCATGTCACCGAATCTCCGCAACTATGTAATCGCCGCCGCTGCATTCGTCGCAGCGGCTCCCGCTGGCGCGCAGCAAGCCGAGGCGCCCTATTGGGCCGCGATCCGCGCCGGGGAAGTCAACATGCGGGTCGGGCCCGGCGAGGATTACAAGATCCTGTGGGTCTATCGCCGTCTGCATCTGCCGCTCAAGGTGGTGCGGCTGAAGGAAGGCTGGCGGCTGGTCGAGGATCCGGACGGGGCCAAGGGCTGGGTGCTGGCCCGCCTGCTCACCCGCACGCGCGGCGCCATCGTCAAGGGCGAGGGCCTAGCCGACATGCGCGAGAAGGCCGAACCCGGAGCCAAGCTCAAATGGCGGCTCGAACCGGGCGTCACCGGCAAACTTGGCGATTGCGCGGGCGGCTGGTGCCTGTTCGATATCGAGGGCCGCGTCGGCTATGTGCCGCAAGACCGGCTGTGGGGAGCGGGGGAGCCGTAGCCGGCTTCCACCCCCCGATTGCGGCAAGGCCCCTACTTGGCGGCCGGTTTCACGTTTTCCACGACGCCTTTTTCGTCCGTCGCGGTGAAGCTGCCGTCGGCGGCACGCACACTTTCGGTATAGCAGCGGTTAGGCTTGTCCTTTCCGGACGGATCGAAACAGACTTTGCCGTCGATGAGCTTGACAATGCCTGCTTCGGTCAGACCCTTGGCGGGGACCTGCGAATAGGAATTATCGGCTTCGATGGTCACTTTGGCCACGGGTTTGCCGTCAAGCGACGACACTTCGTAGGCGCCGGCGGCGGGGAGCGCCGGGGTCCAGGTCGCCGGGGCGCTTGGCGCGGTGTCGGCAGCAGCGCTTTCCGTGGCTTCGGGGGCCGGTGCGGGCTTGCCGCAAGCAGCAAGCGTGAAAGTGGCCAGAGCCACGACGGAAACCATTGTGCGCATTCGGTTCATCCTCTTGCCTGAAAGCTTGCCGGCGCCTTGCCGGAGGCCGGGGGAGGGCTAACACCGCCTTGGCCGGACCTCAAGCGTTGCGTTGAAGGCCTCAGATCAATTCCACCGCCACCGCCGTCGCTTCGCCGCCGCCGATGCACAGGCTCGCGACGCCGCGCTTGAGGCCCCGGTGCTTCAGCGCGCCGATCAGCGTAGTGATGATCCGCGTGCCCGAGGCGCCAATCGGATGGCCCAGCGCGGTCGCGCCGCCGTGGACGTTGATCTTCTCGTGCGGGATGCCGAGATCGCGCATGGCGAACATGGCGACGCAGGCGAAGGCCTCGTTGATCTCGAACAGATCGACATCGCCAATCCGCCAGCCGGCTTTGTCGAGCAGTTTGGAGATCGCGGCGATCGGTGTGGTCGGGAAGCGCTGCGGCTCGTGCGCATGGGCCGAGACGGCGACCACCTTGGCTACCGGGGTCAGGCCTTTCGCCTTGGCGACGCTCTCGCGGGTGAGCACCATGGCGGCGGCGCCGTCGGAGATCGAGCTGGAGCTGGCGGCGGTGATCGTGCCGTCCTCGGCGAAGGCGGGCTTGAGCGTCGGGATCTTGTCCGGGCGGCCCTTCCCGGGCTGCTCGTCGGTATCGACCACGACCTCGCCGGCGCGGGTCTTGACCGTGACCGGCACCACTTCGCTGGCGAAAGCGCCAGACGAAATTGCCTCTTGCGCACGGCGCAGCGATTCGATCGCATAGGCGTCCTGGTCTTCGCGGGTGAGCTGGTATTCGTCGGCGACGGCCTGGGCGAAGCTGCCCATCGAGCCGCCATCGTAGGCGTCTTCCAATCCGTCGAGGAACATGTGGTCATAGACCGTATCATGCCCGGCGCGCGCGCCGGCGCGATGCTTCTTGAGCAGATAGGGCGCGCTCGACATGCTTTCCATGCCGCCGGCAATCACCATGTCGATCGAGCCGCATGCCAGCGCTTCCGCCCCCATGATCACGGTCTGCATGCCCGATCCGCAGACCTTGCCGACGGTCGTCGCTTCGACCGAAATCGGCAGCCCGGCCTTGAGCGCCGCCTGACGCGCGGGCGCCTGGCCGAGCCCGGCCGGGAGCACGCAGCCCATGTAGATGCGCTCGATATCCTCTCCCGCCACACCCGCGCGCTCCACCGCCGCCCTGACCGCGGCCGCGCCGAGATCGGTCGCCGAAACGTCGGCGAAAACGCCCTGCAGCCCGCCCATCGGGGTGCGGGCATAGGACAGGACGACGATCGGGTCGGAGGCGGAGATATGGGCCATGGCAGTTTGAAACTTTCGCGAAGGCGTAGGGGAACCGAGCGGCCATAATGTTGCAGTGCGGCATTAGCAATCGTTTGCATGGTGAAAGTTGCCGGGCGTTTGACGGGATTACCCCACTTGCGCGCATGCATGCCCCGGACTAGGGCGCGGGCAACCGAACGTCAGCCGAGTCCGGAACTCCGGGAATCATAGTGGTCGATCTCGAACAATATCTGCCGATCCTGATCTTCCTGTTCATCGCGGTCGGTCTGTCGGCGCTGCTGGTGTTCTTGCCGATGGGCGTCGCGCGCCTCACCGGCGCGCACAATCCCAATGCCGAAAAGCTCAGCGAATACGAATGCGGCTTTCCCGCCTTCGAGGATCCGCGCAGCCAGTTCGACGTGCGGTTCTATCTGGTGGCGATCCTGTTCATCGTCTTCGATCTTGAAGCCGCTTTCCTGTTTCCCTGGGCGGTCAGCCTCGACGTGACGGGCTGGCCGGGCTGGATCACGATGATGGTGTTCCTGTTCGAACTGATCGTCGGCCTTGCCTACGCGTGGAAAAAGGGAGCGTTGGACTGGGAATGAACGCAGTAGCCGCCCCTAGCTCGCCGATTGTCCCGCCAAACCAGGACTTTTTCCTCGATCTCAATTCGCAGGTCCAGGACAAGGGCTTCCTCGTCGCCAGCACCGAAGACCTGTTCCAGTGGGCCCGCACCGGCTCGCTGTGGTGGATGACCTTCGGCCTGGCGTGTTGCGCGGTCGAGATGATCCACGTCAACATGCCGCGCTACGACATGGAACGCTTCGGCGTCGCCCCGCGCGCAAGCCCACGCCAGAGCGACGTGATGATCGTCGCCGGCACGCTGTGCAACAAGATGGCCCCGGCGCTGCGCAAGGTCTACGACCAGATGAGCGACCCGAAGTACGTGATTTCGATGGGCAGCTGCGCCAATGGCGGCGGCTATTACCACTATTCCTACAGCGTCGTGCGCGGCTGCGACCGGATCGTGCCGGTGGATATCTATGTCCCCGGCTGCCCGCCGACCGCCGAGGCCTTGCTCTATGGCGTGATGCAGTTGCAGCGGAAGATCCGCCGCGTGGGGACGATCGAGCGGTGAGTGGGTTCGCGAAATCCTCCCCGGAACGGGGAGGGGGACCAGCGTAGCTGGTGGAGGGGCACAGGCCGCATGTCCTGACCTCTCGTCGTCGGCTATTCCGAGGTGCCCTCGCCATCCTTCGGATGGTCCCCTCCCCGTTCCGGGGAGGATTTTGAGATGTCCGTAGTCCACTCCGCCCCCAAGTTCGCCTCCAGCGAAGGCGTGTCCGCCGCGCTGACCAAGGCGCTGGGCGATGCTCGTGTCCGCCAGGGAAGAGCACGGCGAACTCGTCCTCACCGTCGCAGCGGGACTGAATCGAGGATGCCCTGCGCCTGCTGCGCGACGAACACGAATACCAGCAGCTGATGGAAATCGCCGGGGTCGACTACCCCGAGCGCGCCGAACGCTTCGAGTGCAATTATTGCCTGCTCAGCCTGACCAAAAACCACCGCATCATGGTCAAGGTCCACGCCGCCGAGAACACGCCCGGTCCCCACCGTCACCACGCTGTGGCCGGTCGCCGGCTGGCTCGAGCGCGAGGTCTTCGACATGTTCGGCGTGATCTTCGCCGGCAACCCGGACCTGCGCCGCATCCTCACCGACTATGGCTTCGAGGGCCACCCGTTCCGCAAGGACTTCCCGCTGACCGGCTATCAGGAACTGCGCTATTCCGAGGAAGCCGGGCGCGTGGTCTATGAGCCGGTCGAGCTGGCGCAGGACTTGCGGCAGTTCGATTTCATGTCGCCCTGGGAGGGCGCGGAATATGTGCTGCCGGGGGATGAGAAGGCTCCGGCTGCCGCCTCCCGCGCCGCTGCCTGCTGCGACGCCGGCTCCGGTGAAGGCGAAGAAGGCTCCGGCCAAAAAGGTCGCCGCGCCCAGGAAGGCCCCAGCCAAGCCGAAGGGAGCCAAGAAATGAGCACCTTCGTAACCGAACAGTCGCCCACCACCGGCGACGAGGTCATCTCCAACTACACGATCAACTTCGGCCCGCAGCACCCGGCCGCGCACGGCGTGCTGCGCATGGTGATGGAGCTCGACGGCGAGATCATCGAGCGGATCGATCTGCCATGTCGGCCTGCTGCACCGCGGCACCGAGAAGCTGATCGAGCACAAGACCTACCTCCAGGCGCTGCCCTATTTCGACCGGCTCGACTATTGCAGCCCGCTGGCGATGGAGCACTCCTATGTGCTGGCCATCGAGAAGCTGCTCAACATCGAAGTGCCGAAGCGCGCGCAATATCTGCGGGTGCTGTTCGCCGAGCTGACCCGCATCTGCAACCACATGCTCAACCTCGGCAGCCACGTCATGGACGTCGGCGCGATGACGCCGAACCTGTGGCTGTTCGAAATTCGCGAGGACTGCCTCAACTTCTTCGAGCGCGCCGCCGGCGCGCGCATGCACATGGCCTGGTTCCGCCCCGGCGGGGTGCATCAGGACGTGCCGCTCAAGCTGCTGACCGACATCGCCGACTGGCTCGACACCCGCCTGCCGACGCCTGTTCGACGACGCGATGAGCCTGGTGGTCGACAACCGCATCTTCAAGCAGCGCAATGTCGATATCGCCACGATCACCAAGGACGACGCGGTGCGCTGGGGCTTCTCCGGCCCGATGATCCGGGGCAGCGGCATTCGCCTGGGATCTGCGCAAGAGCCAGCCCTACGACGCCTATGCCAAGATGGACTTCGAGGTTCCGGTCGGCACGCGCGGCGATTGCTATGACCGCTTCATGGTCCGCGTCGAGGAAGTGCGCCAGTCCGCGCCGCATCATGAAGCAGTGCCTCGCCGAAATGCCCGAAGGCCCGATTGCCAGCGATGACCGCAAGGTCGTCCCCCCCAAGCGCGCCGAGATGAAAAGCTCGATGGAAGCGCTGATCCACCACTTCAAGCTCTACACCGAAGGCTTCCACGTTCCGGCGGGCGAAGTCTATGTCGCCACCGAAAGCCCCAAGGGCGAATTCGGCGTCTATCTGGTCAGCGACGGCAGCAACAAGCCCTACCGCTGCAAGATCAGGCCGACGGCGTTCTCGCATTTGCAGGCGATGGATTTCATGAGCCGGGGCCACATGCTGCCCGATGCGACGGCGATTCTGGGCGCGCTGGATATCGTGTTCGGGGAGTGTGACCGGTGAGGCGGTCCGATCATCCAACAAGAGCGGCATTCTGACAGTGTTTGTTTGCTGCTCTGTGCTTGGTCGCTTGGCTTGGCTGATCACGGTACTTATCATGGTCGCGCCAATCGCGTTGTGGCCTGCTTGTTGCTATGCTGATCGCCGTCGTTTTCTGGTGGTGTCGAAGCCACGGTCGAAGGATTGGCAGAATGGCTAACCACCTCGCCATCGCCGAGCAGATGATCGCGCATTACAACGCGCAGGATGCCGACGCCTATGTCGCGCTGATGACCGACGACGCCTGCGAGGCGAGCTATCGCGGCGCGGTGCTGCGCGAGGGGAGCGAAGGGACGCGGGCCGGGCTCAAGGCGGCTTTCAAGACCTGGCCGGAGAACAAGGCCGAAATTCGCGAGAAGCAGGCGATCGGGGACTATGTGCTGTTTCGCGAGTATGTGACGCGCGGGCCGAGTTCGGATGGCTCGGCATTGGTGGAGCCGTTCGAGGTGGTGGCGATCTATTCGTTCGAGGGCGGGCTGTGCAGCCGGGTGGAGTTTGTGCGGTGATTCAGCGCAAACCCAACCAATACTCGTCACCCTGAACTTGTGTCAGGGCCCATTGGGCCGCAAGCGCGGAGCCATCGCGGAGAGGAACGCCACCCCACGGTCAGGCTTCGCGCACGCGACGCTCCGGTGGTCGGGGAGAAATGGGTCCTGAAACAAGTTCAGGATGACGATGAATTTGAGGGATTGCTTCGTGGCTGACCGTCATCCCGAACCCGATAGCCCGGAACTGCGCGCGCGCTGGGGCAGCTTCGCGTGGTCGAAGGACAACGCCAAGCTCGTGCCCCAGATCATCGCGCGCTATCCGCCGGGGCGGCAGCGTTCGGCGGTGATGCCGCTGCTCGATCTCGCCCAGCGGCAGGTCGGCGCGGAGACCAATACGCAGGGCTGGCTGCCGCTGCCGGTGATGGAATATGTCGCGGCGCAGCTCGACATGCCGGTGATCCGCGTGCTCGAAGTCGCCAGCTTCTACATGATGTATAATCTGGTGCCGGTGGGCCGATTCCACGTCCAGGTCTGCGGCACCACGCCCTGCATGCTGCGCGGCTCGGACGACCTGTTCGCCGCCTGCAAGGCGCGCGGGATGCACAAGGGGCACACCACCGACGACGGGCTGTGGACGCTCAACGAAGTCGAATGCATGGGCAACTGCGCCTCGGCGCCGATGGTGCAGATCAACGACGACAATTACGAGGATCTGACGGCGGAGAGCCTCGACGCGGTGCTCGATGCGCTGGCAGCGGGGAAGACGCCGAAGACCGGCACGCAGATCAAGGGGCGGCATACGGTCGAGCCTGTCGGCGGGCCGACGACGCTGAAGCAGATGGTCAAGGCCAATCACGATTACCGGGGGGAGTGGTGATGGGCTTTGCTTTGAATGGTTCACGCGGAGGCGCGGAGACGCGGAGTTTTTTTTCGCGCAAAGACCGCAAGGGGCGCAAAGATGTTGCGCTGGCGGCGCAGCCGCTTTTGTCATCCGGCGGTGCGTCCTGCGCGGCGGCTGAGGATTCACAAAGCTTGCGGCGCTCAATACCTCTTTGCGCTCTTTGCGTCTTTGCGGCTTTGCGCGAACCATCCTTATCTTCCCTCTGCGTCTCCGCGCCTCCGCGTGAACCAATCGGAGGCCAAGCATGAGCCTTCACGACAAAGACCGCATCTTCACCAACGTCTACGGCTACCAGCCGTGGACCCTCAAGGCCGCGCAAAAAGCGCGGCGACTGGGACAATACCAAGAAAATCCTCGCCATGGGCCGCGACAAGATCGTCGACGAGATCAAGGCGAGCAACCTGCGCGGGCGCGGCGGGGCCGGGTTCCCGACCGGGCTCAAGTGGAGCTTCATGCCCAAGGAGCCCAACCCGGCGCGGCCCAGCTTCCTCGTCATCAACGCCGACGAGTCCGAACCCGGCTCCTGCAAGGACCGCGAGATCATCCGCCACGATCCGCACAAGCTGATCGAAGGCGCGCTGGTGGCGGGCTTCGCGATGGGCGCGCGGGCGGCCTATATCTACATTCGCGGCGAATATATCCGCGAGGCCGAGACGCTGTTCGCCGCCGTGCAGGAGGCCTATGACGCCGGGCTGCTCGGCAAGAACGCCTGCAAGAGCGGGCTATGATTTCGACGTTTTCGTCCACCGCGGCGCGGGGGCCTACATCTGCGGCGAAGAGACCGCGATGCTGGAATCGCTTGAAGGCAAGAAGGGCCAGCCCCGGCTGAAACCGCCATTCCCGGCGGGCGCGGGGCTCTATGGCTGCCCGACCACGGTGAACAATGTCGAGAGCATCGCCGTCGCGCCGACGATCCTGCGGCGCGGCGCGGCGTGGTTCAACTCGTTCGGGCGCGAGAACAACAAGGGCACCAAGCTGTTCCAGATTTCGGGCCATGTCGAAAAGCCCTGCGTCGTCGAAGAGGCGATGAGCATCCCCTTCCGCGAGCTGATCGAGCGCCACTGCGGCGGAATTCGCGGCGGGTGGGACAACCTGCTGGCGGTGATCCCGGGCGGAAGCTCGGTGCCGCTGGTCCCGGCGGACAAGTGCTTCGACATGCCGATGGATTTCGACGGCTGCAAGGAACAGGGCTCGGGCCTCGGCACGGCGGCGGTGATCGTCATGGACAAGAGCACCGACATCGTCCGCGCCATTTCGCGGCTTTCCTATTTCTACAAGCACGAGAGCTGCGGCCAGTGCACCCCCTGCCGCGAAGGCACCGGCTGGATGTGGCGCGTGATGGAACGCCTGCGCACCGGCGACGCCGCGGTCGAGGAAATCGACATGCTCCAGCAGGTGACCAAGCAGGTCGAAGGCCACACCATCTGCGCGCTGGGCGATGCGGCGGCCTGGCCGATCCAGGGGCTGATCCGGCATTTCCGGCCGGAGCTGGAACGGCGGATCGCGGAGAATGTGCGGGAGGCGGCGGAGTGAGTCTAATCCAAACGTTCTCGTCGCTGCGATTATGTGTGGTCGTCATTCTTGGGCGTTCGTGCATTCATGGGGTGTATTGGGCACGCAAGTACAGGATTACAAATAAGCATCTCGGTGGCGACGGCGGTGGGAGTGATGGCAGGGGTGGCTCGTCCGATTGCGGTGGCGACGGCGGTGGAGGTTGTGTCTAATGCCTAAACTCACCGTCGACGGCATCGAACTCGAAGTCCCGCAGGGCGCAACCGTCCTGCAGGCCTGCGAGCTTGCGGGCAAGGAAATCCCCCGCTTCTGCTATCACGAGCGGCTGTCGCATCGCGGGCAATTGCCGCATGTGCCTGGTCGAGGTCGCGCCGGGGCCGCCCAAGCCGCAGGCCTCCTGCGCGCTGCCCGCCGCCGAAGGCCAGACGATCCGCACCGACAGCGAAATGGTCCGCAAGGCGCGCGAAGGGGTGATGGAGTTCCTGCTGATCAACCACCCGCTCGATTGCCCGATCTGCGATCAGGGCGGCGAGTGCGATTTGCAGGACCAGGCGATGGCCTATGGGCGCGGGGCTTCGCGCTATGACGAAAACAAGCGCGCGGTCACCGAAAAATACATGGGTCCGCTGATCAAGACGCAGATGACCCGCTGCATCCATTGCACCCGCTGCGTGCGCTTCTCCGAGGAAGTGGCGGGCGTGGACGAAATCGGCGCGCTCTATCGCGGCGAGGACATGCAGATCACCACCTATCTCGAAAAGGCCGCGAGCCACGAGATGTCGGCCAATGTCATCGACCTGTGCCCGGTCGGCGCGCTGACCTCGCGGCCCTATGCCTTCGAGGCGCGACCGTGGGAGCTGAAAAAGACGCTTTCCATCGATGTTTCCGATGCTTGCGGCGCGAATATAAGGCTCGATAGCCGGGGCAGGGAGGTGCTGCGCATTCTCCCCCGCATCAACGACGATGTGAACGAGGAGTGGATTAGCGACAAGGCGCGCTATCAGGTCGATGGCCTGACCGCGCGGCGGCTGGACCGGCCGTGGATCCGCAAGGGCGGAAAGCTCGTCGCCGCGACATGGGACGAGGCCTTTGCCGTCATCGCCAAGGCCAAGCCGGGCAAGAGCATCGCCGCGGTCGCCGGGGGCCTGGTCGACTGCGAAACGATGTTTGCGGCGAAACAGCTGCTCGGCGCGCTGGGTTCGAAGCTGCTCGAAGGCCGCCAGACAGGCGACGCCTTCGATACCTCCAGCCTTGCCGCGCTGAATTTCAATTCAACCCTCGCCGGGATCGAGACCGCCGACGCCATTCTGATCGTCGGCAGCCACGTCCGCTGGGAAGCGCCGCTGGTCAACGTGCGGCTGCGCAAGGCGGCGCAGCGCGGGGCACGGATTTTCCTCGTCGGGCCGGAGTGGGAGACGACCTATCGCGCGACATGGCTCGGCAGCGATCTCGCCGTGCTCGGCAAGCTGCCCAAGGAGGTTTCCGACGCCATGGCCAAGGCGGAGCGGCCGGCGATCGTTGTCGGGCAGGGCGCTCTGGCAGCCGGGGCGCTGGAACCCGCGCTGGCGCTGGCAGCCAAGTGGAAGCTGGTGCGTGACGGCTGGAACGGGTTCAACGTGCTCCACCTCGCCGCTAGCCAGATGGGTGCGCTGATGCTCGGGCTTTCGCAAGCTGGCGGCATCGCCGACATCGCCAAGGCCAAGCCCAAGGTACTGATTTCATTGGGCGGCGATGCGATCGATTACGGCGCGTTCGGCACCTCGCTCAAGGTCTACATCGGCCACCACGGTGATCGCAGCGCGCATGTGGCGGACGTGATCCTGCCCGGCGCGGCCTTCACCGAGAAGGCCGGAACCTTCGTCAGCACCGAGGGCCGGGTGCAGTTTGCCGAGCAAGCGGTGTTCCCGCCTGGCGACGCGCGCGAGGATTGGACGATATTGCGGGCCTTGGCGGATGCGCTGGGGGTGTCGGTGGGCTTCGATTCGTTCGAGGAACTGCGCGGCCTTATGGTCAAGGCAGTGCCCGCGCTGGGCGTCGAGGGGCTGGCGGACTTCGGCTCGGCGTTGCCCAAGGGCAAGGCTGGCGGGAAGGGCACGGTGGCCTATCCGATCCGGGATTTCTACCTGACAAACCCCATCGCCCGCGCCAGCGCGACGATGCAGCGCTGCTCGGCGGAACTGCTGCATGGGCAGGAATTCGCGGAGGCGGCGGAATGATGGGCGGCGGCGCGGTGCAAATAAATAGGGACAGTCCCCTTTTTCAGGCCGTCGCGAAGGCGGATAGGTCATCTCCGCTCGCGGGGCGGGGACTGTCCCTATTTATTTGCGGAGAGCTCGGCATATGACCTCGCTCTTCCAAACATGGGGCCTCACCCACGACTGGGCCTGGGGCCTCGCCACCCTCGCGGGCATCCTGCTGATCGCGGTGCCGCTGCTGATCGCCGTCGCCATGGCGATCTATTTCGACCGCAAGATCTGGGCGGCGATGGCGCTCAGGCGGGGGCCGAACGTGGTCGGGCCGTGGGGGCTGCTGCAAAGCTTCGCCGACGGGCTGAAGGTGTTCCTGCAGGAAACCATCGTCCCCTCCGCCGCCAACAAGGGCCTGTTCCTGATCGCGCCAATTGTCACTTTCGCCGTCGCCTTGATGAGCTGGGCGGTGGTGCCGTTCAATTCGGGCGCGGTGCTGGCGGATATCAATGTCGGGCTGCTCTATATCCTCGCGATCTCCTCGCTCGGGGTTTACGGCGTGGTCATGGCCGGGTGGTCGTCGAACTCGAAATACCCGTTTTTCAGCGCGATGCGCGCCGCGGCGCAGATGATATCTTACGAAGTGTCGATCGGCTTCATCCTGATCTGCGTGGTGCTGTGGGCCGGTTCGTTCAATCTCCAGACCATTGTTATGGCGCAAAAGGGCCACATTTTCGGGCTGTTCAACGGCTTCGCCTTCAACCCCCTGCTGTTCCCGATGTGGGTGATGTTCCTGATCTCCAGCCTCGCCGAAACCGCCCGCGCGCCGTTCGATCTGACCGAGGCGGAGAGCGAACTGGTCGCGGGTTACCAGACCGAATATTCCTCGATGAGCTTCGCCGCCTACTGGCTCGGCGAATATGCCAATGTCCTGCTGATGTGCGCGCTCAACGCGACGCTGTTCTTCGGCGGCTGGCTGCCCCCGCTCGACTGGGCGCCGCTCTATGTGATCCCGGGCTGGATCTGGCTGTTCGCCAAGATCGCGTTCTTCTTTTTCGTGTTCAGCTGGGTCAAGGCGACGGTGCCGCGATATCGCTACGACCAACTGATGCGGCTGGGCTGGAAGGTGTTTTTGCCCGTTTCGCTGCTGTTCGTCGTGCTGATCAGCGGCTACCTCATGGCTACAGGGCATTTCGCATGAACGTCGCCCACCTCATCAAGAGCTTCACCCTGTGGGAGTTCCTCAAGGCGCACTGGCTGACGCTGAAGTATTTCTTCAAGCCCAAGGCGACGATCAACTATCCTTTCGAGAAGAACCCGCTGAGCCCGCGCTTTCGCGGCGAGCATGCGCTTCGCCGGTACGCTAATGGCGAGGAACGCTGCATCGCCTGCAAGCTGTGTGAGGCGGTGTGTCCGGCGCAGGCGATCACCATCGAGGCGGAACCGCGCGAGGACGGCTCGCGCCGCACCACGCGCTATGACATCGACATGACGAAGTGCATCTACTGCGGCTTTTGCCAGGAAGCCTGCCCGGTCGATGCCATCGTCGAGGGTCCGAACTTCGAATACGCCACCGAAACGCGCGAGGAACTGCTCTACGACAAGGCGAAACTGCTGGCTAACGGGGACAAGTGGGAGCGGGCGATCGCCGCGATGCTTGAAGCCGATGCGCCGTATCGTTAGGGGCGCGCCGGGGACATGATCCAACTTATCGCCTTTTACCTGTTCGCCACACTGACGATCCTGTCGGGCGTGCTCACCATAATGTCGCGCAATCCGGTGCATTCGGTGCTGTGGCTGATCCTCGCCTTCTTCAACGCGGCGGGGCTGATGGTGCTCGTCGGGGCGGAGTTCATCGCCATGCTGCTGGTGATCGTCTACGTCGGCGCGGTGGCGGTGCTGTTCCTGTTCGTCGTCATGATGCTCGACATCGATTTCGCCGAACTGCGCGCCGGGTTCATCAGGAATTTTCCGCTGGGCATGCTGATCGGGCTGGTGCTGCTGGTCGAATTGCTGGTGGGTGTGGGCGCCTACCAGGTCGGCGCCTTGAAGCTCGGCGCGCCCGACGGCAGCGCCGCGCCGGCTCTTGGCGCGAGCAACATCGAGGCGATCGGGGCGCTGCTCTATGGGCGCTACCTGTTCCTGTTCGAGGCGGCGGGGATCATCCTGCTGGTGGCGATGATCGGCGCGATTGTGTTGACCCACAGGCAGAGGACTGACGTGCGCGGGCAGGATGTCTCGCGCCAGAACCAGCGGCGGCCCGATGAGGCGACGCGCAATACCAGCCCGGGTGTGGGTGAGGGGGTGCAGCTATGATCGGCGTCGAACATTACGTCGCGGTCAGCTCGATCCTGTTCGTGCTGGGCGTGCTGGGGATTTTCCTCAACCGCAAGAACGTCATCGTCATCCTCATGGCGATCGAGCTGATCCTGCTGGCGGTGAACATCAACCTGGTCGCGTTCAGTGCTTTCCTGAACGACCTCACCGGCCAGATCTTCGCCATGTTCGTGCTGACCGTGGCGGCAGGCGAGGCTGCGATAGGCCTCGCGATCCTGGTCATCTACTTCCGCGGCCGCGGCACCATCGCGGTCGACGATGTCAACCGGATGAAGGGGTGATGGGCGTGGCAAAAGAAAATAGGGACAGTCCCTATTTTCGCGAAGGGCGCCTGGCCTTGTTCGCGAAGACGGAGCCTGCAAAAATAGGGACAGTCCCTATTTTCGAGGGGGCGCTGCTGTGAACCCGATCCTGTTTATCGTCTTCCTGCCCTTGCTTGCCGCGATCGTCGCGGGGCTGGGCAATCGCATGCTTGGCAATATGGTCGCCAAGTCGCTGACCACCGGCGCGCTGTTTGTTTCCTGCCTGCTGTCATGGCCGATTTTCATGCAATTCGTCGCGGGCCGTGGCCATGCCGAGGTCGTGCAGGTGCTGCAATGGATGCATTCGGGCAGCCTGGAGATCGACTGGGCGCTGCGCGTCGATGCGCTGACCTCGGTGATGCTGGTGGTGATCACCACGGTCTCGGCTTTCGTCCACCTCTATTCGTGGGGTTACATGGAGGAGGACCCGGACCAGCCGCGCTTCTTCGCCTATCTCAGCCTGTTCACGTTCGCCATGCTGATGCTGGTGACGGCCGAGAACCTGGTGCAGATGTTCTTCGGTTGGGAAGGGGTCGGCCTGGCGAGCTACCTGCTGATCGGTTTCTGGTTCAAGAAGCCTTCGGCCAGCGCCGCCGCGATCAAGGCCTTCGTGGTCAACCGGGTCGGCGATCTCGGCTTCATGCTGGGGATTTTCGGGACTTATCTGGTGTTCGACACCGTCTCGATCCCCGACATCCTCGCCGCCGCGCCGTCGATGGCGGGCAGCACGATTGGCTTCCTTGGCACGCGCTGGGATACCATGACGATCCTGTGCATCCTTCTGTTCATCGGCGCGATGGGCAAGAGCGCGCAATTGGGCCTGCACACCTGGCTGCCCGACGCGATGGAAGGCCCGACCCCGGTTTCGGCGCTGATCCACGCGGCGACTATGGTCACGGCGGGCGTGTTCATGGTCTGCCGCCTGTCGCCGATGTTCGAGACCAGCCACACGGCGCTGGGCGTAGTGACCTTCATCGGTGCGGCGACCTGTTTCTTCGCGGCGACAGTCGGCACCAGCCAGTGGGATATCAAGCGGGTGATCGCCTATTCCACCTGCTCGCAGCTCGGCTACATGTTCTTCGCGGCGGGCGTGGGTGCCTATGGCGCGGCGATGTTCCACCTGTTCACCCATGCCTTCTTCAAGGCGCTGCTGTTCCTCGGCGCGGGCTCGGTGATCCATGCCATGCACCACGAGCAGGACATGCGCTATTATGGCGGTCTCAGGAAACACATCCCGCTGACCTTCTGGGCGATGATGGCCGGAACCCTGGCGATCACCGGGGTTGGCATTGTTGGCGCGTTCGGCTTTGCCGGATTCTATTCGAAGGATGCGGTTCTCGAAGCGGCTTTCGCCAGCGGGACGGAGCTGGGCGGCTTTGCCTTTGCCTGCGGCCTCGTCGCAGCGCTGCTGACCAGCTTTTATTCGTGGCGGCTGATGTTCCTGACCTTCTGGGGCAAGCCGCGCTGGGCCGGGTCCGAGCATATCCAGCACGCGGTTCACGATGCACACGGGCATGAGTCCCACGGCCATGATCATGGCCACGATGACGGCACCGCCGGTTATCACCCGCACGAAAGCCCGCTGACGATCCTGATCCCGCTCGGCGTGCTGGCGACAGGCGCGGTGCTGGCCGGTTTCGGCTTCCACCACAGCTTCATCAGCGACGGCGAAGGCCCCTTCTGGGGCGGCTCGATCGCGTTCCACGAGCACCTGATTCACGCGATGCATGAAGTGCCGGTGTGGGTGAAATGGGCACCGTTCGTGGTGATGGTCACCGGGCTGTTCATCGCCTGGCAGGCCTATATCCGCAAACCCGATCTGCCCGCGCGTTTTGTCGCCCAGTTCGGGGTGATGCACCGCTTTTTTTACAACAAGTGGTATTTCGACGAGCTGTATGACTTCCTGTTCGTGCGGCCTGCCTTCTGGATTGGCCGCCTGCTGTGGAAGCAGGGCGATGTCGGGATCATCGACAGGTTCGGACCGGACGGCGCGGCCTGGGCGGTGGTGCAGGGCACCCGCCTCGCGCAAAAGGTGCAGACCGGATACCTCTATTCCTATGCGCTGGTCATGCTGCTTGGCCTTGTCGGTGCAGTGACCTGGGCGATGCGGATCGGATGATGAGCAGCTTTCCCATCCTCTCGCTGATGCTCCTCGTGCCCTTGCTGGCCGCGGCTGCCTGCCTGCTGTGCGAGGCCAGGGCCGCGCGCGGGATCGCGCTCGCCGCCACGCTGATCGATCTTGCCCTTGGCGTACTGCTGTGGGCAAATTACGATGTCGTCGGCGCGCAGTGGCAGTTTACCGAGCGGGCGGAGTTGTTCGCCGGCTTCCAGTGGGCGCTGGGAATCGATGGCATCGCGCTGATGCTGATCATGCTGACGCTGTTCCTCATGCCGATCTGCATCGGCGCGAGCTGGCTCTCGATCGACAAGCGGGTCGGCGAATACATGGCGGCGTTCCTGTTCATGGAAACGCTGATGATCGGCGTGTTCGCCGCGCAGGACCTGTTCCTGTTCTACATCTTCTTCGAGGCCGGGCTGATCCCGATGTACCTGATTATCGGCATCTGGGGCGGCTCGGAGCGGATCTACGCCAGTTACAAGTTCTTCCTCTACACCCTGCTCGGCTCGGTGCTGATGCTGATCGCCATGCTGTGGATGGCGAACGAGGCGGGCACCACCGACATCCCGACGCTGATGGCCTACGATTTCGACCCTAGGGCGCAAACCTGGCTGTGGCTCGCCTTCTTCGCCAGCTTCGCGGTCAAGATGCCGATGTGGCCGGTGCACACCTGGCTGCCCGACGCCCACGTCCAGGCGCCGACCGCCGGTTCGGTGATCCTCGCCGGCGTGCTGCTCAAGATGGGCGGCTACGGGTTCATCCAATTCTCGCTGCCGATGTTCCCGGAAGCGAGCGCCCAGCTTGCCTGGCTGGTGTTTGGCCTGTCGATGGTGGCGGTGGTCTACACTTCGCTGGTGGCGCTGGTGCAGCACGACATGAAGAAGCTGATCGCCTACAGCTCGGTCGCGCATATGGCGATCGTCACTGTCGGCCTGTTCGCCTTCAACCGCCAGGGTCTCGAAGGCGCGATGATCGTCATGCTCAGCCACGGCCTGGTTTCGGGTGCGCTGTTCCTCAGCGTGGGCGTGATCTACGACCGCCTGCACACCCGCGAGATCGATCGCTACGGCGGCTTGTCGATCAATATGCCCTATTACGCGCTGTTCTTCATGTTGTTCACCATGGCCTCGGTCGGCCTGCCGGGAACCAGCGGCTTCGTCGGCGAGTTCCTCAGCCTTGCCGGGATTTACCAGGTCTCGACCTGGGTGACCTTGGTCTGCACCACCGGCGTGATCCTCGGCGCGGCCTACATGCTCTATCTCTACCGTCGGGTCGCCTTCGGCGGCCAGACCAACGCCGATGCCGCGGCGATGCCCGATCTCGATACGCGCGAGTGGCTGATGATGGCGCCGATCGCCGCCGCCGTGCTGTGGATGGGAGTCTATCCCGAAAGCTTCCTCGCCCCGATGCGCCAGGATATCGGCGCGCTCGAGGCGCGCCTGGCGCGGGCGCGGCCCGAGGGGGATTCGCAGTTGAAAATGGGCAAGCCGAAACCCGCCACTGGCCAACCCGCCGAACCTTCGGACCACGGGGGAGCGCACTGATGGACTGGGCTCAATCGCTGCGTCTTGTCGCGCCCGAATTGCTGCTCAGCGTTGCGGGACTTATCCTGCTGCTGGGCGCCGCCTGGCTCGGTGACAAGGCCAGTCGGACGATCACCTGGCTTGCCGTGGCGATCCTTGCGGTTTGCGCCTTAAAGGTTGCGCCCACGCTGTGCGCCGGTGCGTTGGGCGCGGGAACCGAAGCCTTCGGCGGCCAGTATCGCGCCGATGCTTTCGCCGCTTTCGCCAAGCTGCTGATCTACGCCGCCGCCGGCGCTTCGCTGCTGGTGGCCCCGGCATTCTTCGAACGCGTCAATGCGATGCGGGCGGAGTATCCGGTCCTGATCCTGTTCGCGGTTCTGGGCATGGGCATGATGGTCTCGGCGACCGATCTGATGACGCTGTACATCGGCCTCGAGCTCAATTCGCTGTCCGCCTACATCCTCGCCGCCTTCCTGCGCGACGACGAGCGATCCGCCGAGGCGGGCCTCAAGTATTTCGTGCTCGGCGCGCTGGCTAGCGGCATCCTGCTGTTCGGCATGAGCCTGACGTACGGCTTCACCGGCACGACGAATTTTGCCGGGATCGCCGATGCGCTCGATGGCGGTTTCCCGATGGGCGCGATGTTCGGCGTGGTCTTCGTGTTGGCCGGCCTTGCTTTCAAGATCAGTGCGGTGCCGTTCCACATGTGGACGCCCGACGTTTACGAAGGCGCGCCGACGCCGGTGACGACCTTCTTCGCCTCGGCGCCCAAGGTCGCGGCGCTGGCGCTGACCATGCGGGTCGCGCTCGACGCTTTCGGCACCCAGACCCACGCCTGGCAGCAGATCGTCATCTTCGCCGCGCTGGCCTCGATCGTGGTCGGTGCGCTGGGGGCGATCGGGCAGGGCAATATCAAGCGGCTGCTGGCGTACAGCTCGATCAACAACGTCGGCTTCATTTTGATCGGGCTAGCCGCCGCGACGCCGCAGGGGGCTTCGGCGATGCTGGTGTACCTCGCGATCTACGTCGCCATGACGATCGGCGGCTTTGTCGCGGTGCTGATGCTTAAGGACGAGCATGGCGAACCGGTCGAGGCGATCGCCGATCTCGCCGGGCTCTCGCGCGAGCGCAAGGTGCTGAGCCTGTGCCTAGCCATGATCATGTTCAGCCTGGCCGGCATTCCGCCGCTGTTCGGCTTCTGGGGCAAATTCGTGGTGTTCCAGGCGGCGGTGCAGGCGGGCCTGCTGCCGCTTGCCGTGATCGGCATCGCCGCTTCGGTGATCGGCGCGTTCTATTACATCAAGGTGGTCAAGATCATCTATTTCGACGAACCGGCGAGCAAGGCGCTGGGCAAGAGCGACTGGGTTCACCAGGCGGTGCTCGCGGTATCGGCATTGTTCATTTCGCCGTTGGGCTATCTGCTGACGATCTGGCTCGGCCGCTTCGCCGATAGCGCCGCCGCCGCGCTGTTCCACGCGGTTTGATCCACACCATCCCCGAAACAGGCTCCACCAACGCCGATCTCGCTGCACGCCTTCGCGGCGGCGAGGCCGTGCCCGAAGGCTTCTGGCTGGTCGCGGATCGCCAGACCGCCGGGCGCGGGCGGCAGGGGCGCGCGTGGTTGGATGGCTCGGGCAATTTCATGGGTTCGACGGTGGTCCATCCGGGCTTTGGCGATCCACCCGCGAACTCGCTGGCGCTGCTTGCCGGGCTGGCGGTGTTCGAGGTCACCTCGCCTCTGCTGCCCGAGCCCCATCGCGTCATGCTCAAATGGCCCAACGACGTGCTGGTCGGCCGCGCCAAGCTCGCCGGGATACTGCTGGAGCGGGAAGGGGAAGCGGTGATCGTCGGGATCGGCGTCAATCTTGCGAATGCGCCCAAGCTGCCGGATCGCGAAACCGTCGCGCTCTCCGCTCTCGGTACTAATCCCGGCCGCGATGCCTTCGCCGAAGCGCTCGCCCGCCAGTTCACGCTCGAAGTCGAACGCTGGCGCACCTACGGCCTCGAATCCATAGTCAACCGCTGGCTCGCGGCCGCCCATCCGAAGGGCACGCCGCTGCAAGCCGATGGGCTTGCCGGCGCCTTCGCCGGCCTCACGCCCGAGGGCGCACTGCAACTTCGCTTGGCGGATGGCTCGACCCGGACTATCCACGCGGGCGAAGTCAATCTCGCCACCTGAACGGAAGCCCGATTCCATGCTGCTCGCCATCGATGCCGGCAATACCAATGTCGTCTTCGCCCTGTTCGATCTGGACGGGAAGGGCGGGCGCACGATCAAGGCGCGCTGGCGGATCGCCACCGATGCCCGCCGCACCGGCGACGAATATGCCGTCTGGCTGATGCAGCTGCTCGAAATCCGGGGGATCGACCGCAAGCGGATCGACCAGATCGTCATCTCGACGGTGGTGCCGCGCGCGCTGCACAATCTCGACGTGCTCGCCCGCAACTATTTCAACATCGAACCGCTGATCGCCGGTGAGGGCAAGGCCGACTATGCCATCGATATCGACGTGCCCGATCCGCGCTCGCTGGGGGCGGACCGCGCGGTCAACGCCATTGCCGCCCATGCCTTGCATCCGGGCGACGCCATTGTCATCGATTTCGGCACCGCCACGACCTTCGACGTCATCGATTTCAACGGCGCCTACAAGGGCGGCATCATCGCGCCGGGCATCAACCTTTCGCTCGACGCGCTGGTCGGCAACACCGCCAAGCTGCCGCGCATCGCCATCGAAGTTCCCGAGAGCGAAAGCGTGATCGGCACGACCACCGAGGACCAGATGCTGATTGGCGTGTTCTGGGGCTATGTCGCGATGATGGAAGGGCTGATCGCCCGTATGCGCGCCGAGATCGGCCGCCCGGCCAAGGTCATCGCCACCGGCGGGCTTGCCGTGCTGTTCGACGAGGCGACCGATATCTTCGATGCGGTCGAACCCGATCTGACGCTCGAGGGCATCGCCATCCTCGCCGAAAGGGCAGCCGCGAAGTGATCCCGGGCAAGGAACTGCTGTTCTGCGCGCTCGGGGGATCGGGCGAGATTGGCATGAACGTCAATCTCTATGGCTGCGACGGCAAGTGGCTGATGGTCGATCTTGGCATGACCTTCAGCGGCAACGAGTATCCGGGCACCGATCTGGTCTTCGCCGATCTGCAATTCATCGAGGACAACAAGGACGACCTGATCGGCGTGGTCCTCACCCATGCGCACGAGGACCATATCGGCGCGGTGCCCTATTTCGCCGCGGATCTCGGCGTACCGCTCTATGCGACGCCGTTTACCGCGCGGCTGGTGATGCTGAAGCTGGAAGAAGCGGGCATTGCCGGCGATGTGGAACTGAATGTCATCGACCATCTCGACCGTTTCGAGCTTGGCGCCTTTGGCATCCGTTATGTTCCGCTCGCGCATTCGATCGCCGAGGGCAACGCCCTTCTGATCGACACCCCCTATGGCAACATCTTCCACACCGGCGACTGGAAGCTCGACGACGAGCCCTTGATCGGTACGCCCGCCACCGCCGGCGAACTCACCGTGATCGGCGATGCAGGTGTGCTGGCGCTGGTCTGCGATTCGACCAACGTGTTCAATCCGCAGGCCTCCGGCTCCGAGGGCGCGGTGCTGCGCGGGCTGATAAAGGAAGTCGGCAGGCATCGCGGCAAGCGGGTTGTGGTGACCACATTCGCCTCGAATGTCGCGCGCCTTCAGACGCTGGGCGAAGTGGCCAAGGCGGCGGGTCGCAAGCTCTGCGTCGCTGGCCGGTCGCTCGACCGGATCATCGGGGCGGGCAAGGCCAGCGGCTATCTGCGCGATTTGCCCGAGCAGATCGATTTCGACAGCGCCATGGACTTGCCGCGCGGCGATGTGCTGGTGCTCGCCACCGGCGGCCAGGGCGAGCCGCGCGCGGCGCTGGCGCGGATCGCCGACGGCAACCATCCGATCGCGCTCGAAGCGGGCGATGTCGTGCTGTTTTCAAGCCGCGAAATTCCCGGCAACGAGATCGCCATCGGCCGCATCCAGAACCAGCTGGCGGCGCGCGGCATCGACATGGTCACCGGCAAGCAGAGCTTCATCCACGTTTCCGGTCATCCCGGCAGGCCCGAACTCGAAGCGCTCTATGGCTGGATCCGGCCCGAAGTGCTGGTGCCGGTGCACGGCGAGCTGCGCCACATGCGCGAGCAGGTGCGGGTCGGGCGGGCCGCGGGTATCGGCAAAACGGTATTCCAGAAGAACGGCGATCTCGTCCGGCTCGCGCCGGGGGCGCCGGGCAAGTTCGGCGAGGTCCGCGCCGGCAGGCTGGTGCTCGATGGCGATATCATTTCGCCGGCCAATGGCGAGGCGATGACCATGCGCCGCCGGCTGGCCAACAACGGGATGGTGGTGGTCGCGCTGAATGGCAAGGGCAGGCCGAAAGTGGCCGGTATCGGCCTGCCGCTCGACGAGGACTACGCCGCATTCGTCGAGGAGGCCGAAGGCGACGTCGCCGTTGCCTTGGGCAAGCTCAAGGGCGCGGCCAGGGGCGATCCCGCCGAAGTGACCGAAGCCGCCCGCCTCGCGGCAAGGCGCGCGGCGCAGCGCTGGTCGGGCAAGAAGCCGCAGGTCCAGGTCATGCTGCTGGACGCGGACTGATCCGATGCGCTGGACTTCGATCGTCGCGATCTATGTGCTGTTCTGGGTGCTGAGCGCCTTTCTCGTCATGCCGTTCGGCGTGAAGACGCATGACGAGGCGGGGATCGAGAAAATACCCGGCCAAGCCGATAGCGCGCCGGCCAATTTCGACGCCAGGCGGATTGCGAAACGCGCGACAGTGGTCTCGCTGATGCTGTTCGGCCTCTACTACGCCAATTACGTCAATGGCTGGATCCAGCCGAACGATCTGAGACTTTTCGGCGGGCCACCCAACTACGACGGCAGCCGCTAAGGCGAACCCTCAGCTGCGCAGCCGCTCGATCGCTTGCGCCATCGCGACGTAAAGCTTGCCCATGTCCGATGACAGCAAGGTCACGCCCATGGCGTTGCCGTCGCGTGTGGACAGCACTTGCCGCAGCATCGCCTCGAAATCGTGGATGTAACGGCTGACGTGATCGTGGAATTCCTTGTCGCTGCCGTAGAGCTGCAGGATCGGCTTGGCTTCGCCGTTCTCGAGCAGCTTGACCGCACGGCGCGTGAAGATGCCGCGGTCGCCCTTCAGGTAAGACGCCCAGCTGGTGTCGGATACGTCGGTGTCGAGCGCCCGGGCAATGTCGATGGCGTTGGAATTGAGCGATTCGGTGATTAGCGCCATGCGGCGAGAGAAATCGTTGTCGATTTGCTCTTCGGCGCGCTCGCGGGCCTGGGACACCCTGCGCTCGAGATTTCCGGCCAGCTCGTTGACCATTGAAAGCTGGTCGCGCAGCTGGACGGCTGCCTCCCGGCTGGCATCGGAGGCGCGCGACGAGGCCAGCTCGAGCGTGCCGGCCGCCTCGGTCACGTGTTCTTCCAGCGCCTTGACGACGGCCGCCTTGCTTTCCTCGGCAAGCTTCTTGGCGATTCCGGAGATCGTCGCGGCGCTCATGGTCTCGATACCGGCGATCGAATCGCTCGCCGAACTCGCCAGCCGGGAAATGGCTTCGCCCAATTCCGACTGTGCCCGCTCGGCGAGTTTGCTGCTGCGTTCCTCGATCTCGGACAGCGCGCCGCGCAGTTCGTTCAGAGTATCGCCGTGCGCGCCAGTCCGTTCGGCGATGCGGCTCTGCAGGGTCTCAAGCTCGCGGACCGCCTGGGCCATGGTTTCGTGCGACGTCGCGATGTGGCCATGCAGCTGCTCGCCAAGCGCGCCGGCCTCGGCGGCTGTTGTCCGCAGCGCGGCGATGCGCGCCTCGACCGCTTCGAGCCGGGATTCGGCATCGGCCAGGGCCTTGGGAATTTCTTCCCGGCTGTGCTGCGAGCCCGCCTGGATCAGTTCGAGCAACCGCACGCTGGCATTGGTGAGGCCTGAGATCTCGGTCCCGGTCCCGGCCAGGGCCTCGCGGCTCGCGGTAATGCGCGCCGTGAGGTTCTGGACGCTTTCGGACAGGCTCGCCTCGGCACTGCGGCTGTGTTCGGCGATCTGCTGGATACGGCTCTCGAAAGCGGCCATTTGCGCGGCGATGGTTTCGCCCTGGGCGGCGATGGCGCCGGCATGCTCTTCCTGTTGCGCGCGGCGCTGGCCGACTTCTTCGTCGAACTGTTTGAGCTGGCCGGAAAACTCCTCGATCGAGCGGGCCTCGCTCTCGCGCAGCGCCTTGGAAATCACGCCGCATTCCTCGCGCAGCGCGCCGAGGCGGGCGCGCAGCGACACCAGGCTTTCGGCCTCTTGGGTATCGAGTGCTTCGCGCGTCTTGCCGATTTCATCGGCGAGATCCTCGATACGGTGCCGGGTGGCGGCCAGCGCCTCGCCCTCGATCTGGTCGAGTTCGGAGCGGAATTGCGCACCCTGTTCGGAAAGACTGGCGAAGCGCGTTTCGGTGACTTTGCCAAGCTCCTCGGCATGTGTGGTGAATTCGGCCATTGTCGTGGCGACAAGGTCGCGAATCCCATCGACCTGGCGTTCGCTCGCTTGACCGAATTCGTTGAGGCGCTTGAAACCGCCGATCATTTCCTGAAGCTGGGCATGCGCGGTGCGGCCGGTGTTGCCGATATTGCTGGTGATGTCGCGGGCCGAATTGGCGATGACCGGCAGCTGCGCGCGCAGTTTTTCCATGTTGTCGAGCGCGGCCTCGCTGACCGTGCCGATGGTTTCGACCTGGCGGGTGTTGTCCTGGATCAGCGTTTCCATCCGCTGCGCGCTTTGCGACAGTCGTTCGGTGGCGACACGGCCGAGCGATTCGAGGTCGCGCGCTTGCGATGCGATGAATTCGCGCGCGATGCTGAGTTCGCCGTTGACCGCCGCCAGTCGCGTCTCGAGCTTGCCCGATTCCTCGGACAAGAGCCGCGCCGCATCGCCAAAGCGGGTTGCCTCGCGCCGGCTGGTGCGCATGGCGAGCAGCCAGACCACCGCGATCAGCAAGACCGGGACCGACCAATCGCGGATCCATCCGGCCCATTGTGCCGGATCGGCGAGCGAAACCGGACCCGCCGCCTGCGACCAGACAAACAGCCCTGTCCAGGCGGCAATGGCGAGACCGGCGGCGATAGGCGCGGCCAGGACCGCGAGACGGCGCGGTTCGGGCGCCGCTTCGGCATCCCAGTCCGGCACGGCCTCCGGCTCCACGGAAAGGGTCTTAACCTCTTCCGTTAAAAGGAATTCTTCCCCGGCAACCTCCTGGCTGCCAGGTCCGATGGCGACGACGCGATTTCCCCCAGTCATGGGTATTTCATACCACAGTTGTCCACAGGATAAACCCCGGATTAACCAGTTCGTCGTATTCTTGCAAAATGGCCTATGAATCCGGTGCTCTCGACGCGACATTAGCAGCAGCAGCAGGGGAAGATCCTGAGCTGCTTGCCGAACTGCGCAACGCCTTCCGCGAAAGCCTTGCCCGGCAGGTCGATTTGCTGGGGCGGTCGCGCTGCGACGGCAATTGGCAGGTCGCCGCGATGCGGCTCAAGGGGCTGGCCGCGAGCTTTCATGCCGAAGCGCTGGTCGCCCTCGCCGAGGAAGCGCTCGACGGCGCGCCGGGAGAGCCCGGCATCGTCCGCCGGCTCCAGACCTTTCTGGACGACTTCTCGGGGAACTGACCCCGCGTCGCCGGCCGGCGCGCTTGGCACGCGCCCGCGCCTCCCCTAAGAGCCTGCTGGGTCCTGCAGGAGACGCACGCTGCGCATTGCTTTGCTTACGACACTGGAAGCCGCCGAGGGTGAGCCTGCCGCCACGCGCGGTTTTCTCAGGATCGGCGCGGCGACCGTGGCAAGACATCAGGCAAGCCTGGCGCTGGCGCTGGAATGCCAGCTGATCGTCTGCATCGCCAGGAGTCTGTCGCCCGAACTGATCGAACTTCAGCATGCAGCCGAGAAAGCCGGTGCGCGCTTTCAGTTGATTTCGGGCGCCAGATCCCTGGCGAGCCTAGTTACCGCCAATGACGATGTCTTCGTGATTGGCGATGGTTTGCTGGCTTCGACTCGCACCGCTTGCGAATTGCTCGAAACCGGGCAGTCCGTGCTGGTCCTGCCGGTCGAAAGCGGAACCGCCGCCGGGTTCGAACGGGTCGATATCAACCACGCTTCCGCCGGGATGATGCGTATTCCGGGCCGGTTGATCGAACAATTGAACGAACTGCCCCCGGATTGCGATATCACCTCGGCGCTTACCAGGATTGCGCTCCAGGCCGGGATCGGGCGGCGCGAGCTGCCGCCCGGCGTGCGCGATGGCCTCGATTGGGTGCTGATCCGCAACGAAGAAGAAGCGCATCGCATCGAAGCCGGCTGGATCGCGTTGCAGGTTTCGAACGACGGCCCCTTGACCGCCGGCGCCATGCTCGCCCGGCTTGGCGTCAAATCGATCGGTCCGGCGCTGCTTCATGCCGGCAGCGGCGGAAATGCGCTCGCCATTGCCTCGCTGGTGGTGGCCATGCTCGCCATGGGCGCTGGTTTCGCGGGATTTGCGGCGATCGCGCTGGTTTGCTGCGGCGTGGCATGGGTGGCGCGGCGCACTTCGAGCGTGCTGCTCCGGATTGAGCGGGAATCGCTCGGTCTGGCGCCCGATCGTTGGTCGCTCGAAGCAGTGTTCGGCTGGATTCTCGATGCCGCCATTGTCGCTATTGTGGCCTGGAGTCCGCAAAACGAGATATGGGCGCATGCCGGCGAGCGCATATTCGGCCCGTTGATGCTGGTTTGTGTGCTGCGCCTGGCGCCGAGGGTCCATGGGGGGCAATGGGTTGCTTGGCTGGGGGACAGGGCGGTCTGGGCGATAGTGCTGGCAAGCGCCTCGGGGGCCGGCGTTCTGATTCCCGCGGTGCAATTGCTTGCGGCGGGCCTTGCTCTGTTTGCGATAGTCTATCCGTTGAAGCCAGTTCGGCTAACGTGAGTTTAACCATGCGGCGCTAAGGCTCGATTTCAATGGATAGCTACGCCGATTCCACTACCGGACCCACGGTCGAAACCGTGCTGCGCGACGAGCTTGCGCATGGCAACGTCATGCTAGGCACGATCGGCCCGATCCTGCATCACTTGCTCGATAATGGCGGCAATTCCTTTTTCAGCGATGAGATTGTCTCGAGTGTGCGCGGCATGGCCCAGGATATCGCCCGTCAGGCCATCGGCGAGCTTGCGCTGGCTGCCGGGGCGGAGGATCCGCGTGCGCACGAAGCCGCCGGACTTGCGCCGCTTGCTTCGGCGATCGTGGCGAATCCGGCCTTTCTCGCCCATCTCCATGCGCTCGCGATCGAATGGCAGCTCACCCAGCGGTTGCAGCGGCAATTGGCGCTCGATCCGGTGCTGCCGCCCTTGCTGCAATCGCTGATCGCATCGGCCGACGCCGCGACAGCCGCGATGGCGATGGGCGCGCTGGCCGCTCAGGCACGCTTCTGCCAGGCGCAGCGGCGCATGCAGCATCCGCTTGAAGAGCTTCCCGGCGATCTTCTGCAAGGCGTACTGCTGGCGATGCGGGTGCTGGCCGGAACCGAGGACGAGGCCGATGCCCGTGCCGCGCAGGCCGAAGCGGCGATACGGGCCCGCTGCGATGCAAGCCGCGGCCGGCTGGGCCTGCTTTACCGGCTCGTCACCGGGCTGGGCGGGGAAGTTTCAACCGCGCTCGCCATCGGTCATGCGGGTGTTGGCCTGTTCCTGTCGGCGTTTGCCCATGTTTCGGGCCAGGACCGCGATCTTGCCTCGATTTCGACCCATGAGAGCCAGCTCGCCCGGCTGGCGCTGGCCATGCGCGCTTCCGGGCTGAAGCAGCAGCCGATTGAAGAGCAGTTCCTCGTGCTTCATCCCGAGATTGCCCTGCCGGAAGGCTTCGACGGTCTTGGCCCGGACCAGGCCGCCGCAATTCTGACGTCCGGCGACGCAGCCGGAAGCTGACCATGGCCGCACGGGGATCCGCCCTGGCCCGGGCAGTGAGCGACGCCGAAGACAGGCTGATCTCGGCCGATGAACCGTTTGCCCGGTTGCAGCTGCGCTGTGGTGGCGAATTGCCAGGCACGATCGCGGTGCCGGCCCTGCTCGAGGCGGTGCGCAAGTCGCGGCGCTACGAACTCAAGCTAGATCGTGAGATCACCGCGCAAACCGAGCAGGAAACGATCACCGCCTGGATCCGGGTCGAGCCGCGCGAGGATGGCGAACTGGGTTGCGAGATCGTGCTGCGCCATTGGCAGGCGGCGCCCAATCCGCCGGAGAATATCGAAGCCATCCAGGAGCGCCGGGGAGAGATCGACCGGCAATTGGCCGAATTGACGGCAAGGCTCGACGCCGATCAGCAGGTTCTTACCGCGCAGTCCTGCGCGCCGGATCTGGATATTCTCGCCAGTGCCATGCGCGAAAGGAGCGGCCGGGCCTGGACCGAATTCGTCGATGTAGAAGGCGGCAGCCATCACCAGCCACTGCATTGGCGGCTGCTCGACGGCGCGAATGTGCTGGTCCCGGCTCCAACCGGCGCTGGCGCGCCAGCCTGTTTCCAACCGGGGCGCCCGGCGCCGAACCGGATGGCTTCGAACTTTGCCTGACTTCAGAAGAGCCCCTGCCACCGCCGCCCGAGCCGAAGCCGGCTGCCGCCCATTCTAAACCGGGCCTGGTCGGCCGGGATGTCGCACCGGTCTTGCGCCAGCCTATCGCGCGGATCATCGCCAATGCCGAGACGATCCGCACCCGGCTCGCAGGGCCGCTGGCCGAACAGTACAGCGACTATGCCGCCGACATCGCCGCCGCCGGGCAGCATCTGCTCGCGCTGCTCGACGATCTTTCCGACCTCGAAGTGGTCGAGGCGGACGATTTCGCGACGGCGCCGGACAAGATCGACCTGGCCGACGTCGCCCGCCGCGCAGCCGGGATACTGGGTGTGCGCGCGCGCGAGCGGGGGATCGTCGTTGATGCCGCCGCGCGCTGGGGAAGCCCTGCCGGCGGTCGCGGAATTCCGCCGGGTTTTGCAGATTCTGCTTAATCTGATCGGCAACGCGATCCGCTATTCGCCAGCCAATTCGCAAGTCTGGATCAGGCTGGAAGACGAAGGCGGCCGCGCCAGGGTGACCGTCGCCGACCAGGGGCCGGGTCTGTCGGCCGAGGATCAGCAGCGGCTGTTCGGCAAGTTCGAACGGCTTGGGCGCAGCGGCGACGGTGGGTCAGGGCTTGGGCTCTACATCTCGCGGCGGCTGGCGCGGGCCATGGGCGGCGACCTGACGGTAGAGAGCGCACCGGGACAGGGCGCGCGTTTCATCCTGAATCTGCCGTCCGGTTAGCGCCCGCGGCGCGACAACAGAAGCGCTGCGATACCGAGACCCGCCAGCGCCGCGCCGTTCATCGCCCACCGCCGGTTTGCGAGCATGTAGCTCCAATCGGACCAGATGCTCACGCCCAGTCCCTGGATGATCCACAGCAGCCCCATCAGCGTGGCGAGCAGGCCAAGAACAAGCAGCGCGGCGCGCAAGCCAGCCATTAGAGCCAGATGACGTTAGGTTGCACCACCGCGATTGCTCTGGGAAGGTTCACGGTGAGGAGTGGCGCGCAGCGCGGGCTGGGTGCCCGTGGAAGCGCCACGACGCGACCGTGGGCCTTCCAGAGCGACCCTGCGGAGCGGGCCGCTTTTGGCCCATTGCGGCGTCCTGAGCCAAAGTCCACTGGGGTCACTATGCATTGGCATGGCTCCCTCCTCATTCCTTGCACTGGGCCAAAATCGGCTCGGTCGCGATGGTGCCACCTAACGTCATCTGGCTCCAGGCCTACCGCTTGGCCAACGGCACATAATCGCGCTCGGCCGGGCCGGTGTAGAGCTGGCGCGGGCGGCCGATCTTCTGGCCGGGATCGGAGATCATCTCGTTCCACTGCGCCACCCAGCCGACGGTGCGGGCGAGCGCGAACAGCACGGTGAACATGGTGGTCGGGAAGCCGATCGCCGACAGGATGATGCCCGAATAGAAATCGACGTTGGGGAACAGCTTCTTCTCGATGAAATAGGGATCGTTGAGCGCCATTTGCTCAAGCTCGCAGCGCGACATCGAACACCGGATCGCTTGACCTTGAGCGCGTCGAACACCTCGCGCACGGTCTTCTGCATCACCGTCGCGCGCGGATCGTAGTTCTTGTAGACGCGGTGGCCGAAGCCCATCAGGCGGAACGGATCGTTCTTGTCCTTGGCGCGGGCGATATAATGCGGAATCTGGTCGGGCGTGCCGATCTCGTGCAGCATGTTGAGCGCGGCTTCGTTCGCGCCGCCGTGCGCCGGACCCCACAGGCAGGCGATGCCCGCGGCGATGCAGGCGAAGGGATTGGCGCCCGACGAACCGGCGAGCCGCACGGTCGAGGTCGAGGCGTTCTGCTCGTGATCGGCGTGGAGGATGAAAATCCGGTCCATCGCCTTCTCGACCACCGGGTTGCACCTCATATTCCTCGGCCGGAACGCCGAAGGTCATGCGCAGGAAATTGCCGGTGTAGCGACAGCGTAGTTGTCCGGATACATGAACGGCTGGCCGACCGAATATTTGTACGCCATCGCCGCGATCGTCGGCATCTTGGCGATCAGCCGGTGGCTGGCGATCTTGCGCTGATCGGGATCGGCGATGTCGGTCGAATCGTGGTAGAAGGCCGACAGCGCGCCGACCACGCCGCACATGATCGCCATCGGGTGCGCATCGCGGCGGAAGCCGCGATAGAAGGTGCGCCAGCTGCTCGTGCAGCATGGTGTGGCGGGTGATCGTGTTGGTGAAGTCTGGCGAGTTCGTCCTGCGTCGGCAGTTCGCCGTTGAGCAGCAGGTAGCAGACTTCCATGAAGCTCGAATGTTCGGCCAGCTGGCCGATCGGATAGCCGCGGTGGAGCAGCACGCCTTCGTCGCCGTCGATATAGGTGAGCGCGCTCTCGCAGGCCGCGGTCGAGGTGAAGCCGGGATCGAAGGTGAACATGCCGGTTTGCGCCGTAAAGCTTGCGGATATCGATCACATCCGGGCCGACGCTGCCCGAGACAACCGGATAGGCGAATTCCTTGCCGCCCGCGTTCAGTTTCGCCTGTTCACCCACCACGTTACTCCTTCGTATCCCTCATGTTTCGGCCGCTGCCGCTTGCGCGGCGATCCGCGCCAGGCTTTCGTCCCGTCCGAGCAGAACCAGCACGTCGAAAATGCCCGGCGAGGTTGTCTGCCCTGTCAGCGCCGCGCGAAGCGGCTGGGCGAGCTTGCCAAGGCCCAGCCCCATTTCCTCCGCCATTGCCTTCAACGTGGCTTCGAGACCATCGCTTGTCCAGTCGTTTTCAGCACCAAGACGGTTGCAAATAGCGGCAAGCAGGTTGCGCGCTTCGCCCGTCAGCAGCGCTTCGGCCTTGGCATCGATCGCCAGCGGGCGCTTGGCGAAGAGGAAGGACGCGCGATCCGCCAGTTCGTTAAGGTCCTTGGCGCGAACCTTGAGAACCGGCATCGCCTGGGTCAGCAGATCGATATCGGCGGTCGCCCGCCATTCGCGGCGGCGACCAGGCCGGCCAGCCGGGCGTCGTCGGCCTCGCGCATATAGTGGCCGTTGAGATTGAGCAGCTTGGCCATGATCGAAGCGTGACGGGCTCTTGCCGACATCGGCGATGTCGAACCATGCCACCGCCTGCTCGCGCGCGATGATCTCGTCGTCGCCGTGGCCCCAGCCGAGGCGCAGCAGATAGTTGAACAGCGCTTCGGGCAGAATGCCCATGCTCGTCGCGATAGGCATCGACGCCGAGCGCGCCGTGGCGCTTGGACAGCTTGGCGCCGTCGGCGCCGTGGATCAGCGGAACGTGGGCATAGAACGGCTCCGGCCAGCTCATCGCCGCGAACAATGACAAGCTGGCGGAAGGCGTTGTTGAGGTGATCGTCGCCGCGGATGACGTGGGTCACGCCCATGTCGTGATCATCGACCACCACCGCGAGCATGTAGGTCGGGGTGCCGTCGGAGCGCAGCAGGACGAAATCGTCGAGTTCGGCATTGCTCACGGTGACGCGGCCCTGGACGAGATCGTCGATCGCGGTCTCGCCCTCACGCGGGGCCTTGATTCGGACGACAAAGGGCTTGTCCGCCGGGGCGTTTGCCGGATCGGCCCCGTTCGCGATCGCGCCATTCGCTGTCGATGCGGAACGGGCGGCGTTCGGCCTGCGCCGGGCGCGACGTTCGGCCAGCTCTTCGGGGGTAAGGTAGCAGCGATAGGCGTGGCCCGCCGTTAGCAGATCAGCGGCGACTTCGGCGTGGCGCTGCGAGCGGACGAACTGCATGACAGCCGGCTCGTCGCCGGCCAGGCCGAGCCATTCGAGCCCGTCGAAAATGGCGGCGATGGCCTGCTCGGTCGAGCGGGCGCGGTCGGTATCCTCGATCCGCAGCAGGTACTTGCCGCCGTGGTGGCGGGCGAACAGCCAGTTGAACAGCGCGGTGCGCGCGCCGCCGATGTGGAGATAGCCGGTCGGCGAGGGCGCGAAACGCGTGACGACCGGGCGGTTGCCCGCCGCTGCCGTGCCCGCGTCACTCCCGCTTGCCATCGATCCGGCCTTCCTGTCCTATGGCGGCATGGCGAGCCCTGCCACCTTGCCCCCGGTTGCGGGCAGCGAAGCCCCCGGCGACGCTGCACTGCAACATCGCCCTTGGCGCAGCCTTCGCGGCTTGTCCAGCGCGCTCGCCATGCTTGTCCATGCGCCAGAGCGATTTCTCGCAGGCGCCGGTTTCGACCGGGCGCCATGGCTGGCGGTGGGCTTCGCCGGCGGGATCGCGGCCTGGTTCGCGCTTCCGGACAAGTGGCAGTGGCTGACCATGCTGGCGCTGTGCTTGGCCATCGGTGCGGCGAGCCTGGCGGTGTGGCGGGCCGATGGCGGGTTCCCGTTCCTGCGCGCGGGCCTTGCCTCGATTTCGCTGGCGGTGGCGGCGGGTTGTCTGGCGGTATGGGCCAAGTCGGCCGCCGTCGGGGCCCCGGGTATCGCGCGGCCAGTCGTGGCGCAGCTCTCCGCCCGCGTGCTCGAACGCGAGGAGCAACCGGCCGAGCAGCGGGTCAGGCTGATGCTGGCGACGCAGGAGCCCGTAACCGGATCGCCGATTCGCGTCCGGGTCAATCTGCCGGAGGGCAAGGACCGGCCGGATATCGCGGTGGGCGCGCAACTGCGGCTCAAGGCCCGGCTGATGCCGCCAGCGCCGCCGATGCTGCCGGGCGGGTACGATTTCGCCCGCACCGCCTGGTTCGCGGGGATCGCCGCGACCGGCGGTGTGCTGGGGGAGGTCGAAGTGGTGCGGCCCGGGAATGCAGGCGGCTGGCTCAGGCGGTTGCAAGCGAGCCTGTCGCGCCATATCCGCGAGCGGCTTGCCGGCTCTCCGGGCGCGCTTGCGGCGGCTTTCGCCAGCGGCGATCGCGGCGGCATTGCGGAGGCGGACGACGAGGCGATGCGCGACGCCGGGCTCGCGCACCTGCTGTCGATCAGCGGCCTGCATGTCAGCGCGGTGATCGCGGCCGCTTATTTCCTGGCAATCAAGCTGCTGGCGCTGTGGCCGTGGCTGGCGCTGCGGGTGCGGCTGCCGCTGCTGGCGGCGGGGGCAGGGGCCTCGGCGGGGATCTTCTATACCCTGCTGACCGGGGCGGAAGTGCCGACGGTGCGCTCGTGCATCGGCGCTTTGCTGGTGCTGACGGCGCTGGCGCTGGGGCGCGAACCGCTGAGCCTGCGAATGCTGGCGCTCGCGGCCTTTATCGTCATGCTGCTTTGGCCCGAGGCGGTTGTCGGGCCAAGCTTTCAGATGAGCTTCGCCGCGGTAATCGCGATTGTCGCGCTGCACGGCGCTGCGCCGGTCCGCGCGTTCCTTGCCCCGCGCGAAGAGAGCTGGCTGGTGCGTGCCGGACGCAATCTCGTCATGCTGCTGCTGACCGGCATTGTCATCGAAGTGGCGCTGATGCCGATCGGGCTGTTCCACTTCCACCGCGCCGGCGTTTACGGGGCGCTGGCCAATGTCGTCGCGATTCCGCTGACGACATTCGTCTCGATGCCGCTGATCGCGCTGGCGCTGCTGCTCGACAGTCTCGGCGCGGGCGCGCCGGCCTGGTGGCTTGCGGGCAAGTCGCTCGAGGCGATGCTGGCGCTGGCGCACTGGACCGCCGCGCGGCCCGGGGCGGTGACGCATCTGCCGGCGATGGGCCGGGGCAGCGTCGCCCTGTTCGTCGCGGGCGGACTATGGCTGGCGCTATGGCGCGGGCGGGTGCGGCTGTGGGGGCTCGCGCCGCTTGCCCTGGGCACGCTGTCGCTCGCTTGGCTGCGCCCGCCCGACCTGTTGATTTCGGGCGACGGAAGGCATGTCGGGATCACCGGCGAGAGCGCGGGCGAGCTGCTGGTGCTGCGCGAGGGCCGCGGCAGCTTCGCCAGCGACACGCTGACCGAACTCGCCGGGATGCAAGGCGAACTGCGGGTGCTGGGCGATTGGCCCGGCGCGCGCTGCAACGCCGATTTCTGCGCGATCGAGCTGACCCGGGGCGGAAGGGTCTGGCGGCTGCTGCTGGCGCTTGGCCATGAAGCCGTTCCCGAACGCGCGCTCGCCGCCGCCTGCGACCGCAGCGATCTGGTCGTCGCCGACCGCTGGCTGCCGCGAAGCTGCCGGCCGGCCATGCTCAAGGTAGACCGCGCGTTGCTCGCCAGGACAGGTGGCCTGGCGATCGATCTGGAGGATGGTACCATCCGCGGCGTTGCCCAAACTCAGGGCCAGCACGGCTGGTGGCGGCCGGACCCGGGGCCCCCTCACGTCGCCAAACCGCGTGCGAAGGCTCAAACCCCGGACAGAGCGCAAGGTTCCGCCACGCCGCAATCCGAACCGGACACCGGGTCCTAAGGACTACCGCCCCGGACCCGGTAACAGCGCCTCAGTGATAGCGCCGCAGCAGCCCCGCCAGCTTGCCCTGAACCACCACTTCGCGCGGATCGTAGATCTGCGGCTCGTAAGCGGAATTGGCGGGATCGAGCCGGACCTTGCCATTGTCGCGGCGCAAGTATTTCAGCGTCGCTTCCTCGCCGCGCACCAGAGCCACGACAATCTCGCCGTCGCGGGCGGTGTCGGTGCGGCGGATCAAGGCATAGTCGCCGTCGAGAATACCGGCCTCGACCATCGAATTGCCCGAAACCTCGAGCGCGTAATGCTCACCCGCGCCGAGCAGGGCGGCGGGCACCGGCAATGTCGATTGCCCCTCGATCGCCTCGATCGGCATGCCGGCGGCGATCTTGCCGTGCAGCGGCATCTCGATGACGTCATTCGCGGGAGCGGGCTGCGCGGCGGGCGGGCGCATCGATGTCAGCGCGGAATTCGAATTGGCCGCCGCCTTGACGGCGCCGCCGGTCACGTTCTCGGGCTGTTTCAGCACTTCCAATGCCCGGGCTCGGTTGGGCAGGCGGCGGATGAAGCCGCGCTCCTCCAGCGCCGAAATCAGCCGGTGAACGCCCGATTTCGACTTGAGGTCCAGCGCTTCCTTCATTTCCTCGAAAGAAGGCGAGATGCCGGTGTCCTCCAGCCGTTGCTGGATGAAGCGGATCAATTCGTGCTGTTTGCGCGTCAGCATTTGGGCTTCCCTTCCACGAGAAGTTCAGTGAACGAATGCGGAACAATTAAGCAACGATTCGCGCGCCGTCAAGTGATCCCGCCATTTTCGAGAAGATAAGCGGAAACCTGCTCGCCGGCGGCGGTTCCTGGCGCACCCGCCGCGCGGTCGATCAGCGCATTGCTGCCCGCGAGCGAGGACAGGGCGCCGCTGTCTTGCAGGCTTTGCGCCGCGATTTGTTCGCCGTCCCATTGCGCCCTGAGGAATTCGCGGCGCGAGCCTCCCGGTTTCAACGGGGCCGCGAGAAAGGTCCGGAACGGGCGGGGCAGGGGTTCGGCGCTGCCCAGCAGCGCGCGCAGCAGCGGCAGCATGAACAGATAGGCGGTGACATGGCTCGACACCGGATTGCCCGGCAGGCCGAGCACCAATGTCTTGCCGCGCCGCGCCACCAGCAGCGGCTTGCCGGGCTTGATCGCGATCCGCCAGAAGTCGATTTCGGCGCCCCAGGCCTCGAGCGCCGGGCGGATGAGATCGTGATCGCCGACGGATGCCCCGCCGCTGGTGACGATGAGGTCGGCCTGTTCCGCCCGCGCCAGGACTAGAGCGATTTCGTCCATATGGTCGGCGACCGGGCCGAGGCGCTCGGCCTCGCAAGGCACGCTCGCGGCCAGCGCCATCAGCATGGCGCCGTTGCTCGCCGGCACCTGGTGCGGCCCGCAGCTGTCGAAGTTCTCCGCGAGTTCGTCGCCGCTGTCGACGATCGCGAGGCGAGGCCGGCGGCGGACCGCAATGTGGCTATGGCCGCCCGAAATGGCGAGCGCGACCTGCGGCGGGCCGATGCGGGTTCCGGCGGGCAGCAACACGTCGGCTTCGCGAAAGTCCATGCCCTGGCGGCGGATATGCTTGCCGGGCGGGGCAGGAGCCTCGCCGGTGAGGGCGATGGTGTCGCCATCGCGCGCGATGTCTTCTTGCAGGATAACGGCGTCCGCGCCTTGCGGCATCACCGCCCCGGTCGAAATCCGGATCGCCTCGCCCGGGCCGGCTGTACCGCCATAGGGATGGCCGGCGGCGCTTTCGCCGGTCACCTTCCAGGGGCCTGCCAGGTTGCCGGATTGCATCGCATAGCCGTCCATCGCCGAAAGATCGGCGCCGGGATTGGTGCGGCGGGCAAGCAGCGGCTCGGCGAGATAGCGGCCAAGCGCGCTGGCCACATCAACGCGTTCGATGGGGAGCGGCTCGACCAGCGCCAGCAGCCGCGCCTGGGCTTCTTCCAGCGGCAGTGGCGGGGCTTTCATTCGGGTGCCCGCCAGTTACCCGACTTGCCGCCGCGCTTTTCGATCAGGCGGACCTGTTCGATCACCATGCCCTTGTCGAGCGCCTTGGCCATGTCGTAGATTGTCAGGAGAGCGATGGAAGTGGCTGTCATCGCTTCCATTTCAACCCCGGTGCGGCCGGTGAGCGAGGCCGTCGCGGTGGCGCGGACACCATCACCTTCGATCGCGAAATCCACCGCCACCGCATCGAGCGCCAGCGGGTGGCACAGCGGTATCAGCTCGGCGGTCTTCTTCGCCGCCATGATCCCGGCGATCCGCGCGGCGGCGAGGACGTCTCCCTTGGGCACATCGCCCTCGCGGATTGCGGCCAGCGCTTCGGCGCTCATGCGGATCCGCCCCGAGGCGACGGCCACGCGCGCGGTCTCGATCTTGCCGCCGACATCGACCATGCGGGCCTTGCCCTGGGCGTCGAGATGGGTGAGTTCAGCCATTGAGCAGCGTCCAGGTTGCCGTTTCGACGTCACTCTCGCGCATCAGGCTTTCGCCGACAAGAAAACACCGTGCGCCGCACCGGGCCAGGCGGGTGAGGTCGGCGTGGCTGGCGATCCCGCTCTCGCTGACCAGCAATGCGCCTTCGGGGGCGAGCGGGGCGAGGCGTTCGGTGGTGGCGAGATCGGTGACGAAGCGCTTGAGATCGCGGTTGTTGATGCCGATCAGGCGGGATTTCAGGCGGGCGGCGCGCTCCATTTCCGCTTCGTTGTGGACTTCGACGAGCACGTCCATGCCGCGTTCGAGCGCGGCGGCCTCGATTTCCGCCATGACGCCATTTTCGAGCGCGGCGACGATGATCAGGATCGCGTCCGCGCCGATAGCCCGCGATTCGGCGACTTGCCAGGGATCGACCATGAAATCCTTGCGGATCACCGGCAAAGGCACGGCGCCTCGGGCCGCGATGAGATAGTCCTCGTGCCCCTGGAAATAGGGGGCATCGGTCAGCACCGAAAGACAGGCCGCGCCGCCCCTGGCATAGTCCAGCGCGTGGGCGGTCGGATCGAAATCTAGTCGGATCAATCCCTTGGAAGGTGAAGCTTTCTTGATTTCTGCGATCAGCGCGAAACCATTCGCGCTCTTCGACTCGAGCGCCTGGCGAAAGCCGCGCGGGAGCGACTGGCTGGCGGCGCGGGCGTCGAGATCGGCGAGGCTCGCGGCCTTGCGGCGCGCGGCGACTTCCTCGCGTTTGGTGGCGCAGATTTCGGTGAGCTTGTCGGTCATCGGCAGTGCCCTTGCCTTGCGGGCGGGGCGAAGTCGAGAGGTCGATTTGGTTCACGCAAAGGCGCGAAGGCGCAAAGGGGCTGTTCCTTGCGGCGAAGCCCCTCTCCAGTTCGAGCGCTGCGTCCCGATGCGATGTCGAAATCGGGAAGGTTAGCCTGCGGCGCGCACCATCTTTGCGCCTTCGCGCCTTTGCGCGAACCAAACTTACTTTACTGCATCGATCCAGCGATCGAGCAGCGCATTGGCCAGCTCCGTGTCGATGGCCTCGGCCGCAGCTTCGACGCCTTCGCGCCAATCCGCAGCTTCGCCGGCCACGATCAGCGCCCCGGCCGAATTCAGCAGTACGGCGTCGCGATAGGCGCCCTGCTCGCCCAGCAGCAGGCGGCGCAAGGCCGCGGCGTTGAACGCGGCGTCGCCGCCGCGGATCGCTTCGAGGGCATGGCGCGGCAGGCCGGCTTGCTCGGGCGTCATGGCGCCGGCCACGCCGTTCAGCCCGATGGTCGCGACGCGGCTTGGCCCGGCAATGGAGAGCTCGTCCAGTCCTTCCAGCCCGGAGACGATCATCGCTCGTTCGCTCCCCAGCAGGCGCATGACCTTGGCGTAGGTATCGACCATATCGGGGCTGGCCACCCCGACCAGCTGGCGGGTGACTCCGGCCGGATTGGCCAGCGGCCCGGTGAAGTTGAACACCGTCCGCCGCCCCAGCGCCTTGCGGATCGGCGCAATGCGGCCGAGCGCCGGGTGGTGGGCCTGGGCGAAGAAGAAGGCGATGCCGATATCGGCGAGGGTCTGCTCTGCCCGCGCGCTGGCCTGCGCAAGATCGAGCCCCAGCGCCTCGAGCGTATCGGCTGTGCCCGCCTTGCTCGATGCCGCGCGATTGCCGTGCTTGGCGATGGGCACGCCGCAGGCCGCGACGACGATCGCGACCGTGGTCGAGATGTTGAGACTGTGCTGCCCGTCGCCGCCGGTGCCGCAGACGTCGATGGCGTTCGCCGGAGCCTGCATCCGCTTCATCCGCGCGCGCATGGCGAGGACGGCCCCGGCGATGTCCTCGGCGGTCTCGCCCTGGTCGGCGAGATCGACCAATGTCGCGGCGATCTCCTCGTCGCTCATCGCGCCGTCGAGCATGCGGCCGAACAGCGCTTCGGATTCGGCCAAATTCATGCAATTTGGCGGGCTGTTATCCCGCAAATTTCGAGAAAGTTCGCAAGCAGCGCATGGCCGTGCTCGGTAGCGATGCTTTCTGGGTGAAACTGGACGCCATGGATCGGCAAGCGCGCATGGCGGAAGCCCATGACATGCGCGTCGTCGGAGGTGGCGTTGACGATCAGATCGGCGGGCGTATCGACCACGATCAGCGAGTGATAGCGCGTCGCGGTAAAGGGTGAGGGCAAGCCCTTGAACAGCCCCGAGCCGTCGTGCGTCACCGGCGAAGTCTTGCCATGCATCAGCCCGCCACGCACCACCTTGCCGCCGAAATACTGCCCGATCGACTGGTGGCCGAGACAAACGCCCAGCAAAGGCTTTCCGGCATCGGCGCAGGCCCCGACCAGATCGAGGCTGATCCCGGCCTCATTGGGCGTGCACGGGCCTGGCGAGATCAGGAAACCCTGCGCGCCGGTGGAAATCGCCTGACCGGCCGAAAGCGCATCGTTGCGCACGACATCGACTTCCGCGCCCAGTTCCATCAGATAATGGACCAGGTTCCAGGTGAAGCTGTCGTAATTGTCGATGACGAGGATCATGGGGGGGCACTAGCGGTTTGGTCACGTGAGGAAAAGGCACTTGCAACAAGTAGTGAAATACACTAGAATGGTGAGATTATGAATGCTCCCATCAAGGTTACGGCCACCGAAGCCAACCGTTCATTCTCCCGGCTGTTGCGCGAAGTCGCACAAGGCCGTCGAGTTGAGATAACCTCGCACGGTCGGAGGGTGGCGGTAATATCCCCCGCAAAAGAAGCACCGACGCGAGAGCAACGCCTTGCCGCACTGGCGAAGCTTCAAGAGCGCTGGGCGACCCAGGAGCATATTACTGTTGGTCCCTGGACGCGTGAAGAACTCTACGAGCGCGATTAGCCTTGGCGACGGCGTTCGACACCAACATTCTCGCCTATGCTTCGGGCTTGCGACAGGTTGAAGCCGACGATGCTAAAATTGCGCAGGCTAGCTTGCTGATTGCGCCTTTGCTGGCCAACGGCGAGCTCGTACTTGCCGCGCAAGTCCATGCAGAACTTCACAATCTGCTGCGCAAGAAGGGTGGCCTTTCGTCAAAAATGGCGGCGGAAATCGTCGAGGAATTCGCAGAAGCCGCAATCACTGTTCCGACGGATGGTTCAGTTCTTGACGAAGCCTTCGATCTTGCCAGCAAACACGGCCTGCAAACCTACGATGCCATCATCCTTGCTGCCGCAGCGCAAGCCGGGTGCGATATTCTCTATTCGGAAGACATGCAGCACGGTTTCGAGTGGAACGGTGTGCTGGTGCTCAATCCGTTTGCGTGACTCGCTTGACCACGATCAAGGGGCCAAGCGGCGCACGGACGTCCTGCCGGCCGCTCGCGAGATCCCACAATGACGAGACGCCGCCGTCGAGATAGAGTGCGTTGGGGGTCTTCAGTTCGTCGCGGAAATAGCGGGCGAAGCGGCCAAAGCTGACCGGCGCGTCGGCGATCACGAAATGCGCGCGGCCTTTGGCATCGACACCCACCCCGTTGCGCGTGGCGCGTGAGGCGCCATCGCGGTCGAATTCGGGGTGGAGGTCGCCGTCGATCACCAGCATCGGTCCCGATTGGGTGCCGAACGCGGGACGGTCGCCGACTTTCGCGTAAAACGCGTCGCTGGCCATCACCCGCCACTTCGCGCCGGTGCCGAAGAACACGCCGTTGGGCTTCAGGTGGAAGTTGCCGCCACCATCGGCGCGGTTGAGCGTCTTGAGGCGTTTGGAATCCTCGACGTAGTAGCCGATCGGCTTGCCGTCTTGGCCGAACATTCCGCCGTTGACCGCGAAGGCAATCGTCGTCGCCACCGCCGCCCGTTCAAGCGCGGCGAAGCTGCGATAGGGCGGCCCGCCCTCACTCCCCAGCGCGGTGGTGATCCGGTGCCGCGCGGGATCGGCGACGCAGTGGGTGAGTTGCACGCCCTCGAACAAGACTGCTTCGCAGGCAGACGCCACCGCGGGTTTGTCGCTGGCGGCCTGCCTGGCCTTCGCAATCGCGCCCTCGCCGATGTCGATCCGGGTCACCGCACCGTTCTTTTGGGCGGCAGGCTGGTTGCACGCGGCAAGCAGCGCCAGGACGATCGGGGTGAGCCGCCTCACTGCCCGAACCCCGCTTCGCCCGCCACCCTTACCGCCTCCCGCGCCGCCGCGAACAGCGCCCCGGCCTTGGCCTCGCATTCGCGCTGTTCGTAGTCGGGGACCGAGTTCCGCGACGATGCCCGCACCCGCCTGGACGTGGAGGACCCCGTCCTTGAGTATGCCTGTGCGCAGCACGATACAGGTATCGACCGAGCCGTCGGGCGCGAAATAGCCGACGCCGCCCGCGTAGGCTCCGCGCGTTTCCGGCTCCAGCTCGGCGATAATTTGGCAGGCGCGGACCTTGGGCGCGCCGCTGACGGTGCCTGCGGGAAACCCGGCGAAGACCGCATCCATCGCATCGTGCCTGGCTGTATCGAGCTTGCCGACGACGTTCGAGACGATATGCATGACATGGCTGTAGCGCTCGATCGTATAGCTTTCGGTCACCCGGACGCTGTCCGCAGCCGCTACCCGGCCGACGTCGTTGCGCCCCAGATCGAGCAGCATCAGGTGCTCGGCGCGTTCCTTGGGATCGGCGAGCAGGCTCTTCTCGTTCTCGCGATCCTCCTCGGGCGTCTTGCCGCGAGGACGCGTGCCGGCGATCGGGCGGATCGTCACCTCGCCGTCCCGCACCCGCACCAGGATTTCGATGCTCGAACCGATCAGCGCGAAACCCGGCAGGTCGAGGAAATAGAGAAACGGCGAAGGATTGACCCGCCGCAGCGCGCGGTAGAGCGCCAGCGGCGGCAAGTCGAACCGGCAGGTGAAACGCTGGGCGAGAACAACCTGGAAGATGTCTCCCGCTTCGATGTAATCCTTGGCCCTCAACACCATGCGCTCGTAGTCCGCGGCGGACATGGTCGGGGTGAGCGCCGGGTTTGGCAGGGCGGTCCCGGTCACTGGCGCTGGCGCCGGCGCGGCGAGCGCCAAGCGCCGCAGCGCTTCGTCGATCCGGTCATGGGCGAGCCCGAGGGCGGTTTCGGCGCTGGCCGCCGACGGCCACACCGGGGCGATGCAGAACAACTCGTCGCTCAGCCGGTCGAACACCAGGATCAGCGTGGGGCGGACGAACAGCATGTCGGGCAGTTCGAGCGGGCTCGCTGGCGCGCGCGGCAGTTTCTCGACCAGGCCGAAGGTTTCGTAGCCGAAATAGCCGACCAGGCAAGCGAGCGCCGGGGGCAGCGCCGGCGGCACATCGATCCGGCAGCTTGCGACTAGCGCGCGCAGTTCGGTGAGGCTGTCGCCCGGAAGCGGCGCGAAGCGCTCCCGGTCGCGCCGCCAGTCGCGGTTGATCGCGCAGGTCGCGCCGGTGGCCCGGAACACCAGATCGGGATCGAGGCCGAGCAGGCTGTAGCGCCCGCGCACTTCGCCGCCCTCGACCGATTCGAGCAGAAAGTCGCCCCGGCCGGGTTCGATCAGCTTCGCCGCCGCGCCGACCGGCGTTTCGGTGTCGGCGATGGTGCGCTTCCAGACCAGCGCCGGACTGCCTTGCGCCAGGGCGGACAGCGCTGTGTCCCAGTTCTCGGGGCGAAGAGCGGTCACGGCGGGCCTGGACAGGTCAATTGGCGCCGGTCAGCTGATTGCGCACCGCGCTGATCGCCGAATCGTTGCGGGTGACGCCGACTTCCTTGCGGATCGCCCGCATCAGCAGCTCGCCGTATTCGCGCCCGGCAAGCCCGCCCAATTCGCGCTGGAACTGGACTATTTGCTGCTCGGGCGGCACGTCCTTGGCCGGCTGAATGTCCTTTAGAGCGACGACATACCAGCCGCGATTGTTCGGGGCGGCCAGCGTCTTGACCGTGCCCTTGGCCATGCTGAACAGCAGCTGTAGCGGTGGCGGCACCTGCTGCTGGGCCGCCTGCAGCTGCTGGCGGTTCATGTTCACCTCCTGAACCGGCAGCGGTGGCATGTTGAGCGACGTCATTGCCGCGGAGAGCTCGCTGCCCTTGCGCACGGCGGCAAGGACTTTCTCCGCTGCGGCTTTGGCGCCGGTCGTACCCTTTTCGAGCAGCAGCATGGTGGCGACGTCGCCCTTGATTTCGGCGAGCGGCGCCGGCGCCGAGGTGGTAATCGCGCTGACATCGTAGATCAGGAAGGTCTTGCCGGTTTCGACTTCGGCCAGTTGCGGCTGGTTCTCCCGCTCCATGGCGAATGCGGTCTGGATCACCCGCGCGAGGGCCGGCGGCGCTGTCGCGCCCGGCTGGCCGTAAACCTGGCCGTCCGCCGTCAGCGGCGGAGTCTGTTGCAGCGTCAGGCCGAGTTCCTTGGCGGCATCGGCAAGGTTGCCGCCCTCGTCGAATTCCTCTTCCAGCCGGGCCGAAAGATCGTTGAGCGCGGCGCGGCGTTTTTCGGTCGCGATCTGGCCGGACAGCTCGGCGCGGACCTGTTCGAGCGTGCGCTCCGTCTTGCGATCGATGCCGTCGATGCGCATGACATGCCAGCCGAGCGCGCTCTTGGCCGGCGCGGCGAGCTTGCCGCTGGCGCTGGCGAAAACGGCATCGGCGACCGCTTGCGAAGCCTGGCCGGAGAGCGCTTCCCTGGTCAATGCACCGAGATTGGCGGCGCTCAGGCCTTTTTCGGCGGCGGCGGCTTCAAGCCGTTTACCCTTCGAAACTTCGGCGACGATTGCCTGGGCGGCGGCTTCGGTCGGCAGGATCAGCTGGGCGATGCGGCGGGTTTCTTGCGCGGCATATTGCGCCTTGTCGCGCTGATAACGCGCGGCGATCTCGGCATCGCTCGGCGGCGCCAGGTTTTTGAGCGCGGAATCGCCGAAAGCGGCAAAGCGCAAGATGCGGCGTTCCGGCCGGATGAAGCTGTTGGTGTTTTTCTTGTAATAGGCTTGCAGATCGGCGTCGCTTGGCGGCGTTCTCGGCGCGAAAGCGGCGGACGGCAACAGGGCGATCGCGCCGACGCGCTGCTCGCGCAGCAGCGCAGCATAGCGCACGGTCAGCTCGCGCGGTGCGATCGCGCCGAATCCCGCCGGCAAGATCATCTGGCGGCCGACCAGCCCCTGTTCGAAATCGCCGCGAACCGTGTCCTCGCTTATCCCGCGCTGGCGCAGGGCCTGCTTGAACGCGGCGTCGCTGAACTTGCCATCGGGCCCCTTGAAGGCCTGGATCTTGGCGATTTCGCTATCGACCAGCCGCGGGCTGGCGACGATGCCGACTTGCTTGCCGAATTCGCCCAGCGCCGTGCGGCCCAGCATCTCCTCGAGGATTTGTTCAAGGCCGCCCGCGGCAATGAAGGCTTTCATCGTCAGGCGGGGGTCTTGCTGCTTGGCGTTTTCCAGCGCGGTGGTCGCGGCCTGGCTGAGCTGCGAAGTCGAAAGAGCTTGCTTGCCCACGGTCGCCACCCGGTCGCCGCCCGCAACCCCGCCGAAGCCGCCGTTGTTTGCGATATCGCCGGCCGCGAAAGCAAGACCGAGCAGAACGACGAAGCCGATCGCCATGGCCACACCGAAGCCGGACTTCATGTATTTGCGAAAGAACTGGATCATTTGCTGTTCGCTTGCGTCGATTGAACCGGGACTGGCGGCTCGCGCGCCGCGGCGAGGCTTTAGGCGGCAATCCGGATTCCCGCAATGGCCGCAAAGCAACACCTGGACGGCAATCGCCTTCACTTCCGCGCTGGCCTTTTGACAATCATGCCGGGGCTGGCCTAGCAGCATCGGCGAGCTGCCTGGAATTGGGGGATTCGGGCGGAAATGAGGGATAACGATGTCGCAGCTGCCTTATATCGTCGGCAATTGGAAAATGAACGGGACGCGCGCCATGCTTGCCGAGGCGCGCGCGATCGACCGCGCCGCCGCGCGCTTTCCCGGGGTCGAAGTCGCCCTCGCGCCTCCCTTCACGCTGATCGCCGCGATGCGCGAGGCGGTGCAGGATATCGGGGTCGGCGGGCAGGATTGCCATGCCCAGGCGTCGGGCGCCTTTACCGGGGATATTTCCGCGCCCATCCTGGCGGACATTGGCGCCGATTTCACCATTGTCGGCCACAGCGAGCGCCGGGCCTTGCATGGCGAAACCAATGCGGAGGTACGCGCCAAGGCCGAGGCGGCGCTGACGGCGGGCCTTTCGGTGATTCTCTGTGTCGGCGAGACCGAGGCCGAGCGCGATTCGGGCAAGGCGGAGAGCGTGGTCGCCGCGCAGCTCGACGGCTCGCTGCCCCAGGGCGAGGGCGCTGCCGCGAAACTTTCCGTCGCCTACGAGCCGGTGTGGGCGATCGGCACCGGCCGAGTCCCTTCGATCGACGACGTCGGCGCCATGCATCGCGCGATTCGCGCCCGGCTCGGCAGGATTTACGGCGAGGCCGGACAGGCCGTGCGCATTCTCTACGGCGGCTCGGTGAATGCGGGCAATGCCGTTGAACTGCTGGCTGCCGGCGATGTCGGCGGCGCGCTGGTCGGCGGGGCGAGCCTGACGGCGGAGAGCTTTACCGCGATCATCAGCGCCGCTGCTCCGCCGCAAGCCGAATAGCCCGGCTTGCGCAGTGCGGCGCGAATGCCTAGATGCGCGGCGCAAACCATTCGAGGCGGCGCAATGTCCCTGTTCCTATTCCTGACCGTCGTCCAGGCGCTGGTCGCCGCCGCCCTGGTCGGCGTGATCCTGATGCAGCGCTCCGAAGGCGGCGGTCTGGGTGTTGGCGGCAGTCCGGCGGGATTGATGTCGGCGCGTGGCGCCGCCGATTTCCTCACCCGGTCGACCGCGGTGCTGGCGACGCTGTTCGTGACGCTGAGCATCGCGCTGGCCGCGCTTGCCGTGGGAACCACATCCGGGCGCAAGGTCGATACCTCGCTCGATCGCGGCGCGGCCACCGCGCCTGCGCCCCAGACCGATCCGCTGGCCGGCGCGGCGCAGCCGGGCCTGACCGCGCCAGCACAGCCAGCCCCCTCCGCGCCTGCCGGACCGGTCGATCCGCTCAAGGGCGCGGCGAAGCAGTAAGCTTTCTTCCCGGTTTTCCGGTTCGCGCCTGTGGATTGACGGCATTGTCCGGATTCGCCCGCTTGCCCATTGCCCCTGCAACGGTCTAAGGCCCGGCTCCCATGGCGCGGTTCATTTTCATCACCGGCGGCGTGGTCTCATCGCTCGGCAAGGGACTGATGGCGGCAAGCCTCGCGGCTTTGCTGCAGGCGCGCGGTTTCCGCGTGCGGATCCGGAAATTCGATCCCTATCTCAACGTCGATCCGGGAACGATGAGCCCCTATCAGCACGGCGAAGTCTATGTCACCGACGACGGCGCGGAGACCGATCTCGATCTCGGTCATTACGAGCGTTTCACCGGCGTTTCGGCGCGCCAGTCGGACAATGTGACCTCCGGCAGGATCTATCAGCAGATCATCGCCAAGGAACGGCGCGGGGATTATCTGGGCGCGACGGTGCAGGTGATCCCGCACGTCACCGATGCGATCAAGGCGTTTGCTGTCGCCGACACCGGCGATCTCGATTTCGTGCTGTGCGAGATTGGCGGCACGGTCGGCGATATCGAAAGTCTGCCGTTCATCGAGGCGATTCGCCAGCTGCGCAACGATCTCGGCCGCGACCAGACGGTTTTCGTCCATGTCACGCTGGTTCCGTTCATCGCGGCGGCCGGCGAGCTCAAGACCAAGCCGACCCAGCACAGCGTCAAGGAACTGACCGCGCTTGGGGTGCAGCCGGATGTGCTGGTCTGCCGCTGCGAGCACCCCTTGCCCGAAGCCGAACGCGCCAAGATCGCCGCCTTCTGCAACGTGCGCAAGGAAGCGGTGATTCCGGCGCTCGACGCCAAGAGCATTTACGAAGTTCCCTTGCAGTATCACGCCGAGAAATCTCGATTTCGAAGTGCTGCGCGCCTTCGGCATCACCCCCGGATCTCGCGCCGGACCTTCGGCGCTGGCACGATATCACCGACCGGCTGCACAATCCCGAGGGAGAGGTGAACGTCGCCGTGGTCGGCAAATATGTCGGCCTGCCCGATGCCTACAAGTCGCTCAATGAGGCGTTAATACACGGCGGCATGGCCAACCGGGTCAAGGTCAACATCGAATGGATCGACGCCGAAGTGTTCGAAAAAGACGATGCCGAGATCGCCGCCAGGCTGGAGCCGATGCATGCGATCCTGGTGCCCGGCGCTTTTGGCGAGCGGGGCGCCGCGGGCAAGATCGAATCGATCCGCTTCGCGCGCGAGCGTAAGGTGCCCTTCTTCGGCATCTGCTTCGGCATGCAGATGGCTTGCGTCGAGGCGGCGCGGAACCTCTCGGGGATAGCCGGGGCATCCTCGACCGAATTCGGACCCTGCGAGGAGCCGGTCGTCGGCCTGATTACCGAATGGATGAGCCCCGAAGGCATCCAGAAACGCGAGGAAGGCGGCGATCTTGGCGGCACCATGCGGCTGGGTGCCTATGAGGCCAGGCTCGCTGGCAACAGCCATGTCGCGGCGATCTATGGCACAACCACGATCTCCGAGCGTCACCGCCATCGGTTTGAAGTGAACGTCGCCTATCGCAAGAGGCTGGAAGAGGGAGGGCTGGTGTTTTCGGGCATGTCGCCAGACGGACTCCTGCCAGAAATCGTCGAGCGGCCCGATCACCCCTGGTTCGTCGGCGTGCAGTTTCACCCTGAGCTAAAGAGCAAGCCGTTCGATCCGCATCCGCTATTTGCCGGTTTTATCGAAGCGGCGCTCAGACAGGCTCGCCTCGTGTAACGACTTATGATAGCAGGTAACTCATTGTTAGGTCTCCGTGTTAACGGTGCGAAGAAACCAAAGTGTCATATTCTCGGCGTTGACACAGGATTACGAACTTGCCTTGCTGGTGATCGTCTACAGCGACCCGGACGATCACACAGAAGGCGGGGCGGCGTGCAGACGTCGCGGGGGTGAGCCGTCCCGGGCTCACCCCCGAATATTTTCATTGTTGTAAGTTAAAGACTTAGGCTGCCTCGCTGGCCTCGCCGCCATCGACGATGGTGAGCGGCGCGGCGCCGCCAATGGTGATCTTCTTGGGCTTCATCGCTTCCGGAACTTCGCGGATCAGGTCGATCACGAGCAGGCCGTCTTCAAGCTCGGCGCCTTGCACGCGGACATAATCGGCGAGCTCGAATCGGCGCTCGAATCCGCGATGGGCGATGCCGACATGCAGCAATTTGCCCTCCGCCGGCGCCTCGGACTTCTTGCCCTGAACCACCAGCAAATTCTGCTGGGCGGTGATGTCGAGTTCCGCGGGCTTGAAACCGGCCACCGCCAGGGTGATGCGATAGGCGTCTTCGCCGCGCCTTTCGATGTTGAATGGGGGGTAGTTGTCTCCGCTGCCGCCGCGCGTCTGGTTTTCGAGCAAGTCGAACAGCCGGTCGAAGCCGACCATGGAGCGGCGGTAGGGGGTAAGATCGAATCGTGTCATGGCAAAAATCCTCGTTTGAGCAATTTCAGTCTTCGTGGAGCCCGGCGCACCGGCGCTCCCTGCGATGTGTCACACCCGTACGGCGCATGACACGCAGGCGGAGATATGATAGCCCGCGCCCAATTCAAGGGTTGCAGGTGCAAAGGGACGAAATGCCGCCGCCGAAAGTGGAGATCTACACCAAATGGGGTTGCCCCTATTGCGTCTCCGCCAAGGCGCTGCTCGACCGCAAGGGCGTGGCCTACGAGGAATACGACATTACCATGGGCGGACCCAGGCGCGCCGAGATGCTCGATCGCGTGCCCGGAGCCGTGACGGTGCCGCAAGTGCTGATCGGCGGACGGCCGGTCGGCGGCAGCGACGAAATTCACGCGCTCGAACGCGCCGGCAAACTAGACACTCTGCTGGGGGGCGCCGCGTGACGCGCATCGCCGTGCTGCAGATGACATCCGGTATCGAGCCGGAGGCCAATGCCGCGACGCTGGTATCGGCGATCGGCGCCGCCGAAATGGGCGGGGCGAGAATGCTGTTCACGCCGGAAATGTCAGGCCTGATCGACCGAGACCGGGCAAGAGCGACGAGTAGCATCGTACCCGAGGCGGAGGACCGCGTGCTCGCGGCGGTGCGCGATGCGGCGGCGCGCGCGGGGCTCTGGGTGGCGCTAGGTTCGCTCGCCGTGGTGCGCGAGGACGGCCGCTGGGCCAACCGCGCGTTCGTGGTCGATTCCTCGGGCGAGGTTGTGGCGCGCTACGACAAGCTTCACATGTTCGACGTTGACCTGGCGACAGGGGAAAGCTGGCGAGAATCGAATGCCTATGCGGCTGGAGACACAGTCGTGACGGTTGAAACGCCGGCCGGCAGGCTGGGCCTGACGATCTGCTATGACATCCGGTTTCCCGCGCTGTTCGAGGCACTTGGCAGGCGAAAGTGCGATATCGTCGCAATTCCTGCGGCGTTTACCGTACCGACCGGCGAAGCGCATTGGCATGTGCTCCAGCGCGCCCGGGCAATCGAGGCCAGCGCCTATGTCGTGGCCGCTGCTCAAGCCGGCAGGCACGCCGACGGGCGCAGTACCTACGGCCACAGCTTGGCGATCGATCCGTGGGGCGAAGTGCTGCTCGACCTTGGCGCCGAAGGGCAAGGGCTTGGCTTTGCCGAGATCGACCCAGCGCGCACCGAGGAAGTGCGCAAGCAGCTGCCAAGCCTTGCCAACCGCCGCGAAATCCCCAGATAGGCGGGCGAGATGATTGTATTCGATCTTCATTGCCGCGCGGGTGGGCACCGTTTCGAGGGCTGGTTCGGTTCGTCCGATGACTATGCCCGGCAGCAGGAGCGCGGGCTGGTCTCATGCCCCGAATGCGGCTCGGCCGACGTGATCAAGGCTCCGATGGCGCCCAATGTGGCGCGCAAGGGCAACCAGCTGACGCCGGTTTCCGCGCCAACGGCGCCAGCTCCGGCCCCCGCTGCGGGCGCATCGCGAGCGATGGCCAAGGGGGCGATGCCGCCCGAGGCGGTGAAGATGATGCAGGCGATGGCGGCGATGCAGGCCGAGGCGCTCAAGACATCGCGCTGGGTGGGCGGGAGCTTCGCCGAAGACGCCCGCGCGATGCATTACGGCGAACGCGAGGCCGAACCGATCCACGGCGAAGCGACGCTGCGCGAAGCCGAGGAACTGTGGGAAGAGGGCATCGAAGTCGCGCCCTTGCCGTTCCCGGTGGCGCCGCCCGGAGAAGCGAATTGACGAGACAATCCTGTCGGGCCGTGGCTTGCGGGATTTCCTGCATCGCCTTACAGCAATCCCGGGCGCCCGTAGCTCAGCAGGATAGAGCACCAGATTCCTAATCTGGGGGCCACAGGTTCGAATCCTGTCGGGCGCACCAAATTTAGGGCGGAGAGACATGCGCTTTACCCCAGATGGCCGCGCTGCTTGAGGCGCAAGCTGCTCAACGTCAACTACAACCGGACAACCCATATTGAAGGTCTTCCGGCCGGTGAAAGCCAGGCGATCCTGAGCTTTCCGTTCGAACACCTGCGCGACCCGGAATTGCCGGTTCGAACTCAAGTGGAATCCCGGCGACATCGTCAATTGGGACAACCGTGCGACCCAGCACCAAGCCGTTGCCGACTTTCGCGACCGCAGGCTGACGCTACGCAAATCAATACTTATGCCGCAAACCTGAGCAAGCATACTATATGTGGTGCCCGCGCTCTTTCCGGAACTTTTTGCAGAACGGCTCTTGAATCCTCGATTCAATTGTGATTCTTTGCCCCGCATGCGCAAGATGCAAAGCGAACCGAAACTGGCGAAAGACAGCCTGTCCCAAGGGCTGGCGCTGGTCTGCCTGCTGATGCTCGGCGGTATCGCTGTGGCGGGGCCGAGCGGCGTGCTTGCCTGGAGCGAAAACCAGCGCCTGCTCGATGAGCGGCTGGCCGAAGCCAAGGTGCTGTCCGCAGAACGCGACGAACTCAGGAACCGGGTGCGCCTGCTCGATCCGCGGCATACCGATTCCGATCTGGCGGGCGAACTGCTGCGCAAGGACCTCAATGTCGTCCACCCGGACGAAAAGGTCATGCTGATCGACTGATCCTCTCCGGAACTTCCATTCCGGCGCAATATTTTCACGGCCAGCCATTTCCCGCGCGAGTGCTTGCCCCTATAGCGGCATGGTAACCTTCCCCAGGGGACTCCAATTGGCGAAATCCGCGAAGAAGGGCGCCGCCGCTCCGGCGCCGGACAGCGACGAAAGCTACGCGCTGCGCAGTTTGCAAACCGCGCATGCCGCCGATCGCCGTTATGCCGCGAGCGACGACGAGCTGCTGCGGTTCTACGAGCAGATGCTGCTCATCCGCCGGTTCGAGGAGCGTGCGGGGCAGCTTTATGGGCTCGGGCTGATCGGCGGGTTCTGCCATCTCTATATCGGGCAGGAGGCGGTCGCGGTCGGGCTGCAATCCGCGCTCGAGCCGGGCAAGGACAGCGTCATCACCGGCTATCGCGATCATGGCCACATGCTCGCCTATGGCATCGATCCCAAGATCATCATGGCCGAGCTGACCGGCCGGGCGGCGGGCATTTCGCGGGGCAAGGGCGGCTCGATGCACATGTTCAGCACGCAGCACGGCTTTTATGGCGGCCACGGCATCGTCGGCGCGCAAGTGCCGCTCGGCACCGGCCTCGCCTTCGCCCATAAATATCGCGAGGACGGCGGCGTCTGCGTCGCCTATTTCGGCGACGGAGCGGCCAATCAGGGCCAAGTCTACGAAAGCTTCAACATGGCGTCGCTGTGGAAGCTGCCGATTATTTTCGCCATCGAGGATAACCAGTACGCCATGGGCACCGCGGTGACGCGCAGCTCGGCCGAAACCCATTTTCACCGGCGCGGTACGGCGTTTCGCATCCCCGGCATGGATGTCGACGGGATGGACGTGCTCGAAGTGCGCCAGGCGGCCGGAATCGCGCTCGATTTCGTGCGCCAGGGCAACGGGCCGGTGCTGATCGAACTCAACACTTACCGCTACCGTGGCCATTCGATGTCGGATCCGGCCAAATACCGCACCCGCGAGGAAGTTCAGGAAGTGCGTGAGCATCATGATCCAATCGACCGGGCTAAAATGGATTTGCTCGCACGCGGTTTTGGCGAGGACCGGCTCAAGGAAATCGACAAACGCGTCCGCGCCCAGGTCGCCGAATCCGCCGATTTCGCCGAGAACACGCCCGAGCCGGACCTGGCGGAGCTGCACACCGACGTGCTGGTGGAGCGCTATTGATGGCGATCGAGCTGAAAATGCCGGCGCTTTCGCCGACCATGGAAGAGGGCAAGCTGGCCCGCTGGCTGGTCAAGGAAGGCGATGAAGTTGTTTCGGGCGATATTCTCGCCGAGATCGAGACCGACAAGGCGACGATGGAATTCGAAGCCGTCGATGAGGGCAGGATCGGCAAGACTGCTGGTGCCCGAAGGCGGCGAGGCGGTGAAAGTCGGCACGGTGATCGCGCTGATCGAGGGGGAGGGGGAACCTGCTGCTCCGGCCAAACCGCCAGCCGCCACTCCGCCGCCGCCCGCGCCGCCAAAGGCCGAAGCGGCGCCGCATCCAGCCCCTGCCGCCGCCGCACGGCCGCCGGCACCAACAACGGCACCATCACCGTCCGCGAAGCCTTGCGCGACGCCATGGCCGAGGAAATGCGCCGCGATGAGCGTGTCTTCGTCATGGGCGAGGAAGTCGCGCAGTATCAGGGCGCCTACAAGGTCACCCAGGGGCTGCTCGATGAATTCGGGCCAAAACGGGTGATCGACACGCCGATTACCGAATACGGCTTCGCCGGCATCGGCGCCGGCGCGGCGATGGGGGGGCTCAGGCCGATCGTCGAATTCATGACCTTCAACTTCGCCATGCAGGCGATCGACCATGTGATCAATTCGGCGGCGAAGACCAATTACATGTCGGGCGGCCAGATGCGCTGCCCGGTGGTGTTCCGCGGCCCCAACGGCGCGGCCTCGCGGGTTGGCGCGCAGCACAGCCAGAATTTCGCGCCGTGGTACGCGCATGTTCCCGGCCTGGTGGTCATCGCGCCATACGACGCCGCCGACGCCAAGGGCCTGCTCAAATCGGCGATCCGCAGCGACGATCCGGTGGTCTTTCTCGAGAACGAGCTGGTTTACGGCCGCAACTTCGAGCTGACCGGCGATGACGACGCGCTGGTGCCGATCGGCAAGGCGCGGATCGTGCGCGAGGGGCGCGATGCGACGATCGTTTCCTATTCGATCGGCGTCGGCCTGGCGCTTGAGGCGGCGGCGCAGCTGGCGGGGGAGGGGATCGAGGCCGAAGTGCTCGACCTGCGCACCCTGCGCCCGCTCGACCGCGAGGCGGTGCTCGCGAGCCTGGCCAAAACCAACCGCCTGGTCGTCGCCGAGGAGGGCTGGCCGGTCTGTTCGATCGCCAGCGAGATCGTGGCGCTGTGCATGGAGGACGGCTTCGACCACCTCGACGCGCCGGTGCTGAGGGTGTGCAACGCCGACGTGCCGCTGCCCTATGCGGCGAATCTGGAGAAAGCCGCGGTGATCGACGCGGCGCGGATCGCCGAGGCGGTGCGCAAGGTGTGTTACCGGTAAGTGCGCCCGCGTCGCGTCAAAACTCCTCGGCCACATCCAGCAGTCGGGTAAGCTTCTTCGGCGCCACGCTGCGCCAGCTGCGCGCCAGCCAGCCCTCGATCGCATCCCAGTCGATCTCGCCAAGGTCGAGCCGGATGGCGATCCAGCCGTCGCCGAAATAGGCGGGGCGATAATAGCGCGCGCTGTCCTGCTCGATCAGCATCGCCTGCTCGTCGGCGCCGCTGATCTTGACCAGCAGCGCCGTCTTGCCGTCGCCGTGGTGATCGAGGCAGACATAGGCGAACTTCTTGCCGCCCGCGATGCCGAAGCAGGGCATGCCGTGCGAGGTCACCTCGTCGGCTTCGGGCTGCGCCATGGCGCGGGTCCGAACTTGCTGGACGAGCCATTGCGGATCGCTCGCTTGCGTCACCAGCTTCGCCAGCACTCGCGAATAGAGCTGGTGTTCGGCGATCAGCACCCGTGCGGCGAGGCTGTCGGGCGTATCGCCGGGCAGTACCGCGACCGCCGTCTGGCCGAGCACGGGACCATCGTCGAGCCCGGCGGTGACCAGGTGGACGGTGCAGCCGGCATGGCTGTCACCCGCTTCGAGTGCGCGCTCGTGGGTATGCAGGCCGGGATACTTGGGCAGCAGCGAAGGGTGGATGTTGAGCATCCGTCCTTCCCATTTCCCGGCGAATTCCGGCGTCAGGATGCGCATGTATCCGGCCAGCGCGACATAGTCGGCCCGCGCCGCGCGAATCGCCGTGTCCATCGCCATGTCGTGGTCGAGCCGCTCCATGCCTTTGTGTGAGAGCACGAAAGTCGACACACCCTCGGCCTCGGCGAGCCGCAGCCCGGCGGCTTCGGGCTTGTTGCTGGCGACCAGCACCACTTCGTAGGGGCAGTCCGCCGCCCGGCTGGCGTAGAGCAGCGCCGCCATGTTGGTGCCGCTGCCCGAAATCAGCACGGCGACGCGGGAGCGACTAGGCATACGATCCTCTCCATTTTCGCGTTAGCGCAAATGGGGAGGTAGCGGCCGCGAAGCGGCTGACGGAGGGGCCGCGCCGCGCCAGCGGCGCTTCCAGCGCCGCCCCCTCCACCACCCTTCGGGCGGTCCCCCTCCCCATTTGTGCTACGCAAAAATGGAGAGGATCAGGCTCACGCCACATGCGTCGCACTCCACGCTGCCCGTGCGCCCCACACTTCGCTGTCGCCCGCAACCGTGCAGCCGCGCGCACCTTCGCGAATCGCGCCGATGCGCAGCACCGATTCGCCCGCCGCCGCCAGATCGCCGGTGACGCCATCCGCCTCGTCCGGCGCAACGGCGAGTACCATGCCCAGACCGCAATTGAACGTGCGCGCCATTTCCTCGGGCTCGATATGGCCTTGCGCCTGGAGGAAGGCCATCAGCCGCGGCTGTTCCCAGGCGCCGGCATCGACGTGGGCGTGCAGGCCATCTGGAAGGACGCGAGGGATGTTTTCGAGCAATCCGCCGCCGGTGATATGGGCAAGGGCATGAATGCGCCCGGCCCGGATCACCGGCAGCAGGCTCTTCACATAGATTCGCGTCGGTTCGATCAGATGATCGATCAGCAGTCGATCGGGATCGAACAGGGCGGGGCGGTTCATTTTCCAGCCCAGATCGTCCGCCAGCCGCCGCACCAGCGAATAGCCGTTCGAATGCACGCCCGAACTGGCGAGGCCGAGTAGCACGTCTCCCTCCGCCACCCTGTCGCCGGTCAGTTGCTCGCCGCGCTCGACCGCGCCGACGCAGAACCCGGCGAGGTCGTAGTCTCCCGCCGCATACATCCCCGGCATTTCGGCGGTCTCGCCGCCGATCAGGGCGCAGCCGGAGATGCGGCAGCCCTCGGCGATACCGGCGATAACACGTTCGGCGATGCCATTATCGAGCTTGCCGGTGGCAAAATAATCGAGAAAAAACAGTGGCTCTGCACCTTGAACAACAAGGTCGTTGACGCACATGGCGACGAGATCGATGCCGATCTGGTCATGCCGGTCATGATCGATCGCCAGCTTGACCTTGGTGCCGACACCATCATTGGCGGCGACCAGCAGCGGGTCCTTGAAGCCCGCTTGTTTCAAATCGAAGAAGCCGCCGAAGCCACCGAGATCGGCGCTCGCACCCGGTCGGGCGGTCGCTTTCGCCAACGGTCCGATCGCTCTTACCAGCGCGTTTCCGGCGGCGATCGAGACGCCCGCCTGCTCATAGCTATAGACCTTTGGAGGCGGATTATTCGACATCGCAAGCCGCCTATCCTTTTCGCACTTGGATTTCCATGCGTGTTTCGGCAAAAGGCGCTCGGTTTTCCCCGAATGGCAGTCGCAATCCTTTTTCACCCCTTGCGGACATACCGTCCCGGCCCCGCTGTGCAGCTCCTCATCGGGCTGGCGCTGGCGCTTGCCCTCGCGCTTGCCGCGATCGGCCCGCAGCGCCTGATCGCCCAGATCGAGGGCGACCGCGGCATCGTGCCGATGGCCAGTTCGAGCGACATCCAGATCGGCGGCATCGAAGTCAACACCACCGGCAAGGACGCCAATGAAGCGCGCCAGAACGGCTGGCAGCTGGCGGCCAAGACCGGCTGGCAGATGCTCAAGGGCCCGGCGATGAGCGACGGGCAGATCCAGTCGATGGTCTCCGCGGTTGTCATCGAACAGGAATTGATCGGTCCGAGGCGCTATGTCGCCAAGCTCGGCGTGATCTTCGACCGGCAGCGGGCCGGGCAATTTCTCAGCGATGCCGTCAGCGGGCGCACGCATTCGGCGCCGCTGCTGGTGATCCCGGTGCTCCATTCGGGCGGCGTCGCGCAGGTTTTCGAAGTGAAGGGCGTCTGGCAGAAGGCCTGGGCCAATTTCAACGCGGGGACCAGCCCGATCGACTATGTCCGGCCGACCGGCTCGAACGGCGATTCGTTGATCCTCACCGCCGGGCAGCCGGGCCGCCGCAGCCGTACATGGTGGCGCAATGTTCTCGATCAGTTCGGCGCTTCCGATGTCCTCGTCCCCGTCGCCAGACTCGAACGGCAGTGGCCCGGCGGCCCCGTGCGCGGTTACTTCACCGCGCGCTATGGACCCGACAACACATTCCTCGAGAGCTTCGAGCTAACCGCCAACGACGAGGCGGGGGTCCCCGCGATGCTCGACAAGGCGCTGCAGCGCTTCGACGGAATCTATTCCAATGCGCTGGCGGGCGGTCTGCTCAAGCCCGACCCGACGCTCTACGCACAAACCCAGTCGATCGATGCGGCTTTCGCGGCGATTCTGGCGGCCAACCGGCCCAAGCAAGAGGCAGTGGCCGCGAGCACCAGCGATTCGGGTACGGATGAGCCGAGTTCCGCGCCGAGCCAGGTGCCTCCGCCGCAGGCGGTGCAGAGCTTTACCGTCCAGTTCGCTTCGCCCGACGCCCAGGCGGTGGACTCGGCGCTGGGATCGGTGCGCGGCGCTTCGGGCGTGCGGGGCGCCGGAACCACCAGCATCGCCATCGGCGGCACTTCGGTCATGCGCGTGTCCTATGCCGGCTCGCTCGACGACCTTGCATCCGCCTTGCGCTCGCGCGGCTGGTCGGTGACGGTAGGCAGCAACGCGCTCAGCATCAGGCGTTAGGAGATGTCGCAGATCGCGCTGCCCCTTGGTCTGTCCGGGGCCGCGGGGCCCTCCCGGATTGTCACGGGAAAGGCCAATGCCGCGGTTATCGAGGCATTCGCCAAAGTCGAGACCTGGCCCTTTCGCACCGCCGTGCTTTCCGGTCCGCCGCGCTCGGGCAAGTCTCTGCTCGCCCGCTGGTTCGTCGAAGCTGGAAAGGGCGAAGCGATCGATAATGCCGAAACAATGGACGAAACCGAACTGTTCCACCGCTGGAACCGCGCACAGGAGCAGGGCAAGCCGCTGCTGCTGGTGAGCAATGTTCAGAACAGCGACTGGAAAATCGCGTTGCCCGATCTTGCCTCGCGGATCGGCGCGGCGCTGCACCTGGAGATCGGCGCGCCGGATGACGCTATGCTGGCCGAGCTCATCGCCATTCATGCCGAGCAGCGCGGGCTGGTGCTCGACGATTCCGCCGCGCAATATCTTGTCCCGCGCTGCGAGCGTAGCCACCTGGGGGTCGAGCGGCTGGTCGCGGCGATCGACCGGCTCAGCCTGGAACGAAAGGCACCGCCCGGCATGGCGATCTGGCGCGATGCGCTTGAAGAGATTTCGGGCACGCGGCAACCGCGCTTGCTTTGAACAGTGAATAGTGGAAGAATTACGAAATCATGTGGGCAAGACTGACAGACTATCTTGACTCCGTTGTGGAGCGCGATCCGGCGCCGCGTTCGCGCTGGGAAGTCATGCTCTATCCCGGGTTCTGGGCGCTCGCCTGGCATCGGGTGGCGCACTGGCTGTTCGAGGCGCGGCTCTATTTCCTCGCCCGCGCGGTCAACCACTTCTCGCGGTTCCTGACCGGCATCGATATCCACCCGGGTGCGACGATCGGCAGGAATTTCTTCGTCGATCACGGCTGGGTGACGATCGGAGAGACAGCCGAAATTGGCGACAACGTGACGATTTACCCGTGTGTCACGCTGGGCGGGACCAATCCGGCCAACGGCATCGGCGGCAAGCGGCACCCGACTTTGCTCGATAACGTCATCGTTGGCGCGGGCGCGCAGATCCTCGGGCCGGTCACCATCGGCAAGCGGGCGCGGGTTGGCGCCAATGCCGTGGTGACCGAAGACGTGCCCGAAGGGGCGACCATGGTCGGGCCGAAAGCGCGCTCCACGCTCGTCCCGGCCGAGACCTGGCAGCGCGACTTCCTGCCTTATGGCACGCCTTGCGCCGACCGGTTCGACCCGGCGACGCAAAAGCTCGAACTGCTGCAATGCGAGCTGGAGACTCTGCAAAAGCGTCTCGCGGCGTTGCTTGAAGAACGTGACGCGGAGGCTGCGCGGCAAAGCGCCGGGCGCAAGCGGGGCAAGAAATCGGCTTGAGCGCGGTCGTCCATCCTTTTCCGGCACCCGCGCACCAGCCCAGTCAGACGAATTCGGGCCAGACCGGCTTTGAGCGCCTCGAACTGCAACGCATCCTCGATCTCTATGGCCGCATGGTCGCCGCAGGGCTCTGGCGCGACTATGCGATGAACTTCGAGCGCGACGCGGCAAGCTTCTGCGCCTTCCGCCGCACCGCCGAAAATCCCCAGGCCCGCATCGAAAAACGCCCGGCGCTGCGTGGCAAGCAGGGCATGTGGGCGCTCTATGGCGAGGCGGGGCAAGTGCTCAAGCGCGGGCACGAGCTGGCGGGGGTGCTGTGGCCGCTGGAGCGGCGTTTGCTGAAGGTGGTGGAGGGGTAGAAGGTTTGACGCTTAAGAGCCTGACCAGCATTGGCGGCCTTGGCGCCCTCACCGCCAACCAGCTCATCGCCACCATGCCTGAGCTGGGAACCCTCGAAAACAAACAGGCTGCATCGCTCGCCGGCCTTGCTCCGGTCGCCCGCCAGTCAGGTCAATGGAAAGGCAAAAGCTTCATTCGAGGCGGCAGGGCCAACGTCCGTCAGGCGCTCGACATGCCTGCCCTCGTCGCGGCACGCTTCAACCCAGACCTCAAGGCCAAGTACCAGCAGCTCATCGCTTAGGGCAAACCAGCCAAAATCGCCATCACCGCCGTCATGCGAAAGCTCATTGTTATCGCAAACACATTGCTCAAGGCAGATCGGCTCTGGGTCAAATCCCGCGCTTGACCATCACGGGTACTCTAAATTCCGCAAAGGGCGCTCAGGTCGCGCAATTCTGTTGGTGAAGGGCGCCAATGTGATCCGATTAGCCCACCGTCTCCAAACACAGCTGACATTATTCCCGCCGCACCCGCACTATCCCAAGCAGTCCGCAATGCGGCCGCAAGCGGGTCGTTTACATTTCCATTATCGCCCCGGACATGCCGAAGCCACGCACCGAGCGCGGACAGGATCGCCGGACATTCCCGGCCTTGCTGCTGCTGAGCGGCCAGCGTGGCCAGCCAGCGCTGCGGAATCTTCTGGCTGCCGTCGATGGCGATCTGCGCCAGCCGATGCCACAGGGCGGGGTTGGCGAAGCGCGCCAGCAGCGCATCGGCATAGTCGCCGAGATCCTGCCCAGGCGCGGGCGCGAAGCTGGTAGCGGCTTCCTGCCGCATCAACCGCTCGATCAGCGAGCGGATGGCCGGGTCGGCCACGGCCTGGTGAACGAAGGTATGGCCGCGGTCGAGTCCGAGATAGGCCAATGCCGAATGCGCTCCGTTCAGCATCCTGAGCTTCGCGGTCTCGTAAGGCGCGACATCGGCAACGAGCTGGGCGCCGGCGGCTTCCCAGCGCGGGCGCGGGCCGGCGAAGCGGTCCTCGATCACCCATTGGCTGAACGGCTCGGTGATCACCGCCGCCTCGTCGCGCAGGCCGAGCACGGCTTCGATATTGTTGCGATCGCTTGGCATCGTGGCCGGGACGATGCGGTCGACCATCGAGCAAGGGAAGGCACATTCCGCCGCGATCCATGCCCCGAGCGCCGGGTCATGGCGTTCGCAATATTCGCCGACCAGCCGATCGAGTTGCTGTCCGTTGTCGGCAATGTTGTCGCATGAGACCAGGCTGACGCCTGGCAGTCTTGCATCGAACCGCCGTCGCAAGCCTTCGGCGAGAAACCGGTAGATACTTTGCGGTCCAGCCAGCTCTGGATCGAGCGACCCGTCCGTCGCCCGGCAATAGCCTTTTTCGGTAACAGTAAGACTGACGATGTGCGTGGCCGGCGCGGCGAGCGCGGCGGCGGCCCGTTCCGGTTCATCGGCAGCGGCAATGACCGTGCTCACCGCGCCGATGACGCGCGTGGATGCACCGGACTTGGCACGCTCCGTGACAGTGTAGAGACCGTCCTGTGGGTTCATCTGCCCGCTACATCGCGGGAGCGCAGCGAAACGCCGAGAATCATCCAGTTCCGGTCGCCCGCGTCCATCGCCCGATCGGTGTACCAGGCCTGGTGCGCGCGGTGGAAGGCGCCGATACCGAAGTGGACGATGCCGGTCGACTGTGCGTCACGGTCATAGGCGAAACCTTCGATCCCGGGTGGCAGCCGATCAAGGGTGCCGGCGGACAGTCTCACAGCCGGTAGGCCCGCTTCGCCAGTCCGTAGGCGAGGTCCTGCGCCAGTTCCGCCGCCTCCCAATCTTCCAGCCGGTGCTCGGCGACCAGTTCGGCGAGAAAACCGCAGTCGATCCGGCGTGCGACATCGTGCCTGGCAGGGATGGACAGGAAGGCGCGGGTATCGTCGTTGAAACCGACGGTGTTGTAGAACCCTGCGGTTTCCGTGGTCATCCGCCGGAAGCGGCGCATGCCTTCGGGATTGTCGTGGAACCACCAGGCGGGGCCCAGCTTGAGGCACGGATAGTGCCCGGCCAGCGGCGCCAGTTCGCGGGCATAGGCGCTCTCGTCGAGGGTGAACACAATGATCGAAAGATCGCGCTCGTTACCGACGCGGTCGAGAAGCGGCCTTAGCGCATGGACATAATCGGTGCGCATCGGAATGTCCGCGCCCTTGTCGCGGCCGAACCGGGCGAATAGCTGCGTGTTATGATTGCGGAAGCTGCCGGGGTGGATCTGCATGACCAGCCCGTCGTCGAGGCTCATCGCCGCCATTTCGGTCAGCATTTGCGCGCGAAACAGCTCGGCCTCGGCGGCAGTGAAGCGGTCTGAGGCGACCTTGGCGAACAGTTCCGCGGCCTCGGCTGACGAGAGGTTCGCAGTCTGTGCGGTCGGGTGGCCGTGATCGGTGCTGGTCGCACCCATGGCCGCGAAGAAGGCGCGGCGCTGGCGTTGGGCGGCAAGGTAGCCCGGCCAGGAAAGGCAATCTTCTCCGGTCAGATCGGAGAGCTTGCCGAGATTTTCGCGAAATCCCTCGAATTCGGGATCGACGACCGGATCGGGGCGATAGGTTGTGATTACCCTGCCGCGCCAGCCGCCAGCCTTGCGATTCTCGTCCCGGATCGCGGCGTGGTGTTCGAGTGTATCGAGCGGGCTTTCGGTGGTGGCGATGACTTCGATATTGAAGCGATCGAACAACGCGCGCGGGCGGAATGCGGTCGGTCGCCAGCGCCGCGGCGATCGCGTCGAAATAGGCGTCCGCCGTCTCCGCATCGAGCCGGTCCGATAGGCCGAACACCTCGGCAAACACCCAGTCCAGCCATAGCCGCGACGGTGTGCCGCGGAACAGGTCGTATCGTTCGGCAAGGATCCGCCAGGCCTCGCGCGGATCGGCATCGGGATTGCCGATGCCGAGCGCTTCGAGCGGCACACCCTGCGAATAGAGCATGCGGAACAGGTAGTGATCGGGCGTGAGAAGCAGTTGGGTAGCGTTGCCGAACGGCGCGTTGCTGGCGAACCAGGCGGCATCGGTATGCCCATGTGGACTGACGATCGGCAGCGTCGCGACGCTCGCATAAAGCTCGCGGGCGAGGTCTCGCGTCGCCGGATCGGCCGGCAGCAGCCGGTCCGGATGCAGGATGAGCGGGCGGGGCATGCAGCCTAGCCGGGTATCTTGGCGTAGCGCGCCCGCTTTGCCTCGATCGCCCGCCGTGCCTCTGCGACGGCCTTTTCCTCGGTGGCGAACAACAGGCTGTCGAGCACGGCGGCAAGGTGGGTGCGCATGGCGGCGCGCGCCGCGGCAGGATCGCGTTCCCTGAGGGCATCGAGGATGGCGGTGTGTTCCTCGACCACCGGCTTGATGTTGGCCGTGCGCGCCTTGGCGTGGAGCAGGGCGCTCTCAGGGGAATTAGCCCTGAGCGCCCAGAGCTTTTCGACCGTATCGTAAACGGCGCCGTTGCGCGTGGCTTTGGCGATGGCGAGGTGGAAGGCGCGGTCCGCCCGGTCCGTTCCACGAGGGTCCTGGTTCTCGCGGGCGATCTCGCCGACCAGTCGCGCAATTTCGGCCAAATCGTTTTCGCTGGCTTCCGTGGCGGCCAACGCGGCCGCCTCCGCCTCGAACAGCAGGCGCGCTTCGGTAAGTTCGAAGGCGGTGATGGCGAAGCCGGGAATGTCGTCCTTGCCTGGCAGGCGCATGACATAGGCGCCCGAACCGATGCGGACCTCGACCAGCCCCTGGACTTCCAGCGCAATGATCGCCTCGCGCACCGTCGGCCGGCTGACGTTATAGTGCTGCGCCATCTCGCGCTCGGCCGGCAGCCGGGTGCCGACCGGGTACTTGCCATCGGCAAGTTCGCCGATCAGCTGGCGGGCGAGATCCATATACAGCCGGTCGCTGGTCTTCGGGAGCTGTTCTGTCATCTTGCTTTCCATTGGCCTGACCAATATGCATTGATTACGCAGTCCACTCCAACCTCGTCAAGTAACGTCGGACCAGACGAAAACCGGGAAAGCCTCAAGCACATGAAAATCACCGCTGCGAAGGTCATCGTCACTTGTCCGGGCAGGAACTTCGTGACCCTGAAGATCGAGACCGATCAGGGCGTCCACGGGATTGGCGATGCCACGCTGAACGGGCGCGAGCTCGCGGTCGTCTCCTATCTGCGGGACCATGTCGCGCCGTGTCTGATCGGCATGGACCCGCGCCGGATCGAGGATGTCTGGCAGTATCTCTATCGCGGCGCCTACTGGCGCCGCGGCCCTGTGACGATGCGGACCATCGCGGCGGTCGATGTGGCGCTGTGGGACATCAAGGCGAAGATGGCGGACATGCCGCTCTACCAGCTGCTGGGCGGCAGGAGCCGGGACGGGGTGATGGTTTATGGCCACGCCAACGGTTCGGATATCGCCGAAACCGTGGATGCGGTCGGACAGTTCATCGACCTTGGCTACAAGGCGATCCGCGCGCAGACCGGTGTGCCGGGGATCAAGGATGCCTATGGCGTCGGCCGGGGCAAGCTCTATTACGAGCCTGCCGATGCCGCGCTGCCCAGCGTCACCGGCTGGGATACCCGGAAATCGCTTAATTACGTCCCCAAACTCTTTGAGAAACTGCGTGAAACTTATGGCTTCGAGCATCACCTGCTGCACGATGGCCACCACCGCTATACGCCCCAGGAAGCCGCCAATCTCGGCAAGATGCTCGAGCCCTACCAGCTGTTCTGGCTGGAAGACTGCACCCCTGCGGAAAACCAGGAGGCGTTCCGGCTGGTCCGCCAGCACACCGTCACGCCGCTGGCGGTGGGCGAGATCTTCAACACCATCTGGGATGCCAAGGATCTGATCCAGAACCAGCTGATCGACTATATCCGCTGCACGGTCGTTGGCGCTGGCGGGATCACACACCTGCGGCGGATCGCCGATCTGGCCGCACTCTATCAGGTCCGCACCGGCTGCCACGGGGCGACCGATCTCTCGCCCGTCACCATGGGCGCGGCGCTGCATTTCGATACATGGGTGCCCAACTTCGGCATCCAGGAATACATGCGCCACACCGAAGCGACCGACGCGGTGTTCCCGCACGACTACCGCTTCGAGCAGGGCGAGCTGTTCTGCGGCGAGGCGCCGGGTCACGGAGTCGGGATTGATGAAGCGTTGGCTGCCAAATATCCTTACAATCCAGCCTACCTGCCGGTCGCCCGGCTGGAGGACGGAACCATGTGGAACTGGTGAAGAGTTGTCATGGCACGGATAGTCTGCATCGGTGAAGGCATGATCGAGCTGTCGCGGGAAGGCGCGGGCTGGAGGCTTGGCCACGGCGGCGACACGCTCAATACCGCGATCCACCTTGCCCGCATCGGCCACAACGTCGCTTATCTGACGGCGCTCGGCAGCGATCCGTTCAGCGAGGAAATGCGCCGGCAGTGGCAGGCCGAGGGTCTCGACCTGTCGCTGGTGCTCACCGATCCGGCGCGGTGCCCAGGGCTCTATGCGATTTCGACCGACACCGCCGGGGAACGCAGCTTTACCTACTGGCGCGGCGACAGCGCCGCACGCGGGATGTTCGGTCTGCCAGGGATCGACGTTGCGCTGGCTGCAGCCGCAAGAGCAGACCTGGTCATCTATTCGCTGATATCGCTGGCGATCCTGCCACCCGATGGCCGGCAACGGATGTTTTCTCTGGCGCGGGCGGTGCGCTCGCGGGGCGGCATGGTGGCGTTCGACGGCAACTACCGGCCTCGCCTGTGGCGGAACGCCGATGAGGCGCGGGCCGCGCGCGACGCGGCGATTGCCTGTGCCGACATCTGCCTGCCGACGCTTGACGATGAAACCATGATGCTGGCCATGCCCGGTACGCTCGGCGAGGATGCGCTAGCCGCCCGCTGGTACGAGCTGGGTTGCGACGAAGTCGTGGTCAAGCTCGGCGCGCGCGGATGCCGCTTGCCCGACGGGCGGATCATTGCACCGGAAAAGCAGCTGGCGCCGCTCGACACCAGCGGCGCCGGCGATGCCTTCAATGCCGGCTACCTGGCGGGGCGGCTGGCGGGTGCCGATAGCGCCGAATTGGCCATCGCCGGTCACAAGCTTGCCGGCTGGGTGGTCATGCGGCAGGGCGCGATTCCGGCACGCGATTCCTGAGCATCCACCACAGCACCGCCGCGCCAAGCAGATCGAGCCCGGCAAGCGCCACGAACAGCGGGTCATATCCCCAGGCATCGGCGCTCTTGCCGATCAGCAGGGTGAACAGCATACCGCCGACCCACGCAATGGTCCCGGCCATACCGCTGGCGGTGCCGACCGCCTTGCTGTCAAAAACGTCGGCGCATAGCGTGATCAGCGCGCCGTTGAGCATCTGGTGGGCAAAGCCGCCGACGCAGAACAGCGCGATGGCGAGGCCCGGCGATCCGGCCAGGCCGATGCAGGCCGGGCCGAGCATGCACAGCGCGCCCAGGGTCATGGTGATCTTGCGGCTGGTCAGCAGCGACGCGCCGTTCCGCATCAGCACCGGCGGCAGCAGCCCGGCGGCGAGGCTGCCGAAGTCGGCGGCGAGGAAGGGCAGCCACGCCCACAGCGCGATGCTCTTGAGATCGAGGTTCCAGGCCGCGACGAGATAGAGCGGAATGAAGAAATTGAACGTCTGCCATGCCGGCTCGGCAAGAAACCGTGGCACAGCGATAGCCCAGAAGCTGCGCGAGCACAGCACCTCCGTGCGCGTCGCGGGCTTGCCGCCAATATCCGCGGCGCGGCCCTCCTCGATTTTCGTGCGTTCCTCCGCCGACAGCCGCGTGTGTTCGCCTGGAGCGCGATAGCCCCACCACCACAGCCCGGCCCAGACCAGGCTGAGCGCTCCTGTCACCACGAAGGCCGATTGCCAGCCCCAGGCGAGGATGCAGAACACCACCAGCGGCGGGGCGACCATGCTGCCCACGCTGGTGCCCATCTGAAAGGCGCTGGTCGCCAGCGGGCGCTCGGCTGGCGGGAACCATTCGGAGACGGTCTTCGCGCCCGCCGGGATGGCCGCTGCTTCGCTCGCGCCGAGCAGGGCGCGGAAAAAGGCGAGGCTCTGCCATCCGGTCGCGAGGCCATGCGCCATGTTGGCGAAGGCCCAGCCGATCGCGAACAGGAAGAACCCCAGCCGCGTCCCCAGCGCATCGAGCATTGCGCCCGCCACCGTCTGCATCACCGTATAGGCCGCCTGGAAGGCGAGGACGACCCAGCTGTACTGCTCGGTGTCCATGTTAAATTCCGCCTTGAGCGTCGGCGCCGCCACCGACAGCGTCGAGCGGGCGAGGTAGTTCAGCACCGTGCCCAGCGTGACCAGGCCGATGATCCACCAGCGCAGGTTGCGGATCGGTTTCACGGCCGCGGCGCGCTCATCGCATTATCTCGATCGCGGCGACAACGGCCTTGCCGCCGGTAGCGCTGAAATCGAGCTTCAGCACGCCGCCATGTACCCGCACCGGAAAACTGCGGGCGATCCCCCTGAGCGAGCCGCCGGCGATCTTGGCGACATTGAACGCGGGCAGGGCGGACCTGCCATTGGCGGCCACGGTCATCACGGTCGCGGGCGAGGCGTCGGCGCGTGGCTCGAAGGAGTGGATGGTGACTGTCCACTTTCCGTCGGCCAGCGGGATCGCATAGCTGAAGGCTTCGCCCTCGCGCCAATAGTCGTAGAGTTCGGGGTGCGGCGCGATGACATCCTTGCGCGGCGCGCCGCGTCCGCCGAAGCTGCCGATGTTGAGCACTTGCGGCGTCCCCCCGGTAACGAAATTGTCCGAGCCGTAGCGGCGTCCGTCGAGCAATCGGCCAGCGCTGTCGCCCGCCTCGATGCGGATGCCCTTCGCGGGGTCGGGGCCGTTCCAGGTGACGCTGTCGGCGACCAGCTGCCTGCCGACCGAAACGCTGGCGGTAACGCGGTTCGGCCCTGGCTTGAGCGCGACGCCGGGCCAGACGCACACCTTGTCGTCGCAGGCCTTGCTGCCAAGGTCCACTCCGCCCACCGAGAGCGAGACTGTGGGCGCATTGCTGTAAATCCGCACATCGGTCACCGGATAGGCGCGATCAGCGTAGCGGGCTGAGTTGATGTGCACCATCGTCCGGTCGGACCACTGCGCCTGATAGTAGTAGAACGCGTCCTTCTTCACCTTGCGGTCGAAGGTCACCAGACCCTTGGTGTTGAGATCGACCGAGTCCCCTTCGCCGCGCAGGTCGGAGACGAAATCGAACATGTTCCACACCCAGCTGGCGAAAGCGAACTTGCGGTCGCGGATCGCGGGCCAGGTTTGCTCATGGACGAAGCTCTGGAACTCCTCGGGCTGCGGCCGGCCGATGAAGTTGACGAAGCCTGCGAGGACGTTGTCGCTGTGCTGCGATGTGGCTCCGCCCGCGCCGTATTCGCTGATCGAGATCGGCAGGGCAGGGTGCTTGGCGTGCAGGCGGTCGAGCTCCCTGCCCAGCTGCTCGCGCGCATCCAGCGGTTTGGGCATATACCAGCCGTAGTAGCGGTTGTAGCCGATCAGGTCGGCGGTGCCGGCGAGCGGCTCTCCGGCAGTCTGCATCATGCCGACATCCTCGCAGCAGTCGGCAAAGGTGGTGGCTCGGCTGGGGTCTTCTTCCCTGGCCACTTTTTGCAAGTGTTGCAGCAGCGCCAGCGGTTTGGGCGCCGCGCCGGCGATGCCGAAGCCATGGGCGGCATCGACTTCGTTGCCGATCGACCACATCGCGATGGAGGGATGGTTGTACATCTGCCGAATCAGCTCGCGCAGCTGTTGCTCGGCATTGGCCCACAGCTCAGGCGAACCCTGTCCGCCGGAAAGCGAGGGCGTGGTGACATAGGGTATCTCCGCCCAGGCGATCATGCCATGCGCGTCGGCCTCATCCGCCCAGGCATCGTCGTGCTGATAATGCGCCATGCGCACGGTGTTGGCGCCCATATCGGCGATGAGGCCCATGTCCACCTTGTGGTCGGCGCGGCTGAGGGCCCAGCCCTTGCCCATGCGATCCTGATGCCGCGAAACGCCATGGAGCGGGAGGGGCCTGCCATTGAGGAAGAAGCCTTGGTTGGGATCGACACGGATGGTGCGGAAGCCGAAGGGCTGGGTCACGCGGTCAAGCAGGCGCTTGCCTTCCCATATCTCGCTCGTCACCGCGTAGAGCCTGGGATCGGCAAGCCCGCCCCAAAGTTGCGGTTTGAGAACGTTGAGTGTCGGCGCGGTGTTGGCCGTGGCGCCGGCCCTGACAGGGACGACCGTCGACCGGAAGCCGGCTTCCTTGCCGTTGGCGTCCGTAAGCCTGGTATTCACCGTCAGGGTGCGGGCGCGGCTGCTGCTGTTGCGGAGGCGTGTGACCACTTCGACAAAGGCGTTGCCGTCGGTCACTTCGGAAGTACGAGCATAAATCCCGGGTCCGCCCATATCGAGCAGATCGATCCCGACGTCGTTCGCCGTAATCAGCGACACGCCGCGATAGATTCCGCCCTCGACGAAGAAGTCGCCCGCCAACGGGATGACATGTTCGGTCGAACTCCCCACCGCTGGCTTGGAATTGTCCGCCTTCACCGCGATGAGGTTCGTCGCGCCCGGCTTCCACGCAGCAGTCACATCGATACGGAAGCGGCTGAATGCGCCTTTGTGCTGGCCGACGTGGACTCCGTTTACCCAGACATCGGCGATGGCGCCCACGGCGGCGAAATCGAGATACTGCCTCTTGCCCTTCGCGGCGGGCGTGGCCTGATAGCTGAGACGGTACCAGCCGACGCCCTGGGCATTGTTGGTGACGGCCGAGCGGGTGACGGCATACTCGCCGACGCGGTTCCAGGTGTGGGGGACCGAAACCTGCGCCCAGCCGCTGTCGTCGAATCCGGACCCTGTGACGGCATCGCTCTCGGTCCCGAAGCGAAACCGCCAGCCCTCGGACAACTCCGTCACCTGCCTCGCAAGTTCACTGGCGACCGCGACCGCCGGCGGGTCAGCGCGGGCGGCCCCTGCCAACGGCGGTGCGAACACCAGCGCCAAGCCTGCTGCGATCACGCGAATTTGGCTTGCCGGCGCCATCGCCGTCCCTCCCGATATCTATTGGTAAGACCAATATTCACGGGGAGGGCCGCAACTGTCAAGGCGCATGTCCACACATGGGGGCGACCCGCCTGGGCCTGACCCTGTCCCGGATTTGCGTCCAGCCAGAAATCTCTCATTCTCACTGGATACATTTATCGGGACAGAGTCACACTTAACGCAATCGATAGGTCTCGCGGCTGCTCGAAAAGCCCGGTTTTGGCCAAAGACAGACCAAAGCTACACCAAACTTTGCAGGTCGGGCTTGGCAGTTGCCTCTTGGGCGCAATAGATTGCCGATGCGGGGACTGGCAAATATCGTCGATGTCCCGTGGTGTGGGCATGCTGGCATGGAAATTCAGGCTATCGAACACGAGCGCTGGCGCCTGGAAGATTTGCTGATCGATGCCGGTTCACAGAGAATTGTCAGAGGCGCGGACACGATCGAGTTGCCGCAGTTGTCCTTTCGCTTTCTGCTGGCACTCATCAAGGCTGCGCCAAGCGTGCTATCGGTCGATGATCTCATGGAGCGCGTATGGCCCGGTATTTTCGTCAATTCCGAAACGGTGACGCAGCGGGCCAAGCTGCTGCGCGACGCGCTTGGCGACGATCCCAGGAACCCCAGATACTTCTCGGTCCGCAGAGGTGTGGGCTACCAATTGATCCCCGTGCCGGTTCCGATCGATCAGGCCGAAATGTCCGTCAAGGATATGGCCTGGTGGAAGAAACCTGTCACCGCAATGGCACTGGGCGTCGCCGTCCTGGGATCGACGTATGGGCTGGTCCATTGGCGCAACGCCCAAACCGCCGCCGCAATGCCCCTGCGGATCGCGGTGTTGCCATTCGACAATCTGAGCAGCGATCCCGCCGACGCATTCATCGCCCGGAGCATACCCGAAATCGTGCTCAATCGCCTGTCGTCGGTGCGCGGGCTGACGTTGATCTCGCGCGATTCGGCATTGTTGAGCCAGGCGGCAACTGCCGAGCCGAAAGCCGCGGCGGAGCAGCTCAAGGCGGCCTATATCGTCAAGGGAAGCGTACAGCGGACTGGCGGCACGCTGCGTGTCACCTGCTTCGTGATCGATTCCGCAAGTGGCGCGCGGTTGTGGTCGGAGCAGTTCGATTGGCCGGTTGATCGGCTCTATGCCTTGCAGGACAAGATCGCGGAGCGGGTTGCGGTCTCGCTCGAAGGCAAGGCGCGCGGGCTCGGCACATTGCCGCGGGCGGCCGTCCCGAGCCGAAATTCCGATGCCTATCTCGCCTATCTCAGGGGCAAATCGCTGGTCGGGCGATTTACCGTCGCGGAGACCGACGCGGCAGCCGAACAGTTCGCCCGGGCGGTCAGGCTCGATCCCGGCTTCGCTCCAGCCATGGTCGCCCTTTTCGACGCACGCATGCAAGGCGCCGACTTGCGCAAGGACGACCTCGGTCCGATCCGCGCGCAGATGATGCCGCTGCTGGAAAAGGCACTGCGGATCAACCCCGCATCGGGTGAAGCGTTGTTTGCCCAGGCCATGTGGTCCAACGAGCCAAGAGAGGAAAAGCTGGCGCTGTTCCGGCGCGCCGCCTCACTCGATCCCAGCAATTCTCGAGGCTTGACGGCCTATGCCCAGTTCCTGGGCGGAGGGCTTTCCAACGGCACCAACGACATCATGGGCGATGGCGCCTTGACGCGCGACGGGCAGGCCGGGGGGGAACGCCAGCAATTGCTCGATCGGGTGCTGTCGATCGATCCGCTCAACCAGCGCGCGCGCTTTGTCGCCATCATGCAGAAAGTTGGCCAGCTCACGCCCGAGCAGCTTGAGCGCGAGCAGGCTCGCGCGCTGGAACTGGACCCGGGGAACCAGGCACTGGTCAATCGCTATGCCAATCGCCGCTGGATGTTCCACGGCGAGAGCGCCGAAGCGATCGCCATCCTTGAGCCCTTGATCGCCAGCGATCCGCAGAACCCCTGGGGGCCGCAGATCGCGGTGCCCATCTATCTCGACGCCAACGATCCCGCCGCCGCGCGCACGGTGGCGGATATCGACGCCGGCCTCGCGCGATGCCTCCCGCGCCCTGCTGGCGCAGTATCGCGGCGACTGGCGAGCCGCCGGGGAGGCGGCACTGGGACGAAGGGGCTTCTTGTTCAACGTGTTCCAGAACTGGCTCTGGGCGGAAAGCGTGCGCGACTATGCCCTGCGCACCGGGCAATACGAACGGGGCGCCGAGGCCATTGCCTCGCGATACGGATTCGATCTGAGCAATCCGCGCACGGAGAGCCTGCCGCAGAGCAATGCCGCTCCGGCGCTCGGCCACATCCTGATCGCCGCAGGCAAACGGCAGGAAGGCGAGCGGCTGCTGGCGCAGACCATCCAGTGGATCGACGCACATCCGCGCTACGGATTGGTCGGGGTCTACCGGTCCAGAGCGACGGCAATGATGCTGCTAGGCGAAAAGGACCAGGCGCTCAGCAATCTGCAGGCTGTAATCGAGACGGGGCACGATATCCGGCACTGGTGGTACCTGATCGAACACGATCCGGTCTGGGAGCCGGTGCATGGGGATCCCCGCTTCCGGGCAATCGCGGACTATTGCCGGCAGGCGGCGCGCCAGCAGCGCGCCAGGCTCGACGACCTGCGCCGGCAGGGCAAAGTGCCACCACGGCCGATGAGAGGCTGACCGGTAGTGGGTGCGGCTTCGATGTGTGGCATTACTCTCAGGGCCACGCTTCTGGCAGCCAGCATGCTGACGCCGGGCGCTGTGCTCGCCGCCGAAGCCGAGGACGCCCAAGCCATTGTCGTTACCGCCCGCCGCACCGACGAGCGCGCGAACGATGTCCCGCTGAACATCCATGTCATTCCGGCCATGAGCATTGGTGCAGGGGCGGCGGCGGACCTGCAGACGCTGGCTGCCCGGATTCCCGGGCTGACATTCGAAGGCATCTGGGGCGGGGCGAACTCGTTTCCGATTGTGCGCGGTCAGAACCAGCCGAGCGTCGCGGGCGACTCTGTCGGCATGTTCGTCGATGGGGTATATCAGGCAAACCGCGACGCCATCGATGTCGAGCCGCTCGATCTGCAGCGCATCGAAGTGGTGTTCGGTCCGCAAAGCGCCTTGTTCGGCCATTCCAGCTTTGCCGGCCTGATCAACTATGTTCCCGCCCTGCCCACCGAACACTGGATGGCCAAAGGCTCGGCGGATGTGGGAACCGGCGGCCTGCTGGGCTTGCGTGGGGTGGTTTCGGGGCCGCTGGACGGAACGTTCAAGCTTCGCTTCGCCGGCAGTTGGAGCCATGCGGACGGAACCCGGACCAATCCGGCCGAACCAAGCCAGCACTTGGGAAATCGCGAGGGTTTCTCGTTCGCGGCCAGCCTCGCCACACGTGACAATGCGGGTCCGTTTTCGGCCAGACTATCGGGACGCTATGGTGAGAACCGGAGCAATCAGCCGGCATTCGCTTCGCTCGACTACCGCCAGTTCAATTGCGGCGGGCGCGACCCCGCTTCGGGGGTGTGGAGCTATTACTGCGGGGTCGTTCCCGTGCCCGACCAGGGCAATGGCCTGTCGGCGGGGGTGCCGGACAGCAGGACATGGTCCGGCCAGGGTGCATTGCATCTATCGCTCGATCTCGGCGATGCGCAGCTGCGTTCGGATACGAGCTGGTTTGCCGCAAGATCGCATGCCTTCCGCGATTTCGATGGCAGTGCGCAAGGCGAACTCTATGGCGTCTGCATCCTGGGGTTCAACTGCCCGCCTTCGGGCATTTCCGGTGCGACGGTATTCCGCGTTCAGCCGGTCAACATCGTGCAGCGCCGGGAAATGGCCGTCAGGGAATTCACCCAGGAACTGCGGCTGGAAAACGCGGCGCAAGCTCGGCTGCACTGGCTCGTGGGCGCGATCGCGCTGTGGAGCCGCAAGCAGACGATTTTCGCCTATGGCGCGGAGCAACCCGGCTCTTGTCGAAATCCAGCTCTTCCACCACGCCGTTGAAGCTGGCGAAGGGGCCGTCGAGCACTTTCACCGAATCGCCGATCTCGTAATCGACCGAAACGTGCTTCTTGGGCTCGGCAGCGGCAGCATCGCGGGCGCCGAAATAGCGTGCGGCCTCGCGGTCCGAAATCGGCTGGGGCTTGCCCGAGGAGCCGAGGAAGCCGGTGACCTTGGGGGTGTTCTTGACGAGGTGATAGACATCGTCGGTAAGGCCCAGCTTGGCCAGCACATAGCCGGGCATGAACTTGCGCTCGACCTGCACCTTCTTGCCGCGCTTGACCTCGGTGATCGTCTCGGTCGGAACCTCGACCGATTTGACGAGCTGCGAGAGGCCCATGCGCTCGGCTTCCGAGATGATCGAATCGCGAACCTTGTTCTCGAAACCGGAATAGGCGTGAATGATGTACCAGCGGGCCATAGTTCTCTCTTGGCTAATCAGGATGCGAGCGACAGAAGCAGCTGCACGATCCAGGCCGAACAGCGTGTCGATGCCGAGGAAGAATACGGCCAGAATGGTCATCATGATCGCCACGAAAATGGCGGTGGTGGTGGTTTCCTGCTGGCTCGGCCAGATCACCTTGCGCGCTTCGGCCTGCACCTGGCGCATGAATTCGCCAGGCGAGGTGCGCTGCTTTGCGGGGCGTTCTTCCATCTGACTTAATCTCCTCGCCTTCCACCACGGGGCCAGCGCCGCCCCGGCTCTTGCCGGGAGGGGCTTTAGGTCTCCGATGTCGGAAGTTGGCCGCGATTTAGCGCCCGTCCGCCACTTTGGCAAGACGGACCATCATGCTGCGCCGGGTAGCGTGCAAGATCACCGCACCGGCAGGCAGCCGCGCGGGCGGGACATGGCCGATATACCACAGATAGTCCGCCTGTGCGGCTGGCATGAAGTGCGACAGGTCGGGCCGCTTGCCGGGGGGCAGCAGGATGCGCTGCGAGGGGTCCTGGAAGCGCTGACCGCCAGCCAGCATTTGCAGCATGTGAACCCCCGGCTCGGCGAAATGGGTGTTGACCAGCGCGTCGCGGCGGACCGTGCCATAGCTTGGCACGTGCTGGAAGGTGTCGGTCTTCCAGCTTGCCGTATCGGTGACCACTGCCGCAGCGATCCGCGCGCCTTGCGGAACGCGATCGAGCGCATGCAGCATCGCTTCGGTGTCGCGCGATTCCGCCTGCCACGCGATTGTCGTGACGCCGAGGCGCACCAGATAGAGCATTGGCGCGGCCCACAGAATAGCGCGCGGCGGCACCCAGTCGATCGCCATGCACCCTGCACTCAACGCCGCCGCGATCAGCCGGTAGTCAGTATAGTCTCCCCCGCCCAGATGGCGCGGCAGGATGAGCGAAAGCACCGCGAAGATCAGCGCCGCCCAGCCCAGCCGCCCGTCGAACCGCCGCGTCAGGGCGGCAATGGCAATCGCCGCCAGAATCAGCCAGAGGCTGGCGCTATCGAGCCGCCAGTCGCGGTCGCGAAGCGCCATCGTCCAGATCAGCTTCTTGAAATGGAGGACATTCGCCCCCCAGGGCAGCGGCCCGGAACTGCCGACCTGGCCGGCGAGTATCGTCATCGCCGGGAAGACCAGCGGCCAGGGCGCCAGCACGGACCTGATGGAGCGCCGCCGGTGCCACTCATACCCGAACACGAGCACCCCCAGCACGCCCCAGCCGGCAAGGTGACACAGCCAGACCAGCCAGCCGATGGGCACGAACACCAGCCAGCGCCACTTCCAGTCCGCCAGCCGCACCCACAGGGCAAAGGCCAGCAGCGCCAGCGCGAAAGACAGGCTGAAATTCAGAAAGCCGATCACCAGCGCCGGCGACCAGATCGTCGCAAAGGCCAGCATCGTGCCCACCCCGATGCGGCGGCGAAGGGTCCACTCCACTGCGATCATCGCGAGGCCGGTAAGCGGCGGGATGATACCGGCAATCAGGCGCGCCGCGGGCTCCAGCCCGACAAGCTTCGCCAGAGGCGCGATCAGCAAATCCGCACCAAGATTGCCCGACCAGCGCCAGGTGAAGCTGTAATAGGCGCGCAGCCAGGCGCTCGCCCCCTGATCCAGCATCACGTGATAGCGCGCAAGATGCGAGGGGTAGTCGGTCATCTGCGGCTGCGCGACGAGCATGACCGGCAAGCAGGAGAGCAGCGCCAGCAGCGCCGCAAGCCACAACGCCTCGCGCCGTCCGGCAGGTGCTCGCAAGCGCGTCAGCAGCCCGATCATGATTGCAGGTCCCCCTCCATCAGCCAAGCTCTAGCCCGTGCACCCTATGCGCGAAAGGGCCTCTTTTCGCATTTGCAGCATTGGCGCTTGGCAATCGCGCGCGCTTGTTGCACGTTCGATTGGTCTGGAGAACCGATGCCGGCTGATTCGACTGCAAACTATGATGAAATGCGCAGCCCCGATGGCTCTGTCCGGGGTGCCTATCGCGATTATCAGCAATGGCTGGACGAGCAGCAGCCCGGCTGGCTGCGCCAGAAGAGCGATGAGGCCGAACGTTTCTTTCGCCGCACTGGCATCACCTTCAATGTCTATGGCGATAATGACGGCGAGGAACGGCTGATCCCTTTCGACGTCGTGCCGCGCATCATCACTGCGGCGGAATGGCGCAAGCTGGAGCGCGGGATTGCCCAGCGCGTGCAGGCGCTCAACGCTTTCCTCCATGATATCTATCACCGTCAGGAAATCGTCCGCTCTGGCCGCCTGCCCGAGCGGATGATCGCGGCGAACCCGGCATTCCTGCCGCAAATGGTGGGTTTCACGCCGCCGGGGGGGATCTACACCCATATCGTCGGCACAGATCTGGTGCGCACCGGTCCGGACGAATTCCTCGTGCTGGAAGACAATGCCCGCACCCCCTCGGGCGTCTCCTACATGCTCGAAAACCGCGAAACCATGATGGCGATGTTCCCCGAGCTGTTCACCCGCGTGCCGGTGCGCGGCGTCTCGGACTATCCGCGCCGGCTGGCGCGCAGCCTGGCCGCCTGCTCGCCGGGCGGCCGGGGCAGCGGACCGGATGGGCGCCCGGTGCTCGCCGTGCTGACGCCGGGGATCTACAATTCCGCCTATTTCGAACACGCTTTCCTGGCCGACCAGATGGGCGCGGAACTGGTCGAAGGCAGCGATCTGCGCGTCGTCGATGGCCGCATCGCCATGCGCACCACGCGCGGCTACCAGCCGATCGACGTGCTCTATCGCCGGGTCGACGATGAATTCATCGATCCGCTGACCTTCAACCCGAATAGCGTGCTGGGCGTCTCGGGGATCATGGACGTCTATCGCGCGGGCGGCATCACCATCGCCAACGCGCCCGGCACCGGCATCGCCGACGACAAGGCGATCTACAGCTACATGCCCGAGATCATCGAGTTCTATACCGGCGAAAAGCCCCTGCTCGGCAATGTGCCGACCTGGCGCTGCGCAGAGCCCGATGCGCTCGCCTATGTGCTCGACAACCTTGCCGAACTGGTGGTCAAGGAAGTGCACGGCTCGGGCGGCTATGGCATGCTGATCGGGCCGACCTCCTCCAAGGCCGAAATCGCCGCCTTTGGCCGCAAGTTGCGCGCCGCGCCGGAGAATTACATCGCCCAGCCCACGCTTTCGCTGTCGACCGTGCCGATTTTGGCCAAGGCCGGCCTCGCGCCGCGCCATGTCGATCTGCGACCCTTCGTCCTCGTCTCGCCCGGCGGTATCGACATCACCCCCGGCGGCCTCACCCGCGTGGCGCTGAAGGCCGGGTCGCTGGTGGTCAATTCCTCGCAAGGCGGCGGCACCAAGGACAGCTGGGTGCTGGCAGACTGATGGCCGGAGTTCCCACATGCTAGGCCGCACGGCAAACGGCATCTACTGGATGATGCGCTATCTCGAGCGCGCGGAGAACACTGCGCGCCTGCTCGATGCGGGATTCCGCCTGGCGCTGACCAAAGGCCAGGGCGCGGCGCGCGATGAATGGCGATCGGTGCTGGTCACCATGGGCATCGTCGAACTGTTCGACCTGAAGAATGCGGAAGCCACCGGCCCGGCCGTGACCAATTTCATCCTGCGCGATGCGGCCAACCCCGGCAACGTGCTGGCCATGTTCGAGGCGGCACGGACCAATGCGCGCACCGTGCGCACGGCGATCACCCGCGAGGTGTGGGAAGCCACCAACGAAGGCTGGATGGTGATGCGCGACTTGCTGGCCAGACCGGTCAAGTCGAGCAACCTGGGCGAAATGCTCGCCGCGATCCGCCGCCAGACCACACTGGTGCGCGGCGCTCTCGACGGCACCATGCTGCGCAACGAGATCTACAATTTCGCGCGCATCGGCACTTTCCTGGAGCGCGCAGACAACACCGCACGCATTCTGGACGTGAAATATCACGTGCTGCTGCCCTCGATCAGCTGGGTCGGCTCGGCGCTGGACCACAGCCAGTGGGAAACCGTCCTGCGATCGCTGTCAGGTGCCCATGCCTATCGCTGGCTCAACGCCGGCCAGATGGATGCGCGCGGGATCGCCGAATTCCTCATCCTCGATGGCCGCTTCCCGCGCAGTTTGCGTTTCTGCTTCGACAAGCTGGGCAGCAACATCGACAGTCTGGCGGGCGAGTACGGCGAAGAGACGCCGGTTCACGCGCTGGTGCGCAGCTCGGCTGCGCGCCTGTTCAACACCACCACCGACCAGATCATCGAATTCGGCCTGCACGAGACTATTCTCGCCATCATTGCCGAAACCCGCGCCATTGCCGACGGGATCGCCCGCGATTACCGGTTCACCACCTGATGCAGCTCTCGATCCGACACACCACCCGCTACCGCTTCGGCCATCCGGCTGCGCATGGATTGCAGCGCCTGCGCCTGCGGCCGAAATCGACCCATGGCCAGCACGTGCTCGATTGGGACATGCGGCTGGAAGGCGCGCGGCTGGAAGCCGTCTATGACGACCAGCACGGCAACCATACCGCGCTGGTATCGGTCGAGGCCGGGGCCGAAGAAGTCATGGTCGCCTGCAGCGGCTTGGTGCAAACCAGCGATGCTGCAGGAATTGTCGGCCTGCACGTGGGCTATATGCCGCTGTGGTGGTTTCGCCGACAGACTGCGCTGACTGCGCCCGGACCAAGAATGAATGCACTGGCCAGGCAATGCAATCCAGCTGCGGGCGATACCCTGGCCATGCTGCATGACCTGTCCAGCAAGGTGCACGATACAGTTGCCTACGAGACGGGCCAGACCGACGTGGAGACTACCGCGGAGGCCGCCATGGGCCTGGGTCGCGGCGTGTGCCAGGATCATGCGCACATCTTCATCGGCATTGCGCGGGCGCTTGGCGTGCCGGCACGCTATGTCAGTGGCTACCTGATGATGGACGACCGCATCGAGCAGGAAGCCGGGCATGGCTGGGCGGAGGCCCATGTCGATGGACTGGGCTGGGTCGCCTTCGATGTATCGAACGGGATCAGCGCCGATGCCCGCTATGTCCGCATCGCCACGGGCTGCGATTATCGCGAAGCCGCGCCTGTAACGGGCATAACCTATGGCACAGGCGAAACCGCGCTCACCGTCAGCCTTGCCGTCGAACAACAAATGGCCGAGCAGTAGATCAACGATTCGGCTGACTAGGGGCGGGTATCAGTGACTTATTGCGTGGGCATGCTGCTGGACAAGGGTCTGGTGCTGATGAGCGACACCCGGACCAATTCCGGCGTCGACAACATTTCGATCTTTCGCAAGATGCACCGCTGGGAAGTGGCGGAAGACCGCGTTATCGCGCTGATGTCATCGGGCAACCTCGCCACCACGCAGTCGGTCGTCAGCCAGCTTGAAGAGCGCGGCAAGGCCCCGTCGGAACGGCATAATTCGCTGCTGGAGGCGCCGACCATGTTCCAGGTGGCGACCATCGTCGGCAAGCTGCTCAACGATACGATCCAGGCGCAGAACGCCGAAAACGGCGAATCGGCGGCGGGCCAGTTCACCGCATCGATGATTGTTGCCGGGCAGATCAAGGGCATGCAGCCGCGCCTGTTCCTGGTCTATCCGGAAGGCAACTTCATCGAGGCGAGCATCGACACGCCGTTCTTCCAGATTGGCGAGACCAAGTATGGCCGTCCGATCATCCTGCGCGGCTACGAATGGGGCATGAGCTTCGAGGATGCCATCAAACTGCTGATGGTCAGCTTCGATTCGACGCTGAAGGCCAACCTTTCGGTCGGCCTGCCGCTTGACCTGCTGGTGCTGGAGCACGACAATTTCGTGCCGCTGCACGAACGGCGCATCACCGCCGATGATCCCTACATGAAGGCGGTTTCGTCAGGCTGGGGAGAGGCGCTGAAATCGGCGTTTCATTCGCTGCCCGACTACAGTTTTACGCGTTAGGCGCCAAACTGGTTCAAGCGGCCCATGGCAGGAGTGGCAGGATTCGAACCCGCGGCCCTCGGTTTTGGAGACCGATGCTCTACCAGCTGAGCTACACTCCTGTGGGCGCAGGTGCCTCTAAAGGCAGTCGGCAGCGATGGCAAGCGCTGAGCGGCCTTTGTCGTGCGCGCCGCGGCTTGCTATGGCTGGGCAGGTGAAGCCCCCCGGAACCTTGGCCCGATCCCGCCGGACATGCTGATGCTGGCTTATCGCAGCGGCATCTTTCCCATGGCCGACAGCCGCGACGATCCGGAAGTGTTCTGGGTGGAGCCGCGCGAGCGCGCAATTCTGCCACTGGACGGGTTTCACTGCTCGCGCTCGCTAGCGCGCACTTTGCGGCGGGGGCGCTTCCGCGTCACCTGCAATGCGGCTTTCGCACAAGTTATCGCCCAATGCGCCGCCCCGCGCAGTTGCGATTCGGGCGAAAGCTGGATCAGCACGCGGATTCGCGCCAGTTATCTCGAACTGCACCGCCTCGGCCATGCCCATTCGATCGAATGCTGGCAGGAAGACCGGCTGGTTGGCGGCCTCTATGGCGTTGGCTTCGCGCGGGTATTCTGCGGCGAATCGATGTTCAGCCAGGTCAGCGATGCCTCGAAAGTGGCGCTCGCATGGCTGGTGGCGGCCTTGCGGCATTCAGGCGCGGAATTGCTCGATTGCCAGTTCATCACCCCCCACCTCGCCTCGCTGGGCACGGTGGAGATCACGCAAGGCACGCTATGTCGATCTGCTTGCGCAGGCTCAGCGGCCTTTCGGATTGCTTTCCGGGCGGCCGATGTCGGGTGTCGGCGAGGGCCTGGGTGATGCCGATGCCGACGGCTTCGGTGACGCTGACGGCGGCGCGCTGGCGCTGCCCGATGGCTTTGCCGCACTGCTGGCGGCTGCCGCCGGCTCTTCCTCTTCGCCCGGGAATTTCATCGCGCAGTCCTTGACCCAGACATCATAGACCGGATGCTCGACCACGTTGAGCGAGGGAGAATTCTTGAACAGCCAGCCGGAAAACACCGTCCGCCAGGCCAGTGCAGCATTGGCATCGGCGCGTTCTTCAACATAAACCTGCACAAATGCCCCTGTTTCTGGGGGCGTTTCCCAAGGCAGGCTGCGCTCACAGGTGGCAAGGCGAATGACGAGATTGCCGATGCGCCGCGCCTCGCCGGTCTTGAGCACCAGATCCTGGGTCAGGTTGTTACGCTTGTTGAGCAAGCCCAGTGTCGCCACCCGGTCCTTCACCGGGGTGCCATACTTGCTTTCCACCGCGAGCCCGGCGGCACCGCCGCCCTTGCCCACCGCTGCTGGCACCTCGGTCGACTTGCTGGCGGCCGGATCTTCCTGCTTGCCTGAACAGGCCGAAAGCGCCCCAGCGGCGATCAGGATCGCTCCAAAGGCGGCGGCCCGGCTCACAGCTCAGGCGTCCGGGGTCCAGGGCCGGTAATCACCAGTCGCCGCAGCGCGCTTTCCGCCCCGCTCCAGCGCACCTTGCGGGCGATAGGCCTCTGGCGTGCCGGTGACATTGGGGGTGAATTCCGCCTCCCAGATGCGCGCCGGGGGCAAGTGGCTTTCAGGCACGCCGTCATAGGAATTGTGCAGCCACCCGTGCCATTCGGCCGGAACCCGGCTGGCGTCATTGGCGCCGTTGTAAATCACCCAGCGACGCTCCGTGCCACCACCCGGCTGGCCTGCCGGGCGCAGCTTCCTGGCGCGATAATAGCAGTTGCCCTGCGCATCCTCGCCGACTTTCACGCCGGTAGCCAGGCTGTTGGCCAGTGTGCCGATGGTGGCGCCATCCCACCAGGTGAAGAGTTTTCCGAGAAGTCCCATGGGCCAACCGCCTAGCGGAAAGGGAGGGGGAGGAGCAAGGGGCTTTGCCTCACCATCTGACCGTATCGCCCGGCGCAATCCCCAGCGCGGCAGCCCTGCCGCCGGCGATCTCGAGCACGCCAGCGACCGGTCCGGCCGAAGCCAGCGGAGTTTCGTCATAGGGCACGGCATTGGCAGCAATGTTGAGCACGCGCCTGTCCGCGCCGATGTAGATGATATCCAGCGGGATCACCGTGTTGCGCATCCAGAACGCGGCCTGGCGCGGCGGGCTCATCGGAAATATCATGCCCTCGTCGGGGCCCATGCTGCGCCGGAACATCAGGCCCGTCGCTTGCTCGAACTCGCTTTTGGCAACTTCGACACGAAAACGGTGCTCTTTGCCTGCTGAGGAAACCGTCAGCGGGATGACTGCCAGACCGGAAACCGGATGCTTCGCGGCGCTTGTCGCCTCAGACCCGGCGGAACCAGCCCCGGCCGGCGGCGAGCATGCCGCGACGAGTGCCAGCAGAGCGGCAACAGACAGGGCAGGCCATCGCATCAATCTAGTCTCCATTGACCTCGGCCCATTGCTCGGCCGCTTCGATGCTCGCTGCATCAACCAGAACACGCGCGCTGTCGAGGGGGTGGCCTGCGCGCAGCATGGCGGCGACCTGCTTCTCGCGCGACTTGCGATCGGCGGGTGGCGCGCCGAACGGGCCGAGCCGCCGCTTGCGCGCGAAAGCAAGCGCCGAACCCCGCGCCTCCTCCTCGCCAGGAGCCGCCTCGCTGCGATCCGCCTCGCCAATCCCCGCCGCATCGAGCGCCTGCCTCACCCGCCGCTCCCCCAGGCCGCGCCGCAGCATCGACGCACTCTTGGCCCGGGCATAGGCGGCATCGTCAACATAGCCCGCTGACACGAAGCGTTCGACGATCATGGAAACCGGCGGTTCATCGTCGCCTGCCCAGCCCCGCTCGCGCAATTTGCGGCGCAGATAGTCCGCCAATTTCGCCGCGCTGACAGCAAAACGGGCAGCATAAGCCAGCGCCAGTTCGTCGAGCCGGGCGGCATCAATTGGCTTTGGCGCACGGCGCTCTCGGCGCTTGCTGGCGGGGGAATGCGGCATGGTCGGCCATAATCGTGCCACAGTCACGCCCAATGGGGAAAGCCCGCATGTGATCGCAGGGAATTAGACCAGCAAGTGCAGCGTCGTATTTGACACTTGCCCCCCTTCGATCCATGCCGATTCGGACGCAACAACAACGGGTTATCGCACATGGCTGACGCCGCGACACTATCGCCGCCTGCCGAGACAGTTCTCGAGCCCACACCCAATCTTGACACATTGCCGCGCCGCCGCGCGGATTTTGCCACATTTTCCGAAGCGCTGGACTATGCCGCGCAGGGCATACGCGGCCTCAATTTCCACGATCCGCGCGGGGTTCTGACGCGGGCCTACACCTTCACAGAACTGCGGGAAGACGCACTGAAGGTCGCCTACCGGCTGATCGCACGCGGCGTCGTCCCCGGTGACCGGATCGCACTGATCGCCGAGACCGGCACGCATTTCGCCGCGCTGTTCTGCGGCGCGGTCTATGCCGGAGCCTGGCCTGTGCCGCTGCCTCTGCCCACCAGCTTTGGCGGCAAGGACAGCTATATCGACCAGATCGCGGTGCAGATGAAAAGCGCCGAGCCGA
>CAVZHF010000010.1:0-45000 GCA_963775005.1 uncultured Alphaproteobacteria bacterium | reverse complement strand
TCGTGCATCTCTTTACCATTCCCGGCTAGGGCTCCGTGCCCATGGGCGCACGATTTCAGCAGCAACATTCGGCGAGCAGCTTCGCCGCGCGCGTAAGGAGCGCCGTGTTCTGGCGCTGGGGCGGGCAGGTTCTGGCTCAGCTCGATCACCTGGTCCGCCACGATCATCATCGTGCGCCTGCTCAATCCGCATGACTATGGCCTCTTCGCCATGACCCAGACGGTGCTGACGGCGCTGAACTTCCTCAATGGCTATGCCTTTGCCAGCTCGCTGATCCAGTCGAAGGAAGTTAACGAGCGGCAGATCGGCCAGGTCTTCGGCATGCTGCTGGTCTCCAATGGCCTGATCGCATCGACGCAATTCCTCTCGGCACCGCTGGTCGGCGAGCTATTACGGGCAGCCGGTGATTGCCGACATGCTGCGGTCCAGGCGCTTGTGTTCCTCGCCACGCCGTTCATCGCGCTGCCCTCCGAACTGCTGGCGCGAAAGCTGGATTTCCGCCGGCAGGCGCTGATCACGCTCGCTGCGCCACCCTGGGCACGGCAGTCGCGCTGTCCTCGCCTGGAACGGCTATGGCGTCTGGGCACTGGTCTGGGCACCGATTGTCACCTTCACCTGCCGCGCGATCGGTCTGAGCCTGGCCTGGGGCAAGCTGATCCGCCCGATCTTCGACTTCCGCGGGGCGCGGCAAGATGCTGGGCTACGGCGCAACGCTGACGCTGTGCCAGCTGTGCTGGATCATCCAGAGCCAGTCCGACATCGTCGATTGCCGGTCGCCACTTCACCACGCATGACCTGGGGCTCTATTCCGAGGCGCTGTTCCTTACGCTGATCTTCAACGGCCGGTTCCTGCCGCCGCTGAATGAAGTTGCCTATCCCGCCTATGCCGAGCTCAAGAACAATGGCCAGCCGCTGGCGCCGGCGTTCCTTTCACCATCCGCATGATCATGCTGATCGCCGCGCCGTTCTATATCGGGCTCAGTCTGGTGGCAGACCCGCTGGTGAGGCTGTTTTTCGGGCCCAAGTGGCTGGAGATGATCCCCATCGTCGCCGGGCTGGCAGCCATGATGCCGCTGATGTCGTTGCAGATCGCCTGCTCGCCGCCGACCAATGCGCTGGGCCGCCCGCGCATCTACCTGTTCACCGCCGCCAGCGGCGCGGTGATCATGCCGCTGTGTTACCTGTTCGGCGTGGCTTACGGCCTGCAGGGGCTGGTGACTGCCTGGCACGTGGCCGCACCGCTGCTGCTCGCTGTCACCCTGGCGGCAGCGCTGCCGGTGATCGGCGTGCGGTTCCTCGACCTGGTAAAGGCGCTGCTGCCGGTGGGCGCAGCCTGCCTTGTCATGGCGCTGTGCGTGCGCGGCTTGCAGATGACAACGCTGACCGGCCTGGCCCCGCATCTCCAGCTGGCGGCACTGGCGGCTGCCGGGGCGAGCGCGTATTTTGCCACGCTGCGCCTGTTCTGGCCGAAATTGCTGGTCGAAGTCTGGCACAAGCTGCGCCAGCCCAAGGGAGGCGCGGCCGACGCCGCCGCCGCATGCAGCCCGAGGACTCGCCGCATCGTCTGAGGTTCACGGCCGTTTCTGGCGAATACGGCGCGGGCGCTGCTAGGCTGGCTTCGAACTGCCAGAGGTTTCCAATGATCCGCCGTATTCTTCCGCTTGCGCTTTCCTTCGTCCTTGCCGCCTGCGCCGCCCAGCCGCGCATGCCGCTGGCCAGCACCCCGCTGCCGGCTGACACCCCCGCTCCGGCCCCAGCGCAGCCCGCGGCGCTCGCCGATCTGGTCAAGGCGGTGGACATCCCCTTCGAGAGTTTCACCCTGCCCAATGGCCTCACCACGATCGTCCACACCGATCGCAAGGCACCGATCGTCGGGGTGACGGTCTATTACCGGGTGGGCTCCAAGCACGAACCGCGCGGGAAAACCGGGTTTGCCCACCTCTATGAGCACATCTTCTTCATGGGCTCGGAAAACGTGCCCAATTTCGACAAGCCGCTGGAGGCCGCCGGCTCAGGCCCAGCAATGGCTCGACCTTCGTTCGATCGCACCAATTATGTCGTCACCCTGCCCAAGGGCGCGCTGGAGCTGGCGCTGTTCCAGGAGAGCGACCGCATGGGGCGCTTGCTCGGCGCGCTGACCAGGACCTGCTCGGCAAACAGCGCGGCGTTGTCCAGAACGAGAAGCGCCAGGGCGACAATGAGCCATACGGCCTGATGGACTATGCCATCAGCGAAAGCCTGTTTCCCGTCGGCCACCCCTATCGCCATGCCATCATCGGCTCGATGCGCGATCTCGATGCCGCGACCCTCGCCGATGTGCAGCAGTGGTTCCGCGATCACTATGGCCCCAACAACGCCGTCCTGGCGCTGACCGGCGATATCGACGCGGCGACCGCGCGGCCGCTGGTCGAGAAGCATTTCGGCAGCATCCCGCGCGGACCGGAGGTTCGCCCCGTCGCCGCCGCGCCAGTCACCCTGCCCGCCCCGATCGTGCGCGAGATTGCCGATGCCGTGCCGGTGACGCGAATCACCCGCAACTGGACCGGTCCGGGATTGAATGATCCCGATTCGCTGGCGCTGGAAGTGGCGATGCGGGTGCTGGGCGGCCTCGCCAGCTCGCGGCTCGACAATGCGCTGGTGCGCGGCGAACAGCTTGCCGTCGCGGTGACCGCCGGAGCGCAGAGCCTTGAACAGCTCGGCTTCATCCAGGCGACCATGGACCTGAAGCCCGGGGTCGACCGCGCAAAAGCCGAGGCCCGCTTCGACGCGCTGATCGCGCAATACATTGCCGAGGGCCCAAGCGAAGATGAAGTGCGCCGGGCGGTCACCGGCGCTGTTTCCGCACAGATCGGTGCGCTCGAAGTTGTAGGTGATATGGGCGGCAAAGGCGCGACGCTCGCCGAGGGCCAGCTCTATTCAGGCGATCCGGCGAAATACAAGGCCGACCTCGCCCGCGCCGCTGCGATCACACCCGCCGAAGTGCGCGCCGCGATGCAGCGCTGGTTGACCCGGCCTGCCGTTTCGCTCGCCGTCGTGCCCGGCGAGCGCGCGGCAGAGCGGCGATGATCTGGGCGGCTGGGGCGATGAAGGCACCGCGCCCGCCGCCCGCCCCGCCAAGCTCGCCGCAGGCCCGCAGCGCTTCCGCCGGATCAGGCCGGGGCCGAAGCTCTCGCCGCCGCCGGTCGCCCCGGTCGCCGATCTCGATTTTCCCGCCATCGAGCACGCCAAGCTGTCAAACGGCATTCCGGTCGCGCTGGCGCGGCGCACCGCCGTGCCCAAAGTGATGCTCAACATCGCTTTCGATGCCGGATATCGCCGCCGACGCGGCCGATACGCCGGGCACGCAGGGCTTCATGCTGGCCATGCTGGAGGAAGGCACGACCACCCGCACCTCCACCGCAGATCGCCGAGGATCGCGAGCGGCTGGGCGCGGAAATTCGGCATCGGCAGCAGCCTCGACCAGTCAAGCGCCACGCTTTCGGCGCTGACCGCCAACCTCGGCCCCTCGCTCGACCTGCTGGCCGACCTGCTGCGCAACCCCGCCTTCGCCCCGGCCGAGGTCGCGCGAATCCGCGACCAGCGGCAGGCCGCCCTCGCCCAGTCCCTGGCGATCCCAGTGCGCTTGCCAGCCGCGAGCTGAGCCGGTGCTGTTCGGCGCGCATCCCTATGGCCAGCCGGGCGACGGGCTGGGCGATGCCGCATCGCTCGCCAGGCTCTGATGCCGATGCCCTGCGCAAGGCGCATGGCGCATGGCTGCGGCCCGAAAAGGCGCAAATCACCGTGGCGGGCGATGTGACCATGGCCCCGCTGTTGCCGCTGCTGGAGCGTGCATTTGGCAGCTGGCAGAGCCCGCCGGGGCCAGCCCCTGTCAAAGCCGCTGGCCGTGCCTGTCCCGCGCCGATGCCCGCGGATTGTCGTGATCGACCGCCCCGGTTCGCCGCAATCGGTGATCTATGCCGGCCGCGTGCTGCCAATGCCTTGGCACGGCGCAAGGCATGGAGCGCTCGATCTGGCCAATGCGGTGATCGGCAACGGCTTCCTTGCCCGGCTCAATCTGGAGCTGCGCGAGAGACAAGGGCTGGTCCTATGGCGTGGGCAGCAGCGTCACCAGCCCGACCGGGCCGCGCTCGCTGATGATTGGCGCACCGGTCCAGGCCGACCGCACCGGCGATTCGATCCGGCTGATCATTGCGGAAATGCGCGCCTTCCCGAATGGCAAGCCGATCACTGCGGAGGAACTCGCCCGGGTCACCGACGGCTCGATTCGCTCGCTGCCCGGCAGCTTTGAGACCAATGGCCAGGTTGTGCAGGCCATGGTGCGCAACGCCCTGCTGGGCCGGCCCGACAATTTCTACGCCACCCTTGCCAGCCGCTACCGCGCGATCGATGGCCAGGCGATCAATGCGGCTGCGGCGGAGTACCTGCAGCCCGGCGGCCTGACATTCGTGGTGGTGGGGACCCGCAAGCTGATCGAACCGCAGCTGAAAAGCCTTGGCCTGCCACTGGAATTCGTCACAGCGGCCGATGCAGGCAGTTGACATCGGCGTAAGCACCGCCAGATATGACGCCCACCTATTGAGGAGAAGAATGCCATGTCAGTCGCCGGAACCTACAACGTCACCACCAAGACGCCGATGGGCGATCAGAATGGCACTTTCACCGTCGTCGTCGATGGCGATTTGTTCACCGGCAATGTGTCAAACCCGATGGGCAACATGGAAGTTTCGGATGGCAAAGTTGATGGCAACACGCTGACCTGGAAGATGGACATGAAAGTGCCCATGCCAATGTCGCTGAAATGCACCGCGACGGTGGACGGCGATGCCATCTCCGGCGAGATCGACACCGGCGCGTTCGGCAAGATTTCGATGAACGGCACGCGGGCCTGATTCGTCCGCCTGATGCGGGCTGGCCTCAGGCTTCAGGCGGGGGCCAGCGCCGCATTCCCATACAGCACCGACGTCATCGAAAGCGCGCCGTCCAGCGTATCGCTGAACAGTGTCACTGCGTCACCGGGAAGCCGCGCACCGACGGCATAGAGCAGCGGCAAATAATGCTCGCCGGAATTGACCGCGAGCGCGGCCTCTTCGCTTTCCAGTGCCAGCAGCGCCGCATCGTCACCCGCCATCAGGGCAGCGTTGATCGTCGCGCGAAAAGCCTCCGCCCATATCGGCCGCGTGCCCGCGCTCTGGCGCCACAGCGCAAGATTGTGGATCACGTTGCCGCTGCCGACGATCAGCACGCCCTCGTCCCGCAGCGGCGCGAGCGCTCGGCCCAGCGCCAGATGTCCCGCCGGATCAAGCTGCGATCAAGGCTCATCGCCACCATGGGAATATCGGCCGCCGGAAACATCGGCTGCACCACGCCCCATGCACCGTGATCAAAGCCCCAGGTATCGTCTCGCAGTATGCGATCCTCACCGATCAGCTCGGCCACCCGCTCGACCAGTCCGGCAGATCCCGGCGCGGCGTATTGGATGGCATAGAGTTCCGGCGGAAAGCCGCGAAAATCATGGATAGTTCGCGGCGCTGGGCCCAGCGGTCACATGGGTGCGGCCATGGGTTTCCCAGTGGGCCGTCACGGCGAGAATTGCGCGGGGGCGCGGCAAGCGTGCGCCCCAGCTGCTGCATGGCACGAAGCTCGGGCACGTCTGAAATCATGGTCATCGGCGAACCATGGCCGATGAACAGGGCGGGCATGCGGGAACTGGTCATCCGATTAGTATGGGGCGCAGGCCGGCGGCCTGCAACCCGATCAACCCAGCGCCTTCTTCATCGCTTCGTTGACCACCTGCGGGTTGGCCTTGCCCTGCATCGCCTTCATCGTCTGGCCGACGAAGAAGCCGAACAGCGCTTCCTTGCCGCCGCGATACTGTTCGACCTTGTCGGCGTTGTCGGCCAGCACTTTGGCGACAGCCGCATCAATCGCGCCGGTATCAGCTGGTCTGCTTGAGGCCCTCGCGCTCGACGATGGCGGCAGCACCGTCTCCGGTCTCCAGCATCTTCTCGAACACCTGCTTGGCGATCGTGCCCGAAATCGTGCCGTCGCCGACCAGCGCCAGCAGTTCCGCCGCCTGAGCGGGCGTGACCGGGGCTGTCATCCAGGCTCTTGCCGAGCCGGTTGAGTGCGCCGAACAGTTCGGAGGTCAGCCAGTTCGCCGCCTGCTTGGCGACATCGGCCTCGCTCTTGTTCTGCCGCTCCGCCGTGGCCGAGACCAGCCGCTCGAACCAGCGCGCGGTATCAACCTCAGCGGTCAGGATATCGGCGTTGTAGGGCGAGAGCCCCAGCGCCCCGGCATAGCGCGCGCGCTTGGCGTCGGGCAGCTCGGGCAGGCTGGCGCGGCATTCGGCCAGGAATGCATCGTCCAGTTCCAGCGGCAGCAGGTCCGGATCGGGGAAATAGCGATAGTCGTGCGCGTCTTCCTTGCTCCGCATCGAGCGGGTCTCGTTCTTGTCGGGATCGTAGAGACGGGTTTCCTGCACCACCTTGCCGCCGTCCTCGATCAGATCGACCTGCCGGCGCGCCTCGCTTTCGACCACGGACATGACGAAGCGGACCGAATTGACGTTCTTGGTCTCAGTACGGGTGCCGAATTCATCACCGGGCCTCCGCACCGAAACGTTGACGTCAGCGCGCATCGAGCCTTCTTCCATGTTGCCGTCGCAAGAGCCGACATAGCGCAGGATCGAGCGCAGCTTGCGCAGGTATGCGCCGGCTTCCGCCGGCGAGCGCAAGTCAGGCCGGCTGACGATTTCCATCAGCGCCACGCCCGAGCGGTTCAAATCGACGTAGCTCATCGTCGGGTGCTGATCGTGCATCAGCTTGCCCGCGTCCTGCTCGACATGGATGCGCTCGATGCCGATGGTCTTGGTGGCATCAGGATTCTTGTCGTCGGGCGAGATATCAATCTGCCCCTCACCCACCAGCGGATGATAGAGCTGGCTGATCTGATAGCCCTGCGGCAAGTCGGCATAGAAGTAGTTCTTGCGGTCAAACCGCGACCACTTGTTGATCTGCGCCTCGATCGCCATGCCGGTGCGCACCGCCTGGCGGATGCATTCGCGGTTGGGCACCGGCAGCATGCCGGGCATCGCGGCATCGACAAGGGAGACCTGCGCATTGGGCTCCGCGCCGAAAGCGGTCGCCGCGCCGGAAAACAGCTTGGACTTGGTGGTGATCTGCGCGTGGACTTCGAGGCCGATCACGACCTCCCATTCGCCGGTCATGCCCTGGATGCGATAGCTGCTCATCTTACCACCACCTGTCCGGCCTGCGCCGCGAAACCGGCCCTCTGCTCGATCGCCAGCCCCGCATTGAGCACGCCCTGCTCGTCGAAGGGCCGCCCGATGAGGTGCAGGCCCAAGCGGCAGGCCTTCGCGGTTGAGGCCTGCGGGGACCGACATCGCCGGAAGACCCGCCAGCGAGGCAGGAACGGAGAACACGTCGTTCAAATACATTTCCAGCGGATCAGCGCTCTTTTCGCCGAGCGCAAAAGCGGCGCTGGGGGCGGTGGGCGTGAGGATCACGTCGCACTGCTTGAACGCCTCGGTAAAGTCGCGGCTGATCAGCGTGCGGACCTTCTGCGCCTGGGTGTAATAGGCATCATAGAAGCCCGCCGAGAGCACATAGGTGCCGATCATGATGCGGCGCTTGACCTCGGGGCCGAAGCCGGCGGCGCGGGTGGCGGCGTACATGTCCTGCAGGCCCGCACCGTCCGGCAGATCGCGCAGGCCGTAACGCACGCCGTCATAGCGCGCGAGGTTCGACGAGGCTTCGGCGGGCGCGATGATATAGTAGCAGGGCAGCGCATACTTGGTGTGCGGCAGCGAAACGTCGACCACTTCGGCGCCCGCATCCTTCAACCAGGCAATGCCATCATCCCAGCTTTTGGCGACATCGGCGTCGATCCCGTCGATGCGGTATTCGCGCGGGATGCCGATCTTCTTGCCCTTGAGATCGGCGCTGAGGCCTGCTTCCCACGCAGGCACGGGCATATCGAGGCTGGTCGAATCCTTGGGGTCGAAGCCGGCCATGGCTTCCAGCATGATCGCACAGTCACGCACGTCGCGCGCCATCGGACCGGCCTGATCAAGCGAGCTGGCAAATGCAACAATTCCCCAACGCGAGCAGCGGCCATAGGTCGGCTTGATGCCGGAAATGCCGGTGAAGGCGGCGGGCTGGCGGATCGAACCACCGGTATCAGTGCCAGTCGCCGCCGGGCAGAGCCGCGCGGCGATGGCCGCCGAACTGCCGCCCGATGAGCCGCCGGGAGCCAGCGCGGCGTTTCCGCCGTCATTGCGCCGCCAGGGCGAGATGACTTTGCCGAAATAGCTGGTCTCGTTCGAGGAACCCATGGCGAACTGATCGAGGTTGAGCTTGCCCAGCATGCCCGCGCCCGCATCCCACAGTTTCTGGCTGACAGTCGATTCGTATTGGGGGGTGAAGCCCTCAAGGATGTGGCTGGCAGCCGTGGTCTGCACTCCGCGCGTGCAAAACAGGTCCTTCATGCCGATCGGAACGCCGGCCATCTTGCCCAGCACCTTGCCGGCAGCGCGGTCGGCATCGACCTTTGCGGCGGCTTCCAGCGCCATCTCGGGCGTGGCGACGATGAAGGCATTGAGCGCCGATGCGGCGGCGACATTCGCGTTGAACGCGGCGGCGACTTCGGTTGCGGTGAATTCACCATCGGCAACACCGCTGCGGATCGCGGCAATAGTAAGATCGGTGAGGTCGGTCATCATCAAATGCTCTCGTCGTCCCGGGCTCGACCCGGGACCGCTGGCCTCCAGGTCAGACTTCGCGGCCAGCGATCCCGGCCTGCGCCGGGATGACGTAATTTGCCCATCATTCAATCACCTTGGGAACGCCGAAAAAGCCATGCTCGGCTGCGGGCGCATTGGCCAGCACGGCATCGCGCTTGCCGCCGCCGGTCAGCGGATCGGCATCGATCGCATCCTCGCGCAGGCGCAAGTGGTTGGGGATCACTGCAGTCATCGGCTCGACGCCGGTGACATCGACCTCGCCAAGCTGCTCCACCCAGGCGAGAATGCCGTTGAGTTCGGGAACCATGGCCGCGAGTTCACCCTCGCCGACCTTGATCCGGGCGAGCGCGGCGATTTTCGCCACGGTTGCGGTGTCGACCGACATCTATCGGACCTGGTTTACTGCGCGCCGGGCGGCGGCGCGGCCGGGCCACCCGGACCGCCGGCACCGCCCTGCTGGGCCTGCATCTGCTGCATCATGCGCTGCTGCTGTTCGATCTCGGCGCGGCTGCGGAAGTCGAGCAGCTCGATTTCGAAAGTAAGGTCAGTATTTGGCGGGATCGGACCGGCCTGCTGTGCGCCATAACCCAGCTCTGACGGGATCAGCACCTTGTACTTGCCGCCGCGCTGCATCTGCACCAGCGCCTTGGTGAAGCCGGGGACCACGCCCTGCAGCGGCAAGGCCGCCTGCTTCTGCTCGTCGAACACCTTGCCGTCGGGCAGCGTGCCCTTGTAGTTGATCAGCGCCACGTCCTCGATCGTCGGCGATGCGCCTTCGCCCGCCGTGATCGTCTGCACCGTCACGGACGACGGCAACGCCGACCATGCAATCCCGCCCGCCGCAAGAGCAATGGCGGCGAAGCCCAGCCACATCTTGCCGAGCGATCCCTTGGCGATCGGCTGAAGGGGAACGCGGGTGATCTCGGTCATGGGATAGTCCTGCTTTCGATATGCAAAGGGCGCGGAGTTGCCGCGCCCTTCTCGCTATTCGTCCTGCGACCCCGGATCAAGCCCGGGATGACGCGAGCAGCGCTTACTTGACGCCGTCGCGTTCCATGCGCTTGCGCTCCATCTTGCGGGCGCGGCGCACGGCGGCAGCCTTTTCACGGGCGCGCTTTTCGCTGGGCTTTTCAAAGTGCCGGCGCAGCTTCATTTCGCGATAGACGCCTTCGCGCTGAAGCTTCTTCTTCAGAGCGCGGAGGGCTTGATCAACATTGTTATCGCGAACCATAATTTGCATGGAAAAACGCACCTTAAGTCAAACGGAAGCGAAGGCGAATCCTTGTGGGACCGCCTGCGGATGGCGCGCCGCTAGCAGAGCCGTGCCGCGCTTGCAAGTCATAGCGGAGGGTTTGCGGCAATTGCCAAGCGCGACTATGGCGGCATTTCATGACCGCGCCCCCGTTCCTTGCCGCATCGCTTTTCGTCGCCCTGGGCGGCGCAATTGGCGCTTGGCTGCGGTTTGCAGCCGCACGGATCTTGCCCGCGGCGGGTTTTCCCTGGGCCACGCTGACGGTGAACCTCATCGGCAGTTTCGCCATGGGACTGCTCGCGGCCTGGCTGGCGCGCGGCAGCGGCGGCGAATCGGCGCGGCTGCTGCTGGGCGTGGGCGTGCTGGGGGGCTTCACCACGTTTTCCGCGTTCAGCCTTGAAGTCGTTTCGCTGGCCCAGCGCGGGGCAATTGGCCTTGCCGGGCTCTATGTCGCCGCCTCGCTGATCGGCGGGATCGGCGCACTGTTCATTGGACTGAAGGCATTTTCATGAGCGAGACCGTCCGTCAGTTTACCGTTCAGCCCGACGACGACGGGGTGCGCCTTGACCGCTGGTTCAAGCGCCACTTGCCCGATGTCGGCTTTGCCATGGTCAGCCGCTGGGCGCGCACCGGGCAGATCCGGGTGGACGGCAAACGCGCCGCGCCCGAGGACCGCCTGAGCGCCGGGCAAGTGCTGCGCGTGCCGCCCGGCGGCGCCGCGCCCGAGCGCAAGACCGGGCCGGTGCGCAAGCCCCTCAGCGAAGCGCAGATCGAACAGGCCGAGGCGATGGTGCTGACGCAGGACCGCGCGGCTATCGTGCTCAACAAGCCGCCGGGGCTCGCCACGCAAGGCGGCACCGGCACCAAGGAGCATGTCGACGGTTTGCTCGATGCTTATGCCGGGGATGGGCCCAGGCCCCGCCTCGTCCACCGGCTCGACAAGGATACCTCTGGCGTCCTCCTCATCGCCCGCACCCCGGGCAGCGCCGCCTTCTTCTCCAAGCGCTTCTCGGGCCGTTCGGCGCGCAAGATCTATTGGGCCCTGGTCACGGGTGTGCCCGATATCGAAGAAGGCCAGATCGACCTGCCGCTGGCCAAACAGCCCGGCAGCGGCGGCGAGAAGATGATGGTCGACCAGTCCGAGGCAGGCCAGCCCTCGCGGACGCGCTACCGCGTGGTTGACCGGGCGGGTAACCGAGCCGCCTGGGTCGAGCTGCAACCGCTGACGGGGCGCACCCACCAGCTTCGTGTCCACATGGCAGCGATCGGCCACCCCATTGTTGGCGACGGCAAATATGGCGGGCCGGAAGCCTTCCTCACCGGATCGATCAGCCGCAAGATGCACCTGCACGCGCGCCGGCTGATCATCGATCACCCGGATGGCACGCCGCTCGACGTCACCGCGCCGCTGCCCGAACATTTCGCCGCATCGATGGAGCAGATGGGCTTCGATGTCGAACTGGGCAACAACCTGCCCGATCCCGTCGCCGCTCCGCCGCGCGAGGCGCAGAAGCAGGCGGCAAAGGCCCATGCCAAGCAGTATCGCAAGGAACGGCGCGGCGAGCGGCGCGGGCGAAAGGCTGGGGAGCGGGCACCGGCGGGCCTGGCCGGCGCGCGTCCGGCTCCGGCAAAGCGCGGCCCGACCAAGGGTAAAGGCTCGCCAGGGCCGAAGAAGTAATGCACCCCAATTCGGCCTTTCGGCACGATGATCGTGCCTTACTCGAATCGCTGATCGACGAGATCGGCTTCGGCATGGTCTTCGCCGCAACGCCCGATGGCCCGCGCGTCGCCCACACGCCGCTGCAATGGACCAGCGACGGCGCTGTCCATTTTCACCTCGCGCGCGGCAATTCCTTAACCGGCCATCTCGACGGCATGACCGCGCTGGTCGTGATCAACGGGCCTGATGGCTATGTCTCGCCGCGCTGGTATGGTGATCCGGCGCAAGTGCCGACGTGGAACTACATCGCACTGGAACTGGAAGGCCGGGTCCGCCGCATGGATCAGGACGGGCTTACCGGGCTGCTTGAAACGCTGACCGCGCGGCAGGAAGTCCGCGTTGCCGGCGGCGCGCCGTGGACCATGGACAAGATGCCCGAAGGCAAGCTGCGCGACATGCTGAAAGGCATCGTCGGTTTCGAGCTGGAGGTGCAGGCTTGGCGGCCAACCTTCAAGCTCAGCCAGAACAAGAGCGCCGAGGAGCGCGCACGCGCTGCGGATGGCCTGGAGGCACAAGGCTCGATCGCCATTGCCGAGCTGATGCGCAGGCTCGCACCATGACGGTCAAACTCGCCGTGTTCGATTGTGACGGCACCCTGATCGACGGCCAGGCGAGCATCTGCGATGCGATGGACGCCGCCTTTGCCGAACACGGCCTGCCACTGCCAAGCCGCAACGACGTGCGCCGCGCGGTGGGGCTCAGCCTGCCGCTGGCGGTGCTGCGCCTGCTGCCCAGTGCAAGCGCAGACACGCAACATGGTCTGACCGAAGCCTACAAGCGCCATTTTCGTGCCGCTCGCGCTGCAGGAACGCTGTCTCAGGTGCTTTTCCCGGGAATGGCGGACCTGTTGAGGCGGCTCGATACCGATGGCTGGCTGCTGGGCGTTGCCACCGGCATGTCGCAGCGCGGGCTGGACCATTGCCTTGAGAGCCATGGCATCCGCAAGCTGTTCGTCACCTTGCAGACCGCGGACTTTCACCCCTCCAAGCCGCACCCCGCCATGCTGGAAGCCGCGCTTGCCGAAGCCGGGGCCAGCGCGCATGGGTCCGTGATGATCGGTGACACCGCCTATGACATGGCCATGGCGCAGACCGCCGGGGTGCGCGCGCTGGGGGTTGACTGGGGCTATCACGAAGCATCCGAACTGCTGAACGCCGGGGCCGAGGCCGTCGCCGCCGATCTCGCCGAACTCGAGGAGTATCTGAACCGATGAACATGGACCTTTCCGGCGCGCCCGAGCCGACAAAACTGGAAAAGCAGCGCTTCATGGCGATCCAGATCATGCGTTTGATGGGCGCGGCGCTGGTGCTGCTGGGCATCCTGATTGCCGGCGGCAAGGTCGATCTGCCGGTGCTGATCGGTTATGTTTTCGTGGTGATCGGCATGGTCGATTTCTTCGTCATGCCCAAGGTCCTCGCCCGCCGCTGGCGCACGCCCGGCGAATGAAGCGCTTCTACAAGGACGTCACGCTCGGCGAGAGCCCGGGCGGCTGGCAGGTGCTGCTCGACGGGCGCGGGGTAAAGACCGCCGGCAGCGCCGCGCAGATCGTGCCCACGCGCCCGCTGGCCGAGGCGCTGGCAGCGGAATGGGCCGCGCAGGGCGAGGAAATAGTGCCCGCCAGCTTCCTGCTGCGCGATCTTGCCGACTATGCCATCGACATCGCCGGGCCCGCGCGTGAGACAACGATCCAGTCGATCCTGCGCTTCGCCGAGAGCGACACCTTGTGCTACCGCGCCGAGCCCGACGAAGCACTCTATTCGCGGCAGATGGAAGTCTGGGAGCCGCTGGTCGTCGCGGCGGAACAGCGCTGGGATGTCCATTTCGTGCGCGTTTCCGGCGTCATCCACCAGCCCCAGCCCGCCGAGACGCTTGCAAGGCTCGAAGCAGTGCTGGCAGCGGAAAGTGGTTTCACTTTGGCGGCGCTGCAAACGCTGGCGAGCCTTTCTGCTTCGCTGATCGTCGGCCTTGCCGCAATAACGCCCGACGCCGATGCCGAGGCGCTTTGGGCCGTGTCCGAACTGGAAGAGATCTGGCAGGCCGAATTGTGGGGCCGCGACGGCGAGGCCGAGGCGCGATCGGCCAAGCGTTTTGCGGCATTCGCAGCGGCGATGGAATTTGCGCGGCTGGCCGCCTAGGGCACGTTGCGTCAAATCTGAACCCGGTCCGTTCGTCCTGAGGAAGCATTGAAGCCGAAGGCTGAAATGCTGTCTCGAAGGACCTGTGCGAGGCCAGTGGTTCGAGACGGAACTCCGCTGCGCTCTGGCCCTCCTCACCACGAACGGAGGGTGTTTCAGATTAAACGCAAACCACTCTAATTCACCCAGTCTGCCACCTGCTTCGCCACATCGTTCGCCGCGCGGTTGAGCGCGGGGCCGACGGCTTCGGCCGTCGCCGAAATGCCCGGCACCTCCGCCTCGAAGCGGCGCACTTCCACCACGCCCTTGCCGTCGCTGCGGATCGCATCGAAGCGCACCACGACCGACTGGCTGCGCGCCTCATAGCCCATGTCGATCAGCCGTCCGCCCAGCGTGGTCTTGGCATTCGCGCCTTCGTCGACCGATTCGAGCACCAGGCGCTTGCCGCGCGAGCGGATGGTTTCGGCCAGCAGCTGGCGGAACAGCCGCGCCGGGCGCTCCACCCAGGTGACATCGGTGAGATAGGCGATCCGCGCGTCATCAACCTGCACTGGCACGCGCAGCACATCGAGCTTGCGGCCGGCTTCGGGATCGAGCACCACGAGGGCGTCTGCCCGCGCGCCGCCGGGCATCGCGCCGGCAACAGGGCTCTGCTCGGCGCTGAGGCCGATCAGCATTTTCGGCGCCTTGCCACCAAGGCTGATGCAGCCCGAAAGCGTTGCCGCGACAGCCGCCAGTGCGACCCACTTACCCATCGAGCGCACGCGCCTGTTCCCCCTAATGCCCAGAATCTCCGCCAGAATCACGGTTTGAAGTCCGGCAGTTGCGAGCCTCCGGTCAGCGCACCAGCGCCCTGCTCGTCGACCTTTTCCGCAACATTGCGCAGCGCCCGGGTTGCCGTGCGCAGCTCGCGCAGTGCGGCTTCTGCCTCGGGCAGGGTTGAGGTGGACAGCTGGCGGGCGGCGGGCCGCGCATCGCCCAAGGTCGCCTCAAGCGCATCGGCCGCGCGCTGCGCCGAAGTCAGCGTGCTGCGCAGATCGCGCACCAGCGCCCCGCCCTCGTCACCCAGCAGCTTGTTGGCGGAACCTGCAACCTTATCAAAATTGGCGAGCGTGGACGAAGCCTGCCGCAGGGTTGCCTGCAAGTCGGTCAGCGTGGTTTTCACCTCTGGCGAGGCCTTGGCGAGTTCCCCTGTCAGCACGTTGGTGTTCGCCAGGATGCCTTTGAATTCTTTCTGGTTCTCATCAGACAGCAGCGTATTGAGCCGCTCCGACAGCGTCGCCAGCCGCTCAAGCAGCACCGGCGCGCTGTTGAGAATCGCGCCCAGCCCGCCGCGCTTTGTCGGGATCACCGGCACGCCTTCGGGGCAGAAGGCCTTGGGATTTTCCTTAGGGCAGACCAGCGGCAGCGCGCCCTTGACCGCGCCTTCCAGCAGGATCGCGCCGGTGCCGGTAAAGCTCGATTGCATTGTCGCGGTGGTGCCTTGCAGGATCGGCACGGTCTTTTCGACGCTGATGCGCACCTTCACGAAACTGGGATCCTTGCGCCACAGTTCGATCTTGTCGATCGTGCCAACCGGCACACCCGAGAATGTGACTTGCGATCCCTTGGCGAGGCCGTTGACCGACTGGCTGAAGAAGATGTCGTAGCGCTTGAGATCGCCCTCGTTGAGCCGGGCGATCCAGATGAAGAACGCCGCCAGCGCGCCGAGCAAGGCCAGCGTCACCGCACCGACAAAGACATGATTGGCCCGCGTTTCCATTGCGCTGTTCTATGCCCCTGCTTTGCCCGGCTTGTCTATCGCCTTGGCGCGATCAATCGACGCCTTTGCCGCGCGCCCACGGGGGCCGTTGAAGTATTCCTGGATCCACGGATGATCGAGCGCGAGCAATTCCGGAATCGTGCCCACCGCAATCACCTGTTTGTCGGCCAGCACCGCCACCCGGTCGCAGATTTCATACAGCGTATCGAGATCGTGGGTGATCAGGAACACGGTCAGCCCCAGCGTCTCCTGCAATTCGCGGGTCAGCGCATCAAAGGCCGCCGCGCCGATCGGATCGAGGCCCGCCGTCGGCTCGTCCAGAAACAGCAGTTCCGGATCGAGCGCCAGCGCCCGGGCGAGGCCGGCGCGCTTCTTCATGCCGCCCGAAAGCTCGCTGGGATACTTGAACGCGGCTTCCTCGGGCAGGCCGGAGATCTTCACCTTGAAGCGGGCAATCTCCTCGCGCAGGTTGTCGCCAATCTCGGGATAGAACTGGCGCAGCGGGACTTCGATGTTCTCTTCGACGGTCAGCGTCGAGAACAGCGCCCCGCCCTGGAACAGCACGCCCCAGCGGCTGCGGATGTCGATATCGTCCTGCGCGCTGCCATTGAGGATCGAGCGCCCCAGCACGGTGATCTCGCCAGCGCTCGGGCTGCTGCAACCCGATGATCGAGCGCATCAGCACCGATTTGCCCGTGCCCGATCCGCCGACCACGCCGAGAATCTCGCCGCGCCGCACTTTCAGCGACAGGTCTTCGTGGATGACATGCTCGCCAAAGCTGTTGCGCAGCCCTTCGACGATGATCGGAAATTCGCCCGGAGCGAGCCCCGCCATGATCCACTAACCACCGTCCTCTTCATCCTCGGTCAACAGGTCGCCGCCCAGGTTGCGCCAGCTTGTCGGCTCACCCCCAGCCCACTTCGCTGAAGAAAATGGCGAAAAATGCATCGAGCACGATCACCATGAAGATGCCCGCGACCACCGCCATGGTGGTGCGCAGGCCCACTTCTTCCGAATTCGATTTGACCTGCATGCCGTTGTAGCAGCCGGCAATCGCGATGATCAGCCCGAAGACCGGCGCCTTGATGATCCCCACCCAGAAATCGTGGATCGGCACCACTTCCTGGATGCGCAGCAGGAAAGTGACGAAGGGTATGTCGATCTGGATCGTCGAAATCACCGCGCCGCCGATGATCGCGCAGACCGAGGCGAAGAAGCCCAGCAGCGGCAGCATCAGCATCGCCGCCAGCACGCGCGGCACCACCAGCGCTTCCATCGGCGATACGCCGATCGTGCGCATCGCGTCGATTTCCTCGGTCAGCTTCATCGTGCCGATCTGCGCGGCGAAAGCCGAGCCCGAGCGGCCGGCGACCATGATCGCGGTCATCAGGATGCCCAGTTCGCGCAGCGAGATGCGGCCCGTGAGGTTCACGGTGAGCATTTCCGCGCCGAATTCGCGCAATTGCACCGCGCCCTGCTGGGCAATGACGATGCCGACGAGGAAGCTCATCAGGCCGATGATGCCCAGCGAGGTGACCCCGACCAGCTCCATCTGGTGGATCAGCGCCTTCACCCGGAAACGGCGCGGATGGATCAGAACTGCGCCCAGCGCCGCGATCACCGCGCCGAAAAAGCCCAGCACCCCTTGGTGCCCGCCACAGCGGCGAAGATCCTGTTGCCCAGCCAGCCGCTGACCCGAACCGGCAGCGACGGGCGGTCCGCAAAGCTCTCATCATCGCCGCGTGCCTGGCTGACCGCAGCGATCAGGCGGCGCGCCTCGTCGCTCTGGCCGGTGATTTCCGCCCCCCAGTCGCGCGCGAAACGCCAGGCGATCCAGGCGCCGGCGGTGTCGATATCGCTGACCTGGCTGAGATCGATCCGCGCCACCCGCTCCTGCACAGCCTCCAGCCGCCGGTCGATGTCGCCGATCGAGAACACGCGCAAAGGCCCGTGCAGCGCCACCACGGCGGCGCCCCCTTCCCCGCTTTCAATCGTGAAATCCGCCCAGATGCGCATACGGGGGTGTGATGGTCGAAATCGCGCGAGGACGGCAAGCGTGCCTTGCGCCTCGCCCCCACCGCTGGCAAAGCGCCGCCCCATGACAACCGCCCCGCTAGACAAGACTTTCGACCCCGCCCGCATCGAGGCGAAATGGTATGCCCATTGGGAAAGCAACGGCCTGTTCCGCCCGGAGCGCCCCGACGCGCAGCCCTTCACCATCGTCAACCCGCCGCCCAACGTGACGGGCAGCCTGCACATCGGCCATGCGCTCGACAACACGCTGCAGGACATCGTCGTGCGTTACGAGCGCCTGCGCGGCAAGGATGCGCTGTGGGTGGTGGGCACCGACCATGCCGGCATCGCCACGCAAATGGTGGTCGAGCGCCAGATGGAAGCGGCGCAGGACAAGCGCACCAACTATTCGCGCGAGGCCTTCATCGACAAGGTGTGGGAATGGAAGGCGGAAAGCGGCGGCACGATCACCCAGCAGCTGCGCCGGCTGGGCTGTTCGATGGACTGGTCACGCGAGCAGTTCACCATGGACCCGCACTTCACCAGGGCGGTGGTGAAGGTCTTCGTCGACCTCTATAATCAAGGGCCTGATTTACCGCGACAAACGCCTGGTCAACTGGGACCCCAAGCTGAAGACCGCGATTTCCGACCTTGAGGTGGAAACCCGCGAGATCAAGGGCGGCTTCTGGCACTTCAACTATCCGCTGGCCGACGGGGCAAAGCGCGACGACGGGCTGGACTATATCGAAGTCGCCACCACCCGGCCCGAGACGATGCTGGCCGATATGGCCGTGGCGGTGTCTGCCGAAGATCCGCGCTACCAGTCGGTGATCGGCAAGGAAATCCTCCAGCCGCTGACCGGGCGGCGCTTCCGCATCGTCGCCGACGAACACGCCGATCCGGAACTGGGCAGCGGCGCGGTGAAGATCACCCCGGGGCATGATTTCAACGACTTCGAGGTCGGCAAGCGCGCCGGGATCAAGCCGGCGCGACATGCTCAACATGTTCGATGCCGAAGCCAAGGTGGTGCAGACCAGCGATGGCCTGATTCCGGCGAAGTATCTCGGGCTCGACCGCTTCGTGGTGCGCGACATGATCGTGGCGGACATGAAGGCGGCGGGCATGCTGATCCCGCACGTGACCAAGGACAAGGAAGGCAACGAGCTCGAGGCCGACGCCGAACCGCGCACCATCCAGACGCCTTACGGCGACCGCGGCGGCGTGGTGATCGAGCCGTGGCTGACCGACCAGTGGTATGTCGATGCCGCGACTTTGGCGAAAGCCCCGATCGAGGCAGTGCGCAGCGGCGCGATCGAGATCGTGCCGAAGAGCTGGGAGAAGACGTTCTTCAACTGGATGGAGAACATCCAGCCGTGGTGTGTCAGCCGCCAGTTGTGGTGGGGGCACCGGATTCCGGCTTGGTATGCCGAGGATGGTGAAGTCTATGTTGCCGAGACCGAAGCCGAGGCACAGGCTCTGGCCGGCGACAAGGTCGCTGACCCGCGACGACGACGTCCTCGACACCTGGTTCTCCTCCGCGCTGTGGCCCTTCGCCACGCTGGGCTGGCCGGATGACTCCGCAAACACCCAATCTCCGTTCGTGACGAGCGAAGTCGAGACACCTGCGCACGGCCTCTCGACTTCGCTCGAGGCGAACGGAGGCTTGCTGGCCCGCCACTACCCCAACGACCTGCTGATCTCCGGCTTCGACATCCTGTTCTTCTGGTGCGCGCGCATGGCGATGCAGGGGATGCATTTCAATGAGGGCCAAGTGCCGTGGAAGCGGCTCTACCTGCACGGCCTCGTCCGCGCCGCCGACGGCCAGAAGATGTCCAAGTCCAAGGGCAATGTCGTCGATCCGCTGCTGCTGATCGACGAATACGGCGCCGATGCGCTGCGCTTCTTCATGGCGGCGATGGAAAGCCAGGGCCGCGATGTGAAAATGGATAAGGCCCGCGTCGAGGGCTATCGCAACTTCGCCACCAAGCTGTGGAACGCGGCGCGCTTCTGCCAGTCGAACGGGATCGGCGCCTCCACGACCATCGCCGCGCCTGCCGCCACTTCGGCGGTGAACAAGTGGATCATCGGCGAAGTCGTCGAAACGCTCGAGGCGCTCGACAAGGCCATGGCCGACTTGCGCTTCGATGCGGCGGCCAATGCGATCTACCACTTCGTCTGGGACCAGTTCTGCGACTGGTATATCGAGCTGATCAAGGGCTCGCTTCGACGACGAGACCAAGGCCGTCGCCGGCTGGGTGCTCGACCAGATCCTCGTCATGCTCCACCCGTTCATGCCTTTCGTCACCGAAGAGCTGTGGGGCGCGCTGGGGGACCGGCCGCACTACCCGCTGATCACCGCCAGCTGGCCCGCGCCGGAAGCGGGCGTTGATGCGGCGGCCAAGGCCGAAGTCGACTGGCTGATCGCGCTGATCGGCAACCTGCGCACCGCCAAGAACGAACTGGGCATTGCGCCGGGCGCGCGGCTCGATGCCTTCCTGCCGGAGCCGAGCGACGCGACGCGCGGGATCATCGAGCGCAACCCGCAAGCGATCGACCGCCTTGCCCGCCTCAATGCCATCCGCTTTGAGCCCGCCCCCGCCGGCGCGGCAATGCAGATCGGTGCGGGCGATGCCAATCTGATCGTGCCGCTGGAAGGGGTGGTTGATATCGCCGCCGAAAAGGCCCGCCTCGCCAAGGCGCTGGAAGTCTCGACCAAGGAAGCCAAGAGCCTCGAAGGCCGGCTGTCCAATCCGTCCTTCGTCGAGAAAGCCAAGCCCGAAGCGGTCGAGAAGGCCCGCGCCGATCATGCCATGCATGCCGCCGAGGCCGAGCGGCTGAGCGCAGCGCTGGCGCGGTTGGGGTGATGCTTCGAGACGCGCCTTCGGGACGCCGCTGCGCGGCTCCTCGAGTCGCTCGCTCAGGACGAACGGGCGTAGGGAGTTTCCGTTTGTCCTCGACGAGGGACTGAGCTTGTCGAAGGCCCGTCTCGAAGGATGCTGACCCTTGCCGCCCAGACCCCCGGCGAGCCGGAAATCTTCGCCTCGCTGCAAGGCGAAGGCGCGTCCGCCGGCAAGCCCTGCGCCTTCGTGCGCCTGTCGCGCTGCAATCTTGCCTGCGTCTGGTGCGACACGGCCTATACCTGGCGCTTTGAGGGCGACAACCGCCCGCACCGCGACGGGATCGATTTCGCGCGCAAGGCCAACCAGGTCACGCTCGCCGAGGATGACGTCGCCGCGCGCATCGCCGCGCTGGGCCAGCCGCGCCTGGTCATCACCGGCGGCGAGCCGCTGCTTCAGGCCCCGGCGCTCGCCCGCATGATCGCGGCTCTGCCCGCCATGCGCATCGAGGTGGAAACCAACGGCACGGTCGCCCCGCCGCCTGCCTTCGACGCGCTGGTGCAGCAATACAATGTCAGCCCCAAGCTGGCGCACAGCGGCAATCCGGCAGAGCTTGCGCTGGTGCCCGAGCGCCTCGCCGCATGGGCCGCCGATCCGCGCGCGCTGCTTCAAATTCGTCGTCGCCGAACCCGAAGACCTCAGCCAGGTGCTGGCTCTGCAGGCCGATTACGCCATTCCCGCCGAACGCATCTGGCTGATGCCCGAAGGCCGCGACAGCGAAGCCGTGCGCATGCGCGGGCGCTGGCTTGCCGGTCTGTGCGCGGCACACGGGTTTAATTACTCAGACCGCTTGCATATCCACCTCTATGGCGACACGAGAGGCACGTGAGCGATACCCCCCCCGTCGATGATGTTGATTTTGCCGCAATAACCGCGCGCGAATTGCCGCTGCGCGGTGATCTGACGCAAGGGCCGGTGGGCAAGACCCTGCTGATGTTCGCCCTGCCGACGCTGGGCGCGAACGTGCTGCAATCGCTCAACGGATCGATCAGCGCGATCTATGTCGGCAAGTTCCTGGGCGAAGACGCATTTGCCGCAGCGGGCATTGCCACCTTGGTCATGTTCCTGGTGTTCTCGGCGGTCTTCGGCCTGGCGATGGCGGCGACGATCATGATCGGCCAGGCGGTGGGCCGCAGCGACTTCGAGGAAGTGCGCCGCACGATCGGCGCGACCGCTGGGGCCTTCGTCGTCATCAGCCTGTTCATCGCCTTCGCGGGCGATCTGGCCGTGTCGCCGATGCTGCACCTGCTGGCGACGCCCGAGGCCGCCTTTCCCTTTGCCGCGTCCTATCTGAAGGTCATCTTCGTCGGCGTGCCCTTTGTGTTCATGACGGTGCTGCTGCAATCGGCCCTGCGCGGGGTCGGCGATGCGCTGACACCTTTGTGGACAACCGTGCTCAATCTTGTCCTGTCGCTGGTGGTCAACCCGGTCTTCATTCTGGGGCTGGGTCCGATCCCGGCACTTGGCCTGCCCGGCGCGGCCTGGGCCGGCGTGGTCACCAACCTGTGCTGCCTGATCTTCATGATCGTGCGGATCTATCGGCTCGACCTGCCGATCGGGCTGCGCGGCGCGGATCTGCGCCTGTTGTGGCCTGACTGGGCGCATCTGAAGCCGGTGCTGGCGATTGGCCTGCCGATGGGCCTGTCGATGGTCATCATGTCGGTTTCAGGCCTGCTGATGATGGGCCTGATCAACCGCGAAGGCGTGGAAACGGTTGCGGCCTACAACGCCACCAACCAGATCTGGAGCTATATCCAGATGCCCGCTTTCGCCATCGGCAGCGCGGTCAGCGCGATGGCCGCGCAGAACATCGGTGCCGGCCGCTGGGACCGGATCGACAAGCTGGCGGGCATCGGTTCGGCCATAAATGTCGCGATGACCGGCGTGCTCGTGCTGACGATGCTGGCGGCAAGCGAATTCCTGCTCGGCATTTTCCTGCCGGCGGGCAGCCCGGCCATCGCCATCGGCGATCATATCAACTGGATGATCGGCTGGACTTTCGTGCCGATGGGCGTCTCGATGGTGATAACCTCGATCGTGCGGGCCAACGGGGCGGTGGTCGTGCCGCTGCTGATCCTGCTCGTTTCGGTGATCGGGGTGCGTCTGGCGGTCGGCTTCGGCTTCTATCCGACGCACGGCGCCGATGCGATCTGGTGGTCGTTCATGGCCAGCGGTTCATGTTCGGCGCTGATGGCACTCGCCTATTACCTGCAAGGCGGCTGGCGCAAGGGCGGCGTGCTGGCCGGGCGCGGGCTCGGCCATTTTCCCTACTCTGCCGACGAGAGCCGGCCTTAACGCCCGTGCGCGCGCCAGCGCTGGACGGTGCGCTCGATCAGTTCCTCTTCGCCGCCTGATTGGTTCCACAGCTCGACAAACGACGGGTCGGCAGAGGCCGGGCGCTTGAAGTGCTCGAGATCATCGAAGCTGACGCGCACGGGCACAGACACGCCCTCGCCGCAGATGATGCATTCGCGGTTGCGCAGCGCCGGGATCGCTTCGAGGAACCCGCGTGCGCCTTCGGGCATCGCCGCCTTGACGAAAGCCTGATCGCGGTCGTTGTTGAGCCGCATCGAAATGATCGTGCCGCACTGCGAGAGCACGCCTTCGGCCAGATCAGACGGGCGCTGGGTAATCAGACCCAGCGACACGCCATACTTGCGGCCTTCCTTGGCGATGCGGCTGAGGATCTTGCCGACCGAGGAGCCATCGGCGTTCTTCTCGTTGGGCACATAGCGGTGGGCTTCCTCGCAGACCAGCAGGATCGGCCGCATGTTGTCCTCGCGCGACCAGATGGCAAAGTCGAACACCAGCCGGCTGAGCACCGCGACCACCGTCGAGGTGACTTCCGATGGCACGCCCGACACATCGATGATCGAAATCGGCTTGCCGCGCGAGGGCAGGCGGAAGATTTGGGCGATGAATTCGGCCATGGTATCGCCCACCAGCATGCCCGAAAACATGAACTGGTAACGCGGATCGCCCTTCAGTTCGTCAAGCTTGCTGCGGATGCGCATGTAGGGCGCGGTGGTGGTCGCCTTGTCGAGCTTGCCCATCTCGTTCTGCAGGATCGTCGTCAGGTCGTTCATCAGGTAGGGGATCGGCGTATCGACCGTGACCTTGCCGAAACCTTCAGCCATCCGGCTCTTCATCCGCGCCATTTGCAGACACTTGGCGAGGATTTCCATATCCTCCTGCCGGCTGGGCCCGGAGGAGGTGATGATCATTTCGCAGTGTTCCTCGAAATTCATCAGCCAATAGGGCATCTGCAGGTTGCTGACGTCGAGGATCATGCCGGTTTCGCGGAAGGCCGAGGCATATTCGCCGTGCGGGTCGATCATGATCGTGTGGCCCTGCGGCGCGGCCTCGCCGATGCGGTGCAGGATCAGCGCCGCCGCGGTCGACTTGCCGGTGCCGGTCGAGCCGAGCAGCGCGAAATGCTTGCCCAGGAAGGCATCGACATAGAGCCCGGCGCGGATGTCGTTGGTGGGGAAGACCTTGCCGATCTGGATGAGGTTGCGCCCATCGCTGGCATAGATCTGGCGCAAGTCGGCCGTGGTCGCCGGGAACACCAGCGCGCCGGGCACCGGATAGCGCGTCACGCCGCGCTGGAAACTGTGCAGGCGGCCGGTCAGACGCTCTTCAGCGCCTTCGCCAAGAAAGTCGACCACGGCGAGCACGCCGCCGGGCGTGGCGGTATCCTTCTTCTGGCTGCGCATGGTCGCCAGCAGCCAGCCGTCGCCAACCTGGATCTTGATCTGGTTGCCGACCTGCCCGGCCAGCGCGACCGCCGGATCGGAGCTGGTGCCGCATTCGGCAAGGCGTTGCAGGTCGATCGCGATGCGGCTGCCCGCGCCGTTGATTTCCAGCACGATGCCGATCGGCTGGCTGGCATGGTCGACAGCGGGAGCGCTGGCCGACGCACCAAGATCCTGCACCTGGGCGGGCTGCGCCGTACCGAAATTGTGCCTGCTCATATCCGCCATTACACCTACACCGACCCTGTTTGAATTCACGGTGCAGCGATAGGCGAAAGGCGTTAATTTCAGCCTAAACCAATGAGAAAACCCGTCCGGCCAGCCATCCCATGGCCACCGAAATGGCAACCGTCAGCAAGCCATAGAACAGCGACCAGTTTTCGGCGAAGGCAGCAATCGCCCCTTCGAAGCCCAGCTTGCGCACCGCGATCTCGCTGACCGCCGTCGCCACCACGCGTCCGCGGGAAATGGCAAATGTTTCCGCCGTATAACGCCCGGTCTGGACGCTGGAGGGCAGGTTGATCCGGGCCTGATAGAGCACCTGCTCTTTCACTTTCACACCCGCCTCGTCCTGCTGGTAGAGCCCGTTGCGCTGGCGCAGGTCGACAAGGCCGGCGTTGAACCGTGCAAGCGCCTTGGGATCGATCGCGCCGGTGGGCGAAAGCTGCAGCCAGGGCAGGCCAAGCTCATAGATCGCCGCAGTCTTGCCATCGACGATGCGGGAAATCGGCCGGGTAGAAGCCATGGCAAAGAACGAGGGAACCGAATGCAGTTCGGTGCTGTCGGCATTGATCCAGATGCCCGCGAACTTGCGCTTCTCGCGCAGCACCACCGGGCTGGCCGGCCCTTTGAGCACGACGACGATATCATAGTCTTGCCCCGCCCGCGTGCCCTCCGGCGTCAGGATCGCGCCGAACAGCAACAGTTCGGCGCCGGTGAAGCCCTGGCGCACCACCACTTCGTGCTGCGACACTTCGGGCACAAGGATCGGATCGCGCGCGCCGGTCAGCAGCACCAGCGCCAGCAAGGCGCAGCAGCGCCCTCACAGCGGGTCCACCGTGAATATCTCGTCGGGCCGGAATGTCAGCCCCAGCGCCATGCGCGCGCCACCAGCAGGACGATCGTCGCCAGCGCGAGGCGCAGGTATTCCGGCCGGCTCTTCTGGGCGAAGTGCGCACCGATCTGCGCGCCGGTCACCGAGCCGATCAGCAGCAGCACCGACAGCACGATATCGATCGCCTTGGTGGTCATCGCGTGCATCATCGTCGTCGCCATGGTGACGAACAGGATCTGGAACAGCGAGGTTCCGACCACGACATTGGCGCTCATGCCCAGGATATAGAGCATGGCCGGCACCAGCACGAAACCGCCGCCGATGCCCATCAGCATGGTCAGGATCCCGGTCACCATGCCCAGCAGCAGCGGCGCCAGCGGCGAGATGTAGAGCCCCGAGCGATAAAACCGCCAGCGCAGCGGCAGGCTGGCGACCAGCGGATGGTGCCGCCGCTTGCGCGCCTTGATCGGCTCGCCGCGCCGCTGCGCTTGCAGCGCCGCCACGCTCTCGCGCGCCATGATCACGCCGATCGAGCCGAGCATGACGACGTAGAGGACGTTGATCACCGTATCGATCTGGCCGAGCGCCTGGAACAGGCGGAACAGCAATGCGCCGATGCCGATGCCGACGATGCCGCCCGCCACCATCACCGCGCCGATCTGCTTGTCCACCCCGCCGCGCCGGCGGTGGGCGAAGAAGCCTGAAACGCTGGCCCCGGTCACCTGGCTGGCCGATGATGCCGCCGCCACCGTGGGCGGCACGCCATAGAAGATCAGCAGCGGCGTGGTGAGGAATCCGCCGCCCACGCCGAACATGCCCGAAAGCAGCCCGGTGAGCCCGCCGAGCAGGACAATGACCAGGCCATTGACCGCAAGATTGGCAATGGGGAGATAGACGTCCATCCTGCCCAGGGACTAGCCCAGCAGGACGCGCGAAGGAAGCGCTCTCGCCCTAGAAACCTGCGGACAGCGTCACGGCTGGCCCCGAACCGGGCGCCGCCTTGCCGGCAACGCGGAAGCGCCAGTCAGCCGCGAGCCGCATCGATCCCGATCCGCCAAGCGGCCTGCCAATGGTCAGTGTCGGCCCGGCATCGACGCGCGATGCCCCTTCTGCACGCCGCCCCACACGCCGCCGCCCAGCCTGAGCTCGCCTTTGCCGATACCCAGCAGCCCCCGGTCGACGCGCATCTGGCCATCGGCAAATCCGGTGGCGAAGCGTCCGCCGACATAGCCGGCCTGTCCATAGACCTCGCCGCGCAGCCCCAGCGGCAGCGCGAACGGCGCCAGCTCGGTGACGGCAAAGACTGCCGGGCGCACGAACGTCCGCCCCGGAACCGCAGTCACCCGCGCCTCGCCTGCGAGCGCAATCGGCAGGCCGCGGATCGGGCGCAGTTGCAGGCCCAGCGCGGCCTCGCGCTCGCTGGAGCCGTTGAGCGCGGCGGTGGTTCGCAAATAGGCCGCCGGGCGCAACGCGCTCGATGGGGCCAGCCGGTATCGCACCACCGCGCCGGCCTGGCTCGCGCCATAGCTGGGGGTGAGCAGCGCGCCGGCCGAGGCCCCGGCGCTGCCGCGCCGCCACAGGATCCAGCCATCAGCGGACCAGCGCTTCGCGCCTGCTGGAGCCACCGGCGTCGATGCGGCAAGCCGCTGGTCGCCTTTGGCAGCACCAGCGCCATTGATCAGCGAGGCGGGCATCGGCACGTGCGCCAGTGCCGCCATCCACAGCAAATGGTGCCCGATCGCGACATTGGCGGGAACAGGCTTGAATGCAGGCGCTGCGGGCGATGCCACTTGCACCGGGGCCGGCGGCAGGGACTGCGTGGTCAAGCCGCGCTGCGCGTGCTGGTGCGCAGGCCGGGGCGCAGTCAGGTCTGCTTGCGCTTCGGGGTATGCCGCAGGCACCTCGGCATAGTTTTCGACGCTAACAAGGCCCCGCAAATCGGCACCAACCTTGGCACGGACATGGGGGCGGGCGCGACCAGAGCCTGCTCGTCTTCGCCGTCGCCGTGGGAGACAGCATCTTCAAGGCCGCGCCGGGCGCCGGTATCGATGAGCGGCGCGCTGGCGATGTATGGGCGGATATTGGGCGCTTCCCTGGGCTCCCACATCATCGCCCGGGCAGAAACCCAGGCGCCCAGCAGCAGGACCAACGCGAGCAGCGGCTGGCCGCGGCGGGCTGAATGTGCCGTTCATGCCGCAATCGCCCGCTCGGCATTGCCTGCCGGGATGGACGGCGTGGCTGGTCTTGTCCCAACTGACCTGTTCGCCGCCAAGCCCTGCGCATGTAGGCAAACAGCGCGCGGCGACCGGCAAGGATGGCAATGAGATTGGCCACCGGGATACGCAGCACCGCGATCAGCCCTTCGGCAATGCCATATTCGCGCGCGGTGAAGGCAAAGCGCATGGCAGCGCGCCAGACGAAACTGACGAAGCTGAGCGCGATCATGAAGGCGAGCAGTGGCGAGGGCGCGAGGCCTTCGATCCAGCCGGCCAGCCGCGCCGCGCCCAGCACGCCTTCGATCAGCAGCAGCAGATATGCCGCCGCCAGCACCAGCGCGGTCAATGGCCCGCGCCGGTCACGCAGCGCCATCCACACCTCTACCGGGCGTCCCTGCCAGCCGAGCCGCTCCCAGCCCTGCAAGGCAATGCCATGAATCCAGCGCGCTTTCTGGCGCACGGCGGTTTCCAGCGTGGCGGGAAAATAGCTGCGCGTGGCAACGAGGTGGCCATCGCTGTCACGCAGGCGCAGGAAACGGCTGCGGCCGCCTTCGCGGGCAATCAGCAGGCCCAGCTCATAGTCTTCGGTGAGGCACTCGGCGGCAAAGGGCCCGGCGCTCGCCTTCGGCCTGGCGCAGCCGCGCAAGCCCCGCCGAGCGCGTGGCGCGAAAAGCCGCAGCCAACACCCGCCGCCGGGATTGCCGCGCCCAGCGCATCGCGCACCACCAGCGTCTTGGCATGGGCCTCGGTGAACTCGTCCGAATAGTGCCCGGCGATCCATGGCGATTTCGGACTGCGGTTCGGGCCGTACCGGCAACTGGACAAAATCCACCTCGGCCAGCGCCCGGTCCATCACCGCGAGCGCGGCGGGATGCACCATGTCTTCGGCGTCGTGCATGATGATGTTGCGATACATCGTGCCGCTGCGCGCCTCGTCGGCCTGCAGCGCGGCATAGAGCCGGTTGAGGCAATCGGCCTTGGTGGTTGGCCCGGCCTCGCCATTGACGACGAGCCGGATGCGCGGATCGCCGCGCGCCGCGCGCATCGCGGCATCGAGCGTCGCCGGATCGTTGCGGTATATGCCGACATAGAGCACGAAATCGCGCTGCTGCCAGGCGCGCAGGGTGTGGCCGATCATCGAACCGATCACTTCGTCCTCGTGCCAGGCCGGCACGAACATCGCGGCGCGGCCGAGCAAAGGTGATTCCGTCAGCCCGCTGGGCACCTTGTCGGCATTGGCCCGTCCGCCCAGCCGCAGCCAGATCCACGAGAGATCGACCGCCGCTTCATCTATAGCGCTGATAATAAACCAGAAGGCGGCAAAGAGCAGCAGTTCGCGCTCTGCCACCAACAGCCAGCGAAACAGCTGCTCCAGTCCTGTCACTGCCCCATCTGGCACGCGCAAACCCAGCCCCCAGGTCTTGTCCCGAACATCAAGCCTATTGCTTTTGCGCAGATTTGCAATGGTTTAGGAATGAATTAGAAACGTTTGAGGCTAACAGGGAATTTACCAATGCCGCAGCGCCGTCACCTCGCCAATCGCATCGCCAATGCCTTGCGGCGCGCGGCAGGCGGCGAGGCGGCCTCCGGGCTTCTGCTGATCGCCGCGGCAGCACTTGCCCTGGCCATGGCCAACTCGCCATTGGCCGGCACCTGGCATGACCTTTTCCATCATCCGCTGGCCTTCACGCCGGTTGCCAAGCTCGAAAGCTGGCACCTGTGGATCAACGATGCGGCCATGGCGCTGTTCTTCTTCGCCGTGGGGCTGGAGATCAAGCGCGAGGTGCTGGACGGCGAGCTGGCGAGCGCCGCACGGCGGAGGCTGCCGGTGGTTGCAGCGCTGGCCGGCATGGCCGTGCCCGCGCTGGTCTATCTTGCCATCGGCGGTAGCGCACCTGACCTGCGCGCCGGCTGGGCGATCCCGGCGGCGACCGACATTGCATTCGCGCTTGGCGTGCTGGCGCTGATCGGCAGCCGCGCGCCGCCATCGCTGCGTCTGTTGCTGCTGACCATCGCCATCGTCGACGATATCGGCGCGGTGGTGATCATCGCGCTGTTCTATACCGCCTCGATCAAGGCGGCCTGGCTCGCCGGTGCTGCGGCCTGCCTTGCAGTGATGGCATTGATGGGCCGCATGCGGATCGGCAATGGCTGGGCCTTCGCCGCTATCGCCGCCGCCGCATGGTATTGCACGCTGCATTCGGGCGTCCACGCCACCGTCGCGGGCGTCGCCGCCGCGCTGTTTGTTCCGATCAGGCTGGACAAGGGCGGAGACAGCCTGCTGCTGCGCATGGAGCACGCGCTGGCACCGTGGGTCGCCTACCTCGTGCTGCCCCTGTTCGGCCTCGCCAACGCCGGGGCAGAGCTGCGCGGGGGTGTGGGTGAGCTGCTGCAGCCGCTGCCGCTGGCTGTCGGCGCAGGGCTGGTGATCGGCAAGCAGATCGGCATTTTCGGCGCGATCTGGGTCTGCTGCAAGCTGGGCATGGCGGCAAGGCCGGCCGGCGCGAGCTGGGCGCAGGTCTGGGGCCTGGCGCTGCTCTGCGGCATCGGCTTCACCATGAGCCTGTTCATCGCCGCACTCGCCTTCCCGCACGCGCCGGAACTGGTGGAAGAGGCGAAGCTGGGCGTGCTGGCGGGATCGCTGGTTTCCGCCTTGCTGGGCTTTGCGGTGCTGAGGCTGGCGGGGCAGAGGCGTTAGCCGGTCACCACTCCCCCACATTCCCCATGCTCGCCCACGGCTCCTGCGGCGGCAGCGAGCCGCCTGCCTGGAGCAGCTCGATCGAGATGTTGTCGGGCGTTCGGACAAAGGCCATGCGGCCGTCGCGCGGGGGGCGGTTGATGGTGACGCCTGCATCCGCCAGCGTATGGCAGGTGGCGTAGATATCGTCGACCGCATAGGCGAGGTGGCCGAAATTGCGGCCGCCAGCATAACCCGCCTCGTCCCAGTTGTGGGTCAGCTCGACTTCCGCCACGCCCTCGTCGCCCGGCGCGGCGAGGAAAATCAGGGTAAAGCGGCCCGCCTCGTTGTCATACCGGCGGATCTCGCGCACGCCCAGCAGGGCAAACAGGCGAATGGTCGCATCGGGATCACTGACCCGGATCATCGTGTGGAGATATTTCGTCACAGGGCATCAACTCCATTCGTCGCATGTGATAAACGGTTCATCGTGGAGAAAGCCAGGCAAGCGCATCGTCTGCGCATCAACAGGGAGCCTCCGTCATGCCTGACTCTAGTCCGGATTTTCGCGCATCCGCCAGCGCATTCTTGCGCGAGGCCGAAACCCGCCGATGGCTGGCCAGTGCCGGCGTCATCACGCTGGGGCTCATTGTTGGCGGATATCTGCTGGGCAACGGCCTTGTCCGCGCGCGCGAGGCAGACCGGTCGGTCACCGTGCGCGGGCTGGCCGAGCGCGACGTGACGGCGGATCTTGCCACCTGGACGCTGACCTATTCGGCCAAGGCCTCCGACCTTGCCTCCGCCCAGGCCGATGCCGAAGCCGACAACGCCGCGATCCGTGGCTTCTTCAAGGATCGCGGCTTTCCCGCCGACGCGCTCCAGCCCGCAGGGGTCAATGTGTCGCAGTATTCCAGCAACGGCGTTCCAGAGGTGACCGTGCGCCAGACCATGGTGCTGCGCACGGCCGACATCAAGCGCGCGCAGGACGCCGCGCGACGCCAGTTCGAGCTGGTCCAGCGCGGGGTGGTGCTGGAAGACGGATCAGGGCTGAATTTCAGGTTCACCGGCCTGAACGCGATCAAGCCCGGCATGATTGCCCAGGCAACCAAGGACGCACGCGCCTCCGCCGAGCAGTTCGCGCATGACAGCGGCACATCGGTGGGTTCGATCAAGAGCGCCAGCCAGGGCTATTTCTCGATTGCTGCCAGAGATGGCGATTCGGGCGCTGAGGGCGAAGGCGGCGGCGGGGGGCCGATGGATTCGCCCTACAAACGGGTGCGCGTGGTGACGACGATCGATTTTTACTTGCGGTAGAATTGCGCAACGACGCACATCCCCTCTCCCCGGCGGGGAGAGGTAGCGCAGCTTGCCCCGCATGGGGCTAGCGTAGCTGGGAGAGGGGATCTTGCGCTCTCATGGGCACATACCCCTCTCCAACTACGGCTAGGCAGCCAAGCTGCCAAGCCTGCGTATCCTCTCCCCGGCGGGGAGAGGGAAATTCTTCCGCCGGACAACCCACAAAAAGAAAAAGGGCCCGCCCGGTCTTGCCGGTGCGGGCCCCATTCCCCTGCGATAAGCAGATGGCTTAGAAGCTGGCGGTGATCGAACCGACAACCGTCGTCTTGTTCATGCGGTGATAGTAATCAATGCAGCTGACGGTGTTCAGGCAACCGAAGCCGCTGTTGACATCGCCCTTGCTGATGTTGGTACCGACCACCGAGATACCGAAGGTCAGAGCCTTCCACTTGGCGCTCGCGCCAACGCTGTAGTCCAGGTAGTCCTTGCTCCAGGCGAAGCCGCCCGAGGTGTAGCCCAGCTGGCCGGTCAGCGTGATCGGCGTGCCCGGGATGCCGGCAGACAGGTTGCCGAAAGTGTAGACGTTGCTGCGCTTGGTCGAGGTCCAGTTGTAGTTGAACACTTCCTGGTCCGGCGCAACATTGACGCCAACCTTGGCCGTGACCGGGCCAAAGGTCTTGGCGACGCTGCCATAGATCTCATAGTAGTTGCCCAGCGGAGCGCCGGGATAGATGTAGCCGATGGCACCGATGTCGACGGTCACGCCGCTATCGCCAATGCCCTTGGTCCAGCCGCCGTAGATGTCGATTTCGGTGCCGCCGATGTTGATCGGGCCGGCTCCGGCGCTGGCGCTGGAACCCCAGGTGGAGAGGTAGAAGCCCGAGCTGTGAGCAATCGTTACGCCAGCCTGGACAACAGGCTTGTTGTCCGACTGGGCAAGACCGCGGAAACGGTACTGCGAAGCAACGGTGGCGCTGCCGGTGATGGTGATGTCGCTCGGCGGATCGGTTTCATCAGCGTAAGCGGGAACGGCTGCAAGAGCGCTGCCAGCGAGAAGTACTGCGGCCGAAAGGCCACGAATGGACGTAAGCATAGTTTTTCCCTCACGGTTATTACTGCCTCGTCCCACCTGCGTGGTCACGGTGAGCCTCGTTCCGGGCTTCATCGCGTGATGACCCCTGCTGTCTGACTCGCTTTGCTGCATTGCACAAGAAGGAATTTTGGCTGACAAATAAATCGGATGGCCACTGTGGCATCCGGGCAACGCATGCGCGTTTCGCCTATCGCTTGTCGCGCAGCCCGGGGCGCTCTATGGCTGCCGGGCAGCAATCGCCCATGTTAAAAAAGCTCAGAACGCTCGTCCGCGCGCAATCGACGCAGCCCCCGCCTGCCATTCCGGCAGGCCAGCGGGTCTATGCAATCGGCGATATTCACGGTCAGCGCGATCTGCTTGCGGCGCTGGTTGCGTCGATCGAGGCCGATGAAGCCTCGCGCGGCGCAGCGCGCACCACCATCATCCTGCTCGGCGACCTGATCGATCGCGGACCGGACAGCGCCGGGGTGATCGCCATGGCACGCAATCTGGCAAAGCGGCGGAAGGTGCGCATCCTGTTCGGCAATCACGAAGAAATGTTCATGCAGGCGATGGACAACACCGAGGTGCTGCGCGCCTTTCTGCGCTATGGCGGGCGCGAAACAATCCTGTCCTATCCGGTCGATGCGGCAGCCTGGAATGCCGCGACGCTGGAAGAGGCCCAGGCCATGATGTGCGCGGCAGTGCCGCAGGATGATCTCGATTTCATCCGCACATTCGAGGACTACATCATCATCGGCGACTATGTTTTCGTTCATGCCGCGATCGCGCCGGGCGTGCCGCTCGAAGAGCAAAGCCGCGTGGCCTTGCGCTGGATGCGCGAGCCCTTCCTCAGCCATTCCGGCAGCCACGGCTATGTGGTCGTCCACGGCCACACGATCAGCGAACACGCCGAGATTCGCAGCAACCGCATCGGCATCGATACCGGTGCCTACCGCAGTGGGCGCTTGACGGCGCTGGGGCTGGAAGGCCAAGGGCGCTGGCTGCTTGCCGCCGAAGACTTCGACGGCCGGATTTCCTGCGACATGCAAACACTTTGATGGAGTTTCGGCGATGAAGATTGCCATGGTTGGCTCGGGCTATGTCGGGCTGGTTTCGGGCGCCTGTTTTGCCGATTTCGGCCACGACGTGGTGTGTATCGACAAGGACCCCGCCAAGATCGCCCGGCTTCAGGCCGGCGAAATGCCGATCTACGAGCCGGGCCTGGAAGACCTGGTGCGCCGCAATGCGCAAGCGTGGCCAGCTCTCGTTCACCACTGATCTTGCCAGCGGCATCGCCGGTGCTGCGGCGATATTCATCGCCGTGGGCACGCCATCGCGGCGCGGCGACGGGCATGCCGATCTCTCGTTCGTCTATGCCGTGGCCGCCGAAGTCGGCGAGCACCTTGATCATCCCGCCGTGATCGTCACCAAGTCGACCGTGCCGGTCGGCACCGGCGACGAGGTGGAGCGCATATTGACCGAATCGGGCACCAAGGCGCGCTTCGCCGTCGCCTCCAACCCGGAATTCCTGCGCGAAGGCGCGGCGATCGGCGACTTCAAACGGCCAGACCGGATCGTTATCGGCAGCGATGACGATTGGGCACGCGACGTGATGCGCGAGGTCTATCGCCCGCTGTTCCTCAACCGCGCGCCGATCCAGTTCACCAGCCGCCGCAGCGCCGAGCTGATCAAGTATGCGGCAAACGCCTTTCTTGCGACCAAGATCACTTTCATCAACGAAATCGCCGACCTGTGCGAACGGACCGGGGCGGATGTGCAGGACGTTTCGCGCGGGATCGGCCTTGATGGCCGCATCGGCCCCAAGTTCCTCCATGCCGGACCCGGCTATGGCGGCAGCTGCTTTCCCAAGGATACCCTCGCGCTGCTCAAGACCGCCGAGGATTTTGGCAGCCCGCTGCGCATCGTCGAGGCGGTGGCCAAGGTCAACGAAAGCCGCAAGCGGGCGATGGGCCGCAAGGTGATCGAAGCGCTCTGCAATGGCGAGGGGGGATCTGATGACGCGCGCGGCAAGAAAGTCGCGCTGCTCGGCCTGACCTTCAAGCCCAACACCGATGACATGCGCGATGCGCCATCGCTGGCGATCGCCCAGACGCTGGTCGATGCCGGCGTCGAAGTGACCGCATATGATCCCGAAGGCATGGAACTCGCCCGGCCGATGATGCCGCGGGTCGAGATGAAGCCGGATGCCTACAGCGCCATCGAAGGCGCCGATGCCGTGGTCATCGTCACCGAATGGGACGCCTTCCGCGCGCTGGATCTCGACCGCGTCAAGCAGATCGCCCGGCGGCCGCTGCTGGTCGACTTGCGCAATGTCTATGATCCGGCGGAACTGCGCGCGGCGGGCTTTGAATATGTCAGTGTGGGTCGGCCCTGACCAATCTGCGTGCGCATTCGCCTCGCCGGATCTGGCAGGCGCAGTTATGGACGGCTGGTTAACCCTTCGTCTTGAGGCATTCGCTAAGGTGCCGGTGTTTTCATCGCCCAAGCCGCTGGTTCGGCAAGGGGGTGTGGGCATGAACGTTCTGACAATCCGCAAGCATTCGCGCTTCGCCGTGCGGCACGAAGTGACCCTGCATGGCGAGGATCAGCGGCCCTACCCTGGCCTGCTGGTGGAGGTCTCGCAAGGTGGCTGCCGGGTGGCGCTGCCCGGCAGCCGCACCTTCGCCGCCGACCAGCCGGTGACGGTACGCATTCCCGGTTTCGGCGGGCTGCGCGGCAGCGTCAGCTGGACCAAGGACGGCTTCGTCGGCATCCACTTCGTCTTCGTGCTCCACCACGACGAGCTCGACGACCTTGATCGGCACCTGCCGCGCCGCACCCGGCACGGGCGAGCGCGCCTTCGGGACCTGAACCTTTCTTCCGGCGCGCGGGGCACCCCAAGTTCCGGTCATCGGGAGTCGGTATCAGTCCTTGCGGCGCAAGAGCTTGCCGGGCAGCGCGCCGGTGTGCAAACCGGATTCGATCAGCACTTCGCCGGCGACCAGCGTTGCGCGAATGCCGCTCGCCTTTTGCGAGAAACGGCGTGCGCCGGTGGGCAGGTCATGCACCACCTGCGGCATCTGCGGGCCGACGGTGGCGGGGTCGATCACGTTGATATCGGCCATGTTGCCCAGCTTCAGCTCGCCGCGCCCGGCAAAGCCCCAATGGCGCGCGGCGCGACCGGTCATCATGTGAATCGCCTCGGGCAGGCTGAGCAACTGCTTCTCGCGGCAATACCAGGCGAGCAGATGCGTCTGGATCGAGCTGTCGGCGATCTGGCTGACGTGTGCGCCCGAATCGGAGAAAGTCATCACCGAGCTGGGATGACGCATGATCCGCACGGCATCCTCATCGTTCTCGCGGGTCAGGTATTGCATGAACAGCGCCGACATGTCGGTCTCGATGGCAAGGTCGAACAGCACTTCCAGCGGATGGGCCGCGCCGCGCGTCGCTGCGATCTCGGCCAGCGTTCGGTAGGGCGGCATCGGCTTGTCGAAATAATAGTAGTCGTCCCACTCGGGAGGGCGGCCTTCGGCACCGGAAATCGCGCCATATTGCGCATTGTCGACCGCCTCGATCAGCGCGGCGCGGATGGCCGGATCGGCAAGCTGCGCCTTCTGCGCTTCCAGCGGCTGGGCACGGAACGCCTTCCACACCGGCTGGCGATCGAACAGGAAGGCAGTGCGGAAGGAAAACAGCGAGCTGATGCCCGCGGCTGTGGGTCTGGCCGAACATGCGCCCGCCTGCCGCCGCGACGTCGTCGATGTAGGCCAGCGCGGCTGGAGGCGCTGGGACCGAGCACGCCATAGGTGATGCCCACGCCCGAGCTGACCGCAAGCGCCTTGAGCCATTGCCAATAGTCTTCGCCGGAAGTGGTGCTCTCGTGTGCCAGTTCGAACACCGCGCCCTTGCGTCCCTTCATCGAGCCGACCAGCGCCGCCACTTCATCGCGGCTGGCGATGCGCGAGGCGACCGGGCGGTCATCCGAGGTGAGGTGGGCAAAGCTGCGCGAAGTGGAAAAGCCGATCGCCCCGGCATCGAGCCCGCGCGCAAGCTCGGAGCGCATCAGCGCCAGATCGTCGGCGCTGGCTTCCTCGGTGAAGGCGCGCTCGCCCATGGCAAAAGTGCGCAAGGCGGAATGGCCGACATAGGCCGCGTGGTTGATCCCCTTGGGCAGGGCATCGACGACATCGAGATACTGATCGAAGCCCTCCCAGCAGAAATCGATCCCGGCGGCCATCGCCGCACCGGAAATGTCCTCGGCGCGCTCGAGATTGCGGGCGACCAGCGCCTGCTGGCCCTTCCGCATCGGCGCGATCGAAAAGCCGCAATTGCCCATCACCACGCTCGTGACCCCGTGCCAGCACGAATTGGCCCCAAGGTGATCCCAATGCATCTGGGCATCCATGTGGGTGTGCCCGTCGATGAAGCCGGGGGTGACGATGTGGCCTTCGGCATCGATCACCCGCGCGCCGCCCGGCGCGATCTTGCCGATTTCGGCGATCCTGCCCCCGGCAATGCCGACGTCCGCCTGCATCGCCTTCAGCGCCGGTGCCATCGATAACCGTGCCGCCGCGAATGACCAGATCGAGCCCGCTCATCGTTTCCACTCCCATGTCAGATTTTGTTGCCCGCATTGTGGAGCAGGACATTGCCCTGTCAAGCAGTGTGGCTTTGGAACACGAGGGTGCGGGGCGGCAGCTCTTTGTCGCCCGATTGCGCCAAACCAGGTTGGCCGGACACCGGTTAGTGGCTAGTGCCGCCCTATGGCCCGCTTCGTCATCACCGGAACCGACACCGACGCCGGCAAGACCGTCTTCGCCGCCGGCCTCGCCGGGCATCTCGGCGCGCGCTACTGGAAGCCGGTGCAGGCCGGACTGGACGGGGAGACCGACAGCCAGCTGGTGGCGCGCCTGTCCGGCGGGCGGGCGACGGTCCTGCCCGAAGCCTATCGCCTGACCACGCCCTGCTCGCCGCATGAGGCAGCGCGGATTGACGGGGTGGCGATCGACCTGGCCCGGCTTGCCCTTGCCGGACGGCGATGGCCCGCTGGTGGTCGAAGGCGCAGGCGGAGTGCTGGTGCCGGTAACGGACGATCTGCTCTTCGCCGATCTTTTCGCGCGCTGGGGCCTTCCCGTGGTGGTGGTGGCGCGCACTGCGCTGGGCACGATCAACCACTCGCTGCTGACGCTCGAAGCCCTGCGCGCGCGCGGCATCGCGGTGCTGGGAGTCGCCTTCTCCGGCGATGCCAACGCGCACAGCGAGGCAGCAATCGTCGCGCTTTGGCGCAGTGCGCCATCTCGGCCGCCTGCCGCGGCTCGATCCGCTGGATGCCGACATCGCTGGCCGCCGCATTCGCCGCCCACATCGATCCCGGGGCCTTCGCGTGAGCGGCCCTTCGCCCGTCTGGCACCCCTTCACCCAGCACGGCCTGGCGAGAGCCGATCCCGCTCGTCGTGCGCGGCGAAGGGCGCGATCGCTGTTCACCGCCGACGGGCCGCCGCATCATCGATGCCATTTCGAGCTGGTGGGTGACCACCCACGGCCACTGCCACCCGCGCATCATGGCGGCGATCGCGGCGCAGACGCAGGCTCGATCAGGTGATCTTTGCCGGCTGGACGCATCAGCCGGCCGAGGACCTGGCCCGCCGCCTGGTCGCGCTCGCGCCGCGCCCGCTGGACCATGTGTTCTATTCCGACAGCGGCTCGACCAGCGTCGAAGTCGCGCTGAAGATGGCGCTGGGCTACTGGGCCAATCGCGGCGAGCCCCGCCACCGCATCGCCGTGATGGAGCACAGCTACCACGGCGACACCTTCGGCGGCATGTCGGTGGGCGAGCGCGGGGTGTTCAACCAGCGCCTACCGCGCCGCTGCTGTTCGATGTGACCAGCGTGCCGTTTCCCGCATGCGGGCGCGGAGCAGGCGACGCTCGACGCACTGGAGGCTGCCTGCGCGACGCGCGATGCTGCCGCCTTCATCGTCGAGCCGCTGGTGCTCGGCGCGGGCGGGATGCTGATCTACCGCCGCGGGTGCTGGCGCGAGATGCATGCGATCTGCGCGGCGCACGGCGTGCTGTTCATCGCCGACGAAGTGATGACCGGCTGGGGCCGCACCGGCACGCTGCTGGCCTGCGAACAGGCGGGCGTCGTGCCCGATATCCTGTGCCTGTCGAAAGGCCTGACCGGCGGGTCGCTGCCGCTGGCGGTCACGATGGCGAGCGCGGCGATCTACGAGGCGCATTATTCCAGCCGACCGCGCGAAGCAGTTCTTCCATTCATCGAGCTACACCGCCAACCCGATCGCCTGCGCGGCTGCGCTGGCCAACCTCGACGTCTGGCGGGACGAGCCGGTGCTGGAGCGGATTGCCGCGCTGGCGGCGCGGCAGGCCGCAGGGCTGGCCTTGCTGGCCGAGGCCGGCATCGCAAACCCGCGCCAGTGCGGCACGATCATCGCCGCCGATTTTCGCGGGCAAGGACGCCGGCTACCTCTCCGATATCGGGCCGCGCATGATGGCCCGTTCACGCGCGCAGGACCTGCTGCTGCGCCCGTTGGGGGACACGGTCTATGTCATGCCGCCCTACTGCATTTCGGATGAGGATCTCGCCGCCGTGCATCAGGCCATTGCCGATGCAGCGCGGGAATTCAGCGCTGGCTGAAGAGATGCGGTCCTTGAGCCAGAGACCTTTCAATCGCCGGGGCAGTATCTCGCGCAAGGGGAGCAGGCCTAATCGACAGTACTGTTGACTAACGATAGTCTCACGCCAACGATTCGATGGAGAGAGCATGACCTGTCAGCCCACCGATGTGCCCGCGCCCGAGGAGACTCGATATCCCGGCGCTGCGCGCGAAATATTATGCCGAGCGCGACAAGCGGCTGAACCCCAAGGCGGGCGCGCAATATATCAACGATGGCCCCGGCGAGCTCCACGACCTCTACAACCACGATCCGCACATGCCGGTCAGCCCGCGCGATCCGATCGTCGAAGAGCTCGACGTCGCCGTGCTCGGCGGCGGCTTTTCGGCGGGATCATGGCCGGCTATTACCTGACCAAGCAGGGCGTCACCACATTTCCGCAATATCGACCACGCCGGCGATTTCGGCGGGGTGTGGTACTGGAACCGCTATCCCGGCATCCAGTGCGACAACGAAAGCTATTGCTACCTGCCGCTGCTGGAAGAAACCGGCTTCATGCCCTCGCGCCGCTTCGCGCCGGGGCCGGAGATCATGGGCTATTGCCGCCTGATCGCCGAGAAGCACGGCTTTGCCGACAAGGCGCTGTTCCACACGCTGATCACCTCGCTGATCTGGGACGAGGCGATCCAGCGCTGGCGCGTGCGCACCGACCGCGGCGACGACATCCGCGCGCGCTTCGTCGTCATGGGCTGCGGCGTGCTCAACATGCCCAAGCTGCCGGGGATCAACGGCATCGCCAAGTTCAAGGGCAAGATGTTCCACACCTCGCGCTGGGAATACGATTACACCGGCGGCATCTGCGACAACCCGGTGCTGGACAAGCTGAAGGACAAGCGCGTGGCCATCGTCGGCACCGGCGCCACCGCGATCCAGGCGGTGCCGCATCCTCGCCGCAATATGCCAAGCACCTCTATGTCGTGCAGCGCACGCCAGTCTGCGTCGATACCCGGCCCAATCCGCCGACCGATCCCGACTGGATGAAGAGCCTCGCAGCCCGGCTGGCAGCAGGAACGCATCGCCAATTTCCAGCGCTTCGCCATGGAAGTGCCCAATGCCCGGCGAGGAGGATCTGGTCTGCGATTTCTGGACCGAGCTCAACCGCAACCTGTTCGCCTGGAACTGGCGGCCGATGCGTGGCCGCAGACTGACGCCACGAAGCAGTTCATGGAGCGGCGCGAAGTGGCCGACTACCAGGTGATGGAGCGCTTCCGCCGCCGCGTCGATGCGATGGTCAAGGACCCGCGAACTCGCCGAAAAGCTGAAGCCCTACTACCGCTTCCTGTGCAAACGGCCGCTGTCCAGCGACACGTTCTACCCGGGCTTCAACCAGCCCAATGTCACGCTGATCGATACCTCCGAAACCCAGGGGCTGCGAGCAGATCACCGAGAAGGGCTTCTCGCAGGACGGCGTCGAGTACGAGGTCGATTGCATCATCTTTGCCTCGGGCTTTGAGGTGTCGAGCGAGCTTGAACGCGCTGGGGCTTCGATGCGATCGATGGCCGCGACGGCGCGTCGCTCTACGATCACTGGCGCGAGGGCCCGAACACCTTGCACGGCACCATGACGCACGGTTTCCCGAACCTGTTCTTCATCGGCTACATCCAGGGCGGGCTCAACGGTTCGGTGACCGAGCAGTTCGGCCGGCAGGGCGAGCATTCCGCCTGGATCATCGCCGAAACGCTGCGGCGCGGCGCCAAGGTGGCCGAGCCCACCGCAGGAAGCGCATGGACGCCTATTGCACAGCACTTCGCCGAGGTCGAGATCGACACCTCCGCCTTCCAGGCCGAATGCACGCCCAGCTACTTCTCGCAACGAAGGCCAGAAGAATGCGCCGTGGCAGCTGTTCCGCGCCTATGGTCCTGGCTGGGATGCCTTCCAGAAGTGCTTGGCGACTGGCGCGCGGCATGGCAAGCTGGAAGGGCTGGAACTTGCGCTTGAACGCAGCCAGGCTGACTGCGAGAACTGGAGCTGACGGGAGACGGACATGAACGAGCATGATCCAGGATCGACAGCCGCGGAACATCACCGCCGAGGACATGGACCGCGAAGGCCTGGTCACCTATCCGGCCGAGGCTTTCCTCTGCCGCGAATATCTCGAAGCGGAAAAGAAGCGGCTGTGGCCGAAGGTCTGGCAGATGGTCGAACGCTGGAAGACCTGCCCGATGTCGGGCGACTGGCTGACCTACAATGTCGCGGACGAATCGATCATCGTCCTCCGCGTCCAAGGATGATACGGCGCAGCTTCCGCGCCTTCCACAACGTCTGCCCGCATCGCGGCCGCCAGCTGGTCTCGGTGCCGGACGGCGTCCATTCGGTGCGCGGCAACAACCGCAAGAACTTCATCTGCGGCTTCCACGGCTGGACCTTCGACCCCGAGGGCAAGAACACCTACATCCTCGATCCGCAGGACTGGAAGGGCGGCGCTGACGCCCGAAATGACCTGCCTGTCCGAGGTCAAGGTCGATACCTGGGGCGGCTATATCTACATCAACATGGACCCGGACTGCGATGCCGCTGAAGGAATTCATGGGCCGCGCGGGCGAGATCCTCGACCACTTCGAGCTCGCCAAGATGCGCTACAAGTGGCGGCAGTGGGCGGTCTATCCGTGCAACTGGAAGACCGCGATCGAGGCCTTCCTCGAGCCTTACCACGTCGCCGGCACCCACACCCAGCTGCTCGCCTATGGCGATTATTACGCGCTGTCGAAGCAGTATGGCTGGCACTCGGTTTCGAGCTACGACACGCGCGACGACAAGTTCAAGATGAGCGAAAGCTCCGGCACCACCCGCGCCGGCGTGGGCGATGATCCGCGCGTCTCGACCTACGAACTGATCCGCGAGAACTACGAGACGGTCAACTTTGCCGCCTCCACCGAAACGCTGGTCAATGCCGCCAGCCGGCTGAAGTGACGAACTGCCCGAAGGCACGCCCGCCCGGCGAAGTCATCGCCCACTGGATGGCCTGCGCCAAGGCCGACGATGCCGCGCGCGGGGTGATCTGGCCGGAAGTTCCGCCCGAGATCATGGCAGAAGCCGGGCTCGCCTGGGGGCTGTTCCCCAACCAGAACATCCTGCACGGCGTGACCTTCGCGCTGTGCTACCGCGTGCGGCCCTATGGCGATGATCCCGAACAAGTGCATGTTCGAAAGCTATGCGCTGGAACGCTTCCCGCCGGGCGAGGTGCCGGAGACCGAATGGGTCCATGCCGAGCCGACGGCGGAGAACTGGGGTTCGGTGCTGGCGCAGGATTTCTCCAACATGGAATTCGTCCAGAAGGGCATGAAGATCGAGCGGCTTCCGGGGACCCATGCCCAATCCGCACCAGGAGCAGAAGGTCATCAACCTGCACCGCAACCTGGCGGAGTTCATGGGGATGAGCGTTCCGCGGCTGGGCTTTCCGGAGGCGAAGTAGCGAGAATTGTGAGAGCCCCTACCCTTGGGGAGGGGAGACGTTCTGAATTTTGCCTTCAGCTCACCACGCCCTTCGCGCGCGATCCGCTCGGTGCAACGCACAGCCCCAGCACTTCGCCCAGTATGCCGTCAGTATGTTGCCCCAGTACCGGCGGCGCTGCTGGCGCGGGCATCGTCTCGTCGAACTTGAATGGCCGGTTGACGATGGGAATTGTCCCCAGCGCCGCGTGCTCCACCTCGACAACCATCTCGCGGTGCCGGGTCTGCGGGGTGTCCAGTGCTTCCAGCAGCTTGAGGATCGGCGCGTGCGGCACTTCATGCGCTGTGAACACTGCAACCAGTTCGGCAACTGTGCGGGTGCTGGTGAACGCGGTGACGATGGCGTTGACCTCCTCCGCGCGCATCGCGGCGTTTCTCCAGACTATCGCAAACGCGGATCGTCCGCCAGTTCCGGCCGCTCGATCGCTTCGCAGATTTTACCCCAGAACGACGGCGTCAGGCAGGCAATGACGATTGCCCCATCGGCGGCAGCAAATGTGCCATAGGCGACGTCCTGGTCATGACGGCGACACCGATTCCCCGGACGCTGGCCCTGACGGGTGACGGGGACCTGGATGTGTCGGTCATCCGTGATACGCCGCCGGGGCGGCTGCCGATCAGAACCGCCGCGAAGCCAGGGTCGCGGCGCGACGAGGTTTACGAGTTTGTTCGCGGGCAGCTTGGTCGAGGCCGGTCGTCAGGCGGTACGTGATCTACCCGCTGGTCGAGGAATCCGACAAGATCGATCTGAAGGCGGCAACCGAGATGGCGGACCATCTGGCCCAGGAAGTGTTTCCTGGCTTACCGTGTCGGACTCCTTCATGGCCGGTTGAAGGCGGACGCGCAGGATCGCGCCGACGAAGGTGTTTGCCGCGGGGGAGCTTCCACGTCCTGGTGTCGACGACAGTGGTCGAGGTCGGCATCGACGTGGCGAACGCGACCGTGATGCTCGTGGAGCACGCCGAGCGGTTTGGGTTGTCGCAGCTGCACCAGCTTCGCGGACGGGTCGGCCGCGGCGGGACGCAATCGTTCTGCTTCCTTTTACGAGTCACCGTCCTCCGAGGAAGCGCGCGAGCGGCTGAAGGCGATGACGGAAACGACTGACGGCTTCGAGATCGCGGAGCGCGACCTGCGGCTGCGGGGACCGGGCGATTTCTTCGGGACGCGTCAGGCCGGCATGCCAACGTTCCGGCTGATTGACCTGATTCGCGATCATTCCCTGCTCGAAGCGGCCGGACACGAGGCCGCGCGATGGTTTCAGTTAGCCGTGCCTGCCGACGGAGACGCTTGAGAGGATGCTACAGGCGTGGAGCGAGCGATTCAAACTCATCGACGTGGGATAAATAACTGAGATTGGATAATCAGTATCGGGTAATCGGGTAATGGGATTGCTGATATTGGCCTCAATCTTCCAATCCGAATTACCCAATTACCCGATGACCCAATTATCCAATTCAGTTGTCATTTATGCGTGTGATCGCTGGCAGCCTGAAGGGGCGCCGGCTGAAGGCGCCCGACTGGGACGGTCTTCGGCCCACCTCCGACAAGGTGCGGGAGACGCTGTTCAATATCCTCGCGCCGCGAATCGCCGGCGCGCGGGTGATGGACATCTATGCGGGCACTGGCGCCGTGGGAATCGAAGCGCTGAGCCGCGGCGCGCATGACGTGGTGTTCGTCGAGCCGCGATCTGCGCGCGCAGGCGCTCATCGCCGACAACCTGGCGCATTGCGGCGTCGTGACCAGCTATACTATTAGCCGGACCGACGCTTTGCGCGCGCTCGAATCGTCCGCCCCCCCGCTTCTGCGGGCGAGATGGCGGACATCATCCTGCTCGACCCGCCATACGAGGCGAGCGAGGCAGACGTCGCAGGCGTGCTGGCGGCGGCAGGGAGCCGGCTCGCCGCAGGCGGTATCGCGGTCCTTCGAGCACGCGCGCCGCCGGCCGGCGCCGGACAAAAGGCAGGCCGTCTGGCGCGCTCTCGGGACGTCGTATCCGGCAACAGCGCGCTGGCGTTTTACGAAATCACGGAATAGATGCCGACTCTCGCGGTCTATCCAGGCTCGTTCGACCCGTTGACGAATGGTCACGTCGACATCATCGCGCGCGGCGCGCGGCTGTTCGACCGGATCATCGTCGCGATTGCCGTCAACGCGCTGAAGCGCGCCGCTGTTCACGATGGACGAGCGGGTCGAGATGGTGCGGGCGGTCTTCAAGGATTAACCGTCGGTCGAGGTCGAAA
>CAVZHF010000009.1:0-9971 GCA_963775005.1 uncultured Alphaproteobacteria bacterium | reverse complement strand
CATTGCGGCTCCGCCGCGATCGATTTGGAGCGGTCCAGCCGATGATGTCACGAGGCGCGCTGGAATATGAGGTTTGCCCTTGTTTGGCGCCGGGATTGCCGTCAGGGGTTCCCCTTACCGCCCGCCAAGAACTACGGAAAGCGCGCTGATGGTGGCCCTTGTCGTTGATGCAGGTATCGGCAATGTCGGCTCGATCCTGTCCATGCTGCGTCGCATCGGCCATCGCGGCGAGGCGATTTCGGAGCCACGCGGCCTGGCGCCGGGCGATCGCCTGATCTTGCCCGGGGTCGGCGCGTTCGACGCCGGAATGGCGGCGCTCTCGGCACAGGGCTTCGCCGCCTGGCTACCCCAAATGGCCAAGGCCGGGACGCCGGTCCTCGGTATCTGCCTTGGCATGCAAATGCTGTTCGAGCGTAGCGCCGAAGGCGATGGAATGCGCCCGGGGCTTGGCTTGATGCCGGGACAGGTGGTCCGCATCCGCGCCGAGGAGCACTCCTTGCGCCTGCCGCACATGGGCTGGAATGTCGCGCGCCCGGTGCGCGACAACCCGATCCTGCCGCCAGGCGAGGAAGAGCAGCGCTTCTACTTCGTGCACTCTTTCCGCGTCGTCTGCGCCGATCCAGCCGACCTGCTGGCGGAGACCGCCTATGGCGAGACGTTCCCCAGCGCGGTAGCCGGGGCGTGCTGTTCGGTACGCAGTTCCACCCCGAAAAAAGCCACCGCTTCGGCATGGCGCTGCTCGAACGGTTTGTAACCGCCCCAATGCTCTCGGCCGCGGGATAAGCCTTGCATGTTCAGCCGACAAACGCATTGCGGTCCAGGGTCGAATCAGCCAGAGAACCGCGCATGAATGCCGACTTCGTCAGCCCGGTTTCGGGCCTCCGGCGAACCGGGACCACTCCACCGCAATGACTGAGCCATGCTGCGTACTCGCGTAATTCCCTGCCTGCTGCTGCGCGGTCGCGGACTGGTGAAGACCGTCCGGTTCCGCGACGCCAAATATGTCGGCGATCCGATCAATTCGGTGAAAATCTTCAACGAAAAGGAAGTCGACGAACTCATCCTGCTCGACATCGCCGCATCGAAAACCGGCAAGGAGCCCGACGAGGACTTGCTGACCGATATCGTCGGCGAGGCTTTCATGCCGATCGCCTACGGCGGCGGCATCGTCTCCGCCGCCCAGGCGCGGCGGCTGGCGCGGATCGGGATCGAGAAGATCATCGTCAACACTCTGGCCTTGCGCGATCCGGCGGCGATTTCCGCCATCGCCGACCAGCTTGGCTCGTCGAGCACGCTCGTCGCCATGGACGTGCGGCGCGACTGGCTGGGCCGCCGCCGGGTGTGGGACGCGGCGGCGGGCCGGGCCACGCGGATCGACCCGGCCGAGCACGCGCGCATGGCGGTCGCGCGGGGGGCTGGCGAAATCTTCGTCAACTCGGTCGACCGCGACGGCACGGGCCGCGGGCTCGATCTGGAATTGCTGCGCGAGGTGACGGCGGCCGTGCCTGTGCCGGTGATCGCTTGCGGCGGAGCGGCGAACCTCGCCCATCTCCGCGAAGGGGTCGATGCCGGGGCGGCGGCGATCGCGGCGGGGTCGATGTTTGTCTACATGGGGCCGCACCGCGCGGTGATGATCAATTACCCCGGCTACCGCGAACTCGAGGCGCTGTTCGCATGACGGCCCTGCGCCAGTGCACCCGCTGCGTGATGGATGAAAGCGCCACCGGGATTGTCTTCGACGGGCAGGGACAGTGCAACTATTGCACCGAATTCGCCGGGGTTCTCGCCGCCCAGCCCCCGGTGGCGGAGCGTGAAACCCTGCGCGCCGCGCTGATCGACCGGATCAAGCGCAGCGGCAAGGGCAAGCGTTACGATTGCATTGTCGGCGTATCCGGCGGGGCGGACAGCAGCTATTCGCTTTACCTGGCCGTGCGCGAAGGGTTGCGGCCGCTGGCTGTCCACCTCGACAACGGCTGGAACAGCGAACTCGCTTCGCACAACATCGCAACGCTCATCGGCCGGCTCAAGGTCGATCTGATGACCCATGTCATCGACTGGGAAGAAAACCGCGACCTGCAGCGCTCGTTCTTCGCCGCCGGCGTGATCGACATCGAGCTGCTGATGGACACCGCCATGCTGGCGGCAAACTTTTCGGCCGCGCGCAAGTTTGGCGTCAAATACATACTTTCGGGCTCCAACGCCGCGACCGAAGGCATGCGCATGCCCGGGGGCTGGAACCATTCGAAGTTCGATGCGCGCAACGTCCGCGCCATCCAGCGCCGCCACGGCCATCTGCCGATCCGCAGCCACCCGCTCTATTCGACCACCGATTACCTGCTCGATCGCTACCTCCGCAAGGTCCAGTGGGTCCCCTTTCTCGATCATTTCGCCTACGACAAGGCTGGCGCCATGGCTTTCCTCAAGGCCGAGCTGGGCTACAAACCCTACCCCTACAAGCACTATGAATTGGTCTTCACCCGCTTCTACCAGGGCTATATCCTTCCCGGGAAATTCGGGGTGGACAAGCGCAAGCTGCACCTCTCCGCGCTGGTCCTGTCGGGTCAGCTCGAACGCGAGCACGCGCTCGCCATGCTGGCCCAAGATCCCTATCCCGATCCGTTGCTCAAGCGCGACGACCGCTTTTTCGTGCTCAAGAAGCTCGGCTACACCGACGCCGAATTCGATGCCTATATGGATCGCCCGCCGGTGCCCCACTCCGCTTACCCCTCCGAGCTTCCCCGCCTGGCCAGACTGCTGCGCGCGGGGAAGGCGGTGCGCCGGGTGCTGCGGTCCTGATGCCGCCGGTCTACCTCGTCATTCCATCGACCGGTGTCGGCGGGATGGAGAAGCGGCTGGTCGAAGTCTGGCTGCGGCTTGCGCCGCTTCACGACAGTCTGCGTCTGGTCTTGAGCCAGGGGACGCTGGCCGCCCTGCGCGAGCAGCCTGAAATCTCCGATCTGGCCCCGTTTGCCGATCGCCTGACCCTTTTTGCACCGGCCTCGCACCGCTATCCGGCGATGATGTGCGCGCTGGCGCGCGTGGTCTGGCGCCTGCCGCGCGGCAGCACGGTCCATTACCTGCTCAACGCCCCGCCGCTGATCGACCGGCTGCGCGGCCACCGCATGATCGTTTCGTGGGTGGCGAACTTCGCACCGCGTCCACATGGCGGGCGGGCGGCGATGCAGACCTGGCTGACCGCGCAGCTGGCCTTCCGTTCGGCCGACAGGCTAGACATCCTCAACCCCGACGTGGCCGAAGCGCTGTCGCGACAGCCAGGCCTCGCCGGCAAGATCGCGACGACGGCGGGCGGCTCGTTCGCCGATTTCGATCATTTTCGCCCCGCCGCGGTGAAGCAAGACGATGTCGTCTTCCTTGGCCGCACCGAGGCGGTCAAAAACCCGCTCGCCTTTGTCCAGGCGATCCCGCTGATCGCCGGCCGTCTTGCCCGAAGCGGGCGCGCCGCGCGCTTTCTGCTCTATGGCGCGGCGGCGGGGCAGGAACCGGCGATCCAGGCGCTGCTCGCCTCGCCGGAGTACCGGGGGCTTGCGATCGAGCGCGGCCACACCGGCAATCCCGCCGCGCTGCTCTCGCAGGCCAAAGTCTTCGTTTCGCTGCAAGTGCCGTCGAACTACCCGTCGAAAGCGCTGGTCGAGGCGATGGGTTGCGGCTGCGTGCCGGTGATCAACGCCAGCGGCGAATCGCGCCTGATGGCGGACGATGGCCTCGCCAGCTACATTCCCGCCATGTTCACCCCGGACGAACTCGCCGATGCCGTGGCCGGCGTGCTGCTGCTGGACGAACCCGCATTCGCGAAGCGCTCGGCCGCAGTGCGCGCGCAAGCGATCGAACGGTTCCGCATCGAACGGCAGGTCGAGTATTTTGCCCGGCTTTGGGGACTGAACGGTTAGCCAGTCTTCGGTTTGCGGCTGTCGATCTGCTTTATCACCCGTGCTGGATTGCCGCCGATCACGCAATGACCGTCGGGAAAGCTCTTGGTCACTACCGCACCAGCGCCGACCACGGTATGGTCCCCCAGAGTGACTCCAGGCAGAATCACCGCATTCATCCCGATCCAGCAATTGCGCCCGACCTTGACCGGGTAACCCGGGGCCTGAACTAGCGGATCGTCAAGCTCGTGATTGGCGGTAATGATACCGACGTTGGGGGCGATCTTGGTGCCCTGGCCGATCTCGATCGTTGCCGCAAAGTTCTGGAAATAGCACCCGTGCGACTGGAAGTTGTCTATATCATCGATGTGAAACAGGAAGTTAGCCGGATCGCTTACCTTGGCGCCGGGCACCATCGGCCAAGGCACCTCGCGGTTGAAGCCCAGTATCCGCTGCTGCCAGATACCCCGCAGCGCCCAGACCCAGCCAATCCGGGCGTCATCGAACCACGGACCACGCAAATACTGGCGCGAAAAAAACGCTGGCGCCACCAGTTTCACGACACTGAGGCCCAGTCGTTTGATCAGTCTCGCAATCACGGCCTATTCCTGTGCATTCCACCTGCCTTATAGTTTGCGAAGCGCGTTGCGGTAGTAGGGCAGCAACGCCAGTCCGCTCACCGCCAATCCGCCAAATACGAACCAGCGTCCGCCGATCGCCAGCCCGGCCAGCGATGGCAGGGCGAAGAGGAGCGCGATGGCCAGCGATCGCGCTTGCAGCGCGAAGAAACCCGCCACGCTCGAACCCGAGCGGACCAGCGCATAGAGCGCAACGGCCAGATAATAGAGCGCGTTGACCGCCGAAAACAGGCCGGTCACAACGATCCAGTCGCGGATCCACAGCGCCGAGAGCAGCGCGGCGCAGCGAAGGGCAAAGCCGATCGCGCCGATCGCCGTGCCGTGGTGCAAATTGCCCTGGACCACCCAGACGGTCGAGACCGTCGAGCCAAGCGACTGGAAATAGAGCCACGGCGTCATCAACGCGGCGACGGTTCCGGCCTGACGCCAGGCCTCGCCAAACACCAGCGCGAACCCCTCCGGCCCGGCGATGGCGAGCAGCACCATCGCCGGGGCCAGCAGCCGCGACAGGCTGGCCTGGGTATGCTCGACCAGGGCCCCTAGCGTGCCGTCGCGATTGGCTCCGGCGGCGGCGGAAAAGAACACCTGCCCGCTGGCGGCGGAAACCAGGCCGATCGGGGCCGAAAGGACGCGCTGCGCCAGCGCGAACAGCCCCCCGGCGGCGGCATCGAAGAAAGCCACCAGCAGCAGGGGCGGCAGGTAGTTTCCCGCCGAATTGAGCAGGCTGAACGGTCCTTCGAACATCGGGAAGCGGCGATAGCGGGACATCGTCCGGGCCATGTTGCGCGTAGTTACGCCCTCGAGCGACCCCTGGCCGAAGGCGGCCCGCCACAAGTGGACGACCCCAGCCAGCTGCCCGGCGGTCTGGCCGAGGATCAGCGCCAGCCCGCCCAGCGGGTACAGCGCGATCTGGATCGAGGCCGTGGCGCCGGCCTGCCACACCCTGACCCGGGAAATCGTGTCGAACCTGCGCGCGCGCAGCGCCGCGATGCTGGCCACCTGATTGAAGCCCAGAGCGGCGAGCAGCACCGGGATGGCGGCCAGCCAGGCCGGCGCGAAGCGTCCGTCGAACACATGGCGCGCCATGGCCGGAGCGAACAGAATTGTCGCGAGGGCAGTCAGCAGGACTGTCGCCGCGAGAATCGCGAGGCTCAGCCAGGCGACGTTGCGCGCCAGCCGCTCGCCGCGCGGCACGGGTATCGCCGCTTCGTAGGACAGGCACGCGATCACGGTCAGTGTCGCCGCCACGCCGGCGACCGCGGCGAACACCCCGAAGGCGGCGGGATCGTAGAGCCGCGACAGCACCGGCGAGGCGGCGAAGGCGATTGCCTGGGCCAGCGCCGCGCCGCCGGCGACCTTCAGCATGTTGCGTCCGAACGCGGTTTCCGGCAGCTGGCGCCGCAGCGCCCTGATGACCGCGTTCACCGCGTCGCCGCCACCAGTGCCGCGACGATCCGGTCCTGGGTTTCCTCGCCGAGGTCGGGCGACATCGGCAGGCTCAGCACCCGCGCGGCGAGGCGGTCGGCAACCGGAGTTGCGTGGCCGGGATCGAAGTGGCGGTAGGCCGGCTGGCGGTTGACCGGCACCGGATAATGCACGGCGGTGGGAATGCCTTGCGCGTCGAGCTCGCGCACCACGCGATCGCGTTCGTCGACCATGACGGTGTATTGCGCGAAGACCGAGGTGCGGCCGGCGCGCTGGATCACCCGCTCGATCCCGGCCGCATCGATCGCGGCATTGTAACGCGCACCCAGCGCCAGGCGGCGCTCGATCTCCCAGTCGAACCGGTCGAGCTTGGCCAGCACCACCGCGCACTGAATTGTGTCCATGCGTCCGCCCACGCCGATCCGGTCATGCACATAGCGTGCGCTTTGGCCATGGATACGGATCTGGCGGCTGGCCTCGGCCAGGGTGTCGTCGGCGGTAAAGATCGCGCCCCCGTCGCCATAACAGCCAAGCGGCTTCGACGGGAAAAAGCTGGTGCAGCCCAGCATCGACAGGTGGCCGCTGCGGCGGTTGCCAAAGGTCGCGCCCAAACTCTGCGCCGCGTCCTCGATGACGGCAAGGCCATGGTGTTCGGCGAGCGCGCCGATCGCGTCCATGTCGGCGGGCTGGCCGTACAGGCTGACCGGCATGATCGCCCGCGTGCGCCCGGTGATCCGCTCGGCGATGCGTGCGGCGTCGATGTTTCCGGTGTCGGCCTCGACATCGGCGAATACCGGGGTCGCGCCGGCCAGCGCGATCACCTCGGCGGTGGCGATGAAAGTGAACGGCGTGGTGATCACCTCGTCGCCCGGTCCGATCCCCAGCGCCATCAGGCAGATCAGCAGCGCTTCGGTGCCGCTCGCCACACTGATGCAGTGCGCGGCCCCGGTCCAGCGGGCCAGGGCTGCTTCCATTTCGGCGACTTCGGGGCCCATGATGAAGGCGCCGCGTTCGAGCACCAGCTTGATCCGCCGGTCGATCTCCGGTTCGAGCGCGCGGTACTGGGCCTTGAGGTCGATGAAGGGGATCGTCATCCGAGCCATTCCAGCCTGTCGCCGTCGAGCCGGTAACGCTCACCCGTCGCCGGGCAGCATGCCTCGCCCTGTCCTGTGGGCGGCAGGTCCAGCCGTTCGCCATGCCGGCTCATCCAGCCGATCCGGCGCGCCGGTACGCCCGCCATCAGCGCATAGGGGGCGACATCGCCGCGCACCACCGCGCCTGCGGCGATGAAGGCGTTCTCGCCAATCTCCCCGCCGCAGACGATAGTGGCGTTGGCGCCGATGGTCGCGCCCTTGCGCACCAGCGTCGGGCGGTATTCGGCCTTGCGGTTCACCGCGCTGCGCGGGTTGAGGACGTTGGTGAAGACCATGCTGGGCCCGCAGAACACGTCGTCTTCCAGCACCACGCCGTCATAGAGCGAAACGTTGTTCTGGATCTTGCAGTTGTCGCCGATGGCGACGCTGGGGGCGACGTAGACGTTCTGGCCGAGCGAGCACCCCGCGCCGATCCGCGCGCCCGAGCAGACGTGAGTCCAGTGCCATACGCGGGTGTCGTCGCCGATCTCGGCACCGGGATCGACGATCGCGCTGGGATGGACCACTGCCGCGGACACGCGTCAGCCCCGCGCTGGAGCGCGGCCGGCGGCGGCGCGGATATCGTGAACCAGCTGGATGCTCGGCTCGGCATCGTCGAGGCCAAAGCCTTCGCCGGCCAGGATCTTCCGGTAGCTGACGGTGTGGAGATCGGTGAAGCCGTCCGAGAATTCCACGCCCTGGCCATCGACGGCGATGTTGCGGTATGTGCGCTGGCCTTTCGCCCGCAGGTCCGCCGGCACGTCCGCGGCATCGATCGACAGGAACCAATCGACATCGGCGTTGGCGAAGCTCAGCGTGCCGCGGCCGCGGCTATCGTCGAGCCTTTCGACTTTCATGCCGGTGACCGGCCCGAAGACCCAGAGCAGCATGTCGAAGAAGTGAATGCCGATGTTGACGGCGATGCCGCCCGATTTCGCCTCGTCGCCCTTCCACGAGGAGTGATACCACGAACCCCGGCTGGTGACGTAGTGCAAGGTGCCGGTGAAGCGGTGCGAGGGCTTGTCGCGCGAGGCAGTCTGGACCTGTTCGCGCAAGGCGATGACCGAAGGGTGCACTCGCAGCTGCAGGATCGTGTTGATCCGTCCGCCGGTTTCCTTTTCCAGCTGGCGAAGTCCGTCGATATTCCACGGGTTGATGACCAGCGGCTTTTCGCAGATCGCCTCGGCCCCGGATCGCAAGGCGAAACGGCAATGGGCGTCGTGCAGGTAATTCGGCGAAGCGATTGCGACATAGTCCAACCCTTGCCCTTCGCGCGTTAGCCTGTCCACATGGCGATCGAAGCGTTCGAACTCTGTGAAAAACTTGGCTTCGGGGAAGGAGTTATCGAGAATTCCGACGCTGTCGTGCTTGTCGAGTGCGACGACAAGCTGTCCGCCGACGTCCCGGATGGCATTGAGATGACGCGGCGCGATATAACCAGCCGCGCCGATAATCGCGAACCGTTTCAAGTCATTATCCCGGCAGAAGAACAGTTCTAGGCCAATAGGGAACTCCAGGCGGCATCGCAAGCGCGATTGCGCGGAACCCTTGCCGCCGCCTTGAGGGCGCGGCTAAGCATCCCACACCAGCGGCAAGGCGACCGGCCCGATCGGGGCGATAGAGCAGAAGGACACGATTTCTTCGCCGGGTGCGATCCTGAATGGCGGCAGGATCGCCAAGGCCTCTTCCATGGCGATGCGCATCTCGCGGCGGGCGAGGTGCATGCCGATGCAAAGATGGGGCCCGTATCCGAAGCTGACGTGACGCGGCTTGCGCGCCAGGTCCACGACTTGCGGGTTGGGAAACACTTCCGGATCGTGCGCCGCGAGGAACGTCGGCATAAGCACCAGGTCGCCGGGCAGCATGCGCGCGCCGCCCAGCTGCGTCTCTTGCTTGCACACCCGCAGCGTCGTCACCGCGGCATAGGCGCGCATCAGTTCGTCGATGGCGCCGGGAATCCTGTCCGGGTTCTCGCGCAGAAACCGCTGATCGGCGGGGTTCTCGGCCAGGTGGCGGAAATGGGCGGACAGGTTGGTCGAGACGGTGTCCAGCCCGCCGACAAACAGGTTGAAACAGAAGCCCTTGAGCTCGTCTTCGGTGAGCTTGCGGCCTTCGACCTCGGCCTCCACCCCCAGGGTAAGCAGATCGTCCCTCGGCTCGCGGCGGCGTTGTTCGCACTGGTCGGCAAGATAGGCGGTTACCGCTTTCAGCGCCGCGGCAACCGGTTCCATGCTCTGCGAGCGCAGGATGGCGTGTTCCCATTCGAGGAATTGCTTCGTGTTTTCCTGCGGCAGCCCCATCAGTTCGAGGAACACCTTGATCGGGAATTCGAAGGCGAAATCGGCGACGAATTCGCAATGCCCGCGAGGGCGCAAGCCGTTCAGAATCTCGCGCGCGTAGAGCCGGATTCGTTCCTCGAGCTTGGCCATGCGCGAAGGACTGAACAGCGGGTTCAGCACATGGCGATAGCGCGAGTGGAGCGGCGGCTCGGCCTCGCTGGGGATCGAGAACCAAGTCTCCCCGATCATTGCCGAGAATTGCGATGTGCCCTGCGGGGTGAAATTGTCGGTATCCTGATAGACCGCCTGGAGATCGGCATGGCGGCGCGGCACCCAGGCCCCCGGTATCGAATAGGGCTGGGCATCGACCCAGAACACCGGCGGGCCTTTGTGGACATCGGGGATCAGGTCGCGCGGCACGCCGGTGGTCGTGGTGCCGCGCGCCGCGAATGGATAGGACCAGACGAGCCCGGCGGGAACATGGGCCGGGCGCGGGGGCATTGACGCCAGGTCGGAGCGGCGATCGGCGTCGGTCATGCTGGTCTCTCCCGATTTGCGGTGTTCGTCACCAATAGGTGCGCAGCTGGGCTCCGGTCGCGCGCTGGCGCA
>CAVZHF010000008.1:800000-1585920 GCA_963775005.1 uncultured Alphaproteobacteria bacterium | reverse complement strand
TACTCATTCCCTGACATAGCTAAGAGTCTCGCCTAAATGGCGGAATTCTGCCATATTCTAGCACGTTCTGTCGCGGAGTGCGTCTCGATGTGTCTGAGTGATCCAACGATTATTTGTATAGATTTGTGCATGTATTGCGACGCTACTGCGCATAGGCGGGAACGGCGACAAGGCTGGCAGCGACAATCGCGCCCGGCAACTTGGTGGAAGGCTTCAAGTTAAGCCCCTTGCTTTGCATGGTCGCAGGGTGACTCGGCGCCGCCCTCATCGCGATCGTCAGGCTGGCGGTGTGACAAAGACGCGCCGTTTGGGTGACATTTGCAAGACAATGCGAACGAGGGGTCAGTTCCGCGGCGCCAAGGCCGCTTGTCACGCAATTGTCATATTGCCATACCAGGCAGGCCCAAGCTCGGCTAGGGGGCGTGGAAGGACGAATCGCCGATGCCCAGGGCCGGAGTGCTGCTTGCGATTGCGACAGGCATGGCGATGGCCATCGCCGGGGCCAGTACCTGGCTTGCGCTGGGTGTTGTCGCGATCTGGCTGGGATCGCTGTGGCTGGCGCGGCCCGAGCCGATTTTCGAGCGCCGAAGCGAGAGCAGTTTCACCGCTTCGCGCGAGACGATTGCTCCGTTTATCGAGCCGCTAGGCGTTCCCCTGCTGCTGCTTGACGGCGAACGCATCGTTGCCGCCAACCAGGCTGCCAGAGAGGCCTTGGGCGGACATATTGTCGGCCAGGATGCGCGGGTTGCCCTGCGGCATCCCGAAGCGGTCGAACTGCTCAACAGCGAGCACAATGCGACGGTAACGGTACAGGGCCTGACCGGTGCGCGCAGCATCTGGCAACTCAGCCGCTTCCGCATCGACGAGCGCTTCGGCCTGATCGAATTCGTCAACCGCACCGCCGAAGCCGACATTTCGCGCGCGCATACCGATTTCGTCGCCAATGCCAGCCATGAATTGCGCACGCCATTGGCCTCCATAATCGGTTATCTGGAGACGCTGGGTGACCCCGGCGCGAAGATCGAGGCCGCAACACAAAACAAATTCATCGGCACGATGGAGAGCGAGGCGCGCCGCATGCAGTCGCTGGTCGAGGATCTGCTATCGCTGTCGCGGATTGAGGCGGAAAAGCACGATACCCCGCGTGAACGGATCGACCTTGTGGAAATTGCGCGATCGGTTGTCAGCGACATTGGCCAGGTCATGGGCACTGACAGGATTGAGCTGGCGACACCGGCGGGGGCCGCCCCCATAATGGGGGACCGCAACCAGATCGACCAGTTGTTGCGCAATCTGATCGACAATGCACTCAAATATGGCGCTGCCGATGCGCCAGTCAAAGTGGCTATCGAGGCAAACGAGACCAGGTCGCTGGTACGGGTTTCGGATTCAGGCCCCGGCATCGCCCGCGAACATTTGCCGCATCTGACGCGGCGCTTCTATCGCACCGATCCGGGGCGCAGCCGGGCATCGGGCGGCACCGGGCTCGGTCTCGCGATCGTCAAGCACATCGTCGAGCGGCATCGCGGAGAGCTCGATATCGCCAGCAGCCTCGGCCAGGGCACGATTGTTACCGTGCGTTTCCCCCTGGCGCAGGGCTTGTCACAATAGTGTCACGCAAACATTCCATGGCTGTCATCGAGACAGACCCATGCCACGATTCGAGGTAAGAGATATGAACCGGATTGCCGCTCTCGGCCTTACCCTGCTCGCAACTGCCGGCCTTGCCGCTTGCGGAGGCTCGGGTTCGTCCGGTGCCGCGCGCGACCAGATTCGCGCGGTCGGCTCATCGACGGTTTACCCCTTCGCCAAGGCGGTCGCCGAAGTGCTGAGCAAGACTGATCCGTCGATCAAGTCGCCGATAGTCGAATCGACCGGAACCGGCGCGGGCATGAAATTGTTCTGCGCCGGGGTTGGCGTTGCCCATCCCGATATCGCGAACGCCTCACGCCGGATGAAGAAGTCTGAGTATGAGGAATGCGCGGCCAATGGCGTCAAGGACGTGGTTGAAATCCAGGTCGGCCTCGATGGCATCGCCTTTGCCGAAGCGACGGGCGGACCGAACCTCGCGCTCACTCCGGTCGATGTCTACAAGGCGCTGGCGGCCAATCCGTTCGGCAAGCCCAATGCGGCAAAGAACTGGAACGAGGTCAACCCGGCGCTCCCGGCCATTCCGATCCTTGTCTATGGACCGCCTTCGACATCGGGCACGCGAGATGCTCTGGCCGAGCTGATCCTGACCAAGGGCTGCGATGGCGACCCGGCGATGAAAGCCTTGAAGGACACCGACAAGGACGCGCACAAGAAGGCCTGCACCGAGGTTCGCTCGGATGGCGCCTATGTCGATTCAGGCGAGAACGACAATCTGATCGTCCAGAAAATCGCCGCCAATCCCAAGTCGATCGGCGTGTTCGGCTTTTCCTTCCTCGAAGAAAACATGGACAAGCTGAAAGGCGTGGCGATGTCCGGGGTGGCGCCGACCTACGCCAGCATTTCGGACTTTTCCTATCCGGGTGCGCGTCCGCTCTTCATCTATGTGAAATCGGCGCACTTGAATGCGATCAAGGGCCTCAAGCCCTATGTCCTCGCCTGGACCCAGGCCTGGGGGCCGGACGGCGCGCTGAAACGGCAGGGCATGGTGATCGCGCCCGACGATGTTCGCGCCGCCAACACCGAAATCGCGAACACCATGACGCTGCTCGATCCCGCGCAATTGAAGTAGGGCCGCGCTAAGGCGAGGCAAGCCACTTGGTCCTGTATCCTGCTCATTTTCGGGCTGGGCCTTATCGCCTGGCTGGCGGGACGCGCGCGCGCTTGGAGCTTCCGGCGGAAGGCAAGTCGGCGCTGCATTCGCTGCCTGGACTATCACGGCTGGTATGTGGCGCTGTGGGCGGTAGTCCCGGCGCTGGCTTTCGCGATTGCGTGGAATGCGCTCTCGCCCGGGCTGGCGATGCAATCGGTGCTCGCCAGTCCGGCCGCCGCGGCGCTGCCGGAAATGGACATGGAGCGCGACGCGATCCTGGCCGAAGCGATGCAGATCGCGCGCGGAGCACAGGCAACGGCGTTCAACCCGCTGGCCGCAGTCGCTGGCGGCGCCGATCCGCGCGGCGCTCGCTCATTACGCACGATCGGCGCGGCGCTGACTGCGATCCTGGGGCTGCTGGGCGGCGCTTTCGGCTGGATCCGGCTGCGGCCCGATTTCACCGCACGCACCCGGGTCGAGCGGGTGGTCATGGCGGTGCTGCTGCTCGCCTCGCTGGTCGCGATCCTGACGACGGTGGGCATTCTTCGCCTCGCTGCTGTTCGAAACCGCGCGGTTCTTCGCGATCGTCCCCCCGGCGATTTCCTGTTCGGCACCCATTGGAGCCCCGATCCGCTCGCCTCGCCGTCCCCGGAAACGGGCAAGACCTACGGCGCGATCCCGCTGTTCTGGGGCACGCTGTTCATCGGCGCGATCATCGCGATGATCGTCGCCATCCCTCTCGGGCTGATGAGCGCGATCTATCTTACACAATATGCCTCGGCGCGGCTGCGCCAATGGATGAAGCCACTGCTCGAGATTCTCGCTGGCATCCCGACGGTGGTTTACGGCTATTTCGCCGCGCTGACTGTTGCGCCGCTGATCCGCGATTTCGCAGTTGGCCTGGGCATGGCCAATGCCTCGACCGAAAGCGCGCTGGCGGCGGGGCTGGTGATGGGGATCATGATCATCCCGTTCGTCTCCTCGATGGCCGATGATTCCATCGCCGCCGTGCCGCAGGCGATGCGCGACGGCAGCCTGGCGATGGGCGCGACCACATCCGAAACGATCAAAAGCGTGCTGATCCCTGCTGCGCTGCCCGGCATTGTCGCCGGCGTGATGCTCGCGGTCAGCCGCGCGATCGGCGAGACCATGATCGTGGTCATGGCGGCGGGCGCGGCGGCGAACCTTACCGCCAATCCGTTCGAGAGCATGACCACCGTGACCTACCAGATCGTCCAGATGCTGACCGGCGAACAAAGCTTCGATCATCCCGCGACGCTGTCCGCCTTTGCGCTTGGCATGGTGCTGTTCTTCGTGACGCTGGGCCTCAACATCGTCGCGCTGCGCGTCGTCAAGCGGTACCGCGAGGCTTATGAATAGCCGCAGCCCCACCGACTGGACCGCGCCCGAACGGGCGGCAAGGCTCAAGGCGCGCTACGCCGCCGAACGGCGCTTCCGCTTGCTCGGCCTGGCCGCGATCGCGCTTTCGGCGCTGTTCCTTGCGTTCCTGCTATGGTCGATGACGCCGAGCGGGATCGGCGGGTTCAAGCGCACCGAATTCGCGCTGCCGATCGATTTTCCGGCGATGGGGCTGACCATCGATCAGGCGCGGCTGGCCGCGCCCGATGCCGCACAGGCGCTTGCCGGATCGGGACTGCAGGAAGCGGTCGGACTCGCGGCGACGCAGGCCTACGGTCCCGATGGCGCGGCGCTGGTCTCGGACAGCGCCTGGACCGACGTCCGCGACGCGCTGATCGCCGATCCCTCGCTGCTGGCGCGCAAGGACAACCTTGTCGGTTCCGGCATCCGACGATCTGGCCTCCGCCGCGCGCGGCGAAGGCGATCCGCGATGCGAACCCGCCACGCGCAGCTTGTCGCCAAGGGGACAATTACGAACGCTTCGACTTCGGCTTCCTGACCCGCTCCGACGCGACCGATCCCGGCCAGGTCGGCATCTGGGGCGCGCTCAAGGGCTCGATGCTGACCATGCTGGTCACCCTGCTGCTCGCCTTTCCGATCGGCGTGCTGGCGGCGGTCTATCTCGAGGAATATGCGCCCAAGAACCGCTGGACCGACATGATCGAGGTTTCGATCAACAATCTCGCCGCAGTGCCTTCGATCATCTTCGGCCTGCTGGGGCTGGCGGTGTTCCTCAGCTTCATGGGCCTGCCGCGCTCCGCGCCTCTGGTCGGCGGGATGACGCTCGCGCTGATGACCATGCCGGTGATCGTCATCTCGGGTCGCAATGCGATCAAGGCGGTGCCGCCCTCGATCCGCGACGCAGCGCTGGCGGTGGGCGCAAGCCGGGTGCAGGTCGTCTTTCATCACGTCCTGCCGCTGGCGCTGCCCGGCGTGCTGACCGGCACGATCATCGGCATGGCCCGCGCGCTGGGCGAGACCGCGCCGCTGCTGATGATCGGGATGCGCGCCTTCGTCGCCTCCCCGCCCGACGGCATCACCGCGCCGTCGAGCGTGCTGCCGGTGCAGATTTTCCTGTGGTCCGACGAGGTCAGCCGCGGTTTCGTCGAGCGCACCTCCGCCGCGATCATCGTCCTGCTCGTTTTCCTGCTCGTGATGAACGGACTCGCCATCTATCTCCGCAACCGTTTCGAGCAACGCTGGTAAACCACGCATGTCCGCACAACCGATTACGACCGCAACCCCAAGATGACCGCGCGCAAGGTCAATATCTTCTATGGCCAGAAGCAAGCGATCGAGGATGTCTCGATCGACATTCCGACCGAATACGTCACTGCCTTCATCGGCCCGTCGGGCTGCGGCAAATCGACCTTCTTGCGCGCGCTCAACCGGATGAACGACACGATCGCGAGTTGCCGGATCGCAAGGTGAGATCGAGCTCGACGGGCAGAACATCTACACCTCGGGCATGGACGTGGTGCAGCTGCGCGCGCGCGTCGGCATGGTGTTCCAGAAGCCCAACCCGTTCCCCAAAACCGATCTACGAGAACGTCGCCTACGGCCCGCGCATCCACGGGCTCGCCGCGAGCAAGACCGAACTCGACGGAATCGTCGAGGAATCGCTCAGGAAAGCCGGGCTGTGGGACGAGGTCAAGGATCGCCTGACCGACAGCGGCACCGCGCTATCCGGCGGCCAGCAACAGCGGCTGTGCATCGCCCGCGCCATCGCGGTCGATCCCGAAGTGATCCTGATGGACGAGCCATGCTCGGCGCTCGATCCGATCGCCACCGCGCGGATCGAGGAGTTGATCCACGAGTTGCGCGGGCGCTACGCCATCGTCATCGTCACCCATTCGATGCAGCAGGCCGCGCGCGTCTCGCAGCGCACCGCATTCTTCCACCTCGGCAAGATGGTCGAATACGGCAAGACCTCGGACATCTTCACCAATCCGAGGGAAGTGCGGACCAAGGATTACATCACCGGACGCTACGGATAGGCCAAAGGGACACCAACCCAAAATGCAGGAACACACAGTCAAGGCCTTCGACGAGGACATCACCCGGCTGCGCGGGCTGATCGCCGAAATGGGCGGGTCTCGCCGAAGTCGCCATCACCCAGTCGATGGACGCGCTGGTGCGCGGAGACGAGGCGCTCGCCGAGCGAAGTCATCGCGCGCGACATGAAGATCAACGAGCTCAATTCCGCGATCGACAAATTGTCGATCCGCGTGCTCGCGCTACGCGCGCCGATGGCCGACGATCTGCGCGAGGTGGTTGCAACGCTCAAGATCGCGGGCGAACTCGAGCGGATCGGCGACTACTCGAAAAATGTCGCCAAGCGCGCGGGCGGATCGAGGGACGCAAGAAGTTCGAGCCGCTGACCCTGCTGCCGGCCATGTCCGAGATCGCGGCGTCGATGGTCCACGATGTGCTGACCGCCTATGCCGCGCGCGACCCCTTGCTTGCCAGCGAGATCATGGACCGCGACGACAAAGTCGATGCCTTCTATGATTGCATCTTTCGCAATCTCCTCAGCCACATGATGGAGAACCCCGCCTCGATCACCAGCGCGACGCAATTGCTGTTCGTCGCCCGCAATCTTGAGCGGATTGGCGATCACGCCACCAATGTCGCCGAACTGGTCCACTATGCCGCGACCGGGCGTTATCTGCCCGAGCGCGACGAACCCGGCGAAGCAGGCCGGAGCTGAAGAGATGCCGCCGCCGCGCCTGCTGCTGGTCGAAGACGACCCTTCGCTGGCGGAACTGCTCGAATTTCGCTTTACCGGGGAAGGCTATGCGGTGACCGTCACCGGCGATGGCGACGAAGCGCTGCTGCTCGCGTCGGAACAGCTCCCCGATCTGGTGATCCTCGACTGGATGATCGAAGGCACCAGCGGCATCGAAGTCTGCCGCCGCTTGCGCCGCAACAAGGCAACGGCGGGCGTGCCGATCGTCATGCTCACCGCGCGCGATACCGAAGACGATCGCATTCGCGGTCTCGATACCGGCGCCGATGACTACCTGACCAAGCCATTCTCGCCGCGCGAACTCGTGGCGCGGGTCGGTGCGGTATTGCGCAGGTTGCGGCCTTCACTGGCGGGGGCGGTGCTGACGGTCGGCGATCTCGAACTCGATTCCGCCGCGCACCAGGTTTCGCGCGCGGGAAAGCCGGTCGAAATGGGGCCAACCGAATTTCGCCTGCTCCGGCACTTCATGGAAAATCCCGGCAGGGTTTTCTCCCGCACGCAATTGCAGGATGCGGTGTGGGGCATGGACACCGAAATTGAATTGCGCACGGTCGATGTGCACATCCGGCGACTGCGGGGGGCGATCAATCCGCCCGGACTGCCCGACATGATCCGCACGGTGCGCGGCGCGGGCTATGCGCTAAGCACGGGAGAACGGCTGTAGCCGCGCACAGTGGGCATGCGAGGCGGCGGATTGCTGTTCTGGGGCCGCTTGGACCATCGAAACAGCTGGCGCACCCGACAGGATTCGAACCTGTGACCTCTGCCTTCGGAGGGCAGCGCTCTATCCAGCTGAGCTACGGGTGCCGGTATGGCCCGGGCGGTTAGCAGAGCGCGCGTGGTGAGGCCAGCGCCGATTTTTCAGGCCGTGACGGTTCGCTCGCGCGGTGGCGGGTTTGCCGCTTGATCGGGATATTTGCCCAGCGTCAGGAACAGTATGGCCGCCGCGGTGCAGGCGGGTATCTGCACCCACATCGCCGCATCGTAGCTCTGCGTCAGATCGTAGACATAGTTTGCGGCGAACGGGGCCACGCCGTTGCCAAACAGCATCAGCCCGTTGATGAAGCCGAACAGCGCGCCGAAATTGCCCATGCCGAAATGGCGCGCGGCGAGATAGGAGCAGGCATCGACTTCGGTGCCGATCGCGAGGCCGAGAATCAGCATGGCGAGCACCGCGACCATGCGGTCGTCGCCAGCGGCCAGCAGCAGAACCGCCGTCAGCACCGGCGCCATGACGCTGATCGCCGCGACTTTCTTGGCGTCGAACCGGTCAAGCAGAACCCCGCCGAGCAACCGGCCGATGACAGATCCCAGGCCCATCCACGAGGCGATGTCGCCCGCGTCGATATTGCTGTAGCCGAAGGAGCGCATCAGCGGCGCGGCATTGGTGGTGAGCGCGCAGATAGTCACCGAGAAAAACGTCGAGGCCGCCAGCAGCTTGAAATAGCGTGCGGAAAGCATTTCTCGCTTGAGCGCGGGGCTTGGCGGCGGCGCATGCTTTTTTCCGGGCTTTTCGTGCGCACTGCGGAAATAGGCGAGAGTGAGCGGGTAGACGATCAGGAACCCGGCCGCCGCGATCATGACGTAGGACCAGCGCCAGCCATAGGCCTCGATCAGGCGCGGCGTGATCCGTGGCAGGATGAACGAAGCGAGGCCCGTGCCGCACATCGCTATCGCCAGGGCCTTGCCGCGGTTGCGGTCGAAATGGGTGTTGATCGCCGCCGCCCAGATAGTTGGCAGGCAGGCCATGTTGCCCAGAGCCAGGAACAGCCACAGCGCCCACCAGGTCCGGATGTCGGCTGTCGCCAGCGCCAGCATGCCGAAACCGAGGCTGAACAACGGCACGCCGGCCAAGGCGACCTTGCGCGGACCGATGCGATCGGCGAGCCTGCCGGTCAGCGGCGCGAGCACCACCGCCAGCGTCGCGATGATCAGCAGGCCGCCGGTGATGCCGGATCGCGACCAGCCGAATTCCTCCTCGAGCGGAGCGATCATCACGCCGATCGTGTAGCCATGGCTCGAACACAGCATGATACCCGCCATGGAGGTGAACGCGACCATGCCGCTGCCCCGCCATTCGTCCCAGGCGAGAAACTCCTTCCCTTGCGCCACGCGATACCTCCCAGTCCGGCTCTCGGCCCTGTTTGCGCCGTAATGCGGGTTTTCCCCGCCGCTGCCTAGTCCTCGCCAGGCGGCGAATCCGATTGGTTAGCAAAATGGCAAGGCGTGCGGGTGTATGGCCGCGGGCATGGAAATGCCACGCTCTGGAATGGATATGCCCGCCGGCCCGCTGCCGGGCGCCGGGCGCGCGCATTTCGGCAAGGCTTCGGCCAGCGCCATGAGCATGAAATGGTCGGCTCTGCACGATGCCGCTCGGGTCGTCGGCCACGCTGGCGGGCGTCTCCTGCCGGGCCGATGACATCCCGAACAGCGAAATTTTCCCGCGGTGATGCGCGATGCCGGGCGGCTGGCGGCGCGACCTGGCCGAACAAGGGGTCGAGGATCTCAGCGCGGTGATGGAGCCGGGATCTCGCCGCCTTGCTCGCGGTACATGCACGCGGTGTCGATCCTGCGGCGGCGGCGACTGCGCTCTGGCGCGAATTCGTGACGGCGCGCGCGACGCCTTGCTCGCGCTGGCGCCGCCTCCGGGCGCCATGGGGCCGCTGCGCAGCGCCTGAATTTGCTTGCAAGTTCATGCTATGTTCTTAAAACGGGCGCATGTCCCGATCCGATTCCCTTTCGCTACCGCAATCCGACGAGCGCGCGGCGCTGGCCGTGGCGCGCGGCATCGGGCGCTTGTTCGCGCGCAACGATGTCTGGTGCCTCGCGGAAATGCCGCTGCGCTCGGGCGGCGCGCGGACCTGATGGGGATCGACGCCAAGGGCCAGGTCATCATCGTCGAGATCAAGGTCAGCCGCGCCGACCTGCTCGGCGACGGCAAGTGGACCGACTATCTCGACTATTGCGACCGGTTCTACTGGGGGCTGCCGCCCGGTCTCGATCGCGCGCCGCTTGAGGCCGAGCCTTTCTCCCCCAGCGCTGCGGCGTCATCGTCGCCGACGGCTACGATGGCGAGATCGTCCGTCCGGCCGCATCGCTGCCGCTCGCCGCGGCACGCCGCAAGGTCGAGATCGAGCGGCTGGCGCGCGCGTGCTTGCGGCGACTGGTGACTGGCGGCGATCCGCACACCATGCAATGGGGCGGCTAGGGCGAACCTCTGGGAGGATATGGCCATGCCGACGCGCCGCGAACTGATTCGGATGAAGCCTGAGGAAGTCGCCGCCTATCTGGCGGAACAGCGCAGGATCATCATCGTCACCAACGGCCCGGACGGGATGCCGCATCCCATGCCGATGAACTACGGCGTGGACAGCGAGGGCCGCATCCTGATCTCGACGTTCCGCAAGAGCCAGAAGGTCAGGAATCTTGAACGCGACCCGCGCGCCACGCTGCTGATCGAAAGCGGCGACAGCTACGCCGATCTCAAATCGGTGGTGCTCTATGCCGATGCCGAAGTGCTCGGCGATGCCGATGCGGTCGCCGCGAACATGGCGCTGATCCGGGCCGATTCGGCGATGACCGGCAGCATGACGACGGCGATGAGCGATCAGGTCAGGGCATCGATGGCCAAGCGCGTGGTGCTGAGGCTGACGCCCTTCCGCACGATCAGCTGGGATCACTCCAAGTCTCGGGCTATTATTGAGCTGCGGCCACTCGCGGCAGTGCAGGCTCTGCAGGATATCGCGTTGCCGGCTGGGCGGCAGGATCGGCCATTGCCAGATCTCATCGTAAGTGCGTTTGCAGCCGAGGCACCAGCCGGTGGCCTGGTCGACGCGGCATACGCTGATGCATGGTGAAAGCGGGCGGAGCATGGCGCTGCTATAGCGCATTGGGGTTACTGCAAGGCAAACGCGGCGTGCGGGACTTGCGGCGGCCGTGGGCGCCTCCTAACCGCGGCTGCGTGGCGGACCCGGATTCACCGAACGAACAACAGCTGTCCCCGGCGATGCAGCCGGGCGGTACTTTGGCGCCGTTTCGCTATCCGGCGTTCCGGGCGATCTGGATCGCCAATCTCGCCTCCAATCTGGGTTCGACCATGCAATCGGTCGGCGCCGCCTGGCTGATGACCAGTCTGACGCAATCGCACCTCCTGATCGCGCTGGTCCAGGCATCGGCGACGATCCCGATCATGCTGTTCGGCGTATTCGCCGGCGCCATCGCCGACAATTTCGACCGGCGGCGCGTAATGCTTTGGTCCCAGGCGGGAATGCTTGTCGTCTCGGCCGTGCTCACCCTGCTCGCCTGGATGGGCTCGATAACGCCCTTGTCACTGCTTGCGCTTACCCTGGCGCTTGGGATCGGAACCGCACTCAATTCTCCCGCCTGGCAGGCCTCGGTGCGCCAGCAGGTTGGCATGCGCGACTTGCCGCAAGCGATCGCGCTCAACACCATTTCGTTCAATCTGGCGCGTACCGTCGGCCCGGCACTTGGCGGTCTGTTGATTTCGATCTGGAATGTCGCGCTGGCTTTTGCGGTAAACACGGTTTGCCGCCCGTTCCTGATCGCCGCGGTGTGGCGCTGGAAGCCGGAAGCCTCGTCCTTCGACCGGCGGCCGATGTTGCCGGCGATCGGCGAGGGGCTGCGTTTCTGCGCGACGAGTTCGCCAATTCGCCGGGTGCTGCTTCGGGGCATGGTCTTCGGTTTCGGTGTCGCCGGATACCAGGCGCTGATACCCGCGATCGTTCACGACCAGCTGCACGGCGACGAGATCGCCTTCGGCCTGATGCTCGGAATGTTCGGTATCGGATCGATCCTCGCCGCCCTGTTCATCGGCCAGGCGCGACGGCGCTGGGGGACCGAGGCAGTGCTCGCGGCGGCGACGCTGGCCTATGTCGCGGCGCAAACCGAACTCGCAGCGGCGCACTCGCTGGCGACCGCGCTACCGGCTACCTTGCTGGCCGGAGCCGGCTGGGTCGCGGGTCTGACGACAGTGAATGTCGCGATGCAGATGCGATCGCCAGACCATATTCTCGGCCGTTGCCTGTCAATCTACCAGGCGATCACGTTTGGCGGGATGGCCATTGGGTCGTGGCTCTGGGGCGTACTGGCGGACTGGCGAGGCCTCCCCTTCGCGCTCCACTCGGCCTCGGCCTTCATGCTGGCGACGCTCGTGCTGTTGCGGCTGTTCGCGCCGATGCCCGGGCGCGACGAAGGGCGGATCGAATAACGTCTGTCCGGTTGAGACGGCGCAAGCCCGAACCGGCGCAAACCGGAAAAGCAAACGCCGCACGGCTAACCGCGCTTAACGGCAAATTTACCACATTGCTCCAGAACAGACCTCACATGTTTGAGTGGGGAACCACATGGATACGATGCGGGGTGCATTTTCGGGCCAGGATTCGCCGTATGGCGAACCGCTGGACTTCGACCATAGCGAGGACGAACCAGTGCGCGAACTTCCGCCTGCCGCCATCGGTCAGGATGAAAGGCGCATGCAGGTGCGCGCCTATAACTTCTGGGCAGGCCTGCTCGAAGACCGCAATTTTCCGTCGGTCGAGGATCTCGAGCCCGAAAGTTTGCCGGATTTCGGCCCTTACAGCGTGCTGCTCGATTTCAGCGCCGGGATCGATAATCCGGCGATCCAGTTTCTCGGCAACGAGCTGGCCGGCGAGTGCGGCGCCGAAGGACCGATCAAGCACCTCAACGACGTTCCCAGCCGCTCACTCCTCTCGCGCATTACCGATCACTACCTCCAGATCATCGCCAACCAGGCGCCGATCGGTTTCGAGGCCGAATTCGTCAATCAGCGCGGCGCGACCATCCTCTATCGCGGCATCCTGCTGCCCTTCTCCAGCGACGACGATACCATCGACTTCATTTACGGTGTGATCAACTGGAAGGAACTCGCCGATCAGCAGACCACCGACGAACTGCTGCTCGAAATCGATCAGGCGCTCGAAACGCCCGGGACGCCCCGCGAAGAAGCGGCGCTCCCCGAATGGGCCGACGGACCGATGGACGACCCCGCGGTGGTCGATCTCGCCGCGTCGGCCGAACCGGCATTGCCAGCGGACGAAGACGATTGGCCGGAACCCTCATTCGCTGAAGACGAACCGCTTGAGCTCGGCGCATTCGCCGAGCTTGAGGCACCCGTGCCCGGTTTCACGCTGGCCGATGGCGCCGAAGACCTGGAACTGACCGGCGAAATGGAGCTTGCCGGCTCGGACGAGACCGCCATGGATGCGAACACCGATTGGGAAGACGAAACCGAACCAGCGCTCGAACTCATGCCGGACATGGCTCTGGACGAAGCGCTGCCGGCTCCTGACCAATTTGCCGCCGAAGACGATACCGATTGGCCGGTGACGCCCTTGCTTCCGGATGAAATGGAACTCGCCGACTGGCTCGCTTCGGCGCGCGAGCTGGCGCAAGTGGCCAGGAGTTCCGAAGACCGTTCGCACCAGGCGCTCTATGCGGCGATCGGCCGGGCCCACGACTTCCGCGTCGCGGCCGCCGATGCGCCCGAAGAGCTGGCCGAACTCATCGCCGACGCCGGGCTTACCGCCCAGGACCGGGCGCCGCTGACGCCGGTGGTCAAGCTGATTTTCGGCGCGGACTACGACAAGACCCGCATCGCCGAATATGCCGCCGTGCTCGGCCATGCCGAACGCAACCAAATCGCCCAGGGCGCATTGGCGGATTATCTTGCCAAGGCCCCGGGCGGCCTCAAGGGCCTGGTTGCCGAAGAGCGGCGCCTGCGGCGGGGAGAAGACGGCAAGGTCGCGCAAGCGCGCCAGACGCCGCGCCCCGGTATTCTGCGCAAATTGCGCGCGCTCGAACACAGCCCGATCGCCGATGTTCCGGCCGAGGGTGAAGAATTCGCCTTGCTGATCGCCCGCCGCCTGCCGACCGGCGAAGTGGTGCTGCTGGGCGAAGTGATCGGCGACGCGCCGCTGTTCGAAAAGGCCGCGAAGAAACTGTTGGGCTGAATCGCGCAAAACCGGCAAGCAGGCTTCAGTTCCCGTTCAGGCCGGATTGCGCTACCACGCACGCATGTTCCGAACACTGGCGCGCCTTTTGGCCCCATTTGCCCTGGCCGCTTTCGCCAGCCAGCCCGCCGCGGCGCAATCGATCCTGCGCGACGCGGAAACCGAGGCGCTGCTTCGCGAAATGTCCGCCCCGCTGATCGCCGCCGCCGGGCTCGATCCCCGGAACGTCGATGTCGTGCTGATCAACGATTCAAGCGTCAACGCCTTCGTCGCCGGCGGGCAGGCGGTCTATATCAATTCGGGCCTGATCAATGCCGCGAGTTCGGCCAATGAAGTGCAGGGCGTGATCGCCCACGAATTGGGCCACATCACCGGCGGCCATGCGATCAGCGACGCCGGCGGCAAGGCGGCGACCGGTATCAGCCTGCTCTCGCTGCTGCTCGGCGCGGCGGCGGCGGCGGCGGGCGCCGGCGATGCGGCGATGGGTGTGCTGATGGCTGGCCAGCAGGCGGCGATGGGCAAATACCTCGCCTTCAGCCGCGGCCAGGAAAGCTCCGCCGACGCGGCGGGAGCGCAATACCTTTCGAAAGCGGGCCTGTCCGGGCGCGGATCTATCGCATTCTTCAAGAAGCTCGAAAACATGGCCTACCGGGCCGGCTACAGCCCCAAGGACGACGACGTCTATTACAGCACCCACCCGATGACCGGCGACCGTATCGCCTCTTTGCAGGACACCTACGAGCGCGACCCAGCCTGGAAACGGCCCGACGACACCGCGTTGGAAGCCCGCTTTCTGCGCGCGCGGGCAAAGCTCTATGGCTATCTCGCCAAGCCGAGCGAGGCGCTGGTCGCCTTCCCCGAAACCATGAATACCGTGCCCGCGCGCTATGCCCGTGCTTATGCCTTCCACAAGGACGCGCAGCACGACAAGGCGATGGCCGAAGCCGACGCGCTGCTCAGGGCGGCGCCTGCCGATCCCTATTTCCTCGAACTCAAGGGCCAGATCCTGCTCGAAGCCGGCAAGCCCGCCGACGCGCTCCCCTATCTGCGCCGCGCGACCGACCTCACCCAGAACCAGCCGTTGATCGCCACCACTTTCGGCCACGCCCTGATCGCGACAGAAGACCCCAGGAACTTCGTCGAAGCCGAGCGCGTGCTCAAGGCGGCAGTGCAGCGCGACCGCGAAAATCCCTTCGCCTGGTATCAGCTCGGCGTGGTCTATGCCGCCAATGGCGACATGCCCCGCGCCCGCCTCGCCAGCGCCGAGCAGCAGATCATGCAGATGCGCTTGCCGCAGGCGCTTTCCAGCGCCGAAGCGGCCGAAGCGGCGCTGCCCAAGGGCACGCCCGACTGGCTGCGGGCGCAGGATATCGCCATGCAGGCGCGCGCGGCGATTGAACGCGCGCGCAAACGCAAGTAGGCCTGCCGCCGATGAACGAAACAGCAAACAAGAACCGGCGCTGGCTGCTGCCCGTTGCCGCCGTGGTGCTGGCGCTGGGCGGCGCGGCGGCCGGCTCGGCCTGGCAGTCCTACCGCATGAAGCAGGGAACGGCGGCGGGTCTCGCCGCGGGCGACCGGGCGGCGCTCGAGCAGGTCGTGCGCGAATATATCCTCAACAACCCTGAAGTCTTGCCCGAGGCGATGGAGAACCTGCGCTCGAAGGAAAACGCCAAGCAACTGGCGAGCGTCGGCGACCAGGTCGAAGCGCCGTTTCCGGGCGCCGTGCTTGGCAATCCCGGGGGCAGGGTGGTGCTGGTCGAATTCGTCGATTTTGCATGCGGCTACTGCCGCGCCAGCGAGGCCGAAGTCCAGAGCCTGATCAAGGCCAATGCCGATCTCAAGGTGGTGATCCGCCAGCTGCCGATCCTTTCGCCCGCCAGCCACGACGCCGCGAAGATGAGCCTGGCCGCGGCCGAACAGGGCAAATACGATGCCTTCCACCGCGCCATGTTCGCCGCCGGCAGGCCCGATGCGCGGACCATCGAAGCCGCCGCGCGGGTCGCCGGGCTCGATATGGCGCGCGCCAGCCGGGTCATGGCCGAACCGCGGGTCGCCGCCGAAATCGACCGTAACATGGACATGTCGCGCCAACTTGGCTTCGAAGGCACGCCAAGCTGGGTGATCGGCGACGAAGTCTATTCGGGCGCCGTCGGGCAGGACCGGCTGGCCCAGGCCATCGCCAGGGCACGCGGCTGATCCTGGCAATGCAAAGGTACTTGCTGGCCGCCCTGTTGCTGCTGATCCCCGCAAGGGCGATCCCGGCACGGACCGACTATGCATCGCTGATCCCCGTGCTGCAAGCGCACGAGGCGAGACTGCTGACGATCGGCTGGCGGCTCGCGCGGGGCAATGCCGGCTTTTGCCGGTCCCGCGCGCCCGCGATCGGCGCGATGCTGACGGCGGCCGAGGACTTCAACCGCCCGGCCGAGGCGCGCGCCGCGATGCGCATCAAGGGCAATCTGGCAGTGGCCGCGGTCGCCTCCGGATCGCCGGCCGAGGCATCGGGCCTGCGCGCGGGCGAGGAACTGCTCACGGTAGAGGGCGCGCCGGTGGCGGCAAAGGCGCGCGCTTATGAGCGAATCGAAGCGGCGCTGGCCAGCCGTGGCGCCGTCACGCTAACCCTTGCTTCGCCGGGTGCGGTGGCACGGCAGGTCACAATCCGGGGCGAGCCCGCCTGCGCCGGCCGTTTCGAACTGCTGCCAGGCAGCAAGATCGCCAGGGCCGACGGTGTCAGCGTGCTGGTTGGTGTCGATCTCCTCGCCGAGCATCGGCGCGACGATGTCGCCGCGACCATGATCGCGCACGAAATGGCGCACAACATACTCGTGCATCTCGACCGGCTCGATGCCGGTACGCGAAACTATGTCACCATCCGCCGGACCGAACGCGAGGCCGACGGGCTGGCGCCCTGGCTGATGGCCAACGCTGGCTACGATCCGGGCGCGGCGCCGCGTTTCATGGCAGCCTGGGGTCCCCGCCACAGTGGCGGGGCGGCACGCCGGCCGAACCACGATTCGTGGCAGGACCGGGCAGCGCTGATGCAGGCCGAAGTGGCGAAAATCGCCGCATCCCGGGCCGCCAATCCACAAGGTCCGCTCGACTGGCGAACCGCTTTCCCCGGCCAGGACGGGCGCGCGGCGCGCTGAAATTTCGCAAGCGCCGCATTTTCGGCTAACATGCCGCCATGGCCGTCCTGCCCTTCCGCCCGACACCCTTTTTCGCCAACAAGAACCAGGCGTTCTGGCGGCTGCAGGTGGTCGGCTGGGGCGGCGCCATGTTGCTGCGGGCAATGTCGGCGCTGGCCAACGCGCAGCCGGTTTCGTTCCTCGTCCTGGTGTTCATCGCCACGATCACCGGCTTTTCGATCTCGCTGATCCTCGCGGTGATATTCCGCTGGCTGATCGGCCAGCGCCCGATCGTCACCTGGGGCGCGACGGCGCTCGTCCTGCCGTTCGCCATCGGCCTCCATGCATTCCTCGACGCCTGGGTGATCGGGCTCTACCGGCCGGAAACCGACGCCAGCTTCGCCCAGCTGTTCATCGGCGTGTTCTACCTCGACGCGACCCTGCTGGTCTCCTGGTCGGCGCTCTACTATGCGATCAACTTCTTCATCCAGGTCGAGGAACAGAACGACCAGCTGATCCGGCTCGAAAATCAGGCGACCAGCGCGCAGCTCGCCATGCTGCGCTATCAGCTCAACCCGCACTTCCTGTTCAACACGCTCAATTCGATCTCGACGCTGGTGCTGCTGAAGCAGACCGAACCGGCCAACGCGATGCTCAGCCGGCTGTCCTCGTTCCTGCGCTATACACTGATCAACGAGCCGGGCGGGCGGGTGACGGTGGCGCAAGAGGTGGAGACGCTGAAGCTCTATCTGGACATCGAGCGCATGCGTTTCGAGGAGCGGCTGCGCACCACTTTCGCCATCGATCCGGCGACCAGCAATGCGCTGCTGCCCTCACTGCTACTGCAACCCTTGGTCGAAAACGCGATCAAATATGCCGTCAGCCCGCAAGAATCGGGCGCCGAAATCACCATTTCGGCGCAACTCGTCGGGCCAAACCTTCGGATCGCCGTGTCCGACACCGGTCCGGGATTGCAAAGCGCGACGACCGACAACAGGTTGTCCGGCGTGACATTCGATGGCGGCGAACAAGTATCGACCGGCGTCGGCCTCGCCAATACGCGCGACCGGCTGGCGCAGGCCTATGGCGAAAATCACCGATTCGAGATTTTCGACCCGCCCGAAGGCGGCTTCGGCGTCATGATCGAAATTCCGGCCGAACGCCGCGAGGCCGAAGAGCCAACTTCCGACCAACCCAGGCTTGCCGCATCGGCGGCGGGTTGATTCTCCGCCATGCATTCCCACATGGCGCAACACACAGAGGCAATTGCATGAGCATTCGCACCATCCTCGTCGATGACGAGAAACTCGCCATTCAGGGCCTGCAGCTGCGCCTCGACAAGTACCCCGAGGTCGAAGTGATCGACACCTGCTCGAACGGGCGCGAGGCGATCCGCAAGATCAAGACCGAAAAACCCGATCTGGTCTTCCTCGATATCCAGATGCCCGGCTTCGACGGCTTCTCGGTGGTCAAGGGGGTGATGGAGATCGAACCACCGCTGTTCGTCTTCGTCACCGCCCACAACGAACACGCGGTCCGCGCTTTCGAGGCGAATGCGGTCAATTACCTGATGAAACCGGTCGACGAGGACCGGCTCGCAGACACACTCGAACGGGTGAAGACGCGGATGTCGGAAAAGCGCTCGGCCGAAGAAGCGGAAATGCTCAAGATCGTGCTCGCCGAAGTCGCCCCCGATGCGATGGACGCAATCCCCGACGAGACCGATCCCAACGCCGGGCGCTACGAGAAGCTGATCAACATCAAGGATCGCGGCCAGATCTTCCGCATCGATGTCGACAGCATCGAACACATCGAGGCGGCGGGCGACTATATGTGCATCCGCACCGCCGACAATTCGCTGATCCTGCGCGAGACGATGAAGGATCTTGAACGCCGGCTCGACCCGCGCGTATTCCAGCGCGTCCACCGTTCGACCATCGTCAATCTCAACCAGGTCCGCCAGGTCAAGCCGCACACCAACGGCGAATGCTTCCTGGTGCTGGAAAGCGGCGCGCAAGTGAAGGTTTCGCGCTCGTACCGGGATGTGGTCGCGCGCTTCGTGCATTGAATCTTCTCACGCAAAGGCGCGAAGGCGCAAAGAGACTGGAGCAAGCTGCGAAGCCGCCCTCCATTCAAAATGCATCTCCAAAAAGCAATATTCGTGCATTTGGGCGGCTTCGCCGCAAGCGCGACATCTTTGCGCCTTCGCGCCTTCGCGTGAAAAAACAATTGCGCAACCGGTGAACCCCGGCAAAACGCCAGCGATGCCCACCTTCACCCTGCCCGGCTTCGACCTCGACATGTTCGTGGCCGCTACGCTCGCGGAAGACCTCGGCATGGGCCTGCCCGGCGGCGGTCATGACGTCACTTCGGAAAGCGTGATCCCCGCCGATGCGCGCTTTTCCGGCACGATGGACAGCCGCGACGCCATCGTCGTCGCCGGCCTGCCGATCGCCGCCGCTTTCTTTCGCAAGCTCGATTCGGAGATGGAAATCGACATCCTCGCCGCCGAAGGCGCAGAGGTGGCCGCCGGGTCCGACCTAATGCGCCTCACCGGCAATGCTCGCGCCATGCTGACAGCGGAACGCAGCGCGCTCAACACCGTCCAGCACCTGTCGGGCATCGCGACGATGACGCGCGGCTATGTCGAAGCCATGGGCCAGGCCAAGGCGGTGCTGCTCGATACCCGCAAGACCATTCCCGGCCTGCGCCACCTGGAGAAATACGCGACGCGGCAGGGCGGCGCGCAGAACCACCGCTTGGGGCTGTGGGACGCGGCGATGATCAAGGATAACCACGTCGCGGTGGCCGGCGGCGTCGGCGAGGCGGTGCGGCGGGCCAGGGAGGCTGGAGTCGCGCGGATCATCTGCGAGGTAGACAGCCTCCCCCAGATCGAGCCTGCGCTGGTGGCGGGGGCGCACCACTTGCTGCTCGACAACATGAGCGTAGATGAGTTGCGTGAGGCCGTGGCGCTGGTCGCGGGCCGCGTGCCGTGTGAGGCTTCGGGCGGAGTGCGGCTCGACACCATCGGCGCAATCGCGGCGACGGGGGTCGATTACGTGTCGGTCGGCCGCCTGACCCAGAGCGCCCCGGCGGCGGACATCGGGCTGGATTTCACCCCGCTGTAGACATCTCGATTTTTGGCGGTCAGTATTGGGCCTAATGCAACCTCGCTCCATCAAACTGTTTGAGCTAATCTACTTCGTCTCGCTCATGCTGAGCATCCTTCAATTTGTCCTGTTCGACCACTTCGATCCCGAACTAGCCGATTCTGGTAATTGGTCGATCTTTGGCGCGCTAGTCCTTGTCACGCTGATAGCGTTGGCGCTTTGGTTCTTCATAGTGCGGCGCGCCAGCAATTTTTTGCGCTGGGTTTACGTTATTATCGTGGTTCTCGGCGTAGTGTTGAGCGCGAGCGATGCAGGGACAACCTTTGCGCAGGGCTGGTGGGCGGTTGCGCTGGAATTGGTCGTTCAGTTGCTCGACATCGTCAGTGCCGTGTTGCTGTTTACCGCCGAATCGCGGAGGTGGTTCGCCAGTGGCGGCAAGCTGGGCCCGGTCGATCCGAATGTTTTCGACTAGTCGCCGGCTTGGCCCGATCGCGGCAGCGATGGCCTCGCTCGCCATCACAAGCGGGGCCCTCGCCCAAGCCTACCAATGCACCCTGCCGCAGCGGATCGAGCCCATCCCCGAACCCCGGCCCGACGGCCCGCCGCGCCGCACGACGATTGCCGGCTATATCCTCGCGGTCAGCTGGTCGCCCGAGTACTGCCATAACGACACGGCATCGATGCAGTGTTCGGGCCGCAACGGGCGGTTCGGCTTCGTGCTGCATGGGCTGTGGCCCGAAGCGCGCAGCGGGCCGCCGCCGCAATGGTGCAGTGTCACGCCGCGACCTTCTGCGCAGCTGATCCGCCAGCACTTGTGCATGACGCCGGTGCCCCGCCTGCTCGAACACGAGTGGGCCAAACACGGCAGCTGCATGAGCAAGACGCCCGAGGTCTATTTCCGCACCGCCGCGATCCTGTGGCGCTCGCTGCGCTGGCCCGACGCCGACCGGCTCTCGCGGCGGGAAGGGCTAACCGCTGGCGATTTCCGGCGGGCCTTCGTCGCGGCGAATCCGGACTGGCGGGCGAGGCAAGTCGGCATCGTGCTCAACCGCCGTGGCTGGCTGAAGGAATTGCGGCTTTGCTACGGGCGAAATTTCATGCCGGCGGACTGCGACCAGCGCAGCTTAGGCCCGCGCGATGGGGCGGCGCTGAAGATCTGGCGGGGATTGTAGATTTGTCTCGCACGAAGCCACGAAAACACAAAGAGGCCGAATGAGCGTCGCAGTGTAAACCCTTCGCGGTTTCGTGCGAGACCCCCTTGTTCCTTACCGCCGCTCCCGGAAAAATCCCCGCAGCACTTCCCCTGCTTCTGCCTCGCCGATGCCGGAATAGACCTCGGGCCGGTGCAAACACTGCGCCTGCTCGAACACCCGGCTCCCGTGCTCCACCGCGCCGCCTTTGGGATCGCTTGCGGCATAATAGAGCTTGCCAATCCGGGCGTGCGCGATGGCCCCGGCGCACATGGCGCAAGGCTCAAGCGTCACCCACAATTCGCAGTGCTCCAGCCGTTCGCTGCCCAAGGCCCGGGCCGCCGCGCGAATCGCCAGCATTTCGGCATGGGCGGTGGGATCGGCGAGCGCGCGCGGGGCGTTGTGCGCGGCGGCGATCACCGCGCCGTCCTTGACCACCACTGCGCCGACCGGCACTTCGCCCGCCGCCGCGCCATCGCGGGCCTGGGCGAGCGCAAGCTGCATCGGTTCGGGAAGCGGCCATTTCGTCATCGTGCCCGCTAAGCCTTCTATTCTTGACCTCGCAAGAGTAAATCGCTATGCGCGCGCCTTCCCCGGAAACGGCACAGAATTTCAAAGCGAGAAGCAACATGTCCCGCATATGCGAACTGACCGGCAAGAGCCGCCAGACCGGCCACAACGTCAGCCACGCCAACAACAAGACCAAGCGCGTGTTCCTGCCCAACCTGCAGAACGTCACGCTGATGTCCGAAGCGCTCGATCGCAGCTTCAAGTTCCGCGTTTCGGCCAACGGGCTGCGCTCGGTGGAGCACGTCGGCGGGCTCGACAACTGGCTGAAGAAGACCTCGGACGCCAAGCTTTCCGCCAATGCGCTCAAGGTGAAGCGCGAGCTGGCGAAGAAGCAGGCCGCCTGAACTTTCGCCTGCCGCGGCCATGCCAGGCCCGGACAAAGCCAAGGCCGGGCAAGCCAATGCGCTCGGCAACCGGGCGCTGGCGCAAGGTGACCCAAAAGCCGCCCGCGCGCATTTCGAGACAGCCGTCGCCGCCGATCCCGGCCAGCCCGCATTGCTGTTCAATCTCGCCGCCGCCTGCCGCGCTGGCGGAGACAATCCGGGCGCGCTCGCCGCGCTCGATGCGGCGCTCGCCGCCGATCCCTATTTCGTCCAGGCGCTGTTCCAGAAGGCGGTGACGCTGGAGGACATGGGCGACGAGCCGGGCGCGGCGCGGATCTACCGCGATTTCCTCGACACCGCGCCACCCGAAGTGCTGGCCTCCGAACGCTTCGCCGCGCCGCTGACGCGGGCGCGCGCGGCGATCGAGGCCGACGGTGCGCAATTCGCGGGGGTACTCGGCGTCGCACCCTCTGCGCGATTGACCGAGGCTGTCTCGACATTGACCGGTCTGGCAAAGCCCCGGCGGCAAGGCCCGACCTTTCTCGCGATTCCCGATCTCCCCGAGGCGCCCTTCCTGGACCGCGACCTGTTCCCCTGGATCGGCGATCTTGAAGCGGGCTGGGAAGTGGTGCGCGACGAGGCCCGCTCGGTGTTCGACGAGGGCGCGGGCGCATTCGCGCCCTATGTCGCCAATCCGCCGGGCACGCCGCTCAACCAGTGGCGCGAACTGGATCACAACCGCGACTGGGGATCGTTCTTCCTGTGGCGGCACGGCGCGCGCGACCAAGGCAATTGCGCCCGGCTGCCCCGGACGGCGGCGCTGCTCGATCGGCTGCCGCTGCTCGAAATTCCCCGCCGCGGACCCAATGTTTTCCTCTCCCGCCTCGCCCCCAGGACCCGCATTCCCGCGCACAACGGCGTCACCAATGCGCGGGTGACCGTGCATCTGCCGCTGATCGTGCCCGCAGGACTGCGGCTTTCGCGTCGGCGGCGAGACGCGCGCATGGCGCGAAGGAGAGGCCTGGGTCTTCGACGATACGATCGAGCACGAAGCGTGGAACGACAGCGGCGAGCCGCGGCTGATCCTGATCTTCGACGTCTGGAACCCGATGCTGCTTGCCGACGAGCGGGCCTGGCTGGCGGCCATGCTGGGGGTTTACGACGCGCACTACGGGCTTGCCGGCAGCGAAACGCACGCGTTCTGAGTTCAAGCAAAAGGGCGGCAAGGTTTCCCCCGCCGCCCCGTATTTCCGGTCCGGATTGCCGGATCAGAACTTGAAGTTCACGCCCGCCGAGAAGTAGCGGCCCAGCGGATCGTAAGTCGCCGGATAGGTGTTGCCACTGTTCTCGGTGGTGCCGCCATAGTCGTTGCCGACCACCGGGGGCTTCTTGTCGAACACATTATCGACGCCCAGCCGCAGGGTGAAGTGCGGCTTGATCTGGAACCGCGCGGCGAAATCGAAGTAGTCGTGCGGCGCAATCCGCGGCACCTTGAACGCGCTCGGCTGGTTGAGGTTGTAGCCGACGGTCAGCGAATCGTTCTCGACGCCGCTGATGTGCCGCCAGGTAAGCTGGAACAGCATCGGCCCGGTTTCGATCGCAGTGGTCTGGTTCCAGGCCCACTTGGGCTGCGGGCTGAGGCAGGTCTTGCCGACCTTGCCCGCGCATTCGTAGGTCTTGAGGACATCCGCGAACTGCAGCTGCGAGTTGAGCACCATGGTCGCGTTGACGCCGAGGCTGAGCTTGATGGCATCGGTGATATCGTTCGAGTAATTGACCGCGAAGTCGATGCCCCGCGCCGCTAGTTTGCCGATATTTCGCCGGGTGGCATCGACACCGTAGATCGTGTCGCCTTCGAGCGATCCGTCGCCCGATCGTTGACCGTTCCGACATTGCGCTTGATCAGCGAGCAGAAGGTGCCGCTGGCGCTGCGCTCGGCATAGTAGCATGCATCGATGATCGCCTGCTCGGGCGTTTCCAGGATCGCCTTCTTCACCTTGATGTCGAAGTAGTCGACCGAAGCGGTCAGGCCCGGGATCGAGCTGGGACGAAAACGGCGCCGATCTGTGAGCGTGTTGGCGACTTCCGGCACCAGATTCGGGTTGCCGCCCGAGAAGTTGTTCACCTGCCCGGCGGTCGGCTGGGCAACGGTGCCAACTTGCGTCGTCAGCGATTCGGGCCGCCGTGCCGCCGCCCACAGTCAATGCAGAGATTGCGCAATGCCGTATCGGACGGATTGAACACGCCCGACGCCGCAGGGATCGAACGCGGCGTCACCCGTGCCTGGGTCACCGGCAGGCCGATTTCCTGCAAGTTCGGCGCGCGGACGGCGCGCTGGAACATGGCGCGGAAACGCAGCGAATCGACCGGCTCCCAATCGAGGCCCGCCTTGAAGGTCCAGTTGTTGAACCCCTTGGCATATCTGGCGATGCCGTGCCTCCGGTGCCGGTATTATCGATGGTCGTCGAATTGTCATAGTCCGAATAGCGGAAACCGAATTCGAGATTGAGCGACTTGGCGAACGAAGCATCGGCGACGACCGGCACTTTCAATTCGCCGATAGACCTCCTTGACGTTGATCTGCGCATCGACCGGCGTTGCCGAACCGAAGCCGATGCTGTTACCGGTGCGCAGGTCTGATTCGGGGTCGGCGGATTCGCCGGTTTCCTTGCGGTATTCGACGCCGAACACGAAGGCCGCCGGACGTGAAGGCACGAGTTCGAGCGGCAGATCGCCGCTAATGTGTCCACCCACCACGAACTGGTCGTTCACGTCGGTCTCGGCCAGGCCGAAGGCGATGAACTTGGCTGCGGCAGCGCTGAGATTGCCCTGGCCGAACAGGTTGGCCGGGGCGCAGCCGCCGCGTGGTGACGGTACAGGCCGGACTCGCCGCCGTGCCGGTGACGAGCAGCGCTTGCTGGACCTTGTTGGCATCGAGGTCGTTGAGATAGGCGATTTCGCGTTTCGATTTGCCGTACTGCGCGAAGACCTCCCACTTCATCGAGCTGCCGATGTCGCCCCGGAAACCCGCCGATCGCCTGCCATGCGCGGCTGTGATAGGAGGATATCCGCGGTCCGACTTCGGTCGGTGCGGCGACGCACGCCGACGCGGACGATGCCGTCGTTGTCGGTGTCGAAGCCCGCCGAGAATCGTTCGCGCGCCAGCTGCTGACAGGATTGTTCGCGGGATCGAGGAACGGGTTGGTCCGGTAGTTGATGTCGAAGCTGAAGCCGAAGGTGCCCGAGGGCGCGACTTCGGTGCGCACCTTGGTATCGCCGATTGAGCCGCGCGCGAAGAATTCGACACGTGTCGGTCAACTCGTAATGCGCCAGCGCGGTCGCCGTCCACTTTTCGTGCAGGAACCTGCAACAGGTTGTAGGGGTTGAAGTTGAAGCTGTCGCGCGCCGCGCTGTAGGGCTGGAAGCCAGTCGGCGTGAAGGTGTAGCGCCCGCCCGGCGTGTCGATCGAGCCGAACAGGTTGGTCGAGCTGCCGCCCGACGCCGAAAGATCGGCCGCGGCCAGCGATTCGTTGGAGAACTTGCGCGCACCTTGCGTCACCAGGTCCTGCTTGGAATAGGTGCCGTTGACGACAATGTTACCCCGGTCGCCGATGTTCATGCCGCCGGTCAGGCTGAAATCGTGGTGTTCGCCGTCATTCTTCGAGCTGACGCCGATCTGGGCGTCCGCCTCGATCCCGGTGAAATTCTTCTTGAGGATGAAGTTGACGACGCCAGCGACGGCGTCTGACCCGTAGACCGTCGATGCGCCGCCGGTCAGAACCTCGACGCGCTGCACCAGCGCGGCCGGGATCATGTTGAGATCGACGAGCCCCTGTGAATCGTAAGGCACGAAGCGGCGACCGTCGACCAGCACCAAGGTGCGTTCCTCGCCGAGGTTGCGCAGATTGACCGTGGCGACACCGTCGTTACCGTTGTTGTTGTTTGCGCCGACGCCGGGGACGGCTTGCGGCAGATCGCGGAGGAATTCCTCGACGCCCGGTGCGTTCTTCAGCGCGAACTGATCGGCAGTAATCACCGAAACCGGGCTCGCTGCCTCAAGGTCGGTGCGGGCAATGCGCGAGCCGGTAACGACAATCGCTTCCTCGGCTTCTTCTTCCGCGCCTTGCACGGCGGCATCTTGCGCCCAGGCAGGCGCGGCGGCCAGCATCAAACCAAGCACCAATGGCGCTGCACCCGCCCGGAGGGCGGCGAAAGTCTTCTTGCTCACGGTGTTCAATCCCTTTCTGGGGCGGCGACCCGTCGCACGCCCTTCGGCATCTGCGCGCACAGAGGGATAATGCGCCGCGAGGATCCCATTCGCGGCGCCTGCCGTCAGCGCACGGTAAGATGATTCGCATTTAGCCGCGCCGCCGGATCAAGCAAGCGCTATTGACACTCATGTCAGCGTATTTGTTGACGAGTGTGTCAGTAGTGCAACACCGTAGGGTGCGGGCTGGCGCGGGGTCGGCATAGGCAATGGCCGGAAAGCGTTAGAGCAGACCCTTCGCAATGTGAATCACCTCAACCCCAAACCCGACCATCCTGAGCTTGTCGAAGGATCGCCTTTTTCTTCAGGCGGTTGCGCGCGAGGCACGAAGTAAAGGACAGCCCTTCGACAAGCTCAGGGAAGTCGGCGATTGGTTCAGACTTAGCGCACATCGCTCAGCGCATCGGCCCGGTGAACAGCATCGGATCGAGCCGCGCGCCGCGCCACTTGATGCTCCAGTGCAGATGCGGGCCGGTCGCGCGCCCGGTCGCGCCGATTCGCCCGACGATCTGGCCCTGCCGCACCCGCTCGCCCTCACGCACCAGCACTTGCGAGCAATGCAGGAAAGCGCTGTTCAGCCCCATGCCGTGATCGATCATCAACAGGTTGCCCTCAAGCGTGAAGGGGCTTGTCGCGGCAAGGATGACCACCCCGTCGGCCGGGGCGGCGAACGGCGTGCCGCTTGCCCCGGTGGCGATGTCGGTGCCCGAATGATAGCTGCCCGGGGTGCCGCGATAGATGCGCTGCGACCCGAACAGGCCCGAGATGCGGCCTTTCGCAGGCCAGATGAAGTTCTGCCGCCAACCCTCGCTTTCACTGTCGATCCGCCGCGCGGCATTTATCCGGGCGAGTTCCCCGGCGCGGCGGCGCAGGAACACCTCGCTGGGCGCCGTGCCCGGCCGCGGGCCGATCGGGATGTGCTCGATTTTCCAGGGGCGGGGCGAGATCGCGAGCGGCAGCGTCACTCGCCGGCCATCCGCCAGCCTTGCCGCGAGCATGGCAGATCGCCCCGAATCGCGGTCGAAGGCGGCGAAGAACTGGCCGCCGGAATCCAGCGGCAGCTCCTGTCCGTCCAGCGCAACCGATCGCGCGCCAAGCGGCGCGGCGCCGAGGACCCAGCCGCCCTGGGTCAGCCTGCCGGCAATCGCGAAATCCGCCCCGCGCGGCGGCAGGACCACAGGACCGGGCGGCGGCGGCGGCAACGGAGCCGGACGCGGCAGCGACGGCAGGGTTTTCAAACCGCGCGGCGCTCGGGTTTGCGAGCTGCCGCTCACCGCCAGCGCCAGCGCCGAGGCGGAGGCCAGGCCGAGGAACAGCACCCGCTTCACGCGGCGCCTTTCAATCGGCGCCGGTCAGCCGCCGGGTGGCCCATTCGGCGCTGGCGTAGGCCTCCTGCCGATCGACACTCCAGTAGCGCAGGGCCTCGAGCATGATGCGCTCGCCCGAAACCGCGCAGAGCACGAAAGCGCCGGGGCTCAGCACGCGAAAGCCGTTGGGGCCGTAGTGCAGCGTCGCGGCGCGCTCGTTCGATGACATCAGCATGAACCCGGCCCTAGCAAAGCGCCCGGTTCAAAGCAATTTGCCCTGAACGGGCGATGATCCGGAAGGCGGCGTCTTGCGGGCTGGTGCGGAGCGCGCCACGGTGCCCTGCTGCCCGAGCGCCAGCCGGCCATCGGCGAATTCGAGTTCGAGCGAAGCTTTCGTCCGCGCCGCAGCCGCTGTCATCACCGGACTTCCGTTCTGATCGCGAACGATGGCATAGCCCCGCTCGAGCACCCGGGCGGGGCTGAGCTGTTCGGCCATGCGCCACAGCGTCGCGGTGCGCTCGCGTCCCGTGGCCAGGCGCTGTTCTACCAGCACGGGGCTCAATCGCACGGCGGCGAGCCGTTCCCGCGCCCTCGACAGGCGGGAGAGCAGCAAGGGCGCGGACAGGCCGGAGGCGGCCGTCTGCAAGGCCTGGCGGCCCGCCACGGCCCGGTCATGCAAGCCTCGCCGCAATTTCTCGCTGCGCTCGTCGAGGCTCTGCGCCGCCGCGGCGAGCAGAGATTCGGGTCTGGGCAGCAGCCGGGCGCGGGCATCCAGCCGCTCGCGCCCCAGCTGGAGCGGCCGGACCACCGCGCGGCGCTTGCGCAGACCCAACTCGGCAAGCTGGTTGGCCAGCTCCTCGCGCACCGGCACGGCAAGTTCGGCCGCGGCGCTCGGCGTCGGCGCGCGTAGGTCGGCGGCGAAATCGGCCAGCGTAGTGTCGGTCTCGTGGCCGACCGCCGAGATCACCGGGATCGTGCATTCGGCGATGGCGCGCACGACCACTTCCTCGTTGAACGCCCACAGATCCTCGATCGAACCGCCGCCGCGCGCGACAATGACCAGATCGGGCCGGTCGTCCCCTGCCATCGCCGAAAACCCGCGCAGGGCCGCCGCGACCTGTTCCGCCGCGCCCTGGCCCTGGACCAGAACCGGCCAGACCAGCACATGGCTGGGAAAACGATCGGCGAGACGGTGGAGAATATCGCGAATCACCGCGCCGGTGGGTGACGTCACGACGCCGATCGTGCGCGGCAGGAACGGGATCGGACGCTTTCGCTCCGGTGCGAACAGCCCTTCCGCCTCCAGCCGCGCCTTGGTCTTGGCCAGCAGCGCCAGCAGTGCGCCCTCGCCGGCAATCTCCATTCGTTCGATGACGATCTGGTAGTTCGAACGCCCGGGATAGGTGGTGAGCTTGCCGGTGGCGATGACTTCCACCCCGTCCTCGGGCGCGAACGGCAGACGCTGCACCTGGCCGCGCCACATCACCCCGTCGATCCGCGCGTTCTCGTCCTTGAGGCTGCAATAGAGATGCCCCGATGCGGCGCGCTTGACCCCGGAAAGCTCGCCGCGGATGCGGACAAAGCCGAAGCGCTCCTCTACCGTGCGCTTGAGCAGCGCGGATATTTCGCTGACCGAGAGCGGCTCCGCGTTGCCGCCAGGCGCCTCCTTCGCTACCAGACCGGCATCTTCATCGAAAGGCGTCGAAGCGGCCATGAATATCCTGCTCCTGGGTTCGGGCGGGCGCGAACATGCGCTGGCGTGGAAACTCGCGCAATCCTCGCTGTGTGCCAAGCTTTACGCCGCGCCCGGAAATCCGGGGATTGCCGAAGCGGCCGAGCTGGTTTCGCTGGACCTCGGCGATCACGCCCATGTCATCGCCTTTTGCGAGGCGCACCGCATCGGCCTGGTTGTGGTCGGGCCGGAAGCGCCGCTGGTCGATGGCATTGCCGATTCGCTGCGCGCCGCAGCGATCGCGGTGTTCGGCCCGGGCCGCGCCGCCGCCCGGCTCGAAGGCAGCAAGGGCTTCACCAAGGATCTGTGCGCGCGCGCCAATATCCCGACCGGCGGTTACGAGCGGGTTTCATCCGAAGCTGAGGCGATGGCCGCGCTGGCGCGCTTTGGCACCCCGGTTGTGGTCAAGGCCGACGGCCTGGCGGCAGGCAAGGGCGTTACCGTCGCGATGAGCTTGGCCGAGGCGGAGGAAGCGGTTCGCGAAATCTTCTCCGGCCGCTTCGGAGAAGCCGGGGCCGAAGCGGTGATCGAGGAATTTCTCGAGGGCGAGGAAGCCTCGTTCTTCGCCATCACCGATGGCAGCACTATCGTTCCGTTCGGCACGGCCCAGGACCACAAACGCGTCGGCGAGGGCGATACCGGCCCCAACACCGGCGGCATGGGCGCCTACAGCCCAGCCCGGGTGGTGACCTCGCTGCTCGAAGGCGAAGTCATCGAACGGATCATAGCCCCGACGGTGCGCGATCTTGAGGCGCAGGGAACGCCCTATTCGGGCGTGCTGTTCGCCGGTCTGATGCTGACCCGCGAGGGACCCAAGCTGATCGAATACAATTGCCGCTTCGGCGATCCCGAGTGCCAGGTGCTGATGATGCGGCTGGAAAGCGATCTGGCCGAGCTGCTGCTGGCCTGCGCCGAAAACCGGCTGGCCGCGATCCAGCCGCCGCGCTTTTCCGGCGAAACGGCGCTGACCGTGGTGATGGCGGCGCACGGCTATCCCGGAACACCGAAGCAGGGCGGACAGATCGAGGGCATCGCGGCAGCCGAGGCGGGCGGCGCGAAAGTCTTCCAAGCGGGCACCGCGCTCGCGCCCGGCGGAGCGCTGATCGCCAATGGCGGGCGGGTGCTGAATGTCACGGCTTGCGGCGGTTCCGTGCGCGAGGCGCAAGCGCGGGCCTATGCGGCGGTGGATGCGATCCACTTCCCCGAGGGGTTCTGCCGCCGCGATATCGGCCACCTAGAGGTGGCGCGCGAGCAGGCGGGTTAGGCGCTTTGCCGTTCGCGGCCAGGCGGATTGAGCACCGACAGGACTTCGCCCAGAGTTTCGCCCAGCGGCGAGACCTCAAGTTCGAGCTCGTCGAGCAGCAGCCGCACTTCCCGTGCGGCGACCGCTTTGCTGCGGGCCAGCTGCGGGATGCGATGCAGGTCGAGATGGGTCAGGCCAAGCGGAAACAGCTCGCGATAGGCGACGCGTTCGGACAGCCCCGAGCCCAGCCGGAAACCGAACCGGGGCGACATGCGCCGGAGCGCTGCTTCCACCCGGCTTTGATTGTGGCTGGTATCGCGCCGCTTGCGGTTTTGCAGCACCAGCCAGTCGAGATCGGCCAGCCCGGCTTCGCGGCGCGAGGCGCGCAGCTCGCCGACCATTTCGGCGAAGCAACCGGGGCCGAGCAACTTGTTGGAGACAGGATGAAAGCGGCCGAGCAGGTCGAGATCGACGAAGCTCGAATTGACCGGCGAGACCAGCAGGTTGGCGATCGCCACCGCGCGCCGGGCAATTCCGGAATCGTGCCCGGCGGCATCGACCACGATGTAATCGCAATCCCAGCCGAGCCGGGCGATTTCTTGGCACAATTGCGCGCCGCTGTGCTGCTGGAGCAGCAGATGGCGCGGCTGCGGCAGGCGGACGCCGAGGCGCCGGGCGGTACCTTCGCGATTGGTCAGCGTGCGGGTCAGCGTCTGCTGGCGGCGATCGAGATCGATCGCCAAGACCTTGTGACCGGTATCGGCCAGCGCCACCGCGAGATGGAAGGCGACGGTCGACTTGCCGACGCCGCCTTTCTCGTTGGCGACGGTGATGATCCGCGCCTGCGGGCGCGGACGCGCGGCAATGTCGGCGACGACAATGCCGGGATGTTCTCCATCTAGGGCAAGGTCGCGCCGGCGCGCGAAATTGCCGATCGGTGTCACCACAGTCATGCCCGCTACCCCCGGTCTCAGGCCGCACGCACGAGTGTCGCGCGCGACTCACCCCATATGGGTATAATACGCCAGAAAGATGTGGAAATCGAATCTATATCCCCTTGACAAATTCATCCCTGTTAGAGGCCGCTTCCTGCCCGGGCGCATTGCGGACCCACCGGCCGTTCGCCCTTGATATAGCCCTTCTGCAGCACCCGGTTGCCTTCGTAATCGCGCACCGCGTAGTGCTGGAACGCCATGTTGTCCCAGAAGGCGAGGTCGTTCGCCCGCCATTTCCAGCGCATGGTGAATTCCTCCCGCCGGGAGTGTTGCCACAACATCTCCAGCAAGCAATCGCTCTCGTGCCGCGAAACCCCGGCGATGGCCTCGGTCCACAGCTCGTTGACGAACAGCGCCTTGCGCCCGGTTTCCGGATGGACCCGGACCACCGGATGCACGTTGCGCATCTCTTCCTGCAGATAGCCGGTGTTCGAGCCCCCGAGCAGCGGCAGGGTCTTGTAGGCGGAATGTTCGGCCTCAAGCGTGTCGATCATCGCCCTGACCGGCTCGGACAGTGTCTCGTAGGCGGCATACATTGAGCCCCAGCAGGTATCGCCGCCGCCCGTTGGCGGCAATTCGAGTGCGCGCAAGGTCAGGAAGGCGGCGGGGGCAGGCGCGAGCGTTGAATCCATGTGCCAGATCGCGGTGGCCTTGGCATTTCCATAAGTCGGCATGTCGTGGACGGTGTGCTCCGGGCTAGGCGGGGCAAGCGCCGCGACCGAGAACGGATCGGTCGCAAGCGGACCGAAATTGGCGAGAAAAGCGGCGGTCTGCTGCTTGGTGATGTCCTGATCGCGGAAGAACAGCACGCCGTGCTTGAGCACCGCCTGGCGGATCGCTGCGGCTGTTTCCGGATCGAGCGGCTCGCGCAGATCGGCGCCTTGCACCACCGCGCCGACATGCGGGGTGATCTGTTCGAACGACACGCGGGCAATTGTCGCCATGGCTCTGTCTCCTATCGTCTGCCCATGCCGCTGTCGGTAACCGCGTGCCGCTCGCTCCACAGGAAGCGGATTTGCCGGTCGGCGATGCGCCAGGCGCCCTCGTGGCGGGCATAGCGGTCGATATAGCGGATGATCACGTTGATCGTCGATGCACCGTCGAGTTCCAGATGCCTTGCGGTGCACAGCACTTCGCCGCTGGCGGCGTCGCCGGCCACATCGACCAGATGGTTGGTCATCATGTGTGTGGTCGCCCGGTACATGCCGCGCATGGTGTTCGGGATCGTCGCCAGCTGGGCGTGGCCGGCCAGGTCGGCGAAAGGCTCGGCGGCATCGGGATGAAAGGAACGCAGGCGGGCGCCGGGGGTGAACACCGCGAGGAACGCCACCTCGTCACAAGCATCGACCGCCGCGGCATAGCGGTAGCCCAGCTGGTTAAGCTCGATCACATCGCTGCCGGGCATGCACTCTCTCCAGAGCGCAATGTCCACCCTAACCCCGATTCATGCAAGCCTGGCTTTGACCAGCGCTTGCAAATCCGCCTCGGGCCTTGCGCCGTAGTGGGAGATCACTTCGGCGGCGCAAATCGCGCCCATATGCAGGCATTCGCCCAGTTCGCGTCCCCGGACATGGCCGTAGAGGAAACCGGCGGCGAACTGGTCCCCCGCCCCGGTGGTATCGACGACATGGGCGATCGGCTCCGCCGCCACTGCGGCGCGTGTCCCGTTCGATACCGCGACCGCGCCCTGGGCGCTGCGGGTGACGACCAGCGTCGGCACCTTGCCGGCGAGCGCGTCCATGCCCGCGTGGAAGTCCTCCTCGCCGGTCAGCGCCGCCAGTTCGTGTTCGTTGGCGAACAGGATGTCGATCTCGCCGGCTTCGATCAGCGCGCGGAAATCGTCGCCGTGCCGCGCGATGACGAAGCTCTCGGACAGGGTGAAAGCGACCTTGCGCCCCGCTCCCTCGCGCCGCCGCGATCGCCCGGCGCATGGCGGCGCGAGGCTCTTCCGGGTCCCACAGATAGCCTTCGAGATAGAGCACTTTCGCGTCGGCGATGGCGGCAAGGTCGAGCGCGCTTTCCGGCAGGAACTGCGAAGCGCCGAGGTAGGTGTTCATCGTCCGCTGGCCATCGGGCGTGACGAAGATCAGGCAGCGCGCGGTTGGCGGCTCGCCCGGGCGCGGCGCGGTGGTGTAATCGATGCCGCTCGCCCGGATATCGTGGGCGAAGACTTCGCCGAGCTGGTCGTCGGCCACCTGGCCGATGAACGCGCATTTCGCGCCCAGCGCCGCCAGGCCCGCCAGCGTATTGGCCGCCGAGCCGCCCGAAATCTCTCGCGCCGGGCCCATTGCATCGTAGAGTTCGCGCGCCCGCTGGGTATCGACCAGAGTCATGCCGCCGCGCGCAAGGCCAAGCCGCTCGATCGTCTTTTCGCTGCACGGCGCAAGGACATCGACGATAGCGTTACCGATGGCGATGACATCGGTCGAGGGCTGAGGCATGCGGTAATCCTTGTTGTTCCGGGCGTTCCAGCGCCGCGCCTAGCCAAGGCTTGCCCGTGCGGCAAGCCGTCCGGCGTTGACAGCGCGCTCGGGAGCCGCGATTCCGCGCGGCGATGCTCGCGGCTTTCCTCCTTGCGCTCGGCCAGCTGACCGACCCCCGGGTGCTGCGCATCCTGGCGAAGAGCCTGGCGGTAACCCTGGCCCTGCTCGCCCTGCTCGGCTGGGCGGGCTGGTGGGCCTTGCGCCTGGTGCTCGAACGGGCGGGCGCGGGCGAGCTGGGACAATTGCTGGCGGCGGGCGGCGCTGTGCTGCTCGGCTGGCTGCTGTGGCGCATTCTCGCCATCGCGGTCATGCAGTTCTTTGCCGACGAAGTGGTCGAGGCGGTCGAGGCGAAGCACTATCCCGCAGCGCTCGCCAATGCCCGCAAGCTCCCCTGGCGCGAGGAGCTGGCGCATGGGCTGAAGGGCGCCGGACGCGCGCTGGGCTACAATCTGCTCGCCTTGCCGGTGGCGCTGGTGCTGCTGGTGACGGGTATCGGGCCGGCCCTGGTGTTCTGGCTGGTCAATGCCATGCTGCTTGGGCGCGAATTGACCGGCATGGTCTGGGTCCGGCACCGTCATGCCGCCAGCATCGAGGCCCCGCTTTCAGGCCTTGAGCGGCTGCTGCTGGGCGGCCTGGTGACGGCCTGGCTGACCGTTCCCGTCGCCAATCTGCTCGCCCCACTTGCCGGGGCGGCGATGGCGGCCCATCTGGTGCACCGCAAAGGAGTGATAGCCCATGCGGCGTGAATTGCTGGCGATATTCGCGGTTCTGCCCATGCTTGGCGCGTGCAGCTCGTCCGGCGGGACCAAGGCGAAGGCAGTCAGCGCACCCGCACCGAAGAAGCCGGTCTCGCGCACCATTTCGGTCCGCACCCCGGTGCGCAAACCGCCGCCGCCGGCACTGGTCCAGGCGCTGCCGGGGCTCGAAACGGTGATCGGCGCCACCGCCAGCGACCTGATCCGCCAGTTTGGCCCTGCCCGGCTCGATGTTCAGGAGGGCGACGCGCGCAAGCTGCAGTTCACCGGCGCGGCCTGCGTGCTCGACGTCTATCTCTATCCCGGCGCTCAGGGCCGCGAACCGCAGGCGACCTATGTCGATGCGCGCCGCGCCAGCGACGGCAAGGACGTCGACCGGATCGCCTGCATCACGGCGTTGCGGCGGCCCTGATCGAGGCTGGCGGGCCGAGAATCAGACGGTAAAGCTCTCGCCGCAGCCGCAGGCGCCCTTGGCGTTGGGGTTTTCGAACACGAAACCGGCGGCGAAATCGTCTTCCACCCAGTCCATCGTGCTGCCGACCAGGTAGAGCACCGAACCGCCGTCGATGAAGAACAGCCCGCCCGGCGTTTCGATCCGCTCGTCGAACTTGTCGGCCTCGGTGATATAGTCGACCGAATAGGCGAGCCCCGAACAGCCCCGGCGCGGGGTGGAAAGCTTGACGCCGATCGCGCCTTCGGGAGCCTTGGCCATCAGCGCGGCCACCCGGGCTTCTGCGGCAGGGGTGAGATTGACGGCGGCGGGGCGCGCGCGGGTCTTGACTTCACTCATCACAGCATTCCCAGTTCGAGCTTGGCCTCGTCGCTCATCTTGGCCATGTCCCACGGCGGATCCCAGACCAGATTGACCTCGGCATCGCGCACGCCGGGCACCGCCGCGACGCGCAGTTCGACTTCGCCCGGCATCGATTCGGCCACCGGGCAATGCGGCGTGGTCAGCGTCATCGTCACCGTAACCGATCCTTCATCCGTCACATCCACCCCATAGATAAGGCCGAGCTCGTAAATATTCACGGGTATCTCGGGATCGAAGATTTCCTTGAGCGCGGCGATCACGCCTTCGTAGAGATCGCCGCCCGGTTCGCCTGGCGAGATTCCTTGCCGGTTTCTCCGCGAGAAAGCCCTCGAGATAGTCGCGCTTGCGGGTCAGCTTCTCCGCGGGCGTTTCCGCATCGTCGATGCGCGCGCGCGGCGGCGCGGGCACGCTCTCGACTTCCTCGACCGAAAACTTGCTTTCCTCGTTCATCCGAAAATCCTTGTTGTCCGCTCGATCCCGCGCAGCAGCGCGGCGATGCCGCTTTCATCGCTGTACAATCCGAAACTTGCCCGCGCCGTGGCCGGCACGCCGAGGTGGTCCATCAACGGCTGAGCGCAGTGATGCCCGGCCCTGATCGCCACGCCCTCTTCGTCCAATATGGTGCCGAGGTCGTGCGGATGCACGCCGTCCATTGCGAAGCTGACGATGCCGGCGCTCTCCTCCGGGCCGAACAGGGTGACAGAATTGAGCTTGCGAAGCTCCTCACGCAGTTGGCGCACCAGCGCGTCCTCATGCGCCCCGATGGCCTCGATACCGATCGCCGAAACATAGTCGATAGCCGCCGCGAGGCCGATTGCCTCGACAATCGCCGGGGTGCCCGCCTCGAACCGCGCGGGCGGCGGGGCATAGGTGGTCTTCTCAAAGGTAACCCGGTCGATCATCGCGCCGCCGCCATGCCAGGGGGGCATGGCTTCGAGGATTTCGCTCCGCGCCCACAGTGCGCCGATGCCGGTCGGGCCATAAAGCTTGTGCGCCGAGAACACGTAGAAATCGCAATCGAGCGCCGCCATATCGACCGGCAGGCGTGGCACTGCCTGGCAGCCATCGAGCAGCAGCTTCGCTCCGACACCATGCGCCAGATCGGCCGCGCGCCGGGCATCGAGCACCGAGCCGAGCACGTTGGAAACATGGGCCAGGGCAACCAACTTGTGTGCGGGGGTCAGCATGCGCTCCGCCGCATCCAGATCGATGCAGCCGTCGGCGGTCAGCGGGCAGACGTCGATTTCGACCCCAACCCGGCCCGCCAGCAATTGCCACGGCACGATGTTGGAATGGTGCTCCAGCACGGAAAGCAGAATGCGGTCGCCTGCCTTGAGGCTAGTGCCGCCCCAGCTATGCGCCACCAGATTGATCGCCTCGGTCGCACCGCGGGTGAAGACGATCTCGTTTTCATCGCCGCCGATGAATGCCGCAACTTTGCGCCGTGCCGCCTCGAAGGCGAGGGTCATCTCGGCCGAGCGGCTATAGACGCCCCTATGGACCGTGGCATAGTCGCGGCCCAAGGCATTGACGGTGGCGTCGATCACAGCCTGCGGTTTCTGCGCAGTGGCGGCGGTGTCGAGGTAGTGCCAGTTGTTCGCCAGGCCGGGGAAGTCTGCGCGCAAGGAGACGGGCGACATCAGCATGGTCGCACTCCTTCTTTGCGCCTTTGCGCCTTTGCGTGAGATAATTTTGATTCACGCAAAGGCGCAAAGGCGCAAAGATGTTGCGCTTGGGGCGTCATACGATCTCCCCCAGAACCTTGAGCGCCTTGGTGAGCAATTCTTCTTCTGCGGCTGCGCCGCTGAAGGCCTCGGCAACGAAGGCCTGCAACATCAGCTTCTTGGCGTCCTCCGGCGTCAGCCCGCGCGATTCGAGGTAAAACAACCCTTGCGCATCGAGCTCGCCCACCGCGCAGCCATGCGCGCATTTGACATCGTCGGCGTAGATTTCCAGCTCGGGCTTGGCATTGGCCGTCGCCGTGCGGGAGAGCAGCATGGCGCGGACCGATTGCGCCGCATCGGTGCCATTGGCCCCGCGCGCCACCGCCACCTTGCCGAGATAGGTGCCGGTCGCCTGTCCGGCGAGGACCGAACGCACGGTCTGGCGGCTGACGGCGTCGGGGGCTTCGTGGCTGACTTCGGTGACGATCTCCAGCAGCTGCGCGCCCGTCCCCAGCTGCGCCGCGCCCAGCGTGAAATGCGCGCCCTCGCCCAGCCGCGCGTCGACCGCGATCCGCCCGAAGGCGGCACCGGTGTTGAGAATGCGCAGATCGAAGCTCGCGCCTGCCTCCAGTTCGATCACCAGATGCCGGGCGACGGCAGCGACGGCGGAATCTTCGACAATGCTCAGCGAGGTGCTCTGCCCGGAGGGAACCAGGATTTCCTCGCGCTCGACCGGCCAGACGCCGGCCAATGCGTCCAGATCGGCGTAGCGGAAGGCTTCGTCCTTGCGCGAAGGGAGGGGGGCGAGCGCGGTCATGCCGGGCAGCGCTTGTAGCTCTCGGGGCTGCGCTCGGCGAGCAGCCGCCCGTTGTTGCGGGTCTTGTCGAAGGTCAGCCGCTGGCCGCGCTGCGACAGGGTGAGCATGGTGGTCGTGGTCCAGGGGGCCAGGTCCGCCGCTTCCGCCGTATTGCGCGTATCGACGCCGATCCGCACCGCCGAGACCCGGCGCACGGCGGTTAACTGCATCTGGATCTCGCCGTACATGATCCGGCGCGGCTGGATCGACAGCACGCCTTCCATCTGCAAGCCGTCGGTGCAGTTGCCTTCGGCGAGCACCCAGTTGCCATGGAACGGCGCGGGCATCGCCGGCGCGCTCGCGGCGAGTGCCGGTGCGGCGGCGAGCGCCAGGCAAAAGGCAGCCGCGCGCCTCATGCCGCCACCGCCTCGTAACCCTGTTCCTCCAGCTGGAGCGCCAATTCCGCCCCGCCGCTCTTCACGATGCGGCCGCCCGCCAGCACATGGACAAAGTCCGGCTTCACATAGTCGAGCAGCCGCTGGTAATGCGTGATCAACAACACGCCCCGGTCAGGCTTGCGCATGATCGCATTGATCCCCTCGCCGACGATCCGCAGCGCATCGATGTCGAGGCCGGAGTCGGTCTCATCCAGCACAGCAAAACTCGGATCGAGAATGCCCATCTGCACCATCTCGGCGCGCTTCTTCTCGCCGCCGGAGAAGCCGACGTTCACCGGGCGCTTGAGCATGTCCATGTCCATCTTGAGCAGCGCGGCCTGTGTCCGCGCCAGCTTGAGGAATTCCCCGCCCGACAGCGGCTCCTGCCCGCGCGCCTTGCGCTGGGCATTGGCCGCCTCGCGCAGGAACTGGACGAAGGACACGCCGGGGATTTCGACCGGGTACTGGAAGCCGAGGAACAGGCCTGCAGCGGCGCGCTCATGCGGGGCGAGGGCGAGCAGGTCCACCGCCCCATCCACAAAGCCCGCTCGTGCTGAGCCGGTCGAAGCACCATGCGCGGCGCCTGACCCTTCGACAGGCTCAGGGTGAGCGGGGTTGGGATTGGGGTGAAAGTCACACTCCCCCCCGTCACCTCATACCCGGGCCGCCCGCCCAGCACATAGGCCAGCGTCGACTTGCCCGCCCCGTTCGGCCCCATGATCGCATGAATCTCGCCCGCATTGATGCTGAGCGAAAGGCCCTTGAGGATCGGCTTGTCGGCGACCGTGGCGGAGAGGTTATTGATTTGGAGCATTTTCATCTGTTTAAATTGCCGTTTACAATCTTGCGAAAAACCAATTCCTTCGCATGGAGAGAATACTGTATCGAATAAAGTGTAGCTGCCATCTCGACTAATTCCTTTGATGAATCATCTTCAGCAAAGGCATCGATCAGATTTAGTGCCATCAAATTTACACAGGCTAGTACCCCTGCAGTGTCCAAGTCGCGATTCACAAATGCTAGTTCAAAGGTTTCAAAGGAAAGTTCGGCAAATTTCAAAATTTGATTTACATCCTTTTGATCGGCGAGGGACGCAAAATCTTGGGCGTCGCATTTTCTCGCAAGAACATTTGCCGAATAAAATAGCTTTTTCGAGTGCTCGCCAACGTGGCCATCTGAGTCATCGATAACTTTCGCTAGGAACGAAGCAGCCACGTCACTCATTGACAGTTCGGTCACCCCACGCTCCCCTCAAGCGAAGAGCCCAGCAGCTTCTGCGCTTCCGCCGCCAAAAGCCCCTCTCCTTCAGGGGAGCGGTTGGGGTGGGGCGCTCGCCGGTCGGACATGGCATCGAGCATATCCAGCAAGTGCCGCCCAACTCCCTCAAGATTGCTCATCACATCAGGATTTGTGACCCGCACCACGCGGAAGCCCAGCCTTTCAAGACGAGCTGTCCGTCCAGCATCAGCGGCTGGATCGGCATGGGTGTCGCCATCGACTTCGACCACCAGGCCCTTTTGCGGGCAGTAGAAATCGGCGATCGCGCCGCCGATCTTTTCCTGGCGGCGGAATTTGTAGCCGCCGAGTTGGCGGGCGCGCAGGATCGACCAGAGGCGCTGTTCCGGCTCGGTGGGGTTGTTGCGCATGGTGCGGGCGTGGTTGGCGATCTCAGCGTTGCGATTGGCGGTGAGACCCCACCCCCGGCCCCTCCCCTGAAGGGGAGGGGAGTTGATTTGCTTGTTCTGGTCGTTCAGCGTCCATTTCTGGCGCGACACCTTAAGCCCCTCTCCTTCAGGGGAGGGGTTGGGGAGGGGTCTCTCGTCCGGGCGCAACGTTTCGTCCATCACCCCACGCTCCCCTCAAGGCTTATCCCCAGCAGCTTCTGCGCTTCCACCGCAAATTCCATCGGCAGCTGCTGCAGCACTTCTTTCGCAAAGCCATTGACGATCAGCGCCACCGCCTCTTCCTGGCCCAGCCCGCGCTGCATGGCGTAGAACAGCTGGTCGTCGGAGATCTTCTGGTGGTCGCCTCATGCTCGATCTGCGCCGAAGGATCGCGCACTTCGATATAGGGCACGGTATGCGCGCCGCAGTCCGCGCCGAGCAGCAGCGAATCGCACTGGGTGAAATTGCGCACGCCCTCCGCACCCGCCGCGACGCGGACCAGACCGCGATAGGTGTTGTTGCTCTTGCCCGCCGAAATGCCCTTGGAAATGATCGTCGAGCGGCTGCCTTTGCCGTTGTGGATCATCTTGGTGCCGGTATCGGCCTGCTGGTAATTGTTGGTCACCGCGACCGAGTAGAACTCGCCGACCGAATCCTCGCCATTGAGCACACAGCTGGGATATTTCCAGGTGATCGCGCTGCCGGTCTCCACTTGCGTCCACGAAACCTTGCTGCGCTTGCCCTGGCACAGCGCGCGCTTGGTGACGAAGTTGTAGATGCCGCCCAGCCCCTCGGCATTGCCGGGGTACCAGTTCTGCACGGTCGAATACTTGATCTCGGCATCGTCGAGCGCGACCAGTTCCACAACCGCCGCGTGGAGCTGGTTCTCGTCGCGCATCGGCGCGGTGCAGCCTTCGAGGTAGCTGACATAACTGCCCTTTTCGGCGACAATCAGCGTGCGCTCGAACTGGCCGGTGTTCTCGGCATTGATGCGGAAATAGGTGCTGAGTTCCATCGGGCAGCGGGTGCCCTCGGGGACATAGACGAAGGTGCCGTCGGAAAAGACCGCGCAGTTGAGCGCGCTGAAATAATTGTCATGCATCGGCACGACCCTGCCGAGCCACTTCTTCACCATCTCGGGATATTCGCGAATCGCCTCGGAGATCGAACGGAAGATCACCCCCGCCGATTCCAGCTCCGCCCGGAAGGTGGTGGCGACCGAGACCGAATCGAACACCGCGTCCACCGCCACCCGCCGCGCGCCTTCCACCCCGGCGAGCACTTTCTGCTCCTCGATGGGAATGCCAAGCTTCTCGTAAACCCGCAGGATCTCGGGATCGACCTCGTCGAGGCTGCCGAGCTTCGCCTTGGCCTTGGGCGCGGCGTAGTAATAGGCGTCCTGATAATCGATCGGCGGGACATTGAGCTTGGCCCAGTCGGGCGGGGTCATGGTCAGCCAGTGGCGGAAGGCCTTCAACCGCCACTCCAGCATCCATTCCGGCTCGTTCTTCTTGGCGCTGATGAAGCGGACGGTGTCTTCGCTCAGCCCCTTGGGGGCGAAATCGGTTTCGATGTCCGACGACCAGCCGTGCTCGTAATCGGCAACACTCGCGGCGGCATCGCGGGCGGCCTGGTCCTTGAGGCCAGAGTCTCTGAGGGTGGGGCTTTCGGTCATGCGTCGGCGCTTCGGGCAGAAGAGAAATATGGTTCGCGCGGAGGCGCGGAGACGCGGAGACGCGGCTCCTGCGCCGCAGGCATCCTGAATCATCCAGACCTTGGCTTCAAAATGAACCTCGGAAATACTGAAACGGCTCCGTCGTAAGCGCGCCTTCTCCGCGTCTCCGCGCCTCCGCGCGAACCAATTCGAATCCATCATGCCACGCTCCCCGCCAATTGCGTCAGCGCAACTCCGGCCAAGGCCCCGCGCAGCGCCTCGTTCACCACCTGCCAGTGCGGCTTGACCTGGCAGGCTGCCTCCAGCCCGCAATCGTGCTTGCCCTGATCGACGCAGGCGGTGAGCGCGATCGGGCCTTCGACCGCCTCGACGATGTCGGCCAGGCTGATCGCCGCTGCCGGGCGCGCCAGCTTGAGCCCGCCACCGGCGCCGCGCGAGGAGCGCAGCAGCCCGGCCGCGGTCAACCGGCTGACCAGCTTCTGCACCGTTGGCGCTGGCAGGCCCGTCTCTTCGGCCAATTCGCTGGCCGAAACGCGCGCATGCCCGCAATGCCGAGCGGCGGCGGCCATGGTGACGACAGCGTAATCGGCCATACTCGACAGGCGCATCGCAGGGCTGGCTTCCTAAATCGGAGTGATTCAATCCGATTTGATAGCGATTCGCCGGTTCGATTGCAACGCAGGCGCAAAAAAAAGCGGCTCCCCGAGATCGGGAAGCCGCCTGAAGTCGAGAACTCGTTGCAGAAGCCACGAGCCCTTCGGGTCGCAGGAGTTATCTAGGACTAACGGTTGTGGAAAAATTGTAGGGATTCGACAAAATCGATTTTCCAGACGCTTGTCCCGATTTCGTGCACTCCTGTGGCGCTTGGGCAACAGACATGGTTAACCGCGCAACCTGCCCTTGCGCGTCGACAGTGCGCCCCGCCTTTGCCATAGCTTGGCGATGATTTACCGCCTGATCCGCCCCGCCCTGTTCCGCCTCGATCCGGAGCGCGCCCATGAGCTGGCGCTTGCGGCCCTGCGGTGGATGCCGGACGGACATCGCGCCGCGCCGGGCGGACCACTGGCGACCAGCGTCGCGGGCATCGCATTCCCCAATCCGCTCGGCATGGCGGCGGGCTTCGACAAGGACGGCGAGGTGCCCGACGCCCTGCTCGGGCTCGGCTTCGGCTTCGCCGAGGTTGGCTCGATCACACCGCTGCCGCAGGCGGGCAACCCCCGGCCGCGGCTGTTCCGGCTCGAGCAAGACCGCGCGGCGATCAATCGCATGGGCTTCAACAACGGCGGCGGCGCCGCGGCGGCCGATCGGCTGCGGCAGCGGGCGCACTCGGGCCGGGACGGCGCCCGTATCGTCGGCGTCAACATCGGCGCGAACAAGGATTCGCCCGACCGCATCGCGGACTACGCCGCCATGGCGCGCCTGATGGCGCCATTCGCGAGCTATCTGGCGGTCAATGTCTCTAGCCCCAATACACCGGGCCTGCGCGCGCTGCAGGGCGAAGGAGCGCTGTCGGCGCTGCTCGACGCCGTGCTGACCGTACGGGGCGCGAACGGGCCGCCCGTGTTCCTGAAAGTCGCCCCCGATCTCGAACCGGCAGATATCGACGCGATCGCCCGCATCGCGCTCGACAAACGGCTTGGCGCGCTGATCGTTTCGAACACGACGATTGCGCGCCCGCCGCTGAAGTCGCGATTCGCCGGAGAGGCGGGGGGCCTTTCGGGCGAGCCGCTGCGCCCGCTCGCGCAGGCCCGGCTACGTGACTTCCGCAAGGCGACCGGCGGGGCGCTGCCCCTGATCGGAGTGGGCGGCATCGGCTCGGCCGAGGATGCCTGGGCGCGCATCCGCGCCGGGGCGAGCCTGGTGCAGCTTTATACCGCCATGATCTACGAAGGACCGGGGATCGCGCGCCGGATTGTCCGGGGACTGGAGGCTTTGATGCGGCGCGACGGCTTCGCCTCCATTGCCGAAGCCGTCGGGAGCGAATAGCGTCATGGCCATGCTTCGCCGCGCCCTTGCCCTGTTCGCCCTGCCGCTGCTGCTCTCCGCCTGTGCGAGCACCCGGACAGCTTCCCTCTCCGCGACCTCCGCGACCTACGAGCGCGGCGTGGTCAGCGCCGCCGATCCGCGCGCGGCGGAAGCCGGCGCGGAAATGCTGCGCGCGGGTGGCAGCGCGACCGACGCGGCGCTGGCGGTGCTGGTGGCGCTGACCGTGGTCGAGCCGCAGAGTTCCGGCATCGGCGGCGGCGGCTTCCTGATTCGCGACGACGGCAAGGGCAATGTCGATTCGATCGACGGGCGCGAGACGGCGCCCGCCGCCGCGCATCCGCGCTGGTTCGAGATGAACGGCCAGTTCCTGTCGGTGCCGCAGGCGATCCCGGGGGGCCTCAGCGTCGGCGTGCCCGGCAACGTCGCGCTGATGGCCGAGGCGCACAGGAAGCACGGCCGCCTGCCGTGGAAGCAGCTGTTCGAGCCGGCCATCCGCCTCGCCCGCGACGGGTTCGCAGTGACGCCGCGGTTCCACAATTTCCTCGAGCGCTTCCGGCCCAATCCCTTGCCCGGCGCCGATCCCTATTGGGCGGCGCGCGGTGTCGCGATGTCGCCCGAATCGCGGGCGATTTATTACGCAACCGACGGCAGCCCCCTCCCGACCGGTTCGGTGATTCGCAACTCCGCTCTCGCCACGTTTCTCTCCAGCTTGGCGGCGAAAGGATCCAAGGGCTTCTACACGGGAGCCAATGCCGAAGCGCTGGCCCGCACCGTCTCGACCGCGAAGCGCAATCCGGCGCCGATGAAAGTGTCCGACGTCACTGCCTACAAGGCGCGCAGGCGCGAGCCGATCTGCACCACTTACCGCCGCTGGCGGGTCTGCGGCATGGGACCGCCCTCATCCGGGGCGATTGTCGTGTCCGGCGTGCTCGGCATGCTCGAACGCTTCGATCTCGGCGCGCTCGGCAAGGATTCGCCGACTTCCTGGCATCTGATCGTAGAAGCCCAGCGCCTGGCCTATGCCGACCGCGAGCGCTACCTCGCCGATCCCGATTTCACCCCGGTCCCGGCTGCCGGCCTGCTCGCCCCGGAATACATCGCCCGGCGCGCGCAGCTGATCGCACCGGATCGCTCGATGGCCTCGGTCGCCCCGGGCGCACCCGCCGGCGCCCCGCTCGCCCTGGCCGACACGCTGACCCCCGACGTCCCGTCGACCTCGCATTTCTCGGTGATCGACAAGCACGGCCAGACCGTGTCGCTGACCTCGACAATCGAAAGTTCGTTCGGCTCGGGGCTGATGGTCAACGGCTATTTCCTCAACAATGAATTGACCGACTTCAGCATGACGCCCGAACGCGATGGCAAGCCGGTGGCCAACAAGGTCGAACCCGGCAAGCGGCCGCGCAGCTCGATGAGTCCGACGCTGGTCTATGCGCCCGACGGCAAGCTGCGCCTGGCGATCGGCGCGGCCGGCGGCTCAACCATTCCCGCGCAAGTGCTGGTCCGCCTGATCGGCGTGATCGACTGGAGACTGACCGCCGAGCAGGCGCTCGCCCTGCCGGTGATTTTCGCGCCGGGCGGCAACGATGTCTCGGTCGAACAGGGCACAATGCTCGAGGCGATGATCCCGGCGCTGAAGGCGCTCGGCCACGATCAGGTCTTCGCGCGCGGCCTGCCGCTCAAGGCCAATGCCGTCGAGATTCGCGACGGGCGCATCTGGGGCGCCGCCGATCCGCGCAGCGAGGGACGCGCGGTTTCGGAATAGCCCCGGCTTGCCGCCCGCCTCGCAGCGTCCTAAACCACACGCCGGGGCAGAAGTTCGGCAGGTCTGGCGGAGGGGTTAAGTTCACGTGCAGCTATCGGATTTCGACGCCAGCAGCAATCTCGTCTCGCTGTTCCTCGCCCGCGCCGATGAACAGGGTGACAAGCCCTTCCTCTGGGCCAAGCGCGAGGGGGCCTGGCGAAACCAGAGTTGGGCCGAAGCGGCGAGGCAGGTCTGCAAAATCGCCGAATCGCTGCGCCGCCTCGGCCTCAAGGGCGGCGACCGCGTGATGCTGGTCTCGGAGAACCGGCCCGAATGGTGCCTTGCCGATCTCGGCATCATGGCGGCGGGCTGCGTGACGGTTCCGGCCTACACGACCAATACCGAGCGCGACCACTTGCACGTGCTGGAGAATTCCGGCGCGCGGGCGGTGATCGTCTCGGATGCCAAGCTCGCCAAGCCGCTGCTTCCGGCGGTGCTGCGCTCGGACGTTGCCGCCCATGTGATTTCCTTCGAATCGCTGCGCCAACAGCAGGCCGGCGCCACCCGCTTTCACGACTGGGCCGAACTGCTCGACGGCGATGGCGATGCCGCGCGCAAAAAGGTCGAAGACCGGATCGCCCGGATCGGCCGCGAGGATCTGGCCTGCATCATCTACACCAGCGGCACCGGCGGCAGCCCGCGCGGCGTCATGCAGCACCACGGCATGATCCTGTGCAACGTCGATGGCGCGGCGCGGGTCATCGCCGAGGATTTCGGCTGGGAAGCCGAAGTGTTCCTTTCGTTCCTGCCGCTCAGCCACGCTTACGAACATACCGGCGGCCAGTACCTGCCGATCGGGCTTGGCGCTGAAATCTATTACGCCGAGGGTCTTGAGAAGCTCGCCAGCAATATCGAGGAAGTGCGCCCGACCATCATGGTAGTGGTGCCGCGCCTGTTCGAAGTGCTGCGCACGCGGATCATGAAGCAGATCGAAAAGCAGGGCAAACTGGCGACATTCCTGATGGACCGGGCCCTGGCGATCGGCGAGCGCCAGGCCCTGGGCCGCAAGCGCCTGCGCGACCGGCCGATCGATTACATCATCGGCAAGGCGCTGCGCCCCAAGATCCGCCAGCGTTTCGGTGGCCGGATCAAGGCGCTGGTTTCCGGCGGCGCGCCGCTCAATCCCGATGTCGGCATCTTCTTCGAGGCGATGGGCCTGACCATGCTGCAAGGCTATGGCCAGACCGAAAGCGGCCCGGTGATCAGCTGCAACCGGCCGAGCGTCGGCCTCAAGATGGACACCGTCGGCCCGCCCTTGCGCGGGGTTGAAGTGAAAATCGCCGAGGACGGCGAAATCCTCGTCGCCGGCGAGCTGGTGATGGAAGGCTACTGGCGCAACAAGCCCGAGACGCGGCGGGTGCTCAAGGACGGCTGGCTGCACACCGGCGACATCGGCCATCTCGACGACAAGGGCCGCATCGTCATCACCGACCGCAAGAAGGACATGATCGTCAACGACAAGGGCGACAATGTCGCGCCCCAGAAAGTCGAAGGCATGCTCACGCTTCAGCCCGAGATCGCCCAGGCCATGGTGGTGGGCGACAAGCGGCCCTACATCGTCGGCCTGATCGTGCCCGATGCCGAATGGGCGCTCGACTGGGCGCGCAAGGAGGGCGAAAAGTTCGAATTCAAGGCGCTGCAGGACCTGCCCGCCTTCCGCACCGCGATCCGCGCGGCGATCGACCGGGTCAACAAGGACCTCTCGGTGATCGAGAAAGTCCGGCAATACACCTTCGCCGACGAGGCCTTCACCATCGATAACGGCGAAATGACCCCGAGCCTCAAAATCAGGCGCCACGTGCTCAAGGAGCGCTATGGGGAAAGGCTCGACGCGTTGTACAAGGGGTGAGGCGGGCAAGCGGGAGAGGCGAGAGAACATGGAATACGACCTCAAGATCGTGGGCGGCCGGATCGTCGATGGCACCGGCGCGGCCTCCTTCGCGGGCAGCATCGGCGTCAAGGATGGCCGCATCGTCGCCATCGGCAAGGTCGAGGGCGAAGCGGCCGAGACCATCGATGCGAACGGCGCGGCAATCGCCCCCGGGTTTCATCGACTGCCACACGCACTACGACGCCCAGGTGTTCTGGGATCCGATGCTGAGTCCTTCGGTCTATCACGGCGTCACCACCGTGCTTGCCGGCAATTGCGGTTTCACCCTCGCGCCGCTGTCGGGCCGCAAGGAGGATTCCGACTATCTTCTCGCCATGCTCTCGCGGGTCGAGGGCATGCCGCTTGCCTCGCTCGAAGCGGCAGTCAAGCCGGACTGGACGAGCTTCGGCGAATATCTCGACACGATCGACGGCACGCTGGCGATCAATACCGCCTTCCTCGTCGGCCACTCCGCGCTGCGCCGGGCGGTGATGGGCGAGCGTTCGGTCGGCGAGCAGGCGAGCGCCGAAGAACTCGCCGCGATGCAGGGCCTGCTGCGGCAATCGCTCGAAGCAGGCGGCTGCGGCTTTTCGACCACCGTCAGCCCGACCCACAGCGACCACAACGGCGATCCTGTCCCATCGCGCTGGGCTTCCGATGAAGAGACCGTCGCGCTCGCGGGAACCCTGCGCGACTATCCCGGCACCTGGCTCGAACTGATCCCGCCCTACGATCCCGAGCGGCCCGAGCGGCGGCTGGACCTGCCGGTGAACATGTCGCTGGCGGCGCAGCGGCCGCTCAACTGGAACCTCATCGTCGTGCGCTCGCAGCAGCGCGAGATGCTCGATGCACAGCTCGCCATGGGCCCGGCCGCCGCCGCGCGCGGGGCCAAGGTCTATGGCCTGGTTCCCGCCGCGCCGATCAAGGCCATCGTCAATTTCCGCACCGGGCAATTGCTCGAAATGCTCGGCGGCTGGCACGATTTCATCCACCAGAGCGACGAGAGCAAGATCGCGGCGATGAAAGACCCCGAGGTGCGGCGCCGCGCTCGCGGCGGGCATGGCGGCACAGCCATGCCAATACCGGCCTGCCGGGCGAATTCGACGATTTCCTGGTCGAACATGTCCCCTCCGGAAAGAACAGCCGCTGGATCGGCAAGCGCGGGCGCGAGATCGCCGCGGCCACGCGGCAAGGGCTGGTTCGACGCGATGTTCGATCTCGCCGTCGAGGAGGACCTCTGGCTGTCGATCTCGGCCCGCCGAACTGGGCGGCGACGAGGCGAGCTGGGCGCTGCGCGGCGATGTCTGGCGCGATCCCATATGCGCTGATCGGCGCTTCCGACGCCGGCGCGCATCTCGATTCGATCAACACTTTCGCGATCACCACCCAGCTCATGGGCGAAGCCGTGCGCAATCGCGGGATTTTCACGCTCGAGGAAGGCGTGCGCCGCATCACCAGCCACCTCGCCGACTGCTTCGGCCTGACCGGGCGCGGGCGGATCGAGGCGGGCGGGGTGGCCGACCTGGTGGTTTTCGATCCCGGCACGATCGACTGCGGCCCGATCGAAATGCGCCGCGACCTGCCGGGCGGCGAGGTGCGGCTCTACGCCAATTCGGTTGGCGTGCACCATGTCGTGGTGGGCGGTGTGCCGGTGGCGCGCGGCAACGAACCGACCGGAAGGCTGGGCGGCAAGGTGCTAAGGAGCGGGCGCGATACCCGGACGGTGGCGCTGCATTGAGGCGCGGCGGCTGCTTCAGGCCGCCTCCTTCTCCACCCATTCGGGGAAGAAGCACGGCTCGCGGGTCGACCAGCCGGGCGCGGTCGCGGCGGCTTCGCTGATCGACTGGAGCAGATGCTTGCGCCGGTCGGGCCGGATCTGCGGCAAGGCCGCGGCGGCGCAGAACGCGCTGGGCAGCCAGGGCCGGATCTCGGCGCCGAGCAGCCGCTCGTAAAGGAAACGGAAGGCGGAGAAGCTCGCAAGCCGTTCCTGCGCGAGATCGAAGGCGGCGACACGGGTCAGCTTGCCGATGAAGCTCTCCAGCCCTTCGAAGCTGGTCTCTTCCGGCAGCGCGCCGCGCAGCGTCTTCAATTCCTGGTAGACGACATACTGGCTGCGGATCGAGGCGACTTCGCCGGCATCGCGCGCCCAGAGCTTGAACGCATCGTGGCGGCCGAGGCCGACATCGAGGCTGCGCTTGATATAGCGCTGCTCGCAAGGCGTGAAGCCCGCGAACTCGCGCAGTTCGGCGATAGTCAGCGATGCCGTGCCGGTACTGGACATGGTCTCAAACCCCTGTTTCGCGGAGCCCGACGGCCCCACCAAACAGAGTTCACCAGAATTTGGTTATGAATCCCGTTAACCAAGCAGCCTAAATCAGTCCGGCCAGCGGACTGGAGGGATCCGCGTATTTGCGCGTCGCCATGCGGCCCGGAGAGATAGGCGTCGCGCCCCGCCTCGACCGCGAGCTTCATCGCCCGGGCCATGCGGATCGGGTCTTTGGCTTCGGCGATCGCGGTGTTCATCAGCACGCCGTCGCAGCCCAGCTCCATCGCCACCGCCGCGTCCGAGGCCGTGCCGACCCCGGCATCGACCAGCACCGGCACGCTGCGCCCTCGACGATCAGCCGGATCGTCACCCGGTTCTGGATGCCCAGGCCCGAGCCGATCGGCGCGCCCAGCGGCATCACCGCGACCGCGCCCGCTTCCTCGAGCTGCTTCGCCGCGATCGGATCGTCGACGCAGTAGACCATCGGCAGGAAGCCCTCCTTGGCGAGCACTTCGGTCGCCTTCAGCGTCTCGCGCATGTCGGGATAGAGCGTGCGCGCCTCGCCCAGCACTTCGAGCTTGACCAGATCCCAGCCGCCCGCCTCGCGCGCCAGCCGCAGCGTGCGGATCGCCTCGTCGGCGGTGAAGCAGCCGGCGGTGTTGGGCAGGTAGGTGATCTTTTTCGGGATCGATGAAATCGGTCAGCATCGGCGCCTTGGGGTCGGAGATGTTGACCCGGCGCACCGCGACCGTGACGATCTCCGCGCCCGATGCCTCGACCGCCGCGGCGTTCTCGGCGAAATCCTTGTACTTGCCGGTGCCGACGATCAGCCGCGAGCGGAAGGTGCGGCCGGCCACGGTCCAGGTGTCGTCCAGGCGTCGTCCTGCCGCCGCCGACGAAATGGACGATTTCGAGCACGTCGCCGTCGCCCAGCAGCGACTTCGGCCAGCGCCGAGCGCGGCGCGATCTCGCCGTTGCGCTCGACCGCGACCTTCCGCGGATCGAGTTCGAGGCTGCGGACGAGATCGGCGATGGAGCTGCCCGGCGCGATCCGGCGCGGCTCGCCATTGACGGTGAGGGAAAGTTCGGCGGACATGCCCTGCCCTTAGCGCTCAGATCTGGCAATGGCGCGCACATTGCGCGGCCGTGGCGCAAGTTCCGGATATGCGGCCGGGCGGCGACCAGGCGCGACGCCGGCGATGGTCAGCACGCGCCTCGTGACGCAGCCGGTGCCCGCACGCGACCAGGCCGCCGGCCATCAGCGCGCAATGCCGGCCAGCCGCCGATCGCCAGCGGCGCCGCAGGCGGCCGTGGCGCAGCGCGCCGATAGCCGAGCGTCACGGTGCCGACCGCGATCGCCAGCGCCAGCCCGGCGCGGTGGATCGCCGGGTCGAGCAGCGCCTGCCCGCCCAGCCCGAGCAGCGTGACCAGCACCAGCCCCAGCAGGCAATGCACCGCGCAGAGCCCCGAGAGCATCATGCCCGCCCGGTCCAGCCGGCCGCGAATCGAGAGGAGGGCGTCGCGCATGCGCGCGCTCCCATATGTAATATTGTAACATCATGCAAGGCGCTGGTCGCGTGCTTGAGAATTTCGGCGCTCCGGCGCAGGGAGCGCGGCGATGACCGCCGCGACCGACCTGACGCCGCCGCCGCACCGGCCCGCTGCCATCGCGCGCTGGCTGTGGCGCGGTCGCGGCGATGGTCGTGGCGATCGTGGTGGTCGGCGGCATCACCCGGCTGACCGAATCGGGCCTGTCGATCACCGAATGGAAGCCGGTTACCGGCGCCATCCCGCCGCTGAGCGAAGCGCAATGGCAGGCCGAATTCGCCGCCTACCAGCGCATTCCGCAATATGTCGAGGTCAATGGCCCGGCCGGCATGACCCTGGCGGACTACAAGTTCATCTACTTCTGGGAATGGGCGCACCGCCTGCTCGCCCGGCTGATCGGGCTGGCCTTCGCCCTGCCGCTGGCCTGGTTCTGGGTGAAGCGGCAGATCCCGGCGGGCTACAAGCCGCGGCTGCTGGTGCTGCTGGCGCTGGGCGGGCTGCAGGGCGCGGTCGGCTGGTGGATGGTCGCCTCGGGGCTGACCGCAGGATGTCAAGGTCAGCCACTTGCGCCTCGCGACGCATCTGCTGGTCGCCTGCTGACCCTTGGCGGGCTGGTCTGGACCGCGCTCGACCTGCGCGCCCATGCCCGCGGCGAGCCGACGGCCGCGGCTGCGGCGGTTTCCCGCGCTGGTGCTGGCGGCGCTGGCGATCCAGCTGCTCTATGGCGCGCTGACCGCCGGCCTGCGGGCCGGCTATGTCGCCAACGACTGGCCGCTGATGCAGGGCAGCCTGTTCCCGGCGGGGATCGACTGGTCGCAGGGCGCGGGCCATGCGCTGACCGGCGATCCGTTTCTGGTCCATTTCATCCATCGCTGGTGGGCCTGGGCGGTCGTGGCCTGCTGATCGTCATGGCGCGGCGGCTGCGCCAGCCCGGCACGCGGCCGGCCTCGATCGCGATCCACAGCGCTTTCGGCTCGCAGCTGATGCTCGGCATCGCCACGGTGATGACCGGCGTCGCACTGTGGATCGCGGTGCTGCACCAGCTCACCGGCGCGCTGCTGCTGGCCGCCACGGTCTGGGGCGCGCACCTGCTGGGGGGCGGAAATGAGCCTGGATGGGGAAACGGGGGGTCCTGCCCTGATCTGGTGTCCCTTCCCGGATCAGGACAGCGCGGCAAAAGCGGCGAAGTCGTTGCTTGACGAAAAGCTGATTGCCTGCGCCAATATTGTGCCGCCATGCTGTCCCTGTTCGACTGGAACGGAGAACGCGGCGAGGCACGGGAAGCCGGAATGCTGCTCAAGACCGACGCCGCCCTGCTGGATAAGGCCATTTCGAGGCTCGCCGGCCTGCATCCTTACGATCAGCCGGCAATTGCCGGCTGGCGCTGCGACCTGCTTCGCGGCAACGATCGCCTGGCTGGGCGGCTGGCGAAATGAGGCCGCGCCCTCGCCTCGATCTGGCATTGCGGCTGGCGGGCATCCTGGCGCTTGCGCCTTGGCGGCCCTCGCACCTGCTACCCCGGCGCAAGTGTCGCCGGAAGCATTCGTACCGCCGCAAGCGGAGTTGCTGCTGACCCGCATCGCTGCGCCGCGCCTTGCCCGACGGCAAGGAAGTTGTCGCGACGCGCCGTTATGCCGTGCGGTTCGCCACGGGAGGCCGCTGGCTTTCGCCTGGATGGCAGATTGGTCGATGTCAGCGTCGAGTGCCCGCCTTCGCTGCAAGCGCTGGCCGAGATCGAGCGCAGCCGGCCCGATACCGGCATGTTTCCGATCCGGCTCGATGCGGCCGGCATGATCGCCGGCGGCCAGCCGGCCGCGGCCGGCGAAGCGATCGATCGCGCCGCCGACCTGGCAGCGCGCCAGATCGGCGCTTCGGGCCTGGTGGCGATCGATATGTTGCAGGCTCAGGCGTTCATCCGTCAGATGCGCGATCGCCCGGCGGCAAGCCAGTGGCCCGCCGATCTGTTCCGGCCCGGCGCCAGCCATCGCAGCGAAACCCGGGAAGTCCCGCTGCCTGGCGGGCAGACTGGCCACGTGACCATCGAGATCGCCGCGAACAGCGCCGGGCATGGCGGCCTTCTCGCCTCGCTGGAGCGCACGGTGACGACCGATCTGGCAGGCGACAAGCGGGTCACGCGCGAGCAATGGACTCTCGGCAAGGCCGCCATCAACTCCGAACGGTATTATTTTACCTCTTCGCAAAGCCGCCAAAAAGCTTGACTTCAGACCACTTCGCGGCAATTGGCGCGCTTCGTACCCGGCCGGCAACGCGCCCGGGCCGCAATTTGCCAAGGGAACCCGAGAGCCATGAAAGCGCTCAGCAAGCAGACAAGGTCGATCAAACCGGCCGAAGTCGAAAAGAAGTGGCATCTGATCGATGCCGATGGCCTGGTGGTCGGCCGCCTCGCCGTGATCGTCGCCAACCATCTGCGCGGCAAGCACAAGCCGAGCTTCACCCCGCATGTCGATTGCGGCGACCATGTCGTCGTGATCAACGCCGGCAAGGTCCGCCTGACCGGCAACAAGCGCGATCAGAAGACCTATTACAAGCACACCGGCTATGCCGGCGGGCTCAAGGAAGTGACCGCCGCCAAGGTGCTTGACGGCCGCTTCCCCGAGCGCGTGCTCGAAAAGGCGGTCGAGCGCATGATCCCGCGCGGGCCGCTGGGCCGCGCCCAGATGCGCGCGCTGCACCTCTACGCCGGCGCCGAGCATCCGCATGCGGGCACCCAGCCCGTAGCGCTCGATGTCGCTTCGATGAACCGCAAGAACAAGGTGGGCGCGTGATGCCAGAAACTGCCAACCCCGAAACCGTCACCGATCTCGCCGATCTCGGCGATCTCGCCGGCTCCGCCGCGCCCGAATCGCCGCTGGCTCCACTGGCGCCGGCCGCGCCGCCCATGCCGCTGCGCGACAAGGAAATCGATGCGCAGGGCCGGTCCTACGCCACCGGCCGCCGCAAGGACGCGGTTGCCCGCGTCTGGATCAAGCCCGGTTCGGGCAAGGTCACGGTCAACGGCCGCGATCAGGAAGTCTATTTCGCCCGGGCGACGCTGCGCCTGGTGATCAACCAGCCTTTCCAGATCTCGCGAGCGCGAGGGCCAGTACGATGTCGTCGCGACCGTCAAGGGCGGCGGGCTTTCGGGCCAGGCCGGCGCGGTCAAGCACGGCATTTCGCAGGCGCTCACCAAGTTCGAGCCGGCGCTGCGCGGCACGGTCAAGGCCGCGGGCTTCCTCACCCGCGACAGCCGCGTGGTCGAACGCAAGAAATACGGCCGCGCCAAGGCCCGCAAGAGCTTCCAGTTCAGCAAACGTTGATCTCTGGGCGCTGATCCGGCCAGGCAGGACATTCGAAGGGGCGGTCCGGAAACGGGCCGCCCTTTTCGCTTGTGCATTCAGCCGGCGGCGGCCTGGTGCTCATACCAGCCGGCGCCATCGCCCGGACCTGTGTCGCATGGATCGCACCGCACCAGCCGCGTCTCGGTGCTGTCGAGGAAATGGGTCTCGTCCTCAAGGAAGATCGGGCCGATCACCGGATCGGCCATGATCCGGTAGATCTCGTCGACCGCCTCCGCATCGGGCATTTCCCAGATAGTGACGCAATCGTAATCGGACGCCCGATCGCCGCCGCCGTCCTTGGCCCGCGCGGTGTTGTAGTTGCGCTGATAGCTCTGAATCAGGTGCCCGAAATACTTCTGGCCCAGCACCGAATGGCTGGTTTCGTAGTGATGGCGGAAATGCTCGTGCGTCGTGCCCGGCTTGCGTTTGAGCAACCACATGATCTTGTACATCGCCTGCTCCTCTCCGGTCTCCGCCATTCCTACGGCAAATGGCTGACGGTAACTTCCAATCCCTCTTCCGCCGACCATTCAAGCCGGTTGTAGCTCGGCCGGGTCGCCCGCAAGCGCGCGGACAGCGTGCCCGCGCCGATCATGCGGATCGGCCCGCCAAGGGTCTCGACCGTCATGTCGAAAGCGTCGTGGACATGGCCCGACAGGACGGCGCGAGCCCCCGCCCGCGCCAGCGAGGCCAGCGCCGCCGTGCCGCCGCGGGTCGAGCCCGATGAGCGGGTGCCGGCGTCGATCAGCGGATGGTGGCAAACCACCAGCGGCAATTGCCCTTGCGGCAAGGCATGCAGCCCGGCGAGCGTTTCGGCGAGATCGCGCCCGCTCACCCGCCCTTTCGACCAGTTGATCCGCCACTGCGCCCGGGCGACGGTCTTGAGCGGCACGATCGCCATGCCGCCGAGCGACAGCTCGCAGTGGACCGCCGATCGCAAGGCGCGATAGCGCTCATATGGCTTGAGCAGGCGCCGCAGCGGATCCCAATAGTAGGGCACGTCGTGATTGCCCGGCTCGACGCTGACCGGCGCGGCGAGTGCGCCCAGCCATTCCGCCGCCGCGGCGAATTCGCGCCCGCGTCCGCGTAAGGTCAGATCGCCGGTGCAGACCACGCCATCGGGCCGGTCCCGGGCGACCTCGGCCGCGAGCCAATCGAGCGCGGCGCGGTCCTCGGCGCCGAAATGAAGGTCGCTGACATGGAACAGACGGACCGGCTTCGCCATGCCCAAGCGCAAACAGCCGGCACTCGTCAAAGGCAAGCGAAATCGTGAACCGGCCGCGCTCGCGGTTGCGGGCCATGGTCAGAACCGGTGACTCAGGATCAGCCATGCCGACAGGCCGTTGACCAGACTGTAGCCGGCATAGGCCCAAGCCCAGCCCGCCGAACCCTGCGCGACCAGCAGCATCGCGCCCAGCAGCATCAGGAATTCGATGATCAGCCCGAAGCGGCCATTCAGCATGAGCAGCCACGGCATTTGGCCCAGCACCGGGTGGCGGCTTTCGAGCACGGCCTTGTGCAGCGCGAAATTGGCTACGCCGAAGAGGAAGATGGTGAGGATGGCCATGAGTCCGGCGGCAACGTAGGCGTACACCTGCAACTATGCCATGCCCCGCCGCTCCTTCAGGATTTCGCCAGCAAGCCTTCCCTGGCGATCTTTTCCTTCCAGACCAGCGGCGCGAGCTGGTGGACATTGTTGCCCTCGCTATCGACCGCGACGGTCACCGGCATGTCCTCGACGGTGAATTCGTAGATCGCTTCCATGCCGAGATCCTCGAACGCCACGACCTTCGCCTCGCGGATCGCCCGCGCGACCAGGTAGGCCGCGCCGCCGACCGCCATCAGATAGGCGACCTTGTGCTGGGCGATGACTTCGGTCGCGCCCTGGCCGCGCTCGGCCTTGCCGATCATCGCCAGCAGGCCGAGTTCGAGCATCATGTCGGTGAACTTGTCCATCCGGGTGGCGGTGGTCGGGCCGGCCGGGCCGACGACTTCGCCCATCACCGGATCGACCGGGCCGACATAGTAGATCGCCCGGCCCCTGAAATCGACCGGCAGCTTCTCGCCCTTGGCCAGCATGTCCTGGATGCGCTTGTGCGCCGCGTCGCGGCCGGTGAGCATCTTGCCGTTGAGCAGCAGCCGGTCGCCCTGCTTCCAGCCGCACACCTTCGGCGGTCAGCGTATCGAGATTCGACCCGCTTCGCCGCCTTGTCCGGCGTCCAGTGGACATCGGGCCATTCGTCGAGCCTGGGCGTCTCGAGAAAGCTCGGCCCCGATCCGTCGAGGGTGAAATGGGCATGGCGGGTGGCGGCGCAATTGGGGATCATCGCCACCGGCTTGCCGGCGGCATGGCACGGCCAGTCGAGGATCTTGACGTCGAGGATGGTCGATAGCCCGCCCAGGCCCTGCGCGCCGATGCCCAGCGCGTTGACCTTGTCGAAGATCTCGATGCGCATCGCCTCGATATCGCTTTGCGCCCCGCGCGCCTTGAGCTGGCCCATGTCGATCGGTTCCATCAGGCTCTGCTTGGCGAGCTTCATGCAATGTTCCGCGGTGCCGCCGATGCCGATCCCGAGCATGCCCGGCGGGCACCAGCCGGCGCCCATCTGCGGCAGCATTTCCAGCACCCATTCGACGATGTTGTCGCTAGGGTTCATCATCTTGAACTTGCTCTTGTTCTCGCTGCCGCCGCCCTTGGCCGCGACATCGATCGAGACCGTCCTGCCCGGCACCATGATCGACGCTGCAGCACGCAGGGCGTGTTGTCGCGGGTGTTGCGGCGGGTGAAGGCGGGATCGGCGAGGATCGAGGCGCGCAGCTTGTTTTCCGGGTTGAGTAGGCCCGCCGCACGCCCTCATCGACCGACGTCCTGCAGCGAGCGCCCGGATTCGAGCCGGCAATCCTGCCCCCATTCGACGAACACGTTGACGATGCCGGTATCCTGGCAGATCGGCCGGTGGCCTTCGGCACACATCCGGCTGTTGGTCAGGATCTGGGCAATCGCGTCCTTCGCCGCCGGACCTTGCTCCGCCTCGTAGGCTTCGCCCAGCGCGCGGATGTAGTCCATCGGATGGTAGTAGCTGATGAATTGCAGAGCATCGGCGACGCTTTCGATCAGATCTTGCTCGCGGATGGTCACCATGCCGGTCATGTCGGTCGCTCCTGTCACTGGCTGGTACGAGATTCGCCGCCGCCTTAGACCCTGTGTGTCTGATCCGAAACTCCGTTTCGGATCGTCCGGCACCGGACCGAAATTCGCTCTTTCGCGAATTTCGCATCAGTCGCTGTGCCTGCGAGGGGAAATCGGCATTCGCCAGGGCCTGCGACATCTTCCGACAACTTTGCCAATTGTGCGTCGCTTGCGCGATGCAATAGGCCGGCGCACAAAGGATTCGACAATGAGTGTGACCATGCAACGCGCGCCCGCGCCTTTCGAGGCGGCCAGGCGCGCGATGATCGACAGCCAGCTGCGCACCAGCGGGGTCAACGAGCCTTGGGTGCTCGCCGCCATGGCCGGAGTCGCCCGTGAGGACTTCGTGCCCGAAAGCGCCCGCGCCTCGGCCTATATCGACCGGGCGATCCCGCTCGGCAACGGGCGCTATCTCGCCGCGCCGCTGGTCCACGCCCGCATGCTGGCCGAAGCGGCGCCCACGCACGGCGGACAAGGCGCTGCTGGTCGGCGACGGCAAGGGCTATCTCGCCGCACTGCTCGACCCGCTGTGCGGATCGCTCGACGCCGTCGATCCCGCCGAAGCCGGCAGCCAAGGCAAGGGTGCTTATTCGCTGATCGTCGTCGATGGCGCGATCGAGCAGCTGCCCGATGCTCTGGCCGCCCGCCTGGCCGATAACGGCCGGCTGGTCACCGGGCCTGGTCGAAGCGCGGCATCACCCGGCTCGCCACCGGGCGCAAGGCGGCGGGCCAGGTCGCCTTGCTGCCGCTTGCCGAGCTTGGCATCCCGCTCCTTCCCGAATTCGCCGCGCCGAAAGCCTGGAAATTCTGACGTGTGCGCGCATGTCGCGCGCCGCCTGTTCTGGCTTGCCGGGCTGCCGTGGCGTTCGGCCGCGCCGGCGCTCGCCGACGATCTGCGCGGCGCGCTGCGCCAGGCCTATGAGACCAATCCCAACGCTGCAAGCCGCCCGCGCCAACCAGCGCGCCACCGACGAGAGGCGTGCCCATCGCCAAAGCGGCCGGCCGGCCCTCGGTGAACGCCGATGCCAGCTACACCGAATTCCTCAAGAAGAGCAGCACCAGCTTCACCGCGCCGGATCGCGCGTTCGGCGCCGGCATCGACCTGGGCGTGCCGATCTATTCGGGCGGCGCGGTCAAGAACTCGGTGCGGGCCGCGCAGACCCGGGTCGAAGCCGGGCAGGCCGACTTGCGCGGCACCGAATCGGCGATCTTCAGCCAGACCGTCGCCGCCTACATGGACGTGATCCTGAATGAAGCGGTGGTCGGGCTCAACCGCAGCAATGTCGAAGTGCTGCGGGTCAATCTCGAGGCGACCAGCGACCGGTTCGAGATCGGCGACCTCACCCGCACCGATGTCGCCCAGTCGCAGTCGCGGCTGGCGACCGCGCGCAGCGACTTGCGCGACGTCGCAGTCCAACCTGATCGCCAGCCGCGAACGCTATATCGAGGTGGTCGGCAAGGAACCGGGCGAGCTTGCGCCGCCGCCGCCGCTGCCCGGATTTCCGGCCTCGCCCGACGACGCCGTGCAGGTCGCGCTCGACGCCAATCCCGACCTGATCGCCGCCCAGCGAACGCGCGCGCGCGGCGGGCTTCGATGTCCGCACCGCCTCGGCCGGGCGACTGCCGCGGGTCAGCATCTTCACCGGCGGCGACTACACCAACTATCTCGGCACGCTGGGCGGCGGCGCGATCCCCGTCGGCACCCTCGCCCAGTCGCAGACGACGGCGCAGGCCGGCATTCGCGCCACGATCCCGATTTTCCAGGGCGGCCTGCCCGCCGCCCAGCGCCGCCAGGCGCAGGCCCGCGAAAGCGCGGCGATGGAGCAGGAGATCGCCGCCGAGCGCGAAGTCATCGCGCAGGTGCGCGCGGCCTATGCCTCGTGGCAGGCGTCGAACGAGATCATCGCCTCGAGCCGAGACCGCGGTCGATGCCGCGACGCTCAGCCTTGAAGGCGTGCGGGCGGAAAACAGCGTCGGCAACCGCACCATTCTCGACATCCTCAATGCCGAGCAGGAACTGCTGCAGGCCCGCGTCCGGCTGGTGACGGCCCGGCGCAACGCCTATGTCGCCGGCTTCTCGCTGCTCGCCGCCATGGGCAAGGCCGAAGCCCGCGATCTCGGGCTCGACGGCGGGCCGCTCTACGAGCCCGAGACCAACTACAACCGGGTCCGCGGCAAGTGGTCCGACTGGTCGGACGACCCCGCGCCGCAGCCGGCCGCGACGCGCACCGTTGACAGCAAGGCGCAGACAGGTGAGACATGCCGGCAAATGAATCAGGCCGTTCAGGGATGACTTCGATGCGCCAGGCAGGGGAACCGTCGGTCGAGGAAATCCTCGATTCGATCAAGAAAGTGATTGCGCGCGACAACCGCAGCGCTGGCCGCAGAAGCGCGCCGTCAACGAGAAGAGGCCGGAATGACACCCAGCGATGACCCCAAGACGAACCGCTCGAGGAGAAAGCAATCCTCGAGCTCGGCGGACAATGCGGAATTCGACGGCCGCAAGACGATGACATGGACGACGGACGAACTCGATGCGACATGCTCGATGAAGCGAGTGCGAACTGCGATGACGAAGCCCCGCTGGTGACCGAGGCGGCGCGGGTTTCGATGCAGCAGTCGCTCGAAGCGCTGGCCATGCTCGCCGAGCCGGGCGCCAGGCCGCAGATCGTCCGATCGGGCGAAACCTCGCTCGAGGGCTGGTGCGCGACATGCTGCGGCCGGTGCTGGCCGATTGGCTCGACAAGAACCTGCCGCCGATGGTCGAACGCATGGTCGCCGCGGAGATTTCGCGGATCATCGGCAAACGGGGCTAGCGTTATTTGCCGGCTCACGCCGGTTCGGCGCCAGCCCGCTCCCCCTCCCGGCCACCCATAGGGTACTAACGTTGGGTGGCCGGGAGGGGGAGCGGGCTGGCGCCGCCTTCCTCGCAAAGACTCTAGACCTGCCGCGCGCCGGCAACTAACGCGCGGCCATGCCCAAGCCCGACCCCGCGCTGCTCGATCCGGCGCGCTATCCGTTCCACTGCGAAATCGAGACGCGCTACCGCGATCTCGACAGCAACCTGCACATCAACAACGGCGTGATGGCCAGCCTGCTCGAGGAAGGCCGGGTGCGCTTCCACCGGGCGAGCGATTTCGGCGGCGTTTCAGCGCGAGGAAGGGATGACCGGCATGGTCGTCAGCGCCGCCATCGAGTATCTCGGGCAGAGCCGGTTCCCCGATCCGCTCGAAATGCACGTCGGCGCCGCGCGGATCGGCAGCACCAGCTACGAACTGTGCCAGCTGGTCATGCAGGGCGAGAAACGTGGTCCTTCGCCAGCGTGACGCTGGTTTGCACCAAGGACGGGCGGCCCTGCGTCATCCCCGATGGCCACCGCGACAAGGCCATGCCATGGATGCTCCGCCCATGACCGAGGAAAGTCCCAGAATCGCCGCCGCCCGCGCCGCGCTCAAGGAAGAGGGCGGCGACACGATCCGCCGCCACATCTTCCTTTGCGCCGAATCGGAAAAGGCCAAATGCTGCCCGCGCGCGATCGGCACGGCCTCGTGGAAATTCCTCAAGCGCCGGCTCAAGGAACTGGGGCTCGATCGCGATGGCGGGATCTACCGGACCAAGGCCGATTGCTTCAAGATCTGCGCCGCGCGGGCCGGTCGCGCTCGTCTGGCCCGAAGGTGTCTGGTATCACAGCTGCAAGGAAGCGGTGCTCGAGCGGATCATCCAGGAGCACCTGATCGGCGGCGTGCCGGTAGAGGAATACCGGCTCTATCCGGCAGGCTAGAGTTTTTCCGATTGACATCGGGCCGGCACCAGCCCGCTCCCCCGCCCGGCCACCCATAGAATACAATGCCTTGGGTGGCCGGGCGGGGGAGCGGGCTGGTGCCGATCTTACTCGGAAAGACTTTAGTCCTCATCCTCGTCTTCGAGTGGGTCGGTCACGGCTGCATCGTGCCCGGTGGTGCTGGAAAAGAACACCAAGCCCATCAGCGCCGAAGTCAGCAGCATCGCAAAGCCGATGCCGAGCGCTGTCGCGACATAGAAATGCGCCGAAACCAGTCCGTTTTCGCGATAGAGCGCGATGCAGGCGGCCCCGACCATCAGCAGCGTGATCGTCATCATGAAGCGCATCAGTCGCCGGTAGCGCGCCCAGGCGTGGGCGGCTGAGTTCGGATCGTCGAGCGGAGAGGTCGAAGCCATGACGCATGGCCATGCTCCCGCCGCAAGCACAGGGCAACCGGAATGTTACCGCTTGGCGATTTCGCGCGGCCTGTGGCATATTATCCTTCCACGATCCAGGAGAGCCGCGATGACGATAGCGCGCTTACTCGAAGGACAAACCGCGAGCATTGTTACCTGTGATGCCGCCATGCGCGTTGGCCAGGGCGTCGCAACGCTGGCGCAAAAGCGCATCGGCGCGATGCCGGTGATGAACGCAGGCAAGATCGCCGGCATCTTTTCCGAGCGCGATGTCATCTATGGGCTGGACAAGCAGGGTCCCGCTTTCCTCGACCTGACCATCGGCGATGTGATGACCGCCCCGGCCGTCACGGTCTCGGCGGATACGGAAGTGCTTGCCGCGCTGACGCTGATGACCAAGCGGCGGGTGCGCCATCTGCCGGTGGTGGACGGCAGCACGATGATCGGCTTCGTTTCGATCGGCGATCTGGTCAAATACCGCATCGAGCGGATCGAGGCCGAAGCGGAGGCGATGCGCGCCTATATCCAGGCGGCTTGAGCGCGAGCTTGCCTGCAAGGCCCGGCATCCCTACATCGGGGCGCATGGACGCTCCCGCGCTCACGCTCAGCCCCAGTGCCGCCGCCCGTATCGCGGCGATCGCCGCCAAGCAGGCCAAGCCCGCGATTTTGCGGCTTTCGGTCGCAGGCGGGGGCTGCTCGGGCTTTCAGTACCAGTTCGGCCTTGCCGACGTGCCCGATCCGGACGACCTGGTCACCGAGACCGACGGGGTACGGCTGGTGGTCGATCCTGTCAGCCTCGAACTGGTGGCGGGCTGTGTGGTCGATTACGTCGAATTGCTTGGCGGCGCGGCGTTCAAGGTCGAGAATCCGCAGGCCACCGCCGGCTGCGGCTGCGGTTCGAGTTTCGCGGTTTGATGAAAATCGCTTCGTTCAATATCAACGGCATCAAGGCGCGTCTGCCGCGCTTGCTCGAATGGCTGGAGGAAACCCGCCCCGCGGTCGCCTGCCTCCAGGAAATCAAGACCCAGGACGAGGGCTTTCCCGCCGCCGAGTTCGAGAAGCTGGGGTACAAGGCGATCTGGCACGGACAGAAAGGTTTCAACGGCGTCGCCATTCTCGCCGATGGCGAGGCGCCGGTCGAAGTCAGGCGCGGGCTCGATGGCGAGCCGGAAGACGATCACTCCCGCTATCTCGAAGCCCAGGTCTTCGGCCTGCGCGTCGCTTGCATCTACCTGCCCAACGGCAATCCGCAGCCCGGTCCCAAGTTCGACTACAAATTGCGCTGGATGGACCGGCTGCGCCGCCGCATGCGCGAGATCTGGGCCGAAGAAGTCCCCGCCGTGGTTACCGGGGATTTCAACGTTATTCCCGAGGACAAAGACATCTGGGCGCCCGCGGCCATGGCCGACGACGCCCTGATGCAGCCGCAATCGCGCGATGCCTACGCACGGCTGCTGGGCGATGGCTGGACCGACGCCCTCGCTGCACACAATCCGCGCGGCGGCATCTGGACCTACTGGGACTATCAGGCCGGCGCCTGGCAGAAAGACCACGGCTTTCGCATCGATCACACCCTGCTTTCACCCGAATTGGCCGGGCGGCTGGTCGCATGCGGTATCGACAAGGCCCATCGCGGCCGCGAAAAGGCCAGCGATCACGCGCCAATGTGGGTGCAACTCGGCGATTGAACCCGCGCTGCTAACCCGGTTTACCGGTAGAAAACGTGATTTTCCACGCGCGCGACGCGGGTCAGCCTCCAGCCGGGCGAAACCCGCGCGGCATGGAAATAGAGCGCCCCTTCGGCCGGGCTGCGCCATGATCCCGCGTGCGAGATCTGGGCAATGGCGACGGCGTTGCGCCACTGGCGCGATCGCCGGTCGATGCCCGGCATCGATCCGCCGCGCACGAAGGAAAACTGCGACGGCTGAAATACAACGCCGCAATAGGAGTTCGGAAACCGCCCGGACTTCGAACGGGCCACGACCACCCGGCCAACCGCGAGCTGGCCGGTCAGCGATTCGCTCTTGGCCTCGAAATAGATCGCGCCGGCGAGGCAATTGAGCTCGCGCGGCAGGTCGCCGGATTGCGGCTGGGCCGAAACCAGCGAGGCGAGCGAGCGCGCGGAAACCGGCGCGGCGTCTTCCGCGGGAGCATCGATACGCTCGGCCGGGAGGGGCTGGACGACGGGTTGGGATACATACCGGGGAACTGCCCGGGACTGGCTCGCCATGCGCCCGGGCTTCTTGTCCGCTGCGCTGGACTGATCCGCGGCGGCGATTGTGGTAATCAGGGTCGCGACCACAGCGATGACGCTGGCGCGTTTGAGTTTGGTACTCATAGTTCTTTTATCTTGGCGGTGAACGAGCCCGATGCAGAGGCAGTGTAACGTGGCCATTGGCTACGCACCACAGAGGCTCCTGCCAGCCGTTCCCCGTCTGCGCGCTTGCCGGACTGGATGAAGCCCGATCCGACCGCCTGCGCTTTCGCGTTGCCAAGCCCTTAGTTACCCAAGTGTAAGGAAGTCAACCCCCGGGCGGCGCCAATCCGATCAGCCGTTCACCCTCCGCGATGTCCAGTTCGACAATCCACAGGTCACGGTCCTGTGCGCCCCGGCGCGCCAGGTAATCGTTGAATTCTTCGGTTTTCTGGGGATCCAGGCGCTTCGAACAATGCCATGCGCGTGTTCCGTCGAGTTGCGGCATGCGCTCGTAAATGCGCGTATTTGTCCCATTTTCGGTCAGTACCAAAAGGATGGTCCCGGCCTCGGAATGGCCCTTCCTGAGCACCGCCGCAAAACCGCCCTCGGACTGGGTTCGGCGAATCAAGCCGGACACTTCCAGATGAGCGGGCAGTCGAACATCGGTCGTCACGGGGCGGGAATCCCGAGCGCGCCGGCATAACCGGCCAGCGCCGAAAGCGCGGTGCGCGAACGCATGAACGTGCCGGTGCCGCGGCCGATTTCCTCGCCCTCGGCATCGATCAGGCGCGATTCGGCGACCAGTACGCGGCGGCGGCCACTTATCCACCGTCCTTCGGCCATGACCTGACCAGCCCTGACCGGGCGAGAGAAGTGGAGATTGAACGAGGTGGTCAGCAGGAACCGGTCGGTGACCAGGGTATTGGCGGCATAGAAGGCGGCATCGTCGAGCATTTTGAAATAGATCGTGCCGTGCGCCGCGCCGGCGGCGTGGTAATAGCGCTCATCGACGGCGAAGCGAATGCGCGAGCGGCCTTCCGCCTCAATCGTCAGCGCCGAATCGAACAGGCGGTTGACCGGGGCCGAGGCATAGAGCCCTTCGAGCGCGCGCCAATGCAGCGCCGCCCCCGAACTGGGCGCCTCAGGCTGCGTCGCGATCGATGACATTGCACAAAAGGCCGTAGAGCGCCTCGGCATCGGGGGCCTGGGCAAGCGCGGCGTGCATCGCATCGTCGCGCATCAGGCGGGAAATGGCGGCAAGCGCGTGCAGATGCGCGGCGCCGGCGTTTTCCGGCGAAAGCAAGCCGAACACCAGATCGACCGGCATGCCATCGGCGGCGCTGAACGCAACCGGCGCTTCAAGCCGCAGAAACGCCGCGACCGGACGGCCCAGCCCGGGCACCCGGGCATGCGGGATCGCCACGCCCCGGCCAAAACCCGTGCTGCCAAGCTTTTCGCGTTCCTCGATCCGCTCCAGCACTTCGCCTGCATCGAGGCCATAGACCCCGGCAAAGCGCTGGCCGAGCGCCTGGAGGATCGCGGACTTGCTGGCGGCGCGGATCGTAGCGACGGCTTCGGGCAGGAGAGTGAAAAGGGCGGTCATGGTCAAATCGCATTGTTAACAGATGGCTGTTTCCAGCCGGTGAACGGGAGCAGCCCGGGAAAACCCGGCCTTGCAACACCCCTCCGCCTCAGGAAATCCGCGCCGCGGCGCGCATCAGCCAGGCTCGACCCAGCCGATCGAGCCATCGCCGCGGCGGTAAACCATATTATGCTTGCCGGTACCAGCATTTTTGAACAGCAAGGCATTGGTATTGCGCAGATCGAGCATCATCACCGCGTCCGAAACCGTCGTTTCGGGGACATCGACACGAGTCTCGGCGATCACCACCGGCGCATCGACGGTAACTTCCTCCTCGCCCATGGCCTCCTCGAACACCGTATAGGCGGCTTCCTCCTGCCGGATCGCATGGGCGCTTTGCTCATGCCGGTCGCTGAGCCGCCGCTTGTAGCGGCGCAGCTGCCGGTCGATCTTGTCGGCCGCCTGGTCGAGCGCAATGTGCGCGTCGGGGGCAATGCCCGCGCCCTTGAGCACCAGCCCGTTGCCGGCATGGGTGACAACGTCGCAGCGGAACGCCCCGGCCGGCGCCTTGCCGAAGGTCACGTTGGACGAGACCGCGCGGCTGAAATATTTGCCGACAACGGCATTGAGCCGCTTTGCCGTATGCTCCTGCAAGGCTGCGCCGGTATCGATCTGGTGGCCGGATATGCGGATATCCATGGATCAGGTTCCTTTCCGCGAGAATGGTGACTTCAGCTTCCCCAGAGAGGCTCTTTCAGGGTTTCGAGAAAAGCGGCGTGGGCTTCGAGTTCGGCCGGGCTGGCCGCATGCGGGCGCGGGGGCCGGAACGGTTCGGGCGTGGCTGGCCGAAACCACGGTCCGGACCAGCGCCGTGCTTGCCTCGCCCACGAGTTCGAGCCCGATTTGCCGCCCGCCGGTCAGCTCGACATAGACCTGCGCGAGCAATTCGGCGTCGAGCAGCGCGCCGTGCTTGGTGCGGTGGCTGCGATCGATGCCATAGCGGGTGCACAGCGCGTCGAGCGAATTCTTGGCCCCGGGATGACGCACCCGGGCCATCGCCACCGTATCGACCATGCGCTCGCGCGGCAGGGGATCGAGCCCGCACAGCGCCAGCTCCATGTTGACGAAGCCGAAATCGAACCCGGCATTATGCGCGACCAGCGGATCGTCGCCCAGAAATTCAAGCAGTTCCGCGGCTTTCGAAGCAAACAGCGGCTTGTCGGCAAGGAACGCGTCGGACAGCCCGTGCACTGCTTCGGCCTGGGCGGGCATGGTCCGCTGCGGGTTGAAATAAGCGTGGAAGGTGCGGCCGGTCTCTACCCGGTTGACCATTTCGAGGCAGCCAATTTCGACCAGCCTGTCACCGCCCTGGGGATCGAGACCGGTGGTTTCGGTATCGAAGATAATCTCACGCATTATGATCGATATCGGCCCGTCGGCTGGGGGTTACAAGAGGGGCGGGCGCGTTTATTTGCCGCTTCGCAGCTTTTCCACCAGCCGCGCCACGGCCGCGCGGGTTTCGCCCAGCGAGACGCCGGTATCGATGACATGATCCGCCCGAGCGCGCTTCTCGGAATCGGGCACCTGGAGTTTCAGGATTTGCTCGAATTTCTCTTCGGTCATGCCCGGCCGGGCCAGCACGCGTTCGCGTTGCATTCCGGGCGGCGCGGAGACCACGGCGACCTGATCCACCATATCGAACCCGCCCTTTTCAAACAGCAGAGGAATGTCGAAGACGATCAGCGGCTGGTCCGCATTCTCCTCAAGAAATCCCGCCCGCATCGCGCCGACGGCGGGATGAACGATCGCCTCAAGCCGCTTGAGCTTGTCCGGATCGCCGAACACCGCCGCGCCGAGTTTGGGCCGATCGACGCCCTGCGCGCCGGTTGTGCCGGGAAAAGCCGCCTCGATCATCGGAAGCAAGGCCCCGTCCGGACCTTGCAGCTCGTGCACGGCGGCATCGGCATCGAACACCGGCACGCCCATCTCGCGCAGCATCTCGGCGACGGCGCTCTTGCCCATGCCGATCGAGCCGGTGAGGCCGAGAATGAAGGGGCGACCCTTGCTCATGCGGTGAGGAGGGCGCGGAGTTCTGAGTCGTGTTCGCGCGGGGCTGGCTGGCCGAAGAATTTTTCGAAAGCGGCGGCGGCCTGGCCGATCAGCATGACGAGGCCATCGATAGCTTGGAGGCCATTCGCCTTCGCAGCTTTCAACAATTCGGTTTCGAGAGGAGCGTAGACCATGTCGAAGACATAGGCGTCTGGTTCCACGACAGCGAGGGCATCAAGCACCGCCGTCGGCATGGGCGATTGCCCTGTCATCCCGAGCGGGCTGGCGTTGATCACCCCTTCAGCATCTTTCATCGCTTCTTCGGCTTTATCGAATGTGAAGTAAGTGAAATCGTAGGGCAGATGCGCGAATGCCGCGGAAGCTTTAGCGGGGTCACGGGTGAGAACCCGGTATTCGAAGACACACATCACATCCAATGGCCAGAATACCGACCGGGCCGCACCACCGGCCCCGATCAGGCATACCGTACTGTGTCCCATTTTGATGGCAGCATCGACGCCCGCGAGATCGGTGTTGAACGCCACGAGCTCTCCATCGCACGGAACGATGCAATTCGCCGCCCCGACGTTCTCCACGCTCGAATCCCGCTCATCGGCAAACTCAAGCACCGCCACCTTATGCGGGATCGTGACATTGCACCCCCGCCACGCCGCGTCTCCGCGCCTCCGCGCGACATAGTCCGCCAGCTCCCCCGGCCGCACATGACAAGCCCGGTATTCCGCATCGATCCCCAGCTTCTTCAGCCAGAAATTGTGGATCATCGGCGATTTCGAGTGCGCGATGGGATCGCCGATCACCTCGGCATAGGGACGCCTCATCGCGCCAGCTCCCCCAGATCGCGCAGCGCCCCCAGCACCGGCAGCAAAGGCATGCCCAGCACGGTGAAATGATCGCCCTCTATCGCCTCGAACAGTTGCACGCCCCTCCCCTCGATCCGGAATACCCCGACGCAACCGGACACCGTGGGCCACTCGGCGGCAAGATAGGCCTCGATGAAGGCCTCCGACATCTCGATGACATAGAGCGATGCCATGGCGTCGCATTGCCACACCGCTTCGCCATCCCGCGCTAGCGCGGCGGCGCTGTGCAGGCGCATGACGTGGCCGGAGAAGGCGCGCAGATGATCGGCGGCCTGCGCGCGGCTGGCGGGCTTGTCGAAGCGGCGGCCCGAAACCTCGACCAGCGAATCGCTGCCGAGCACCAGGGCTCCGGGGCGATCGCGCGAAACCGCTACGGCCTTGGCCACCGCCAGCGCCCGCGCGACGTCGCCCGGGACGGCGCCGTTCAATCCCGCTTCGATCGCGCGCTCGTCGAGGTGCGCCGGAACCGCCTCGAAGGCTATCCCGGCCGCTTCCAGCATGGCCTTGCGCGAGGCGCTTTGCGAGGCGAGAATAATCATATCGCCCCCTGCTCGCTTTCGCCCATGGCCTGGCGCTCGTTGAACAGGTTGATCACCGCCGCCGCCGTCTCCTCGATCGAACGGCGCGTGACATCGATCACCGGCCAGCCATTATCGGCGAACATGCGGCGCGCGAGCTGGACTTCCCGCGCCACTTTCTCATTATCGACATAGGCGGTTTCGGGCGCCTGGTTGAGCGACAGCAGACGGTTACGCCGCACCTGGATCAGCCGCTCGGGCGCGGTGGTGAGGCCCACCACCAGCGGATGCTTCAATCCGAACAGCGCCGGCGGCGGCGGGCTTTCGACGACGATCGGGATATTCGCGGTCTTGTAGCCGCGATTGGCGAGATAGATCGAGGTCGGCGTCTTCGAAGTGCGCGACACCCCGGCGAGCAAGATGTCCGCCTCTTCCCAGTTCTCCCAGCCGACCCCGTCGTCGTGGGCGATGGTGAACTGGATCGCATCGACCCGGGCGAAATAGGCGGCGTCCATCGCGTGCTGGCGGCCCGGCCGTTCCTTGGCCTGCTGGCCCAGCATGTCCTCGAGCGCGTCGTTGACCGCATCGAGCGCCGCGATGGCGGGAAGTCCCAGCGCACGGCAGCGCTCCTCGAGCCGGGCGCGGACTTCGTGGTTGACGATGGTGAACAGCACCAGCCCCGGATTGGCGGCGAGATCGGCAAGAATCCGGTCGAGATGCTGCCGCGAGCGCACCATCGGCCAGAAATGCCGGATGACCTCGGCATCGTCGAACTGCGCGAGCGATGCCTTGGCGATCATCTCCAGCGTTTCGCCGGTCGAATCCGAAAGAAGATGCAGGTGGAGCCTGGTCATGGCGATGGCGCGAAGCGGCAGTTCCGGCTGTGGACAGATGCCCGCATAAACCACGGGAGCAACCGGCTGACAACTTCAGCGCGCCAAGACCCTCCCCGTAACCGGCGTTCCGATGGCAAGGCTATGGACATGTGCATGACGATTCCCACAGCCTGGGGATAGGCGGGATAACTGCCGCTTGACGCGGCAATGCTCCGATTCGGAACGCGCCGCCCCCTGTTCAGGCCGGGACAAATCGGGCAAGGCGCGGCTGTACCCGCTTTCCACAGGGCCAACTAACTACATAATCCTAGTATAAATATATTGTTATTGATTGGATACGATCCCGATGCCCGGTCTTCTGCTCGATACGCTGAGAGGACACAATGCCGCCGAGCGTCCGGTCTGGCTGATGCGCCAGGCAGGGCGCTATCTGCCCGAGTACCGATCGCTGCGGGCGCAGAAGGGCGGGTTCCTCAAGCTGGTCTACGACAGCGCCGCGGCGGCCGAAATCACCCTGCAACCGATCCGGCGGTTCGGCTTCGACGGGGCGATCCTGTTCTCGGACATCCTGATCGTGCCCTATGCCATGGGCCAGGATCTCGAGTTCCTCATCGGCGAAGGTCCGCGCCTGTCGCCGCGCCTGCTCGATCAGGGGCTGGCGAGCCTGCGCGCGGTGCCCGAGCGGCTCGATCCGATCTATGAGACGGTCGCGCGGGTCAAGGCCGGCCTTGGCGGCAGCCGCACCCTGCTCGGCTTCGCCGGCAGCCCCTGGACGGTCGCGACCTACATGGTGGCGGGCGAAGGCAGCCGCGACCAGTACGAGACCCGCGCGCTCGCCTATCGCGATCCAGTCGCCTTCCAGGCGATCATCGACGCCATCGCCGACGTCACGGTCGATTATCTTGCCGGCCAGGCCAATGCCGGGGCGGAAGCGGTGCAGCTGTTCGATAGCTGGGCGGGCAGTCTGGCTCCAGCCGAGTTCGAACGCTGGGTGATCGCGCCGAATGCGTCGATCGTCGCCCGGCTCAAGCAACGCTGTCCCCATCTTCCGGTGATCGGTTTTCCCAAGGGTGCGGGCGAGAAACTTCCCGCCTATGCGTGCGAAACCGGCGTCGATGCGGTGGGGATCGACGAGACGATCGATCCGGTCTGGGCAGCCGCCGCCCTTCCCCAGGGTATGCCAGTGCAGGGCAATCTCGATCCGCTGCTGCTGCTGGCCGGTGGGGCCGAGCTCGAAAAGCAAACCCTGCGCATCCTCGATTGCTTCGCCGATCGGCCGCACATATTCAATCTTGGCCATGGCATCGGTCAGATGACGCCGATCGAGCATGTCGAGCAGCTGCTTGCGCTGGTGCGCGGCTGGCGGCGCTCGACATAGCCCGGCGCGATCGGGTAGTGCCCAGCCCATGCAACAGGTGCTCTCCATGACCTATCTCTGGCTCAAGGCCGGCCATATCATTTTCACGATCTTCTGGATGGCAGGGCTGTTCATGCTGCCGCGTTTTTTCGTCTATCACCAGGAATGCGATCCCGGTTCGGGTGAGAACGCCAAATGGATCGAACGCGAGGTGCGGCTGCTGCGGATCATCCTTTGGCCATCGCTGATCGTGACTTGGCTGCTCGGTCTCGCCATTGCGCTAAGCCAGGGATATTTCGCGCAGGGCTGGTTCCTCGCCAAACTGCTGTTTGCGGCGGGCCTCACCGGCTACCATTTCTGGCTGGCCGGCTATGCCGCGAAACTGGCGCGCGGCGAGCGGGGCCTTAGCGGCAAGCAGTTGCGGCTGATCAACGAAGTTCCCGGCATAGCGGCGGCGCTGATCGTCGTGCTGGTGGTGGTACGCCCGTTCTGAGCGAGTTGACGCGGCACCTGGCTACGCCTATCTAGCGGCCCTCTCCGGTAAAGACCGCGCTTCAACGCGCGGCGCGATCCGCTTTCCCCAAGCCCAGACGATCGACCGGCCATTCCACTACGCATTTTCGGAAAAGACCACACATGCATCTCAAGGAACTCAAGAAAAAAACATCGGCCGAACTCGTCGAGATGGCCGAGGAACTGGGCGTCGAAGGCGCCTCCACCCTGCTGCGGCAAGACCTGATGTTCGCCATTCTCAAGGAAGTCGCCGAGGACGGCGAGGAAATCATGGGGGTCGGCACGATCGAAGTGCTGACCGACGGTTTCGGCTTCCTGCGCAGCCCCGAATCGAATTATCTCGCCGGGCCCGACGACATCTACGTTTCGCCCAACCAGGTGCGCAAATGGGGCCTGAGGACCGGCGATACGGTCGAAGGCGAAGTCCGCGCGCCCAAGGACGGCGAGCGCTATTTCGCGATCAACAAGCTGACCCTGGTCAATTTCGACGATCCCGAGGCCGTGCGCCACCGGGTCAATTTCGACAATCTCACCCCGCTCTATCCGGACGAGAAGCTCAATCTCGATACGCTGGATCCGACGGTCAAGGACAAGTCGGCCCGGGTGATCGACATCATCTCGCCGCAGGGCAAAGGCCAGCGCGCGCTGATCGTCGCGCCGCCGCGCACCGGCAAGACCGGTGCTCCTCCAGAACATCGCCAAGGCCATCACCGACAACCATCCCGAGGTATTCCTGCTGGTGCTGCTGGTCGATGAGCGGCCCGAGGAAGTGACCGACATGCAGCGCTCGGTGAAGGGCGAGGTGATTTCCTCGACCTTCGACGAGCCCGCCACCCGCCACGTCCAGGTCGCCGAAATGGTGATCGAGAAAGCCAAGCGGCTGGTCGAGCACAAGCGCGATGTCGTCATCCTGCTCAATTCGATCACCCGGCTTGGCCGCGCCTACAACACCGTGGTGCCGAGCTCCGGCAAGGTGCTGACCGGCGGTGTCGATGCCAATGCGCTGCAGCGCCCCAAGCGCTTTTTCGGCGCGGCGCGCAATATCGAGGAAGGCGGCTCGCTGTCGATCATCGCCACCGCGCTGATCGATACCGGCAGCCGCATGGACGAAGTTATCTTCGAGGAATTCAAGGGCACCGGCAACTCCGAAATCGTGCTCGATCGCAAGGTTTCCGACAAGCGCATTTTCCCCAGCCTCGATGTCGGCAAGTGCGGCACCCGCAAGGAAGAGCTGCTGGTTGAGAAGGACAAGCTCTCGAAAATGTGGGTACTGCGGCGCATCCTGATGCAAATGGGCACGGTCGATGCCATGGAGTTCCTGCTCGACAAGATGAAGGATTCGAAGACCAACGAGGACTTCTTCGCGACGATGAACCAGTAGACGGAGCCGATTTCCCGTGTTCGATCTTGCAGTTCTCGCCGCGGCGGCGGCGCCATCGCTGGGTGGCCCGGCCGAAATCTGGGGCCATATCGTCCACGATTTCTCGAACATCGGCTCCCCGGCCGCCATGGCCGCTTTCCTGCAGGTGCTGATGATCGACATCGTGCTGGCGGGCGACAATGCGATCGTCGTCGGCGCGCTGGCCGCGGGTTTGCCGGCGGATCAGCGCAAGAAAGTGATCGTTATCGGTGTCATCGCGGCGCTGGTGCTGCGTGTCGGTTTCGCGCTGACGGTGACCTGGCTGCTCGGCATCGTTGGTCTGGTGCTCGCCGGCGGCATCCTGCTGCTCTGGGTTGCCTGGCGCATGTACCGCGATATCCGCGGCCATAGCGGCCCGGCCGAATCGCCAGGCTCCCCCGAAATCGAGGGCGACGAGCACTCCGGCGTACATGCGCGCCAAGAGCTTCGCCGGCGCCGCCTGGGGCGTTGCCGTCGCCGACGTGTCGATGAGTCTCGATAACGTGCTCGCCGTCGCCGGGGCGGCGCGCGAACATCCGGGTATCCTGATCGTCGGCCTGATCGTCGCGGTGGCTCTGATGGGCGTCGCCGCGAACTTCATCGCCAAATATATCGATCGCTACCGCTGGATCGGCTGGGTCGGGCTGACGGTGATCGTCTATGTCGCCGGCAAAATGATCTGGGAAGGCGCGCACGAGGTGACGCCGCATGTGATGAAGCTGGCGGGTCTTTGATCTTCTAACCCACATTCGCCGCGAAAAACGCCGCCGTCCGCTTCTCCGCCAATTCCGCGCCAGCCGCGCTCGCTGCGCGCGCCGAAGGTGTCGGCGAAGCCGTGGTCGAGGCCCGCGTAGTCGTGGATCGTGACATGCGTGTTGCCGTCGAGCCCCTCGTGCATCGCCTGCTTGCGCTTCGGGCGAGACGAAGCCGTCGGCGGTCGGCACGTGCAGCATCAGCGGCTTGGCGATGGCGTTGGCTTCGCCCAGCATCTGGTCGATGCCGACACCGTAATAGCCGACAGATGCGTCCATATCGGTGCGCGCCGCCGCCATGTAGGCGACCTTGCCGCCCATGCAGAAGCCTACCGAGCCCGACCTTGGCCACGCCTTTCTCTGCGGCGGATCCAGTGGATCGCCGCTTCGATGTCCTGGATGCCGAGGTCGAAATCGTGCTTCATCATGAAGCCGATCGCCTGCTGGAATTCCTCGGGGATGTCGGGATCGAATTCGACCCCCGGCTGCTGGCGCCAGAACACGTCGGGCGCGACCGCGAGATAACCGGTGCCGCCCAGTCGTCGGCTTTCTTGCGGATGCCGGGGTTCACCCCGAAGATTTCCTGGATGACGATGATCGCGCCGCGCGGCGCACCTGCGGGTTCGGCCGACATAGGCCGGGAAGGCTGCCCTTGCCGTCGAGCGTCGGGATCGGGGTGTTGCAGCTCATGGCGCTCTCCGATATCTGTCCTGTGCCCGCATCCTAGGCCCGCGCCATGGACTTTGCCAAGCACCGTGTGCCAGCTTCGCGGCTTGGTCGTGATCGGAGGGCAAGCGATGAAAGTGAATGTCGAGTTCGATTGCACGCCCGAGGAAGCCCGGCGGTTTCTCGGCCTGCCCGACGTCTCCAAGGCCAACGAGGCCTATGCCGAAGCCACGGCCAAAGCTGATGAAGGGCGTGGGCAGTCTTCGAGCAGCTGCAGGAATTCGCCAAGCAGCTCGCGCCGATGGGCGAAATGGGACTGAAGCTGTTCCAGCAGTTCATGTCAGCGGGGCGTGGGCGGCACGAAGAAGGGCGGCGGCTAGCGCCCATCGCCGTGACCGACACGATCTTCGCCTTGTCCAGCGGCGCGCCGCCGGCCGCGATCGCCGTGATCCGGATCAGCGGGACGGCGGCGGGCGAGGCCTTGCGCAAGCTCGCCGGCAGGCTGCCGCCGCCGCGCCGGGCCAGCTATGCGTCGCTGCGCGGCGGCGGCGGCGATCTGCTCGACCGCGCCCTGGTGCTGTGGTTGCCCGGCCCGGCGACGGCGACCGGCGAGGATCAGGCCGAACTGCATTGCCATGGCGGCCGCGCGGTGGTCGCGGCGCTCGAAGCGGAGCTGGCGGCGAACCCCGAGTTGCGCCGCGCAACTGCGGGCGAGTTCACCCGCCGCGCCTTCGCCAATGGCCGGATCGATCTCGCCGAGGCCGAGGGGCTTGCCGACCTGCTCTCGGCGGAAACCGAATTGCAGCGCCAGAGCGCCATGGCCATGGCCGGCGGCGCGTTCTCGCGCCAGGTCGAGGATTGGCGCGAGCCGCTTGCTCGGTGCTTCGGCCAGCCTTGAGGCCGTGCTGGATTTTGCCGACGAGGACGACGTCGCCACTTTGCCAGCCGACTTCGCCAGCCGGATCAAGGCCTTGCGTGAGGAGATCGGCGCCTGGCTGAGCCGTCCGCGCGCCGAACTGCTGCGCGAAGGCTTCCGGGTGGTCATCGCGGGCCCTCCGAATTGCGGAAAGAGCACACTTTTCAATGTTTTGGTTGAGTGCCGAGGCGGCGATCGCGACGCCGATCCCGGGCACCACGCGCGACGTCCTGACGCGGCCGGTGGCGCTCGAGGGGATTCCCTTCCTGTTCGCCGACACCGCCGGGCTGCGCGACAAGACCGAGCGATGTCGTCGAGGCGATCGGCATCGAGCGCGCGCTCGAAGCGCTCGACCGGGCCGACCTGGTGCTGTGGCTCGGCCCCGAAGGTCGCGGGCCGCCAGGAGCCTGGGAGATCGACCTCGCATGCGACCGCGCCGGCGCCGAAAATCAAGCGGCGCGCCGCGTCACCGGGTTTCGGCGGTGACCGGCGCAGGGCATTGGACCGACTGCGCAAGGATCTTGTCGGTTACGGCTCGCCAGGCCATGCCCGCGCCCCGGCGAGGCGGCGCTCAACGCGCGCCAGCACGAATTTCTGGCCGAGGCCGCCGCCGCGCTGGCCGAGGCAACCGGCCAGCCGCGATCCGCTCCTCGCCGCCGAAAACCTGCGCCTCGTCCCGCGTCGCCTTCGACGCGCTTGCTGGGCCGGACGCACGACCGAAGACATGCTCGACGCGCTGTTCGGGCGGTTCTGCATCGGGAAGTAGCGAGTGTGTTCCACGTGGAACACCGGCGTGCTTTGACCGCCAGGGGCGCGCCTGTAAGGGCGCGCGGCCATGCGAGGGTTCGACATCATCGTCATCGGCGGCGGGCATGCCGGGGTGCGAGGCCGCGGCGGTCGCGGCGCGGATGGGCGCGCGGGTGGCGCTGGTCTGCTTCGATCTTGGCGCGATCGGCGCGATGAGCTGCAATCCGGCGATCGGCGGGCTGGGCAAGGGCCACCTGGTGCGCGAGGTCGATGCCTTCGACGGGATGATCGCGCGCGCGGCCGATGCGGCCGCGATCCATTACCGCATGCTCAACCGCTCGAAGGGCAGCGCGGTGCAGGGGCCGCGGGTCCAGGCCGACCGCAAGCTGTTCAAGGCGGCGGTGCAGCGGCTGATCCGCGCAGCAGGGCGATCTGACGCTGATCGAGGGCGAGGCGGCGGCGCTTGAGCTGGTCTGGCGGGCGGGTCAGCGGCGTCAGGCTCGCTTCGACGGCGCCGTTCTGTCCGCCTCGGCCGTGGTGCTGTGCACCGGCACGTTCCTCGGTGGAACGCTGTTTCGCGGCGAGGAGCGGATGAGGGCGGGCGGATCGGCGAGGCTTCGGCGCAGGTGCTCGCCAGCCAGCTGCGCGATGCCTCGCTGCCGATGGCCCGGCTCAAGACCGGGACGCCGCCCCGGCTCGACGGGCGCACGATCGACTGGGCGCGGCTTGCCGAGCAGCCATCGGACAGCGAGGCCTGGCGCATGTCGGCTGATGGGCAAGCGGCAGGGTCAATCCGCAGCTTTTCTGCGCGATTACCCGCACCAATCCGCGCAGCCACGACGTCATTCGCGCCAATCTCCACCGCTCGCCGCTGTTCACCGGGGCGATCGGTGCGCGCGGGCCGCGCTATTGCCCGTCGATCGAGGACAAGATCCACCGCTTCGCCGACCGCGACGGCCATCAGGTGTTTCTCGAGCCCGAGGGCCTCGATACGCCATCTGGTCTATCCCAACGGCATCAGCACCTCGCTGCCGGCCGATGTCCAGCTTGCGATGCTGCGCACCATGGAGGGGCTCGAGGCGGTCGAGATGGCGGTGCCCGGCTATGCGGTCGAATACGACCACATCGATCCGCGCGCGCTGCGCCCCAGCCTGGAGCTGCGCGCGATCCCGGGACTCTATTGCGCCGGGCAGATCAATGGCACCACCGGCTATGAGGAAGCGGCCGCGCAAGGGCTGGTCGCCGGGATGCATGCCGCTCTGCGCGGTGCTGGGCCGCGAACCCGCGCCGCTCGACCGGGCGAACAGCTATATGGCGGTGATGATCGACGATCTGACGCTGCACGGGGTTACCGAGCCCTACCGCATGCTGACCGCCCGCGCCGAGTACCGGCTGCGGCTGCGCGCGAACAATGCGACCACCCGGCTGACGCCGCTGGCGATTGCCGCTGGCTGCATCGGCACGGAGCGGCGCGAATGGTTCGAGCGGCGCGGCGCGGCGAAGTGCGCGCTTGAAGACGAGCCTGGAGAGCGAGGTTTCGGCCTCCGAGCTTGCGGCGCATGGGGCTGCCGGTACGCACCGATTCCGGGAAATTGCCGTTGCGCGAATGGCTGCGGTTCGGCGGCGTCGAAATCGAAGCACTCACCCCCTGGCTGGGCGAGCGGGCATTCGACGATGCCGAACTGGCCGGCGAAGTCGCCGAAGATGCCGCCTATGCGCCCTATCTCGCCCGGCAGGAGAGCGAACTGCGCGATTTGCGCGCGAGCGAGGCTTTGCCGCTGGGCGATCGTTTCCCCTATGCCGAGATCGCCGGCCTCTCGCGGGAAATGGTCGAACGGCTGACCGCGTCGCGCCCGGCGACGCTGGCGGCGGCGGGGCGCGTGCCGGGTGTGACGCCCGCCGCGCTTGCCGCGCTGCTGGTCCATGCCCGGCGGCTGGCGGCATGATCGCCAACGAAGGCGAGGCGCGGGACTGGCTCAGGACTTTGCCGCAATGCGACGACCAGGCCATGGCGCGGCTGGAACGCCTCGCCGAATTGCTTGCCGAGGAAAACGGGCGGCAAAATCTCGGTCTCGGCTTCCAGCCTGGCGGACGTCTGGCGTCGGCACATCGCCGACAGTGCGCAGCTGCTCTGCCTTGTTCCACGTGAAACATCGGGGCCGTGGCTGGATTTGGGGACGGGTGCGGGCTTTCCCGGGCTGGTCATCGCCATTCTCCAGCCCGGCCGCGAAGTTATCATGGTCGAATCGCGCTCGCAGGCGGGCCGACTGGCTGGAGCGGGCGCGAATCGAATTGGGCCTGTCCCTGGCCAAGGTCTGTTCCGGCAGCGGTCGAAGCGATCGAATCCCGCCCGCTCGCCATCATCTCCGCGCGTGCTTTTGCTCCGCTCGACCGATTACTCGGCTTGTCCGCACGATTTTCCACACCCGCGACGCTCTGGCTGTTGCCCAAAGGGCGCTCGGCGCGGCATGAGCTGGAGGCGCTCCACGGATGGAATCACCTGTTTCACGTGGAACAATCGCTGACAGATCCAGAAGCCGGGGTTATTACCGGAACGCTGCAAGCAAAGAAGGGCCGCAAGACGTGATCAGCATCGCCATCGCCAATCAGAAAGGCGGCGTGGGCAAGACCACGACGGCGATCAATCTTGCCACCGCGCTCGCCGCAACCGGCTGGAAATGCTTGCTTATCGACCTCGATCCGCAAGGCAACGCCTCGACCGGCATCGGCATCGCCAGCGCCGATCGCGAGCGGTCCGCCTACGATCTGCTGGTCGACGAGGCGCCGCTTCGCGACTGCGTGACAGCCGACCAACATCCCCGGGCTCGACATCCTCCCCGCCACGGTCGATCTTTCCGGGGCCGAGATCGAGCTGGTTTCGGTCGAGGACCGTACTTTCCGCCTTCGCCGGGCGCTGGCCGGGGAAACCGGCTACGACATCTGCCTGATCGATTGCCCGCCCTCGCTGGGCCTGCTGACGCTCAACGCGCTCTGCGCCGCCGATACCTTGCTGGTGCCGCTGCAATGCGAATTCTTCGCGCTGGAGGGCCTCAGCCACCTGCTGCAAACCGTGGAGCGGGTGCAGCAGCGGTTCAATGCGGAACTCGGCATCGTCGGCGTCGCGCTGACCATGTACGACCGGCGCAACCGGCTGACCGACCAGGTCGCCGAGGATGTGCGGAGCTGCCTCGGCAATCTGGTGTTCGAGGCGACGATCCCGCGCAACGTCCGGTTGTCCGAAGCGCCGAGCCATGGCTTGCCGGCGCTGGTCTACGATCACGCCTGCGCCGGCAGCCGCGCATACATTGCTTTGGCGCGCGAGCTGATCGGCCGCTTGCCCGAACGAAGGAAAGCCGCATGAGCGAAGAATCCATGGCCGGCATCGGCCGCGCCTAAACCGGCCGACGCAAAGCGCAAGCCCGCTGGGCCGGGGCGCGGGCTGGGGCGCGGGCTGGGGGCGCTGATGGGCGAGACGCGGCGCGAGGAGCCGTTGGTCGCCGCGCCGCAAACCGGCGGTGCTCCGGCCTCGGGCGGCCTGGCGATGATTGCTGTTGCCGCGATCGAGCCGCATCCCGATCAGCCGCGGCGGCAATTCGCCGAGGCAGCGCTCGACGAACTTGCGGCGTCCATCGCCGCGCGCGGGGTCATCCAGCCGGTGATCGTGCGGCCGCACGGCGAAGGGCGCTTTCAATTGGTTGCGGGGGAGCGCCGCTGGCGCGCCGCGCAGCGGGCCCAACTACATGAAATACCAGCATTAATTCGCGAACTGAGCGCCCGCGAGGTGATGGCGCTGGCCTTGATCGAGAACCTTCAGCGCGAAGACCTCAATCCGATCGAGGAAGCGCGCGCCTATCAGCGGCTGGCCGAACAGGAAGGCATGACCCAGGCCGACATCGCCCGCATGGTCGACAAGTCGCGCAGCCATGTCGCCAATCTCCAGCGGCTGCTGGCGCTACCCGAATCCGTCATGGCGCTGGTCGAGGAAGGCAAACTGTCGATGGGCCATGCCCGGGCGCTGATCGGCGCGGGCAATGCGGCGGCGCTGGCCGAAGCGGCAGTTGCCGGGAACCTTTCGGTGCGCGAGGTCGAGCGGCTGGTGCGGCGTCAGGCGGAGGGCAGCGGCAAGCGGCCGCGCCGGGAATACAAGAGCTCCGATGCCGCCGACATCGCCGCGGTGCAGAGCCATCTCGAGGAATTCCTCGGCCTTGCCGTGCGGATCAACGCCGATGCCGATCCGCGATCGGGCTCGGTGACGATCCGCTACCGCACGCTCGATCAGCTCGATCTCGTCTGCCAGAGGTTGACCGGCGGCGGAATCTGAAAAGTCGCGCGGCGCAACTCGCGAAGATCAGTAGACCCGGATGCGCTTGTCCGGAACCCGCCGCACCGGCGCCCGCCGCGGCGCGCGGCGCTGAATGGTGCGGGTGCGTTCGGGAACATATTCCTCGGTGACCACTTCCTCGCAGGGACCCTGGGCCGCCGGCCGGGAAACCCGCGCCGGGACCATCGTCATGCGCGGCGCCATCATCATGTGGTGACCATGATGGCCTTGCCCGTAGCCGGCATAGCCGGGCTGCGCATAGTAGCGAAAGTAGTCGTCGAGATAGGCTTCGCAATAGTCGTAGCCAGGGTCGCCGGCATTTCTGCGGCGGTGGCCATCGTCGTAGTAATAGGTCACCCGGCGGCGGCACTCGCGAAGCCAGGCATCGCGTGCGCGCGGATCGACTTGCGCGGCGGGCGCGGCATGTGGCGGCGCGGCGCTGGTCGTGGCGCCGCCAGGCCATTCGGGCCGGGTGTCCGGCAGGCCGGCAGAGGCGGGTGGCAGTTGCGGCGCGGCCTGAGCGAGCAGGGCAGGCGTGGCATAGGAGGCGCCCGGCAGCTCGGCGTCCGCAGCGAACGCTTGCGACGACTGGTAGGCATTGCCCGTCAACACCTCGCCCTGGGCCAGGGCGATCGGGGCCCCAACCACCGAAACCGCCAGCGAAACGGCGAGCGCGCTTGCCGCGGCGCAAGCTTTGATCGAAATGCGAGACTGCATGCTGTCACCCTCATATGAGCTGGGATGATTCCCCATATTAACCCGGAATTTAGCATCGCAACCGGCAGCAAACCAAGGTGCAAGATCGGCCGATAACCCCTGTGTCCCGTTTCGGTGCAGTGACTGGCGGTTAGATTACCCACCCTGGACCTGCAAACCGACGCTGGCGGAGGGCAATCGACAGGGCCATTGCCGCACGGCAATCCTCCGCCTATCTGTCGCGCATGAGCCCGAGACTTCGCAAGTTCCTCATTGGTTTTGGTGTGTTCGCCCTGGTCTTCGGCGCATTTGCCGCCTGGGTGATGCACGGCAATCCCTCCGATCGCGACACCGCCTATTCGTCTGGCAAGCGCCCGAATTTGGCCGAACCCGATAGCGAGTTCTTCCCGAGCGTCGGCTTGGTAGAGCCTGTGGGGTGGAAAGCGAGCGAAGCGCCCACTGCCGCCAAGGGGCTGACAGTCGGCCGTTTTGCCGAAGGGCTCAATCATCCCCGAACCATGCTGACCTTGCCGAATGGCGATGTCCTGGTCGCCGAAACCAATTCGCCACCGCGCGAAGGCGGCGGTGTGACCGGCGCAGTGATGAAGCTGTTCATGGGCTGGGCCGGCGCCGGGGTGATTCGCCAAACAGGATCGTGCTGCTGCGCGACGGGGATGGTGACGGCAAGGCCGAACAGCGCTTCGTCCTGCGCACCGCCGGGCTTGCTTCACCCTCAGGAATGGCCTGGGGCGAGGGCAAGCTCTATGTCGCCAATCACAACGCGGTGCTGGCTTTCGATTTCGCCCCCGGCGCGACCGAGCTCACCGGCGAACCCAAGAAACTGATGGACTTGCCAGGCGGCGGCAACCACTGGATGCGCAATCTCGTCGTCGGCCCCGATGGCAAGAAGCTCTACGTCGCGGTCGGTTCGGCATCGAACATCGCCGAGGATGGCACCGCGAAAGAGGAAGGCCGCGCGGCGATCTGGGAGATCGACCTGGCCAGCGGCGCCATGCGCCAGTTCGCCGGCGGCATGCGCAATCCCAACGGCATGGCGTGGAATCCTTCGACCGGCGAACTGTGGGCGACAGTTCAGGAGCGCGACATGCTCGGGCCCGATCTGGTGCCCGACTATCTCACCAATGTACCCGTCGGCGCGCAATACGGCTGGCCTTGGGTCTATTGGAAAGAGGAGATGGACTGGCGGGTGAAAGAGCCGATCCCCAGCTTCCTCACCGAATATACCCGCAAACCCGAATATGCCTTGGGCGCGCATGTCGCGGCGCTGGGCCTGCTGTTCTCGAGCGGCGGCAATCTGATGGGCGAGTCCTATGCCAATGGTGCTTTTGTCGCCCGGCATGGATCGTGGAACCGCAAGCCGCTGTCGGGCTACGATGTCGTCTTCGTCGCCTTCGACGCCAACGGCAATCCGCAAGGCATGCCGCAGCCGCTGCTGACCGGATTCCTCACCGGCAAGGGTAACGAGACGCGCGGCCGCCCGGTCTGGCTTGCCTGGGACAAAGCGGGCGCCATGTTGGTGAGCGACGACACCGCGGGGCTAATCTGGCGCGTCCTGGCGCCCGGCGCCAAGCCATCGGCCGCGCCCAAGCCCGTTGTCACGGCGCGCATGCCGCCGCGCCGGGTGCTCGAAGGCGATCCCAATGCCGCGTTCAAGGAAGAAGGCATCGAGGAAATCCGCTGAAGCTCAAATCGCCTTTCCCGCCCTCCCAGCGAGTTCGGTGACGAATTGCCAGGCGACCCGGCCCGATCGGGCGCCGCGCCGTTTCGACCATTCGAGCGCTTCGTCCCGGTCCCAGGCAAGGCCATGGCGGCCCGCGTAACCCTTGATGATATCGAGGTAATCGTCCTGGCTGCAGTTGTGAAAGCCGATTGACAGGCCAAACCGGTCGGCCAGCGCCAGGCGGTCATCGACGGCATCGCGCGGGTTGACCGGATCGTCCTGTTCGGACAGGTGCCGGGCGACGATGGCGCGCCGGTTGGAGGTTACCGCGAGCCGGACATTGGCCGGACGGGCATCGACCCCGCCTTCGAGCCAGCTACGCAAGGCGCGCGGGCCGCTGCCGTCGCTATCCTCGAAGCCGAGATCGTCGATGAACACCAGAAAGTGCCGCTCCACGGCGCCGAGCGCGGCGAACAGCGTGGCCAGCGAGGACAGCGCATCGGGCGCGACCTGGACCAGGGCGATCTGGTCCGGCTGCTCCAACTGCGCGGCGGCGACACTGGCGCGCAGCAGCGCCGACTTGCCCATGCCGCGCGAACCCCACAGCAGCATGTCGTGCGCGGCATGGCCGGCGGCGAGGCGGGCGATGTTGCCGGTAACAGTTGCTTTCTGCGGATCGATGCCGCGCAGCAGATCGAGCGATGGCGCATGGATCCGCGCTACGCCGCGCGCTGCAACGCCGTCCCAGACATAGGCGGGATGGCCTGTCCAGTCGCCCGGCGGGGCGCTAGCGGGCGACATCCGTTCAAGCGCCGCCGCGATCCTGGCGAGAAGGTCGTCTCCGCCGCTCATCCGGTCAGCAATTCGGCGTCGAGTATGTAGAGCAATTCCGCACCGCCCGTCGCCGCCGCCTTGAGACCCGCCGCCTCGGGGACAAGTTGGTGCAGGAAATAGCGCGCGATCACCGGCTTGGTGCGGGCGATCGTGGCGGGCGCCTGGCCTGCCGCCGCGGCGCGGGCCTGGCGCAGCAATTGCCAGCCGGCGGTGGCGACGGCGCACATCGTCAGGAACGGCACGCTGCCGGCGAGGCGGTCGTCGAGACTGGCACGCGAAATCATCCATTCCGCCACGCCGGCGCAATCGCGGGCAAGCGCGGCGAGTTCAGGCTCGTCCTGCGCGTCGCGGCCGATTTCGGCCATCAGCGCCAACAGCACGCCGCCATTCTCCATGCCGAGCTTGCGGGTGACGAGATCGGCGGCCTGGATGCCGTTGGTGCCTTCGTAGATCGGGGTAATGCGCGCGTCGCGATAGTGTTGCGCCGCGCCGGTTTCCTCGATGAAGCCCATGCCGCCGTGGATCTGCACCCCCAGGCTGGCGACTTCGCAGCCTATGTCCGTGCCCCAGGCCTTGATCAGCGGCACCAGCAAGTCCGCGCGCGCTCTGGCGGCTTCGTCGCCCAGCGTCGCGCGATCGACCTGGCCGCAGGTGTAGTAGAGCAGCGCGCGCGCGCCTTCGGTCAGGGCGCGCATTCGCAGCAGCATGCGCCGCACGTCGGGATGCTCGACAATGGCGACCGGAGACTTGCCGGGTGAACCGGCGCGGGCGCTCTGCACGCGCTCGCGGGCATAGGCGCTCGCTTTCTGCAGCGCCGCCTCCGCCACCATGACACCCTGTGCGCCGACATTGATCCGCGCCGAATTCATCATCGTGAACATGCATTTGAGGCCTTCATTCTCGGCCCCGATCAGCTCGCCGATACAGGCATCGTTGTCGCCATAACTCATCACGCATGTCGGCGAGGCGTGGATGCCGAGCTTGTGCTCGACGCCAACGGCCTTGAGATCGTTTTTCGCGCCGGGGCTGCCGTCCGGGTTTACGAGAAAGCGCGGCACGATGAACAGGCTGATCCCGCGCGATCCCGCCGGAGCGCCGGGGGTGCGCGCCAGCACCAGATGAACGATGTTGTCCGCCAGTTCGTGCTCGCCCCAGGTGATGAAGATCTTGGTGCCCTTGATGCGGTATTTGCCAGCATGTTCGCCGTCCGCGATCGCAGTCGCACTCGTACGCAAAGCGCCGACGTCGGAACCGGCCTGCGGCTCGGTCAGGTTCATCGTGCCTGGCCATTCGCCACTGATGAGTTTGGCGAGATACATTGCTTTTTGCGCCTCGCTGCCGTGCTTCTCGATGGCGTCGATTGCTCCCACGGTAAGCATCGGCAGCAGCGAGAAGCCCATGTTGGCCGCCCCGAGGTTCTCCAGCACGCAGACAGCGAGCGAGAAGGGCAGGCCCTGCCCGCCATAGTCCTCCGGACCCGCGATCGCGTTCCAGCCCTGCTCGACATAGGCGCGGTAGGCTTCGGCAAAGCCCTGGGGCAGGCGCACCATGCCATTCTCCAGCCGCGCGCCCTCGGTATCGCCGATCCGCGAAAGCGGCGCGAACTCGCCCGCGGCAAACTGGCCGATTCCTTCGACGATCGCCTCGACCAGATCGGGACTCGCCGCCGCGAAGCGTTCGTGTCCGGCAAGTTCGTTGATGCCGGCGCAGGTCTTCAGGGCAAAGACCTGCTCGGCGGTGGGGGCGGCGAAATCCATTGCGCGCTTTTCCTTGGCTTTGTCGGCGCCCGACTATAGCGGCGAGAGATGCCAGGCAACAGTCCAGCCCCGATCGTGAGCGCCGATGCCGCTGGAATAGCCAGGGCGGCGGATGTGCTGCGCAGCGGCGGGCTGGTCGCGGTGCCGACCGAGACGGTCTATGGCCTCGCCGCCCGGGCGGACAGCGATGCGGCGGTCGCGGCGATCTATCGCGCCAAGGGCCGGCCCGATTTCAACCCGCTGATCGTCCATGTCGCCGGTGTCGAACAGGCGCGGGGCTTGGCGCATTTCAATGCCCGGGCGCGCTTGCTGGCGGAGCGTTTCTGGCCGGGCGCGTTGACGCTGGTGCTGCCCAGGCGTGCGGACGCGCCGCTGGCGGCAGCCGTGACCGCCGGCCTGTCAACGGTTGCGCTGCGCTGCCCGGCGCATCCGGCGATGCGCGCGCTGATCGAGGCGACCGGCCTGCCACTTGCCGCACCTTCGGCCAACCGCAGCGGCTGGGTCAGCCCGACCAGCGCGGCGCATGTCGCGGCATCGCTGGGCGGCAAGCCAGACCTGATTCTCGATGGCGGCCAGTGCATCGCGGGAATCGAATCGACCATCGTCGCGCTCAGGGAAGACGGCGGCTGGCGGATTCTCAGGCCGGGTCCGATCACGGAAGCGCTTATTTCCGCGGTTTTGGGCGGGGAAGCGGCGACCATGACGTCACCCGCCGCGATCGAGGCGCCGGGGCAGCTCGCCAGCCACTATGCCCCGGGAAAACCGCTGCGGCTCGACGCCGCGAGCGCAGAGCCGGACGAATTCCACATCGGTTTCGGCCCGGTGGCGGGCGATGACAATCTCTCGGCGCGGGGCGACTTGGCTGAAGCGGCCGCTCGGCTCTATGAATTGCTGCACCGGGCCGCCGCCTCGCCGAGGCCGCGCATCGCGGTTGCGCCGATCCCGGAGCACGATATCGGCGCGGCGATCAACGACCGCCTGCGCCGCGCCGCCGCCTGAAGGTCAGGGTGGGGGAGGCCCGCCAAGCCGTTCGATTTCGGCCAGGTCGGCATCGGCCTTCGCGCAGGCGGAACTCTCGCCGCGCTCGCATTGCGATGCATGCCGCTGGTAGTTGCGCTCCAAACCGCCCAGCCGTTCTTCCTGGCGGCGCAATTCCCGGCCGCGCTTCTGGTCGGCCTCGGACTGGCTGGTGGTCGCCAGGTCGATGGTCTTGCTCGCGACCTTGACTGGCAATGTCACCACGCCGACCACGGCTTTGGCGACGCAGCCGCCCAGCAAGGGCAGCGCCAGGCAGACGGCGATTGGCGCAGTGCGCATGGCGAGGTTCCTTAGGCGGCGTTCCTTGGGGCGTAGGTCCGCACTATCCGCCGTGGCGCTTGCCAGGCCATGAACGCCGCAATCGGCCCGCCGCAAAAAAGAAAGGCCGCCACGCAAATGCGGGCGGCCTTTCCGGTTTCGAACGCCGGCGAAAGGTCAGGCGGTCGCGGCGGTTTCGTAATATTTCGGCGCATGCTCGTTGAGGATCGCCAGGATCTTTTGCAGCGCGGTCTTCTCGTCGGTCTTTTCCATTGCCGCCAGCTCGCGCGCGAGGCGGGAAGAGGCCGCTTCGAAAATCTGCCGCTCCGAATAGCTCTGCTCGGGCTGATCATCGGCACGGAACAGGTCGCGAGTCACTTCCGCGATCGACACGAGATCGCCCGAATTGATCTTGGCTTCGTATTCCTGGGCGCGGCGCGACCACATGGTGCGCTTGACCTTGGGTTTGCCCTTCAAGGTGTCGAGCGCTTCGCGCAAGGTCTTGTCGGACGACAGCTTGCGCATGCCGATCGATTCGACCTTGTTCACGGGTACGCGCAGCGTCATCCGCTCCTTTTCGAAGCGCAGAACATAGAGTTCGAGATGCATTCCGGCGATTTCCTGCTCTTGCAGTTCGATCACCCTGCCGACCCCGTGCTTGGGGTAAACGACGTAGTCTCCGACATCGAAGGCGTTGGCCTTTGCCGTCATGTATATTCCTTTCGCTCGGTCAGGTTCCGCGCCCGAAATGCGCCGGGCGTTGGCAAGGAGAGGTTTCGGCAAGCGTGTTGCTGGCGGCCCGATACCCCATTCAGCCGTTTTCCGCGGTCCTGTCCTTCATGCTATCCGCCACCGCGAAAGTCGCAAACCTCCGGCAGCTGATGAATTACATAGCATGACTGTAACAAAATTACCAGTGGGCGAAACGGCGCGCCTTGCGCCGGCCGATTCGTCCGGGCTCGTCGTCCCTATCTCCGGGCCAGGGTCCACCGCGCGGCGGAAATTGCTTCGCGCTGAGATGGGCTGGCAGAGGTGCTATCGAGTTCGCCGAGCAGGCTCCGCAGCGCTTCGGAAAGCTCGTCGATAGCTTCGCCCTGGCCGGTCAGACTGCGTTCGGTCATTTCGACCCGCTGCGCGAGCTCGGCGATCCTCGGCGCGTAACGCATTGACGCCACGGCGTAACCGCCGAGAGCGGCGACCGACGCCGTCAGGAAATACCCTGTTCCGTGAAAGTCCGGATCCAAACCATGCGCTCCCGCGACCCGCATGGGCAAGCCATGCTCCCGCGAGGGAACCTACCAGCCATAATATTGGTCAGCAACGCAAAGCGAACAAATCGCGTTCGATTTGGATCAATCGCCTTCGCCGGGTTCGGCGGAAAAGAATTTCTCGAACTTGCCGTCCACGCCCTTGAAGTCGTCCGCATCCGGCGGCGAATCCTTCTTCGTCGTGATATTGGGCCATTCGGCGGAGTACTTCGTGTTCAGCTCCAGCCACTGCTCTAGCCCGCTTTCGGTATCGGGCAGGATCGCCTCGGCCGGGCATTCGGGTTCGCAGACGCCGCAGTCGATGCACTCGCTGGGATTGATCACCAGCATGTTATCGCCCTCATAGAAGCAATCCACCGGGCAAACTTCCACGCAATCCATGTATTTGCAGCGAATGCAGGCGTCGGTGACGACATAGGTCATGGCTGCAATTCCCCTTCGGCAGCATGGTTGGAACTCGCCGCTGCTAGAGGGATTTGCGCGGCCCCGTCAAGCACCCGATAACAACTTTGCGCTTCGGCGGCGGGACCGCGCCGGATTGGCAGCGCCAACAGCTCGATCGCTTGCACCTTCATGCCCCTTGCGAGGGTCAGAATGTCGCCCGCCGCGACTTTGCGATGCGCCCGGTCGATTCTATGGCCATTGAGCCTGATGTGGCCTGCTTCCGCCATCGCCTGTGCGATGCTTCGCGTCTTGGCGAGACGCAGAAACCACAGGAGCTTGTCGATTCGCATTAGCGAACGAGTTCGGCGAGCGCCGAAAAGGCACCCTCGGAGCGAGGTTCGACCGGGCGAACCGGCTCGGCCTGGCGGCGCAGCGGACGCCAGCGCCAGGCTAGCGGCGCAGGGGGGCCGTGCGCCTGCTCGTGCAGCGGCCTGGGCAATTGCGGCTGAAAACCGGCGAGGCGCAACAGCTGGGCATAGGCCGCGGTCGTCAGTCCCATCGATATCGCGCGCGCCGGATCGAGCGCGAAGCGCTTTCCGCCCGACGCGATCCTGGTTCCATGCGCTTCGCGCAGCAGCTTCTCGGCCATATCGAGCCGCAGCCACTGCTTGCCGAGTTTGCGGTAGCCCGGCGGATGGAGCCGCCCGGTGACGGCTAGCACGGGCGGCATGACCGGATCGGGCGGCCCGTCCTTGCGCCCATGCAGCAGCGAAAGCTCGCGCCAGACCGACAAGGGCGCCGGCCGCAACATGGCGGGCACGAAAATGTCGATCGCCCCTACTCTGACCCCAAGTCTCGCCAGTCTTTGCCTCTGAACCTTGTCCAGCAGATCGATCCGGCTTTCGCCGCGCGCAATGGCGCCGCCGCTGTCCACCAGCCCGATCAGCAACGCCCGCAATTCCGGACCTGCCTCCGAGGCACGGCTTGCGGCGTCGAGACGGTGCAATGGCTCAAGCGGATCCAGCGCGCGTTCGAGCCATAATTCGATCGCTTGCGCGAGCCGCTTGCGATGCGCCGGCGCGAGCGCATCGAGCGATGCGTCGAGGGCGACCCGCGGCGACAGGATCGAACGGCCGGGCCGTAGCGCCGCGAGCGCCTCGTTCTCCCACAGGACGATCCCGTCTTCGAGCGACAGCACACCGTCGCCCCGATCGATCATGTCCGCCAGCATCGATGCCCGCTGCGCCTGCAAACCGGGGACATGCCGCTCCGCCGCCGCCAGCAGCAGTTTGCGGTCGCCGTGGCGGGCGGTGGGATCGACCAGGAAACGAAAGCCCCTGAGCGCGCCGATGTGCTCGCCATCGACCAGCACATCCTCGCCGTCCAGCCGCACCGGCAGCAAGCCGGCATCGGTGCCCAGCTTCTTCATCAGCACCGCGGTGCGGCGGTTGACGAAGCGCTCGGTCAGCCGCGCATGCAGCGCGTCGGACAGCCGGGCTTCGACGCCGCGGGCGCGCGCGGCCATTTCTTCCTTGGCCAGCACCCAGTCGGGCCGCTGGGCCACGTAGGACCAGCTGCGGATCGAGGCGATCCGCATTTGCAGCGTGTCGATATCGCCCGCCGGATTGTCGAGCGCGGCGATCGCCTGGGCGACATAGTCCGCGCCGAGTTGGCCGTGGCGCAAATCCTGCCACAGCCGGGCGACGAAACGCGCATGGGTTTCGGCGCCCTGATGGCGGAAATCGGGCAGGGAGCAGACTTCCCAGAACCGGGAAACCGCCGAACCGCCGCGCACCGTCGAAGCGATCTCGGGCTCGTCCGCGAGCCGTTTGAGCACCGCGAGATCGATCGCCTCGGGCGCGGGCGCCAGTTCGGGGCGATCGGGCGGCGCTTCGAGATCTGCGATCAGCATGGCCAGCGAATCGAACCGGGGTTCGGCCTCGCGCCAGAACAGCCTGGTCAGCGGCGGAAAGCGGTGCTCCTCGATCGCATAGACTTCCTCGTCCGTGAACATGGCGTCGTGGCGTCCGGTTCCGGCCAGCGTGCCGAAGGTGCCGTCGCGCTGATGGCGCCCGGCGCGGCCGGCGATCTGCGCCATTTCCGCGGTCGTCAGCCGCCGCTGGCGCACGCCGTCGTATTTCGACAGTCCGGCGAAGGCGACATGCTCGATATCGAGATTGAGTCCCATGCCGATCGCGTCGGTGGCGACGAGATAATCGACTTCGCCCGACTGATAGAGCGCGACCTGGGCGTTGCGGGTCTGCGGCGAAAGCGCGCCCATGACCACGGCGGCGCCGCCACGGAAGCGGCGCAGCATCTCGGCGATGGCGTAGACCTGATCGGCCGAAAAGGCGACGATCGCGCTGCGCGGCGGAACCCGCGAAAGCTTGCGGGCGCCCAGGTGCGACAGGGTGGAAAAACGCGGCCTGGTCACGATTTCGGCCCGTGGAATAAGCGATTTGATCATCGGCTCCAGCGTTGCCGAACCCAGGATCATGGTTTCGTCGCGGCCGCGCGCATGCAGCAACCGGTCGGTGAAGACATGGCCGCGCTCCCGGTCTCCGCCGAGCTGGGCTTCGTCGATGCCCGACGAAGGCAAGATCGGCCCCGACCGGCATCGATTCCGCCGTGCACAGCAGCCAGCGCGCGTCCTTCGGCTCGATCCGCTCCTCGCCGGTGATCAGCGCGACGCGGTTCTCACCCTTGATCGCGCAAACCCGGTCGTAAACCTCGCGCGCCAGCAGGCGAAGCGGAAAGCCGATCGCGCCCGAGGAATGGGCGCACATCCGCTCGATCGCGAGGTGGGTCTTGCCGGTATTGGTGGGACCCAGCACGGCCTTTACCCGGCCATCGGCGCTGGATCGGGGAAGGACAGTCGAAGCTGCGGCCATCGCCGCGCCAATCTGGCATTGCCCGCCGTCCGCTTCAAGGCATGCGGATCGATTCCCACCGTTATGCTGCAAACGGCGAACAAATCCGCGCCGATTATGCGAATATTAACCCTGCCGGTGCAGGACTTTCCGGATACGGCAGTGCCGGCAAGGGGGCCATCTGCATTGTTCAGGCCGCGCGATCAGATCGAGTTCGGACGGGGCGGGCCGGCCAGCGGCGCCGCCGCGTTGACCCATGCCCAGATTATCGGCCGGGCCGATCCACTTCCAGAGCAATCGCCCGCGAATATCGTCGAGCGCATCGCCGGGATCAAGGCGCGCATCGAGGCGCACTGCCACAGGCTCGATCTTGCACCGGATCTTGCCGAGAACATCGGCAGCGCCCGCTGGTTTCGCGGTTTCGGCACGATGCTGGGCCTGGGTGTCTTCGCCCTTTCGTTCTGGCCCGATTTCAGCGCCGTCGAAGCGGCCACCGCCATGCCCTCGGACAAGGCGACGCGCGACGAATTCCGCAGCCAGATGATCATGCCGCTGGCTCTGGGCGGCGAAAGCGGCCGCCATATGGGCGCGACCAGGCTCGCGGTGCCGGTCGCCAACGCGCCCGAACGGGCATCGGTGCAGCTGACCGCGACACTCGGCCAGGGGGACAGCTTCGGCCGCATGCTTCAGCGTACCGGCGCCGGTCCGGGCGATGCGGCGCGGGCTTCGGAACTGATTGCCGCCCAGGTGCCGCTGGGCGAAGTCGAAAGCGGAACCCGTTTCACGGTGACGCTCGGAAAGCGTACCGCGCCCGGTGAGCCGCGCCCGCTCGACAAGCTCGCGTTCCGCGCGCGCTTCGATCTCGATCTGGCGATCGCCCGCCGCGGCGGCGCGCTGGCGATTTCCGCCCGTCCGATCCCGGTCGATGCGACGCCGCTGCGGATCACGGGCACGGTCGGCTCCAGCCTCTACCGTTCGGCGCGCGCCGCCGGCGCGCCGGCCAAGGCGGTCCAGCAATATCTTCAGACCCTCGACAGCCATTTGAGCCTTGAGGGCGATATCGCGCCGTCCGACCGGTTTGATTTCGTTGTCGCATACAAGCGTGCAGCGGGCGGCGAGGCCGAGACCGGCGCGCTGCTCTTCGCCGGTCTGGAGCGCGCCGGAAAACCGCTCACCCAGCTCGTGCGCTGGGGGGAAGACGGCCAGTTCTTCGAAGCCAGCCAGGCGGCCAGGCCGGTTACCTCGGCTTCATCGCTGTTCGCGCCGGTCTCCGGCCGCATGACGTCGGGATACGGCATGCGCCGCCACCCCATTCTCGGCTATGCGCGGCTGCACGCCGGCGTCGATTTCGGGGCGGCCTGGGGTTCGCCGATCTTCGCGGTAAGCGAGGGCCTGGTTTCCTACGCCGGCCGGCACGGGGGGCACGGCAATTATGTGCGGCTCGATCACGGCGGCGGCCTCGCCACCGGCTACGCCCACATGAGCCGCTTCGCCGTCTCGCACGGCACGCGGGTCCAGGCCGGGCAGGTGATCGGCTATGTCGGCTCGACCGGGCTTTCGACCGGGCCGCATCTCCACTACGAAGTTTACCGCGACGGTCGCACGATCGATCCGCTCTCGGTCAAGTTCGCCATGCGCACCGCCCAGGTCGATGCGAAGCAGCTCGCCGCTTTCAAGGCGCGGCTGACCGAACTGAAGCAGATCGCCCCCGGCGCGGCGCTGAAGAAGCTCGTAGCGAAGCAGGCGGCTGCGAAGTAAGCGCGACAAGTGCTTGTCAATTGCCGGACAGTTCGGCCAAGTAGCGCCGCCATGAGCGCTTCCTATCCCCGCACCCGCCTGCGCCGCCCCCGCACCACCGCCTGGAGCAGGGCGATGCATCGCGAGACCGTGTTGACGCCCGCCGACCTGATCTGGCCGCTGTTCGTCACCGAAGGTACGGGCGTCGAGGAGCCGGTTTCCTCCCTGCCGGGGGTTTCGCGCTGGTCGGTGGACCGGATCGCGGTGTGCGCCAAGGAGGCGGCGGCGCTCGGGATTCCCTGCATCGCCCTGTTCCCCAATACCCAGCCCGACCGGCGCGGCGAGGATGGGCGCGAGGCGATCAATCCCGAAAACCTGATGTGCCGGGCGATCCGGGCGATCCGCGATGCCTGCGGCGAGGACATCGGCGTGCTGACCGACGTCGCGCTCGATCCCTATACCAGCCACGGGCAGGATGGGCTGATCGATGGTCAGGGCTATGTCCTGAATGACGAGACCGTCGAGGTTCTCGTTGGCCAGGCGCTCAACCAGGCGGCGGCGGGTGCGGATATCATTGCCCCCTCCGACATGATGGACGGCCGCATCGGCGCGATCCGCGATGCGCTCGAACAGGCCGGCCACCGCAATGTCCAGATCATGAGCTATGCCGCGAAATATGCGTCCGCCTTCTACGGCCCGTTCCGCGACGCGGTCGGCAGCCGGGGCCTGCTGCAAGGCGACAAGCAGACCTACCAGATGGACCCTGCGAATAGCGAGGAGGCGCTGCGTGAGGTGGCCATGGACATTGCCGAGGGCGCGGACAGCGTCATGGTCAAGCCGGGCCTGCCCTATCTCGACATCGTCCGGCGGGTGAAGGAGCGCTTCGCAGTCCCGGTTTTCGCCTATCAGGTCAGCGGCGAATACGCGATGATCGAAGCGGCGGTCGCGGCGGGCGCCGGAGAACGCGACGCGCTGGTGCTTGAGACGCTCCTGGCGTTCAAGCGCGCGGGCTGTTCGGGCGTGCTGACCTATCATGCGGCGCATGCGGCGCGGTTGCTGAATGGCTGAATTCCGGCTGAAGCCGGAGTGGCGGGTGCATTTGCATCCCTTGCGCGAACAGATCGTTTACGCCATCGACCGCCCCGCATGAGCGAAAATTCTTCCGCCCAGCCTGCAAAGGTCAACCGCGCCCTCTTCGTCGCGACGATCCTCACCGGCAGCTTCCTGCTGTTCCTCGTCCAGCCGATGCTGGCGCGCATGGCGCTGCCGCGGCTCGGTGGCGCGCCCAACGTCTGGAACAGCGCAATGCTGGTCTATCAGGCGCTGCTGCTGGCGGGATACTTCTATGCGCACCGGCTCTCGCGCCAACCGTTGAGGCGGCAGGCGTCGATCCACATCGGACTGCTGCTTGCCGCCAGCATCACCTTGCCGATTTCCCTGGCGAACCTGCCGCCGCCCGCCTCGGGCAGCGAGGCCTGGTGGGTGCCCTTGCTGTTCCTTGCCAGCATCGGTCCGGTGTTCCTGCTGGTCTCCGCCCAGGCGCCGCTGATGCAGCGCTGGTTTTCCGCGCATCCGGAAGCCGGCGAGCCCTGGGCGCTCTATGCGGCGTCCAACCTGGGCAGCTTTGCCGGCCTGATCGCCTATCCGCTGCTCGCGGAACCCAATCTCAGCCTGCGCGCGCAGAGTGTGGGCTGGAGCCTGGGATATGCGATTCTTATCGTCTTCATCGCCCTCTCGGCCTGGGCGCGCTGGCGGGCATCGCCCGCGATCGCGCAAGAGGCGGATCGGCCAGTGGCGGAAAAGGTTCCGGCAAGGCGCATTCTGCATTGGCTGGCGCTCTCCGCCATACCTTCCGGCCTGATGCTATCGACGACCACGCATCTGACGACCGATCTCTTCGCCATGCCCCTGCTCTGGGTGATCCCGCTGGGGCTCTATTTGCTGAGTTTCGTCGCTGCCTTTTCCGACCGGCGCGCGGTGGCGGATGTGATCGCGATCTTCGCGCCGCTGACCATGCTGATGGCCGGCGGTCTGGCGATGACATCGCAATATGCGGCGACCCTGACTCCGGTCTTCCAGAGCGTCGTCCTGCTGTTCGTGGTTTCGGTGACGCTGCATGCGCGGATGTACGATCTGCGCCCGCCCGCGGCCCAGCTGACGCTGTTCTATCTGATAATGTCGGCCGGAGGCGCGCTTGGCGGACTCTTCACCGCGCTGGTGGCGCCGCAGGTGTTCGACTGGGTGTGGGAACATCCGCTGCTGGTTTTTGCCGCGGCGGTGTTGATGCCGCTTCCCCGCCTGCTCGATTGGCGCCGCCTTTCCGGTCTCGACCCCACGCTGGCCCGCGCCGCCGCTGTTGTAATCATGGGCGTCGCCATTTTTCTGGCCGTCGATCTCTGGGGTCTCGATCCCACGCTGGATGCGGGCTGGACCCGGCCTCTGCTGATTTTAGGGACAGTGATGGCCGGCACCTTGCTGATCCCGTGGCGCTGGGCCTGGCTGACGGTACTGCTGTTGCTGATGCTGGCGCAAGGCGGCGGGGATACGATCCGCACCTCGCTCGCCCATGCGCGTTCGCGCAGCTATTTCGGCATTTATACCGTCCGCCAGTACGAGATGGGTGGTCAGATGGTCCGGACGCTGGCGCATGGCACGACCTTGCACGGCCAGCAGTCGCTCGAACCGGCGCATTCGCGCGAGCCAATGTCGTACTACGGCAAGGGATCGGGTGCGGCGATCGCCCTTGGTCAGGCGCAGGCGCTCTACGGAGCGAATGCCCGGATCGGGATCGTCGGGCTGGGAACCGGCACGCTGGCCTGCTTCCACCAGCCTGGCGAGAGCTGGCGGTTCTTCGAGATCGACCCCGCGGTGCTGGCCTATTCGCGCAATGGCACATTCACCTTCGTCAAGCAGTGCGCCCCGGACGCGAAAGTCGTGCTGGGCGATGCCCGGCTCGACCTTGCCCGCATGCCGGCATCGAGCCTCGACATGCTGGCGGTGGATGCCTTTTCCTCCGATGCGATTCCCTTGCATCTGCTGACCGACGAGGCTTTCGGCGTCTACCTCGATGCTCTGGGACCGCGCGGCCTGCTGCTGGTGCATATCTCCAACCGGTACATCGAGCTTGAACCGGTGCTGGCGGCGGTAGCCAGAAAGCGCGGACTTGCGGTGCTCAAGCGCGACGACAATCCCTCCGACCGCACTTTCCTGACGCCTTCGACCTGGGTCGCGCTCAGCCGCGATCCCGCGATCCTCGCCGCTCTGGGCAAGGCGCGGCCCGACGCCCCCTGGGCGCCGCCGATGCCGCCCGCGCCGCGGGTGTGGACCGACGATCATGCGTCGATCCTGCCTTACATTCGCTGGCAATATCTGCTGAAGAAGCCCTCATGACCACACAACGCCCGGACATCTCGCTGATCGCGATTAATGGCAAGGCCCCGCGAATCCACTCCTCCGCCTTCATTGCGCCCGGCTGCCGTATCATCGGCGATGTCGAAGTCGGTCCCGATTCCTCCGTCTGGTACAATTGCGTGATCCGCGCCGATGTCAACCGCGTGATCATCGGGGCGCGAAGCAACATCCAGGACGGCACCGTGATCCATTGCGACAGCCCCAAGCCGAAACGGCCCGATGGCTTTGCCACGATCATCGGTGACGATGTGCTGATCGGGCACATGGCGATGATTCATGGCTCCACGCTGGAAGACCGGGCCTTTGTCGGGCTTGGCGCGATTGTCATGGATGGCTGCCGGATCGGCTCGGACGCGATGCTGGCGGCGGGGGCCATGCTGACCCAGGGCAAGGTTATCGAAGCCGGCCAGATGTGGCTGGGCCGCCCTGCCGCCTACGCCCGCGACCTGACCGAGGCAGCTCTCGCGGAAATGCGCGCCGGGGTGGCGGGCTATGTGATTAACGGCAGGATGCATGCCGGGGCCCTGGGAGACACGGTGGGTGGCGCGAGCCAGGGTTGAGCTACCACCGGCCGAGGCAATCCGCGCGCTGGCGGACGCGGACGGGCGGCTGGCGGTGCGGGTGACGCCGGGCGCGAGAACCATGGGCCTTGCTATCGCGGACGGCCGCCTGCTCGCGAAAGTACGTGAAAAGCCCGAAAGCGGCAAGGCGAACGCCGCAGTGCTTGCGCTGATCGCCGAAGCACTCGGTTGCCCGCCATCGCGGCTGACGCTGCTGCGCGGTGCGGCATCGCGGGAAAAGCTGATTGGGATACCTTCACTGGTTTGAAGCTGGACTGGCGAGGCAGGATTCGACATCTGCGTTCGTCCTGTTTAGGGGCAGTCGCGCTTGGGGGCGTGTCCGGCGGGATGCGCCTTTGCTTTGACGACATGAGGGGACCACGCCGTGTGGAACGAAGGTTATACGTCCGAGATCAACTACACCTCCGGCTATTATTCGGAGCTTTCGCCCACCCGGATCCGGCTGGCGCTGTTGGCCTGCGGTATCGATCACAGCATCGATCAGAGTCCCGAATACCTCGAACTCGGCTTTGGGCAGGGACTTTCGCTGAACATCAATGCGGCAACGAATTCGGGCAAGTTCTCCGGGACGGATTTCAATCCGGGGCAAGTGGCCAATGCCCGCGAACTCGCCAGCGCGATGGGCAAACCCATCAAACTGTTCGAGGATTCATTCGAAGAACTGGCGCAGCGCAATGATCTCCCGCAGTTCGATATCATCGCGCTCCATGGAATATGGTCCTGGATCAACAATAGCGCCCGGGCGGCGATCATCGAACTGGCGCGCAAATCGCTGAAACCGGGCGGCGCGCTCTACATCAGCTACAATGTCACCCCGGGCTGGTCGCCGGCCTGGCCCCTTCGCATCCTGCTTGTCCGAATATGCCAAGCGTGAAGGCTCGGGCACGATCCTCGACAAAGTTGAGCGAATCGATCAATTTCGTCGAAAAGGTTATTGGCGCCAATGCCGCCTATTTCGCGCAAAATCCGCAACTTGCCACACGGCTTGATGCGTATCAAGAAGCATGATCGCAGCTATGTCGCGCATGAATATTTCAATGCGCATTGGGATCCCATGCCATTTTCCCAGGTCGCCGACCAAGCTGGCCGAGGCCAAGCTGAATTATGCTGCTTCGGCATCGATTCTCGACAATTTGCCGGCGATCAGCATCCCGGCGGCGGCGCACGAGCTTCTCCAGTCGATCAAGGATCCGATCATGCGGGAGACGACGCGGGATTACTTCGTCAACCAGCAGTTCCGCCGAGACATTTTCGTCAAGGGTCCGCGCATGATCTCGCCCTACGACCACGGCAAGCGTGTCGAAGGGGAGCGCTTCATCCTGCTTGGCGATCCGGCGAAATGCCCGGAAAAGATCACTACCGCCATCGGCGATGCCGATCTGCGGAAAGACATCTACCAGCCGGTTGTGAAGGCGCTGGCAAAATTCCCCGAAAAAACCGCAACGGTCGGCGAACTATTGGCGACCAAGGAACTCGAGCACAGTAAATCGCGCCCAGATGTGGGAAGTGTTGGTGGTGCTGACCGGCGCGGGATTTGTCTCGCCGGCCTCGACCTCGGCAACGCCCGCTGAAGACGATGTGGCCTCGCGTTCGCTCAACGCCATGTTGATGGAACGAGCCGAAAACGGCACCGGTGTCGAATATCTGGCAGCGCCCCGTGTCGGCGCGGCCATCGGTGTCGGCCGTATCGAGCAAATGATCATTCGTGCAATTCTTGCCAAGGACAAGGATCCGGTGGCGCGGGTGCAGAAGACCCTTACCGCCCAGGGACAATGGCTGCGTCGTCGAAGGCGAGACCATCCAGGATGCGGATCGAACGGTCAAGGAACTGACGAGGATGGTCAAGGAGTTCAATGAGCAGCGGGCGGACATGCTAAAGCGCCTGGGCGTTTATTGACGCGGCGGCAAATAAGCGGGGCGGTGCAGTTACCGCCCCATCCCCCTGCCAGGTCGCCCAGAAGCTCACCCATCTGCCGGCCGAGTTCCGCGTTTTCCGGCGCGACGTCGGTCGATCGCCCGTTCATCGCCGTCGGCCCACTGTCCCGCGACCTCCTTCGAGTATCGCATAGGGCTTGTGCACGCTCATCATGCAGCGGCCGGGATTGTCCTCGAACCAGTCGCGCGGGCCGCCGGCCCAGCCGGCGAGAAACCGGGCGAGTTCGCCGCGCATCCTGGTCAGGTCGGGCGCATGCATCGCCCGCAATTCGGCATATGCCGGATCGTTGTCCATCAGATCGTAGAAGCGATCGACGATCGCCTGCATGGTTTGTTGCCCGCCGAGCAAGTGGAACGGCGTATTCGGCGGGTTTCGGCAGTTTCGGTCAAGGCAGCCCCTCCGGCAGGCAGTCGAATCGAGACTCTGCCGCTTGCCGCTGCATCGCCCTCGGACCCAGACTTTGACCGGGTCAATCGGCTCCATCGCCGCCTGGCGAGGCCTTGGCCCTGGGTTTGCGCTTCGGCGCCGCCTTGGCGGACTTCCTGACCAGCTTGGGCGGCGCGGGGGTGAGGACGAAGTTCAGCGCCCCTTCCTTCACCGCGACCTGCACTTCCCCGCCATGCGCCAGCTTGCCGAACAGCAGTTCCTCGGCCAGCGGCTGCTTGACTTTCTCCTGGATCAGCCGCGCCATCGGTCGTGCGCCATAGAGCTTGTCGTAGCCGCGCTCGCCAAGCCAGCTGCGGGCGTCGCTGTCGAACTGGATGTGGACGTTCTGATCGGCCAGCTGCAGTTCGAGCTGAAGGATGAACTTGTCCACCACCCGGCTGATCACTTCGGTCGGCAGGTAAGAGAACGGCACGATCGCGTCGAGCCGGTTGCGGAATTCGGGCGAGAACATCTTCTTCACCGCCTCGTCGCCGGCGTCTTCCTTCGAGACGTCGCCGAAGCCGATGCCCTGCCTGGCCATGTCGCGAAGCGCCGGCGTTGGTCGTCATGATCAGCACGACATTGCGGAAATCGACGGTCTTGCCGTGGTGGTCGGTCAGCCGGCCATTGTCCATCACCTGCAGCAGGATGTTGAACAGGTCGGGATGGGCCTTTTCGATCTCGTCGAGCAGGAGCACGCTATGCGGCTGCTGATCGATCGCGTCGGTCAGGAGACCGCCCTGGTCGAAGCCGACATAGCCCGGAGGCGCGCCGATCAGGCGCGAAACCGAGTGGCGCTCCATATATTCGCGACATGTCGAAGCGCTGGATCGGAATGCCCATGATCGAGGCGAGCTGTTTGGCGACTTCGGTCTTGCCGACGCCGGTGGGGCCGGAGAACAGGAAGCTGCCGATCGGCTTGTCGGGATCGCGCAGGCCGGCGCGGCTGAGCTTCATCGCCGAGGACAGCACTTCGATCGCCTTGTCCTGGCCAAAGACAACGCGCTTCAGATCGCGGTCGAGATGTTCGAGCGCGGTGCGGTCGTCCGAGCTGACCGACTTGGGCGGAATTCGCGCCATGGTGGCGATCACCGCCTCGATTTCACGCGGGGTGATGACTTTCTTGCGCTTCGATGGCGGCACCAGCATCTGCATCGCGCCGACTTCGTCGATCACGTCGATCGCCTTGTCGGGCAGCTTGCGGTCGTTGATGTAGCGCGCCGAAAGCTCGACCGCGGTCTTGATCGCATCGGGCGTGTACTTGACCTTGTGATGGTCTTCGAATGCGCTTCTCAGGCCCTTCAGGATCTTGATCGTGTCCTCGATGGTCGGCTCGTTGACGTCGATCTTCTGGAACCGGCGCAGCAGCGCGCGGTCCTTTTCGAAGTGGTTGCGGAATTCCTTGTAGGTGGTCGAACCGATGCAGCGGATCGACCCGCCGGAGAGCGCGGGCTTCAGCAGGTTCGATGCATCCATCGCCCCGCCGCTGGTCGCTCCGGCGCCGATCACGGTATGGATCTCGTCGATGAACAGCACCGCCTCGGGCAGCTTTTCAAGCTCGTTGACGACCTGCTTCAGCCGTTCCTCGAAATCGCCGCGATAGCGGGTGCCGGCGAGCAGCGCGCCCATGTCGAGACAATAGATCACGGCATTGGTCAGCACTTCGGGCACATCGCCCTCGACGATCTTGCGGGCAAGGCCCTCGGCGATGGCGGTCTTGCCCACGCCCGGATCGCCGACATAGAGCGGGTTGTTTTTCGAGCGGCGGCACAGGATCTGGATGGTGCGATCGACTTCGGGCCCGCGGCCGATCAACGGATCGATCTTGCCGGCCAGCGCCTTCTCGTTGAGGTTGACGCAGAACTGGTCGAGCGCCGAATCCTTCTTCTGGCTCTTGGGATCGCTTTTTTCTTCCTGTGGCTGGGCTTCGGCCTCGGCCCCCTTGGGCGTGCGATCCTCGATGCGGCGGCCGCCCTTGCCGATGCCATGGCTGATGAAGCTCACCGCATCGAGCCGGCTCATGTCCTGTTGCTGCAGGAAATAGACGGCATAGCTGTCGCGCTCGGAAAACAGCGCGACCAGCACATTGGCGCCGGTCACCGTGTCCTTGCCGGATGACTGGACATGCAGGATTGCGCGCTGAATCACGCGCTGGAAATCCGGCTGTCGGCGCCGGATCGCCCTTGTCCTTGGTCTTGAGCGACTGATATTCCTGATCGAGATACTGCCGGACAGTGTCGCCCAGCTCACCCAGCTCGACGCCGCAGGCTTGCATCACTGTCGATGCGTCGGAATCGTCGATCAGCGCCAGCAGCAGATGCTCCAGCGTCGCATATTCGTGGCTCCGCTCGGAGGCGTGCGCGAGCGCCGCGTGGAGCGTTTTCTCGAGGCTTTGTGCGAAACTGGGCATCTAGGACACTTTCGTCGCTTGTGGTGAACCCTGGCATAAGCCAGAGTATGAATACACAGGGTTAACCTTACGTATATGGGGATTGCCCCGCTTCTTGCGAGGGGCGCGGAATTTCATGGCAGTTTCCGGTTGAACAGCGCATCGGCGGCATGCATGTGTGCCTGCGCCTTGTCGCGATGGGCTTTGACCCTGACCACTTCGTCTTCGAGCAGGGCAATGCGCACATCGAGTTCGTCGCGCGAGTAGCTTTCTAGGCTCTCGGCCTTGAGCGCGCTGGCGGCGTCACCGCGCGGTCTCGGGCGGTCGTCTTCGTCCATTCGGGACATCAATCATACGCTCGGCGCTTGCTGTCAACCGGCACGAAGATTAGTGCACAGTGACGAACTTTGGGCGCTACAGGGGATGCAAATGGCGGGAATGTCTCGTGAAACCATGACGGCAATCGGCTTCGATGCTCCCGGCGGACCCGAAGTGCTGCGCCCGGAAAGGCTTCCGGTTCCCGCGCCCGGGCCAGGCGAAGTGCTTATCGACGTCGCCTTTGCCGGGGTCAACCGGCCCGATGTCGCGCAGCGGCAAGGCTTCTATCCGCCTCCGGCCGGTGCTTCGCCGATCCCCGGATTGGAAGTGGCCGGAGAGATTGTTGCCCTGGGCGAAGGGGTCGAGCCGGGGCTGCTGGGGCGGAATGTTTGCGCCCTGGTCGCCGGCGGTGGCTATGCCGAATACTGCCTCGCGGACGCGCGGCACTGCCTGCCGGTTCCCCAGGGTTATGCGCTGGCGGAAGCGGCGGCGCTGCCCGAAACCCTGTTCACCGTCTGGCACAATGTGTTCGAGCGCGGCTGGGCGAAAGAGGGCGAGTCGCTGCTAGTCCACGGCGGCACCAGCGGCATCGGCACCATGGCGATCGCGCTGGGCAGGATGTTCGGCCTGACGGTTATCGTCACATGCGGCGGCCCGGAAAAATGCGCCCGCGCACTGGAAGTGGGCGCCGCCCATGCGATTGACTACAAGTCGCAGGATTTCGTCGAGGAAGTTGCCCGGATAACCGCCGACAAGGGGGTCCAGATCGTCCTCGACATGGTGTCCGGCGACTATGTTCCGCGCAATCTCAAGTGCCTGGCCGAAGACGGACGCCATGTCACCATCGCGATTCTCGGCGGCCCCAGGGCGGAACTCAACATGGCGGTGGTGATGTCGCGGCGTTACACCCTGTCGGGTTCGACGCTGCGTCCGCGCTCCGCTGAGTTCAAGGCGCTGCTGGCGCAGGAAATCGGTCAGAATGTCTGGCCGCTGGCCGAAAAGGGCGAGCTTCGCCCGGTGATGGACCGTATCTTCCCGCTCGCCGAAGCTGCTGCGGCCCATGCGCGGATGGAGGCGGGCGAACATGTCGGCAAGATCGTGCTGGAGGTGTGACCATGGAACAGCTGACCCTTCACGAAGATGTCGTCAGCGGAAACTGCTACAAGATCCGCCTCACCGCCGCGCTGCTCGGCTTGGCGCTTGATCGGCGCGCGTACGATATTCTCAAGGGCGAGACCCGCACGCCGGAGTTTCTGTCGCAGGTCAACGCCAATGGCCGCATTCCCGTGCTGCAAGTGGGCAAAGGCGAATCGGGGCGCTTCCTGCCCGAAAGCAACGCCGCCTGCTGGTATCTCGCCGAAGGCAGCCGGCTGATTCCGGATGACCGCTTCGGCCGCGCCGACATGCTGCGCTGGATGTTCTTCGAGCAATACAACCACGAACCGAACGTCGCGACCCTGCGCTTCTGGCTTTCGTTCGTCGGCGAAGCAAACCTCTCTCAATCGCAACGCGACCAGATTCCGGCCAAGCGCGCCGGCGGCGAAGCGGCGCTGAAGCTGATGGACGAACACCTCGTGGGACGGGATTGGCTGGCAGGGGATGGTCCCAGTCTCGCCGATATCGCGCTCTATGCTTATACCCACGTCAGCGAGGGCGGCGGCTTTCGTTTGCGCGACTACACGGCGATTCGTGCCTGGCTCGGCCGCATCGCCGCCTTGCCGGGCTACGTTGCGATGGCGTGACTCCATCCTTGCCGTCGGCGCGGCGATATCCTACATGAGGTCGAGAATGGCCGCTCCGGAAGGGGCGGCCCTATTATTTTCAAACGCATTTTGCGCCGGAGAACTCCCGTGTCCCAGCCGACCCCCCTGATGCCCCACGCCACTGCCTCGTGGCTCGTCGATACCACCGCGCTCACCTTCGAACAGATCGCCGAATTCTGCGGACTGCACCTCCTCGAAGTACAGGCCATGGCCGACGATCTTGCCGCCAGCAAATATACCGGCCGTGATCCGGTGCGCTCGGGCGAGCTGACCATGATCGAAATCGAGAAGGGTCAGGCCGATCCGAACTATGCGTTGAAGATGCAAAAAGCGCCGGTCCAGGTCAGCCGCACCAAAGGGCCGCGCTATACTCCGGTCTCGAAGCGCCAGGACAAGCCCGACGGGATCGCCTGGATCCTGCGCAGTCACCCGGAAATCTCCGACGCGCAGATCGGCAAGCTGATCGGCACCACCCGCAACACCATCACCGCGATTCGCGAGCGCAGCCACTGGAACATCGCCAATATCCAGGCCAAGGATCCGGTCACGCTGGGCCTGTGCTCGCAGCGCGAACTCGACGCGATTGTCGCGCGGGCGGCTAAAAAGGCGGGTCTGGTCGATGAAGCAGGCGACGATGCGCGGCTGGGCGACGATCGCGAGGCGCTGATCGAGGAGCTGCGGGCCGAGCGCGATGCAACGGTCAAGGCCGCCAGCGAGGCCGCGCAGGAGGCTGAAGCGGCGGCCTGGCTCGAAGCCAAGCGCGCTGAGGAAACCGCCGAAGAGAGCTGATAAGTTCCCAGCGGGGCTTGTCCCCGTTGCGCCTTGGTATCAGTTTCCGGTGATGGATACGGCCAAGGACATGGGCGCAACGCAGTGGATTTGGCGCGAGCATTATGCGCATCCTTGCCTCTGGGATCAGCATTATCCGCCGCTGGCGATGACCGATTTGTTCGCTGCGAGCGTGGCCGCGCATGGCCCCAGCCCGCTCGCCGATTTCTATGGCCGGACATACAGCTACGCCGCGATAATGGGCGAGGCGAGCGCCTTCGCCGCCGGGCTTCAGGCGATGGGTGTGGTCAAGGGCGACCGGATCGGCCTGTTCCTGCCCAATGTCCCGATTTACCTGCCCGCCTATTTCGGCGCGATGATGGCGGGTGCGGTGGTGGTGAATTTCTCGCCGCTCTATACCGCCGAGGAGCTCGAAGCTCAGGTTGCCGATTCGGGCACGCGGATGATGGTCACGCTCGACGTCCCCGCTTTGTTGCCGACAGCGCTAACAGTCCTTGCCGGTTCGGCGCTGGAAAAGCTGGTGGTCGGCCGGCTCGCGAAGATGCTGCCTTTCGCCAAGGGCCTCGCCATGCGGCTGTTCAAGCGCAAGGATCTGACGCCGCTGCCAAAGGCCGGCGATGTCATCGAATGGGGGGCGATGCTTTCACGCGCGGAACCCCGCCTGGTGCCGATCGATGCGGAACAGGATCTTGCGCTGATTCAATATACCGGCGGCACGACCGGTACGCCCAAGGGCGCCATGCTTACCCACCAGAACCTCTCGGCCAATGCCCGCCAGGTCGAGGCGCTCGATCCGCATCCGGACCTGCGCGACGTCATACTTGGCGTGCTGCCGTTCTTTCATGTCTTCGCCAATGCGTGCGTGCTCAATCGCACGGTGCTCAACGGCGGCTGCATCGCCATGCTGCCGCGCTTCGATGCGGGCCAGTGCCTGGCGACGCTCGAACGCGTGCGGGCGACGGCCATGCCCGGAGTGCCGACAATGTATCAGGCGCTGCTCGATCATCCCGGCTTCGCGCGGACCGACTTTTCCTCGATGCGGGCCTGCATCTCTGGCGGCGCGCCGCTGCCGCTGCCGGTCAAGCAGCGCTTCGAAACGGGCGCACGGGCCAGGCTGATCGAGGGTTACGGTCTCACCGAAACTTCGGGCGTGGTCTCGGCTAATCCCTATGAGGGCGAAGGCCGCGAAGGCAGCATCGGCCATCCGATTCCGGGAACCCGGCTGCGCCTGCTCGACAAGGAGGACGCCTCGCGCGATGCGCCGCCGGGCGAGCCGGGCGAACTCGCGATCCAGGGGCCGCAGGTCATGCGGGGCTACTGGAACCGGCCCGAAGCCGCCGAGACCGCGTTCGCCCGCAGAGACGATGGTCAGTGGCTGCGCACCGGCGATGTCGCCGCGATCGACGCCGAGGGCTACGTCCGCATCGTCGATCGCATCAAGGACATGATCGCGGTCGGCGGGTTCAAGGTGTTTCCAAGCCAGGTCGAAGCGGTGCTGCTCGAGCATCCGGCGGTCAAGGAAGCGCTGGTGATCGGTATCGAGGAGCCATACCTGGGCGAAGTGCCGCGCGCCTATGCGGTGCTGAGGCCAGGCGAAGGCGAATCCGGCGAGTCATTGCAGGAATGGCTCAACACCCGGCTTGGCAAGCACGAGCGGGTCGATGCGGTGGTGCTGCGCGAAAGCCTGCCCAAAACCATGGTTGGCAAGCTCGATCGCAAGGCGCTGCGCGCCGAAGTGGCCGCGGCGAAGTAGCCGCCGCTGCTAAGGCCTACGAAGCAGAACTGGCCAAGGTCAGCAGCGGTTCGCTTTTGTCATCGGCGGCGTTCGTTGGCTCAACGACCAGGGTGTTGCGGGTCGAAAGGCGCCCATCGACTTGCGCGCCAGGCTCGATCGTCAGCGATTCGTATGCGACGTCGCCGTGGATCCGCGCGCTCCTGACGATAACCAGTTCGCCCACGGTAATCGTACCGCGCACAATGCCGGCGAGCTTGGCGGTTTCGGCTTTCACGGCTCCCGTGATTTCGCTCGACTCGCCCTGCACCAGCGCGGTGCACGACGACATCGCCTTCGATCTTGCCATCGATGTGCAGATCCGACGAGGCCGACACATCGCCCTTGATCGCGGTGTCGGCGCCCAGAACCGAGAAAGTCGCGCCGGCCATCGGTGCTCTAGCGGCCGGTCTGGCCGGAAGCTGCTGCGGCTGTCCCGCCGGCTTTTTCGAGAACATGGGTCGCTGCCTCCAGGAAGGGACGGGGATTGACGGCTTGGTCGTTGATCCGGACCTCGAAATGCAAATGCGGTCCGGTCGAACGGCCCGAGCTGCCGATCAAGCCGATGGTGTCACCGGGCTTTACCGTCTGCCCGATCCGGGCCCGGAACCCGGACATGTGGGCGTAGCGGGTTAACAGGCCGTTGCCATGGTCGATTTCCAGGCAATTGCCATAGCCCGATTTCACACCGGCAAAACTGACGACACCCTTGGCGGCGGCGTAGATCGGCGCGCCATGCGGGCCCTTGAAATCGAGACCGGCGTGAAACGCGCCCGCGCCCGAGAAGGGATCGGCGCGATAGCCGAAGCCCGACGAGATATATTCCAGGCTCGCGGGCAGATATTGCGGAATGCCGGCCAGCCCGCGTTCGAGCAGGCTCAACCGCGCCAGACTGACGCCAAGACGTTCGAACCGCGGATCGACCGGACCGTTCATCGACGTGGTCAGGGCGATCAGCGGGCCACCCTGCGCGCCTCGGTCGTTAAGCGATTGCAGCATGGCCTCGGGATTGAGACCGAGCTTGCGGATCGCGGCCATGGCGACCGTCGCGCGCCGGTCGGCAAGCCGGGTCAGGCCTTCGACAAAGGCAAGTTGGCGGGCTTCGATCCGGACCAGGCCGGCCGCCTCGGGCACCGCGGCGCTGACTTTGTCGACGGTGCGGGCGGCTTCGCTTGACGAATTGCTGACGGTTTCGCCCTGCTTGGCGTCCTTGGGCAATTCGCCCAGGCCGGCCTCGGCCACTTGCTCGATGAAATCCTGCCGCCGCTCCAGATCCTGCGCGACCTTGTCAAGGTTGCCGCGATAGGCCGAGACACGGCCTTCCGCACTGGCGACCTTGGCTTCGCGATCCAGCAGCGAAAGCCGGTCGCGGGTCGAAACATATTGCAGGACAGCCATTGTCATCATGCTCGCCAGCCAGACCAGCAGCAGCAGGGCAGCCACTGCGGCAGCGAGCATTTGCATGCGCGATGTAATCGTGATGAAGCGGACTTGGCCCTGTGACCGCATGAAAAATTCGCGATCCGGGAACCATGTCCGCAGGCGATCCAGCCAACCGCCAGCGACATTATTTTTCAAAGCGACCCCACCAAGCGTCTTTTTGTAGCGCTGCGCCCCTAGCAGGCGGCGGGGCCTCGGGCGAATCGCAGGGGGCCGGTCTTGGCCGAATCGCGATGAATCGCATGAGTCTCGGGACGAATGGTTAACCCGCGTAACCGGGTTTGCTTACAGCGCACTGATGAAGGGCCGAATCATGCGGCCCGGGCGATGACAATCGCATGCGCGCATGCTAACCGATGTTCCATGTCTGCACAGCATTTGCCGGTCGAATCCCCCGAAAAGCTCGTCCGCGATCTCGCCGTCGCGGGCCGCGCGGCGCAGCGCGAGCTTGCCAGGCTATCCAGTGACGCCAAGGCGGCGGCTCTGCGCGCCGCGGCCCAGGCCTTGCGCGCGGCCGAGAGCGAGATTCTGGCGGCCAACGCGCGCGATGTCGCCGCCGGGGAGGCCAATGGCCTGACCAAGGCCATGCTCGACCGGCTGAAGCTCGATTCCACCCGGCTTGCCGGCATTGCCGATGCGGTCGAACAGGTCGCCTCGCTTGCCGATCCGGTCGGCCAGACGATCGATGCCAGCGAGCGGCCCAATGGCCTGCGGCTGAGCCGGGTACGGGTGCCGATCGGCTTGATCGGCATAATCTATGAAAGCCGGCCCAATGTCACCGCCGACGCGGCGGCCCTGTGCCTTCGTTCCGGCAATGCCGTCTTATTGCGCGGAGGCAGCGAGGCGGTCCACTCCAACCGGGCGATCCACGCGGCGCTGGTCAGGGGGCTGGAAGCGGCCGGAGTTCCCGCCGATGCGGTGCAGCTGGTGCCAACCCAGGACCGCGCGGCAGTCGGCGCCATGCTGACGGCGGCGGGCCTGATCGACATGGTCGTCCCGCGCGGCGGCAAGAGCTTGGTCGCGCGGGTCCAGGCCGACGCGCGCGTGCCGGTGCTCGCCCATCTCGACGGCATCTGCCACACCTACATCCATTCCGCCGCCGATCCGGCGATGGCGAAGACCATCGCGCTCAACGCCAAGATGCGCCGCACCGGCATTTGCGGGGCGATGGAGACATTGCTGCTCGACGCGCAATTCCCCGCTTCGGGCGAAGTGCTCGCGGCGCTGCTCGATACGGGCTGCGAACTGCGCGGAGATGCGCGCGCCCGCGCGATCGATTCGCGGATTGTGCCGGCCAGCGCCAACGACTGGGATACCGAATATCTCGACGCGATCCTCTCGGTCGCGGTGGTTGATGGGCTGGACGATGCGCTGGCGCATATCGCCCGCCACAGTTCGAGTCACACCGAGGCCATCGTCACCCAGGACACCGCCGCGGCCGAGCGCTTCCTCGACGAAGTCGACAGCGCCATCGTCATGGTCAACGCATCGACCCAGTTCGCCGATGGCGGCGAATTCGGGCTCGGCGCCGAGATCGGCATCGCTACCGGCCGCCTCCACGCGCGCGGACCGGTCGCTCTCGAAGGGCTGACCACCTACAAGTGGCAAGTGCGCGGGACGGGCCAAACTCGCCCTTGAAAGCGTCCCGGCCTTGAAGCCGATCTACACCGGCCTTTTGGGCGGGAGTTTCAACCCCGCGCACGGCGGGCACCGGCGGATCAGTCTGTTCGCGATCGCCGCGCTGGGGCTCGACGAGGTCTGGTGGCTGGTCTCGCCCGGCAATCCGCTCAAGCCGAAGGCCGGCATGGCGCCGCTGGCGAAGCGCGTCGCCGCCGCGCGCAAGCAGGCGCGCCGTGCGCCGATCCGGGTGACCGCGCTGGAGCGCGAACTGGCCACGCGCTTCACCATCGATACGCTGCGCAAACTGCGCAGGCGCTGGCCGAAACGGCGCTTCGTCTGGTTGATGGGGTCGGACAATCTCGTTCAGTTCGGCCAATGGAAAAACTGGCGCGGCATCGCCCGGACGGTGCCGATTGCAGTTGTCGCCCGCCCGGGGTATGATGCCGCCGCCATCGCGAGCCCCGCGATGGCCTGGTTCAGGCGTTACCGGAAGCCTGCCACCAGTCTTCGCAACCGGACAGGATGGGGCGCGCCCGCGCTGGTGTTCTTGCGTTTCGATCCAGACCGTACATCGGCCACCGCCATCCGCGTGACCGATCCGCATTGGGCAAAGCGCCTGGGCGGCGGAGCCTTGCGCGACGGAGTGACGAACCGCGCCATTGCGGCCCGCCTGCCACATTCGCGGCAGGGTGCGGCCGGAAACGCTGTTCCGGTCGTTGCCGCCGGCCAAATTCCACAGGAGCTCATTCGACCTGCATGACCCAGGTACAATCCGAGCCGGCCGCTGCCGGCGCCCGTACCCCCGGGGCAACCGCCCCCCTGCCAGCCTCGCAACCGGGCTCGCTCCACGCACTGGTGTTGCAATCGCTCGACGACGATCAGGCCCAGGACGTGGTTTCGATTCCGCTCGAAGGCAAGACCGCGATCGCGGACCACATGGTGATCGCCTCGGGCCGCTCGAGCCGGCAGGTTACCGCGATCGCCCAGAAACTGGCCGAGCGGATCAAGCACGCCGGCTTCGGCCATGCGCGAATCGAGGGCTTGCCCGCCGCCGATTGGGTGCTGGTCGATGCCGGAGACGTCATCGTCCATGTGTTCCGGCCCGAAGTGCGCAGCTTCTACAATCTCGAGCGGATGTGGGCGTTTGGCGACGCGCCGGTGGCGGGGGCCGCCTGATTTTCGCCCATGCGGCTGCATGTCATCGCCCGGGGCAAGATCGGCCGCTCGCCCGAAGCGGAGCTGGTCGATCGCTATGCCAAGCGCATCGCCTGGCCGATCCAGTTCACCGAATTGCCCGATAACGGCGGCAATGCGCCCCCGCCGCTTGCACCGGCCCGCGACGTTCTGCTCGACGAGCGGGGCAAGCAGCTTACCTCCGAAGAGTTCGCCGCACTGCTTTCTGGCTGGCGGGACCAGGGCGTGCGCGAGGCGAGGTTTCATCTCGGCGGCGCCGACGGCCATGGCGATCGCGCGCGAGGCGAGGCCCATTTCCTGCTTGGCATGGGCGCCATGACCTGGCCGCACCTGCTGGCGCGGGCGATGCTGGCCGAGCAATTGTGGCGGGCGACCAGCATTCTTGCTGGCCATCCCTATCATCGATCGGGATAAGGGGCTGAGATGCCGCCTCGCACCCGCCTTGTGACCCGCTTGCTGCCGCCGCTGGCTGTTCTGGCCGGCGTGACCGCCTCGGCGCAGCAGGCCAGAATATTCGACGATCCCGCCGAACTTCGCGCGGCGATCGCGGGAGCCCAGCGCCAAGGCGCGGATGCCCGCCAGCGTGCGGAGAAACTGGAACGCGAAGCAGCGCAAGCGAACGAAGCCGCGGACAAGACCGCGCGGCAGGCCGCCGCCCTCGCCGCGCGCATTCAGGAAATCGAAGCGAGCATCGCCGGCCAGGAGGCCAATGCCGCCATAGTCGAACGGCAGCGCCAAGCGCTGAGGGCGAGGCTGGCGGAAAAGCAGCGGCCGCTGGTCGGCCTTACCGCTGCCCTGCAGCGCCTTTCGCGCCGTCCGCCGATACTGTCGCTGTTCAGGCCCGGCTCGCTGCGCGACACGGTGTATCTGCGCGCGATGCTCGATTCGATGCTGCCCGAAGTCGAGCGGCGAACCTCCGCGCTGCGCTCCGAAATCGGCCAGGCGAGGCAATTGCAGGCCCAGTTGCGTCTTGCCGTCAAGCAAATGCGCGCAAGCGAGGCCGAGCTAGGGCGCCGGCGTAAGGCGCTGACCGCGCTCGAGACGCGCCAGCGTCTGGCCTCGCGCTCGGTCAGCGGCACTGCCGATCGCGAGGCGGAACGGGCGCTGGCGCTGGCCGAGCAGGCCAAGGATCTCGATGCGCTGGCCTCTCGTCTCGACCAGGAAGGCGAACTCAGAAACGCCCTGGCGCGCTTGCCGGGTCCGGTCTTGCGACCTGCTCGCCCGCAAGATGCGCTCGTCGCCGCGATGGAGACAGCTCCCTTACCGCCGGCCGGATTGCCGGTCTATGTGCTTCCACTGTCGGGAAAACTTCTTGCCGGCTTTGGCGACAGCCGGCCCGGCCTGCCGCAGTCGCGCGGGATCGTGCTTGCCGCCCGCCAGGGCGCGCAGGCGGTCGCTCCGGCGCCCGGCCGGGTGGCCTTTGCCGGCCCCTACCCGGGCTATGGCAGCATCGTCATCATCGAACATGCCGGAGGCTGGACTTCGCTGGTGACCGGGCTGGCCCAGCTCGACATCCAGGTCGGCGACCGCCTGGTGGCCGGATCGCCGCTCGGCATCGCCGGCGCGGGACGGCCGATTCTGACGCTCGAACTGCGGCGGGCAGGGGTTCCGGTTAACCCCTTGGAATACATCAGGGCACTATGAGGCCCAGCCATCTGGCATTCAGGCGCGCCGCGCGATAGAGTTGCGCGGTATTTCGGAAAGGCACATCGGGCCCATGAAACTCGCTTCTCTTACCCGCGCCGCACTGCTGCTCGGCACGGTAGCGTTACTGCCGGCGACCACCGCCGGGCTTGCCGCCGTCGATGGCCGGTCGGCTCCGCAATTCGGCAAGCTCATTGCCGTATATCAGCTGATCAAGGCGAATTACGTCGAGCAGGTCGATGACAACAAGCTGATGAAGGGCGCGATCGACGGCATGCTTACCAGCCTCGATCCGCATTCGTCCTATCTCGACGGCGCCAGCCTGCAACGGCTTGAGACCATGATCGACGGCTCTTATTCGGGCCTGGGCCTGTCGGTGATCATGGACGACGGCGCGGTCAAGGTGATTTCGCCGATGCGCGGCAGCCCGGCCGAGAAGGCGGGGCTCAAGGCGGGTGACTTCATCACCCATCTCGACGGCAAGCTCTACTACGGCGGCGATCTCGACGATGCGGTGGCCAAGATGCGCGGCGAGGCGGGGACATCGATCCGGCTGACCATCTTCCGCGCCGGCCGCGAAGAGCCGTTCGACGTCACGGTGGTTCGCGGGGTGATCGATCTCAAACCGGTGACATCCAAGCTCGAAGGCAACATCGGCGTCATTTCGATCAACGAATTCTCCCGCAATGTCGGCCGCGACGTCAACGCCGCGATCCAGCAATTCCGCCAGCAGTCCGCCGGCAAGCTGACCGGCCTGGTGCTCGATCTGCGCTCCAACCCGGGCGGTTCGCTCGACGAAGCGGTGGCGCTTTCGGACCTGTTCCTCAGCACCGGCGACATCGTCTCGCAGCGCGGGCGGGTTTCCAGCGAGAACGAGTATTATCGCGCCGAATCCGCCTTCCGTGGCGACGCCGCGCGCGGGCTGCCGGTGGTCGTGCTGATCGATGCGGGCAGCGCATCGGCTTCGGAAATCGTCGCCGGCGCGCTCCAGGACCACCGCCGCGCCCTGGTCATGGGCGAACGCAGCTTCGGCAAGGGCAGCGTGCAGCAGATGATCTCGCTCGACCGGACCAGCGCGATCAAGCTGACCACCGCGCGCTATTACACGCCGTCGGGCAAGTCGGTTCAGGAAGGCGGGATCGAGCCCGACATCCGCGTGCCGCAGCTGACCGATCCCGACGCGCGCAAACGCTCCGAACGGGCCATGCGCGAGTCCGATTTGCGCGGTCATCTGATCAACGAGATCGCGCTCGACGACAAGCAGCTCGAATCCGACAAGCAGGACGATCCGCGCTTCCGGATGACCGCCGATGAGCTCAAGGCAAAGGGCATCAAGGACTTCCAGCTCAACTACGCCATCGAAACCTTGCGCCGCACATCCGGCGTGGCGCCTGCCGTCGCGCGCCGGCCTTAGCCCGGACATGCGTGCAGCCAGGGCCGGACGGCTGGCGCGCGCGCTGGCCTTGATGACGCCGCTGGCGTTGCTGGGCGGTGCCTATGTCTCGCAATATGTCTTCGGGCTTTACCCCTGCGAAATGTGCTGGTGGCAGCGTTATGCCCATTTCGCCGCGCTGGCGCTGGCGATAGTGGCGGTGCTGCGCCCCCGCTTGGCGCTGCCCGCCCTGCTCGCCGGTCTGGCTATCGCGGTCGCGGGGGGGATCGGTGCCTTTCATGCCGGGGTGGAATACGGCTGGTGGAAAGGGCTGACCGATTGTTCCACCAACAGCATCGCCGCCGCTGCCGATCCGCTCGACGCGATCATGAACGCGCCGCTTGTCCGCTGCGATACCGCGCCCTGGGCGCTGCTGGGAATTTCGCTGGCCGGCTGGAATTTCCTGATTTCGTCGGCCGCCGCCGGCACCATCTTCCTGTTGCTTGGCCGTTCGGCTAGACGAGGGGCATGAGCACCAGGCGAAACGAGGCGATGCTGCGGGTCGATCAGGCCGGCGAATACGGCGCGACGCGGATTTATGCCGGCCAGCTCGCGGTGATGGGCACCCGCGCGCCGCACGCGGGCGAGGTCGCCGCCATGGCGCAGCAGGAAGCGGCGCATTTGCGCAAGTTCGATGCCTTGTCGGCCGCGCGGGGCGTCAGGCCGACGGCCCTGCAACCGCTCTGGCATGCCGCCGGCTATGCGCTGGGGGCGGCGACCGCGCTGATCGGACCGCAAGCCGCGATGGCCTGCACGGCGGCGATCGAGGAGGAAATCGACCGGCACTACACCCGTCAGCTCGAAGACCTGGGGCAGGACGATCCCGAGCTTTCCGGGCTGATCGCGCGAATTCCGCGAGGACGAACGCGCGCATCGCGATGCGGCGCTGGCCGCGGGCGCGGAGCAAGCGCCCGCCTATCCGCTGCTGGCGGGCGCGATCCGGCTGGGCTGCCGCGTGGCGATCCGCCTGTCGGAAAGAATCTGACCACTTGTCCCCGGTCAAGGGCGGAAGGCCGCGCTTCAGCTACCATTCACGGGATTTCGTCCCTATATCTTGGGAACTCGCCGCTAGGAGCAACATTGGTGCCGCGCCTTACGCTTGCATTTGCCGCCTTGGTTTCAGCCGCTGTCTTTGCTGGCGCACCCGCCTCCGCGCAGGACGCCGGTGAGAAAGTCAATCAGCTGATCGTTTATGGCGACGATCCCTGTCCGCAATCGAAAGACGACGAGATCACCGTCTGCGCCCGCAAGGAAGAGGGCGAACGCTATCGCATTCCCGAGACGCTGCGCGAGACCCAATCGCCGGAAAACCGCGCATGGACCGACCGGGTGGTGGCCTATGAAACCGTCGGCTCGTTCGGCACGATGAGCTGCACGCCGACCGGTCCCGGGGGCATGACCGGCTGCGTCGGCAAACTGATCGACACCGCCTATGCCGAGAAGAAAGGCGATCCCAACATCCGTTTCAGCGAGCTGATCGCCGCCGAGCGCGCCAAGCGGCTATCGACCATCGATGCCGATGCCGCCGATACCCAGGCTCGGGTCGAACAGCTCGAAAAGGAATACGAAGCCCGCCAGCGCGCGCGGCAGGATCCCGAAGGCGGCCATGACACGCATTCCGCATCACCACCGGTCGCGCCATCCGGCCAATAGAGCCAAATTGAGCACTTTCCGACCAATCACGGTGACCCGGATTGGTCGGAAAGTGCTCTAGGCCAGGGCAATATCCGGCGCGTCCTCGCGCTTCATGCCGATGACATTGTAGCCCGCATCGACATGATGGGTTTCACCGGTGACGCCGGAGGCTAGTTCCGAAAGCAGATAGAGACCCGCGCCGCCAACATCCTCGATGGTGACGTTGCGCCCCAGCGGCGCATTCAATTCGTTCCACTTAAGGATCAGGTTGAAATCGCCGATGCCGGACGCCGCCAGGGTCCGGATCGGACCCGCCGATATCGCGTTCACCCGGATGCCGTCGCGGCCAAGGTCGGCGGCCAGATATTTGACGCTCGCCTCCAGCGCCGCTTTCGCCACGCCCATGACGTTGTAGTGCGGCACGACCTTTTCCGCGCCGTAATAGGTCAGCGTCAGGATCGAACCGCCCTGGGCCATCAGCGGCATCGCGCGCTGGGCGACAGCGGTCAATGAGTAGACGGAGATGTTCATTGTATTGAGAAAATTCTCCAGAGTGGTATCGCAATACCTCCCGCGCAACTCGTTCTTGTCCGATGCGCCAATCGCATGGACGAGGAAATCGATCGTCGGCCAGCGCGCCGCCAGCGCCGCGAAGGCCTCGTCCAGCGCCACCATGTCGCCAACATCGCAGGAAAACACGAAATCGCTGCCCAGTTCCTCGGCCAGCGGCCGCACGCGTTTTTCGATCGCGGCGTTGGGATAGGTAAAGGCGAGTTCCGCGCCATGCTCGCGCAATTTCTTCGAGATGCCCCAGGCAAGCGATTTTTCGTTGGCCAGCCCCATGATGAGGCCGCGCTTTCCCTGCATCAGGCCGGTCATTCGCTTCCTTCCCTGTCCTTTGCGCCCGGTACATTTTCACTCGCCGCATTCTCACTCGTCAGGGCCCAATTGCGCAAATCGCGTTCCTCGGGGCTCATGGCGAGCGCGGCATTGAGTTCGGCACCGACAACCGTCCCTAGCCCCACCAGCCAGAAAAAGAAAAGCGCGATCATCACCCCGGCAAGACTGCCGTATGTCAGGTCGTAAGTGAAAAAGCGATGCAGCACGGCCGGCAGCATCAATGTCGTCGCCACCCACCACAGCGTCACCAGCAGGGCGCCCGGCCATTTCGGATAGCCCTTGCCGTGATAGGGCGCGGGCGTCAGCGAGACGAACAGCATATAGATCGACACGAACAGCGCCAGCGCCGTGACAAACCGCGAAAATGCCAGGCTTTCGAACAGCGTCTCCATCCGCGGGAACCACGCCGCGACGATCTCCTCGGCGGTGGCGATAGTGACCTGGGCGAACAGCGACAACAACAGCAAAATGACAGCGGCGAAGATCACTCCGGTCGAAACCAGGCGATAGCGCCAGAATGCCTGGGTTGCGGGCGTTCCATAGGCGCGGTGAAGAATGTCGCGGATGGTTTCGAGCAGGCTGCTGGTGGTCCACAGCCCGACCATCGCGCCGATCCACAGCAGCCAGCCGCTGCGCGCGGTTACCACCGAGCTCGCCACCGGGGCGAGTACTTTGGCAACCATCGGCGGCACGGCGGTCAGCACCGCGGCGATCGATGCCTCGCGCTGCGCTGGCTCGCCGATCGCGGAAAACACCGCCGCGACGACAATGAAGAACGGAAACAGCGCCAGCAGCGACATGTAAGCCAGATTGCCGGCATGGATGAAGCCATCGTAGTAGGCGCCGATCCAGACGCGGCGGATAACCGCGAAAATCCGCGAAACCGCGCCATCGTGGTCGTCGAATACGCCCTGGATGCCCGACCGGCGGCGCAGCGCATCCTTGCGGCGCGCTTCGGGCGAAAGGTCATGGTGCGCCCGGGGGTCGTCGAACGGCCGTTCTTCCACCTTTTCCTCCCCCGATACGCCTTGTCAGACGCCGAACTTGGCGCGCAGCGGCCTTGTATCCCGCCAGCCCTCAAGCCGTCTGATCAGATCGGTATCGCCTTCGGGCAATGCGATCTCCAGCGTCACCAGCTGGTCGCCGCGCGTACCGTCCTTGCGGGTGAATCCCTTGCCCTTGAGCCGCAGTGTCTTGCCTGAGCTGCTGCCGGGCGCAACGGTCAGCATCACCGCGCCTTCCGCGGTAGGCACCTTGATGGTCGCGCCTCCCACTGCCTCATCAAGGCCCACCGGCAGATCGAGCCGGATATTGTCGCCTTCGCGGCGGAAGAAGGCATGTGGCTGGACATGGATCGTCACCAGCGCATCGCCGTTGCCGCCGGGACCGGGTTCGCCCTTGTCCGCGAGCCGCATCTGCGCGCCGTCCTCGATACCGGCGGGGAGCTTGAGGTCGATGGTCTTTCCGTCCTTGAGCGTGATTCGCTGACTGGCCCGCATCGCCGCGTCGGTAAAGGAAACGTTGAGCCGGTACTGGACATTCGCGCCCTTGGGCGCGGCTCGTGCTCGCCCGCCGCCGCCGAAACCGCCCCTGCCGCCGAACAGCCCCTCGAAAATGTCGCCGAGATCGACATTCTCGCCGAATCCCTCGTGGCCATCGGCGCGAAAGCCGCGCTGGCCGCCGCCCGCGAACCCCCCGGCCCCGCCACCGAAACCCATCGCCGGATTACCGTCGATGTCGATCTCGCCGCGGTCGAACCGGGCGCGCTTGTCTTTGTCCGAGAGCAGGTCGTAGGCGCGGGTCACCTCGCTGAAGCGCTCCGCCGACTTGGGATTGTCCTTGTTGCGGTCCGGATGCAATTCCTTGGCAAGCTTGCGATAGGCGGACTTGACGTCCTTCTCGCTCGCGCCGCGGGTCACGCCCAGGACTGTGTAGGGATCAGTTGCCATGGCCCTTAGCTAGGTCGGCAATTGACCGAGGACAAGGCGAGCTTTCCTCTGAAGCCTCAAATCGCTATGGAAACAGAAAATGCGCCCGATCGCCTCCCCCACGGGATTTGCCGCTCTGCGTTGCGTGAGCTGAATAGGAAACGACGTTGGAAGCCGAACTTGCCATCACGGAAATTCCGAATGGCGATCCGCTGGCGCTGTTCGAGGCGTGGTATGCCGAAGCCCGGCAAGCCGAACCCAACGATGCCAACGCGATGGCGCTGGCGACTGCATCGGCGGCGGGCCTGCCTTCGGTGCGCATGGTGTTGCTTAAGGGCCATGGCCCCGAAGGCTTCGTCTTCTACACCAATGCACGCAGCCGCAAAGGCGTCGAGATCGCCGGCAATCCGCATGCGGCGCTGCTGTTCCACTGGAAATCGCTGCGCCGCCAGATCCGCATCGAAGGCCCGCTGACGCCGGTAAGCGACGCCGAAGCGGACGCCTATTTCGCAAGCCGCGCGCGCGATTCGCAGCTGGGCGCGGTGGCTTCCGATCAGTCCGCGCCGCTGGGTGCCCGGCAATTGTTCATCTCCCGCTACGAGGCGGCCAAGGCCCGCTTCGCAGGCGGCGCGGTGGAACGGCCGGCCCATTGGTCGGGCTTTTGCCTGAACCCCCAGGCCATGGAATTCTGGCTCGACCGGCCGCACCGGCTGCATGACCGTCGGCGGTTCGAAAGGCGGGAGGGCGGCTGGATCAGTACGCTGCTTTATCCATGAGCACTGCCAGCAGGACCAACGCACTCAATCGCAGCGCCGCGATCGCGAGCATTGCCGTCGCCGCCTTCCTGGTTTCGCTCAAGGCCTGGGCGGCCTGGTCGACCGGATCTACATCGATGCTCGGCAGCCTGGCCGATACCGCGCTCGATCTGGTCGCCAGCATCGCGACCCTGGCCGGCGTCTGGGTCGCCGGCCAGCCCGACGACGATAAGCATCGCTTCGGCCACGGCAAGGCCGAGGCGCTCGCGGCCATGTTCCAGGTCGTGCTGATCTCGATTTCCGCGCTCAGCCTCGCGGCGCGCGCCGTTCAGCAATACATTGGCGGCGAACGCACCGCCGCGGCCGGCGAAGGCATCGCCGTTTCGCTTGTCGCCATGGCCGCGACATTGGCCTTGCTTGGCTGGCAGCGCCACGTCATCCGGCGCACTGGCAGCCTCGCCATCGCCACCGATCATGTCCATTACCAGTCGGACTTGCTGCTCAATCTGGCGGTGATCGCCGCGCTGGCGCTCGATCAGTATGGCGGCATCGCGGGTTCGGACCCGATTTTCGGCTTCATCATCGCGCTATGGCTCGGCTGGGGGGCCTGGGGCGCTTCGACCCGGGCGATCGAGGAACTGATGGATCGGGAATGGGCCGAAGACAAAAAACAGCGCTTCATCGAAGTTCTCGGCCGCCATCCCGAATTGCGCGGCGTCCACGATATGCGCACGCGCACCTCGGGCAACCGCGATTTCGTCCAGTTCCACGTCTGGGTCGATGGCAAGATGAGCGTGCGCGAGGCGCACCGGGTGATGGACGAGATCGAAGCCAAGCTCACGGCCGAATTCCCTGGCGTCGAAATGCTCATCCACCCCGACCCAGAAGGCCTGGTCGATGAACAGGGCATCGCCGCGCGCGACATCATGCCGCATGGCGCTCCGGCGGAATAGAGCGCTAGGTTCTGGGAAACATCGCGACGATATCGCCCAGCCTCTGGCGCAGAACCTGCCGCTGCTCCTCGTCCGATTTGCCGAGGCGGACCACCACCAGCTTCTGGCCGGGTGAGACCAGCACATATTGGCCGAGATGGCCGATGCAGGCGAACAGGCTTTGCGGCGCCTTGCCGGGAAACAGGACTTCCGCTCCGTTGCGCTGCGGCCGGTTCAGCCAGATGTGGGCGCCATAGCCGGGATTGCGCGGACTTGGCGCGATCATGAAATCGATCCAGGCACGCGGTACCAGCTGGGCGCCGCGAATCGAGCCGCCATTGCGCAGGAACTCGCCGAACTTGGCCCAATCGCGCGCCGTGCCATGGATCAGGCTGGATCCGACCAGTGTACCCGCCGCATCGTACTCGGGCGCCATCGATTGCATGCCGAGCGGTTCGAACAGACGCGTGCGCAGATAGTCCGACATGGCGAGCCGCCGGGCGGTGGGATCGGCGCTGTCGGTCAACGCGCGCGTCGCGATATCCGAGAGGATAACGCTGCTGGCTGACGAATATTCGAACTTCCTTCCCGGCACCGCTTCGAGCGGCTGGGTTTCCGCATGGGCGGCCATGTCGTCGCGGCCGTCGAGAAACAGCATGCGCACTTCGCCGGATTCGTAGATCGGATCGCCCCCTTCGGTATGGCGCAGGCCAGAGCGCATCTGCAGCAGCTGGCGCAGCGTGATCTCGCCGCGCGGGTCGCCGGTGCGCTGCCAGGCGGGCACTGGCGCGGTCTCATCGAGCCGCAGGCGGCCATCGGCGAAGAGCATGCCGATCAGGACGCCGGTAATGCTCTTGGACATCGACCAGCCGATCAGGCGGGTGTCCTTGCCATAGCCCTCGCCATAGCGCTCGGCGACAATGCGTCCCTCGCGCATGATCAGCAAGGCGCGGGTTTCGCCCGCAGTCCCGTCGGCGAAGAGCGCGTCGATCGCCCGCGCCAGCCGCACCCGCTCCACGCCCGGCTTGGCGTCGACCGCGGCAAGCGCGGACTGGCCCGGCGGCGCATCGGGCGCCGGCGAGGTATCGCCGCCGCAACCGATCAGGGCTGGCAGGAAACAGAACGGCAGGATATGGCGAAGGCGGCGCGCAGTCATGGCGCGCTCTTCATGCGCAAGCCGGGTGCTTATGGCAATCGCCAAGCCGACATCGACCACTGTCAAACGTCGCCGGCCTGGGCGCCTGCTGCTGCTGGCGGGGCTTGGCTTGCTGCTCCTGCTCGCGTGGTACTGGCAGCCGCTCAATGCCTATGCCCGGCTTGGCGCTTCCTACGGCGCGCATCTGGGCTGTTCGTGCCGATTTGTCGAAGGGCGCGGCCTTGGCGACTGCCGCAAGGATTTCGAGCCGGGCATGAGCCTGGTCACGCTGAGCGAGGACCGGCAGGCGCGCAGCGTTACGGCCCGGTTCCCGCTGCTTTCGAGCCAGACGGCGGCATTTCGTGAAGGCGAAGGTTGCGTGCTGGAGAAATGGAGCGACTAGGGTCTGGTCACTAGACGGCTTGCGTCCCCTCGATCCAGCCGCCGCCGACGACGCGGTCCCCGGCGTAGATTACCGCCGCCTGTCCGGGTGCTACCCCGAACTCCGGGCGGACAAAGCGTATCGTCGCCGGGTTGCCGTCGCCCAGCTGTCCGTCGAGTTCGACCGGAACCGGCTTCGCCAGCGAACGCACCTTGGCCGAAAGCGGCGCATTGGGGATTGGGCCGATCCGGTTGGTCTCGACGATCCGCGCCGCGGCGACGGCCAGCAAACGCCGGGGCCCGGCGAGCACAAGCCGCTCAGCGGCATCGATCGCGGTGACATAAAGCGGCTCGGCCTGGCCGCCGATCTCGAGCCCGCGCCGCTGCCCCACCGTGTAATGGATCACCCCGCGATGCCGGCCGAGCACCACGCCGGTTTCGGCATGGACGATGTCCCCCGGCGCTTCGGTTTCGGGCCGCAGCTTGCGCACGACGCCGGCATAGTCGCCGTCCGGCACGAAACAGATGTCCTGACTGTCCGGCTTGGCGGCGACCCTGAGCCCGGCTTCGCTGGCGATGCGACGGACATCGGCCTTGGGCATGCCGCCCAGCGGAAAGCGCAGATAGCCGAGCTGAGACTCGGTGGTGCCATAAAGGAAATAGCTCTGGTCTCGGGCCGGATCGGTAGCCCGGTGCAGTTCCGGCCCTGCCGCGCCCTCAAGCCGCCGCACATAGTGGCCGGTCGCCAGGCAATCGGCGCCCAGTTCGCGGGCCATGGCGAACAGATCGGTGAACTTTGGCCCCATGTTGCAGCGGATGCACGGAACTGGCGTGCGTCCCTGGGCATAGTCGTCGGCAAAGCGTTCGACCACTTCCTCGCGGAAGCGCGTTTCGTGATCGATAACATGGTGGGCGATGCCCAGCCGGTCGGCGACAGAGCGAGCATCGCGGATATCGTCCCCGGCGCAGCAGGCGCCCTTGCGGCCGGTCGCGGCGCCATGATCGTAGAGCTGAAGCGTAATCCCGATGGTTTCCGCGCCGCTCGCCGCCGCGAGCGCCGCCACCACCGAGGAATCGACGCCGCCGGACATCGCGACGACGATCCGCCGGGCCGGCAAAGGCCTGGGCAGCTGCAACAGCGAGGCGGCATCGATGCCAGTCAGGAAGGGCGCAAGGTCGGTCACGCCGCGCGCCATACACGCGCCGCCCGCCAATGTGTACCGGGTTCATCGATGTGTTGCCACGGCTTAACCATCGTCACCGCAAGGTAAAGCCGGCCTTTACCTCCCTTGAACCAAACCAAGCCTATAGCTCCTGCATGGATATCGGATTCGACCACAATGCCATGCGCCAGGCGCAGTCCACTGGCGGATGCCCAGCCGCGCCGGACTGGCCGCTTTTGCGCGCACGGCTGGATGCCGCCTGGGCGGCGAGGCGAGCGCTTTGCCATGCTGCGGCTCACGCGGCGTCACCGCGCGGGAGTTTCAACCCAGCCACGGCCCGGGCTATCGTCGGCCTCGGCCAAAGCTCACTGTCCGTTAACCCAACTGCTTTAGGCAATCGAAAACCAAGCGAAGACATAGATGCTACCGTCGCCGGTGCATCGTTGGCCGGCGGTCGAGGAACATGATGATCGAAAACCAAAAGATCAGACCGGCTATGGTGATCGGGCCGCTTGGCGAGCCGCTGACGCTCGATTCGCTGCCGCCGCCCGCCACGACCCGCTGGGTCGTGCGCCGCAAGGCCGAAGTCGTGGCTGCCGTCAACGGCGGCCTGCTGACGATCGACGAAGTCTGCGAACGTTACAATCTGACGCTCGAGGAATTCGCTTCGTGGCAGCGCGCCGTCGACCGCTCGGGCATGCAGGGCCTGCGCGTCACGCGCATTCAGCACTATCGCGACCTCTACGAGCGCCAGCTGAAATATTGAAGCAATCCGCGGCCGATTCGCCGCGACATCCAGATCATAATTCAGTAAATCGCCGCTACCGCCCGGAGGACAGTGTCTTCCGTGCGGCTGGTTGCGTTTGCGCGAAGGGAAATTGGCATGGGCTGGCTGGTTGCATTGATTGTTGGCGGGCTTGCCGGCTGGCTTGCCAGCATGGTGATGAATCGCGACGCATCGATGGGCGTTTTGGCCAATATCCTGGTCGGTTGCGTCGGTTCGATTGTCGGCAATCTGGTTTCGCGGCAATTTGGAGTCGCCGGATCGGTGCGGGAATTCTCGCTGATCGGCCTGATCGTGGCCTTTGCCGGCGCGGTCGTGCTCCTGGGCGTGGTGAACCTGGTCCAACGCGGAAGGTTGCGTTAGTGGACGGGCCGGAACTTCACTTCGGCTCGTCCGGTGCTGGACCCAACCGGCAATTGTACCGCTTTGTATCGCGGGCGATGCGGCAGATTGCCACCCGGCCGCGCGGGGACTATGGCGCAAACCTCAATCGGGTCAGCATTTTCCCGGAATTGCCTGGCTCGCGCCGGCATTGCTGGTGGTGACTTATTGGGGCAATATAGTCCGGCCTTGGTAATACCTTGGTTGCGGCAAGGCGGCAGACAATGAACTACGACGCAAGGATCGATACGCTGGAACAGCGGGAGGAAGTTTCCTCCTTCGATCCGCTTGCCGAAACCGGCGAGGAAGCGCGCCGCTCGCGGCGGAGCATCTGGATAATCGGGATTGTCGCCCTGGCGCTGCTCATCGGGGTCTGGTTCTTGCTCCATCGCAGTGGTCCGGATCCAACCACCGTGAATGCCGCCGCGCAGGCGCCGCTGGTTACAGTCGTGGCGCCGGGGCGGGTCACCGTTGCCGGAACGATCAGCGCTAATGGCACCTTGGCTGCACGCCGCGAATTGCCGGTCGGAGTCGCGGGCGAGGGCGGACAGATCTCGCAAGTGCTGGTTGAGCCTGGCGACTGGGTCGGCGCGGGGCAGGTGCTCGCGGTGGTCGATCGCTCGGTACAGGTCGAACAGCAGGCGAGCAGCGCCGCGCAAATCCAGGTGGCGCAAGCCGATGCCCGGCTGGCCCAGGCCAATCTCGAGCGTGCGCTCAAACTGGTCGATCGCGGGTTCATATCCAAGGCCGATGTCGATCGGCTGACCGCTACCCGCGATGCCGCCCAGGCCCGGGTCCGTGTCGCCAGCGCCCAGCTCGGCGAATTGCAGGCGCGCACCCGCCGCCTCAACATTGTCGCCCCCGCCGCCGGGCTGGTGCTTGAGCGCAAGGTTGAGCCCGGCCAGGTGGTAGGCAGCGGCAGCGGCGTGCTGTTCCGCATCGCCAAGGGCGGCGAAATGGAGCTCAAGGCGCAAGTCGGCGAAATCGATATCGCCAAGATCGGTCAGGGAACCATGGCCCAGGTGACGCCGGTCGGTTCGAGCAAGGCCTTCACCGGAGAAGTCTGGCAGGTCGCCCCGGTGATCGATCCGCAGAGCCGCCAGGGCATCGCCCGGATCGCGCTCGCCTATGCGCCCGAACTCAAGCCCGGCGGTTTCGCCAATGCCGTGATCAGTTCGGGCGCGATTGTCGCCCCGCAACTACCTGATTCTGCGCTGCTTTCGGATTCCAAGGGCAGCTATGTCTATATTGTCGGCAAGGACAACAAGGCGCAGCGCCGCGATGTGAAAACCGGGTTGGTCTCGGATTCAGGGATTGCCATAGTCGCGGGCCTCGATGGCAGCGAGCGGGTCGTGGTGCGCTCGGGCGGTTTCCTGTCAGCTGGCGAAACCGTCAACCCCAAGCTGGTGAAGCAGTGAGATCGCGGCACCAGCCATGAATTTCCGCAACATCTCGGCATGGTCGATCCGCAATCCGGTCGTTCCGATCGTGCTCTTCGTCGGGCTGGTGCTGATCGGCATCGTATCTTTCATGCAAATGAAGATACAGGACATGCCCGATATCGAATTCCCGGCCGTGTCGGTGATGATCGCCCAGCCCGGTGCGGCGCCGACCGAGATCGAGACCCAGATAACCCAGCGGGTCGAATCGGCGGTGCGCACGATAAACGGGGTCGATTCGATCAGCTCTTCGGCCACCGAAGGCAGCAGCCAGACCTTCGTCATGTTCCAGATCGGCACCGACATCAACGCCGCGGTCAACGAGGTCAAGAATGCCGTCGATCAGGCGCGCGGCGAATTGCCCGAGGGCATTCTCGAGCCCCGGGTGAACAAGATCCAGGGCCGGGGCGCGGAAATCGCCGCATGGGCGATCACGGCCGACGACATGACCGTCGAACAGCTCTCGTGGTTCGCCGACGATATCGTCTCCAAACGCCTGCTTTCGATTCCCGGCATGGCCGCGGTTTCGCGCGGCGGCGGCGTGACCCGCGAAATCCGGGTGACGCTTGATCCGGCGCGAATGCAGTCGCTCGGCATCTCGGCGGCGCAAGTCAACAACGCCTTGCGCCAACTCAATGTCAACGCGGCTGGCGGCAAGGCCGAAATCGCCGGCTCGCGTCAGTCGGTGCGGGTACTCGGAAACGCCAAGACGGCCTTCGAACTGTCGCAAAAGGACATCCCGCTGGGCGCCGGGCGCACGATAAAGCTGGCCGACTTTGCCGACGTGACCGACAGTTTCGCCGAGGTCACCACTTTGGCGAAACTGGGCGGAAAGCCGGTCATTGTCGTCGATATCACGCGCGCGCGCGGTGCTTCGGATGTCTCAGTCTACGATGAAACCGTCGCGGAACTGACCAAGCTTGAGAAGGAGCGTCCGGGCGTTCGTTTCACCCGGCTCTATTCCTCGGTCGATTATATCAAGGAACAGTACGAAAGTTCGATGGCGGCGATGGTCGAAGGCGCGATCCTCGCGGTGATCGTCGTGTTCTTTTTCCTGCGTGACTGGCGCGCGACGGTTATCTCGGCAATCGCCATTCCGCTTTCGGCGATCCCCACCTTCTGGTTTCTCGATTCCTTGTTCGGGATTACCCTCAACAGCATTTCGCTGCTGGCGCTGGGGCTGGTCGCCGGCGTGCTGGTCGATGACGCCATCGTCGAGATCGAGAATATCGTGCGCCACATGCGCATGGGCAAAAGCGCCTATCAGGCGTCGATCGACGCGGCCGACGAGATCGGCCTGGCGGTGGTCGCCACCACCTTCTCGATTGTCGCGGTGTTCCTGCCGGTGGGCCTGATGGGCGGCATTCCCGGCCAGTTCATGAAGAGCTTCGGCTTGACCGTGGTGACATCGGTACTGCTCAGCCTGGCGGTGGCGCGCACGATAACCCCGATGGTGGCCGCCTATTTCCTCAAGTCCCATGGTCACGCCGAGCATGCCAGCGGTATATGGATGGACCGCTACATGGCGATCCTGTCGTGGACGCTCGATGTTTCGGGGGTCGCGGCATACAAGAAGGCGCTGGCGGCCAGTGGCATGCGGCTTAGCCTGCGCCGCCGCGTGGCGGCCAGACTGCGCGATCACCGGCTGTGGATGGTCGGCGTTGGCGTGCTGGCCCTATCCTTCTCCGGTTTGCTGATCACGATCATTCCCAAGCAGTTCTTCCCCTCGGCGAACAGCGACTTCAGCATGATCAATATCGAGATGGTACCCGGGACAACACTGGCCCAAACCGACGCCGTGGCCGACCGGGTCACCGAGATCGCCAGCCAGAGTCCCGATGTTTCGACGGCTTTTTCCAACGTCAAGGAAGGCAGCGCCCGGATCTTCATCAATCTCAAGCGCGAACGCAGCCAGACCAGCCAGGACTTCGAGCGCGGGCTGACCCCGAAATTCCAGCAGATTCCGGACGCCCGCGTCTCGTTTCTGGATATGAATTCAATGGGCGGTGGCGGTGGCGGATCGGGGCGGCCGATTTCCATCATGCTGTCGGGCTCGAATTCGCGCCTGCTCGAAGAGACCGCGGCGACGCTGGTCGAGCAGATGAAGGGCATTGATGGCCTGGTCGCCCCGCGCGTCGCCGCCGACATGCGGCGGCCAGAGGTGATCGTCAAACCGCGGCTCGATCTCGCCGCCAGCCTGGGCGTGACCACCGCCGCGCTCAGCCAGGCCATTCGCATCGCCACGATCGGCGATATCGACCAGAACGCGGCGAAATTCTCGCTGGAAGACCGGCAGGTGCCGATCCGGGTGCGCTTGTCCGAAGATTCCCGGCGCAACCTTTCGACCATTCAGAACCTGCCGGTGCAGACCAGTTCGGGCGGCTCGGTGCCGCTTTCCAGCGTCGCCGAAATCACTTTCGGGACTGGTCCGGTCAGTGTCCAGCGCTACAACCAGAGCCGCCGCGTGTTCGTCGGCGCGGATCTGGGGCCGGACGTGGTCAGGGGCAAGATGATGGACGCGATCAATGTGCTGCCGATCATGAAGAACCTGCCCGCGGGCGTCTCAAACGATCCTTTCGGCGCCGATCGCTGGCAGGCCGAAATGTTCGACGGTTTCGCGCAGGCGCTGCTGGCGGGCGTGCTGCTGGTCTTCTCGGTGCTGGTGCTGCTCTATCACCGCTTTGTCTCGCCGCTGGTCAACATGGGCTCGCTGTTCCTCGCTCCGCTGGGTGGGTTGCTGCTGCTGCTTATCGCCGGCCAGCAATTGTCGATGCCGGTGGTCATCGGCATCCTGATGCTGTTCGGCATCGTCGCGAAGAATTCGATCCTGTTGATCGATTTCGCCATCGAGGAGATGGCGCAAGGCGCCGGCAAGCTCGAAGCGATCATGGAAGCCGGGCACAAGCGCGCGCAGCCGATCGTCATGACCACCGTGGCGATGACCGCGGGCATGATTCCCACCGCCGTCTCGCTGGGCGGCGACGGCGCCTGGCGCGCGCCGATGGGCACGGTGGTGATCGGCGGACTGATCATGTCGACCATGCTCACGCTGCTGATTGTCCCCGCTGCCTTCAGCCTGGCCGACGGAATCGAAAAGCGCATCGGGCCGAAGCTGCGCCGGGGACTGCTGACTTTTGAGCCGGAGCACGCGACCCACGCGCACCTTCCTGGCCGGCCAGGGGCGTTTCCCGCCGAGTGAGCGGCATGGCCCGACGTCCCGCCATCAGCGAATCCGCCATGCGCGCCCGCCGCATGCGCCTAGCCGCGACCGGCCTGCTGGTGGTCATGGCCATTGCATTCCTGCTGCTGCGCAAATTTGCCGGGCCGCATCCGGTCTGGGGCTATGCCGTTGCCTTCACCGAAGCGGCGATGGTCGGCGGGCTGGCCGACTGGTTCGCGGTGACCGCGCTGTTCCGCCACCCGCTCGGCCTGCCGATCCCGCACACCGCGATCATCCCCGAGAACAAGGACCGGATCGCCCGCACCATGGCGGCCTTCCTGCGCGACAATTTCCTCACCCCGCAGGTCGTCGCGCGGCGGATGCGCGGTTACAATTTTGCCGCGGCCGCCGGAACCTATCTCGCCGATCCCGACAGGGGCGGCCAATCGCGGCTGCGGGCCGGGGCGGCGAACCTGTTCGCCGACATGATGCAATCGCTCGATCAGGACCAGCTCGGCGGCATGGTCAAATCGGCGCTCAAGAACCAGCTCGACAGGCTCGACATTGCTCCTCTGCTCGGACAGTTGCTCGCCGCCGCGATCGCCGATCGCCGCCACATGCCGGTGCTCGAAGGCCTGATCCGCTGGGCAGGGCTGACCATCGAGGACAACGAAGACCTGATCCGCGCGATCATCCACGAGCGCGCCAACGCGCTGATGCGTTTCACCGGACTCGACGAGCGGCTGGCCAACGGCGTGCTCGACGGGCTCTACCGCCTGCTCGCCGAAACCCTGGTCGATCAGCATCACCCGCTGCGCGGCAAGATCGAGGAGGGACTGGAGGTGCTGGCCGACAAGCTGCTGCACGATCCGGAGATGCAGGAACGGGTGCAGCGCTTGAAGGCAGAGGTGCTGGCGAACCCGGCTTTCGGGCGGTGGCTCGACGGCATGTGGGAGCGGCTTCGCACCTCGATGCTGCAAGCCGCGCGCGATCCGGACCGGGCTTTCTCGGGCCAGTTCGGCGCCAGCCTGTCCGAGCTGGGCGGCGCCTTGCAAAACGATCCGCGCTTGCAGCTGCTGGTCAACCGCTTCGTCCGCCGCACGGTTACCGGCACGGTGACGCGCTATGGCGACGAGATCGTCCGGCTGGTCTCGGAAACAGTCAAGCGCTGGGACGCGCGGACCGTCACCGACCGGATCGAGAGCGCCGTCGGGCGCGATCTGCAATTCATCCGGATCAACGGCACGCTGGTGGGCGGACTGGTCGGTCTGGCGCTGCATGCGGTGAACGTGCTGCTCTGAAATTCGGCCGCGCCGTGCCGTTCTGGTGCGGAGAGATGCCGCGTTCCGCCACACCCTCCCGGCCCGGTCCGGCCCTTCGCCGCGCCACGCTCGAGCTGTTCCGGGCGAGCGACGATCCCGCGCGCGACCGGCACCGCCTGGTCGATCCACTGAGCCAGGCTGTCGCCTGGCACAAAACCCACCACGGCCAGACGATCTGCGCCGAAATCGCCCAGGCCCTCGCCGCCAACGCCTATGACGAAGCTCTCGAAGCCTGCCGGGCCTTGATCGCGCTCGAAGCCGATTGCGCGGCGACGGCGCGCAAGTGGGATTGACCCGCCCGGGCTATTCCGCCGCCTGGCTTTCCAGCCACGGGTTGCCCGCATGGGTAAGGCCCAGCGCGGCATAGGAAGGGTCGGCCTGTCCGCGGTGCTGACCGGCAAAACCCGCCTTGGCCAGCCAGTCGCCGGTCACGGGATGCGAGTGCGACCATTCGCGGATACAGGTGCGGTCCTTGATCAGCCATTGGCCGTCCTGCCGCACCAAGGTATCTACATACCGGCCGCCAAGCTGGCCGATGGTCTGCGGTTCGCCCGGCTGCTTGGGCGGATAGAGCAGGGTGGCGATGAAATAGGTCTCCGCCCCCGCCGTGTCGCCGTCTACCCGGATCAGCGACTGGCCGAGCAGATGGCTGACCAGATCGGTGGTCTCGAGCGATTCGGCGACGGTGGCGATCGAGAACGGCTTGCCAGGCAGCTTGCGCGGGCCGTGATCGTCGAGCGAGTCCTCGTGGTAGGTCGCGGCCATCGCCACCTCGTCCGCCCGGTCGCAGCCGTGACAGTAGGTAGCGAGCAGCTCGCGAATCTGGTGGTGGTCCCACAGGGTTTGCAGGCGCTGGTCCATTGGACTCTCCCGGGTGCTGGTTTGGCGGGGAGGCTATGCAATTGCCGGGCGAGGGCAAGAAAAAACCCCGACTGTGGGGCCGGGGTCCTTCTTTTCCGTGCTCAAGGCGGGATCAAAGCTTCCCCGTCAACTCCGGCACCGCGTTGAACAGGTCCGCCACCAGGCCGATGTCGGCCACCTGGAAGATCGGCGCGTCCTCGTCCTTGTTGATCGCGATGATCACCTTGGAATCCTTCATGCCGGCCAAGTGTTGGATCGCGCCGGAAATGCCGACCGCGATGTAGACTTCGGGGGCGACGATCTTGCCGGTCTGGCCGACCTGGTAGTCGTTGGGGACATAGCCCGCATCGACCGCCGCGCGGCTGGCGCCGACTGCGGCGCCGAGCTTGTCGGCGAGCGGGAAGATCACAGCCTTGAAAGTGTCCGAATCCTTGAGCGCACGGCCGCCCGAGACGATGATCTTGGCGGCGGTCAGTTCGGGGCGTTCGAGCTTGGCGATTTCGGCACCGGCGAAGGAAGAAATTCCCGCGTCGCCCGCACCCGATACCGCTTCGATGGCCGCCGCGCCGCCGCCGGCCTCGGCCTTGGCGAAAGCGGTGCCGCGCACGGTGATCACCAGCTTGGCGTCGCTCGATTCGACCGTGGCGATGGCGTTGCCGGCGTAAGTCGGCCGGGTGAAAGTCTTGGGCCCTTCGACCGAGAGGATGTCGCTGACCTGCATCACGTCGAGCAGCGCGGCGACGCGCGGGGCGATATTCTTGCCGTGCGCGGTGGCGGGAAACAGCGCGGCGTCATGGCTGCCCATCAGGGCGGCAACCAGCGGCGCGACATTCTCGGCGAGCTGGGCGGCATAGGCCGCATCGTCGGCGACCAGCACCTTGGCGACACCGGCGATCTTGGCGGCGGCTTCGGCGGCCGCGCCGCAGCCCGATCCGGCGACCAGCACATGGACTTCACCGAGCTTGGCGGCGGCGGTGACGACAGCCAGCGTCGCATCCTTCAGCGAGGCATTGTCGTGTTCGGCATAGACGAGGACGCTCATTCGGCGACTCCCAGTTCCTTGAGTTTGGCGACCAGCGCATCGACATCGGCGACCTTGACGCCGGCCTGGCGCACCGGCGGTTCGCTGACCTTCAGCGTCTTGAGCCGCGGCGCGGTATCGACGCCGTAATCGGCCGGCGCTTTGGTCGCGAGCGGCTTGCTCTTGGCTTTCATGATATTGGGCAGCGAGGCGTAACGCGGCTCGTTTAGCCGAGGTCGGTAGTGACCACGGCGGGCAGCGTCAGCTTGACCGTCTCCAGCCCGCCATCGACTTCGCGCTTCACCGTGACCGAATCGCCATCGACCGTGACTTCGCTGGCGAAAGTGCCTTGCGGGCGGCCCATCAGCGCGGCGAGCATCTGGCCGGTCTGGTTGCAATCGTCGTCGATCGCCTGCTTGCCGAGGATGACCAGTCCGGGACCTTCCTCGTCGGCGATGGCCTTGAGGATCTTGGCGACGGCGAGCGGCTCGACCTCGTCATCGGTCATCACCAGGATCGCCCGGTCGGCGCCCATGGCGAGCGCGGTGCGCAGCGTTTCCTGCGCCTTCTGCGGCCCGACCGAGACTGCGATGATCTCGCGTCGCGACGCCCTTTTCCCTGAGCCGGATCGCTTCCTCGACGGCGATTTCGTCGAACGGGTTCATGCTCATCTTGACATTGGCGAGATCGACGCCGCTGCCGTCGCTCTTGACCCGGGGCTTGACGTTATAATCGATCACCCGCTTCACGGGCACGAGCACTTTCATCGCGTAAGTCCTTCCTCTGGCCTTCCACAAGCGGATGGCGGCATTTTAGCCGGACGATTAAATGAATCGCGGCCCGCCATTGCCGCAGATGCGAAGAAGGTCAAGACCTGCCCGAATTTCCGGGCCGCGCGGATGCGGTGTTGACACGGATCGCCCAGAGCATAGCCTTGCCGAAAATTGGGAGAACCCTGGGATGCAAGGCCTCCAGCTGCCGCCGTTCCGCATGATCCATGCGGCCTATGTCACCGCCGATCTCGAAGCGGGCAAGCGCCGGCTCACGGCGATCAGCGGCGTGGAAGAGTTCACGATCTCACCGGCATTCCCATCGATGTGCCGGGCGGGCAGGCGATCATCGATTTCGCCATCGCCCAGGCCAATGGCACCACGCTCGAAGCCATCCGGCCGGCGGGCGGCCTGGATTCCGTATATCGTCAGGCTCTGCCGTCCGACCCATCCGATATCGCCTTTCACCATTTCGCCACCAGGCTGGAAAGCGCGGAGGAATGGGCCAGTGTTCAGGAACAGGCCGCGCGTAACGGGATCGATGTGCCGGTGTTGGGCGATGCCGAAGGCGGCACGCGGTACATCTATCTCGATCTCAGGCCCCAACTCGGCCACATGCTGGAATACATCTGGAGCGAGGACGGGGCTGTCTAGCCGCGCAAGGTTCAGGCCGCCTGCTTCACTTCCGCCACAATCTTCTTCGCCGCATCGCCCAGATCGTCCGCCGCGACGATCGCCAGGCCCGAGCTGGCCAGAATCGCCTTGCCCTGCTCGACATTGGTCCCTTCGAGCCGCACCACCAGCGGCACTTGCAGGTTCACTTCCTTGGCCGCCGCGACAATGCCCTCGGCGATGGTGTCGCACTTCATGATGCCGCCGAAGATGTTGACGAGAATGCCCTTCACCGCCGGATCGGCGAGGATGATCTTGAAGGCGGCGGTAACTTTCTCCTTCGAGGCGCCGCCGCCGACGTCGAGGAAATTGGCCGGGAACATGCCGTTGAGCTTGATGATGTCCATCGTCGCCATGGCCAGGCCGGCGCCGTTGACCATGCAGCCGATGTCGCCGTCGAGCTTGATATAGGCGAGGTCGTACTTGCTGGCCTCGACTTCCGCCGGGTCTTCCTCGGTTTCGTCGCGCAGCGCCTCGACGTCGGGGTGGCGGTAGAGCGCGTTCGAATCGAAGCTCATCTTGGCGTCGAGCACCATGATCTTGTCGCCGCATTCGGCCAGCGGGTTGATCTCGATCATCGCGCAGTCGAGCGCGGTGAAGGCGTCGTAGAGCTGCTTGGCGAGCACCTGCGCCTGCTTGTTGAGATCGCCCTTGAGCTTGAGTGCGAAAGCCACCGCGCGGCCGTGGTGCGGCTGGAAGCCCTGGGCGGGATCGATGGTGATGGTGGTGATCTTCTCGGGGGTGTCATGCGCGACGTCCTCGATGCTCATGCCGCCTTCGGTCGAGGCGATCATGGCGATGCGGCCGGTCTTGCGGTCGACCAGCATCGAGAGATAATATTCCGCGCCGATATCGACCCCGTCGGTGATGTAGAGCCGGTTGACCTGCTTGCCGGCCTCTCCGGTCTGGATCGTCACCAGTGTGTTGCCGAGCATGTCTTTCGCGTTGGCCTCGACTTCCTCGACCTACTTCGACAGCCGCACACCGCCCTTGGCGTCGGGGGCCAATTCCTTGAACTTGCCCTTGCCGCGTCCGCCGGCGTGGATCTGCGATCTTCACCACATAGAGCGGCCCGGGCAGCTTCTTCGCGGCCTCGACGGCATCCGCCACGGTCAGCGCCGCGTGGCCTGCGGGTATTGCGATGCCGAATTTCGCGAGCAGTTCCTTGGCCTGGTATTCGTGGATGTTCATGGGAGAGGGTTTCCGCTGTTGCCCGTCGGGGCAGGGGGAAATTGTGCGGCGCCGCCTAAGCACAAGCATCGCGGCTTGAAAAGTGGGCGATAGCCGTCGAATGCGAATCATTGGCAACAAGGCGACGAATTCGCACCCATGATCGACCGCGCCCGTCTCGAAGCGATCGTCCGCGAAGCGGGGACATCGCCATGGCGAGTTGGCCGGGAGACGGGCACGCGCCGGAAGTCTGGGAAAAGACCCCGGGAGATCCGGTTTCGGCGGCGGACCTTGCGGTCGATGCCTTTCTCAAGCGCGAACTGGCCTTGCTGCTGCCGTCGGCGGGCTGGCTGTCGGAAGAAACCGTGGACGCGCCCGAACGGCTCGACGGCGGCCTGCTCTGGCTGGTCGATCCGATCGACGGCACCCGCGATTTCGTCCGCGGGCGAGCGGGCTGGGCGGTATCGGTAGCGCTAGTCAGCGCGGGACGACCGCTGCTCGGCATGCTCTGCGCCCCCGCGCGCGACGAATTCTGGCATGGCGAGGCGGGCAAAGGCAGCTGGCGCAACGGCGCGCGACTAGTGGCAAGCGATCGCACGCAACTGTCCGGCGCGCGCGTGCCGGCGCGCATTACTGGCGATGCGCCGAGCGACTTCGTGTTCGTCCCCCAGCCCAATTCGATCGCGCTCCGGATCGCCATGGTCGCCGCCGATGAGGCCGACATGGTCGCGACCATGCGCTGGGGCTTCGAATGGGACCTCGCCGCCGCCGCCTTGATCGCCCGCGAGGCCGGCGCGGCGGTGACCGACGTGTTCGGCCAGCCGCTCAACTACAACAAACGCGATCCGCGCGCATTCGGTGTGCTGGCCTCCGCGCCGGCGATCCACGCGGCGGCGGTGGAGCGGCTGGCGGAACGGCGCGGGAAGCGGCGGCTCGCTAGACCCGCCATCGCCCACCGGATCGAACACGATCGGCAGGCTGGTGATCCCCCAGACGCCCGGGAACGGCTTCCAGGCCATTTCGCCGGCCAGCCGCGGATTGGCGAGCCGCTGGGCGATCAGGTGCATGCCTTCCTCGACATTGGCGACGGCGAGGAACTGGCCGAGGCAGATATGCATGCCGCGCCCGAAGGCCTGGGTGGCGTGCTTCTCCGGCCGCTCCGGATCGAACTTGTCCGGATCGCCGAACATGGCCGGATCACGGCCAGAAATGGTCAGCGGGAAGACCAGCATGGTGCCGGCCGGAATATCGACACCGCGATAGGAGAAGCCTTCCTTGACCATGCGCATGGTGTTCGACGGGGTCATGAAGCGCAGCTGCTCCTTCACCACCTTCCTGGCATAGTCGAAATCCTCGCCGCAGCGCCGGTAGACGTCGGGGTTATCGAGCATCGAGCGCATCAGCAGGATCGTCAGGTTCTTGGTGGTGTCATAGCCGGCCGCGAACATCAGGATCAGCAGCTGGCGCAGTTCCTTGTCGCTGATCTGGCCGTTGTGTTGGCCGCGATCATGACGTCGAGCAGGTCGCCGCTTGTCCCGTCCCGCCCGCGCTCCGCCACCAGTCCGTCGACGAAGCGCCACAGGGTCTGATAACCGTGCTCGATCAGGTCCATTTTCTCGACTTCGAGATTGAAGCTCTCGCCGTGCACTTCGAGCCATTTCATGATCTCGGGCAACCGCTCGGTCGAAGTGCCGAGCATGGCGAACATCACCCGGACGGGAAACTGCGCGGCGAAATCGGCAAAGTCGAACGCGCCCTTGGGCGCCCATTCGTCGAGAATTCTCGGTCACGGTCTCGCGCATCATCGGGCGCAGCCGCTTGACATTGCCGGGGCCGAAAGCGGTGCTGACGCTGCCGCGCAGCCGCTTGTGGCGCTCGCCGAAGCTGACCAGCATCTGATCGACCGCGAAATCGCCCCAGCCGGTGCCGCGCGCGCCCATGATATCGACGATTTCCTCGCCGGGCATGGTCAGCTTGTCGTCGAGCCGCATGATCTCGTCGATCGCGCGGTAGCCGGTGAGGACATAGCCGATATCGCTCGCCGCCAGCCACTCGTGCTGGTCCCGCGCCCTTTCGAACCAGGGCAGCGGATCGTCGCCGAACTCCTTCGTGGCGATCGGCATGTGCAGCAGGTCCAGTTGGTCGATGGTCGGCATCGTTCTCTCCGGGCTGTTCGCCAGCTTGCCGCGACTGTGTATTGTGCGAGCGATGGAAGCAAGAGAGGGTAGGGCGATGATGCGAAGACTGGAAGGCAAGACCATTCTCGTGGCGGGCGGCGGCGGCATCGGCGGCGGGCTGGCGCGGCGGTTTGCTGGCGAAGGCGCCAATGTCGTGCTCGGCGATGTGGCGCTCGAACCCACCGAAGCGCTTTGCGCTGAAATCGCGGCCACGGGCGGGAGCGCTCTGGCCACTCTCCTCGATGGCAGCGACGAGGCATCGGCCGTGGCGGCGGTGGCGCTGGCCCGCAAGCAATTCGGCGGGCTCGATGGCGCGCACATCAATTTCGCCAGCTTCGTCGATAACGATCAGGCGCGCGGCATCATGGAATTGCCGCTCGCGGCCTTTGACGAGACCATGGCGGTCAACCTGCGCGGCTATTACCTGTGCGCCCGCGCCGCGATTCCCGCACTGCTTGAGCGCGGCGGCGGCTCGCTGGTCTTCACCAGCTCGCCGGCCGCCTGCAACGGCATGCCTGGCCAGGTCGCCTATTCCATCGCCAAGGCCGGGGTCGAGGCGCTGATGCGCCACGTCGCCTCGCGCTACGGCGCGCAAGGCATCCGCGCCAATTGCATCTCGCCGGGCTCGACCCTGCACGAGCGGCTCGAAAGCGAACTCGATGAAGCGACCAGGCAATGGTGCCTGAGCCTGGCCATCGTCAAGTCACGCCTCGGCCGCCCGGAGGATATCGCCGCCATGAGCGCGCTGCTGATGGCGGACGAGGGCGCCTACATAACCGGTCAGGTGATCGGCGTGGACGGCGGCGTGGTGATGCGCCGCTAGCAGCGCCGTTTACGGCGTGCCGCGCGCCGCTGCCACCTCTTCCTGGGTGATCGGCACGATCTTGATCTCGACCCGGCGGTTCTTCGCCCGGCCCTCGGCGGTGGCGTTGTCGCCGACCGGCATGGTCTCGCCAAAGCCCTGGCTGCGGATGCGCGCCGCCGATACGCCGCGCGATGAGAGGTAACCGGCCACGGTGCGCGCGCGGTTTTCCGACAGGGTCTGGTTGAAGGCGTCCGATCCGGTCGAATTGGTGTGGCCGTAAACGTCGATCAGGCTGTTGGGATATTCGTTCATGCTTGCCGCGATCTTGTCGAGCGTTTCGCGGAACTGGGGCTTGAGCGTCGAGCTGCCGACATCGAAGGTGACGCCGTCGGGCAGATTGACCAGAATCGCCTGGCCGTTGTCGGTCTCGGTGACATCTACGCCCGAGCCTGCGGTCTGTTCCTTCAGCTCCTTGATCTGCTGGTCCATCTTGTAGCCGACCACGCCGCCGGCGACGCCGCCGATCCCGGCGCCGATGATCCGCCCGGTCTTGCCGCCGATCACGCCGCCGAGCAGACCCCCGACCACCGCGCCGCCGACCCCGCCGATCGCGGTGCGCGAAACTTTCTTCTCGCCGGTGTTGGGGTCGGTCACGCAGGCCGAAACGGTGACCAGCGAAATGGCGGCGAGGCTCGAGGTGAACCAGCGGGAATTTTTCATGGTGATGCGTCCCTTTTCTATGACCGAAGCAGGTTAACCATGTCCGGCGCAACATGAATGGAATGTGGACCGCGCAATTGTCAACGAAGCAGGCACTGTTAGGCCGCCGGTCCTTTTCTGCTAGCCCCGATGCCGTGACACCGTTTCCCTGGACCGATGTCCTCGTCATCGCGGGGCTGATCCTGCCTCAACGGCCTGTTCTCCATGTCGGAACTGGCGATCGTTTCGGCGCGCCCGGCGCGGCTGCGGGTGGCGGCGGAGCGGGGCAGCAAGGGCGCGCGGGTGGCGCTCGATCTGGCGTCCGATCCGGGCAAGTTCCTCTCGACCGTGCAGATCGGCATCACCCTGGTCGGGATCATCGCCGGCGCCTATTCGGGCGCGCAGCCTTGGCGGGCCGGTCGGCGAGCGGCTGGCGGCGCTGGGCGTGCCGCGCGCGCTGTGCCGACGATGCCGGGTTCGTCGCTGGTGATCGTGGTCGACGACCTATTTCAGCCTGGTGATCGGCGAGCTGGTGCCCAAGCAGGTCGCGCTGCGCGCGGCCGAGCCGATCGCGATCGTCGCCGCGCTGCCGATGGCGGTGGTCGCCCGGGTCGACCGCGCCGTTCGTCTGGCTGCTCGACCGCTCGTCGAGCCTGCTGCTGCGCCTGACCGGCGTGCGCCACACGGGCGATCCCGAAGTGACCGCCGAGGAACTCCACGTGATCTTCGCCGAAGCGACCCGTTCGGGCGTGATCGAGGAAGACGAGCGCGCGATCATGACCGGGATCATGCGGCTCGCCGACCGCCCGGTGCGCGAACTGATGACCCCGCGCACCGAACTCGCACTGGATCGATCGCCGCGCCAGCGAGGCCGAAGTGCGCGCCACGCTCAAGGAAAGCCCGCATTCGCTGCTGCCGGTCACCGACGGCTCGCCCGACAACTATCGTCGGCGTGCTCAAGGTCCGCGAAGTGCAGGCCGTGCTGCTGGCCGGCAAGAAGCCCAATATCGCGCAAGCTGATGAAGAAGGCCGACGTCATCCCCGACCAGCTCGACGCGATGGACGCGCTGCGCATGCTGCAGCAGTCCGACGTGTCGATGGCGCTGGTCCACGACGAATACGGCCATCTCGAAGGGCGTGGTCACCCCGGCCGATCTGCTTACCGCGATCGTCGGCGATTTCGTCAGCCACCAGGACGAGGGCGACGAGCCGATGGTGGTCGAGCGCGAGGACAAGTCGCTGCTGATCGCCGGCGCCCTGCCCGCCGATGCGCTGGCCGACCGGCTCGGCATCGACCTGCCCGACGACCGCGAATTCGCCACCGCGGCCGGCTATGTGCTCTCGGTGCTCAAGCGCCTGCCCAAGGAAGGCGAGCATTTCCACGACCAGGGCTGGCGCTTCGAAGTGGTCGATATGGACGGGCTCAAGATCGACAAGCTGCTGGTCAGCATGGAACTCGAAGCGGGAGCGGGTTAGAGCCTTTTCCGTTACTGAGGCGGCACCAGCCCGCTCCCCGCCCGGCCACCCAGAGCATTCGAATGCTGCGTTGGGTCGCGCCGGGCGCGGCGAGCGGGCTGGTGCCGGATCGATGTCAGATCGGAAAGGCTCTAACTCCCTGTCGAAGCCTGCGCTTCGCGGCCGTCGCCCTGCGGGGCGGCGAGGATGTCGCGGGTGATCTCGCCCTTGGCGACGGTGTTGGTCCCTGGATCGCCGACCGTCGAGCGGATGCCGGGGGCCGAGCTGCCGGCGCGGCCGACGGTGTTCTTCTCGACCTCGCTGCGCGGCGACTGGCCGCCGAACAGCGCATCCAGCGTCTGCTGCTGGGTGTTGCGGTCCGATCGCGCGCGGCGCGCCGGGCTGGGGCGGGGTGAGCGAGAAATCGGGCGGGACCACCAGCGGCGCCTGGCGCTGCACGGCGAATTCGTCGGGCCGGTCGCGGTTGAACAGCCCGCCGCCGCCGCCGCATGCCGAAAGCAGCGCGGTTGTGGAGATCAGGATCGAGGGCAGCTGGTATTACGCATGGTTCAGGCTCTCCGGGGCAGTGTCGCCGGTCTGTTTCGGCTTTTCGCGCAAAAGCAAGGATCGGGCAAGGATTATCAGCACGCCGATGGTGATAGCCGCATCGGCCAGGTTGAAAATCAGGAACGGGCGGAACGTGCCGAAATGCAGATCGGCATAGTCGACGACGTAGCCGAACCGCGCCCGGTCGATGATATTGCCGAGCGCCCCGCCCAGCACCAGGCCGAGCGGGAGTATCTCGCCAGGCCTTCGTTTCGCGCAGCATCCAGACCAGCACGACCAGCGGCGATCGCGGCGGTCAGCGCCACCAGCATCCAGCGCTGGGTCTCCGACCCGGCGGTGAGCAGGCCGAGCGAGACGCCGTGGTTCTCGGTCCAGGTCAGGTTGAAGATCGGCAGCAGTTCGATCTGATAGACCTCGCGCAAGGCCAGCGGCCCGATCATCAGCCACTTGAGCGCCTGGTCGAGCGCGAACACGGCAGCGGCGAGGGCGAGGCCGAGCTTGTGGGGGCGAGGGTCACATGCCTTACTTTCCGCATCTGAACTTGCAGGACCATCCCTCGTGCCCTGACCCAGAGGATGCGCGAACCGCGCGGATAGACTGTTCAGCTGCGCGGGCAAGGGCATAATGGGTCCTGAAACAGTTCGGTGACGAGTGGTGTGCGACACGCAGTCCTCATTCCGCCGCTCCATGCCCGCGACGACCTGATCGCAACGTGAACACAGCGCGCCGTCCTCGGCGACATCGGGGAGGTGCCGCCAGCAGCGGCCGCATTTGTGGTGGGTGGTCGGGTTCGTCAACGAGGTGACAAATCTTTGACTCAAGGGATAGTCTGTAGTGGCGTTCGCCAATCTTAGATACAGCTCCTGAAATCTCGATCGCTTCGACTGTGACAGTCCCGCTGATAAATAGCTCCATCAAATCGAGATCTCGCTAGCTTGCAAGCTCAATTGACTTGAACGTGCGATCCAAACACTTAGCGCGCCAAGCTTGTCTTGCATGAGCCTTGCTCGAGCGCCCTGAAGATCCGTGAGTCGACTTCCTTACAGCGGAGCGATCCCAACGCGCAACCAAGACTCGTATCTGCACCGGCTCGGAAGGATCCGGCCACTCCAGCAAATGCACGCTCCCCGCCTCCGGAAACCGCGTCCCCCACACCTCCTCCGCCGTGAACACCAGCACCGGCGCGGCATAGCGCACCAGCGCGTGGAACAGCGTGTCGAGCACCGTGCGGTAGGCCATGCGCTTGGGGTCGTCCGCCGCGTCGCAGTAGAGGCAGTCCTTGCGGATATCGAAGAAGAAGGCCGACAGATCCTCGTTGCAGAAATCGGTCAGCGCGCGGACGTAAGTGTTGAAATCGAAGTCGGCCACCGCCTGCCGCAGCGTCGCGTCCAGCTTCGCCAGCAGCGCCAGCACATAGCGCTCCAGCTCGGGCATTGCCGCAACCTCCACCCGCTCCGCCTCGCTGAAACCCGTCCAACGCGCCCAGCAGATAGCGGAACGTATTCCGCAGCTTGCGGTACTGGTCCGCCACGCCCTTCAGGATCTCGTCGCCGATGCGGTGATCCTCGGTGTAGTCGACCGTCAGCGCCCACAGCCGGACGATGTCCGCGCCGTTGGTTTCCATCACCTTGAGCGGATCGATGGTGTTGCCCAGCGACTTGGACATCTTCATGCCCTTGGCGTCCATGGTGAAGCCGTGGGTCAGCACCGCCTTGTAGGGCGCGCGGCCGCGCGTGGCGCAGCTTTCGAGCAGCGAGCTCTGGAACCAGCCGCGATGCTGGTCGCTGCCTTCGAGGTAGAGGTCGGCGGGCCATTGCAGGTCCGGCCAGCGTCCGCTCTCCAGCACGAACACATGGGTGCAGCCCGAATCGAACCAGACGTCGAGAATGTCGGTGACGCGTTCGTAGTCCTCGGCCTTGTAGTCCGGCCCGAGGAATTCCTGCGCCCGCGCATCGGACCAGGCATCGACGCCGTCCTGCTTCACCGCCGCGACGATCCGCGCGTTGACCGCCGGATCGCACAGGTACTGCCCGGTCTTGCGGTTCGACGAACAGCGTGATCGGCACGCCCCAGGCGCGCTGGCGGCTGAGCACCCAGTCGGGGCGGCCCTCGACCATGGAGCGGATGCGGTTCTCGCCCTTTGCGGGGACCCAGCGGGTGGCGGCGATGGCGGCGAGGGCGGTTTGGCGCAGGGTGGCGACCCCTCCACCACTGCCTTCGGCGTGGTCCCCCTCCCCGTTCCGGGGAGGTGTTTCAGAGGGCAATACCTCCCCGGAACGGGGAGGGGGACCGCCAGCGTAGCTGGTGGTGGAGGGGTCAATCTCCCGGTCCATCGGCACGAACCACTGCGGCGTGCAGCGGAAGATCACCTTGGCCTTGGAGCGCCACGAGTGCGGGTAGGAGTGCTTGTAGTCCGCCGAAGCCGCCAGCAGCCCGCCGCTCGCGCGCAAGTCGGAACAGATCGGCCCGTCGGGCGCATTGAACTTGGCGTTGATCACGATCCCTGGCCGCCGAGCCAGGCCCAGTCGGCGCGGTACTTGCCGTCGCCTTCGACCGCGAAGACCGGATCGATGCCGTGCGCCTTGCACAGCAGGAAGTCGTCCTCGCCGTGGTCCGGCGCCATGTGGACGAGGCCGGTGCCGGTCTCGGTGGTGACGAAGTCGCCGGGCGAGGAACGGGCGCGGCTTGGCGAAGAACCCGCCGAGCGCGTGCATCGGGTGGCGGGCGATGGTTCCGGCGAGGTCGGAGCCTTTGCCAACGCCTGCAAGCTCTGCCACTTGAGTCCCATGACTTCAGAGACTGCGACGTTCGGCCATGATCGCATCACGCGAGCAGTCGAATTCCACTCGCTCGAGCCTCGGCGACTAGCGACGCGATTTGCCATCAACGTCCTTCGCAGCGAGCGTAGTCTCGCCAAATGCTTTGCCAGCGCTTGCTGTCGTCGTGCAGTCCATAGTCGAACCAGCGACGTACTCAACCTCAGGCCCATAAGCCAAAGCCTGGTTCACCGGGATCGTCCACGGCGTCGTCGTCCAGATCACCGCATGGGCGCCGACCAGCTCCGGCAATCGGCGACTCCACAATCTCGAACGCCACATCCACCTGCGTCGAGACGATATCCTCATACTCGACCTCGGCCTCGGCCAGCGCGGTCTTCTCCACCGGCGACCACATCACCGGCTTGGAGCCGCGATACAATTGCCCGCTTTCGGCAAACTTCATCAGCTCGGCAACGATCGTGCCCTCGGCCTGCGGGTCCATCGTCAGGTAGGGATTGTCCCAGTCGGCATTCACGCCGAGGCGCTTCAGCTGCTCGCGCTGCACATCGACCCAGTGCTGCGCATAGGCGCGGCATTCGGCGCGGAACTCGACCGGATCGACCTGATCCTTGTCGAGCTTCTTCTTGCGGTATTGCTCCTCGACCTTCCACTCGATCGGCAGGCCGTGGCAGTCCCAGCCGGGCACATAGGGCGCGTCCTTGCCGAGCAGGCTCTGGGTGCGCACCACCATGTCCTTGAGGATGTGGTTGAGCGCGTGGCCGATGTGCATGTCGCCATTGGCATAGGGCGGGCCGTCGTGGAGGATGAACTTCTCGCGGCCGGCGCGCGCCGCGCGCAGCTGCTGGTACAGCCCCTGCTCCTGCCAGCGCGCGAGAATGCCCGGCTCCTTCTGGGGGAGCCCGGCCTTCATCGGGAACTCGGTCTTCGGCAGGAAGACGGTATCTCTGTAATCGCGCTGCTCGGTCATAGTGACGCGGGCCTTAGCGAGGGAGTGGGGCTAGCGCAATTTTTGGATTGGTTTCGCGCAGAGGCGCGAGAGGCAGCAGAGAGGCGCGAAGATGTCGCGCTTGCGGCGAAGCCGCTTTCATTTTCGATCGGTGCAGGCTGAATGCAAGGCCTGGGCGCAGGTAGAAGCTTCCGCCTTCGGCGGAGAAATCTTTCCTCCTCCGCGGTCTCTGCTTCCTCCGCGCCTCTGCGCGAAACCGCTATCAATGTTCCGCCCAACCGCGCCCGCGCCTCGGCGCAGTCCTTCTCCATCTGCGCGGTCAGCGCCTCCAGGCTATCGAACTTCGCCTCGCCCCGCAGGAAATGGTGGAAGCCGACCTCGATTTCCTGCCCGTACAAATCCCCGTCGAAATCGAAGAAATAGGGCTCGAGCAGTTCCTTGGGCGGATCGAAGGTCGGGCGAATGCCGAGATTGGCCGCGCCGTGGACCACATCTGTCCGGCCGGCCGGCAGCAGCCCGGTCACCGCATAGATGCCGTAATGCGGGCGCAGGTAGGAACCGAGATCGAGGTTGGCGGTGGGAAAGCCGATGGTGCGCCCGCGCTTGTCGCCGTGCTGGACTATGCCCCGGATCGCGAAAGGCCGGGTCAGCAGCCGCGTCGCCTCGCCGCAGTCGCCCGCTTTCAGCGCCGCGCGGATGCGGCTGGAGGAGATCGGGCCCACATCGTCATGCACCGCACCGACGGTGCGCGTCGGCACGCCGCGCGCGCGGAGCAGGTTGGGATTGCCGCCGCGGGCCTTGCCGAAAGTGAAATCCTCGCCCGTCACCACCCCGCCCGCGCCGATGTGGCGGCTGATCATGCCCTCGGCCCATTGTTCCGCCGGCTGGCTCGCCATCTCGGCGTCGAAGTGGAACACCAGCATGGCGTCGGCCCCTGCCCCGTCGAACAGCTCCTGGCGCTGGTCGAGCGTGGTCAGGCGGAAAGGCGCGGCCAGGGGCTTGAAGTGCCGCATCGGGTGCGGATCGAAAGTCGCGACAATGCACGGCCGCGCCTCCGCCCGCGCCCATGACAGCGCCTCGCCGACCACGGCCTGGTGGCCCTGGTGGAAGCCGTCGAAATTGCCCAGCGCCAGGATCGCGCCGCGCAAGGACTCGGGCAGGGGTTCGCGGTGATCGAGTCGAATCATGCTGATCGGGCCTATAGGGCGCGTGTCAGCGTCACGAAAGCGAAGGCGGGGCGGCCATCCTCGCTCGCATGTTCCTCGCGCGCGACTTCGCGCCATTCGGGACCGAACGGGGGCATATGGGTGTCGCCCGCGTAGTCGGCGTGCACTTCGGTGAGTTCGACCCTCTCGCAGTGTGGCAGGAGCAGCGCATATATCTCCGCCCCGCCGATCACCGCCACTTCGCCGCCGCCCGCCAGCGCCAGCGCTTCCTGGACCGTGCGAGCGACTTCCGCGCCCTCCGCCCGCCATGCGGGATCGCGGGTCAGCACGATATGGCGGCGGCCGGGCAGCGCCTTTCCGAAGGCCGCGAAGGTCTTGCGTCCCATGATCATGGGACGTCCCGATCCATCCTGGCCCATGGTCATGGCCTTGAACCGCTTGAGGTCGGCGGGAATGCGCCATGGAAGCGCTCCATCGCGCCCGATCGTGCCGTTGCGCGCGCGGGCAAGGATGGCGACGAGGCTTTGGCTCACCCCAGCTTGAGCCTGGTGACATGCCCCATCTTGCGCCCCGGCCTCGCCGCCGCCTTGCCATAAAGGTGCAAATGGTTGGCCGGATCGGACAGGATTTTCGCCCAGTCTTCCGCCGCGTCACCAATCACGTTGCGCATCTCGACCCCCGCCGCCGCCAGCGAGCAATCGCCCAGCGGCAGGCCGCAGATCGCGCGAATGTGGTTTTCGAACTGGCTGGTCAGCGCCCCTTCGATCGTCCAGTGCCCCGAATTGTGCACCCGGGGGGCCATTTCGTTGAACACCGGGCCGGCAGTGGTGGCGAAGAATTCGAGTGTCAGCACGCCGACGTATTCGAGCGCCTCGGCCACTTTCCTCGCCAAAGACCGCGCCGGGACGACATGGGGGTGCACCAGCGGTGACACCGGCACGCTCGATGTCGCCAGAATGCCGCCCTCGTGCATGTTCTGCGGCGTATCCCAGAAGCGCACATCGCCGTCGGCGCCGCGGCACAGCAGCACCGAAAACTCGGCGGTGAAGCGCACCAGACCTTCGTAGATCAGCGGCGCGTCGGGAAGCTCGAGGAACGGGGTTTCGGCCTTCTCGGCGATGCGCCACTGACCCTTGCCGTCATAGCCGTCGCGCCGGGTCTTGAGAATGCCGGGCGTGCCGACCTGCTCGATAGCATGGGCAAGTTCCGCGCGGGAATCGACCGCTGCATAGGGCGCGGGACTGCCGCCGAGGTGTTCGACGAATTGCTTTTCGGCCAGCCGGTCCTGCGCGGTTTCGAGCGCGCGGGGGTGGGGCAGGAGCGGGACATCGCCCAGCGCCTTGAGCGGGGCGACGGGGACGTTCTCGAACTCGTAGGTGACGACCGCGCAATCGCTGGCAAATGCCGCCATGGCGGCCGCGTCGTCCCAGGGCGCGCACGTGAACTGGGCGGCAACTTCGGCCGCGACGCTGTCCGGCTCTGGGGCGTAGATATGCACCCGGTAGCCGAGCTGCGCCGCGGCCATCGCCAGCATCCGGCCAAGCTGGCCGCCGCCCAGGATGCCGATGGTTTCGCCGGGGGGGATGATGCTCGGGATCATAAGCTTAGCTGGGCCGTTCCGCTACACCGGCGGTCTGCGCGGCGCGGAAGGCCTTCAGCCGCTCGGCCAGCGCCGGATCGCTGAGCGCGAGGATCGACGCCGCCAGCAGTCCGGCGTTGGTCGCCCCCGCCTCGCCGATCGCCAGGGTGCCGACCGGGATGCCGGCCGGCATCTGCACTATCGACAGCAGGCTGTCCTGCCCCGACAGCGCCTTCGACTGCACCGGCACGCCGAGCACCGGCAAATGCGTCATGCTTGCGACCATGCCGGGCAGATGCGCCGCGCCGCCGGCGCCGGCGATGATCACCATGAAACCCTCGGCCTCGGCGCCCTTGGCGAACTTGGTCAGCCGGTCGGGCGTGCGGTGGGCGGAGACGATCCGCGCGTCGTAGGCGACACAAAGCTTGTCGAGCGCGTCGGCGGCGCATTTCATCGTTGGCCAGTCGGACTGGCTGCCCATGACGATAGCAACGGGTGCGGCCATATCAGCGCTCCGAGAGGTAATAGCGCTCCTGCGCGGTGAGATTATCGTCGAGTTGGTAAACGATCGGTTGCCCGGTCGGGATTTCCAGGCCGGTGATGTCGGCGTCGGAAATGCCGGAAAGGTGCTTCACCAGCGCGCGCAGGCTGTTGCCGTGGGCGGCGACTAGCACGGTTTCGCCCTGTGCAAGTTTGGGCGCGATCACTGCTACGTAATAGGGCAGCACGCGGGCGATGGTATCCTTGAGGCTCTCGGCCACCGGTATCGAAATACCGGCATAGCGCGGGTCCCTGCCCAAATCGAACTCCGAACCCTCGTCGAGAGGCGGCGGGGGCGTATCGAAACTGCGCCGCCAGATCTTGACCTGGTCCTCGCCGTGCCGCGCCGCGGTCTCGGCCTTGTCGAGTCCGGTGAGACCGCCGTAGTGGCGTTCGTTCAATCGCCAGTCCTTGACCTCGGGAATCCACAGCCGCTGGCAGGCTTCGAGCGCCAGATGCAGCGTGCGGATCGCGCGGGTCTGGAACGAGGTAAAGGCGAAGCTCGGCAACATGCCCTTTTCGGCAAGCAGATGCCCGGCCGCGCGGGCCTCCTCTTCGCCCTTGGCGGTGAGATCGACGTCCCACCAGCCGGTAAAGCGGTTTTCCAGGTTCCACTGGCTCTGGCCGTGACGGACGAGGATGAGGCGAGGCAAGGCTCTGGCTCCATGTAACGGGAGCGGCTGGCCCTAGCTATTCGGCGGGCGTTTGGGAAGAGCGGCGTCGCCTTGTCCGCGCGCCTGCGATTTTCGGCGCTTCAGGTTTTCGCGCAGCTTGGCGGCCAGACGCTCTTCGCGCGAGGGGTCTTTCGGCGTTTCGACCATCGCCTCCGCCTTGACATTGCCGCCCCCCGCGCACAATAGCCCGCGCCTGCCCGTCCGGGCGTTTCCGGGCTGCTGTAGCTCAGTGGTAGAGCGCACCCTTGGTAAGGGTGAGGTCGGGAGTTCAATCCTCCCCAGCAGCACCATTTCCCTCAGGCGCGAACTTGCGACAGGAAGTTCCAGGATCGCCTCGCCGCCTCGATGCGGGGGATGGTAAAGGGCGGTTCCTGCTCGACATAGAAATGCTCGACCCCGGCGCGGTGCGCCGCGGGGAGGATGCGCGCCCAGTCCTGCTTGCCCGCTCCGGCTTCGGTTGGGTCCATCGACAGCGCGAAATTGGCCTTGGTCGAGGGCTTGATATCCTTGGCGTGCAGCCAGCGGAGCCGGTCCCGGTGGCGATTGAGGAAAGCGACCGGATCGAGTTCCGCCGCCGCGATCCAGCCGACATCGATCTCGAATTTGACCAAGGCGGGGTCGGTTTCCTTGACCAGAATGTCCCAGCCGGTGGTTCCGCCGATGGGCGCGAATTCGATGTTGTGGTTGTGATAGCCGACCTGAATGCCGTGGGGCTTTAGCGCCGCGGCTTTCTCGTTGAGCAGGGCCGCGGTGCGTTTCCAGCTGTCCGCGCCGGCCTCGACGAACATCCGGGCCAGTGCCGCCATGGGGTTCTCGCCCGGTCCGGGGCGGAAAGCGGCGGGAAACGGGGCAATCGGCGCAACCGCGCCGGTTATGCCAAGGACGCCGAGATCGTCGACCACGCGCTGGGTGTCGCTCAGCAGCGAGAGCGCGCCCGCCCCGCCCCATACCCTCAGGGCCATCGCCGGGAGATGAAGCGAGGTCAGCGAAAGTCCGGCTCGATCGGCCAACGCGCGCATCTCGATGGGCGTCTTGCCGTAGAGCTGGGGCAGCTCGATGTCGCGGTAGCCGATTGCCGCAACGCTGGCGAAAGTGGCGGCAAGGTCCTTCCCGGCCTCATCGCCAAGCGAGTAGAGCTGCAAGCCGAGCCGCTTGCCGGTCCGCGCGAAAAACGGGCGGCGGGCGGCCTCGGCGGTTTGGGAAGCGGCTAGCGTCATGGCGGTTGCGGCAAGTCCGGTTAGGAGCGAACGGCGGGATGTGGCTTGGTTCATATCGGGTCTGCGTTCCTCAGGCGGGTTGCGGCGTGGCGCCTTCGGGCCCGGGCTCTTCGTCCTTGAGCGTGTCGAGATGCATCCAGCGTTTGACCACGGGCGATACCACGATAACCGCCGCGCCGATGGCGATGCTCAGCCAGCCAATCTGCGCGTAGATCGCCAGCGTCGCTTCCTTGGACATTTCGCCGCCTTCGCCGCCGGTTGCCTCGCCGATCTTGCCGGCGACGAAGTTGCCGCCCGCTGTCGCGAAGAACCAGCCGCCCATGATCAGGCTTGCCATGGTCTTCGGTGCCAGCCGGTTCATCGCCGAAAGGCCGACGGGCGAGAGGCAGAGCTCGCCGGTGGTTTGGAACAGGTAGATCAGGAAAATGAAGATCACCGGCACCGCGACCGCCATGCCGACACTTTGCGCGCCCCACACCAGCACGAGATTGGCGAAACCGACCTGCGCCAGCGCCAGGCCGAATTTGACCGGCGTCGAAGGCTCCAGTCCTTTCTTGGCGAGCCAGGTCCACAGCCAGGCGAACAGCGGGCCGAGCAGCACGATGTAGATCGGATTGATCGATTGGAAGAACGAAGCGGGGACGCCTTGCCGATCGACATAACGGTCGGTAAATAGATTGAGGCTGCCACCCGCCTGTTCGAACAGACCCCAGAACAGCGGCTGGAGCAATAACAGGAAAATGATCGCGAACAGCCGCTCGCGTGCGTCGCGCTCAAGCTTGAAGGCTTCGTAAATCACATAGGCGAACAGCACGGCGCCGCTGACCAGCAGCAGGGTTCCGACGACATTCTGGAACTGCACCAGGAACCAGGTCGCCACGACACCGGCAAAGCCCAGGGCGTAGAGCGACCATTCGCGTTGCCGGCTCAGCAAAGCAGGCGGTTCGCCCTTGCCCATCAGCGCCGGCCTGCCGAACACGAACATGATCAGGCCCGCGACCATGCCGATGCCGGCAAGGCCAAAGCCGTATCCCCAGCCGATTGTCTCCCCAAGGTAACCCACGAGGATGCCGCCGAGCGCCGCGCCGACGTTGATGCCCATATAGAAGATCGTATAGGCGCCGTCGCGCCGGACATCGGTGATGCCGTAGAGTTGGCCCACCAGCACCGAAATGTTGGCCTTCAGGAACCCGACGCCCACAATGATGAAGGCCAGCGCCAGCCAGAACACGTTCAACGCCGGATCGCCCTGCCCGCCGCTCCCTTCGACCACCATCAGCAGATGGCCGATGGAGAGCAGGATTCCGCCGAATACCACAGATTTTCGTTGCCCCAGCCAGCGGTCGGAGAGATAGCCGGCGAACAGCGGCATGATATAGACTAGGCTGGTGTAAGCCCCGTAGATCAGGTTCGCCTTGCCGTCGCTGAACAGCCAGTGCTTGGTCAGGTAGAAGATCAGCAAGGCGCGCATGCCGTAGTAGGAAAAGCGCTCCCACATTTCGGCGTAGAACAGCACATAGAGCCCGCGCGGGTGCCCGGCGAACTCGGCGGACTTGCGCGATGCGATGAAACCGCCGATTGCGAGCACGGCCAACAGAGCAACCGCGGCGATCGCCGCCGTCCAGTCCGCCACGCCCCAGCTAGCCAAATCTTTCATGGGCGACCCCTCGTCCCGGCCGAAACAGCAGCAACCCTAGCCCGCTCTAGCGCCGGGCGAAAGGCCTCGCTTGCGCGTTTCGCTGTATTATGTCAGCAATGCACCATGCCTCCGCCCGCCCGCCCGGTCTATCTCAAACTGCGCGACATGATCGCCGCGGGCATAGTCGAAGGCGTGTTTCGCGAAGGCGAGATGCTGCCATCGGTGCGCGCTTTTGCCGCCCGGCATGGCGCAAATCCGCTGACAGTCGCCAAGGCCTGTCAGCAATTCCAGCTCGACGGCCTGGTCGAAGTGCGCCGCGGCGTCGGCATGTTTGTCGCCCCCGGCGCCGCCGCGCGCTTGCGCGCCTCGGAACGCGACAAGTTCTTGCGCGAGGAATGGCCGGAACTGCGCGACAAGATGCGGCGGCTGGGCATCGAACCTGCCGAACTGGCGGGCCCGTATTGAAACAGCGGGGACACTTGGCGATGTGCAGTGAATGGTTGCGCCGTGAGCGGAATTCTGGCAATTTTCTTGCAGGGTTCATGCCTTGGCGGGCCGCGGGGAGACGATGAGATGATCAGATCGGAACTGTTGCAGGCCTTGGCCAAGGAAAACCCGGGCCTGCGCGCCGAGGAAGTCGAGCGTGCGCTCGATACATTCTTCGACGAAATCGCCGCGCGGCTGGCCAAAGGCGGGCGCGTCGAACTGCGCGGCTTCGGCGCTTTTTCGACCCGCCAGCGCGAAGCGCGCAAGGGCCGCAATCCGCGCACCGGCCAATCGGTCGAAGTGCCTGGCAAGAAAGTGCCCTATTTCAAACCCGGCAAGGAAATGCGCGCCCGGCTCAACACCCGCTAGCTGCGTTCACCTCGGACGGCACCGGCCCGCTCCCGCAGGCGGGGATGGATATCCCCGCCGCTCCGCCGTAAGGCGGGCAACAGCGCGGACGTGGCGGAATGGTAGACGCCGGGGACTTAAAATCCCCTGAGCCTTGCTCGTGCGGGTTCGAGTCCCGCCGTCCGCACCAACTTTCCTCGTCCTGCAATGCCAAAAAGGCCCGGCTGGGGGCAGCCGGGCCTTTGGGGAGGAGTAGGGGCTCCGGGGCAGGGAGGAGGGGGAGAGGAAGCCCCGAAGCCGCCCCCTATGTGCAAGTGCGGCAGCGATTGTGCAACTGCGAAGAAGTCAACGCCGGTTGCGGATTATGCAATTGGTGGCCCGCTCAAGCACCGGGCGGCAAATTGAAGCTGGTATCGATGCGCGGGCGGAAGTTGAGGATGCGCAGCCCCTCCGGTCCGGCATGGAAACCATAGAACACTCCGCCCGGCACGGTCAGCGTCGCGCCGGGGCCGAACTTGCGGTTGTTGATCCGCATTTCGCCCGAAAGCACGTAGATGATCTCGTCCTCGTCGTGCGAATGCACGCGGATCTCGGCGTCCGGTTCATAGCGCAGCTCGACCAGCTGCGGGCTGCTCGCATCGCCCGGCTCGCGCATGCGATAGGCGCTGGTGAGTTCGCCCTGGCGCAGCTTGGCGCGCTCGCCCTCGTCGAGATCGCGCTCGCCGGAAACGGTCCAGCTCTGCTGGTCTTCGGTTGTCAGGCGGACCCTGGCCATCGGTTCCTCCTTCAGCTTGCCTTGCTGCGCCCGGAATAGCTCATGCGCCATTCGGGCGGATAGCCCATTTCCACTTCCTTCACCGCCTTGCCCAGGTGCTCCATCGTTTCCGCGCTGAGCTGCAGATCCTCCGGCTCGTGGCGCATGTAGGGCCACAGCGATTCGACCAGCGCGGTCAAGGTGCTGCCCATCTGCTCGCCGCGATACTGCTTGTAGATTTCGAGGAAGGTCTTTTGCACGTTGACCGTGTCGGTCGGCCGCGAGCGCGAGCAGGCGAGCGCGTATTTCATCGTTTCGGCCTCGAGCTGGTCGCGCGGGACCATGCTGTTGACGAAGCCGCAGGTCAGCATCTCCTGCGCCGTGAACGGCCGGCCAGTGAAAAGCATGTCGGTAAAGCGCCTCAGGCCGATCGTTTCCGCCCAGGTCCACAGGCGCGGGCCCCAGCCGACGTAGCGGAAGGCCGGGTGGCCAAACAGCGCCTCTTCCGATGAGATGACGAGATCGGCATCGCCCGCCTGGTAGAAGTGCCAGCCGTAGACATAGCCCTTGCACTCCAGGATGCTGATCTTCTTGAAGTCCTGCAGCGTGCGGCAGCCGCTGCGGGTCTGCGCATAGAGATTGCAGACGCCGTGGATGTAGCGGAACGAATCCTTGGGCGGGTACTTCACGTCGAGGTCGTCGATCTCGAACTCGTGCAGCGGCGAATTGTTCGGCCCTTCGTCGTAGCCTTTGAACTGTGCGCCCAGGTCGGCGCCGGTGCCCAGGTGCTCACCCTCGCTGCGGATGACCAGCACTTTCACGTCGTCGTCGATGTTGGCGCGGTGGATATAATCGACGTAGCGCAGACGCATGCCCGTCGTCACGGCATTGAGCTGGTCCGCCATCTTTATCGTGATGGTGGCAATCTTGGTCTTCTTGTCCTTCTCGTAAGTGATGAACGGTTCGGCTTCCTCGAACAGTTTGTCGGCATAGAGGGTCATCGGTTCTCTCCCATATTATTCGATAGTGCTGGGCCTAAGGCCAGAGCTTGGCGCTCGCAATCCGCGCGCCTTCGACCATGCTGGCGAGCTTGCCCCAGACGATGTCCGGCCAGACCGTCGGCACTTCCATGAAGGTCGAAAAGCCGCAGTCGCTGCCGGCCATCACCCGCTCGCGCCCGACGACATGAGCGTAGCGCAGCAGCCGCTCGGCGACGAGCTCGGGGTGCTCGATGTAGTTCGAGGTCGAATCGATTACGCCGGGGACCAGCACCTTGTCCTCGGGCAGGCTGACGCTCTCGAACACCGCCCATTCGTGGCCGTGGCGCGGATTGGCGCCTTCGAGCAGGATGTATTTCGGCTTGGCGCGCAGCACCCGCTCGGCGATCCTGGCGAGCGGAATGTCGCGGTGGTGCGGGCCGGGATAGTTGCCCCAGCACAGGTGCATGCGCAGGCGATCGGCGGGGAGATTGCGCAGCGCGTGGTTGAGGGCTGCGACATTGCGGTCGATGACCTTGAGAAAGTCCTCGTCGCTCAGCTCGGCGAAGGCGAGGTGGCGGCCCATGGCGAGATCGGGGCTGTCGATTTGCAGCAGGAAGCCCGCCGCGACGATCGCTTCGTATTCCGGGCGCAGCGCTTCCGCGACCGCTTCGAGGTAGGCCACGTCGCTCGGGTAAAAGGTGTTCTGCTGGAAGATCGCGACGACACCGGGCGAAGCGGCATTCATGAAGGCGCCGTGCGGCCTGGCCGCCGCGACCGCGCCCTTGAGATTGGCGAGGTCTGTTTCGAGCGGCCTTGTATCCTTCACCGCGACCGGACCTTCGCAGCAGCTGCCGTAGCCGGAAGGAATGACGCCGCCGGTCTTGACCAGATGGGCGGCGTAGGAGCGGTATTCGTACAGGTCGGCGGCCGGTTTCAACGCCCCCCTGCCGCCAAAGCCCGTGAGTCGTTCGGCGACATAGGTCGCATAGCTCGGCTTGGAGAATTCGCCGTCGCTGACCAGGTCGATGCCCACGTCGGTCTGCTGCCGCACGACATCGCTCACCGCCCAGGCGAGTGTTGCGGCGAGCGCACCCGCATCGAAATCGCGCCCCTCGGCCTTGTCTTGCATCTGCGTGAGCAACACTTCGGGCCGCGGCAGGCTGCCGACATGGGTAGTGAGAATGCGCTCTTCGCTCATCGGACCTTGCCGCTCCCTATGGCTTGTTTGCCGCCCCGGCTTTTCGCCGCAGCTCCTTGCGCGACATTTCGCGGATGTAGCTCCTCAGCTGGCCGAGCTGCTCATCGGTGAAATGCGGAAAGCGCGGCATGGCCTGTTGCAGCTTCGCGCCGTCGTGAACCACGGCGCGGAACGCCGCCGGATCGAGCGGAACGCCCGATTCGCGCAAATCCGGCCCCGGCGCGCCCGCCGATTCGGCTCCGCCGCCGTGGCAGGCGATGCAACTGACGAACAGCGTCTCGCCCGCCTTCACTTGCGCCGCGTCCAGCACGATCGCGGGATCGTCGACCGGATGCACCGTCTCGTCATAGGGCGCGGTCTTCGGCAGCATGGCCTTGCCGCCTAGCTTGAAGGTCAACAGACGGCGCGGCTGGGCGTTGTAGCGCCAGCCGGTCGGCATCAGCCCGCGCCCATAAGGATTGGGCCCCGCCCAGCCGACCAGGATCGAGACGTACTGTGTGCCCCGCCAACTGTACGAGACCGGCGGGGAAATGATGCCGAGCCCGGCGTTGAACTTCCATAGCTCCTGGCCGCTCGCCGCATCGTAGCCGTAGACGAAGCCATCGTTCTCGCCCTGGAAGACGAGGCCGCCGGCGGTCGCCAATGTTCCGCCGTTCCAAAGCCAGCGCTGCCGTTTGATCCAGCGCTGCTTCTGCGCCACCGGATCCCAGGCGATCAGCGCGCCCTTGCCGTCATGCGGATCCTGGGTGAATTCGGGCGTGGCGACGACGCCGGCATAGGCATTCGCGTCCTTGGTAAAGCGGAAGCCGAGTTGCATGGTGGGGATGTAGACCAGCCCGGTCTGGGGGCTGTAGCTCATCGCCTGCCAGTTGTGCGTGCCCGCGGTCCAGGGATAGAGCACCACCGAGCCGTTTTCGTAGCGGATGCCGGGATATTCCACCGGGCGGCCGCTTTCAATGTCGATATGGTCGGCCCAGGTGACCTTGCCATATTTCTCGGCGGAGATGAGCTTTCCGGTCTCGCGGTCGAGCACATAGAAGAAGCCATTGCTGGGCGCCTGCATCAGCACCTTGCGGGGCTTGCCGTCGATTGCAAGCGTCGCGGTGACCATGCCCATGGTCGCCTTGTAGTCCCACGCCTCGCGCGGGTTGACCTGATAGTGCCAGACGTACTTGCCGGTATCGGCGTCGAGCGCGACGATCGAGGCGAGGAACAGGTTGTCGCCGCCGCCGGGATCGCGCTTTTGCGGATCGTAAGGGCCGGAATTGCCGGTGCCGACGTAGAGCCGGTTCATCTCGGGATCGAACGTGATGCCGTGCCACACGGTGCCGCCGGTGCCGGTGCGCCAGTAGTCGCCGGTTCCCCAGGTTTTGGCGGCCATTTCCATCGCGGCATCGCCCCGGTTCTCCTCGGGGCTGCCGGGGACGACGTAGAAGCGCCAGGCCTGCCGGCCGGTCGCCTGGTTGTAGGCGGTGACATAGCCGCGCGATCCGGAATCGCCGCCGCCCTGACCGATGATCACCTTGCCCTTGAACACGCGCGGCGCCCCGGTGATCGTGCGCCGGTCGCCCCGCTCGACCGTCTCGACGCTCCACAGCTGGCGGCCGGTCCTGGCGTCGAGCGCGATCAGCCGGCCGTCGGTCGCGCCGACGAAGACGCGGCCCCGATCATAGGCGACGCCGCGGTTGAGCGGGAAGATGAAGTGCCACTTGTCCGGATTGTGCCGCCAGACTTCGGTCTCGTGCTTCCACAGCAGCTTTCCGGTCTGGGCCGAGACGGCATAGACGTCGGAAAAGCTGCCGGTGAAATAGAGCACGCCGCCCACGGCAAGCGGGGTCGCTTCGAGCGACTGCTCGCCCGGCAGATCAAGCGACCAGGCCAGGCCGAGGCGCTTGATGGTTTTGGTGTCGATCTGGGCGAGCGCGGCATAGCCGGCCTCGTCGTACTGCCCGCCGTAGTGCGGCCAGTCGAGATTGGCCGGATCGCTCGCGGCGTGGGCGGGCGCGGCGAGGGCGAAAAACAGCGCGGCGAGCAGAAAGCGCTTCATCTCATTCCCCCGCCGTCGCGGTGGTCACGACGATTTTGCCGAGCTGCATATTGCTTTCGAGGTAGCGGTGCGCCTCGACGATGGCCGACAGGTCGAAGGTCCGGTCGATCACCGGCTTGAGCTTGCCGCTGGCAAGCCCGTTCGCGATGTACTCCACCACCTTGGGCCGGTCCGCCGCATCCTTGATCAGCCGGTCCGCCGCGAAGCCGTGCAGCGCGAGGTTGCCCTGCATCAGCAGCGGCAGCATCAATTCGAGCGAATAGCCGGCAAGCATGCCGTAGACGATCACCGTGCCCCGCGGCGCCATTGCCGACAGCAGCGCGGCGAGCGGCTGGCCCGCGACCGCATCGAAAGCGATGTTCGCGCCCTTGCCGCCGGTGATCTCCATGATCCGCGCGGCTACGTCTTCTTCGTCGCTGACGATAACATGCGCCGCGCCATGCGCTTTCAACGCTTCCGCCTTGCCGCGCCCGCGCGTGACGGCGATCGAGGTCGCGCCGTGGTTGTTGGCGATCTCGATCGCGGCGAGGCCGACCGAGGAACTCGCGGCGTTGATCACCACCGCATCGCCGCTGTCGATATGGCCCAGATCGATCAGCGCATAGGCCGTGCCATATTGCATCCAGCTTGCCGCCGCGTTGGTTAGCGATTGCTCGTCCGGCACCGCTACCAGCATGTCCGCCGGGTAGACGATCTGCTCGCCGTTGGTGCCGTACCGGTCCATCGGCAGGCCGAACAGCGTGGCCACCCGGTCGCCCGGCGACCACTGTGTCACGCCCGGCCCGACCGCATCGATCACGCCGGCTGCTTCGTAGCCGATAGTCGAGGGCAGCGTATCGGGCGGCATGAAACCGCCGGAGCGGAAATAGGTCTCGACCCGGTTGAGCCCGAATGCGCCGACCCGCAGGCGCACTTCGCCGGGACCGGGATCGCCAACTTCGGCCTCGTCGAGCCGCAGCACTTCCGGCCCGCCGAATTCGTGGAAACATACGACTTTGGCCATTACTTCCCCTCCCGCTTGCGGGAGGGGCTAGGGGAGGGTCTGTTATCCGACCTCACCCAACAAGCCCTCCCCCAGCCCCTCCCGCAAGCGGGAGGGGAGCTAATCCTTACAACTTGAACCCGCCGCTTGCCTCGATGCTCTGCGCCGTCACCCAGCGGCCGAGCGGTGAGGCGAGCGCATAGACCACGTCGGCGATTTCCCCGGGCTGGCCGAAGCGGCGCAGCGCGGTGACATCGGTGACGCCCTTGGCCGCCTCCGGATCGTTGACGATGTAGTCGTTGGTCGGCCCGGCGGTGAAGCCCGGCGCCACCGCGTTCACATTGATGCCGCGCGGTCCGAGATCGGCGGCGAGCACGCGGGTGAAGGCATCCACCGCCGATTTGCACATGGTGTAGACGATGATGTTGGGATCGGTCAGCCGCGCCCCGACCGAGGACAGGTTGATCACCCGGCCAAAGTCGTTGATCCGGTGGTAAAGCGCCTTGGTGAGGAAGAATGAGCCGCGCAGGTTGTTCGAGATCATCCGGTCGAAGGCCGCCTCGTCGACATCGACAATCGCGCCGTAATCGCCGCCGCCGATGTTGTTGACCAGGATGTCGAGGCCCGCCTTGCCGGTGCGCCGCTCGAATTCGGCACAGGCGGCATCGGCGAGCTTGTGCGCTTCGGCTTCGCCGCCAAGTTTGGCCTGGACGATGAAGGCCTGTCCGCCCGCAGCCTCGATCCGCGCGACAGTTCCCTCGGCCGCGGCCTTGTCCGACGCATAGTTTACCGCGACCAGCGCGCCAGCCGCAGCCAGCCGTTCCGCTATTCCGACGCCAAGCCCATTGCTCGCCCCGGTTACAAGCGCTGTCTTGCCTTCGAGGTCTCTCTCCATCTGCGTCTTTCTCCCTGCGGCGCGGCTTCCGGTTCTACCGCTTGCCTATCTTCGCCTTCCACGGTGTAACGCATTACGGAGGGATGTGAAGCGTCCGGTGACCAGCAGTGCCGCGCGGGGTCTGTTGGATCGCTGATTACCGCGTCGCGGCGGTAGACATCCTTGGCGAAGTGGAGCGCACCTTCCTTGTCCGCCGCCGCGGTGAAATAGGCAATGTAGACCGGCAGTTTGGCGGAAAGGGGCACATTCACCGTCTTGATCGGTTCGGGCGCCTTGGGCTTCGCCAGCAGCGCGAGTGCCTGGGGCCGCGACAGCTTTTCCTCATTTTCGGGCTTCTTGATTCCGGCGAGCACATCGACTTCGTCGCGCGTGCGTGTGCCTTCGAGCAGGGTGGCGGCGAAGCCGATGGCGTCGCCGACGCGCACGCAGCCGTGGCTGTAGGCGCGGTAGGCGGCGGAGAACAGGCCCCGGCTCGGGGTGTCGTGGAGAAAGACCGCGTGCTTGTTTGGCATCTCGACCTTTATCCTGCCCAGCGCGTTGCGCGGTCCCGGCGGCTGGCGGAAGCGGCCCGACCTGGTCTGGACGTAACCGCGCCGCCCCGAAATCCCGCCCTCGCGCACGATGCTGGGCGGCACTTCCCACCAGGGGTTGAACGTGACCGAGACGATTTCGGAGGCGAACGTCGGCGTCGGAGTGCCGGTCTTGCCGACCACCGTTGGCCAGCTTTTCACCTGCTCGCCGCGCCGCCACAGGCCGACTTCGAACAGTGGCACGTTTGCCAACACATAGTCCTCGCCGAGCGACTGGGGCATCCAGCGCCAACGTTCGAGATTGCGCGCGAGCGTCAGCCGCCGCGCTGGGTCGATCTCGGATGCGAAGGCGGCTTGCAGCACGCCATACTGCGGATGGGCGGGTTTCAGCGAGGCGAAGAAGGCGTCGAGACTGTCGCCGGTTTCAAGCGCCTGGCGCAAGCGGCCACGCAGGTCTGCGCCGTCGCCGCTGTCTTCGATCAGCCAGCTGTTGCGCTCGCCAGGCGCCGCGCAGCCGCGCAAATGCGCCGTCGCCAGCCGTTCGGCGAGCGCGGTGGCGGCGCGCCGCGTGACGACACCGTCCCAGCCATCGGCCGCCCGTTCGAGCTCGGCGGTGTCGAATCGCGGCAGCGCGTCGAGCGGCGCGGCCTGGGCCCAGTGCCTGAGGCTTTCGATCTGGCCCTTCGACCATTGCGGCAGAGTCGGGTCGTCGGGCGTGCGGCTGCACGATGCCAGAAGCAGCAATGGCAACAGGCGTTTCATCCCGCGGATGCCCCCGGCGAACGACAGACGCCGCAGTAAACGCGATTCGCACCCAGCAATCCATGACTTTTCGTGGTAAATCCACCGTCTGTGTCTTCGCGCGGGCACGGGCGGACCACTTCGGCGTTGCATTGCGCGCGCAAGTCTGGTGGCTAGGGCGACAGGACCGGTGGGAGAGGATCGGCGTGGAGACAATCGAGCGGCTTGAGGCGATCGAGGCCATCCGCAATCTGAAGGCACGCTATTTTCGCCTGATCGACACCAAGCAGTGGGACGAGCTGCGCGGGGTGTTCCGCGGCGATCTGCAAATCGTCACGCCGGACGGCAAGGTCTGGCTGGAAGGCGGCGATGCCTATGCCGCGAGCCTGAAGTTCGGGCTGACCGATTCGGTATCGTGCCATCAGGGGCTGACCGGAGAAATCGACATCATCGATGCCGGCAATGCCAAGGCCATCTGGGCGATGCAGGATATCATCCACTGGACCGACAAGCACCCGCGCGAAGGCTGGAAAGCGATTCTCGGGCGCGGGCACTATCACGAAACCTATCGCAAGGAGGGTGGCCACTGGCGCATCGCCACGCTGTCGCTCACCCGCATCAGCCTCGACATCGAATGGCCGGAAGGACACCAAGCCGCATGACCGATCTGCTCAAAGCCGACTTCTTCGGTGAGAACCGCACCGACAGCCCCTACTGGAACGAGAGCGTCTGGTTCTCGTTCTCGATCCCCGAGCGGCGCATCCACGGGTCGATCCAGTATTATTTCCGGCCCAACATGGGCATGCTCAACGGCGGGCCGAACATGTGGGATCCTTCGGGCCAATTCCAGTGGAACTGCCTCTATTACAACTGGAGCCACTTGCAGGCCGCGCCCGAGGTCGAGGGCAAGTTCGACATGCGGGCCCGCAATTCGCTGTCGGTCAAGCTGCTCGAGCCGCTGAAGCGTTACAAGATCGATTACGACAAGGAAGGGTTCGAAATGGATCTGACCTGGGAAGCGACCGGACCGTGCCACCAGCTGGTCACCGGCGATGCCGGACAGACCGCGACCGCCGGCTTCCATATCGAGCAGCCCGGGAAAATGAAGGGAATGGTGCGCCGCCACGGCGCCGAGTACCCGATCGACTGCTTTTCGATGCGCGATACCTCCTATGGCGCGCGCGAGTATGAATCGCTGGCCTCAGGCGGCTATTTCTGGGGCATCGCGGCGGACAGCAGCTTCCATGCGCTGTGCATGAGCACCTCCGATTTCGGCCGCGAGGCGAACTGCATCGGCGGTTACATCCACAAGGACGGCGAGATGGCGAGCCTGGTCTCGGGTAAGCGTACGGTGCTCGAATTCGGCCAGTTCGGCCCGTCGAAAGTGCTGTTCGAAGGAACCGACAAACTCGGCCGCAGCATGAAGGCCACCGGCACGATAGACCCTGGCCTGGTGTTCACCGGCTACACCGATCACACCGTAGTCTGGTCGCTCGCCGAATGGGATTGGGACGGTGTCGTCCATTGGGGCGACAACCAGGAATTCCGCCCCTCCGAGCCGTTCCGCCAGCTCGCCCGCGGCGAACTGAAGTTCGAGGATTGACCATGGCGGGACAGACTCCAGGACAAATCATCGTCGTCGCGGGAACGTCGGGCTCAGGCAAATCGACCGCCTGCGAGAAATTCGCCCAGCGCCAGGAAAAATTCTGGCTGCTCTACGGCATCGATCATTTCCTCGCCAACACTTACCCGGCGAAATTCGGACACCACGGGCCGAAAAGCCGTGAGGGCATCTACGCCCATCCGGTGAACGAGGCCGATCCGGATGGCCCCTTGCGCTGGAGCTTCGGGCCGAATGGCGTCAAGGCATTCGGCGTGCTGCACCAATGGGTGGCGTCGGCTTCGCGCGGCGGGTGCAACATCGTGTTCGACCATCTCGCCATGCTCGATCCGCCGGTGCTGCAGGACATGGTGTGGCGGCTCGAAGGGCTGCCGGTGCTGTTCGTCTGCCTCAAGCCGCCGTTCGAAGTGCTGGAGCGGCGCGTCGCCGAACGCGCAGATGGACAAGAAAATGCCGGTCGAACTGCTCGGCGAGGATGTAGTCGAACAAGATAATCGACCGGCTCACCCGCCTGCGGCCGTTTTTTTACGACGCCAACTACGCCAACGATCTTTACGATCTGACGATCGACACCAGCGAGCATTCGCCCGACGAAGTCTGCGCCATGATCGAAAAGCGGCTCGCCGAGGGGCCGGGCAAGGCCTTCGAGAAACTGCGGGAGCGTTACCCGAGGGGTTGAATGCCCGCGAAGCGCCAGGGCAGCACTTCGCCCGCCATCCAGGGGACGACCTCGCCGCCCGCCGCCGGAATGCGCTCGGGGACCGGGCATCCCGCGCGTTCCAGCACCACCCGCGCCTCGTTGAACGGCAGGCCATAAAAAGCCGGGCCGTTCTCCGAGGCGAAAGCCTCCAAGTGTCCGAGCGCGCCTTCCTCGTCGAACACCGTGGCGTAGCATTCCAGCGCGTGGGGTGCGTTGAAGATACCGGCGCAGCCGCAGGCGCTTTCCTTGGTACGGACTTCGTGCGGCGCGCTGTCGGTGCCCAGGAAAAACTTCGCCGAGCCCGACGTCGCCGCCTTCCTCAGCGCCAGCCGGTGCACCTCGCGCTTGGCGACGGGCAGGCAATAGGCGTGCGGGCGGATGCCACCTGCGAAGATCGCGTTGCGGTTGATCTGCAAGTGATGCGGGGTGATCGTCGCCGCGACGTTGTCACCCGCCGCCTCGACGAACTGGGCCGCCTCGTTGGTGGTGATATGTTCGAATACCACCCGCAGCGCCGGAAAATCGCGCAGCGTCGGCTCGAGCACGCGCTCGATGAACACCGCCTCGCGGTCGAACATATCGACCTCGCCCGCCGTCACTTCGCCGTGAACCAGCAGCGGCATGCCGATCTCCTGCATGCGGTCCAGCACCGGATAGATATTGCGGATCGCGGTGACGCCGTGCGCCGAATTGGTCGTCGCGTGGGCGGGATAGAGCTTGGCCGCCGTCAGAATTCCGAGCGCGAAGCCAGTCTCAAGGTCGCCGGGATCGGTCGCGTCGGTCAGATAGAGCGTCATCAGCGGCGTGAAGTCACTGCCACCTGGCAGCACGGCCATGATCCGGTCGCGATAGGCGGCGACGTCCGCCGTCGTTGCGCAGGGCGGCGCCAGATTGGGCATGACGATGGCGCGGGCGAACTGGCGCGCGGTATGCCCCAGCACGTCGGCCAGCAGCGCCCCGTCGCGCAGATGCACGTGCCAGTCGTCGGGCTGGCGGATGACGAGGCGCTTGGCTTGCATCCGGCCCCGATAAGCCGCTCCGCCGATTTGGGAAGGCTTAAATCGCCGCCCCGCCCGCCGTTCAGCCATCATGTCGAAAGCGCCGGGGAAGGCCGCCAGACCATGGTTAACGGGATGTTAGCCATGTTCTGCTAGCCCGATACCCTCGCACGGTACGCCAGGGATGGACAAGCTATGGACCATGGACCGAACCAGCAATTGACCGCCCCGCGTCCCGCCTACGAGGAGATGCGCGGCGCGCAGCGGTTCACCCTGCTTATCCGCACCGCCAAGCTGGTGTGCGAGAGCGGAGAATTCCTCTGCGTCATCCGCGACGTTTCGGCCACCGGCGTGCGGCTCAAGCTGTTCCACGACTTGCCCGCCGACCGCCATCTCGCGCTCGAACTGGCCAATGGCGAGGTCTATTTCATCGAGACTGTCTGGGAGCGCGACGGTCATGCCGGCTTTCGCTTTTCCGCCCCGATCGATGTCCATGCCTTCATCGAGGAAGTCAGCCCCTATCCGCGCCGCCAGATACGGCTGCGCATGCACTTTCCAGCGGTGGTATCCGCCGATGGACAGGCCACCGTCGCCACGGTGCGCGATCTTTCGCAGCAGGGCGCGCGGATCGAGACGAGCCGGCATCTGGCGATCGGCCAGCGGGTCAAGCTGGAGGCCGATGGATTCCCGCCGGTCATGGCCCGGGTGTGCTGGCGTTCGGCGCCCGAATTCGGCCTGGCTTTCGAACAGGTGTTCACGCTTGAGGAACTGGCGCGCCTCTCCGCCGGATTGCAGATGGCCGGCGCCGCCCCAGGCGAACGGACAGTCAGCTACGGTTGAGCCTTACTCGGGCCGGAACAGCATCGCATCGCCGTTCATGCAATAGCGTTTGCCAGTCGGGCGCGGGCCGTCGTCGAAGACGTGGCCCAAGTGCCCGCCGCAGCGCGCGCAGTGCACTTCGGTGCGCGGATAGCCGGTTTCCCAGTCGGTCGAGGTGCCAATCGCGCCGGGCAGCGGCCGCCAGAAGCTCGGCCAGCCGGTGCCGCTGTCGAATTTGGTTGCGGAGGCGAACAGTGGATTGCCGTCCGCCGCGCAGACGAATGTGCCTTTGCGGTGTTCGCGGTTGAGCGGCGACGAGCCGGGCCGCTCGGTGCCTTTTTGACGGAGAATGTAGAACTGACCGGCGGTGAGCAGGCGGCGCCATTCGGCTTCGCTGTGCGCCACCGGAAAGGCCTTGGCTTCGGCCGCGCTTCCGGTGCAGGCGGCGATCACGGGCAGAGCGGCGCTCGCGCCTAGCCAGCCGAGGAAGCGGCGGCGGTGAATGGACGGTTCGAGCATAGTGGCGAATTCCCAGCGAGGACCGGCCCCTTAGATCGTGACTAGCTTGCGGATTGCAACGCCGGCTTGCGCTTTTCTCGCTTCGATCCCGCCGGACCCGACTTCATCACTAGTTTGCGGAACAGACCGGCGCCGATTTTGATCAGCAGGCCAACGCAGAGCGCTTGCCAGGCGAGCGCCGCCGCATGCGGCCACAGCGCCGGTTCCTGGGCCGCCCGCGCGAACATGGCGTAGGGCGAGCTGAACGGCACCGCCATGGCGATCTTCTCGTAGATGGTGCCCGGCGCGGCGACGGCGTAGGCGGCGAGGAAGAAGAAGGCGATCTGCGCGAAACTCGCCGGCATCGACAGCGTCTGCACTTCGCGCACGGTCGCCGCCATCGAGCCGATGGTCAGGAACAGCGCGCCGATCAGCAAGTAGGCCATGGTGAAATAGGCCACGCCCAGGCCGATGAACACCGGCCAGCCGACCGCGGGCGCGGTCAGGTTCAGAGCTGCCGTATCGGTTACCAGCGCGAACAAACCGCCAGCCGTCGCCCAGACGGCGAGGCCTGCGAACGATACCGCCAGCATGGCGAACAGCTTGCCGAGAAAGACCGCGTCCATCGGGATCGCCGCGGCGAGCACTTCGATGATCTTGTTGCCCTTCTCCTCGACCAGGTTCGACAGCACCATGCCCGCGAGCAGCATGGTCAGCATGAACAGAACGAGCTGTCCGCCCTGCGCCGTCACTAACCGGCCCCGGCGCTCGTTCGCGTTGCTGGTCGTGGCGCTCGCCAGGACTACCCGCGGATAGCTTCGCATGCCCTGGCCAAGCGCCTCGGCCGCCAGCATCGAGACCGGGCCTTGCCAGGCCTCGATGCGTTCGCTGGTGCCTGTCAGCCTGGGGGCGGACGGACTGCCGGTGAGCACGGCGGCGAGCCTGGCCTGCTTGCCGGACAGCGCCGCTCTGGCGTCGAACCGCTCGCCGGGGGCCAGCTGCTTGACCACGGCGAAATCGGGCAAACCGGCGCCGATACGCGGCTCCAGCGCGGCATGGGCGGCGAGCATGGCCTGAGCGTCGCGCGCCTCCATGGCGATGCCGAGCACCGGCCGGTCGGCGCTCGCCTGTACGCGCTGCCCGATGCCGCCGGCGAAACCGCCAACCAGCACCGGGAACAGCGGCCCCAGCAGGAAGAAGATGAAACTGCGGCTGAACAGGATCGCGGTGAAATCGCGCCGGGCGACGACATAGGCCGCGGCGAGCGTGGACAGGCGGCCGGACATGGCTTGGGCGCTCATCGGCCTCGCTCCTCGGCTTTTTCTTCCTCGAGCGCCTTGGCGGCCGCTTCGCCGGCGATGGCGACGAAGGCGTCGTGCAGCCCCGCGCGCTCGATCGACAGCGACAGGATCCCGGCCTCACCCTCGATCAGCGCGCGCAGCAGCGGCTCGACGCCGGTCCCGGGCAGTGAGAAGGTCCAGAAATTGGCACCATTGGCCTTCCGGTCATGGCGGGCATCGGCGGGCAAGGCCTGCCGCCAGGCCCCGTCCCCGTCGCGGGTTTCGAGGCGGACCTGCGGCCTGATGCGGTCTCGCGCGACATCGACCGGGCCGGCGAACGGCACCTTGCCCCCGGCGATGATCGCCACTTCGTCGCACAGCCGTTCGGCGTGGGCGATAACATGGGTGGAAAAAATCACGGTGGCGCCCTTTTCCGCCAGCGCGCGGATCATGCGCTCAAGCCTGCCCTGGTTGAGCGCATCGAGGCCCGAGAACGGTTCGTCGAACACCACCAGGCGCGGTTCGTGCACCAGCGTGCCGAGCAGCTGCACCTGCTGCGCCATGCCCTTGGAAAGCTGGCGGATCTGCCGCTCGGCGGCATAGCCGAGGCCATGCTCCTCGAGTAGCGCCTTGCCGCGCTTGCGCCCTTCGGCGAGCGGCAGGCCGCGCAGGGCGCCGATGAAGGCGATCGCCTCATAGGCTTTCATCGCCGGATAGAGCCCGCGCTCCTCGGGCAGATAGCCGATCGCATGGGCCATATCGTGCGGCCGCTCGGCGCCGAGGATCGAGCGGTAGCCCTCGTCGGGATCGATGATGCCGAGCAGCATGCGCAGCGTGGTGGTCTTGCCAGCGCCATTGGGGCCGAGAATGCCGTAGATCGCGCCCTCGGGCACCGAAAGATCGACGCCATCGACGGCGGCGAATCCGTCGAAACGCTTGACCAGCCCGCGCGCCTCGATGGCGAGGGGCTTCACGGCGATGCCGGGCGCGATCGCGTCCGCTTGCCAATTTACCAGGTCGATCTTCATGGCCATGCGGGTTAACCGTACCGGATGAATGGCATGAACAGCAATCATGGTTAACACCGCGGCAACCGAAACCATCGCCGCCGGTCTCAAGACGGAAGCCAGGAGACTGGGTTTCGCTGCTTGCGGCATCGCGCCGGCGGCGGATGACGCCATGACCGCGGCGCGATTGGAGGCGTGGCTGGCCGAAGGCATGCACGGCACGATGGAATGGATGGCGGCGCGCGCGCACCACCGCCGCGGACCGCAAGCGCTGTGGCCGGAGGCGCGAAGCGTCGTCGCGCTTGGCATGAGCTATGCGCCCAAGGCCGATCCGCTGGCGCTGGAGGCACGGCCCGATCTGGCGCGGATTTCCTGCTATGCGCAAGGGTCGGACTATCACGACGTGGTCAAGAAGGCGCTGAAAGCGCTGGCGCGCTGGCTGGTCGCCGAAGCGGCAAGGCGCGGGCTGGGCGAGGTGGGCGTCAAGGTGTTCACCGATACCGCGCCGGTGCCGGAAAAGCCGCTGGGACAGGCGGCGGGTCTGGGCTGGCAGGGCAAGCACAGCAATCTGGTGAGCCGCGAGCACGGTTCCTGGCTGTTGCTCGGCGAGATTTACACCACGCTTGAGCTGCCGCCCGATGCGCCCGGGGCGGACCATTGCGGCTCGTGCAATGCCTGCCATGCCGCCTGCCCGACCGACGCTTTCCCCGCGCCCTACGTGCTCGATTCGCGGCGCTGCATCAGCTACCTCACGATCGAGCACAAAGGCCCGGTCCCGCTGGAATTTCGCGAGGCGCTGGGCAATCGCATCTACGGCTGCGACGATTGCCTCGCGGTCTGTCCGTGGAACAAGTTCGCGCAAGCGGCGCAGGCCAATCGCGCCTTCCTGCCCCGCGCCGAACTGGCGGCGCCGCGGCTCGCCGAATTGCTGGCGCTCGACGATGCGGGGTTCCGGAAGCTGTTCGCCGGATCGCCGGTCAAGCGGATCGGGCGGAACCGGTTCGTGCGCAATTGCCTCTATGCGGCGGGGAACAGCGGGGAAGCATCGCTGTTGCCCGCAATCGTTTCCTTGACCACGGATGCCGATCCAGTCGTCGCCGAAGCCGCCACTTGGGCCCAGGGCCAATTCAGGCCGGCAATAGTTCCTTGAGCGGCACGCTGGCGTCGGCAAGCCGCGCCGGGTCCGGCTTCGCACCAGCCTCGACCAGCTTGCGGCCCTGAACATAGTCCTTGACCGCATTGACGCAGTCGAGCGCGATCACCCGGCCCTGCTTGAGATAGACCACCGAGAACGAACGGTCCTCCGGCTTTCCGCGCAGCACGGTCCGGTCATAGCCCACGGAAAGCCCGGCGGTTTGCAGGCGCAGGTCGTACTGGTTCGACCAGAACCACGGGAAGGCATCGTAAGGCCGCGAATCGCCGCAGATCGCCTTGGCGACGCAGCTCGCCTGGTCATTGGCGTTCTGCACCGATTCGACCCGCATCGTCGCCCCGCCGGCATAGCGCGCGACGAAAGCAGCGCAGTCGCCGATCGCATAGATATCCGGCAGCGACGTGCGGCAATGGTCGTCGATATCGACGCCATTCGCGCCCTTGGCTCCGGCGGCCATGAGCGGGGCGACCGATGGCACGATGCCGATGCCCACAATCACGGCATTCGCCGGTATTATGCTACCGTCAGCCAGCTTCACCCCGGCAATGCGGCCTTCGCCGGTGAAGCTTTCGATCGCCACCCCGGTGCGCAGATCGACGCCGTGGTCGCGGTGTTCCTTCTCGTAGAAAGCGGACAGTTCCGGCCCGGCGACCCGGGCGAGCACCCGGTCGAGCGCCTCCAGCAAGGTAACCTTGCAGCCGAGCTTGGTCAGAACCGCCGCCGCCTCGAGCCCGATATAACCGCCGCCGACGACCGCGATAGAGTTCACGCCGCCGTCGATCTCGCCCATCAGCCGATCGCAGTCCTCGCGGGTGCGGACGAAATGGACGCCGGATAGCTCCGCGCCCGGCAACGGCAATCTGCGCGGATCGCCGCCCGCCGCCCAGACCAGCGTGCCATAGCCGAAGGACGAGCCGTCGGAGAGGGTCAGTTGTTTCGCCGCTGGATCGACAGCCGTCACTTCCGTGCCGAGCATCAGATCGATGCCCTTTTCCTCCCAGAAGGCGGGCGGGCGGATGTAGAGCCGGTCGAAGGTTTTTTCGCGGGCGAAATACTCCTTGGAGAGCGGCGGCCGCTCGTATGGCGGTTCGCTTTCTCGGCCGATCATGGCGATCGAGCCGGCGAATCCGTTCTGCCGCAGCACGATCGCGCATTGCGCGCCGCCATGCCCTGCTCCCACAATAACAACATCTGCTTGTGCCATGCCCAACCCGTTTGGCCAAAATTCTCCCGAGGTCAATGCTTGGTCGCAAGCCGGGCAGCCTTGATCCGGGTCAATCAGCGGTTCAGCAGATTGCGCGCCTGGCCGGCGATCTGGGCGAGCATGGCCGGCGTGACCGGTATGGCGGTCTGCGCGCGGCCGGTCATCGCGCGGAACTGGCGCACGGCATTCGCCTGGGCTTCGGCCCAGCGTTCGGCCGCCTTATCGGGGTCGCCCTTTCTTGGCGTGATGCGGCGCAGGAAATCGAGACGCATCTGCTGGAAATCGCGCGCCAGGCCCGCCACCAGCAGGCGCTCCCAGGGGTCCGAGGGCCTGAGCCGCGCCGCGGTCCCTTGCGCCCAGTCGAGCCCCAGCCGGGCGCCGATGCCGGAAAAGGCGCGGGTTAGCACCGGCAAGGCCAGCGCGCTTTCGCGGGCCAGTTTGGCAAGGCCGATCGAACCGTCGAGATCGGCCAGATGGGCGACCAGCGCCGCGGCCTTCTCGGGCGCGCCCGCTTCGGCCAATTCGGCGCGCAAGTGCCCGGATTGCGAAATCGCTTCGGCGCCAAGCAATTTTGCGGTCGAATCGGAAAGCTGGGTGACCCCTGTTTCGAGCTCGGCGATCAGCTTCGAGGGAGCCTCGGCGCCGGCCCCGGCGCGAAGCAGATCGGCCATATGGTTGCGCAATCCCGAAGCGGTGCGGCGCAGCAGCAAGATACGCGCGGATTCGGGCATGGGCAGGCTTTCCAGCGCTTGCCAGACCTTGCTCATGCCGAACAGGCGTTCCGCTGCGACGAAAGCCGCAGCGACCTGGGCGAGGGAAGCGCCTTCTTCTTCGACCAGTTCGAACGGATGGATCATGCCGATCCGGTTGACCATGCGATTGGCCAGCTTGGTGGCGATCAATTCCCGCCGTAGCCGATGGCTCAGGATATCGGCCTTGATTTTGCCGCGCATGGCCGCCGGAAAGGCGGCGAGCAGTTCGCTCTCAAGCCCGGGATCGTCCGGCACGGCGCTCTCTTCCAGCGCATCCTGCAGCGCCAGCTTGGCGCTCGACAGCAGCACGGCGAGTTCGGGCCGGGTCAGTCCCTGCCCTTCGGCGGAGCGCCGCAGCAGGATGTCGCTGGCGGCGATACCATCGGTGGCGCGGTCGAGCTGGCCCAGCTCGCCGAGCAGTTCGACCAGCCGCAGGTTGCTCCGCATCGCCGCCGCGCCGCCGGCCTGGGCGATCGACAGGGCGAGCGCCTGGAGGCGGTTGTCCTCGAGCACCAGCGCGGCGACATCGCCGGTCATCGCGGTCAGCAGCTTGACCCGCGCGGCCTCGGTCAGCCGCCCGGCGCGCCTGGCCGAGGCGAGCGCGATCTTGATGTTGACTTCGTTGTCCGAGCAATCGACCCCGGCCGAATTGTCGATGAAATCGGTGTCGATCCGCCCGCCAGCCAAGCGCGAATTCGATCCGCCCGGCCTGGGTGCAGCCGAGATTCGCCCCTTCGCCGACGACTTTTGCCCGGATCTCGGCGCCGTTGACCCGCAGCGCATCGTTCGCCGGATCGCCGACCTGGATATTGGCTTCGCTGGCGGCCTTCACATAAGTGCCGATGCCGCCGAACCACAGAAGATCGACCGGGCTCTTGAGAATCGCCGAAATCAGCGTCTCGGGGTCGGTGCTTTCGGCGTCGATATCCAGCGCCGCGCGCACCTCGGGGCTCAGCGGGATGTCCTTGAGCGTGCGCGGGAACACGCCGCCGCCCCTGGAAATCAGTTTCCTGTCGTAATCGTCCCAGCTCGATCGCGGCAGGCCGAACAGGCGTTGGCGTTCGGCCCAGCTTTTCGCCGGATCGGGATCGGGATCGAGGAAGATGTGGCGGTGATCGAACGCGGCGACCAGCTTCAACGCCTGCGACAGCAGCATGCCGTTGCCGAAGACATCGCCCGACATGTCGCCGCAACCGGCGACGCGCACCGGCTCGCTTTGCACATCCAGGCCCATTTCGAGGAAATGGCGCTGCACCGAAAGCCACGCCCCGCGCGCGGTGATGCCCATCGCCTTGTGGTCATAGCCTTTCGAGCCGCCGCTGGCGAAAGCGTCGTCTAGCCAGAAATCGACCTCTTCGGCCAGCGCATTGGCGGTGTCGGAGAATGTCGCGGTGCCCTTGTCAGCGGCGACGACGAAATAGGGATCCTCACCGTCGCGAATGACGATGTCCCCGGGGTGCACCACCGCGCCATCGACGATATTGTCGGTGAGCGACAGCAGGGTGCGGACGAAGACCTGATAGCTCGCCTTGCCTTCCGCCGCCCACGCCTCGCGATCGAGACGCGGATCGGGCAGATGCTTGGGATAGAAACCGCCCTTGGCCCCGGTCGGCACGATCACCGCGTTCTTCACCCGCTGGGCCTTCATCAGCCCGAGCACTTCGGTCCGGAAATCGTCGCGCCGGTCGGACCAGCGCAGACCGCCGCGCGCGATCGGGCCGGCGCGCAAGTGGATGCCCTCGACCCGCCGCGAATAGACGAAAATCTCGCGCCAGGGCACGGGCTTGGGCAGTCCCGGCACTGCCGCCGAATTGATCTTGAAGCCCAAAGCGACTTCCGGGGCGGCCTCGTCCGCCGCGACAAAGGCGTTGGTCCGCAGCATGGCTTCGACCAGCGCGCGATACTGGCGCAGCAGGCGATCGTCGTTGATCGCGGATACTGCCGTCAGGCCATCGCGGATCGCCGCCGACGCAGCCGCCTCGGCCCTCGCGCGGCTGCCTTTGAAGCCGGGATCGTGCCGCGCGAGGAACAGGTCGATAAGGCCGCGCGTCACCTCCGGGGCGTTCTGCAAGGCGTCGACCACGGTCGGAATGCCGAAGCCCATGCCGGTCTGGCGCAGATAGCGGTACCAGGCGCGCAGCCACATGGCCTCGCGCGCGGCGAGGCCGGCCACGGCGATCAGGCGGTTGAACGGATCGTTCTCGCCGGTGCCGTTAAGCACCCCGGCGATGGCGGCCTCGACCGCGCCGGCGCGCGCCAGGATTCCCGAGGCTTCGCACCCGGGCGGCAAGGCCAGCAGAAAGTCGTGAATTGTCCCGAGCCGGCCCTCGCCCAGCGCGGCGGGTACATCCTCGATGACGCGAAAGCCGAAATTCTCCAGCGCGGGCACCGCGTCCGACAGCGTCAGAGCGCCAGTCCGCTGATACAGTTTGAGCCGCAGGCGATCGACCGGATCGCTCGCGTCGCGATAGAGCCGGGCGTCGCGATTGGATGCCTCTTCGCCTCCGAGCCGGCGCAGGCGGCCGATGTCGGTGGCTGCTTCGCTTGCCGAGCAGACCTGGCGGTAGGCGGGGGGAAAGGCCTCGGCATAGCGCGCGGCGATCGCGGCGGCGCGGGCGGGCTCTTCGCTCTTGGCCAATTCGGCCTCGACCGCCTCGCCCCAGCCGCGCACGATTCCCTGGAGCCGCGCATCGAGATCGGCCTCGCCGGGCGAGGCCGCGCCATCGCGGATATCCAGCACGAAGCGCAGCAGCGCGAGATTGCCGCCTTCGACTTCGAGGCTCCAGTCGAGCACCGGCGCCCTGGCGGCGGTAGTCAGCAGGTCCTGGATCTGCATGCGGACGACCGTCGACAGCGCATCGCGCGGCAGCCAGACGAAAGCGAACAGATGCCGGTCGAGCGGCGCGCGCACCAGGACGAGTTTCGCGCCGCGGCCGGTCGACCAGGCTCATCATCGCGGTGGCGACCCGTTCGAGGTCTGCATCGCCAAAGCCGATCAGGGTGTCGTGCGGCAGGGCGGTGAGGGCATGGGTCAGCGCCTTGCCGGCATGGCCCTTGGGGTCGAAACCGAGCTTGCCGGTAAGGTCGGCGAGCTGCGCGCGCATCCTCGGCACCTGACCGGGAGGTGTGGCGAGCGCCGCGCTGGTCCAGACGCCGGCATGCACCGAAAGCGCGGCAATGCGGCCCTGTTCGATCAGCGGCACGATGAACAGATCGAGCGGCACGCGCCGGTGAACATTGCTGACGAGGTTCGATTTGACGATCATTGGCGCAAGTCCGCTTCCGCCGTCGAACCAGGCGAAGGCGCGTTCGTAGCTCGCCGGGGCGAGCAGCGCCGCGGCGCTCGTCCGGCAAATGCCGAGCGCGCCGGTCTGCTTGCCGTCGCGCCGCTGCACGACATGGCCCAATTGCGTGAGGTTGCCGTCTTTGAGCCAGCGCAGCAGCGCCGCGCCTTCCGTGTCGGACAGTGCATCGGCGTCCGCCACCATCGCCGCTTGCAGCTTCGGCCAGTCGGCAACGGCGGCGACGACATCGTCCAGCACTTGCTCGAGCTGCGCGCGCAGCCGGACGCGGACCCGGGCATTGGCGCGGTCGGTTTCGAGATAGACCACCGCCTCGCGTTTTTCGCCGGTGGCGGCGCCCGCCGGAAGGCCGGTAAGCCGGCCTTTCCCGTCGCGCCTGACCGCGACCACCGGATGCACCATCCGGTCGATTGCGAGGCCATGGGCAGCCACCGCGGCGCCGATCGAATCGACGATGAACGGCAAGTCGTCGGCGATCGCGGCGATGCGCATCAGCCGCTCGCCGACCGCGCCGGTCACCGATTCGATCTCCACAACCGCATTGCCGTCGGCGCGTTGCCGGGTGGCCGCGAGCACGAAGCGCGCCGCCTCGGCCAAACCGGCCTTGGAAAACGGGGTATCGCCCGGCAGCAGCGAAGCGGCCAGCCGCCCGGTCAGCGCGGGAGCGAGACTGCTATCGGTCCGGTCCGGCTTGCCTTTGCCCATGGCGCGACCCTTTCATCGTTTCCCGTGCAGGTAAAGGAATTTGGCTGAGAATTTCTCTTCCTGGCACTCGGTATTTGTGCGGATTCTAACCCTGCCGCACCGCCTCCTTGGCAATATGCAGCGAGCGCCGCCGCGCCGCTGGATCCCAGATCGAACCGGCGATAATCAGCTCATCGGCCCCGGTGCGTTCGACGAATCGCGCGATGCCCTCGCGCACCGTGGCGGGGCCGCCGATCGCGCTGACGACGCGCATGCTCTCGATCATGGCGATCGCCTGCGGATCGAGCGTGTCGCGATAACCGGGGATCGGCGGGCTCAGCTTGCCCGTACCGCCGGTGCGCATGCGCACGAAGCTCTGGTCCATCGAGCTGGCGAGCAGCGTGGCTTCCTCGTCGCTTTCGGCGGCGATAACCGTCATCGCCGCCATGACGTGCGGCTTGTCGAGCAGTCCGGAGGGCTGGAACATGCGGCGGTAGACCTCGAGCGCCTGATCGAGCAGGGCCGGCGCGAAATGCGAGGCGAAGGCATAGGGCAGCCCGAGATGCGCCGCGAGCTGCGCGCCGAACAGGCTCGACCCCAGGATCCACATCTCGACATCCGCGCCAAGCCCGGGCGAGGCGGCGACCGGCAGCGGCGGATAGCCGGCAAAACGCGCCTGCAATTCGACGACGTCCTGCGGAAACGTATCGCTGGCCATCGGATCCTTGCGCAGCGCCTGGAAAATCCTGCGGTCCGCCCCCGGCGCGCGTCCCAGCCCCAAATCGATCCGCCCCGGAAACAGCGCGTCGAGCGTGCCGAACTGTTCGGCGATGACGAACGGATTGTGGTTAGGCAGCATGATCCCGCCCGCGCCGATGCGGATGCTGGACGTCGCCTGGCCGACATGGGCGAGCACCACCGATGTCGCACCGCCGGCCAGGCCTTCCATGCCGTGATGCTCGGCGATCCAGAAGCGCTTGTAGCCGGCCTCCTCGGCGGCCCTGGCCAGCGCCGCAGTCTCGGCCAGCGCTTCGGAAATGCTCGCGCCCTCGCGCACGGTTACCAGATCGAGGACCGATAGCGGGATCATTGCCTGATTTCACCTTTCGCCGGAAGTTGCGCAAGATAGTCCCGCGCCGTTGTCGCGGCTTCGCCCTGCGGCGCCAGGTCGATCACCGACTGCCAGCTGCGCCGGGCCGCTTCGATCTGACCCGCGAGCATGGCGATTACCCCGGCTTCGAGCCCGATCTCGGGCCCAAATGCCGAATTATCCTGCTGGAGCGAGGCGGCTGTCGATATTTGCGCCTGCGCTTCGGCCAGCTTGCCCATGCGCCGCGACAGCGTCGCCGAGAGCAGCCAGGCGAGCGGATTGTCCGCCGCCGAGGTGCGCGCCTCGACCAGCGCTTTCGCCGCTTCGTCCTGGCGCTTGAGCGCCACCAGCGCGCGGGCGCGGTCGATGGCGACCTCGCCGGAAAGGTGGATATCGCCCGCCGTCCCGGCATCGGCCTGGGCCATGTCGAGCAGGGCCAGCGCGCGGTCCGCCGTGCCCGCCGCCAGCGCGGCATTGGCCGCCATCGCGCCTAGTTGCGCGCGCAGGGCCTTGTCGCCGCCGGCGGCCGCGTCGCGCGCGGCGAGGAAGCTCTGCTCGGCGGCGCTCCACTGCGCGAGGTTGCTCTGCGCCGTGCCGAGGCATTGGTAGGGCGGCGTTCGCGCCGGGCCCTTGCTGTTCGCCAGCCAGCCATTGGCGCTGGCCACGGCCTCCCCGGGCTCGCGCTCGGCCGCGGTGAGGCAGTGCTGGAACCGGCTGGGCTGGGCCGGCGGCGTGGCTGCGACTGCGCGCGGCTTGGCGCGCTCGTCCCGGCCCTCGACCGCGCGAGGCGGGATCGCTCTGGCGGCGGGAAATGGCCCGATCTGGGCGAGAATGGCGAGGATCAGGGACATGAAGGGCTCCGCTCAGGCCTCTCCCGCCAGTTCCGCGACCGCGCGGAGCAGCAGCGCGATATCCTGCGCGCGCGAAAGGCGGTGGTCGCCGTCCTTGATAGCCAGGACCTGCACATCGGCTGAACGCAGCGCCTTGGCCAGGCGGAGCGATATGTCCAACGGCACGTCGGGATCGGCCTGGCCGTGGAGCAGCCGCACCGGGCAATCGAGCGGGATTTGCTTGTCGAGCAACAGATGGTTCTCGCCATCGGCCCACAGGCCGGGATGGGTCGGCGTCGGATCGGGGCCGTAGGCATTGTCCTCGAACACCGTTTCCCCGGCCGCAAGCCGCGCCTTGTCCGCTTCGCTATAGCCCCACCGGGTGAAATCGGGTGCTGGGGCGATGCCGATCAGCCCGGCGCGGCGTTCTGGCGGCAAGGCCAAGGCGCACAGCAGCATCAGCCACCCGCCCATCGACGAGCCGGCGAACACCACCGGGCCGGGGCAGTGGACCTCGACCAGCGCCAGCACTTCCTCGCGCCAGCGACTGAGCGTGCCCTCGGCAAAGTCGCCCGAACTTTCGCCGCAGCCCGAATAGTCGAGCAGCAGGCAGGCCTGGCCATGTTCGACGGCCCAGTCGAACACCGCCTGCGCCTTGCCGCCGGCCATGTCGGACATGTAGCCCGGCAGGAAAACGAGGGCTGGGCTCTTACCCGGCACGAAGCGATGGGCGATGCGGCGTCCGTCGGGGAGGGTCTGGAAGCGGGTTTCGGCCATGGCCTTCCCATGCGGCGTTTCGGCATGACCGGCAAGCCTGTCCTGAGCTTGGCGAAGCGGAGGTTGAGGCGAGGCCCGCGCCCCGCTAAGGGCCTCGACCATGTCCGAAATGTTCAAGATCGCCCTGCCCGACGGTTCCGTCCGCGAAATGCCTGCCGGCTCCACGCCCGCCGATGTCGCCTTGGCCATCGGCCCCGGCCTCGCCAAGGCGGCGCTGGCGGCGCGGGTCGATGGCGAGCTGGTCGATCTGTCGCGGCCGTTCACCGGCGATTCGAGCCTTTCCCTGGTGACGTCGCGCGACGAGGCGGAGGCGCTCGACCTCGCCCGGCACGATTATGCGCATGTGCTGGCGGAAGCCGTGCAGGCGCTGTTTCCGGGGACACAGATCACCTTCGGGCCTTCGACCGACGACGGGTTCTATTACGATTTCGCCCCGCCAAAAGTCGATGGTAGGGACCGGCAGTTCGCCGAGGAGGACCTGCCCGCGATCGAAGCGGAGATGCGCAAGATCATCGCCGCCGACAAGGCCCTGATGCGCGAAGTGGTGGCGCGCGATGCGCTGATCGCGAAGTGGAAGGCGGCTGGGGAGAGCTTCAAGGCCGAATGGGCGGCGGAATTGCCCGAGGGCGAGGAGCTGTCGGTCTACCATTCGGGCAGCGACTGGTACGACATGTGCCGGGGGCCGCATCTGCCTTCCACCGGCAAGCTCGATCCCTCGGCGTTCAAGCTGACCCGCGTCTCGGGCGCCTATTGGCGCGGCGACCAGAAGAACGCGATGCTCAGCCGCATCTACGGCACCGGCTGGCTCAACAAGAAGCAGCTCGACGCCCATCTCACCCGGCTGGAGGAAGCGGCCAAGCGCGATCACCGCCGGCTCGGGCAGGACATGGACCTGTTCCACCTCCAGCAGGAAGCCCACGGTTCGGTGTTCTGGCACCCACACGGCTTCACCATCTGGCGCGAGCTCGAAGCCTATATGCGCCGCGCCATCGACGGCGCGGGCTACAAAGAGGTCAAGACTCCGCAGCTGATGGACGTGCGCCAGTGGGAGCAATCGGGCCATTGGGGCAAATACAGCGAAAACATGTTCGCGGTGCCCGACGAAGTGCCTCACGGCGAAGAATTGGAAAACGGTGGGGGCCCGGTCATCTCAGGCGAGGCCGACTGGATGGCCTTGAAGCCGATGAACTGCCCGGCTCACATTCTGATCTTCAAGCAGGGCATCAAGAGCTACCGCGACCTGCCGCTGCGCCTTTACGAGAACGGCTGTTGCCACCGCAACGAGCCGCACGGCGCGCTGCACGGGCTGATGCGGGTGCGCCAGTTCACCCAGGACGACGCGCACATCTTCTGCCGGGAGGACCAGATTGTCGGCGAAGTGCGCAATTTCTGCGCGCTGGCCGACCGCATGTACCAGCATTTCGGCTTCACCTATGCGATCAAGCTGGCTCTGCGCCCCGAAAACCGCATCGGCAGCGATGATTTGTGGGACCTGGCCGAGCAGGAGCTGCGCGATGCGGTCGCCGCCGCCGGCCTCGATACACCCGAATACGGCTGGGAGGAGCTGCCCGGCGAAGGCGCGTTCTATGCGCCCAAGCTCGAATGGCACCTGACCGACGCGATCGGCCGCACCTGGCAAGTCGGCACCATCCAGTCCGACCGCATGCTGCCCGAGCGGCTCGACGCCAGCTACATTGCCGAGGACGGCGCGCGCCACCGCCCGGTCATGCTCCACCGCGCGATATTCGGTTCTTACGAGCGGTTTATCGGCATCCTGATCGAGCATTTCGCAGGCCGGCTGCCGGTCTGGCTCGCCCCGGTGCAGGCCGTGGTGGCGACGATTGTTTCCGATGCGGACGGCTATGCGCAAGAGGTTGCACAACAGCTCTCGAATGCACAGATCCGCACCGAGACCGACCTCAGGAACGAGAAGATCAACTACAAGGTGCGCGAACACAGCCTCGCCAAGGTTCCGCACCTGCTGGTGGTCGGCAAGCGCGAGGCGGAGGAGGGCACGGTCGCGATTCGCACGCTGGGCGTCGAACACCAGAAGGTCATGCCGCTGGCCGAAGCCATCGCCATGCTGCAAGCCGAGGCGACTCCGCCCGATCTTCGCTGACCCTTCGGGTTGGCCAAAGAAAAAGGCGGCCTTGGCCACCTTGATCCCGCGCGCCGCCCGCCGGAGCGCGCCACTGACGACCGGGCTGTACCGCCCGGTCCGAAACTATTACCTGCGGCGTTCCGGTCCGCCCATGCCGCCTGCCGCGGAAGCGGGCTGGAACTGGTCGGCCTGCATATAGGGAACCGGGTTCACCGCCACGCCAGCGATGCGCACTTCGTAGTGTAGGTGCGGCCCGGTCGAGCGGCCGGTCGAACCGACGAAGCCGATCAGGTCGCCCTTGCGGACTTGCTGGCCGGCATAGACGTTGAGCCGCGACATATGGCCGTAGCGGGTCTCGATATCGGCGCCATGCTCGATCTGGACATAGAGCCCGTAGCTGGAGAACCATTCGGCCTTGCCGATCGTGCCGTCGGCCGAAGCGTATATCGGCGTACCGGTCGGCGCGGCGAGATCGACGCCCTTGTGCGCGCGGCGCCCGCCCGAGACCGGGTGCCAGCGCATGCCGTAACCGCTGGTCAGGCGCACGCCTTCGACGGGCATGCGCGAGGGGATCGAAACCCGGGGGGCAACGCCGGAGGGCCGCACCTTGGCCTGCTCGCGCACCGGGACCAGGCCGAATGCGGGGGCGGGCATCGGCGTCGCCCGGGCGGCGAAACCCGGCTGACGGTCAAGATCGCGCCAGCTGGAGAACAGGCTGCGGAATTCCTCGTCGCCCACGCCTTGGGCCGATTGCCGGGCTTCCTGCGCGGCGCGCAGCGGCGCGGCGATATCGGCGGCGTTGCTGCTGTTGGCGAGTGCGGGGTGAGCGCCAAATATCACGGAAACGGCGGCAATCGATGCGCCCGCAACAGTCCGGCCTTTGGCAAAAACGTTAAATCCAATCACTAAGATTACCTTGTCTTTTCCAGTCCGCCTGAAAGGCCAGGCAGGCCGTGCGACCCGTAAGTGTCTGCGATACCACACGGTATCGAGGGCAATTATTGGAGATGGTCGGACCCCCCGCCGTCTCGTTGCAGGGAGCTGTGTCGGGCAAAAGTTAATCAGGCAATACCTGCGTACATTCTGCGCGACAAACCGGCAGCGGTACGCGCTGAGTCGTTGAATGGCGGCTTCAGAGGCCCGCGAAAATGGCGGTTAACCAAGCTTTTCCACAGCGATTCGGGCTCCTGTCCGCGTTCGCGGCAAAGCGTGAAAAAGTGCCTTGCGCCAACACCGACATGCCGGATTTCATCGTCAAGGATTCGTTTCAGGATGCGCGCGCCAGCCGTATCACCCGCTTCGGCAAGCCGTTCGATCGCTGGCGGCGTGACGTCGAGGCCGCGCGCCTCGAGCACCATGGGTACGATCGCCAGCCGCGCCGCGGCGTCATGGCGGGTCTCGAAAGCGGCGTCCCACAGTCCGTCGTGGGCGGGCAAGGCGCCATAGCAACTGCCCAGGGCGCGCAGACGCCGGGACAGCAGCACGAAATGCATCGCTTCGTCGGCCGCGACCGACAGCCAGTCGGTCACGAACGCCTCGCCCCGGTCCGCGCCGAATCGCCCGGCGGCGTCGAGCGCGAGGTCGATCGCGGAGAATTCGATGTGGGCGAGCGCGTGCCACAGCGCGATTCGGCCGCGTTCGGATTGCCCGCGCCCGCGCTTGGGCATGCGATTGGGTGGCAGCAAGACCGGCCGTTCCGGGCGTGCGGGTCGTTCCGGCATTTGCGCGTCGAAGCGAAAAGCGAGCCGCCCCAGCCGCCAGTCGCGCGCCACCTTGCGCGCCGCCATGGCCTTGGCGTGCGGATCGGAAGTCAGAAGCGCCGCGCGGATCGCCAGGCCAACGCTGGTTGCCGTCAAAGCGCTTTGGCCGCCGCCAGCACTTCCTCGGCGTGGCCCTTGACCTTGACCTTGTTCCACACGCGGGCGATCTTGCCGTCGGCGCCGGCCAGATATGTGGTGCGGACCATGCCCATGTAGGTGCGGCCGTAGTTCTGCTTTTCGGTCCATATGCCGAGCGCGTCCGACAGCCCGCCCTCGGCCGCGTCGCTGGCGAGCGGGGCGGCGAGGCCGTATTTTTCGATGAATTTGGCGTGCCGCTGCGGCGAATCCTTGCTGATGCCGAGCAGTTCGACGCCCGCATTGGCGAACTCTCCGGCCAGCGCGGAGAAGTCCTTGTTCTCCACCGTGCAGCCGGGGGTGTCGTCCTTTGGATAGAAAAACAGCACCAGTTTCCGGCCAATGAAATCGGACGGTTTGACGGTACCGCCGCCGGGCTTTTCCATGGCCACGTCGGGCAGTGGATCGCCGATACCGGGGGTCTTGCTCATGGGCTTGTCTCCAAGATTTCGCCGAATATGTCCCTCCAGGCCGCGGCGACCGCCTTGCGGGCGGCGCCAAGACTGGCGAGCAGGCTGTCCCAATCGCCCGATCGGCAGGCCTTGGCAAGCGCCTCGCGCGCGGCGGGCGGCGGCATTTCGGCATCGGGCGCGAGCAGCCGGATCGCGACCAGCGCACGCGCCAGCACGTCATGGGCGCCGGCGAGCCCTGGCGGGAGCAAGCCGGCCTGGCACAGCGCGCGCACCGCCGCGCCGAGATCGGGCGTCTGCCCTGCGCCATCGCGCAGCTGCAGGAAATGCGTCAGGAATTCGAGATCGACCAGGCCGCCGCGAGCGAGCTTTACGTCGAGCGGGCCCTTGGGCTGCTTGTGGCGGGCCATGTCGGCGCGCATTTCAAGAACGTCGGCACGCAGCTTTTCCGGATCGCGCGGGGCGCCAAGCACCTTCGCGACCATCTCCGCGAGTTCGCCGCGCGCCCCGTCCGAGCCGTGGAGCGGGCGCAGCCGGGTCAGCGCCATGTGTTCCCAGGTCCAGGCCTCTTCGTGCTGATAGCGCTGGAAGGCGTCGAAGCTCACCGCCAGCGGCCCCTGTTCGCCGGACGGACGCAGCCGCGTATCGACTTCGTAGAGCGCCCCTTCGGCGGTGGGCACGCTGAGCGCCGCGCCGATTCGCTGGGCAAGCCGGTTGAAATAGAGCGTCGCGCCCAAGGGACGCCGCCCGTCCGATTCCGCCCCGCGTTCGCCGGTGAACAGGTAGATCAGGTCGAGATCGGAAGCATGGGTCAGCGCCCCGCCGCCCATCCTGCCGAGGCCGGCGATCACCAGCTCCGAGCCGGCGATCCTGCCATGCGCGCGCTCGAATTCGGCCACGGTGGCCTGGGTCAGGACGGCAATCGCCGCTTCGGCGACCCGCGCCAGGGCCGCCGATATCTCGAGCGGATCCCGCGCCGCCTCGATCAGTTGCACGCCCAGGGCAAAGCGCAGTTCGCCCACCAGCCGCCGGACCCGGTCGAGCGCGGCTTCATAATCGTCGTCCGCTTCGCCCGAGCCGAACCGCAAGGCCAGCGCCGCGACATCGCCCGGCAGGTCGAACGCGCTGGCATCGATCAGCGCGTCGAGCAGCCCGGCGCGGCGGGTCAGCTCCTCGGCGAGCGGCGGGGCCAGCGAGAGGATGCGCGCGAGCAGTTCGAGCAGGGCGGGCCGGGCTTCGAGCAGCCGGAACAGATTGACCGCGCTGGGCAGGTTGGTGAGCAGCTGCTCCCAGCGCAGGATCGCCCGGTCGGGCTCGGGTGCGGCGCCGAAGGCCGCCAGCAATTGCGGGCGGATCGCCTGGAAGGCGGTGAGCGCGGCATCGCTGCGCAGGCTGCGCAATTTGCCCGAGGTCCAGCCTTGCATCCGCTCGGCGAGGCCCTTGGCGTCGGAGAAGCCCAGCCGGGCCAGCTCCTTGCCGAGCGCCGCGCCGCCGGCGGGCAATTGCGCCGGTGCGGCCTGTCCGCCACTCTCGGAGATCAGCCGGTCGTAACGGTCGCCTACCGCTTCGGTCGTTTCGGAGAGCAGGTCGATCAGCGCCTTGCCGTTCGCCAGCCCGTCGAGCCGCGCCACGGCGTCGAGCGCGGCCGGATCCTCGGGCAGGCTGTGGGTCTGCTGGTCGGCGACCATTTGCAGCCGGTGTTCGATCCGGCGCAGCGTCTCGTAGCTTTCGCCCAGCATGCGTGCGTCTTCTCCGGCGATCAGCCCGGCCTCGGCCAGGGCATCGAGGCTGGCGCGGGTGCCGCGCAGGCGCAGCGCTGGATTACGGCCGCCGTGGATCAGCTGGTGGGTCTGGGCGAAGAATTCGACCTCGCGGATGCCGCCGCGTCCGCGCTTGAGGTCGAAGCCGGGGCCCGGTCGCTCGGCGCCGTTATGGCTGGTGCGGATTTCCGATGTCAGCCGGCCGATCTCGGAGATCGCCCCGAAGTCGAGGCTCTTGCGCCAGACGAAGGAGCGAATCGCGGCGAGGAATGCCTCGCCGGCCGCCACGTCGCCGGCGCAGGCCCTGGCGCGGATGAAGGCGGCGCGTTCCCAGGCGAGTGCTTCCGATTCGTAATGCGACAGCGCCGCGCCGAGCGAAATCGCCAGCGGACTGACTTCGGACGCCGGGCGCAGCCGCAGATCGACACGGAAGACATAGCCTTCGCCGGTCACTTGCGAGAGCATTTCGACCACTTTCCGAGCGACGCGCTGCGCCGCTTCGCCGGGCTCGTCGCGCTCGCGGCGGGGCAGGCTATCCGGATCGTAGAGCAGGATCGGATCGATGTCGGAGCTGTAGTTGAGCTCGTTCGCGCCGTGCTTGCCGAGCGCTAGGGCGATGAAACCGGCGGGCTCGGCATCGGGTACGCGGGCGCGGATGCCGTCGGCGATCGCCGCATCGAGCGCCCGGTCGGCAAACTGGCTGAGTTCGCCGGTCACCCTGGCGAGCGGGAAAGCGCCCGCGAGGTCGCCGATCGCCAGCGCCAGCGCCAGCGCCAGCCGCTCGCGCCTGAGGGCAACGCCGACATCCTCCTCGCCCTGGCCCGCCCGGCGCGCCCAATCGAGCGCGGCCTCGCCGTGGCCGGCGGCAAGCAAGGCGGTCAGATCCGGCAGGCGATCGATCGCCCGGGAGAGAAACGGGGCATGGGCCCGTGCCCGCTCGATCGCTCCTGTCCAGTCAGCCGTCATGGCGATGTGACTGCCCTTGCGCCGGGCAGAGAGCAAGCCGCCTTGTTTCATATCGGCCGCTCTGGCACCTAGTCTCCACCAACATGTTCCGGGACGCCAATCGATGAAACGCCTAATCCTTGCCGCCGCGCTGGCGCTTGCCGGCTGCGCCACGACGCCCGCGCCCATGGCAATCGACATACCGCTCGAGACCCTGCGCGAAGTCACGCGGGTGCTGTCGCAGGATAGCTTCGAAGGCCGCGCCCCGGGGACGCCCGGCGAGGAGAAGACGCTGGCCTACCTGGTCGAACGCTTCCGCGCCGCCGGGCTCGAGCCGGGCAACCGGGGCAGCTGGTTTCAGGATGTGCCGCTGGTCGAGGTGACCGGGGCCAATCACTCGAAGCTGGCGGTCACCGGGGCGACCGCGCCGCTTGCCTTCACCTATGGCAGCGAATGGGTCGGCGCGACCTATCGGGTGACGCCGCGGATCGAGCTGAACGACAGCGAGCTGGTTTTCGTCGGCTATGGCATCAACGCGCCGGAGAAGGGCTGGAACGACTATGCCGGGCTCGACATGCGCGGCAAGACCGCGGTCATCCTGGTCAACGATCCCGATTACGACAGCAAGGAGTTGACCGGCCCGTTCAACGGCCGCGCCATGACCTATTACGGGCGCTGGACCTACAAGTTCGAGGAAGCCGCCCGCCAGGGCGCCGCCGCCGCGCTGATCGTGCACGACACCTTCCCCGCCGCCTATGGCTGGAACGTGGTCGAGAGTTCGTGGACCGGGCCGCAGGCCTATGCCCGGACCGCCGACGACGGGGCCAGCCAGACGCTGGTCAACGGCTGGGTGCAGCAGGACGTCGCGCGCAAGATACTGGCCGCAGCCGGGCAGGACCTCACCGCGCTGTCCGCCGCCGCGAAGCAGAAAGGCTTCCGCGCCGTGCCGCTCGGCCTCAAGGCCAATCTCGCGTTCGACAACACCATCCGCCGCTTCGCCTCGAAGAACGTCGTCGGCCTGCTGCGCGGGGCGCAGCGCCCGGACGAATATGTGCTCTATTCCGCCCATTGGGACCATCTCGGCCGCTGCAAGGCTGATGCCTCGGGCGACGACATCTGCAACGGCGCGATCGATAATGCCACCGGCGCCGCCGCGCTCGCCGCGCTGGCCGAAGCGCATGGCAAGGCCGGGCAGGCCGGCGCGCAGCCTGGTGTTCCTCGCGGTGACGGCGGAGGAATCGGGGCTGCTGGGCTCCGAATACTATGGCGCCAATCCGGTGTTCCCGCTGGCCAGGACCGTGGGCGGGGTCAACATGGATGCGCTGGCGCTGGCCGGGCCGGCCAGGGACGTTACCGTGGTCGGCGGCGGCAAGTCCGAGCTCGACGCCATGCTTGGCCCCGTGCTCGCCGCCGAGGGGCGCCATGCCTCGCCCGATCCCACGCCGGAGAAGGGCTATTACTACCGCTCCGATCATTTCAGCCTGGCCAAGCGCGGGGTGCCGATGTTCTATATCGACAGCGGCGAGGACCTTGTCTCGGGCGGCCGCGAGGCCGGCGCCGCCTGGCGAGAAGGACTATACCGACAAGCGCTATCACGGACCCGATGACGAATACGATCCGGCCTGGGACTGGTCTGGAGCGCTCGCGGACTTGCGCGTATTCTACCGGCTGGGCCGCGCGCTCGCCGACAGCAAGGCCTGGCCCAACTGGCTGCCGGGCGACGAATTCCGCAAGGCGCGGGACGAGAGCCTTGCGGCCATGAAGTGAGCTATCGCCTCCCCCCCGAATGGCATCCGCAGGACTGGCTGTGGATCGGCTTTCCGCACGACGAATCGGAATGGCCCGGCACGCTCGCGGCGGCGCAGGCCGAGATCGCCGCTTTCGCCAGCGCCGTCGCCGATAGCGGGCAGGAAGTGCGGCTGATCGTCCGCGACGCGGCCAACGAGGCGGCGGCGCGCAAGCTTGGCGAGCAGCCGGGTCACGCTCGAGCGGCGGGTCTATGGCGACGTCTGGCTGCGCGACACCGGGCCGCTGGTGCTGGTCGATGCAGGCGGCAAGCGCGCGGCCCGCCGGTTCGGCTTCAATGGCTGGGGCGGCAAGTACGTCATGCCCGGCGACGAATCGATCGGCGCGGAACTGGCGCGATCGGCCGGGCTGGAGGCGATCGCGCTCGGACTGGATTCTCGAAGGCGGCGCGATCGACGGCGACGGCGCCGGGCTGGTTGTCACCACCGAGCAATGCCTGCTCCATCCCAACCGCAATCCGGCGCTGTCGCGCCCGGACAATCGAGGCGCGGCTATGCGGCGATCTCGGCTTCGAGCGGGTGCTGTGGCTCGGCGAGGGCCTGATCAACGACCATACCGACGGCCATGTCGACAATCTCGCCCGCTTCGTCGCGCCGGGGCGGCTCGCGCTGCCGGTATCGGCGGGGAGCGGCGATCCCAATGGCGCGATCTACGCCGACGCCCGCGCCCGCGCGCGCGCCTTCGGCCTTGCCCTGGCGGACGTGCCATCGGCGGGCCGGATTGTGCGCGACGGGCGGGTCGAACCGGCGAGCTACATGAATTTCGCCGTGACCACCCATCTCGTTGTCGTGCCGACTTTCGGTGCGCCGGGCGACGATGAAGCCGTCGCCGCCCTGGCCGCGCTGTTCCCCGATCGCGACACCATCGGCCTGCCGGCCTGCGCGGTGCTGGCGGGCGGCGGGGGGTTTCACTGCGCCAGCCAGCAAATGCCGCGTGCTCAGGTTTAGCGTCGCGGGGCGGCGGCGCGCGATCCATCCGGGTTGAATCCGCACCGGGCGAGAACTTCGTCGATTATCCGCGCCGGGTCATGATAGTTGAATGCGATCTGGACAATGCCGCCATCCGCTCTTTGCGCCCGCAAATAGACCTGGCGGCTGCCTTTCATGGCCAGAATGAACCGCATGGCGGAGGCGCCGCGCTGCTTGACGATATAGCGCTGCGAGGACCAGTTTTCGCTTCGGTGCGGCTGCTGGTCGAGGCGGTATTGCATCGGCGTTCCGCCCGCTCCGAACAGACCCGGCGTCTCACGGCCGATGAACCTTGGGAATTTGGCGATGACAATCATCGACGACCGATCCGCCGCATTGGCGCAGCCAGCCCCGAGATAGGTCTTGCCCGAGCCGATATAGACGGCAACCAGCCGCTCGCCGTTGATCGGGTCGCGCTGATCGACGATGCTGGGTTGAATCGCGGCTGCGGCCAATGCCAGGGTTATGGACATTAATCATCGCTCCGCCTGCTGTGGCAATGGCACTGTGGGGAGCGACTCGCGGGCGAGACAAATTAATTGATTGCTATCGCGCCCGTTCCGGGGCGCTACGGGCTGACTGGAACTGATCATTATAATTGTGTCCTCGTCGCTGCCTTTGTGCCCCGGCAGCTGAGTCCCCGAAGCATGTTAAGGTACATGCGGGCTCCAATACTGCAATTCGCGTCGCGTCAGGTAGCGTAAAAACTCAGTAGTCAAAATGTCTTCCCCATAGGTAACCACTGCTACGTACCTTCTAGATTTTTTATGGAAGAATACGAACTGACAATATGCTATGCCAGTGCCTGAACAATATTCCGTCTCTCGGTAAATATCGCACCATTGCCTTCCCGAACATTCGTTGGCATTGGACGGATGAGAAAATATGACTGGCGTGAATCCAGCAGATATTAACCTAGCCCGAACTCGGGCGTATGGCTTTTCTGCAAGCGATTTGAACCAGCTTCCTGCGCGCGCCTCGGCTTGAATGGGAATATTGAGTGACAGCGCGAAAGCGCAAGCTAGTCTGAGGAAATATGGCATCGATCAGGCTCCTCGGCTATTTCTTGCGCAATGCCCTTATCAAAGGCAATAACTGCGCCGAAGTTGTACCTAGATGCTGTCCGCGTGCCACACTGCCGGTTGCCGGGTCTGCGATGGATGCCCATTCTTTTGCCATCCTTCGTTGGAACTCAACTTCCGAAATATTGCCATCAACGTAGTCTTGAATGCCGCGTTGTTCCAGACGTTTGGCAGCAAGCATGTCCTGCAAACTTCGATCGAAAATCACGTTGTCTCTCAACCCCAGTGTCGCTTTGAGATCCCGCAGTGTCCTTTGAACGATCTGATATTTGCCGACCGGTGAGGCGCGATGTCTGTTTTCCGGATGGGCGAGAATGCGAGTTTGCAGTTCATCGATTTCTCCCAGCGTCATTCGAGTCAGTGGTTTGCTCTGCTGCGCGTATCGGCCATAATTGAATGGCACATCGTAGCTTGAAGCATAGCCACGGGTTCTGGCGACGTCATCGTCCACACCCTCGCCCCTTGCAATCTGGTGAAGCAGGGCTCTGACCGGGGGATGCGATGCCAAGACACGGCTTCGAGCTTGCTTCATCGCGTCCCTGGCGATCTTGGCGGCTCGCAAACCCGCTTCCGCGGCAATGCGACCTCCAGGAGGAACAGTTTGGGCGGATGCTGGACTCACAGGCGTGTCACGCCGACCGGACTGCTCGGCAAATCGAGCACTGCCTTCGCCCCAACTCTGAGTCACCCCGGGTGCGGAAGAGAACTTCCCATCCGCGGCGTGATAGGGATTGAACTTCCGCTCGTACAACTCGACCAGCGCATCGAGGTCGAAGCGCTCGCCGGTACGCAGGTAGTGGCTGAACGCGGCCAGTTCGACGATTTCCCGGTTGCGTGCCCGATCTTGCATGATTCGCTCCATAGCAAAATACAGAACATATAGCGAACAGATACTACTGTCAAGATTTTTAGCCCATTTGGTTAGCGCGCAGGCATCCCGGCGTAATTCCTCCGCCATTAGCTATGGTTAACCATCTGGTGCTAAGCGCCTTTCCATGACTACCCCCGCCACCATCCTAGTCGTCTTCGGCACCCGGCCCGAGGCGATCAAGCTGTTCCCCGTGGTCGCCGCGCTCAAGGCCGATGCGCGGTTCGACTGCAAGGTTTGCGTCTCCGCGCAGCATCGCGGCATGCTCGATCAGGTGCTCGAGATCGCCGGGATCGCGCCCGACTACGATCTCGACGTCATGGAGCCCGACCAGAGCCTCGACGCGCTGACCGCGCGGCTGCTCACCGGGCTGGGCAAGGTGATGGACGAAGCGCGGCCTGTCCGCGTCATGGTCCAGGGCGATACCGCCACCGCCATGTGCGGCGCGCTCGCCGCCTATTACCGCAAGCTGCCGGTCGATCATGTCGAGGCGGGGCTGCGCTCGGGCAATATCTATCACCCCTGGCCCGAAGAGATTAACCGCAAGATCATCGGGACGATGGCCAGCCTGCACTTCGCGCCCACCGAGGTTTCGGCGGCCTCGCTGATCGCCGAGAACGTCGATCCCGCCCGGGTCCATGTCACCGGCAACACGGTGATCGACGCGCTGCACTGGGTCACCGCGAAAATCGCCGCCAATCCGTCGCTCGCCTCCGGACTGGCCGGGCTGGAGCAGCGCTTCACGGGCAAGCGCATTATCGGAGTCACCAGCCACCGCCGCGAGAATTTCGGCGGCGGAATGGAGCAGATCGCCGAAGCCATCCGCCAGATCGCCGCGCGGCCCGACGTCGCGGTGATATTTCCGGTCCACCTCAATCCCAACGTGCGCAAGGCGATGGAGCCGGCGCTGTCGGGCCTCGCCAATGTGGCGCTGATCGAGCCGCTCGACTATCCGCATTTCGCCCATTTGCTGAGCCTCGCCGAGATCATGCTGACCGACAGCGGCGGAGTGCAGGAAGAAGCCCCGGCGCTCGGCAAGCCGGTGCTGGTGATGCGCGAAACTACCGAGCGCCCGGAAGGGGTTACGGCCGGCACCGCCAGGCTGGTCGGCACCGATTCAGACCGTATCGTTACCGAATTGTTTACCCTGCTCGACGATAAGGCGGCCTACGAAAAGATGGCCCGCGCGCACAATCCCTTCGGGGACGGTGACAGCGCCCGCCGTATCGTGGAGCTGCTGGGTCATGAAATCGGAGCAAAAGCCTGACGTTTGCGTTGTCGGGCTGGGTTACATCGGACTTCCCACGGCCGCCGTGATCGCCCGTTCGGGCTGCAAGGTGCTCGGCGTCGATGTCTCGCAAAAGGTGGTCGAGACGATCAACCGCGGCGAAATCCACATCGAGGAAGTCGATCTCGACGCGCTGGTGCAGGGCGTGGTCGCGCGGGGAATGCTGTCCGCCTCAACCGAAGTCGCCCCGGCCGATGTCTTCGTCGTCGCCGTGCCGACGCCGTTCGACAAGAACCACGCGCCTGACATTTCCTATGTCCTCGCCGCCGGCAAGGCGATCGCGCCGGCGCTCAAGGCGGGCGACATCGTGATTCTGGAATCGACTTCGCCGGTCGGCACCACCGAAGCGCTGCGCGACATGATCGCTGAGTTGCGCCCCGATCTGAAATGCCCTGGAGTTACCCGCGAGACGCCCGATATTTCCATCGCCTATTGCCCGGAACGGGTGCTGCCTGGCCATATCCTCAAGGAGTTGATCGAGAACGACCGCTCGATCGGCGGCATCACCCCGCGCTGCGCGAGGAAAGCGCTCGCCTTCTACAAGCTGTTCGTGCGCGGCATGTGCATCGTCACCGATTCGCGCTCGGCGGAGATGACCAAGCTGGTCGAAAACGCCTACCGCGACGTCAACATCGCTTTCGCCAACGAACTGTCGATCGTGTCGGACAAGATGGGGCTCGACGTCTGGGAAGTGATCCGGCTGGCCAACCGCCACCCCCGGGTCAACATCCTCTCGCCCGGGCCGGGCGTCGGCGGCCACTGCATCGCGGTCGACCCCTGGTTCATCGTCCACGGCGCGCCGGAGGAAACCCCGCTGATCCGCACCGCGCGCGGGGTAAACGACGGCAAGATCCACCACGTCATCGCCAAGGCGACCGCGCTGGTCGAGGCCAATCCGGGCCAGCGCGTCGCCTGCCTCGGCCTTGCCTTCAAGGCGAATATCGACGACTTCCGCGAGAGTCCGGCACGCCTGGTCGCCGCCACCCTGGCGCGCAAGTTCGGCAGCCGCATCGAGGTGGTCGAGCCCTATGCCAGCGCGCTGCCGATCGAATTCACCGATACCGGCGCCACGCTGATCGATATCGATACGGCGCTCGAGGAGTGCGGGATCCTCATTGTCCTTGTGGATCATGACCTGTTCCGCGTCGTCCCGCTGGCCGAGCGCGCGGACAAGCTGGTCTACGACACCCGCGGCATCTGGCCGGATCAGCCCAAGGTGGTGGCCGAGAAGGCATCCGGCCTGAGGTTGGCCAGCTAATCGATCTCCCGCGCGCCAAGCTGCGGGTTGATCCTTGTCACCAGATTGAGCCAGGCCTTGGGCCGGCGCAGCAGATCGTGCGGTATCTGCACCCTGAGCCCGACCAGCTCGGCGATGCGGCCGACGAAATGGATGCAGTTGCGCCGTTCGAGATTGTAGGGATTCGCCGGGTCGTCATACCAGGCGCGCACCTCCGTGATCACCGCGTAATACTGCGCGTCGGTAAGCGGCACGCTGAAGTGGCGATTGGTGGTTTGGACGTATTTCGGCTTTTCGACCATGATCATGCCCGGCACGCTGCGGCCGACCATCACCGGGCCGACAACGGTGGCGGTGTACCCGTAGTTCTCGCTCACCACCTTGCCGGTCGAATCCAGCGTGCCCTCCAGCACGATGAAGGTGTGCGGGTAACGACCGCCCATGATCGAGCCGTTGAAACTGTGAAACGAGAGCATGACCCGCGCCGCCGCCGGCAGCGGGACAAGCAGGAGCAGGACGGCGAGACAACGGATGGCGGGGCGGATCATAGGCTGGTGAGGAAATCCAATGCGTCGGCCTGGGCGGCGGGAGTCGCCGCGCAGGTAATCTTGTCGTCACCGCCCTGCAACTCGCTGAAGCGCTGGATCTTGTTATGCAGATGCACGGTCGAGCGGCCGCAGGCGCAGGGCTCGTAGCTCGCCTCGACCCGGTCGCCCGAAACGATCCCGCCCCAGGAACCGTCATGGGTCATGTCGAAGAACGCGGCGCGCCCGGCCTGGACGCCCTGGCGCGGCAGCACCGCGCCGGTCTCCGGATCGAGCAGGAACAGCGTCGCCCAGGGCGGAATGTGGAAGCGGCCGGCCTCGCAAGAGACCATGAAGCCGTTCTGCTCGGTCATGCCGTAGCCGTCGTTGAGCCGATCGACCCCGAAAAACGAGCATATGGTCTGCTCGAAATCATCCGGCAGCACCAGGCCCTTGGCGCCGCCGCCGCCCATTACCGCCGAACCTGGGGCGAACTCCGCCTTTGCCCCGGCGGCCAGGCCGTCGCGGGCGATTTCCCAGAACATCGCGGTGATGCCCAGCGCCAGCACCCGCTCTCCGGCCAGTTCGGGGATCGATTTGCGGATGAAGTCCGCCTGCATCGCCGGAATCTCGGCGCTGAGTTTTTCCCACTCGCCTTTTCGCGCCAGCAGGCTCTCGGGCACATCGACCTTCGAGCCGTCGCCCTTGGCCTGCGCCGCGCGGACCCGGGCGGCGAGCCACATCAGGTCGGCGCTGGCCTTGAACGGCAGCGCGGTATGCAGCAAGGCGTCGTCGCCCTTGCAGAACAGTTCCTTGAAATAGACCGGAATGCGCGCGACGGTGGAGTGGCCGTCGTTGTAGAACGGGGTCAGCGCATGGCGCGGGCTGTCGAACGCCTCCCAGTCGATCGGCTCGCCGAACTGCTGCAGCAACTGCACCTTGATGCACTTCGCGGCGATCCAGTAATCCGCCTTCGAGCGCGGGAAGAACGACATGGTGCCGCTGGTGCCCGAACTGGTCGCGACATCGAGCGGGCTCTGCTCGCGCAGCAGCACCAGCCAGTCATCGATCGATTTGCAGGCCGAGACGTCCAGCGCGGAGAGATCGTAGGGCGTCAGCCGGTCGAGCCACCTGGTCAGCCGGTCGAACTGGCCCTTTGCCAGCAGCGAGACCGGATAGCTCTTGTAGACATCGTGGTTGAACAGCACCCGCGCGCCATCGTCGAGCGTGGCCACTTCGCCGATCCCCTGCGCCTCGACGAACTTCGCCAGCACCGGGATCTGCTCGCGCCGCTGGGCGAGCCTCAGGTTGAGCCCGGCGAGTTGCACCGCCTCCGCCTCCTCGCGCGGCACCGAATGCATCGCCGTCACCGACATGCCAAAGGCCTCGAACGGGTCCGCCATCCATGCGAACGCCTGCTTCTCCAGCGCCGCGTCGTGAGCAGCTCCGACTTTCGCCATCTCGTTCATCGCGTTCCTCCTTGCGCCGCGTTTGTGGCCTCGGTCACCGCGATCAGCTGTTCGGTTTCGACCGTGATGCGCGCGACTTCGTCGGTCGTGCGCACCCTGATTGTATAGGTTCCGAGCTTTTCGCCGTTCTCGACTTTCAAGCCAAGCGTCTCGTCACCCAGCGAATAGGCGCGGCCGGGGGGCTTGGTGCTTTTCCAGAGCGGGATGCCCTTGTGGTAGCCATAGAGCTTGCCGGTGGGATCGTAGATCGAGAATTCGGCGGTCACATAGCAATTGCCGTCCTCCGCCCGGGTACAGCCCTTGAACAGGATATAGGTGGTGATCGGCTGATTGCGCACGGTTGCGCTGTTGACGGGCAGCGAAACGTCGCCGCTGTTCTGCCGCCAGAGCGTCATGAATAGCGGCGGGTTGATCGTGGCAAGCTGGAGCGCGCCGAATCCGTCCTTCCCGGCCATGGCCGGGTTGCGCGGAGCGGGCGGCGGATCGCCGGCGGACAAGGGTGAAGCCGCGCAGAGCATCGCGAAAATGGCGGCTAAGGACTTGAAGGCGTTCACGGTTCGATACCCCCAGCGATTGGCTTCCGTTCGGGCTGGCTATTACCCTGACTTACGACGGAACCGGCCTCGCGCAAAGCCGCAATGGGGCCAATGCGCGGCGCGGTGCGTCGGCATTTGCGGCATTTGCGGCATTTTTCGCTTTTCGAGTTAGGCGCCAGGGTGCAACCTGCGCTGCGTGACAGGGCCTTGGCGCCATTGTGTTAGCCGAATAGACCGAAGCCATCGAATAGGTGGCCGACCGAGGAGAGAGCCATGGCAACCAAAACCGCCGTTTCCTATTGCCGCATCTGCGCCGCCAATTGCGGCGTCGTGCTGACCATCGATACCGCAACCCAGGCGATTGTCAGCGTCAAGGGCGACAAGGACAACCCGGTCAGCCAAGGCTATCTCTGCTTCAAGGGGCTCCAGGCCGAGGAATACCACCACGGACCGCAGCGGCTGCTGCGTCCGCTCAAGCGCCAGCCTGACGGCACCTTCGCCGAGATCGGCATCGAACAGGCGCTCGACGAGATCGGCGACAAGCTGAAAGAGATCGTCGCGAAAGGCGGACCGCGCGCGGTGGCCGCGTTCAAGGGCACGGCCGGGGTCAATGTCACCACCCACATGATCCAGCTCGATTTCATGCACGCCCTGGGTTCGGACCAGTTCTATTCGGTCAACACCATCGACCAGTCGGCCAAGCTGGTCTCGTTCGAGCGGCAGGGCGGCTGGATGGCGGGGCAGCAGGATCTGACGCAGAGCGAGGTTATCCTGTTCTTCGGCTGCAATCCGGTGCTGTCGCATTCGACCATGCCGGTCATGGGCCCCGATCCCTTGCGCACGCTCAAGAAAGCCAAGGCGCGCGGGCTCAAGCTGATCGTCATTGATCCGCGCCACACCGAAACCGCGCGCGAGGCCGACCTGTTCCTCCAGCCGATGCCCGGGCGCGACACGGCGATCGCCGCGGCCATGGTGCGCATGGTGCTCGACGAGGGCTGGGAGGACACGGCGTTCTGCGCGCAATATGTCGGGGCGGAGCGAATCGCCGATCTGCGCCGCGCGCTTGAGCCGTTCACCCCCGAATTCGCCGAGAAGGCCGCCGGGCTCGAACCTGGCCAGATCAGGGCGGCGGCCAAGCTGTTCGCGCATGACAGCAAGAGCGGCGGCGCTTTCGCCGCGACCGGGCCGTCGATGGCGGCTTTCAGCAACACCATGCAGCACATGGTCGATACCCTGAACATCGTCTGCGGACGCTATCGCCGGGCCGGGCAGAAGATCGTCGCCGACATGATCAACACCGCCTACCCGGTCCACGCCGAAGTGATTCCGCCGCAGCGCAATTACGCCAAGGCGCCGCCGAGCCGCATCCGCGGCGCGGGGATGCTCGGCTTCGATCGTATGGCGAGCACCTTGGCCGAGGAAATCCTCACGCCCGGTGAGGGCCAGATCAGGGCGCTGATCGTCAACGGCTCGAACCCGGCAGCGTGCCTGCCCGACCAGAAGAAGGCGGTCGAGGCGTTCCGCGATCTCGACCTGCTGGTGACGGTCGATCCCTACATGACCAATACCGCGCAGCTCTCGCACTATGTGCTGCCGCCGATGATGATGTATGAGCGGCACGATTTGCCGATCAGCGATCCCAACTTCAACATCGGCACCACCACCTGGTCGCGCTATGCCCCGCCGGTAATCGACGTGCCCGAGGGATCGGAGCTTGTGGCGGACTGGTATCCCTATTGGGGCCTCGGCAAGCGGCTGGGCCTGACCATGCAGTTCTCCGGCCAGGAGCTCGATTTCACCGTCAACCGTCCGCCCACAACCGAAGACATGCTGCGCATGCGCTGCGCGACCGGGCGGATCAGCTACGACGCGCTAAAAGCTGACCTGGCGGCAAACCCTTCGGGCAAGATCTACGATCATCCCTCGCTCGAAGTGCTGCCCGCCCGGCCCGAAGCCACCGGGCGGTTCGATGTGATGCCCGGGGATGTCGCGGCGGAACTCGGCGATTTCCTTGCTTCGCAGTGGGCTCGCGATTCACGACCAGCCGAGGGCTTCTCGCACCTGATGATTTCGCGGCGGATGAACCGGGTGATGAATACGCTCGGCAACAATTTGAAAGCGACGCTGAAGCAAGACCCTGGCAATCCCGCCTACTTGAACCCCGGCGAGCTTGAGAACCTGGGCGTGTCGTCGGGGGACGAGGTGGAGATCGTCTCGGCGCACGGCCGGATCGTCGCGGTCGCCCAGGCGGACAAGGACTTGCGCAAGGGCGTTGTCTCGATCTCGCACTGCTGGGGCGGGCTGCCGGGCGACGACGCGCCGGGGGCGAATACGAACTTGCTCATAGCGGCGGACAAGGACGTTCAGCCGATCAACGCCATGCCATTGATGTCGTCGCTGCCGGTGAATGTGAGGAAGGTGGCGTAGCCTGCTCCCCTCCCGCTTGCGGAAGGGGTCGGGGGAGGGCATGTCAGGCAAGGTCCGATAACAGGACCTCCCCTAGCCCCTCCCGCAACCGGGAGGGGAATTAGACCGGCGCCGCTTGCTGCCCGCGCACCAGCCTGCCCGGAAGCCGCCCGGTCGGCTCGCCATCGCGCTGCGTCACTTCGCCGCTGACCACCGTCGCGGCATAACCGGTCGCGCGCTGGAACAGCCGGCCGCCGCCGGTCGGCAGATCGTAGACCACTTCGGGCCGGTGCAGTGTCAGCCTGTCGTAATCGATGACATTGACGTCGGCCTTGTAGCCGGGCTTCAGCAGCCCGCGATCGTGGAAGCCGACCGCCGCCGCCGTGTCCTGTGTCATCATCCGCACCACGCGTTCCAGCGGCAGCTGCCGCCCGTGCCGCCCGCGCGCCCAGCGGGTGAGCATGTAGGTCTGCTGGCTAGCGTCGCAGATCTGGTTGAGGTGCGCGCCGCCATCGCCGAGGCCATGGACGCAGTTGGGGTGGTCCATCATCCGGGCGATCGCCTCGATCGAAAAGCCGGAATAGGAACTGGCCGGGAAGAAGAATAGCGCCCTGCCCTGGTCCGAGATCAGCCGGTCGTACATGTATTCGGCCACCGGCACGCCGCGCCGCGCCGCAATCGCGGCGATGGAGTTTTCCAGCACCGGTTCGTAATCGGGCTCGTCCGCGGTCAGCTCGAAAGTCTTGTCGAGCATGACCACGGCCTGCGAATAGGGATGATCGTCGACCACCGGGAACTCGCCGCAGATTTGCGCGCGCAGCTCCGGATCGCGCATCGCCGCGACGCGCTCGGCCAGCGGCAAGTGCGCGATCGCCTTGTAGCTCGGGCAGAACATGAAGGCATTGCGCCGCAGCGGCAGGCCGAACAGCCCGCCGGTCGGCCGGTTGGCGCACTGACCGCGGATTTCGATGCCCCTGGCGTTGGCCTGGGCGATGCGGTCGAGCGTCGCGGCGTAAGTTTCCGGATCGCTGGCGCGCTGGATCACCGAGATCGACAATGGCCGGCCCGAAGCCCTGGCGATCCGTTCGAACATGTCGAATTCGGGATCGTGATCCTCGAAATCGGTGATCAGCTGCAGCACGCCCCTGCCCGCGCCATTGTCCGCCGCGGTAAGGCCCATGGCGATCCCGGTCAGTTCGTCCTCCGCGGCGCTGTAGGCGGGTGTCAGCACGCCGTCGCTGCCTTTGTGGTTGATCGTGCGCGAAGTGGTGAAGCCCAGCGCCCCGGCCTCGACCGCTTCCCTGGCGAGGGCCGCCATTTCGGCGATGTCCCGCGCGTTGGCCCGCTCATGCCGCACCGCGCGGTCGCCCATGACATGGATCCGCAAGGGCGCGTGCGGAAGTTGCATGGCGACATCGATATCGAGTTGCCGCGCCTCGACCGCGTCGAGGAATTGGGGAAAGCTCTCCCAGTTCCACGGCAGGCCCTCGCTCATCACCGGCTCGGGAATGTCCTCGATCCCTTCCATCAGGGTCAGCAGCGCCGCGCGATTCTCCGGCTTGCACGGCGCAAAGCCGACGCCGCAATTGCCGGTGACGACCGTGGTCACGCCGTGGTTGGCCGAGGGCCGGATATTGCTCTCCCAATGGACGTGGCCATCGTAATGCGTGTGGATATCGACGAAGCCGGGGGTCACCAGATGCCCCTTCGCATCGATCTCTTCCGCGCCCGATCCGGAGACCTTGCCGACCGCGCCGATCCGCCCGCTCTTGACCGCGACATCGCCTTCGAAGCTGTCGCCGCCCGATCCATCGACGATCGTGCCGCCGCGTATGATGAGGTCCCAGTCCGCCATCGATGCTCTCCCGTCCGCCTTATGGGTGCAGGCGTCCGACCAAGGAATGCCCGATTTGACCTGCTGTCAAGCGCGTGACAGTCTTTCCGGCAAACAGAGAGGATTCCAACGATGCGCTTTTCCCTGCTCTATGAAATCGCGCTGCCCATCGAACTCGAAGAGCAGGGCAAGACCGAGAGCGACTCGTTCTGGGAAGCTGTCGAGCAGATCGTCTATGCCGAGGAAATGGGCTTCGATACCATCTGGCTGGTCGAGCACCACTTCCTCGAGGATCTGTCGCGATCGTCGAACAACGAATGCTTCCTCGCCGCCATCGCCCAGCACACCAAGCGGATCAAGATCGGCCTCGGCGTCTGCCTGATGCCGATGCCCTACAATCACCCGTTCAAGGTGGCCGAGAAAGTCGCCTCGCTCGATATCGTCTCCAAGGGCCGGGTGCAGTGGGGCTGCGGCCGTTCGACCACGGCCGAGGAGCTCGACGGTTTCGGCGTCGATGCCGCCAAGGCGCGGGCGATGATGGTCGAATCGATGCGCGTCGTCCCCGAAATGTGGCGCCAGCGCGAATTCCCGGGCTTCAAGGGCGAATTCTGCGACCTGCCCAGGCGCGTCGTCGTGCCCAAGCCGGTGCAGAAGCCGCACCCGCCGATCTGGATGGCCTGCGGCAGCCCGACAAGCTACCGGCTGGCGGGCGAACTCGGCGTCGGCTGCCTCAGCTTCACCATTTCCCCGCCCGAGGAACTCAAGATCGCGCTCGAACATTATCGCGCCGGCATTGCCGAGGCCAAACCGGTCGGCGATTTCATCACCAACCAGATCGCCGGTTTCACCACCATGTATGTCGGCGACAACGACGCAGAAGCCCGCGAATGGGGCGGGTGGAACTCGGTCAAGCACCACGAACGGGTCGGCAAGTACTACGGCAATGTCCAGGAACGGGCCGGCTACGGCGAGCGGAGCCAATCGGTGCAGGCCAGGATCGAAGTCGCGCACGAGGACTATCAGACCTCGATCGATGAGGCGCGGATGTGTGTCGGCGGGGTCGAGACGGTCGACGGGATTGTCCGGCGCTATGCCGATGTCGGCATCGACGAACTGATCGGCGTCGTCCAGTACAACCACATCACCCACGAGCAGACGATGAACACTATCCGCCTGATGGGCGAGCACATCATCCCGAAGTACCGCAGCGAGGCCCCGGCGGCGGTGGCGGCGGAGTAATTGCTCAAAGCGCGGGCATATTAACGCCCGCGCACCGCCTGGTGCCCCAGCGGGCCGTGACCGCGCCCGAAGCCCGGGGCGGCCAGAATTGCGGCGCGGACGAATTGGCGGGCGTAAGCGATTGCTGCTTCCAGCTCCAGCCCCTGGCCCAGCCCGGTGGCCACGGCGCTGGCGAGGGTGCAGCCGGTGCCGTGAGTATGGCGCGTATCGATACGCGGCGCCTGCCAGCGCGCCACTTCGCCTTCCCGCGTAACCAGCCGGTCGATCAGCATGTCGCCCTCACCGTGTCCGCCCTTGACCAGCACGGCCCGGCAATGCGCCAGCATCGCCGCTTCGCCGCCGAGCGCCTCCAGTTCGGGCAGGTTGGGCGTGGTCACCTTGGCAAGCAGCATCAGCCGGGCGAATGCCGCCTGGGTCGCGCTGTCGGCCAATGCCGCGCCGCTGGTCGCCGAGATCACCGGATCGAATACGACCGGCACGTCGAGCCCTTCCAGCCGGGCGACGACAGCTTCGGCCACCGCCGCCGAGCCGAGCATGCCGATCTTGACCGCATCGACCCCGATATCGCCGATGCAGGAATTGATCTGGGCGAGGACCAGGTCCGGAGAAAGAACCTCGACCGCATCGACCCCCAGCGTGTTCTGCGCGGTGACGGCAGTGATCGCGCTCATCGCATAGCCGCCGAGCATGGTAATGGTCTTGATATCGGCCTGAATCCCCGCGCCGCCCGAGCTGTCGGACCCGGCGATGGTCAGGATGCGGGGCGGGCGGGTCATGGCGTCAGCCCCTGAATTTCCGCTCCGTCGAAGGCGGAGAAGTCGCATGAAAATGCTTCGCCCGCACCGGCCGGTCCATCAGCTCGCCGCCGCAATTGGGGCAGCGGTCATCCAGCGCATCGGTGCACTCGGCGCAAAAAGTGCACTCAAAGCTGCAAATGAACGCGCCGGGCAATTCGGCGGGCAAGTCCGCCCCGCAGTGCTCGCAATCGGGGCGCATTTCGAGCATCAGGCGGCGGCCCGCGTCACTGCGTCGCAGATCGATTCGACCGCGCTTGCCACATCCCCGGCATCGTCGCCCTCGGCCATGACCCGGATCACCGGCTCGGTACCCGAGGGCCGGATCACCAGCCGGCCCTTGCCATCGAGCAGCCTCTCGGCATCGGTGATCGCCGCCTTGACCCTGGCGTCGTCGAGTGGTTTGCCGCCGGAAAAGCGCACGTTCTTGAGCAGCTGTGGCACCGGATCGAACAGGTGCAGCAATTCGCTCGCTCGCTTGCCAGACTGCACCAGCGCGCCGAGCACCTGCAGCGCGGCAATGGTGCCATCGCCGGTGGTGGCGTGGTCGAGCAGGATCATATGCCCAGATTGCTCGCCGCCCAGGTTGCAGCCTTTCGCGCGCATCATTTCGAGCACGTATCGGTCGCCGACCTTGGCGCGGAACAGTTCCAGCCCCTGCCCGGCGAGGTAGCGCTCCAGCCCGAGGTTCGACATCACCGTCGCCGCCACCCCGCCGCCCCTGAGTTCGCCGCGACTTGCAAGCTGGGTGCCGATCAGCGCCATGAGCTGGTCGCCATCGACGGTTTCGCCCTTTTCGTCGACCACGATCAGCCGGTCGGCGTCACCATCGAGCGCGATGCCGATGTCGGCGCCCTCGGCCAGAACCGCATGCTTCACGGCGTCGAGCGCGGTCGATCCGACCCCGTCGTTGATGTTGGTGCCGTTGGGCGTAACCCCGATCGCCACCACATCGGCGCCCAGTTCCCAGATCGCCGAGGGCGCCACCTGATAGGCCGCGCCGTTGGCGCAATCGACGACGATCTTGAGCCCGTCGAGCCGGACATCGTCGGGCAGCGAGCCCTTGACCGCGTGGATATAGCGCCCGCGCGCATCCTCGATCCGGCGCGCCCGGCCGATGTCGGCGGAAGCGGCGAGCGGCAGCTCCTGTGCCAGCATCGCCTCGATCGCCAGTTCGTCGGCATCGGACAGCTTGAACCCGTCGGGTCCGAACAACTTGATGCCGTTGTCCTCGTACTGGTTGTGGCTCGCCGAGATCATCACGCCGACGTCGGCGCGCATCTCGCGGGTCAGCATGGCGACCGCCGGGGTCGGCATCGGCCCCAGCAGCACGACATGCATGCCGACGCTGGTGAAGCCGGCTACAAGCGCGTTTTCCAGCATGTAGCCCGATAGCCGGGTGTCCTTGCCGATCACCACGCGGTGCTGGTGCTTGTCGCGCTTGAGGAAATGCGTGCCCGCCGCCTGGCCGACCTTCATCGCCACGGTCGCGGTCATCACCCCCGCGTTGGTCCGCCCGCGAATGCCGTCGGTGCCGAAATAGTGCCTGCTCATATGCGTCCGCTTCGTTGCAAGTCCCGTCCATTTGCTATGTCGCGGAGCGAAGCTAAAGTCACGCAGGCAGATGACCGAGATGGTGGGAACAATGCATGGCTGAAGCAAGCGGCGCGGCTGGGCTGCCCCACATAAGCGTGCCCGCCGTCTGGGCATTCGCCGGGCTGGCGGGCGGCTTGGCGCTCGGCATCGCCCTGCAAGGCAGCGCTGCCCTCGGCAAGCTGGTGGCCGTGGCCGAGCCGATCGGCGCGCTCTGGCTGCGCGCGCTGCAGATGACTATCCTGCCACTGGTTTCGGCGCTGATCTTCATCGGCGTGATCCGCACCATGGCGGCGGCTTCGGCGGGCGCAATGGCGCGGCGCACCCTGGGTCTGTTCGCCCTGGTGTTGCTCGCGGGAGCGGCCCTGTCGGCGCTGCTGACGCCAATTCTGCTGCGGCTTTTCCCGATTCCCGCCGGAGCGGTGGCGGCGCTGAGCGGGGCGGACGAGAAAGCCGCGGGCCTTGTGCCGGGCATGGCCGATTTTCTCTCGACCCTGATTCCAGTCAACGTCGTCGAAGCGGCGGCGCGCGACGCGGTGTTGCCGGTGATCGCGTTCATGACGCTGTTCGCACTCGCCACCGCGCGCCTGGCTCAGGAGCCACGAGAGCTGCTAACGCGGTTTTTCGATGCTATTGCCGGGGCAATGATGGTGGTGATCGGCTGGGTGCTCAAGCTGGCGCCGCTGGGCGTCTTCGCGCTGGCGCTGGAGGTTGCGGCCAAGAGCGGTACGGCGATGGTCGCGGCGCTCGGACATTACATCGCTCTGGTCGCGGCGGCGGGCATTGTGGTGATGCTCGGCGGTTACCTGCTCGCGGCGATCGGCGCGCGGCAAACCCCTCTCGCGTTCGCCCGCGCCATGCTGCCGGTGCAGGCGGTGGCGATCTCGACCCAAAGCTCGCTCGCCAGCCTCCCCGCCATGCTCGCCGCCTGCCGCACGCTCGGCATTCGCGAGACCAGCGCCGATTTCGTCCTGCCGCTCGCCGTCGCGCTGTTCCGCGCGACCAGCCCGGCGATGAACCTGGCGGTGGTGATCTATGTCGCACACCTGACCGGCGTCACGCTGACTCCCGGCGCGATCCTGGCCGGAGTGGCCGTTTCGATGCTGGCGATGCTGGGCTCGCCCTCGCTGCCCGGTACGATCAGCTTCGTCACCTCGACCGGGCCGATCGCGCTGGCCATGGGCGTACCCATCGGCCCGCTTGCCCTGCTGGTCGCGGTCGAGATGCTGCCCGACATCGTCCGCACGCTCGGCAACGTCACCCTGGACGTAGCGGTGTCCGCGACGGTTGACCGGCGGACGCCATAAATAGGGACAGTCCCTATTTATCGGGAACCGCGAATGCTGCTGCCTGCCCGTGGCGCACGCCAGCCGCGTCGATCAGGTTCCACACCGTCGCAGCCTCGATCCGGAAGTGCTCGCCGGTAAGCTTCACCCGCATGCCGGCATAGTCGTCGATGAAGCCGCGCGCGCTCACCCGGTCGAGCAGCGCCTGCCGCCCCGCCCGGTCAATCGCTTCGGCCGAGAGGCGCGAGGGCATGCCGATGAACTGGTCGAGCCGCGCCGCGAACGCAGCGAGCGCGGCGCGGCTGGCGAAGAAGAACAGCGGGTCTGATTCGGTCCCGTGCGCGACCACCGCCAGCGGCGCGTTCCACAGCGCCGCGACCGGGTCGTCCGATGGCGCGACCAGCGGGCGGCCGAGCAGCCGCTGGTAGCTTTCGGCGACCAGGGCGATCCGTTCTCGCGCTGCGGGCGTCTCGAACAGTGCTGGAACCGGATCGGCCATTTCGCGGTCACTCAATTCGCTGGAGAAGCCAATCGGCCAGCTCCCTATTCCGCCTCCGCCCGTGCCCGCGCCGCCATGATGTCGCCGATCTGGCTGTGGACGCTGCCCGCTGTCGCGCCGCCATCGACCGAGAGGATCTGGGCTGTGACCTGGGCCGAGCGGTCGCTGGCGAAATAGAGCGCGGCCTCGGCGATGTCGCGTGCGCTGCCCTGGCGCTTGAGCGGCTGATAACCCATGCGCACTTCGGCGACGGCCTCCTTGATGCGGCGGTCCTTCTCGGGGTTATCGGATGCCGCGTAAGTGCCCATTTCGGTCGGGATATTGCCCGGGCAAATGCAGTTGACCCTGACCAGATTGGGCCCCAGCTCGATCGCCGCGCTCTTGGTGAAATTGACCACCGCCGCCTTCGAGGCGCGATAGGTGAAGAAGCCGAAGCCGGGCTGGATGCCGCTGATCGAGCTGGTGTTGATCACCGCGCCGCCGCCGTGCTTCGCCATGTGCCGCGCGGCGATCTGGGTGCCGAGCATCACGCCCATGACATTCACCGCCATGATCTTCTCGAACATGGTGAAATCCGCGTCGAGCAGCGGCCCGAACAGATTGTCGCTCAGCCCCGCATTGTTGCAGATGGCGTTGAGCCCGCCGAACTCGGCGACAGCATAATCGACCAGCGCCTGCACTTCCTCGCGCTTCGCGACATCGGTGCGGCGGTAGCGCACGGACTTGCCGAGTTTGCTGGCGAGCGCCTGTCCCTCCTCGTCGCGAAGGTCAGCGATTACTACAGCCGCGCCTTCCTCGACGAACAGCTCGACCATGCCCTGGCCCAGCCCCCGCGCTCCGCCGGTGACTATCGCTACCTTGCCCGCCAATTCGCCTGCCATCGTCGTCTCTCCCGTGATCGGTGCGATCTCTATGTTGCACATCCCCGCCAAGCAATGCCATTAGCGGAGGCAACGGGAGAGCGATATGAAGACGCGAACATTGGGCCAGGGCCTCGAAGTATCCGCCATCGGCCTCGGCTGCATGAGCCTGAGCGGAGCCTATGGCGCGGCGCTGAGCATGGAGGACGCCGGCACGATGCTGCGCGGCGCTTACGATCGCGGCGTCACCTTTTTCGACACGGCCGAAATGTATGGGCCGTTCGTCGGCGAACAGCAGGTCGGCGCGGCGTTCAAGGGGATGCGCGACAAGGTTGTCATCGCCACCAAGTTCGGCTTCAAGATCGACCCGGCGAATGCGACACCCGGCGGGGTCGATAGTCGGCCCGCACATATCCGCGAAGTCTGCGAGGCATCGCTGGCACGCTTGCAGACCGACCATATCGACCTGTTCTACCAGCACCGGCTCGATCCCGAAGTGCCGGTCGAGGATGTCGCCGGCACGGTGCGCGACCTGATCGCCGAGGGCAAAGTGCGCCATTTCGGCATGTCCGAGGCCGACGCCGCATCGATCCGCCGCGCCCATGCCGTCTGCCCGGTGACCGCGCTGCAAAGCGAGTATTCGCTGTGGACCCGCGAGGTCGAGGACGAGATTCTCCCCACCCTCGGCGAACTCGGTATCGGCTTCGTGCCGTTCAGCCCGCTGGGTCGGGGCTTCCTCACCGGCCAGGTCACGCCCGAGTCGATCCCCGAGGGCGACTGGCGCGCGAACATGGCGCGGTTCAAGGGCGAAGCCTTCGACAGGAACCGGGCGCTGGTCGATGCGCTCGCGGCGCTGGCGGCGAACAAGGGCCATAGTTCCACCCAGTTGGCGATCGCCTGGGTCCTCGCACAGGGCAAGGACTTCGTGCCGATCCCGGGTACGCGCAAGCTCGAACGGCTCGAGGAAAACATCGCCGCGGCGGATATAGTGCTGTCGCCGGAAGACCTCGCGGCGATCGACGTGGCCTTCCCGCAAGCCGAAGTCGTCGGCGGGCGTTACTGGGAATGAGCGAAGCGCAACCGGAAGCGGTGCTCGCCGCGCTCGAAGCACGTGGACGGCGGGTTGAAACGCCGTGCGGCGATGGCGTCATGGTCTGGCGCGAATGGGGCGGCGGGGTTCCGCTGGTGCTCGGTCATGGCGGCCAGGGCGCCTGGTCGCACTGGGTCCGCAATATCGATGTGCTGGCGGCCCGCTACCGTGTGATCGTCCCCGACCTGCCGGGCCACGGCGACAGCGCCATGCCCGCCAGCGACGACCACGACGGCATCAGCGCCGCGATTGCCGCGGGCATGCGCCACTTGCTCGGCAAGAGCGAGAAGGCCCTGTTCACCGGCTTCTCGTTCGGCGGTGCGGTGTTCACCCACTTTGCGGCGCGCCATCCCGAGTTCGTCCGGCGCGTGATCATCGTCGGCACCGGCGGTCTCGATACGCCGCACGGCCATGTCGATCTCGGCCGGGTCGGCGGGCTGCAGGGCGAAGAACGCCGCGCGGCGATCAAGCGCAACCTGCTCGGCCTGATGCTGCACCATGCCGATAGCGTCGATGACATGGCGATGCACTTGCTCGTCGCCAATGGCCGGCAGGCGCGGCTGACGGTTCCGGAGCTGGTGATCCCCGACCGGGTGGTGCAGGTTCTGCCCCAGGTCCGGGTCCCGCTCGATGCGATCTGGGGCGAATTCGACCGGCCGCATCCCGATCCCCATCTGCAGGAGGAAGTGCTGCGCCGCTTCCAGCCGCTCTGCGATTTCCGCGTGATTGCCGGCGCCGGCCACTGGGCGATGTACGAACGCGCCGAGGCGTTCAACGCGGCGCTGCTCGACATGCTGGCAGGCCCGGTGCGGGCACTGCCCCGGGAGATCGCGCGATGACCACATTCACCAACGCCCGCGTGTTCGACGGCGCCGCGATGCTGCCGGGCACGCGCACGGTCACCCTCGAGGGAAACCGGATTTCGGCGGTGACCGAGGCGCCGGGAGGCAAGGACGCCATCGACCTTGGCGGCATGACGCTGATGCCGGGCCTCATCACCTGTCACTTTCACCCCGATTTCTACAAGTTCACCCTCGCCATGGGCATGGCGGGCGAGCCGCTGGGCAAGGAGCTGCCGCCCGGCGTCTTGATGGCGATCGCGGTGCGCAATTGCGGCGTGCTGCTCGAAAGCGGCTTTACCGGCTATGTCGGCGCCACGGCGGGCCACGATATCGACGCCTCGCTCAAGATCGCCATCGAGCAGGGCATCATCCCGGGTCCGCGTATCCGCGCCTGCTCCTTGCACATCGGCACCACCGGCGACGTCAACGACAGCAAGAACTGGTGGCGCGAGTTCCGCAGCGGCGGCACCGATGTCTTCGCCGACGGGCCGGTCGAGATGCGCAAGATGGTCCGCGAATTCATCCGGCGCGGGGCGGAGACGATCAAGATCTTCGTCAGTTCCGGCCACGGCGGCCTGCCCTGGCCGGTGCCGCGCACCATGGCGCGCGACGAGATCGAGGCCGTGGTCGAAACCGCGCATATGCGGGGCGTCAAGGTCCGCGCCCATGCGGCGACGCGCGAGACGATCCGCGAATGCGTCGAACTCGGCGTCGATATTATCGACCACGGCGACGAGATGGATCGAAGAGATCATCGCGCTGATGGCCGAGCGCGGAACGTTCTGGGTGCCTAGCATGGTCTATCCCAGATGCATGATCGATCTCGGCTGGGCCGAGCCGGGCCTGAAGGAATTGCAGGACAATGTCGGCGCCATGCTGCCCGTCGCGCAGAAGGCGGGGGTCAGGATCCTGATCGGCGACGATTACAGCGGCGTGTTCCGCGAGGTGCTCGAAGACGATCCGCTCGATCACAAAGTGGGTGACTATGGCCGCGAATTCGCTTTCTACGGCGCGATGGCCGGGCTGGAGCCGGCGCAGATCCTGGCATGGGGCACGAAAAACGCCGGCGAGGCGCTGACCGGCGCGCCGGGCCAGCTCGGCGTCATCGCGCCGGGGGCGCTCGCCGATCTCATCGTCGTCGATGGCGATCCGGTGGCGGACCTGTCGTTGCTGGCCCGGCCGCGGGATCACCTCAAGGCGGTGATCCGCGACGGCGTCATGGTGATAGACCGCCTGCCGCCACGAGGGCGCAGGCTGGCGGCGTAACCCTATGCTTCGCTCGCGAACAGACTGCGGGATTCAGCCTCGGTCCTCGATGCCAGGAAAAGGCCGAAAGCCCCCAGGACGAGCGGAAGGATCGGGATCAGCCAGACCGTGCCGGTGACCAGAGGAGATAGCAGCATCCCGGCAATCCCGACGATCAGCGCCAGCCAGAAAATCTTGCGATTGCCCTTGCCGGCATAGTCGCTGGCCGAAGTGCCGTCCTCCAGCCTGAGCCCGTAGACTTCCGCGCATGTCGATCGCCGAGAATAGGTAAAACCGGCCGCGGGCGCCTGGAACGAGATGCCGGACCACCTCACCGGACGCGACGGCGTTGCGCAGTTCATGGGACCCGCCGTCCTGCAGCTGGAACCTCAGCGTGTCGTACATGCTGATCTGCGGCGTCGAGCGCTTGACCTTGGCCTCGACCAGGGTTCCTTCGACTATCGTTGCCGCCATCGCTCAGCCTCCCGTGCCCTGGCCAACACCGTGACGGGTTTCACCTCGAAACACAGCGGTGTTGGTACACTTTGCCACTGCGCAAGTCGAGACGAGGAAGGTGGTCTTCGCAAGGCTGCCGGGCGCCCGCGACCCATGTGCGGGCCGGCACCCCAAGAGCAGTCCAGCGCGCCGCTACTTCGAAAGCTCCACCTGCTCGAAATCGAGCTCGACCGGGGTTGCGCGCCCGAAGATCGAGACCGAGACCTTGACCCGGTTCTTGTCGAAATCGAGCTCCTCGACCACGCCGTTGAAGCTGGCGAAGGGTCCGTCGAGCACTTTCACCGAATCGCCGATCTCGTAATCGACCGAGATGTGCTTCTTGGGCTCGGCGGCGGCGGCTTCGCGGGCGCCGAAATAGCGCGCCGCCTCACGGTCGGAGATCGGCTGCGGCTTGCCCATCGAGCCAAGGAAGCCGGTCACCTTGGGTGTGTTCTTGATCAGGTGATAGACATCGTCGTTCATACCGAGCTTGGCTAGGACATAGCCGGGCATGAATTTGCGCTCGACCTGCACCTTCTTGCCGCGCTTGACTTCGGTGACCGTCTCGGTCGGCACTTCGACCGCCTCGACCAGTTGCGACAGCCCCTTGCGCTCGGCCTCCGAGAGGATCGAAATCGCGAACCTTGTTCTCGAAGCCGGAATAGGCGTGAATAATATACCAGCGGGCCATTGAATCTCTTTCGTATGGGTCAGGCGCCAAAAATCAGGCCAGCGACAGCAGCCAGCGCACCAGGGCGCCGAATGCCGAAATCGACGCCCAGGAAGAACACCGCCAGGATCACCATCATGATCGCGACGAAGATCGCGGTGGTGGCGGTCTCCGGCCAGGTCGGCCAGACGACCTTGCGGGCTTCGGCCTGCACCTGGCGCATGAATTCGCCGGGGGTGGTCCTGGTCTTGGCCGGGGTGCTCGATTGCCGTTCGTCCATTGTCGCAAAATCTCCTCATCCGCCGCCAAGGGGACAGCGCCGCCCCGGCTGCCTGGTTTCAGGCGTGCCGGGAGGGGCAGAAGTTTTCCTTGTGCCGGAAGATGGAGCGCGACTTAGCGAGCGGAGGGCGCTTTTGCAAGCCGGGCGAGGAATGTCCCCGGAGCCCGGGCAATCACCTGCGCTCCTGCCGGAAGCGGCCCGGCGGGCGCATCGCCGGCATACCACAGATAGTCGGCCTCGCGTGCGGGCTCGAACCCGGCAAGATCGACCCGTGCGCCCGGCGCGACGAAAATCCGGTTCGAGGGATCGGCGAAGGCGGGAGACGCATCGCGCACCCGCAACATGTGGATGCCGGGAATGGCGAAATGCGAGTTGACCAGCGCATCGCGCCGCACTGTCGCGTAGCTGCCGATGTGTTCCAGCCGGTTCAGCGGCCAAGCCACGCGATCGACCGCCACCGCCGAGGCCACGCGCGCGCCCCTGGGCAAGTGGTCGAGCATGGTCAGCAGGCTCGCGGTCCTGGCCGAGCTTTCCCGCCAGGCCTGGGTGGTCGCTTCCAGCCGCACCAGGAACAGCATCGGCGCCAGCCACAGCGCCCAGCGCGGCGCCTGCCAGTCGATCGCCAGGCAGCCCACCATCAGCGCCACGCCGATCAGCCGCAAGTCGGCATAGTCGCCGCCGCCAAAGTGGCGGGGCATCGCCAGCGACAGGATCGCGAACAGCAGCGCCGCCCAGCCGAGCCGGCCATCCAGCCTGCGCGCGATTCCGGCACCCAGAATCGCCAGGACGATGAGCACGAGACTGCCGATGTCGAGCGCCTGACTCTGATCGCGCATCGCCTGAAGCCAGATGGCGATCTTGTAATTGACGACGTTCTTGCCCCAGAGATGCAAGCCGAATTGCGCTCCCCCGGCGCCGGCCGACAGCATCTGCGTGAGAACCGGCAAGGCCAGCGGCCAGGGCGCCAGCAGCGCGGCAAACGAAGATCGCCGGTGCAGTTCGTAGCAGAGCACCAGCAGTCCCAGCACGCCCCAGCCAGCGAGATGGCAGAGCCAGACCGCCACCCCGATCGGCAGGAACACCAGCCAGCGCCAGGGGCGCCCCTCCAGCCGCACCCACAGGGCAAAGGCCAGCAGTGCGAGCGCCAAGGCGAGGCCGAAGTTCAGCAATCCGGTGCTGAGCGGGCGCGACCAGATCGTCGCGAAAGCCAGCAGCGTCCCGACGCCGATCCGCCGCCGCAGCGTCCATTCGACGCTCATCAGGCCGAGCCCGGTCAGCACCGGCGCCAGCGCACCGGCAATCCGCCCGCCGGTCTCCAGCCCGAACACATGGGCGAAGGGCCAGATCAGCAGGTCGGCGCCAAGATTGCCGCTCCATTGCCAGTCGAAGGCATAGTGCCGCGTCAGCCACTCGCCGCGGCCCTGATCGAGCATGACATGCCAGCGCGCGAGGTGCGAGGGATAGTCGGTCATCTGCGGATAGGCGGCCACCAGGAACGGCAGCACGGACAGCATCGCCAGTGCAATACCAAGCAACGCGGCCTCGCGGCGGCCGGGCTGGGCGCGAAGCCCTCTGGCAGGAGTGGAGGGATTCGAACCCCCGGCACTCGGTTTTGGAGACCGATGCTCTACCAACTGAGCTACACTCCTGCGGGCGGGCGAGCCTCTATAACCTGGCGAGGGCGAAGGCAAGGATCAGTTCCGCTGCGGCAAGGCAATTGCTACACTGGCACGATGCACGCGCCTGCGTCCCCCATGCCGATCGAACCCGAGCTGCTGATGCTCGCCTATCGCAGCGGCATATTTCCGATGGCCGATAGCCGCGATGACCCCGAGGTCTTCTGGGTCGAGCCCAAGCGCCGCGCGATCATCCCGCTGGACGGCATGCATTGTTCGCGATCGCTGGCGAAGACGCTGCGGCGGGGCCGGTTCCGCGTGAGCTGCAACGAGGCCTTCGAGCGGGTCATCGCCGAATGCGCCGGGCCGCGCCGCGGGAGTGACGGCGCCGGGGAAGCTGGGGGCGAGAGCTGGATCAGCCGCCGCATCGCCGCGAGCTACACCGTGCTCCACCGGCTCGGCCATGCCCATTCGATCGAATGCTGGCACAAGGGATTGGACGGGCGCGAACAGCTTGCCGGCGGGTTGTACGGCGTCGGCTTCGACCGGGTGTTTTGCGGCGAGAGCATGTTCAGCCGGGCGACCGACGCTTCGAAAGTCGCGCTGGCCTGGCTGGTGGCGGCGCTGCGTCGCTGCGGCGCGGAGCTGCTCGACTGCCAGTTCATGACCGAACACCTGGCGTCACTGGGCGCGGTCGAAATCAGCCAGCAGCGCTATGTTGCACTGCTTAATCGCGCTCAGCGGCCGTTGGGATTGTCTTCGACCCGGCCGATATCGGGGGTCGGCGATGGCCTGGGCGACGGTTTCGGCGAAGGTTTCGCGGATGGCGCCGCACTGGCGCTGCCCTCCGGTTTCGCCGCATTGCTCGAGGAAGCGGCGGCGGGCGCTTCCTCCTCACCGGGGAATTTCATTGCGCAGTCCTTGACCCAGACATCGTAGACCGGGTGCTCGACGGCGTTGACCGAGGGCGAATGCTTGAACAGCCAGCCGGAAAAAGCGGTGCGCCAGGCAAGCGGCTGATCGGGTTTGGCGCGCTCTTCGACGAAGACCTGGACGAATGCGCCAATTTCGGGCGGCATCTCCCACGGAAGCGAGCGTTCGCAGCTGGCGACCCGCACGACGACGTTGCCGAGGCGCTTCGCCTCGCCGCTTTTCATCACAAGGTCTTGCGAAAGATTGTTGCGCTTGTTGAGCAGGCCGATGGTGGCGACCCGGTCCTTGACCGGGGTGCCAAATTCGCTTTCGACCGCGGGCCCGGACGCTTGCGGCGCGGCGGCGACAGCCTTGGGCACATTGGTCGCTTTGGCTTCCGCCGCTTCATCGACCCGATCGCTGCAACCGGCGATCGCCAGGACCGGGAGCACGGCAAGGGCTATGGCATGCTTCATGCCTCAGTCTTCCGGAGACCAGGCCTGGTAGTCGCCCGTCGCGCCGGCGCGGCGACCGCCGCGTTCGAGCGCGCCTTGCGGGCGATAGGCCTGGGCGGTGCCGGTGGCGTTGGGGCGTATAGTCCGCCTCCCAGATCCGCGGCGGCGGCAGGTGACTTTCGGGCACGCCGTCATAGGAGTTGTGCAGCCAGCCATGCCATTCGGCCGGCACCCGGCTGGCGTCGTTGGCGCCATTATAGATCACCCAGCGCCGTTCGCTGCCGCCATCGGGCTGACCGGCCGGGCGGCGCTTCTTCGCGCGGAAATAACGATTGCCCTGCCGTCGGTGCCGACATGCTCGCCGGTGGCATGGCGCTGTTGACCAGAGTGCCGATGGTCGCGCCGTCCCACCAAGTGAAGAGCTTGCCGAGAATTCCCATGGCGCAGCGCCTAGCGGATTTGGGGCCGTGGAAGCAAGGGGGATCGGGGCGCCTACCATCCACCCGGTCGCCCGGCCCGATCCCCAGCGCCGCCGCCCGCCCGGCGTTGAGTTCCAGCACGCCGGAAGCCGCGCCTGCCGAAGGCAATGGCCTCTCGTCATAGGGCAAGGCATGGGCCACGTTGAGCACGTGGCGATCGGCGCCGATGTAGATGATGTCGAGCGGGATCACCGTGTTCTTCATCCAGAACGCGACTTGCCGGGGCGGCGCATAGGGGAAGATCATGCCTTCGTCGGCGCCCATCTCGGTGCGGAACATCAGGCCGCGCGATTGCTCGGCATCGGTGCGGGCCAGCTCGACGCGGAAGCGGTGGACCTTGCCTTTGGTGGCGACCGTAAGCGGGATCACCGGCAGACCCGAGATGGCATGCGCCGCGGGCGCGTCGGACACGGTCGATTGCGTCTGGCTGGCCGGTCGCGGCGAACAGGCTGCGGCGAGAGAGAGCGCCACCATCCCGACCGCACCCATCAGTCGCATACGTCTTCTCCCGCCCATTGCTCGGCCGCTTCCACGCTTGCCGCATCGACCAATTCGCGCGCGCTGTCGAGGGGGTGACCGGCGCGCAGCATGGCGGCGAGCTGCTTTTCGCGCTGTGCCCGGTCGGGCGCCTGCGCGCCGAACGGACCCGAAGCGGCGCTTCTTCGCCAGGGCCAGCGCCGCGCGGCGCTGTTCGGCCTGGCCGGAGCGCACCTCTTCGCGGATCTGCTCGCCGATCCCGGCCGCGCCCAGGGCCGCATCGACCCGCCGCTGGCCATAGCCGCGCCGCAGCAGGCCGCCGGTCTTGGCCCGGGCATAGGCAGGATCGTCGACATAGCCCGCGGCCACGAACCGCGCGACCAAATCGGCCACCGGCGGCTTCGCATCGCCCTGCCAGCCGCGCTCGCGCAATTTGCGGCGCAGATAGGCCTCCAGCTTCGCCGCGCTGATGGCGAACCGCGCGGCATAGGCCGAGCGCCAGCTCTTCGAGCCGCGCCCGGTCGAGCGGCTTTGGCGGTTTTCTGCCGTGGAAATTGGTTACCATTGCCCTATTCGTGCCACAGTCGCGCCCGATTGGGGAGGTCCGCGCATGATCGGAAGGGGTTGCGCAGCCATGTCCGGAACCAGGAAAGATCCGGTACTTCCTTTCGATCATGGATACATCGCCATAAATAACAACGGGTTACCGCATATGACCGATGCCGCGACGCTAGCGCCGCCTGCCGAGTCGAATCTCGTCCCGACCCCCCATCTGGACGATCTTCCGCGCCGCTATGCCGATTTCGCCACGTTTTGCGAGGCGCTGGACTATGCCGCGCAAGGCAAACGCGGCCTCAATTTTCACGATCCGCGCGGCACGCTGATCCGGCCCTATCCGTTTTCCGAGCTGCGCCACGACGCGCTCGCCATGGCCGCACGGCTGATCGCCCATGGCATCGGCAAGGGCGATCGTATCGCCCTGATCGCCGAAACCGGCCCCCATTTCGCCGCGCTGTTCTGCGGCGCGGTCTATGCCGGCGCCTGGCCGGTGCCGCTGCCCTTGCCAACCAGCTTCGGCGGCAAGGAGCACTACATCGATCAGATCGCGGTGCAGATGCAGAGCGCCGAACCCCGAGCTGCTGCTCTACCCCGAGGAACTCGCCGAAATGGCCGGCGCCGCTGCCGCGCGCCAGGGCTGCGAGGGCTGGCCTGGCACGATTTCGCCCGCGAGGCGGCGCCAGACGTGGACTGCCCGAGGCCCTGCCCGACGACATCTGCTACCTGCAATATTCGAGCGGCTCGACCCGGTTCCCGCACGGCGTCGCGGTCACCCACCGCTCGCTGCTCGACAATCTCGCCGCCCATGCGCACGGCATGCAGTTCGGCGACAATGACCGCTGCGTCAGCTGGCTGCCCTGGTATCACGACATGGGCCTGGTCGGCTGCCTGCTCTCGCCGATCGGCAGCCAGTTCTCGGTCGATTACCTCAAGACCGAGGATTTCGCCCGCCGCCCGCTCGCCTGGCTCGACATGATCAGCCGCAATCCCGGCAATTCGCTGAGCTTCTCGCCGACTTTCGGCTACGACATCTGCGCGCGCCGCGTCTCCAGCCAGACCCACGTCGCCGAGCGCTTCGATCTGTCGCGCTGGCGCATCGCCGGCAACGGCGCCGACATGATCCGGCCCGACGTGATGCAGAACTTCGTCAACGCCTTCGCCGAAGCAGGCTTCAAGGCCTCCGCCTTCATGCCGAGCTATGGCCTCGCCGAAGCGACGCTCGCGGTCACGCTGATGCCGCCGGGCGAAGGCATCAAGGTCGAACTGGTCGAGGAAGAGCGCCTGTCGGGCAAACCGCGCGACCTCTCGCGCCCGGCGCGCTACCGCGCCATCGTCAATTGCGGCAAGGCGGTGCGCGGCATGTCGCTCGAAATCCGCGGCGAACACGGTGAAGCGCTCGCCGATCACCATATCGGCAAGGTCTGGTGCAAGGGCAGCAGCCTGATGCATTCCTATTTCCGCGATCCCGAATCGACCGCGGCCTGCATGTCAGGATGGCTGGCTCGATACTGGCGACATGGGTTATATGGCGCAGGGCTATCTGTTCATTGTCGGCCGCGCCAAGGACATGATCATCATCAACGGCAAGAACCACTGGCCGCAGGATATCGAATGGGCGGTCGAACAGTTGCCCGGCTTCAACCACGGCGACATCGCCGCATTCGCGCTCGATACCGGCGACGGCGAAGAAGTGCCCGCCGTGCTGGTCCATTGCCGGGTCAGCGACCCGGAGGAACGCCGCAAGCTGCACGATACCATCCGCGACAAGGTGCGCTCGGTCACCGGCATGAACTGCGTGGTCGAACTGGTGCCGCCGCGCACCCTGCCGCGCACCAGCTCGGGCAAGCTCAGCCGCGCCAAGGCGCGCAACCTCTATCTCGCGGGCGAAATCACGCCTTACAGTTTGGCGGCGTGAGCGTCCCGGCCCGGGACTAGACTTGCATTTGTGTTAACTGACAAGGCCGCTATGATGTCCGGATGGATGAAGCCTCGTCACAAGAGGCAGTTCAGGGAACTGAACTCGCGGAGTCGTTCGGCGTGCTTGCCGGTTGGACGCACAGCGAATTCAGCGGTCGCCTCGACCTGAGGCTGCAAACGATCCGGTCGAGCCGGCGCACCGCGCCGGACGATGTTGATTCGCACCATATCGTCATGACCAGGAGCCAGGCAGCGGTGCTGGCCAATTACCTGTTCCAGATCGCCGGCCAGAACCCGCCACAGCGCCGCAGTCTGCTACGACGGCTGTTTGGTTAGAGCGGCGTGCGGTATATCTGACCCACCCTGATTGCCTCAGGAAGCCCGCCGGGTGCGGGTCGGGAACCCGTGCCAGCGACGTGACGCAGTCCGGAGGGCTTCCTGAGGCAACCCCGAAGGGGCGGGACGCTTTTGGCCCATTTCTGCGTCGCTCGTCAGTCGCTATATGCTCGCATAGCTCCTTCCTCGCTTCTTGAACTGGGCCAAAATCGGCTCCGTCAGGGTGGGTCAGATATACCGCACGCCGCTCTATTTGCTCAGGCGGCTGGCGCCTGCTTCACCCAATCCGGATAGGCGGGCAGCAGCAGGATCAGCAGGGCCGACCCGATACATCCGATAACGCCAGCCAGCAGAAACCAAGCATAGCTGCCGGTGAGGTCGAAGACCATGCCGGCGACCATCGGGCCGAGCCCAGATCCCAGGGCGACAATGCTGGTCATCGCCCCGTAGATCTTGCCGAAATTGCGCATGCCGCCGTAGCGCGAAGTCAGCAGCGTGCAGATCTGCAGTTTGGTGCCGGCGGAATAGCCATTGATCGCGATCGCGGCGACGATCACCGCCGGGCCTGGGTCGCCGGTCAGCAGCAAGGCAAATGAGATTGCGTTGGCGGCAAGGGTCGCCGCCCCGATCCAGTGTCTCCGCGGAAAGCGGTCGAGCAGCCAGCCGGTAGCCAGCTTGCCGATTATCCCGGTGACGCCGAACAGGCCGGCGAGCCAGGCGGCATTGCTGCGCGATACGCCCGCGCCGGTGAGGATCGGCACCTGATGGATCTGCAGGCCGAGACTGAACAGCATCATGACGAATGTGGCAACGGCAATCGACCACAGGGCGCGGCTGCGCCAGGCTTCGGTAATAGGCAGCCCGGCAAGATCCGCTTGGGCAGGACCGTCGATCCGCCCATCCCTGGCGGCGGTCCGGCGGCGGTCGTGGGCATCGTAGAGGAACAGCCAGCTCAGCAGGAGCGCGACACTGCCCCAGCCGAGGCCGATCCAGACATAGGCCAGCCGCCAGCCGTATGCGTCGATCAGCCAGTTGCTCAGCGGCGGGGCAATTATCTGCGCGGCCGCGGTGCCGGACAGGGTTAGGCCCAGGGCCAGCCCTCGCCCAGCGCTGAAGGTGCCGGAGACCGCAGCGGTCCACACCGTCGTCTTTACCGAGATCGAGATCAGCGCATAAAATGCCCAGATCGCCAGCCACTGTGCCGCCGAACCATTGGCCAGGGCAATGCTCGCGATGGCGAAAGAGGTGACCACCAGACCCGGCAGGGCCAGCCGGCGCGAGCCGTACCGGTCGATCAGGATGCCGAAGAAAGGCGATAGCAGCGCCGTGACCACCGATGAAATGCTGGTCCCCGCCGAAATCAGCGTCCGGCCCCAGCCGAAGTTGTCACCGATTGGCTCCATGAACACGCCGAGCGTGGCGGTGGGGACGGAGAAGAAGGAAAAGCCGATGCAGCTGGCGAGCACCAGCCCCCAGCCGCGTTTCCATTCTTCCCTGGCCGATAGCGCCGTCTGGCTCAAAAAGCTGCCCTCCTCGCGACAGGTTAGCGGCTCGTGGCGGCATGTCCATGTGCTTGGCATGTCTGTCTTATATCACTAATACAGCTTGCACTCGCGCCATGCCTGCCCCATCTATGCCGCTGCAAGAGGACTGACGGAGCACCAGCCCCATGGCCACCACGCCGACCACCACAGCCGAACCCGCCATCGTGCTCACCCCACCCGATCCCGTGCCGGTCGTCGCGCCCGAGAAGGCCGTTGGGCTGGTGCCGGTATCGGACGAGAACAAGAGCAAGCTCGAACAGAAAGCCGAGGCTTACGTCGCCGACCTGGTGGCGTCCGACGCCAATTCGCCCGAATTCGGCAAGAAAGTCGATCAGCTGACCCAGATGGGCCGCAAGGAAATCGCCGCCGCGTCCGGCCAGTCGAACCGCTTTCTCGACCGGCCGATTCGGGCGATGGACAAGGATTCGGGCGTCGGCGCCGATCTCGCCGAGCTGCGCCGCACGATCGAGGACCTCGACCCCGGCCGCCAGGGCAATCTTTCCTCCGGCCGCAAGTTCCTCGGCATCATTCCCTTCGGCAACAGCCTGAAGAAATACTTCGACAGCTACCAGTCCGCCCAGGGCCACATCCAGGCGATCCTCGACCGGCTTTCGTCGGGCAAGGACGAGCTGTTGATGGACAATGCGGCGATCGACGTCGAGCGCGCCAAATTGTGGGAAGCCCTGGGCCATCTCGAACAGATGATCCACATTTCCAAGGCGCTCGACGGCAAGCTTGAGGAAAAGGCCGCCGATCTCGATGCGGTCGAACCGGCCAAGGCCAAGGCGATCCGCGAGACCGCGCTGTTCTATGTCCGCCAGCGCACCCAGGACCTGCTGACGCAGATGGCGGTTTCGGTGCAGGGCTATCTCGCGCTCGATCTGGTCAAGAAGAACAATGTCGAGCTGGTCAAGGGCGTCGACCGGGCCAGCACCACCACCGTCGGCGCGCTGCGCACCGCGGTGACCGTGGCGCAGGCCATGGCCAACCAGCGGCTGGTGCTGCAACAGATCACCGCGCTTAATGAGACCACCGCGCAGATCATCGATTCGACCGGGACCATGCTGCGCGAGCAGACCGGCAAGATCCACGAGCAGGCGGCCAGCTCGACCATCCCGCTCGAAGTGCTCCAGCGCGCCTTCCAGAACATCTACGACACGATGGACAACATCGACACCTTCAAGCTGAAAGCGCTCGATTCGATGAAGCAGACGGTGACGACGCTGTCGGCCGAGGTCGAAAAGTCGAAGGGCTACATCGCCCGCGCGGAAGGCGCGGCCAAGGCCAGCGAAGCGGCGGAGGCGCCCGCGCTGTTGAGTTTGGACGAGGGCTGAGCCTTGCCCACCCCCGCCGACGACAACGACCGCATCCTCGCCGAAGCGCGCGCCTCGCTGGTGAACCAGCAGGCGGGCGGGCGGCGGCTGGCGACGATCGGCAAGCGCTCCGCCCAGATGCGCCGCAGCCACCAGCTGCGCAAGGTGCTCAACATGACGATCGCGGTGGTTGCGATCCTGGTCGCATCGATGTTTGCCGGGCTAATTCTCAACGGCATCGGCTTCGCCGGAATCATGATGACCGTGCTGGCGATTGTCGCCGCGCTATTCGTGTTCGGCAGCTTCCCGAAACTCAGGATTCCCGAGATCGGCGCGCTCAACACCGGCGACGTCCGGACCCTGGTCGGCAATACCGAGCTGTGGCTCGAGAGCCAGCGCCCGGCGCTTCCCGCGCCGGCGGTGCAGCTGGTCGATCACATCGGCGTTCAGCTCGACGCGCTGGGCTTGCAGCTCGAAAAGGTCGATGAGCACCAGCCTGCCATGGCCGAAGTGCGCAAGCTGGTCGGCGAGCATCTGCCCGGGCTGGTTTCGAATTACACCGCGATCCCCGCCCATCTGCGCAAGGAACCGCGCGCCGGACAGACGCCCGACGAACAGCTCGCTGATAGCCTCGGCAAGATCAGCACCGAGATCGATTTGGTTACCCGCCAGCTGGCGGACGGCCAGATCGACAAGCTGGCGATTCAGACGCGGTTTTTGGAATACAAATATGGGGCGGGCGAGGCCCTACCCCCTCCCGCTGGTCAGTAGGGTATCCACCACCCCCGGATCGGCCAGCGTCGAGGTATCCCCCAGGTTCGACACATCCCCCTCGGCGATCTTGCGCAAGATCCGCCGCATGATCTTGCCGCTCCGGGTCTTGGGCAATGCGGGCGCGAAGTGGATGACATCGGGCGTGGCGATCGGGCCGATTTCCTTCCTCACCCATTGCACCAGTTCCTTGCGCACCTCCTCGCCGTCCGGTTCGCCGGCGTTGAGCGTGACATAGGCGTAGATGCCCTGGCCCTTGATCTCGTGCGGCATGCCGACCACCGCCGCCTCGGCGACCTTGGCGTGGGCGACCAGCGCCGATTCCACTTCCGCCGTGCCCATGCGATGGCCCGAGACGTTGATCACGTCATCGACCCGGCCGGTGATCCAGTAATAATGGTCCTCGTCGCGGCGGCAGCCGTCGCCGGTGAAATACTTGCCCGGATAGGTGGAGAAATAGGTCTGGAAGAAGCGCTCGTGATCGCCCCAGACGGTGCGCATCTGGCCGGGCCAGCTCTGCGTGATGCACAGATTGCCCTCGGCCGCGCCCTCCAGCACCTTGCCCTCGCCATCGACGATCTGCGGCACCACGCCGAACATCGGCAGCGAGGCCGATCCCGGCTTCATCGCGATCGCGCCGGGCATGCCGGTGATCATCGCCGCCCCGGTTTCGGTCTGCCACCAGGTATCGACGATCGGGCAGCGTCCCTCGCCGACCACCCGCCAGTACCATTCCCAGGCCTCGGGATTGATCGGCTCGCCGACCGTGCCGAGCAGACGCAGCGATGTGCGGCGGGTGCGCGTGACCCAGTCGTCGCCCTCGCGCATCAAGGCGCGCAAGCGCAGTCGGTGCGCCGTAGAAGATGTTGACCTGGTGGCGGTCGACGATCTGCCAGAAGCGCGAATGATCGGGCCAGTTGGGCACGCCCTCGAACATCACCACGGTCGCGCCGTTGGCCAGCGGGCCGTAGACGACATAGCTGTGCCCGGTGACCCAGCCGACATCGGCGGCGCACCAGTAGACGTCGCCGGGGCGGTAATCGAACACGTAGTGGTGCGTCATCGCCGCCCAGACGAGATAGCCGCCAGAGGTGTGCAGCACGCCCTTGGGCTTGCCGGTCGAGCCCGAGGTATAGAGGATGAACAGCGGATCCTCCGCGCCCATTTCCTCAGGCGGGCAGTGCGCGGTGGTGGCTTCGCGCTGCTCGTGCCACCAGTGATCGCGGCCCGCTGTCATCGTCACGTCGCAGCCGGTGTGCGCCACGGTCAGCACCGCTTCGACCCCCGGGCACTGCTCCAGCGCCGCATCGACATTGGCCTTGAGCGGCACCAGCTTGCCGCCGCGCATGCCGCCGTCGGCGGTGATCACCAGCCGGCTGTCGCAGTCCTGGATGCGCCCCGCCAGCGCCTCGGGCGAGAAGCCGCCGAACACCACCGAATGGATCGCGCCGATCCGCGCGCAGGCGAGCATGGCGACCGCTGCCTCCGGGATCATCGGCATGTAGATGGTGATCCGCTCGCCGCGGGTGCCACCCAGCGCCTTCAGCGCATTGGCCATGCGGCAGACTTCCTCATGCAGCTCGCGGTAGGTGAGCTTGCGCTGCTGCTGCGGATCGTCGCCTTCCCAGATGATCGCGACCACATCGCCGTGCTGGTCGAGATGCCGGTCGAGGCAGTTGGCCGATACGTTGAGCGTACCGTCGGCAAACCATTCGATGCCGAAGTCCGCTTCATCGTAAGAGCATTTGGAAAGCTTGCTCCACGGCCTGATCCAGTCGATCCGCGCGCTTTCCTCGCGCCAGAAGGCCTCGGGCTGTTCGATCGAGCGGCGGTATTTTTCGGCGTAGCCCTTGGCATCGACATAGGCCCGGGCGGCCCATTCGGCGGGGACGGGGTGGTTGGTGGCCATTTACGGTGAGACTCCTCTAGCAGCGACGCTACCGCAGGGGGGAGGTGCGGGGCAAGCATGCGGAACATGCGGATTGTCTGGCGCGCGGGCGACTGGCGACTTAGGGTGCGCCGGGCGAGAGTCGGATGCGAGGCGATTTGTATGGCGGACAAGGTCCAGCGCGCACTGGATGCGGTGCCCCACCGGGTGGCCGATCCCGAACTGATTCCGGCCAGGCGCTATTACGATCCGGGCTTCTTCGCGCTCGAACAGGAGAAGCTCTGGCCGCATGTCTGGCAGATGGCCTGCCGGCTGGAGGAAATTCCCGAGATCGGCGACTATGCCGAATACCGCATGTTCGAAAAGACCGTTATCGTCGTTCGCACGAAAGACGGTGTCAGGGCCTTCCACAACGTCTGCCGTCACCGCGGCATGCGGTTGGTCGAGGGCAGCGGCAATTGCGCCAGGACGGGCTTCGTCTGCCCGTTCCACGGCTGGCGCTACGATCTCGACGGGGCCAACAGCTTTGTTTTCGGGCGCAAGATCTTCGGCGAGGACAAGCTCGATCCGGCCAGGATCGCGCTGAAACCCTGCCGGGTCGAGACCTGGGGCGGCTGCGCTTTCGTCAATTTCGACGACAGCGCCCCCTCGCTGCTGGAAAGCCTCGGCCCGATCGTGGACAAGCTTGACGCGCGCGGCGCCGGCAAACTGCGCACCGAATGGTGGTACGCATCGGAGCTTCCGGTCAACTGGAAGCTGGCGATCGAGGCATTCCTCGAAATGTACCACCTGATGCGCACCCACCCCGAATTCCACGTCCGCACCCCGTCGGCCTTCGCCGCGCTTCGACGACGCCGGCATCTTCCAGAAGCGCCAGGTCGATGCGCGCGGAGCGGTGGACGAGGTGATCGACTATCTCAACAACCTCGGCGAGGGTATGGGCGGCCTGGTCCATCGCAGCGAACTGGATGTCGTCGAACGGCTGCGCGATGTCGAGGTGCCCGAGGATCCCTCCGCCGCGACCTTCGCCTTCTACACCCGCCTGCGCGATGAAATCCGCAGCGACGCGGCGGTGCGAGGCATCGCGCTGCACGACCTTAACCAGGTCGAGATCGACTATCCGAGCATGGCCAACGAATTCATCTTCCCCAACTTCTACCTGCTGCCGATGTTCGGTTGCATGGCTTCGTACCGCATCCGGCCGCTCGGGCCGGAGCGCTGCCTGTTCGAGCTGTGGTCGCTGATCCCGGTTCCCGAGGGCGAGCCCCATGCCTCACCCAAGGCGGCGACTGTGCTCCCCCACAATTCCCCAGACTATCCGCTGATCGTGCGGCAAGACTACGCCAACATGCCCCAGCAGCAGATCGGCCTGCGCACCGGCGCGATCGAGCACCAGCTGGTCGGCCGCGAGCACGAGGGTGTCATCAGCAATTTCGAGCGGCTGATCGACGGCTATCTCGCCGGGCTCGATCCGGCGCTGCTGGTCAAGGCGGCGCACAAGGTCAACGGCGGCAGCTTCGGGCCGATCGCGGATATCGGGTTCTAGAATGCACCAGACCACCACCGGGCCATTCCGGGCAGTCTTTTCCGGCAGGCGCGCAAGGCGCACGAATTCAATGAAGGGAGTTCAATGGATCTGCAATTGAAGGGCCGCCGCGCCCTTGTAACCGGCAGCAGCAGCGGGATTGGCGAAGCCACAGTCCACATGCTGGTCGAGGAAGGCGCGCATGTCGTCGTGCACGGCCGCAACCGCGAGCGGGCCGAGAAAGTCGCCGCCGAGATCGGCGCGGCGGGCGTGGCGATCGGCGAGCTGGCGGAGCCAGGGCGTGGCCGCCAACGTCCACGCCGAAGCGGTCGCGGCGCTGGGCGGCAATGTCGAGATCCTGATCAACAACGCCGGCGGCAACGCCCGGGGCAACACCTCCAAGCGCCCGGCGGAGATCGATGTCGAGGATTTCGTCGCCAACTACCGCGCCAACATGCTGGGCGCGGTGCAGCTGTGCCAGCTTTGCGTGCCGGACATGGTCGAGGCCAAATTCGGGCGCATCGTCAACGTGTCGAGCGCGGTTGCCATGCAGCCCAATTACATGGGGACCGACTATTCGGCGGCCAAGGCGGCGCTGCTCAACTACACCTTCAGTCTGGCTGGCTCGCTGCGGGGCGTGAACGTGACCGCCAATGTGCTCACTCCGGGCATCATCATGGTCGATGGCGTGCTGCGCTTCGGCCGCCAGCGGTTCGGCGATCCCGGACATGAGCTTCGAGGAAGTGGCCGAGCAATTCGCCGCGCAGCAGGTGTTCGATATTCCGCCGGTCGGCCGCCTTGGCCTGCCGCGGGAAGCTGGCCATGGTCGCCTGCCTGCTGGCCAGCCCGCTTTCGGGCTTCATCACCGGCGCGAACTACAAGGTCGATGGCGGGCAGGTGCGCGGACTCAACTGATACAAACCCTGGGAAGAGGAACTGACATGTCCGAAAAAACCTATCGCGTCATCCAGTGGGCCACCGGCGTGGTCGGATCGGCCGCGCTCAAATATTTCATCGAGAACCCGGTGACCGAGCTCGTCGGGGTCTATGTCACCAACCCGGAGAAAGTCGGCAAGGACGCGGGCGATCTCGTCGGCCTGCCCAAGACCGGCGTGCTCGCGACCAGCGACGAAGCGGCGATCCTGGCGATGGATGCCGATTGCGTGCTGTTCGCGCCCAGCATGATGACCCCGCCGATCGACATGGTCTGCCGCCTGCTGGCCAGCGGCAAGAACGTCGTCTCGCCGGCCGGGCCGTTCCTGCCCAACAAGTGGATCCCCGAAGACGCCGCGCGGGTCGAGGCGGCCTGCAAGGCGGGCCAGACCTCGTTCCACGGCTGCGGCATCCACCCGGGCTTTTCCGGCGACATCCTGCCGATCACGCTGATGCGGCTGATGAACCGGGTCGATTGCGTCGAGGTGTCCGAAGTGATCGACAAGGTCCGCAACCCGATGATCTACACCGAGATCATGGGCTTCGGCATGGACCCCGAGGAACTGCTCGCCAACCCGCGCCGCTCGCCGGAAACCTACAAGCACTTCTACTCCTCGATGGCCGCGATCGCCGAGGCGCTGGGCAAGGAGATCGAGCGGGTCTCGGTGAAGTTCGAGGTCTCGACGGCGCTGAAGGACATCAAGCACGCGTTCGGCGAGGTCAAGAAGGGCACCGTCGGCGGCCAGCACTACGAATGGACCGCCTGGTGTGAGGGCGAGCCGCTGGTGGTCTATCACTTCTACTGGCAGCTCGGCGAAGACCTCGACCCGCTGTGGGAACAGGGCGAAGCGATGTACCGCGTCCGCATCCACGGCGACCCGCCGTTGGAGTGCCACCTGATGGGCCAGAAGGACGCCGACGGGCGGCATCCGTTCCTCGGCCTGCCGTGGACCGGGCTGGTCGGCTGCACGGTGGTGCCGCAGGTGTGCGACGCCGCGCCGGGGGTGGTGACGCACTTCGATCTGGGGGTGGTGAAGCCGAAGGGGTTGGTGAGGCGGTGAGGGGGGACGGAGGGAATTGCTGGAATCGGCCCCCTGTTGGTGTAGTGGGTCAGTTTGAAATTTGGCGGAAGCCGACGGGCAGATAATCCTCCTCGACAGCCCACCCAATAAAATCAACCATCGGCTGACTTGCCTGGAAATGGACCGCGATGAATTTTGTGACTGCGCGCGCGATCACAACCACGCCTTCAGATTCTGCGATTGTAACGTAAAATGGTTCGCTAGAATGCTTCAACCAATTGATCACGAGGTTGACATCAAAATACTTGTCGATGTGGTAAGGTTTAAGAGCTTGGTGCAGGTGCGGCTCATCTGTCTTTGGCGGCATGTTTTCTGCTGCGGCTGCGAGAGTAATAGCACAGTCCAGTTTGCCCTGTCGAAAGAGCGTGATTGCGCATTCGATCTGCCTCTGCGCCGAATCCTTCTTGCTTGTATCCATCCATCAGGTCCGCTTCTTGTTGGATAACGATGTAGGACAACAGCGGCACCCATAACACCCCCCCTTGCCACACCTTCCCAAACCCCCTATCTTACCCTCGTCTTACCAAAGAAAGCCAACCATGGGCGTCCACGATCCGATCACCACGATGATCTCGACCAAGGGCCAGGTCATCCTGCCCAAGGCCATTCGCAATTCGCGGCGCTGGCCCCCCGGCACGCGGCTGTCGGTTGAGGATAGGCCCGAGGGCGTGCTGCTGAAGGCAACGCCGCTGTTTCCCGCAACCAGCGTGGGCGAAGTGTTCGGTTCGTTGCGGCATGACGGTCCGCCCTTGTCGCTCGAGGCCATGGATGCGGCGGTCGCCGCCGAGGCAAAGCGGCGTGCGCGCGATTGACACCAATGTCGTCGTCCGCTTCCTGACGGCGGACGATGCCCGGCAGGCCAGGGCCGCCCGGCGCGTGATCGAAGGCGGCGACATTTTCATCGGCACCACGGTTCTGCTCGAAAGCGAGTGGGTCTTGCGATCGGGCTATCTGTTCGGCGCGCGGCAAATCGCAGATGGTCTTGCCGGCCTCGCCGGATTGCCGGGCGTGACGCTCGAAGAACCGGCCGAGGTGGCTCAGGCGCTGGACTGGATGACACAGGGCATGGACTTCGCCGATGCTCTGCACCTCGTCCGCTCAGGGCATTGCAGCGCCTTCGTCTCGTTCGACCGCAAGCTTGGCAGCCGGGCAAAGCGGCTTGGGTCGATGACGGTGGAACATCCGTGAGGCGCTATCAAACCGCCTCCACCGCCACCTCCAGCCCCGAATAGAGCAGCATCCCGGTCAGCGGATCGACATCGCGCGTGGTCGAAGTCAGCCGGTTGACGTTCATCTCGTCCGACCAGCCGTGCGGCACGTTGATGCAGCCGGGGCGCAGTGTGTCGTCGAATCTTCAGCGGGCGGCGCAGTTCGCCGTTGGCGCTGCTGACCCGCACCATGGCGCCTTCCTCCAGGCCCGCCGTCCGCGCGTCCTGCGCGTTCATGAACACCTGCGGCGGATCGCGCAGGTCGGTCAGTTTGCGAGTTCTCGTGGTATTTCTGGCGGCGCGGGATGAGGATCAGCGAGCCCGGGCCCTCGGCGCTTTCGCGGCGCTTCCAGATCGCGCAGCTGCCCGGCCAGCAGCGCCGGGCGCCAGCCGCCAGCCGCCGACTTTCTCGTCGACGAAGCGCTGGACCCAGCCGAACACCGGCGGATCGGTCATCAGGCGCTTCTCCTTGCATCTCGGCGAAATCGGTTTCGGAGCTGCGCAAGGATATATTCGAGGAACCGGTCGTCCGTGCCGCTCTCCAGATCGAAGCCGGGGAAGAAATCGAGCCCCATGCGCTTGCCGAGCTGGCCGACGATCCACCAGAACGCCTTGCGCTGGCCGATCGGCTCGATCACCGCCGGCGTGTACTGGCTGACCAGCATCGGGAACGAGGTGTCGGTGACATAGGTCATGTCCGCGCGTTCGAGCTGGCCCTTGGTCGGGCAGCACATGCGTGGCGATATCGGTGGTGCGGGTGTGGCGGATGTCGAAAGCCGCCAGCACCTCGAGCTGCTTGAGCGCCTGCGTAGCTGCTTGCCGGTTTCGGGCAGGCAGACTTCGAGATTGCCGCCCCAACACCATCATGCGCGCGCAGGTTCTTCGCCGCGATCTCGTCGGGGATGGCGGCGCAGGGATATTCGCCGCCGGTGCCCCGGAGTTCGGGGCGGCTTTCCGGCCCCGGGCGGTTCCAGCCTTCTTCCGGGGCGGCGGGGAATTCCTTGCGGTCCTTGCGGTTCATCCGGCCGGGATTGACCCAGGCGCCGCCCTCGCGGTCGAGCGATCCGGTGACCGCCATCAGCGCCAGGCTGAGCCACTGGGTGACATTGCCGGCGCGCTGCATGGTGACGCCGGTGCCCGCCTCGACCGACAGCCGCCCCGCCTTGCGGATCGCCGCGAGGAAATCGACGCAGCTGCTGCGGCTCGACCCCGGCAATCGCGCTGGTCCGCTCCAGCGTGAAGCGCTCGACTGCCGCTTTCGAGCCCTTCGACGTCCTGCGTGTGCCGCGCGATGTAGTCGCGGTCCGCGCCGTCGATCAGCAGCTCGCGGATCGCATGGCCGAGCACCGCGTAGTCCATGCCCGGACGCGCCTGGATATGGCCGTCGGCTGCGCTGCGCGGTTTCGCTCCGGCGCGGATCGATGGTCCACAGCCGCGCCCCGTGCGCGCGCATGTCGCGCATGGCCGCGGTGGGCGCATGCATGTTGATCGTGCGGGTGTGCGAGATCACCGGGTTGGTGCCGATGAAGATCACCATCTTGGTATTCGCCAGATCGGCCCGGGGTTCGAGCCCGGTGATGCCGGTGACCAGTTCGGCGGCCAGCGCCTTGGCGACGCTGAATCGATCGTCATGTCGCTGTAGGCCGACGGCGTGCCGATCGTCCGCAGGAAGGCGAGCAGGCTGAAAAAGCCGCTGGCGTCGAGGAAGCCGCCGCCGCCGATGAAGGTGCCGACCCCGCGCGGCCCCGCTCGCGCCGATGATGCCGGTCAGCTTCGCTGCGAGATCGTCCAGCACATGGTCCCAGCTCGCCTCGCGCAGCACGCCGTTCTCGCGGATCATCGGCGCTTCGAGCCGTTCGGCGCGGTGGTGATCGAAGCCCAGCGCGCGCCCCTTGGGGCAGGTGTAGCCGCGCGAGACCGGATGCTCCTCGTCGGCCCGGACCTTGACCACCTGCTCGCCGTCGAGCTGGACGATGATGCCGCAGCCCGATCCGCAGACGCGGCAGTATGACTTGTGTTCCGTAAGCGCCATGGCAAAGTTCCCCTTGGCAGGTGGCCCGATTGGCGCCGTCCGGAATCTCTCGATGCGGGCAAACGAACCTCCCTTGCGCAGGTACCGCCGATCTCCGCGATATTCCAGCGCTACGTGGCCAGGTTGACGCGCCATAATGTGACACGATAGTCCGGGCACATGAAGCAAGGTCTCGCGCGCGGTGAAACCGGCGTTGGCGGCGCTCAGGCGATCCGCCGGGCGATGGACGTCGTCCGCACGGTGGCCAGCCTGCAGCGAAGCGATGCCACGCTCGTGCGCGTGGCGCAGGCCACCGAACTCAACCAGTCGACGACGTTTCGCATCCTTCGCTCGCTCACCGAAGAGCGCATGCTGTATTACGACGAGGCGCGCCGATCCTATCATCTGGGCGTACTGGCGTTCGAGTTAGGACTGGCGTCTTCGGGTAAGTCGCAGGTGCAGAGCGCCTTTCGGCCAGTGTTGGAGGAAGTCGCCGGCAAGACCCGGCTCACCACTTACCTGATGGCGCGATCCGGGAATGAGGCGGTTTGTCTGCTGTGCCTTGAAGGGGCCGCCGCCATTCGCGCACAGCCGATCGAGCTGGGCCAGCGCCTTCCGCTTGGCATTGGAGCCGGCAGCGCGGCAATCTTGGCTACATGCGACGATGGCGAAGTCGCCGAAATTCTGGCCGCACAGGATTCCAACTACGCGATGTATCCCGGCGGGAAGGGCGAAATTTCGCGCATTCTGGAAAGAGTAGCGGAGGTGCGGCGCAACGGCTTTGCGCAGAGCGCCGGGTCCGTCGCCAGGGGCGTTTGCGGTGTCGGCGTGGCCGTCTTGCCGAAACGGGGCCTGTTGCAGCTGGCGATCAGCGTTTCCGCCGTGACCGAAGCGATGGACTTCGCCGAGGCGCAGCGCTTCGCCGCCATCATTCAGTCGGCACTGCGGAGTCACCCGGTGCCTTAGCCGGCGGCGGCGACAGGTGGAGCAGGCCGATCAGGGCAGCCCCTGGATCGTCCGCGTCGCGCGTGCCCGGCTTGAGTCCATAGCCGGCCTGCATGTCTTCATCGACACGCAGCGTGATCGAGGTGTCGCGCACGCAAGTGCGGTGCCGGATCTTCCATTGCCCGTCGATCCGCACGAGCCTGTCGACGAAACGGCCGGCAAGCTGGTTGAGCTTCGATACGCCGTCGATCGGCTTGAGACGCATGAAGCCGAGAAAGAAGGTTTCCGCCCCGGCGGCGTCGCCATCGACCACGATCATCGACTGACCCAGGACATGCCAGACCGCATCGGTCCGTTCCAGGATGCTGGCCGTCATCCGGGTGGCGTATTCGGGTCCGGGGGCCTGCACGAGGCCATGGTCGTCGAAGGAATCGTCCCCCGAATAGACGCTGGCCATCACCATGGCATCGCCGCGGTCGCAGGCGTGGCAGTAGAGCGCGAGCACCTTGCGGATCTCGTGGTGGTCGATCATTTCCTGCAGGCGCGGGTCCATGGGTTTCTCCTTGGCGGCGAGCGTAACCCGGTGGCGGGCGCTCCCAATCACAATGTGGCAAGCGGGTCGCCTTTGCAGTTGACGAAGGCGCGCAATTGGCGCCTGAAACGATCGCCCTGGCAACTGCCAATTCAGAGTTCCTTCAACTGGAGACGTGGCGATGGCAACCGTTACCGTTAGACCCCTTGCCGGCGATTTGCCCTTTGGGGCGCGAATCACCGGCGTCACAATCGACAGCGCGAAGGATGCGGAGGTCCGCAAACAGATCAACGAAGTCTTCGCCGATCGCGGCATGATCGTCTTCGAAGGCATGGATCCGACCAATAGCATGCAGGTGGCCCTGAGCGAGGTATTCGGCGAGCTTGAGGACCATGCCCTCAGCGACGTGCCGATGGCCGACGACGAAATCCGGGGCATGACCGATTTCACCTACGAAGACATTTTCGAAATCGACGGAGAGGAAATAACCGGTCACGTGCCGTGGCATTTCGACGCCTGCTATGCCGAAAAGCTGAACCGCGGCGGCATCCTGCGCGCCCTGGTGATTGCGCCGGAAGGCGGCAGGACCGGCTTCGCCGACGGAATCCAGCTTTACCGGGCCATCGACCCGGCGTTGCGCGGCAGGTTCGAAAATCTGAGCATTGTCTATCACTCCCATCTGATGTTCATGAACCTCAAGTTCGGTCCGCCGGTGTACGACCGGCCTGTCAAGGTGCGCCAGATGATCATCGACATGCTCGAGTCGACGAAGGCTGCGGCGCGCTCGGTCCATCCAGCCATCTGGCAGCGCGCGACCGGGGAGAGGGTCCTGCACGTTTCGCCCTGGCAAGCGGCCGGCATCGAAGGCATGGCAGGAGCCGAAGGCGACGCCCTGTTGAGCGCGCTGATCGCGGAAATGCAGGCGAAGATGCTGCCTTATTTCCACACCTGGAAGCCGACCGACATGGCGATCTGGGACAACTGGCGTTTCGTCCATTGCGCCAGCGGCAACCCGGCGAAATACCCGCGGCGCATGCAGCGCACCACGATCAAGGGCGATTATGGGCTCGGCCGGCTCGAGGTGGCGGGCTCGGCGGCGCCGGTGGGTGTCGATGTCTAGTCGCCGGCTGTTCCCTAAGCAGGCCTGACATGGAATTCGGCTGGACAGACCGGGAAGCGGCCGTGCGCGAGAAAGCGCGCGCTTTCCTGGCGGAGAACTTGCCAGAGGACTGGAAGGCGACGGCTGCGCTGAGCCATGGCTCGCAGGCGGTAACTGACTTCTCGAAGGTCGTGTGCCAGAAGCTGCACGGGGCCGGACTGCCGATCTTCCATTGGCCAGAGGAGCATGGCGGGGTGGGCGCTTCGCCGTTGGGAGCACTTCATCATCGGCGAGCAGCTGTGGGAAGCGGGCGAGCCGCGTGGTGCAGCGTGCTGCGCGGCGGGCCAAAGAGCGGGCGCATGCCGGCGATCAGTCGCAGGCTTCGAGCCTTTCGCTCAGCTCCAGCCAGCGCGCTTCGGTGGTCGCCAACTCGTTACACAGGTTGGTCCTGCGCCCCGTCAGCTCGCGTATCGTGAGACCGGCAAGCGCGGGCTTGGCCATCTGTGTGGCCATCGCCCGGTCGATCTCCTCGATCTGCGCCTGAACCCGGCCGATTGTGGTTTCGGCGCGCGAAACTTGCTTGCGCAGTTCGCGCATTTCCTCCCAGCTGGGTGCAACGACCGGAGGGGCGGATTGGGCCGGTCTGGATTTGCTTACGGCTTTCGGCTGGTTCCGGCCGAGCACGAAGTCGATGTAGTCCTCCATGCTGCCGGCGTATTCGACCGCCGTCCCGCCATCGACCAGGACCAGCCGGTCGGCCGTGAGTTCGACCATGTGGCGGTCGTGGCTGATCAGGATGACCGCGCCCTCATAGGCGTTGAGCGCCTGCACCAGCGCTTCGCGCGCATCGACGTCGAGGTGGTTTGTCGGTTCGTCGAGAATCAGCAGATGCGGCGCGTCGCGCGTTACCAGCGCCAGCGCCAGCCGGGCCCGCTCGCCGCCCGAAAGCTTCGCCACCTGCGTCGTCGCCTTGTCGCCGGAGAAGCCGAAGCGGCCGAGCTGCGCGCGGATGGCGAGCGGCGGCTTGCCCTCCATGGCGCGGGTCATGTGCACCAAGGGCGTGTCGGCGCCGGCCAGTTCCTCGACCTGGTATTGTGTGAAATAGCCGATGGCGAGCTTGCCGGAGGTGCGCACGCCGCCCTCCATCGCCGCGAGCTGGCCGGCCAGCAGCCGCGCCAGGGTGGTCTTGCCGTTGCCGTTGCGGCCGAGCAGGGCGATGCGATCGTCGGGATCGATGCGCAGATTGAGGCGGCTGAGCACCGGCGTGTCCGCCGCATAGCCCACCGCCGCCCGGTCGAGCGTGATCAGCGGCGGGCGCAGTTCCGCGGGGCTGGGGAAGTCGAAGCTGAGCGATGGGTCCTCCAGCATTGCGACGACCGGCTGCATTTTCGCCAGCATCTTCGCGCGCGATTGCGCCTGTTTGGCGGTCGAAGCGCGGGCGCTGTTGCGCCTCACGTAATCCTCCAGCCGGGCGCGCTGGGCATCCTGGGCCGCCTTGGCGGAAGCAAGCTGGGCGGCGCGTTCGGCGCGCTGGCGTTCGAAGCTGTCGTAGGCGCCGGGGTAGAGCGCGATCTTGCCCGCCTGGAGATGCAGGATGGTATCGACGACGTTGTTGAGCAGGTCGCGCTCGTGGCTGATGACGATCAGCGTGCCGGGATAGGACCGCAGGAAGTTCTCCAGCCACAGCGTCGCTTCGAGGTCGAGGTGGTTCGAAGGTTCGTCGAGCAGCAGCAGATCAGGCTGCGAGAACAGCAGCGCGGCCAGCGCGACGCGCATCTTCCAGCCGCCCGAGAAGCTGTCGAGCGGCTGGGCCTGCATCGCCTCGTCGAAGCCGAGACCGATGAGGATGCGCGCGGCGCGGGCCGGGGCGCTGTAGGCGTCGATCGCCAGCAGGCGCTCGTGAACGTCGCCCAGCCGGTCGGGATCGGTGCAATGTTCGGCTTCCTCGAGCAGGCGCGCCCGTTCGGCGTCGGCGGCCAGCACGGTCTCGAAGGGCGTCGCACTGCCGCTCGGCGCGTCCTGGGCGATATAGCCGAGCCGGGTTCGCTTGGGCATCTCGATCGCGCCCTCGTCGGCTTCCAGCTGGCCGATGATGACTTTCATCAGGGTCGACTTGCCCGCGCCGTTGCGCCCGATCAGCCCGACGCGCGCGCCCGCCGGGATCGCGGCGGTGGCGCGGTCGAGGATGGTGCGGCCACCGAGGCGCACGGTTATTCCGGAGATCGTCAGCATGGGCGCGCGCCCATAGCAGCAGGCGCGGCGAAACCCAATGGCGTTCGCAAATCATCGTGCTACCGGCTGCCGATGGAATTTCATCGATGATCCCGCGCGAACATATCGGTACCGCCCGGGTGCCGGACGGAGAGGAGCTGCGGCTGTTTCGCCATGGCCGCGATTTCATCATCGCGATCGACCGCAACGAGCTGATGAATACGCGCATGTGCGGCTCGGAACAGGCGCTGGCGACGATGACCGTGGCCCGGCTGGGTGCGCTGAGCGGCCAGCGCCAGGCGCCGCATCTGCTGATCGGCGGCTATGGCATGGGCTTCACCTTGCGCGCCGCGCTCGGCGTGCTGGGGAAGGACGCCAGCGTCACCGTGGCCGAGCTGGTCCCGGAAATCATCGACTGGGCGCGCGGCCCGATGGCGGAAGTGACCGCCGGCTGTCTCGACGATCCGCGCGTCGTGCTGGTCAAGGACGACGTCGCCATGCTGATCGACGCCGCCAGCGACGGCTATGACGCGATCCTGCTCGATGTCGATAATGGGCCGGACGGGCTGACCCGCCGGGAGAACGACATCCTCTATTCGCCGCTTGGCCTGCGGGCGGCGCGAACCGCGCTGACGCCCGGCGGCATTCTCGCGGTCTGGTCCGCCCACCGCGATCCTGCCTTCACCCGCCGCCTGCGGGATGCGGGCTTCGAGGTCGACGAAGTCAGTGTGCGGGCGAGAGGCAACGGCAAGGGCGCGCGGCACGTGATCTGGTTCGCGCGGAAGGTAACTTAGATCGCCTGCCCGGCCGCCCAGCCGCTGGCCCAGGCCCACTGGAAATTGTAGCCGCCGAGCCAGCCGGTGACATCGACCGCCTCGCCGATGGCATAAAGGCCGGGCACTTGCCGGGCCATCATCGTCCGCGAGGAGAGATCGGCGGTAGATATGCCGCCGACGGTCACTTCCGCCTTGGCGAAGCCCTCGGTGCCGGTGGGTGTGAACGGCCAGTCCGCCAGCCGCGATTGCGCGGCCCGCAGCGCCTTGTCGGACAGCATGCCGAGTTCGCCCGACAGCGCCAGCCGCTCAAGCAGCGCGTCGGCCAGCCGTTCGGGCAGGTGGCTGGCCAGCGCCCGCCGTATTGCGATGCGCGGCCGCCCGCGCTTTTCCGCCAGCAGCCAGTCGCTTGGCGCATCGGGAAGGAAATCCACCGAAATCGGCGTGCGGTGCCGCCAGTAAGAGCTGATCTGCAACATCGCCGGGCCGGACAGGCCGCGATGGGTGAACAGCGCCGCTTCACGGAAACGCACCTTGTCCCAGCGCACCGAAACATCGGCCGAGACGCCCGCAAGCCCGCTGAACAGGGCATCGCCGGGGCCGAGTGTGAACGGCACCAGCGCCGGGCGCGGCTGGACGACCGTCAGGCCGAAGCGGCGGGCCGCGTCATAGGCGAAACCGGTCGCGCCGAGTTTCGGGATCGAGGGGCCGCCGGTGGCAAGCACCAGCGCGGGGGCCAGGTGTTCCTCGCCGTTGATCGTCGCACGAAACAGGCCGCCCGCATGGTCGATCGCGCTGGCAGGATGGCCGAGCGCGAAAGTGACGCCGGCCGCCCGGCATTCGCCCGCCAGCATCTCGACGATCTGGCGCGCCGATCCGTCGCAGAACAGCTGGCCAAGCGTCTTTTCGTGCCAGGCGATGCCGTGGCGGTCGACCAGCGCGATGAAGTCCGCTGGGGTGTAGCGGCCGAGCGCCGACTTGGCGAAATGCGGATTGTCCGAAAGAAACCGATCGGCGGCGGTGTGCACATTGGTGAAGTTGCAGCGCCCGCCGCCCGAGATGAGGATTTTCTTGCCCGGCGCATCGGCATGATCGGCCAGCAGCACGCGCCGCCCGCGCGCGGCTGCGGTCATCGCGCACATCATCCCGGCGGCGCCGGCGCCCAGCACGATCGCGTCCCAGGTTCCACCCGCGTTCACGCCGAAACGATGCTCCTGGCCACGGCCTCGGCCACCTTGATCCCGTCGATGGCGGCGGACAGGATGCCGCCGGCATAGCCCGCGCCTTCGCCGGCGGGGAACAGGCCCGCGGTGTTGAGACTCTGGAAATCGGTCCCGCGCGTGATCCGCACCGGCGAGGAAGTGCGCGTCTCCACCCCGGTCATCACCGCGTCCGGATCGTCGTAGCGCGCCAGCTTGCGGCCGAACACCGGCAGCGCCTCGCGCATCGCCTCTACCGCGAAATCGGGCAGGCATTGCGCCAGATCGGTCATGGTCACGCCGGGCTTGTAGCTGGGCGTCACTTCGCCAAGCTCGGACGATGCCCGCCCGGCGAGGAAATCGCCGACTTTCTGGCCCGGCGCCGCATAAGTGCCGCCGCCCGCCTGAAAGGCCAGGCTCTCCCAGTGGCGCTGGAATTCGATGCCCGCCAGCGGCCCGCCGGGATAGTCGCGCTCCGGCTCGATGCCGACGACCAGGCCAGAATTGGCGTTGAACTCGGCGCGCGAGTACTGGCTCATGCCGTTGGTGACGACGCGGCCTTCCTCCGATGTGGCGGCGACGACGCGTCCGCCGGGGCACATGCAGAAGCTGTAGACCGTGCGCCCATTGGCGCAGTGATGGGCTAGGCTGTAGGCGGCTGCGCCCAGGTCAGGGTGGCCGGCGCAATTGCCGAACCGCGCCTTGTCGATCCAGCTTTGCGGATGTTCGATGCGCACGCCGATGGAAAACGGCTTGGCCTCGATATGAACGCCGCGCGCATGCAGCATCTCGAACGTCGAACGCGCGCTGTGGCCGACCGCCAGCACGACATGGTCCGCCTCGATCGTGCCGCCATCGGCCAGGTGCAACCCGCGCAGGCGCTGCCGGCCATTCGCCAGCCGGTCGAGCGCCACATCCTCGACCCGAGTCCGCCAGCGGTATTCGCCGCCCAGGCTTTCGATCTGGCGGCGCAGGCTTTCGACCATGGTGACGAGGCGGAACGTGCCGATATGTGGGTGTGCTTCCCACAGGATGTCGCCGGGCGCGCCGGCGGCGACGAATTCCTCCAGCACCTTGCGTCCGAGGAAGCGCGGGTCCTTTACCCGGCAATAGAGCTTGCCGTCGGAGAAGGTGCCGGCCCCGCCTTCGCCGAACTGAACGTTGGACTCGGGGTTCAGCTCGCCCTTGCGCCACAGGCCCCAGGTGTCCTTGGTGCGTTCGCGCACCACTTTGCCGCGATCGACGATGATCGGCCGGAAGCCCATCTGGGCGAGGATCAGCCCGGCGAACAGGCCGCACGGTCCCGCGCCGATGACGACCGGGCGCATGCCCGACCAACCATCCGGCGCGTGTACCGGGGGGCGGTAGGCCATGCCGGGCGTGGGGCGCAGGTCCTTGTCGCCGGTTAGCCGCGCAAGCACTTCGGCTTCATCCGCCAGATCGACATCCAGTGTATAGACCAGCAGTATCGCGGAGCGCCGACGCGCGTCGTTGCCGCGCTTGAAGATCGTGAATCCGCGCAAGGCCTCGGGCGCGATGGCGAGCCGTGCGCAAATGGCGGCGCCAAGCGCAGCGGGATCGTGATCGAGCGGCAGTGAAAGTCCCGAAAGCCGCAGCATCAGCGCCTCATTCTTGCTTCGCCCGGTCCTAGCGCATCCGCCCGAGCCGGACGAGAGCCTCGTCGAGCGCGGATAGGAAACGCGAGCGGTCGGTCTTGCCGAATGGCGGCGGGCCGCCGATCTGATCGCCGCCCGCGCGCAGGTCGGCCATGATCGCGCGGGTTGCGATGGCGCCGCCGATCGATGCGGCGGTAAACGGCTTGCCGTTGGGCGCGATGACGCTCCCGCCGGCCTTCAGGCAGCGGTCGGCGAGCAAAATGTCGGCGGTAATGCAGACCACCCCCGTGCCGGCCCGCTCGGCGATCCAGTCGTCGGCGGCATCGAAGCCACCGCCAACCACCACCCGGTCGATCGACGCGTGCGCGGGAACGCGGATCGGGCTGTTGCTGACGATCGTCACCGGTACGCCGTGACGCAGCGCGACCCGGTAGGTTTCGTCCTTGACCGGGCAGGCATCGGCATCGACCAGGATGCGGATCATCGCGTCCGATCCGGCTTGCCGCGCCAGTTCGCCCGGGGTCCGCCCGGCTTGGGTCCGCCACGCCTGGGGCCGCCATGTTTCGGGCCGCCCGGCTTGTTGCTTGCCGGTTTGTGACCAGCGGGCCTGGGTTCGTGCGGCCGGGCGCTCAGCGGCTTGCGGGCCTGCGGCTGATGCTCTCGGGGGCTTTCCGCTGGCGGCTTGGCGGGAGGCTGCCTGCCGGTTGGCGGCCTGTCGGGGGCAGGCCGTTCAACCGGCGGGCGATCCGATTGCCGTGCAGCCGGACGCTCCCGATGCTGCTCGCGCCGGTTGTCGCGCGCGGCTTCGCGCGGCTGGCCATCGACCGCAGCGATCTCCACGCCGTCGTCTTCGTCGCCCGCCGTGCGGCGCACCGCCGCGAGGAAGCGATCGGCGATGCCTTGGGGCACTTCGAACAGCGTCTCATTTGCGGTGATCCGGATCGCGCCGATCTCGCCGCGGCTGACGTGGCCGCGCCGGCACAGCAGCGGCAGCACCCAGCGCGGGTCGGCGTTCTGCCTGCGCCCGACGTTGAGCCGGAACCAGGCGCTGCCTTCGAAGCCCGGACGCGGTCCGCTCGGGCGGGGCGCGGCATCGGCGGCGAGCAGCTCCTCGGGCTCAGGCAGGGCCGAGCGGTGCATGTGGACGAGGGCGGCGGCGATATCTTCCGGGCTGCGCTCTGCGAGGAGCTGCGCGGCCAGGGCGCGGTCCTCGTCGTCGATGTCGGCGGGGGCGAGCAACTGGCCCAGCAGGCGCTCGCTGTCGGCGTGGCGGATCGCTTCGGCCGACGGCGGATCGATCCACTCCGCCGCAATCCGGGCGCCGCGCAGCATGGCTTCCACCCGGCGGCGGCGCGGATAGGGGACCAGCAGCACGGCGGTACCCTTCTTGCCGGCGCGGCCGGTCCGCCCGGAGCGGTGCTGCAACACTTCCGCATCGCGCGGGATCTCGACATGCACGACCAGCGAAAGGCTGGGCAGATCGATGCCGCGCGCCGCCACGTCGGTCGCGACGCAGACCCTGGCGCGGCGATCACGCAGGGCTTGCAGCGCCTGGTTGCGCTCGCTTTGGCTGTGTTCGCCCGAAAGCGCCACCGCCGCGAAGCCGCGCTCGGTCAGACTGGCGTGCAGATGCCGGACGTTGTCGCGGGTGGCGCAAAACAGCATGGCCGTTTCCGCTTCATGAAAGCGCAGCAGGTTGACCGCGGCGTGCTCGATGTCGGCGGGGGCGATCGCCATCGCCTGATAGGAGATGTCGCCGTGGCCGCGATCTTCGCCAACGGTCGAGATGCGCAGGGCGTCGCGCTGATAGCGGCGGGCGAGCGCGACGATCGGCTTGGGCATCGTCGCCGAGAACAGCAGCGTGCGGCGCTCGGCCGGAGTGGCGTCGAGCAGTTCCTCAAGGTCTTCGCGGAAGCCCATGTCGAGCATCTCGTCCGCCTCGTCGAGGACCACGGCCAGGAGGTTCGTCAGCTCCAGCGCGCCGCGCTCGAGATGATCGCGCAACCGGCCCGGCGTGCCGACGACGATCTGCGCGCCCTGCGCCAGCATCCTGCGCTCGGCCGACGGATTCATGCCGCCGACGCACGTCGCCACGCGCGCGCCGGTCGCGGCGTAGAGCCAGGCCAGCTCGCGGCTCACTTGCAGGGCCAGTTCGCGCGTCGGTGCGACGATGAGCGCCAGCGGTGCGCTCGCCGCCCGCGCCTTGCCTGCCTCGTCGAGCAGTTCCTGCGCCATGGCGAGGCCGAAGGCCACGGTCTTGCCGGACCCGGTCTGCGCCGAGACGATGAGGTCACGCCCTTTGGCTTCCGCTTCGAGTACGGCGGCCTGAACGGGCGTGGGTTCGGCGTAGCCACGCGTTGCGAGCGCTTCGGACAGAAGCGCGGGAAGGTTTGCGAAGATCATTGTCTCTTGCTTGCGGAACTCGCGGCCGATGTGGCGGCGAAAGGGCGAGTAGGCCCGTGGATCGCTGCCCGATAGGCGCGCGCGCGGCGTCGCGCAATAGGTCCGCCGCTTTCCATGCGCGGCCAAGGCCCGGCGACCCTGCATTGGCCCGCAAGGGCGCGGCCCGGCGCCAGGCGATCAGAAGCAGGGGTTCTCGATTGGCTGCTGAAATACCGTGTTCAGCATGTGATTCAACTCGCAAGATGAAAAATCCGTTTATCAACAGAAAATATTGTGGTAAACGATTCGCATAAATAACAGATAGTTAGTTTCGTTAGTTAAATAGACTAACTGATATGGTGACCGCCGTTATTTTAACATGCGTTTTTGTCTTGGCATTGGAGATTTATCTCGAATTTCACAGGGTCAACGCCTTCCGCGCGGTTAGTGGGGACTAATCAGGCTGGAAGGCGGGCGCCGTCACGCTACAGGGGCTGAATTCAAATGGGGGTACAATTGACGCGGGCCGAGAGCTCCGAGCTCTATCGCCTGCTTGCCGAAGATACCGGCGACATCCTGTTCAAGACCGACCGCGCGGGTTTCATCCTCGATGCGTCGATGGCGATCGCCCGTCTCGGGATCGATCTGCCGGACCTGCTGATCGGTCCTCACATCGCCGACCTGGTTCATCCCGTCCGCGCCGAAGAGGTGCGCCGGGCCGCGCAGTCAGTGATGGCCGGGCGGCAGGTGCGCGGCTGGATCGAATTTCCCGCGCGGACCCGCATGGGGACCGAGCGCTGGTTCGAGCTCAACCTGCGGGCGCTCAGCGGCAACGATGGCGCGATCTATGGCGCGCTCGGCCTGCTGCGCGATATCGATGAGCGCAAACGCCATGAGCGGGAGCTGTTCGCCGCGGAAATGACCGATCCGCTCACCGGCCTGACCAACCGCCGCGCCTTCACCGCGATGCTGCGCCACATGGTCGCCGGCGGTCAGGCGGGCTGCCTGGCGCTGCTCGATATCGATCACTTCAAGGCGATCAACATGAAATACGGCCATTCGGCGGGCGACCGGGTGCTGGTGCTGTTCGCCGAATTCGTGCGCGAACTGGCGCGCTCCAACGACATCGTCTCGCGGGTCGGCGGCGAGAGCCTCGGCCTGCTGATGCCGGGCGCGAGCCTGGCCAGGGCGGAGGCGGCCTGCCAGCGGATCGTGTCGCGGCTTGGCGCCTTCCGCCTCGACATCGGCGGCCAAAGCCTCGCGATCACCGCCAGCGCCGGGGTTGCGCGCATAGCCGGAACCGTCGATGGCGCCATCCGCGACGCGGAGATGGCCTTGTTCCTCGCCAAGGCCAAGGGCCGCAACCGGATCGAAAGCGAATGCGGGATGCGGCTGGCCTGGGCGGGGGAGCGGCAGGCGGCGGAGCTTGGGGCGGGTGAGTACAGCTTCTGAAGCATCGCCATCGGCAAACCGGGCGGGGTTTGCTTACCGCCCCTTCCACTCCGGCTTTCGCTTGCCGGCAAACGCCTTCGGACCCTCCGCGGTGTCTTCCGCCTGCATCCAAGGTGCGAAGGCCGGATGCCGCACTTGCCCCTCCAGCGCCTCGGCCAAAGTCGGCTGATCCAGCCCCGACATGGCCAGCGCCTTGGTCAGCCGCACCGCGAGGGGCGCGCAGGCGATAATCTGCCCCGCCAGATCCCGCGCCGCCGTGACAACATCGCCCTCGGCCAGTTCGCTGACGAAGCCCATGTCCAAGCCTTCGCTTGCCGGGATGTTGCGTCCGGTCAGTAGCGGCCCCATCGCGCGTTTGAGGCCCGTCTGGCGCACCAGCCGGTGAATGCCGCCGCCGATCGCGATCAGGCCGACCTTGGGCTCGGGCAGGCCAAACACCGCCTTTTCGCTCGCGACGATGAGATCGCAGGCGAGCGCCAGCTCGAAACCGCCGCCAAGGCAAATCCCGTTCACCGCCGCGATCACCGGCTTGGCGAGGTCGTAGCGTTGGGCCAAACCGGCATAGCCGGTCTTGGGATAGGGCGCCTTGGCGTCGAACAGGGCGAGGTCGCTGCCGGCGCAGAACGCTCGCTCGCCCGCGCCGGTGACGATGCAGACGTGCAAGGCCTCATCGGCGGCGAAGCGGTCGAAGGCGGCCTCCAGCGCCATGTGCATCGCCGGGGTAATGGCGTTGAGCTTGTCCGGCCGGTTGAGCGTGACGGTGAACACGCCGGCTTGCGCTTCGGTGAGAATGTGATCGCTTTCCATCCACTCCCTATCGGCCAAAATAGCCCTCTCGACAACGCATCCGCTTTGCCCGACAAGCCCGCCATGGCAACAGCCGCAAATTTGGGAGAACCGGGCGCGAGCACCAGTTATCTGGGCGAACTGCGCCGTCATATCAAACCGCTCATGGCCGCGAGCCTGGGGTGCAGCGTCAGCCTGCCGCTGTTCGCCTATACCAATTCCGTCTTCGCGCCGCACTTGATCGAGGAATTCGGCTGGTCGCGCGCGCAGTTCGCGCTGATTTCGCTGACCATGCTGACGACGCTGCCGGTGCTGTCGCTGATCGGCCGGCTGACCGACAAGATCGGCGTGCGGCGGGTCGCCCTGCTCGGCTCGATGCTGGTTCCGCTCGGATTCGTCGGTTACGCCTCGCAGAACGGCGATTTCAGTTTCTACGTCGTGGTGTTCACCGCGGTGCTGGCCTTCGGGGCGATGACCGGGCCGCTGGTCTATTCGCGGTTGATCGCCCAGCACTTTCAGCGCTCGCAGGGCCTGGCGCTGACCGTGATGAACTGCGCCCCGGCGCTGCTGGCGATCCCGGTGATCCCTCTGCTCAACTGGTCGATCGAGCACCATGGCTGGCGGGCCTCGTTCCTCGGCATGGCCTTGCTGATCCTGGTGCTCAGCATGCTCGCCGTCTGGCTCACCGAGCCGCACCGGCCCGGTCGCGCGCCCAGCGCCTCCCCTGAGCAGGAACGGCCGAAGAGCGCGCGCGAGGACTATGGGATCATCCTCAAGAGCCAGGTCTTCTGGGTGATCATGGTCGCCATGTTCCTGTGCCTGCTGCAAACCCAGCTGCACTCCTCGCAGATGAACCTGATGATCATCGATCAAGGTGTAACCAAGCAGACCGCCGCTTTCATCGCCTCGGTCTATGCGGCTGGCACCATCTTCGGGCGGATTCTATGCGGCATCGCGCTCGATCACTGGTCGACGCGGGTCGTCACGGCGATCTCGATGGGCATTCCGGCGATCGGATTCGTCATGCTGGGGTCGAGCTTCGATACGGTGGCGGTGATTACCGCGGCCATGTTCCTGGTCGGCCTGTCGGTCGGCGCGGAAAGCGATCTGCTGTGCTTTTTGGTCGCGCGCTATTTCAAGCTGCGCATCTACGGGACGACTTTCGGCCTGGTGAACTGCGTCAGCTTCCTCGCCTCGGCCAGCGGCGGCGTCGCGGTCTCTTATACGCTGGCGACGTACGACAGCTTCACGCCCTTCCTGTGGGTCATCGCCGGCGCGATCGTGGTGGGCAGCGTCCTGTTCCTGCTGCTGCCGCGCGAAGGGCGCTTCGAGAAGATCGGCTGAGCGTGCCCGAACCCTACAAGACCACCCCGGTGTTCGATCAGGACAGCCTGCCCCAGGCGATCCGCAGCGCGCACAACACCAAGGCCGGGGTCTGGGGCCTGTTGCGCGTGCTTGAAGGCGAAGTGCGACTGGTGTTTCAAGACCCGGCGCGCGAAGTCGAAGTTACCGCCGGGACTAGTTGCGAAATCCCGCCGCAAGCCTGGCACCACGTCGAGGTGACCGGGCCAATGCGGATGCAGGTCGAATTCTACCGCGAAAGGCCCATGCCTACCTGACCGGTTGCGCCATGCCCGTGGATGCGGCAGTTTCCTCTTCATCACAACCGGAGCTTGAAGAATGCGTGTTCCCTTTGGCGTGATTCCCCTCGCCGCCCTGCTGCTTGGCCCGCCCCTGTTCGCGGAGAGCGCGGCCGTGGTTCCCGCCGCCACTATCGACACCTCTCGCCTCATCGTAATCGACGGCGGTCACAACTTCCGCGACGCCGGAGGCTACCGCACTGCGAGCGGCCGCACGATCCGGCGCGGTGTGTTCTATCGTTCGGCCTCGATGGCCGGCCTGACGCCGCAAGGCATGGTGCAATTGCAAGCGCTGCGAATCGGTTCGATCATCGATCTGCGCTCGACCCAGGAGCGCCGCTCGGACACCAGCAACTGGCTTGCCCTGTCTGGGCAGGGCTATTGGACGCGTGACTACAGCCTCGACCAGACCGGCTTTGCCCAGCTGTTCGGCGATCCCGCGAAACTGACCGCCGAGAGCGTCGGCGCCGCCATGGCGCAGGGCTATCGCGGCATGCCCAAGGCGCTCGCGCCGTCCTACCGGGAGCTATTCCTCCGCCTGATCGCCGGTAGAGGCGCCACGGTGGTCAACTGCACGGCAGGGAAGGATCGCACCGGCATCGGCACCGCGCTGGTGCTGACCGCGCTCGGCGTGCCCTATGAAACGGTGCGCGAGGATTTCCTGTTGAGCAACCGGGCGATTGCCGCGCAGTTTTCGCGCAGCCCCGGGGCTGGCGGGCTCGACGCCCGTTCCGCCTCCGCTTTCGCCGCCCTGCCGAAGGAAGTCACGGCGCTGCTGGCGGGGGTCGATGGCCCCTATCTCGACGCCGCCTTCGACCAGATTCGCGCGGATTACGGCTCGGTCGATGGCTATCTGGCGAAGGAACTCGGGCTGGGCCCGCGTGAGCTGGCCCAGCTGCGCCGCCGCATGCTGAGCCGATAGGAGTAGAAGCATGGCCTACAAGATACTGCTGCTGATGAAGCGCAAGCCCGGCATGAGCATGGAAGCGTTCAAGGATTACTACGAGAACAACCACGTGCCGTTGGCCATGGCCAATGGCGGCGGGCGCGAGTCGGGCATTACCCGCTACATGCGCCGCTATCTGACGCCGCTGCCGCATGCTGAATCGGGGACCAACGAAGAACTGCCCTTCGATGTCGTCAGCGAGCTGTGGTTCGAGGACGAGGCGATCTGGCGCGGCACCGCCGATTACCTCTCGACCACGGTGATGAACGATGCCGTGGTCAATGACGAGATGAACCTGTTCCATCGCCCGACCATGCGCATGGCGCTGGTCGAGGAATGCGAGACGGACATGGGGGTCTACAGCTGAACGGGCCTACCTGCTTGCTTCCCAGCGGCCTTCAAGGGGTGTAATATCATCCCGTTGCCGGAATTTGGCATGACTCCGGCCAGAGGGAGTGTTGCCATGCATACATTCAGATCGATAGCCGCCCTGGCAGGCGCCACTGTGCTGGCCTTGCCACAGCCCGCCCTTGCCGAGGACGTCCTGCTCGGCGCGGATCTGGCCGGGTCCAATGAGACGGCTGGCGGCGATGCCGATGGCGAGGGGCGCTTCTCCGCCCAGATCGACGCCAATCGCGGCAGCATTTGCTATTCGCTGCGCGCCAGCAAGATCGCCGAGGCGACCATGGCGCATATCCATTCCGGCGCGGCCGGAGCCAACGGCCCGCCTGTCGCGACGCTGAAGCTGGGCCTCAACCAGTGCATGGATGTCGACAAGGACGTTCTGAAGTCGATCCTCGCCGCGCCGGGCGACTATTACGTCAACGTGCACAATGCCGAATTTCCGGCTGGCGCCGTACGGGGCCAACTCGTGAAGGAATAGCGCGGATTAAGAAGGGGTAGTCGATGGCGGCAGAGACAAGCGGGGCGCTGCCCCAGGCCGCACGCGAGCGGCGGTTCTACACGCGCATGGCGTGGTTCATCGTAGCGCTGGTCTTGCTTGGCTTCGCGCCGAGCTTTTACCTGAAGCCCTTCGACGTGATCTCCTACCCACGGCCCAATCCGCCGCTGGTGCCCAATCTGATGGTGCACGGGCTGGTGTTCACCGCCTGGGTGGGCATTTTCGTCGCCCAGGTGTCTCTGGTCTCGGCCGGGCGGCGCGATCTGCACCGCATGCTGGGCATCGCGGGGATGCTGCTTGGCGTGGCCCTGGTGCCGGTGATGTATCTGACCGGCGTGTGGATGGCCGCGCGCGGCAGCGCTCCGCCGTTCACCGATCCGCTCACCTGGACGGCGGTGCCGCTGGTCGCGATCCCGGTGTTTGCCGTCATGCTGTGGCTGGGTTGGCGCGAGAGCAGGCGCGATCTGCAGGCGCACAAGCGGCTGATGCTGGGCGCCATGCTGATGCTGACCGAGCCCGCGGTCCACCGGCTGCCGCTGCTGCCGCCGACCTTGACGGCCAACGCCTTTCACATGGCGCTGTGCTGGCTGGTTTTCGTGCCGCTGATCGTCTGGGATATGCGTAGCCTGGGAAGGCTGCACTGGGCGACCAAGCTGGGCGCCGGTCTGTTCGCCCTGGTCATCGCGATGCAGGTGTTCTTCCTGGCGGTGCCGGGGCTGTGGGCGGGCTTCGCGGTGCATCTGCCGGGGGTTGGGGGGTAGGGCGGACCCAGCACGCCAAAAGCAAATGGGGCCGGCATCGCTGCCGGCCCCACTATCGCCATCGCCGTCTACGGCCTTTTAGCGGTCGCGCCTTGCGTCTCCGCGAGGCTTTCGCCGTTCTCCGCAACCGACCGCGGTGATGCGCTGGTCGAGCACCTCGCGTGCCATCGCACCGTGGGTGCATTCGCATCGTGATGCTCGTCGCATCGGATCCAACCAAGGCTTGGGGGCGAACCCTTGCCCGACTGTGTCGCTTCCTCCGGCTCTCCGGTCCGGTTCCGCCTTGCGGCTTTCCCATTCCGGCAACCTTGGTCCGCCAACTGACGCCGGCGCCGGTCCCGTCAGGCGGTCGGCTGGGCTCCGGGGGAGCTTTGCCTTCCACCTGGCGGTTCCGAGGGCTGCTCAAAGCTTTTGCGTCCGGACGCTTTCCCTTGCGGGCTGCGCTCCCGACCGCTGCCGGTTCCGAGCTTTCGTTCCGCTCTGCCTCTGCCTTGCGGCTTCGGCTTTGCTTTCCTTTTGCTCTTCCCAAGCTGCATTCGAGCCTGCCGATAGCCGCGCGCCACTCGCTGCATCTGCGGTTCGCAAGACCTCATCCGGGGACATGGCCAAGCGGGTTTTCCGACGCTGCTGCGGGCATCGCAGCCACCCCGATCAGGTTAAATTCTTCCGTTCTCTTTCAGGCGGTTAGGCCCGGAAAAGTTCGTCGAATTCTTCCCTCTCGACACAGGAAAGCTGCGCCCCAAAAGTGAGTCGCGCAAGCAAAAAATGGTGAGGTTATCCACAGTCCGCCGCATAGCCGGTGGAGAAGTCGGGCTTGCCTGTGGACGAGTTAGTTACCGCGCTGCCCCAGCAGCCGCAACCGCCCTTATCGGTCCCTCTGCGCCAAAAGGCGCAACCGGAGCGCATTGAGCTTGATGAAGCCCGCCGCGTCCTTCTGATCGTAAGCGCCGGCATCGTCCTCGAAGGTGACATGCCGCTCCGAATAGAGCGAGTTGGGACTCCTGCGTCCGACCACCGAAGCCGAGCCCTTGTACAGCTTCAGCCGCACCGTGCCGTTCACCCGCGCCTGCGATTGGTCGATCGCCGCCTGCAGCATCTCGCGCTCGGGGGCGAACCAGAAGCCGTTGTAGATCATCTCGGCATATTTGGGCATCAACTCGTCCTTGAGATGCGCCGCGCCGCGATCGAGCGTGATGCTTTCGATGCCGCGGTGCGCCCGGGCATAGATCTCGCCGCCGGGCGTCTCGTACATGCCGCGGCTCTTCATCCCGACGAAGCGGTTCTCGACCAGATCGAGCCGGCCGATGCCGTGCTTGCGGCCGAGCTCGTTGAGCGCCGCAAGGAGCGTGGCGGGCGACATCGCCACGCCGTTGAGCGCAACGCCATCGCCCCGTTCGAAATCGACCTCGATGTATTCCGGTTGGTCGGGCGCCTGCTCCGGATCGACGGTGCGCGAATAGACGTAGCCAGGGGTCTCCTCCCACGGATCCTCAAGCACTTTGCCCTCGCTCGAGGTGTGCAGCAGGTTGGCGTCGGTTGAGAACGGGCTTTCGCCGCGCTTGTCCTTGGGCACCGGGATCTGGTGCTGCTCGGCCCAGGCGATCAGCGCGGTGCGGCTGGTCAGGTCCCATTCGCGCCACGGGGCGATCACCCGGATGTTCGGGTCGAGCGCATAGGCGGACAGTTCGAAGCGGACCTGGTCGTTGCCCTTGCCGGTCGCTCCGTGGGCGACCGCATCGGCCCCGGTCTCGTGCGCGATTTCGACCAGCCGCTTGGAGATCAAGGGCCGGGCGATCGACGTGCCGAGCAGATAGTCGCCCTCATATCGGGCATTGGCGCGCATCATCGGGAAGACGAAATCGCGGACGAACTCCTCGCGCAGATCGTCGATATAGATGTGCTTGTCCGGCACCCCCATCAGCTTGGCCTTGGCGCGCGCCGGTTCCAGCTCTTCGCCCTGTCCGAGATCGGCGGTGAAGGTCACCACCTCGCAATTGTAGGTGACTTGCAGCCACTTGAGGATGACGCTGGTATCGAGCCCGCCCGAATAGGCGAGGACCACCCTTTTGTATTCCGGGCGCGTGCTATCGGGCATGACTGGATTTCCGCTGGATTGCCGTTAGGTTTCAAGCGCGCCCCTAAGGCATGGGGTCCGAGGCGACAAGGGGGGAGGCAAGCGGATGGCCGCGAGCGCGCTCAAGACAGCGAGAACCGCATGACCGGCAGGAAGGGCCTGTGGTCGCGCGCATCGGAGATCGCCGCCAAGGCCCCGCCCGAACGCAACCGCTACGTCGATTTCCTGCGGGCCATGTCGATTCTGGCGGTAGTGGCGGGGCACTGGCTGGTCGCCGCGCCCTACATCGAGAACGGCGCGGTCAAGGGCGGGCACTTGCTCGGCATGGTTCCCTGGACGCAGTGGCTGACCTGGCTGTTTCAGGTGATGCCGGTGTTCTTCCTGGTTGGCGGCTTCGCCAACGGCGCGAGCTGGGCGGCGACCCAGCGCGGCAACGGCGGCATTGGGGGCGGCTGGCCGGAATGGTTCGCGGGCCGGGTCAAGCGGATGATCGACCCGGTGCTGCCGCTGTTCCTCGTCTGGACCCTGTTCGCGCTGTTCGGCACGGCGCTGGGCGTGGAGCGCGGGATCGTGCGGATGGCGGCGCAGCTGGCGCTGATTCCGGTGTGGTTCCTCTCGGTCTATCTGATCGTGACGGCGCTGGTGCCGCTGAGCCATGCGGTGTGGACGAAATTGGGCATGGCTTCGTTCTGGACCCTGGTGCTGGGCGCCGTCACGGTCGATTGGGCGGCGCTGCGTGGCATGTGCCGCATGTGAACTTTCTCAACTTTCTGTTCGTCTGGCTGGCGGTGCACCAGCTCGGCTATGCGTGGAACGCGGGGCAACTTCGCCAAGCCGGCGCATGGGCGCTCTGGGCAATTCGGCGGCCTTGTCGCGCTCGCCCTGCTGCTCAAGTCCGGACCCTATCCGGTGGCGATGATCGGGGTGCCGGGATCGGACCTCAGCAATTCGATGCCGCCGACGCTGGCGCTGCTGGCGCTGGGGATCGCGCAAGTGGGGATCGTGCTTTCGCTTGAACGGCCGATGCGGCGGCTGCTGGACAATATGCGGCTGTGGACCGCCACCGTGCTGGTCAACGGCATGATCATGACGATCTACCTGTGGCACCTCACCGCCTTCGTCGCGGTCGTCACCGCCGCCTGGCTGCTCGGCGGACGGGGCTTGCATTCAGCGCCGGGAAGCGGGGAGTGGTGGCTGACGAGGCCGCTGTGGTTCGCGCTCTACGTCCTGGTCCTGCTGCCGCTGGTCGCGCTGTTCGCCCGCTTCGAACGCATGGGCGGCGTGGCGCACTCCGTACCCCACTGGCGACTGGTGCTCGGCCTGCTGCTGATCTGCGCCGGCCTCGCCATGACGGCGGCGATCAGCATCGCCAGCCCGATGGGCGTCACCGGCGTGCGGCTGTGGGTGGTGGCGCTGCCGTTTCTGGGCGCGGCGCTGGTCGGCTTCGGGCCGGTGCACGGTCTGGCGAAGCGGGGCGGCTGAAAATTACTGCGTCGCGTGGGATCCGCCGTCTACCGAGATCGCCTGACCCGTGACGAAAGAAGCCGCCGGCGAAAGCAGCCAGCCGACCATCTCGCCGATTTCCGAAGGTTTGCCCATGCGGCTCATCGGGCAGAATGTATCGGGGAAATCGTGCTCGTCGTCGCTGGTGCTGAAGGGAATGCCCGCGTCGATCATCTTCTGCAGGCCTTCGGTGAGGATCAGCCCGGGGCAGACCGCGTTCACCCTGATGTTCTTGGCGGCGTATTCGATCGCCGCCGTCTTCGCCAGGCTGATGACGCCCGCTTTGCTCGCTCCATAAGCCGACATCAGCGGCAGCCCGGCGCGTCCGCCGTTGGAGGAATTGAGCACGATCGCGCCGCCGCCCGCCTTCACCATCTCGGGCAGCTGGTATTTCATGCAGAGGAACTGGCTGGTCAGGGTGACGTCCAGCACCTCTTGCCACTGCGCCAGGCTGACTTCGGCCAGCGGCTTGCGCACCGCGCCGCGCCCGACATTGTTGAAGGCGAGATCGAGGCGCCCCCAGTGCGACACCGCCCTGGCGACCATGGCAGCGACTTCGTCCTCGCGGGTGACGTCGGCGCGAATGCCAAACGCGGCATCCCCGATCGTCGCCGCGGTCTCGGCGGCCGATGCCTCGTCGATATCGGCGAGCAGCAGCCTGGCCCCCATCCTCGCCAGCACCAGCGAGGTCGCCTTGCCGATCCCGCTGCCCGCGCCGGTGACCATGGCCACCTTGCCCCAAAGTTCGTTGGCTCGTTCTCCCGCCATTGTTGTTCTCTCCCGATCTACAATCCGCCGCCCTTCGGCTGTGCCCCGCCCGCCGCCGCGACGGGCTGGCCGGGCTTGCGCAGACCCAGCGACTCGCGGGCGCGGGCGCGGATGTAGGCGTGGAGCTGGCGGATCTGGTCTTCGCTCAGCCACTCGTACATCGGCATGCCCTTTTCCATCCGCCCGGTCCGCAGCATCTGGGTGAAGGTGTCGAGCCGCAGCGCGATCGCCGATTTGCGCAGGTCAGGCCCCGGCGATCCGGCGCCCTTGAAGCCGGCGCCGTGGCACGACATGCAGGCGATCGACATCTGCTTGCCGGCCTGGACATCGGCTTCGCTCAGCACCAGCTCCGGATCGTCGAGCGCCTCTACCTTCATGCTGCGCGGCGGTCCGGCGGGTATCGTCGCCTTGCCGCCTATCGCAAAAGTCAACAGGCGGCGGGGCTGTGCGCCGTATTTCCAGCCGACATCGAGCACCTCGCTCATCGCCGCCGAAGTGCCGCCCCAGCCGACCAGCACCGAGACATATTGCTTGCCGCCGTGGCTGTAGCTCATTGGCGCGGCGATGATGCCGAGCCCGGCGTCGAACTGCCACAGGTCCTTGCCGGAGGCCGCGTCGAAGGCCTTGAACAGGCCCAGCGCCGTGCCCTGGAACACCAGCCCGCCCGCGGTGGTCAGCGTGCCGCCGTTCCACACCGCATCGTGCGTAACCTTCCACACCTCTTTCTGCGCAACCGGATCCCAGGCGACGAGGTAACCCTTGCCGTCGCCCGGCTGCTTGACCACCGGCTTGACCACCAGCCCCATGATGTTGACCGCATCGTCGCTCTGGTCGGCGAGATCGCGCGAGAACAGCGCGCCGACCTGGTGGATCGGCACATAGACGAGCCCGGTTTTGGGATTATAGCTCATCGCCTGCCAATTGTGCCCGCCGACGGTGCCAGGCCAGATCTCGGTCTTGCCTTTCTCATAGCGGATATCGGGGTTCTCGATCGGCCGTCCGGTGTTCATGTCCACGCCGCTGGCCCAGTTGATATATGTGGTCTTGCCCGGCTGGTTGACCAGCTTGCCGGTGTCGCGATCGAGCACATAGAAAAAGCCGTTGGTTGGCGCGTGCATCAGCACCTTGCGCGGCTTGCCCTCGAGATTGAGCGTCGCCAGCACCATGTTGGGCGCGGCCTTGTAGTCCCAGCTGTCGCGCGGGTTTTCCTGATAGTGCCAGACGTACTTGCCACTATCGGCATCGAGCGCGACGATGCCGGCGGTGTAAAGGTTGTCGCCGCCACCGGGGCTGCGCCGTTCGGGATCGTAGGGCCCGGCGTTGCCGACGCCGATGTACACGCGGTTAGCCTCGGCATCGAAAGTCATGCCGTTCCACACGGTACCGCCGCCGCCGGTGGTCTTCCAGAAATCCGGGCTCCAGGTCTTCGCTGCCGCTTCCATCGCCGGATCGCCCGCATTCTGCTCGGGGCTGCCAGGAACTGTGAAGAAGCGCCACAGCTGCTTGCCGGTCTTGCTGTCGAAAGCGGTCACATAGCCGCGCGCGCCGCCGTCGGCGCCGCCATTGCCGATAATCACTTTGCCTTTCATCGTGCGCGGCGCGCCGGTGCTGTTGTTGAGGCGGTAGGCGGGCTCGTCGGGGATCGATTCGGCCGTCCACAGGACTTTGCCGGTCTTGGCGTCGAGCGCGTTGACCCGCCCGTCCATCTCGACGGTGAAGACGCGTCCGTCTTCATAGGCGACTCCGCGGTTGGAGCCGAAGTGGAACTTGGCGTGCTGGCGCTTCCAGCTTTGCGGATCGAACTTCCACAACAGCTTGCCGGAAACGGCATCGACCGCATAGACCTCGGCATAGCCGCCGGAGAAATAGAGCGTCCCATCGATCGCCAGCGGGGTCGATTCCAGCGTCACTTCCTCGGGCAGGTCCATCGACCAAGCGAGGCCTAGCCCGGACACATTGGCGGGCGTGATTTCGCTGAGCCTGCTATAGCCTGCTTCGTCCGGCCCGCCCTGCGGCGCGGACCAGTTGGCGTCGGCGCCGAGGCCGGCCTCGGGCTGGGGATTGAGCGAAGGGCCGCAGCCGCCTGTCATCAAGACAGCCGCCATGCCGGTCATAGCCAGAAGAAGTCGGCGCATCGTCAGGTTCCTCCCCGTGCGGTTTACCCAGCAGGGAGTACCCTAATGGCAATCGATCCGCATGCCCAGCGCCTGATTCGCCTGCGTCAGGCGCCGTAAGCTTTCAGCAGCGCGCTTCGTGACCAGATCACCATGTAATCGGTGGGCAAATAGCTGCCCTCTTCGAACAACTTGCGACGGGTCGGAGATGTGGCGGTGGCATTGGCGATCGTGTCCGGGTTGCTGCCCGACTTTACCTGCCAGGCGCCCTTGCCCAGCTGCAGGTCCTGGGCGAACCGGACGCGCGGACTGATTTCGAGGATGACCGGATCGTAGAACCAGGCCGATCCGAATATGCCGCGCGCTTGCGGCAGCGTCGGAATCGCCAGGGCCGCCAGCCGCAAAGCCTCGCCCCAGCCGGCTTCGTTCCAATAGGCCTTGGCCATGGGATCGTGGGTATGCCCTTCGAGGAAGGGCTTGCGCCCGCCGCAGGCGAGATATTGCCGCGCCAGCGCCGCCGGTCCGGCGCGAAGCAGGGGACGGACCGAAATTCCCGAATGCGGCCACCAGAGCTGGGCAAACGCCGGGATCATCACGGTTCGTGTCAGCCACAGATCCTTGAGGAAGCTGTCGTTGAAGCCATCGGCGAATCCGGTATCGCCTTCGATCTGGTCGAGAATGCGGTGAAAACAATCGGTGTAATGCAGCGCGAATTCGTCCGGGAGACCGCTTGCGTCGAAATTGGAGTTGAACTGCTCCATATGCCAGATCAGCAAGGCGCAAAGCCAGGCTGGGCGCAGGTCCGCGGGCAGGCCTTCCAGCAACGCGGCCGCATCGGCGGGCAGAACATTATATTTGAAGACGGGCAGGCGCGGACCGTGTGCCGCTTCGAAGCGCTCGAACGGGAGAGTTCGCTTGGCGTCGGCAAGGCCGGGACAAGATCGATGCAGCCCCGATTCGGCCGGTTCGAGCCGGTCCTGAAACGAATTGCGGCCACGCCATTCGGGGAACAGCGCTTCGGCTGGCACGGGCTGGATGTGCTTTATCGGTTCCATGAGCATGATCCGATGGTAACGCGAATTGATTGCGGCCCGGTTACCCGGTTTCAGGCCCTTCCGGTCAAGGCGTTCCGGGCCGATGAAAGGAAGTGATGCACGCCGGATAGATAGCCGTCGAAATGAGCGTCGCTGACGTCGCGCCCGTCGAGTAGGCGCTTTAGCGTCAAGGGATCGGCGCCCGGATCGTTCAGGCCGGACACGGTAAGCGTCGCCGAGCGAATGCCGCTCCGCGCGAGCAATGCCGGCGCTTCCGGGGCAAAGGTTCCACTCGGATAACAGAAGTGATCGAACCGGAGGTCGCCGATCGCCGATTGCAGCGCTTCGCGGTTCTCGGCGATCTCCCGTGGAAGGCTCTCGAATTCCGTGGAGACATCGATGTGTCGGTGGGTGTGGAGCTGGATGTCAAGGCCGCGACGATGAGCCTCGGCCAGTTCGGCGGGCGTCATCATCTCGAATTGGCGCAGTTCGAGCCAGTCTTCGGCTACGCCCAGGCTGGCCCCGAAATGTCTTAGCGCCGCCAGCCGCTGGTCGAAGGGAAGCGCGTCGATTTCCGCCGCATGTGTCGGCGGATCCATGTCCATTCGCCCGGCCGCCGTCCGCAGATAGTCGATCGCGACATTCACGACCGGCAGCCGGTGGTCGGAATACCAGGTTGTCGAATAGAGAGTGGCTGGCAGTTCGAGAGCTTCCAGAACCGGCAGCATGTGGGTGAAGGTCGATACCCAGCCGTCATCGATGGTGATGACGACGGCTGCTTCGTCCAGCTCGTCATTGGCCAGCCGCTCCACGGCTTCGCCCAGCGGCAGCACCGCAAGGCCCGACCGCTTCAGCCGCGCCATCCGGCTTTCGAACTGGGCGGGTTCGATGAAGGTGCATCTACCGAACCGGACGCCAGGGGTGATCCACAGTCCATGATAGCACAGGATGCGCAGTTTGCCGCGCGTTGCGGCGCGCGCCATGTGCGCGATTCCGGGCGCGCGGGCCAATGTAGTGCGAAATGGGACAGGTTCACGTGGTCTATGCCCAGCCGGATGGATCGCATGCGGTCCTAGCACGGGTGGGTGGAGGAATGGTTTACGCGCGGTTGCAACGCATTCCGGCCGCGATGCGCGGGGTGGCCCTATTCCGCCGCCTTGCGCTCCAGATGCCACTCCGGTGCCTCGTCGAGCGCGGACAGCCGCGCCGCTTCGATCTGGATATAGTCGCGCGTCATCGGCAGCGCGTCGCGGCGCTTGATCGTCTGGAGCTGGAAATTGACCAGCCCGGCCCCGCGAAAGCTCTGCTCGACGCCGGCGAGGTAGAACTGCCACATGCGGAACATCCGCGCGTCGTAAAGCTCGACGATCTCGGCCTCGTGCAGGCAGGTGCGGCGATACCATTCGGCCAGCGTATGGGCATAGTGATAGCGCAGCACTTCGGCATCCGCCACTTCCCAGCCGGTCCGCTCCGCCGCGCCGGCCAGCTCGCTGAGCGAGGGCAGATAGTGGCCGGGGAAGATGTACTTGCTCGACCATTTGTCGGGCGTCCCCGGCGGCGGACCCTTGCGGCCGATGGTGTGGGTCAGCATGATCCCGCCGGGAGCGAGCAGCGCGGAGGTCTTGGCGAAATATTCGTCGTAATGGCGCCGGCCGAGGTGCTCGATCATGCCGACGCTGACCACGCGGTCGAACTGGCCCTCGACATCGCGGTAATCGATCAGCTCGAACCTGACCTTGTCCGCGACCCCGGCCGCCATGGCGCGCTCGTTGGCGAATGCGACCTGATCGGGCGCCAGGCTGACGCCCAGCACCTCGCAGCCATAGTGCCGGTGCATGAACAAGGCGAACCCGCCCCAGCCGCAGCCGATGTCGAGCACCCGCATCGCCGCGCCGTCCGCTTTCGGCCCCAGCCGCAGCTTGGCGGCGATCAGCGCCTTCTTGTCGAGTTGCGCGCGCTCCAGCGTGTTGGCCGGATCGCGGTAATAGGCCATCGAATACTGCCGGTCCTCGTCGAGGAACAGCTCGTAGAACTGGCGGGTCAGACCATAGTGGTGAACCACGTTCTTGCTGGCCCGCGCGCGATCGTTGAGCTGGCCGATCTGCTTGACGATGCGGGCGCCCAGGCGGCGCAGCGGGCTCTTGGGATTGAGCGCGCCGGGGCTGGAATTCGCCTGTCCCATGACAAACAGCACGAAATCGCGAATATCGTGCGGCGGTTCGACTACCAGCCGCCCGTCCATGTAGGCCTCGCCCGCCCCGACGCGCGGGTCCCTGGCGATATGGAATGCGGCGCCCTTGTCGGTCAAGCGGATGGCGATCGGCTCGCCACTGCCGTCGCCATAGCGGTAGGCCTTGCCGTCATGGTCAGTGATCGTCAGCGTGCCCTTGCGGACCAGCTGGCGTAGCATTTTGTCGAGCAGCCACATGGCGCCGCTTCTAGGGTACAGTGGCCCAGCCGGCAACCTCCGCCAGCTGCCAAAGGCCGAGCGCGAGGAACAGCAGCGCCGCGGCGATCCGCGTCGCCTTAAGCGACACCCGCTTGACCAGCTCCTCGCCCAGGAACACCGCAGGGCCATTGGCGAGCATCATGCCGAGCGTGGTTCCGGCGGCGACAACGAACACCGAATGGTACTGCGCGCCCAGCGCGACGGTGGCGACCTGGGTCTTGTCGCCCATTTCGACCAGGAAGAAGGCGACCAGCGTCGTCAGGAAGGCGCCGCCGCGACGGGTGACGCCGTCTGCGCCTTCGTCGAACGTGTCGGGGATAAGCGTCCAGCCGGCCATGACGATGAAGCCGATCGCCACGGCCATGCGGAACCAGGGTGCATCGACCAGCCCCGCCACCTGGTCGCCGACAAAGGCGGCGAGGGTGTGGTTGGCGATCGTCGCGGCGAAAATGCCGGCGAGGATCTGCCAGGGCGCGCGCAGTTTCGCGGCGAGCACGATCGCCAGCAGCATGGTCTTGTCGCCGATCTCGGCGAGCGCGACGACGGCGACGGAAGCAAGAAATGCCGGGGACACCCTATTGGGTTTCCCCGCTGCTGTCAGGAGGACACCCAATAGGGCGTCCCCCTTCGCGCGCCAGATAAAGCACGTCGCGCGGCTGGGAAAGCAGATGCTGGCCCGAATCGACAAACAGGGTCTCGCCGCTGGCAAGCCAGCCCTGGCTGAGGAACAGCGCGGCGTCCGCCAATTCCGCGGGGTCCGTCAGGCGGCGCAGCAGGTTCATCCGCCCGCTTAGCTCGTGCTCTTCCGTCCGCTGATCGAAGCTCGGCAGGATCGCGCCGGGGGCGAGGCCGTAGACCCGGTCCGCCGGATCGCCCTGCGCCATGGCGAGCGTTCGCACCGCCGCGGCGAGGGCGTGCTTGCTCATGGTGTAGGAGAAGAAATCCGGGTTGGGATTGGCCAGCTTCATGTCTGTAAAGTGGATGACGCGGCGGCCGCCACGGGCGCGGGCCTTGGCGAGATAGGTTTGGGCGAGGCGAACCGGGGTCGCGGCGTTGACCTGCATGGTTTCGGCAAACAGCACCGGATCGAGCGCTTGCGCGGTATCCTCGCGGAAAATGGCGGCGCAATTGATCAGCACGCGCCAATCGTCGAGCCGCCCGGCAAGCGTTTCGGCCATGGCCACGGCGGCATCGTCATCGGCGAGATCGCAGTGTACGCATTCGCCAGAGGGCAGCCCGGCAGCCACGGCCTCCGCTTCTGTCCGCGAGCCGCCAAAGTGGATAACCACATGCCATCCCGCCTCACCGAAAGCGCGGGCGATCGCCGCGCCGATCCGTCTGGCGCCGCCGGTAACGAGAACTGCTGGCTTCATCGGCTCAGCCAAGCACACTCTGCCCTTGCAAGGAATCCCTATTCAACGTTCCGGGCAAGTTCGGGACAAAACATCTAAGTCAGCGGCAGCGGGTCTGTCCGCGTTCTATCTCGCGACCGATCAGCGCGCCGCCCGCCGCGCCCAGGATGGTACCGGTCGCACGGTCGCCGCGCGTATCGACCGCCCGGCCGAGCAGCGCGCCCAGCGCAGCGCCGACCAGCAGACCGGTCGTGCCGTTGCCGCGCTTGCAGTAGTATTGTCCATCGTGACCGCGCCAGTAGCGAATGCCATTGTCGGTTTCGCGATAGGCGATTCGGTCGTTCTTGGCGCGATAGCCGTGCGCGGGCGCCCAGGGCGGCGGATCGGCGAACGCGGAAGTCGCGGTCAGCGCCGTTGCGGCGAGGGTGGCCGTGAGCAGTGTCTTGCGAAACATGTGCTTGCCTTCGGTCTGGTTGGAACTCACCTGACACAGTCGCATGAGGAGGCTGAACAGGCTCTTGCCCGTTAAGGTAAATCGTCCGGCGAGACGGGCGGTTCGTCTCATCCCGCGATTGGCGCCTGAGCTTGCGCCGCGCGATGACATTGCCGGGCAAGCCGCCCTCGCCTAGCAATGTGCGATGAAACTCGATCTTGTTGACGTATTCGGTTCGGCGCCGCTCAGGGGCAATCCGCTGGGGGTGGTGCACGGCGGCGAGGGGCTTTCGGCCGAGGCGATGCAGGATCTCTCACGCTGGCTGGGTTTTTCCGAGACGGCTTTCCTGCTGCCACCCAGCGATCCGGAAGCGGATTACCGGGTGCGAATTTTCACGCCAGCAGGGGAGCTGCCATTCGCCGGTCACCCGACTCTGGGTTCGTGCCATGCGTGGCTATCGGCGGGCGGCTCGCCGAGGCGAAAGGGCCGGACAGTCCAGGAATGCGGGGTCGGGCTGGTCGATGTTAGGCGGGATGGCGAACTGCTGGCTTTCAGGGCGCCGCCGCTGATCCGCTCCGGACCGCTGAGCGTGACGAACGAGCCGCAAGTCAGTCGGGCAATGGCCGGTGTCGCGCCAGGATCGCAGTCGGTCGAGGCCGTGCATCTCTGCCAACGGCCCCGACTGGCAGCTTCTGCGTCTGCGCAGTCGGCCGCGGACGTTCTTGCAGCCGAACCCGCGGCGCGATGCGGGACTGGCGCGATCGGTCTTGCCGGGCCACAGCGGTCGAGCGGTGATGCGGATTGGGAAGTACGCGCTTTCGTTGCCAGACAGGCGCGGCCAGCTGCGTCGAAGACCCGGTGACTGGCAGTCTCAATGCCGGCGTGGCCATGCATCTGTTCGCCAGCGGCATCGCCAAAGGCAGCTACACCGCCGCTCAGGGCCGCAAGACCGGCGCGGATGGCCGGGTGCATTGCTCGATCGACGAGCAGCGGCGCGGTTTGGGTGGGCGGCAAGGTCGCGACGATCGCGGGCGGGGCGGACTTGCCGGGCCGAGGCTGACAGACGGCGGTTGGTTTAGCGCCCCAGTCTATTGCGGCAGCAGCACCGCATCGAAGCCGATCGGATCGCGGCTGGCGACGCGGATCGCGCCCGGCCTTGCGCCGACGCCGAGCCAGTCGGGCTCTTCGGCCACGTTGGCCTGGCTCGCAGCGCGCGCCTTGGCCGCGTCCGGGTCGCGCACCGCGAAATCGATCGCCACGACGCCGGGGCCATGGCGTTCGAGCAAGCTAGCCAGTTCGCCCTTGGAGCCCGATGGCTGGCAATACTCGATCTCGATGCCGCCAAGCCCGATGCGGAAGGCGCGTCCCAGCGGTCCTTCCTGCCAGGCGTAGGCATTGCTGCGGCAGCCGGGCGTGAACAGGCGGACGAGATTTGCCTGAACTGCATCGAGATCGGGCACTACGATACGCAGCCGCTGGAGCTGCAACTGATCCTGCCCGCCCGTGGGCCGCGGATGGACGAAAGCCGGATATTGCACGGTCTGGTCGCAAAAGCGCAGGAAATTGGGTTCCATCAGCTCAAGATCGAGGCCGATCAGCGCGCGGGCGCCAAGGAACAGGAACGGTCGCTCGTCCGCGCCGGGGCGGGTGTTGTCCGGCCCGTAATCGGCGAGGGCGGGCGCGGCCGAGCTCGGCCCCTCGATGTGCAGCGGCGCACCCAGGCTCATCAGCAGGTCCTTGGCATGCCGCCAGTCGTCGATGAAGAAATTGAGATTGGTGACGCAAGGCCCCTGGCTGTCGAGATAGGCCTGGTGGACCGAGGGATGGCCATTGAACACCATCTCCGGATCGGGCTGGTTGATCTGAAACACCGCTTCGCCAAGGCCGAGATGGTCGCAGCCATAGGACGTGCCCGGCGCGATACCGTCGATCTGCCTGGCCAGTTCCTGCTCGATCGGAAACGCGCCGAGCGCATCGCGGAAAAATGCGCGGGCATCATCCAGCCGGCGAGCGCTGGTTTCGATCTGGCAGCAGCCGAACAGCAGTGTGATGGACATCGGCCTGTCTCCGCGGATCCGCGAGCGATTCGGCCCGCCATGCCGATGGTCTGCACAAGTCCGCGCGCATCGCAACCGTGCTGGATGTTCCGGGGCAGAATGAGTTCGCGCACAGACAAACGGGATGCCGGGTCTTGTGGACGCGGCATCCCGGACATGTGCTTCGTGAGCTTCTGTCGAATTTGTGTAGGCCGGTCTTCGCCTCGCCGAACTTACTTGGCCGGAGCCTTTTCCTCGGGAGCGGCAGGCGCCTTTGCGGCTTCCTGATCGATCGCTGCGGCTGTCAGTTCGGCGGGGTCCGGTTCTTTCTCGGCGGTGGCGTTGGCCGAACCGCTGTTGCATCCGCTCACACTCAAACCCAGTGCGACGATACCGATCGCCATCGCACTCTTAATCGCATTACGCATCGATAATTCTCCATTCATGCCGCGCCTGACGCCACCGGGAAGCCGGTGAATACGACCGTTCAGCCTGCGCGAGCGGACGCGGCTAATGCGGGTTCGGCGATCTGTAAACCTCGGAAATGCGTTTCGGCGCATTCTGCGCACGCCGCTCTAGCTTGCGTGGGCGTCGTCGGCATCCGGCCAGTCCGCCAGCCGCGCCGCGCGCGCATCGAAGAACAGCGCTGGCAGCTTCTTCAGCAGCAGTACCTTGTGGATCGCCGCGTCGGCGAGCTTCTCGCGCCACAGCTCGACCGGCCGCCGCTCCTGCTCCAGCCAGGCGCGATAGGGGAGAAAGTGGCCGGGCTCGTCGCGGTGGATCACCTCGAAAATGCGGAGCATCGCCGGGTCGGCGCGGATCAGGGGATTGCGCAGCAGCGCCTCGACTTGCACCAGCCCGCGCTGCTCGGTGAGCACGATCACCCGGCACAGCTTCTCGAACAGCGCGGGATCGGCGACAACCGCGCCGACATCGAGTTCGTCGATCGCGCAGCCGAAGGCGAAGCGGATGAAGCGGTCGATATGGCCATAGCCGCGATCGACCGCCAGCGGCATGCGCCCCCTCAATTCGAACCAGCGCCTGAACATCAGGTAATGCTTGCGCTCGTCGGCACGGTGCCGGGTTATCGCCTGGATGAACGATGCGTCATCCGGGCAACAGAGCCGCGCCGCCTCAAGCACCCGGTCGAGCGAGGTATAGCCGCGGTGCTCGTTGTAGAGGTAGATCGACGCGACGACATCGCGATAGCGCGCGCCGAACGCCCTGCCGATTCGTGCGCCGATCCCTCGTTTCCTGTCCCCCCCGGCGCTCGTGCGAGCGGCCATGGGATGCCTCCTTATTTCGCCAGCTCGGCCTCGATCGCGCCGAGCAGCGCCGGATCGTTGGGCTCGGTGCCCGGGGCGAAACGCGCCGCGACCTGGCCGTCCTTGCCGATCAGGAACTTCTCGAAGTTCCACAGCACTTCCGGATCCTCGGTCGGCGTCATGCCATAGCCCTTGAGCCGCTCGCGGAATTCCTCGGCCGGGCCGGCCTTATCGGGCTTGGCCGCGGTGAGCGCGGCATAGAGCGGCTGCTTGCCGGGGCCGGTGACGTCGGCCTTGGCGTAGAGCGGGAAAGATACGCCGTAGTTCGCCTTGCAGAACTCGACGATTTCCTCATGCGTCCCCGGCTCCTGCGCGCCGAAATCGTTGGCCGGAAAGCCCAGCACTTCGAGGCCCTTGTCCTTCTTCTCCTTGTAGAGCGCCTCGAGCCCTTCGTACTGCGGGGTGAGGCCGCATTTGGAGGCGACGTTGACCACCAGCAGGACTTTGCCCTTGTGGTTCGCCAGGCTGTCCGACGCGCCATCGATGCGGGTCAGCGGAATTGCGGAAAGGTCGGCCATTGGTGTTCTCCCGGTTGCGCTTCGAGGTGAGCGGTGGATTGCGCGTTCTTATACCCGGACAACGCGGCCGGCGCGAGTCCGATATGCCGGCGGCGGCCTATTTCGCCAGTTCGGCCTCGATCGCGGCGAGCAGTTCGGGATCGTCGGGCGTGACGGCGGGGGCGAAGCGGGCGACGACCTTGCCGTCCTTGCCGATCAGGAACTTCTCGAAGTTCCACAGCACGTCCGGATCCTCGGTCGGGGTCCGGCCATTGCCGCGCAGCCGCTCGCGCAAGGTGCCGGCGTCGCCGCGCTTCTCCGGCATCGCCCGGGTCAGCGCGGCATAGAGCGGCTGCTGGCCGGGGCCGGTGACATTGGCCTTGGCGAAGAGCGGGAACGAGACGCCGTAGTTCGCCTTGCAGAATTCGACGATTTCCTCGTGCGTGCCCGGCTCCTGCGCGCCGAAATCGTTCGCCGGAAAGCCGAGCACCTCGAAGCCCTTGCCCTTTTTCTGGCGTTGTAGAGCTTCTCCAGCCCCTCGTACTGCGGGGTGAGGCCGCATTTGGAGGCGACGTTGACCACCAGCAGCACTTTGCCCTTGTGCTGGGCGAGGCTGTCCGAAGCGCCGTCGATGCGGGTGAGGGGGATCGCGGAAAGGTTGGCCATGAATATTCTCCCGTTACGCCGCGCCTTTGCGTGGTGGCGCGGCTTCAAGGGGCAGGATCGTGCATTGCGCTGAGGTTGCCAAGGGGGAATTGGCGGTGGGGCGGTTTGGGAGGGACTGGGCTGATTGGGATGCCGGGTTTGCGCCCCGTTTCGGTCGCGCAGACCAAACAGGAACGCGACCGGAAGCGGACGTTGCATCCCGAAGGAATGAAGAGTCAGGCCTTCAAAATCCGATGTTCGACATCCTTTGCCCCAAGTGGGGAGATTGTTACGCAATCGGCGCTCTTGTCATACTCGATGAGCCGCTTTTTATGGAGCGGGAAAAGTACCTTATTCTTGAACACGGAGAAATTTGAGTACTCCACCCAATCAAATAGGTCCTCACTCAAGATGGCTGAACTCGGGTCCTGATAGCAGAGCAAAAGGACTTGGTCCTTGAAAGGCAACCCCTTTTTTAAGACGCGCTTCTTGCCAGCAACCTCCCAAATCTCGGGCACACTGCGGATGGTCAACCCATCGACCAAATCCTGGGCTTCCTCCAGCGAAAGGCCGTGAAAGCAACGGATCAATTCGCAGACGATCCAATCACAAGTTTGCGCAATAGACAAAGCATCAATGCGGTTGGCGTCCACATCGCCGCCCACATGGCCGATTCCACGCTTGTTGCGCATAATGTAAACGAACACGAGCGCGCGGGGAATGACCAAGCGCAGCGACTCGTTCGCCGCACCGTTACTACTAACCACCAGCTTACGACACTCGTCCGCGAAATTTCCAATCTTCTGCCCAAAGCGTGTGAAGGATCCGTGGACCTCATATTGCAGCAGTCTAACTACTGTCTCACAAAGGTGTCCAGCTTCGATGCCGACGGTCTTGTCATTTCCAGAAGCCAGTGCGGTCTTGAGCGCCAAGAATTGCTTGATAATTCGGCCACGAAAGCCGCTATCGACATTGGCCAGTGCCGCGTCGAACGGCGACTTAGGCTTTGACGTACTCATACTGGCCATCGACATTCTTGTTGCGACTGAGAACGTGATTGCGTGTTAGCCGAGCGAGCTGGCCGGAAAAAGCGCTTTGCTTAAATCGGCGAGCCAAATTGACATCACAGTGATCAACTATGTTTTTGATAGACTTGGGTTTATTGAAGAAGTCTCCGTCGACTAATTCATTCAACGTTGCATTTGCACCATGCCCGGTTGCGCGAGATTTCTTAGCCGCTCTTTCACCCACTGGACCACTGTCGTCATTTATTTCTGGCTTACTACGCGTCGATTTCCTACGACGTGTCTTTGTTTGTCTGCCTACAATGTCAGATTGCGCCGCATCACGTTGTTTGGGGTATGAGCCATCGCCCAATACGATTTCGACGATGCGAAGTTGCACGGCCTCAGATTTGAACTTGTTAATGACCTCAGAAAGCTCCGAAAGCTGCTTCTTCACCTCATCAAAATTGCTAATCATCTGCTTCGCCCCGCCAACTTAGCTTGTCTTGCCGGCTCACCTTAGCAGCTGAGCATCGCTCAATTAGATGTCTTTGGCAAGGGTTCCGCATATCATCGCATGGAGACTTGGAAACAGGCTGGTACGACCTTGATATTGAAGCTCTGAGGTTGGTCAGGTCCCGAAAGAGATTGCGGCTGGAAGTCCAATTCACGGTCGTCCATTCTAAAACCGAACGGTCCGCTCTCCGGCCCATTCCAGCCCCCATCCAAACCATTTTCCTACTGTCATCCCCACCGCCAGCCTCCCCGGCCATGCCCGATCGCGCCGATTAGCCCCTTGCCCTCATGTCCCGCGCGCTCCGCCGCGCGGCTTCGCCCGGAATTTTTTCTTGCCGCCGTAGACGCCCTACTGATAACGCATCATTTCCGTTCGTAAACAGCGCGGTACAATCCAGAGGCTTGGTTGACAGGGTGTCAACTGTGTCAACCTCGCAGCCGGGCGCGACATGGCCGACCTCGCCGAACTCGGGAGCGAAACCGTGCCTAGCTGAGGTAATGCGCCGTGGTTCTTGCCGCGACGTCATCGGCCGTCACCCCCGGCGCCAGTTCGATCAGCCTGAACGGGCTCTGGTGATCGGGCCGCTGGAACACCGCCAAATCGGTGACGATCATGTCGATCACGTTGCGGCCGGTCAGCGGCAGGGTGCACGCCGGAATGAACTTCGGGCTGCCATCCTTGGCGCAGTGTTCCATCACGACGATGATCTTCTTGACCCCGGCGACCAGGTCCATCGCCCCGCCCATGCCTTTCACCATCTTGCCCGGAATCATCCAGTTGGCGATGTCGCCCTGTTCCGACACTTCCATCGCGCCGAGCACGGTGAGGTCGATATGCCCGCCGCGAATCATGGCGAAGCTGGCGGCGCTGTCGAAATAGGCCGAGTGCGGCAGCTCGCTGATCGTCTGCTTGCCGGCGTTGATCAGGTCGGGATCTTCCTCGCCTGCGAGAGGAAACGGGCCAATGCCGAGCATGCCGTTCTCCGACTGGAGCGTGACATCCATATGCCCGGGCACATGGTTCGCCACCAGGGTGGGGATGCCGATGCCGAGATTGACATAGAAGCCGTCCTGCAATTCGCGCGCCGCGCGGGCGGCCATTTCGTCGCGGCTCCAGCCCTGGGCTAGGTGATCGTGGGTGGTCATGGGGGTCTCTTTGCGTCCAATTCACCCGATCGGCAAGGGCGTCAGGAACCAACCCGCACCCAGGTTGCCGTCCAGCAACCGGGCGACCGGCCCGTCCGGATCGCGCAAGTAATCGTAGCTTTCGTCGAAATCGGCGCGACGGTCTCCGGCGACAGCGACGATGCACCAGTCGCGCGCGGCGGCCAGGCGGGCGAGCTGCTTGCGACCGGCGTCGCGGCTGAGCAGCAAGACAAGATCGCCGCCGTCGGGATCGAGTTCGGTCGCGCGCAGGATCGTGCGCAGCCGCGGTTCGTCTGCTTGCGGCAGGCTGGCGGTCCACAGCACCCGGATGCCCGACACGCGCAGCCGCGCAAGTCCGGCCGCGAGGCCGGGCGCGGGGCTGGGCGGATCGTCCAGATCGAAGGCCGCCGCGCCCGGATCGAGATCGAGCAGCACGGCCGGCTTCTGTTCGCGGCAGCGCGCGCGGCGCGGAGCGGTGGCGAGGCTTTGCTGGTCGATCAGCGCCGATTCGCGCAGCTTGCCGGGCGGGATTTTCGCCGCATTGGCCAGGGCATGGCCGACAAACGCCGCGAACGGGCCGGTTGCCGTTGCGCCGGGCCGGTCGGGGGGCGGCAAGGCAGGCAGATCGACCCGCGCCGCCACCGCGGCGCTGCTGTCCGGAGCGGCAGCCGCGCCGGTGTGGCCGCAACCGCCGGCGAGCAGCGCTATCGCCAGCGCGGCGAAAAGGTCCGGCGCCGGTCGCCGCATCAGGCCGCTCTATGCATTCTCAAGCGGGCGCTCCCGCACGGTGCGGAACTCGATTTTCTTGTCGTAGGGCGCGCCGATCACCATGCGCTGAACATAGACGCCGGGCAGATGTACGCAGTCGGGATCGAGCGCGCCGGGCTCGACCACTTCCTCCACCTCGACCACGCAGACCTTGCCGCAAGTCGCGGCCGGCACATTGAAATTGCGCGCGGTCTTGCGGAAGACGACGTTGCCGGTGGTGTCCGCCTTCCAGGCCTTGACCAGCGAGAGATCGGCGAAGATGCCGCGTTCGAGGATGTAGTCCTCTCCGCCGAATTGCTTCACCTCCTTGCCCTCGGCCACCAAAGTGCCGACCCCGGTCTTGGTGTAGAACCCCGGTATCCCCGCGCCGCCCGCGCGCATCCGTTCGGCCAGCGTGCCTTGCGGGCAGAATTCCACTTCCAGCTCGCCCGAAAGATACTGCCGCTCGAACTCCTTGTTCTCGCCGACATAAGAGGAGATCATCTTTTTCACCTGCCGCGTGCGCAGCAGCTTGCCGATGCCCTCGTTGTCGATGCCGGCGTTGTTCGAGACGAAAGTCAGGTCCTTCACGCCGCTAGCCTGCACCGCATCGAGCAACCGCTCGGGAATGCCGCACAGGCCGAAGCCGCCGCTGGCGACCAGCAGGCCGTCCTTGAGCAGCCCGTCGAGGGCGGCGGCGGCATTGGGGTAGAGCTTGTTCATCGGACCTCCTCCGGGAGAAAGGTCCGGTTAGCCGATGCCGTGGCGGCGGGCAATCGGCAGCGGAGCTACATGCCCTCGACGATGAACGCATTCCAATCGCCGCAGCGCAGCCGGTGGGGCAGGGCGGCCTGATAGGAGGGGCTGTCGTACCAAGCCCTGGCCTCGGCGGCGCTGACGAACTGGAGCATCACCATGCCGTCGGGCGCCTCGCCCTCCAGCGCCTGCATCGCGCCATAGACGACCAGCGGCGTGAGCTTCACCGTCGGCAGGTTCTCCGCGTTCATCTGGACATACTGGTTGTAGGCCGCTTCGTCCCGCACCGGGCCGTCGCGTGTGACGATCAGATAGGCTGGCATCGGTTTTCTCCTCTTCAAAAACGCTGAGGCGGTAGCTGCGAAACGGATGACTTGCCGACGTAGAACAGGTGGTCAACCATCGCTTCCGATTTCGTCCCAAAGCTGGCGCACAGTCGTCACATTCTCTTCGACCTTCGCCTGATCGAGTTCGAAGATGGCGCCGCTTGTCAGCAGTCCTTCGGAGAACGCACGTGAAAATTCGGGACCCATGTCGCGCAAATTGCGAATTGCATCTTGCGCCTCGCTGCGCCGGCCGAGTTTGGCCAAGCAAAGCGCACGCAAGTTGTGCAGGTGTGGCGCCGGTCGAAAATGCAGCGAACGGTCGATCGCTTCTAGCGCTTTTTCAAAACGCCCGGAACGTAATTGCACCACGGCGATGATTGACAGCCGCGAAATAGACCAAAGTCCATCAGGCGCGAGACGTTCGCTGGTTTCGAACTGGGCCAGGGCTTCGTCCAACCGGCCCTGCTTGATCAGAATCTCGCCGAGCTGGATGCGCGGCGTTTCGAGATTCGGATTGATCGCTACCGAGCGCTCGGCGAGCGCCAGTGCCTGGTCGAGCTTGCCGAGAAAGCTAAGCCCATGGGCGATCCGAGCCATGACGAGGCCGTCTCCCGAATCGAGCGCGAGCGCCCGATCGATTACCTCGCGCAGCTCGCGCTCCATTGCGTCGTCCTTGCCGCCACGCAATCTCCGGAAATGGCACAGAGTGATGATCAGCATGGCATGTGCCGCATCGTAGCCGGGATCGATCGCCACCGCCCGCCGCGCCTCGGCAAGTGCGATCTCCGTTCCGGGCAGGTTGTTGCGGCTAAGCGCTGCCTCCGCGCGCATCACCGCCTCCCATGCAGTCAGATCGTCGGGCTTCCTCAGCGCATGTTCGATTTCGGCACGCTGCACTTGCACGCCAAGATGCGCGGCGACTTCTGTGATCAGCTCCTCTTGCAGGTTCGCAAGTTCCGCGAGCGGCCTGTCAAATTTCTGTGTCCACAGGATGTCGCCATCTGCCGCCTCAACCAGTTGGGCGGTGACCCGCAAGTTCTCGCCAACGCGCCGAACGTTGCCTTCGAGAAGATAACGTACACCGAGCGCTTCGCCGATTTGCCGCAGGTCACGCGCGCAGGTGCGATAGGCCGCGGTGGCGCTGGAGGCGATGACTTTCATCCGCCGGCCGAGCGTCAGCGCAGTGGTCAAGTCCTCGACCATGCCGTCGGCGAAAATGTCGTCCTCGGCGAGGCCCGAGCGATTGACGAAGGGGAGAATGGCGATCGAGGGACGCCTATCCCGCTCAGGCTGCCTTGCTGCGCTTGGTGGGACCAGCGCAGCCGGTTCGCTTCCGGCCCCCACCATCCGCCGCACATCGCCCAAAAACGCCCGCCAGACCGGATCGCCCGCCTCGCCCTGCCAGTGCGACAGGTCCGCCGTCTGGGTCAGCTCGAACATGATCGGCAGGTCGCACGCCTCGATCCGGGCGGGGACCAGCGTGCGGTTGCGGTCGGCCAGCGTCGCTTCGGCCCGCACCCAGCGGGATTCGACCGAGCGTGGCGACCACAGCACCACCACCGCCCTCGCGCTCTTCAGCGCCTGCTCGGTCACCGTGTCATAGGCTTCGCCCGAACGCAGCGTCACGTCCCACCACACCGACAGCCCCGCGCCTTCGAACCCCTCGGCGAAGCGCTTCGCCGTGGCCTGGTCCTCGCGGTTGTAGGACAGGAAGATGTCGGGGGCGTCGGCCATGCTGTTTCAGGAAAAATCCACCCCCAGTTTTTCGCCCAGTTCCTTAAGCGCCTGCGCCCCGCTTGTCACCTTGATCGCGTGCATGCCCATCTGGGCGGCGGGCTTGCAGTTGATGCCGAGGTCGTCGAGATAGACGCAGGCCAGCGGCTCCACCTCAAGCCGTTCGCAGGCGAGCGTGTAGATGCGCGGGTCGGGCTTTCTGAGTCCGGTGAGGGCGCTCTCGACAACATGGTCGAAGCGGCGGAAAACGGGGCCGAGGCGCTGGTCGGAGAGCATGCCGTCCGCCGGGTAATCCGGTGTGCGCATGTTGTTGGTGATGCAGCCGAGGCGGAAGCCCTCGCCTTTCAGCCGGTCGAGCGCATCGACCATTTCCTCGCGCACCGCACCCGAAAGCACCGCCATGACGTCGCGGCCGGGAAGGTCGTGGCCGAGCGCCCTCGCTTCGGCGGCGAAAAGTGCATCGAATTCGTCGAGCGTCACCTCGGAGCGTTCGAGCCGGGCCCAGGCGTTGGTATCGGGGGCGGTCGCGTTGATCCGGCGCACCAGTCCCACGGGCAGGCCGCGCTCGCGCTCCAGCCGCTCGATGCCCTCGAACGGCGAGGCGGTGATCACCCCGCCGAAGTCGAAAATCACCGCTTCAATCGCTTGCGGCACCTCTGCGAATTCCCCTCTGGCGATTGACCTGGATCATGGCGCGGAAGAGCGAATGACGGCAATGTAAATCATTAGCAATGGGGAGACACACCATGCGTTCGATTCTTGTCTATGCCGACCGCGGCCCTTCGATGTCCTCGCGGATCGAAACCGCGCTTGCGATTGCCCGCGCCAACAACGGCCATGTCACCGTGCTGGTCGATACGCCGGTGCAACGCTACATCGCCATGGATCCGATGGGCGGATCCTATGTCGCGACCGATGCGCTCAGCCAGGCGCTGGCCGAGGACGACAAGCATGCCGCCGGGATCGAGGCGCAGCTGACCGGGCAGGACGTGCCGTTCGACATCATCCGCAGCGAGGCGGAGCCGGTCGATGCACTGGCCGGGGCGGCGCGGCTGGCCGATCTGGTGGTGCTATCGAGATCGAGTGCGCTGGCTGGCGATCTGGCGCTTACCGCGCGCACGCCGGTGCTGGTGCTGCCCGACAAGAGCGAAATGAAGCTGCCGCTCGGCGCGGCGGCGATCGCCTGGGACGGCGGCAACGAAGCGGCGCTGGCGCTGCGGAGCTGCGTGCCCTTGCTGGCCGGCTGCGGCAGTATCGCGGTAGTGACAGTCAAGGAAAAGCCCGAAGGCTATCCGGCGACCGATGCGCTCTCCTATCTTTCGCGCCACGGCGTCGCGGCCGAACTGCACGAACTGGCGCGCGCCGGATCGACGGAAGAGACTTTGGCTTCGGCGGTGGTCCGGCTCAAGGCCGATCTGCTGGTGATGGGGGCCTATGGGCGCAGCCGCATGCGCGAGTACTTCTTCGGCGGCGTGACGCGCTATTTCCTGGAAGACAGCCCGGGCCCGGCCCTGCTGATGGCGCATTGAGATATGCTGCACTGCAACATTATCATGATGCGATATCGGGACGGGTTGGGGGTATCCGTTGAGGGTTCTGTTCATTTTTCGTAAAGATTCAGCACCAGACCTACAGTTGCATATTTTTCAACTGGGGGTGTGTATTTCGCACTTGCGATATTGCTGACACTAGTGCATATAGCATGAGCCTTTTAGGCATCCTCTCCCAAAACTTCCAAGGCCCGGACGGCAACGTCCGGGCCTTTTTTCTTGCCCGCCGCGCGCACCGCATTTGCAATCCTACACACCAGTGCCTAGCTAATCCCAAAGACACTTCCGGGGATGACCGACATGGCCGAAGCTCCTGCAACGGTGGACGAAAAGACCGTAAAGCTGCAAGTCGCGGCGGCGCGTCAGGAAGAAAGCGGCCAGGGCATCGCCCGCCTGCCCAAGAGCGCCATGGCCGCGCTGGGGATCACCGAGGGCGACGTGCTTGAGATCGTCGGCAAGCGCGGTACCCCGGCGCGGGCGGTGCTGCCCTATCCCGAGGACGAGGGGCTCGATGTCATCCGGCTCGACGGGTTGCAGCGGGCCAATGCCGAAGTCGGCTCGGGCGATCATGTCACGGTCAAAAAGGCGGAATCGCGCCCGGCCCAGCGCGTGGTCTTCGCCCCGGCCCAGCGCGAAATGCGGCTGCAAGGTCCGGCCGAGGCGCTCAAGCGCAATTTCTTCCAGCGGCCGCTGGTGGCCGGTGATCTTGTCGCCACCACCGGCCAGCAGCAAGTGCGCGACATGCCGCCGCAAGTGCAGCGGATGTTCAATGCGCCGGCCTATGCGCTGACGCAGATCCGCCTCACCGTGGTCTCGACCGTGCCCAAGGGCATCGTCCATATCGACGAGAACACCGAAGTCGAACTGCGCGAGGAGTTCGAGGAAGCGCGCGGCTATCGCGCCGATGTCAACTACGACGACGTCGGCGGCATGGGCGACACCATCCGCCAGCTGCGCGAAATGGTCGAGCTGCCGCTGCGCTATCCCGAGCTGTTCACCCGGCTGGGCGTCGATCCGCCCAAGGGGGTGCTGCTGCACGGGCCGCCGGGCACCGGCAAGACCCGGCTGGCGCGCGCGGTGGCCAACGAGAGCGAAGCCAACTTCTTCACGATCAACGGCCCCGAGATCATGGGCTCGGCCTATGGCGAAAGCGAGAAGCGGCTGCGCGAGGTCTTCGAGGAAGCCAACAAGGCTGCGCCCTCGATCGTGTTCATCGATGAGATCGATTCGATCGCGCCCAAGCGCACCCAGGTGCACGGCGAGGCGGAGAAGCGGCTGGTCGCCCAGCTGCTGACCCTGATGGACGGGTTGCATGCCCATTCGAACATCGTCGTTATCGCCGCCACCAACCGGCCCGATGCGATCGACGAGGCGCTGCGCCGGCCCGGCCGGTTCGACCGCGAGATCGTCATCGGCGTGCCCGACGAGAGCGGGCGGCGCGAGATCATCGGCATCCATACGCGCGGCATGCCGCTGGGCGAGGGCGTCGATCTCGACGAGCTGGCGCGCACCACCCACGGCTTCGTCGGCGCCGATATCGCAGCGCTGGCGCGCGAGGCGGCGATGGACGCGGTGCGGCGGATCATGCCGCAGCTCGATCTTGAGGCGCAGACCATTCCGCCCGAAGTGCTCGAAAGCCTTTCGGTCACCCGGGACGATTTCCTCGAGGCGCTCAAGCGCGTGCAGCCGAGCGCCATGCGCGAAGTCATGGTGCAAGTGCCCAATATCGGCTGGGCCGACATCGGCGGGCTCGACGAGGCGCAGATGAAGCTCAAGGAAGGTATTGAATTACCGCTGCGCAATCCCGATGCCTTCCGCCGGCTCGGCATCCGCCCGGCCAAGGGGTTCCTGCTCTATGGCCCGCCCGGCACCGGCAAGACCCTGCTGGCCAAAGCCGTCGCCAAGGAGGCCGAGGCCAACTTCATTTCGGTCAAAAGTTCGGACCTGCTCAGCAAATGGTACGGCGAAAGCGAACAGCAGCTCTCGCGCCTGTTCGCCCGCGCGCGGCAGGTGGCGCCTTGCGTTATCTTCATCGACGAGATCGACAGCCTGGTCCCGGCGCGCGGCAGCGGCGGCGGTGGCGGCGAGCCGCAAGTGACCGCGCGGGTGGTCAACACCATCCTCGCCGAAATGGACGGCATGGAGGAAATGCAGTCGATCGTCGTGATCGGCGCGACCAACCGCCCGGCGCTGGTCGATCCGGCGCTGCTCAGGCCCGGCCGGCTCGACGAGCTGGTCTATGTCGGCACGCCCGATGCGGCGGGGCGCGAACATATCCTCAAGATCCACACCGGGAAAATGCCGCTGGCCAAGGACGTCGATCTCGCCAAGGTCGCCGCGGAAACGGTGCGGTTCACCGGCGCCGATCTCGAGGACGTGGTCCGCCGCGCCGGCCTCATCGCCATCCGCAAGCGCGGCGAGGATGCAAGCGACGTCCGCGCCGAGGATTTCACCGAATCGCTGGCCGACAGCCGCGCGACGGTGACCGAGGAAATGGAAGCCGAATACGCCAAGATGAAAGGCGAGCTGAAGAAGCGGGCGATGGAAGTGACCCCGATCGGCTTCCTCGCGCCGGGCATGGTCTCTTCGACGCGGGACAAGAAGCACGATTGAGCGGGGAGGCCTATTTCTTCACCCGGCTCCAGTACCCGCCGGTCAGCGGCACCGGCCCCTGCTCCATGCCCCACACTCCGCAAGGCACCTGGCGCGCCCGCAATTCCGCATCGAAGGCGTCGGCGATATCCTCGCCGGTCCAGTGTTCGCGGTGGACGGCGGGGAGCAGCAGCGCCGGGTGGGTGTAGATTTGCAGGTCGCCCTTGTCGATCCGCACCAGCTGGCCGTTGATGCCTTCGGCGCGGTCGGAAAGCAGGAATTCGATCACCGGGGCATTGGCTTCGGGCGGCTGGATTTCGAGATTGCGCGCGGCGCGGGTTTCCTCGTCGAGATAGCTTGCGGCCGGCTTGGTCATGCGGGTGAGGCCGAACGGCGACAGGCCGTTGACGCGCACGCCCGAACCTTCGAGTTCGAGCGCCCAGGTATAGACCATCGAGGCGACCGCGCCCTTGGTCGCGGCGTAGATGGTCATGCCGTCCATGCCCATGTGCGCGCCCGACACGACGTTGACGATCGAGCCCGAACCTTGCGCGCGCATCGGCTTCACCGCGTGGGCAGCGCAATGGAACGCGCCCATCACGTTGACCTCGACCAGCTGGCGCGCCGTTTCGGGATCGAAGTCCCAGAGCTTGTTCATGTGGAACAGTGCGGCGTTGTTGACCAGACCGTCGATGCGGCCAAAGGCATCGATGCAAGCCTGGATCAGCCGTCCGGCCTCGTCCCATTGCGTGATGTCCGCGACGCAGGCCGAGGCCGTGCCACCCTCGGCCCTGATCGCTTCGGCGGTCTCATGCGCGAGATCGGCATCGATATCGTTGACCAGCACATGCGCGCCCTGGCGGGCGCAGCCCTCGATGCAGGCCCGGCCGATCCCCTGGCCCGATCCGGTGATGACGATGGCCTTTCCGTCGAGCATGCCCATCGGCGTTTTCCTCTCCTTGTCCTCCCCGGACCGGGAAGGGGGACCATGCGAAGCATGGTGGAGAGGCACAGGCCCGATGGCGCTCCTTCCGGAGGTTGGTTGACCCCGCGAGTGCCACTCCACCCCGACGCCTGCGGCGTCGCGGTCCCCCTCTCCGTTCCGGAGAGGATCGTCAAAGGATATACTTGCTGAGATCGCTGTCCTTGGCCAGCCCCGCAAGGCGCTCGCGGACATAGTCCGCGTCCACCCGCACGGTTTCGCCCATCCGATCCTCGGCCTCGAAGCTCACTTCCTCCAGCAGCTTTTCCATCACCGTCTGCAAGCGCCGCGCGCCGATGTTCTCAAGGCTTTCGTTCACTTGCGCGGCGATCTTCGCCACTTCGCGCACGGCATCGGGTGTGAAGTCGAGCGTGACTTTCTCGGTGGCGATCAGTGCGCGGTACTGTTCGACCAAGTTTGCGCGGGTTTCCGAGAGGATGCGAACGAAGTCCTCCTCGGTCAGCGCTTTCAGTTCCACCCGGATCGGCAGGCGGCCCTGCAATTCCGGGAGCATGTCGCTGGGCTTGGCGAGGTGGAACGCGCCCGAGGCGATGAACAGCACATGGTCGGTCTTCATCGGGCCGTATTTGGTGGAAACCGTGGTGCCCTCGATCAGCGGCAGCAGATCGCGCTGCACGCCCTCGCGGCTGACCGAGCCGCCGCGCACGTCGCTGACCGCGATCTTGTCGATCTCGTCGAGGAAGACGATGCCGTTGGTCTCGGCGCTGGCAAGCGCGACGCGGGCGACGTCGTCCTGGTCCATGCGCTTTTCGGCTTCCTCGTCGACCAGCTTGTCCCAGGCGTCGGGCACTTTCAGTTTGCGCTTCTTGAGGTTCTGCTTGCCCATCGCCTTGGACATCATGTCCGATAGGTTGATCATGCCGACGCCGCCGCCCATGCCGGGTATGTCGAACGGCATCGAGGGCGAATCCTCGACCTCGATCTCGACTTCGACTTCGTTCATCGCATTTTCGACGATGCGCTGGCGGAAGCTTTCGCGGGTGGCTTCGGACGCGCCTTCGCCGACCAGTGCGCGCAGCAGCCGGTCCATCGCCGCCTGGCTCGCCGCCTCGCGCACCGATTCGCGGCGCCGCTCCTTTTCCAGCCGGATGGCTTCCTCGACCAGATCGCGGGCGATCTGCTCGACATCGCGGCCGACATAGCCGACTTCGGTGAACTTGGTCGCCTCGACCTTGACGAACGGCGCATCGGCCAGCTTGGCCAGCCGCCGGCTGATCTCGGTCTTGCCGCAACCGGTCGGGCCGATCATCAGGATGTTCTTCGGCGTAACCTCGTCGCGCAGTTCGGGCGACAAGCGCTGCCGCCGCCAGCGATTCCGGAGCGCTACGGCGACAGCGCGCTTGGCATCCTGCTGGCCGACGATATGTACGTCGAGCGCGGCGACGATGGCTTTGGGGGTGAGATTGTCGTTCATTTCTTTCCTTCTCCCCTCCCGCTGCGGGGAGGGGGCGGGGGAGGGCTTGTCAGGCGAGGTCCGATAACAGGCCCTCCCTAGCCCCTCCCGCAAGCGGGAGGGGAACCAAGAGCGCTATTCGATGGATTCCACTGTCACCCGGTCGTTGGTGAAAACGCAGACCTCGGCGGCCACCGCCATCGCCCGCCGCGCGATCTTCTCTGGATCGTCCTCGTAGTCCGCAAGTGCTTTCGCCGCGGCCAGCGCATAGTTCCCGCCCGATCCGATCGCCGCGATGCCGCCTTCGGGCTCCAGCACATCGCCGTTGCCGGTAAGGATCAGCAGGGTTTCCGCGTCCGCCACGATCATCAACGCTTCGAGGTTGCGCAGATACTTGTCGGTGCGCCAGTCCTTCGCCAGCTCCACCGCCGCGCGCATCAGCTGGCCGCGGTATTGCTCCAGCTTCTTTTCCAGCCGTTCGAACAGGGTGAAGGCATCCGCCGTCGCTCCGGCGAAGCCGGCGATGACTTTCTCGCCCTCTCCGAGCCGGCGCACCTTGCGGGCGTTGGGCTTCATCACCGTGTTGCCCATCGAGACCTGGCCGTCGCCGGCGATTACCGTGCGGCCGTTCCGCTTCACCCCGATGATGGTGGTGCCGTGCCACTGGATCAGGCCGTGGCTCGCCCTGTTATCGTTCATGCGCCGGGATATATGCTTTCGCGCGCAGGGTTCAAGTTAACGGCCGGACAGACCCTAGCTCCCGTTCGGCCCGCCGCCGCCACCGCCGCCGGGCGCACCGCCCGGTCCGCCGACCGAGCCGATATTGCCGAACAGATCCTCGATGAAGCTGCGATCACGGCCCAGCGTCGGCGTCTTGTGCCCGTCGGGATCGAGCCGCACGACATGCTGCATTTCCACCCGGTCGACGCTGGCGACATTGCCGGTCGGGTCAAAAGCTACCCGCATGACCAGCTGGCCGCTGGTCGTGGGCCGGCGGAAGGCGGCCTGCTTGGTATCTTGCGAGACATAGTACCAGCTGTCGGCGCCAAACTGGCTGACGAAAGTGGGCCGGCCCAGCGTTTTTTCAACAGACATACGGTTGTCGATGCCCGCCTGAATCGAGTCGGCCAGCGCGGTATCGACCAGGTAGCCGCGGTGGTCGCGGATCGAGGCGCAGCCGCCCAACCCGAGCGCAAGCGCCGCCAGAACCGCAAGAGAGGCTGCTTTTCGCCCGAATGAGCGCATTGTCCGAAACTCCATTGCCAGCCATCCAGGCGGGCGTGTAACGGCGCGGACTCTAGGCCTGCTTGTCCGCTATCGCAACCTGCCGGGTCATCGCCGTGGCGCGCGGGCGTTGAATTGCCCCTGAACGACGACGAACAACGATGAACGAAAGGGCGCCGTGTCGATATTCTCCCGCCTGTTTGGCAAACGCGGCGACGATCGCGCCCAGGTCCGCCCGCTGTGGCGCCGCGTGGTCGAAGTGGCGCGCGAACGGGAATGGTATGTGCATTGCGGCGTGGCCGATAGCGTCCCGGGCCGGTTCGACGCGATCACGCTGGTGCTCGCCGCGGTGCTGCTCAGGATGGAACGCGACGAGGCGCTGATCGAGCCGTCGGTGCGACTGACCGAGCTGTTCGTCGAGGACATGGACGGCCAGCTGCGCAACAGCGGCGTCGGCGATCTTTCCGTCGGCAAGCACATGGGCAAGCTGATGGGCGTGCTCGGCGGCAGGCTGGGCGCGCTGCGCGAGGCCTTGGAGCAGGATGCAGCGGGCCATGGCGAGGCGGCGTTGACCCAATTCGCCGCGCGCAATGCGACGCTGATCGAAGACGGCGATCCGGCGAAAGTGGCGGAGCGTCTTGCCGGGCTGGTGCGCGGGCTCGACATGCTGACGAGCGAAGACCTGCTGGCGGGCAAGATTGCGCGATGAGCGCGCCCGAATTCTCGCGCTTGGTCGATGTCCGCCAGGCACAGGGCAGAGCCATGCGTGTCACCGCGAGCGAAGCCGAATGCGCGGCGCTGGCCCGGCGCTTCGGACTGGTCGCGATCGACCGGCTCGAAGCCGAAGTCGTCCTCAAGCGCGACGACAGGACGGTGAACGCCGCGGGCCGGCTCGTCGCCGGCATTGTCCAGAGCTGCGCGGTATCCGGGGAGGACCTGGCCGTGGCGATCGATGAGGCGATCGTGTTTCGCTTCGTCCCTGCCGCTACCTACCGGCCGGACGAGGAAATCGAACTCAGTGCCGCCGAACTGGACGAGATCGAATACCAGGGCGACAGTTTCGATCTTGGCGAAGCCGTGGCGCAGAGCCTGGCGCTGGCGATCGATCCTTTTGCCGTCGGGCCGCAGGCGGAAGCAGCGCGGCGCAGGGCAGGGCTTGCGGGGGAAGGCGAGAGCGGGCCATTTGCCGCGCTGGCGGCGCTCAAGCGGAAAAATTAGGCCATCCCCTTGCCAACCGTCGTGCGCACCGGGATGCCTTCAGGATCGAAGTGCTCAAGGCAGTGGACATTGATGCCGAAGTAGTCGGGCGTCACCCGCTTGCGGTGGAACGGGTAGATGCCGCAGGTCTTGCAGAAGAAGTGCCGCGCGGTGCGGGTGTGGAACCGGTATTCGGCGAGGCTTTCCTCGCCCGCCAGCAGTTCGAACTTGCTCTCGTGCACCTTGACCATCAGCGCGTTCTTGCGGCGGCAGATCGAGCAGTCGCAGGTGGTGAGTTCCGGGAACTCGGTGGTGATCGCGAACCGCACCGCGCCGCAATGGCACGATCCTTCGTGGCGGCCTTCCGTGCGCATCTGCCGCTCAATCCCACCGGATCGGCAGCGAGGAGACGGAGAGGATGTTGCCGGGGTGGAATACCGCGCGCTTGTCCGGGTCCAGGCGAAATTCCGGCAGGCGCTCCAGCACCACCCGGTAGAGCACTTGCAGCTCGACCCGCGCCAGATGCGAGCCGAGGCAGCGGTGCGGCCCGGCGCCAAAGATCAGGTGGTTCTTGTTCTCGCGCGAGAGGTCGAAGGTGCCGGGCGAGGTAAATTCACGCGGATCGAGATCGATCGCGCCCATGTAGACGAATATCTGGTCGCCGGGCATCAGGGTGCAGCCGGCAAGCTCGGTTTCGTGCATGACCCGGCGCACCGGACCGCTGAACGAATAGCAGCGCAGCAATTCCTCGGTCGCCTCGACGATCAGTTCGGGATTGTCGCGCAGTTCCGCCTGCAGCTCGGGATGCTGCGCCAGGTGGCGGATGCCGTAGGTCATGGCGTTGATCACGGTGTCGAGCCCGGCGACGAACAGCAGGCAGCAATAGTCCTCCATCAGTTCGACCGTCATCGGTGCGCCATCCGGCTCGGCCGACCACAGCAGGCTGATGATGTCGTCGCGGCGGTCGTCGCGGCGGGCGAGGATCGCCGGCAGCATGGCGTCGGCGATGCGGCGCATGCGGAACAGTTCGCCCGCCAGGTCGCCACCGCGCGGGGCGAGCACTTCGCGCACCATGGCGCGGAATTCATCGATGCGGTCGTCGGGCAGGCCCATCGTCTCGAGAAAAATCCGCACCGGCAGCGGCTCGGTGACGGCGGCGACGAAATCGGCGGCGCCGAGCGGCCTGACCGCTTCGACCAGGTCGATCGCCAGCGCCTCGATCTTGTCCTTCATGGCGAGGACCGTCTTGGGAGAGAAGGTCTTTTGCAGCGGCGCGCGCAGGCGGGTGTGCTCGGGCGGGTCCATCATGATCGGGGTCATTGTCGGGATGCGCTGGCCGTTCGGGAGCGAGGGGACAGCGCCCGCCGCGCTCCCCATCAGCGCGCTGGAGAAGGTTTCCGGCTCGCGCAGCACGCGGAAAGCGACGTCGTAGCCGATCGCGATCCAGGTGCCGCCGCAGCGCGGCGTCCAGAACAGCGGCGAGGCCTGGCCCTGCAGTTCGAGCAGCCGCGCATGCGGATCGGCAAGCAGGCCCGCGTCGTGGAAATAGTCGAAATCGAACACCGATGTGTCGGCGACATGGGCCGGGCGCGGCGCGAGCTGGGGCGGGGCGAGACTTGCCATATTTTCCTTCGTATCGGGCTGGGCGATCAGGCCGCGAAATTGAGTTTGAGGCCGGGTTCGCGCCAGCGCATGCGCACCAGCCGTCCGCTGATCGACCAGGTCAGGTACATGTCGCGCATGTCGCGCCCGCCGAAGGCCAGGTTGGTGACCATTTTTTCGGGCAGGGCGACAAAGCTGCTGGCCCCGCCCGGCGTGATCGTGGTGACGCCGCCGGTGCGGTTGGTGCCGACGCAGACATTGCCGGCCTGTGTCAGCTTGAGCCCGTCGAACTCGGCATTGCCGGCAGCGCTGCCGACATATTCCTCGACAGGCTTGTCGGTTCCCGGTTGCATCGCGACCTTGCCCGGCCCCTCGATCCGCATGCGGAACAGCCGCCCGGTGTAGTTCATCGCGTAGTAGAGCCACTTGCCGTCGGGCGACAAGCCGATGCCATTGTAGCCGGTGCCGCCGAACACCACCTGCTGGATGTGGCTGCCGTCCGGCTTGGCGTAATAAATGCCGCTGCGCCCGAGCCGATCTTTCAGCACTTTGCCGAAATCGGTGAACCACATGCCGCCGTCGCGGTCGAACACCAGGTCGTTTGGGGCGGAGAGGGGGCGATCGCCGACGTGGTCGTAGAGCCGCTCGAACTTGCCGGTGCGCAGATCGACCCGCTCGATGCGGCCGATCTGATTGGGATCGGCGAGATGCGGATCGGCGGGGTCCGCCCCGCCGCAGTTGCAGACGTAAAGCGCTCCGTCCGGACCCACCTGCGCCCCGTTGGGCCCGGCGCCGATGCTTGAGACCACTTCCTTGCGTCCGTTCCACACCCGGGTGATCCGGCCGCCGAGCAGTTCGACCACCACCACCGACCCGTCGGGGAACACCACCGGCCCTTCCGGAAAGGCCAGCCCTTCGGCCAGCACCTCGAAGCGCGGCGGCGCGGCGGAGCGGGCCGAGGCGCTTGCAGCGAGGCCGGCGCCGGCGGCCAAGGTCAAAGCGGAACGGCGGCTTAGGCGGACATCGCTTGGCATGGTCGAATTTCTCCCCGGTGCAAACAAGTGCTTCCGCACGCGTGCTATCGAAGCCCCGTCAAGCTGCCAAGCCCTGCTTCGCGATCCAGGGGCCGAGCCGGGCGAGTGCGTCTTCCACTTCGGGCGTGGATACGGCGAAGCTGAAGCGGATGAAGCAGTTGCCGTTCTCGGGGTCGAAATCGATCCCCGGCGCGGCGGCAATTCCGGTTTCGTTCAGCATGCGCACGCAAAAGGCCAGGCTGTCATTGGTGAGGTGGCCGATATCGGCATAGACGTAGAATGCGCCGTCGGGCGGGGCGATGCGCCGCAGGCCCATCTTGGGCAGTGCTTCGAGCATCAGCGCGCGGTTGCGGGCATAGGTGGCGACGTGGCCCTCCAGTTCCTCGCGGCAATCGAACGCGGCGAGGCCGGCGTGCTGGGCGAGGCTGGGCGGCGTCAGGAACAGGTTCCCCATCCGCGCCCGCGCCGCTTCGACCAGATCGGGCGGAACCACCAGCCAGCCGAGCCGCCAGCCGGCCATGGAGAAGTATTTCGAGAAGCTGTTGATGACGAGCGCTTGCGGCTCGAAGCACAGCGCCGAGCGAGCGGGCGCCCCATAGGTTATGCCGTGATAGATCTCGTCCGAAACCAGCCGGATGCCGCGTTGGCGGCATAGTTCGGCAATCGCTGCCATTTCGCTCTCGGCGATGATCGTGCCGGTGGGATTGGCCGGACTGGCGACGATCAGCCCGGCAGGCGCCGGATCGAGCGCGGCCACGGCCTTGGCGGTCAGCTGAAACCGCTCCGCCTCGCCGCAATCGAGCTCGACTGGCACCATGTGCAGCGCCTTCAGCACATTGCGGTAGGCGACATAGCCCGGCCGCGCCAGCGCCACCCGGTCCCCAGGCGCGAACAGGCAGTTGAGCGCCAGCACCAGAGCGGGCGATGCGCCGCAGGTGAGCACGACCTGCTCGGGCGCGACCTCGACGCCGTGATCCTCGGCATACATCCGCGCGATGCGCTGCTTGAGGCCGGGGTTCTCCCAATAACCCATCGGATCGGCGTCGAGCACCTTGTGCGCCACGGCGATGGCGGCCGAGGGCGCGCCGGTGGAGGGCTGGCCGTACTCCATGTGGATGACGGACCGGCCTTCGGCGGCAAGCTTGTGGGCGAGTTCGCCGATGGAAATGGCGTGGAAAGGATCGATCTGGGCGGGCTTGGCCGTACCGCGGGCCGTCATCCTCTACGCTTGCCATGCCTGCAAGCCTGAAGAATTGCGGGTAACGCGGTCATAGCTCAACAAGGTTCTCTATTTTCTGGATATGATTCACTACGCGAATTCGCGCGCGCCTGTCACCGGTGCAACTTTCCGAAAGCGTCCAAACGGCCCGACTTCCGACCAGTTGCTTTTCCTCCTCCGGGACATGGCGCGCAATGGCGACATCCAGAATTCATGACGTCGATTATCACGGCTATATCAAACGCGAATACATTGCACAGGTGCCTGCACCGAAGGGCGTTCTGAACGAGCGGGAAATCGAGTTGCTTGAAGATGTGATCGAATTTGTTTGCCGAAAGAACACGGCCAAGAGCATCAGCGATTTCAGCCATCAACTGCCTTGGGAACTCGCCGATATGGGCGATCTAATACCCTATCATACCGCCTTGCTGCTATTCCCATCGGAACCGACGCCGGAGATTCGAGGCAAGCGAGCAAGGGATGGCAGAAATTGCGGCAGCGAGATCGTCAGAAGACACCATGGCTATGCCGTTACTCTCAGCTTTTCGAAAGGGCCTACGAGCGGCTTGAGGCCAAGCTTGATCCGTACGGCCTCGAGGAAATTCTGCATAACTTCGAGGTTATGGCGGAGCACGATCCCTACATGATCGGCAGTTTGCATCCTCAGGCGTCCGACTTGTATGTCTACCAAAGTCCTGCTTTCACACGCATGCCATCGATCGTGATAACTTTCACGATAGACGCGGATGAGGGCATGGTCACGCTATGGAACTGCCATTTGCTCTGATCCTACCGCGGCAGCTCACTGACCCCCATCAGCATCTCGTCCACCGCCCGCGCCGCTTGCCGGCCCTCCCGGATCGCCCACACTACTAGCGATCTGCCCGCGCCGCATGTCGCCGCAGGCGAAGATTTGCGGGTCGCTGGTGCGGTAATCCACCACGTTGGCCGCCACGTTCCCGCGCGGGTCGAGCTCGACGCCGGCCTGGTCGATCAGGCCGGGCTTGCGCGGGCCGAGAAAGCCCATGGCGAGGAGGATGAGGTCGGCCTGGAGGGTGAATTCGCTCCCCGCGATCTCCTGCATCTGCCCGCCCTGCCACTCGACGCGAACGCATTCGAGGCCGGTCACGTCGTTTTCGCCGACCACGCGTTTGGTCAGGATCGACCAGTCGCGCTCGCAGCCTTCGAGGTGGCTCGAGCTGGTGCGCAGGCGCATCGGCCAGTCGGGCCAGGTCAGCGCCTTCTCCGGAATCTCGGGCGGCTTGGGCATGATTTCGATCTGGGTGACCGACGCCGCGCCTTGGCGGATTGAGGTGCCGACGCAGTCCGAACCGGTGTCGCCGCCGCCGATCACCACGACATGCTTGCCGGTGGCGAGGATCGAGCCGCGCGGTGCGGCGCGCAATTCGTCGTCACCTGCGTTGCGCTTGTTCTGCTGGGTGAGGAATTCCATGGCGAGGCGCACCGAGGGCAGCTCGGCGCCCGGGATCTCAAGCCGCCGCGCGTCTTCCGCGCCGCCCGAAAACACGATGGCCTCGAAATTCTCTTTCAGCGAATCGACCGAGACGTGGACGCCGACTTCGGTCGAGGTGCGGAAGCTGACGCCCTCGCTCTCCATCTGTACCGCACGCCGGTTGATCAGGTGCTTTTCCATCTTGAAGTCGGGAATGCCGTAGCGCAGCAGGCCGCCGGGCCGGTCGTTCTTTTCGAACAGCGTCACCGAATGCCCGGCCCGCGCAAGTTGCTGCGCGCAGGCGAGGCCGGCTGGACCCGAGCCGACCACCGCGACCGACTTGCCGGTGCGTTGCTTGGGCACCTGCGGCTGGATCCAGCCCTTTTCCCAGCCCTTGTCGACGATCGCGCATTCGATCGACTTGATCGTCACCGGCTGTTCGTCGATGTTGAGCGTGCAGCTCTCCTCGCAGGGGGCGGGGCAGATGCGGCCGGTGAATTCGGGGAAATTGTTGGTCGAGTGCAGCACTTCGAGCGCGTTCTTCCAGTCGCCTTCGTAGACCAGGTGGTTCCAGTCCGGGATGATGTTGTTCACCGGACAGCCGTTGTGGCAAAACGGAATGCCGCAATTCATGCAGCGGCTGGCCTGCGCGCGCAGATCCGGCTCCGCCGGCGGAACGATGAATTCCTTGTAGTGCTTGATGCGCTCGGCGGCGTCGCCGTAGACGCGGTCCTTGCGGTCCAGCTCGAGAAAGCCGGTTTCCTTGCCCATTGTCCGTCTGATCCCTATTCGGCGGCGACGGAGGCGGCTTCGAGCCGCTCGGCCTCGAGTTGCTTCAAGGCGCGCGCATAGTCGCGCGGCATGACCTTGACGAATCTGGTCAAGGTGGAGGCCCAGTCGTCGAGCAGCGCGCGGGCGCGTTTGCTGCCGGTATGGAGGTGGTGCCGTTCGAGCAGCACGCGCAGCCGCTCGGCGTCGTGACGCAGCATGTCGCCCATGCCGGGATCGTTGACCCCGTTGGTGCGCTGCTGCGGCCGGCCAGCACCCTCATCTTCATCACGCTCGGGCGAAACCGGCAAGAGATCGACCATCGCCTGGTTGCACAGATCGGCGAAATTTCCCTCGACGTCATAGACATAGGCGACGCCGCCCGACATGCCGGCGGCGAAATTGCGTCCGGTCTTGCCGAGCACGCAGACCACGCCGCCGGTCATGTATTCGCAGCCATGATCGCCGGTGCCCTCGACCACCGCGACCGCGCCCGAATTGCGCACCGCGAACCGCTCGCCGGCGACGCCGTTGAAGAAGGCCTCGCCGGCGATCGCGCCGTAGAGCACGGTGTTGCCGACGATGATGTTCTCGGTCGGATCGCGATCGACGTGCCCCGGCTGGCGGACGATCACGCGCCCGCCCGACAGCCCCTTGCCGACATAATCGTTGGCGTCGCCCGTAAGATCGAGCGTTACGCCGTGCGCGAGCCAGGCGCCGAAGCTCTGCCCGGCGACACCGGTGAGCGTCACGTGGATGGTGTTGTCCGGCAGCCCGTCGTGGCCATAGGCCTTGGCGACTTCGCCCGAAAGCATGGCGCCGACGGTGCGGTTGATGTTCTTGACCGGCAGCTCGATCCGCACGGGTGCGCGGCTCTCGAGCGCCTCGGCGCTGGCGGCGATCAGCTCGTTGTCGAGCGCCTTGTCGAGTCCGTGGTCCTGCCGCTCGGTCCAGTTGAGCGAAGGACTGTCGCCCTGCGGCGTGCGGTAGAGCAGCTTCGACAGGTCGATGCCCTGCGCCTTCCAGTGTTCGACCGCCATGCGCGCATCGAGCCGGTCGACCCGGCCGGTCATCTCACCCAGGGTGCGGAAGCCCATCGCCGCCATGATCCCGCGCAGTTCCTCGGCGACGAAGAAGAAGTAGTTGATCACATGTTCGGGCTGGCCGGTGAAGCGCGCGCGCAGCACCGGGTCCTGCGTCGCGACGCCGACCGGGCAGGTGTTGAGGTGGCACTTGCGCATCATGATGCAGCCGGCCGCGATCAGCGGGGCGGTGGCGAAGCCGAACTCGTCCGCGCCGAGCAACGCGGCGATGGCGACGTCGCGGCCGGTGCGCAGGCCGCCATCGGTCTGCACCGCGATGCGGCTGCGCAGGTTGTTGAGCAGCAAGGTCTGCTGGGTTTCGGCCAGGCCGATTTCCCAGGGCGAGCCGGCATGGGTCAGCGAAGTCAGCGGCGATGCGCCGGTGCCGCCCTCGTAGCCCGAGATGGTGACATGGTCCGCCCGCGCCTTGGAAACGCCCGCCGCGACCGTGCCGACCCCGACTTCGGAGACCAGCTTGACCGAAATCCGCGCGAGCGGATTGACGTTCTTGAGGTCGTGGATCAGCTGGGCCAGATCCTCGATCGAATAGATGTCATGGTGCGGCGGCGGGCTGATCAGGCCGACGCCAGGCGTCGAATGGCGCACCTTGCCGATGGTCTTGTCGACCTTGTGCCCGGGCAGCTGGCCGCCCTCGCCAGGCTTGGCGCCCTGGGCCATCTTGATCTGGATATCGTCCGAATTGACCAGGTATTCGGTGGTCACGCCGAACCGTCCCGAGGCTACCTGCTTGATCGCCGAGCGCATCGAATCGCCATTGGGCAGCGGCACGAAGCGATCGGATTCCTCGCCGCCCTCGCCGGTGTTCGACTTGCCGCCGATGCGGTTCATCGCCTTGGCCAGCGTGGTGTGCGCCTCGCGGCTGATCGAGCCGAAGCTCATCGCCCCGGTGGCGAAGCGCTTGACGATTTCGACGGCGGGTTCGACTTCGGACAAGTCGAGCGGCTTGTCCGCCGGGCGCAGTTCCATCAGCCCGCGGATGGTCAGCATCCGGCTGGACTGGTCGTTGATCGACTTGGCGAAGTCCTTGTACTTGTCGGGCAGATTGCCGCGCACCGCGTGCTGGAGGTTGGCGACGTTCTCGCTGGTCCAGGCATGCTGCTCGCCGCGCAGCCTGAGGCCGTACATGCCGCCGACGTCGAGCATGTTGCGGTAGATCGGATTGTCGCCATAGGCTGCGGCATGGCGCCGCACTGCCTCTTCGGCGACCTGGGCCAAACTGACGCCCTCGATCGTGGTCGCGGTGCCGGTGAAGTAATCCTCGACGAAGCTTGTGGCGAGCCCGACCGCGTCGAAAATCTGCGCGCCGCAATAGGACTGGTAGGTCGAGATACCCATCTTGGACATGACCTTGAGCAAGCCCTTGCCGAGCGCCTTGATGTAGTTCTTCTGGACTGTCTTGGCGTCGAGCGGCAGCTCTTTCCTGATGCGGATGTCTTCCAGCGTCTCGAAGGCGACATAGGGATTGACCGCTTCGGCGCCATAGCCCGCGAGCACGCAGAAATGGTGCACTTCGCGCGCTTCGCCGGTCTCGACGACGAGGCCGGTCTGCATGCGCAGGCCCTGGCGGACGAGATGGTGGTGCACCGCCGCCGTCGCCAGCAGCGCCGGCATCGGGACGCGGTCCGGACCCTGCGCGCGGTCGGACAGGATCAGGATGTTCTTGTCGGCCAGCACCGCCTCGGTCGCCGCCCAGCACATTTCCTTGACCGCCGCCTCAAGCCCGGCGGCGCCGCTCGCTGCGGCCCAGGTGATGTCCAGCGTCTCTGTGCGGAACGCCCCGTCAAGCGCGGTCTCGACCGAGCGGATCTTGGCCAGTTCCTCGTTGGTGAGGATCGGTTGGTCGACTTCGAGCCGCTTGTGCGTGCCGGCGTCGCGCCCGAGCAGGTTCGGCCGCGGGCCGATCATCGAGACCAGGCTCATCACCAGTTCCTCGCGGATCGGATCGATCGGCGGGTTGGTCACCTGGGCGAAGTTCTGCTTGAAATAGTCGTAGAGCAGCCGCGCACGGTTCGAAAGCACGGCGATCGGCGTGTCGGTGCCCATCGAGCCGATCGGATCGTCGGGTTCCCTAGCCATTGGCTCGAGGAACCGGGAGATATCTTCCTGGGTATAGCCAAAGGCCTGCTGGCGATCCAGGAGGCTGGTGGTCTCCACCGCCAGCTGCGCGTGCTCGGGCTCGACCACGTCGAGATCCTTGAGCTTGTATTGCGCGGCTTCGAGCCACTCCTCGTAGGGCTCGGCCCCGGCGAGCGTCGCCTTGATTTCCTCGTCCTCGATGATGCGGCCTTCCTCGAGGTCGATCAGCAGCATCTTGCCGGGCTGCAAGCGCCACTTGCGGACGATATTGTCTTCCTTGAACGGCAGCACGCCCGATTCCGAGGCCATGACCACGAGATCGTCGTCGGTCACGCAGAACCGCGCGGGACGCAGGCCGTTGCGGTCGAGCGTCGCGCCGATCTGGCGGCCGTCGGTGAAGGCGACCGCGGCGGGGCCGTCCCACGGTTCCATCAACGCGGCGTGATATTCATAGAAGGCGCGGCGCTTGGCATCCATCAGCGGGTTGCCGGCCCAGGCCTCCGGAATCAGCATCATCACCGCGTGGGCCAGGCTGTAGCCGCCGGCGAGCAGCAGCTCAGCGCATTGTCGAGGCAGGCGGTGTCGGACTGGCCATGCGGGATGATCGGCCACATCTTGTCGAGATCGGCGCCGAGCAGCTCGCTCTCCATCGTCCGGCGGCGCGCGTTCATCCAGTTGACGTTGCCGCGCACGGTGTTGATCTCGCCATTGTGGGCAATCAGGCGATAGGGGTGCGCCAGCTTCCAGCTGGGGAAGGTGTTGGTCGAAAAGCGCTGGTGGACGAGACCGAGCGCCGAAATGCAATCCGGGTCGCGCAAATCGTCGTAGAAGCTGCCCACCTGCGTCGCCAGCAGCAGACCCTTGTAGACGATCGTCCGGCTCGAAAAGCTCGGCATATAGAGTTCGGTGATGCCCGGCAGGTTGTGCTTCTGAGCAAGCGCCGCGAGCGGGTTCTGGGTCTGCTTGCGGATCGACAGGAGCTTTCTTTCGAATGCGTCCTGATCGGCGCAGGTCTCGCCCCGCGCGATGAACAGCTGGCGGATCACCGGCATCTGCGCGATTACCGCCTTGCCGAGCCCGTCGAGCGTCACCGGTACGTCGCGCCAGCCGAGCACTTGCTGGCCTTCCTTGGCGACGAATTCCTCGAAATTGGCGATGACGAAGTTCCGGCTCGCCTCGTCCTGCGGCAGGAAGCAGGTGGCGACCGCATAGGCGCCCGGCGGCGGCAGGCTGAGGCCCTTGGCTTCCGCCCATTTGCGGAACAGCTTGTCGGGAATCTGCAGCAGGATGCCCGCCCCGTCGCCCAACAGAGGATCGGCGCCGACCGCGCCGCGATGGTCGAGGTTCTTCAGGATTTCCAGCGCCTGGCTGACAATGGCGTGGCTTTTGGCACCCTTGATATGGGCGACAAAGCCCACACCGCAGAAGTCATGCTCGTTGCGCGCATCGTATAGGCCCTGGGGCTCCGGAAATCCCATCTACCAAATCATCCTGCCGTATTCCGGCGCCGCCAGCGGCAAACCGGTAGTCTTGCACGGCAAAACCCGCCGCTAAAAGCAGCGAATCTTCGCGAACCGCCTCAATGGCGGCAGGATCGTGTTTTTGCAACCGCGAAGGAAGGGCCAGTGGCCCCCCGCGGCTATCGTTGCGGGCGGGAGGCCGGCCGCCGGTGGAGGTATCAGGCCGCGCCGGTCATCCGCTGCAGCGTCGCCAGCGCGCTGCGCAGCGCCCGCTCGGTTTCCGCCGGATCGCGCGGCTGGATGGCCGGAGCCGGGCCGGTTGGCCGGGTTGCGCATCGAACCTGCGCAACGAGGGCGAACCCTCGGCGGCCGGCGCCGGGGCGAGATCTTCCTGCATGCCGGGCAATGTGTCCGGCGGAGTGTCGAAACGGTTCTCGGCGCGGGCTGCCCGGCCGGGGAAAATCACCACCGGCTCAACCACATCTGCTTCGGGTTCGGGTTCCTCGATACGGATGAACTGCTGTCGTTGCTCGACCGGACGGCCGATGTCGAGCAGCGAGCTGTAGTTCTCTTCCGGTACGTCCGCGCCGGCATGCACATCGTCTTCGGCCGCAACCTCGCTTGGAAACGGCAGGTTGAAGGCGGCGGCAAAAGGCGTCGTCACCGGTTCGGGGCTCGCGGCGGACGCTGCTTCCGGGGCGGCATAGCCATCGACCTCGGCGGCGCCGGGATAGCGCTATCGTCGTCTTCCTCGTAGTCGCTGAAATCGATCGGGCGCAAGGCGGCGGGCAATGCCAAGCCTTGGGGTTGTTCCCCGGGGGCCTGCGGCGTCGCCAACTCGGACGCCGCTGGCGCAGGCTCGGGCGCAAACGAGATCGGTGTAATAAACGGTTCCGGGCGCAGCGGCGAAGGCGCCGCGGCCACGGCCGCAGCCGCGGTGCTCGTCGCTGGCGGTGTCACGCTTTCGGGCGGAACATTCTGCTTGCGCCGCCGCTGCAGCGAAAGCGCCATGCGTTCGATCAGCTCGACCGGTGAAAGTTCGGAAAGGCTGGCCGAAACGATCCGCGCGGCGGGCCCGGCTTCGGGATCGATGGTGAGCGGCGCAGGGGCGGCGAATTCGATGCTTGCCTCAGGGGTAACATCGAGCGGCATCGCCAATTCGTCCGCCGCGCCGGACTGCTCGTCCAGCCGCTCCGTCCGGCCGCCAAGCCTGGGCAGCAAGGCCGACGGTTGCGAAAACTCGATGGCGTCGGCGCCTTCCGCAGGCGCCGCGAATGCCTGCGGAACCTGTGCCGGTTCGGGCTGCAAGGCCGCGGCTTCGAATATGTGCTCTGGCGCATCGGGCGTTTGCGGTGCGGCGAACGGGTGCGCAGGTTCGGCGGCGCTCGCGATAGCCGGGACGACGGCCGCCAATTCCGGTGCCGCGGCGGGTTGCGCCGCGGCGGGCATTTCCAGGGCTGGCGCGGCGAAGGGCCGGTTGGGCGCCGCGCCGTTATCAAGCGCCACGGTCTCGAACGGCGCGGCATCGCCATCGATGGCCGATGCAGCCGGTGACGGTTCGGCGGCTGGCAGATCCGGTGCGGGCACCGCGAACGGCCGGACCGATGCGGCTGGCGCCGCGAAAGCCGGAGCCGCCGCGTTGGGAGTGGCCATGGCGAAAGGCTGTTCGGCGACTGGCGCACTCGCGAGGGGCGCGGCGAATGGCCTTGATGCGGCAACCGGTGCGGAATCGAAATCGGGCCCGGCTTCGATTGCAGGTAGCGCCGCATTGTCGCGCAGTTCGAGAATTTCGGCCGGTTCCGCTTCCGGCGGCATGTCGTGGCTATCGGGCGCCGGCATGGCGAATTCATGGCCGCCGCCGTCCGCGACAAGCGGCTGCACAGGCGAATTCACGAACCCGTCCGCAGCCACCGGCTCGGGTGTTGAGCTGGCTCCGACCTGCGAGGGGAATGCACCAAGGTCGAGTTCGACTGGCTGGCTGGCCATCGATTGCGTTCCTTCTTCCATCTGGCCTTCTTCCATCTGGGCGAAATCGAATTCGGTCACGTCGAGGATTTGCGGCTGACCGCCCGGCAACGGCGCGGCATCGTGATAGAAGCCGTGCGTTGCGGGGCCTTCGTCCACCGCCAGCGACCGCCGGCGTCCGGCAAGCCCTGGCCGCGCCGGTGCAACATTGTCGTGCACTGCGGCCACGTCGGGCGCCGCGGCCGCGTCGGGTGCAGGAGCCTCGGCCGCCACATACCGGTGCGCCTCTGCCCGCTTTTCGTTCCGCGATGGCCGGGCGCCACGGCGGCGTTCGCGCACTTCGGGCTTGGGCCGGGCGATCCAGCGGGCAAGCCGGCTGCCGGCGACACCACCGATTGCCGCCAGTGCGACGGCGAGCAGGATGCGTGCGGTAATCCCCAGCGGCGGCGCCGCCTGCGGGATTATCGCGTCGATATGGCTGGAAATCACGAAGGATTCGAGCAGCGATGCCCTGACGGCCAGGCTGCCAAGACCGAACAGCGCGCCGAACCATAGAGAAACCATCGCCGGAAACAGCGGGTGGCTGGCGATCGGCTGGCGATTGCGTGACTGTTTGACCAACTTCGTTACCCCATTGCCTCATTTTCCTCTGGCCGGGCGCCGCGCCTAAGCGGCGGCGTCGTGCCGCGAGATGCAACCGGGATGTAACAGCTTTTGGTAAACGTCTTGATAACGCTGAATGTTGAGTGCCCAATCGTGCCGTGATTCTACGTGGTTACGTCCGGCCGTGCGCAGGACCGGCCAGCGCGCCCGATCCGCAAGCAACCGCGCCAGCGCCGCGGCGCAGGCGGCGGGATCGTCCGGAGCGAACAGGATGCCGGTTTCGCCATGGCGCATCAATTCGCGATGCCCGCCGACATCGGACGCCGCCACCAGCTTGCCTTGCGCCATCGCTTCGAGCGGCTTGAGCGGCGTGACCAGATCGGTCAACCGGCTACGCTTGCGGGGATAGGCCATGACATCCATCAGCGCATAGTAGCGCTCGACTTCGGCGTGCGGCACGCGGCCGGTGAACAGTATCGCCGCGCCGACGCTCGATGCCTGGGCCTGCGCCTTGAGCGCTGCCTCACAAGGCCCGCCTCCTACCAGCACCAGCTTGGCGTCGCTGTGGCTGGCGAGCAGCGCGGGCATGGCGGCGATCAGATCGTCGAGGCCTTCATAATCGTAGAAACTGCCGATGAAACCGATCACCGGACCGCTTCCGAGCCCGAGTTGCGCGGCGAACGCGGGATCGCGCGGCACGGGTTCGCCGAACAGGCCGAGATCGACGCCATTGGGAACAATAGTGATTTTTTCGGCGCTCACGCCCCGTCGCACCAGGTCGCCGCGAAGCCCCTGGCAAATCGTCACCACCGCATCGGCGCCGGCGACGACATGGTTTTCCAGCGCGCGCGTCAGCCGGTATTTGACCGATCCTTCGCTGCTCGCCCCGTTGCCGACAGCGGCGTCTTCCCAGAAGGCGCGAATCTCGTAAACCAGGGGAATGCCCAGCCGCCTGCCCGCGCGCAGCGCGGCCTCGCCGCAGAGCGCGGGCGAATGGGCGTGGAGAATGTCGGGGCGCCAATCCTGGCAAAGCGCCGCAATCGCCGAGGCCAGCCGGCCGATCTCGCGCCATTCGCGAATGCCCGCCGGACCGCTTGCCTCGCCGCAGGTGCGGTGGAAGCACAGCCCCTCGACCGCTTCGGGATCGGGACCCTCGGCCAGGTGGCGCAGGCCGGTAATGCCCCGGATGTCCCATCCCGCCGCCTGCTGCGCCTTGAGGATCGCGCGGGTGCGGAAAGTGTAGCCGCTGTGCAGCGGCAAGGAGTGATCGAGGATGTGCAGGATCCTGGTCATGGGCTGTTTCCTAAGCGGACAAGGCTTAACAGCCCGTCAACCGTACCTTGCCGATCCGCTGGCTCACGTTCCGGTCATCCTTAACCGGGCGTCAACCCTACCCGGATATTGCCGTCATGGCATGGTCGACTATTTCGCTCTTGGCCTCACTCATGTGTTGATGGCGCTCGCCTGCTGGCGTCTGACGCTTGGCGGCGATCTCGATCGCGACCCGGTTTCGGACGCGGGCAGCGGTGAGGACGAGACCCGTGCTTGATCTTGCGCTATCCGGTTTTGCCGGCCTGATGTTCGCCTTCGGGTTGCGCCGCCCGTTCCTCTGGGTGCTGGCCTATCTCTACATCGACATCGTTTCACCGCAGAAGCTGTCCTACTTCCTGCTGGCTTCGATCCCGATCTCCCTGATCGTATTCACAGCGGCGTTCGGCGGCTGGCTTCTGGCGGACGACAAGTCGACAGCCGTTTTACCTTGCGGCAGGCCTGATCCTGATCTTGCTGGTCTATTGCGGGCTGACGACCCTTACCGCCGACTTCCCCGAGGCGGCCGCCGAAAATGGGCATGGGTTTGGAAGGCGCTGGTCTTCGCCATTTTCCTGCCGCTCACCTTGCGCACACGCCTGCGGCTGGAGGCGGTGGCGCTGATCATGGTACTGTCGGCCGCATCGATCGTCATCTCCGGCAGCATCAAGACGCTGGTGACCGGGCGGCGGCTACGGCTCGCTAAGGTTTTTCGTCAACGATAACACTGGGCTCTACGAAAGCTCGACCATTGCGTGTGTCGCCATCGCGATAATCCCGCTGGTGGTCTGGCTGACCAAGCATGCCACGATTTTCCCACCCGGCAAACTCGTCCGGCTTTTCGGCTACGCGCTGATTTTCGCCTGCCTGCTGATCCCGGTCGGCACCCAGGCCCGAACCGGTCTTATCTGCATCGCCGTGCTGGCGGTTCTGTCGCTGCGCACGGTGCAACAGCGCTTCCTCTACCTGGGCCTCGCCGGGGCGCTGTTGTTTGTGGCAATTCCGTTCCTGCCGCAAAGCTTCACCGAGCGGATGGGCACGATCGAGAACCACGAGGCCGATCAGTCGGCTTCGACCCGGGTGGCGATCTGGAAGTGGACGCTCGACTATGCCGGCGACCATCCGTTCGGCGGCGGCTTCATGGCCTATCTCGGCAACCAGGTGAGACTGGAGCTGCGCAATGTAGATAGCGCGGGCAGCAGTACCGAAGTCTCCACCGCCGATGTCGAGGACAAGGCCCGCGCCTATCACTCAAGCTATTTCGAAATGCTTGGCGAGCAGGGCTGGCCTGGGCTGTTCATCTGGTTCTGGCTGATGATATCCGGTGTGTGGCAGATGGAACGCATCTACCGCCGCTGGCGCCGCAGGACCGGACCCGGCGAACAATGGCAGGCGCCGCTTGCTGGCGCTCTGCAGCAGGCACAGATCATCTATATGGTTGGCGCCTTGTTCATCGGCATCGCCTTCCAGCCGTTCTGCTACATGCTGATCGGCCTGCAGTGCGGGCTGTGGAGTTATTTGCGGCGGATCGACCGGACCCGTCAGCCAACCGCGACGGGGTTGCAGGGTATCGGCAATCTGAAGCCGCTGGTTCCCGCCGCAACCGGCGGACCGAATTGAGAGCCGGCCGGCTCAGCCGGCCATCGCCGGAATCAGGCTCCGCCCTTCACAGCCATCCAGCGGCGCCGGCACGCCAAGCATTTCGAGCTGCGTCGGCAGAATATCGAGGATCGAGGGCTTGAAGGCGTGCTCGCGGTGGCGCCCGGTTTGAATCCACAGGCAGCCGTCGGGGTGATGCCTGCCGCTCTTGCTCGCCTCGATCCTGTAAAACAACTCGCCAAACTGCCAGGTCCGGTTCGACATGGGGTCGATCACCCGGCTGGCAGCGTCGGCCTTGGTCGATATCTGGCAACCGAAATAGAGTTCGTCCGCCTTGCCTTCGATTTGCGGGAACCCGAAGATCGGACGGCCGTCGTCAAGCCGCAATGCAGCGAGCCTGTCCTTGGCCATGCGGGCGTCGCTTTCAGAGGCGAACTGACGAGTTACTGGTGCGTCATGGTCGGCGCCACGTCGCGAACTCCGATCGTAAGCTTGTGCAGGAATCGTCGGCGTCATGCATCCGGTGGAAATGCTGCCCGCCCCTGTCCTCGTAACGCAAGAACGGTTGCTGGCTCAGCGCCGTGATGAACATCAAGGTCGCGTCTTCGCGCTCGGCCAGCATGAGAAACTTGCCCAGCAGCCGGTCGATCGCCTGGTAGGCATAGCGAATGGCGCCGGCATAGATGGCCATCTCGGCTGCGTCCGGTTTGACGGTGAACGGCTCGGGATCCATGTGCCGCCAGTAGCTGTGCTGCAGGTGCGCGACACTGTTGGAGAAGAAGCTGGCGAAATCGGGCCGGTTGCGCCGGTAGTATGAGCGAAAAACGTCGAATTGCAGCCGGTCGAGAATGGCGACCCGGCGAAATGCCAGTTGGCGGTTCTTGACACGCTCGGCGCCCAGTTGCGCGGCGATTTTCGCCAGGGTCGCGGCGCTGAGGCCGTGGGTCGCCATGAAGGCAAGGAACTCCGCATAGTCGCGGGCGCCCATCCGGTCGCTTGCGTTCGAATATTCGCGCACATTGTGTGAGACGAAGCGATTGAATGTGTCGAGCTCGGGCGGATGGGCGTCGCCGTTTTCAGACCATGGATCCCCGAGGAAAACGCTTCCCTCCGAAGCGAAAGGCGCGACGTTCATGCTGCCGAACGCGGTAACCTTGCGCCCAGCATCGATCAGGATGCGGAAAATGTCGCTGTGGCCAGCCCGCGGGCCTTCCGTCAGGTGGAAGACGCGGTGCTTTTCGTAACTCAGGCCGGTGTGGATCGAATACCACTGTATCCAGGGCTCGAGCAGGGCCGGATCGCTCACGTCCGGTTCAGTGACGTAGATTTCGCACTGCTGGTGAAGCCGCGCGAAATTCGGCAAGATTCCCACAGCCATCCAGCGCGCAAGCAACGACGGGCACAATTCGTTGAACTCGAGCGCAATCAGCCTTTCGGACTTCACACCCGCCGGTTCGAAGGAAGCATTCTCGGCAGTCATCGGCAACTTCTCCAAGTCGGCGCCTAGATGCCCGAAGGCCGGGGAACCGCAAGGACGTAGCTCGCAGGTGGCTCGTTCTCGGACATTGCCGGGGTCAATCGTTCACTCGAACGCGGCTCGATTCCGCAAAGCGCGCTCCCGGCAGGCTCACTTCCAGCGGATTGGCGGCTCGGTCAGGCGAATGACGCCGGGAGCTGCGGCGATTATGTCGCCGTCCGCCTGCAAGGGGATTTCCGTATCGGTTTCGACCCGCAGTTCCGACACGCGCAGGAACTTCCAGCGCCGGTCCGGCCAGCGCGCGCCGGTAATTGCATAAGCGGCCAAGGCAAGCAGGTCTCGCCTGCGCGCGCGCGGCATGAGCAGCACATGCAATGTGTCGGCGGTAGATTGGCTTCGCGGTCGAGCGTCCAGGGACCGGCGTAGTAGCTGCCGCGCAGCACGAACAGTGCTTCCGCCGCGAAAACCTCGCCGCCGGCTTGAACGCGAAAGCGCCCGTTGGGCCAGTTCCACAGCAGGCGGACAAGCGAGGCGACATAGGCCAGTCGCCCAACCCTGGCCTTGAGCACGGTGGATAGGCCGGCAACGACCCAGGCGTCCGCCCCGAGCGAAGCGCAAGCCAGGAAGCGCCGTTCGCCCGCTACCCCGACGCGGCAAACGCGGGATCGTGCGTCGCTCTCGATCCGTTCGGCAAAGCCGCGGGCATCGCGGGGATAACCGAGTTCTCGGGCCAGCAGGTTGATTGTGCCCATCGGATAGACGGCGAGCGGGGGAAGTGCGGCCAGGTCTTCCTGCCCATCGATTACCAGCCGCGCCGTGCCGTCGCCGCCGCACAGGCACAGCAATTCCGCGTCCGGCGCGTCACGGGGAAAGCGGAAGGTCATGCTGTCGTGCTGGGTTACAACATGGCCGCGCTTGCCGAGCACGCGCGTCAGCGCGCCTATCCGCGCGAGCCGGCGGCCGGCGGAATTCGGATTGTAGACTAGCGCGATCCGCAAAGTTCCTTACCTCCAACTGGCGCTCTGGCGTTTGCCCGCAATAGAGCTAAGACATAGCGATCATCTCAAGGCCGGGGCAACCCGGCGAGCGTCACTTCAGTGAGGAGGATTTCGTGCTACTCAGCGATCTGCAGGCCAAAGTGGGCGAGGTAATCGGCACGTCGGACTGGTTCGCCATCGGTCAGGACCGGATAAACCAATTTGCCGACACCACCGAGGACCACCAGTTCATCCACGTCGATCTTGAAGCTGCCAAGGCGACGCCGTTCGGCGGAACCATCGCGCACGGGTTTCTTACCCTGTCGATGATCGCGCCGATGATGTCGGGGCTGGACAAGCCTGAAGTGCAGATGTCGGTCAATTACGGATTTAACAAGGTGCGCTTCCTCAGCCCGGTCAAGTCGGGCAAGCGCATCCGCGGCCATTTCAAATTGCTTGAGCTCGCTGAGAAGAAGCCCGGGCAGTGGCAGCAGACCGTCGAGGTTACGGTCGAGATCGAAGGGGAGGACAAGCCCGCGCTGCTCGCCGAGTGGATTTTCATGCATTTCGTCTGACTCGAAAAGGACCTCTTCCATGCGCGACGCCGTTATCGTAGCCGCCGCCCGCACACCTATCGGGCGCGCTTACAAGGGCGCCTACAACGCCACACCGGGACCGAGCCTGGGCGCGCTGTCAATCGCCGAAGCGGTCAGGCGCGCCGGGATCGAGGGCGGGGAAGTCGATGACGTCGTCTGGGGCGCAGTGCTGACACAGGGCGGCCAGGCGCTTAACATCGGCCGGCTCGCCGCTTTGCGCGCGGGCCTTCCCGTAACAGTCGCGGCGCAGACGGTCGACCGGCAATGCTCCTCGGGTCTGATGGCCATTTCTACTGCATCGAAGCAAGTGGTGCTCGACCGGCAGGATATCGTCGTCGCCGGCGGGCAGGATTCGATCAGCACGGTGCAGACCGCCGCGATGCGCATGGAATTCGACCCCGCGCTGATCGCCATGCACCAGGCCGCCTATATGCCGATGCTGCAAACCGCCGAAGTGGTCGCCAAGCGCTACAATATCGCTCGCGATGTCTGCGACCTCTACGCGTTCCAGTCGCAGCAGCGCACCGCCGCGGCGCAGGCCGCTGGCAAGTTCGACGCAGAGATCGTCGCCACGACGACTGCGATGAGTGTCACCGACAAGGCGAGTGGCGAGACCAGCCACAAGGAAGTGACCCTGGCGAAGGACGAAGGCAACCGGCCGGACACCACGCTGGAAGGGCTGAAATCGCTCCAGCCGGTGATGGGTCCGGAAGGCAATGTCACCGCCGGCAACGCCAGCCAGCTGTCCGACGGCTCGGCCGCCGTGGTGATCATGGAAGCGGCCACGGCGGCGAAGAAGGGCCTCGCCCCGCTCGGGCGTTATCTCGGCATGGCGGTGGCGGGGACCGAGCCCGACGAAATGGGCATCGGCCCGGTCTTCGCCGTGCCCAAATTGCTTTCAAACTTCGGCCTGAAAATGGACGACATCGGCCTGTGGGAACTCAACGAGGCCTTCGCCGTCCAGGTGGTCTACTGCCGCGACCGGCTCGGCATCCCGGACGAACTGCTCAACGTCGATGGCGGCGCGATCTCCATCGGTCATCCTTATGGCATGACCGGCGCGCGCTGCACGATGCACGCGCTTATCGAGGGCAAGCGGCGCGGCGCGAAGCATGTCGTCGTCACCATGTGCATCGGCGGCGGCATGGGCGCGGCGGGGCTGTTCGAGGTGTTCTAGGGACGAAAGGGCCGCACCATGACAGAACATCTGGGCATAGTCGAAGTGCTGGGCCTCGCCGGCAGCATCAGCCTGTTGTCGGGCTGGCGGCTCTATCTCAGCATCGTCGCCACCGGGCTGGCGATGCGGTCCAACCTGCTGCCGCTGCCCGAACATCTCGCCTCGCTGCAAGTGCTCGCCAGCCCGTGGGTCCTGGGCGCCGCCGGTTTCGCCGCACTGGCCGAATTCTTCGCCGACAAAGTCGCATGGCTCGATTCGATCTGGGACACCGTCCACACGCTGATCCGGCCGATCGGCGGCGCGCTGCTGACTTTGGCGATTGTCGATCCGTCCGATCCGGCGACCCAGGCGGTGGCCTTCATCCTCGGCGGCGGCGGGGCGTTGCTGGCGCATGGCGGCAAGGCCGGCGCGCGCGCGGTGGTCAACGCCAGCCCCGAACCGGTGAGCAATGTGGTCGTTTCGACCGCCGAGGATGTGGTGACCGGGGGCTTGCTCTATGCCACCTACCAGTACCCCCTCGCCGCCGGCGCCATCGCCGCGCTGCTGCTGGCGGCCGCGATCGGACTGCTGCTGATCGCCCGGCGCATGTTCAAGCGCGTTTTCGGAAAGTCAGGGCAAACGATTCTCGACTGAGAGTCGATCCGAAACTTGCGTTTCGGATCGTCCGGCACCGGCCCCCCCGCCCGGCCACCCAACGAGATTGTATGCTCTGGGTGGCCGGGCGGGGGAGTGGGCCGGTGCCGGACCGAATTTCGCGCTTTCGCGAATTTCAGATCTGACTCTAGTCATTTCTGCAACGACTCGCGCATTTCCGGGCGTTTACGAGAAATTAACCTTTCATGGTCATAGCTTGTATGGTTAATGGCCGGCAATGTCCGTTGATAGGGCATTACTGGTCGCAAACCCGGGGCAAAGGGGGAATACCCATGCGCGTACTTTTGATCGAGGACGAGCCGACAACGGCGAGGGCCATCGAACTGATGCTGACTACCGAGGGCTTCAACGTCTATTCGACCGATCTCGGCGAAGAAGGCCTGGATCTCGGCAAATTGTACGATTACGATATCATCCTGCTCGATCTCAACCTGCCGGACATGCACGGCTATGACGTGCTCAAGAAACTGCGCGTTTCCAAGGTGCAGACCCCGGTTCTGGTGCTTTCGGGCATCTCGGAAATGGATTCCAAGGTGCGCAGCTTCGGCTTCGGCGCCGACGACTATGTCACCAAGCCGTTCCACCGCGAGGAACTGGTCGCCCGCATCCACGCGGTCGTCCGCCGGAGCAAGGGCCATTCGCAATCGGTCATCCGCACCGGCAAGCTGACAGTCAATCTCGACGCCAAGACGGTCGAAGTCGACAGCGCCCGGGTGCACCTCACCGGCAAGGAATACGCCATGCTGGAGCTGCTCTCGCTCCGCAAGGGCACCACGCTGACCAAGGAAATGTTCCTCAACCACCTCTACGGCGGGATGGACGAGCCCGAACTCAAGATTATCGACGTGTTCATCTGCAAGCTGCGCAAGAAACTTGCCCATGCCTGCGGTGGCGCGAACTACATCGAGACCGTTTGGGGCCGCGGCTATGTGTTGCGCGATCCCGAGGAACAGGCCGAAGCGGCCTGAGCCCACCGGCTCGAATTTTGCAGTCAATACCCGGTGACGGCCCGCTCTCCTGGAGCGGGCCGTTTTCGTTTGCGCGCCGAACCCTGGGCAACGATACCGGTGCGCGGACAGGAGACCACCGGATGCGGACCATCGACCCAGCGCATATTCCCGCCATGATCGCGCTAGAACAGACGCTTTACGACTATTGCGCCGAGCTTGACGCCGGCGCGGCGCGGGTGACCGACTATTTCACCGGGGACTGTACCTTCCACATCGGCGAGACGGTGTGGCGCGGCCATGCGGGTCTGCGTGAACACTACGCCGCCGATGCCGAGGCGGTGAGGACCTATTACAAGGACGGGCGGCGCACCGTGCGCCACGGATTGCTCAACCTTCGCATCCGGATTCACGATCAGGTCAGCGCGACAGTCGATCTTATCTTTCTGAACTTCTCGGCCGGGGGGCAGCCGCCGTTCAAGGGCGATTCCGCGCCGACCGTGGTTGCCGATACCCGTCTTGAATGCCAGTGCGATGCGGCGGGCCATTGGCGCATCCGCCACTTCCAGGCGCAGCCGCTGTTTTTTGGCGACGATCCCTATCTCAATACGGTGCTGGCGGAGATGTGAGGAATGGAAGGGGGATGAAATATTGCCCCGTCCTACCAGTCTTCCTCTGACCCCGGCGGGCCGATCTCGACCGGATGCTCCGGTTCGACGGCGGCGACGCCGGGCACCGCGCGCAGCCGCTCAGCTGCGCGCGGGCTGGCGGTGCCGATCACGACACCGATATCGGCGAGGGCCTCCTCGATCGCAAGGCCGGCCTCGGTCAGCCGTTTGCCGATCTTGGCGAAGTCATGCCCGCTTTCGAGCGTAATCACCCAGCGTGTAGGATCCATGGATCGCAACTCCCTTGGTGCGCCCTCGCCGGTTTATCGGCTCAAGCCGGCGCCTGGACAAGGCCCCTGCCGACCCGGGCAGCCGGGAAAGGCAACGGCCGGGCGGTGCCGACCACGCGGTTCCACAGCGCCTGACCGCGCAAGGCCGGGCTGGTTTGCGCCCACAGCGCCGCGCACCCCGCGACATGCGGCGTCGCCATGCTGGTGCCGCTCATGATCGCGTAGCGCCGGGGCATCGGCGCGGCCGAGAACACGTCGCGCCCGGGCGCGGCGATCTCGATCTTGCCGAAGTTCGAGAAGCTCGATGGCACGAGATTGCGATCGAGCGACGCGACGGCCATGATCGTCGGCGAGTTGGCCGGAGCCCCGGTCTGCGAATGGGCATTGCCGGCCGCGGCGATGATCAGGCAGCCGCGCAACAGCGCGATCCGTCCGACGGCGGTATAGGCGAACTGCACCGGCGACTGCGAGCCGAGCGACATCGAGATCACCGCGCAGTTGTTGGCGATCGCCCAGTTCATCCCCGCGAGCACGCTGCCGGTTCCGCCCGAGCCGGAGTTCGACAGCACCTTGCCGGCGAAAATCGGCGCGACCCGGTGGCCGATGCCATAGCGCGGCGTCAGTCCCGGCGGCGACATCGGACCGCAGGCGGTGCCGATGCAATGCGTGCCATGCCCGTGCAGATCCATCACCGGCTGGCCGACGAAGCTGCCTCCGACAATCGGACGCCCGGCGAAATCTGGATGGTTGAGCGCCATGCCCGTATCGAGCACCGCCACCCGCACGCCCTGGCCGGTGCGCGAGCTCCGCGGAACCCGGGTCGCCACCAGACCCCAGGTCGCGCCGAAAGCTTCGGCCTCGACCTCGTCGTCGCCCAACTCGTCAACCTCGGCGCCGCCAGAACCATTGGCGATCGCTTCGGTCGCCTTGCGGAAGCCGCGCAGGAAGTCGGTCGAAACATCGTCGCTGAAGGCGAAATATTCTGGCTCGACCGCCTCGATCGGGCTGGACGCGTCTTCGACGAAGACGTTCGCCCGTTCGGCGGCATCGGCCGCATTGACGATGGCGATACCGATCTCGGGCAGGACGACGGCATCCGCATCGCCAACATCCTCCACCGAGAATTGCTGTTCGCTGAAATCGCGCGCGTCGGCAACGCGCAGATTGAGCGATTCCAGGGCGCTTCTGGCTTCCTGGCCGCCTTCGGGATTGAAGGTTACGATCTGCCGTCCGGTTTGCAGGCTGTCATCGCCCTGCTCCATCGCCCGCATCAGCATGGCGTCGTAGCTGCTTTCGCCCGGTGTGCCCGAGCCGTTGGATTGTGTGGTCTTTACCATTGGATATCTCCCGTTGATTTGGTGTTCGCTGCCCCCAATTCGAACAGGACTGGATGCCGCCTAAATCGCTAATCGACTTAGGCGTTGTTTCGATGAAAAGTATTTTTATTGTAAGAGTTGGCGACTCGTGGAACCTAGTCTTGGTCAATGCGCATAATCCGTCAATATATTTTAAGTACATGTCTGGTGCGTTAGCAATTATTATTTCAAATCATCGATGTCATAGGGCGGTTTGCCGCGAAACGACTAACGCGAAAATCTGTTTGGCGGTTCGGCGGCGGCGCGAAAATCGCCCTGCGGCGAAATTCGGGCGATATCCCTGCCGCCAGGGCCTGCGCAACGCCGGCTTGACCTGTGCCGGTCGCTACCGCCAAGGCGCGCGGCGATGACTGCGAACAAGCCCGGCGATCCGACCACGCTCAACCGCCTCTACGGCCGCGCGAAGGGCAAGCCGCACCGCGGGGTCCTGCGCGGCTTCGTTCCGCCGCGCGAACCCTGCCGGGCGATCAGTCCTTCCAGGCGAATGTCACCGTGCCGCCTTCGTAACGGCCCAGCGCCATGGTGACCGCCTTGTGCGGCATCGCCGGAACGCCATCATCCACGAACTGGAAAGTCACGCGCGCACCGGCCGGGAAGTTGCCGCATTGGCTTCCCCCAAGCCTGCCGATCCTATCGAACGGCCCGACGGCCGGCACATCGTGCTGCACCGCGCGCCGCCGTTCGCCATAGTTGACGAAGCAGACACGGCTCCGGCCGCCGGCGGCCGGCGTGCTCGGCACGTAGCTCTGCTCCAGCAGGCTGGACGAGCGAGCGGGAGCTGTGACGCGAATCGTCTGAATATAACCAGCGGCATGCGCGCCGGGGCAGCTGGGATCGACCATCTGGAACAGACCCCAGACATTTATCGCCCCTACGCCGGCTTTCTCCATCGCAAGGCTGCCCGCGTCGAGCACCAGCGAGACGGCCCCGGCCGGCTTGTAGACGAGTCCGGGCAAGCCGACCACAAGCGCCGCGACGCCGAGCGCCTCATTCATCGTGCTCTTGGTACAGGTTGTCGGCTGGGGGAAATCGACTTGCGAACCGTCGCGCAACGCCACGCGCCCGCCGGTTTTCATGCAGGTGGCGAGCCAATCCTGACCAGCGGGTATGTTCCACAGCACCGAGGTGTAAACGCGCTGTCCCGATTCTCCGAGGCAGCCATTATCCTTGAACGACCCCCAGGCCAGCTGTTGGGCGGAGGCGGCACTCGTAAAACCGCAAGCTGCAACGGCGGCAAGGCCGATCTTCAGGCAGCTGCGAAGATTTCTGTGCTTGAACATCATTCACTCCTCTTCCTAAGTGCAAATGCTTCATGGCGACCCGTTTGTGCTGGAATGTTTGCCCTCTGCTGGGACCAACTCGACCAGCCCGTTCATATATTTCTTATCTTTCCTGAATGCATCGTGAGCGGGACGGAATTGCACGGTTCACATATATTGACCACGAAGCAAATGGAGTGCCAAGCGCCCAGCCGATGACCGCGAACAAACCCGGCGATCCGACCACGCTTAACCGCCTCTACGGCCGCGCCAAGGGCAAGCCCCTGCGCAAGGGCCAGCAGGGCCTGGTCGAGACCTTGCTGCCAAGGATCGCCGTGCCCGCTGAAGGCCCGGTTACGGCGGAGCGCCTGTTCGGGCACGACTGTCCGCTCCATTTCGAGATCGGCTTCGGCGGCGGCGAACATATGGCCTTCCGCGCCGACATGTTGCCCGACCATGGCTTCATCGGCGCCGAGCCGTTCCTCAACGGTGTCGCCCAGGCGCTGACCCATGTCGATGGCGACAATGGCGCGCACGCGCCGCTCGGCAATGTCCGCCTGCACCACGGCGACGCGCTCGAAGTGCTCGCCAGGGTGCCCGACGGGGCGCTCAGCTTCGTCTATCTGCTCCACCCCGATCCCTGGCCCAAGGCGCGCCACGCCAAGCGGCGGATGATGAACGACGGGCCGCTGCGGCTGATCGCCGCCAAGCTGAGGCCGGGCGGCGAATTCCGCTTCGGCACCGATCATCCGGTCTATCTGCGCCACGCGCTGATGGTCATGCGCAGGCACCGCCAGGCATTCGCATGGCTGTGCGACAAGCCGGCGGACTTCCTCAGGCGCCCCTCTGGCTGGCCGGAAACGCGCTATGAGGCGAAAGCCCGGGCGCAGGGCCACGAGGTCTGGTACTTCCGCTATCGCCGGCTCTGAACCGGGGGCGGGTTGACTTGGCGGGCCAAGGCAGCGAGTCACAGACTCCGGTGTCGCGCAATCCTGTGGGGAGACATTCCGTGTCGATTCGATTTGCATTTGCCGGCGCCGTGGCGCTCGCGCTTGGCGCTTGCGGGAGTGCCGACAAGCCCGCCGCCGAGGCTTCCGAAGCGCCGAAGGTGGCGGAAGCCGTTCCAGCGGCGACCGAGGCTGCTCCCGCCGCCCCCGCCGCTGCGGTTCCAGCCGCGACCCCGGCCAAGGGCGACAAGCCCAGCAAGGAATTCATGGTCGGCAAATGGGGCGAGGCTGGCGACTGCGTCATGGCGATCGATTTCAAGGCCGATGGCAGCACCGACGGTCCGTTCGGCAACTGGGCGCTCAACGACGGCGTTCTGACCATGGCGGACGCGCCGCAGAAGGTGCATGTCATTGTCGTCGATGCGAAGACCATGGAATTGCGCCTCGACGGCAAGGGCGAGCCCAAGATGATGACGCGCTGCTAGACCCAGTCTCGACCGCATCCGCACGGTGCCCTTACCGCCGGGAGCTTCCAGCGGGCGTGGTCCCGGGCAAGAAACGCGACGCCGTCCGGTGGGCTTCCAAGGCAACCCATGGGCGCGATTGGCCCATCGCCGCGTTGCTCGTCGGTCACTATATGCTCGCATAGCTCCCTCCTCGCGCCTTGCGCTGGGCCAAAATCGGCTCCGTCACAACGTTCGGATGCGGTCGAGACTGGGTCTAACTGCTCTCAAGCAGCGCCCGCGCCCTGGTCCGCCAGGGCGTGGCCAGCACCTCAAGCCCGGCGAGCGTTTTCAGCGCCGCCGGGTCATCGGCCCCATCGCCGCCAATCAACAGGCCGAAGACGCGTTCGACGTCCCATTCCGGCTGCGCCCGCTCGACCAGTGTGATCGTGTCCCCGGCGCGCACCTCGCCCGGCTCGATCACGCGGTAATACCAGCCGGTGAAGCGGTATTCGACGATCAGCGAAACGATCCCGGGATCGCCCAGCCGGCGCCCCTGCTTCCAGCACGGCTGGCGGCCCTGGCTGACTTCGACCAGCGCGTCGCCCAGCCGGTAGCGGTCGCCGACGCAGACTTCGCGCTCGGCCATGCCCAGCGTCGAGACATTCTCGCCGAAAGCGCCCGCCGTTTCGAGCAGCGGATGGCCGCCGGTCATTGTCCGCCAGAACGGATAGTGATCGGCGGGGTAGTGGTGGATCGCCTTGTCCGGGCCACCGTGGACGGAAAGGTCGGCCTGCTCGTCGCCTTCAAGGCCCAGCAAACTAATTTGTACCGCACCCTCGCGTGGCTTCTTGGCGATGGCGCTGGCCTCGCGCGGAGAGAAACGCGGATCGGACTTGCCTGTCAGGACGGCGCGGACTTGGCGGAGCATCGCATGACCTTTCCACGGTGCATCCGGCGCGGCAAGAGGCAAAGCTTGACAGGAGCCCTGCTTACGGGAAGTCACTGCGCCGGGCGGTCGCACAAGTTCATTTGGGGGACGATTTCATGACCTATCGCATTGCTCTTGCCGCCACCTTTGCACTCGGGCTTGCCGGCTGCGGCAGTTCCGACAAGCCCGGGGCGCCTGCATCCGAAGCGCCGAAAATGGCCGAAGCCGCTCCCACGGCGAGCGCGCCTGCCCCTGCCGCCAGTGCGGCCGCTCCCGCCGCCGCGCCCGCCAAAGGCGAAAAGCCGACCAAGGAATTCGTCGTCGGCAATTGGGGTAATGATGGCGATTGCGCGCTGGCGATGGAACTCAAGGCCGACGGCACCAGCGATGGTCCGTTCGGCAACTGGGCCTATAGCGACGGCGTGATCACTTTCCCCGAGACTCCGGAAATGAAGATCAACGTCACGGTCGCCGACGCCAAGACCATGGATTCGGTGAATGCCCAGGGCGGCAAGCACCAGATGACGCGCTGCTCGTAAACTTGCGTGAGGCTGGAGGCCTCACGCCTCCAGCTCGACGTCCCAGTAGAGCCAGTCGCGCCAGGTTTCGTGCAGGTAGTTGGGCGGGAAAGCGCGGCCGCGTTCCTGCAGCTGCCAGCTGGTCGGGCGGATCGGCTCGATCAGCAGCGGCATCCTCGCCTGCGCTCGGGGTGCGCCCGCCCTTCTTCATGTTGCACGGCGCGCAGGCGGTGGCGACGTTTTCCCAGCTGGTCTTGCCGCCGAGCCGGCGCGGCACGACGTGATCGAAGGTCAGGTGATGCGGGCTGCCGCAATACTGGCAGGCGAAACCGGTCGCGCAGGAACAGGTTGAACCGGGTGAAAGCGGGAAATTCGCTGGGCTTCACATATTGCCGCAGCGCGATCACCGAGGGGATCGGCATCGTCCAGCTGGGGCTGATGCACCTCGCGCGCATAGCTGGCGACGATATCGACCCGTTCGAGGAACACCGCCTTGATCGCGGTCTGCCAGGGCCACAGGCTGAGCGGGTAATAGGACAGCGGGGTGTAGTCCGCATTGAGCACGAGCGCGGGGCAATCGGACAGATTGCGGGCCGGGATCATCCCCTGCGCTGCGGAACCGGGCCGCGCGCTCGATCAGCTCCGACTTGAGCATGGCCTTCTGTCGCAGGCCGCTGATGACGGTTTGATGGCACAGCATGGACGGAAGATCAGCATGCCATCGCGCTCGCGCGTCAAGGCTTGCATGCGCGCGCAATCCACAGGAGAATCGCGGGCATGATCCGCACCCGCTTCGCGCCCAAGCCCCAACGGGCCGCTGCATCTGGGCCATGCCTATGCCGCCGTCGTGGCGCATGATCTGGCGCGCGCACGGGGCGGGGCGTTCCTGCTGCGGATCGAGGATATCGACGGTGACCCGCAGCCGGGCGGAACTGGTGCCCGGAGATTCTGGCCGATCTGGCGCTGGCTGGGGCTGGATTGGGACGGCGAGCCGGTGTTCCAGTCGGCCCGGCTGGCCAGCTATGCGGCGGCCGGGCGAGCGGCTCAAGGCGATGGGCCTGCTCTATCCCTGCCATTGCACCCGCGCGCGAAATGGCCGCGGCGGCGCGCGCATGGGGCCGGACGGGCCGGTCTATCCCGGCACCTGCCGGGGCCGGGACAGCGTCTCGCGAGGGCGCGTGTCCTGGCGGCTCGACATGGCGCGCGGCGGTCGCACTGGCGGGGCCGCTCGACTGGCGTCGACGAGCTGGCCGGGTGTTGCAGCGCGCGCGGCCGGAACTGTTCGGCGATGTCGTGCTGCTGCGCAAGGAGGCGCCGGCCTCCTATCACCTCGCCGCCACGCTCGACGATGCGGCGGACGGCGTCACGCTGGTGACGCGCGGGCATGGACCTGTTCGCCGCGAGCCACATCCACCGGCTGCTGCAGGCGCTGCTCGGTCTGCCGGTGCCGGTCTGGCATCACCACGGCCTTGCTGGTCGAGGCCGACGGCCGCAAGCTCGCCAAGCGGCGCGGTTCGCCGCTTCGCTTGGCCGATATGCGCCGCGCGGGAGAAGATGGCCGCGCGCTGGCCGACGCGCTGAGCGGCGCGCGTTTCCCCACTGGTATTTCGCTCGGCCGAGGGCCTAGATTGGCGTTTCATGACTACATTCTCTCCCCATCGTAATCGTGACTGATGATCATGGTCGTCTACAGCCTGGTGCGCGGCATCATCGCCTTTCTGCAGAGCACCAAGACGACGACCTGGATCGCGCCGCCGGTCAGCGGGCCGAGCCACTACCAGCTTGTCGCAGAACAAGATGATGTTCGCGCGCATCAAGTATCAGGCGCTGGCGATCGTGGTCGTCGTCGGCGTGGTGCTGGCGATGAGCAACTAGGCGCTTGGTCAAGCTCAACAAGATCTACACGCGCACCGGCGACGACGGCACCACCGGCCTGGTCGATGGTTCGCGGCGCCCAAGCACGAGGCCCGGATGGAAGCGATCGGCGCGGTCGATGAGGCAAATTCGGCGATCGGCCTGGCGGCGGTGGCGCTGGCAGGCGGACCGCATGCCGCGCCGCTGACGCGCATCCAGAACGACCTGTTCGATCTTGGTGCGGACCTCGCCACGCCCGGTGAGGATTTCACGCCCTCGGCGACATGACGCTGCGGATCGTGGCCTCGCAAGCCGCGTGGATCGAACGGGCGAATCGATGCGCTGAATGAAGGCCTCGCGCCGCTCACCAGCTTCATCCTGCCCGGCGGCAGCGAGGCGGCGGCGCGGGTGCATGTGGCGCGCGCGGCATCGGTGCGCCGGGCCGAGCGGGCGATGACTGCCCTGGCCGAAGCAGAGCCGGTCAACCCGGCGGCGCTGGCCTATGTCAACCGGCTGTCGGACTATCTCTTCGTGCTCGCCCGCGCGGTCAATGCCGGCGGGGCGGGCGACGTGCTGTGGGTGCCGGGCGCGAGCCGGGACTAAGGTTCGGCCGGCTTCGGTTTCGGGCAGGTCCATGGGATTCTTTGCCGCTTCCACATGTCCTGTTCTGCGCCGTCTTTGCGAGCGCGCCATGCGCTTGGCGCGGATGTCGCTGCGCGCCTGCTGCCCGTTTTTCCTGTCCGCCACCTTGTCGAAGAAGCGCGAGACAGTGAAGCACGCGACACCACAACAGCGCGATCCAGCGGCTGCGGAAGACGGTCTTGATGCGCGGTCCGATCATGCGGGCGGCATAGCGGCAGCTGCGTTAATCTCTCGGTGCCCGCCTCGCGCTTCAGTTCATACAGCAGGTCCAGCGCCTCGCGCGGAGAGAGCGCATCGACATCGAGGCCGTCGAGCTTGTCGCGCAAGGCTCGACTTTCGCCTCGGCAGCATCGAGCGCGGCGGCGAACAGCGGCATATCACCCAGCCCGGCGGCCAGCCCTCCGGTTTCCGCGCGGCCCTTCTCCAGCCGGTCGAGCACCTGCTTGGCCCGCGCCAGCACTTGCGGCGAGAACTCCGGCAAGGCGCGCGACGGCAAGGCCATAGGAGCGGTCCGCCGGCCCTTCGGCCAGTTCGTGCAGCAGCACCAGATCGCCCTTCCACTCGCGCGCGCGGACATGGTGCAGGCTCAGCGCCTCGCAGCTTTCCGACAAGCCGGGAGAGTTCGTGGTAATGCGTCGCGAACAGGCAGCGGCAGCCGATTGTGGCCATGCACCGCCTCGGCCACCGCCCAGGCCAGCGCAAGGCCGTCATAAGTCGAAGTGCCGCGCCCAACCTCGTCGAGGATGACGAAGCTGCGCTGGCGTGGCCTGCGCCAGGATCGCCGCCGTCTCGACCATTTCGACCATGAAGGTCGAGCGCCCGCGGGCGAGATTGTCCGAAGCGCCGACCCGGCTGAACAGGCGGTCGACCAGGCCGATCGCGGCGCCTGCGGCAGGCACGAACCACCCGCCTGCGCCAGCAGCACGATCAGCGCGTTCTGGCGCAGGAAGGTCGACTTGCCGCCCATGTTCGGTCCGCCGACCAGCCACAGCCGGTCCTCGGGCGCGAGGCGGCAATCGTTGGCGACGAAGCGCTCGCCCGCCCGCGCCAGTGCCGCTTCGACCACCGGATGCCGCCCGCCCTCGATCGCGAGCACCGGCTCCTCGACAATCGCCGGACAGCACCAGCCGCCTTCCGCCGCGCGTTCGGCAAGCCCGGCGGCGACGTCGATCCGGGCGAGCGCCGCGGCTGTCTCGGCGATGGCCTGGCGGCCGGCCACCGCAGCGGCCGACCAGTTCCTCGAAATGGGCTTCTTCGGCCGCCAGCGCATGGCCGCCGGCCTCGGCGATGCGGCTGGCCTCCTCGTGCAGCGCGAGCGCGTTGAAACGCACCGCGCCGGCCATGGTCTGGCGGTGGGTGAAGCCGCTGTCGGGCGCCATCAGCGCATCGGCATGTTTGGCCGGCACTTCGATGAAATAGCCGAGCACGCCGTTGTGGCGGATCTTGAGCGCAGGGACCCCGGTCTCGTCGCGGTATTTCGCCTCGAGCGCGGCGATCGCGCGGCGGGCACTGCCCGACGCGCGGCGCAGTTCGTCGAGCGCGTGGTCATAGCCCTCGGCGATGAAGCCGCCTTGCTGAGCGCTCGGTCGGCGGGCGGGGACGAGCGCGCGCGTGTAGAGATCGACCAGCGCGCCGTGGCCGGCAAGGCTTGGCAGCAGGCGGGCCAGCAGTGCGGGCAATGTCCTCGCGCCGTTGCTCGAAAAATTCGTGCATGTTGCGCGCTTCGGTCAGCCCGTCGCGCAGTTGCCCGAGATCGCGCGGAGCTGCCGCGCCCCGCGACCACCCGCCCCAGCGCCCGGCCCAGATCGGGCAGCGCGCGCAGCACCGCGCGCAAGTCCTCGCGCAGCAGGGCGTCTTCGACCAGCCATTGCACCAGTTCCAGCCGCGCGTTGATCGCGCGCGGCATCGGTGAGCGGGGCGGAGAGGTCCTCGGCCAGCTGCCGCGCGCCGGCGCCGGTGACGCAGCGGTCCATGCGCGTCGATCAGGCTGCCCTTGCGGCTGCCCTGGCTGGAGACGCAGCACTTCCAGGCTGGCGCGCGTTGCCTCGTCCATGGCGAGATGCGCCTCGCGCTTCGCGCGCGACCGGCGGCAGCAGCAACGGCAGCTTGCCGCGCCCGGCATGATCCAGATAGGCGATCAGCCCGCCAGCGGCCGCCAGCATCGCGCGGGTGAACCCGCCAAAACCGTCGAGCGTGGCGACGCCGTGCACCGCCTTCAGCCGCGCCTCGCCATCGTCGCTGGAAAAATCGCGCGAGGGCCGGGGGATCGCCTCGTCCGGCGCTCGCTCCCAGCCTTCGGGCGCGACCAGTTCGCTGGCCCCAATCCGCGCCAGCGCCGCGCCGAGCAGTTCGGGCGCGCATTCTTCCAGCTCCATCCGCCCGGTCGAAATGTCGCAGGAGGCAATGCCGATGGCGCCGCGCACTTCGCATACCGCCGCCAGCACATTCGCCCGGCGCGGTTCGAGCAAGGCCTCCTCGGTCAGCGTGCCCGCCGTGACGAAGCGGACGATATCGCGCGCCACCAGCGCTTTCGATCCGCCGCGCTTCTTCGCCTGCTCGGGCGTTTCGATCTGCTCGGCGATCGCAACCCGGCAGCCGGCCCTGATCAGCCGCGCGAGATAGCCCTCCGCCGCATGGACCGGCACGCCGCACATCGGCATCGGCGGCCCGATGCTCCCCGCGCTGGTGAGCGCGATATCGAGCATTTGCGCGGCCGCTTTGGCATCATCGAAGAACAGCTCGAAGAAATCGCCCATCCGGTAAAACAGCAGGCAGTCCCCCGCCTCGGCCTTGAGCGCGAGGTATTGGGCCATCATCGGGGTTGCGGAGCCGTGCATGCCGGCCGGTTTGGGGCGGCTTGCGGCGATTCGCAAAGCGTAACGGACGCAGCTTTCCCCTATCGCTGCGCCGCGACATTGGTTAGGGGCCGGGTAATTCCAGGAGATTCCACTTGTCCGAAGAAAGCAACGTCAGTTTTACCGACCGCGAGGCCCTGTTTTACCACAAGACCATCCGGCCGGGTAAAATCGAGATCATCGCCTCCAAGCCGATGGCGACCCAGCGCGACCTCTGCCTGGCCTATTCGCCCGGCGTCGCCGTGCCGGTGCAGGCGATCTATGACGATCCGGCACTGCGCCTATGACTATACCGCCAAGGGCAATCTGGTGGCGGTGATCACCAACGGCACGGCGATCCTGGGCATGGGCAATCTCGGCGCGCTGGCCTCCAAGCCGGTGATGGAAGGCAAGGCGGTGCTGTTCAAGCGCTTCGCCGACGTCGATTCGATCGACATCGAGCTCGATAGCGAAGATACCGATGCGCTGATCGAGGCCATCGCCATGATGGAGCCGAGCTTTCGGCGGCATCAATCTCGAAGACATCAAGGCTCCCGAATGCTTCGTCATCGAGCAGACCCTGCGCGAGCGGATGAAGATCCCGGTGATGCACGACGACCAGCACGGCACCGCGATCATCGCCGCCGCCGGACTGGTCAACGCCTGCCTGCATCACCGGCCGCAAGTTCGAGGACGTCAAGGTCGTGGTCAACGGCGCCGGGCGCTTCGGCGATCGCCTGCACCTGCACTGATCAAGTCCATGGGGGTGCGCCACGAAAACGTCATCATGTGCGACAGCAAGGGCGTGATCTGGAAGGGCCGCGAGGGCATCGACCAGTTCAAGTCCGCCCATGCCATCGATACCGACAAGCGCACCCTGGCCGAAGCGGTTAAGGGCACCGACATCTTCCTCGGCCTGTCGGTCGCCGGCGCGATGACGCAGGAGATGGTCAAGTCGATGGCCGCCAACCCGATCATCTTCGCCATGGCCAATCCCGATCCGGAAATCACGCCGCCAGACGCCATGGCGGTTCGGCCCGACGCCATCGTCGCCACCGGGCGCGGTCGGACTATCCCAACCAGGTCAACAACGTGCTCGGCTTCCCCTTCATCTTCCGCGGCGCGCTCGATGTGCGGGCAACCGCGATCAACGAGGAAATGAAGATCGCCGCCGCCAAGGCCATCGCCGAACTGGCGCGCGAGCAGGTGCCCGAGGAAGTCGCCGCCGCCTATGGCAAGAACCACCAGTTCGGCCCCGATTACATCATCCCCGCGCCGTTCGATCCGCGGCTGATGGAAGTCGTGCCCAGCGCCGTCGCCAAGGCGGCGATGGATTCCGGCGTGGCGCAGAAGCCGATCGAGGATTTCGACGCCTATCGCCACAGCCTGAAGGCGCGGCTCAACCCGACCACCTCGGTGCTGACGCAAGTCTATGAACAGGTGAAGGCCAATCCCAAGCGGGTGATCTTTGCCGAGGCGGAAAACGAGATCGTGCTGCGCGCGGCGATCCAGTTCCGCGATTTCGGCTATGGCGAGCCGGTGCTGGTCGGGCGCACGGCAGGCGGTGATCGACAAGCTGGCGCGAGCTGGGCGTCGCCGATCCGGGCAGCTTCGAGATCCACAATTCGGCCAATTCCCCGCATGTCGAAGCGATGGTCGCCATGCTCTACGAGCGCTTGCAACGGCGCGGCTTCATGGAGCGCGACGTTCAGCGCATGGTCAATCAGGACCGCAATATCTTCGCCTCCGCCCTGCTCAAGCTCGGCATTGGCGATGCGATGATCACCGGCATGACCCGGCCTTTCGCGCAGACGATGAAGGAAGTGCGCGAGGTGCTCGATCCCAAGCCGGGAGCATCTGCCGTTCGGCATCCATCTGATGGTCGGCAAGAATTACGACCGTGTTCCTCGCCGACACCACGGTCAACGAGCGGCCAAGCGCGGCCGGATCTGGCGGTGATCGCGAAGGAGACCGCTGCGGTGGCAAGCGCGGCTGGGCCACGAGCCGCGCGTCGCCTTCCTCTCCTTTTCGACCTTCGGCAATCCCTCGGGCAAGTGGCTCGACCCGATCCGTGAGGCGATCGCCATCCTCGATGCGGAGGGCGAGGCCGGCTTCGAATACGAGGGCGAAGTCGGCGCCCGATGCCGCGCTCAACCCGTGGTGATGAAGAACTACCCGTTCACGCGGCTTTCCGCGCCGGCCAATGTGCTGGTCATGCCGGGGCTGCAATCGGCCAACATCTCGGCCAAGCTGCTGCGCGAGCTGGGCGGCAACGCCACCATCGGGCCGATGCTGATCGGCATGGAAAAGCCGGTGCAGATCGCCCCGATGACGGCGATTGCGCCCGATGTGCTGACCCTGGCGGTGCTGGCGGCGGGGGGGATCGCCGGGTAGGCGCGGGGCTCGAAGTCTCGATTCGAAATTCGCGAAAGAGCGAATTTCGAGGCGGCACCGGCCCGCTTCCCCGCCCGGCCACCCAGAGCATAAAATCTCGTTGGGTGGCCGGGCGGGGGAGCGGGCCGGTGCCGGACGATCCGAAACGGAGTTTCGGATCAGACCCTCAAACGTAGTTCGCGACCCAGGCAATCGCGATTGCCGAGGGGATGAACAGCGCCTGGGCCAGAAGCGTACCGGCAAGCCGGCTGCATGGAGATCCAGACAATCGCGCGCCGGAAATGCGCCGCGCCCATCCGGCCTTCGACGACGTCGTCGGTCATCACGGAAAGCTGCGGGTCGATCAGCGCGAACAACAGGATCGTGGCAAAGCCATTGATCACCGCCGAAAGCTGGGATGCCGTCACGCGGAATTCCGGATTGAGATAGCCGGCATAGAGCGAGGCGAGCACGCCGACGGTGATCAGCGCCTGCGCCAGCACATTGGCCAGCAGCATGCCCCAGCCCACCCCGCTTGGCCGCATGAGGTTCTTTAAGTGCTCCGATGTGGGAATGGTGATGGCCTCGCGTATGGCAGTGAGGCCGGCCGGTGTCGCGCTGCGAAGGACGAGCCGGGCGGTCGAACGGTTGCGCTGGAAATAGCCGATGGCTTTGGCGAACAGGCGCTGGCCGGTCGGCACCAGCAGGATCCCGGCAAACACCGCGACGGCGGCGCTGGCGAGGACCACGCGGAAATCACCGGCAAGCGCCTCGCCGCCGCCCGATGCGATGCGCGTTTCGATGCGCTTGGCGAGAAACGGCCCGAGGAAACTGTTCGACATCCGGCTGACCAGCACCAGCAGATTGAACAGGGCGAAACTCATGGCGATTCGGCCGGTCCGAATCCCCGCGATTCGCGCCGCATAGGCCAGCGTGCCGATCAGGTTGATGCACGCCGTCAGCAGGCAGATGACGAGTAGCTGACCGTCCATGGCTCAATCCTGCACCTTCGTATGCACGGCTGGAAGGCCCGCGAGTGTGCTCTCCCCGGGGCTACGCCCGGGGAGAGCGAGGGGTCCACTCAACCCCAAGCGTTCCAAACCCCATAGGTGCTGGTCAGTGTCAGCACAGTGCCGACGAGAATGAGCATCTGTTTGGCCGGGAAATGCTTGGCCGCCCAGGCGCCCAGCGGGGCGGCGAGGAGGCCGCCGATGAGCAGTCCCAGTGTCGCCCCGGCGACATCGCCGATGCCGAGGTGATAGATGAAGGCGGCCGAAACGGTGATTGTCAGAAAGAACTCGACCGAATTGACCGTGCCGACGACTTTTCGCGGCTCCGCCCCCTGGATGAGCAGGTTCGAGGTCACCACCGGCCCCCATCCGCCGCCGCCGGCCGCATCGAGGAAGCCGCCTATCAGTCCGAGCGGGGCAATCATTTTCGCCTCGCGCAGCTTGGGCGGGTAGAGCACGCCGCGGATAACCAGGTAGATGCCGATACAGCTGAGATAGATCAGCACGAAAGGTTTGACCACGCCGGCATCGATCGAAGCGAGCACATAGGCCCCCAGCAGCCCCCCGGCGATACCTGGAATGAGCAGCTTGAAGAACAGGCGCTTATCGATGTTGCCATGCAGCAGGTGGCTGATCCCCGAGGTCGCGGTGGTGAAGCACTCGACAAGATGCACGCGCTGGGAAGCGATGGCGGGCGGAACCCCGAGCACCCCGACCAGCAGCGTGTTCGAGATTACCCCGAACGCCATGCCGAGCGCGCCATCGACGAGTTGGGCGGCGAATCCGACAGCGATGAACGGCAGCAGATAGGCCAGATCGAAATACCCGAAGATCATCCGACTCGCCTCTTCGATTGAATCTCAATTGTTTCGATAGACATTGAGCCGACGCCGTCGAGAAAGATTTGCCCACCAGCGCCAAAGCGAAACTTTTCTGCGACAAACAGTGGTTACCGTTTGGTTTGGCCCTGCGGCCTGGATTATAGGAATTCGAAACGTGGGATGAAAGCAATGTCGCAAATCGAAATCAGGCAACTCCGGAACGATCTGCCGTTTGGCGCACGGATATCGGGCGTGACCCGCGCGGCGCTTGGCGACGAGGCGGTCCGGAGCGAGATCGTCCGCGTGTTCGAGGATCGCGGCATGATCGTGTTCGAGGGCGTCGAGCCCAGCGGCGAGATGCAGGTCCTGCTCAGCGAAGTCTTCGGCCCGCTCAAGGAGCACCCGGTCAAAACCGTCGAGCGCGTCGATCCGGCCGCCGTACCCGGACTGATCGCCATCCGCACCGGACCCGACGCCCATGTGGTCGAGATCGACGGCCAGCAGCTGATGACCTGGCAGCCCTGGCATTTCGACCACAGCTACAACAACGAACTCAACCGCGCCGGCGTGCTGCGCGCCGAGACGATCGCGCCGGAAGGCGGGCTCACCGCTTTCGCCGACGGCATCCAGATCTGGAACGATCTCGACCCGGCCCTGCGCCAGCGGCTGGAGGGGATCGAGGTGCTCTACACGCTCGACTTGCGCTATTCGCAGCAGTGGTTCGGCCTTCCCAAGACCTTCCGCGAAATCAAGCCCAAGGGCGATGCCATCCTCGAGATCGCCCGCGCCTTGCCCCGGGCGATCCATCCGGCCGTCTGGCAGCGCCAGACCGGCGAGAAAGTGGTCCACCTCTCGCCCTATGGCGCGCGCGGCATAGCCGGGATGGAAACGCCCGAGGGCAATGCCTTGCTGGTCGACCTGTGGGATGCGGTCGAGCGGACGATCACGCCCTATTACCACAGCTGGAAGCCCACCGACATGCTGGTCTGGGACAACTGGCGGATGCTCCACCAAGCCTGCGGCGTCGATGTGAAATACGAGCGCATCATGCACCGCACCACGATCAAGGGTGACTACGGATTCGGCCGCTGGGAAGCGGGCGCCCCCGCGCCCGGGGTGATGCTGGACACGATGTAGGCTCCTCCGCCAGCCCCGGACCGGGGCAGGGATAGGCCCGCGGCCGGCGGAGGAGATCGCCGGGCGGCCTATTCGGGGATCACCCAGCGAACCGAGCCGGCATAGCTGCCGGTGACTTTTGCGCCCGAAGCGTCCGTGGCCGGTTCGAATCTGGCGCGGCTCGAGACCTTGTCGCAAGTCGCCTCGTCAAGGCCGGGAAAGCCGCTCGACCGGGTAACGACGCAGGCCGAGACCTTGCCATTGGCCCCGACCGTAAGGCTGAAACGGACCAGGCCCTGGTTGCCCTGGCGCAAGTCGCTGCCCGGGTAGTCGGCGGTCGTCGCCCAATTCGCCGAACTGCCCCGCGGTCTGGCGAAGCGGGACGCAAGGCCCGGGGATGGCGAGGGTCGTGGCAACGGGATCAGCTCGACCGGATCGGGCGAGGGCGGGGCGATCGGGCCCTGATCGATGATCAGCGGCCCCGGCTTGAACAGGCTTGGATGCGTAACCGGTGCGAGCGGTTGCTTCGATTCCCGGATCACGGGTTCGTGCACTTTCGGCTTCTCGCTAGGCAGCGGAGCCGGAGGCGCGAGCTTGATGTTATCCACGATGATCCGGTGCGGCGGAGCTTGCGGATGCACATCGACAATCAGCCCGCGCACGATGGCGAATATTGCCACCGCCTCCAATGTTGCGACGACAATCATTGTCGCCGGACTACATGCCATTCGCTTCTGATCTAGATAGGCCATGGTATTCCCCCTTCCAATTCCGGACCACAGTCCATTCGCGGACCGGGAGTTAACCTCGGGGGAAGTTTATCACGATACTTTCATATGAAAACAATTTTATACTAAACAATACTAGCAATCACTAAGCTATATTATACTAGCAAGGCTGAGTATTTACTAACTAAGCTTAGTACCTGGTGCCAGACCGGCGCGATTGCGGGGCTGCGCGCGGCTTCACCGCAGGCGGTTGTCCCACTCCCGCCGCCGCTTGGCGAGCTGCTGAGAGCGCTTCTTCACCGTGGTCAGGGCGATGCCGGGCAGCCTGGCGGCCTCGGCCAGCTTGATCACCCGCACCGATTTGAGCAGCCCATCGGCTTTCGCATCCGGCGCGGTCCCCTGCCAGCGAATCACCGCATAGCCATCGTTCAGCCCGGTGGTGTCGAGCCAGTTGGCGACGCCGGGATCCTGCTTGGCGATGACATAAGTGACATCGCCGTTGCGGTCGGGCGCGGACTGGGCGCGATTGAGGCTGGTGAGGTTAAGCCGCGCATCGGCGGCAAGCGTCCAGGGATCGACCACCTGGAAGCCGGTATAGGGCGCACCCCCGCGCGACGTGGTCACCGCCATCGCCTCGTCGTCGGCCAGGCTGAAACGTAGCCCCGCGACAAAGCCCCAAGCGCCATTGCGCCCGATCGGCCCACCGTGGCTATTGGGCTTCAGCCCGCCGAACCAGTGGTTGGGAAAGTCCGCCCAGCCGCGCACATAGTCGCCCAGCCGGCCGACGACGCGGCGGCGCAGCTCGTTCTTGTCGAAGGGCCGGGGCCCGCCCGGATCAAGCCGGCGCATGGTCAGCCGCACGGGTTCCTGGTTCCAGTCTGCCATCGAATCGCGAAACCCGAATGAAACCGGACCGGGCGGCGTCGCCACATGCGACGGGCCGTCTCCCGGCCCGCCGACGGTGACGCGGAAGCTGCCGTCCGGCGCCACTGTCAGGTCGCGATCGGTGAACGCCTTGAGCACGGCGACAGCTTCGGGGTTCCTGGTCGACCAGTCGGGCGCGAAACCCGGCTCGCCTGGTCCCGCCTGTACGACCAGCTGCGTCGCCCGCCGCCGGGCATCGAACTTGCCGGTGATCTCATAGCGCACCCCGCCATCGACCACCGAGCTGCGGTAGATATTGTCGGGATTGTCACCGGCCGTACCGGTGCAGCCGGTCCTGCGCCCGCGCCACTCGCGCGGCGTGTCCTCTGTCGCCCACAGCAAGTGCGGCTCGGGGCGATAGGTGGCGATCTCCTTGAAGATGTACGAATTGGTCAGGCATTCGATCGCCCGCTCGATCGTCGCGGCCCCGTCGCGGGTCTGGCCGATCGCGGTCTGGGCGAGATCCTTGCGCAGCCCCGCCTGGATCGCCTTGACGTCGGGGTGCTGGAGCAGCCAGGCCAGCGTTTCCTCGGCCTCGTCCTGCTCGGGCGAAGCGAGGATCGGCTCGGGCGCCAATGTGCCTTGGGGCGGCGCGGCGCCATGCGCGGCACTGGCGGCAAGCCAGGCGGCGAGGGCATGCAAGCAGCGTTTCGGCATGGTGGGTCTCCCGGTCGGGAGAGAGGCTAACCAGATTGCCGCACCCCCGCCAGCGTCTTCTGCCGCCGCCGCACCTATCGCGCTTTGATCCCTATTCCGCGTTTGACGTTAACGAACTCGCTCGATTGGGCAAAATGCTCCGTGGCCAGTTCGCTGAACCGGCCCAACGCGGCCTCGCTATAGAGATTGTGACTGGTCCAATAGGCGACAAGCTGATCGGCCGAAGCGAAGCGGATCGGGTTCTCGAAGCTGAAGAACTCCACCTCATCGAACAGCCGGTTGCAAACCGCGGGGGCGACAGTTTCCATGAATTGCGACGGGCGAGTGGGCTCGAGGCTTGCCAGATCGCCCGAGGCCTTGGCGGTTAGATTCCTCAGCTCGATATTGTTGCCGTGCGCGGGACCGCAGAAGAACAACTTTCCACCCTCTACGAGGACATCCCTGATTGTCTCGAACAGTTTGCCGCAATCGTTTGCGTAGTAGAGCGAATAGGAACCAACGACGCAATCGAACGATCTTCCCGTGAGGACCGGACCGATGTCGTCCAGCCCGGCGCAAATTGTCTCGATCTTGCCGGACCTGTCCGCTTCGCGCAGGGCGGCGAGCGATTGTTGCGACAGGTCGATGGATGTTACGGATTTGACGGTTTGGGCAAGGAACAGGCTTTGCTCGCCGCGTCCGCAGCCGAGGTCCAGCCAGTTCTCGCCTGGCTGGGCCTGGATACGGCGGAATATCCATTCATTGAGCTTGAAGCTGCTCAAGCTGTGCTGGAGCTCCAGCCGCTTGGCCAGAGCCGCTGAATCCGTGTCCAATGCGCCGATGCTCATGCATTCGCCCTTTAGGTTGAAGCGCCGGTTCGGGCAATGCCGGGAACGGTTTGCACAAATAGCGCCGATAACGCGATCCGGTCTTCCGGGCCAAGGCCCACCGACCTGTCGCGAAAGTTTTGTTCCAGCCGGTCGGGCGGCGAAAGGTGTTCGCGGCCCCACCAGATCGGATGAGTCAGGAGCTGACAAATCGGCATGTCGGGATGATCGTCCATGGGGTTGCCTTGCCGCCAGCGCCCGGCACTGTCGGAGCGGTAATGATCCATCAGCCTGGCCGCATAACCATTGACCCTTCGCCCCAAAAGGTCTGCGCCGCGCAGGAAAATCGGCAAAGGGCGGTGGAATGAAACCGACCGGATAGGTTCGCCGGAAATTTCGCTGATCAGATCGCATTGCCGGTCAATTTCGGCCAGTAGCGCCGGCGCATTTTCTGGATCGACGTTGCTGGCCGAAACGTCAAAGTGGATTGCGATCTCATGCCCGAGTGACTGGATCTTGCGAACGTCGCGGGCGCGCGATCCGATATCATAGAGCGGCGAGTTCGGGATCAACATGTATGTCGAGGAAATACCGCTGTCTGCCTCGATTTCAGCCATCGCCAAGGCGGAATCGATGCAAAGGTCGATGTCGTGCCGGAGGTACGCCCGGCCCTCGGCGACCGGGTCAAAATCGCAAAGCGGACGAAGTTCGTGGGTTGTTTCGTAGAACCGGAGGAGCTTCAGATAGAAGTCATAGGAAAAGTCGCTGTCGAAAGGATCAGACACATGGCCGCCTTAGCTAATTGTTAGAGTCCAGATAGGTTTAGCCGAGACTTCGCTGCGGTTGCCGGCTCAAATGGCAGGGAAAATCAAGGTTGGCAAATCCGGCCTGCCACTCCCTCAACCAACAAGCATTTACGGATCGACCTCAACGCACCACCGCCAGCGCCTTCTGGCGCCTGCGCTGCACCGAGCTGCCGATCCCGATCGCCTCGCGGTATTTAGCCACCGTGCGCCGGGCGAGGTCGAAGCCTTTTTCCTTGAGCAGATCGACCAAAGTATCGTCCGAGAGCACCGCCTTGGGATGCTCGGCGTCGATCAGCTGGCGGATCGCGGCCTTGACCGCTTCGGCGCTGGCCGCGCCTTCGCCCTGGCTGTCGCCGCCGACGCCCGAGGTGAAAAAGTATTTGAGCTCGAAGGTGCCGCGCTCGCAGTTGAGGTACTTGTTCGAGGTGACCCGGCTGACGGTCGATTCGTGCATGCCGATTTCCTCGGCGACCGCGCGCAAGGTCAGCGGTTTCAGGTGACTGACGCCGTGACGGAAGAAGCCGTCCTGCTGCTTCACCAGTTCGGCGGCGACCTTGAGGATGGTCTTCTGCCGCTGGTCGAGCGCCTTGATCAGCCAGTTGGCGTCGGCGAGCTTGTCGGAAAGCCAGCCGCGGTCGTCCTTGCCGCCACAGGTGCCCTTGAGTTCGAGGTAATAGGCGCGGTTGACGACGAGGCGCGGCAGTGTCGCCTGGTTGAGCGCGATGTCCCACCCGCCATCGGCGCGCGCCGTCAGCAGGACGTCGGGGGTCACCGGCTCGCCGCCGCCCTGGCCGAACCTGAGGCCGGGCTTGGGATCATAGCCGCGCAGTTCGGCGAGCATGTCGGCGAAGTCCTCGTCATCGACCCCGCACATGCGTTTCAGCCGGGCGAACTCGCCGCGGGCGACGAGATCGAGGTTTTCGATCAGGCGGGCCATGGCGGGGTCGTGGCGGTCGGCCTCGATCGCTTGGAGCGCGATGCATTCCGACAGGGTGCGCGCGCCGACGCCGGTGGGATCGAGCGTGTGGATCAGCGCGAGCGCTTCCTCGGCCTCGGCGAGGGCCAGACCGAGTTCGCCGGCCACGTCGCGCAGATCGGCGGTGAGGTAACCGGCGTCGTCGAGCAGGCCGGCGAGGTGGAAGGCGATGGCGGCGATGCGCGGGTTGGCGGTGGCCGCGCCGATCTGGCTTTGCAGGTGCTCGGACAGGGTCTCTTCGCCAGCGCCGCGCTCGTCGATGTCCGGGCCGGCCTCGCCGGACGCAAGTCGGAAATCGCTGCCCCATTCGGCCCCGGGATCGCCATCGCCGGTGTCGCGGTCGCGGTCGAGCGCGGCGGTGTCGATATCAAGCGGGCGGTCCTCTTCGGCGCGTCCTTCGCTGACCAGCTGATCGACCGGGGAGCTTTCCAAAGTCGTCCGGCGCGCCAATGCATCCGCGTCATCGGCCTCAGGCGCAGGCGCGACCTCACCGACATCGAGCAGAGGATTGGCGTCGAGCGCCTCGCCGATGAATGCCTCGACTTCCAGATTGGACAGCGCCAGCAGCTTGATCGCCTGCTGCAGCTGGGGCGTCATCACCAGCGTCTGGCTTTGCCTGAGGTCGAGGCGGGGGCCCAATGCCATTTGTGCGTTGTCAGGTTTCAGCTTGCGCTGAAACCTCGCGCGGCGCCGGCCCGCTCCCCCTCCCGGCCACCCAACGATAGTAACCTATGGGTGGCCGGGAGGGGGAGCGGGCCGGCGCCGCGCCCGCCGTGGGGCGGGAAAGGAATCACAACGTGAACCCTTCGCCCAGATACAGCCGCCGGACATTCTCGTCCGCCACCAGCGCTTCCGGACTGCCGGCGAACAGCACCTGCCCGCCATAGATGATGCAGGCCCGGTCGACGATATCGAGCGTCTCGCGCACGTTGTGATCGGTGATCAACACGCCGATGCCGCGCTTCTTGAGGTCTTTCACCAGATCGCGGATGTCCGAGATCGACAGCGGGTCGATCCCGGCGAAGGGCTCGTCGAGCAGCATGATCGAGGGTTTGGCGGCGAGCGCCCGGGCGATCTCGCAGCGCCGCCGCTCGCCGCCCGAAAGCGCCATGGCCGCGCTGGCGCGAAGCCGGGTCAGGCCGAACTCGCCGAGCAGGCGTTCCAGCTCCTCGCCGCGGACCGCTTTGTCCGGCTCGTTCAGTTCGAGCACGCAAGCGATATTCTGCTCGACCGTCATGCCACGGAAGATCGAGGTTTCCTGCGGCAGATAGCCCAGGCCGAGGATCGCCCGGCGGTACATCGGCAGCTTGGTGATATCGACCCCGTCGAGCAGGATGCGGCCCGAGTCCGGCCGGACCAGCCCCATGATCGAATAGAAGCAAGTGGTCTTGCCCGCGCCGTTGGGGCCGAGCAGGCCGAGCACCTCGCCCTTGGCGACCGACAGCGAGATGTCGGATAGCACCGCCCGCTTGTCGTAGCTCTTGGCGATCGACACCACTTCGAGCCCGCCTTGCGGGATCGGCGGCGCGGCGGGCGGGCGCGGGCTTTGCGCCGGCGCAGCGTCCGGCGCCTCGACCGGCGGCAACTGGTTCAACTCGTCCATTGGACCGGCGATTTAGAAGCGCCGCCGGGGAACGGCAAGCATGCTTTCCTCCAATCGATGCGAATTTGGCAGGTTTCATGCATGGGAGAGATAACCCCGAGGCGTTTGGGCTTGGTTAACCGCACTTGATTGCTTTCCCCAATGGTGATTTACTCATTGCCGAGGAACGAGGGGGTTCGCGGCATGGCCAACATATGGCAGCGCAGCGCAGATGCGCCGCGACGGGAGGGGCGCATGATCGATTGGCGCCGCAAGATGAGCGATAACATCGCCTATGCGCTGCTGGTCTACACCGCGCTGCAGATTTTCGTCACCATGGGGGCCTTGAAGGGAGAGGGTGGATCGCTGTTGCCCTATCTGGCGCTGGTCATCCTGGTGATTGCGATCATTCCGTCCTGCCGCCGTTTCGAGAAGCGCTGGAACCGCCTGAGCGACGAACAGGCCCACGATCCTGCGCTGCGTGCCCAATTCCGGCGCGACCAGCTCTGGCTGTGGCTGCTGGCGATCGGCCTGCCGTTCCTGCTGACCGGATTGTTCAAGGGCCTAGCCTACTTGTTCGACTGAGAAGTCTGAACCGAAATGCGCTCTTCCGCGAATTTCGAACCAGACACTGAGATTGCTCTCTTCAGGAGCCGAGTCTAGAGCGCAGGCCGCACGCGCTGACTGCGCGCCTTGGAGAGTCCTGCCGTCATGCTTACCCCCAACAAGGCCAGCGACCGTGCCCGCGCCCTGATCGAACGCGCGCGCAAGGCCGGGGCCGATATGGCCGACGCGGTCTACAGCGCCGATGCGTCCGAGAGCGTGCAGGTGCGGCTGGGCAAGCTCGAGGACGTCGAACGTTCCGAGAGCGAGCATATCTCGCTTAGGGTTTTCGCCGGCAAGCGCAGCGCCAGCATCGGATCCTCGGACATGAGCGACGCCGCGCTCGACGAGCTGGCCGCCCGTGCCGTCGCCATGGCGCGCGCCGCGCCCGAAGACGCATACGCCGGCCTCGCGCCGGAGGAGCTGCTGTTGAAGGGTCTGTTCCCGGCACTGGACCTTGAGGATCCGGACGAACCCAGCCCCTCGGCGCTGCGGCGCCTGGCCGAAGAGGCGGAGGACGCAGCGCGCGCGATTGCCGGCGTGACCAATTCGGAAGGCGCGGGGGCCAATGCCGGCCGCGGTCTGTTCGCGCTTGCCACCAGCCACGGCTTCACCGGCGCCTATTGCACGTCCAGCCGCGGGCTGTCGGCGAGCGTCATTGCCGGCGAGGGCGGCGGCATGCAGCGCGACCATGCCTGGCGCTCGGCGCGGTACGGCGCGGACTTGCCCACGGCGCGGGAGATCGGCGAGCTTGCCGGCGCCCGCGCCGTCGCCCGGCTCGATCCGGGCCGGCTCAAGAGCGGGCCGATGCCGGTGCTGTTCGATCCGCGCGTCGGGGGCTCGCTCGTTGGCCACCTGCTCGGCGCCATCTCCGGTTCGGCGATCGCCCGCCGCGCGAGTTTCCTGCTCGATCGGCTGGAGGAGGAGTTGTTCGACAGCAAGCTCGTGATCGCCGACGATCCGTTCCGCCAGCGCGGCCTGCGATCGCGGCCGTTCGATGGCGAGGGGCTGCCCTGCGCGCCGCGGAACCTGGTCGAAGGCGGACATGTCACCGGCTGGCTGATGGACAGCGCCTCGGCCCGCCAGCTCGGCATGGCGCCCACCGGCCACGCCAGCCGCGGCCACGGCGGCGCTCCGGGGGTCTCGGCGAGCAACGTCCACCTTGCGGCGGGAAGCGTCACCCAGGCGCAGCTGATGGCCGACATCGTGGATGGCGTCTACGTCACCGAGCTGATCGGCATGGGCGTCAACGGGGTCACCGGCGACTACAGCCGGGGAGCCTCGGGCTTCCGGATCGTCAAGGGCGCACTGGCCGGGCCGGTGGCGGAATTTACCGTCGCGGGGAACCTGCTGGATATGTTCAAGGCGCTGGTGCCGGCCAATGATCTGGAATGGTACCGGGCGGTGAATGTACCAACGACCAGGGTCGATGGGATGATGGTGGCAGGGGATTGACCCGCGTACGGTCCCAAGATCAAGCAGCCAGATAACGCGGAATATCGAACTCCCCTTCGCGTTTCCGCGCCTCGGCGATCTCCCAGGATGTCTGCATCCTGAGCAGTGTGTCCATCTTCACACCGAAGGCCTTTTCGATGCGCAGCGCCATTTCGGGGGAGAGGCCACCGTGTTCATTCATCAGGATCGACAGGGTCTGCCGCGTCACCCCCAGCACGCGGGCCGCCGACGAAACGTTGAGACCGTGCCCCTCGACAATCTCGCGTACGAAGGCCCCGATGTGGCTGGGGCTGTGCATGGCTATTTCCGCGCGGGTCAATGGTAGTCCTCCAGATCGAGTATCCGCACTTCCCCTGCCTCGTCATCGACGGCGAAAGTCAGCCGGTAATTAGCCGTCACATGAAAGCTCCAGCGATCATCGCTCAACTGGTGCGCCTTCCAGAAGGCCAGATTCCTGCATTCGTCGCTATGCGCCATGCCGGTCAGGAAGGTGATCTGCACCCTTAGCTTGCCAACAATCCGCCGATCGAGCTTCGAAGCGTCATCCTTCTCGACAAAGCGCGCCAGCCCCTTGTGGCGGATCGAGACAATTCTCACGAGAACTGGCTAGGGCAAAAACTGATTGGTGTCAATAGGCATTTGACACTTCCTATCGGCGTGTCCCAATTCCTCAAGCCACCTCCCGGAACACCTCCCCGATCTTCTTGCCGTCCTCGAAATAGCCCAGTCCGTAATCGCCCTTGATCGTCGAGCGGATGGTGTGGCGTTCGTACTTCGGGTCGCAGCCCTCCACCGCGTGGAGCATCCGGTGGTTGTCCCAGATCACCATGTCGCTGGGCGACCACTCGTGCCAATAGGCGCAGGCGCCATTGCCGCGGCGGTTGATCTCGTGGCAGACGTCGTCGAGCAGCTTGTCGCCCTCCGGGTCCTCGTGGTGCTCGACGCCGAAGGCCATCCAGCCGCCGACATGCAGCGCCTTGCGCCCGTCCTCGCGGGTCCACACCGCCGGGTGCATCGCGCGCGGGAAGATCGCGACTTCCTTGAGCAGTTCCTTGACCAGCGCGATCTCGCCGCCGAGCAGCTTGAAATTGACGCCGTAATTCATCTTTGAGAGCCGGGTATCGAGCGTGTAGATCACGTTCCTGCCCTCGATCCTGTCGCGCAGTTCGCGCGGGAACTGGTTGTATAGCTCCACCCCGTCCATGAAGCCGGTGCGGCCCCGTTCGGGCGGGGCGACGGGCGAGCGCAGGACGCCGGCATAGTTGAGCTCGTCGTTGTAGCAGTGGTCGAAATGCCACGGCGAAAAGCGGGCGAGCACTTCGCCCTCGATCTCGACCAGGCCGCCGTCGTAGGGATCGTCCTTGTTGCCGGGGACATAATGCATGTCGATCACGCCGACGGCATCGGCATCTTCGTCGCGCGGGGTGGTCTTGGTCGGGTGATCCTTGAGCGGGCCGAAGATGCGGCTGAGCGCGACCTGCATTTTCGCGCTTGGCTCCATGTCCTTGAATACGATCAGGCCGCGGTCATTGAACACGGCGCGCAATTGCTCGCGCACGGCCTTGTCCTCGATGTTGTCCCAGCCGAGGCCGGTGACAGTCGCGCCGAAAGTCAGATCGTCGCGAAGGTCGCGAATGTCGAGTTGCCGCATGGTTCCATCTCCTCGTTGGCCACAGCATAACCCGTTTTGCGGCTTTCGGGCAATGCTGGAGAGCAGCGGAACCGGGCGGTCAGTGCGCCCCCTTGGCCCGCTCGATGCACTCGACGATGATAGCGCTTGGCCACTTCGGCGTCGCCCCAGCCCTTGAGCTTGGCCCATTTGCCGGGTTCCAGATCCTTGTAATGCTGGAAGAAGTGCTCGATCTGCTGTGTGACGATCGGCGGCAGATCCTCGTGCCCGGCAATCTCGCTGTAATAGGGAAAGGTCGTGTCGATCGGCACGGTGATCAGCTTTTCGTCGCCGCCCTTGTCGTCGTCCATCAGCAGCACGCCGACCGGGCGGACCCGGATCACCGCGCCGGGAATGATCGGCGAACGGGCGATGACCAGGGCGTCGAGCGGATCGCCGTCCTCACCCAGGGTGTGCGGTACGAAACCGTAGTTCGCCGGATAGCGCATCGAGGTATGCAGGATGCGATCGACGAACAGCGCGCCCGACGCCTTGTCGAGCTCGTATTTCACTGGCTCGCCGCCGATCGGCACTTCGATGACGACGTTGATTTCGTGCGGCGGATTGTCGCCGGCGGGGATCAGATCGATACGCATCGGCGGGGCCTAGCCCGCCATGGGCCTTGCGGCAATGGGCTTACCTGGCCGGGCGGCCCCGGCGCGGCGCGAGCAGCAGGTCGAGCGAGGCGGGGGTGGTACCGCTGGCGGTGCGCTCCAGCCAGGGCCAGCGCAGCCCGCCGCCATAGGGCACTTGCACGGTCAGAAAGCGGTCGCCGCGGCGGATCAGCAGTTCGATCGGCTTGTTGCGTGCCTTTGGCCTGGGCAATCGCCCGCTTCAGGCCGTCGTGGTCGTAGGCCACGCCGTTCACCGCGATCAGCTTGGCGCCGTTGACCACGCCCGCGTTGAACGCCGGGCCGCCCCAGCGCGATGACGTTACGGCTCCGTCCTTGTCCACGCCGATGCCCAGCGAGTGATAGAGGCTGAGGTTGCGGCCTTGCTCCATCCGCGCCTTGTCGAAGGGATTGGGCTCTTCCTTCCACACCAGCCGGTAGCCGCCGCGCTCGATCCCGCCGAGCGGCGCGGGCTGGCCGGGGCTGGCGATGCGGCTGGCGAAGAACGCGGTCCAGTCGTGCGGATGCACCGCGTTCAGCGCCTTGACCAGATCCGCCAGCTCGTAGGTCGCGACGCCCCAGTCGCCATCGCGAATGCCGAAGAAGGCGCGGGCGAAATCGTCGATGCCCTTGCGCCCCGCCGTGCCCGCGCGGATTATCTGGTCCACTTCCAGCCAGATCAGCGCGCCTTCGCTGTAATAGTCCTCGGCGCGCGACAGCGAGGGGTAGGGCTTGGCCTTGCGCGCGGCGATGATCGGGTCGTGGGTCGTGTCCTCGACCGAGCGCCATTCGCGGCCCGGCTGCTCGGCATAGGCGCCGGCGCTGCTGGCGAGCTGGCCAAGCACCATGTCGCGCGATTGCAGGCCCGAGCGCGCGGCGAGCACCCAGCCCCAGAACTGGGTCTGGCCTTCGTAGACCCACAGCAGGTCGTCCTGCATCGGCTGGCGGTAATCGGGGGTCCACAGCCGCGCCGGGCGGCGGAACTTGCCGTCCCAGCTGTGCGCCAGCTCGTGCGGGAGCAGGGTGCGGTCGAATTCGTTCTTGGCCCATTGGGTGAAGGCGTCTGGCTCGAGCTGGTTCTCGCTCGAGCGGTGGTGTTCGAGGCCGATGCTCGCCCATCCGGTCGGTCAGCGCGAGGAGGAATTCGTAACGGTCGAAATGGCGGCTGCCGAACGCCAGCACGGCCTCGTCGACCAGGGCGCGGTGGGCGGCGATGTGCTCGGGCTTGGCTTCGAGCTGATCGGGCCGGTCGGCGACGACATTGAGCGGGACGTTGTTGCCGAGATCCCAGTGTTTGAAATGAAGCCCGGCGAAGATCGGCGAATCGACCAGCGTCTCGTAGTCGGTCTCGGCCCAGGTCGAGGCGGTTGGCATGCTGTGAAAGGCCGTCGAGCGCGGCGGCGGCGGTCCAGCCCGGCGGCAGGGTGACACTGGGCCGGACCCGGATGCGGCGCACATAGTGCCCGGCGGGATAGAGGCTCATCTTCTCCCACTGCAGGTTGAGCATTTCCTGGGTCATGACGATCCGCCCCTCGCTCGCTTGCAGCGGCGAGGTGTGGACGAATTTCGCGGTCAGCACGCGCGTGCGCCGCCGGAAGATCGACGTGGAAGGCGTAGACCTCGACCGGATCGCGCGTCCAGCGCGCGCGGCTTGCCGTCGGCGAGAAAGCGCAGGTCGGCCAGTTCGGCGAGCGGGCCGCGCGGGGCGTGGTTGCCCGGCAGCCACTGCGGATAGAGCAGGGTGAGCCGGCGTGACGCCCGGCGCGACCGGGAATGGTCTGGGTCACGCGGAACACGCCGCGCTGGGTGTCGGTCGCATCGATGTCGAGCGTCATCGCGCCGCCGGGGTAGGGCGTGTCGGCGGCGTCGGGAACGGCTGGACGATGGAACGGCAGTTGGGGCAGAGCGCGGGGCGCCTGCGCCAGGGCGGCTAGCGGAAGTATTGCGACCAGCGCGGCGGCCAAGAGGCCAGTAGATTTGCTCCCATGGAGGCGCTTAATGACGCGAAGCGGGTAGATCCGCAACACCGGGATAGATTGATTCACGCAAAGACGCAAAGGCGCAAAGATGGAGCGGTTTCGGCGAAGCCGCTCGAAATCCCTTCCGGTGCGCTCAAGCGGAACGCAGAGTCTTGAAAGACCTCCGGTCGGGCGCAACCTCTTTGCGCCTTGCGCCTTTGCGTGAGAATAATCCTGCTTCACTGCACTGACTTGCCCGGCTAAGCGCGCGCCCATGAGCAAGACGCCACAGGCCATCCGCGGCACCCAGGACATCTTCGGCGCCGAGGCCGAGGCTTTCGCGCATGTCGTCGAGACCTTCGAGCGGGTGCGCAAGCTCTACCGCTTCCGCCGGGTCGAAATGCCGGTGTTCGAGAAGACCGAAGTGTTCAGCCGCTCGATCGGCGAGACCACCGATGTCGTCTCGAAGGAGATGTATTCGTTCGAGGATCGCGGCGGCGAATTCGCTGACCCTGCGGCCCGAATTCACCGCCGGCATCGCGCGGGCCTATCTCACCAACGGCTGGCAGCAGCACGCGCCGCTGAAGCTCGCGACCCACGGCCCGCTGTTCCGCTACGAGCGCCCGCAGAAGGGCCGCTACCGCCAGTTCCACCAGATCGACGCCGAGATCATCGGCGCGGCGGAACCGCAGGCGGATGTCGAGCTGCTGGTGATGGCGGACCAGTTGCTGAAGGAACTGGGCATTGCCGACGGGGTGACGCTGCATGCTCAACACGCTGGGCGACGGCGACGAGCCGCGAGGCCTGGCGGCGGCGCTGGTCGCGTACTTCCAGGCGCACCGGGCGAGCTGTCCGAGGATTCGCCAGGAGCGGCTGGAGAAGAACCCGCTGCGGATTCTCGACAGCAAGGACCCGCGCGACAAGGCGTTCCTCGGCGATGCGCCGAAGATCGACGATTTTCTGAGCGGCGAGGCGCAGGACTTCTTCGGCAAGGTGACCGCCGGGCTGGATGCGGCGGGGGTGGCGTGGACGCGCGCGCCGGCGCTGGTGCGCGGGCTGGACTACTACCGCCACACGGCGTTCGAATTCGTCACCGACCGGCTGGGCGCGCAGGGCACCGTGCTCGGCGGCGGGCGCTATGACGGGCTGATGGAGAGCCTTGGCGGGCGCGCACACGCCGGCGGTCGGCTGGGCTGCGGGGATCGAGCGGCTGGCGATGCTGGTGGGGGAGATGCTGCGGACAGTCGCGGATGCCGACATTGCCGATCGTTGCGATGAATGACGACCGAGACGTTGAGCGAGCGGCGATCTGATCGCTGACAGCGCTTCGCGAGCCAGAGTCGTCTGCGAAGTCGTCGCAACTGGCAGCTCGATCGAAGCGCTTCGATAAGGCGCCGAAGTCGATCGCAGCGACCTGCGTGATCGTCATGGTCGATGAAGAGCAGCTTGCGATGACTCGTCTGAAGGCTATTCTGCGACGTCGAGCGCATGCGGATCGAGCGCATTGGAGCATGCGACGATGAACTTGTCCGGCGCTTGTGTCGAGGTCTCGCACGAAGCTCCGGCGTCGCGCATGCGCAGTGACCATCGCGGTCAGGCACATCTGGTCCGATCAGGAGCGCCTAACGATGAGCGATCTCCGACGCCCGCCTCGCCCAGATCGCCTCGCGCTTCGCCGAGCTCGAGGCGCGGCTGGCTTCGGGCACGCTCGAAGGGCACGGACTTCGTCGCCGCCAGCCGCGACTATGCCGAGCTCGAGCCGGTCGCCAAGGCCGCCGCCGAAGTCGCCGCCATGCGCGGCGAGACTGGCCGAGCCTCGCACGCGATCGCCGATCCCGATCCCGAAATGCGCGCGCTGGCCGAGGAGGAAGTCGCCGCGCCTCAAGCGCCGAACTGCCCGAGGCCGAGCACCGCCTCGCGCTCGCCATGCTGCCGCGCGATTCGGCCGACGTCGCGCCCCGCCATGCTCGAAATCCGCGCCGGCACCGGCGGCGACGAGGCGGCGCTGTTCGCGGCCGATCTCTTCCGCATGTACGAGCGCTTCGCCGCCGAGCAGGGCTGGCGGGTCGAGATGATCTCCGCCAACGCCTCCGACATCGGCGGCTTCAAGGAAGTCGTCGCCAATGTCGCGGGCACGGGCGTGTTCGCCAGGCTCAAGTTCGAAAGCGGCGTCCACCGGGTCCAGCGCGTGCCGGTCACCGAAAGCGGCGGGCGCATCCACACCTCGGCGGCGACCGTCGCGGTGCTGCCCGAGCCCGACGAAGTCGATGTCCAGATCGACGACAAGCGACCTCAAGATCGACATCTACCGCGCCTGCGGCGCCGGCGGCCAGCACGTCAACACCACCGATTCGCGCGGTGCGGATCACCCATCTGCCCAGCGGGCTGGTGGTGATCCAGCAGGACGAGCGCAGCCAGCACAAGAACAAGGCCAAGGCGATGCAGGTGCTGCGCACGCGGCTCTACGAACTAGATGCGCGACGAAGCCCAGGGCGCCGAGGCCGAGGCGCGCAAGGCGATGGTCGGCTCGGGCGACCGCTCCGAACGCATCCGCACCTACAATTTCCCGCAAGGCCGGGTGACCGATCACCGCATCAACCTGACGCTGCACCGCCTGCCCGAAATTCTCGAAGGCCCGGGGCTGGGCGAGCTGATCGACGCGCTGATCGCCGAGGACCAGGCCAAGCGGCTGGCGGCGCTGGGCGAATGAGCGGTCATGCGCGAGGTCTGCGGACTGCCGCAGCTGCCGCTGCCACGCTGCCCGGACTTCAGCGACACCCCCCGCCTCGATGCCGAACTGCTGATGGCCCATGCGCTGGGCGTCTCGCGCTCCGAACTGCTGCTGCGCCACATGGCGACGCCGTGCCCGCCGGCTTCGCGGCGCTGCTCGCGCGGCGGCTGCACCACGAGCCGGTCGCCTATATCCTGGGCCATCAGGAGTTCTTCGGCCTGCTCGTTCTGCGCGTCACGCCCGACGTGCTGATCCCGCGCGGCGATAGCGAGATGCTGGTCGAGGCGGCGCTGGCAGGCGCGGCCCGATGCGCGGCCGGGTGCTCGATTGCGGCACGGGTTCGGGCGCGCTGCTGCTGGCGGTGCTGGCGCAGCTGCCCGAGGCCGCAGGGCGTCGGCATCGACCGTTCGCCGGCGGCGCTCGGCGGTCGCGCGCGGCCAATGCCGCAGCGGCTGGGTCTGGCGGCGCGCGCGCGCATGCTCGCGGCCGACTGGGACCGAGCCGGGCTGGGCCGACGGCCTTGGCGGCCCGTTCGACCTGATCCTCGCCAACCCGCCCTATGTCGAGGAGCGGCGCCGATCTCGCCCCCTCGGTGCGCGACTCACGAGCCTGCCGGCGCGCTGTTCGCCGGGCCGAGGGCTCGACGCCTATCGCGTGCTGATCCCCCAATTGCCCGGCCTGCTCGCGCCGGGCGGCGGCGCTGTGTCGAAATCGGCGCGACCCAGGCCGATGCCGTCACCGCGATTGCGCGCGGCAGCCGGCTTCGCCGCCACGCTCCACCGCGACCTTGCCGACCGCCCGCGCGTGCTCGAACTTGTGCATAGCGCATTAAGATTCCGCTTGGCTTTTGCCGGCACAGGGCGTAACGCGCAAGGCAAGCCAGCCGATGGATGCACGCTTCCCGCCGGGCCGGCCAACTCCAACATTTGCAATCGGGCATGGGCCAGACTGGCCATGCACAAGAGCAGATGTCGGGACCACGGGCCGACATGCGGCACCGTGGCGGAGCGTCATGCGATCAGGCCTGCCGGCTTCGACGGGCGGCAGCCGGGGTCAAGGAAATGCACCCTTGAATAACAATCGTGGCAACAATAACAACAACCGCCGCCGCGGTCGCGGCAGCAACCGTCAGCAGGGCGGCGGCGCAGCAGATCAACCGGATCGACAGCCGGGCGCGGGGCAATGCGCCGCAGCTGCTGGAGAAATACCGCAAGCTGGCGCACGACGCCGCACCTCAATGGCGACCGGGTGCAGGAGGAATACTACCTCCAGTTCGCCGATCACTATTTCCGCGTGCTCGCCGACGCCCGCGTGCGCCAGGAAGAACAGCGCGCGCCGCGCCCGGAACGCTGGCAGGAAGGCGGCGAGAGCGGCACCTGGCGCGAGGACGGCGAAGAGCAGGGCGAATACGCCGCCGAGGGCGAATTCCGGCGGCTACGAACAGCAGCAACCCTATCAGCGCCCCCATCGCCTTCGACGCTCAGGACCTCAGGATGACCGGGTGCGCGAGGACGCTTTCGCGAAGAACCCGCCCGCGAGAACCCCTTCGCGAAGCCATCCGCGCGGAGCGGCGCAAAGCGAAGAGCCGCGCGCCGAAGACGTGCGTGCTCAGGTGACCGAGGATGATGGCGAAGGCGAGGACACTGGCGCTGCCTCGTTCGAACCGCCGGAAAATCCCTTCGTCCGGGAGAACCGGGGCACGCGCGGGCTGCGTCCGCGCCGCGACGACCGCCGGCCTCGCGCCGCGCGTCCGGCGCAGGACGGCGCCGGGCGCGATGACGGCGAAAGTGTCCCGTCATTCGGCCTCGATCCCGATCTGCTTCCGCCGGCGATTTCGGCCGGCGCGACAAGCGCGGCGCCTGATGGCGACGCCGACGAACGGCCTCGCCGCCGTACCCGCCGCCCGCGCCCCCCGGCCGACGATGCCGGCGAGACGCTCGAAGCGGTGACCTGAGCCGGGAGTTTTCTCCGTCCGTTAGCGATCGGACAGGCTCTATTAAAGCGTCGGAGAAATTGTCTGAACCAAACCCCGTCCATGCTGAGCTTGTCGAAGCATTGTCCTTTTCTTCGTGCCTCGCGCGCAACCTCTTGAAGAAAAAGCGATCCTTCGACAAGCTCAGGATGGTCGGGTTTGGGGTTCAGGCAATTCAGATTTCTGCGGCTTCGCTCTAGACCCCCGCGAACCGCCGCATGTTGCGGTGGAAGTTCTCGCACCCCGATCTCCTGCCGCCCGACCGGCAGGCGCGTGCCCTCGGGAAGCGCCAGCATCCCCGGATGCCCCTCGCCGGTGACCGCATAGTCGTCCTGGATGATCGCCACCTTGGTCACTTCGTAGGCCTTGTCGATCTCGGCGCGGTGCTCCGGCCCCTGCACGCCGCCGATCGAGCAATAGTTCATTTTCGAGACGAATTGCCCGGGCGAGGAGGGGAAGATATGGTGAATGTTGATCACCGTGCCGCTCTTGCTGGTCGATCCCACCGCCATGATCGTGTTGGGGAACAGGAAATATTGCAGCGGCAGCAGATCGAGATCCCATTCCGCCTCAGGCGTCCTGGTCCAATCGTCGAGCGCGAGCGGGGCGAAAGTGAAGCGGTGGTGCGGGCCGAAAGTGTCGAACACGCAGATCGGCGAGAAGAAGCCCTTGAACGTCTCGCGGTGCAGCGCGTTGAGGTGATAGGTTTCGAAGAAGGTGTCCATGCCCATTTTCCAGTTGGCGGAAACCGGAATGTCCTGGGCGTGGACGCGCTCGGCATGGACGAGGTCGAGAATGGCGAGGTCTTCGGCGAAGTCGCCAAGAAATGCATCGAGGTCCATGACCGCGCCCGGTGTCGCCAGGACGAAGACGAAGCCGTGGCGCTCTTCGGCCGGTACGGGCGTCAGGTTCTTGTTGGCGCTGGTTTCGGCATCGAAATAGTGCTCCTCGGGCACGCCGAGGTTGCGCCCGGTGTTGTCATAGGTCCAGGCGTGGAAGCGGCAGGTGAAGCGATTGGCTTTGCCGCAGCTCGCGCCGACAACCCGCGCGGCGCGGTGCGGGCAGACGTTGAGGAAGGCGCGCACCTGTCCGTCCTTCGCGCGGGTGAGCAGGATCGGCACGCCGGTATCGTCGAAAGTGCGAAAGCTGCCGGTTCTGGCAGGTCGGAGCTCAGGCAGGCGACCACCGGCATTTCGCGGAACAGGCGGCGTTGCTCGCGCGCGAACATTTCCGGGTCGCGGTAGAAGGCGACGTCCTCGTGCAGCACCTCGGGCGCAAGCGCCGTCGAACCTTGCCGCGCCATCTCCACGACGCCGGGCGCGAGGCGGCGGCGCAGCACTCTCAGCGGGGTATCGGTTTCGACGAGCATCGCCTTTCTCCAGTCAGGGGAAGTCTATGGCGGGCCCGATACCTTCGTCAATCGCCTTGACCAGGATCAAACCCGAGGATCGAGGCGACCTTCAGCGAGCGTTCGCCGAGGTTGCGCGGCTTGAAGAAGGTCGTGTCGGCCATGACGCGCGGCATCATTTCGCGCACTTCTTCGATAGAAGATCCACGCCTACCACGCCTTCGCCCTCGGCCAGGGCGATCCGCGCGATGCGGCCACCGCCCATGGCGAAAGTCTCGCCGGTGATCGCGCATTCCTCGCTGAGCAGATAAGCCGCGCTGGCCGCGACTTTCTCCGGCGCCATGACTTCGGCGAACCAATCGGCGAACTTGCCGGGAAGAAGCCGTCGGTCATCCGCGTCTGCGCCGAGGGGGCGACGGCGTTGACCAGAATGCCGTGCTCCGCTCCATCGACCGCGAGGCAGCGGGTCAGGCCGATCTGCGCCGCCTTGGCCGAGCTGTAGTCGGCATTGTTCGGCGCGCCGTAAGCCCCGCCCGATGTGGTCAGCACGATGCGTCCGTAGCCAGCGCGCGCCATATGCGGCCAGGCGGCGCGGGCCATCCACATCGCCGCGCCGGCGTTGATCCGCATGACCAGTTCGAGGTCGCGGGTGGAGAGCTGGTCCGGGCTTTTGAGCGGCGGGCAGGAGCTTGCATAGTGGGCGATGCCGTCGATCCGGCCGAAAGCATCGAGGCAGGCCTGGACAGCGGCGGTTGCGCCTTCGTCGGTGGAAAGGTCGGCGGCGCAGGCGACAGGCGTGCCCCCCGCCGCCTGTATTTCGGCTACGACCGATGCCGCTGGCCCTGTGCTCGGGTCTTCGCCGTCCTTGGCTGCGCCGTTGTCGGCGACCACCACCGATGCCCCGCGCGAGGCCAGCAGCAAGGCTTGCGCCCGCCCGAGCCCGCGCCCGGCGCCGGTGACGAGAATGGCTCGCCCGTCGAAGCGGATATCGCCCTCGGCCATGGCTAAACCGCGCGCTTGCCGAAGAACACTTCGCTCCAGTCGCCGTGCGCCCTTCCCGAGAAATGTTCCTCGGTGAACGGCGTGCCCATCACGCCCTGCGACCAGTCGGCCGACGCGCCCCAGTCCTGGATCCAGTCATAGAGCATTACCCGCCTCGCAATCCGCCACTCGCCGTCCCTTCTCTCGAACTGGTCGAGGTAGCGTGCGCCGATGCAGGCGTCATGCAGGTCGCTGCCATCGGTCGCGGCGCTGAAATCGGCGCGGTGATAGGAGACGACGTGGGTTTCGGCCCTGGCCGTGGCGCCCTCCAGCTCGATCAAGGTCTGGGCAAGGATGTGCTGGGTATTCGGAATACTGTCCGCCCCGGGCGTAACCCATGCCAGATAAGCCGGGAAATCGCCCGCGAACACGCCGTAATCGAACGTCGCATCCGGCCAGAAGGCCGAGCTGACCAGATCGGGATCGCGCCGGTCTTCGCCGCGCGCGAGCCTGACCACGGCGTTGCGAATGGAATCGCGGTCGAGCATTTCGGCGAGCGCCTGGAGATTGTCCATTCCTGCTTCCTCTCATCGGGCCGCGCATCTATGGCGGAATGCATAATTCTTGGCCGGTTTGACGCGAATGCCGGTGCGAGTCCAGTTGGGAGAGCAGCGAAATGAAGGTGATGCGCATCCGCCAGCCGGCGAACCTCGATAACATCTTTGCCGATAGCGCGCAGGCGACCGCCCCCGCCCCTGGCGAGATCAAGGTGCGCCTTCGCGCCGCTTCGCTCAATTTCCGCGACAACCTGGTGGCGACGGGGTTCTTTCCGGCGGCGGACGGGCTGATTCCGTTGTCCGACGGGGCGGGCGAAGTGATCGCGGTCGGTGAGGGCGTCAGCGAATTCACGGTGGGCGACGATGTCGTCAGCACGTTCCACCCTGCCTGGCAGGACGGGCATATCGAGCGTGCCGAACTGGTCGGCGGCCCCGGCGGCCCGGCCGACGGCTTCGCCTGCGAGGAAGCGACCCGCCCGGCGACTTACTTCACCCACGCCCCGCGCGGGCTCAGCCACGCCGAGAGCGCGACGATCACCTGCGCCGGCGTCACCGCCTGGCGGGCACTGTTCACCGACGGCGGGCTCAGGCCGGGCGGGCGGGTCTTGGTGCTGGGGACCGGCGGCGTCTCAATCTACGCCCTGCAATTCGCCAAGGCGGCGGGCGCGACGGTCTATGCAACGACGTCAAGCGACGAACGGATGGAACGATTGAAGGCGCTGGGGGCGGATCATGTGATCAATTATCGCGAGACGCCGGATTGGGGCCAGGCCATGCTCGAACGCACTGGCGGATACGGCATCGATATTGCCGTCGAAGTCGGCGGACCGAACACGCTGCCCCAGACCATCGCCGCCATGCGCACCGGCGGGCACATCGCGCTGATCGGCGCGGTCGCCGGGTTCGAGGGAGGCATTCCCTTCGCCGTCAGTCAGGCCAAGCGGCTGCGATTGCAAGGGGTCACTGTCGGCAGCCGGCGCGACCAGAAGAATGCGGTGCGGGCGATCGAGGCGAACGGGATCAAGCCGGTGGTGGACTGTTCGTTCCCGCTGGAACGGCTGGCCGATGCCTACCGCCACCTTCAAGAGGGCAAGCACGTCGGCAAGATCTGCATCGAGATCTAGGGATCGAAGGAATAGGTTAGGGATAGGTCCTCCCCCCCAACCTGCTGCAGCTTGGCTACCGGGACCTTGGCGCGAAGCTGCAAGGTGTAGCGCCGGCGCTCGAACCGCCACCCTTCAAAAGATCGCGAATATTCGTCCTCGTAATTGCCCCACAGCATGCCGAGCGTATCCTCGCCGGGCTTGTGGGTTGTTTCCTGGACCAGCAGGCGAGCCTTGGCCTTGTCGCCATCGACATCGACCGCTGACACGATGCACTGCATGCGCAGGAAATCGAAGTGGGCGAAGGACTGTTCCATGCCCGCGCGAATGGCGTCCCTTCCCTTGATCTCCGGCCCATCGGCAATCTGGATGACGGCGCCGAAGGCATAGAGTGCGGATGCATCGCGGGCGTTGAGCCGGTTGACCGCGTCGCAGTACATGCCGACCAACCGGCGCACCGCGCTTTCGCCTTCGAGCCGGTCGAGCAGCAGTTCGCTCATGGCGTTCCTCCTAGAACCGCGGAATATCGGCGAGAAAGTCCGCACCCGCCGGGCCGAGGCAGAGGAACTCGCTCCAGTGGCCCAGCTCGGCGACGGTATCGGCGTAGAAGAACTCGAAAATGTCGCCGAACGGCATTTTTACCGGCACATCGACGCCGAGCTTGCCGAAATGCTCCTGGGCCCGGTTGAACGCATCGAGTGAATCCAGCATGAAGGCGACATGGTTGAACCGCGCGTCCGCCGGATCGGCGGGCAGCCAGCCCCGGTGGATCGGCAGCAGCTCCACCGAGAGATCGACCTCGACCAGCTCGAAGATGATGTCGCCAACATAGGCCATGGCGATGCGGCTTGCCGGGCTGCCGGGATCGAGCGGCAAGACCTTCCAGCGATCGATGCCATGGCGCTCGCCCATGCGGGCCGAGGCCCGGTCGAAATCGGTCACGACATAGCCGAGCTGGACCATCTGGCCGAACATGTGCGCGCTCACCGCCATCTCTCCTCATCCCCAAGCTTGTGGCCCGCGGGCTTGGCTAGCACCGCGCCTGTGGCATAGAACCTGCCAGCAAGCGGCGGAGGACGCAATGCGGGGCTCTTTCTTACAACGTCTGGCAAAAGACCTGGAGGCGCCGATCGAAGCGCGCGGCTTCGGCACAGGCTGGTTTTCGGGGTTCTTCGGCCTGCTGCTGGCTTTCGTTGGCCTGAGCTTCGTCGCCGCGCTGCGCTGGCCCGGCTGGTTCTCGATGCCCGAGCTCGACCTGCTGCGCGAGTGGAGCGGCTTCCGGGGACTGGTCCACCTCGTGCTGCTCGCCGCCTATGCGCTGGCGCTGCTCAGCCTGATCCTGCGGCCGCGCAAGGCGATCGGCCTCACGGCGCTGCTGGTGGCGCTGGCGGCGGCGATCCTCGGCGGCTCGGCGGCCGAGCCAAGCGGCGGCGGCTCTTGGGGCGTGTTCTTCGGCGTCGATTTCTTCGCGGTCAACATGGTCGCCACCGGCCTGATGTTCGCGCCGATCGAGCGGCTGTTCCCGCACCGCGCGGAGCAGCGCCTGTTCCGCAACGAATGGCGCGAGGATCTGTTCTACTACCTGGTCAGCTCGATGCTGGTGCAGATCATCACCTTCCTGACGCTGGCGCCCTCGAGCTTCGTCAACGCCCATGTCGACTGGCTGGCGAGCACCCGCGCGGTGGTTTCGGGACTGCCCTGGGCGGTGCAATTCGCGCTCGCCATGGTGCTGACCGACTTCATGCAATACTGGTTCCACTACCTGTTCCACCGCGTCCCCTTCCTCTGGGGCTTCCACGCGGTGCACCATAGCGCGCCGTCAATGGACTGGCTGGCGGGCGCGCGGATGCATTTCATCGAGGTGGTGCTGCTGCGCGGGGTGACCTCGCTGCCGCTGCTGACGCTCGGCTTTTTGCCGTCGGTGATGCAGGCCTATGTCGGGGTGGTCTATGTCTACAGCTCGCTGCTGCACGCCAATCTTGGCTGGGATTTGAACCTGATCGGACGGTTCGTCGCCACGCCGCGGTTCCACCACTGGCACCACGCGCTTGAAGAGGAAGGCGTCGACAAGAATTTCGCCATCCATTTCCCGTGGCTCGACCGCATGTTCGGCACATTCCACCTGCCCGACAGCGCCTGGCCCAAGGCCTATGGCGTGCCCGAGGCGGTGCCGAAAGGTTATCTCGCGCAGATGAAGTATCCGTTCGTGCGGAAGGGTTCCTGAGCTGCCCCTCCCCGGCGGGGAGGGGTTGGGGTGGGGAGCGAGGCTGCCAGGCCTCGCGTCCACGCGGGCGCAGTACACCCCCTCCCAACCTCCCCCTCAAGGGGGAGGAGTTTCAGCGGTCAAATGACAAGGCATCTTTCTACTTCGGCAAAGCAAACGCGTAGAGACCGCTGTCCGATGGACCGGGCAGCGCCGGATGTCCGCCCGCCGCGATCACCACGAACTGCCGCCCGCTCTTCGACCGGAAGCTCATCGGCGTCGCCGCGGCGATCGCGGGGAGGCGGTAGGACCACAGCTCCTTGCCGCTCCCCGTATCGAAGGCGCGCAGCTTGCGGTCCTGCGCGGCGCCGATGAAAGTGACACCGCCGGCCGTCGCCAGCGAGCCGCCGAAATTGGGCATGCCCATGCGGATCGGCAGATGCGAGGCGAGGCCCAGCGGCCCCGCCGCCGAGGCATCGCCGAGCGGCTGGCTCCACACCAGCTTGCCGGTGTCGAGCGTCGATGGCGCTCAGCCGCCCGAATGGCGGCTGCTGGCAGGGTACGCCGAACGGCCCCATGAACACCTGGCGGGCCATGGCATAGGGCGTTCCCTTCTGCGGGAAGGCAAAGACCTCGGCGCTGCCGCCCGTGGCGTATTCGGCGGCCATGCGATCTGCCTCGGCGCGCGGGATCAGGCGGCCGATGTCGGCCATGTAGAGGCTGTTCGAAATCATCAGCCCGCGGGCCTTGTCGATGGTGACGCTGCCCCAGTTCGATCCGCCCGCCGAACCCGGATAGAAGATCGCGTCCTTGACGCCCGGCGGGGTGAACTCGCCCTCGTAGCGCGCTTTGCGGAATTGCAGCCGGCACCACAGCTGGTCGAGCGGGGTGGCGCCCCACATCGTGCTTTCGCTGAGCGGCGGTCCGGCCAGATTGGCGAAGCCGGTACTGTAAGGCTGGGTCTTCGCCGTCCAGTCGCCCTTGGCCGCGCCTTGCGGCACGGGCTTTTCCTCGACCGGGAACAACGGCGCGCCGGTGCGCCGGTCAAGCACGAAGAACTGGCCGCGCTTGGTCGGGCCGATCAGCGCGGGGATTCCTTTTATGTCGGTCAGCACCGGCTGCGAGCCGATGTCGTAGTCCCAGATATCGTGGTGGACAGTCTGGAAATGCCAGCGCGGCTTGCCGGTCGCGACATCGAGCGCGACGATGGAAGTCGAGTATTTCTCCGCTTCGGGCGTGCGGTGCGAGCCGACATAGTCGGGGGTGGAAACGCCCAGCCCCATGTAGACCAGGCCCAACGCCTCGTCGCCGCTGAACACGCCCCAGCTGTTGGGCGCGCTGCGGGTATAGGTTTCGCCGGGAGCGAGCGGCCGGGCGGGTTCGGCGCGGCCCGAATCCCACACCCATTTGAGCTTGCCGGTCAGCGCATCGTAGGCGCGGATACCGCCCGAGACCTGGTTGGTGTGGAGCCCGTCGGTCACCCAGCCGCCGATGATCGCGGTGCCGTTTACAATCGTCGGCGGCGAAGTGGGATAGGCGCTGCCCTTGTCCATTTCGCCAAGGCCCTGTTTGAGATCGATCTGGCCCTGCTCGCCGAACGAGCGGCACAGCTGGCCGGTTGCCGCGTCAACCGCCATCATCCGACCGTCGTTGACCCCGAACAGAATGCGCCTGGCGCATTCGGCGGTCCCCTGCGGCGCCTCGTACCACGAGACGCCGCGGCAATTGGCCGAGAAGGTGCCTTCAAGATCGGGCTTGGCGTCGAACCGCCAGACCTGCTTGCCGGTCTCCTGATCGATCGCGACGACGACATTGCGATCGAGGCAGACGAACAGCTTGCCATCGGCGGCGAGCGGGGTCGCCTCGAAACCGTGAAACGGACCGGGCTCAACGTCTGACTTGAACTGCCAGGCGAGCTCCAGCTTGCCGGCATTGGCATTGGTGATTTGTCCGAGCGGTGAATTGCGGTTGCCGTCGAGCGTGCGGCCCCAGTGCTTCCAGTCGCCATCGGCCTGCGCATCCGCGGCCAGCGGTGTAGCGGCTTTGAGCTGCGAACCGGGCTGTTCCCCGCCAAAGCCCGCTAGCGCCAGCACGGATGCGGTGGTCAGCAGCGGTACGCCGAGCCGCCAGCTCCGCGACTGCCCGCCCTGCCGCCGCACGAACGGCAGCAGCAGCACAAGCCCGAGCACCGCGGGCGCAAACAGTCGCGCGACCAGAGGCCAGAAGTCCAGTCCGGCTTCCCACAGCGCCCAGACCAGCGTCACCGCCAGCAGCGCGCCGAACAGCGGATAGGCGAAAGGGCGCTTTCGCAGGAGGCCCCCGGCGGCCGCGATCAGCGCGATTCCAGCGGGCAGGTAGTACCAGCTGCCGCCTTCGGCGATCAGCCGGAACCCGCCCCAGAAAAGCCATGCCCCGGCCAGCGCCATCGCCAGCGCAATGACACCGGTTGCTAATCTCCCCACCATGCTCGCCTCCCAGACCCAATCCCCTACCAAACCCGATTATGCTGAGCTTGTCGAAGCACTGTCTTTGTTCTTGGCGAGGTAGTGCGCCAAGCCCGAAGAAAAGGGCAGCCCTTCGACAAGCTCAGGGAGACCGGCTTTGGGGAGGTAATGTAGTCATGGCCATTTAGCGCTATTCCTCGATGCTCAGCGCATTCTTCGGGCAAGAGCGTACCGCCGCCTCGGCCCTGGCGCGCAGCTCTTCGCCGAAGCTGTCCTTGAGCACGTGCAGCTCGTCCTCGTCATCGAGGTGGAACAGCTCGGGCGCTGCCTTTTCGCAATTGCCGTTGCCTTCGCAAAGAACGCGGTTGACGACGACTTTCATGGGTAATCCTCCCTCAGATCGAATACTTGTTGATCACCACCGGCAGCTTGACCCAGCCCCAGTGGAAATAGCTCGCCGCGTGAACCGCCTCGTCCATCGCGAAGTCGAAGTCCTGCACATGCTCGAGGAAGGTGCGCAGCATCGTGCGCACTTCCATCCGGGCAAGGTTGTTGCCGACACAGTGGTGCTGACCGTAGCCGAAGGTCAGCACGCGTTTGATCTCGCGATTCCAGATGAATTTCTCGGGCTCGGCGAACTCGCGTGGATCGCGCAGGCCGGCGTAGACCGCAGCCAGCACCCGCTGGCCGGCCTTGATGTCCACCCCGGCGACCGAAACGTCCTTGTGCGCGGTGCGGATGCCGAACTGGTTGGTGATGCACAGCCGCAGGATCTCCTCGGTGACGATCGGGATATTGGTGTCGAGATCCTTGCGCACTTCGGCGAGCTGGTCCGGGTTGCGCCACAATTCCAGCAAGCCCTGACTGGTCGGCTTGGGCGGGGTCTCGGTGGCGGCGACGAAGGAACAGACCAGCTGGTCCGCGATCTCGTCGTCGGTCAGCATACGGCCGTCGCTTCGGACCGGGTGATTGATCAGGCCGTCGATCATCGGCACTTCGCCGTCCGCCCCCGCCTTGCGGCGGCGCTCGATGGCCGGAACGATGAACGACTTGAGATATCGGAACATCCCCGGCGTATCGACGCCTTCCTTGTCGTCGCTGTAGCTCGCGAGATCGTTGATCGCCCCCAGAACCTTGGCCGCCTCGCTCTTGGGAATGCCGAGCAGGTGGCAGACGATGGCGGCGCTGACCAGGCCGCAATATTCGCCCATGATCTCGAACTTGCCCCTGGGCAGCAGTTCGCGCAGCCGCTCCAGACACAGCTCGCGGGTCATCTCCTGGATCGCGGCGACGGCCTTGGGCCGCAGCGGCTTGATGTGGGCGAGGCGCATCTCCTCGTATTCGGGCGATGCCAGCATGACGCCCGGGCCCATCGGCTTGGTCGGGGCGAGTGCCGGCGCGCCCTGGTTCCGGCGCAGGATATCGGCCGGCATCGGCAGGGTCGATTCCGAGCCTACGAAGGTGTTGTCGTCGGTCACGCCCAACACGTCGAGGATGTCCTGAAAGCGGGTGAACACGAACATGTCGTATTTCTCGACGTAGTAGCCGGGATGGTTCGCCTGCAGCTCGCGGTAGAACGGCAGCGGATTTTCGAGCACTTCGGGCGCGTAGGGATCGTAGGCGAATTTGCCCGGGCTCATGTCGTTCATGACTGGTCCTCCAGATCGATGCGATAGACCCGCGCCGCGGCGCCGCGGAACAGGTCGTGTTTTTCATCAGCCGTGCAGCCGGCGGCGATCCGCTTGAACGCATTCCAGGTCGCGCCGTAAGTGGCGGTCGAATTGTCGGGCGGGAAATTGCTCTCGAACATGGCGCGCGCCGGAGTGAACGCCTCGATGCAGGTCTCGATCAGGGGCTTCCATTCCCTGGCGAGCACTTCGGAGTGGGCTCCGCGGAACGCGTGGCCGATGCCGTGATCGACATCCATGCCGAGGCCGCCAAGCTTGATATGCACGTTCGGCCGCCGCGCGAGTTCGCGGATCGAGGCCGCCCATTCGGTCCGCGCTTCGGCGCTGCCATCCTCGGGCGTGCCGACATGGTCGAGCACCAGGGCCAGCCCCGGCAGCGCATCGGCCAGTGCAATCAGCTCGGGCAGTTGCCGGTGAAAGCACCAGACGTCGAGGCTGAGGTCCATCCGCGCCAGCACCGCCGCGCCTTCGCGGAACTCCGGCCGGGTGAGAATGCCGGCACCCGCCGGGTCCGCCGCCATGCCGAACATGCCCTTCGCGCGCCAGGCGGTGCCCATGCGCACGCCGCGAAACCGCCCGCCGCCCGCCGCGACATGCGCTTCGAGCACAGGTTCCACGTTTGCTCCCAGCAGCAAATTCGCGGTGCCGACGATGCGGTGGGCGAAGCGCGTGGGTCCATAAGCGCCGCTCGCGCTCATCGCCGCCTGACCGTTCGCATATTCGGTTTCGCCGACCGGTCGCATGGCCAACGGTCCATCGGCGCGGTGCATGGCGTGGCATTCGACATGGATCGTATGCGTGACTTTGTGGCCGCTGCGCGCGACCGCCTCGGCGGCTTCCTGGACCAGGAAACGCTGCGGCGTGCGCATGCCAAGCGGATCGGCGACAATTTCCCACAAGTGCAGATGCGGATCGACGATCGCGCGATCCGGATCGAGCGGCGCTTCCTCGCGGGTTTCGGTCATGTCCTCTCCGACGCTTGTTGACTCGCAGTTCTAACCGGGCAGAACTCGTGCGCAACCAAAATACGGGAGCAGGAGCGGATCATGTATTTCAAGGGTCATTTCCAGAACGCCTATGTCACCCACGATCTCGACGATGCGTTGGCCGGGATCGACAAGCGCTTCGGCAAGATCGACTGGATCGTGTTCGAGCCGGACATGGAACTGAAGACGCCCAGCGGCATCAAGGAAAGCTCGGTCAAGGCCGCGCTGGGCTGGCACGACGGGCACCAGCTGGAGATCATCCAGCCGGTTCGGGGCTACTGCGACCACTATCTCCCCGCGCTGCCCGCCGACAAAAGCGACCCGGTGCCGCGCTTCCACCACATCGCCATGCGCCGCGACGACGAGGCGGCGATGCGCGCCGAGATCGCCCGGCTCGGCCTGCCGCTGGAGTTCGAGGGCGCGGTGCCCGGCCTGATCTTCGTCTACCTCGACGCGCGCAAGGAGCTGGGCCACCACATCGAATTCATCTGGGCGACGCCGGAGGGCTGGGACATGCAGGGCTGGCCCAAGGACCGGCCCGTCTACTGAAGTGGTCTCGCTTTCCGGCCACTACCAGAATGGTTATGTCACCCACCACCTCGACAGCGCGCTGGCGCTGGCCGAAGAGCGCTATGGCCTGACTGGCTGGAGCCGCTTCGAAGCCGAAGTGCCGGTGACGACGGTGGACGGCGAGACCACGATGAGACTGCGCCTCGCTTCCACCTGGGCGGGCGGTACCAACATCGAGATCGTCGAGCCGATAGGCGGGGCCGACCACCACTACCGCACGCTGCTGCCCGAAGACCCCGACGATCCTGCCCCGCGCCTCCACCATTGGGCGCTGCGCCGCGAGAGCCTGCCCGCCATGCGCGCGGAACTCGCTGCCTCCGGACTGCCACTGGCTTTCGCTGGGGAAAGCCCGGCGATGGTGTTCTCCTACATGGATGCGCGGGCGAGCCTGGGGCATTATCTGGAATTCGTCTGGAAGGCCGAGGGCGGCTGGGACAAGATCGGCTGGCCCGCGTGGAAGCCGGTGGATCGCGCTTAGGCGGAAAGGATCGGATCGATGCGCTTCATTCTCATCCACGGCGGTTTCCACGGCGCCTGGTGCTGGGACCGGGTCGTGCCCGAACTGGCCGCGCTGGGCCACGAGGCGATGGCGCTCGATCTGCCCGGCCACGGCCTCCGCGCGGCGGAGCGGCCGGCGGACTATCGCGGGCGGGTGCAGCCGATTGTCGACGTGCTGGAGAAGGGCGACGTGCTCGTCGGCCATTCCGGCGGGGGATACGACATTTGCGTCGCCGCGAATCTCGCGCCAGACAAGGCCGGTCACATGATCTTCCTCGCCGCCGGCTTGCCGGTCGAGGGCAAGTCGGTGGTCGAGGCGACCGGCGGGGCGACCGAGACCGACGCCAGCGGCAAAGTGGTCGCCACCAAACTGATGGACGATTCGACCGGCATGCTCCGCTTCATCCGGCCGCTGCCCGACGGCACGATGCTTTGGCACAGCGTCGAAGGCGCGCGCGAGTTCTTCTACCACGACTGCGACGACGCCACGGTCGACTGGGCCTTCTCCAAGCTCTCGCCCGGCATCTCGCCGTTCCCGGGCGAAAAGCTGCACTCTGCAAACCTGTGGGCGGCCCAGCCGCCGCGCAGCTATATCCGCTGCCTCCAGGACCGCTCGAAGCCAATGAGCATGAGCAGGGAAGTGCTGCGCCGGCTCGGCGTAGAGGAGCTGACCATCGACAGCTCGCACTCGCCGTTCCTCAGCCGGCCGCGCGAACTGGCGGAGCTGTTCGTCAGGGCGGTGGCGACACGTCCGGTGGGGCCGCTGCTGCCCGAATAGCGCTCAGAACACCAGGTCGATCTCAACCCAAACCGAGGCGATCAGCCAGCAGCCCCGCTCCTTGCGGTAGCTGTCGCGCACCGTCGCGAAGGCCATGCCGGTGCCGGGCGCGTCCGGGCGGTTCTCGTTGATGTAGGTTTCCTGCCGCCAGACGCCGATGGCGTGTTCGCCGTCCTGGAACTGGATCTCGGGGATGGTGACGATGTGCAGCAGCTTGGTCAGCTGGCTGAAGCCCTGCTCGAACATCGCCAAGACATTGGCCTTGCCGGCGACCGGCTTGACTTCGGCGCCGAGCACTTTGCCGGTTGGCGACATGTCGAGCAGGAAATCGTCGGTGAGGATCGCGGCGAGGCGCGGCCAGTCGTGGCTGTCGATGCAGCGGCAATAGATCGCGCGCAGCTGCTTGATCTGCTCGAGCGCGAGCAGCCAGTCCAGCCCCTGCGGCGGTGCGCTCATCGCCCCGCTCATCCCTGGGCCGCCTTCATGCCCTGCGCCATGGCCTTGAGCGCATCGGGCTTGGGCATCGCGAGCATCGCGTCGAACTGCGCCTTGTAGTGCAGGTTGGGGAAATAGGTCGGCCCCTCGGCCAGGTTGTCAAGGGTCAGCACGGCGAGGTCACGCGGGGCCTGGACGTTGGCGATTTTCGACATGTCGATGCCGGCGCGCACGCCGGCTTCGGTGTCGGTCGCGCCGGGGCAGCAGGTGAGAATGTCCACGCCGCTCCCCGCCGCCTCGGCAAAGAGCCCTTCGCCGAGGTGCACGACCAGCGCCTTCATCGCCGCATAGGCCGCCGAGAACGGGCAGCCCATCAGCGCCTCGATCGAAGAGACCATGAGCAACGCCCCTTTCCCGCGCGCCTTGAGGCCGGGGAGGAAGCGGTGGGCGAGGTGCAGCGGGGCGTGGCAGTCAACCGTGAGCATTTCGGTGAGTTCGGCCGGGTCGAGCGTCTCGTGGTAGCCGCGCACCGAAAAGCCCGCGTTGCTGACGACCAGGCCGATGTCGCGGCCGGCGCACGCGTCCGCCAGTTGCTGCGGGGCGGCGGGATCGGAGAGATCGGCCACGACGACCGTCACCCTCACGCCGTGCTCGGCCCGCAGCCGTGCGGCCAGTGCGTCCAGCCGGTCCTTGCGCCGGGCGGTGATGACGAGATCGAGGCCCCGCGCCGCGAGCTCCTCGGCAAAGCCCACGCCGATGCCGGACGATGCGCCCGTCACCAACGCCAAGGGGCCGTATCTTTCCCTGAAGGTACTCATCGCTCTCTCCCTGCCACTTGTCCGATCCCTAGCGCGGGAACGGCGGGGAGGGAATGCGGCAACTCAGCACCAGCCACCGCGCGGGTGTCCCAGACCGTAGCGGTGGACCAGACCGCTGGCGACCAGATCTTCGGCGATGTCCTGCACTTTACCATCGGCGCGGGTGCGGGTGACAGTCATCAATTCGCGGCCATAGTCGTCGCGCAGGCCATCCTGCGGCGGTTGCAGAGTGAAGGGTCCCTGGTTGAGCAATCGCAACAGTTCGGCGCTGGCCTGCTCGGCCAGTTGCGCCTCGACCGGGCAGCGCGCTTTCGCGACCGTCTCGGGCGCATCGATACCGATGATGCGGAAATGGCGCCTGGTCATGATGAAAGTGTCGCCATCGACCACGCAGTTTGCCCCCCGGCCCTGCCCGCAGCGGTGGAAATCCGGCTGCACCGTAAGCCGCGTTCCATTGAGCGGCGCGAGCGGGGGATGCCACACCCGGTAGAGAAAATGCACGCCGGCCAGCAACAGGACAAGTCCGGCCCATGGCCGCCCAGCCCTGAGCCAGCTCCCAAGGCGTTGCCGCCAGGTCAGCCCTTGCCAGCGGTGGCTTGGCAGAACGCGTCCGAAATCGTGTTTGCGGCGGCGGAAGAGCATGTTCGCGCCAGGCGGCGAGTCCGCCCGGCTAGGCGGAGACCGGCTCTTCCTTCCAGCCCCAGAACAGCCAGCACGGCAGAATGTTGAGCAGTTCGAAGCCCTGGTCGATGTGCCGGAAATGCCGCGCCATGAAGTCGCGCGCCTTGACCGTGAACTGGTAGACCAGGAACGCGCCGCCCGGGCGCAATACGCGGTGCGTCGCTGCGGCGATCGCCGGGCCGACGCCGCCGGGCAAGGTCGAGAACGGCAGGCCGGACAGAACATAGTCGGCATGGTCGTGGCCGCGCGCCCTGACGATCGCCTCGACGTCGGCGGCCGAGCCGAGCACCGCGGTGAAGCGGCTGTCGGTGATCGTCGCGCGGAGATAATCGATAAACAGCGGATTGGTGTCGATGACGATCAGTTCGCCGTCGCGGCGCAGCCGGCCGAGCACCGGCCGGCAGAACGTGCCGACTCCGGGTCCGTACTCGACGAACAGCTTGCATTCGTCCCACCGCACCGGGGCGAGCATCTTCTCGATGGTGAACCGCGAGGAAGGGATGATCGAGCCGACCATCACCGGATGCTCCAGAAATCCTTCGAAGAAAACGCCCCACGGCCCAAGCCAACGCATAACTCGGCGCCTGATCTTTTGCGGCAGCGCCTCGCGGGCAAGCTCGTGGCTGGACATGCTGGATCGTTGCCTTGCAATTGACGTGGCCTTGGCGTTCGCAAATTCGCCGGGCCATTGCAAGCGGGGATAGAGCCGCTTAGCGCGCTTGGCCGATGGAACAGCAACCGCGCTTGCCGCTTGAACCGGGGACCGAAGTCACCGAACGCCTGCCGCGTCAGCGGCTTGCGCTGCTCTTCGCGCTTAGCGTGACGGCGGCGGCGGGCAACACCGGCATGCAGTCGATCATGCCGGCGCTCGGCGCGGCGCTGAAGATCGACGATGTCTGGGTGAGCATCGCCTACACCTGGCCGGCGATCCTCTGGGTGCTTTCCGCGCCCTATTGGGCCCGGCGTTCGGACCGGCGCGGGCGCAAGGCGCTGATGAAGCTGGGCCTGGTCGGCTACGTGGTGAGCTTTGCTCTGTGTACGGCGGTAATCTACGCCGGGCTCGACGGCCTGATACCGGCGGGGACGACGCTGGTGCTGTTCGCCCTGTGCCGAACCTTTTACAGCGCGCTCGGATCGGCGACGCCGACCGCCGCCCAGGCCTATGTCGCCAGCCGCACCCCGCGAGACGACCGGACGCGCGTGCTGGCCTTGCTTGCTTCGGCTTTCGGGATCGGGACGGTGATCGGACCCGGCTTCGCGCCGCTGATGATTTTGCCGGGCCTCGGCCTGGCGACGCCATTTCTCACCTTCATGCTGGCCGGGCTGGTCATGCTGGCGGCGCTGCATTGGCTGCTGCCCGACGACACGCCCGCCTATGCCGGGCGTGGTGCTCCTGCCGAAGAGCCGCTCGGAGGGCCGGCGATGCCCTTGCCGTCGGGAGACGCGGCCGAAGCCGCGTCGCCGGGCGAGGTGCCGCTGCTGCGCTGGCTCGATTCGCGCCTCCGGCCCTGGTTGTGGGCAGGCGTGGCCGGCGGGCACGCGCATTCGGCCGTGATCGGCATCACCGGCTTTCTCGTTATCGACCGGCTTGGTCTGCGCGGCGCCCCGGAAAGCGCCGCCGGGCCGGTCGGTCTCGTCATGATGAGCGGCGCCGCGGCGACGCTGCTCGCGCAATGGGGCCTGATCCCGATTTTCCGCCTCGGCCCAAGGGGGTGCACGATCTGGGGAACGCTGCTGGCCATGGCGGGCGCGGCGCTGTTGGGCGCGGCGGGAGAACTGCACGCCATCGCGCTGGGCTATTCGCTGGCGGCATTGGGCTTTGGCCTTACCCGGCCCGGATTCGCCGCGGGCTCTTCGCTTGCGGTCTCGCGTGAGGAGCAGGGGCAAGTCGCCGGGATCGCCACAGCGGTCAACGGCGTGGGCTTTATCCTCGCTCCCGTCGGCGGCGTCTGGCTCTACAATCATGCACCCGGGCTGGCTTTCGCGGCGATCGAGCTGCTGTGCCTGACGGTAATCGCGATCGCCCTACGCTCGCTGGCGCCGGATAACGGCCCGGCCCGCTAGAGGATTTCGTGCACTTTATCCATCGGCCGGCACAGCCGCACGCCCTTGCCGGTTTCGACCAGCGGGCGTTCGATCAGCTTGGGATCGGCCGCCATCGCGGCGAGTACCGTGTTGGCGTCGGCCGAGGGCAGCCCGCGCTCCTCGGCGTCGGTGCCGCGCAGGCGCAGGCCCTGCTGCGGGTTGATGCCGGCATCGCGGTAAAGCTGCGCGAGCTTGGCGGCGCTGGGCGGATGCTTGAGATATTCGACCACCGTGACTTCGACGCCGGGCGCTTCCTGCAGCGCGGCGAGCGTGTTGCGCGAGGTGCCGCAGCCCGGATTGTGCCAGATCGTTGCCTTCATGGTCGCATGCTCCCTTGGGAATCGTTGTCTTGCTGCTCCACATAGCGGCCTCGAAAATTTCCGGCAAATTTGATCCTTGTCAATGCGAGCGATTCGCATTAGCGGCGTAATCGTTATTGCAAATCAGTCGCATTAAGGAGGCCCAGTGCAGTTCCGATTCCCGATTTTCCGGACCCTGCTGACGTCCGTAAGCTTTCTGGCGGCAAGCGTTGCCGCCAATGCCGAGGAAGCGGATCAGGAGATTCTCGTGATCGGCCATGCCGAGGGCTACAAAGCCAACGAGTTGGTCACCGCGACCAAGACCGACACGCCGCTGATCGACGTGCCGCAGTCGATCCAGGTCGTCACCCACCAGAAGCTGGAAGACCAGGCCAGCCATTCGATCGCCGATGTCCTGCGCTACATCCCAGGCGTCACTATCGGCCAGGGCGAGGGCAACCGCGACCAGATCACCCTGCGCGGCCAGAACACCACCGCCGATTTCTTCCTCGATGGCGTGCGCGACGACGTGCAGTACTACCGCGGACTCTACAACATCGAGCGGGTCGAGATACTGAAGGGCCCCTACGCGCTGATCTTCGGCCGTGGCGGCGGCGGCGGCATTGTCAACCGGGTGCAGAAGACGCCCGATGAAGGCGGTCTGTTCGCCATCGCCCGGGCCAGCGCCAACACGTTCGGCGCCTGGGACATTTCGGGCGACGTCAATGCGCCGCTGGGCGAAGGCGCGGCGCTGCGGGTCAACGCGATCTACGAGCAGTTCGACAATCACCGCCTCTTCTACGACGGCGAACGCTATGCGGTGAATCCCTACATCGCCGCCAAGCTGGGCGAGGGCTGGAGCGCAGGCCTGTCCTACGAATATTCGCACGACGACCGCGTCGCCGATCGCGGTGTCCCATCGATCGCAACCGCACCCGGCCAGCCCAATGCGCCCCTGCCCGGCTTCGACAAGCAATTCTTCGGCATTCCCGGCGTCAACCGTACGAAACTGGAAGCGCATATCCTGAAGGCGCGGCTCGACGGCCAGCTTGCCGACAACCTCAAGCTGTTCTCGACCGTGCTCTATGGCGACTACGACAAAGTCTACATCAACGCCTTCGCCAATGGCGCCGCGAGCGGTCCGGCCGGAACGGTCGCGCTCGACGCCTATTCCGACCCGACCAAGCGCAAGAACCTGATGGCGCAGGCCAATCTGCTGTGGGACGTCAAGACCGGGGGGATCGAGCACAAGGTCCTGCTGGGTCTGGAATACGGCGACCAGAAAACCGCCAACCAGCGCTACAATCGGGTTTTCACACCCGGCAACATATTCGATCTGGCCACGCGCGTGTTCCCGCAGGTGACCTTCACTACCCCGTCGCGAGACACAAAGTCGCAGGTCCGGTTTTTCTCGGCCTATGTGCAGGACCAGATCGGCCTTGGCGACCATTTCGATCTGGTCACCGGCATCCGCTATGACCATTTCAGCATCGACGGCACCGATTTCATCCCGGCTACCGACCGTCCCTTTACCCGCACCGATAACAAGGTTTCGCCGCGGCTCGGCCTGATCTACAAGCCGCAAGAGAACGCCTCGATCTACGCGAGCTACAGTCAGTCGTTCCTGCCGCGATCGGGCGACCAGTTCGTCACGCTCACTCCCACCCAGGAAAACCTCGCGCCCGAGAAGTTCACCAATTACGAGATCGGTGCGAAGTGGGACATCAGGCCCAGCCTGAACGTCAGCCTGGCCCTGTTCCAGCTGGACCGCACCAATGCGACCACGCCGGAGCCAGGCAATGTGCTCAACACGATCAACGTCGGCCAGACCCGGACCCGGGGCGTCGAACTGGCGCTGAACGGCCAGCTGCTGCCGCAATGGCAAGTCAGCTGGGGCTACACCTATCAGAGCGCCAAACTGCGCGGCGACGATTCGGTGCGCCTTGCGCAAGTGCCCGAGCACCAGCTGGCGCTGTGGAACCGCTACAATTTCAGCCGCGCATTCGGCCTGGGGCTTGGCCTGATCCACCAGGCGAGCCAGTTCGCCGCGAACCGCACTTCGCCCACGACCACGCGCCTGCCCGGCTTCACCCGGGTCGACGCGGCGCTGTACTTCAAGGCCAGCGACACCATCGACATGCAGGTCAATGTCGAGAACCTGTTCGACAAGGCCTATTTCTCCGACGCGCACAACAATAACAACATTTCGCCCGGCGCGCCGCTCAACGCGCGGTTTACCGTGCGGGCGAAGTTCTGAGCTTTCAGAGCACCGGCGCGACCGACTCCGTGGTTGCCGCATCCTCGGCCGGTATTGCCGCTTCCGGCACTGCGCCGGTGCCCTGTGCGTTGCGCATCGCCGCCCCCGCCTGCTGCACCGCGCGGACCAGCCGGGTGTAAACGCCGCAGCGGCAGAGGTTGGGAATACCGGCCTTGATCTCGGCCTCGCTTGGATTGGCGTTGCGCGACAGCAGCGCCGCGGCGCTCATGACGATTCCGGGCGTGCAAAAGCCGCACTGGATCGCCTGTTCGGCGACCATGGCCTGCTGCACCGGATGCGAACCGCCCTGCGACAGGCCCTCGATAGTGACGACATAGCGCCCCTCCGCTTCGGCCAGCGAAAGCGTGCAGCTGCGCAGCGCCTCGCCATCGACCAGCACCATGCAGGCCCCGCAATCGCCCGCGCCGCAACCATACTTGGTGCCGGTAAGGTTCGAAGCATCGCGCAGCGCCCAGAGCAGCGGGGTCTGCGGGTCCATGCGGTATTCGACCGGCTGGCGGTTGACGGTGAGGCGGGGCATGGGTTGTCAGTCCCGCCAGCCGCGGTCGATTTTGTCGACCTGCCTCGTCCAAGCCTGGAAATCGGACCAGCCGCGGCCGCCCGGCGCGCGGGTCATGTGGATGTCGCGCTGGTGGACTGCGATGACATCGTCGCTGACAACGACGGGCTTGCCCATCGCATGGGTCGCCACCTGGATCTCGCAGGCGCGCTGCAGGCCCCAATGGGTGTGGAACATCTCGAAAATCGTCTCGCCCATCACCACGGGCCCGTGGTTCCTGAGCATCAGCACCTGCTTGTCGCCCAGATTGGCCAGCAGCCGCTCGCCCTCCTCGGGGCGGACGGTGACGCCTTCGAAATCGTGATAGCTCACCCGGCCGACGAGTGTGCAGGCGTAGAAATTGGTCGGCTGCAAGCCACCCTCGGTGCTGCACACCGCCATGGCGGCGGTAGTATGGGTGTGGCAGATCGCGTGGGCCCAATCGAGGTGGCGGTGGAAGTAGCTGTGCTGGACAAAGCCGGCGAGGTTGACCGGGTATTCGCTACCGTCGAGCTTGTTGCCGTCGATGTCGATCTTGACCAGGTTCGAGGCGCAGACTTCGGAATAGAGCAGGCCGTAGGGGTTGATCAGGAAGGCATTGTCCTCGCCCGGCACCCTGAGCGAGATGTGGTTGTAGATCGATTCCGACCAGCCGAGCAGGTCGAAGATGCGATAGCATGCGGCGAGATCCTGCCGCGCCTGCCATTCCGCGTCGCTGCAATCCAAGTTGCGGTGCATGGGCCGTCTCCTTGCCGTCACCTTATGCCAGCCTGGCGTCAGTGGCCAAGCCTCACCTTCACCCCGGCCCACAGGGTGCGCGGCGCGCCGAGATCGATCGAACCGGCCTGATTACGGGTGACCACTTCGGTGTCGGTGAGGTTTTCCCCGCGCAGGACCAGGCTGAACGGCCCGGCGAGCGGCACTTCGGCATAGGCGTCGAGCGTAGTCGCGGCGGGCAGCCGGTCGCTCTCGAGATCGTCCTCGAACTGCATACCGGTGTGGCGCAAGGTCATGGCCAGTAGCCAGTTTTCGCGCGGCTTCCACGACAGCGTGCCGCTGGCGGCGATCCTGGGCGTCTGCGCCGGGCGTTTGCCGTCGAGCGCTATGGACGCGCCGCTGGCCTCGACTTCGGCATCGGTAAGGGCAAGCGAACCGTCGAAGCCGAACTGGCCGAAGCGCAGGGCGGCGGACAGCTCCACCCCGCTCGCATGCACCGCATCGACATTGCGCCGCTCGCGCAAATTCGTGCCGATGGTGACGTTGGCGACCGCGTGCTTCACCCGATTGTCGAAGCCGGTGATCGACAGGCCGACAGCGTCGGACGGCTTGAAATCGATTCCGCCTTCGAAACCGAGCAGCTCCTCGTTGCGCAGCGCGGCATTGGCCCGCGTCGTCACCGGGAACACTGTGAACGGCCGGTAAAGCTCATTGAGCGTCGGCAGCCTGAGGCCGTTGTAAACCGCGCCGCGCAGCGAAAGCCCGCCCCCCGCCCGCCAGACCGCACCGCCGCGCAGGCTGGTGTCCCAGCCCGAACGATTGGCGAAGCGGCTATCGGTGGTGACCAGGCCCGCCGCATTGGCCTCGGTGAAGAAGCCGTCGCGCACGGTCCAGCGATCGGCGCGCAGGCCCGCGGTCAGCACAAGCGGTCCAAGTGTCCAGTCGTCTTCAACAAAGAAACCGATATCGCTGTTGCGTCCGCCCGCCTGTCTCCGGGCGGTGACGAGGCTGGTGACGGTGCTGTAGGCGTCCTCTTCGAGATGGCCGTCAGCGATCCGCAGGTCCGCGCCCAGCCGCAGCACATGGGAATCGCCCAGCGGCGGGCGCAATTCGACCTTGCCGCCCCAGCCGGTCGAGGGTGTGCGGCGCTGGTCGAGGGTCTTGCGGAAATTGGTCGAACTGATGACGATATTCGAGAAATCGCGCTTCTGGACATAGGCGAGCACATCGGCCTGCCAGGTCCCTCGCGCGACCAGCCGCAGGCTTGCGTCCTGCCCTTCGGAACCCGTATCCGCCCCGGCGAAGCGCAGGGTTCGGCGGTCCTCGAAAGCAAGACCGCGCGCCTGGAGTTCGATGGCCTCGCCCAGGGGCTGGACCAAGCGGAGCGAGGCCGACCAGCTATCGTAGCGCGCCCTGACGCTGGCCGGCACGCGCTGCGCGGCGGGCGTGGTCCAGAAGCCCTTGCCCCGGTCCCAGCGGCCGGAAAGCTGGGCGAAGCCGTCACCTAGCCTGGGAGAGAGCGTTCCGGATAGTTCGGTCTCGCCGCGGTCGCCGGCCAGCGCCGAGGCGGCGAGCAGGCCCATGGCATCGGCCCCCGCGCTGGTCATCTCGATGGCGCCGGCCACCGCCCCGGCGCCGAACGCGCCAGAGCCGCCGCCGCGCGTCACCCGCACCGAGGCCAGCCGCTCGGGCGCGATGGCGCTGAAGCGGGATATAACCGAACATCGGATCGGCCATCGGCACGCCGTCGAGCAGCACCAGCGAGCGGCTGGTGGCGTTGCCGCCGAGCGCGCGCAGGGTCACGCCCTGGGCGGAAGGGTTGGACGAGCGGCTGTCCGAGCGGCGGAACTGCTGGAACCCGGCGGCGGAGGACAGCACATCCTCGATCCGGCCGGAGGCCGAGAATGCGAGCCTGTCGCGGGAAATCTCCTGAACGTTGTAGGCCGGTGTCGCCGGCGTGTCGCTGAGCCCGCGCCCGGTGACAATGATTGTCTCCCCTTCTGCTTCTTCCGCCCTGACCACGCCAGGCGAGGTCAGCACGGCCAGCAGGGCGACGGTGCTACGTATGGCGGGGGTGCGGCTGCGGCGATGCATCGCTGCGCCATAGGCAAGTTCGGGTGAATGTAAAATTGCCAACTGGAAGTTCCTGGGTTCTTACGATACAGCGTGGCTCATAACCGAGAAGCGAGCCCATGACCCAGACCGTAACCTGCCCGATCGATCCCGCCCGCGACGACCGCAAGAGCGCGGCCATCGCCGAAGCCCAGGCCAGACCCGATGCGGGCTTCGCGCCGGTCCGCGGCTTCGATTTCGCCCGTGACATCATGCGCAGCTCCGCCGTCCGCCAGGGGATGGAGACGGACTATTTCAAGGACAAGGAGCCGAGCAAGGTTCCGGTGATCTTCCTCGACGGCGAACTGCACAAGCAGCGCCGCACACAGATTGCGCGTTACTTCACCCCCAAGGCGATCAACGACCGGCACCGCAAGGTGATGGACAAGACCACCGCCGAGCTGATGACCACCCTGCGCCGCAGCGGGCGCGGCCAGCTCGATGTGATGAGCCTGCGCCTTGCCTGCGACGTTGCCGCCGAGATCGTCGGGCTGACCAACACCGATGCCGATGAGATGTCCTCGCGGTTACGCAAGAAGTTTCGCGCCAGCGGCAAGCGCAAGCGGCCCGGCCTGCTCGGCAAGCTGGGCGCGCTGGAGGACGTCGCGCGCACGCTTTGGTTCTTCCGCCGCGATGTGAAGCCGGCGATCCGCCACCGCCAGACGCACGATGAGGACGATGTCATTTCCTACCTGGTGCGCGCTGGCTATTCGGATCAGGAAGTGCTGATCGAGTGCATGACCTATGCCACCGCGGGGATGATCACCACGCGCGAATTCATCGTCATGGTCGCTTGGCACCTGCTGGAAAACGACGCGCTGCGCCGGCAGTTCCTCGAAGGCGGCGAGGAAGTCCAGTTCGCCATTCTCGACGAAATCCTGCGCATCGATCCGGTCGCCGCCTATGTCTACCGCCGCGCCGATGAAGACCTGATTACGTCAGATGGACGCGAGGTAAAGGCGGGCGAGAAATTCCTGATCGATATCCGCAACATCAACCTCGATCCGGCAGCGACCGGCGCATGTCCGCATGCCATTGATGCGGAACGATCGAAACGCCAGAAGATGCCAAGCAACTGGCTGAGTTTCGCCGACGGCCCGCATCGCTGCCCCGGCGCCCAGGTGGCCATGCACGAGACCCGCGTGTTCATCGACGCGCTGCTGCGCATGCCCGGCATTCGCCTCGCCAAGCCGCCCGAGCTCGGCTGGATCGAGGACATCAACGGCTACGAACTGCACGGCGCGATCGTCGAGTGCGACCGCGCCTGATTTCCGGCGTCAGGGCGCCAGCCGCTCCGCCACGGCTTCCATAGTCGGATCGAGCGGGTACATGTGCCGGTATTGCAGGATCTGCTTGGCGATCAGCTTCAGCCGTGCGCCGAACACCGGCAGGTCGCGCGGACGCATCAGCGGCTGGTTAAACGGCGGGACGTCGCCGGCCTGGAACTCGAAAGCCAGGGAGATTCTCGGCGGTGCGTCGCGGTCGGCGGTGCGCGATCCCCAGTGGAGCACGGCCTGGTTCCACCCCAAGATCGCGCCCGGTTCGGCGGGTAGCGCACGGATATCGGGATAGTCGATGCGGTGGTCGCGCTCCTCCGGCGTGTCGTAAGTCGGGTCGCGATCGGCGGGTACGACATAGATGCAGCCGTTGAGCGGCGTGCTCTGCGTGAGCGGCAACCACACCGTGAGCGATTTTGGCGAACCGTCCAGCCGCAACGCGCGGCGGCCCTTGTCGCGATGCGGCGTCCAGCCGGCGTCGCCGCGGGCGGGATCGACATGCCAGGCCCAGAAGTCCGGCAGCCGCATGAAGCCCGGGCCGAGTATGGCTTCGACGATATCGTGCACCAGCACCGCGGCGGCCCAGAACTCGTCGTAGACGAAAGCAAAGGGCGCCGGAATCCCGCCCCGGTCAAGCGCGGCGACAGCCCGCGCCATGGTGTCCAGCGGTAGCGGCCAGTCGGCGGGCGGCAGCTGGAAGTAGCCTTCCTTGCGTACCAGGCGGCGCAGCTCGCGCGCGGTTGCCGGCTCGGTGCCGAACGGGCTGAAGCGGTTGAGGAAGTCCATGTCCGCGACATGCAGGCCGGGCGCGAATTCGCGCCAGTAAGCCTCCGAAGCCCACTCCACCTGGGTGAGGATATTGCCGCCATGGAACATGAGCGCGTTCTAGGCGGACATGGTTAACAAAACCGCAGGCGCCGCTGTCGGCGCGCGCACCTTTTTGGACGGATGACTTCAGGCTTCACACGATCATGAGTTGGTTGACGATCTGCAAGTCTGCGCCAAGTATCGTTACGGAATCATCGCCGATTTGAAATCTGATCGCGGGCATGCCGTTGATATCAGGGATGGATTGCCAGTTGTAAGGCGCCGATCCCCACTCGGGAGGAAAGTCGAGTTTGTCGGACAACGGGTCGAAGGTCAGGGTCGGACGGTTGGGATTGTAAACGATCGTGTCGTTCCCGCCCCCGACCTCAAATTTGAAAGTCTCCGCGATGCTGGTTGCACCGATCACATCATCTCCGGGACCCCCAAAATTATTCAGAGGGTTCGAATCGCCAGATACCCTGAAGGCCAGTTCTATATCAGCCGCTTGCGCAAGCGTTACTCCCACAAGTATGATCGGCTTGTCGAGGACATATAGCGCAACGGAATCATAGGTCCTGCCGTTGGGCGCAAGCCAATCGTATTCGACCCAAACCTTTTCCTGAATAGCAGCGATGTCACTGTTGTTGGCAATCAACATAAGCCGGTCAAATTCAACTTCGAAGTCGAGAATGGCCCCGTTATCGGTCGTAAATGTATCCCGGTTCGCCAATCCTCGTCGGAAGATTATTGAAATCGCGATCCCAATCTCCGCCAACCGCAATTCCTCCGAATACGTCAACCCAGTCCTCGCCGTCGCCTCCGACCCCAATGTCCAGGACAGTGGCATCGGTGTTGGATCCGGTGGACACCCAGTCGTTCCCAGCTCCACCATTGACGTAACTGCCGGCTTGAGGACCGCCGCCCCAGAGTATGTCATTTCCAGAACCGCCAATGACGTTCTCGACATTCTTGAACGTATTCGACACCACGCCTTGGATGGTGCTCGAACCCAACATGCTCCAGGGTGTGCCAATCAGGCCCTGTTCAATCGACACACGGGACTCGATAGAGCCTGGCATGGCGACGAACATGCCTGTGCTGAAACCACTGAAATCGAAGGTATCGCTACCTCCGCGGCCATCCCACGTAATCTTGAGGAAGTTCGCAAGAATGCCGTTGGTAATTTGGTAGATATCCCAAAGGTCAGGGCCAGTCGTTCCCCGTATGGCGGTTCCACTCCCACCACCGCCAGTTCCGCCGCCGGGCTTAGCCATTGCCACTCTCCTGCCTGCTTCGGGTTACGAATTAATTAATTCTTATTTACAATTCAACAAGTTACCTAGATAACAACTAGAGTTCGACTCGATCTCAACATGAACGGCATTAAATCTAACTTATCATGTTCTAGGGTGCAACTATTTCGTAACCTCAGTCCAGCTCTCGCTTTCTGGTCGATAATGCCGCTTCCGGCATAGCCGATCGTCGCAGCGTTTGCGGGACGGAATGCACCCATCGCACTTCCTCTTCCACTGGCGCCGCCCTTCGACCTTGCATGCCAGAAGCGCCGCGTGAAAAGCCGCAAGCTGCTCCGGCCCGCGCATTCCCCCTTGCGGCCAACGCGTGAACCAAACCAAACCGCCGCCATCGCCCGCAGAATGCCCCGGCATTCCCCTTTTCCGATTGCCCGCGCCGCCGATTCCCGGCAAAGCGCGGCCAACCGAGAGGAATCGCTGTTTCAGGAAAGGCCCGAAAATGTACGACGACAAACCGCAAGCCCAGCCCGCCACTACCACCGGCGTACCGGTCTACGAGCGCATCCTGCAGCTGCTCGAAGCCGAAGGGATCAACACCATCTTCGGCATTCCCGATCCGAACTTCGTCCACCTGTTCCTCGAAGCCGAATCGCGCGGCTGGGACGTTGTTTCGCCGCACCACGAGGCGGCCGGCGGCTTCATGGCCGAAGCGGCCAGCCGCATCACCGGCAAGCCCGCCGTCGCCATCGGCACGCTTGGGCCGGGCCTCGCCAACCTGATGCCGGCGATCCAGTGCTGCCTGGTCGAAAATTCGCCGGTGATCTTCTTCGGCGGCCAGCGCGCCCGCATCACCGAGCGCCGCGTGCGGCGCGGCCGCATCCAGTTCGTCACCCACGAACCGCTGATCCGCGGCTCGGTCAAGTTCTACAGCTCGATCGAATATGCCGACCAGACCGACGAAGTGGTCCGCGAGGCGGTGCGCAAGGCGATGTCGGGCACGCCCGGCCCGGTGTTCATCGAATATCCCTCGCATGTGATCATGGAGGAAATCCCCGGCGAAGTTCCGCCGATGCCGCCATCGAAGTACCGCCTGGTCAACCAGGGCGGCGACGCCGACATGATCGCCGAGGCGGCCAGGCTGATCAAGGCGGCCAAGAACCCGGTGCTGCTGGTCGGCCACGGCGTCCACACCTCGCGCACGGGCGCCTCGGTCAAGGAATTGGCCGACCTGATGAACTGCCCGGTGATCCAGACCTCGGGCGGCACCAGCTTCATTCCGGGGCTGGAGGAGCGCACGTTCCCCTATGGCTTCTCGGACTGCTCGATCGACGCGGTGGTCGAGAGCGACCTCGCCGTCGCCCTCGGCACCGAGCTTGGCGAACCGTCGCACTACGGACGCTGGCGGCACTGGGTGGCGAACGAGGCCAACCGCAAGTGGATTTACGTCAACCAGGATCCGACCGCGATCGGCGTCAACCGGCCCTATGACGTGCCGCTGGTCGGCGATCTGCGCGGCGTGGTGCCGCAGCTGGTGCGGGCGCTCGGCGGCGAGAAGCGCGCGCCTTCGGCCAATCTCCAGAAGTACATCGATCAGGACAAGCAGCAGGCGAAGGATCTCCAGGCCGAAGTGCTGACCAAGAGCGACGGCAGCAACGGTCCGATCCACACCTCGCGCTTCATTGTCGAGGCGACCAAGGCTTTCCCCGCCGACGGCATCATGGGCCGCGACGGCGGCGCCTCGGTGATCTTCGGCTGGACCTACAACATGTGCAAGCCGCGCGACGTGATCTGGAACCAGAACTACGGCCACATCGGCACCGGCCTGCCCTACATCATCGGCGCGATGGTCGCCGACAAGGCGGCGACCGGCAAGCAGCGGCCGGGCATGCTGGTGACTTCGGACAGCTCGTTCCTGTTCCACATCGCCGAGCTGGAAACCGCGGTCCGCAAGAACCTGCCCTTGGTCTGCGTCGTCGGGGTCGATTACCAGTGGGGCCTCGAAGTCGGCGTCTACAAGCGCACCTTCGGCAAGCAGGGTCCGCAACCGGGCGTCCACTGGTCGAAGACCGTGCGCATGGACAAGATCGCCGAGGGCTTCGGCTGCCACGGCGAATTCGTCGAAAAGGCCGAGGACATCGGCCCGGCGATCGCCCGCGCCTATGCCAGCGGCAAAGTTGGCGTGATTCATGTCAACATCGATCCGGTGGCGAATTCGGAGGAAATGCCCAAGTACGACGAATTCAAGACCTGGTACGCCGAAGGCACGCAATAAGCGCGCACTGGAAATCGCCGCCACCTCGTATACTCTCCTCGCCGCTGGGCGAGGAGAGAGGCGATGGAGATTCTGAGATACAGTCAGGCGGATATCGGCAAGCGGCTTGTCCGTTTCGCCGATCTCAAGCCAATTCACGATCATGCCGGGGAGACCGGCGGCTATTCGGACGAGACCCGCAAGCGGGCGATCTCGCAGACAGTCTATGGGCTGACGTCACCTATCGGCGGCGGCGAACGCAATTTCTGGGACAGCGGCGCGGTATCCTCGGGCGTGCCCAATTTCGGCGCGGTTTATGTCACCGCGCGCAAGGGCGAAGGGGCGAGCTGGCACGTCCACCGCTTCAGCTACGAGAATTTCGTCGCCATGCGCGGCGTCTGGCGGATATTCTGGAACGATCCCGAAGCCGAAGAGCATGTCGATCTCCAGCCATTCGACATGGTCTCGATCCCGCCCGGCGCCATCCGCCGGTTCGAGTATGTGGGTGAGGACGAAGGCCTGCTCATGGCCTTCGCCTATGCCGGCAAGCACGCGCTGACGCTGCCGTTCGAGACGTTTTCGCCGTGGTGCGAAGTGGAGCGGCTGGAGCGGCTCGCTGAAGGCATGGGGCCCGAGCAGGCCGAATACGCCGCCCGCTCCCGAGCCATGGCGGAACAGGCCTATGCCTGCGAAACCGAGGCGGACCGGGCGTTCACCCGCTCGATCGAGACCTATGTCGCCGACGAAACCGCGCGGGCCTGACTGGCCCAGCTGCTGGCGGCATGGGTCAGGATCATCGGGATGTGGTATAAGACGACGAACCGCCGCAAAATTGCGACAATCCCCGACTTCTTGGTTGACTCTTAACAGTTTGGCCGTATTGCAAACTTGTTGATTTGCGGAGACCCCCCGATGAAAGCTTCACGAGTACTACTTAGCGGCATTGCCGCACTGTCGATGACGATGGCGGCGATGCCCGCCAGCGCAAAGGCACGCCCGGGCGCCGCCCAGAAGCTGTCCCTGGCTGGCGCGCAAGGCGCCTCGGGTTGCGTTTCCAGGCCAGGCATGGACGGCGATTGGCGGCAGGATGCCTCGGGCAATTGGGCCAGGTGCAACAACGCCGCGGGTGGCGGCGATGACGGCGGTGGCGGTTTGGGCATCGGCTACATCATCGCTGGCGTGGCCGCGGTAGCTGGTATCGTTGTTGCTGTGGTATCGGGCGGCGACGACACACCTTCCAGCCCTTAACCGGACTGCGCATCGATCCGCTCGCGCTGGGTGAGTTGCCGGACCGTTTTTCAACGCTCCGGTAGCCGCGCGGCGGTCTCGCGGGCTTCGACGCATTTGTTTCTATACCGTTTGTTGACTGCCCGGCGGCGCAATTTGCGCCGCCGTTTTCTTGTCATCGCCGCTTGATCCGGCTGATGCTGTGGCCTAACATCGGCGCGCAAGCAAAGTTCAGGGTCCGCTGCCGGCGCCGGCGCTGTTGCAAACTGCGCGTCCGGGCGGCATTTTGACGAGACTACCGCAACAACCATGGACGCCGTGACAGTTCAGCCGGATTTCGACGAGCGTATCGATCGGCTGGTCGCCGCCGCGCTTCGTGGCGAAGGGACCGAATGGCCGGCAGTCTGGAACGACCCGCGTTCGCAAGCCGCCGTCATTGAGCGGGTAGTCTACCACGGCGTGGCGGGCCTTCTGGTCGAGGCCGATCCGGCGCTGTTGCCCTGGCCCGAACCGGTTCTTCAATCATTCAAGCAAGAAGCCATCCACAGGGCGGTGTGGGAGATGCGCCACCGGCTGGTGCTTTGCGATCTGCTGACCGCATTTTCGGATCGCGGCGTCCGGGTGATCGTCCTCAAGGGCACGGCAATCGCCTATGACCTCTACGAGCGGCCAGCCTGTCGCGCCCGCGGCGACACCGATCTGCTCGTCGAAACCGGCGACCTGGCCGATGCACGCGAGATCTTGACTGGTCTGGGATATGTGCGCAGCGCCGCCTCCGCGTCGGACAACGACGAGTTCCAGTTGCAGGAAGTCTGGCGCTTCGAAACTCTCGAGGGCGTCGCGCACCATATCGACCTGCATTGGCAAGCGATGAATTCACCGGCTCTCGCGGGCGTCCTCGACACCGCCGAATGCATGGCGTCGTCAATGCCGCTGCCGCGCTTGTGCGAGGCAGCCCGGGCGATGGACCGCGTTACCATGCTGGTTCATGCGTTGCTGCACCGGGCAGGCCATATCACCGCGCCCTTCTTTTCCGGCGGCTGCGTCTACTACGGCGGCGACCGGTTGATCTGGATCCAGGATATCGACAAGCTTGCGCGGGCCATGAACGATACCGAATGGTCCGCACTTTGCGAAATGGCCCGGTCCAGGGGCGTCGCCCGGGTCTGCCTCGGCGGACTGGATTTGGCGCATCGGCGACTGACCACGCGCATTCCCGACTGGGTCATCGCGGCGCTCGATACCGCGCCCGGGCGGCAGCCGGCGAGCGCCTATCTCCTCGATTCGGGTCAGCTTGCCAGGAACTGGCGAGATCTTCGGGCGAAGCGCGGATTCGCGGTCGCGCTTTCCTACCTGACACAGCGGATATTGCCTTCGCGCGCATTCATGCGGGCGAAATACCCAGCCATGACCAGGCGCCCGATTGCCTGGCTATACCTGCGGCGTCTTGCGGACTTGATGCGCCGGCGACCGGGACCTTGCTGACCATGACGGGCTTGCGCACCTTGCTTGCCCTCGCGGCCCCGTTTCGGCGCCGATTGCTGCTGGCAGGTGTTTTGACCGTGGTCGGCTCACTCGTGACCTTGGCTATTCCGTGGCTGGCAGGGCAATTGCTCGCAACAGTCGTCGCACGGGAAGCCAGGGATCTGGGCGTGCCGGCCGCGCTTGTCGTACTGGCGCTGACGGTGATGGCGCTCCTCAACTTCGCGGTGGCCCATGTCAATGGTTCGACCGCCGCCAGGCTGTTCGCGCGCTTGCGCACCCACGTGTACGATCATCTGCAAGGCCTGCCCATCGGTTTCCATGAGAACCACCGGCAGGGCGACACCATGGCGCTCATGACCCTGGAAATTGCCCGCCTCAGCCAATTCATCTCCGGTACGCTGACCCAAGTTCCTTCGCGTCTGCTCACCGTACTGGGTGCGATGGCCTTGATGGCGCGGATCGACATGCGGCTCGCGATGCTCGTCCCCCTGCTGGTGCCGGCCTTTTATCTGGCGCTCAAATTCGTCGGACGCCAGTTGCGCGGGATTGCGGCCAAACTGCAGCAGGCCGAAGCCGAAGCCGTCGCGATCGCCGAGGAGAACCTTGAGATGCTGCCGGCGATCAAGGCTTTCACGCGCGAGGCATTCGAATCAGACCGCTATGGCCGGCAGATCGAACGGGCGACCAAGCTGGCGCTTCGCGAAAGCCGCATCTACGCAGCGCTTGAGCCTGTGATCGGGCTGGTCGCGGCGGGCGGCGCCGTTCTGCTTCTCGTCCTTGCCGGACAGCGCTTGCAAAGCGGTCAGATGACAATGGAGGGGCTGTTCGGCTTTCTGCTTTACGCCGCGCTCCTGACCCGTCCGGTAGGTGCGCTTGCCCATGTCTATGGCCAGGTTCAGAGCGCGCGGGGCACGCTGGCACGCTTGCAGTCGGTGCTTACCGAACAGACCGAGCCCGGATATGGCGCTTCAGGCCGGATGGAAGCGGCAACGGGCGATATCGAATTCAAGGGGGTGACATTCGCCTACCCCGGCCGAGAACAGACGCTTCGCGGCTTCGATTTTGCGGTTCGCGCGGGCGAAGTAGTGGCCTTGACCGGCCAAAATGGTGCGGGAAAAAGCACGCTCGTCAAGCTTCTCCTGCGCTTCCACGATCCGGACCAGGGCGAAATCCTGCTTGACGGGCGCAATATCGCTACGCTCGATGTGCGCGACCTGAGGCGGCAAATCGGCTTGGTCTCCCAACATGTCTACCTGTTCAACGGAACCATCCGCGAAAACATCGCCTACGGCCTCGAAGGCGCCAGCGAGGCCAATGTCGAAGCGGCGGCGCGATTAGCCCAGGCCTACGATTTCATCAGCGAGTTGCCGCAAGCGTTCGAGACCGAGATCGGCGATCATGGGCTGCGTCTCTCCGGGGGGCAACGTCAGAGGATCGCGCTTGCGCGCGCCCTGATCAAGCAGCCTCCGATCCTGATTCTGGATGAAGCCACTTCGATGTACGACCTCGACGGCGAGAGCGCCTTTGTCGCAGCTTGCGAGACCGCCCTGGCTGGAAGAACGGTAATTCTCATCACCCACCGCCAGGCGAGTTTCGCCATGGCCGATCGAGTTGTCCATCTGGCCGATGGCAAGGTTCAGAGCGTCGAAGCCTCTGTCGAGCGTAACGGGTTGGCGGCGGTTAGAGCCAGGTGAAACTCGATCGGCCCCCTGTGACAGACATTTTTTCCAAGAGCCTGCGTCCTTCCGGTCAGGCCATCGCAAGCCGGGTGGGGGACGAAACCGTGCTGCTCCATCTGGAAACCGGCGCTTACTACGGGCTGGATGCCGTCGGCACGCGAATTTGGGAGCTGCTTACGGCAGGGATCGAGCCGATCGCCATTTGCCAACGAATAGCGGAGGAATACGATGCCCGGCCGGAAGAGATCCGCGATGACATCCGGCGCCTGCTAGAGGACCTTGAGGCAAACCGAATCCTGATCGAAGCTTAATACCCAACCTGCGGTGATCCTGAACCAATCCTTATGGGTCAGGATCAGTCCAGGTTGATATCAGCTTTCAGGATGCTGTTCGATTGCGAAAACGCCAGCATCTTCCATGGCTTCGAAATACAGATCGTTTACCCGCCTCTGTGAAAACTCCGCCTCGACCCTGTGCCGTCCGGCGCTGGACATGGCGAACCACTCCGGATCCTCGGTTCTGGCCGCTCGATCGAGCGAAGCCGCCAGGGCTGAGGAATCTTGCGGTGCGCACAGGAACCCGGTGACACCGTCTGTCACGATATCGCGGCAGCCGGGAACGTCCGTGGCCACGATCGGCCTGCCCATTGCCGCCGCTTCCAAAAGGACCCGCGAAAGCCCCTCGCGGTAGGAAGGCAACACCACAAAGTCCGCATCCGCAAGGAAAGGCCTGACATCGCTGACCGGATCGCAATATTCGATGATGCCATCGCGAACCCAGGCCTGTACCTCGTCCGCGGAAATGGCCGTGCGGTTAGCGACATCGAGAAAGCCGAGAAGGCGAAACCGCGCATCGGGCCAATTCTGGCGCATGAGCCTTGCCGCGGCGACGAACTCCCTGACGCCCTTGTCGGCGACAACCCGCGATACCATCAGGAAATTGCGGCGCGCTGGCCGCCCGCCCGCGGGCACATCGAAGTGCGCCAGGTCGATGCCCGAACCCGGCAGCAGCCGAATCTGCGCGCGCCGGACGAGACCGCTCGCCGCGAACAGTTCGCAATCGTCCCTATTCTGGAAGAATACGGTGCGCGCGCGCTTGAATGCCACCGCATAGAGGAACTTCGCCAATACGGTCAGAAGGCTGCGCCGGATGAACGCCGTACCAAGACCGGATACGTTGGGAAGGGCAGGTATCCCATGCAATCCCGCCAGAAACGATCCGTAAACGTTGGGTTTAATCGTCCAGCTGAGCCAGGCGACGGGCTGCGTCTGGCGAATGATCTTCCGCAACGCCAAGATGGTTTTCAAGTCGCGCAGCGGTGAAAGCCCCATTGCGTCGATCGGCATCGGGATGAAGCGGCAGCCAATTGCTTCGAGACGATCCTGCATCGCGCGATCGGGCGGAGCAACCGCTATGACCTGGAAGCCCGCCTCGTTCAGGGCGTGCAGCAGGCCCAAGCGGAAATTGACGAGATTCCAGGCGAGATTCGCACAAGCCAGAACCGCGGGCCTGCCAGCATCGCTCATGATATCATTGGCTGCAGGATGGATTGGTAAGGAACCCAGAATTCCGAATGGTCCGCGAAGATCAGCCATACCATCTGAACCAGGGCGGCAAGGACAATCAGCCCCAGTCGGACAATGATCACATTTCTGGGTCTGACCGAGACCAGGTCGCAAAACTGCCCATAGGCGGCAAGCTGGATTATCGAAAAATATAGCGCGATCCGATCCACCGCCGTCGACGATGGGCTAAGGACCAGTGCGGCAAGCGCCGCCAGATTGACCAGCGCGATCAGCAGCCAGGTGGTTCGAGCTTGCTGTTCCGCAATCATTCTGTTGCGAAACAGCAGCACGACTATCGCGGGAATCACTCCCATGGCGATCCGAATGCCGGCGCCCGCCGAATTGTATCCCGCATCGAGGTAGGTGGCGCTGAATATGTCGAGGCGGGGCGCGAAGACATATACATAGAGCAATCCGGCCGCCACGGTGCCGAGGATCGCGTACAGCCGGTTGTGCTGAGCGATGGCGAAAGCGAATAGCGGGTGCATGAACACAGAGGTCGAATGAAATCCGGTTGCAAGGGCCAGGAGAATTATGGCCCGTAACGGCCGTGCCCGATCGAGGTTGGCCAAGGCGAGCAGGATGAATCCTATCGCCGCACCTTGCCGGACATAGCCAAGCCCTACGACGATCAGCAGATAAGGAACGGCAATGACGATCGCCATCCAAGGCTCGCGAAATCGCTTCGCGGTGGCGACGGTGCCATAGCCCAGAATAGCGCAGCAAATGCCGTTGGTCAGGAATATCTCGCCCCCGATCTGCGCCGACACCCAATTGACCGCGCCATAAAGCGGATCGATGCGGGTTAGCGCGGCGATGAAGGACCCAGCCGCGATGTCATTATATATTTCGAGGTAGGGCACCCAATCTCCGCCCGTCTGGTAGCGCAGGCCACCGACCAGGGTGTAGATCGGAACAAACAAAGCCATCATGTTGCGCTGAAAGGCTCTTGAGACGTAGCGTTGACTGTCCAGGGGGTATGCAAGCGCCATTATCGCCGGAAACAGCAAGAGAAGCCAATAGATGGTCATATCTGTTCACGCCCCCAATTAACCGGCCAGGGACGTGCCAGCTTCTGCTTCGGACATGACCCTGTGAATAGATCACTTGCCGCAATGCGCATTCAATTCTGTCCCATACAAATGAATTGCCGTCCAGAGGGACTTCGCATCCTTTTCGGCGCCGGGCGGTGACCCTTCGGTCGCAATGGCGAGTTTCCCGCGCAGGCCTCTGTGGTTCTTCATCCGAAGGCCTGGAGGATCGACTTGTAAGGCACCCAAGAGTCCGCATGGACCGCGAAGACCAGCCATACCAGCTGAACCAGCACCGCCAGCCCGATCATGGGCAGCCGGGCGATCGCCACATTCCGGGGTGAAATTGCGAAGATGTCGCGAAATTCTCCATAGACCGTGAGCTGAATGATCGAACAGTACAGGGCAATCCGATCGACCACTGTCGATGACGAACTTATACCCAGCCCAACCAAGGCGACCAGATTTGCCAGAGCCGTCGCTGCCCACAGGGTTCGTGCCTGCTGTTCGGCGACAAATCTGCGGTACAGCAACAACAGGCAGAGGGACGGGACAACCCCCATGAGCACCCGTACGCCCGCCCCCTTGGAATCGTATTGCTGGCCGAAATACCCGGCGTCGAAGAAGTCCATGCGCGGAGCCAGGAAGATCAGGTAGAACGACATGCCGCCAGCGGCGACAACCAGCGAAAAAAACCAATTGCGCTGCGCGATGGCGATCACGAACAATGGATAGGCGAGGACTGCCGTCGAGTGAAATCCCGCTGCCAGCGCGAGTGGGACTATGATCCCCAACGGTCTCGCACGATCCAGGCTGGCAATGGCGCTCAGAATCAGCCCGATCGCCGCACCTTGGCGGACATAGCCCAGCCCCACGACAATCAGCAGATAGGGCACGGCGATGACGATCGCCATCCAGGGCTCGCGCAGCCGTTTGGCGGCCGAGATCGCGCCATAGCCCAGCAGCCAGCAGCAAATGCCATTAACCAGGTAGATGCCGCCTCCGATTTGCGCGGATAACCAGTTCAGGACGCAGAACAGGGGGTCGGTACGAAACAGGGCTTCGGAAAAACTGCCAAGTCTTATGTAGTTAAATAAATCCGCATAATTGTACCAATCTCCGCCCACTCTGTCGCGCAGGCCGCCGGCCAAAGCGTAGCTCATGGCGAACAACAGCAATACCATGTGCTGCACCGGCCGGGTGCAGTCGCGTGGCACATTCTGAGGATAGGCAAGCGCCATTGTGGCCGGAAACAGCAGCAGCAACCAGTAAACGATCATTGCAATTCGCGCCCCAGCGGCGCCTGCCGGGAACTCCCGTTCACGCGTGCAAGACCGAACGCCGGATTCAGGTCACCGCTCGTGTCGTGCATTCGCGACCTTTCGTTCGAAGCAAGATCCGCCAGAGCCCCGCCTGGCCTTTGCGGCGTCACAACTGTCCGGTCGATATACTGCTTCCGGTCTGCGCACGCCATGCCTGGTACATCAGTACCGACCACAGCGGCTGGGTCGCGTCCTCCTGGCCGGCAAGGTGCCGCCGCCAGCGCTGGCGGACCGCGTCGGCATCGAACAGGCCTTCCGCTGCCAGGGCTCTTTCGGACAACAAGTCCTCCGCCCAGTCACGCAACGGGCCCTTGAGCCAGACCCCGACCGGTATCGCGAAGCCCGCCTTGGGCCGGTCGACCAGTTCGCGTGGGACATAGCGATAGAGCAGCTGCTTGAGGATGTCCTTGCCCCCGCCGCGCGCGAATTTGAGCGAGGGCGCGATCCGCGCAGCGAGCGCGGTCACTTCGCGGATCGAGGAACGGGATGCGCGATTCAAGGCTCACCGCCATTCCGGCGCGATCGACTTTGGCGAGGATGTCGTCGGGCAGGTAGGTCACCGCGTCGGCGTGCATCATCTGCACTTCGAGCGGCATGCGCCAGACTCGGGTCGAGCCGCAGGCGCGGGATTACGGCATGGCTGCCTGCCACCGGGCTGCCGGCCTGCGCCCAGTCATCCATGAAGCTGTCGAACAGCGCGTCGAAATCGTCCGCCCGCGCCATCAGTCGCAGCCCGCGCCGGGCATTGTCGCCGAACCATGCCGAGCGGCGGCGGCGGGCGAGGTCGGACAGGCCGTTCCACAAGCCCGGCGGCAGGGCGCCGGCCGCGCCGAGCGCCGCGCGGCGCAACGGCCCCGGCACCTTGCGCATAGCCCGCCACAGCCGCGGGAACTGGAGATGGCGGTTGTAGCCACCGAACAGCTCGTCGCCGCCGTCGCCCGAGAGCGAGACCGTGACCTGCCTGCGCGCGAGCTTGGAGACGAGATGGTTGGGATCTGCGAGGAATCGGCGAAGGGCTCGTCGTACATCGCCGGCAGCGAAGGGATCACCGCCTGTGCATCCGCCGCGGTGACGTAGAGTTCGGTGTGATCGGTCCCGAGCGCCGCGCGACCTGCCTGGCGTACACCGCCTCGTCGAAACCCGGCTTCGGTGAAGCCGATGGTGAAGGTCTTGAGCGGGCGGTCGACGCATTTCTGGGCAATCGCCGTGATCAGCGAGGAATCGATTCCGCCCGAAAGGAAATTGCCGACCGGCACGTCGGCGACCAGCTGGCTGCCAACGGCCCTGGTCAGCACCGCCTCGAGCGCTTCGAGCGCCTCGTCCGCTTCGGTGATCGGCTCGGCGGCCCCGGCCAGGACCTGATCGGCATAGTCGAACCAGCGCTCGACCGCCGATGCGGCCGCTCACTAGGATGCAGGCCGCGACCGCTAGCGGCACCGTCAGCAGGCACCCGGGCGGCAGCTTGAACATGCGCTGGTGGATCGACAGCGGCGCGGGAACATAGGCGCGCGCCATCAGGCAGGCGACCGCCTGCGGATCGACCGGGTTGGCGAAGCCGGGGGTCGCGGCGATCGGCCCGAGCGTCGAGGCGAAGGCGAAGCCGGCCGCGGTCCAGCCATAGTAAAGCGGCTTTTCGCCGAACCGGTCGCGCGCCAGGGTCAAGGTCTGTTCGGCATGGTCCCACACCGCCAGCGCGAACATGCCCGAAAGTCTCGCGATCCCCTTGCGCAGACCCCAGGCGGTGAATGCCGCGAGCATTACTTCGGTGTCCGAATGGCCGCGCCAGGCCGGCGCCTGGCCAGCCGCTTCCAGTTCGGCGCGCAGTTCGCGAAAATTGTAGATTTCGCCGTTGTAGGTGACGGTATAGCGCCCGCAGGGCGAGTGCATCGGCTGCGCGCCCGCCTCGGTCAGGTCGATGATCGCCAGGCGGCGGTGGCCGAAGCCGATCCGGCCCTCCGCACCGATCCATTCGCCGGACGAATCCGGTCCGCGCGAGCACGAATCCGGATCGGTCATCGCCCGCAGGAGCTCGGTTGTAACGGGGTTTTTGCTGCTGATCAGGCCCGCGATGCCGCACATGCCTAGCCCGCCCTAGGCAGATCGCCGCGGCTAAGTCCATGCACCCGCCAGGCGAACAACTGCCGGCGCAATGTCTAACGCGGTGATTGCCATTGCGCCGCGCGCGATCCGCTGCCATGAGCGTCGCGCCATGGCCCCCGATACGTCAATCCGCACACGCTCGCGCCGCTGACACGCCGAGGTGCGACCAGCTGGTCGATGGCGCATTCGCCGGTTGGTGAAGTGCTGATCCAGCGGTTTGTCTGCCCGAAAATTGCAGCGTACTGGCTTCGGCAAGCAATGGAATGCCAGGTTCGAAAAGACCCAGATCGACGGTGAGGGTTTTCCCGCCGAGATCAGGAGCAAGCGGTTGATCGCCGAAACTAGCTGGCCCCCTGAAAGCCTCGCCGGGGCGATTGTTCTCGAGGTCGGTTCGGGAGCTGGGCGCTTCTGCTGCGCATTGGCTCGACAGGACACAGGCGGTGCTCCACAGCATCGACTATTCATCGGCAATCGAGGCCAACTGGCCCAACAACGCGGCGCTGGGGCAAAGGCGGCCCCAGGTCTGCCTGGCAACCTCTACGCCCTGCCCTATGCCCCCGGCAGCTTCGACATGATGTCGCCCGAATACGATCAGCCGCAGCGGATCGCTGCGGTTGCGGAGATGTTCCGGCATGCCGGGGCGAGGGTCGATTTCGCTGGCTGGGTCGATAACGGGATCGCTCCGGCGGCAGTCGTGAGAGGCACGCGGCTTTCGGGGTAACAGGGTTCAAATTGCGCTGGCCTGCCATTGGCCTCGCCCCTAAGAGGGTGCGGGCGCTTGCAACGGGGCGCGACAAGCAGGGAATTTCGAAGACGTGGGACGCGTTTACATTCAGCCGCAAGCGGGTTCTGGTCACCGGCGGCGCGGGATTTCTCGGCTCACATCTGATCGATCGCCTTGCTCGATGCGGGGCACGATGTGCTGTGCGTCGATAACTACTTCACCGGCACCCGTGAAAATCTCGCGCATGTCTGGAATCACGAGCGGTTCGAATTCATCCGCCACGACGTGACCTTCCCGCTGTTCGTCGAGGTCGACCAGATCTTCAACCTCGCCTGCCCGGCCTGCCAGTGCATTATCAGCACGATCCGGTGCAGACGACCAAGACTTCGGTCCATGGCGCGATCAACATGCTGGGCTTGGCCAAACGCACCGGCGCGCGGATTTTCCAGGCCTCGACCAGCGAGGTCTATGGCGATCCCTCGGTCCACCCGCAGACCGAGGATTATTGGGGCAACGTCAATCCGATCGGCCCGCGTTCGTGCTATGATGAGGGCAAGCGCTGCGCCGAAACGCTGTTCTTCGATTATCACCGCCAGCACGGGATGGAGATCAAGGTCGCGCGGATCTTCAACACTTATGGCCCGCGCATGCACCCCTCGGACGGGCGGGTGGTCTCCAATTTCATCGTTCAGGCCCTCCAGGGCGAGCCGATCACGATCTACGGCGACGGGCAGCAGACCCGCAGCTTCTGCTATGTCGACGATCTGATCCGCGGGTTCATGGCGCTGATGGACAGCCCGGCTGACATTACTGGCCCGATCAATCTGGGCAATCCGGGCGAATTCACCATCCGCGAGCTTGCCGAGAAAATCATCGCGATGACCGGGGCGAAGTCCGAACTGGTCCAGCTGCCGCTCCCCGCCGACGATCCGCGCCAGCGCCAGCCCGATATCGCCCGCGCACGCCAGCATCTCGGTTGGGAACCCGGCGTCGCGCTGCAACAAGGGCTTGAGCAGACCATCGATTATTTCAAGGGCAAGCTGAGGTTCTGAACGTGGGGCAGACGATCCTCGTCACCGGGGGTGCGGGCTATATCGGTTCGCACTGCTGCAAGGCGCTGGCCTGCAGCAGGCTATGCCCCGGTGGTGCTCGACAATCTGGTCTATGGCCATGCCGAAGCGGTCAAATGGGGGCCGCTCGAGCAGGGTGACCTCGCCGACCGGCCCTGGCTCGATGCAATGTTCGCCCGGCACCAGCCCGCCGCCGTGATCCACTTCGCGGCCTTTGCCTATGTCGGCGAATCGATGAGCGATCCGGGCAAGTATTACCGCAACAACGTGGCTGCGGCGCTCGAGCTGATCGAGGCGGCGACGGCCCACGGGGTCTCGGCGCTGGTCTTCTCAAGCACCTGCGCGACCTACGGTATTCCGCAGAACGTGCCGATTGCCGAGAGCGAACCGCAGGTGCCGATCAATCCGTATGGCCGCTCCAAGCTGATGGTCGAAGCCATCCTCGAAGATTTCGAACGCTCGCATGGCCTGCGCTCGGTCGCCTTGCGCTATTTCAATGCCGCCGGGGCCGATCCTGACGGCGAACTGGGCGAGTGCCACGAGCCTGAAACGCACCTGATCCCGCTGGCGCTCGATGCCGCCGCCGGGACCGGGCCGACGATAAGCGTGTTATGGCACCGACTATCCCACGCCCGACGGCACCTGCGTGCGCGATTACATCCACGTCACCGATCTGGTCGATGCCCATGTCCGGTCGCTGGACCACTTGCTGGGCGGCGGCGGCTCAGACCGGATCAACCTCGGCACGGGGCGGGGAGCGAGCGTGAGCGAGATCATGGCGGCGATCGAGCGGGTCACCGGCAAGGCGGTGCCGCATGGCTTTGGACCACGGCGTGAGGGCGATCCGCCAGCTCTGGTCGCAGATCCAGCGCGCGCCTGGGCCGTGCTTGGTTGGCAGCCGCAGCACTCTTCGCTCGACAGCATCATCGCCAGCGCCTGGGCCTGGCACCAGCGCGCGACATGACTACGCCGCAACGCATCGCCTGCTTTCTTCCCGATCTGGGGGGAGGCGGGGCCGAACGGGTCATGCTCGCCTCGATCAAGGACCTGGTTGCGCGCGGCCATTCGGTCGACTTGATTGTGATGAATGCGCAGGGAGCGTTGATGCCACTGCTCCCGCCCGAGTTCGGGTGTTCGATCTCGCCATGTCCCGGATCCGTTCGACCGTGCTGCCGCTGGCCCGTTATCTGCGCAGCGAACGACCCGATGCGCTTCACGCACAGATGTGGCCGATGACAGTTATTGGCGTGCTTGCGCACGGCTTGTCGCCGTTCCAAGGCACGGCTGATGGTTAGCGACCAAGTGGCGCTCTCGCCGCATATGAAGTCGCCCCTGCAGCTGCGCATGCTCGCCTGGACGACACGGTGGCTCTACCCGCGGGCCGATGTGCGGGTGATGTGCGCAGCTGACGCGGCGAGCGACCTAGCACGGGTCAGCGGGCTCAATGCGGCGTCGTTCGAAATTATTACCAATCCGGTCGAGCCGCCCGGAGCCCTAGCCACCAATGCCCGGGTGGAAGCGCTGTGGGACGGCGCCGGCAAGGGGCAGAAGGCCGGATCGTCAACTGCGGCTCGCTCAAGCGCCAGAAAAATCAGGCGCTGCTGCTGCGTGCTTTTGCGCAGACCACCGCCCGGCCCAAAGCCAGGCTGATGATCATTGGCGAAGGCGCGCTGCGAGGCGAGCTGGAGGCCCTTGCGCACGAGCTGGGCGTAGCCGACCGGGTCGTCATGCCCGGCTTCGATCTCGATCCATGGCCCTACCTTGCTTCGGCTGACATGTTCGTGCTCTCGTCGGACTACGAAGGCTTTCCGCTGGTCCTGGCCGAAGCAATGCATGCCGGACTTCAGGCTGGTCAGTACCGATTGCCCGACCGGGCCGGCCGAACTGACCGACCACGGCCGGTTCGGACAGCTGGTGCCCTGCGGCGATGCCAGCGCGCTGGCTGCTGCGATCGACGCCGCCTGGGACCTTCTACACGATACCGCAGCCTTGCGCGCGCGGGCCATGGCCATGGCTGGACCGGCCCAGATCGCCCGTTATTCCGAGTTGCTGACCGCAGCCGCGCTATGAACTTTGCCCGCGCCTTCGCCGCGCTGACCGGAGCTTCGGCGGTGTCGATGGCGGCGCAGCTGCTGCGCGGCAAACTTGCCGCGCTGTTCCTCGGGCCTGCCGGGGTGGGGATATTCAACCAGCTCAGCCTGCTATGGAATATCGTCAATGTAGCTGGCGGGCTGGGTACTTTCATCGGAGTCACCCAGCACGGCGCGGAGGCATTGGGGCGCGACGATCAGGCCGGACTGCGCCGCTTGACTTCCACCTTTACCCTGCTGCTGGGTGCAGTCTCCCTTGTGCTTGCGCTGCTGGGCGCAGTGTATGCCGTGCCGCTCTCAGACTGGTTGCTCCACGATGGGGGCAAGCATGCACCGTTGGTCGCACTGCTGACGCTGGCCGCGCCGATCGGGGTTTCGGCGCAGCTGTGGCGCGCGTTGCTTTCGGCAGGGCAGCAGGTGCGCGCACTGGTTCATGCACAGATCGCGGGCGATCTGGGCGGAGCAGCGGTGTTCGCCGTGCTGGTGGTGTGGCAAGGGCTGACCGGTGCGGTAATCGGATTCCTAGCCACGCACCTGATCCTGTTCCTGATCCAGGCATGGTACGTCCGTCGCAAACTCGGCCCCGGCCTGCTGCGTCCGCGTCTGGGCCAGTTCGACTGGAGTCTGGTTCGCAGCAATCTGGGCTACGGCGCGAGCGGGCTGCTGTTGATTGTGCTAATCAACCTGGGGGTACTGCTGGTCTCGCAGATGCTGATCGGTCGGTTTGGGCCCGAGGCCAACGGCTACTTCGCCAATGCCTGGCGGATCGCCAGCGTCTATCTCGGAGCGGTGACCGCAACCACGCTCGCCTATTTCCTCCCCAGCCTGACCCGTGCACCGGACAATGCGGTGATGGTGCGCGAGGTCAACGCGACCTTGCGCTTCTACCTCGCGGTGCTGCCGCTGGTGATGGCCGGGATCATGGCGCTGGGCGAATGGGTGGTCTGGCTGATCCTGAGTGGCGAGTTTGCCCCCGTGGCCAATCTGCTACTGCTGATGGTCCCGGCCGAGCTGGCGCGGATCGGGGTCGATACTCTGCTCGCGCTGCAGATGGCGCGGCGGCGGCTGATTTCGCTGACCGTCACCTACCTGTTTCAGTTTGGCTTGTTCGTCGGCCTCGCCTGGTTACTGGTGCCACTCAACGGCGTGGCGGGCGCTGCGCAAGCCTACGCCGCAGCGACCACCGGCAGTTTGCTCTTGGCGCTTGTGCTGGGCCGGGCGCAATTCGGGTTCAAACTCGAAGCGGCAACGTGGCGCCTGGTGCTGCTGGCGCTGGTTTTGATCCTCGCGGTCGGCCTGCTGGCAAACCATCTCCCCATCGCCTTGACCCGCCTCGGCTTTTGCGCTCTGGCCGGGATCGTCTGGCTCATCCTCGCGCTGCGCGAAGACGAGCCGCGCCGCTTGCTGGCGGCTGGCCTTGCGCGCCTGCCTCGACCGTCTTGACTGGGAACCTGTGCATGTCTGCCTTCTTCCGGATCGCTGCCCTGATTGACCGGATTGGCGCGCGCAACCTTGTCGCAATAGGCGTAAACCTTGCCTATTCCCGCCGCATTCCGGGCCTCTTCTGCTCGGTCGATGCGGCTGGCCGCTGGGTCAATGCCCAGCGCGAAGGCATCGTGGTCAGTCCGGTGATCCACACCACTCCTTATGCCGACTACCGCACCTGGGTGCTCGACAATTGGTGCTATGGCCACCTACCGCAGCCGGGCGATTTGGTGATCGATGTGGGCGCAGGCGTGGGCGAAGAGGCGATCGTGTTTTCGCAGCTGGTCGGCCCGACCGGTCGGGTGATCGCGATCGAGGCGCACCCGGGGGTGTTCGGCTGCCTTGAGGAGACGATCCGGCGGTCTGGTCTCACCAATGTGACCGCCCTGCCAGTCGCGATCGGTGCGGCAGACGGAACGATCGAGATCGCGCTCGGCGACAATTTTCTGACCCATTCGATTAAGGCCGACCGCCAGCTTGGCGCAGCGCAGCAAGTGCCCTTGCGTCGACTCGACGCCTTGTCGCTGAACTTGGTCTGGGCGAAGTCGCGCTGGTCAAGATGAACATCGAAGGAGCAGAAGCCGACGCGCTGCGCGGGATGGCCGGGATTTCCGGTCAGGTGCGCGACACGGTGATCTCATGCCACGATTTCTTGGCGGCCCGGCCCGGCGGCGATCCGGCGCTACGCACCCGGAGCCGATTGCCAGCCGCTGCTTGAAGGCTATGGGTTTTCCATTGCGACGCGGCCCGATCACCGCGATGAGTGGACCCGTGATACGCTTTATGCTGGTCGTTCAGTAGTCGGTTACCAGCGATGTGTTTTCGCGCGTCCCGGTCAGCCTGCGCCCCAGCGCGTTGAGCCGGTCGCGCAAGGGTGCCGGGACGCAGCGAGCAATGCCGATCCAAGCCAGCGCGGGTGCAGCGCCGAGCCGGGCCGTGCTAAAACCTTTGGCCAGCTGGCGGCGAACCCAGGCCATGTCCCGACTGCCGATCCGCAGCGCGACCCAGGCATTGCCCCGGCAGGTGGCGGCGCGAAAGACATCGAGATCGGCGGCGAACGCAGATGGAAAGTCCGGTTCGGTAGCCAGCCGATCACAGATCACCATCAGCATGTCGTGGTTCTTCTGGATCGCCTTGCCCATGTTGCCTCCGTGATCGCGCAGCACTACGGTCGGCTGCGGGTCGTAGCGGAACTTCCACTTGAGCCCGATCCGCATGTGGATCGCTTCACCGTCGCTGAACAGGTCTTCGTGCCAAGGACAATCGGCGAAGCAGGCCCGGCGATACATTGGTGAACTGATGTCGGGAAAACCTTCGCGATAGCGCCGCAGGATCGCAGGCATGAATGCACCGTCGACAATCATGCAACTGTGCCGCCAGCGCGCGCCACTTAGCTGGTTGTACGCCTCCGCCGGACCGTAGATTACACCGTAGTCCGCAGCTAGCGCGGCGAACTGCGCGACCTGCCGCCCTAGCTTGTCGGGCAGCATCCAGTCGTCGGAATAGAGCACGCAGACGAATTCACCGCTCGCCGCAGCCACGCCCTGATTGAGCCGCTTCGAGAGCGATTCGTTAGCATCGAAAAACATTCGTCGGATCCGTGGATCATCATAGCGTTCGAGCACCGCGCGGGTGCTGTCGGTACTGCCGTTGTCGATCAGGAACAACTCGAAATCGGTAAACGTCTGCGCCAGCACCGATTCGATGGCCTCGGCAACATAAGGTTCGTGATTGTAGCAATTGAGGACGACGGAGACCTGCGGCACGTCAGGTTCCGCCCATCCGCTCGGCGGCGCGCTCGAGATGCTCCACCGTATCGACGCTATACCACTTCTTCGGCCGCACACGCGCTACCATCAGTTCTCGCCGAGCGATAAGCGTCTCCCAGATCGCGCCGAAATCCCCTTCCGCCGGGGTGCTCGCGGCAATCCGTGCCGGGTTGAGCACCTGAATCCCGCAGGCATAGGTCGGTGCAGGTTCGTCCCGGGTCAGGCGGGTGACCACCTGACCCTCGTGCCAGATGAAATCGCCGTCGAGGCCCGGCACCGGCGCGACCGGCACCAGCATGCACGGTGGTGCGCCGAGCGCGAAGTAGTCGGAGGTCAACTCGGCAAAGTCGATATCGGTGACATTGTCGCAGGTCAGGACGAAAACCGGCTCGTCGATCTTGGAGAGCAAGGTGTGGTGCAGCCACCACGAATTGGGATTGCCCTCGGTGTTGTGGATCGAGGTCACCTCGTGTTCGATCAGATGCGCGGCAAGCATCGCGCCCTTGTAGCCAACGGTGACGTGGATTTGATCGATCTCTGGACGCAATTTGCTAATCCCGCGCGCCACCAGGGTTGATTCGGCAAAGGGGGCCATTGCCTTGGGCAGCAGCTCGGTAACGGGCATCATCCGCTGCCCGCGCCCGGCGGCCATGATCACCGCATGGCGGATGCGATCGGCCATCGGCTTACCACAACTCTCCGGGCGGAGGCGGGTTGAGCACGATCTTAAGGATCTCCTCCTCGCTCAGCCGCGGCATGGACGCGGAGGACAGCTCCTCGACTATCGGATCGGGATTGCGCGCGTTGAAATCGATCGCATAGTGCGTGATTCCGTCAAACACATGCTCGCTGGCATAGGGCCGCTCACTTTCGCCCACCAGATATTCGTCGTCGCGCTCTCCCGGCCTCCCGGCGATCCGTTCCCAGCGTCCGCCTTTTTCCCGAATGTACAGCTCCAGCATGTCGCCGATCTGGACGCCTTTCATTCGCCGGGTCACAACCTGGCCCTGCAGCACGTCGATATTGGCATAGGCTTGCAGGATCAGGTGGACCGCTTCATCGACGGTGATAAAAAACCGCCGCATCTCGGGGCCGGTAGTGCCAATCATCCCGGTTTCGTCGTGCATCTTCTTCCAGATCGGCAGGACCGATCCGGTCGACCAGGCGAGATTGCCGAAGCGCACGCAGGTAAATCTAGTTCTGGATTTGCCGTTCAGGGAACAGAACATCCGCTCCATCAGGGCCTTGGTCAGTGCATAGGTGTTGCGCACCGGCGGGGCGGCCTTGTCGGTTGAAATGCCTATCACGGTTTCCACGCCCTTGTCGATACAGACCCGCGCGACATTTTCCGAACCCAACACGTTGACATCGACACATTCGAGCGGCTGTTTTTCGGAAAGATCGACGAATTTGGTCGCCGCCGCGTGGATCACAACATCGGGCCGGGTTTCATTCACCACATCACGCACCGCCTCGATATTGGTAATGTCGAGCGGGACCACCGCGCAGCCGGTCAACTGCCCGGCCATGTAGTTCTGCTTGTTGTTGCGCGCGCCCAGGAACACCTCATGGCTGTCTTTCATCGCCATACCCAGACGCCGACCAAGAAAGCCGGTGCCGCCAGTTATCAGAACCCGTTTGCGCATCGTCTTAAAAAACCTGCTTTCGTCTGGACAGAGGCCGGCTTCGCGGCCATTCCATAGCGGCCCGGCCTACGAAGGCAATCGCCGCATTGCGTCATGGCACGGCAAATGCGGCGCTAGACGTGCTGCAGGGCTGCGCCAGACCCTGATCCGCTCGCAGCGAACGGCCTGGTCAAGCTGCGGCGAAAACCATCGGAGCCAGTTATGACAGCGCCATGGCCTCGCAACTTAGAGTGGAGTGCAGCATATCTAACCCAGATATGGTCTAGAATTCTCGATAGCGCGGTTTAATCGGTTGTGACCCCTATCTGCTACCGGTCTTGCCGGTTTCTTCCGGCCTACCAGTAAATGCGCAGCTGAGCTCCGGCGGCGCGCTGGTGCAGCATCGCCTCGCGCGCCGCGGGCGTGACCAGGCGCGTTTCCGGCGGCAGCTTCGATATGACGCTGTCCGCCTTGACCAACCGGAACGTCACCGCCGGAGCAACGGCGCATCCGGTCCAGCGGAACTGCATCACCCCGACTCGTGTGCCCCATCGTGTCCAGCCAATTCGCGATGCCCGGATCCTCGCCCGATATCGACGAACCGCAAGACGCCGTCGGCTGTCGATCTGCGCCTGTTTGCGATTTAGGCTGGTCTGGGCGTTGGCCCAGTCGAGCGTGCAGCCCAGCGCGTCGGTCAGCGCCAGCGACAGTGTGTCCATGCCGCCGCTCAGGTCGGCTTCCACCAGCAGCGCCTCGCCGCCAGGCGCCTCGAAAACGCCCTCGTGATACCACTGGCCCGCCAGGCCGCCGCCCGCCGAGTAATCGACCGTCGTGAGGGAATTTACAAATCCGCCGGCGCGCAGGCCGGAAAGCTTGCGCATGCCGAACGCGAGCGAGCCTTCGACCATCGGGACAAGCCCGGCGAGGCTCGCGGCCAGCTCGTCCGGCGCCGGGCGATGGCGGCGGATGGCGCTGTCGAGCCGGGTAATTGAGAGCACCGGGTCGCGGTGCCGCCCCCAGTCGTCCGAAACCGAGCGCAGCATCAGGCTGCGCACGTCGGGCGCGACCTCGCACCACTGGCCGGAATGGCCCTCCGGCCGCTCGGGCGAAAGCACAAGGTCGATGCGGCCATCGGCGTCGAGTTCGAACTTGCGAGATCGATGGCGGGATAGGTCTTTAGACCCGCCGCGGTTGGACCGCCCATAGGCATCAGCGACACGTCCGGCGAAGTGCCGAGATCGCCGGTCAGCCGGTAGGTTCCCGCGCCGTCGATGGCGGCGGTCTGATAGGCGGTATCGGGATTGGGCATGCCCATGCGCTGGTGATAACCCGCGCCCGGCAGGAAAGCAGGATGCCGCGGATCGGAACAGACCCGGGCGAGGTAACCCGCCATGATCCGCCAAGCATGGCCATGGTAAATTCGTCCGCGGTGTAATCGCCCTCTCCCGCAAGGCTGGAAAGCCGCCGATGAACCCCCGCCAGCCGATCCAGCAAGCCGCGAAGCCCGGATCGGCGCTCATGATCCGGGCCTGCCCGCCGATGTCGAACCGCTCGGTATAGTAGGCGAATTCCTCCGCCACTTCGCGCGGCATCCAGACCATAGTCGCCGAGATCGTAGGCGTGCTGGCCGCGCTTGCCGGGCGGGTTCGCGGCGCGCCACCGGCGATGCTCTGGCGAACCGCGGGAGTCAGCTCGAGCCCCAGCGCCTGGTAACCGCGACCATCGCCGAAGCCGGATCGGCGACGACATGGTCATAGTCGATATGGGCCACGCCACGCCATCGGCGCGGTTGGCGTCGAAATCGACCAGACCCTGGATGTGCCGCCCGACCAGATCCTTCATCTGCCGCCCGATTTCGGCACGATCGACCTCGTCGGAGAACTTGCCGCGCAGGAATGTCGCATAGCTGCAGTTCGAGGCCAGCACTTCGACCGGATCGCGGTGGGTCACGGCGAAACCGGCATCGGGATAGACCTGCATGCCGCGTCGAGCGCGATCAGATGGCACGGCCACTTCAGCGCCCAGCGCGTGTGCGGCGCCTGCCATTGCAGGGTCTGGAGCACGCGCTTGTGATGCTCGTAGCACTCCGTCAGGTCGATCGTGTCGAACAGGCGGTCGAAATAGCCGGGCACCCGGAATGTCCAGTAATGGCCGGCATTGCCGAAGGTCTGGTCGATTATCATCACGCATTCCTGCGGCCCATCGGGATCGGACAGGTGGAAGCTGTCCCCCGCCCCGCCGTCGCCTCGCGCCGCTGCCGGTGCTGCTCGGCGCAGTGCGCGGGCGCCGCGCGGCCGAGGCCGGATCGGCGGCGGGCGGCGGGCAGGGGCTGTCGCCCTCCCAGGTGCGCATCATCCGCAAGCTTGGCTCGCGGTCGAACAGATACTGGAAATAGGTCGTGCCCGAACGCGGCAGGCCGGTGAGGAACATCGGTCGTTCAACCGGCTGTTCGCGGATCGCGGGCTCGCTGGCGCACCAGTGCGAAACCTCGATGCGCTTGGCCATGGCCGAGGCCAGCATGCCCGCGCAATAGCGGCGCCGCGCTCACTCAGCCGCGCTTCGGCATTGAGCGACTCGACCAGCAGCGCGAGATTCCCCGCGAAAAGCTCCGGCGCCGGGTCGGGCGCCGGCGACAGGGCCTGCGCCATGCCGGTTACCGCCTCCACCGACAGAGCGGAGGCTTTGCTCATGCGAAGAACACCAGCCCGCGCGCCTCGACGCTGGCCCGGGTCGGCGTGCCCGGGGGCAGGAGAGATCGTTGAAGGCGGTGTGCGGACCCGCCTTGCCACGCCCTGCGCGGCTATCGTGCGACTTGAACACGATGACTTCGTCGCGGGTCATGTCGGGATAGTAGTGCCAGCGGTGCCGCGGATTGTGCACATAGCCGGTGGTGTCGTGGCGCATGTCGCCCTGGGCGCGGGTGCTGGTGACGGCGGTGACCGGAACCTCGTCGGCATCCGCGACGCTGCGCGCATCGCAGACCGCGAGCGGGAAATCCTGCGGCGGCGGCGTCACCGCGCGCCACATGTTGTACATCGCCCAGGGCGTGCCCGCGGGAAGCTGGCCGCCCGCCGCCGCCGCGATCTGGTCGAACATCCCCTGCGCCGAAGGATCGGTATTGTCGGCATGGGCATAGCGGGCGGGCTTGGCGTTGGTCAGCCGGGCAAGCTCGGCGGTCGCGCTTTCGCCATAGCGCTTCTTGCCGCCGCCCAGCATCAGCACGAATGCCGCCCCGGTAACCTCGCGCAGCAACGTGGCCATTTCGTCGTTGTAGAGCTGGTCTACAGCAGCGTCTTCCTCGATCGCGGAAAAATCGGCGACCTTGCTGATGTGGCGCGCCAGAATGAAGCCTTCGCGGTCCAGCGACGTTTCCAGCCCGCGCGCCGATCGGATCGCCATTGGCTCGCCTGGCAGAGACCTGCATGGTCGAGAGCGACTCCTCCTCGGTGACGAATTCGAGCTTGGGCCCGGCGCCGGACATCGGGGGTTGCGGACATAGTTCACTTCCGCCCTTGCACGTCACGCCCGCAGCCATTCCGCCTCCTTGCTTCTCGCAAGATCAAACGTTACAAATATGAGTCAAATGTGTCAAGTTCGCGAATCGCAAGGTTACAAGGCACCAATGGCGTAGGGATCGCACCGGCAACGCCAGAGACGCCATCGTCGATGCGGCATGCCGGCTGCTCGCCCAGCTTGGCAGCAGCGAGCGGCTTACGCTCTCGGCCGTGGCGTCGGCCGCGGGCGTCTCGCGGCCCACGCTTTACCGCTGGTTCGCCACCCGCGACGATCTGCTTGAAGCCATGGCGCAGCGACAGGAAAGGCGCTTTTACGATGGCCTTGCCGAAGCTCTCGGAACCGAGCGGACACCGGCCGCGCGCCTGGACACCGCGCTCCGCTACCTGGTGACATATCTCGACGAGACGTTCGGTTCTGGATCGATGCTGCTTGAACCGGGCTTCACCATTCGCTCGCTGGCGGCCTCGATCCCCAAGCAGCGCGCCACCTGGGTCCATCTCGTCGGCGATTCCCTGGCCCGCCTTCCGGCCGTTCGCGCCGGCGAGCTCTCGGTCGAGCAGGCCGCCGAACTGTTCTTGCGGCTGGCTTACTCGCACTACCTAATTCCCAGCGCGGAGCCCGAACGGCTGCTACAGTGCATGCGGAGCCTGACCGGGCTAACGACTTCCGCTGGGCATTGATGCGAGGCAATAGCGGTGAAAACGAGGAAACCGTCGCAAGCCGGAATGAAGCTGGCGATCGACACCATCGCGGCCCGGCGCAGCTGGCGGGCTGGAGCAAGACATGACCGCAAGTTATGACGCGCTCATCATCGGCGGCGGGCACAATGGCCTGACCTGCGCCTTCTACCTCGCCCGTGCGGGGATGCGGGTGCGGGTGCTGGAGCGGCGGCATGTTGTCGGCGGGGCGGCGGTGACCGAGGAGTTTCACCCCGGCTTCCGCAATTCGACCGCCAGCTACACGGTCAGCCTGCTGCGTCCCAAGGTCATCGCCGACATGAAGCTTGCCGATCACGGCTACCGGGTGATCGAACGCACGATCGGCAACTTTTTCCCCTTCACGGACAATTACCTCAAGCTGGGTGGCGCCCCTGGCCGGACCGAGGCCGAATTCGCGCGCTTTTCGCGGAAGGATGCGGCGGCCTATCCGGCCTATGACGCAGCGCTCCAAAAGATCGCCAACGTGCTGCGCGACCTGTCGCTGAAAATTCCGCCCAATGCCGGCGGCGGCCTCGCCTCGCTTGTCGCGGCGGCGAAGCAGGGCTGGCCGATCGCCCAGCTCGACATCGCGGCGCAGCGCGACCTGCTCGACATCTTCACCAAGTCCGCACGCGCCTTCCTCGACGGCTGGTTCGAGGACGATCATGTGCAAAGCGCCTTTGCATTCGATGCGGTGGTCGGCAATTTCGCGGGCGTCTCCACGCCGGGCTCGGCCTATGTCCTACTCCACCACGTATTCGGCGAGGTCAACGGCAAGCCTGGCGCCTGGGGCCATGCGCACGGCGGCATGGGGGCGATCACCCAAGCAATGGCCCGGGCCTGCCTGTTGCAGGGCGTCGAGATCAGCCTCGAAGCCCCTGTCGCCAAACTGCTGGTCGAATTGTCGTCCTCTGTGGCAGGCAAGGTCAGCGGCGTGAAGCTGGAAAGCGGGGAAGAGATCGCCGCGCCGATCGTCGCCTCCAATGCCGGGCCGGCGCTGCTCTATCGCCAGCTGGTCGATCAGAGCGATCTGGATGAGGATTTCCGGCGGCGCATCGAGGGGTTCAAGACTTGTTCGGGCACCTTCCGGATGAATGTCGCGCTATCGGAACTGCCCCACTTCTCCGTGCTCCCCGGCAAGGAATTGGCCGAGCACCACACCGCCGGGATCATCATCGCGCCCGGCATGGATTACATGGACCAGGCCTTCATCGATGCGCAACAGCACGGCTGGTCGAAGCAGCCGATCGTCGAAATCATGATCCCGAGCACGGTCGACGACAGCCTCGCCCCGCCCGGAAGCCACGTCGCCAGCCTGTTTTGCCAGCAGTTCGATCCCGCGGTCGATTGGGACGCGCATCGCGACGAGGTCGCCGACCTGATCGTCGATACGGTCAATGACCATGCCCCCAATTTCAAGGCCAGCATCATCGCCCGCCAGATCCACTCGCCGCTCGATCTGGAGCGCAAGTTCGGACTGATCGGCGGTGACATCATGCACGGCGCCATGGGCCTCGACCAGCTATGGGCGGCGCGCCCGGTGCTGGGGCACGGCGACTACCGCGGGCCGATCAAGGGCTTGTACATGTGCGGAGCAGGCACCCACCCCGGCGGCGGCGTGACCGGCGCGCCGGGGCACAATGCCGCGCATGCGATCCTGGCGGACCGGCCCTTGATCAAGCGGCTGCTGCGCCGGTGACGGCGCCGCGGCCCCTATCCATGTTTCCCATCGCGCGTTAGAGGAAGCCCATGTCCGATCAGATTGTCGCCCCCCGCACCCGTGACCTTGCCGAGCTTGGCGGGCAGCTAATCCCTTGGCTGGAACCAAAACTGCCGGGGGCAACGAGCCTCGGCATTGCGAATCTCGATTACCCGCGCGGGGCGGGGCGATCGCACGAGACCATCCTGTTCGACGCGAAGTGGAGCGAAGGCGGGCGGGAGCGCAGCGAAGGCTACGTCGTCCGGATAAAGCCCGACGCCAATCAGGTCTATCCCGACGACCTGTTCGAGGAACAGTACCGCGTCATGCGCGTGCTGCACGAGCTTGCCATCGTCCCGGTCGCCGAGACCATCGGCTATGAGGAGGATCCGGGCATGGTCGGGGCGCCGTTCTTCGTCATGAAGAAGCTGACCGGCCGCGTCGCGGTTACCTTCCCGTCCTATCGCGAAACCGGCTGGATCGCCGAGGCGACGCCGGCGCAGCGGCACAGGTTCTGGGAGAACGGCGTGCGCAACCTTGCCCTGATCCAGAAGACGCCATTGGACCAAGTCCAGTTCCTTGCCGGTCCCGAAGGCGCGCGCGAGGGGCTTGAGCAGGAATGGGACAAGTACCACCGCTTCGTCGAATGGATCAGCCAGGAACGCCGCTGGCCCGTGCTCGACGCCGCGCGCGAGGCGCTGCGCGCGCGCTGGCCGAAGAACCAGCCCGAAGGACTGGTCTGGGGCGACGCAAGGCTCGGCAACATGATGTTCGACGAGAACTTCGACGTCGTGGCGGTGATGGACTGGGAGCAGGCTTCGCTCGGCGGCGCGCTGCACGACCTCGCCTGGTGGCTGCAGATGTCCGCCTTCGCGCACGAGAAGACCGCCGACAAGCCGCATCTCGACGGCATGGGCACGCGCGAGGAGACCATCGCGCTCTGGCGGGAGATTACCGGCATCCCGGTGGACGACCTCGACTGGTACCTCGATTTCACCGCGTTCAAGACCGGCTGCCTCTCGGTCAGCACTTCGCGTCTCTGGGGCTGGCCGGAGCCCGATCACGCGGGGCTGGCGGCGCAGCTGGGACTGTAATACCACATCCCGATGATCCTCGGGCCGTCACGATAAGGAGCGGGTGTCGTGGAAAAGCTTGTCTTCCTGTTCCGGCGCAAGCCCGGGGCTTCGCGTGAGGATTATTTCCATCACTATGTCACCAATCACTCACCGCTGGGCCTGCGGCACACCCCGGGTCTGAGCGCCTATACCATCAACCTGCTGGAATCGCCTGCCGATTTTGATGTGGTCACCGAGATCTGGACTCCGGCCATAGCCGACTTCGTCGGCTCGGACCGGCCGCGCAGCGCGGGTGAGCAAGCAATCGTCGAGGATCACATGTCGTTCATGGGCCCGCAGGACACTTTCGCGGTGGAGGAGCGGGTGCTTCGGGACGGCGCGCTTGCCTCGCCGCTGGGTGCGCCGTCTCCCGGGGCCAAAGCGGTGAGCCTGTACCGCCGCGGCGAAGCGTTGCCCGAGCCGGCCCCGGGCGCGCACCGGGTGGTCGACAATGTCGTGGCGAGGACAATCCTGCTCGCCGATCAGTTCGTCGCGCCCGACGCCAGCGATATAGCGGTCATCCGCACGTGCTGGGCAGAAACTATCGAGGCGCTGGGTCCGCTGCCGGACAATACCGTTTCGGTCCGCGAGTACCGCTGGCGCACATTGCCGGAGTAACGGCGCAGGGCCAGCGGACTAAACAGGGGAGAGCGTCCGCTCATGGAATTTCACTTGTTCATGCCGCAGATGCGGACAACCTTCGAACGCCTCGTCACAGTCGCGCGGGGCGCCGAGGCGGCCGGGTTTGACGGCATCGCGGGGATGGATCATCTCGTCGCCACGGGAGCCGAGGAACACACCACCTATGAGGCGATGGTCACCAACACCTGGCTGGCCGCGCACACTTCGAAACTGAAAGTGAGCTCGCTGGTCCTGTGCGACGCGTTCCGCAGCCCCGCCGTGCTGGCGCAGCAGGCGGTGTCGCTCGATCATGCCTCCGGCGGGCGCTTCGAGCTGGGCATCGGCTGGGGCTCCTACGCCAACGATTTCGGCTATTTCGGCCTCCAGCCCAACCTGCCGCGCGACCGGGTGCAGCGCCTGCGCGAGACCCTGGAAGTGCTGCGGGCGCTGTGGTCTGGCGAGGAGTCCGACTACCAGGGCCAGTTCCACCATCTGACCAAGGCCAGGCAAGTGACGAAGCCGCTAGGCCGCATTCCCATCGTCATCGGCGGCGGCAAGCCCAAGACCCTGGCGCTGGTCCGCGAATTCGCCGACTGGTGGAACCTCGACATCCGCTATCTCGACCAGTTCGACGGCGGGGCGTTCGCGGAACTGCGCGCCCAGGCCGGCACGGCGCGGGTCTCGATTCAGGAGATGATCGCCTACATCCCGCCCGGCGCCGACCGGGCCGCAATCACCGACCTTGCCATGCGCCGTTTCTCCTATGCGCGTCCGGCGATCGGCACCGGCCCCGAACTTGTGGAGCATTTCCGCCGTCGCGCCGAGCAGGGCGTGGAACGGATCTACACCTGGTTCTGCGACTTCGCCCCGCCCGAAACGCTGGCGGGCTTCGGCGAAGAAGTGATCGGCAAGATCTGAAGGAAAGGCCCAGGCCATGAACGAGGTACTTGCCGGCATCCGGGTGGTCGAGGTGGCCTCCTGGACATTCGTGCCCAGCTCCGGCGCGATCCTCGCCGAATGGGGCGCCGACGTCATCAAGATCGAGGACCCCGAACGCGGCGATCCGCAGCGCGGCCTGATTTCCAGCGGGATCATTCCCAAGGGCGGCGCCAACTTCATGTATGAGATCCCCAACCGCGGCAAACGGTCTGTGGGGCTGAATATCGCATGCGAGAGCGGCCGCGAGCTGCTCTACCGGCTGGTCGAGACCGCCGATGTTTTCGTCACCAATTACCTGCCCGATGTGCGCCAGCGGCTCGGCATCGAACTGGCGCAAATCCGCGAGCGCAATCCGGCGATTGTCTATGTCCGCGGCTCGGGCAACGGACAGAAAGGTCCCGAGGCGAACCGGGGCGGCTTCGACAGCGCGACTTACTGGGCCCGCGCCGGGATCGCCTCGGCGCTGACCGAGCCCGATCATGCATGGCCGCCTGGCGTGCGCCCGGGCTTCGGTGATCTGATGGGCGGGCTGGCGCTGGCCGGCGGCATCGCCGCCGCCCTGCTGCGGCGCGAGCGCACGGGCGAGCCGGGCGAAGTCGATGTGTCGCTGCTGGGGCTGGGCATGTGGAACCTTGGCCCGGACATCATGTCGGCGAAGATGTTCGAGAACGTGCCGCGCCCCGAGTTCGACCGCGATGCCGTGGGCAATCCGCTGGTCGGCTTCTATCCCACCGCGGACGGTCGCTTCATCTCGCTGATGCTGTTTCAGGACCAGCGCTATTGGCCCGACCTGTGCGACCATCTCCGCCGGCCCGATCTGATCGACGACGCCCGTTTCGCCACCAGCGCGGCGCGCTATGAGAACCGGCGCGAATGCATCGCCCTGCTGCGCGACATCTTCCGCGCCGCCACCCTCGCCGAATGGCGCGAGCGGCTGAGTACCCTGGCCGGGGTCTGGGCGCCGGTGCAAACCCCGCTTGAGGTGCACGACGATCCGCAGGCGATCGCCAACGGCTATCTCCAGACTGTCGCGGGGGAGAACGGCGCCGAGTTCGCCTTGCCGGCCAATCCCGTGCAATTCGACAAGACCCCGCCCGAGGTCCGCCGTGCGCCGGGGCACGGTGAGCATACCGATCAACTGCTGACCGAACTGGGCTTCGACTACGATGAGATCATCGCCTTCAAGGCGGAAGGGGCAGTGCTCTGACAGCAGCAGGACCGCGATTGCAGCCTCGGCCCGAAGCGCAACCACCGGAAACACCGCAGCGCGTGGTTCCGCATGTCCTGGCTATCCATGATCGCCCAGCTGGGCACCGCCGGGACCGTCTTGTCGCGCGCCAGCATACCCCGCCTATATGCCCCGAAGAATACGGCGGCTGCGGCTATTAGGACTCTGTGGGCCGGGATAGAACGAAAGTTGAACGGCGGGGGCGATAACGGGTATTCCCAGCTCGCGAACAGCGCGTCGGGTATTCAAGCCGGGCAGCAAAGTGGGCTCGGCCGCCGTGCGGGTGATTTCGGTCCACAGCGCTGTCAGTTGCCCCTCGTTTATTCAGTCCTGCGCATCGAGCAGGATCTAGCGATCGAGGCTTGCCTTCGGTTGCATAGCCAGATGTTCGGTCAGGTTGGCATGGCGCACCTCGATCCGGCCGACCCGCTCGCGGATCGCGGCGAAGTTTTCTTCCTGCAGGTAGGGCGGCAGCGGGCGGTCGGGCCAGGGCGCAAGGTGCCCAAGCTCGCCTTGCGCCGCGGCGCCGGTTGATTGGCCTTGCAGATGCGCCCACTTGGTCCCAAGTCCGTCGGCGGCATGTCCGATCCGCGCGCAATCATCGACATCGGCTCGAACACCGTGCGGATGGTCATCTATGGCGGGCCGCCGCGCGCGCCGGCGGTTCTGTTCAACGAAAAGGTCACCGCCAGACTCGGCAAGGGCGTTGCCGAGAACGGACAGCTGTCGGCAAAATCGATGGCGACCGCACTGGCGGCCTTGCGCCGTTTCGCCGCCCTGTTGCGGCTGAAAGGCGTGGCCGACTGGCAGTGCGTCGCCACTGCCGCCATGCGCGATGCGACGAACGGGGGTGCGTTTCTCGAGCAAGTCGCCGCGCTGGGACTTGAACCCCGGTTGCTGTCCGGCGAGGAAGAGGCGCTCGCCAGCGCACGCGGCGTGATGGCGGCATTTCCCGGCGCCGCGGGCGTTGTCGGCGATCTTGGCGGCGGCAGTCTCGAGCTGGTCGATATCGACGGCAAGACCTGCTCGCACGGCAGCAGCATGCCGCTCGGCACGCTCCAGCTGACCCGGCTGCGCGCGGAAGGCGGAGCCAAATTCTCCCGGAACGTTCACAAGATACTCGCGCTCGACGACTGGGCCGGCGAGCACAACCTACCACTCTATCTGGTCGGCGGATCATGGCGGGCGCTGGCGCGCTATGCGATGTATCTGGAGAACTGGCCGCTCGACGACCCGCATGGCTATGAGATCGCCCCGGAACGGGCTCTCACCCTGGTGCGCTCGATCGGATCGGTAAAACCGATCGGCGAGGTTCCCGGCCTGTCGCGGTCGCGGCTTGCCGCGCTTCCCGATGCCGCCGCCTTGCTGGGCGTGCTGGTCCGCGAGATCAGGCCGTCACGGCTGGTGTTCTCGTCCTGGGGCCTGCGCGAGGGTTTGCTGAATGGCCGGCTGAGTCCGGCGGCGCAGGCCCAGGATCCCCTGCTGGCGGGTGTCGCGAGCTTCTGCGAAAAACTCGGCGATTCGCCATCGACTGCTTCGATGGTGGCTGGCTGGACGGTTCTGGCGAATCCCGAGGGTGGATCGAGCGCCGAACGGCTGCGCCTCGCCGCGACCATGCTCGCCCTGGCCTCGATGCAGATCGAGCCGAACCTGCGCGCCGAACTGGCGTTCGATTGGGCGATGCGCAAGCGCTGGACCGGGATCGATGCGCGCGGTCGGGCGCTGCTGGCGATGACCGTGCTGGCCAATACCGGCCGGACCACGATCCCCGACAGCCTTGTCCGGCTGGCAGAGCCCGACGAATTGCGCGAGGCCGCCGCGTGGGGGCTGGCGATCCGGCTTTGCCGGCGATTCAGCGGTTGCTCGCCGCATTCGCTGTCGGGCAGCGCCCTCGACATCGAGCATGGCGCCCTTGTCCTTTCGGTCCGAAAGCCGCTCGATGCGCTGTTGTCCGATATCGTCGAACGGGATCTTGCCTCGCTGGCCAGCTGGTTGGGCCTGGAACCGGACATCCGCATCCTATCGGTTAGCGCGAGGCTGGAGCGAACCGAAATTCGCAAGCGCAACAGAACTGCCTTCAAGCCGTCATAACCATGAAACAGGGATGATCTAGGCAAGCTCTGCAACCGGACAGGAAAGCTTGCCATGTTTCAGGCCGATTTGCTGGGAGAAGTGGCCGCCGATCCGCGCGACCGCGCCAGAATTCCCAATTGGCTGTCCTTGCCCGACCCCAAGGGATTCCGGCCCAAGCGGAAATACCGCACTGTCTGGGTGTCCGACGTGCATCTGGGAACCAGAGGCTGCAACGCGGCGCTGCTGGTCGATTTCCTGCGGTCGATCGAGTGCGAGACGCTCTATCTGGTCGGCGACATCGTCGATGGATGGCAACTCAGCAAAGGCTGGTACTGGCCCGACGCCCACAACGAAGTCGTGCGTCGCGTGCTGAAGATGGCGCATCGCGGCACGCGGGTGGTGTTCATCGTCGGCAATCACGACGAGATGCTGCGCGATTTCGCCGGCATGACGTTTGGCGGTGTCGAACTGGCGATCGAGGCAGTCCATGTCACTGCCGACGGCCGCAAGCTGCTGGTGACTCACGGCGACAGCTTCGACGGGGTGGTCATGTACGCCCGCTGGCTGGCATTCCTCGGCGACAAGGCATACGGCCTGTTGCTGCGCGCCAACATCGCATTCAATGCGATCCGCCGGCGCATGAAGCTGCCCTACTGGTCGCTCTCCGCCCATCTCAAGCGCAAGGTCAAGAACGCTGTCCAGTACGTCTGCAACTATGAAGAGGCCGTCGCCCGCGAGGCATTGAGCCGCGATCTGGACGGTATCGTCTGCGGCCACATCCACTGCGCCGAGATCCGGCAGATCGGCGACATCGCCTATTACAACGATGGCGACTGGGTCGAGAGCTGCACGGCCCTGGCCGAGGATTTCACCGGCCGGATTTCGATCGTCGACTGGGCGCACGAAAGCAAGGCCGCCGCTTCGGCGCCCCTGGAAATGGAGAATGCGCTATGAGAATCGCCATCGCCACAGACGCGTGGTATCCGCAGGTCAACGGTGTCGTCCGCACCCTGGCGGCAACCGTCGCCGAGCTCGACCGGCGTGGGTACGAAGTCGAACTGGTTACGCCCCAGCGGTTCCTCACCGTGCCGATGCTGGGCTATTCCTCGATCCGGCTGGCGCTGGCGCCGCGCTACAACGTGCGCAAGATGCTCGATGCCTTCGCGCCGGACATTGTCCATATCTCCACCGAAGGGCCGATCGGCTGGAGCGCCCGCGCCTGGTGCAAGGTGCGGGATGTGCCGTTCACCAGCGCATTGCACACCCGTTTCCCCGATTACGTGGCGGTGCGGACCGGGATCAGCGCCGAGCGGTTTTGGCCGATCATGCGCCGCTTCCACCAGCCCAGTCAGGCGGTCATGGTGGCGACCGGCAGCCTTGAGCGTGAACTCAACGGACGCGGCATCGACCAGACCGTGCGCTGGAGCCGGGGCATCGACCGATGGCAGTTCCGCCCGGTTGGCGAAGCGCACCCGGACCTTGCCGGTCTGCCCCGCCCGATCCTGCTCAATGTTGGCCGGGTGGCGGCGGAAAAGAATCTCGAAGCATTTCTCGATGCACAAGTCCCCGGAACCAAGGTCGTGGTGGGGGACGGACCCGCGCTGGAAACGCTGCGGCAGCGCTATCCCGATGCCGTCTTCACCGGTGCGATGGCAGGCGAAGAGCTGGCATCGGCTTATCGCGCCGCGGACTGTTTTGTCTTCCCCAGCATGACCGATACTTTTGGGCTGGTGATAATCGAAGCGCTCGCATGCGGCCTGCCGGTCGCGGCCTATCCGGTCGCGGGGCCCCTCGATATCCTCGGAGAGCACGGCCGCGGTCTGGACGGCGAGATGCCGGCTACGATCGGCGCGCTCGACGGCGACCTCTCCGTGGCGATCGAAAAGGCGCTACGGCTCGACCGTCAGGCCGCAGCCGTCTATGGAGCGCGCTTCACTTGGGACAACGCGACAGACCAGTTCGTGGAGGCCGTTTGCCGGTCGGTGCGGCCCAAGCAGGACTCGCCGGTGCTGGAGCCGGCCTGACAGCGGAACTCGTCCCCGTCGCCACATTCTGTATCCCGTGCCGGCAATCCCATTCCGGGAGCGATTGAGATCCAAGCGCTCCCGGACCGGAGTCATCGCCTACCGGTTAGACTTCGCATCGATCATGGCAACGCCAGATCGCGCCGCGGCCAGGAGCAGGGTAACCTGCGAAACGGGGGCAGCATCTACGCACTTCAGGGCATTCTCGGGCACACCAGCATCCAGACCACCGAGATGTACCTGGCACACCTCACACCTGCGCAACAGAACGAGGCCCGACTGGGGGAGGCACAAAAGTTGTCACAACCCCAACGGTCTGTAACCCCGGAGGGAAGCTGAAATGTTCGAAAAAATGGCGGAGACGGAGGGATTCGAACCCTCGGTACCGGATTTACCAGTACGACGGTTTAGCAAACCGTTGGTTTCAGCCACTCACCCACGTCTCCGGATCGCAGCGGCGCGGGCGGGCTATAGCGAGGCATGACGAGCCCGGCAAGGGCCGCAAGCGGACCTGGCGATGCGGCCTGTGACTCGCCTGGCCGCAAAACGGACTCGCTCTGCCGCCACTGGCTTGCAGGGCGCCGTCGCGTGGACTCTCTGGAGCTTTTCTAGCGAGCCGTCTGGCCGCAACCGCGCCCGGGCGGGCCTGAACAGGACCGCAAGCATGATCGCAACCCTCTTTCGAACAGACAAACCGGTTTGGGGCATGCCGCTCTGGCGCCTGGCCGCCGGGCTTGCCCTGATCGCGGCCCCCGTATTCGCCGGAACGGCGCTCGCCGAACCGGCCAGGCCGATCGACGGCGATCTCGCGCCACCGATCGCCGCGCCGGCATCGCCGCCGCCAGCCGAGGCCGCACCGCCAGACCCGGTGGCAAGCGCGCAGCAGACGCCACCCGCCGTTCCCGACGAAGTGCTCGCCGAGACCCAGGCCGGCGGAACCGGGGCGCAGGCGCCCGCCGGCGCCACCGCGCCAACCGGCGCGGCGGCCACGACCGCCGACGGCAGCGCCACCTGGCACAAGGACGATCTTATCGGCGCGGCCGAAGGCGTGTTCGGCAAGGGCGCGTCGGGGCTCGCCGGGATGATCGAGGATCTGCTCAAGAAGCAGGGCGAACCCAATGCCTATATCGTCGGGCGCGAGGGCGGCGGCGCGCTGCTGTTCGGGCTGCGCTATGGCTCGGGCACGCTGTTTCACCGGATCGAGGGGCAAAAGCCGGTCTACTGGACCGGGCCGTCGATCGGCTTCGACGCCGGCGCCAATGCCGCGAGCACGTTCGTGCTGGTTTACAACCTGTTCGACACCGAAGAGCTCTACAAACGCTTTGGCGCGGGCGAAGGGCAGGCCTATCTGATCGGCGGCTTCCACGTGAGCTATCTGCGCCGCGGCGACAAGGTGCTGATCCCGGTGCGTTCGGGCGCGGGCCTCAGGCTCGGGATCAACGCAGGCTACATGAAGTTTTCGCACAAGCAGAACTGGTTGCCGTTCTGAGCCGGCCCGCCCTTCACAAGGGCGGGGATTGAGATTATCGGCGCCCCGGAATTGAACGGGGGCCAAGCAATGTTCGACACAGGCATGACCGGCGAGCAGATGCTCAAGATATGGCTGGCGGCCTTCATTATCGCCGGCCTGATCGCAGGGACCGTCACCGGCTGGTTCAAGGCACGCAAGATCCAGCCCAAAGGCTTCAGCTGGAAACGGCTTGGCACCGAAGCGCTGGTCGCCCCGGTCAGCGTGCTGATCTCTGGCCCGATGATCGGTTTCAGCCAAGGCTGGCTGCTCGAGCACCAATGGATCGCGTTCAACGCCGCACCGGTGCAATGGTGGGTCATCGCCCTCGAATACGCTGCCTACTTCTTCCTGTTCGACACCTGGTTCTATTGGAACCACCGGCTGATGCACAAAGAGCCGGTCTACAAGCTGGTGCACAAGCTTCACCACTGGTCGACTTCGCCCAACATGCTGACCACGCTTTCGGTCAATCCGCTGGAGAGCTTCGTCAACGGTGGCTTCGTCCCATTGTTCCTGACGGTCTTCACCGTGCACACCGAAACCCTGGCGCTGATCCTGCCGACCAACATCGTCATGGGGCTCTACGTCCATTCGGGCTACGAATTGTTCCCGCGCTGGTGGAACAAGAGCTGGGCGTCGAAGTGGTTCATCACCGCCACTTTCCACGACCAGCATCACAAATACTTCACCGCCAATTTCGGCGGCTACACGACGATCTGGGACCGGATTTGCGGGACCATGCGGCCAAGGTACGAGGCGGACTACGTGGCGATCAAGGACCGGGTAAAAAGCAAGCGCGAGCCGGTGGAAGCTGGCTAGCACCGTCGCCCGGACGGAGCGGCGGAGAGGCGGGCTGGCGGATTGTGGCGGGAATCGGGCTGGCATGGCGCAAAGGCTATAGGACAACGCGGATTCCGGCGGCGGGAGCCTGGGAGCAAGGGGCCTCGTATCGGATCGTCGCCTTTTGCGCCCAAATGACGGCGAGTTGCCCTATGTTTTTGGTCTGTCGCATTGCTGGGGCGAGACTGGTTGCCGCACGTGGACTATGCTCACCTCACCGCCACGGCATGTGGCAATGGGAGTTAGATCGATGAAACAGTCCCGGATCGTTGCGACCTGTCTTGCCGCTGTGTCGCTGGCAACCCTCTCCGCCTGCGCTACCGATCCCAATACCGGGCAGAAACGGATTTCGCGCACGGCCATCGGCGCCGGTATCGGCGCTGTCGGTGGGCTGCTGGTCGGCGGGCTGGTCGGAGGAACCGGGGCCAAGGTCATCGGCGCCGGCATCGGCGGCGTCGCTGGCGCGGCGGTTGGCTCCAAGAACGACCAGCCGGCGCGGGGACGCCGGGAGCAGACCGAGGGGGCCCCAGTCGATGCCCTGCCGGTCGAAGAGGGCGGTGGTTCGCGGCGCTGAGGTTTGAGGGCCGGTTGTCTGGTGGCGGGGGCAGGAGGCCTGGGCGGGGAGGTCCGGTACCGGGAAGCCTTCAGAGTATCGAGGATCCTGGGATACGGCGCATAGCTAACTCTTGCTTCAACCACCGCTATCGAAGCAAAGCAGCCGCAAGAGCCACCGCACCGGGAGAGTGCCAATGCCGATCCATAACCACACCGGCCACGCCGTCACCGATCTTGAGCGGGCGACGCGGTTCTACACCGAAGTGCTGGGCTTCGCCTGGTGGTACGACCTGACGCCCGACGATGCCGCGACCTCGAAACTGTGCGGGCTGTCGCCGCCGCTGGGGGTGACGGCGCGGTACATGACGCTCGATGGGTTTGTGCTCGAATTCATGCACTATTCGGCGCCCGGCGCCACCGCGGCCCGGTGCGAGCGGACGATGAACGAGCCGGGGCTGACCCACCTGTCGATTTCGGTTCCCGATATCCGGGCGGCGGCGGACAGGGCAGTCGAATTTGGCGGTGCGATCATCGAGGAGAGCGACCTTGGCATGGCGCTGATGATCCGCGACCCCGACGGGCAGTTGATCGAACTGCTCTCCGAGGACTTCAGCCGCAATCGCCCGCCGCGGCCATAGCGTCAGAGTCTGGTTCGAAATTCGCGAAAGTGCGAATTTCGGCTGGGACAGCTACAGTCTGGCGTCTTCGTCCAGAACGGCGGCCTCGGCCCCGGCTTCGGCCTGGTCCGCGCTTGCATCCGCCGGGAAGAATATGCCTGGAGAAGCTTGCCCTGCGGCGGAAACGGGAAGCCGGTCGTCAGCCGGCTGAACAATTGCGGCAGCCTGGCGCATGTTGACGGTTTCGTCGGGAACAGCCGTCACGTTCCCGTTGAAATCGACCCAGACGTGCTCGTCGTAATCGTAAAGCTGGCAACGCCGCAGTACGTCGCGCATGTTGCCGATGGAAAATTGCATGACGATGATCGGCGGTTCGCTGATCCGGGCCAGCGCCACTTGCGCTTTTTTCAGGTAATAGTGCGGAATCTTGGCGGAAACATGATGGACCGGATGCTCCAGAACATAATGCGTCATGTGGTTCAGCCAGCCCGGGACGCGCACATGCACCGATGTCGCTTCCGGGCTTGAAGTAACGCTCGCGACATCGCGGTGCCAGCGCAGACGGGGGTTGGTATGCTGGAGGAACGCGGTCATCGAAAAAACCATGAACCAGATCGTGTAGGGCATGACAAAGCCAAGCAGGACGGCCGCGGCCACGCTTTCGTTCCTGGCCGATGACACCAGCACCAGCACGCTCAACAGCGCCGCGGCATAGCCCGTTTCGAGCGCGGTATAGAGCCAGGCGGAGGGGCGGAAGCGCTTTGGCAGCCACGAGCCAGGATAGAAATGCACGCCCGGCCAACGCTCAAGCAAGTAATACAGCAGGATGCCGAGGCCCGACCCGGAGTGATAGGCGCGATAGAGCCCCCGCCGGAACCGCGACATCGCGCGATACTCGGCCAGCGTGAGAGGGGACAGAAAATTGTTATTTTTCACGTTGGTGCGTGCATGATGCAGCACATGATGATCGTGAACCCAGAGGCGGTAATTGAACAGGATCATGGTGAACGAAACGATGGATATCAGTTCGTTGCCCAGCCGGGATTTCACCACCACCCGGTGCGCCGCCTCATGCGACAAGGAACCCAGATTGACCAGGCCGGAGCCGGCGAGCAGCCCCCCGGCGATCTTCCAGCCAATACCGTCCAGCATCAGAACGCCGGCGATGCCGAACGCATAGAGCGCGATATCGATCGCGAACGACAGGTAGCCCTGGATGGAGCTGGTGCGCGCGAACGGCGCAATTCGCTGGTGCACTTCGGCGCGCGGCGTCGCCGCCGTCGGCTCCGCACCAGAGTGCGCCGCCAATCGCGGTGCTAGTTGCAGTTGCGGCATTTGGCCTCGCGCTGGAAAAAGAGACTTTGAAAAACAATGCGTAGACCGCGATTTTAACGAATAATAAACCATCGCGCAAGCAAAGAGACAAGCAAACTTTCCCAATTCAGGATAATTCGCCATACCGGCCACTCTTGCCGGCAAGGCGCGGAGCGCGATCCGCGCGGCAGGATCGATGCCTCCCAGTTAACCAAAAAGTGAAGATGGGCTGTTACGCCGCCAGATAAAGGAGCAGTTGGATCAAACGCCTTCGCCGCGCCCTGCAAAGATTGTTTCCGGCCAGCGCAACGGACGACCGCGTCCGCGAGCTTTTGGTCGAGAAGCTTTACGCGCAGCCCAGCGGCGTATTGATCGGGGCGCTGTGCGGCATCCTCTTCGCCTGGGGGGCGGCGATCGAGGGGCGCCATCATGTGGTTACCGCTTCCGCCCAGGTCCTGACCGTAATCGCCGTCTCGCGCGTGATCATGGCCTTTTTGCTGCCCCGGCTGAAAAAGTTCGACACCAGAGCGCTGGAACTCCTCTTCGAGCTGGGCGCGTTCAGCTACGCGGCGATGTGCGGCATCATCGCCGCGGAAACCCTGCTGTTTGGCCTGCCACCAACCGTCCAGATCCTCGCGGTGGGCAACGCCATCGGTTATGGCGTGGCGATGGCCTCGCGCAATGCCGGACGCCCTGCCATCGCCATCGGCCAGTTGTTCCTGGCGACCGCGCCGGTGATCGTTGCCTGCGCCTTGGTTCCGGACACGTCGCTGCGCATATTGGCGCTAACGATCGCGCTGTTGCTGCCGGCAATGGCCTCGATCACGTTCTCGCTGTTTCGTGTCCTGCGCAGTTCGTTTGCCGCCGCCGAGACCAGCGCCCTGCTGGCGGAGCGCATGCAGCTTCTGGCCCGGACCGACGTCGTCACCGGACTGCTCAACCGGGCAGGCCTGAATCATCACCTCGTCGAACGCCTGAACGGGCTGGGCGCGGACCAGAAGCTGGCCCTGTTCTGGATGGACCTCGACCGGTTCAAGGAAGTCAACGATACGCTGGGTCACCAGCTCGGCGACAAGCTGCTGGGCGAAGTCGCCAGGCGCCTTCAGGCCTTGGCGCCCGAAGGCGCCACGGTCGCCCGGTTTGGCGGCGACGAATTCATCGTGGCCTGCGAGGCGAGCCATCGCCGCGAAGTCGAAAGACTGGCGCTCGGGTTCCTCGAGGATATCGCCCGGCCCATGCGCATCGACGAGAACCGGCTGGAAATCGCGAGCTCGATCGGCATCGCCATTCTGCCCGACGACGGCCCAGACATCGACACGCTGCTGCAATGCGCAGACATGGCGCTCTATCATGCCAAGGTGAACGGGCGGAAGCAGGTCAGCTTTTTCGATCCGTCGATGACCCGCGATCTGATGCGCCGCAAGGAAATCGAGGCCGAGCTGCGCCTCGCTTTGCAGCGCGACGAACTGTCGATCTTCTTCCAGCCGATCATCGATCTGGAGACTGGCCGCATCCGCGCCTTCGAGGCGCTGGTGCGCTGGTTCCATCCGGAGAAAGGCGAACTCAGGCCGGATGAATTCATTCCGGTCGCCGAAGAGACCGGGGCGATCATCACGCTCGGCAACTGGATCACCGGCCAGGCGGCGAAGGCCGCGGCGGGCTGGCCCGACGACGTGACCATCGCGGTCAATCTCTCGCCGTTGCAGATCAAGGCGCCGGGCGCCGCGCTGGGCATTCTCAATGCCCTGCGAGAGGCCCGGCTCGATCCCCGGCGGCTCGAACTCGAAATCACCGAGACCGTGCTGCTTGAGCACAGCGAAAACACCGACAACTTCATCGCCGAGCTGGGCAAGGCCGGTGTGCGCTTCGCGCTCGACGATTTCGGCACCGGCTATTCCTCGCTCGGCTATCTCAACAAGTATCCGTTCTCGAAGATCAAGGTCGACCGCAGCTTCGTTTCGGGCATCAACGCGGGCGAAAAGAGCGACGCGATCATCCGGGCGGTTTCGGGCATGGGTTCGAAGCTCGGCATGGAAATCGTCGCCGAAGGCCTGGAGACGATCGAGCAGGTCAATGCCGTCCGCGCCGCCGGCTGCACCCTGGGCCAGGGCTACTATTTCAGCCGCGCCGTGCCCGATTACCTGGCAACCATGCTGCTCTCGAAGGAGCGCGAAAAACTGGTGGGCCGCCGCCGCAAGGCGGGCTGAAACCCGGGTTATCGCAATTGCGAACTATTATCACAAATTCCTCCGGATTTGGTTCCAATTGACGGTTGCAATGCAGCGGCGAGCCGCCTAGGGCACCTCGCATTCCGCGAGCGGCCTGACTTTGCGCGGGGTTCCGCAGGCCGCATTTCGCACCCCTTCCCCGCCCCAACGAAGGAAGCGTCATCCCATGGCCCAAACCACCGGACGCAAGAAGATCGCCCTTATCGGCGCCGGCATGATCGGCGGCACCCTGGCCCACCTCGCCGCGCAGAAGGAGCTGGGCGACATCGTCCTGTTCGATATCGTCGACGGCGTGCCGCAGGGCAAGGCCTTGGACCTTTCGCAGTGCGGCCCGGTCGAGGGTTTCGACGTCAGCCTCAAGGGCACTTCGAGCTACAAGGACATCAAGGGCGCCGACGTCTGCATCGTCACCGCCGGCGTGCCGCGCAAGCCGGGCATGAGCCGCGACGATCTGCTCGGCATCAATCTGAAAGTTATGAAGGCCGTTGGCGAGGGCATCAGGAAACATGCCCCCAAGGCCTTTGTCATCTGCATCACCAATCCGCTCGACGCCATGGTCTGGGCGCTGCGCGAGTTTTCCAGCCTGCCGCACAACATGGTGGTCGGCATGGCCGGCGTGCTCGATTCCGGCCGCTTCCGCACTTTCCTTGCGGAGGAATTCAACGTCTCGGTGCGCGATGTCACCGCCTTCGTGCTTGGCGGCCACGGTGACACGATGGTGCCGGTGATCGAATATTCGACCGTCGCGGGCATCCCGGTGCCGGACTTGATCAAGATGGGCTGGTCGACCAAGGAGCGGATCGATGCCATCGTGAACCGCACCGCCAACGGCGGCGGCGAGATCGTCGCACTGCTCAAGACCGGCTCGGCCTATTATGCGCCCGCCACCAGCGCGATCGAGATGGCCGAAAGCTTCCTCAAGGACCAGCGCCGCCTGCTGCCCTGCGCGACGCATCTGAAGGGCGAATACGGGGTCAAGAACCTCTACGTCGGCGTGCCTTGCATCATCGGCAAGGGCGGGGTCGAGAAGGTGGTCGAGATCAAGCTCAACGCCAAGGCACAGAAGGGCTTCGATGTTTCGGTCGCGGCGGTGAAGGAACTGCTGGTGGCCTGCAAGAAGATCGATCCGGGTTTGAAGTGAGCTTCCTGCTGCTCCTGCTGGGCCTGCTTCCCGCAATCGGCCTCGCCGTCTGGGCCTGCATGTCCGCCTGGCGCGGCAACTGGAAACTGGCGGGGGCGGTGCTTGGCGCGCCGCTTCTGCTCGCGCTTCTGGTGGCGGCGCTCGCTTTGTCGGGAGCGCTGGATTTGGGCCGTTCGGAGGACTGGGGGCCGCTGATGGCTCTGCTTTTTGCCGTACCCGTCGCGGCATTTTTTGGCGCGGCGGCTATTGTCGCAAGTATCGTTGGCTATCTGGGGCAACGCCGCAGAACGGCTGCTCTCGAAAGCACATTTTAGAAGGATGGAATGCCCATGAGCATCCTCGTCGACAAAAACACCAAGGTCATCACCCAGGGCATGACCGGCTCGACCGGCAGCTTCCACACGGAGGCGGCGCTGGCCTATGGCACGCAGATGGTCGCGGGGGTCACGCCGGGCAAGGGCGGTACCCAGCATCTCAACCTGCCGCAGTTCGACACTGTCGCCGAAGCGCGCGCCGCCACCGGCGCCACCGCCAGCTGCGTCTATGTCCCGCCCGCCGGGGCCGCCGACGCCATCCTCGAGGCGATCGACGCCGGGATCGCGCTGATCGTGGCGATCACCGAAGGTATTCCGGTGCTCGACATGGTGCGGGTCAAGCGGGCGCTGAGCGGCACCCGGAGCCGGCTGATCGGGCCCAACTGCCCCGGCGTGCTCACCCCGAACGAGTGCAAGATCGGCATCATGCCCGGCTCGATCTTCATGAAGGGCTCGGTCGGCGTGGTCAGTCGTTCGGGCACCCTGACTTATGAAGCTGTCCATCAGACCACCCGGGCCGGGCTCGGCCAGACCACGGCGGTCGGCATCGGCGGCGATCCGGTCAACGGCACCAATTTCATCGACGTGCTCGAGCTGTTCCTCGCGGACGAGGCGACCAAGTCGATCATCATGATCGGCGAGATCGGCGGCTCGGCCGAGGAAGAGGCCGCGCAGTTCCTGCGTGACGAGGCGAAGCGCGGGCGCGGCAAACCGGTCGCCGGCTTCATCGCCGGACGCACCGCCCCTCCGGGCCGCCGCATGGGTCATGCCGGGGCGATCGTTTCGGGCGGCCAGGGCGGCGCGGAGGACAAGATCGCGGCGATGGAGGCGGCGGGCATCCGCGTCTCGCCCTCGCCCGCCGAATTGGGCACGACATTGGCCGGACTGCTTAAGGAACTTGCCTGAGCTCGCCGCAAACTGGCGGGAAACCATAAAGTTTAATGAATAAAGGGGCATGGGTCTTCCTCCCCGGGAATCCGCAAAGCCCTGGACAGACAGCTGACTGGCGCCGGGCTCCACCGGCGCGGAAAGGTGATTCCGATGGGCAATGAGAACCTCGAATTTTACCCCGAGGACCCCCAGCCGGGTCCAAGTTGGCAGCGCGCCGGCTGGCCGCTCGCGGGCGGCGCTTTCGAGGACGATCTGACCCAGGCGCTCGATCCGCTGGCGCTCAGGGCCGCGATCAAGGAAGCCAAGGCCCCGGCCGGCGCGCCGCTCGACGACAAGGCCATCGAGAGCGCCGCCGCCGATTCGATCCGCGCGATGATGCTGATCCGCACCTATCGCGTGCGCGGGCACCTTGCCGCCGATCTCGATCCGCTGGGCCTCGCCAAGCAGGAGCTGCCCGCCGACCTTGCCCCCGACTATCACGGCTTCGCCGAGAGCGAGCTCGACCGCAAGGTCTACATTGGCGGCAACCTCAACCTCGAATGGGCGACAATCCGCGAGATCGTCGCGATCCTGCGCGCCAACTATTGCGGCAAGGTCGGTCTCGAATACATGCATATCGCCGACGTCGAGGAACGCCGTTTCCTCCAGGCGCGGATGGAAGGCGCCGACAAGTCGATCCTGTTCAGCCCCGAAGGCAAAAAGGCGATCCTCGCCGCCGTGATCCGCGGCGAGCAGTGGGAAAAATTCCTGGGACGCAAATACGTCGGCACCAAACGCTTCGGGCTCGACGGCGGGGAATCGATGATCCCGGCCCTCGAAGCGGTGATCAAGTACGGCGGCCAGCTCGGGGTCAAGGAAATCGTCTATGGCATGGCGCATCGCGGCCGGCTCAACGTGCTCGCGAATGTCATGGCCAAACCCTACAAGGTGATCTTCCACGAATTCTCGGGCGGCTCAGCCAATCCCGACGATGTCGGCGGCTCGGGCGACGTCAAATACCACCTCGGCACTTCGACCGACCGCGAGTTCGACGGGATCAAGGTGCACATGAGCCTGGCCCCCAATCCCAGCCACCTGGAGGCGGTCGATCCGGTGGTGCTGGGCAAGGCGCGCGCGCAGCTGGTGTTTCGTGACGATATCGGCCCGAACAAGTTCAAGCAGGTTCTGCCGGTGCTGATCCATGGCGACGCCGCTTTCGCCGGACAGGGCATCGTCTGGGAGTGCCTGGGCTTTTCGGGCGTGCGCGGCTATCACACCGGCGGCTGCATCCATTTCATCATCAACAACCAGATCGGCTTTACGACGTCGCCCCAGTTCTCGCGCGGCTCGCCCTACCCCTCGGACGTCGCCAAGGGCGTCCAGGCGCCGATCATCCACGTCAACGGCGACGATCCGGAGGCAGTGACCTTCGCCTGCAAGCTGGCGATCGACTATCGCCAGACCTTCGGCCGCGACGTGGTCGTCGATATGTGGTGCTATCGCCGCTTCGGCCACAACGAGGGCGACGAACCCTCTTTCACCCAGCCGCTGATGTATGCCCGGATCAAGCAGCACCCGCCGGTGAGCGAAGTCTATACCAGGCGCCTCGTAACAGAGGGCGCGATCGACGTGAGCTATGCCGAAGTCGTGGTGGACGGCTTCAATGCCTATCTCGAAAAGCAGTTCGAGGAAGCCAAGGGCTATCGCCCGGACGAGGCCGACTGGTTCGGCGGGCGCTGGGCCGGGTTCAACAAGCCGGTCGATCCCGAAACCGCGCGGCGCAATGTGGCGACCGGAATCGAAGCCAAGCTGTTCGACAGCCTGGGCCGGACGCTGAGCACCGTCCCCGCCGACCTTACCATTCACCCGACACTGGGCCGCGTGATCGACGCCAAGCGCCAGATGTTCGCCAGCGGCGCACAGTTCGACTGGGCGACCGGCGAAGCGCTGGCGTTCGGCTCGCTGCTGTCGGAAGGCTATTCGGTGCGGCTTTCGGGCCAGGATTTCGGCCGTGGCACTTTCAGCCAGCGGCATGCCGTCTGGGTCGATCAGACCGACGAGCGCAAGTACATTCCCCTCTCCACCGTGCCGCATGGCCGCTTCGAAGTGCACGACAGCACGCTCTCCGAATACGGCGTGCTCGGCTTCGAATACGGCTACGCAGGCGCCGATCCCAAGGCGCTGGTGCTGTGGGAAGCGCAGTTCGGCGATTTCGCCAACGGCGCGCAGATCCTGATAGACCAGTTCATCGCCGCCGGCGAAGCCAAATGGCTGCGCGCCAACGGGCTGGTCCTGCTGCTGCCGCACGGGTTCGAGGGACAGGGGCCGGAGCACAGCTCGGCGCGGCTCGAACGCTTCCTCCAGCTGTGCGCGCAGGACAATATCCAGGTCTGCAACATCACCACCCCGGCGAACTACTTCCACGTGTTGCGCCGGCAGATGCACCGCCCGTTCCGCAAGCCGCTGGTGATCATGACGCCCAAGTCGCTGCTGCGGCACGCCATGGCGAAAAGCGCGGCATCGGACTTCATCGGCGAGGGGCACTTCATGCGCATCTTGTCCGATCCCACTCCGCCTACCGCAGACAAAGTGAAGCGATTGGTGCTGTGTTCGGGCAAGGTCGCTTACGATCTCATCGAAGCGCGTGATGCGGCGGAACTGAAGGATGTCGCGATTGTCAGGCTCGAACAGCTCTATCCCTTCCCGGGTGAGCCGCTGGTCAAACGGCTTGCGCGGATGACCGCGCTCGAGGAAGTCGTCTGGTGCCAGGAAGAGCCGCGCAACAACGGCGCCTGGTTCTTCGTCTGGTCGCTGATCGAAGACGCGCTGGCCGCCGCGAAGTGCAAGGTCGCCCGGCCGCGCTTTGCCGGCCGCGCTGTCGCCGCCTCGCCCGCCACCGGCCTCGCCAAGCGGCACGCGTCCGAACAGGGCGCGCTGGTCGCCGATGCGCTGGGGCTTTCAGTGCGTTCCGAAATTCGCCGCCAGAAGAGGGCATGACCATGGCCACCGAAATCAAAGTCCCCACCCTGGGCGAAAGCGTTTCCGAGGCGACCATCGGCCAGTGGCTCAAGCAGCCCGGCGATCCGGTGGCGCTCGACGAGCCGGTGGCGAGCCTGGAGACCGACAAGGTCGCGGTCGAAGTCCCCGCGCCCGCCGCCGGGACCATGGGCGCGCATCTGGCGAACGAAGGCGACACGGTGATGGTCGGCGCGGTAATCGCCCTGATCGAAGCTGGCGTGCCGGCGCAAGTGCAGACGGAAGTGCGGACAGCGGCGAAGGCCGGGGTCGATGCGATGAAGGACAGGGTGGTCGAAGCGCAATCGAACGACAACACCTCCACGACCCTCTCTCCTGCGGTGCGCCGCGCTGTGCTCGAACACGGTATCGATCCGGCGACCGTCAAGGGCACCGGCAAGGACGGGCGGTTGACCAAGGAAGACGTGGTCGCGGCGGCGCAGGCCAAGCAGGCGCCGCCGGCGCCATCCGTGTCCGCTCCGGCTACGCCCTCCCCAACTTCAATTCCCGCTCAGCCTGAGCGTGTCGAAGGCCCCGCCGGCCAGCGCGGCGAGGAGCGCGTGCGCATGACGCGCCTGCGCCAGACCATTGCCCGGCGGCTGAAGGAGGCGCAGGAGACAGCCGCGCTGCTCACCACGTTCAACGACTGCGACATGAGCGCTGTGATCGAGGCGCGCGACCGCTACAAGGAGCTGTTCGAGAAGAAGCACGGCGTGCGCCTCGGCTTCATGGGCTTCTTCGCAAAGGCGGCATGTCTCGCGCTCAAGGACATTCCGTCGGTCAACGCCCGCATCGAGGGTGACGAGATCGTCTATCATGACTATGTCGACATCTCGGTGGCGGTCTCCGCGCCCAACGGGCTGGTGACGCCGGTGGTCCGGAATGCGGATGCGCTCAGCTTCGCCGGTATCGAGAAAGCCATCGCCGAATACGGCAAGAAAGCGCGCGAGGGCACGCTCAAGCTCGACGACTTGGCTGGCGGCACTTTCACCATTTCCAACGGCGGGGTGTTCGGCAGCCTGATGTCCACGCCCATCATCAACCCGCCGCAGAGCGCGGTGCTGGGCTTGCACCGGATCGAGGAGCGCGCCGTGGTGCGCGACGGGCAGATTGTCGCGCGGCCGATGATGTACCTGGCGCTGAGCTACGACCACCGCCTGATCGACGGGCGCGAGGCGGTTACGGCTTTGAAGATCATCAAGGAAGCGATCGAGGATCCGACGCGGTTGCTGATCGATTTGTAAGGCTGATGTTGCGCGTCATCCTTCGACAGGCTCAGGATGAGCGGATGTTGCGTAGAACCCAATTCCCAATCCCGCTCCGGCTGAGCTTGTCGAAGCCCATGCGAAACGGAGGCCAACTTGGCTGAACCTGACTACGACCTCCTCGTCATCGGCGCCGGACCCGGCGGCTATGTCGCCGCCATCCGCGCCGCGCAGCTGGGCCTCAAGGTCGCCTGCGCCGAGCCGCGCGAGACGCTGGGCGGGACTTGCCTCAATCTGGGCTGCATTCCCTCCAAGGCGCTGCTGCATGGCTCGGAGCTGTTCGACGAGGCCGCGCATGGCACGCTGGCAAAGTTCGGGGTCAAGACCGGTAAGGTCGAGCTCGATCTCGCCGCGTTGCAGGGCGAAAAGGCTTCCGCGGTCAAGGAACTGACCGGCGGCATCGAGTTCCTGTTCAAGAAGAACAAGGTCGAGTGGCTGAAGGGGGCGGCGAGTTTCGTCGATGCCCATACAGTTTCCGTCGCGGGCAAGAATGTCACCGCGAAAAACGTGGTCATCGCCACCGGCTCCTCGGTCACCCCGCTCCCCGGTGTCGAAGTCGATAACGCCAAGGGCGATCGTGGTCGATTCCACCGGTGCGCTGGAGCTTTCGCGCGTACCGCGGCACCTTGTCGTCATCGGCGGCGGGGTGATCGGGCTGGAGCTGGGTTCGGTCTGGCGGCGGCTGGGGGCCAAGGTCACTGTGGTCGAATTCCTCGACCAGCTGCTTCCCGGCATGGACCTCGATGTCCGCAAGGAAGCGGCGAAGATATTCAAGAAGCAAGGGATGGAGCTGCGACTCTCGACCAAGGTCACCAGCGCCGCGGTGAAGGGCAAAAAGGCCGCTCTGACGCTCGAACCGTCAGGTGGCGGCAAGGCGGAAACGCTCGAAGCCGATTGCGTCCTCGTCGCCATCGGCCGCCGTCCGAACACCGAAGGCCTGAACCTCTCCGCCATCGGCCTGGAACCCAACAAGCGCGGGCAGATCGAAACCGATCACATGTTCCGCACCGCAGTGGACGGCGTCTGGGCGGTGGGCGATGTCATTCCCGGCCCGATGCTCGCCCACAAGGCCGAGGACGAGGGCATTGCCGTCGCCGAGAACATCGCCGGGCGGCACGGTATCGTAAACCATGATGTCATCCCCGGCGTCGTCTATACCATGCCCGAGATCGCCGGCGTCGGCCTCACCGAGGAAGCGGCCAGAGAGCGCGGCGAGATCAAGGTCGGCAAGTTCCCGATGATGGCCAACAGCCGCGCCAAGACCAACCGCGAGCCGGACGGCTTCGTCAAGGTCATCGCCGACGCCGCGACCGACCGCGTGCTGGGCGTCTGGGCCATCGCCTCGGTCGCCGGCACGATGATCGCGGAGGCCGCGCTGGGCATGGAATTCGGCGCTACAGCCGAGGACATCGCCTACACCTGCCACGCCCACCCGACGCATAGCGAGGCGCTCAAGGAAGCGGCGATGGCGGTGCGCGGAAAGCCGATCCATATGTGACCCGGTGTGGTATTGTGCTCCAATGCTGCCCGCTTCGCCTTCGCTCCCTGCCATTCTCGGCCTGCTGGACCTCGCCGGGATCGCCGTATTCGCGCTGAGCGGCGCTCTGCTGGCGGCGCGGTTGCGGCAAACCTTCGTCACCATGGCGTTCTTCGCGCTGGTCACGGGCGTGGGCGGCGGTTCGATCCGTGACCTCTCGATCGGTGCGCCGGTGTTCTGGGTGCATGACCCATGGGTCGCGCCGGTGTGCCTGGCCGTCGCCCTGATCGCCTGGTTCACCCCGCATCGCTGGTGGGAAGGCCGGCTGCTCGAATGGGCCGATGCGGCGGGGCTTGCGGCCTATTCGGTACTCGGCACGGTCAAGGCGCTCGAATTCGGCGTGGGTCCGGTTCCGGCGGCTTTGATGGGCATCATCACCGGATGCGCCGGAGGCATCATCCGCGATGTGCTGGCCGGCCAGCCATCGATACTGATGCGGCCCGAACTCTACGTCACCGCGGCGGCGCTTGCCGCTGCCCTGGCCGCGGGCGGAACGATGCTCTTGCTGCCCGATGCGCCAGTATGGACGATCGCCGCGCTGGCAGGTTTCACCCTGCGCGGCGCGGCAATCCACTGGTCATTGGCGATACCGCCATACGGGCGGCGAAAGGTATGAGAACTCAGCCGGCGTCGGCGGGTGCGGCTTCCTCGCCATCGAACATCGCCGAACGCCCGTCGATCGTCATGGAGCGGATGCGGCCGCTGCCGGAGACCGAGCAGGCGAACGGCCGCCCGCCGCCGATCCGGCCTTCGACCCGCCAGCCGTCGCCGTCGCGGCCGACGGTATCGACCGAATCGACACGCGTGCTGCCGCGCTCGACTTCGCTTACGCAGCTATCGACCGCGCCGTCGATGCCCCGGCTCGAATAGCCTCGGGCGTAGCCGTCGTCGCGGCGCTCGCTGTAGCGTGGCGCCTCGGCGCGGTAATCCCGGTCGTCACGATAGTCGCGCGAATCGCGGTAGTCGCGGCCATCGCGATAATCGTAGTCGCGATCGCGCTTGTTCTTGTTCTTGTTCTTGTTCGAAGCGGAAGCGGCAATCGCACCAATCGTGATAAGACCGATCAGGCCGCCGACGATCCAGCCGGTATCGTCGTTGTGGTGACGGCGACCGCGGCCCCAGCCGTCGGCGAAAGCGGGCGTCGCGGTCATGGCCAGCGCCGCGGCGGAGGTGAGCGCGATAGCGGCGCGGGAGCGGAGAATTTTCATCGATGCAGACCCCTGATTGCTGACGTGCACGCCTTGCTTGTCAATCGACTCGGCAAGAATTCACGCCATCTTGAATGACGGGCTAGGCGGCCCAGGCTTTCTCGAGCCTGAACCGCCCGCCGTCAATGTTTGCCTGTCTTACAGTCCGCGGATGCCGCTGAAGTCGAGATCGACAATGCGGCCGCGTTCCACCTTGCACTTGAACGAACCGCTGTCGTAGCCGCGCATGTTGTCGTTCCAGCCGCGGTAATCGCCGCCCCAGCCCCGGCCATAGCGGTTGTCGCCTTGGCGCCAGCTACGGCCCATCGCATTCACCGCGATCCGGCCGCGCACTTCGAAGCCATAGCGGGTTTCGCGGATGTCGCGGACATCGGTGACATCGGCGCGACCGTAGGAATGACGGTTCGCCGCCTGCTCCGCAGCGCGCACGCAGCGCTCGACCGCACCGCGCGAATTGCCGCGCCCGCCGTAGCCGTTTTCCCAGCCGTGGCCCCGATCGCTGCGCCAGCCCCCACGATCATTGTCGTAGCCGGCCCGGTTGTAGCCATAGTCGCGATCGTTGTTGCTGGCGGCGGAAGCAACCGCCGCGATGCCGCCGAGCACAAGCGCGCCGGCAATAATCTCGCCCGCGCCGATCCCGCCGCCGTGGCCGTCGCGGGCGATCGCCGGGGTCACCGCCGAGGCCGCCATCGCAGCGGCTGCAACGCTACCGGCAAGTGCTCTGGTGATGGTCTTCATGGTAGAGGTCCTCGATATTACCGGGCGGAATAGCCCGGCTATGAGGGCTGTCTAAACCTGCCACCGTGAGGCGCGGCTGAATTGGTGCGACAGAATTCGTTCATGTTGCAAATTAGTTTTATGAACGAAATTCGGCTAGGGCGCGGGCGGCACAAGCCCCGTCCATTGCGCCAGGAAAGCGAGAATGTCGGCATTCTCCTCGATCGCCTTGTCGGTCGGCTTGCCCGAGCCATGGCCGGCGCGGGTTTCGATGCGGATCAGGTGCGGCTTGCCTCCGGCCTTGGCCGCCTGGAGCGCGGCGGTGTATTTGAAGCTGTGGCCGGGGACGACGCGGTCGTCGGTATCGGCGGTGGTCACCAGCATCGCCGGATAGTCCGCGCCCGCCCGGATGTTGTGATAGGGCGAATAGGCGCGCAGCACCTTGAAATCCGCTGCCTTCTCCGGATCGCCATAGTCGTCGATCCAGTAGCGGCCCGCAGTGAAGCGGTGGAAACGCAGCATGTCCATCACCCCGACCTGGGCATTGGCGGCGGCGAACAGGTCGGGCCGCTGGTTGACCACCGCGCCGACCAGCAAGCCCGCCGTTCGAGCCGCCCTGGATGGCGAGGCCGCCCCTGGGCGTGATGCCCTCGCGGATCAGGTATTCGCCCGCGGCGATGAAATCGTCGAACACGTTCTGCTTGCGCGCAAGGCGCCCGGCGTCGTGCCAGTCCTTGCCGTACTCGCCGCCGCCGCGCAGGTTCGCCAGCACGAAAGCCCCGCCCGCCTCCAGCCAGGCCATCCTCGCCGATGAATAGCCGGGGGTCAGCGAAACGTCGAAGCCGCCATAGCCGTAGAGCAGCGTCGGAACCGGCTTGCCGGCGGCGGCGATCGCTTTCTTGCGGACCACGAACATCGGCACCCGGGTGCCGTCCTTCGAGGCGAAGAAGCGCTGATCGATGGCGTATTCCTTGGGATCGAACGTCAGCGCCGGCTTGGCGAACGGCCTGGTCGTGCCGGTGGCGATATCAAGCCGGTAGACCGCGGTCGGCTGGTTGAAGCTGGTGTAGCTGTAGAACGTCTCGGGATCGCCCGGCCGCCCGCGAAAGCCCGCGGCGGTGCCGGTGCCGGTGAGCGACAGCGCGGTCGCGCCCTTGCCGGCGAGATCGAAGATCAGCGCGCGCGAGGCCGCGTCCTTGAGATAGTTGAGCACCAGTTTGTTGCCGATGATCGTGCCCTGTTCGAGCGTTTCGGGCGTCTCCTTGACCAGCTCGCGCCACGCCGGCTTCTTCGCGCCGAGATCGATGCCGACAAGGCGGAAGCGCGGCGCCTGCCAGTTGGTGACGAACCACAGGTTGCGGTCCATGCCATCGACCAGCCGCCAGTCGTGCTCGAAGCCCTCGACCAGTGGGCGCAGCTTCCAGGTCCGCTGTTCTTTGGCTTTCGCCCGGAGCGAAAGATCGGCGACCCGCACTTCGTAGCGCGCATCGGTGCCCCTGGCGCTGACGATCACCAGATGGCGCCCGTCCGAAGTGACTTCGGCGGTGTGGCTGAGCTCGGGCCGGTCCGGGGTTGCGTAGACCAGCTCGTCCTGATCCTGGCTGGTGCCGAGGCGGTGAAACCAGACCGCCTGGTTGAAGTTCGCCGCCTGGAAGTCGCGCCCCTGCTCGGGCGCGGGGAAGCGCGAATAGAGGAAGCCTTCGGATCCGACCCAATCGAGCCGGGTGAACTTGGCCCAGCGGATCTCGTCGGCGAGCGGCTGCCCGGTCTGGACATCAAGCACCCGCAGGATCCGCCAGTCGGTGCCGCCGTCCTGCACCGAATAGAGCAGGTGCTTGCCGTCCTCGGAAGGCTTCCACTCGTCGAGCGCGGTGGCGGCGTCCTTGGCCCAGCTATTCGGATCGAGCAGCAGCCGCGGCTGCCCGCGCAGCCCCTTGCGCACGAACAGCTGCGCCTGGTTCTGCAAGCCCGTGTTGCGCGTGTAGAAATAGCGCCCGCCGGCCTTGGTCGGCAGACCATAGCGCTCGTAGCTGAGCAGGGCGCGCAGCCTGGCCTCGAACCAGGCGCGCTGCGGCAGCGCATCGAGATAGGCGCGGGAGACCCGGTTCTGCCGCTCGACCCAGTCGGCGACCTCGCTGTCGGCCCGCACGTCGTTCTCGAGCCAGCGATAGGGATCGGCGATGCGCTCGCCGAAGTGCTGTTCGGCGACGGTGTCGCGGCGGGTCTCGGGATAGATCGGCGGCATGGGCTCTTCGGCAAGGGCAGGGAGGGCCGGAACCAGCACGATGGCTGCGAGCAAGGCGCGCAGGGTGAGGGTCATGCGGGGCGTCCGGGAGGCATGGGACGGGGAACCTAGCGTGCGGTGCGGGGTTTGCACGCGGAAAGTGGGAGAGAGGGGCGGCTTTGTGCAATTGTGGGGTGCGGGCGCTCGGGGTTAGGTAGCGTCGTTTCCAAACCGGCACCTCTTGCTTTCAAGATCACTCAGTTCTTCGCCCCAATGATAGAAAGCGAAGGATGTTCGGTGGCTGATGCCAAAAACGTCTTTGTAGGTGACGTAACCGTAGTGAACGATGGACGCTTCTTTGGCGTCGATTTTGTCAAGGAATGGGGCACAGAGCGCCGCTTCAAGATATGCATAGGAGAAGCGATTGGAGTTCGGCCCCAAAGATTGATCGGTCGTGGCAGTTTGACCTGTCAAACGGCCATTGATTGAGGGATCAAACTCCATAGGATTGCCTTCAACGATCAAGAAATCCCCGCCATGTTCCATTTCGTAGGCTGGGGTTTGGCCATTATTGATAATGTTGAACGGCACGCGGTGGATGCCATCCACAACCTCATTTATTCCACCCGGCTCAATGGAGATGTAGGCGCGAAGCTGTCGTTTGGCTGTGTCTCGGGCGATCCAATTCGAGTGAAGAGCAAGCACAAGAGCGAAAATCACTCCGAAGAGGCTAACAATGCCAGCCAATCCACTAACCCATGCCCACCATGCACTGTTGGCGGCCGCGTCCGCAGCCTTCCATTGGGCGCAGAGGTCGGAATTTCGATTATCCTTGCCGGGATCGCACGGCGGGCTTTCTTCGACAGGCGCCTTGATGCTGGAGATCGCAGCGCTTACGGTCTCAGCGGCCTTCGCAAGTTCGCTCTGGACCGCTTGTACTTTGGGTTCCTGGCTCGCTCTTGGTGGCTCTCCGGCCCCTGCCAGAACCAACCCAAGCGCAAGGATGATGCTCCGATAGCCTCTAAGCATTGGACCAGAAACCGCCGTAAATTCGTGCCGATCCAGTTTGTTCCCGATATTCAGCTCTGAGTCTACCGCTGAGCCATCGTAACCCAACCACCCTAACCTTCATCGTCATCCTGAACTTGTTTCAGGACCCATCCCTCGGTTTACTCCGAAGCCTTGTTAGGGCGCGCGGCGGCGCGGTTGTGCTCGTCACGCCGGTGCCGGGCATGCGGCGCGATGGATGCTGAAGCGAGTTCAGCATGACGAGAAAGGAAGGGTTGGGTCTGGCGCGACAGCCCCTCCCTTTTTCGTCGCACATGGGGAGGTGGGCCGCCGTTGGCGGTCGGGGGTTTAAATCCTGCGTGGGCGCATTAGCCCTGCGGCCCGCTTCCCCCACCCCCCATTTCCCCTCCCCGCCGGGGAAGGGGGATCTGTTCGTTGACAATGAGGGCACATTCCCCTGAACTGCCCCCAAAATCGGGAGAGGCACACATGGCGGAACCAGCGCGGCGGGCATTTCCCGCCCTGAGCGAGGCGAACAGGCATTTCTGGTGCGGCGGGGCGGACGGCAAGCTCCATATCCTGCGCTGCGGCCAATGCGGGCACTGGGTGCATCCCTATGCCGGGCGCTGCACCAAGTGCCGCGCGCCGGGGCTGGCGCCGCAGCCGGTTTCGGGGCTCGGCACTGTCACCGGCTTCACCGTCAACCACCAGCAATGGGTGCCCGGGCTGGAGGTGCCTTATGTCGTCGCCATCGTCACGCTCGACGAGCAGGCCGACCTCAGGCTGATGACCAACATGCCGCGCACGCCCGTGGACGACGTCCACATCGGCATGAAAGTCAAAGTGTTCTTCGAGCAGCACGGCGCAATCCATTTGCCGCTGTTCGAAGCGGCGTGAGGGAGGCTGGCCATGACCAACTACGCCGAAAAGAACACCGCGATCACCGGCATCGGCCAGTCGGCGGTCTACCGCAAGAGCCCGGTGCTGCCGTTCGAACTGGCGGTCGAGGCCTGCGAGCTGGCGCTGGCCGACGCCGGGCTCAAACCAAGCGACATCGACGGCGCCTGCGCCTGGCCGCCGGCCCCTCCCGGCACGGTCACCGGGGTCGGCGCGGCGGGGATCGCGGATATTTCCGCCAGCCTGGGCCTGAACAAGCTCACCTATTGGTCGGACGCCGGCATGGCGGCGCAGCTTTCGCCGATCCTCGAGGCGGTCTGCGCGATCGCCGCCGGCTATGCCACCCATGTGCTGTGCTGGCGCTCGCTGGGCGAGCGTTCGGCGCCGAGCTACACCACCTCGAGCGCCAGCGGCGGCTGGGTGCCGAGCGGCGGCATGGAATGGATGGTGCCCTACCACGCGCCCAGCGCGGCGATCTGGCTCGCCTGCCACGCCTCGACCCACATGACCCGCTACAACATCCCGCGCGAGCGGCTGGGCGACATCGCGATCGTGCAGCGGCGCAACGCCGGGCTCAACCCCAAGGCGATCTACCGCGATCCGATGACCATGGACGATTACCTCGCCGCGCGCCTCGTCGCCACGCCGTTCGGCCTGTTCGATTGCGACGTGCCTTGCGACGGGGCGACCGCGGTGGTGGTCTCGCGGCTCGATGCAGCGCGCGACATGCCGCATCAGCCGATCGTGCTGGAGGCGCTCGGCACCGGTTCCTACGACCGCATGGGCAGCTGGATCGGCCGCGCCGACTATCCGCACCAGGCGATGCACGATGCCTGCAAGGCGATGTGGAACCGCACCGACCTTCGCCCCAAGGACATCGATTCGGGCCACATCTACGACGGGTTCTCGTGGCTGGTGCTCAGCTGGATCGAGGCGCTGGGGCTGTGCGGCGAGGGCGAAAGCGGCGACTTTGTTGCAGGCGGCACGCGCATCGCGCTCGATGGGGACTTGCCGATGAACACCAACGGCGGCCAGCTCTCCGAAGGACGGATGCACGGCATGGGGCACTTGCACGAGGCGGTGCTGCAACTGCGCGGCATTGCTGGCGAGCGGCAGATCAAGAAGCCGCTCAACGTCTCGGCGGTGATGAACGGCGGCGGCGATGTTGGCGGGGCCCTGCTGCTGCGGCGCGATGTTTGATGCTTGCGGCGCTTCCGCGGCTCTGACACATTCCCGGCGAGAGCGGAGCGGCGCGTAACCACTCCGCCACCGGCGAGAGGACAAAGCCATGGACATGCCCGTCAGCAACCGCTCAGAAATCGATGCACTGGTCGATCTGGTCGATGACGACAACGCCTTCGACATCCCGCATGCGGAGCTGCTGCCGCGTCAGCTGGCGGCGATCGACGAATGCTTCCAGGACCGGCTGGGCAAGATCAAGCTGCTCGCCAATCGCGCCGAGGAAGGCAATATCAGCCAGGTGCGAGAGGCGAGCGACGTGGTCCCGCTGCTGTTCGCCCACACCGCCTACAAGAGCTATCCGGAGAACTGGCTGCTCGAGGAAAAGTGGGACCGGATGGCCAAGTGGCTCGATACCGTCTCCAGCAACCGGGTGCCCAAGCTCGACACCAGCGCCGTCAAGGGCCTCGACGAGTGGCTCGCCCTGCTCGAACAGCACGATCACTTTGTCTCGTGCTCCAGCGGCACCACCGGCAAGTGCGCGATGATGAACGCGACCGCCGGGGACAACGCCTTTTCCGGCAAGTCGCTGCTGCAAGGCCTGCTGTGGTCCGGGCTGGAACCCAGGCAGGACCGGATGATGATCTCTTGCGGGCAGGTTGCCGCGACCGCGCGCAACAAGGCGACCGGCGCGCCGATGTATGCGGCGATCGTCGATCCGGCCGTGCCGTCCCACGTCACCGACGCGCCGCCGATCACCATCGGCGGGATCACCGAGATGGTGGTGCTGCGCAAGAAGATGGCCGATGGCACCGCGACGCCCGCCGACGTCGAATATTACGAAGCCCAGGCCAAGGTGCGCGAGGCCTCGATCGCGCGGGTGGGTGAGCAGGCGGCCGAGGCGCTGATCGCCAACCGCCACCGCAAGCTGCACATCACCGGCATGGTCGGCCAGATGTACCAGGTCGCCGCCATGGTGCGCGAGCGCGGCTACTCGGCCAAGGATTTCCAGGAGAACACCACCTTCATCGCCGGCGGCCTCAAACGCATGGCGGTGCCCGACGATTACTGGGAGATCATCACCGGCACTTTCAACCTCACGCCCGAGCGGGTGTTCAAGGCCTATGGCATGCAGGAGCTGAGCACCAACGCGCCGCAATGCTCCGCCGGGCGCTATCACATGGCGCCCTGGGTGATGCTGCTGCTGCTCGACGAGAGCGGCGAGAACCTGATCGAGCCCTGCTTCGACGGCGAAGTCGAAGGCCGCGCGGCGTTCTTCGACCTGGCGCTCCAGGGCCGCTGGGGCGGCGTGATCTCGGGCGACAAGATCACCGCGACCTGGGGGCACGTGCGAATGCGGCCAGCGCAGCCCCTCGGTGGGGCCGGACATCCAGCGCTACGCCGACAGCGCGACGGGCGACAAGATCGCCTGCGCGGGGACGATCGATGCTTATGTGCGGGGGGTTACCTGAGGTGGGGCGGCCTCACCCCGCCTTGCGCATTTCCTCATCGACCACTTTGCGCAACGCGGCGTTGATCGCGGTCTGGTAGCCGCGTTTGCCGCCTTGCCTGGCCTTGAACCATTCGAGGATGTCGGCATCAAGCCGCACGGTGACCTGCTTCTTGACCGGGCGGTAAAAGCGGCCGCGGACAGCGTTGGCCCAGAATTTTTCGGTCAGCGGCGGGATGTCGCTGAAGTCGATGTCTTCATCCTTCATCAGCGCCAGCCGGGCCAGTTCCTCGCGCTGCGTTTCGGTCAGCGGCGGGGGGTTGGTCGGATCGAAACTGCTGCGTACGATCTTGCTATTGCTCATAGCGTCTTCTCTCATGCTTTTCGGCCAGCCGCGCCGAAATTATCCTGACCACTTCGGTTCCGTCTGCCTCGTGCCAGGTATGGGCCACGAGCAGCAAAGTGAACGAACCGACGACGCCAAGTGTTTGCCAGCGTTCCTCGCCATCGACGACCCGTTCCAATTCCGAGACGTGGAGCGGGTCGGAAAATACCAGTTGTCCAACTTCAAACGAAATGCCGTGCTTTCGCAGATTTGCCTCCGCTTTGGCAATGTCCCACTCGAACCGGATGCCTTCGGTCATTTGTCGTTACAAAATAGGCGTTACAATTGGCTTGTCAAGGCGGTGGACAAGGCTTCCAATCGTCTCACAACACACCCCCATCCCTATCCCTAAAAATCTCCCGCCGCCCGACATGGTTCGACGGCCCGACCAGGCCATCGCGCTCCATCCGTTCGATCCATTTCGAGGCGGTGTTGTAGCCCACTCCCATCTGCCGCTGCAGCCAGCTCGCCGAGGCTTTCTGGCTTTCGAACACCAGTTGGCAGACCTGGCGGTATTTGCGGTCTTCGGGGCTGTCGGACGCGCCTTCGAGGTCGTCGAAGCCGAACATGCCGTCTTCGGGCTCCTCGGTGACCGAATCGACGTATTCCGGGCTGCCCTGGCCGCGCCAGTATTGCGCCACGCGCTCGACTTCCTCGTCGCTGACGAACGGCCCGTGGACGCGGCGGACTGCTTCGGTATTGGGCTTGTAGAGCATGTCGCCCTTGCCGAGCAGCTGCTCGGCGCCCTGTTCGCCGAGGATCGTGCGGCTGTCGATCCGGCTGGTGACGGCGAAGCTGATGCGGGTCGGCAGGTTGGCCTTGATCACGCCGGTGATGACGTCCACCGAGGGGCGCTGGGTCGCCATGATCAGGTGGATGCCGGCGGCGCGGCTCTTCTGGCTGAGGCGCTGGATCAGCACTTCGATTTCCTTGCCGACGGTGACCATCAGGTCGGCCAGCTCATCGACGATCAGCACGATCTGCGGCAGGGCGCGGTAATCGACCTGGCTGTCCTCGTAGAGTTCCTCGCCGCTGTCGGGATCGAAGCCGATCTGGATGCGGCGGCCGAGCGGTTTGCCCTTGGCCTGCGCGGCGGTGACCTTGTCGTTGAACCCGGCGAGGTTGCGCACGCCGATCTCGCTCATCTGGCGGTAGCGGCGCTCCATTTCCTCGACCGCCCATTTGAGCGCGCGCACCGCCTTGGCCGGCTCGGTAACCACCGGCGAAAGCAGATGCGGGATATCGTCGTAGCTCTTGAGTTCGAGCACTTTGGGATCGATCAGGATCAGGCGGCACTGGGCAGGCGTCAGCCGGTAGAGCAGCGACAGCAGGATGCAGTTGAGCCCGACCGACTTGCCCGATCCGGTGGTGCCCGCCACCAGCAAGTGCGGCATCGCGGCGAGATCGGCGACGATCGGTTCGCCGGCGATATCCTTGCCCAGGATGATCGGCAGCATCGCTTTCGAGCGGGCGAAAGCCTCGCAGGCGATCAGTTCCTTGAACGAAACCATCTGCCGGTCCGAATTAGGCAGTTCGATGCCCATCACGGTGCGGCCGGGGATGGCGGAGACGCGGGCCGAAATCGCGCTCATGTTGCGGGCGATGTCGTCGGCCAGGCCGATCACCCGGCTGGCCTTGACGCCGGGCGCCGGTTCGAGTTCGTACATGGTGACGACCGGGCCGGTGCGCACCGCGTGGATCTCGCCCTTGACGTTGAAATCGTCGAGCACGGTCTCAAGCAGGCGCGCGTTGCGTTCGAGGCTGAGCTTGTCGATCTTCGGCTGCGAATTGGCCGGGGGATCTGTCAGCAGATCGAGTCCGGGCAAGTCGTAATCGTCGAACAGGTCGCCCTGGCGGCTCTGGCCGGTAAGCTGGGCAGGCTCTGACCGTCTTGACCGGGTCGGCGATTTCGGTCGGCTTGCGCGGCGCTTCGACGGGGACTGCGACGGCGCGCGGCTCGCGCGGCGCCTTGGCCTTGGTGCGGATGAAGGGGGCGTTGTCGTCGAGCTGGCGCGGGCGCATGCGCCGCAGCGCGCCGGGCAGAGTCATCAGCTGGCCCCAGTCGATCGCGAAGACCCGGCCGGCGAGGAACGCCCCCGCGAACAGGCAGACAAGCGCCGTGGGTCCGATCAGCCAAGACCGGACGCCTTCGGGAAAAAACGCGGCAAGGCCGACGATCGCTTTCGAACCCAGCAGCCCGGCGATGCCGCCCATCGAAGCGGGCAGCGATCCGCCTGGTCCGGTGAACGTCAGCGAAAGCACCGTGCCGAGCAGAATCATGGCGAACAGCAGCACGCCGATCGGCCGCCACCAGGCGTGGTTGGCATGCGGCTGGCCGGCGTCGTCCTCTTCGGCGAAACGCCACAGCTTGCGGGCGAAGACATAGAGCAGCGGCAGGAACAGCACGGCGATCGGACCGAACAGGAACAGCGCGCGTTCCGCCGCCCAGGCCCCGGGGCCGCCCATCCAGTTGCGCACCTCGCCGCCCGCAGCGGTCGATACCGAGGGGTCGGTCTGGTGATAGGTAACCAGCGCCACGGCGAGGAAAATCGTCCCGGCGAACAGCAAGACCGCGCCGCCCAGCTCCAGGCTGCGCCAGAACGCGCGGCGCAGGATCGCGTTCCAGTTCTTGGTGCCAATTCGCTGGTTCGATGCTCCGATCGCGCGCGTCGCCATGCTATTCCCCGTGTGTGTCGGGGCCATAATGCGCCTGGCGGTGACTCCCCGTCAAGATTCCTTAGGGATTCCCGCGATTCGCGCTTTGGGGATAAGCCCGTCGATGGCGGCCCAAGGGGTTGATCCGAGGCGCTTTGCCCGTGCTGCGTTCATGCCGCCAAGCGCAACGGTTGGCAGGCCATCGCATGCTGCAAGCAAACGGAAGCGCAGCGGCCCGAGCGCCCTTGTCCCGGGATGCGACCGGGTGGGAAATGCTGGCGAGAGGACAATGGCCGAGGCTCTGACCCGCCGGGCCAGCGCAATCTCGCGCAAGTTGTGCGCGGTGACGAGCCGGGGCAGCGCAGGACCTCGCGCAAGGCTTCGGGCCGGTCCATAGGCGGCGTCCGCCCGCCACTGCCGCGCCAGCCGCGCCGTGCCAGACAGTGCGACCCGGTGCCCGCGCCGCCGGGCGATCCTGGCGAGCTTGCCGAACCGCGCACGGCGCTGGACCGGAGGCAGGTGATGGTGGCGGAAAATCAGCCCCGATCCGCGCGGCAGCCGTGCCAGCACGCTTTCGAGCACCGCATCGTTGCGTGCGTCCGAAACCAGCCAGATGGCGGGCAAGGCGGGCTGGTGCTTGGGCATCGCCTCGCTATAGCGTGGCGCCATGGAAGAGCCAGCCGCTCGCGCCGAGAGTTTTTTGGCCGACATCCGCGCCCGCATCGCGGCGTCGGCGGCGCTTGCCCGGCGCGATCCCACCGAGGTGACGCTGGTCGCGGTGAGCAAGACCCATCCGGCGGAACGCATCGCGCCGCTGATCGCGGCGGGGCAGCGCACATTCGGCGAGAACCGGGTGCAGGAAGCCGAAGCGAAATGGCCGGGCCTGCGCGAGGCGCATCCCGATATCGAACTGCATCTCGTCGGCCAGCTGCAATCGAACAAGGCGGACGAGGCGGTGCGGCTGTTCGACTGCGTGCATTCGCTCGACCGGCCCTCGCTGGTGACTGCGCTCGCCAGGGCGATGGACAAGGCCGGGCGGCAAGTCCCCTGCTTCGTCCAGGTCAATATCGGTGAGGAGGAGCAGAAAGGCGGCTGCACCATCGCCGGGCTGGCCGCGCTGCTGGCCGAAGCGCGCGCGGCGGCGATCCCGCTGGCAGGGCTGATGTGCGTGCCGCCATTCGGCGTCGAAGCGGCGCCATATTTTGCCTTGCTGGCCAAGCTGGCGGACGATCAATGGGCTGGCCGGGCTCAGCATGGGGATGAGCGACGATTTCGAAGCGGCTATCATGCTGGGCGCCACCCATGTGAGAGTAGGGCAGCGCGCTGTTCGGCGCGCGCGCATAACTCCCCTTCCGCTTGCGGGAGAGGAAAAGAGGAGTGAGAAGATGGTCCCCAAAGTATCGCAAATCCGCGAAGAACTCGCCGACCGCGAGGCGATCCGCGATTGTCTGTTCCGCTATTGCCGGGGGATCGACCGGATGGATCCGGAAATCCTCGCCAGCGCCTATTGGCCCGGCGCGATGGACCATCACACCGGGTTCGAGGGCACGGTCGAGCAATTCGTCGAATGGGCCCTGCCTCGCCTCGCCGCGATGGAGCAGGCTATGCACATGATCGGCAATATCCTGATCCGCATCGATCGCGAAAATGGGGGCGTTACGGCCAAGGTCGAAAGCTATCTCTGGTCGGTCAGTGTGCTGCCGGGCGAGACCCCGCAGAAAGTGATCACATGCGGCCGCTACAACGACCGCTTGGAAAAGCGCGACGACGAATGGCGCATCGCCGAGCGCTGGGTGGTGCATGACTGGTACGAACAGAGCGTCAACACCGGCGACTGGGCGGTCGGGCCGTTCGGCATGGAAGGGTTGTTGCGCGGGGCGGTGAAACCGGACGATCAGAGTTATCGCTGGCTGGGGATGGCGTAGAAGGGGTTTCGCGCAGAGGCGCAGAGGAAGCAGAGACCGCAGAGAGTTCGATCTCGCGGCGAAGCCGCCTTCAAAAACAACTGCCAATCCTTGGTATAAGCCCGGTCGAGATTTGATTGCCTGCGGCGAGAACCGGTTCTCTGCGCTCTCTGCTTCCTCTGCGCCTCTGCGCGAACCAATTCTTCCTCTTCCTCCCTACCCCTCCGGCCGCTTCAGCTCGTCGCCAGTCAGCGATACCACATGCAAGAGATTGGTCGAACCCGGCGTCCCGAACGGCACGCCCGCCAGCACGATCAGTTTCGATCCCGCCGCGCCGAAGCCCTGGCGCAGGGCCATACGCTTGCCCTTGGCGATCATCTCCTCGAAGCTGCCGATGTCCTTGGTCACCACGGCGTGCGCGCCCCACAGCAGCGACAGCCGCCGCGCGGTCTTGTTCGAGGGCGTCAGCACCAGCATCGGCGCGGCGGGCCGCTCGCGCGCCACGCGCCGGGCGGTGGAGCCCGATCCGGTAAAAGTGACGATGCCCGCGATCGGCACCGTCTGGGCGATCGTCGCGCAGGCGTGGGCGAGCGCATCGGCGGTAGTCCGGTCGGGCTCGACCGTGGTGTAGGACAATTGCGTGCGGTATCCAGGATCGTCCTCCACCTGCCCGGCGATGCGGTGCATGATGGCGACCGCCTCGACCGGCCAGGCGCCCGATGCGGTTTCGGCCGACAACATTACCGCATCGGCGCCGTCGTAGATCGCATTGGCGACATCGGACACTTCGGCGCGGGTTGGCGAGGGATTCTCGATCATCGATTCGAGCATCTGCGTCGCCACTACCACCGGCTTGCCTGAATTGCGCGTCGCCGCGACGATACGCTTTTGCAGCGGCGGCACGTCCTCGGGATTGAGCTCGACCCCGAGATCGCCGCGCGCGACCATGATGCCGTCGGAAAGTTCGATGATCTCGTCGAGCCGTTCGATCGCCGCGGGCTTTTCGATCTTGGCCATCAGCGCGCCAAAGAGCCATGGGGCCCGCCCATCAGCCGCCGCGCCTCGGCCACGTCCTCCGGGCGCTGGACGAACGAGAGCGCGATCCAGTCGGCACCCTGCGCCACCGCGAAGGCAAGGTCGCTACGGTCCTTGTCGGTCATGGCGGTTACCGGGATGACCGTGTCGGGCACGTTGACGCCCTTGCGGTCCATGATCGTGCCACCGACTTCGGCGGCGCAGACGATGCGATCCTCGCTCGCCTCGATCACCCGCAGGCGCAGCTTGCCGTCGTCGATCAGCAGGCGTTGGCCCTTGCCGAGGATGCCGAACAGCTCCGGGTGCGGCAGGCAGACGCGGGCGGAGTCGCCGGGCTTCGGGTCGCGGTCGAGCGTAAAGTGGCTCGAATGCTTGATCACCGCCTTGCCGCCCTTGAACTCGCCGACCCGCAGCTTGGGTCCTTGCAAGTCGCAGAGAATGGCGACCGGCCGGCCGGCGTCCTTTTCGGCGGCGCGGATCGCGGCGATGGTCTGGGCATGGGTCGCCTGGTCGCCGTGGCTCATGTTGACGCGAAAGGCGTCGGCGCCGGCGCGCAGCAGCCGGGCGATCATCTCGGGCGACCGGCTGGCGGGGCCGAGCGTGGCGAGGATCTTCACTTTTCTTCCGCGCGGATCGAGCCTGGCCAAGCACATTTCCCTTTTCGACTGTTTTCTGTTTCAGCGAGGCTGAAACAGTTCCGGCACCGGCCCGCTCCCCCGGCCCGGCCACCCGGCAGTGTATACACTATGGGTGGCCGGGCCGGGGGAGCGGGCCGGTGCCGCCTCCACGACAGTGGAAAGAACTCCTCGCCTATGGCAAAGCGGCGGCGAAAACCCAAGGGACAAGCGCAATGACTTCCACCGATCCGCTCGACAGCCTCTCCGACGCTTACGCCGCCCAGGCCTTCCGCCGCCTTGTTCGTCATTTGCGCAAGCGCCATGACGCCCAGAACATCGATCTGATGGGGCTGGCGGGCTTCTGCCGCAACTGCCTGTCGGACTGGATCGTCGAGGCGGGGGCCGATCTCGATAAAGCGGACGCACGGGCGCTGATCCACGGCATGCCGGCGGGCGAATGGAAAGCGAAATACCAGACCGAGGCGACCCCCGGGCAGCTCGCGCGGATGGAGGAGAGCCTGAAGCTGAACGGCGGGACGCATTGATCCACCACGACGGCTGGAGGATTTCCACAACCACTGCTTTGCCCGAATCCCCAGCCCCGGCTAACAGCCGCGCCAAGCGATTCACCGCCCTGGAGATTCCAAGAACATGGCCACAGCCACCGATGACCGCCTGCGCCTCCTGATCGAACGCGTCGAACGCCTCGAGGAAGAAAAGAAGGGCATCGCCGACGACATCCGCGATACCTATGCCGAGGCCAAGGCAGTGGGTTACGACGCCAAGATCATGCGCCAGATCGTCCGGCTGCGGAAGATGAACCAGGATGATCGCGCCGAGATGGAAATGCTGCTGGATACCTACAAGGCGGCGCTGGGGCTGGGGTGATGCTCCGGCAGGCTTGACGGCCATGCGGTCGCGGTCCAGCCTCTCCGCCTAGCGAGCGTCTGGGTCGAGGAGCACCGCCATGAACGAGATGATCAAGGGTTTCGGCACCAGGGAAAGCCCGCTCGCCGCCGATGTGCTCGCCAGGATTCGCGGCCGGTGCCGCAATGCCTGATCGACGAAGGCAACTATCTTCCCGAAGATCAATTCCGATCCCGTTCAAGAGCTACTACGATCCGCGATTACGCCGCGCTCGAGCTTGAGCATGTCTGGAAGAAGTGCTGGCAATTCGTCTGCCGCGAGGAGGACATTCCCGGCATCGGCGATCGCTATGTCTATGACGTCGGGCCGCTGTCGTTCATCATTGTGCGTTCGGGCGAGAACAGCTTCCGCGCGTTCCACAACTCGTGCCTGCATCGCGGGACCCGCCTGTGCGACGCCGCATCGGGCGGGGCTGACATCCAGTGCCCGTTTCATGGCTGGCGCTGGCATCTCGACGGCTCGCTCGAAGGAAATCCCGCATCAGTGGGACTTTCCCGCAGCGCCGGCCGCCGAACTTTGCCTGCCCGAGATCAGGATCGATAGCTGGGGCGGCTGCCTGCTGGTCAATCCCGATCCCAACTGCGGCCCGCTGAGCGAAGCGCTGGTGTGCTGCCCGATCACTTCAAGGATTTCGACCTTGGCCAGCGCTTTACCATCGCCAGACGACGAAGCGGATGCAAGCGCAAACTGGAAAACGCGCCTGGGCGGCGTTCCTCGAGGCCTATCACCTCAGCGAAATCCATTCGGACTACATCGACATCTATGCCGACGTCGCCACGAAGTACGACATCTTCGACACCGGCAATCCAAGGTCAGCCGCTCGCTGACGTCCGCCGCCGTCGCCAGCCCCAACCTGGCCGACAAAGTCACCGCCCGCGAGGCGGCGATCCAGACGTTGAAATTTTACGAGATATGCGCTCGGCGACGCGGCGGCGGGGACGCTGCCCGATTACGAGAACATCCCCGATTTCGGCCGCAAGCATGTCGCCCAATGGCGGCGCGAGATGATGGAAAGATGGGCATCGATGTGTCGCAGCGCTCGGACGCCGAAATGCTCGACGGTATCCAGTACGCGATGTTCCCGAACTGGGGGCCGTGGCTCGGCGAGGGGCTGCCGATCATGTACCAGTTCCTGCCCTATGGCGACGATCCCAACGAATCGGTCTTCGTCATCCGCATGATGGCGCCGCTGCCCGACGGGTGGCGGCCGATCCCCGCCGCGCCGATGTCGTATCTCGATTTCGACGAATTCTTCGATTCACTGCCCGAATGGCAGCCGTTCGGCACGGTGCTCGATCAGGACATGGTCATCCTGCCGCGTATCCAGGCGGGCCTTCGCGCCGCTGCCGGTGACGCAGACACTGCTCGGCCGCTATCAGGAACAGCGCGTGGCGCTGCTGCATGAATTTGTCGAGGAGAAGATCGCCGCGGGCACGCGATGAGGATACCGCTGTCGTCGCTAAAGCTTGAGGAACCGCGCTGCTTCCGCTTCGATTCGACCTCGGTCCTGGTCTGCCGCACCGAGAGCGGCGTCTTCGCGCTGGAAAATGTCTGCTCGCACAGCGAGTTCCCGCTGGCGGGCGGGCCGGTGGTCGGCACCAGGATCGTCTGCCCGGTGCACGGCGCGGCTTTCGATCTGCGGAGCGGCGAACCGCTCACCAACACCCGGCTCGACTGGGTGAAAAGCTATCCGGTGACGATCGAGGGCGATGAGGCGGTGCTCGGCATGCCCGAGGGCGGCGATTGAGCCAGCCTCAGCGCGGAATCGTATCGAGCGGCGCGCCGAAGGCGACCGCGGCGATCACCGGGTTGTAGTATTCCCACCACTGGGTCACTTTCCCGTCCTTCGCCTCGAACAGGAACAGGTAATGGTTGTCGTAGGGCCGGCCATCCTTGAGCGTAACCTTGCCGTCGGCGACGAACATCGCAAGGCCATCGTCGGTGGTGCGCCAGACCTTGTCTTCGAACACCACCTTGGCGGTGAGCTGGTTCGATTCGCGAAGATAATCGAGCACCGCCTTGCCTGTCTGGCGGCGCGTGCCGGTGGTGTTCTCGCCCGCTACCAGCGGGAAGGGCACGTGGAGCACGACATCGTCGGCGAGGATCGGCACGATCATGCCCGCATCCTTGCGTTCGAGCCCCTCGATCACCTGCTTGCCGAGGCGGAGCGCCTCCTGCGTCTGCCCTTGCATCGCTGAACTCTCCTCTTGCGTACTCACAGTCCCAGCCAGCTGTAGCTGCGATCCTCGGACCCCTTCTTGCCGCGGCCGGCGTCGCCTAGGCCGAACGGGCCTTTCGTCCAGTCGCCGGCATCGGGGTATTCCCGGAACCAGTCGATCGCCACCACCCGGTGGGCAATGCGCCATTCGCCGCCGCGCTTTTCGAAACGGTCGAGATAGCGGCCTGCTCCGATAGTGTCGCGAGCGGGGCCATCTCCTTTGCTGCGATGGATCGCGTAATAATAGGATTCGGCCTTAGCCGCCGGCCCTTCGATGCGGATCAGGATGTTGGCGACGATGTGCATGGTATCGTCTCCACCCGGCAGATCGCGCACCGCCCGGTCGATGAATGCGGTCGCGGGTCCGGAATAGAGCCCGGCGTGCTCGTCGATGGCGTCGGGCCAATAAGCGCTGCGCAGCATCGCTTCGTCGACCCGGTCGATTCCGCGGGCATAGCGCAGGATGCAATCGCGGATCGCTTCGCGGTCGGCCCATTCCTCCTTCAGCTGCGATACTGTCGGAGCCATCGCACTCTCCCGTTCTCTCAGAGCGATGGTGCGCCTTCACCGGGCCCTAGTCCAGAGATTGCGGGAAGCGCACTGCTCGGCTAGGGGCCAGCACAACCCAAACCCTAGCTGACGAAACACACCATGGCAGGCCATTCCAAATTCAAGAACATCATGCACCGCAAGGGCGCGCAGGATAAGAAGCGCGCCGCGCAGTTTTCCAAGCTCTCCCGCGAAATCACCGTGGCGGCGAAGATGGGCATGCCCGATCCCGACATGAACCCGCGGCTGCGCGCCGCGGTTCTCGCGGCGCGGGCGCAATCGATGCCCAAGGATAATATCCAGCGGGCGATCGACAAGGCCTCCAAGGGCGACGGCGAAAACTACGAGGAAGTGCGCTATGAAGGCTATGGCCCGGGCGGCGTCGCGCTGATCGTCGAGGCGCTGACCGACAACCGCAACCGCACCGCCACCAATGTCCGCACCGCTTTTTCCAAGAACGGCGGCAACTTGGGTGCTTCCGGCGCTGTGAGCCACGGTTTCGAGCGGCTCGGCCTGATCGAATACGCGGCGGGCGCCGGCGACGAGGACAAAGTGCTCGAAGCGGCGATCGAGGCAGGCGCCGACGATGTCGAGAGCGACGAGGACGGCCACCAGATCTGGACCAGCATCGATACCCTGCACCCGGTGGCGCGCGAACTTGAGAAGGCGCTGGGCGAGGCCGAGGCGGTCAAGCTCGCCTGGAAGCCGGGGCTCAAGGTCGATCTGGGCGAGGGCGACGCCGGAACGCTGTTCAAGCTGATCGACGTGCTCGACGACGATGACGACGTCCAGGCGGTCTGGGGCAACTACGAGGTTTCCGACGCGGTGATGGAGAAATTGGGGTGACAGGTGCACAATTGGCCTGGCGCACAGGTTCGAAGGTTGCATCCGGCCGATCTGTTGCCAATTTCTCACGCCAAGGCGCAAAGGCGCAAAGAGGTCGCGCCAGGCGCCGCAGGCATCGAACTATTCTAACCTCACTTCGAGCGAGCCATAGGGATGGCAGGGGGCTTCGCCCCAAGAGCGACGCCTTGGCGCCTTTGCGTCTTTGCGTGAATCAAACTTTCCTCTTCTTTTCCTCATGATCATAATCGGCCTGGATCCCGGCCTCGGCACCACTGGCTGGGGGGTGATCGCCAAGTCGGGCAATCGCCTCTCGCACATCGCCAACGGCCAGATCCGCACCGATCCCGGCGCGAGCCTGCCCGATCGTCTCGTCACGCTCGACCGCGAGCTGACCGACGTGATCCTCGCCCACCGGCCCGATAGCGGCGCGGTCGAGGAAGTATTCGTCAACGCCAATCCGCAATCGACGCTCAAGCTCGGCCAGGCGCGCGGGGTCTGCCTGCTGGCGCTGGCGCGGGCCGGCATGCCGGTGAGCGAATATGCCACGCGGCTGGTCAAGAAGGCGATTGTCGGCACCGGCGGGGCGGAGAAGGCGCAGATCCAGGCGATGCTCAAGGTGCTGCTGCCGGGGGTCAAGCTGGCCGGTGCGGACGCCGCCGATGCGCTGGCGGTGGCGATCACGCATGCGCATTTGGGCAAGGGTTAGCTAACCCAAAACCCGTTCATGCTGAGCTTGTCGAAGCACTGCCTTGTTCTTCGTGCCGCAACGCGCAACAGCAAGGAAGCAGGACAGTCCTTCGACAAGCTCAGGATAGGCGGGTTTGTGTAGGGACTAGCCATTGCGCTGCTATCCTGCCATAGGAACAAACCATGATCGCGCGCCTCACCGGCATATTCGAGGATTTCGGCCCCGATTGGGCGGTGATCGACGTCGGCGGCGTCGGCTATCTGGTGCATTGCTCGGCCAAGACGCTGGCGGCGCTGGGCGCGCGCGGTGAGGTCGTGACCGTCCACACCGAACTGCAAGTCAGCGAAAACGACATGCGCCTGATCGGCTTCGCCAGCGCGGACGAGCGCGAGTGGTTCCGCCTGCTGACCGGGGTGCAGGGGGTGGGCTCGAAGATGGCGCTGGCGGTGCTCTCGGCGCTCTCGACCGAGGAATTGCAACGCGCCTGCGCGGGCGGCGATGCGGCCACGGTGGCGCGGGCGCAGGGGGTTGGGCCGAAGCTCGCGGGGCGGATTGTCAACGAGCTGCGCGACAAGGCCGGGGCCTTGCCGGTGGGTCCGGGCGGCGGCGCGACGGTGGACATGCGAGCCGGCTCGGCCAGCGCGGACGCGGTCTCGGCCTTGCAGAACCTGGGGTTCAAGCCGGTGGTGGCGAGCACTGCGGTGGCGCAGGCGATCGAAGAGCTGGGCGAGGATGCGGGGCTGGACGCGCTGGTGCGGGTGGCGCTGCGGAGGGCGGCGGGGTGAGACCTCCAGATCATATTGTTCAGGCCACCGAGGAAGCCCAAAGACTGCGCGGCTGGACTGCCAATGCTTATGCCCAAATTGAGTTTTTTCTTGGCGATCTGATCGTTCGGAGCCTTGCAACGCCAGAATACGAAGGCATAGGCCAAGTTCTTCCGCATGGATCGCCCGACAGAATCAAGCGTGTTCGGCAACTCCTAGAACATCAAGGCGTATTTTCTGAGTTTGAATCTGAGTTGGTTAACCTCCTGGATGCATTTGAAGCACATCATCAGACTCGGAACTTACTCGCTCATGGATTTTGTATCATTTACCATACCCCCGATGGAGACATTGGATTCGAATTTCGTAAGTGGCACAGAGGCGATGGTCTAAAAAATTCGCTATTGAAAAAAACATTCCGCTTGGTCGATCTAGAATTTGAGAAGTCCCAGATAGTCGAGTTGTCTCGGCGCTCGCTTGAGCTGTTTCGAAGCATACACGATCGGCTGGGACTCATTGACGAATGACCGACAACCCCCACCTCACCCCCCTCCGGCAGCCGGAAGACATCGACGCAGCCCTGCGTCCGAAGACGCTGGCCGAATTCGTCGGCCAAGCCGTGGCCAAGGACAACCTTGCGGTGTTCATCGAGTCCGCCCGCTCGCGCCGCGAGGCGATGGATCACGTCCTATTCTTCGGCCCCCCCGGCCTGGGCAAGACCACCCTCGCCCAGATCGTCGCGCGGGAACTCGGTGTCGGCTTTCGCGCCACTTCCGGCCCGGTCATCGCCAAGGCCGGCGATCTTGCCGCGCTGCTCACCAATCTGGAGGAGGGCGATGTCCTGTTTATCGATGAAATCCATCGGCTTAACCCGATCGTCGAGGAAGTGCTCTATCCGGCGATGGAAGACCGCGGCATCGGACCTCATCATCGGCGAAGGGCCCTCGGCGCGATCGGTGCGGATCGACTTGCCGGCCTTTACCCTGATCGGCGCGACCACCCGGCAGGGCCTGCTGACCACGCCCTTGCGCGACCGGTTCGGGATCCCGGTGCGGCTCAATTTCTACTCGGTCGAGGAGCTGGAAAGCGTGGTGACGCGCGGCGCCGGGCTGCTCGGCGTGGCGATCGATCCGCAAGGCGCGCGCGAGATCGCCCGGCGCGCGCGCGGCACGCCGCGGGTGGCGGGCAGGCTGATGCGGCGGGTGCGCGATTTCGCTCATGTCGCGGGTGCAGCGACGGTGACCCGCGAATTCGCCGACGATGCACTGACCCGGCTCGAAGTCGATGCACTCGGCCTCGACGCCATGGACCGGCGCTATCTCACCATGATCGCGGACATCTACAAGGGCGGGCCGGTCGGGGTCGAAACGCTCGCCGCCGGCCTTTCGGAACCGCGCGATACGATCGAGGAAGTGATCGAACCCTACCTCATCCAGCTCGGCCTCGTCGCCCGCACCGCGCGCGGCCGCTGCCTCAACGATATGGGTTGGACCCACCTCGGTATTCCGCCACCAGCAGGCAGCCAGCCGCCGCTGTTCGATTCTCCGCCCGATGGCGGGAAATAGCTAATACTGCGCGATAATCCTTTGCACTTGCCGTGAGAATGGTTCCAATTCGGGACAGTTCGCCGCGAACCGCCACAAAAGCGGAAAAAAACGCGCAATCGTGATCCGCAAACAAGGTTAAGACCATTGTCGCATTAAGAACTCTCTGCGTTTCTGGTGGTACGGGATCGCCGCGGCAGGCCAATCGGCATTGCTGGCGCGGACCTTCAGGGAAACGAAGAAGAGAGCAAAGCTTATGTCGGTTCGGATGGCTCTAGCGAAATTGGCGGCCTGCGCGGCTGGCGGCGCACTGGTTGGCGGAGGCGCCGTCCACGTCGCCGAGCAGCCGGCGCGGCAGACCCAATACGTCAAGCACGTCAAGCGCACTTGCGCCAATGGCGGCAGCGGTCCCGATTGCCGGGTGCAACGCCGCCATGTCGCGCGCCGTGCCGCTCCGGCTGCCCCGCGGCAGGTCAAGCGGGTGCGCCGCATCGTATCGCGCACGGTTTCATGCCAGCCGGCGCCGCAGCCCGAAATGGCGATGATGCCGATGCCCGCGCCCTATCTGCCCCCGCTGCCGCCGATGCCGGTCAGCTCTTCGGGCGGCGGCGGCCAGGTTGTTGTCGGTGGCGGCGGTTTCGGCGGCGGCTTCGGCGGCGGTTTCTTCGGCGGCTTCTTCGGCGGCGGTTCGGGCGGCGGCAGTGTGGTGATTTCCTCGACCAGCACCGGTTCGACCTCGACGTCCTCGGGCGGTTCGGGCGGCAGCTCGACCTCGTCGGGCGCGACCGGCGGCAGCTCCAGTTCCACCTCCAGCGGCGCCAGCGGTTCGAGCGGATCGGTTCCGGTTACCGTCAACGTCAATGTCAGCAACATCGGCAACGTCTCGTCGTCTTCGACATCGTCGACGGGCGGCGTTTCCACCTCGACCGGCGGGGTCAGCACATCGACCTCGACGTCATCGGGCAATGTCTCGACCAGCACCGGGGGCGTCTCGACCAGCACTGGCGGCGTCTCGACATCGTCGGGTAACGTTTCGACCTCTTCGGGCAACGTCAGCTCGAGTTCCGGCAATGTTTCGAGCACAAGCTCGTCGTCGTCCTCTTCGTCCTCGTCGTCATCCTCTTCATCCAGCTCGTCGTCGAGTTCCTCGGGGGCTCGGGTGGTTCGGGTGGATCGAGCGGCAAGCCACATGGCGGTTCGAGCGGCGGCCATGGCGGTTCGACCGGCGGCCACGGCGGGTCCAGCGGCGCATCGTCGGGCGGGTCCTCGGGTGGTTCCTCATCGTCGGGCGGCTCGTCGTCTTCCGGTGGTTCTTCGTCCTCGGGCGGATCGAGCAGTTCTTCGTCGAGTGGCAGTTCTTCGACTTCGTCGAGTTCCTCGGGTGGTTCAAGTTCGAGCGGCGGTTCGTCAGGTGGCAGCTCGTCCAGCGGCGGCGGTTCGACCTCCAGCGGTGCCACTTCCAGCGGGGCCACCTCAGGCGGTTCGAGCAGCTCTTCGTCGAGTGGCAGCTCTTCGACTTCTTCGTCCTCGGGTGGCTCGACTGGCTCTACCGGATCGACTGGCTCCACCGGATCGTCGTCATCGACCGGAAGCAGCTCTTCGACCTCGTCTTCCTCGAGCAGCAGCTCCTCGTCGTCTTCGTCCTCGGGCGGTTCGACCAGCAGCTCGACCGGCGGTACGCCTGTTCCCGCTCCGCCGATGCTGTTGCTGTTCGGCGCCGCGGCAGCGACGCTGGCCGGACGCCGGCGCTTCGCCAGGAAGAAAGCGGCCTGAACCCGTTCGATCGGCTCACCAATGTGAAATGCGAAAGGGCGGTTCCGGCGGGGCCGCCCTTTTCCTTTACCCGGCCGGCGCGCTCTCCCAATCGACGCCCGGATCGGTGGTGCGGATCACATCGGCCAATTCCCAGATGTTGCGGTAGCCGTAGCCGTGGAGGTTGATGAAAGTCGGGATGTTGAGCGCGAGCTGCACGCGCTTGGTCACCACCGGAGCCCGGTTGTCCGAGAAATTGTTGTTGCAGTAGATGTAGATCGGCCGGTTCGGATTGTCGCCGATCGTGCGGGCCAGCGCCTCGTCGGTGAAATCGGTGAACGGCAGGTTGACCGCGCCTTTCAGATGGCCGCGCGCGAAGGCATCGGCCGAACGCGCATCGAGCAGCAGCGCGCCTTCGGCCCGGGCGCGGCGGGCGAATTCCCGCCAGGCCAGGCGATGCTTGGCCCGGACTTTGGCGAGATCGCCGGTTAGCGCGGCAAAGCCGGGGTAATCGATCTGCGGATTGACGGGGATTCGCTCGCGGGCGGTCGCAGGCGCCGCCAGCAAGAACAGGGCCGCCGAGGCGGCGAAAAGGTGGATAGGGCGCATCTGTAATTCCTCCTTCCCGCAGCGCCGCGAATTTGCGCGAGGCCGGGTTTATCGGGAATGAACGGTGCTAGCGTGCGCGCCGGTGGAGGATCCACAGCGTCGCAAGGCCAACCGCGCACCACACCACGTTGAGCACAGTCGAGGGAATCGCGCCGTGCCACCCGCTGTTGATCACGAAACCAAGCGATCCGGCGACGTTCATCCACTGGAACGCCGGGGCCTGGCCCGACAAGCGCCCGGTCGAGACGAGAATGTAAGAGCCGAGAATGAACAGGGCGCCCACCCATCCGGCGATTTCGATGGCGAGGTTCAGCATGCCAGCCCCTTTCAAACGCCCTGAAGCAGGCTATTGACCAGCAAGCGTGCACGCAACACAGATTGAAGGATTTGACCCCATGCGCCGCTTCAAGATGCTCGTCTTTTCCGAACCCTTCGAAGGTCGCGAGGCGGATTTCGACGCGTGGTACACCGGCCGACACCTGGACGACATCTGCGCGCTGCCCGGCTTCGCCACCGCCCAGCGGTTCAAGCTGCACTCTGTCTCGATGGGCGCCACGCTCAACAAGCATCTCGCCATCTACGATGTCGAGACCGACGATCCCGACTGGGTGATCGAGAACATGTTCGCGATGAAGGACACGCCGGCCATGCCGATCGACGCTTCGTTCAATCTCGATGCGACAACCGTGATGCTCTACGAAGAGACCACTGGCATGGTCTATGCCAAGGACAAGGAGGCGGGCTGAGCCCTACCATGCATGCCCCTCCGCCACGGCGCGCGCCTCCGCCGGGGTGCTTTTGCGCCCGAGCACGGCGTTGCGGTGCGGGAAGCGGCCGAAGCGCAGCACCATCGCGGCATGGCTTCGGGCGAAGCCGAGGATGAAGGCATCGCCCAGCCGGGCGTAGAGCCGCAGCGCCAGCAGCTGCTCGGCGCGGCTCTCGCTGTGCATCAGCGGCATGGTGAGGAACTGGCGGCCCGGCTTGTCGAGGCCCCGGTCCCAACCGCGCACCATGGCGCCCAGTGCGATGGCGCGGGCCTTGGCGTCGTGAGCAAAAGCGCGGGCGCTGCCGCGATGCAGATTGCGCGGGAGCTGATCGAACAGCAGCACGGCGGCGCGGGCGGTCGCCGGGTCGGTGAGGAAGCGGACCGCCGGCTGACCGGCCAGCGCCCGCAGGTCGCGCGCGAAGCGGCGGCGCAGTCCGGCGTCCACCATATCATCGTGGCCGAACCATTGGCGCGGTTTGAGTTCGTGAAACCAGAAGTGCAGCAGTTCCGCCGCCCAGGCTCTCCGGGCGGCGGCCATGGAGCTCAGTTACGCTCGACCCGGCGATAGGGCACGAAGTCTTCCAGACCGACGAAGCCGGTGAAGTGATAGCCCGAACGGTCGTGCAGCCGCACGGTGTCGAGCCGGCACAGCTGGCTGGTGTGCAGCCGGGTGACCATCACGTCGTCATCGTCGAGCGAATCGGCGTGGCGCGGGCGGTTGACGTAGATCGTGCGGCCCGAATTCGTAGACGATCGCGGTCTTGTCGATGATCCGCGATGTCGAGGTGCGGTGCAGCGGGATGCAGCTCACCGGCTCACCGGCCTCGCGGCCTTCGAGCAGCTTGGCCAATTCCTGCTCGCCGGTCAGGCGTTCCTTCGCCTGAAGGGCCGGTCCAGCCAGCAAAGCGCCGGTGGCGGCGATGAGGAGAGCGATCTTGCGCATGGCTAAACTCCTGTCGGTAATGATGTGAAGCTATCACACCAACCTGAACCCTGCATTACAAACTACGCCGTCCCGCCCACCGTCAGCCCCTCGATCAGCAGCGTCGGCTGGCCGACGCCCGCGGGCACGCTTTGGCCACCCTTGCCGCACATGCCGACGCCTTCGTCGAGCGCCATGTCGTTGCCGATGCCGGTGACGCGGGTGAGCACGGTCGGCCCGTCGCCGATAAGCGTCGCTCCTTTAATGGGCGCGCCGAGCTTGCCGTTCTCGACCTTGTAGGCCTCGGTGCAGGAGAACACGAATTTGCCCGAGACGATATCGACCTGCCCGCCGCCGAAGCTCTTGGCGAAGATGCCGTTCTTGATGCGGCCGAGCAGTTCGGCGGGATCGTCGCCGCCGCCGCGCATGAAAGTGTTGGTCATCCGCGGCATCGGCGCATGGGCATAGCTCTCGCGCCGGCCGTTGCCGGTGGGCGCCACGCCCATCAGCCGGGCGTTGAGCCGGTCCTGGATGTAGCCCTTGAGCACGCCGTCCTCGATCAGCACGTTCTCCTGGGTGGGCGTGCCTTCGTCGTCGATGGAGAGCGAGCCGCGCCGCGCCGCAATGGAGCCATCGTCCACCACCGTCACGCCGGGCGCGCCGACCCGCTCGCCGATGCGGCCCGAGAAGGCGCTGGCGCCCTTGCGGTTGAAATCGCCTTCGAGCCCATGGCCGACCGCCTCGTGCAGCAGCACGCCAGGCCAGCCGGGGCCGAGCAGCACAGTCATCTCGCCGGCCGGGGCATCGACGCTTTCAAGATTGACCAGGGCCTGTCCCAGCGCTTCGTCGATCGCGCGGTTCCAGCTCGCGGGGTCGAACAGGTCGTCGTAGAGCCGCCGCCCGCCCATGCCGAAGCTGCCGGTCTCGCGCCGCCCGTTGTGCTCGGCGACAATGCTGACGTTGAGCCGCACCAGCGGGCGCACGTCGGTCGCGACAAACCCGTCGGCGCGGACGATCTCGACCACCGACCATGAGCCCATCAGGCTGGCGCTGACCTGGCTGACCCGCGGATCGCGCGCCCGGGCGGCCGCATCGATCGTTTCGAGCAGTTTCACCTTGGCGGCGAAATCGACCGCGTCGAGCGGCGAGGCGTCGGTGTAGAGATGCCGGTTGTTCTGGCGCGGCGGCGCGGCGGGCTTGCCGCTGGCGGGATCGAGCAATTGCAGCGTCTCGCCAGCGCGGCGGATGGCTGCGGCGCTGATGTCGTTGGCGTGGGCGAAGCCGGTCATCTCGCCGGAAACCCCGCGCAGGCCGAACCCGGCATCGCGCGAATAGTCGGCGGTCTTGAGCCTGCCGTCATCGAACCCGAAAGCTTCGGAAGCGATGAATTGCAGATAGAGCTCGCCATCGTCGCACTTGGCGAGGGTCTGGCGGGCGAGCTCTTGCGCCTCCTCGGGCGAGAGCTGGCCGGAGCGGTAGAGCAGCGAGCGGGGGTCTGATGCGGTCATGGACGGGATATAGGAGCGGCGCGGCGCGAAGGCCAGCCTCGACCTATTCTCGCTTGCTGCCCCCCCACCGGAACGGGGCATGCCAGTCGGGTGGATCGATTTCACCCCGGGCAAGCTTCAAGGCAAGGCCGATCGTCGTGCCCACGGCAATGGCGACGGTAAGATCGGCAAATACCGTGAGGAACGCGGTCAACAGCAGCAACGCAAGCTCGGATTTTGGCAGGCGCAGCCGCTCTGGCCAACGATGCGGTTCGCTCATCGTCCAGGCGGTGACAACGAGCAGAGCCGCCAAGGCAGGCAATACGAGCGCTCCGGCAAGCGGAGCGGCGAACGCCATGGCGCCAAGCATGACGAGCGCATGGATCATGCCTGCCACCGGCGTGCGGCCGCCCGCGTTCACGTTGGTCGCGGTGCGGGCGATTGCGCCTGTTGCCGGCAGTCCTCCAAACAGGGGAGAGGCGATATTCGCCGCGCCCTGGGCAATCAGCTCGGCATTGGAGCGATGCGTGGCTCCGATCATGCGGTCGGCAACAATCGCCGAGAGCAAGGATTCAATCCCGGCTAGAAAGGCGATCGTCAGCGCCGCGGGGATGAGTTCAGCAATCTTGCCAAGTGCGATGTTGGGGATGACGGGCAGAGGCAGACCGTGGGGAAGCGCCCCGTAACGTCCGGCAACGGTCTCGACCGAAGGGAGGGCCAGTGGTGCGGCGACGCTTGCCAGAGCGACCACGACAACCAGCCAGGGTATTCCAGGCGCAATTCTGCGCAGGGTGAGGATCGCGGCGATACAGCCAGCACCCAGCATCGCGGCAATCGGATTGAGAGTGTCGCGCATGGCCCAGAGACCTGAAACCTTTGGCAGGAAGTCGGCGGGCAGCGCGCCACCCGTCATCCCCGCCAGGTCCTTGGTCTGGCTGACCGCGATCACTACAGCAATGCCGATGGTAAAGCCTTCTATCACGGCTTCCGGGATATGGCGGATAAGCCGGCCGGCGCGCAGGAGCCCCGCAACCAGCAGAATTGCGCCAGCCAGCAATGTCGCGACCAGCAAGCCTTCGTAGCCATGATCGTGAATGACGCCATAGACCACCACGATGAAAGCCCCGGTAGGTCCGCCGATTTGCACCCGGCTTCCGCCAAGCGCCGAGATCAGGAAGCCAGCGACAACGGCCGTGACGATGCCGGCGGCAGGCGGTGCGCCCGAAGCAATGGCGATGGCGATACTCAGCGGAAGGGCCACAAGCGCGACTGTCAGGCCCGCCACAGCGTCCGCGCCGAATTGACGCGCCGAATAGCCGATGATGGTGGTGAGTATTTTTGGCTTCACGGCTTTGCCACTACGCCAATCCGCTTCCGCCTGCCATGTCTGGCCGGTCTAATCCTCCGGTCAATTTCATGGCCGCGCAATGCGCACCGCGGTTTCCAGAGCGAGGCCGGTTCGGGAAATTCCGCCTGCGGCAGAAGCAAAGCCGCTGTCGTCACGCAATCTCCCGGAAATCGGCCATCGTAACGCGGCCCAAATCCAACCACGCTTCTGCACCTCCATCCCCCTTTACACGCCCGGCCCCTTGCGCCAGCCTCCATGCCATCGGCGCGAACCCCGATGGCAGGGAGGCGATGATGACGGATCACGAAGCGATACGGCAGCTGTTCGCACTCTATGCCAAGGCGATCGACACCAAGGACTATGCCGGCATTGCAGCCTGCTTCACGACCGATGCCGTGGTGGACTACGGCGAGGCAGGGCCCAAGCTCCAGGGACGCGCCGCGATCGCCGATCTGATGCGCTCGGCATTGGCGCCGCTCGATCTGACCCAGCACTTCTTCACCAACTTCATCATCCGCCTGGACGGCGAGGCGGCGGAGCTCGAAGCCGACGTGCTGGCGCAGCATCTGCGCCGGGGTGAGCACGATGGCGAGACGCTGCTGGTCGGTGCGCGCTACGAAGTGCGCCTCGCGCGCGGGCCGGATGGATGGCTGATGGCGCATGTCTTCGAACGCATCGTCTGGGCCACCGGCAACCGCGCCCTGGTGCCAGGAATTTGAGCCACGGCGCCGGCTGCCTGCCCGCCCCCCGCTCCCATCCCCTCTTTACACACCCCAGCCCATGCGCCAGCCTCCCTCCTGGCCGGCACAACCGGCGAAGGAGGGTCACATGAAAAACATCAACGCATTGTTGGCGGAAGCATTCGGGACGTTCTGGCTGGTGTTCGGCGGCTGCGGCAGCGCGGTGCTGGCGGCGGCGTTTCCGGAGCATGGCATTCACTTCGTCGGGGTCAGCCTGGCCTTCGGGCTGACCGTGCTGACCATGGCTTATACGGTCGGGCATATTTCGGGCGGGCATTTCAACCCTGCGGTGACGGTCGGGCTGTGGGCCGGGGGCAGGTTCCCGGCGCGCGACGTGGCGCCCTATATCGTCGCGCAAGTGGTCGGCGCGATCGTCGCCGCCTTCACGCTCTATGTGATCGCCAGCGGCAAGGCCGGGTTCGAACTGGGCGCGGGCGCGCTTGCGAGCAACGGGGTCGGCGAGCATTCGCCGGGCAAGTACAGCCTTGAGGCCGGTTTCCTCATCGAAGTGCTGCTGACCGGCTTTTTCCTGCTGATCATCATGGGCGCGACCAGCGCCAAGGCGCCGGCCGGCTTCGCCCCGATCGCCATTGGCCTTGGCCTCACCCTGATCCATCTGATCTCGATCCCCGTCACCAACACCTCGGTCAATCCGGCGCGCAGCACCGGACCGGCACTGGTCGAGGGCGGTATCGCCCTGCAGCAGCTCTGGGTGTTCTGGCTGGCGCCGCTGGTCGGCGGGGCGTTGGGCGGCTGGGTCTATCGCTATCTGCTGGAGGGCGAAAAGGGCTAAGTCGCGGTGAGGCCTTGCAAGTTCCTCCCCATTTGCACTTCGTGAAAATGGGGAGGATCGAGTAGGCCGGATAGTTGTTCAGACGATCCAACACCCTGCGCCATTTTTGCCTCACTCCGCCGGGAATCGCCACACCGATTTCCGGCGCCACTTGTCATCGTTTGGTCAGAATCCCCATTCTATAATACGAATCACCGGATTTGCCGGCGAATCGATTGGATCGGGACCAGGCCATGGACATGCCAAGGAAAGGCCAGATGACCCCAGCAGCGCCCGCGCGCTGGCGCGGCGCGCTGGGCAGTGCCATCGGCTCGCGGTTCGGCAAGTTGCTCAGCCGGTTCGGCGGCGCCGCCGCGCGTCCGGCCAGCAGCGAGAGCCTGCTCGATCTCGCGGGCGCCTTGCTGTCGCTGCGCGGCCGCGCCTCGGGGCCGGCGCTGGCCTCGGCGTTTTTCGATCTCTACGAAGCCAGCGACACGAATGCGCGCTATGCCTTCCTCGCCAAGCTGCACGCCAACTATCCGCGCGATGCCGGGGCGATCGACCGGGCGATCGACCGCTGGCTGAAGCACCGCGACGAGGAGGCCGCGCAGGCGCTCAACGACGCCAGCGAATCGCCGTGCCTGCGGCTGATCAACATGCTCAACCTCGCTCCGGGGGGCACGCGGCGGCTGCTGGCGATGCGCACCGACCTGCTCGAGGCGCCCGGGGGCAATGGCGGGCTGAAGGCGCTCGATTCCGAGTTCGAGGATGCCTTCACCGCCTGGTTCAACGCCGGCTTTCTCGAGCTGCGCCGCCTCGCCTGGGATACGCCGGCCGCGGTGCTCGAAAAGATCATCCGCTACGAGGCGGTGCATTCGATCGCCGGCTGGGACGATCTGCGCAGCCGGGTCGAGCCGGCCGACCGGCGCTGCTACGGCTTCTTCCACCCGCAGATGCCCGACGAGCCGCTGATCTTCGTCGAAGTTGCGCTGACCGAAGAATTGCCTGGCGACGATCGGCGCGATCATTTCGGCCGAGCGCAAAACGGTCGATCCGCGCGAGGCGAGCCACGCGATCTTCTATTCGATCTCGAACTGCCAGGATGGCCTGCGCGGCATTCCCTTCGGCAATTTCCTGATCAAGCGGGTCGTCGGACTGCTGAGCAAGGAGCTGCCGCAGCTCGAAACCTTCGCGACGCTTTCGCCGGTGCCCGGCTTCGCCGGCTGGCTCAAGCAGGAGCTGGGTGACAAGGCCAAGGTGCCGTCCGGCCGGGACTTGCGGGTGCTGGCGGCGAAGTATCTCGTTGTCGCCCGCTCCGCCAAGGGGCAAGTCATCGATCCGGTTGCGCGCTTCCACCTCGGCAACGGCGCACGGCTCGAGGCGATCCACGCCGGCGCCGACATGTCGGACAACGGCCTGCGCCAGTCGCACGGCGTGATGGTCAACTACGTCTATGACCATGGACGAGATCGAGGCGAACCACTTCGCTCTCGCCGAACTGGGCACGGTGCCCGCGTCGAAGGCGGTGATGGCGCTGATCGAGCCGGCCGCGGACAAGAACGCCAAGGCCCGCAAGAAGGCCGCGTAACCGCTGTTCAGTGCCCGGGAAAGTCCATCAGGGCATCGACCGCCAGCCCGGCCGCGCGCAGGCGCGCCGCGCCGCCAAGATCGGGCAGGTCGATGACGAACAGCGCCTGGTCGACCACCGCGCCGGCCTGGCGCAGCAGCTGGGTCGCGGCCAGCGCGGTGCCGCCGGTGGCGATGAGATCGTCGATCACGACCACACGCTGTCCGGCGGCTATCGCGCTCGGGATCGACTTCGAGCGTGTCGGTGCCGTATTCGAGCGCATAGTCGATCGCCAGAACCGGCACCGGCAGCTTGCCCGGCTTGCGCACCGGCACGAAGGCAAGGCCCAGCCGCGCCGCCACCGCCGCGCCGAAGATGAAGCCGCGCGCCTCGATGCCGGCGATGGCCTCGGCCCCGGCGGCCTGGGCCCGGTCCGCCAGATGGCCGACCGCCGCGGCCAGGCCCGGGCCGTGGCCGATCAGCGTGGTGATGTCGCGGAACAGGATGCCGGGCTTGGGAAAGTCCGGGACGTGCGGACCAGCGCCTTGAGCGTCGGGTCATGCCTCCCGAAAGAAACGCCCCGCATCGGTGATGCAGGGGCGCGCTCGCAGTGCCGGTCTCAGTGCTTCTTGTCCGCCCAGATGTTGCGGTAGGCCATGTAGCCCAGCACCGTCGCGAACAGCAGGAAGACCAGCACCGGCCAGCCGGTCTGGCGCGCGCTTGTCGAGCTTGGGCTCGGCGGTCCAGACCAGGAACGCCGAGACGTCCTTGGCCATCTGGTCGACCGTCGCCTTGGGTGCCGTCGCCGTAGGTCACCTGGCCTTCGGCCAGCGGCGGCGCCATCGCGAGGTTGAGGTTGGCGAAATAGGGGTTGTAGTGCAGGCCCGTCCCCGGTCTTGGCGTCGGGATAGTCCTTGAGCAGTTCGGCCGGCTGGTTCTGATAGCCGGTCAGCAGCGAATAGACATAGGCCGCGCCGCCGTGCGCGCGCCTTGGTCATCAGCGACAGGTCGGGCGGGAGCGCATTGTTGTTGCGCGCGCGCGGCGATGTCATTGGCGAACGGCGGGAAGTGGTCGGTCGGCAGGCCGGCGCGGGTCTTCACCTCGCCGGTGTTGCGGATCGATGACCGGGACCTGGCGCCTTGGCGGCGATCGCCTTCACTTCGGCCTCGTTGTAGCCGAGCGCCGTCGAGATCGCGGAAGGCGACGTGCCGCAGCGAATGGCAGGCCGCGCAGACTTCCTTGTAGACCTGGAAGCCGCGCTGCAGCTGCTGCTTGTCGAACTTGCCGAACACGCCGTCGCTGGCGAGCGACAGATGCTTGGGATGCTTGTGGAACTGTGCTTCGACGGTGTGCGGCAGGCTCCTGCGAAGCTGATCAGGCCCCGAAGCGAGCGACCAGGCGAGCGCCGCCGTGAAGAACAGCCCGACGAGGATGGAGAAGATGCGGATCATGGGATTCTCTTTCCGTCTCGCTGGAGTTCAGGCCGCGCGCGCCGAGCGGCTGCCTTGTCGTCCTTGCCGAGCACGGCCTCGGTGATCGAGAAGGGCAGCGGATCGGGCCGCTCGATCGAGGAAACGATCGGCAGGATGATCAGGAAGTGCGCGAAGTAATAGAGCGAGGCGATCTGGCTGATCATCACGTAGGGCTCTTCCGCCGGCGCGCCGCCGCAATAGAACAGCACCGCCATCGCCGGGATCAGGCCGAACCAGAAGAACTTGCGGAACAGCGGCCGGTAGTTGGCCCGAGCGCACCGGCGACGTGTCGAGCCAGGGCAGGAAGAACCAGACCAGGATCGACGCCGAACATCGCCAGCACGCCCATCAGCTTGGCCGGGATGAACAGGAAGTCGAACGTGAAGGCGCGCAGGATCGCGTAGAACGGCCAGAAGTACCATTCGGGCACGATGTGCGCCGGCGTGCTCATCGGGTTGGCCGGGATGTAGTTGTCCGGGTGGCCCAGCATGTTGGGCGCGAAGAACACCACCAGCGCAGTAGATCAGCAGGAACGCGCCGACCGCCCAGCCATCCTTGGCGATGAAATAGGGGTGGAACGGCACCGTGTCGCTCTCGCTCTTCACTTCGACCCCGGTCGGGTTGGACGAGCCCGGGATGTGCAGCGCCCAGATGTGCAGGATGACCACGCCGACGATCACGAACGGCAGCAGGTAGTGCAGCGAGAAGAAGCGGTTGAGCGCGGCGTTGTCGGGCGCGAAGCCGCCGAGCAGCCATTGCTGGATCGGCTCGCCGACCAGCGGGATCGCGCCGAACAGGCCGGTGATGACCTTGGCGCCCCAGAAGCTCATCTGGCCCCAGGGCAGCACATAGCCCATGAAGCGCGGTCGCCATCATCAGCAGGAAGATGACCACGCCGAGCAGCCAGACCATCTCGCGCGGGGCCTTGTACGAGCCGTAGAAGAAGCCGCGGAAGATGTGGATGTAGATCACCACGAAGAAGGCCGCTGCGCCGTTGGCGTGGGCATAGCGCATCAGCCAGCCCCAGTTGACGTCGCGCATGATGTGCTCGACCGAATCGAAGGCGACCGCCGCATTGGCGGCATAATGCATCGCCAGGACGATGCCGGTGACGATCTGCAGCACCAGGCAGATCAGCGCGAGGACGCCGAAGTTCCACCAGTAGTTGAGGTTGCGCGGCACCGGATAGCCGGCGCCGACCGCATTGTAGACGAGCCGCGGCAGCGGCAGCTTCTCGTCCATCCACTGCATGAAGGGATGGCTCGGCTTGTATTCCTTGGCCCAGGGAAAGCTCATGATGTGCTCGTCTACCTCAGCCGATCTTGACGACGGTGTCGGATTGGAATGCATATTCCGGAACCTCGAGGTTCTTGGGCGCCGGGCCTTTGCGGATGCGCGCGGCGGTATCGTAGTGCGAACCGTGGCAGGGGCAGAAATAGCCGCCGAACTCGCCCTTCACCTCGCCCTCGCCCGCGCCCAGCGGCACGCAGCCGAGGTGGGTGCAGACGCCCATGGTGATCAGCCAGTTCTCCTTGCCTTCCTTGGTCCGCTCGGCCAGCGTCTGCGGATCGCGCAGCGTGCTGACATCGACCTTGTTGGCCGCGGCGATTTCGGCCGGGGTCAGGTTGCGGATGAACACCGGCTGCTTGCGGAACATCGCCTTGATCGCCTGGCCGGGCTGGATCGCCGAGATATCGACTTCGATCGAGCTTTCGGCGAGCACGTCGGCCGATGGCGACATCTGGCTGATCAGCGGGATCAGCGTGGCCACGCCGCCGACGCCGGCCGCGCTGACCGCGGCGATATTGATGAAATCGCGGCGGCGCACGCCTTCGCCGGCGTGGCATCCAGTGGCCCTCCGGATTGGCCCCATCCCGATTGGCGAAGCCCGCATCTGTTGCCATGGTCGACCTTGCCTTGCTTTCTATGCCCGCGACCAGCGACTGGAGCGGACCCGAATTCCAACCTGCGGTGTGCCTGATAAGGCCCCCCGGGCGCCTGTCCCTCCGCAAGATCGACTTGTGGCAGTGACCGGCTTGGCCGGGCTGATAGACGCGAAAATCTAGCCTGCCAACCGCCTTTTTGGGTTTTTTCGACCGCTTCGAATCAGCCCGCTATGACAAGCCCGATCAGCGAAATCTGGCGGCCATAGTTCGGCTTCGCCGAGATGGGTCGCGCGGCGGAAGGAAAAGAAGCGCGCGGGATCGGCATAGGTATCGAGGCCAAGCCTTTCGACCCCGGCCAATCCCGCCGTTTCGAGGCGATGGGCGACATAGCCTTCCAGATCGAACTGCCAGTGGCCGGGCTTGCCCTGGGCGAAAAAGCGCGCGTTGCCGCGATCCTCGGCGAAGAAGCGGGCGGCGAAGTCCTGGTCGACTTCGTAGCTCGCCTGGGCGATGCAAGGCCCGATCGCCGCGACGATGGCCTCGCGCCGGGCGCCGAGCGCTTCCATCGCCGCGACGGTCCTGTCGGTCACGCCGCCAATCGCGCCTTTCCAGCCCGCATGCGCCGCGCCGATCACGCCGGCCTCGCGATCGGCGAGCAGCACCGGCGCGCAATCGGCGGTGACGATGCCGAGCAGAATGCCGGGGCGGTCGGTGACCAGCGCATCGGCCTCGGGCCGGGCGTCGTCGCTCCACGGCTCGGTAACGGTCACGCAGTCGGGCGAATGGACCTGATAGACCGCGGCCAGCACGCGCGCCGGGCAGCACCGCCTCGGCGGCGCGCCGCGGTTCTCGCGCCACCAGTGCGGGATCGTCGCCCGAGCCCAGCCCGCAGTTGAGCCCGGCCACCACGCCCGGCGACACCCCGCCGCGCCGGCCGAGGAAGCCGTGCGGCACGCCCCGCAACACCGGCGGCGCGAACGATGTCGAGACCGTCAGCCAAGGCTCTTGCTCACCTGTTCGAGGGTGTCGCGCGACAGTTCCGGCGCCGCGGCGATCCGCTCCAGCTCGGCCCGCATCAGCGCCGAGCGCGCCGGCTCGATCCGCCGCCAGCGCCCCAGCGGCGGCACGAACCGCGCCGCGGTCTGCGCGTTGAGCGGGTCGAGCGCGAGGATCAGGTCGGCGATCATGCGGTAGCCCTCGCCGCCCTGCCGCGTGGAACGCCTGCTGGTTGACGGCGAAGGCGGCATGAGAGCGCGCGCACCCGGTTGGGGTTGTGCAGGGTGAAATCGGGATGGCCGGCCAGCGGCTTGACATGCTCCAGCGCCCTGGGGTGGAGCGAGCCCGCCTGGAGCGAGAACCACTTGTCGATCACCAGCGCGTTGCCTGCATAGCGCTCGTGGAAATGGGCGAGCATGTCGGCGCGCTCGGGTGCCTCGAGCCCGCACAGCACCATCAGCGCGCCCTGCCGGTCGGTCATGTTGTCCGCCGCGCGGTATTGCGCCGCGGCGCAGGTCCGCGGCTTCGCCGGGCGCGCCGGCGGCAAGATAGCACCAGCGCCTGGGTCTTGACCTTGCGCGCGCCCTTCGCGGCGGCCGACGCGGCCATAGGGCACCGCGCTGGCGCGGTCGTGCAGGGCAATGAGCTGATCGTGCAGCTCGCCCGCCAGCCAGGCCTTGAGCCCTTCGCGCTCGGCTGTGGATCGCGCCGGGATCGGCGACCGAGCAGCTGTTCGGCGAGATAGCTCTTCGCCGGCAGGATCATCAGTTCGCCGCGCATCAGATCGTCGAGCGCGGCATCGCCGAGCACGGCGCCCAGCGCCCGGCCGATCGCCGCGCGGCCCGCGTGCCGCTCCGCTTCCGCCATGCCGCCGCCCAGCACGCCGCAACCAGATGCTGGACGACCAGCCTCTGCATCGCCTCGTAGCGGGCGAAGGCATCGTCGTCGTGCGCCGCGAGGAAGACCAGATCCTCCGCGCTGGTGTCGGCATCGATCGCCACCGGCGCGGAAAAGCCGCGGTTGATCGACAGCACCGGGCGCGAGGCGAATCCGGAAAAGCTGAACTCGGCTTGAGCTTTATCGAGCGTAACCAGCTGTTCACCATGGTGCTGGCCGCTTTCCCGGTCGAACAGCGCGAGCCGCAGCGGGATCGGCATCGGCTGCTTGACCGGCTGGCCGGGTGTCGGCGGCACCGTCTGCTCAAGATGCAGCGTGGCCGTTTCGCCCGCATGTGCTCAGCCGCACCGTGACCTGCGGCGTGCCGGCCTGGGCGTACCACAGCCGGAACTGCGCCAGGTCGAGCCCGGCGCCTTCCTCGATGGCGCGTGACGAAATCCTCGCAGGTCGCCGCCTCGCCATCGTGGCGCTCGAAATAGAGGTCGGTGCCCTTGCGGAACCGATCGGTCCCAGCCCCGAAATTCGCCAGCGTCCGCATCATGCGGATCACTTCGGCGCCCTTGTTGTAGACGGTCGAGGTGTAGAAGTTCGAGATCTCCTGATAGGCGTCGGGCCGGATCGGATGGGCCAGCGGGCCCGAATCCTCGGGGAACTGGGCGCCGCGCAGCACCCGCACATCCTCGATCCGCTTGACCGGCTCGGAGCCCATGCCGGCGCTGAACAGCTGGTCGCGCAGCACGGTGAAGCCTTCCTTGAGGCTGAGCTGGAACCAGTCGCGGCAGGTGACGCGGTTGCCCGACCAGTTGTGGAAATATTCGTGGGCGATCACCCCTTCGATCGCGTCGTAATCGGCATCGGTCGCGGTATCCGGGTCGGCCAGGACATAGCGGGTGTTGAAGACATTGAGCCCCTTGTTCTCCATCGCCCCCATGTTGAAATCGGAGACCGCGACGATGTTGTAGAGATCGAGATCGTATTCGCGGCCGAATACTTCCTCGTCCCATTTCATCGAGGCGAGCAGCGAATCGAGCGCGTGGCTCGTGCGGTCCTCGTCTCCGGGGCGCACCCAGATGTTGCAGAGGACGTTGCGGCCCGAGCAAGTGGTGAAGACCGCATGATTGGCGACCAGTTCACCCGCCACCAGCGCGAACAGGTAGCTCGGCTTGGGCCAGGGATCGTGCCATTCCGCCCAGTGCGAGCCGTCCTCATGCTCGCCCGTCGCGGTGCAATTGCCGTTCGACAGCAGCACCGGGAACGCGGCCCTGTCGCCTTCCATCCGGACCCGGTAGGTCGAGAGCACATCGGGCCGGTCGGGGAAGAACATGATCCGCCGAAACCCTTCGGCCTCGCACTGGGTGCACAACATGCCGCCGGAGGCGTAAAGCCCCATCAGCTGGCTGTTGGCGGCGGGATTGACCAAGGTTTCGACGACGATGGTGTGCGTTTCGCCGGGCAGGTCGATCAGCAGGTCCGGCCCGTCCATGCGCCAGTCGCCCGCCGCCTTGCCATCGACCGTGACCGACAGTGCCGCGATGCCGTCGCCGTTGAGCCGGATCGCCGGGGCGCCGCCGCCGTCCGGATTGCGCCGCACTTTCAGCTCCGCGCGCACCCGCGTCTCCTCCACGCCCAGCGCGAAGTCGAGCGCGACTTCGGGAACCAGCCAGTCGGGCGGGCGATAGTCTTCGCGGCGGATGGTGACCGGCGGGGCGGCTGCTTCGGGGGTGCTGGCGATATCCATGAAGGCCTATCTAAGGCGGACGCTTCCGATTGCCAGCGATTGCGCTAGGGAAGTTGCTTGTGGCGCGCTTTTTCATCTTTGGCCTGGGCTATACGGCGAGGCGGATCGCCCGCGCGCTTGAAGCGACTGGCTGGGAAGTGCTCGGCACCGGCCGCGACGCGGCGCTGTCCTTCGATGACGAGGGGATGGTGCGCCTGGCGCTGGCCGATGCCAGCCATGTGCTGTCCTCGGTGCCGCCGGGCGGCGAGGGGCTCGATCCGGTGCTTGAACGCTATGGAGCCGCGCTTTCCGGCAAGTGGCTCGGCTATCTCTCCTCGACCGGGGTATATGGCGACTGCGGCGGCGCCTGGGTCGATGAAAGCGCGCCGATTGGCACCGGCAGGCGCACAGCGCGGGCGGAGGCGGACGCGGCCTGGCTGAAGCGCGGCGCGCGGGTGTTCCGGCTGCCGGGCATCTACGGCCCGGGCCGCTCGGCGCTCGACCGGGTGCGGGAAGGAAAAGCGCACCGCATCGACCTGCCCGGGCAGGTGTTCAGCCGGGTGCATGTCGATGACATTGTATCGGGCGTTGTCGCCGCTCTGGACGCCAAACCGGGCGCCTACAATCTCGCCGACGATCTGCCGTGCAGCCAGAACCTGGTGATCGAGGAGGCCTGCCGCCTGCTCGGGCTCGCCCCGCCGCCGCTGCAAAGCCTGGAGGACGCCCATCTCTCCCCCATGGCCCGCGCCTTCTACGCCGAGAACCGCCGGGTCGCCAACGGCAAGGCCAAACGCTTGCTGGGCTGGAAGCCGAGCTATCCGACATACCGCGAGGGGCTGCGCGCGCTCATAGCCGGGCAATAGCCCTGGCCAGCGCCGCGACGCTCCCCGGATCGCTGTCCCACGCCGTGACGATCCGCGCGCCTTGCTCGCCCCAGTCGTAGAAGCCGAAGCCTTGCGTCCGCAGAGCTTCGCGTTCGGTAGGCGCGGCGGTAACGAACACCTGATTCGATTCGACCGGATGCAGCAGCCGCTGGCCCGCTGCCGCGCCGATCTCCTGCGCCGCGGCATTGGCCTGTTCCGCATTGTCCAGCCACAGTCCGTTTTCGACCAGCGTCAGGATTTGCGCCGCGAGGAAGCGGCCTTTCGATTGCAGATGCCCGGCGCGCTTGCGCCGCAACCGGGCCTCTTCGGCGAGCGAGGGATCGAACAGCACCAGCGCTTCCGCGCCCATGCCGCCGTTCTTGACGCAGCCGAACGACAGCGCCGTCACGCCCCCGCGCCAGCTGATGTCGGCGGGCGCGCAGCCGAGGAAAGCGACGGCATTGGCGAAGCGCGCGCCGTCCATATGCAGCCGCATGCCATGTGCCCGCGCATAGTCCCCGACAGCCGCCACTTCTTCCGGACGGTAGCATTGGCCCTGTTCGCTCGCCTGGGTGATCGAGACTGTCTGCGGCGCGGGCTGGTGCACGTCCTTGCGTATCGGTGCGAGCACCCGGGCGATCGCTTGCGGATCGACCTTCGCCCCCGCGCCGTCGGCCAGCAGCAGCCGGGCGCCGTGGGTGAAGAAGCCCGGCGCGCCGCATTCGCTGGTCTCGATATGGGCGGAGCGGTGGCAGACCACGGCGCCGTGCGGAGGGGTAAGCAGGGCGAGCGCGAGACTGTTAGCCGCCGTGCCCGACGCCACCCAGATCGCGGCGCACTCGCGCTCGAACAGCGCCGAGAACGCCGCATCGAGCCGCGCGCTCAGCGTGTCGCCATCATAGGGCGCGTCGGGCGCGTCGGCGGCTTGCATCGCCGCCCAGACGCGAGGATGCACCGAGGCGGCATTGTCGGACAGGAATTGCATGGCCATATCTGTGGCAAAGGAGTTGACGCATGGAAAGCGTAAGGATTGAACGGAATGAAAAGGACGGCCACGGCGAATACCGCGCCCATGTCGATGGCAGCCGGCACATGGGCCGCCTGACCTGGGTAAAGCGTGGCCGCGCACGGGTGGCCGAGCATACCATTGTGCCGCCGGAAATCGGCGGTCGCGGAATCGCGGGCAAGCTGGTCGAAGCACTGATCGCGGACGCGCGGGCGGGGAATTTCAAGGTGACGCCTGAGTGTTCCTATGTCGCCGCGGCTTTCGCGAAGCACCCCGAATGGGCGGACTTGCGGGCCTGATCAGGCCCTGACCTCGCGCACGCCCGCTTCGTTCCAGCGCAACGCCTTGAGCGCGCATTCGACGATGCCCGGCGCGTTGAGCCCGGCGGCCTCGTACTGCTTGTCCGGACTGTCGTGGTCCTGGAACGCGTCGGGCAGGCGCAGGGTACGGATCTTGAGCCCGGCGTCGAGCAGCCCCTGGTCGCTGGCCATGGTCAGCACGTGCGCGCCAAGTCCGCCGATCGATCCCTCCTCGACGGTGATCACCACTTCGTGCGTCGCGATCAGCTTGCGGATCAGTTCCTCGTCGAGCGGCTTGGCGAAGCGCAGGTCGGCGACCGTGGTGGACAGCCCCTTTGCCTCGAGCTGGTCGGCGGCCTTCAAGGCCTCGGCCAGCCGGGTGCCAAGCGAGAGAATTGCGATCTTGCTGCCGGTGCGCACCACCCGGCCCTTGCCGATGGCGAGCCGCTCGGGCTTGCCGGGCAGCGCCACGCCGGTGCCGTTGCCCCTGGGATAGCGCAGCGCGATCGGACCCTCGTCGTGGAGCGCGGCGGTGTGGACCATGTGCACCAGCTCGGCCTCGTCGCTGGCGGCCATCACCACGAAGTTGGGCAGTGTCGCCAGGTAAGTAATGTCGAAAGCGCCCGCGTGCGTCGCGCCGTCGGCGCCGACCAGGCCGGCCCGGTCGATGGCGAAGCGCACCGGCAGATTCTGGATCGCGACATCGTGCACCACCTGGTCGTAGGCGCGCTGCAGGAAGGTCGAATAGATCGCGCAGAACGGGCGCATGCCCTGAGCCGCGAGGCCGGCGGCGAAAGTCACCGCGTGCTGTTCGGCGATGCCGACATCGAAGCTGCGCTCGGGGTGCCGCTTGGCGAATTTGTCGATGCCGGTGCCAGAGGGCATCGCCGCGGTGATCGCGACAATGCGCGGGTCCTTGTCGGCGAGATCGGCCAGCGCCTCGCCGAACACGTTCTGGTATTGCGGCGGTCCCGGAGGGGCCTTGGCCTGCTCGCCGGTGATGACGTCGAACTTCTGCACCCCGTGATACTTGTCGGCGCTCTTCTCAGCCGGGGCATAGCCGTGGCCCTTCCTGGTCACGACATGGACCAGGCACGGGCCTTCGGCGGCGTCGCGCACGTTTTCCAGCACCGGGATCAGCTGGTCGAGGTTGTGACCGTCGATCGGCCCGACGTAATAGAAGCCCAGCTCCTCGAACAGGGTGCCGCCCATCGCCATGCCGCGCGCGAACTCGTCGGTCTTCTTGGCGGCGTAATGCAGCGGTTCGGGAAGCTTGCGCGACAGGCGGCGGGCGATATCGCGGACCTTGAGGAAGCCCTGCGAGCTTACCAGCCGCGCCAGATAGGCCGAAAGCCCGCCCACCGGCGGAGCGATCGACATGTCGTTGTCGTTCAATATCACCACCAGCCGGTTGCCCGCTTGCTTGGCGTTGTTCATCGCCTCATAGGCCATGCCGGCGCTCATCGCCCCGTCGCCGATCACCGCGATGCCGCGGCCCGGCTTGCCGGCCAGCTTGTTCGCCACGGCAAAGCCCAGCGCCGCCGAGATCGAGGTCGAGGAGTGCGCCGCGCCGAACGGATCGTACTCGCTCTCACTGCGCTTGGTGAAGCCCGAGAGCCCGCCGCCCTGCCGCAGCGTGCGGATGCGATCCCTGCGTCCGGTGAGGATCTTGTGCGGGTAGGCCTGGTGGCCGACATCCCAGACCATCCGATCCGCGGGCGTGTCGAACACATAGTGCAGCGCCACGGTCAGCTCGACCACGCCGAGACCCGCGCCCAGATGCCCGCCGGTCACCGAGACCGCCGATACGGTTTCGGCGCGCAGCTCGTCGGCCAGCTGGCGAAGGTCGCTCTGCGGCAGACGGCGCAGGTCCGCGGGCAAGTTCACCGCATCCAGCAGCGGTGTCGGGGATTGGGAAGCCATGACAGCGCTTTACACTGGACCTCGGTCAGTGTCGAATGAATGCAGCGCAATATCCGCACGTTCCACTGCAACATACACAGGACGATTTCCCATGACTCTACTCGCCCAGGCCAGCGCGGTCAGCTTCATCCTCACCGCCGACCGCACGCGCTCGAAGCCGTTCTATGCCGGGGCGCTCGGCCTGCCGATCCTCGGCGAAGACGATTTCGCGGTAACCTTCGGGCTGGCCGGTGGCGCGGTTGTGCGGCTGACCGACCTGCCGGGCCACGAAGCGCTCGGCCACACCGTGCTCGGCTGGACCGTGCCCGACATCCACGCCGCCGCCACCGAGCTCAGGGGTAAGGGCATTACCTTCAAGGTCTACGAAGGCTTCGGCCAGGATGCCGACGGCATCTGGTCACCACCCGGCGGCGGCGCGCAGGTCGCCTGGTTCAGCGATCCCGACGGCAATGTGCTGAGCCTGACGCAGTTCGGTTAGGAGCAATCCGCGCAGTGACCGCGTAGCTCGACCACCGGGCGCACATCGGCGAAGCCCGCGCCTTCTTGCCGCCGCCACCAGCGCGCCGGTGAGACGGTCGTCGTCAAGGTGGACGGCCTGGCCGCAGCTGTCGCAGATCAGGAAGATGCAGTCGTGGCGGCAACCCGGATGGCTGTTGGCGACATAGGCGTTGGCGCTCTCCACCCGCCGGGCGAGATTGGTGCGCACGAACAGATCGAGGATGCGATAGACCGAATTCGCCGCCACCCGCTTGCCGCGCAGCGCCGAAACGCTTTCGGCGATGTCGTAGGCCGAAGTGGGGCGTTCGCGCTCGGCGAGGGCGGCGAAGACATCGGCGCGCATTTCGGTCCATTGCTCGCCGGACTGGGTCAGCGCCGTCCGCGCCGCCATGGCGAGGCCTTCGCCCGAGTGTTCGCGATGATCGTGCTGCGCCATGGGGCAGTCTTAGGCGGGATTCAGCCCGGGGTGAAGGCTGCTTTGTAGTGGGCGGGCAGCAGCCGCTTGAGCGCTTCGATCTTGGCCACGTCCCAGGCGAGGATGTAGGGATGGCGCGGATTGCTGGCCATGAAGTCCTGATGATCGTCCTCGGCGGGATAGAAGCGCAGCCGCGGCTCGATCCGGGTGACGATCGGGTCCTTCCAGATGCGCGAGGCGCCAAGCTGGGCGAGATAGGCGGAAGCCACCAGCCGCTGCTCCTCGCTTACCGGCGCCAGCGCCGAACGGTATTGCAGGCCCACATCGGGGCCCTGCCGGTTGAGCAGGGTCGGATCGGCGCCCACCGAGAAGAAGATGCGCAGCAGCTGGTCATAGCGGACCCTGGCGGGGTCGTAAGTCACCCGCACGGCTTCGGCATGGCCAGTGCGGCCCGCGCTGACGTCGGTGTAGTTCGCTCTGGCCCGGGTGCCGCCATGATAGCCCGAGACCGCGCTGGTCACGCCCTGGACATGGCTGAACACGCCTTCGATGCCCCAGAAGCAGCCCCCGGCGAAGATCGCCGTCTTGAGCCCCGCGCTTTCGTTTGCCTGGCGCACCGCCGCTGGCGCGAGCACGGCGCGTTCGGCGGCGGAGACAGTCTGGGGGATTGCGGCGCCAAGCGCCAGGGAAAGCAAAATAGAAGCGGTGCGCAGCACGCTGGGTCCGTTACCTCGCGGCCGCGGCCTCCGCGGCGGGAACCACGCCGTTGGCGATGTCCTGACCGGGATTGATGCCAAGACTGGCAAACACGATTCCGGCGCCCACGGCGAAGCCGATGGCGAGAGAGCGGTAGAGATCGGGTTTGAACAGGCCCATGGCTTGGAGATTCGCTTTGCTTGATTCGGAGACGTACCCCCTCGCCATTTTCGCCTTTCCGTCTAGTGAACGGTTGCAACACCAAGCCGCGATAGCGACGAGCGGGGCTGGCCCTGCGACGAATCGCGCAATCTCAGTGCCGGAAGTGCCGCATTCCGGTGAAGACCATGGCAAGCCCCTTCTCGTCGGCCGCCGCGATCACTTCCTCGTCGCGGATCGAGCCGCCGGGCTGGATCACCGCCGTGGCCCCGGCTTCGGCGGCGGCGAGCAGGCCGTCGGCGAACGGGAAGAAGGCGTCGGAGGCGACCGCGCTGCCCACCGCGCGGCTCTGCGCCCAGCCGGATTTCTCCGCCGCTTCGGCGGCCTTCATCGCGGCGATCCGCGAGCTGTCGCGCCGGTTCATCTGGCCCGCGCCGATGCCTGCGGTGATCCCGTCCCTAGCGTAGACGATGGCGTTGGACTTGACATGGCGGGCGACAGTCCAGGCGAACAGGCAGTCCTTGAGTTCCTGTTCGCTCGGCGCGCGCTTGGTCACGAGCTTGAGGCCGGCGGCGGAGATCGCGCCATTGTCGCGGTCCTGGACCAAAAGTCCGCCGGCGATGACGACCTGGGTAAGACCCGCCCGGCGCGGATCGGGCAGGCCCTGGGTCAGCAGCAGCCGCAGGTTCTTCTTCTTCGAGAAGGCGGCGAGCGCGGCCTCATCGGCGCCGGGGGCGACCACGACTTCGGTGAATATCCGGCAGATCGCCTCCGCCGTCGGCCCATCGAGCGGGACGTTGCTGGCGACAATGCCGCCGAAGGCCGAAACGTCATCGCAGGCAAGCGCGCCTTGCCAGGCATCGAGCAGAGTGGACGCCTGCGCCACCCCGCATGGATTGGCGTGCTTGACGATGACGATCGAGGGCTTCTCGCCGGCGAATTCGGCAACCAGTTCGAGCGCGGCGTTGGCGTCGTTGTAATTGTTGTACGACAGTTCCTTGCCCTGCACCTGCCGCGCCTGCGGGATGCCGGTGCCGAGCGCCGAGCCATCGGCGAGATAGAGCGCCGCCTGCTGATGCGGGTTCTCGCCATAGCGCAGCGTCGTCGCCAGCGTGCTCGCGACCGTACGGCGTGGCGGGAAATGGTATCCCTGATCCACCCGTGCAAACCATCCGGCGATTGCCGCATCGTAAGCCGCGGTCACGGCGAAGGCCTTGGCGGCCATCGTCTTGCGAAAGTCGAACCGCGTGGCGCCGCCGGTGTCTTCGAGTTCGGCAAGCAAGGCGGGATAGTCGGCAGGATCGGTGACAATCGTCACATAGGCGTGGTTCTTCGCCGAGGAGCGCACCATCGAAGGGCCGCCGATATCGATATTTTCGATCACCTCGTCGCGCGCCGCGCCCTTGGCGACGGTCTGCTGGAAGGGATAGAGATTGACGACGACGAGATCGATCGCGCCAATGCCGTGCTCGGCCATGGCCTTGGCATGTTCGGGATTGTCGCGCACCGCCAGCAGCCCGCCGTGGACCTTCGGGTGCAGGGTTTTGACCCGCCCGTCCATCATTTCGGGAAAACTGGTGAGATCCGACACATCCAGCACCGTCAGCCCGGCATCGCGCAGCGCCTTGGCGGTTCCCCCGGTCGATACCAGCTCCACGCCTCGCGCCGCCAGCGCCTTGCCCAGATCGGCCAGCCCGGCCTTGTCGGACACCGACAGCAGCGCCCGGCGGATCGTTACTTCGCTCACGAGATTGCTACCCCATTTTCTTCAGCAGCCAGGCGAAATTGCCGCCGCCGCGCGAGACCAGGCCCTGCAGGACCAGTTGCTGGACCGGCACTGGCCGCCCCTGCGCGTCCGCCCAGATGCTCTCTTCGATCGCCACTTCGCCGCCGCCCGAACGGAACTGCCAATAGGAGCCGTCGGGCAGCGCCAGCCCGGCGCCCAGGCCGTCGTCGGTGAGCCCGGCTTCGATCTCCGGCCCGAGGTGAAACCGGATGGCGAAAGCGACCTTGCCGCGCTTGCCCTTGCCCCCGCTCGGCACCAGCAGGTCCTCGCCGCGCAGTTCGGTGCCGTCGTCGCGGAGGATCAGGATGCGTCGGTGGATCAGGCCGTAGCGCGCCGAATAGCCGTCGTGGCTGGCTTCGAGCCGCGTCGCCCCGGCCCCTCCCGATCTTGTGGCGCGTTCGCCATCGAGCGTGCGCCGGTCGACTTCGACCTCGCTGACGCCGGAGCCGATCCTGCCATTGATCAGCACGGCGGTCGAATTGGCGTCGTCGAGCACCAGGGTCGAATGGGCGGCGGTGGCGCGCAAGGCCTGTTCGAGCCGCACCGGCACCAGCCCGCCGGCGCAGGCCGCGCCGCCGCAATTGACCACCACGCGGTGTCCGGCATGCGAGAATTCGAAAGCGAGAGTCGAGGCGCAGCCGCTGCGGGCATGGCGTGCGAGCGGGGGCGGGGCGGCGTCGAACAGCAGCACGCCCTTTTGCGCCAGTACGCGTTGATAGCCCCATTGCCGTACCTCGCGCAGCGGCCTGGTGCGCACCCCGCTCGCCGCGACCAAGGTGGCCACTTCTTCGCCGCCCACCGCCCAGGCGCCCTGCCAGCTGGCCAGCGAGCCATCGCCGTGGATCAGCGCCAGCAGCGGCGGCACCAGCAGCGACAGCATGGTCTCCACCGGCGCCGGCATGTCGCGCTTGCTCGCGGCATAGCAGGCGCGCAGCCTGGTCAGCAGCGCGATCGCTTCCATCTGCCCGAGCGGACTGCGCGACAGCAGCCCGCCGTCGTCGCCGACAAGTTCGCTCAGGGCGCGGATCAGTCCGGCTTCGCCGAACAGCCGGCGCGGCTTGCCATCGGGCATCAACAGGCCGGCGGCGACGATGCCGCACCAGCCGGAAACCTGCGCCAGCTGGTCTTCCGCGCGCGCCACGTTGCGATCGAGCCAGCGGGCATTGGCGTCGATCGCGGTCAATACCTTCTCGCGCAGCGCCTTGTCCTTGCCCGACAGGATCAGCGGCGCGTGCACCAGCCAGTTGAGCACGCGCGCGCCGGCATTGGCGACGTTCCAGGCCGGGCGCTTGCCCGGACGCGACGGCGGCTGGGGATTGGCCGCAAGCCAGGCGCCAAGAATGCGCTCGGCGACAGACGTCACCTGCTCGCGCGGAGCACAGGCTTCGAGATCTGCCAGCCAGGAGAAACCGTGCACGGTGCGCTCGAACGGCGGCGTCATCCGCGCCGCGCCGCCGAAGTCGATCTGGGCGATCGCCGCCTTGACTCCGTGGACATAGAAATGCCCGGCCCGCAGCGCCATTCCAGCCTGGGCGTTGCCGGCGAGCGGGTTAACCACTGTCGCCAGGATACGCGGCTTGGCCGCCTTGCCGATCGGCGATGACAGCATCGAGCTGGGCACACCGGCGCGATAGGCCAGCCGGAGCAAGCGCTCGCCCGCGCCAAGCTGGGGCGGCGCGAAATCGGCCAGGGCCAGGGCGCGGCCCGGCTCGATCAGTTCACCCGGGCGCGGCCCGGCGGGAGCGGCATCGTCGACCAGGCCCGCTTCCCCGCCTCTGGAGAGCGGAATGGCCGAAACCAGACCGGGATCGAGAGCATCGCCGGCAACCGGACCAGCTTCCGGGCCAGTCGTCTGGATATCGCGGGCGATGGCGTCGGCCATGGCTCAGGCGCCTCCCTTCAGCGCGGCGATGTTGGCCGCGTAGTGCTCGGGGCCGCCCAGGAAGGTAGCAGTGCCCGCGACCAGCACATCGGCGCCCGCCTCGACGCATTGCCGCGCCGTGGTGCGATCGACGCCGCCATCGACTTCGAGATGGATCGGCCGTCCCGTCTTGTCGATCATCTTGCGCACCGCCTCGATCTTGCGCAGCTGGCTCGAAATGAAGCTCTGGCCGCCGAAGCCCGGATTGACGCTCATCACCAGGACGAGATCGATGTCCTCGATCAGGTAATCGAGCATCTTGGCCGGTGTCGCGGGATTGAGCGAAAGGCCCGCTTTCTTGCCCAGCGCCTTGATCGCCTGCACCGTACGGTGCGTGTGCGGCCCGGCTTCGGGATGGACGGTGATGATGTCCGCGCCCGCCTCGGCGAACATGGGCAGATAGAAATCGACCGGCGAGATCATCAGATGGACGTCGAGCGGCTTGTCGGTATGCGGCCGCAGCGCTTTGACGACGCCGGGTCCGATGGTGATATTGGGCACGAAATGACCGTCCATGACATCGACATGGATCCAGTCCGCCCCTGCCGCATCTACCGCGCGCACTTCCTCGCCCAGCCGGGCGAAATCCGCCGAAAGGATCGAGGGTGAGATGAGTGGTGCGGCCATGGCGTTAGCCAGCGATTAGACACCACATCTAGGGGCGACAAGCGCGCCAGCATGTTTTCCACACGCTAGCTGTTGCGGTCGTAATTCTGTCGCGCCGGGCCGTGCCGGGCATAAGCCAAAATCGCGGCTCAAGCGCCCGGTGGTGCTCCGGCCGGGATCGGCTGCGGATCAATGGTTTCCGGCGCGAAAACCGGCGTGTAGCCGGAGATGTCGCCGCCGGTCACCAAGGCGCCGCGCACCTTGAGCCAGGCATGGGCATCAAACAGCTTTCCCCCGGGTTTGCGTACGCCGATGCACAGCTGCGAACCGATCGCGTGGCTGGCAAGCCAGCGCCGCGCGGCAAGCGCCTGCACCAGGCAATCCGAACGCCAGGGGACGAACCGGCTGACCCGGGGAATCGCGAAAGCCACGCGCTCGACAAGTTCGTCCTGCGCTTGCGACAATGGCGAGCTATTCACTGCGCCGGGCAAGACCGCTGGTAGCTCAAGCAACTCGCGGGCGGTTCTTGCTCCAAGCAGCCGGTTGGCGAGGGCCAATTCGAAGCAGGCGCGAATGCAGTCGCACCAACCTGTGGGGCCGAGTCCGGCGATTTTGCCCGGCAAACGAAGCAGTCTTGGCATCACCGCGCCACCCTACACGCTTCGCTCGATTTTGCGATCCGGTCCGAAAGCTGTTCGGCGCGGCCGCCAATGCGCACGTTGCGCCGCACCGGCTATGTGCTTAGCATGTGGCGGCATGGCGGACAGTTCGCAAATGGCAGAATCGTTGGCCCGTCCGGGCTACGACTCTGCTTGGATGCGCAAATTCCTTGCCGCCCGGGAAACCATTGCGCAGGCCGCGCCGGCCAAGTCCGAATTGTTCAGCCGCAGTTTCGATGCCCTGCGCACCAATCGAGCTTTCAAGTCCAAGCAGTTCAAGCCACTGATCCCGGCGGATCAACTCGACGAGCTGAGGCAGATCGCGAAAGGCATTCCCAGGGACCGCCTCGAATTCCACGAGCTCGAGCGATTTGGACGGCTTGTCGTCCACAACTACCCAGCCTTTGCCGCGATCCACGCCCAATTCGCGCCACTCGTAGCCGAATGGGCCGGCGAAGCGGTCGAGCCGGCCTACAACTTCCTTGCGATGTACACGCGCAGGGGTGCTTGCGAACCGCATCTGGATTCGCCGTCGGCCAAATGGACGCTAGACATCTGCATTGCGCAAAGCGACCCATGGCCCATCCAGTTCAGCCAGATCGTGCCGTGGCCGGAAGAAGCGGCACAGTTGGGCCAGGACTGGCAAGCCCAGGCCAAGTCCTTGCCCGGTCTGAGCTTCGAGGCCGTAACGCTCATGCCTGGCGACGCCGTCCTGTTCGCGGGAAGCAGCCAGTGGCATTATCGCGACGCCATGCCCGGGCGAACGGCCAAGAGCTTTTGCGACCTGCTGTTTCTGCACTACATCCCGAAAGGAACGGCGGAGATCGTCGAACCGAAAAATTGGGCAAGGCTGTTCGATGTTCCCGAACTCGCGTCCATCCCCGGCATCGGGCAGGACGAGCTTTGAGGCCAGTTCATGTCACCCTGGGCTGATCAGGCCCTGTTCGATCAACTGGCCAAGCAGGGTCAGGACGTCACGCTCCACAACCTCGCGCTCCACTTCGTAGGCGGCGAGGATGGCGTCGCATGCTGCGGCGGGCGAATGGCCGTCCTCGAGCACTTGCCAAATCCGACCGCCGATTTCGTCCAGCCCGAAACAGGCGCCGCTGGCGAGATCGAGCAGCATGGTCTCACCGCCCAGCTCGCGGGCGACGGCATCGGGCGAAACCACGATCGGATCGGTCAGTTTCATGTTGCGCTAGCTCCCATGCCTGCGTGATCGACAACGGCTTCGAGCACGGCGGGAAGCGCATCATAGCGCCGCGGATAGTCGAGCGCAAAGCAGGGCACCTGCTCGGCCAGTTCGCCCATTTGCCGCCACTGCGAACGCATGCGGACGCGATCCTCGATATCGAGAATGAACGCGTGTTGCAGCATCGCCGAAAAAGCGGCTGCCGGCGCCAGCGCCTCGATGGCAACCGAATCGACGGCCCCGGGACCGAGAACGTAGATCGCCCGCAAGCCGAGCGGCCGGGTTTGAAAGGGCGATTCGACCGAGGCTTCGATCCGCAGCTTTTCTCGTTCGTTCTCCTGCGAAGGTGGATCGCGCCGCCCGAAGACAGCGGCGGCGCTGTCATGCCACAAGCCCAGATTGGGGTTGCTCGGCCAGACCAGAAACCCGGCGCCGTCGCGCTCCGCCACTAGCCCGTCGTCGGAGAGGAACGGGTAACCGGCGCGAGCGAAAGCCGCCGCGAGCGTCGATTTGCCGCGCCCCGACTTGCCCAGAAAGCCGAACGCATGCGCCGAGCAGGCGACTGCGCTGGCGTGCAAAACAAGCTTGCCTGCCCGGTTCTGCAACAGCGGAACAATCTGATTGGCGAACAGGAAGCGGATTACCTGTTCCGAAACCCCGCCGGTCGGCATGCAGCAAACCAGGTCGCTGCCGTGCGTCAGGAAGAAGTCAGCCCTGTCCAGATAGCGCACGACACAGCCTTCCGGCGTACGGTGGAACGTCGCGAGGATTTCGCCGTCGCCGGTGCGCCATTCCTGATAGGATGCGCTGGCGAGGGCGGCCTGCGGCCTTGCGGCGAGCAGCTTCAGCTGGGGCACTATCGCGTGTTCCTGGCGATCTCGCCGCGAATGAAGCGCAGGGTCTCCGCCTCGGAGGGAAACAGTCCGGGATGCTCGTCCAGCACCGCTCGTTCGATTTCCGCCCCGGTGCGTTTCCCATCGACATAACCGGCGATCAGCTGGCGGGCGCGGCCTTCGCGGCTGAGTTCGCGGACCCGGTCCGGCGCAAGCGCGAAGTGGTCGCGGTCAAGCAAGCGGCTGCGCCAGGTAGAATGCTTGCGGCGGCGTCCCCCGCCCGAATGGCGCGCCGACCAGGTGAGCACACCGGCGTCGTGCCGAATCGAAAGCGATGCTTCGATCGCGTCGCCGGCCTTGACCGCGATCGGTTCGTCGAAGGGCAGGAATACCTGATCCCGATCGATCCGCCCGTCCGCGAGAGGTGAATTGGTCATGCGGATTTGCTCCGCAAGCGCGCAATCGAACCAGCCGGCGAGCCCGTCCATCTGTCCGTCGCGGCCAGCGATCAGCAGCGTGTCGAACGCGAACAGGCCGGGATTCCCGGCGGCAAGGTCGATCGTGCCGAGCACGACCGGTTCGGTGCAAAGCTCTTCGGGCGCAAAGGAATGGGCGTGTCTGGAATCGACCTCGTATTGCCGCAGCCAGTGGTACTCTTCCGGTATTCCCGAGGCGGTCCAGCCGGACGTCTTTTCCCGGCAAGGCCCGGAGGAAACACCGGCAAGAACCAGCGCGATACCGGCGGGGATCATGCGGCCACCCGGTTTGAGCAGCCGCTGGCGCGCATCGGCCACCATTTCGACAATGCCATAGTCGAGGCCGAAGTAGCCCACATGGTCGCAGACCAGGACATCGACGCGCTCCGGCAGAGTGGCCCGGAAGGAATGTTCGCGAATGCAGCGATAGCGATCGCCCCAGCCGGCCCGGTCCATGGTTTCGCGGGCCACTTCGATCGCCTCGCTCCGGTCGATGCCCCAGACCCGGGCCGCCCCGGCCTTGAGGCACATCAAGCCGAGGACGCCGAAACCGCAGCCGAGATCGGCGACAACGTCGCCGGGCCGCACGGCCTGGCCGATGGCCTGGCTGAACAGATTCAGCCGCTGGCTATCGCGCAGATAGCCGTAATGCTCTTGAAGTGCCGGGTTCAATGGGTTGGGCCGCCCGTGCGCAAATCGGCGAAACCGGTCCGCCGCCATTCAATGGCGGGTGATGCCGAGCCTTGCATAATCGACCGCAAGGTAGCCGCTGGCACGCATCACCACGGCTTCCGGCACGATGCGCGCGACTTCGTCGGCCATCACCCCGAACTGGCGGCCATGGCCATGATCGTCGCGGAACGCGGGCTTGTAGTCGAACAGGTACAGCCCGAAACCCGCTGGGTGCTCGCCAACGCGCACGATGTTTTCCTTGCACCGTGGGTCGGATTGCTTTGACATGTTTGGATCGCCGCTACCATCGCCACCGGATCCGGTGCCGTTGCCGGTCAAATCCCGGACCGATCCGAAGTGAGTCAGCGACGGTTTCCGGTACGGCCGCTTGCCGGCGGATCCCGCGGATGGTCCCGCACCACTGTCTTTTCCAGGACCAAGGTCGGGCTCGGCGTCGGACACTGCGAATCTCCTCATATTCATGGGGCTTCAAGCCTCATTGCCCACCACATCCGCAATGAACGGATTCTGAAGGGCGTTCATGCAACCGAAGATACCCCACAGAGGCCAGATCGGATTGCCGACATAGCCGACCGAGCGGTATCGATCATAGAGGGCCTCTACGCCAGCCCGATTGAGTAAGCCAGATAGTTCTTCCGAAAGACCGTCGACAAGCACCTTTCGCATGCCGTCCAGCTGCCGGGCGAAGGCGAGCGTGAACTCGGCCTTGTCCCTGCGATCGGTCACCAAATCCGGCAACAGTCCGGCAAGCGCGCGGCGATGCAGCCATTTGCCAAGCCCTCCCCGATGCCGCATGCGCTCGGGGATCGCGAAGGCGAATTCGATGAACTGGCGCATGTACATCGGGCTGCGCGGTTCGAAGCCGATGCGGGCGGCCTGGCGCGATCCATAATCGCGGCATAGTTCATTGAACGAATAGCACAGCGTCATTGCCATCTGGCGCGAAGCCGGGTTGCGAATTGCCCGAAGTCCATTCGAACGCTCGGCATTTCCGCGGTGGTCGAGCAGGTCCCGCAGCGCCGGCGCCAGCCAGAATCTGGTCTGCCGGTAATGAGGATAGATTGCCGCCAAGACCTTCAGGCGCAATTTCAGTATCGGCGGCGGCAGAAACTGCGCGAAGCCGAACCGGAATGCCCACCAGGCCGCCAGTCGCGGACCCACCGCCGCGGCATCCTCGCGGAATATCCGGCAAAATCCCTTCCAGTCGCCGGCGTCGAGACGTTCCGCATAATAGATTTGGCTGCCTTCGATGAATTCGTCCCCGCCCAGTCCGTTCATGATGACGCGGCAACCGTCGCCAACCGCCGCGAGGCCAGGGCTCATCGAAGCGGCCCCGTTGGGGAACGGCGGCAGGTCGCGGTCGGCCCAGCCGCGCGACCTGAACCAGTCCAGATCGGGATAACAGGGCGGAACCTCGCGAACCGGTTCGCCCACATGCCGGCTGACCGCGCGGGCGTATTCGATTTCGTCGGCGTCGCTGCCCCGCTCTTCGAAGACCAGGGTGTATCCCTTGATGGCGGGCGCGATCAGACGGCCCTCGCGAGCTTGGTCGAGCGCCATGACATATACCGCCGATGAATCGAGACCGCCGCTGACATCGATGCCGAGCGGCAGGTGCGTGCGCGCCGCCCGCCGGACACAGTCGGCGAACACTTCGCGGTAATGCTCGATGTAGTCCTCGTCCCGGCCGTAATGCAGGCGCGCCACGTCCAGCGGCGACCAGTACTGGCAAGCCTGCTCGCGCTCCCGCCCGAACCGTCGCCAGTGCGCGGGAAGCAAGGTCGCGACGCCCTGCCAGATTGTCTCGCCGCGGGTGAGCCAGTCATTGCCCATGATTTCGGCGAACATGCCAAGGTTGGGCCGCGCCGCGATGGCGGGGCCGGCAAGCACCCCGGCGATGTCGGATGCAACGATCAGCAGCGGTCCCTGCCGGCAATAGTGCAGCGGCCTGCGGCCGGCATGGTCGCGCGCGCAAAACGCCTCCTGCCGGCGCTTGTCCCAGACCAGAAAGGCGTATTCGCCGTCGATATGCTTCGGGCAATCCTCGCCCCATTCCTCGTAGGCGCGCAAGACCAGTTCGGCATCCGACCGGGTGCGCAGCCGCGCCCCGCGCGCGAGCAATTCGATGCGCAGCTCTTCCCAGTTGCTCAGCCAGCCGTCCATGACCAGGATCAGACTGCCGTCCTCGCTGCGCAGCGGCTGCTCTTCCTCCAGCGATTCCGCGGTCGTGCGCAGCATGCAATGGCCGAGCGCCGCCGGTCCTTCCATCCAGTGCGCGATCCCGTCGATGCCGCGATAATGCATCGCGCCGGTCATCCTTTCGATCCGGCCCTGCTCGACCTCGCCGCCATCGAACCGGATTATCGCGGCAATTCCGCTCACGCCTGGAATCCCTGAAAGTGATGAATGGAGTGCGACAGTCGCCGGCGCGCCTTGCCTGACCGGAAAGGCCAGTCAATCGAAAAGCCCGCGTCCGCTTCGAGCCGGTGACTCATTTCCGCCCAATTCACAATCTATTCAGCGCCCGAATCGGATAAGCGATCGCGCAGCCGGCGGCATTCGCCGGAAAGGAATGCCCAAACGCGCGTTGCCATCGCCGCTGCTTTTTCCTATTGCCAACCCCTTGCCAGGAAAGATTTCGCCAATGCCCTTGCCGAGACGTTTCTACGCCACGGCGATCGCCGTTGCCGCATCGCTTGCCGTATCGTCAGTACCGGGCGCCGTGGCGCAAGGCGCCGCGCCAGCCGGATGCACCGGTCCCGCCAGCGCGACCTGGATCAATGTCACCGCCGAAGGCCTGCGCAACGGCGACGGCCTGCTCGCGGTGACGCTGTATGCCGATAATTCGCGCAAGTTCCTGGCGAAAAAGGGCTCGCTTTACGTCGGCCGGGTGCAGGCCAGCGCCGGAACTTTACGCGCCTGCATCTTCCTGCCGCAGCCCGGCGTCTATGCGCTCGCGCTCTACCATGACGAGAACGCCAACCGGAAGTTCGACCGCACCGCCATTGGCTTTCCGGCGGAGGGCTACGGCTTTTCCAACAATCCGGCGACGCTTGCCGGGCTGCCCTCGTTCCGTTCGGTCAGGTTGAACGTCGCCCGCACCGGCCTGTCGACCCGGGTGCAGATGAAATACCCCTGATTTTCAGGCAGCTTTGTAGATCTCACTGAGCCGCGCCGGAGCGTCGGCCTCGGCGAGGGCGTGGGCGCGCGGGTCGTCAACGTCGAGCCACCAGGCATCGCCGATGTCCATCGTCGCGGCGCGACCCGCATCGGCGAGGCGCTGCATGCCGTCGGACAGGCTGCCGTTCTTGCCATCGGCGATCGCGGCCTGGATCGCCCGCGCCAGTTCCGGGGTCGCCAGGAATGCGCCGCAATCGACCGCGTCACGCTCGGGGATAGTCTTGCCGATGGCTTCGATCCGCCCATCGGCGTCGGTCTTGACCCAGGTGGCGTCGGCGGGATCGATCAGCGGATTGTCGGTGCGCCGGTCGATCGCCAGCGTCACGCCCCGGCTCTTGGTGCCCTGGCGCGCCAGCCGTTCCAGGATGCCGGTTTCGAAGATGTGATCGGCCATCATCAGCAGATAGTCGCCGTCGATCCGCGATGCGCCCGCCACGACCGAATAGCCATTGGGCGTCGACCAGTGCTGCACCCTTTCGGAAACGACCGGTATGCCCACGCGGGCGGAAAGCCCGGGCAGGAACTTTTCGACCTCGACCCCGTGGTGCCCGGTGACGACGACCACGCGCTCGACGCCCGCCGCGCGGGCCTGGCGCACCGCCAGTTCGAGCAGCGGTACACCGGCGATCGGCGTCAGCGGTTTCGAATCGGAAATTTCGCGCAACCGGCTACCATAGCCCGCGGCGATGATCAGTGCGTCCATCGGCTGCTCCAAAGCAGAACGGCGCCGGTTCCTGCCGGCGCCGCCATAGGCCAGCGCGGCCCGGGTGCTATTCCGCCGCGAGCGCGGCGTCGGCGATATATTCCTCCACCATCTGCGCTGCGGTATCGTCATTGAACTGCTGCGGCGGATGCTTGCAGAAATAAGCCGACGGACCGATCAGCGCGCCGCCCTCGCCGCGCTCGAGCGCGACCTTGCAGCAGCGAAGCGCGTCCATCACCACCGCGGCCGAATTGGGGCTGTCTTCCACCGACAGGCGCAGCTCGATATTCATCGGGACATTGCCCCACAGATTGCCCTCCATCCGCAGGAAGCAGAGCTTGTTGTCTTTCTGCCAGGGCACATAGTCCGACGGGCCGACGTGGATGTTCTCGTCGGCGAGCCGCTGCGCGAGCATGGCCTGCACCGCCTCGGTCTTCGATTCCTTCTTGCTGCCCAGCCGCTGGCGGTCGAGCATGTTCATGAAGTCGGTATTGCCGCCGGTGTTGAGCTGATAGGTGCGATCGACATTGACGCCGCGCGCGCCGAACAGGCTGGAGAGCACGCGGTGGACGATGGTTGCGCCGAGCTGCGCCTTGACGTCGTCGCCGACGATCGGCAAGCGCTTCTCGGCGAAGCGGCGCTCCCACTCGGGGCGGCTGGCGATGAACACCGGCATGCAGTTGACCACCGCGACACCGGCTTCGAGCGCGCATTCCATGTAGAATTCGGTCGCTTCCTGCGAGCCGACCGGCAGGAAGTTGAGCAGCACTTCGGCGCCCGATGTCCGCAGCGCGGAAACGATGCTGTCCTTGGTCGCTTCGGGCGCATCGGCGACGATAAAGCCGCATTCACCCATGCCGGTCATGTGATCGGCGACGCCGTCGAGGATCTTGCCCATCATCACCTTGACCCCCGAGACGGGGACACTGGGCATGAACACGGCGGTGTTGTTGGGCGCGGCGAAGATCGCCTCGGCAATATCCTTGCCCACCTTGCGGGCATCGACATCGACGCCCATGACGAATTCTACATCGCCGGCGCCATAGCCGCCGATCTGTTCGTGAATCAGGCCCTGCGAGGAATTGCTCGACCGGTAGTGGGCCACACCCTGCACCAGCGAGGACGCGCAATTACCCACGCCGATCACGGCGACCTTTATAGGCTTCATCAATACAATCCCTTCAGACAGACGCGCGAGGTCCGGTGGAACGGCACCTCATTGTGAAATCGCGCGCCAAAAGCAAGTAGTTTACACAAGGTCAAGCCGCCTTGCGCGCGAGCACCGACAGAACCACAACAAGCCAGCCCGTAGCCACCACGGCGAATGCGATCAAGCCCTGTGCGGCAAAACCCGTTACCACGAAAACCACCCCGGCAAGGGCATAGAAATCCCGCATTGTCAGCCAGGTAAGCCACTGTTTGAGCCGCGTCGGACGCTCCCCGAAATGATCCTTAACCGCATTGAAAGTGAATTGCTGCCGGTCGGCGCGCGCCTTGCGGCCCAGCAGAAACAGCCCGAACGCCATCATTCCAAGGCCAGCCGCGCCCGCCGAAGCGGCCTGGGTGTTGCCCTGAATCCACAAGTTAATGACGACGCCGGCGATAAATGCGATGTTTGTCACCGCATCGATCAGACTGTCGGCGAAGGCTCCGAAATCCGAGGTCCGGTATGTCGCCCGGGCAATCTCGCCATCGACACCGTCGATGATCGATGCCGCCTGAAACAGCAAGGCTCCGGCGATAAGGCCAGCATTCCCGCCGGCGATCAGGCACAGGAACATGACGATCGCCAGCACGCCGGTGACAATCGTCGCATGAATCGGGCGCACCGCGGGCCAGCGCAGCAGAAAGCGGGAAACGGTTTGCGAGATCGGTCGATTGACATAACGCGAAACGATGCCGTCGCCCGGCTTTGCCGTGGCGGTAACGATGCGGCGCACTGCGCCTTCGAGATCCGCGATGCCATGCGGCGGGTCGAGCCGGTCCATTACCCCGGTATCGCCCTTGCCGGCAAAAGCCATGCAGCCGCAGGTCGCGGCCCCTTGCTCGATCGCTTCGCGGATATGGGCGGTATTCGCCAGCCCCTCGCCCGCGATCACCAGCGTCCGCTCGCGGTCGAGCAGCCCGTTCAAATCGCTGCTGTCGGCAAACCCGATGTCCATTCCGTTCGCCAGGCGATCCAGTTCGGCGCGCATTCCGGCGTCCGGCCGCCATCCGTCCTTCGCCACGATCCAGCATTCGCCGATTCCGGCATCGGCCAAGTCACGCAAGACCCTTGCGGCTAGCGGCAGACCCGCAACATTGCATTCGGCATTCTCTCGATTTGCAAACGCGACTATTGCCCGCCCAGAGGCGGCAGCTTCCTTTAATGCACGCATATCGTCATGCCGTAGCAATCGATGCTCTGTTTTCGCCGCACAAAGCGTCTATAGGCGGGCCTGGCCCGGCCTGCCAAGGCAATGCTGGGCACTGGATGTAACGCAATCGTGGAAAATGTGCTAAGCGCGGCTTTCGATAACAAGGGTCGAATCAGGTGAGCGAGGTTGCGGAAGCTTTTGCGCCCGGGCAGGGATTGAATGGCCATGGCGGCGGCAGCGGCTCTGCCGGGCGGCCAGACCGGCCCAAGCGGCCGCGCGAATTGCAGGATCCGCTCAATCTCTATCTGTATCACCCGCTCGCCTGGCAGCTTGCCCGCGGCCTGGCAAGAACGCCGGTCACGCCCAACATGGTGTCGATCTTCGGCGGCCTGATGGTGGTGGCGGCCGGAGTCGCCTATGCCGGGCTTTCCTGGCCCATCTCGGCGCTGCTCGGCCTCGCACTGCACATGGGCTGGCACGTGGTCGATGGCGCGGATGGCGATCTTGCGCGGATAACCGGCAAGGCGAGCCCGACCGGCGAACTGGTCGATGGCATCTGCGACTATGCCAGCCATATCGTGCTCTACCTGATCCTCGGCTGGATGCTGCAAGGCACCATCGGCTGGATCGCCTGGCCGATCACGGTGTTCGCCGGCGTCAGCCATGCCGCGCAGTCCAACCATGTCGAGGTGCAGCGGCGGCAATATCAATGGTGGGTCTACGGCACGCCGTGGCTGCGCCATACCCACGCGGCGGTCGAAGGCGTGGCGCGCAGCGGGTTTTTCGCCTTCTTCGAAGTCTATCTGAATTTCGCCAACGGCCTTACCCCGCATGCGCTGGTGGTCGATACCTCGGTCGATGCGGCCAAGGGCGATGCGGGCCGGCTCGCGGCAATTCGCGCGATTGTCGAGGCGGAAGCGCCGCCGCTGTTGCGCATGTGCAAGGTGCTCGGCCCCAATCCGCGCGCGCTGGTGCTGGGCGCCTCGATGCTGGCGGGCAGTCCGCTGTGGTACTTCATCTATCAGGCAGTGGTGCTGAACGCGCTGATGGTCCAGTCGGTCGCGATGCACAATCGCGCCGCCAAGCGGATCGCGGATCGCATCGCCGCCTGACATTTGCTCGACAGTCGCGGCGAAGCCACTACCATGCGACCGATGCCGGTTGAATCGCTGATCGCGGAAGCAGAAGTGCTGTCGGAGCGCATCGTCGCGCTGCGCCGGGCGATCCATGCCGAACCCGAACTCGGCCTGATGACGCCCAAGACGCGCGACAAAGTGCGCGCCGCGCTCGCCCATCTGCCGCTCGAATGGCGCGAAGGAACAACGACCACCGGCATGGTGGCGGTGCTCGAGGGCGGCGCGGGAGGCGAAGTTCAACCTGGCCGCTCGGTGCTGCTGCGCGGCGATATGGATGCGCTGCCGATGCCCGAGGAAACCGGCCTGCCGTTTGCCTCGCAAGTCGCGGGCGCGATGCATGCCTGCGGCCACGATGCGCATACCGCCATGCTCGCGGGCGCCGCCGAACTGCTTTGCGCCCGCGCGGACAGGCTCCAGGGCGAAGTGCGCTTCATGTTTCAGCCGGGCGAGGAAGGCTGGCACGGCGCGCGCTTCATGCTCGAGGACGGCTTGCTGGGCAGTAGCGAACATGGGCGAGCATGGGCCGCTGCCCGATGCCGCTTTCGCTTTCCACGTCATGCCCAATGCGCCGCACGGCCTGATCGCGGGACGCGCCGGGCCGCTGCTCGCCGCCGCCGACCAGCTCGAGATTGTCGTCGAGGGCAAGGGCGGCCACGCCTCGATGCCGCACCAGACGCTCGATCCGGTGCCGGTCGCCTGCGAGATCGTCACGGCGCTGCAGGCCATGGTTACCCGCCAGTTCGATGCGCACGATCCGGTGGTGGTGACGATCGCCCATCTCGACGCGGGCAGTACCTTCAACGTCATTCCCGACCGGGTGAAAATGAAAGGCACGATGCGCTCGCTTTCGCCCGCCAGTCGCGAGCGGCTGCGCGATGCGATCCGGCTGCTCGCCGCCGGCATCGCCGGCGCGCACGGCCTTACCGCCGAAGTCACGGTGAAGGAGGGCTTCCCGGTGACGATCTGCGATGCGCGCGCCGTGGCTTTTGGCGAGCGCGTGACCCGCGACATGCTGGGCGAGCGGGCCTTCCTCCGGCTCGACGCACCGATCATGGGGGCGGAGGATTTCTCCTATGTGCTCGAAAAGGTTCCCGGCGCGATGTTCTTCATCGGCGTCGCGTCCGAGGGTGACGATTGGCGGAACTGCTGCGGCATTCATTCGACGCGGATGATGGTCGATGAAAGCGTCATGCCGCGCGGCAGCGCCCTGCTCGCGGGACTGGCCGAGCGGTTCCTCGCGGAAGGGTTCGGATAAGGCCGGACCGGTTTTCGCCTGCTCTATCGCCCGGTGAATTCGGCGATCTGCGGGGCCAGCATCGGCCAGTCGACCAGCGGGCTGCTGCCGGTTGTCATGGCTTCTGTTATGCGCTTGGCGAAGGCGTCATCGCTCCATGGCGGTTCGACCAGTTCGGAATGGGGGATCAGTTTGTGCGCCCATTCGGTGATGCGGCGGTGATGGTAGATGTCGCTCTCGCTGCCGCGGAAGATCAGCACCGGCATCTTGAGCCCGGCCCAGTCCGCCGCGCTCATGCCCGGCACCGGCGAATCCGCCTGAACAACGAAAGCCCCGGCCCAGCGCTCCATGGTTTCGACAAACCGGTCGGGGTCTTGCGCCAGCAACTGGGCGCGCGCGCGGGGATTGCGGGTGAGCTGCTCGGTGAATGTGGTGAGCGCGGCGACCGCTTCCATCCCGCCCATCGACGCCGCGACCGCCGGCTCGCAATCGTAGGACGCGCCAAGCATCATCAGGCTGACAGTGCCGCCGCTGATCCACCACTGGGCGAGATGCGAGACGATTTCCGGATCCTGCACCGCCGCCAGCAGCGACACGCGCGATCCGGCCGAGCCCCCGGCCAGCGCTGTCGGTCCCAGCCCGAGCGCGCGGATCAGCCCGGTCAGAGCCCGGCCGTGCATCGCCGATTCGTTGTCGCCCTCGAAATGGAGATCGGACAGGCCGGCATTGGGCCGGTCCCAGAGCAAGACACGTTTGCCCAGCGCCGCCAGCGCCTCGCCCAGCTGGCGCACGCCGCCCGCTTCCATGCTCATTCGCCCGCCCGGCGTAACCGCGACGCAATGCGCGCCTTCCGGCCCGAGCAGGTCGTATTCGATGCGGATCCCCGAAATCTCGATATGCGCCACGGACGTTCCTCTCCCGTTGTTCCGGATTCGCTATGCCAAGAGCACGGAATCGCGCTATCGGAAAAGCGAAATCGCCACGGGAGAGGGGATGATGGCCGCTATCGACATTCGGCCGGCGCAAGCGGGGCAGGGTTTCGCCGCCCGCATCGCCGGCGTGGGCTGGCACAATATCCGAGACGCCGAATTGCGCGCGCAACTTGTCGCGGCGCTCGAACAGCACGGCGTACTGGTGTTCGAGGAGATGGAACAATCGAGCGAAATGCTGCTCGAATTGTCCTCGGTGTTCGGCCCGCTCAAGGATCACGCGATGAAGGCGGTCAGCCGCGCCGACGATGACGGCGTCATGGCCAATGTCATGGAGCTCGATTTCCCCGCCGAGGATTCGGACCTCTACGAGATCGAGGGCGAGGTGCTAGCCGGCTACATCCCCTGGCATTACGACGCCTGCTACACCAAGGAATTGTATCGCGGCGCGGCGCTGCGCTGTCTGACGATCCCGCCCAAGGGCGGACGCACCGGATTCGCCGACGGGATCCAGCTCTACCGCGACCTGCCACGGCGTCTGCGCGACCGGTTCGAGCGCCTCGAAGTGGTCTATCACCCGATGCTGATGATGTCGCTCCAGCGCTTCGGTCTGCCGAAGAACTGGCGCATGGCGCATCTGAAGGAATCGTCGCAAGCGGTGATCGATGCGGCGCGCGATGCGCCGCGCGCGATCCATCCGGCGATCTGGCAGCGGGCGAGCGGCGAGCGCGTCCTGCACGTCTCGCCCTGGCAGGCCGACGGGATTGCCGGCATGGCGGGGCCGGAAGGCGACGCGCTGCTCGAAGAGCTGTGCCAGGAAATCTACGCGACGATGACGCCCTACTGGCATAGCTGGCAGAGCGGCGACATGGTGGTCTGGGACAACTGGCGCACGATCCACGCGGTCAGCGGCCATCCGCCAGAGCTGGCCCGCTGCGTCCACCGCGCCTCGTTCGCGGGCGACTATGGGCTGGGGCGGTTCGAGCACGGCGACGGCAATGGAGTAATCGTCAAGGCCGACTATTGAAACGGCCGGGGGAGAAGACGGAATGACACAGGCTCAGGATAGCTACGATTTCGTCATCGTCGGCAGCGGCGGCTCGGCGGTCGCTGCGGCTTTGGTGATGAAGGAAGCGGGCAAGCGTGCCCTGATCATCGAGAAGCGCGAATTCTTTGGCGGTTCCAGCGCGCTTTCGGGCGGGGTGATGTGGATTCCGAACAATTCGCTGGGGCGCGAGGCCGGGGTGGTGGACACCCCGGACATGGCCAAGGCCTATCTCGATGCCTGCGCCGGCCCGGAAAGCAAGGGCTCCAATGCCGCCCGCCGCGCCGCTTTCCTCGAGCAGGCGCCCAAGGCGATCGACTTCCTGCGCTCCAAAGGCATGCAGCTGGTCCATGGTGAGGGCTATTCGGACTATCACGAGACCGAATATCCCGGCGGCGTCGCCCGCAGCCGGTCGGTCATGCCGAAAATCTTCGATCTCGACGAACTGGGCGACAAGGCCAGCTGGATCGACTGGACCGGCGAATTCCCGCCGATGATGACGCACGAAACCTTCCATCTCACCCGCTTCGGGCGCGACTGGAAGAGCCGCGAGATCATGTTCCGGGTCGGCTGGCGGATGATGCAGAACAAGCTGTTCAAGAGGAAGCTGGTCGGCACCGGCTATTCGCTGCAAGGCCGACTGCTGCAGATCGCGCTCAAGGAAAAGCTCGATATCTGGATCGATTCTCCGGTCACTGGACTCATCAGCGAAAACGGACGCGTCACCGGGGTTGTCGCCCGGCGCCAGGGCAAGGAGGTGCGGCTTGAGGCGCGCGACGGCGTGCTGATCAACGCCGGCGGCTTCGCCCACAGCGCCGAGATGCGCAAGCAATGGCTCGAGCAGCCCGACAGCGCCGACTGGACCGTCAGCAACAAGGGCGACACCGGCGAGATCCTGCAGGCGGCGATGGATCTGGGCGCAGATGTCGAGAACATGCACATGGCCTGGTGGGTGCCCGGCACTTTCCCGCCCGAGGGCGGCACCGCGATCCATGTCGGCGAGCACGCCCGGCCGCACGCGATCGTCGTCGACAGCCAGGGCCAGCGCTTCGTCAACGAAGGCACTAGCTATGTCGAGATCGGCCTGAGTTTTTACCGGCACAACCGGGATGTCCCGTGCATTCCCGCCTGGGTCATCATGGATAGCCGCCACCGCAAGAACTATTCCTTCCACCTGGCGATGCCCGGCAAGACGCCGCGGCATTGGCTCGACAGCGGTTTCATGAAGAAGGCGGACTCCGTCGCGGACCTCGCCGGCCAATGCGGCTTGCCGGCGGACAAGCTCGCAGCCACGCTGGAGCGGTTCAATGGCTTTGCCCGCGAAGGCGTGGACGGCGATTTCGGCCGGGGCGGCAGCGCCTACGCCCGCTACATCGGCGATCCCAGCTCCAAGCCCAACGCCGCGCTCGGCACGCTGGAGCAGCCGCCCTACTATGCAGTACAGCTCTACCCGCGCGATGTCGGCACCTGCGGCGGCCTCGTCACCGACGAACACGCGCGGGTTCTCGACAAGGCGGGCCAGGTCATCCCGGGCCTCTACGCCACCGGCAATTCCACCTCGTCGGTCAACGGTCCGTCCTATCCCGGCGCCGGGGCGAGCATCGGCGCGAGCATGACCTTCGGCTACGCCGCGGCAAGGCATGCGTCCCGCTCGAACGCCTAAAGCGGCGTGCTGATATACCGCTCGCCGCTCTAGCCGCAGCGAAAGGCTACGGCCTTGGCCATGCTCCGGTCCAGCGCCGCGCAGATCGCCAGCCACCAGCGGTATTCTTCGCTATTGCCGGCAAAGAAGGCCTCTTCGGCCTTTGCCCGCGCCTGCTCGGCGGCGGACAGTCCATGCGCGGCGAAGTGGCGAAGCGTCGCCTTGAGCAGGCGGTCTGATCCCGCGGCATGGCCGCCATTGTCGTTGGCCGCACGGCGCGGCGCCCCTGCGATGAAAGCGCAACCGATAGGGTTGAGGCCGATGGGGCGGGCAGCGGCGAAACGGATCGACATTATCGGGACTGACTCCGGCTGGTGGGGCAGGCCAGAGCATTACGCGCGGTGCGGCTAAACCTTCGTGTTCGCCTATGGTTTCCACGGAGTTAGGCATAAGGCGCCGGCCGCAGCCACAGGTCGGCCGGTCTAAGAATTTGATTCGAAATTCGCGAAAGAGCGAATTTCGAAGCGGCACCGGCCCTCTCCCCCACCCGGCCACCCATAGAATACAATGCCTTGGGTGGCCGGGTGGGGGAGAGGGCCGGTGCCGGACGATCCGAAACGATAGTTTCGGATCAGACCCTATGTCCCGGGCTGGGCGATCCAGCGCCCGCTGTTCTGGTATTCCGGATTGATTCCAGTAGAGTCCGGCAGCTTTTCACCCCGATAGATCGAATCTCCGCCGCGCTGCTGCAGTTCTCGCGAATAGGCCGGAGGCGGCGCGAGCTTTGGCGCCGGGCCGATCAGCGAGGGCGCACCGGCCGGGCGCGCACCGGCCGAGGCGGCGGTGAAATTGGTCGATTGCGCCGCCTTGAGCCCGGCCTCGTATGCCCGTTCCAGCTCGAGCGGATCGAGCGCCGGGTCGGCGATGCGGTCTGCTGCCGGATTGCGCGCGTGCGGCGCCGCGATCGGCTCGCCGCCGGCATAGGCGAAGCGGAACGCGCCGGGCTGCCCGCCAACGCCCGGCATGCGGAAGAACCGGTGCGCGCCGATATTGATGACATTGAGCATCTTCGCGTTCCAATAGGGATTGACCGCGAAAGTATGATAATGAGTGGCCAGCCCGACCGAGCTATGGACATAGCCGGCCAGCGCCGTCAGCGCGACATTCTCCGCCCGCTGCCAGAAAAACCGGTTGGGCGCGCGCGCCAGCGAACCGTCGCAGGTAAAGCTGAACTGGCAGCCGGTCGAGCGCTCCGAACCCTGATAGACGACGCCGCATACCGTATTGGGATAGGCTTTGTGAGCGACGCGGTTGAGCACCACCTGGGCGACCGCCCGCTGCCCGTCGTCGGGTTCGCTGCGCGCTTCGTAATAGATCGCCGCGGTCAGGCATTGCAGTGCGCGGGTGCGGTCGATGCCCGAATTATCGACGCGCAGCGCCTGGGCCGCGGGTCCGCCGCGCGGATCGTTGGCCGCCGGCGCGGGATCGGCGTCGGAATGGATCAGATCGAATATCGAAAGGCCGCCGGCCATCTCGCGCTCTTCCTGGGCGCTGGCGAGGTAGTAGAAAGCGGAGCCCGGAAAACTGTCGCCCGCCCGCTCGAACGGCATCGGCTCGATCGCCAGCTCCCGGCGCCCGGCGTCGCCGACCTCGAAGACGCCCCACTCATTCGGAGCGGCGATTGCCGGGACGGCCAGCGCGGTGAGCAACACCAAGGCCCGGCGGATCAGATGCCGCCGCTGGCGGCGCCGCTCGATGCCGCGCAGGGCCTCGCGCGCGAGCTCGGCCGCCGCCACGCGCGGCAACGGCCGGGGCGCCAGGTCGAAATTCTTGTATGGAAAGGCCGTCACCCAGTCTCGCTCGCAACCACGCGCTTAGGCGCGTAATTCCGGGGGCCGCGCGATGCATCCCGGTTTTTCGCGCCGTGCCGAAGCGGCACAGGGTATGGGGATAGGGTAAACCGGTTAAAATATGCCGAGCTTGCCAGTGCGCGGTCGCGGGAGTAACGGCGGAGAGACGTCACGGGTTGTCCTTTCGGGGACCTAAGAGGGAATTCGGTTCGTTTTGTCCGGCTCACGCCGGAATACGGCACCGGCCCGCTCCCCCACCCGGCCACCCATAGGGTACCTTGATTGGGTGGCCGGGTGGGGGAGCGGGCCGGTGCCGCACCGCCGCAAGGCGGAAAACAACGCCGAAGCTGCCCCCGCAACTGTGACCGGGGAGCGCCGCTCCACAAAGCCACTGGTTCGTGAACCGGGAAGGCGGGGCGGCGCAGCGATCCGGGAGCCAGGAGACCTGCCGGTGACGGTCGTTCCGCAGCCGGGCGGGGTGTACCGGATGCAGCGTGGCATGTGCGATCCCGCGCAGGCCTCTCGCCTTGAACGGCATGTCGTTCACGGTTGGAGGCTTTTTTCATGAAACATGTTCTGTTGTTTGGATTTTCGCTGGCGGCCGCCGCACCGGCGCTGGCCCGGGATGCGGCGCAAGAGCGCGCCGATGCCCAGACCATTCTCGTCACCGGCTCGCGCTTGAATCTCGCCGAATCCGGCCAGTCGATCAGCGTCATGGGAGCCGGCGAGCTCGACGCGGTCCAGGCCCCCGACCTTACTCGCGCGCTCGAACGCCTGCCTGGCGTCAGCATCAGCCGCGACGGCGGACTCGGCGCGACCACCGGGGTGCGGGTGCGCGGGGCCGAAAGCGCGCAGCTGCTGGTGCTGATCGATGGGGTTCGCGTCGCCGACCATGCCTCGCCGGGCGGCGCCTACGACCTGGGCAACCTGCTCGCCGGCCCGCTCGCCAAACTCGAACTGCTGCGTGGCTCGAATTCGGTCGTCTGGGGCAGCCAGGCGATCGGCGGGGTGCTGGCGCTGACCACCCGCGAGACCGGCGGCGGCGAAGCTTCGGCGGAATATGGCGCTTACGACACTGTGACCCTCAATGGCTCGGCCGGTCTCGTGCGCGATGCCCATGCCATTTCGTTCAATGCCGGATATGTCCGTTCGGACAGCTTCTCCGCCCAGTCCGCCGGGACCGAGGCGGACGGTTTCCGCCAGTGGCAGCTCTCGGGCAAGGCGCGGCTGCGGCTGGGCGAGGGCCTGACACTGCGCGCCAGCGCGCGCCATGCCGATAGCCGTCTCGGCATCGATCTCTCGGGCCCCGACAGCCCGGACGTGCAGTTCGCTCGCGAAACCGGCGCCCGCGCGGGTCTGGCCTACGAAAGCGATGATCTGTCACTGGACGCTGGTGTCTCGCTGGCCAATATCGCGCGTGATTACGAGACCGGCTTCGGCCCTTCCTCGTTCAAAGGTCGCAGCCGCCGTATCGACATCAAGGGCCGCTGGCGGCTGCCTGCGTCGCTGGCGCTCGATTTCGGCGCGGACAGCGACTGGACCGAGGCGGAAAGCAGCTTCGATCCCAAACAAAAGGGGCGCCTGTCCAGCGGCCATGCGCTTCTCGGATATTACGGCGCAGGCCTGACCCTGGCCGCCGGGGCGCGGCTCGACAGCCACGACCGGTTCGGCTCGCACTGGACCTTCGGCGCCAACGGCAGTGTCGCACTCGGCGGCGATGTCCGCCTGCGGGCATCCTATGGCGAAGGGTTCAAGGCGCCGACGCTCTACCAGCTCTACGGCAGCTTCGTCGGCACGCCGGGCCTGCGCCCCGAAGAAAGCAAGAGCTACGACGCCGGGATCGAACTGGGCGACCGCAACGCCAGCCTGCACCTTGCCGCCACGCTGTTCCGCCGCGACAGCCGCAACTTGATCGATTTCGACCCGAACCTGTTCATCTACGGCAACATCGCCCGCGCCCGCGCCGAGGGCGTCGAACTCGAGGCGGGCGGGGCGATAACCCCGAAACTGCGCGGCTGGGCGAGCTATACCCATGTCAAATCGCGCGACCTGGTGCTGAACCGCGATCTCGCCCGCCGCCCGCGCAATCTGCTCTCGCTCGGCGCGGACTGGCGGACGCCGTTGTCTGGCCTCGAACTGGGCGCGGACCTGCGGGTGTCCGCGCGCGCGGTGGAGTACGATTTCCCCGGAAATGTTCTGGGCCTCGACGGCTACACCGTGCTGACCCTGCGTGCGACACTCCCGGTCACCGGCCAGATCGAGATCTTCGGCCGGATCGAGAATGTGACGGACGAGCACTACGAGACATCGAAGGGCTTCAATACGCCGCGCCGTTCGGCCTACGTCGGCGCTAGGGCACGGTTTTGATGCGCGGTTGGGCGCTCGCGCTGGGCCTGGCTCTGGCCGCCTGCGCGCCCGAACCCGTCGCCCGCACCGGACCGGGCGATGGTCCCGCGATCGTCAGCCTCAACCCGTGCAGCGACGCGGTGCTCGCCGAACTTGCCGGTCCGCGCCAGCTGCTGGCGATATCGGCCTACAGTCTCGATCCAGCCTCATCGTCGATGGACCTGGCGCAAGCGCGGCGTTTTCGCGCCATAGGGGGTACACTCGAAGAAATCGTGGCGCTGAAACCCGATGTGGTGGTGGCCGACGACTTCCTGCCGCCAGCCACCGCCGCGGCGCTCGAAACGCTCGGCATAAGGCTGGTGCGCCTGCCGATCGCGCATTCGGTGGACGAGAGCAGGGCGCAGGTCGCGGCGCTGGCGGCGCTCGCCGGGCGGCCGCCGGAAGGCGCTGCGCTGGTCCGCCGGATCGACAGGGCGCTGGCCAAGGCCGCGCCGCCGCCCGGCGCCGAGCCGGTCTCCGCCGTGGTCTGGCAATCGGGCGGGATCGTGCCGGGGGACGCGTCGCTGATCGCCGATCTGCTGCGCCGGACCGGCTTCCGCAACCTCGCCGCCGCGCGCGGGCTGGGCCAGGCGGACGTGCTGCCGCTTGAGCATATGCTCGCCGATCCACCGCAATTGATCCTCGCCGCCGGCGACCCGCGCGCCAGCGAGGACCGGCTGCTGTCCCACCCGGCGCTGGCCGCGCTCGGCGGCACGCGGCGCGAGCGCCTCGATCCCGCGCTGCTGTGGTGCGGCGGGCCGACGATCGTGCGCGCGGCGGAGCGGCTGGCCGCGGTGCGGAGCGCATCGTGAACCGCCCTATCCCGCTACTTCTCATCGCCCTGACGATCGCCCTGCCGCTGTCGCTGCTGGCGGGACGCGTCTGGATCGATCCGTTCGACCCGCAAGTCCGCAACGCCATGGTCATCCTGCTCGAGCTGCGCCTGCCCCGCGCGGTGCTCGCGCTTGCGGTGGGTGCGGGACTGGGCGGGGCGGGAGCGGCGATGCAGGGCTATTTGCGCAACCCGCTCGCCGATCCCGGGCTGTTCGGGATAGCCCCCGGCGCGGCGCTGGGTGCGGTGCTCAGCCTGTGGCTGGGTGCTGCGAGCGCCTGGGCGCTGCCTGCTTTCGCGCTGCTGGGCGCCGCCGGGGCGATGGCGCTGCTCGCCCTGATCGCCGGAAGAGAGGGCGGCGTCGCCCTGTTCACCCTCGCCGGCATGATGATCGCCAGCCTTGCCGGCGCACTGATGAGCCTGGCGATCAGCCTGTCGCCGACGCCGTTCGCCCTGTCCGAAATCGTCACCTGGCTGATGGGCGCGCTGGCCGACCGAAGCTGGCGCGACGTCTGGATCGCCGCGCCATTGACGCTGGCCGGGCTTGCCCTGCTGGCCATGGCCGGGCGCGGACTGGATGCGCTGACGCTCGGCGAAACGGCGGCCCGTTCGCTCGGCGTCGATCCGCGCCGCCAGCAATGGCTGATGATCGCCGGCGTCGGGCTGACGGTCGGCGCCGGGGTGGCGGTGGCCGGGATCATCGGTTTCGTCGGCCTGATGGTGCCGCACCTGGTGCGCCCGTTCACCGACCGGCGGCCCTCCTCGCTGCTGCTGCCAAGCGCGCTTGCGGGCGCTGTGCTGCTGCTGATCGCCGATTGCCTGTGCCGCGTGCTGCCGCTTAAGGGCGGCGAACTGCGCCTCGGCATCGCCCTCAGCCTGATCGGCGCGCCGTTCTTCCTGCATTTGCTGCTGCGGATGAGGAAGGGCCTCGCATGACCCTCGCCGCACACGGTCTCACCCTCGCGGGCCGCCTGTCGGAGTTTACCGCTACCCTGCGCCCGGGCGAAGTCACCGCGATCTGCGGCCCCAACGGCGCGGGCAAATCGACGCTGCTGTCCTGCCTTGCCGGCCTGCTCCAGCCCTCTGCGGGGCGCGTCATGCTCGATGAACAGCCGCTCGCTGCGCTGCCGCCCGGCAATCGCGCCCAGGCCATCGGCTACCTGCCGCAGACCCCGGAGATCGCCTGGGATGTCAGCGTCGAAACCCTGGTGTCGCTCGGCCGCATCCCCTGGCCGGGGAGTAGGGGTGGCGAGGCGATCGCAAGCGCCTTGGCCGCCATGGACCTCGCCGCGCTGCGCCACCGTCCGGTCTCGCGGCTGTCGGGCGGCGAGCGGGCGCGGGCGCTGATGGCGCGGGTGCTCGCCGGAGAGCCGCGCTGGCTGCTCGCCGACGAGCCGCTCGCCAATCTCGATCTTGCCCATGCCGCCGCGCTCGTCGCCCGCTTGCGCGATCAGGCGGCGAAGGGCGCGGGCGTGGTGCTGGTGCTGCACGATCTCGCTCAGGCGATGAACCATGCCGACCGGGTGCTGGTGCTGAATGGCGGCGAACTGGTGGCCGATGGACCGCCCGCCGAGGCGCTGGGCGAACCGGTCATCGCCCGCGTCTGGGGCGTTGAGGCGCGCTGGCTGGGCGAGCAGGGGAGCATGGCGCTGGCGCTTCCGGCCTGATAGGCCTGCCGCATGGTCAATCCGATGCACCGGTACGCCCGCGCCTATATCGCCGCCGTCGAGGCCGGCGAACTGCCGGACGATCTGTGCTGCGACGACATGACCGCCTGGCTGACATCAGGCGCCACGCTCGACAAGGCGGGCTATCAGGGCCTGATCCGCCTGCTCGCGCGGATGTGCAAAGAGCCTATCCGCTTTACCCTCGACGCCATCACCGCTGAGGACAACCGGGTGATCGCCGAAGCCCGCTCCCGGGCGGTGCTGATCGACGGCCAGACCTATGAGAACACCTATGTATTCGCCCTCACCATCCGCGACGGCAAGTTCGCCCACATCGCCGAACACTACAATGCGCTGGAGGTCGAAGAAAAGCTGATGCCGCTGATGGCGCGGCTCGAAGCGGATGGACAAGGTTGAGCGCCTGCCATTAGGTGTCAGGGCTGACCGAGGAAGAATCGATGAACAGGAAACTCGAAGGCCGGCGAATTGCGATAACCGGCGCGGCCAGTGGCATCGGGCGGGGAATTGCAGCGCTGTTCGCCCAACATGGCGCCGGGCTGGCGCTGATCGACCGCGACTGGGCCGAAAGTGCGGCGCTGCCAGAGGGCGCGGTTGCAATCGCCTGCGATGTCGCGGATCGCACGCGTGTCGATGTTGCGATCGCCGAGGCCGCTGAAGCGCTTGGCGGGCTCGACGGGTTGGTGAATGCCGCCGGGATACTCGACATCGTCCATTTTGCCGAATTGTCGCCGGAAAGCTGGGACCGGATGCTGGCGGTCAACCTCACCGGGCCGTTCAACCTGTGCAAGGCCGCGCTGCCCTTCCTGCAAGCGGCCGGGCGCGCGACCATCGTCAATATCGCTTCGGTCAGCGCCGCCATGCCGATGGCGGGGACGGCGGGCTATTCCGCGAGCAAGGCAGGCCTATCGATGCTGACCAAGTGCCTCGCCTTCGATCTCGGCCCGGACATCCGCGCCAATGCGATCAGCCCCGGCACGATCCAGACCGAAATGACCCGCTTCATCTGGACCAATCCCGAACACAACGACCGCGCCGCGCAGCGGGTCGCGCTCAAGCGGCTGGGCGAGGCGAGCGACATCGCCAACGCCGCGCTGTTTCTGAGCTGCGAGGACTCGGCATTCGTCACCGGCATCGACATGCTGGTCGATGGCGGTTTTTCCTGGCGCTGAAGCGGCTTTGCCGGTCCGCACTTTGACGGGCAAGGTCGGCATCGATTTCGAAGCATTACGAGAGGAGGCCAAGGCCATGAGCGATACCCAGTCGGACGAACTCGCGATCCGCAAGGTGCTCGACGAGTACTGCCTGCGGCTCGAAGTGAATCCCTTCGAGGATTGGCTGGACCTGTTCACCGAAGACACCGTCTACGAGGTCTACAAGCTGGTGCTCAAGGGCCGCGAGGAAGTGGCCAAAGTGCTCGGCCAGGCGCCGCACGGCGTGCACATGCCCGGCGCGACCCGGATCGCGCTCGCCGGCGACAAGGCCGAGACGATCCAGAGCTACGCCTTCATCTCGACCAGCACCGACGAATGGAACGTGGGCTGGTATTTCCGCGATCTGGTGCGGATGGCGGATGGCTGGAAAATCTCCCGCACCCGTGTCAAGTTCGGCCGCAAGGGCGATCTGCCGGCCGACGAGCGGGCGAACAAGCTCGCTTTTCCGATCGCTGCTTGATGCGCCGAGACTAGCATAAGGGGAAGCAATGTACTGGCTTAACGACGATCAGCGCGCGCTGCGCGACATGGCGGCGACTTTCGCGCGCAAGGAAGTCGAACCGCTGGCCAACCAGATCGACCGGGAGGAACATACACCCGATGAACTGATCGCCAAGGCGGCGGAGCTCGGCCTGTTCGGGCTCTACACCGCGCCGGAATACGGCGGCTCCGGCGCGGACCTGGTCTCGGTGTGCCTGGTGGTGGAGGAACTGGCCAAGGCCAGCCCCGCCTTCGCCGGCATGCTAACGGTGCAGATGGTGCTCTGCCCCCGGACCGTCGAGATTCTCGGCACCGAGGAACAGAAGCAGCGCATCCTGCCGAGGAACTCCTCGGGCGAGCGCTTGATGGCCTATTCGCAGAGCGAGCCCGGCGGCGCCGCCAACATCGCCGCGCACATCACCAGGGCGGTGGCCGACGGCAACGGATACCGGCTCGACGGATCGAAGCTGTTCTGCACCCAGGGATCGGCCAAGACCTGGCTGGTCATGTGCAAGACCCGCACCGCTGGCGGCGAGGAAGGCTATGGCTGCCTGATCGTCGAGGCGGAGGACGAGGGTTTTTCCGTTGCGCCCTACGAGCACAAGCTCGGATGGCGGGGAACCAATACCGGGCCGATTGCGTTCGACAACGTCCGCATCGATCCTGATGACGTGCTGGGCGACATCCTTTCGGGCGGTATTTCGCACCGCCCCGCCAATACCGCCAATCTGCTCAGCCACGTCGCCACTTCGGTTGGCTGCGCGCAAGGCTTGTTCGACAAGACCATGGCCTATGTCCAGGATCGCAAGCTTTACGGGCGGGGCATGACCGAGCTGCAACCGGTCAGCTACTGGCTGGCGGAAAGCCACAGCAAGATCGCCGCTGGCCGCGCGCTGCTCTACGACACGGTCCGCGCCTTCGAGGCGGGACAAATGGACATGGCGATGCACAGCGTGTGCAAGGCCTATGTCTGCGACGCCATGTTCGAGGTCTGCGCCAAGCTGCTGCAGCTGTGGGGCGGCAGCGGCATCATGGATTCGACCGGGGTCAACCGCTACATGCGCGACGCCAAGGCCAAATGCGTGGCCGAGGGCGCCTCGGAAATGCATTACGCGATGATCGCCAATGGCCTGCTCCACGGCCGGCCGACGCTGGTGCCGGTCGATATGGACAAGAGCGCCTGAGCCATGGGCCACGACCTGAACCGCGTTCGGGACTTGTTGGCGCAGGCCCTTCCCGCGCAGCCGGTCGCTGGACTCAGGCCGCTGACCACCGGCTTTTCCAACGAGACCTATCTGGTCGAAGGGCCGGACCTGATCCTGCGCCTGCCGCCCGCGGCCGGGGCCATGCTCGACGGCTGGGGCGTGCTCGACCAGGCGCGGATTTACCGGGCGCTGGGCGAAGTCGCGGGCGGGCCGCCAGTGCCAAGGGTCGCCGCCGTGAGCGAGGATCCGGACCTGCCGTTCTTCGTCATGGAGCGGGTGCCCGGCGAAGCGATCGACGATATAAACATGCAACCCTGGTTCACCGAGGCGAGCGATGCCGAACGCAGCCGGTTGTGCCGCACGTGGATCGCCGCTTTCGCCCGCAATGCGAAGCTAGTCCCGGTCGCGGTGCTGGGACCGGCGATGACCCCGGAGGAAGACTTGCGCCGCTGGCGCGCCTTTGCCGGAGCGGCGCAATCGGACGCGACAGTCTCGGCGATCGACCGGCTGCTCGAACGGCCCGCGCCGCGCAGCGGCCCGCCCGCCATCGTCCACGGCGACCCCAAGCTGTCCAACCTGATGTGGAGCAACGGCGAAATCTCGGCGATGCTCGACTGGGAAATGGCGCTGAACGGCGAGCCGCTCGCCGATCTCGCCTATATGCTCTACATGTTCGAGAGCCACTTCCACCCGCCGACCCGGGCGCTGAAGCTTTCCGGCATGCTCAGCCGCGAAGAGGCGATCGCCCTGTGGTCGGCCGAAACCGGCCGCCCGGCCAAGGGCGTCGAGTGGCACGAGATCGCCCAGTTCTGCAAACTGTGCGCGATCGTCGCCGAGGGCGTCAACATGCGGGTCAGCGGCCGCAGCAGCGATCCCAAGCTCGTGTATTTCCAGGCGAACCTCGATAGCTGGCTCGCCCTGACCCGGTCCATGCTGGACGACATGGGGCTATAGCTAGAGCGGCGTGCGGTATATCCGACCCACTTTGATTGCCTCAGGAAGGGTGGGTCGGATATACCGCACGCCGCTCTAGAGCCGCTGCAGCGTCACTTTCCCCGGGCCATGCCGAAGCTGTAGCCCAAGTGGTCGTAGAACCCGCTGGGGACGGGGGCGAACACTTCCTGTTTCGAACGGTCCGAAATCTCCGCCTGGCGCGCGGCAATGTCCTCGATCGTCCATTCCGGCATATAGACGCCGCGGGTCTCGGCCACATAGGCCTTGGCGACGCGGCCGGCGAGGGAAACCAGCAGTTCGCCGGAGATATCGCAGCTCTCGTGCGCGAGCCAGCCAACCGCGGGGGCGACCATCTCGGGCCCCCAGGGGGGAAACTCGGCGGTATCCCGGCCTTCGGCGAGGCGGGTCTCGGCCGCCGGGACGACGCAATTGGCCCTGACCCCGTGCTCCGCCCCTTCGAGCGCCAGCGTATTGGCCAAACCGATCACCGCGCCTTTCGAGGTCGCATAGGCGGCGATGTTCTTGTCGCTGTAGAGCCCGGCGATCGAGGAGACCAGCACCACGCGTCCGTAGCCCTGGTCGCACATGCGCGGGAAACATTCCTTGGCGAGATGGAACGCGCCGAACAGGTGGACGTCGAGCACCGCCGAGAACGTCTCGAACGACATGTCGCGAAACGGCATCGAGCTGTTGATCGTGGCGTTGTGGATGAGCACATCGACCTTGCCGTAGTTGGCGAGCGCCGTCGCGACGATCGCCTCGGCGCCCTCGGGCGTGGCGACGGAATCCGTATTGGCGACCGCCTCGCCTCCTGCGGCGCGGATTTCCTCGGCCACCGCGTGCGCTGGACCCACGTCGGTTCCTTCGCCATGGCGGCTGGTGCCGAGATCGTTGACCACCACCTTGGCCCCGCGCTTGCCGAGCAGCAGCGCATAGTCGCGCCCGAGCCCCCGGCCAGCGCCGCTGACCACCGCGACGCGTCCGTCGAACCGCAATTCAGCCATGACTTTCTCCTGTTTGTATCAAGGATGGCGTGCGCCCATGCGCACGGTATCGACATGCATGTCGGCGGGCGAATTGATCAGCGAGCGAAACACCCACAGCACCGATTCGAACCGCGAGACCGGGTTGGCCCTGAGATCGATATGGCGCTCGACGCAAGCTTCGTGAAATGCGGCGGCGGCTTCGGGGCTGGCCTGCATGGTGTAATCCTCGTCGTACATCGGCCCGGCGCGCACCACCGTCACCCGGATGCCGCGCGGGCGGACTTCGTCGGCCAAATGCCGCGACATGCATTCGACCCCGCCCTTGGTCGCCTGGTAAACCACGTGGTGCGGATAGGGCGCATCGACCGCCTCGCTGGTGACGTTGAGGATGAATCCGCCCCGCTCCATCAGATTGATCGCCTCGCGGCTGCACAGGATATTGCCGGTGAGATTGGTCGCGACCACCCCCAGGATATGCGCGTCGCTGGCCTCGGCCACCGTCGCATAGTCGATCATCGCGGCATTGTTGATCAGCACATCGACTTTGCCGTGCCGGGTGGCCACTTGCGCGAAAGCGGCGCGCACGTCGTCGGGATCGCCAATGTCGCAGGCGACCGGCATGGCGTTCGCGCCGATCTCCGCCGCGACCTTTTCGAGCTTGGCCAGGGTCCGCCCGAGCAGGACAACCTGGTCCCCATCCGCGCCGAGCTTGCGCGCGATGGCCCGGCCGAGGCCCGACCCGGCGCCGGTAATGACGATGACTTTGCCCATTCTCGCGAATCCTCTCCCGATTGCGCTTTGCCGCATATGGCGACATGAAAAGCACTATGTCCACCGAACCACAATACGCCTGGGAGCATACGCTCGCGCCGAACACGCTGTTCGACCCCTACAGCCCTGGTGAGGAGGTGATCCGGGGCTGCCCGCCGCTGTTCCGCGCGCCATCGGTGAATTCGCGGCTGGCCGGGGGCATCTGGGTGGCGACGCGGTTCGAGCCGATCCGCGAGATCTTCCAGAATTCGGACCATTACTCCTCGGCCGCGATCTATCCCTATTTCCGCGCCATGGGGATCGAGCTTACCGCGATCCCGATCCAGCTCGACCCGCCCGAGCACACCCGGTTCCGCAAGTTCCTCGAACCGTGGTTTTCGCCCCGGGCTATCGTCGCGCTCGAACCGGCGATCCGCGCGCAAGTCGGCAGGCTGATCGATAGCTTTGCCGGCGCCGGCCACTGCGATGTTTCCCACGATTTCAGCCGGGTCTACCCGGTCAAGGTGTTCATGCAGCTGATGGGGTTTCCCGAGGAACGCTTCGAGCACTTCCTGGCCTGGTCGCACCCGATGCATTTCGAGTTCGAGAATTACGAGCGGATGAGCTGGGGCGTCTCCGGCGCGCTCGACTACATGCGCGCGTTCATCGCCGAGCAGCGCCAGCGGCCGAACGGCGGCGTCGCCAGCAGGATCGTCCATGGCGAAATCGATGGGCGACCGCTGACCGACGACGAAGTGCTCGGCACGATTTTCTTCCTCTGGGACGGCGGCATGGACACGGTCGCGGCGACCAGTTCGCTGATGTTCCGCCGCCTCGCGCTCGATCCCGGCTTGCAACAGCGGCTGCGCGACAATCCCGCCAGCCACGCCCCGGGAATCGAGGAATTCTGCCGGATGAACCCGACGGTCAACACCGTGCGCATGGCGAAAGTCGATCACGTGCTCGAGGGCCAGCAGATCACGGCCGGCGACCTGCTGATGTGCCTGGTCTCGGCGGGCAACTTCGATCCGGACAAGTACGAGCGCCCGCGCGAGTTCCGGCTCGACCGCACGCAGAACCACCACATGACTTTCGTCGCCGGCCCGCACCGCTGCCTGGGCATCAACCTCGCCCGCTTCGAGATGCGAATCGCGCTGAGCGAATTCCTGCGGCGGATACCGGCGTTCCGGATGCAGGAGGGCTTCGAGTGCACGGCCACGCCCGGCCTGCGCGGCGCGCCGAATGTGCCGGTGGTTTGGGAGGTCTAAGGTCGCCTAATCCGGCACGATCTGCACTTTTTGGTGGCTATGGACCCCGCGCATTTCCTCGATCAGCGCGGGCAGGCCGGAGAGCGGCACGGTCTCCGAAACCATTGTTCCGGCAGGAACCGCGCCGGCATCGAACGAGCGGATCGTCTCGATCCAGTCCTGCTTCGGTGTAAGACACCGGGAAATGGATGGTAACGTCGCGAAAGGCGTTAAATGCCGGGATTACCGGATCGCTCGCCGTGCACATGCCGAGCGAGATCACCGCGCCGCCCAGGCCGACATGCTGCACCGCGATGTGCAGCTGGCCGGGCTTGCCGATCGATTTCCACGGCGATGCGCGGCGGCGCGGCGAAGGCGCGCTGAGATCGCGTCGGGATCCTCGTCGCTGACAATCACGCACGCGTCCGCCCCGATCGCGCGCAGGGTTTCATGCCGCGCCGCCGAGCGGGTGGCGGCGACGATCCGCCCCGCTCCCATGCGCCGGGCCCACCAGATCGCCGCCATGCCCATCGAGCCGCCGCCGAGCACCAGCACGTCCTCGCCCCTCTCCAGCCGCGCCATGCGCAGCGCCTTGCGGCCGCAGGCGATCGGCTCGACCAGCGCGCCCTCGGCCATGGTCACAGACGTTGGGAATGGGAATGCCGAGCTCTCGGTAATCACCATGCGCTCGCCGAAGCCGCCGAACTGCATGCGGCCCTGCGGGCAGAACAGCGGCATGCCGCCCCGGCACATGGCGCATTGGCCGCAAAAGCCGGTGGGGAAGACTGAAATCCTGTCACCCACCTTGCAGCGGGTCACCTGGCTGCCCGCCTCGAGCACCGTCCCCGCGATTTCGTGGCCGAGCCGGACCCCGGCCTGATAGTCGAACGGCGAGCCCGAGGTCATCGACACATCGCTGCCGCAGATCCCGCAGCGTCCCACTTCGATGCGCAGATCGTGCGGCCCGAGCGGATCGTCATCCACTTGCTCGATAGTGATGGGCTTTCCCGCCCCGTTGAATATGGCGACGCGCATGCGGCTCTCCCCGCGCGACTGTGGCGGGGCGGCCCCGGCCAAGTCAACCGTTGACCGCAGTTGCTCAAGGACGCATCCTGCGCGTCAAGTGAGGAGACGCCCATGCCGCGCATTCAACCGATCCCCTGGGAGGAAGTCCCGCCCAAGGAACGCGAGATGATCGAGGCCGGCATGGCCAGCGGCGGCTTCACCGATCCACTGCCGCTGCAGATCTTCGCTTATGCCGCGCACGACGAAGCGCCCGACGACGGCGACCGCCATCCCAACTTCCCCCGCCACCTGCTCCCCGGTCGCCTGCTCGAACTGCTGCGCATCCGCAGCGCCCAGCTTGGCGGCTGCGAACCGTGCATGGCCTCGCGCAAGGTCGAAGGCGCGACCGAGGACGCCGTCGCCTGCCTGACCGATCCCTCGCTGCGCGGCGATCTTTCGATGCGCGAGCGGCTCGCGCTCGAATTCATCGAACTGCTGGCGACCGATCACCACAAGATCGGCGACGAGACTTACCGCCGCCTCGCCCTCCACTTCACCACCGCCGAAATCCTCGAACTGGGCCTCACTTGCGCCCACCAGATTGGCACCCACCGCTTCCTCCACACGCTCGACCCGTACGGCACGGCAGATCCGGTGATCGCCTACGACCGGCGACAGGTTGGCGTGACCTGGGCGCAACTCAACAAGGAAGAAATGGCGCAGGGGTGAAGCGCGGCGCTGTTCCCTTCGGCGCGTCACAGGCTATGGGCAGACGATGAACTCTCCCGATGTCATCGTCGTCGGCTCCGGAGCGGCGGGGCTCACCGCCGCGCTGGCGCTCGCCGACACACTCAAGGTTCTGGTCCTCGCCAAGGGCACGCTGACCGGCGGCTCGACCGCCTGGGCGCAGGGCGGGATCGCCGCGGTGCTCGATGCCGGCGACACCTTCGAGGATCACATCCGCGACACCATGGTCGCCGGCGCCGGGCTGAACCGGCTGGAGACCGTGGAGTTCGTCATCGAGCGCGCGCCGCATGCGATCGAGCGGCTGGTCGAGCTGGGCGTGCCGTTCAACACCGACAAGGGCACCCTCCATCTCACCCGCGAGGGCGGGCATTCCAGGCGCCGCATCGTCCATGTCGACGACGCCACCGGCTGGGCGGTGCAGGAGGCGCTGGTCAAGGCGGCCGAGGCGCATCCCAATATCACCCTGCTGCCGGGCGCGCAGCTGCATCGACCTGATCACCGGGCGGCACGAGGCGGAGCGCTATTCGGGCTCGGGCCGGGTCTGGGGCGTCTATGCGCTCGACGAAGCCACGCGGCCGGGTCGAGGCGCACACCGCCCGCGCCACCGTGCTGGCGACCGGCGGCGCGGGGCGGGTCTATCAGTTCAGCACCGCCCCCCGGGGCGCGACCGGCGACGGCATCGCCATGGCCTGGCGCGCGGGCGCGCGGGTCGGCAACATGGAAATGATGCAGTTCCACCCGACCTGCCTCTACAATCTCGACGTCAAGAACTTCCTGATCACCGAGGCGGTGCGCGGCGAAGGCGGCCACCTGCTCAACCCCCGCACCGGCCACCGCTACATGCCCGGTTACGACGCGCGCGCCGAACTGGCCCCGCGCGATATCGTCGCCCGGGCAAACGACAGCGAGATCAAGCGCGACGGGCTCGATTTCGTCCACCTCGACATCAGCCACCAGCCGCCGGAATTCGTCCGCGAGCACTTCCCCAACATCCACGACAAGCTGCTCGGCCTCGGCATCGACATGACCAGGCAGCCGATCCCGGTGGTCCCCGCGCAGCACTACACCTGCGGCGGCATCATGATCGACCTCGCCGGCCGCACCGACCTGCCCGGGCTCTACGCGGCGGGCGAATGTACCGAAAGCGGCCTCCACGGCGCCAACCGGCTCGCGTCCAACTCCCTCCTCGAATGCTTCGTCTTCGGCGAGGCGGCGGCGGCGGATATCCTCGATCGCTGGGACAGCTTCGACGCCCCGCCGCCGGTGCGCCCCTGGGACGAAAGCCGGGTCACCCACTCCGACGAGGAAGTCATCATCAAGCAGAACTGGACCGAAATCCGCCGCTTCATGTGGAACTACGTCGGCATCGTGCGCACCACCAAGCGTCTCGAACGCGCGCAGCACCGGATCGAGCTGCTGAGCGAGGAAGTGGCCGAATATTACGGAGCTTCCGGGTGACCACCGACCTGATCGAACTGCGCAACCTGCTGCAGACGGCGGAACTGATCGTCCGCTCGGCGCTCAAGCGCAAGGAGAGCCGGGGGCTGCACTATACGCTGGACTATCCGGACATGCTGGCGGAGGCGAAGGATACGGTGCTGGTGCCTTGAGGGGGTGGTTTGGAATTGTGGCGGAATGGCCGGATTGGGGTAGATTCCGGATCGTCCGATTTTAGATACTCCTTGAGACTTCAATCAACGCACCGGCCATGACTGCGCATGAGCGGGGCAACGTTGGACAGATTTCCAGAATGAGGCTCCACCCTGATGCCGGCGAGATTTGCAAGAAGCGGATAAATGTCTACGGCATCGATTCTCTGCTTGGCCAATTTCGCCGCACAAAATGCCGGACCATGCGCAAGAAAGAGCGCCCCCATGCTGGAGGACTCTGGGTCATATCCATGACTTGCACCGGACCAGGCTTTAGGATCAAATCCTTCGCGTTCGACTATCACCCAACCCGGGTCTGCCAAACAGAGGATTGGCGCAACCCGTTCATTCTTACCGTACCGAAAGCGTGGGGGTAGGCTCTCTTTTCGCCAGCAAGTCATGGGCCCGTGGTGGCCAACCAGCTTTGGGGCAACGTCGTCGACTGTTGCGTCATTTTCCGGAACGACCTCTGCATAGGGACCGTAGCCAATCAGGCGAAATTTCAATGGATCGGCAAAATCGTCGAGAAAGATAACCTGGCCTGGGACATACTTCGCCATTCCATGATCCGCCGTGAAAACGATGTTCACTTGCTCCCACAAACCGCGCTGCTTCAGCCCACTGATAATCTTGCCGATTGCTGTATCAAGCTGGGCAATTGCTGCATTGGTTTCTGGTGCGTCGGGGCCATACCGATGTCCCGCGGAATCGGCCTGATGAAAAAACAAGAGCGAGAGGTCCGGAGCATTCTCTGGGTCTTCGCTGAACAATTCCAAGAAACGGTCGGCACCGCGATCCGGCGGAGCGGCGTAGTCCAAGGGCTGAAGATTTGAGCCGGCTGTGCCCCTTCGATCGTAACCATTTACGACCCATTGGGTCCTCGTCGCCTTCAGGCCTTGCTCTTCGGCAAGCGCCCAAATCGGAATCGCGCCCGACCACCAACGCGGATCATTCATGCCCTGAGTATCTGTAAATGGGTTGAACGGTTTCGGCATCGCGTTGTCTTCGAAAACATTGCCAACGATCCCATGCTGGTCAGGATAAAGACCAGTTATCTGTGCAAAGTGATTAGGAAAGGTGACGCTCGGAAACGCGGGTGTGAGCGTACCTCGCACGCCGTTTGAAGCAATCTTCACAAGGTTCGGCGTTATGCCACGGTCGAGATAGTCGGCACGGAACCCATCTAGCAAAACAAGAATGGTGATGTGCTTGGGTCGATTTTCTCTGTTAGCTGTGTTTCTGCTTGCGCCACTTGACGGAAAGGTCTCGCACGATGTGAGGAGTAAACAGCCCAGCGCAAGCAATCGCAGGACGACTTTCCCTAATCTCGACCTACCCATCACTTGTTCCTCAATGCAAGGCCGTTGCGCCGAAGGCGGTTGATGCTACCATTCATAGTAAATAGTAATAGGCAATACTTCCAGTGACCGCTTTGGAGCAACAGTTCAGATGGACAGGACGTCCGCCTTGGTGTCGATCATTGCCAAAATGCCAACCAGCTCCCCCTTCAAATCTGCCCTTTCGCCACGAGCTGGCCCAACAGCGCGTTGACGCGCGTCTGCCATCCCGGGCCGCTGCCGCGCAGATGCGCCACCGTAGTGGCATCGAGGCGGATTTTTACCTCTACCTTGGGCGCAGCCAATTTAGGCCGCCCGCGCCGGGACGGCTTCATTCCGGCCAGAAATGCTGCATCCAGCGGCGGATTATCATCGTGAATTTCCGGGTCAAACTTGTCCATAGTAGAACCTCGTTTCATGTTTCTCCGCCGGGCGCAGGCTGATGACACGAACAGCGTCGTCATCGGAACCTTCGGTGAAGATCATCACATAAAGCCGGGCGTCGATCAGCCCGATGGCGACGAAGCGCACTTCTCCATAATCGAACCGGTCGTCTTCGCGCTCAAGCGCCGTGTCCCAATCGAAGCCGGCCGCCGCTTGCAACGAGACGCCATGCTTGGCCCGATTGATCTCGTCCTTTGCCGGATCGAACTCGACTTTCACTTGATTTATGTACACCCAATAAATAGAAAATGCAAGCCTGAATAGACGTCAGCCTCAATCCACCTCGATCCCCATGTCCGCCAGCTCCCGCTCGGCGAAGAACAGCCGCCCGGTATACTCCCCCGGGTTCTCGCAGGCCGCGAAATAGGCGATCATCCGCGCCGGAATGTCCATCCCCACCGGCCGGTGCTCGATGGTGTCGAGCGAGCCGACTTCGCGCTCCAGCCGCGCCTGGACGATTTCGGTCGCCACCCAGCCCGGCATCAGGCCGATGATGTGGACATTGCGCTGCTCCATGCGGTCGGCGATGATCGAGCCGAGCCGGTCGAGCGCGCGCTTGGGGCAGAAATAGCCCGGCACTTCGAGGTTCTTCTTGCCGAGGTTCTTGTGGCGGGTCTCCTCGGGCAGGCGGAACACTTCGCCGCTGCCGGTGGTGACGTTGATGATCCGCCCGCCGCCGCGCTCGATCATGATCGGCACGGTCAGCTGCATCAGCGTGAACGGCGCGTGGACATTGACGTCGAACTGATAGAGCCAATCCTCGCGGCTGAGTTCGAGGAAAGTATCGTTCCAGTAATCGCCGACCGTCGCGGCGGCATTGTTGACCAGGATATCGACGCCGCCGAACCGCTCGACCGTTTTGTCGACCAGCCGCTTGAGATCGTCTTCCTTGGCCAGGTCGGTGGCCACGGCGATTGCCTCGCCCCCCGCCTGCTCGATCTGGTGCAGCGTCTCGCCCAAAGTGCCGGGCAGCGTCGGGTCCGGATCGGGATCGACGGTGCGCGCGGCCAGCACCACTTTCGCCCCGCGCCGCGCCAGCGCCAGCGCCGCTTCCTTGCCGACGCCGCGGCTGGCGCCGGTCATGATCGCTACCTTGCCTGCGATGTCGATTTCACGCTGCCGTTCCATTCTGCCTCTCCCTTGCTTCGATGGCGCGAAGCATGGATAGGTGGCGGGCGAATTGTCAATCGGCGGGACTCGGCGGATAGGCCGGCGGACGGGAGAGATGCATGAACCGGCTGGAAGGACGTGTAGCCCTGGTCACCGGCTCCTCGCGCGGGATCGGCGCGGCGATCGCGCGGCGGCTGGCGGCGGATGGGGCCAAGGTCGTGCTGCACGCGCGCAGCGATCCGGCGCTGGCGGAAGCAGTGGCGGCGGATATCCGCGCCAAGGGCGGTATCGCCGATGTCGTGCTCGGCGATCTCGGCGCTGGCGACACGGCGTTGCAAGTGGTCAAGGATGCCTTCAAGGTCCACGGCGCGCTCGACATCCTGGTGTGCAACGCCGGGGCGCCGCATGCCGGGCCGATCGAGGAGCAAACCGCCGAAACCATCGACCCGGTGCTGGCGCTCAACTTGCGTTCGGTGATCCTGGCGGTGAGCGAGTACGCCCGCCTGACCCAAAGCGAGCACGGCCGGGTCGTGCTGATCTCGTCCGCCTCGGCGACGCAGCCGGCGGTGCGCGGGGCGGTCTATTCGGCGGCCAAGGCGGCGGCGGCGGGGTTCATCCGTTCGGTCGCGCAGGAACTGGGCGCGCGCGGGATCACCTGCAACTCGGTCGAACCCGGGCTGACGCTCTCCAAGGAAGCGCCCGCCGCGATTGTCGATCTGGTCCCCAGGTACACCGCCATGGGCCGGCCGGGTCAGCCCGAGGACATCGCCGACATCGTCGCCTTCCTTGCGTCCGGCGATTCGCGCTGGCTGACCGGCCACACCATTCCCGCGACCGGCGGGGCGATCGCCTCGGCCTCGACCATCATCGCCTACGCTTGAATGTCTGATCCGAAACTCCGTTCCGGATCGTTCGGCACCGGCCCGCTCCCCGCCCGGCCACCCAACGAAATGGTATGTTCTGGGTGGCCGGGCGGGGGAGCGGGCCGGTGCCAACCGAAATTCGCTCTTCCGCGAATTTCGAATAAACCTCTGAGGGGAACGGACATGCGTCTCGAAGCAAGAACCGCGCTGGTCACTGGCTCCTCGCGCGGCATCGGCGCGGGATCGCGCGGCGGCTGGCGGCTGACGGTGCCAGGGTTATCGTCCACGCCCGCGAACAGGGCGGACGGGCCGAAGCCTTGGCCAAGGAGATTGGCGGGCATGTCGTCATGGGCGACCTGGCGGAGGGCGACATGGCCTGCGATGTGGTGCGCAGGGCGCATGGCGTTCACGGCGCGCTCGACATTCTCGTGCTCAACGCCGGCGGCGGCAGCCAGGGCCTGGCGGTCAACCTCACCAGCGAAACGATCGACCGCACGCTGGCGCTGAACCTGCGCGCGACGATCCTCGCCTGCGCCGAATACGCGCGCCTGTCGCAGAGTCCGCACGGGCGCATCGTGTTCATCTCCTCGGGCATGGCGACGCACGGCGCGCCCGGCGTTTCGGCCGGCGCCGCGGCCAAGGCGGGTTCGGAAGGCTTCATCCGCAGCCTGGCGCAGGAGCTTGGGCCCCGCGGCACGACCTGCAACACCGTCGCGCCGGGTTGCACCCGCACCGAAATGATCGCGGGGCAGACCTGGCCCGACCAGGTCCCGCCGTGGACGGCATTGCGCCGCCTGGGCGAGCCCGAGGATATCGCCGATGTCGTCGCCTTCCTCGCTTCGGACGAAGCGCGCTGGCTGACCGGGCTTACCATCGCGGCAAACGGCGGTCTGGTGACGACGGCGGCGAATATCCTCGCACGCGCCGGCTGACCCTAGGGTCAGGCCTAGGCAACCGCCTCAAGCACCCGCTCGCGCCGCTCGGACGCAACCGTCAGCGTGGCCACCTGCAGAACCGCGCGTGGCGCGATCTTCGGCGTCGCCTGCGGCGCAACCTTCGGCGCGAAGGCCTCTTGCCAGGTCATGAACTCCTCGAGCGAAAGCTCGTAGCGCCGCATGGCCTCGTGCAGCGGCAGCCGGCCGGTATTGACCGCCTCCACCACCGCCTGTTTCTGCCGGGCGACCCAACGGTTGGCGCGCGGCGGGGGCAATGAGTTCAGGCCATTCCGCCGGTCACGCGGCATCGCCCGGAAATTCACTACAGACGAACCCGAAGTCGTCGATTTATGTCCCATGGAAAGCTCCTCTTTATTGGGATTATGGAGCCCTCAAGCAGTGGCGGCAGAGTGGCGCGGCAATGGTAAACAATACCTATACGGCCCCCGCGCTTCGTCGCCTTCGTGGACCGTCAGGCGGTGGACCCGAGGCTCCCGGGAGACGAACCGTTGTGCCCCGCATGCGAAATCCGTGGCAGAGCGAAATTCGAACGCGGCGCCAGCCCGCCTCGAAGCTGGGGACAAAGTTCCGCGCAAAAAATTTTTTCACAGATTCACTTTGACTCTTGCGCTGCGCGCCAGTGGCGGATTTCCCGCGCGTCGCTGCGTTGCAAAATGACTCGCCACTTGCCCGAAAGCGCGTTTCGAGGCCTCTGGCCAAAATTACCCACTTGCGTCCGAATCAGGATAAGGCACTATCGCTTGTGGTCGGGCTTCGGGGGGAACCTCTAGACCTAGATTCGTCCGGACGGCGCGGTTCTTCGCGCCGCGAAGAGGATCGGGTCCGGACATGGCGATATCCGAGGTCAAGTCTGGGGAACAAATGGGGAAAAATTTTCCGCATCGGCGCCCCGGATGTGCTAGGCTGGCAGCTTGCCGGTCGATTCGAACGAATGCGGAACGCCCCGGCTTTTCAACAGCGGGCATTCCGCGAATTGCAATTTAGGGTCGGGGGCGAATTGGGTGGATTTCAGGAACGGGAATGAGCCGGAGATGGCGCGCGGGACGCAGGATTTCGGCGAAAGCATTTTGTTCGTAACCGAAGCGCGGGCGCCGGGCGCCGGTGCGGCGATCGAGGAGGCGGGCGCGGGCCCGGCAGTGCCCATGGCGGAAAAGAGCGACCCGGGAACCGATGCGCTGGTCGCCAATCTTGGCGCCGAGGCGCTTGCCGGCGCGATCGGCAATGCCATGCAGGCCGCCGCCGAAGCGGCCCGGGCCGACGATTCCAAGTCGATCAACGCGCGCCGCTTCGCCATCGTCACCGATGTCTCGCGCGATGCGCTGTTGACCGATTTCGGCAAGGAAACCCTCGACGACCGCTATCTGTTGCCGGACGAGACCTATCAGGATCTGTTCGCCCGCGTCGCCGATGCCTATGCCGACGATCAGGCGCACGCCCAGCGGCTCTATGACTATATCTCGAAGCTGTGGTTCATGCCGGCGACGCCGGTGCTGTCGAACGGCGGCACCGGGCGCGGCCTGCCGATCTCGTGCTACCTCAATTCGGTGTCGGACAGCCTGGAGGGCATTGTCGGCACCTGGAACGAGAACGTCTGGCTGGCCAGCCGCGGCGGCGGCATCGGCACCTATTGGGGCCAGGTGCGCGGCATCGGCGAGCCGGTCGGGCTCAACGGCAAGACCAGCGGCATCATTCCTTTCGTGCGGGTGATGGACTCGCTCACGCTGGCGATCAGTCAGGGCTCGCTGCGCCGTGGTTCGGCGGCCTGCTATCTCGATGTCTCGCACCCGGAGATCGAGGAGTTCCTCGAAATCAGGAAGCCGAGCGGAGATTTCAACCGCAAGGCGCTCAACCTCCACCACGGCGTGCTGTTGACCGACCTCTTCATGCAGGCGGTGGCCGATGGCGCTGAATTCCATTTGCGCAGCCCCAAGGACGGTTCGATCCGCTCCACGGTCGATGCCCGCTCGCTGTTCCAGAAGCTGGTCGAGACGCGGCTTGCCACCGGCGAGCCCTATATCGTCTTCTCCGACACGGTGAACCGGATGATGCCCAAGCATCACCGCGATCTCGGGCTCAAGGTCTCGACCTCGAACCTGTGTTCGGAAATCACCCTCCCCACCGGGCGCGACCACCTCGGCAACGATCGCACCGCGGTGTGCTGCCTCTCCTCGCTCAATCTCGAAACCTGGGAAGAGTGGCACGAAGACAAGGACTTTATCGAGGACGTCCTGCGCTTCCTCGACAACGTGCTGCAGGACTATATCGACCGCGCGCCGGACGAGATGGCCCGCGCCAAATATTCCGCCGCGCGCGAGCGTTCGGTCGGCATGGGCGTGATGGGCTTCCACTCGTTCCTGCAGATGAAGGGCATCGGTTTCGAAAGCGCCATGGCCAAGGCGTGGAACCTCAAGATGTTCAAGCACATCGCCGCCAAGGCGGACGAGGCTTCGCTGATGCTCGCCCAGGAACGCGGCGCCTGCCCCGATGCCGAGGACATGGGCGTGATGCAGCGCTTCTCCTGCAAGATGGCGATCGCGCCGACCGCCTCGATCAGCATCATCTGCGGCGGCACCAGCGCCTGCATCGAGCCGATCCCGGCCAACATCTACACCCACAAGACGCTGTCAGGCAGCTTCGTGGTCAAGAACCCGTACCTGGAAAAGTTGCTGCAAGCGAAGAGTAAGGATTCGACCAACGTCTGGAATTCGATCCTCGAGCACGGCGGCTCGGTTCAGCACCTCGATTTCCTCAGCCAGGCGGAAAAGGACGTCTACAAGACCAGCTTCGAGATCGACCAGCGCTGGCTGCTCGAATTCGCCGCCGACCGCACGCCGTTCATCGACCAGGCTCAGAGCCTGAATCTCTACATCCCGGCGGACGTCGACAAGTGGGATCTGATGATGCTGCACTTCCAAGCCTGGGAGAAGGGCATCAAGTCGCTCTACTACCTGCGCAGCAAGTCCGTGCAGCGCGCGGGCTTCGCCGGGGGGGTCGAGGCGGACAACACCGCCGAGGCGCCGGTGATGGAACTCGCGGCGCAGACGGATTACGAGGAATGCCTAGCCTGTCAGTAGGCACGGCTCGCTTCCGAACCACCATATCCTGAATCGTCATCCTGAACTTGTTTCAGGATCCATTGTGCCGCACACTCGGCGCTCGCAACGGGCGTGCAATTGCGTCGTTGTGTTTCCTCGCTGTGCTTCGGCTCAAGACGAGAAATGGATCCTGAAACAAGTTCAGGATGACGGAATGGGAGAGAAAACATGTCCAACCTCGCGCACCGCCGCGTCGTCACCGGGCTCAATGCCGAGGGCAGGAGCTGCGTCATCATCGATGGCCCGGTGCCGGTCTTCGGCGATTCGACCGCCGCCCTCGTCTGGCAGACCAAAACCCGGCCCGCCGACAATTCCGGCAATGCCGACACCGCCGAGCCCTATGGCTCGACATGCTGCACATGCCCGGCTCGTGCTTCACGATCTGCCAGTTCGCCCCGCATTCGCCCGCCGGCATGCATGCGACCGACACCATCGACTATCTCATCATCCTTTCCGGCAAAGTGACGCTGGTCACCGAAAACGGCGAGGCGAATCTCGGCCCCGGCGATTTCGTGGTGGATCGCGGCGTCGTCCACGGCTGGCGCAACGATTCCGACGAGCCTTGCGTTGCGGTGGCGGTCAACATTCCGGCCAAACCCGTCGGCGCGGGACGGACGATATGAGCGCTCCCACCTCCCGCCGCCGAGTCGTCACCGGCTTGGGCCCGGACGGCAAAAGCTGCATCCTGATCGACGCGCTGATCGACCGCCACGGCGGCCTCAGCGACGCAATCTGGCGCAGCGCCATTCCCGCCGACAATTCGGGCAGCGAAGACATGGCCGCGCCGCACACCGCCGAAATGCTGCACGATGGCGGCACCAATTTCATCCTGATCGAGTTCCCGCCGGGCATGGACGCGTTCTGGCACACCACCGACACGATCGACTATATCGTCGCGCTGACCGGCCAGATCACCATGGTGCTGGAAGCGGAAGAAGTAGTACTGCACCCCGGCGAGTTCATCGTCGATCGCGGCGTCAACCACGCCTGGCGCAACGATACCCAGGAACCCGCCAGCATGGCCTGCGTCACCATCCCCGCGCTTCCGGTCGGCGGCGGGCGGACGATATGAGCGCCTCTCCTTACCGCCGCGTCGTCACCGGCCTTGGCCCCGACGGCAAGAGCTGTGTCCTGATCGACGGGCCGATCGCGCGCGCCGAAATCGCCTCAAGCTGCGTCTGGCAAAGCGCCATTCCGGCCGACAATTCCGGCGCCCAAGACGCCGCCGTGCCCTTCACCATCGACATGGTCCATTTTCAGGGCAGCAACTTCATGCTGATCGAGTTCCCGCCCGGCATGGAGCCGTTCATGCATGCGACCGACACGCTCGACTATTTCGTCATGCTGCGGGGCGAAGTCGAATTCGCCACCGAGACCGGCGCGGTGCGGCTGAAGCCCGGCGATTTCGTCGTCAACCGCGGCACCATGCACGCCTGGCGCAACGACACGTCCGAGGTGGCGGTGCTCGCCGCGATGACCGTGCCGTCGCTGCCGCTCGGCAAGGGGCGGACGATATGAGCCGGCGCGTGGTTACAGGGATCGGCCCGGACGGCAGAAGCTGCATCCAGTTCGACGGCGAGGTGCCCCAGCTTGGCCCCGTCGCCAATCTGGTCTGGCGCACCCGATCGGTGCCCGCCGACAATTCCGGCAACGCCGATGCCGCCGTGCCCTACCAAATGGAATTCCTCCACGACGGCGGCACCAATTTCATCGTCACCGAGTTCCCGCCGGGCCGGGGCGAACTGGCCTTCATGCACGCCACCGACACCATCGACTATCTGGTGGTGATCAGCGGCGAAATCACCCTGGTGCTGGAGGAGGGCGAGACCAGGTGCGGCCCCGGCACCCTGATCGTCGATCGCGGCGTCAACCACGGCTGGCGCAACGACGGCGATGTGCCCGCGGTCTATGTGTCGGTCACCATACCCGCGAACCCGGTCGGAAAAGGAAGAACCGTATGAGCCAAAAGCCCCCAATTCTCAGCCGCGCCGCATCATCGCCGCCACCGGCGCCGACGGCAAGAGCCGCGTCGTTTCGGACGAGGCGATCCCGCTGGTGCTAAGTCCACAACCGATGGCCGTCACCAATGTCTGGACCGGCGCCTGCGCGCGGGTGGACAACGCCGCCGCGCCGCCCACCGGCTTCCCCGCCTTCGCCATGAGCCAGCTGACCGATCCCATCTATTCGGTGATGATGGCCGAGTACGGACCCGGCCTTGGGGCGGACGATCCCGGCATGCATTACACCGACACCGCGGACCATTTCTTCGTGGTCGAGGGCGAGGTGGTGCTGGTGCTCGAAGACGGCGAGGCACTGCTGCGCCAGGGCGATCTCGGGATCTGCCGCGGCGCGGTGCACGGCTGGCGCAACGACAGCGGCAAATATGCGCGGCTGCTGACGTTCGTGCTGCCGGCCGCGCCGCTGGAGGGCCGGGCATGACCGAAAAACTCGTCCTCCACGGCATGAGCAGCCCCAACGTCACCAAGGTGGTGCTGATGCTCGAGGAATGCGCGCTCGACTACGAACTGCGCCACGTCGCGGTGTTCGCGCAGGAGCAGTTCACGCCGGAGTTCCTGAAGCTCAACCCGCTCGGCAAGGTGCCGGTGCTGGAGGATCCGCGCCTGGGCCAGCCGATCGCCGAATCGGGGCGATTCTCCACTACCTCGCCGAACGCGAGGGCAAGTTCCTCCCCGCCAGCCAGCCGGCCCGGGCGGAAACGATGCAATGGCTGATGGTGCAGATGGCGAACGTCGGCCCGATGCTGGGCCAGGTGAACCACTTCCGCCTGGTCATCGCGCCCGGCACCCATGCCTATGCCGAAGCGCGCTACGCCGCCGCCGCCGAAAAGCTCTACCGCCTGCTCGACCAGCGCCTCGCCACCCGCGAATGGCTGGCCGGCGGCGCCTGGTCCATCGCCGACATGGCGACCTGGCCCTGGGCCAACTACCTCGAAGCGCACGGCTTCGATCCCGCCCAGCACCCCCACCTCCTGCGCTGGCGCGCCGCCATCGCCGCCCGCCCCGCCGTCCAGCGCGCCCTCGCCCGCGCCCACGAAGGCTTCACCGAAGAAGCCGAACGCACCCGCAAGGCCGCTTCGAGCGAAGACCTCGACAAATTCTTCGGCCGCACGGAGACTGTCCCGGAGGCCGATTTCTCCGCCGTGGTGAAGATGTGACGGGCCGGAGGAAGTAAGGGGTTTCGCGCAGAGACCGCAAAGGGCGCAAAGATGTGGCGCCGGGCCGAAGGCCCTTCTTGCCATTCCAACGCGTCCGCAAGAACCGGCCCCGAAACAGGAAGGGGCTTCGCCCCCAAGCGCTTCCTCTTTGCGCCCTTTGCGGCCTTTGCGCGAACCAATTCCCCCCCTCCCAGCAGAGAACAAAACAGGATAGTCCCCCCGCTGCAACCGTGCTATCATCCTGCTCCGCAAGCCTCGCAACGCGACTGGGGATAGCTCCCCGCACCCCCTCTCGCGCGGACAGGAATTGCGGCAAGAATGGAGTTTCGCGCGGGGAATCCCGCTCCCGATTCCGGAGTAAGCCCAGATGCCCCTTCTCGAAGCCCGCAAGACCTACAAGCCCTTCGAATATCCCTGGGCCTACGACATGTGGAAGCGCCAGCAGCAGATCCACTGGATGCCCGAGGAAGTTCCCTTGGGCGAGGATTGCCGCGACTGGGCGCAGAAGATCAGCGAGCACGAACGCAACCTGCTCACCCAGATATTCCGCTTCTTCACCCAGGCCGATATCGAGGTGCAGGATTGCTACCACGACAAATACGGCCGCGTGTTCAAGCCGACCGAAGTCAAGATGATGCTCGCCGCCTTCTCCAACATGGAGACGGTGCACATCGCGGCGTACAGCCACCTGCTCGACACCATCGGCATGCCCGAAAGCGAATACGGCATGTTCCTCGAATACCAGGAAATGCGCGACAAGCACGATTACCTGAAGAACTTCGGGGTCGACAGCGACGAGGACATCGCCCGCACCCTCGCCATGTTCGGCGGCTTCACCGAAGGCCTCCAGCTGTTCGCCAGCTTCGCCATGCTGATGAACTTCCCGCGGTTCAACAAGATGAAGGGCATGGGCCAGATCGTCACCTGGTCGGTCCGCGACGAGATCGCTCCACTGCGAAGGCATCACCAAGCTGTTCCACACGTTCGTGCAAGAGCGCGACTGCCTGACCAAGGCGGTGAAGGAAGACATCATCGATTGCTGCCAGAAGACCGTCCGCCTCGAAGACGCCTTCGTCGACCTCGCCTTCGAAATGGGCCCGGTGCCGGGGATGAGCGCCAAGGAAATCAAGCGCTACATCCGCTACATCGCCGACTGGCGGCTGGGGCAACTGGGCCTCAAGGAAATCTACATGATCGAGGACCACCCGCTGCCGTGGCTGACGCCGCTGCTCAACGGAGTGGAGCACGCCAACTTCTTCGAAACCCGCGCGACGGAATATTCCAAGGGCGCGACGCGGGGGAACTGGAACGACGTCTGGGCGAGCTTCGACGAGCGGCGCAAGGCCAAGGCGAACGATAGGGGGAGGATGATGCCCGGCCGGGGGCGGAGTGAGCCGGATATGTTCGGGGATGAGGGGATTGCGGCGGAGTGATTCCCTGATGAGTTCGATCCGTTGAAAGACGAAGCGAACCGGCGGAAGCATGGACTGCCACTCCGACTGGGCATCCAGTGTTTTCGACGGCGACTATATCGAAGAGCAAGATAACCGCATCGACTACGGCGAAACGAGATTCGCGGCGATGGGGCCGGTGGCGGCGTTGGGTGGAAGAATTTGCGTTTGTGTGTATACTTGGCGCGGCGCCAATCGTCGCCTGATCAATTTCAGGAAAGCCAATGAAGAAGAAGTCGCCCGATACCGTGCAAGTCACCCCTGAGGTGCTGGCTGAAGCCATTGCCTGGATGACCCCGGAGCGCCTGGCTGCATTCGACGCGCTGACCGACGAGGATATCGCCGCACAGATCGCTAGCAACCCCGACGCCGCGCCGGAACTGACCGACGACTGGTTCGAGAACGCCCGGCTGGTGATTCCGCTCAAGGGCAGGAAGCGCGCGGCGTGATGGGCGCGACGCGGGGGAACTGGAACGACGTTTGGGCGAGCTTTGACGAGCGGCGCAAGGCGAAGGCGAACGATAGCGGGGATGAGGGCGCGGATGGGAGCGAGCCGGACATGTTCGGGGACGCGGCGGCGGCGGAGTGATTGATACGCTCGGCGGGGGTAATTGAATTGGAAAATGCAGGGAAAATTATTCTTATCATCCCTGCGATACACGTTTTTTTGTGCTATCTGTACTTGCATTTTTGGGTTCGAGGTTTTGGAACTGAGGTGGGACCATTACTGTCAGCCGATGACATATTCTCAGTTGGAATTGCAAAGCTAATTCCATTTTACATCGTTCAGTCAATTTCAGTCTACAATATATTTGGCGCATTCGCAGAGGGATTCTGGCTTCGCGGATCAAATGCATTTGAGGTTAAGGAGGAGTTTTCTAACAAGAAATTTGTTATTTTTACAAAATCTATTGCCGTATTATCCCTTATTTCTGCAATATATATGACATTAGTAAGGGATATATTTGTTTCAATATTATATGTTCCTGCGTTTTGTTGGATGTCCGTTTTCATGTTTTCGGGTTTCCGGAAAAAGGCTGACGGAAATATTAGATTGAAGTTCACAATTGTAATATCGGCATTTGCCTTCTGGAATTTTTTTTGGACCGCCTATCGCGATGGGTTCAATGACCGGACTTCTCCATTTGCCGATGTCGAATCTATGTATAAATCACAGAACATCGGGCAAGCGCGATGCCCGGATGGATCAATAGTAGTAGCCCATATTTCAAATTATATTGTTGTTGTTTCGAAAGACAGTTCAAGACATCTATATACTGAAGACTGCAAGCGAGTTATTGTGCTTGAAAGGAGAACTGCCAACATAAAAATTTTTGGGTAGTCGCGTTTTTTATATAGCCGAATTGTTTGCCGATGACAGGTGCAATTACTTCCAATTGGCAACTTGATCTTCGCGCCCTTCGCGCCTTCGCGTGAAACCAAACCCGGCGCAAACCTGGCCTCACGCAAAGCCGCAAAGGCGCAAAGACAGCAAGCAACCGCCTCCGTTCCGGACCAGACTCCGCCCCAGCCCGGTTGTCCTCACGCTGCAACCTGCCATCCTGCCTCCGGCACCGGGAAAGGCAAACGATGGACCGCAAGCCCGTCCGCATGGTCTGCGAAACCTGCGGTTCCGACAATGTCATGCATGATGCCTGGGCTGTCTGGAATGTGGCCACGCAGGAGTGGGAACTGGGCGCCACGTTCGATTACGCGCATTGCGACCGGTGCGAGGGCGAGACGCACATCAAGGAAGTTCCAACGAAGCGGCGCAAGATGCAGGTGAAATTCCCGCCAAGCGCGACCGCTGTCCGCTTCGACGAGCATATCTTCTGGGTCGATCTCGAAGACGGCCGCACGCTCGGCATACCGCTCGCATGGTTCCCGCGTCTATTGCATGGCTCACCCGAACAGCGCGACGCCTGCTCGATCAGCCTGGATGGCCTCCACTGGGATGAACTCGACGAAGACATCTCCATCGCCGGGTTGCTGGCGGGCCGGGGCGACATGACCAAGCGGCGCAAGACTGCCGCCTGAAGCAAAACCCTGCAAATGTAAATCACCTCTGCCCCACACCCGACTATCCTGAGCTTGTCGAAGGATCGCATTTTCTTCAGGCAATTGCGCGCGAAGCACGAAGATAAAGGCAGCCCTTCGACAAGCTCAGGGCGGGCGGGTCTTGGTTCAAAGGAGACGTCCGCCGGTTTGGCATCCCCCGCCCAATTTCCGCTTTCCTACACGAACCCATCCGGTTAAATACCCCGCCAGACGGGTGCGGGGACGGTTTCGCGAGCTGCCGCCCGAACCCTGCAAAGGCCGGTGCTTCGGCGCCGCATCCAGGATCGTGGACTTTCCGCCCGGCGGCCAATTGCGAGCCCTAACCGCCAGCGCCACGCAGCCTCAGGGCCGAGCCGGCGGTATGCGTGCGCAACCCTGCCGGCCAGTCGCAAGAAACAGCGCACCGGGCAAGCCTGTGACGCCCAGGCCCAAAAGCACCGGCCGCATCCGTCGCTGCTCCCGCTCTGCCTCCCCAGCCCCGCGTCGACGGGCAATGGCGCGTGTCCGGCGACTAAGCCGCGCCGGGCGGGCATGGGCCCTGCCTGTCGGCGGTCACTCCCACTCGATCGTTCCCGGCGGTTTGCTGGTGTAATCGTAGACCACCCGGTTGATCCCCTTGACCTCGTTGATGATCCGCGTCGCCACCCGGCTGAGGAACGCCGCGTCGAACGGGTAGATGTCCGCCGTCATGCCGTCGGTGCTGGTCACCGCCCGCAGCGCGCAGACGTTGTCGTAGGTTCGCCCGTCGCCCATCACGCCGACCGTGCGCACCGGCAACAGCACGGCGAAGGCCTGCCAGATCGCATCGTACAGCCCGGCGTTGCGGATCTCTTCCAGGTAGACCGCGTCGGCCTTGCGCAGCACGTCGCAGCGCTCGCGGGTGACTTCGCCGGGGATGCGGATGGCGAGGCCGGGGCCGGGGAAGGGGTGGCGGCCGACGAACACCTCGGGCAGCCCAAGCTCGCGGCCCAGCTCGCGCACTTCGTCCTTGAACAGCTCGCGCAGCGGCTCGACCAGGCTCATGTTCATCCGCTCGGGCAGGCCGCCGACATTGTGGTGGCTCTTGATCGTCACCGAGGGCCCGCCGGTGAAGGAGACGCTCTCGATCACGTCGGGGTAGAGCGTGCCTTGCGCCAGGAACTCCGCCCCGCCGATCTGCTTGGCCTCGGCCTCGAACACGTCGATGAAGGTCTTGCCGATGAACTTGCGCTTGGCTTCCGGGTCGGTGACCCCGGCGAGGCCGCTCAGGAACAGGGTCGAGACATCCTTGTGGATCAGCGGGATGTTGTAGTGGCCGCGGAACAGCGAGACGACCTGCTCGCTCTCGCCCAGCCGCATCAGCCCGTGGTCGACATAGACGCAGGTCAGCTGGTTCGCCGATCGCGCCTCGTGGATCAGCACCGCCGCCACCGCGCTGTCGACCCCGCCCGAAAGCCCGCAGATGACCTTGCCTTTGCCGACCTGCGCGCGGATTTCGGCGATCTTGGTCTTGCGGAACTCGGCCATGGTCCAGTCGCCGGCGAGGCCGCAGACGTGGCGCACGAAATTCTTGATCAGCCGGGCGCCGTCGGGGGTGTGCACCACTTCCATGTGGAACTGGGTCGCGTAGATCCGCCGCGCGTCGTCGGCGACGACGGCGAAGGGCGAGCCCTCGCTGGTCGCGACCGAGCGGAAGCCGGGGGCCAGTTCGACCACCTGGTCGCCGTGGCTCATCCATACCTGGTGCTTCTCGCCCTCGGACCAGAGGCCGTCGAACAGGGCGCAGCCATCCGAAATTTCGATGAAGGCGCGGCCGAATTCGCCTGCCTCGCCGCCGAGCACCTGGCCGCCGAGCTGGTGCATCAGCGCCTGCTGGCCATAGCAGATGCCCAGGATCGGCAGATCGCAGTGCAGGATCTCGTCCGGAATTCGCGGGCCATCGGCATCGAGCACCGAGGCCGGGCCGCCGGACAGGATCACGCCCTTGGGCTGCATCCGCTCGAATGCCGCGGCGGCGCCGCCGAAGGGCGCGATCTCGGAATAGACCCCGGCCTCGCGCACGCGGCGGGCGATCAGCTGGGTAACCTGGCTGCCGAAATCGACGATGAGGATGGAGTCGGAAGGCTGAATTGTCATGGCTCGGCGATAGGGCGCGGGCTTTTTTCTGTCCAGTCCGCGACGTCCCCGCTGGCCAGAACACCGGATTGCCGCGGGCTCGCTTGGTAAACAAATCCTAATTTGGGTGTGTATTGCAAATTTTGCAATTACGGTTGCCTTGTTTGCACGGGCTAATCTTAGCATTTTGGTTATATTGCATGTGCGAAGAGAGCTTCGCATCCGCATCAAAACAGGAGAAAATTCATGACGCAGTTTCTGCAAAATGCCCTCGGCCTCGCCGTCGCATTCGGCACCGGTTCGCTCATGCTCGCCGTCGCGTTTGTCTGAGCGCTGGCGACCGGACATGAGAGGAAAAAAGAGCAGGCCCCGCGCCTGATCTTGCGGAAATAGCGGGATCGGGGCGGGGCCTAGCCATGTCTGGCGTCCCCGCTGACGAAGTGCGGCTTTCCTGTGGACGGCAAGAGAACAAGCGGGTTACTAATTCCCCGCAAATGCCTATATGCTAGGCATGGCCAGCACCCCCGATACACCCCCTGAAAATATCCCCAATCAGAACGCCTATGGCGCCGACCAGATCAAGGTGCTCAAGGGCCTCGATGCGGTGCGCAAGCGGCCGGGCATGTATATCGGCGATACCGACGATGGTTCGGGCCTGCACCACATGGTGTTCGAGGTTTCCGACAACGCCATCGACGAGGCGCTGGCCGGGCACTGCGACCTTGTCCTGATCGAACTCAACCCCGATGGCTCGGTTTCGGTAGAGGACAACGGCCGCGGCATTCCCACCGGGATCCACGCCGAGGAAGGCGTTTCCGCCGCCGAAGTGATCATGACCCAGCTGCATGCCGGCGGCAAGTTCGAGAACACCAGCGACGACAACGCCTACAAGGTTTCCGGCGGTCTTCACGGCGTCGGCGTCTCGGTGGTCAACGCCCTGTCGGAATGGCTGGAGCTGACCATCTGGCGCGATGGCGAAGAGCACTGGATGAAATTCGCGCACGGCGACGCGGTGGAATCGCTGCGGGTCGTCGGCCCGGCCGCGCCAGGCAAGAAGGGCACCCGCGTCACCTTCCTCGCCTCCACCGATACGTTCAAGAACGTCACCGAGTTCGATTTCGAGAAGCTCGAACACCGCTACCGCGAGCTTGCCTTCCTCAACTCCGGCGTACGCATCAAGCTGCGCGACAAGCGCCATGCCGATGTGGTGGAGCATGACCTGTTCTATGAGGGCGGGATCGCCGCTTTCGTCGGCTACCTCGACCGCAACAAGACCCCGCTGCTGCCCGATCCCATCGCCATTTCCGCCGAGCGCGACGGCATCGGCATCGATGTCGCGCTGGAATGGAACGACAGCTATTACGAAAACGTCCTGTGCTTCACCAACAACATTCCCCAGCGCGACGGCGGCACGCACCTTGCCGCTTTCCGTGCGGCGCTGACCCGGACGATCAACAATTACGCCGAAAAATCGGGAATCCTCAAAAAGGAAAAGGTCAGCCTCACCGGCGAGGACATGCGCGAGGGCCTGACCGCGATCGTCTCGGTCAAACTGCCGGACCCGAAGTTCTCCAGTCAGACCAAGGACAAGCTGGTCTCCAGCGAGGTGCGCCAGCCGCTCGAAAGCCTGATGAGCGACAAGATGACCGAGTGGCTCGAGGAAAGCCCGGCCTATGCCAAGGCGGTGATCGGCAAGATCATCGACGCCGCCGCCGCGCGCGAGGCGGCCAAGAAGGCGCGCGAGCTGACCCGTCGCAAGGGGGCGCTCGACATCGCTTCGCTGCCCGGCAAGCTCGCCGATTGCCAGGAGCGCGATCCGAGCAAGTGCGAGCTGTTCCTGGTCGAGGGTGACAGCGCCGGCGGCTCGGCCAAGCAGGGCCGCGACCGCAACATTCAGGCGATCCTGCCGCTGAAGGGCAAGATCCTCAACGTCGAGCGCGCGCGGTTCGACCGGATCATTTCGTCCAAGGAAGTCGGCACCCTGATCCAGGCGATGGGCACCGGCATCCGCGACGAGTTCAACCTCGAAAAGCTGCGCTACCACAAGATCGTCATCATGACCGACGCCGATGTCGACGGCGCGCATATCCGCACGCTGCTGCTCACGTTCTTCCACCGCCAGATGCCCGACATCATCCGCGCCGGGCATCTGTTCATCGCCCAGCCGCCGCTCTACAAGGTGGCGAAGGGCCGCAGCGAGGTTTACCTCAAGGATAACGGCGCGCTCGACCGTTACCTCGTCGAGGCGGGCCTCTCCGGCCGGGTGCTGGAGACCGAGGGCGGCGCGCGCGGCGGGGCGGAATTGCAGGGATTGGTCGAGCACGCCTTGCGCCTGCGTAGCCTGATGGGCTTCGTGCCGCGCCGCTACGACCCGGCGATTGTCGAGGCGCTGGCTTTGGCGGGGGTGCTCAACCCGGACCTCGACCGCGCGGGCCGCGAGGCGGCGCTGGCCAGAGCTGCAACCTGGCTCGATATCGGCGAGCGCGACGCCAAATGGACTGCCTCGATGACCGACGAAGGCAACGTCACCGTCCAGCGGCTGTGGCGCGGGGTGACCGATTATCACATCATCGAGGCCGCCTTCCTGACCAGCGCCGAGGCGCGCAAGCTGGCGCGGCTGGCGGGTGAACACGCCGAAGTCTATGCCTCCACCGCGCGGCTGGTGAAGACCGGTGCGGCAGTGGAAGGGCCGGAGCCGGAGGTGGAAGAGCCGCAGGATTTGACGTCGGCGGAAGAGGCCGACGAAGCCGGAGCGGCTCCCGCACGCAGTGCCGCCGCCAAGGACGTGAGCGGCGGCAGGATCACCCGCCCGTCCGAACTGCTCGAGGCGGTTTTCGCGCTCGGCCGCAAGGGCCTGTCGATCAGCCGCTACAAGGGCCTCGGCGAAATGAACGCCGAGCAGCTGTGGGAGACCACGCTCGACCCGGAAAACCGCGCGCTGCTGCAGGTGAAGGTAGAGGATGCCGATGTCACCGACGAAATCTTCACCCGGCTGATGGGCGATGTCGTCGAGCCGCGGCGGGAGTTCATCCAGGAGAATGCGCTCAACGTGGCGAACCTGGACGTTTGAACGCCCGGTAGTAGAGCATCGCCCCTTGCGAATCCTGGCATGGCGGGTCTAGCGGGCCTGCGAACGGGGGGACCTATGGGGGCTTTGCGCATTTCGGCTTGGGCAATTGCCCCCAAGGGCGGCTGGGCGACCGGAGTCCTGGCGGCTTGCGTGCTTGGTGCGGTGCCCGCCCAAGCCCAGCGCGCCGACGAGAACGTCAACACCCAATCCGACGACGCCTTCGGCCGCGCGGTCGGCAACGATCGCAGCGGGCTTTATAGCTCTTTCGAAGTGCGCGGCTTCAATCCCAGCGAGGCCGGTAATGTCCGGATGCAGGGGCTTTATTTCGATCTGATCGATCTGCCGTCCGCCCGGCTGATACAGGGCAACACCATCCGCGTCGGCCTTGCCGCGCAGCGCTATCCGTTTCCGGCGCCGACTGGCCTGGTCGATTACGAACTGGCGCTGCCGCAAGATCAGGCCTCGCTCAGTGTCGAACTGGACAGCGCGGGCTCGCAGATCGAGGGTCCGGGCGTAACGGTCAACTTCAAGCTGCCGCTCGATGGCAAGCGGCTCGGCATCGCCGGCGGGATTGCCGGGCGCAATGCGTTGCGGATGGAAGGCGGGCGGCATCATTTCCGCACCGCCGCCGGATCGATCGCCTTCCGGCCAAGCAGCGAAGCCGAATTCGTGGCCTTTGCCGGCAAGATATTCTTCCTCAGCGACGAGGCGCGGCCGACCTATTTCCCCGCCGGTCTCAATCTCCCGCCCCAGGTCCCACGCGCGAAGTTTCTCGGGCTCGACTGGACCGAGCGCGACAATTTCAACACTGCCATGGGCCTGCTCGCGCGGTTTGGCCTGGGCGGCGGTTACCGGGTCGAGGCGGGCCTGTTCGATTCGCGGCGGTCGAGCGCTGCCTTTGCCGACCTGATGCTCGGCGTCACCCCGGACGGGCACATCGCCAACCGGCTCGCCGTCGCCAGCCGGGGCGACAAGGACAGGTCGCTTTCGGGCGAGTTCCGCCTGATCCGCGAATGGCGGAGCGGCGCCGTTGGTCACAAGCTCACCGCAAGCGTCCGGGGTCGAGCCAAGAACCGGCTGTTCGGCGGCAGCAAGTTCCTGCCGCTCGGCGAGGGCTCGGTGTTCGATACGCCGGACAAGTGGCCCGAGCCCGCCTACACGCTCGATCCCAAGAACCGGGACCGCGTGCGCCAGCTCACTGGCGGCCTGGCCTACAGCCTGTTCTGGGCCGGCCGGGCGAGCCTCGACATCGGCCTGTCGAAGCAGCACTACTCCAAGACCATCGACTTCGCCGATCCTGCGCTGCCGGACCCGGTTTCGCGCGACCGGCCGTTGGTCTGGAACCTGGCCGGTTCGGTCGCCCTGACGCGCAGGCTCATCGCCTTCGCGGGCCTGTCGCGCGGGCAGGAGGACGCGATCGTCGCGCCGGATATCGCGATCAACCGGTCCGAAGCGCCCCCGGCGATCCGCACCAAGCAGGTCGAGGCAGGGCTGCGCTACTCCCTGACGCCGCATCTGAGCCTGGTGGCCGGCGCCTTTTCGATTTCCAAACCCTATTTCAACCTCGATCCGGCCTCGCGCTACCGCCAGCTCGGCACGCTGACCAACCGCGGGATCGAGCTTTCGCTGACCGGCAAACTGGCGCCCGGCCTGTCGCTGGTCGGCGGCATGCTGCTGCTCGATCCGCGCATTTCCGGCGAGGCGGTCGACAGCGGCCTGATCGGCAGGCGCCCGGTCGGGCAAGTCCGCCGCCGCATCGCCGCCAATCTCGATTGGCGTTCGCGCGGGGGGACGGGGCCGCTATCGATTCGACCTCGTCGTCGAAAGTGTCTCGAGCCGGGTGGCCAACGCCGCCAACACGCTCAGCGCGCCGCCGCGCACGTCGATCGATCTCGGGGGACGCTACCGGTTCGATTGGGGCAAGACCAAATTCGTCCTGCGCCCGCAGGTCCACAATCTGTTCAACCACTATGGCTGGAATGTCACGCCGAGCGGCGGCTTTACCTATACCCAGCGCCGGTATTTCGCGCTGAGCCTGCTGGGCGATTTCTAGGACCGCCCCTCCAGCCGCACCGGCACGCCCGACATGCGCGGCATCGCCTGGAGCGGTTCGCAATCGCGGTCGAGGCTGATCAGCAGCGAGATCGACGAGCCTTGCTCGCGGTAGTCCACCTCCTCGCCGGCAATCCAGCCGTAGCCGTGGGTCATCGACACCACCCCGCGCTTGAGCGTCGCGTCGGCCTTGGCGATCGCCGGAATGCGGCCGTTGTCCGAGACCACCCAGCACTCCGCCCCGTCGCCCAGCGCCAGTGCTGCGAGATCGTCGGGGTGGGCGCAGAGCGGGTTGTAGGGCGCGCGCTTGCGGGCCGAGGGGAAGCTGCGGCACGAGGTGTTCGAAACCTCGCGGATGCGGCGCGAGATCATCTCGCAGCGGGAAGTCTCCCAGCCGGAGCGCCGCCGGGCGCTGCGGCGTAGGCGCGCAGTTCCCCGGCGACATCGCGGGCATTACCGCGACAGCGCCCGCCAAAGCCGCTGGGCGGTTCGACCAGCACCGGGGGAAGCCCATCGAATACCTTCCCGCCGACTGCTTCGCGCTTCAGCTCCTCGTAGGGAAGGCGCGCATTGGCGGCGAGGATCGCCAGGAACGTGTCGTCGCTCGGCGGCGTCTCCATGTCGAGGTCGGTGCCGAAATAGGTGAACTGCACCCCCAGCCGCCTGGCGAGGGACCAGGCGATATAGCCCTCGTCGGCCAGCTCCGAGCCCTCGGGCGGCTGCGCGACCGGCGCCGTGTATTGCGTATAGGGCATTTCGAGATTGCTCATCTCCAGCCCGAAGGTGAGGTCGGCATGCTCGTAGAGGATCTTGGGCGGCAGCACATAGTCGGCCAGCCGGGCGGTCTCGCTCTCGAAGGGCTCGATCACCACCAGCAGGTCGAGCGCGCGCAGGGCCTCGACCACCGTGTTGCTGTCGGGAATGGCGCTGGCCGGATTGGCGCCGGAAATCAGCAGGCCCCTGATCCGGCCCTTGCCGGGCGTCAGGATATCCTCGGCCAGCGTCGGCGTCGCGCTTTCGCCCATCAGCCGCACCGCGCCGCGCACCCGCGAGCGCGGCGCCTGCTCGAAAGCGCGGGCCGGGCTGACGGCCTCGGCGCGCGGCGGCTGCTTCGCCACCAGCACGCCGGGATTGGGCAGCGCCTCGCCCTCGCGCAGATAACGCCCGCAGATCACGCCGATCGCCTGATAGAGATGCTCGGCGAGATTGGGGAACGAGGCCATGTTGACGCCGGTGCCGGTCGACGTGCCGCCCCGGCGCGATTCATGCGCGAACAGGCGGGCGGCGGCCACCAGCTGCTCGGCCGGAACTCCGGCGCGCGCCGCCACCATCTCGGGCGTGAACGGCGCGACTTCCGCGCGCAGCTGCTCCAGCCCCTCGACATGGGCGGCGCAGAATTCCGCATCCTCCCAGCCCTCGCGCAGGATCACATGGATCAGCCCCGCCGCCACCGCCGCGTCCTCGCCGGGGTAGGGCTGCAGGTGGACGTCGGCGAAGCGCGCCGTCTCGCGTGCGCGCGGATCGACGACGATCAGCTTCATCCCCGCCGCCTTGGCCTGTTTCAGCCGCAGCATCGGGTTCTGCGAGGGCATGTCCCAGCTGAACACCGAGACCAGCGGATTGCTGCCGGCGAGCAGATAGACGTCGGACGCCGGCGAAGCTCTGCTTGCCCGCCGGCCAGGTGCCGAGCCGGTCGATCGTCACCCATTTCGCCGACTGGTCGATGGTCATGGTCGAGAACTTCTGCCCGCCGACACATTCGGCCAGGCCCGGCCAGGAAAAGATCGCGACGTTGGAGCCGAAAGTGCCGGTGCCGCGGAAGAAGGCGAGGCTTTGCGCGCCTTCCTCGTCGATGATCGTCCGCATCTTCGCGGCGATCTCGTCGAGCGCCTGTTCGAGCGGGATCTCGATGTAGCCGTCGCCCACCCGCTTGCGCGGGCGCATGATGCGCTGGTCGCCATAGAGCGCGGCGGGGGCGTCGAGGCCCTTGACGCAGGAATAGCCGTGGGTTGCCGGATGGCTCTTGTCGGGCTTGACCGAAACGACATGGCCCTTGTCGTCCACCGTCACATCCATGCCGCAAAAGCCGAAGCACAGCCGGCAGAAGCTTTTCTCGACGCGCATTGTCCGTCTCCCTGCCACCACACTGCACAGACCAAGCCGCGAGGGCAATCCTCTTGCGAGGCGGCGCGAATGCGATAGGCATGGACGCATGCTCAAGCGCCCCGCTTCCCTCCTTGCCCCGCTGCTGCTGGCGGCCTGCGCCACGATGCCTTCGCCGCACGATGCCGTCGCTCCCGTCACCGTCGGCGTCGCGGCGATCAACGACTTCCACGGCGCGATCGAACCGCCCCGCCAATCGGTCTTCGTCGCGCAGCCGGACGGGACGAACCTGCCGGTGCCCGCCGGAGGAGTAGCCTGGCTGGCCAGCGCGATCGATTCGGTGCGCGAGAACTATCGCCACCACCTGACCGTATCGGCCGGAGACATGATCGGCGGTTCGCAGCTCAATTCCTCGCTGTTTCTCGACGAGCCCACCATCGGCGCGATGAACCGCATCGGCCTCGATCTCGCCGCGGTGGGCAATCACGAATTCGATTCCGGCGCCGAGGAACTGCTGCGCAAGCAGACCGGCGGCTGCGCGCGGCACACCGTGCGCAAACCCTGTCAGGTCGAGCGATTTGCCGGTGCCAGGTTTTCGTTCCTCGCCGCCAATGTCCTGCGGGGGGACGGCAAGACCCTGTTCCCGGCGACCGCGCTGCGCAGCTTCGGCAAGGGCCAGGGCAAAGTTACGGTCGGCTTCATCGGATTGACGCTCAAGGGCACCGAACGCCTGGTTTCGGCCGACGCCATCGCATCGCTCCGCTTCGCCGACGAGGCCGGGACGATCAACCCGCTGGTGGACCGGCTGAAGGCCGGGGGGGCCGATGCCGTCGTCGTGCTTATCCACCAGGGCGGCAGGACGAAAGGCCCGCCCGATCCGCAGGGCTGCGAGGGGCTTGGGGGCGATCTGCTGCCGATCCTCGACAAGCTCGATCCCCGTATCGATGTCGTGGTGTCGGGCCACACCCATTGGGACTACATTTGCGACTATGGCACGATCAATCCGGCCAGGCCGTTCCTGCTGACCAGCGCCGGGGTGTTCGGGGAACTGGTCACCGATATCCGCATCGATATCGATCCGCGCGGCAACCGGGTGGTCGCCAAGTCCGCGCGCAACGTCATCGTTCAGAGCCAGGGCTACGCCAATCTGCGCGGCGACGTGACTACCACCGCGCTCTACCAGCAGTTCGCCCCGCGCGCCGACCTGACCGAATATGTCGCCCGCTATGCCGCGGCGGCGAAGGTGTTTACCGCGCGTGCCGCGGGCACGCTGGCGGGCATGGCCGAGCGGCCCCGCGGGGACGCCTCGCGCTTGGGCGGCACGCTCGGCAATCTCATCGCCGATGCCCAGCTCGCCGCCAGCGCTGGGGCGGGGGCGGATATCGCTTTCATGAACCCCTTCGGCATCCGCGCGCCGCATCAGCTCGCGCCCGCCGCCGACGGCGCGCTGACCTTCGGCCAGCTCTATGCGGTGCAGCCGTTCAACAACACGTTGGTAACGCAGAGCATGACCGGGGCCGAAATCAAGGCGGTGCTCGAACAGGGCTTCGACGCTATCGACCCGGTCCAGGCGCTCGCGCCATCGCGGGGCTTTGCCTACAGCTTCGACATGACCCGGCCGGTCGGCGACCGGGTGGTGGCGATAACATTCAATGGCAGCCCGCTCGATCCGGCACGCGAATACCGCGTCACCACCAACAGCTTTCTCGCCGCCGGTGGAGATAGCTTCGGCGATTTCGCCAGGCAGCGGGGCGCCGTGCAAGGCGGACCCGATATCGAAGCGCTCGAGGCATGGCTCAAGGCAGTACCGCCACGCCCGGTTCCGGCGGAATCCAGGGTCATCGACTTGCAGCCAGGCGGCACCCCGCCAAAACCGCCAACAATCAACGACAAGGTCAAACCTTAGCTTTCAGGACACCGCCTCATAAAACGCCGCCATCCTGGGATGGTCTGGCAGCACCGTGCGGTAGAACGCGGCCATTTTCGCCAGGTCCGCCTGGTAATCGCCGCTTGGCATGAATTCGAGCCCGAGCCCGCCGCGCATCGTCCGGTGGTCGATCCAGGCGCAGACGATCGGCACGCCCGCGCCCACGGCGATGTGATAGAAGCCCGAACGCCAGCCCGCCGCGCCGCCGCGGGTTCCCTCGGGCGCGACCACCAGTTGCAGTTCGTCGCGCCGGGCGAATTCGGCGACCATCGACTCGACATAGTTGCCGCTCTTGCCGCGGATCACCGGCACACCGCCCATGTCGAACATGAAGCGCCGCAAGGGCCAGCGGAACAGGCTGTGCTTGCCCATGAAACTCGGCGCGATGCCGAAGGCGCGGGTCGTCCCCAGAAAGAACACGAAATCCCAGTTCGAGGTATGCGGCGCCCCGGCGATGACGCAGCGCCTTGCCTTCGGCGCCTGGCCTTCGAGCGTCCAGCCGCGCCGCCGGTAGAGCCAGAGCAGCAAGCCGAGCACGAGGCGCGAGGCAAGGCCGGGCCTCAGAACCCCACCCCGTCGGGCCAGCCTGGGGCGGCGAGGCCCATGACCTTGAACAGCAGCCCCATCTGCCCTTCGCCGATCAGCCGGGCCTTGGCGGCATGGATCGCGCTGGCATGCTGGGGCGCGAAGGCGGCGAGATTGTCCGCGCGGGTCTCGATGCCCAGTTCCCGCAGCCAGCGGCCTTGGGTTACCGTGCCGAGCCATTTGACCCCGCGCGAGCGGGCGATGTTGGCGAGCGTGGCGAAATCGACATGGGCGGTAAGATCGGCCTCGCCCGGCATGGCGAAGGGATCGGTCATGCGGTGTTCGCGCACCGCCTGCAGCGTCGAGCCGTCGCGCGGTTCGTCGTATCCATAGTCGATGAACAGTGCCGCGCCGCCCTGTTCGAGCAGGCGCCCCGCGACTTCGTAGATGGTCGCCGCCGCGCCCGGGCAGGTTTCGACGATCGTCTCCGGCACCGCCTGCCGCCTGGCTTCCGGCACCGCCGCGTCCATCGGCTGCCGGCCCGCCACCGGCACGAACCGCCCGTCATGGCAATCAACCATCCGCTCGCGCCAGCCATCCGCGGTCTTGACCAGCTGGCGGACCGGCAGCGCATCGAGGAACTCGTTGGCGACCACCAGCACGGGGCCATACATCGGCACGGTCGACAGGTCGTCGTGCCACTGCGCGCCCGGGATCACGGTGAGCTGCACGTCCTTCAACTCGGGCGAAGTCTCGACCAGATGCACCTGCGGCGTCAGTCCATAGCGTTTGGCCGCATGCAGGGCATCGCGGGCGAGGGTCCCGCGCCCTGGGCCGAGTTCGACGTAGTGCACCGGCTCCTCGCGCCCGGCGCGGATCCAGATGTCGGCGAGCCACAGCCCGATCAGCTCGCCGAACATCTGGCTGATTTCGGGCGCGGTGATGAAATCGCCCGCCGCGCCCAGCGGATCGCGCGAGGCGTAATAACGCGCGTTGGCTTCGCCCATATAGTGCGAGAGGCTGATCGGGCCGGTATTGGCGATCAGCCGCTGGAAAATCGCTGTCAGCGAATCCGGCGCGTGCGGCTCGCTCATGCCGCGGCGGGCTCTCCGCTGCCGAGCGGCGGGCGCAGTAGGCCGCGGATGGCGAAAATCAGCCCCACGGCGATCAGCGGCACTGTCAGCCACTGGCCCATCGACAGCCCGGTCTGCACCCAGACCCATTCGAGTTGCTGGTCGGGCTCGCGAAAATATTCGACGACAAAACGCCCCGCGCCGATCCCCGCCGCGAAAATGCCGACCAGCAAGCCGGGCCGGAAGCGCGCCCGCGTCAGCCAGAACAGCAACAGCAAGGCGGCAAGCAGCAGAGCGCCCTCAAGCGCGGCCTCGTAGAGCTGACTGGGGTGACGCGCGAGCGGTCCGGCGGGATCTGGGAACACCATCGCCCAGGGCACGTCCTCGCCCGCGACCCGGCCCCACAGCTCGCCGTTGACGAAATTGGCGAGGCGGCCAAGCAGCATGCCGAGCGGCACGCAGACCGCGACATAGTCGCAGATGCGCACGAAATTCAGTTTGTTGCGCCAGGCGACCCAGGCGATTGCGATCAAGACGCCGATCAGCCCGCCGTGGAAACTCATGCCGCCGTTCCACAGTTTGAGCAGTTCGAGCGGCTGGGTCCACAGCTCGGGCGAATAGAACGTCGCATAGCCCAGGCGGCCGCCGAGGATGACGCCGAGCGTGCCATAGAAGAACAGATCGTCGGCATGCCGCTGCGCCATCGGCGCGCCGGCGGTCTTGATCGCCTTGATCGTATGCCAATAGGCGAAGACGATGCCGGTGAGATAGGCGAGGCTGTACCAGCGCAGCGTGAAGAAGCCGAGGTTTATGCCATTGCTGAGGCCCAGATTGGCCCAGTAAATCGGTTCGGCTGTTGACGCAGCGGCTGACAATAGTGACAGCAAGGAAACGACCTCCTAGTGTGCCGGCGCTCCCGGGCGACGGTTCCGGCTGCCTTCTGGCACAGCGAGGGGCGGCGTGTCACCCGGCTAGACCGGAATCGGTGCGTTGCAGTGGGGAAAACGGAGGGCCGATGCCGAGCGAACTCGATCTGGCGCTGAATGCGGTGATGGACCGGCTCACCGCTGCGGGCGGGCCGCTCGAAACCACGACGATCGAACGCGGCGGCACGGCCTATCGCGCCTTCAAACACGCGCCGCCGAGCCTGCCTGCCTATTTCGCGCACTATTGCGCCCAGCACGCCGACGCTGAATTTCTCGTCGATGGGAACCTGCGCCTGACATTCGGCGAAGTCCATGGGCTGGCCTTGCGTGCCGCCCGGGGCCTGATCGCACAGGCCGGCGTCGCGAAAGGCGACCGGGTCGGGCTTGCCGCGCGCAATTCGGCTAACTGGATCGTGATGTACATGGCGATCCTGATGGCGGGCGGCTGCGCCACGCTGCTCAACGGCTGGTGGAGCGGCGAGGAGCTGGCGGGGGGGATCGATCTCGCCGGATGCAAGCTGGTGCTCGCCGATCCCGGGCGCGCCGACCGGCTCGAAGGGCATGCGCACAATGCGCGCATAGTCGTTTTCGAACACGGCGATCCCGAGCGAGGCATCCCTTTCCTGCGGGCCGCCGGCGACAGCGGCATCGCGCTGCCCGAATTGGCCGCCGGCGACCTGGCAACGATCCTGTTCACCTCGGGTTCGACCGGGCTATCGAAAGGGGCTGTCTCGGATCATTGCGGGGTGGTGCACGGGGCGATGGGTTCCGCGGCGCAGGCCTTGATGCTCTACACTCATCTCGCCGGCAAGGGCGAGGCGCCACAAGGCCAGCCAGCGGGGCTGGTCAATGTGCCGCTGTTCCACGTCACCGGCGAAGTGCCCCTGCTGCTCCAGAGCTTCGCGCTCGGCCGCAAGCTTGTCATCATGCCCAGGTGGGATGCGCTGGAGGCGATGCGGCTGATCGGGCAGGAGCGGATCAGCGTGTTCTTCGGGGTGCCGCTGATGAGCCACGAGATCGCGACCCACCCGCGACGGGGCGAGTTCGACCTCTCAAGCTGCGCGACTTACCTCGCTGCCGGCGCGCCGCGGCCGGTCGAGCACGTCGCGCGGTTTCGCGAGGCGCTGCCGCATGGTTTTCCGGCGATCGGCTACGGCCTTACCGAGACCAACGCCGCTGGCTGCATCAATTTCAACGAGAACTATCTCGCCAAGCCAGGAAGCACCGGATGCGCCAACCGGCCGCTCGTCGAACTGGCTGTATGCGGCGAGGATGGCGCTATGTTGCCGCAGGGCGCAACCGGCGAAGTCGCGATTCGCGTGGTCGCCAATTTCCTTGGCTACTGGAACAACTCCGAAGCGACAAAGGCGGCGATCCGGCCCGACGGCTATTTCCTGACCGGCGATCTCGGCTATCTGGATGAAGACGGATATCTGTTCATCGTCGATCGCAAGAAGGACGTGATCATCCGCGGTGGCGAAAACATTGCCTCGCTCGAAGTCGAACAGGCGATCTACGCGCACCCCGGCGTGGCGGAGGCCAGTGTTTTCGGCCTGCCCGACAGTCATTTTGGCGAGGTGCCGGTGGCGGTTTTCCACGCGAGACCGGGGCACCCGTTGAGCGAGGCGGAATTGCGTCTCTTCGTCGCGGAGCACATTGCCGCGTTCAAGGTTCCGGTGCGACTGTGGCAGGAGTACGAGCCGCTGCCGCGGCTGGGTACGGAGAAGGTCGACAAGCGGGCATTGAAGGCGCGCTATTCGGCGGCATGGGAAAGCGCTAAAGCGGCGGAATGACCGCCAGCCGAATCCCCAACCAGCGCGCCATCGTCGACCGGCGGGGGCTGGCCGAAGCGATCGCCGGACTGGTGGAAGCGTGCGGCGGGGATGGCGCCCGGACGCAAGTGGTCGAGCTGCTGCGCAAGGCGCTTGCCAACGGCCGCGACGAGATCGCCCGGCGGCTGGCCGAGAAGCCCACCGCCGGCCACGATTGCGCCGAGGGGCAGGCCTTCCTGGTCGATCAGCTGATCCGGGTGATCCACGATCACATTGTCGGCGACGTCTATCGCGCGAGCAACCGCTCGTCGGGCGAACGCCTGACGATCATGGCGGTGGGCGGCTACGGGCGCGGCGAAATGGCGCCGCATTCGGACGTCGATGTCGCTTTCCTCACCCCGATCAAGCAGACCCCGTGGTGCGAGCAAGTGATCGAGGCGATGCTCTATTTCCTGTGGGACCTGGGGCTCAAGGTCGGCCATTCGAGCCGCTCGCTCGACGATATGGTGCGCATGGGGCGCGGCGACCTGACCATTCGCACCGCCATGCTCGAGGGCCGCTATGTCTGGGGCGATCAGGCGCTTTACGCCGAAGCCCAGCAGCGCTTCTGGGCCGAAGTGGTGAAAGGCACCGAACGGCAATATGTCGCGGAGAAGCTGGGCGAACGCGACGAGCGCCACAAGCGGCTGGGCGATAGCCGCTACATGGTCGAGCCCAACGTCAAGGAAGGCAAGGGCGGCCTGCGCGACCTCCACACGCTCTACTGGATCGGCAAATACATCCACAAGGTGCGCGACGCGAGCGAACTGGTCGAGGCGGGGCTGCTGACCCAGGCCGAATACCGCCAGTTCCGCAAGGCCGAAAACTTCTTCTGGGCGGTGCGCTGCCACTTGCACACTCTGACCGGGCGGGCCGAGGACCGGCTGACGTTCGACTTGCAGCGCGAAGTCGCGGCGCGGATGAACTACGCCGACCGCCCGGGCAAGCGCGGGGTCGAGCGCTTCATGCAGTATTTCTTCATCCAGGCGAAAGTGGTCGGCACGCTTACAGGCGTGTTCCTCGCCCAGCTCGACGGGCAGTTTTCGGGCAAACAGCGGCGCGGCTGGCTCGCCGGTTTCCGCGACAAGGCGAAGACGGTGAAAGGCTATCGCATCGCCGGCCGCCGCGTGAATGTCCCGTCGGACGACTGGTTCGAGCAAGACCCGGTGCGGCTGCTGGAGATCTTCGTGATCGCCGATGCCGAGGGCGCGGAATTGCACCCGGACGCGATGCGGCTGGCGGCGCGCGACGCCAAGCTGATTGGCGGCAAGGTGCGGAGCGATCCGCGCGCCAATGCGTTGTTCATGGATCTGCTCACCAGCCGCGGCAATCCGGAAAGCGTGCTGCGCTGGCTCAACGAGGCCGGCATCTTTGGCCGCTTCGTTCCCGATTTCGGCCGGGTCAACGCGCAGATGCAGTTCGACATGTACCACCACTACACCGTCGACGAACACACCATCCGCGCCATCGGCCTGCTCGCCCGGATCGAGAAGGGCGAGATGGCGGACGAGCATCCGCTGGCGGTGGGCATCATCCACGACATCCAGTCGCGCCGGGCGCTGCATGTCGCGGTGCTGCTGCACGATATCGCCAAGGGGCGCGGCGGCGATCATTCGGAGCTGGGCGCCGAGATCGCCCTCAAGCTCGGCCCGCGCTTCGGCCTCGACGACGATGAGACCGCGCTGGTCTCATGGCTGGTGCGATATCATCTGCTGCTCAGCGACACCGCAATGAAGCGCGACCTCGCGGATTGGACAACAATCGGCAATTTCGTCGCGGTAGTCGAATCGCTCGAACGGCTGCGCCAGCTGACCTTGCTGACCATCGTCGATATCCGCGCGGTCGGCCCGGGCGTGTGGAACAGCTGGAAGCGCCAATTGATCCACGAGCTCTACGACGCCGCTGAGGAGCGCATCCGCCTCGGCCATGTTCGCCATGGCCGGGCCGAGCGCGTCGCCGCCAAGAAGCAGGCCGTCGCCGCCCGGCTCGGCGCTGACGAGAGTCTGGTCGCGCGGATCGGCAAGCAGCTGGGCGATGCCTACTGGATCGCCGAGCCGGAAGACATCGTCGCGATGAACCTTGCCCAGCTCGACACGGCCAAGGGCGCGCCGCTCGACATTTCCACCCACTACTACGCAGCGCGCGGCGCGACGCTGGTAACCGTGCTCGCCGCCGACCATCCCGGCCTGTTCTACCGCATCGCCGGCGGCATCCACCTTGCCGGCGGCAACATCATCGACGCGCGCATCCACACCGCGAGGAACGGCACCGCGGTCGACAATTTCCTGGTGCAGGATCCGCTGGGGCGGCCGTTCATGGAAGCCAGCCAGCTCGCCCGGCTGCGCACGACGATCGAGGATGCGCTGGCCAACCGGGTCAAGCTGGTCCCCCAGCTAGCCGCCCGCCCGCTCGCCCGCCCGCGCGCCGATGCCTTCGAAGTACGCCCGCGGGTCGAGTTCGACAACCATGCCTCGAACCGCTTCACCGTCATCGAAGTCAGCGCCCGCGACCGCCCGGCGCTGCTCAACCGGTTGGCCAGGGCCCTGTTCGAGGCCAAGCTGATCGTCCATTCCGCCCATATCGCCACTTATGGCGAGCGGGCGGTGGATACCTTCTATGTTACCGACTTGCTCGGCGAGAAGGTGGAGGCGGCGGGGCGGCTCAAGGCGGTGGAGCAAGGACTGCTCGAAGCGGCGGGCGAGGAGACGGTGGAAGTGGTGGCGGCGTGATGATTTGGGAGAGAAGAAAATGACGATTGAAGAAGAAGTACGCGAGCTGCGTGTGACGGTGCGGCACCTGAAGGACCGGCAGGATATCCTCGACTGCATCGTGCGCGAATCGCGCGGACGCGACCGGCACGACACCGAACTGACCGCGAACTGCTACTGGCCCGAAGGCGCCGACGAGCACGGTCCGGTGCCGTTTTCCGCGACCGAATACCCCGAATTGGCCAACAAGGGCCACGCCGGCGCATTTTCCGCCAACCAGCACAACCTCGCCAACCACAGCTGCGAGATCAAGGGCGATACGGCCTGGTGCGAGACCTATGTGGTCGGCGGCCTGCTGTCGCTCGATGGCAAGACCTGCAAGCTCGCCTGCGGGCGCTACATGGACCAGCTGGAAAAGCGCAATGGGGAATGGCGCATCCTGTGGCGGCGCTCGACTGTCGAGATGGTCGTCGATGGCGACGCCACCTGGCTCAATTCCGAGCCGGTCAAGGGCTTCATCAAGGGCGTGCGTTCGCGCGAGGATGTCAGCTATGAGCGGCCCTACAAGATCGGCGGAGAAACCGCGCGCTGGTAGCATAAATAGGGACAGTCCCTATTTTTCCTGCGCGGCGTTTCGCAGCCTTTGCCCCGCCGCGACCTTGCCGATCAGCGGCAGCAGCAAGGCCATCTCCGGGCCGTGATCGTGTCCGGTCAGCGCCTGGCGCAGGGGCAGGAACAGAGCCTTGCCCTTGCGGCCGGTGCTCTCCTTGAGCGCGCCGGTGAGCGCATGCCACTCCGCCGCGCCTGCCGCCAGCACATCGGCCGCCTGGGCGAGATAGGCGCGGTCTTCATCGGTAAACGGCGGTGACGAAACCGGTCCGGTCACCACCCGCCACCACTGCGCCGCCTCACCGATATGGGCAAGATTGGGCCGGATCGCGTCCCAGCCGGCTTCGCTCATCCCCTCGGGGAGCAGGTGTGCGACGCGGGCGAAGGGCAGGCGATGTACGATCGCCGCGTTGATCCGGTGCAGTTCGGCCTCGTCGAAGCGCGCCGGAGCGCGGCCGAACCGGGCGAGGTCGAACGCGGCGGCGAGCGCTTCGGCATCGAGCGCGGAATCGACCGGATCGGCGGTACCCAGCCGGGCGAGCAGCGCGACCAGCGCTTCGGGCTCGATGCCGGCTTCGCGCAGCTCCGCCATGCCGAGCGAGCCGAGCCGCTTGGACAGCTTGCCCTCCGCCCCGACCAGCAGCGCTTCGTGGGCAAAGCGGGGAGGCTGGGCACCCAGCGCGGTGAACATCTGCAGCTGGGTGGCGGTGTTGGAGACATGATCCTCGCCGCGCAGCACGTCAGTCACGGCCATATCGATGTCGTCGATCACCGAGGGCAGCATGTAGAGCCACGAGCCGTCGGCTCGGCGGATGACCGGGTCGGACATCTGCGCCGGTTCGAAATGCTGCGGGCCCCGGATGCCGTCGAGCCATTCGATCTTCCGCCCGTGATCGAGCTTGAAGCGCCAATGCGGCGCCTCGCCAGTCGCGGCTCTGGCGGCATGATCCGCCTCGCTCAGCGCCAGCGCCGCGCGGTCGTACACCGGCGGCAGGCCCCGTCCCAGCCGCACCTTGCGCTTGAGTTCGAGCTCCTGCGTGGTTTCATAGCAGCGATAGACGTGGCCCGAGGCGACCAGCCGGGCAAACTCCCGCTCATAGAGATCGAACCGCGCCGACTGCCGCTCCTCACCATCGGGCGTCATGCCCAGCCAGGCGAGATCGGCGCGGATTGCTTCGACATATTCCTCGCGGCTGCGCTCGCCGTCGGTATCGTCGATCCGCAGCAGGAAGCGGCCGCCATGCATCTTCGCCAGCAGCCAGTTGTGCAGCGCCGTGCGGATGTTGCCGACGTGGAGGTTGCCGGTGGGGGAGGGGGCGAAGCGGGTGGTGACGGTCATTTGAAACGTGCCTTCATGGCCGCCGCGTTCCAACCGGGGAAGCATTCTTTCCACCATCTCGGCCAAGTCCCAAGCGGCATTTGGTGGCTAATCTCCCTCCCATTCCATTCGGCAACTGGACGCATGGGCTCGGTGCTGCTGCTGTTGTCGAAAATTGTCGCTTCGTGAGCGACAAGAAGCGCGGCGGGGAGATTTGCCAAACTGCGATAGTATCGTGACTCGATTCGATCATGCGGCACGTCGTGCCCGCCGTGCCGAACTCGATTTTCTACCCTTCCGATACTAATCAAGGGATGGTCAGTCGCCACAAAATAGACGATGATTCGGAAGCCTGCTGCTCGGGCAAGGCGCAAATGGTCGATGTGGGATGGATGCGACAGTACGGTTTCGAAGGAATGACTACGTCGCCCCTCTAGCGCCGATTGCCGGAGCCTGCGAACCTCGGACTGCGCGATAGTGGCAACGGACGCCGGATTGCCTTGCATTGTACGTGCGATATCATCAGCATTGAAGTATTCGCCTAAATTGATTCCGTGCTTCTTGAGTTCGTGGATCAATGTAGATTTACCCGATCCATTCGGTCCGGCAATCATTACAACGAATGGCATTATTTACACGGCTGACTTACGTGAATGATCTGGCTTTTCAGGGAAACAAACCTTGCCGAATTTGGGCCGCTCAAATGTGGCTGCACGAATTCCAGGAGAATCTTCAGATACGATCCGTTCACCTGCGGCAATTCTTGCCGCAACTTCATCCCGAATGGCGGCTTGAGCCGATGGCAAAACAGCCATCACGTTCTTTGTAGAGGGCAATTTCTTTCCCATATCGATCCAAATGTATCTCATTTTTCCAAAAAATCAATCTTTCGTTCACCCCGTCCGGAACGCATGCGTGATCGGATACCGCCGGTCCCGCCCGAAATTCCGGCTCCCCAGCTTCACCCCTGGAGGTGCCTGCCGGCGCTTGTATTCCGCCACATGCAGCAACCGCTCGATCCGTACCACGGTATCGCGCTCGAACCCTTCGGCCACGAGTTGCTCGACGCTCTTCTCATGCTCTACCAGCCCGAGCAGGATGCCGTCGAGCACCGGGTAAGGGGGTAACGAATCCTCGTCCTTCTGGTCGGGCCGCAATTCGGCTGAAGGCGGCCGGGTGATGATGCCTTCGGGCATCACCGGACCTGTCGGGCCAAGGCCGATCTTCGGCTTGTGCTGGTTGCGCCAGTTCGAGATCGCGAAGACCGTCATCTTGTAGGCGTCCTTCAGCGGGTTGTAGCCGCCCGCCATGTCGCCATAGATCGTCGCGTAGCCGACACTCATCTCGCTCTTGTTGCCGGTGGTGAGCAGCATCGGCCCGAACTTGTTGCTCAGCGCCATCAGCGTCACGCCGCGGATCCGCGACTGGACGTTCTCTTCGGTGATATCGACTTCGACATCGGCGAAGCTGCCCGCCAGCATCGTGTCGAAGGCCTCGACCGCAGGCGCAATCGGGATCGTATCCAGCCGGCAGTCGATCAGCCTGGCGCACTCGGCGGCGAGATCGAGGCTTTCCTGGCTGGTGAAGCGGCTCGGCAGCATGACGCACTGCACCCGTTCCGGCCCCAGCGCGTCGGCGGCGATGGCGGCGCAGATCGCGCTGTCGATTCCGCCCGACAGGCCCAGCACCACGCCGGGAAACCTGTTGCGGTTGACATAGTCGCGCAGCGCCAGAACCATCGCGCAGTAGATATCCTCGGGCCGGTCGACCAGCGGTGCGATCTCGCCGCGGTCGCAGCGCCAGCCTTGCGCGGTCTTGGTCCACTTCGTCGTGACTTCCTGTTCTTCCCAGTCGGTCATCTGCACGGCGAGGGAGCCGTCGCCGTTGACCACGAAGCTGGCGCCGTCGAACACCAGTTCGTCCTGCCCGCCGACACGGTTGAGATAGGCGAGCGGCAGGCCGGTCGCGGCGGCGCGGCGCTTGGCGACGCCGTCTATCCGCAGCGCGTCCTTGTCGATCTCATAGGGGCTGCCGTTGATGCACAGGAACAGCTCGGCGCCGAAATCGGCAAGGTGTTTGCACACGTCGGGATGCCAGATGTCCTCGCAGATCGGCAGACCGATCATTGTGCCCCGGAACACGATCGGCTCGGGCAAGGGGCCGGGGGTGAACAGGCGCATTTCGTCGAATGTGCCGTAGTTCGGCAACTCGTGCTTGAACCGGATCGCCGCGACCTTGCCCTGGTCGAGCAGCGCGATGCCATTGTGCAGCGCCCCGTCCTGGACGAAAACGCTGCCGACCAGCATCGCCGGTCCCTTGCTCGCGGTGGCTTTGGCGAGCTTCTCTAGCTCGGCGGCGGCGCGCTGGATCAGCGCGGGTTTGAGGATCAGATCCTCGGGCGGATAGCCGATCAGATGCAGCTCGGGAAATACGATGAGGTCGGATTCGGCGGCCCGCTCGCGCGCGGCGAGCATGGCGGCGGCATTGCCGGCGAGATCGCCGACCGACTGGTTGAGCTGGGCGAGGGTGATCTTGAGCGTGTCCGGCATGGTTGCGTGATGCCGGGAACTGCGCGCCGGTGCAATGGGGGAGAGGCGGGGTGTGGCCTCTCCCCCAAGCCGTTACATCTTCTTTTCGGCGTCCGCGGTTGCCGCTTCGGCGGCGGCGCTGGCGCCGTCGGCCGGGGCGGCGGCTCCGCTCGCGGCGTCGCTCGCCGGTGCGGAAGCTTCGGCGCCCGGTGCGGCCGCGGCATCGGACGCAGGCGCGGCGGCGGCATCGACACCGCCCATCGCCTCTTCGGCGGGCATCTCGACATTCTCGGCCTGCGCGGCCTCGCTGGCCTTGTCCGAGCTGCCGCAAGCGGCAAGCGCGAGGGCCGCGGCGGAACCGAGGGCGAATGTGGCAATTCTGTTCATGCAAGACCTCATTTCAAATCGGCGCAGGCCCCATGCGGTCCTGCGCGGCGGATTCTAGCGCCACAGCGAATCGCAAGCAAACCGCCAGACGAAAAACCGGCGGAAATTCCGGGCGAGCCAACCCGTTTGCAAAGATATAAAGATTTCTTTATATGCTTGGGTCGAAAGCGATGACTATCCGGATCGATCCCCTCCTGCGCGCGCTCGCTGACCCGACGCGGCTGCGCATCATGCGCCTGCTCAGCGCCATGGAGCTGGCTGTGGGCGAGCTCGCCCAGGTGCTCGGGCAGAGCCAGCCGCGCGTTTCGCGTCATATCCGCATCCTGTGCGACGCCGGGCTTGCCGAGCGGCGCAAGGAGGGCAGCTGGGTATTCCTGCGCAGCGCGATTGGCGAGGAGGCAGCGCCGCCGCTGGGCGCCGCCGCCGCGCGGCTGCTTGCCGCGGCGGAGCGCGACGATGCCCAATTCGCCGCGCGCTGCGCCGAGGACCGCCGCCATCTCGCCGCGATCCGCGCGGCGCGCGAAGCGGCGGCGCTGGCCTGGTTCGACCGGCACGCCGGAGAATGGGATACCTTGCGGCTGATGCATGCGCCCGATGGCCCGGTCGAGGAAGCGCTCGAACGGGCCATCGGCGCCGCGCCGCTCGGTGCGCTGCTCGATGTCGGCACTGGCACCGGCCGCATGGCCGAACTGTTCGCCGCCCGCTCCGCCCATGTCACCGGGCTCGACAAGAGCCCGGAAATGCTGCGGCTGGCCCGGACCAGGCTGCAGGGGCTCCCCGCCGGATCGATCGACCTGGTCCAGGGCGATTTCCTCGCTCTGCCATTTGCCGATGCGGTTTTCGATACCGTACTGTTCCATCAGGTGCTGCACTATGCCCAGGATCCCGCCGCCGTGCTTGCCGAGGCCGCGCGCGTGGCGCGGCCGGGCGCCCGGCTGGCGGTGGCCGATTTCGCCGCGCATGATCGTGAGGAATTGCGCAGCCAGCACGCCCATGCCCGCCTCGGCTTTTCCGACGAGCAGATGCTGGCGCTGCTCAGCCAGGCCGGCTTCGCCGCCGATCCGCCGGTCGCCCTGCCCGGCGGCACGCTGACGGTGAAAATCTGGACGGGGCGCAAGCATTCGGGCACGGGCGGCGCGATGCAATTCGCCGCCCCCGATCTGGCCGTCAGCCGATGAGCGCCACCCATGTTGCTGAAGAGGGGGCGCCTCCGTTCGCCGAGCCGCGCGGCGACATTGCCGTATCCTTCGAATTCTTCCCGCCCAAGACGGAGAAGATGGAAGAGCAGCTGTGGAGCGCGATTGTCGAACTGGCGCCGCTGCGCCCGAGCTTCGTTTCGGTGACTTATGGCGCGGGTGGCTCGACCCGCGAGCGTACCCATGCGACGGTGACACGCATAGTCCGCGAGACCGATCTGGTGCCCGCCGCGCACCTCACTTGCGTCGGCGCCAGCAAGGCGGAAATCGCCGAGGTGGCGGACCAGTACTGGGCGGCGGGCGTGCGCCACATTGTCGCGCTGCGCGGCGATCCGCCGCCCGAGGCGGGCGGGCGTTTCACCCCGCATCCCCAGGGCTATGCCAATGCCGCCGAGCTGGTGGCGGGTCTGCGAGGGCTGCACGATTTCGAGATATCGGTCGCCGCCTATCCCGAAGTCCATCCCGAAGCGGCCAGCGCCGAGGCCGATCTCGACAATTTGAAGCGCAAGCTCGACGCCGGGGCCAGCCGCGCGATCACCCAGTTCTTCTATTCGACCGATGCCTGGTTCCGGTTCCTCGACAAGGCGCATGCCGCCGGGATCACCGCGCCGATCGTGCCCGGGATCATGCCGGTGACCAGCTTTGCCGCGATCCGCCGGATGTCGGCGAATACGGCGATCCCGGAATGGATGGAGGCGCTGTTCGAGGGTCTCGACGAGCGCCCCGGCCCGCGCGCGCTGGTCGCCGCGACGGTCGCCGCCGAATTCTGCCGCAGCCTCTACGACGGCGGGGTGCGCGACTTCCATTTCTACACGCTCAACCGGGCGGAGCAGGCCTATGCGATCTGCCATTTATTGGGACTGAGGGCGAAATGACCAGTGCACGCGAAACCCTGCTGGCCGAAGCGGCGAAGCGCATCCTGATCACCGACGGCGCGTTCGGCACCGAGATCCAGAACTACAAACTGGCCGAAGCCGACTATGCCGGCTCGCTGGGGCTGGCGAAGGACCAGAAGGGCAACAACGACATACTGGCGCTGACCAGGCCGGAAGTGCCCGAGGCCATCCACCGCGCCTACTTCGAAGCCGGGGCGGATATCGCCGAGACCAACACTTTCTCGGCCAACCGCATCAGCCAGGCCGATTATGCTGCGGAGCATCTGGTGCGCGAGATCAATCTGGCCTCGGCGCGGCTGGCGCGGCGGGTGGCGGATGAGTATCAGGCACGCGACGGCAAGCCCCGATTCGTCGCGGGGGCAATCGGCCCGACCAACAAGACGCTGTCCTTGTCGCCCGATGTCAACGATCCCGGTTTCCGTGAGATCGATTTCGACTTTCTCACCGATGTTTATCTCGAACAGGCGCGGGCGCTGGTCGAGGGCGGGGCGGATTTCATCCTGATCGAAACGGTGTTCGACACGCTTAATGCCAAGGCTGGGATCATGGCCGTGAAGCAGCTCGCAGCCGAGCTGGGCCGCGACGTGCCGATCATGCTGTCGATGACCCTGACCGATCTTTCGGGGCGCAATCTCTCGGGCCACACGGTCGAGGCGTTCTGGCATGCGGTGCGCCATGCCAGGCCGGTGACCATCGGGCTGAATTGCTCGTTCGGCGCAACCCAGCTGCGCCCGCATGTGAAAGTGCTGTCGGAAATCGCCGATACGCTGATCATGGTCTATCCCAACGCTGGCCTGCCCAACGAGCTGGGGGCCTATGACGAGATGCCGGAGACCACGGCGGGGCTGGTGCGCGAATGGGCCGAGCATGGCCAAGTCAACATTCTCGGCGGCTGCTGCGGCTCGACGCCCGGCGCATATCGCGGCGATGGCCAGGGCGGTGCCGGCCTGCCGCCGCGCAAACTGCCGGTGCTGGAGCCGGTGACGCGGCTGGCGGGGCTGGAACCGTTTGTGATGGCGGCGTGAGATTCACCCCCTACCCGCAGGGGAGGGGCTAGGAGACTTGGCAGCTTGCTGCCTAGTCGCAGTGGGGTGGGCTCGGCGCTGGCAGTGACCCTCACCCCAACCCCTCCCGCAAGCGGGAGGGGCTTAAGGATTGCGAGATGAACGATACCTCCTCCTCCGCCCGCCCCAGTGGCTCCGCATTCGTCAACATCGGCGAACGCACCAATGTCACCGGCTCTGCCGCGTTCAAGAAGCTAATCCTCGCCGACGATTACGCCAAGGCGGTCGAAGTCGCGCGCCAGCAGGTGGAGAACGGCGCGCAAGTGATCGACGTTAACATGGACGAAGGCCTGCTCGATGCGGTCCACGCCATGACCACCTTCCTCAAGCTGATCGCCGCCGAGCCCGATATCGCCCGGGTGCCGGTGATGATCGATTCGTCGAAGTGGGAGGTGATCGAAGCCGGGCTGAAATGCGTTTCGGGCAAGCCGATCGTCAATTCAATCTCGATGAAGGAGGGCGAGGAGGCTTTCCTCGTCCACGCCCGCAAATGCATGGATTACGGCGCGGCGGTGGTGGTCATGGCCTTCGACGAGAAGGGCCAGGCCGACACCAAGCAGCGCAAGGTCGAAATCTGCGAGCGGGCCTACAAGCTGCTCACCGGGATCGGCTTTCCGCCCGAAGACATCATTTTCGATCCCAACATTTTTGCCGTCGCCACCGGGATCGAGGAGCACAACAATTACGCCGTCGATTTCATCGAGGCGGTGAAGGAAATCCGCGTGCGCTGCCCGCATGTCCATTTTTCGGGCGGGCTATCGAACCTCAGCTTCTCGTTTCGCGGCAACGAGCCGGTGCGCCGCGCGATGCATTCGATCTTCCTCTACCATGCCATTCCGGCGGGGCTGGACATGGCGATTGTTAATGCCGGGCAGCTCGATGTCTATGACACGATCGATCCGGAACTGCGGCAGGCCTGCGAGGATGTGATCCTCAACAAGGACGAAGGCGCGACCGAGCGCCTCGTCACCCTCGCCGAAAAGTTTCGCGGCACCGATGTCGCCCAGGAAAAGGCCGCCGAGGAATGGCGCGGCTGGCCGGTGGCCAAACGGCTCGAACATGCGCTGGTGCGCGGCATCGACTTGTATGTCGTCGAGGACACCGAAGAATGCCGCCTCTCCTTCGCCCGGCCCATCGAGGTCATCGAAGGCCCGCTGATGGACGGGATGAACGTCGTCGGCGACCTGTTCGGCTCGGGCAAGATGTTCCTGCCGCAAGTGGTGAAGAGCGCCGCGCGTGATGAAGAAAGCGGTCGCCCACCTGATCCCCTTCATCGAGGCGGCGAAAGAGCCCGGTGCGCGGCCCAAGGGCAAGATCGTCATGGCCACGGTCAAGGGCGACGTCCACGATATCGGCAAGAACATCGTCGGCGTCGTGCTGCAATGCAACGGCTACGAGGTGATCGATCTTGGCGTCATGGCGCCGTGGCCGACGATCCTCGAAACCGCCAAGGAACAGGACGCCGACATCATCGGCCTGTCCGGCCTGATTACGCCGTCGCTCGACGAAATGGTCACCGTCGCCGAGGAAATGCAGCGCGCAGGCTTCACCATTCCGCTGCTGATCGGCGGCGCGACCACCAGCAAGGTTCACACCGCGCTGCGCATCGATCCGGCCTATGATGGCCCGGTGATCCACGTGCTCGACGCCAGCCGCGCGGTCGGCGTCGCCAGCCAGCTGTTGTCCGACACCCAGGCGGAAGGCTTCATCGCCGCTACCGCGCACGAATACCAACACGTCCGCGACGTCCGCGCCGGCAAGGGCCAGAGCGAGCTGCTCAGCCTCGAGGACGCCCGCGCCAACGCCTTCCCCGCCGATATGAGCCTGATGGCCGCGCCGCCAGTGCAGCCCGGGCTGCATGTCTTCGGCCACTGGGATCTGGCGGACCTGCGCGCCTGCATTGACTGGACGCCATTCTTCCGCGCCTGGGAACTGGCGGGCAATTATCCGGCGATCCTCAAGGACGATGTCGTCGGTGAGAGCGCGCGAGGCCTTTACGAAGATGCGCAGGCAATGCTCGACCGGATCGTCGGCGAGAAATGGCTCACTGCGAAAGGCGTGGCGGGCTTCTGGCCATGCGCCCGGCACGGCGACGATGTCGAAATCTACCTGCCCGAGGAGGAACGCCATGTGCGCATGCCGTTCCTGCGCCAGCAGGTGAAGAAGAGCCGGGACCGCGCCAATTTCTGCCTGGCCGATTTCATTTCGCCCGATGGCGACTGGATCGGCGGCTTCGCCGTCGCCATCCACGGCATCGAACCGCATCTCGCCCGCTTCAAGGCGGCGCACGACGATTACAACGAAATCCTGCTCAAGGCGCTCGCCGACCGTTTCGCCGAGGCCTTCGCCGAGCGGCTCCACCAGCATGTGCGCACCACCCTGTGGGGCTATGCCCCTGGCGAGCAGCTCACCAACGAAGCGTTGATCCGCGAAGAATACCGCGGCATCCGCCCGGCCCCCGGCTATCCCGCCTGCCCCGACCACAGCCTCAAGCCGATCCTGTTCGACTTGCTCCAGGCGCGGGACAACGCCGGCATTATCCTTACGGAGAGCCAGGCGATGCTGCCGACAGCCGCCGTGTCGGGCTTCTACTTCGCGCATCCGGAAAGCCAGTATTTCGGTGTCGCCCGGATCGGCCGTGACCAGCTGGCGGACTATGCGGTGCGCCGGAACCGGGATCTGGCGACGGCCGAACGCTGGCTGAGGCCCAACCTCGATTGATCCGGCGGATCCTTCTATGCGGCCACCGCTTTCACCACCGCGAAGTTGAGCACCACCGCTTCCGACAATGAGCCGCCGGAAACATTGCGTAGCTGGATCCTGCAGCTGCCTGCCGCCACCTGTTCGACTTGCGCGAGGTAGCTGCCGGCCGTCGCCCCCGAAGCGATGTTGACGATCACCGCATCGCCCGTCTCGATCGCGCTATTGGTGAGTGTGAAGGCTACCGACGACGATGCCGCCAGCGCCCCGTTGTGCAGGGTAATATTGCCGCAGGATTTGTTGAGCGTCACGCCTGTAGATTTCGATGTCGCCTGCGCCACTGCGCCGCCCGCGCCCGCGCTGTAGCCGATCTTGGCCCCGGAATGGGAGACAAGCAGGCCCGCCGTGCCGAAAGTCGCAACATCGAAGCCGTTTTCGCGCAACACGCCGCCGGCCACGGCATCGATGTATAGCTTGTCGGCGTAGCTGAAAATCGAAGCCTTGAGCGTGCCCAGGTGGCGGAAACGGATAAAGTTATAGGCGTTGGAGCTATTGAGAACGATCGCTCCGTCGATTGGATCGCCTGCATCCGTGCCGCCGAATGTGCCCTCCAGACGAACCTGGAGCGTTTCAGAGGAAATGGCCGCAGGCACAAGCAGGGCCCCGGGACCTCCCTTGATATGCCCGCCATAATTGGCTCCGGCAAATGTGCGCGTGCGGATGGCCTCGCCGGTGCAGACGTATTTTCCCTCGATCAGCAGCGGGGTCTGGTCGCCCTCCTGGTATAGCCCGTGTATGACACCGGACTGCCCGACGCCGTCGAAACGCCCGGTCCCGCCATCCCGAATGGCCATGCCGCTGGACCAGGCGGGAAAATCGGAATGCGCGTAGCCGGCGGCGTAGTAGCCCCAGCCCGTGTTGTGGGCGGTGGTGCCGCTCGGCGGATTGACCGATGCCCAGGCGGCCTGATTGGGCAGGCAATAATACCAGTTGCCCGAATAGAGGCATTTGGTCGGGGTCGCCGCGAATGTCCCGTTGGTGGAAAAATTGCCGCCGATGATCGTGTTGCCGATACCTGTCTCGCACCACATGCCCCAGCGCCGGTTGGAGTGGGCATCGCAGTTGAGAAAGGTCAGCGCATTGCTGTCGAATCCGTCCAAATAGAAGCCGTTGCGGCAAACGATGACGCCGACATTGTAGAACGCGCTGCCGTTGGACTGTCCGCGCCAGGGCGCGGATCCGAGCGTGCACCTGCAGAACACCCCGTCGCCGGCGAAGTTCTCTATGGTCATATTCTCCAGCACGGCGGGCCAGCGCAACTGCACACCGTGGCTATCGCTCTCGGCGCCGGAAAAGCCGCCTTTCAGATAGAGGTCGCGGATGATCGTCCCGGAAGCATTGAGTCCGGTTTCCGGACCGTCCGCCGAAGCGCCGGTGGTGTTGCTCGCCTGGGTGCGAATGCCGGTTGTCCCGTCCGCCCAGCGCAGAACGGAGCCGGCGCCCCAGAACTTTCCGCCCAAATCGCCCTCGATGACGACGCCGAACGTGATGTCGAGTGTCGAGTTTGCGAGATAGTAGTCGCCCGCCGGGATAAGCAGCTTTGGCCCGCCTCTGGTGAACCCGTAGGGCGCGCGGGTCAGGGCGATGGCCTTGAGATAGGCAAGCGCCGCAATGAACGCCGGTCCGTCGTCGGTCGCATTGTCGGCGATGGCGCCTGCTGCGAGCACGTTCAGCCCGTCCTCGACCGATAGCCGCCAATATCGCCCATCGGCCGACAGCTTGCAAAAGCGCGGATGCGCGGCGGCAAGGGCGGCATTGGCGAGACTGTCGGCGACGTAGAGCCCTATGCCCTTGCCGAGCGCGCCGTAGCCTTTTGTGCGGAAGACCTTGTTGACCGCGGGGATGCTGACCGACCCGATCCCGGTGGCGAGGGTATCGACCGGCTGGGCCTGTATCGCCAGGGCCCTTGCGACGGAGTCCACGCTCATTGGGCCAGCCTGTAGGTTACGTTGCCGGAAGCCAGGGCGATGTCGAGATAGAGCCGGGCGACTGCTTCGCTTTCCTCCCAGATCGGCTCGCAGCAATTGATGGTGAACACGCCCCATGCGCTGCCTGCGATGGTCAGCGGCAATTTGGTTGTGCCGTTGTCGGTTGAACGCAGGACCTGAACCGTGCCGGACCAGCTGCCCTGCAGCGACAGCATGACCGGACGCCCGATCGCCGGCAGGAATGGTCCCTGGACGCCGCTGGCCGAGGCGGTCCCCGCGAGCGGTGTGGGTGAGCCGGACGAGGCCATGGCGGTGACCGGCAGCGGCGTGGTGGCGCTGACCAGCATGGCCGAGCCATCGACGTCGGCGAAAGCGACCGCCCGGCTGACCGAATAAGCGGAAGGGGATTGGATGGGGGGTGAAGGCATGACGGCTCCTCGCGAATCGGAAGAGCTGGAAAATATCCGTTTAGGTTATATGTAGGAAAGATAAAACACCATAAAAGTGAAAAATGGGTATTATCGATCCTCTCGGTGCCGGGTGCAGGCTTGCTTCCTGCCAAAGCAGCGGCAATCTTGTCAGCACTTCTTTTGCAGCTGCACCGGGACGCGGCGAGGCAAGTCAGGAGCAAGCGCGACGGGGGACGCATATGGACTACAGATCGCTGGGCGCATCCGGGCTCAATGTACCGGTCATCGGGCTGGGCACGGCCAATTTTCGCGGCGGGTCCGATCCGGTGAACGGCATCGGAGACAAGCTGGCCGCAAGGCTGCTAGACATCGCCATCGAACGGGGTGCGGCCTTTTTCGATACCGGCGACATCTATGGACCCTCCGAGCAAGTACTCGGCAAGGCCCTCGCCAAGCGCCGGCCGGAAGTGCTGATCGCCACCAAGGCGGGTCTGCGCGCGGGCGCGGGCGCCAACGACACCGGGGCATCGCGCCATCATCTGATCGAAGCCTGCGATCGCAGTCTGAAGCGGCTGGGAACCGATTACATCGACCTGTTCCAGATCCACAGCTTCGACGGCCGCACGCCGGTCGAGGAAACGCTTTCGACACTCGACCGGCTCGTCCAGGCGGGCAAGATGCGCTATATCGGCTGCTCGAACTACGCGGGATGGCAACTGATGAAATCGCTCGCCGCTTCGGACCGGCACGGCTGGGCGTGCTTCGTTGCGCATCAGATCGCCTGGTCGTTGGCGGTACGCGATGCCGAATGGGATCTGGTCCCCCTGGCCGCCGACCAGAATGTCGCGAACCTGGTGTGGGCTCCGCTCGCCGGGGGTCTGCTTTCGGGCCGATATGGCCGCGGCGCCTTGCCGCTGTCCGCCTCGAAGCGGCCGGACGCTGCTTTGCCGGCAATACCGGAGGCGCAGCTATTCGACATCGTCGATTGCCTCGGCGAAGTCGGCAAGGAGAGCGCGGCGACGCGGTCGCAAGTGGCGCTCGCCTGGCTGCTGCAGCGCCCGACGGTTTCAACAATCTTCGTCGGAGCGAGCAGCGCCGAGCAGTTCGAGGAGAGCCTCGATGCCGTCGAACTGCGGCTGACCGGCGATCAACTGGTCCGGCTCGACGATGTCAGCGCGCGGCCGCCGGGTTATCCGCACGCCCTGCAGTCCAGCTATGGCGCGGAGCGGATGGCTGCCCTGCCGCCCCCGGCCTATGTCCGCGTCGACAAGGCGCCGCCCATCCCGCGAGGCGTGAAATGAACCCGCGGCAGGCTGTGTTCGAACTCGATCTGTACGGTTTCACCGTGCTGCCCTCGCTCATCCCCGAAGCTGAGGCAGCGCGGCTGTGTGCGGTGCTCGACGATGCCGATGCCCGGATCGGGATCGAATATACCTACGAGGATGCCTATGCCCGCTCGGTGCCCTGCGCCCCGGCGCTCGACGAGGGGTTCATGGCGCTGGTCGATAATCCGGCGGCGCTGGCGGTGCTGGAACAGGTCATGGGGCCGGACATCGTGCTTGGCAGCATGAACGCGCGGATCATCCGGCCCGGCGATCCCGACCAGGGCCTGCACAGCGACATACCGGCCGTTCACCGCCGGATGCAGGGTACGCCGGTCATGCTGCAGGTGGTCTGGATGCTCGATGGTTTCAGCGAGGAGAAAGGCGCGACGCGGATCGTGCCCGGCTCGCACCGCCACCCGGAAGCCTACCCACCCAAGGGGATGGACATCCCGCTCGCCGTCCAGCCCACCGGCCCGCCGGGGAGCGCGATGGTATTCAACGGCCAGTGCTGGCACGGTGGCGGCGCGAACCGCAGCCAGCAGCGCCGCCGCGCCGTGTTCGGCCACTACCGGCTCGATGCCTGGATGCGCTTCCAGACCGATCCGGCGCTTTATGTCGGCGAGGACCAGTGGCGACGAATGAACCAGCGCCAGCGCGAACTGTTGCGCATGACCTTCGGCCATGATCAGAAGAACGCGGCGGACTATTACGCCGGCCAGATGCGCGCCAAGCGCTATGATTGAGGGAGAGACGGAAATGACCCAGGAGACCGGACTACGCGTACCCGAACGGCTACTGCCGGTGCCCAAGCATCTGAGCCCCCAGGCGCAGGCCTTCCTTTCGGCGCCCCGCCCTTCGGGCAGCGGCTATCCCGCGCTCGACGATGCCGAGGCCTGGCGAGCGCATATCGCCGCTGGCGACAGCAGCATCCTCAGCAATTACCTCGCCCACGTGCCCGACGTGACCGGCAGGATCTAGCGAAGTCCAGGAAGGCGAAGCGCGCGGCTTCGAGATCGTTCCCGAGGGCGTCGTCGCGCGGACGATCGCCGGGTCTATCTCGAAATTCACGGCGGCGCGCTGATCATGGGCGGCGGCGCGGTGTGCCGCAAGATGGCGATGGCGACCGCCGCGCTGCACCAGGTCCGGGTGGTGACGGTCGATTACCGCATGCCGCCCGACCATCCCTATCCCGCCGGGCTCGACGATTGCGTCGCCTTCTACCGCATGCTGCTGCGCGACCGTGCGCCGCAACGAGATCGTCGTCGGCGGCGGATCGGCGGGCGGCAACCTCACCGCCGCGATGCTGCTCAAGGCGCGCGACCTCGGCCTGCCGATGCCGGCCGGCGCAGTGCTGTCAACGCCGGAAGTGGACCTCACCGAATCGGGCGACAGTTTCGCCGTCAACGCCGGGATAGACGGCATGGGCACCCTGATGCAGGCGAACCTGCTCTACGCCGGCGGCGAGAGCCTGTCGCACCCCTACGTCTCGCCGCTGTTCGGCGATTTCACCAAGGGCTTCCCGCCTTCGATCATCTCGGCGGGCACCCGGGACTTGTTCCTGTCGAACGCGGTGCGGCTGCACCGCAAGCTGCGCAACGCCGGCGTTCCGGCCGAACTGCACATTGTTGAAGCCGCCGTCCACGGCGCCTTCGGCGGCGCGCCGGAGGACGCGGAACTGGGTGCAGAGGTGCGGGCGTTCTGTCAGCGGTGCTGGGGCTGACGGTTATTTCAACCCGTAGAACTTCTCCGCGCAGCCCGCGAAAATCCAGTGCTTGTCCTCTTCGGAGACCCCGTGAAGTGGTCGGCGATCACCTTGTGCGAATCCGGGAACGTCGTCTCCGAATGCGGGTAGTCCGACGACCACATGATGTTCTTGCCGCCGGGGAAATTGCGCAGCGCGATACCGACCTTGTCCGAGATGAACGAGCAGTAGATGTTCCGGTCGAAGTAATAGCTCGGCTCGTGCTCGATCTGGCAGCCGGTCCAGTGGCGCTGCATGTGCCAGATGCGGTCCATGTATTCCGCCGCCCACGGCATCCAGCCGGCGCCGCTTTCGATCAGGCCGACGCGCAGATCGGGGAAGCGGTCGAACAGCCCGGAGAAGATCATCGGCGCGACGATCTCGAGCATCGGCGTCTTGCTCACCGCCAGATCGGGCAGGAACAGCGTCTTGTCGGTATAGCGCACCACCTTCGCGCCGAGGTGGAAAGTGATCGCCAGGTTCTGGTCGATCGCGGTCTTCCAGATCGGATCGAACTCGGCGTCGCGGTACTGCCGCTTGCCCACGGGATCGCCCATCAGCGCCTGCATCAGCGAATTCCGACTTGTTGAAGTGCTCGGCCGATTGCGGGAAGGCCGGCATGTTGACCGCGACATCGCCGCGCTCGCGGGCGGCCTTCATCGATGCGACCGCATGATCGACATTCACCGTCGGCAAAAAAGCCGCGCCGAACAGGCGTTTGTCCGAGGCCTTGCAGAAGTCGGACTGCCAGCGGTTGTAAGCATCGAAACTGTCGAGATAGAGTTCCATATTGCCGGTCTGCAGTGGCCCGCCGCCGAACACGATCCCTTGATCGATGCCGTCGTGGTCCATGTCTTCCAGCCGCTTGTCGAGCACCCAGCCGCCCATCCGCATGTCGGAGACTTTGCCGTCGTTGCGGTACTGGTCGAATTTGCGGCCGGCCTGCGATTGCATCAGGTTGTGCTTCTTGCGGGTCCCTTCGAAGACGATCCAGTCGCAGTCCTCGTCGTGCTCGATGGTTGGCGCCATGGCCTTGAATTTGGGCGAGAGATATTCCGCCCAGAATTCCGGCGGCGGGGTGACGTGAACATCGGCGTCGACGACAAGGTCGGCGACGCGCGGCTGCGCGGCGATTTCGCGGTTGGCGTTGATGGCGTCTGCTTCGGCCATGGTTCTCTCTCCTGTCATGGCTCCCATTGGGGGAGTCTCGTGGCGGATGCTATCAGAGTGATTGGACCGTGCAAATAGTGAGGAGCGGTACTTTGGTTCCGCTCAGCCCCCTCTCAGCGCCTGGATCACGGTGACTTCGTCGCGCCTGTCCAGCGCCAGGCCCAGGTCGAAAGTCTGAACACCATTGACGAAGCAGCGCATGTTGGGCCGGAAGCGGTCCTGCTCGTCGATCACCCGGAATCGCAAGCCGGGATAGCGGGCGTCGAGATCGGCGAACAGCTCGGCGAGAGTGCCGCCCTCGGCCTCGACTTCGGCCGCCCCGGTGTACGACAGCAAGGCCCCCGGCATCTGCACTTTCATGCCACAACCGCGCTTTCGACGGCGTAGATTTGCGGCAGGTGTTCGGCAATGGCAGACCAGCTCCCGCCTTCGTCGGCGCTGGCCCACAGCGCGCCGCTGGTGGTGCCGAAATAGAGCCCCACCGGATCGTGGAGGTCGGCGCACATCGCCTGGCGCAAGACCGTCCACCAGGCATTGTCCCGCGGCATGCCCCGGTCGAGCCGCTGCCAGGTCTCGCCGCCATCGCCGGTGGCGTAGACCGCCGGGCGGCCGCCGGGGCTGGTGCGCGGCCAGACTTCGGCGCCGTCCATCGGAAAGGTCCAGACCCGGTCGGCATCGCGCGGATGGACCGTCATCGGAAAGCCGATGTCGCCGACGTCCGCCGGCATCGCCCGCCCGATCCGCCGCCACTCGCTGGACGGGCGGTCGATCCGGTAGATGCCGCAATGATTCTGCTGATAGAGCCGGTCGGGATTGCTCGGGCACAGCCGCACACAGTGCGGATCGTGATATTCGATGTGCGAAGCATCGAGGAAATCGACCACTTCCATGCCGCCGACCAGCGGCGCCCAGCTCGCCCCGCGATCGCGCGATTCGTGCACCCCGCCGCTCGACATGCCGAGATACATGTGGCTGGCATCGCGCGGATCGACGATCACCGAATGCAGCTTGGGCCCATCGGGCGTGCCGTCCTGCTCGCCGCCCATCCAGGCGCGATAGGCAGGGTCGTCGTTGAGCCCGGCGACGCCCTGCCAGCTATCGCCGCCATCCTCGCTGCGAAACAGGCCATGCGGGCTGGTGCCGGCATACCACACGCCCGGTTCGCTGGCGTGGCCGGGAGTCAGCCAGAAGGTGTGATCGACCGCGCGGGCGGCCTCGCCCTCGGCCGCCTTGGCGAAAGCCGGCGGGGCCTTGGCTTCGCTCCAGTTTTTGCCGAAGTCGGTCGAGCGGAACACGGTGGGTCCAAGGTGCCCGGTCTTGGCGGCGGCCAGCAGGGTTTTGCCGTCGCGCGGATCGAGCACCATGTGGTGAATGACATGGCCGAAGAAATGCGGCCCGTCGAACACCCATTCGCGCCGCGCGGCGTCGCTGCGATAAATCCACGCGCCCTTGCGGGTGGCGACGAAGAGCAGCGTGCGGCTAGCCACTCCTCACCCCAGCCCGAAGAACTTCTCCGCGCACCCGGCCAAAATCCAGTCCATTTCCGCCTTGGGCACGCCCTTGAAGTTGCGGGCGATCGCCTTGTGCGAATGCGGGAACGTGGTTTCCGAATGCGGATAGTCCGACGACCACATGATGTTCTTGCAGCCCGACTTGTGGCGCAGCTCGACGCCGACCGGATCCTCGATGAACGAGGCGTAGACGTTCTGGTCGAAATAGAAGCTCGGCCGTTCCTTGTTGGGCACGCCGGTCCAGTGGCGCTGCATTTCCCAGGCGCGGTCCATGTATTCGCAGGCCCAGGGCATCCAGCCGACGCCGCTCTCGATCAGGCCGATGCGCAGTTTGGGATGGCGGTCGAACACGCCCGAATAGAGCAGGATGTTGACCATCTCGAGCATCGCCGGCTTGCCCATCGGCAGGTCGCAGAGAAAATTGGTCTTGTCCTTGAAGCGCGAGGTGCGCGCGCCGAGGTGGAAAGTCAGCGGCAGGTCGAGCTCGACCGCGGTCGACCAGATCTTGTCGAATTCGGCGTCGCGGTATTGCCGCTCGCCCTGCGGGTCGCCGGTCATCGCCTGCCAGACAGCGCCTTCCTTGGAGAACTGGGAGAGCGACTGGGGGAAGGCCGGCAGGTTGACCGCGACATCGCCGCGCGCCTTGGCGTCGCGCATGCCCTTGACGGTGAGATCGACATCGACCGTGGTGAGATAGGCGCAGGCGAACATGCGCCCGCCCGAATCCTTGCAGAAGTCCGACTGCCAGCGGTTGAACGCGTCGAAGCTGTCGAGATAGAGTTCGAGATTGCCGGTGCCGAGCGGGCCGCCGCCGAACACCACCGCCTTGTCGATGCCGTCGCGGTCCATGTCCTCCAGCCGCTGCGGCACCATCCAGCCGCCGGCGCGCATGTCGCTTTGCTTGCCGGCGTTCTTGTATTTGTCGAACGTTCGCCCGGCTTGCGATTGCATCAGGTTGACCGGCCGCCGCGTGCCTTCAAACACGACATAGTCGAACTCGTCGTCGCTCTCCATTTTCGGCGCGAGGTCCCGGAACTGGGGCGAGAGGTATTCGGCCCAGAACGTGGGCGGCGGCGTCACATGCACATCGGCATCGACGACATAGTCGGCGACGCGCGGTTCGGCATCGATGGTGTGGTTGATGTCGATATCGGCTTCCGCCACGGTCTTTCTCCCGGTCGATTGTCTGCTATGCTCCATGCTAACACAGGCGCGCCGCCATGCAATGTCGCAAGCGTCCGGAACGATGGAGAGATGCCCCATGGAATATGTATCGGTCGCCGAGGCGCGCAAACTCCCCGGCCTGCGCCTGGCGCTGAGCGCGGGCACCTGCGGTCCCTGGGGCGAAGCGGCGAAGGCGGTGTTCAAGGCGCGGGGTGTCCCCTTTGCACCGGTGCGCCAGCACATGATGCAGGCGAACGAGGAACTGGTCGAATGGACCGGATTCAGGAACGCGCCGGTCGCGGTCTACGAGGACGAGCCGGGTGTCGCCGGCTGGATCGAGATCCTGATGCTGGCGGAACGGCTGGGCTCAGGCCCCTCGCTGCTGCCCGCCGACCAGATCGACCGGATGATGGCGCTCGGCATTTCGGCGGAGATTTGCAGCCCCGGCGGTTTCGGCTGGGAGCGGCGGCTGTCGATGATGAACCCGGACCGGCCGCTGCGCGCTGGTGACGGCCAGGACTTCATGAGCCGCGCCTATGGCGTGCGCCACGGCGTCGCCGAGAGTGCGACCAAGCGGGTGATCGCAATCCTCGAAGGGCTCGGCCGGCAACTCCGCAACCAGAAGGCGAAGGGATCGCAGTATTTTGTAGGCGAGCAACTCTCGGCCCCCGACATCTACTGGGCCTGCTTTTCGCAGCTGGTCGGTCCCTTGCCGGAGGAATTGTGCCCGATGGGGCCGGACATGCGCCAGATCTATAGCTATATCACGCCGGAAATCGCCGCCGCGGTCGATCCGGTCCTGATCGACCACCGCAACAGGGTATGGGAAAAGCACATCGGTCTGCCGATGGATTTCTAGGCAAGGCGCGGGTGGCGGCGCGCCGTTCAACACAGGAAACTGCCCGAACCCACTCCACAAAGTCGAAAGATTGCGCCATCCTGCCATGCAGATGCTCGCAACCCCGCCTGTCGCCGATCCGCTCGACGTACTTCACGCCACATTCGGTTTCTCCGCCTTCCGCGGCAGGCAGGCCGAAGTCGTCGAGCGTGTGCTCGCCGGGCGCTCGACGCTGGCGGTGATGCCGACCGGGGCGGGCAAATCGCTGACCTATCAGCTGCCCGCGGTGATGCAGCAGGGGACCTGCATCGTCATCTCGCCGTTGATCGCGCTGATGCACGACCAGCTGCGCGCGGCGCTGGCCAACGGCATCCGCGCGGCGACACTGACCAGCGCCGACATGGACCGCGAGGAGACAATCGAGCGGTTCCGGGCGGGCGAGCTCGACTTGCTCTATGTCGCGCCCGAGCGGGCCTCGCAGGGGCACTTCCGCGAGCTGCTGTCGACTGCGCCGATCTGCCTGTTCGCCATCGACGAGGCGCACTGCGTTTCCGAATGGGGCCACGATTTCCGTCCCGATTACCGCCTGCTGCGCCCGCTGATGGACGCCTATTCCGAAGTGCCCCGGCTCGCGCTCACCGCCACCGCCGATGCCCATACCCGCGCCGACATTCTCGAGCAGCTCGGCATTCCGGCCGAGGGCGAGATCGTCGCCGGGTTCGACCGGCCGAATATCCGCTACGCCGTGCGCCACCGCGAGAACGCCGCCAAGCAGATCGCGCTGCTGATGGCCGAGCAGCCGGGGCCCGGCATCGTCTATGCGCCGACCCGCAAGCTGGTCGAAAAACTCGCCGAACAGCTCGCTGAGCGAACCGGCCGTCCGGTGCTGCCCTATCACGCCGGTCTGCCGCCCGAGGTGCGCGGCGCAAATCAGGCGGCCTTTGTCGCCAGCGAAGACATGGTGATCGTCGCGACCATCGCGTTCGGCATGGGCATCGACAAGCCCGACGTGCGCTTCGTCGCCCATGCCGGCGTGCCCAAGTCGATCGAGGCCTATTACCAGGAGACCGGCCGCGCCGGCCGCGACGGCGACGCTTCGGTGGCGCTGATGCTGTGGGCGGCGGAGGATTTCGCCCGCGCCCGCCAGCGGCTGGGCGAGGTCGAGGAAGCGCGGCGCGGGGCGGAACAGGCGCGGCTCCAGACGATCCAGCAGCTGGTCGAAACCCACGAATGCCGCCGCGCCTTGCTGCTGCGCCATTTCGGCGAGGAACCGCCCGCCCAGTGTGGCAATTGCGACAACTGCCTCGACGCGCCCGGCGTCGTCGATGCGACCGTGGTCGCGCAAAAGCTGCTCTCGGCGGTCTATCGCACCGGGCAGAGCTTCGGCTTCGGCCATGTCGAGAAAGTGCTGACCGGGCAGGCGGACGAGCGGGTGGCGCAGCGCGGGCATGACCGGCTGTCGGTGTTCGGCATCGTTTCGGGCGAGGAGGCGCATCTGCTGCGCCCGCTGTCGCGCGCGCTGCAGGCCCGCGGCAGTCTCGCGCCGACCGAGCACGGCGGCCTGATGCTGGCCGGCGATGCCCGGGCGATCCTCAAGGGCGATGTCGCCGTGCAACTCGCGATTGCGCCGCGCACTGAACGCAAACGCCGGCGCGCGCGGACGGGCGGCGGGGCCAATCCGGTCGGCGATCCTCTATTCGATGCGCTGAAAGCACTGCGCCGCGAGCTCGCCTCCGAGACACAGGTTCCGCCCTATGTGATCTTTCACGACTCGACCCTGCGCGAAATGGCGGCGAGCCGCCCCGCCAGCCTCGCCGCGCTGGGCGAGATCGGCGGGGTCGGCGCGCGCAAGCTGGAGGCCTATGGCGAGGCGTTTCTGGCGGTCATCCGGCGTCATTGACGGCCTCGCCGCGCGTCTTCCACAGCGAGCAGACGATGCCGCCGGCGATCAGCACAAAGGTCACGCCCAGGCTGGCCACCGGCGGGAACTTGGCGCCGCCCAGCAGGAAGTCGGCGACCAGGATCTTCGAGCCGATGAACACCAGCACCAGCGCCAGCGCATACTTCAGGTAGTGGAAGCGGTGGACCATCGCCGCCAGCGCGAAATAGAGCGCGCGCAGGCCCAGGATCGCCATGATGTTCGAGGTGTAGACGATGAAGGTATCGGTGGTGATCGCGAAGATCGCCGGCACCGAATCGACCGCGAAGACCAGGTCGGCCAGGTTGATCACCACCAGCGCCAGGAACAGCGGGGTCGCCGCGCGCACCAGCTTGCCCGGTCTTTACGTCCGGCACCTTGCACGAAAAACCGCTCGCCGTGGAGTTCCTTGCGTCACGCGCATGTGGGTTGAAATCCAGCGCACCACCGGGTTCTTGGCGATGTCCGGGCGCTGATCCGCCGGCGAACAGCATCTTGACGCCGGTCGCGATCAGGAAGGCGGCGAAGATATAGAGCACCCAATAGGCCTCCGCGACCAGCGCCGCGCCGCCCGCGATCATCATGCCGCGCAGCACGATCACCGCGATGATGCCCCACAGCAGCGCGCGATACTGGTATTTCGCGGGGATGGCGAAGAAGGCGAAGATCAAGCTGATCACGAAGACATTGTCGATCGACAGCGCCTTTTCGATGAAGAAGCCGGTATAATACTTCATGCCCAGATCGGCGCCCTTCTGCGACCCAGACCCACGCGCCGAAAGCGAGCGCGATGGCGATGTAGAAGGCCGAAAGCTTCAGCGATTCGCCGATGCCCATCTCGCGGTCTTCCTTGTGCAGGAAGCCGAGGTCGAAGGCGGTGAGCGCGATGACGATGCCGGCGAAGGCCAGCCAGAACCAGACCGGCGTTCCCAGCCAGTCGGCGAAAGAAATTCCATGTCAGGTACTCGCAACAGGAAAATGCGCCGGCGCGCCGTTCTGCTAGCGCGCCGGCGCTCGGAGCAGGATCAGTGTACGGCGGAGCGGGGGCTGGCCAGCCGGGCGATCCTGTCCTTGATGGCGAATTTCAGCTTTTTGAGCCGCGCGATCTCGAATGGATCGGGAAAGCGCCGTGTCTGCGCCAGGCGCAGGCGTTCATCGAGCCGCTGGTGGCGTTCCAGAAGGCGGAGACACGGATCAGTCATCATGATAGTCCCTATCGAACAGAGTTAGAGTTCGATCGGATGCGCCGACGCTTAGGCCCTGGCACTGGGGGGGAATGGGGGATTGCACCCGGACCCAATGCATCGGCGACATCCGATGCGGTCCGACATCACGCCGCGCACTGCCAATTGGCCAGAGCGCCGCGCCAGAGGGGCCCGGTCCGCGAGATCGTTGATAAGACCGATTCGCTCCGATTTCAAGTCCGGATTGACGCGGCCAGCCTGCTGCGCGGCCGCTGGCCCGGAGCGAGCGCCAGCCGAAACAGGGTTAACACGGTTTTCCAGCTAGTTGCGTGATGGTATGGTGCCGCCAACTTTGGAGTGCGCCATGCGAATTGTTGCCCGTCCCGCCCTTGTTGCGTCACTGCTCTTGCTTGCCGCCCTGCCGGGCCAGACTGTCTCGGCGCAGCGGGCCTCGCCCTACACGGTGGTCGAGTCCGGCCGCGGCTATGACCGGCTGCAGGACGCGGTGAACGCTATTGGCAACGGATCGGGCACCATCCGCTTCGCCTCGTTCCGCTTCGCCGACTGCGCGGTCCAGGAAGGCGGCGACATTCTCTACACCGCCGCCGCGCCCGGCCAGGCGGTGTTCGACGGGGTTACCTGCGAGGGCAAGGCGGCGCTGGTGCTGCGCGGACGGCGGGCGCGGATCGACGGCATGGTCTTCGCCAATATGGCGGTGAGCGACGGCAACGGCGCGGGCATCCGCCTTGAAAAGGGCGATCTCGAAATTTCGCAGACATGGTTCCGCGACAGCCAGCAGGGCATGCTCACCGCCAATGGCGAGAGCGGTGCGATCAAGATCGACAAATCGACCTTCACCCGGCTCGGCACCTGCGAGGGCGCGGGCGGCTGCGCGCATTCGATCTATGTCGGCGACTACGGCTCGCTCAGCGTCACCCGCAGCCGCTTCGAGGCGGGACGCGGCGGCCATTACCTCAAGAGCCGCGCCCCGCGCATCGTCGTGCAGGATTGCAGCTTCGACGACTCGGGCGGCAAGACGACCAACTACATGATCGACCTGCCGGCCGGCGCTTCCGGCCGCATCGCCGGCAACTGGTTCGTCCAGGGCCGCGACAAGGAGAACTATTCGGCCTTCATCGCCGTCGCGGCGGAGGGCGGGGGCCACAGTTCGGCGGGCCTGGTGGTCGAAAACAACGACGCCCGCTTCGCCCGTGGCGTCAGCCGCGAGAGCACTTTCGTCGCCAACTGGTCGGACGACCGGCATCGCGATCGGGACCAACGCGCTTGGGCGAAGGGCTCAAGCGTCAGGACAAGCGCTGAACCCTCACAGCAAATGCCCCGCCCGGTCGCGCTTGGTGGCGAGATAGCGGGCGTTGTGCGGATTGGCGGGCAGCTGTGCGGCACGCGCTCGGCGATCGCCACGCCTTCGGCCTCGAGCGCCGCCACTTTCGCCGGATTGTTGGTCAATCAGCCGGATTGCGCGCACGCCCGAGCAGCGCCAGCATCCGCGCCGCGACCGGAAAATCGCGCGCTTCGGCGGGCAAGCCCAGCCGGGTGTTGGCGTCGACCGTATCGAAGCCCTGATCCTGCAGGCGATAGGCGCGCAGCTTGTTGATCAGGCCGATGCCGCGGCCTTCCTGGCGCAAGTAGACCAGCACGCCCCAGCCGCCCGCCGCCGCCTCGTCAGCCATCGCCGCCAGCGCGGCATCGAGCTGCGGCCCGCAATCGCATTTGAGGCTGCCGAGGATGTCGCCGGTGAGGCATTCCGAGTGGAGCCGCACCAGCGGCGCGCGGTCGCCGTTCTGCTGGCCGACGATCAGCGCCAGATGCTCGCGCATGTCGTTCGCCGAACGGAAGGCGACGACTTCCGCCTCCTCGCTCGCCGAAACCGGCAGACGCGCGCGGGTGGCGATGGCGAGCGCGGACGTATCCTTCCAGGCAGCGAGATCGCCCGGCGAGACGGCCTGCGCCTCGCCGGGCGGCTGCGGGATCGACCAGGAAGGCCGGCAGCACGCCCGCCAGCCGCGCCAGTTCCATCGCCGCCTCGCGCCGCCTCGCGGTGGCCGAGATGCTCGGCCGCGAACGGGCCCTTCATCGGATAGACCAGATCGAGCGCCGGATCGGCCAGCGCCCGCGCATGGTCGAGATCGAACGGCTCGGCCCCGCGAATCAGCACCGGTGCATCGGGCTCGGCCGCCTCGCGCTGGTTGGCGAGCTTGAGCGTGGCGGCGCGCGCCGCGGATATCAGCATCCGGTCGGCGGTTACGCCTTCGCCGAAGCCGGTCTCCGCGGCAAGCAGCGCGAACGCGCCGTCGATCTGGATCGGCCAGCCATGGCGCAGCGCATCGAGCGCCAGGGCGACCCGGCGGGCGGGGCTCATCGGAGATCGAACTCCGTGATCAGCGGCACATGGTCGGAGCACTGCTCCCAGACGCGGGTCTCCTCGACCACCCGGTGCGCCTGCGATTGCGCCGCCAGATCGGGGGAAGCCCACATGTGGTCGAGCCGCCGCCCGCGGTCCTTGCCCTGCCAGTAGGTGCGGTAGGACCACCACGACCAGTTGCGCTCCGGCGTCGGGATATGCTTGCGGCCGAGATCGACCCAGCCGTGGGCGTCGCGCAGGGCGCCCAGCGTTTCGACCTCGACCGGCGTGTGGCTGACCACCTTGAGCAGCGCCTTGTGGTCGTAGACGTCGCATTCCAGCGGCGCGATGTTGAAATCGCCGAGCAGCAGCGTCGGCCGGTCGAGCTTTTCGGACCAGCGAGTCATGCGTTCGAGGAAATCGAGCTTCTGGCCGAACTTCGGGTTCGCCGCGCGGTCGGGAATGTCGCCGCCGGCGGGAATGTAGACGTTCTCGATCACAAGTCCCTGCCACGGCCGCCCAGCAGCTCCACCCCGACATGGCGCGCCTCGCCGTTGTCCTGCCAGTCGTGCCGGGAATATTCGCGCAGCGGAATGCGGCTCACCGTGGCGACGCCGTGATAGCCTTTCTGCCCGTGCACCGCGCGGTGGGTGTAGCCGAGGGCTTCGAAGGCTTGGTGCGGGAACAGGTCCGCCACGGTCTTGATTTCCTGCAGGCACAGCACGTCGGGCGCTTGCTCGGTGAGAAAACGGGCGACCTGATCGATTCGCAGGCGGACGGAGTTGATGTTCCAGGTGGCGATGGAGAGCATGCGAGGGGCTTTAGGTGCGTTGGAGATTGTTTTCCAGCCTCACGGCTATTGGGCACCGGCCCTCTCCCCCCCCGGCCTCCCAACGAGATCGTATGCTTTGGGTGGCCGGGTCGGGGGAGGGCCGGTGCCGTGCGGGGACAGCCTTGCTGGCCCCGGTCCACGCACAAAAAGCACACAAAAAACCCTCGACCCGGGGGCATAGGGTCGAGGGTTCCTTTGTGCGTTCGTCACGCTTTGACACCGGGACCCACCAGGAGGCGCGGGCAACAGGGGGGAAACCCGCCTCAGGCCTCGATGTCGAAAACCAATTTAGGGACTTTTCGCTTGCTGCCAAGTGAACATCGCACACAAATGTGTCGCAGCTTGTCGCATTGCCCGCACGGCGTGCGGCAACACGTTGCCCGTCATCGACGAGCCGGGCGGCGGGGGTCGTTCCACCGGAAGTCGTTGTCGGAAACCGCGACTCCGTACCGGTGGTTGGAGAGGCGAATCGTGGTGCGCTTGTTCTGCGAATCGAGCGCCACCCAGCTCACCAGCTCGAGCCCGCCGGGGGCCGAACCCTTGCGCACGAAGACCAGCGTGATCACGCCGTACTCGGGATGGCCGCGGTCGCGCACCTCGACGCTGACGACATCGGGATCGCCGGTCGTCTGCAATTTGCCGAAACGCCCGACGTCGCGATTGGGATCGAGCAGCGCGCCGAGCGGGCTGTTGCCGATCGGCCAGCGCTGCACCTGGCGCACTTCGTAATCGATCAGCGTCAGTGCGCGGCCGTCCGAGACAATCAGCATCGGCACGCCGGGGGCGTACTGGAAGCGGATCCGGCCCGGGCGCTTCAGCGTGAGCACGCCGCCCACCCGCTGTCCGTTGCGGTCGGTCTGGGTGAAATCGGCTTTCATCGTGGAAATGCCGCGCAGGGCGGCGACGGCTTCGCCGAGCGGCCCGGGCGTGGCGATTTGACCCGGCTGCGGCGCTTGCGCGGTCGCCGGGGCTAGTGCGATTGGCGCACCGATGCCAAGCGCCGGCAACAGGGCGGCGCCGACGAATTTCACGATGGATATTTGCGAAGGTCTCATGCCAAGACCGGTGAACCAGTGGCGTTGAACGCGCACTGAACCTGATTCCACCTTACTTGATCTTGGCTTCCTTGAACTCGACGTGCTTGCGCACGACGGGATCGTATTTGCGGAAGCTCATCTTCTCGGTGGTGTTGCGCGGGTTCTTCTTGGTCACATAGAAGAAACCGGTGTCGGCGCTGGATACCAGCCGGATCTTGACGGTTGCGGGCTTCGCCATGGCTCAGGTCCTAATTCTCTAATGCCGGCCGCGGGCGGCCCTCAAAGGTCAAGAGCGGCGAAATTCGCCGCCCCTCAGGGGTGCGGCCATTGGGCGAAGGAGAGCGCAAAGTCAAGGCGCGTCGCGCTTCAATCGCGAAAGGGTTCGATCGGTTGCAATACGCCGAACGTCTCCTCCGCCGGTTTGCGCGGCAGGGGCGGGAACACGATCTTGGGCGCATCGACCCTGGTATCGGGCAGCCGGTCAAGCAGGTCGCGGATCAGCGTCAGCCGGCCAAGGCGCTGGTCGTTGAAGTCGACAACGGTCCAGGGGGCGTGCGGGCTGTGCGTCGCCGCGAACATGGCTTCGCGCGCTTTCGTGTAATCGTCGTATTTCTCGCGCGCGGCAAAATCGATGGGCGAGAGCTTCCACCGCTTCAGCGGATCGGCCAGCCGCTCGGCGAAGCGCTCTTCCTGTTGTTCCTGATCGCAGGACAGCCAGTATTTGAACAGCACGATGCCGTCGTCCGTCAGCAGCTTCTCGAACACCGGGACCTGGGCGAGGAATGCCCGAACCTGAGCTTCGGTGCAAAAGCCCATGACTTTCTCGACCCCGGCGCGGTTGTACCAGCTGCGATCGAACAGGACTATTTCCCCTGCTGCGGGCAGATGCGGGACGTAACGCTGGAAGTACCACTGGCTCTTGTCGCTGTCGCTCGGCTTGGAGAGGGCGACGGTGCGGCACTGGCGCGGATCGAGCCGTTCGGCCACGGCCTTGATCGCGCCGCCCTTGCCCGCCGTGTCGCGCCCTTCAAACAGGACCACGATGCGCTTGCCTGTCGCCGCGGCCCAGCGCGCCATGGCGACCAGTTCCAGCTCGAGCGGCTCGAGCAGATCCTCGTATTCCTTGCGCTTCAGCGTGCTCATCGTGCGCCTCTCCAGAGTCAGGCCCGGCTCAGCAGCACCACGGCCAGAATGCCCGCGCCGATGCGGTACCAGGCGAAGGGCGCAAAGCCGGCGCGGCTGACATAGGCGACAAAGGCGCGGATCACGACGAGGGCGACGACGAAGGACACCGCGAAGCCGATCGCGATTTCGCTCCAGCCGACCGGACCCAGCCCGGCGGCCAGCGCGTCGCGATTGTCCCACAGCTCGAGCGTGGTCGCCCCCATCATCGTCGGCACCGCGAGGAAGAAGCTGAATTCCGCCGCGGTGCGCCGCTCGATCCCCATGGCCAGCGCCCCCATGATCGTCGCGCCCGAGCGGCTGACGCCGGGGATCATCGATATGCACTGATAGAGGCCAACGCCAAGGGCCTGACGGGCGGGAAGCTGGGCAACACCGCTCTTGGGTCCGGGCTTGGCGACCCGCTCGATGGCGAGGATTGCGATGCCGCCGGCGATCAGCGCCCAGGCGACAACCATCGGGCTGCCGAGCATGATGTCGATATAGTCTTTGAGCGCGAGCCCCAGCACCGCCGAGGGCAGGAAACCGAGCAGGATGTTGCGCAGAAAGGCGAAGCTCGCCTTTTCCAGCCGCAAGAGCCCCCAGCCCACCGCCCAGAAGGTGCGCCAATATTGCACCACCACAGCCAGGATCGCGCCCAGCTGGATAACGACGTTGAACACCTTCCACTGATCCGCGTCGTAGCCGAACACTTCGGCGGCGAGGATCAAGTGCCCGGTCGAGGAGACCGGGATGAATTCGGTCAGTCCCTCGACGATGCCGAGCAGGATGGCGGTGAGTGTCAGGCCCATGGGGCGGCGGTGATGGCGGCGGGAGCGTCCAAGTCAAGCCGCCCGGGCATGCCCGATACGATTATCACCAGATGCGCACGCGCATTTCGGGGGGCAGGTAGAGCTTGTCGCCCGGCTTGACGTCGAAGGCGGCGTACCATTCGTCGAAATTGCGGACCACGCCGTTGATCCGGTATTTGGGCGGCGCGTGCGGATCGACCACCAGCAGCTGGCGGGCGGCCGGTTCGCGCGCCTTGCTCCGCCAGACCTGCGCCCAGGCCATGAAAAAGCGCTGGTCACCGGTGGTGCCCGCGATCACGGGTGCGGGCTTGCCATTCAGCGACATCTTGTAGGCCCGGTAGGCCAGGCTCAGCCCGCCGACATCGCCGATGTTCTCGCCCAGGGTCAGCTTGCCGTTGACGCAGGTCTTGCCCTCATCGAACGGGCAAAAAGTGCCGTACTGTTCGGCGAGCTTGCTGGTCAGCGCCTCGAAGGCCTGCTTGTCGGCAGGCGTCCACCAGTCACGCAGATTGCCCTTGCCGTCGCTCTTGGCGCCCTGATCGTCGAAGCCGTGGCCCATCTCGTGGCCGATCACCGCGCCGATCGCGCCATAGTTCACCGCCGGATCGGCCGAAAGGTTGAAGAACGGCGGCTGCAGGATCGCCGCGGGGAAGACGATCTCGTTGAAGGTCGGATTGTAATAGGCGTTGACCGTCTGCGGCAGCATGTACCACTCGGCCTTGTCGACCGGCTTGCCCAGCCGCCGCAACTGGTCGCCGAGGATCCATTTTTCCGCCGAAAGCTGGTTGGCGAGCGGCGTCGCCGCCGTCACCTCCAGGCCGTCATAGGTCTTGTAGGACACCGGCGCTCCGATCTTCGGGGTGAACAGGTCGAGCTTGGCTTCGGCTTCCTTGCGGGTATCGGCGCCCATCCATTCGAGCCCGGCGAGGTTGGCCGCCATCGCCTTGCGCAAGTTGCCGACGAGATCGGCCATCGCCGCCTTGTTGGGCGCCGGGAAATAGCGCTGGGCATAGACCTGGCCGAGCAACTCGCCGATCTGGCCCTCCACCGCGGTGATTCCCCGTTTCCAGCGATCGCGCTGTCTGGGCTGGCCGCTGAGCTCGGTGCCGAAGAAGGCGAACTTCGCGTCGTCGATGTCCTTGGGCAGGAAAGCCGCGTGGCCCGAGAGGAAATGCGCGGTGAGCCAGGCCTGCCAGACCGCCAGCGGCTTTTCGTCGATCAACTTGAGCGTCGCGGGCACGCCGCCGCCGAGCTTGCCGGCATCCTCCGGTCCGAGCCTGGCCGCGGCGCGTTCTTCGGCAGTTGGCGGCAGCTGCCGGACGATCGCCTCGCCGATCGAACCGATGCCGAGCTGGTTCAGCGCCTTGCCCAGCTTGCCCGCAGGATCGAGCGCGTCGAGTTCGCCGCGGGCGAGTTTGTTGTAGGTAAGGTCGCGGTTGCGCTCGATGGTGCGATCCCACATCGCGCGGGCCATGTCGGTTTCCAGCGCAAGCACGGCTTGCGCCGAACCGCGCGCGTCCTGGAACCCCGCCTTGCCAAGCAGCAGAGTCAAGAGATCGACGTATTTGGCGCGGATGCCCTTGTAGCGGTCGCTAGCGACCAGATAGTAGTCGCGGTCGGGCAAACCGAGGCCGTCCTGGCCAATGTACAGCACATAGCGGTCGCTCTGCTTCTCGTCGGCATCGACGAAAAAGCCGACCGGCGAGGCAAACCCGGGAGAAGCGAACAAGGCGACAAGATCGTCGCTGGTCTTCGCCGCCTTGATTCGGTCGAGATAGGGCTGGGCCGGGGACAGCCCGGCCTTTTCGATCCCGCCGCTGTCCATGTAGGCGTTGTAGGCGGCGGCGACACGCGCTTGCGGCGTCCCCGGACGGTGCCGCCGGGCGGTCAGTTCGGCGAGAATGCGCCTCAGCCGTTCCTCCGAAAGGTCGGTCAGCACGCTGAACGATCCCACCCGCGCCTTGTCGGCGGGCATCTCGTAACTGTCGTTCCACTTGCCGTTGACGTAGCGATCGAAATCGTCGCCGGGCTTGGCGGTGCTGTCGATGTATTGGGTCTCGACGCCGAACTGGCCCCATTCCCCCCGCACGGCCGGAGCAGGGCGATGCGCGGCATGTCTGGCGCCGGGCTTGGCGGCAGGTTTGGCGGTGGCTGGCGGGACAATGGCCAGCGCGATCAGCGAAACGGAGACTATTGACGCGGCAAGTCGCCGCGGCACGGATATCGGCATGATCTGCGAGTCCCTTTGTGTTCTTCGGGCAGCCTGCAATCCGGTTACAGCTGTATCCACTGCGCACTAGTTCTGGACAGGCCGGCGGAAAACCTCATTCGGCGGCCTGGATCGCCCGTTCGTCGAATTGCAGCGAGGCGAGTCGCGCGTAGAGGCCGCCGGCGCGGCCCAGCGACTCGTGAGTCCCTTCCTCGACGATGCGGCCCTTGTCCATGACAACAATGCGGTCGGCCTTGCGCACGGTGGCGAGGCGGTGGGCGATGACCAGGGTCGTGCGGCTCTCCATCAGATGCTCGAGCGCTTCCTGAACCAGCGCCTCGCTCTCCGCATCGAGCGCGCTGGTGGCTTCGTCGAGCAGCAGCACCGGCGCATCGCGCAGCAGCGCGCGGGCGATGGCGATGCGCTGGCGCTGACCGCCCGAAAGCCGCGCGCCGTCCTCGCCAAGGAAGGTGTCGAGGCCCTGGGGCAGTTCGCGCAAGAAACTTTCGGCATTGGCCGCGCGCGCCGCCTGCCAGATCTGCTCATCGCTCGCCGGCCAGTTGCCGTAGCGCAGATTGTCGCGGGCATCGGCGGCGAACAGAATGCCCTCCTGCGGGACCAGCGCGAAGCGGCGGCGCACGTCGGCGGGATCGGCCGAGGTCAGCGGCACCCCGTCGAGCTTGATCGTCCCGGCCTGCGGATCGTAGAACCGCTCGGCCAGCTGGAACAGCGTCGATTTGCCCGCGCCGGAAGGCCCGACGATGGCGATGGTCTCGCCCGGCTCCACCTTCAGCGAAAAGTCCGCGAGCGCGGCCACTTCCGGCCGCGAGGGATAGCGGAAGGTGACGTGCTCGAAAGTCAGCTGGCCGCGCGGCGGTTCGGGCAGGGCCACCGGGCGTTCCGGCGGGGCGATCGCGGGCCGTTCGTTGAGCAGCTCGCTCAGCCGCGAGGCCGCGCCGGCGGCGCGCACCAGATCGCCGTAGACTTCGCTAAGCGAACCAAGCGCGCCCGCGACCAGAACGCCGGCGAAGACGAAAGCCCCGATGGTGCCGCCCGAGATCGCGCCCGACGCCACGCCGATCGCGCCGCGCCACATCAACAGCGTGATCGCGCCGAACACCAGCAGCATGACCACCGATGTCATCGCCGAGCGGATCATGATCCGCCGTTTTGCGGTGGCGAAAGTGCGCTCGACGCTCGCGCGGAAGCGTTCTTGCTCGCGCGGTTCCTGATTGAACGCCTGGACGATCTTCACCGCTCCGAGCACTTCGGAAACCAGCGAACCGATTTCGGCGACCCGGTCCTGGCTGGTTCGCGACACCTTGCGCAAATGCCGTCCGAACAGGGTGATCGGCACCACGACGCACAGAATGCCGCCGAACAGCCACAGCGTCAGCCTGGGTTGCAGGAAAAACAGATAGGCGATGCCGCCGACCGCCGTGATCGCATTGCGCAGCGCCACAGAAACCGTGGTCCCGACCACCTGTTCGATCAGCGCCGTATCGGACGTCATCCGCGAGGAGATTTCGCGCGGGCTGTTCTGTTCGAAAAAGCCGGGCGCGAGCCGCAACAGGTTGCGCTGCACGGCGAGGCGCACATCGGCGACCACCCGCTCGCCCAGCCATGACACCGCATAGAAGCGCACCGCCGTGCCCAGGGCCAGAACCACCACCAGCAGCATGAGGTACTGGAACCAGCGCGCGATGTCGTCGGGCTGGCCGCCCTGGGCAAAGCCGCGATCGATGATCAGCTTGATCGCCGCGGGAAACCCGAGCGTCGCCGATGCCGTGACGACCAGCGCCGCGCCCGCTGTCGCAAGCCGTCCGGGATAGGCCAAGGCGGCGGTCCAGATCATCCTCAGCGGGCCGAGGCTGCGACCGGGTTTGGCTTCGGCTGCGGGGGAAGCGGGCTCGCTGGCGGGTTCGGCGTCCATTGCGCGGCGCCCTAGCCCAGCTTGCCGGACATGGCAAAGCGCGAATGCCGAATGGCGAGACTCACCGTTTCATCTCTCGCGCGGAGCGTTTCGCCGCAATTAACCACGATATTAATCGCGAATCCCCCGGCAAGCGCGTATTTTGCCAAGGATGGACAAGTGCATGAAGCGTCGCGACCTGATCAAAGGGGGGCTGGCCGCCGGGGCGGCGCTGGCTTTGCCGTCACGCGCCTTTGCCGATCCGCTCGCCGAAAACTTCGACAAGGCCTTCACCCAGCCGCCGGCCGCGCCGGTTCCGGCTCCCGACGTTGCGCCCGCCCCGGCGCCGGTGCAGCCCGCCGTCAACCCGGTTTACGAGCGGCGATTGTTCGAAGTCGCCAAGCGCGAACTTGAGCGCGCCGGCGCGAAAGTCTGGCGCAAGGACCTGGTCGGCATCGCCGATTTCGCCCGGCCCTCGTCGCTGCCGAGGCTGCACTTTGTCAACATGGAAAACGGCGCGGTCCGCTCCTTCCTGGTTGCCCATGGCCGCGGATCGGACCCGCAGCATGACGGCTGGCTCAAGTATTTCTCGAATTACCCGGGTTCCGAAGCTACGTCGCGCGGGGCCTATCTCACGTGCGAGTGGTACAAGGGCAAGTACGGCACCTCGATCCGGCTTGAGGGCATGGACGCCGACAATTACAACGCGCTCGACCGCGCGATTGTCATGCATCCAGCCCACTACGTCGATCCCGCGATGATTGGCCAATGGGGCAAGATCGGCCGCAGCGAAGGCTGCTTCGCCATGTCGATGACCGATTTCAATGAGGCGCTGTGGCACCTGTCCGGCGGCCGCCTGCTCTACGCGGACCGGATCAGTTTGATCTGAGCTGCAAAGAAGCGCCGAGCCGAACGGTTCGCGCCTCCCCTGGGGCGCGTTTCATCCTCCCAAGAGACCCAAAAGCGGACTTCCGGATCCGTCCCGCATTGCAGACATTGTTTTGTCATGACATGGCGTGATGATGCGACTTCAACGCTTGTCTTCTGTTATCGTCTTGTTGTTGTTTGGCAGCGCTTGCGACCGAGGCGAAGGTACGGAGCCAATAATAGTCGATGTCTGCGACGTTCTTAAGAGCCCGGAACGCTACAATGGCCGCCTCATCGAGTTTTCGGCCTTCAGGTCGCCGGATATTGAGCTGCGGTTAGTCACTGGTGAGGCGTGTTCGAACGCGGCCATGGTCCTTGCTGACCCTATAGTTGGACCATTTCCAAACTGGGCGTCTGAGGGTCAAAAGGGATGGCCGCATGGTTCGTTTCGAGGGCGTGTAAGACTTATGCAATTAGCATCATCAAAGCTTGTCTTTCTCGACACACCTGTCGTGCTCAAGTCTGGCCTATTGCCGCTCTCGAACGGTCGCGTTGCTCTTCCTTCCAGAATGCCCAATTGAGTTGGGCGGGTGTCTCTTTTCCACCCGAAATCCGCCTTTCAGCGCATTTCGACGCTTGCCGATAGCCGACAATCATTCAGCCGGGGATTTGTCCAAACACCCTACAGCGGATTGTCCAGTTTGATGATCGCCTCGGTGCTGGTGCGCTGCCCGGTCTTGGGCTCGCGCGGCTTGGCGAAGCTGGCGAGCAGCGGCACGTCGCGGCCGTAGATATCGTTGAACGCGCTCAGCTTTCCGGTAATGTCCTGCGCCATGGTGAAATAGGTGATGTAGACCGGGAAGGTCTTGGTCATCGGCACTTTGGTGTATTTGCCCGAAAGCGCATGCTCGACGCCCTGTTCGGGCGTCAGATCGGCGCCGAGGATCGCCATGGTCATGCCCAGTTCCTGCGCGCGTTCGGTGCGCACGCAGCCGTGGCTGTAGGCCCGGTTCACCGTGTTGAACAGGCCGCGGCTGGGCGTATCGTGCAGATAGATCGCGTGCGGATTGGGCATGTCGATCTTCATCAGGCCCAGCGAATTGTTCGGCCCCGGCTGCTGCACCACGGTGATGACGCCGTTCTTCGCGCGGCTGACCGCGTAACCCTGGCGGCGGGCCGAGGCGGGATTGGCGAGCAGGCGCGGACCCAGCCCCTCGCCGACGACGATCGATTGCGGCACCGTCCAGGTCGGGTTGAACACCACGTTCTCGACCTGCGCGGCCAGTTGCGGTGTCGCCGTCTTGCCGGGCTTGCCGACGATGGTGCGATAGGTGCGCACGATCTTGTTGTTGGTCGCCAGCCGCAACTGGAATTCGGGAACGTTGGTGATCAGGAACAGCACGCCCAGTTCCTGCGGCAGCCAGCGCCAGCGATCCATGTTGGCGGCGATGAGCTTGCGCTTTGCCGTCTGCGCCCTGGGGGTTGCCGCTAGCGCCGCTTTCAGCACCTGATAGTCGGGATAGGTCGGCGCCAGGCCCGCGAGCACGCCCGGCACGTCGTGGGCATCGAGCGCCTTCGCCATCAGGCTGGCGGTCGGATTGGTATCGACATCGGGATCGACGACGAACCACTGTTGCCGCGCGGTCATCGGCGTGCGGCCGTCGCGCAAATCCTCGGCGAGCCAGACGAAGCTCTTGCTCGCCACTTCATCCAAAGCCGAGCCGGGTCCGCCCGCGACTGCCGCGCGCAGTTCCTCCAGCTTGTAGTCGGCGGGTATCAGCCCCTCTTCATCGATAAGTTCGATCATGCCGAGGAGGGCGCGAGCATCGCCGAGCGACCAGGGCATGACCGGATCGGGCGGCGGCGGCGGCGGGGGCGGAGGAGGCGGCGGTCCGGGCGGAACGGCTACCGGTGCGGGAGGACCTGCGGGCACTGGGGCCGCCGAGGGCTTTGCCCCAGGGGCGGGCGTTGCCGAAGGCGCGGCGGGGGCGGGCGGCGGCAGGATGCTCTCCGGCGGCGGCGCCGCTCGTGCCGGCGCTGCCCATCCACTCGCGGTCAACGCCGCCAGCGCCGCGATAATCGCGATGCCGCCGAATGTCGACCGAGCTTTGTTCCCCTGGCTCATCTTTCGTACTGCTTCTTGCTTGGCGCTGCGGACAATCCGCCGGCGCAAATGTGAATCTGCCTGTTTCGGCCATTAAGCCATCAAGCATGGATGGTTGCCATAGGATGAATCGCCGCGCGGGGTGACGCAAGCGCGCAACAGCCCTAAGCGGTGGAGAATGGATCATAAGCACCCGATCGCACCGATCCTCGCGGCCGGCGCCGGGGTGGCGGTGTTCAGCGCGATGGATGCGACGATGAAGCAGGCCTCGATCGAGGCAGGCGTCTACAGCGCGCTGCTGATTCGCAATTTCATCGGCGGCGGCCTGATGCTGCTGCCCTGGCTCGCGAGCCGGGGCGCGCTTCCGCGGGGGTCCGCGCTCAAGGTGCATCTGCTGCGATCGGCTGTCGTCGCCTGCATGGCGCCGCTGTTCTTCTACGGCGTCGTCCGCCTGCCGCTCGGCGAATCGATCGCGCTTTCGTTCATCGCGCCGTTGTTCGCGCTCTATCTGGCGGCGGTGATGCTCGGCGAAGTGATCCGGCCTTCCGCCATCGGAGCCTCGATGCTCGGCATCGGCGGTGTCCTGCTGATCGGCTATGCGCGGTTCGGCGAGGGCGACTATTCGCGCGATGCCATGCTGGGACTGATGGCGGTGCTCGCCTCGGCGATGTTCTATGCGCTTAATCTCGTGCTGCAACGGCGCCAGGCGCTGCTCGCCCGGCCGATCGAGATCGCGCTGTTCCAGAACCTGTTCACCGCCGCTGATGCTGCTGACCGCCGCGCCGTGGCTGCTGGTCTGGCCCGCGCCGGGCTCGCTCGCCATTATCGCGCTGGCGGCGGGGCTGGCGGTGACCGCGCTGCTGCTGCTGTCCTGGGCCTATGCGCGGGCCGAGGCGCAAGTGCTGGTGCCGACCGAATATACCGGCTTCCTCTGGGCGGCGCTGTTCGGCTGGCTGTACTTCGGCGAGCGGGTGACCCCGGCGATCGTCGGCGGGGCCCTGCTGATCGTGGCGGGCTGCTGGATCGCCGCGCGCCAGCGCACCGTACAGACCGCGCTCTGACACTTGACCTAGCCCCATTCTCCGCGCATCGGCGGCGCGACGAAGAAGCCTTCCGCAGTGCAGCATAGGTGTAACTGCGGGGGTTCACACAGCATCGGGGAATTTGGCCACATGACTCAGGTCGGACAGGACACGCTCGGCACGCGCAGCACGCTCAAAGTGGGCGGCAAGGACTACGCTTACTACTCGCTGAAGAAAGCGGCGGCGAAGATCGGCGACATTTCGCGGCTGCCGTTCAGCATGAAAGTCCTGCTCGAAAACCTGCTGCGTTTCGAGGACGGCGGCTTCACCGTCTCGACCCAGGACATTCAGGCGATCGCCGACTGGCAGAAGAACCCCAGCGAGTTGTCGAACGAGATCCAGTACCGCCCGGCCCGCGTGCTGCTCCAGGATTTCACCGGCGTGCCCTGCGTGGTCGACCTCGCCGCCATGCGCGACGCCATCGCCACGCTCGGCGGCGATACTTCCAAGATCAATCCGCTGGTTCCGGTCAACCTGGTCATCGATCACTCGGTGATGGTCGACGAATTCGGCCATCCCAAGGCCTTCGAGGAAAATGTCGAGATCGAATACCAGCGCAACATGGAGCGCTACGACTTCCTCAAATGGGGTTCGAAGAGCCTCGACAATTTCTACGCGGTGCCGCCGGGCACCGGCATCTGCCATCAGGTGAACCTCGAGAACATCGCCCAGACCGTCTGGACCAGCACCGATCCTTCGGGTGCGACGGTCGCCTATCCCGACACCTGCGTCGGCACCGACAGCCACACGACGATGATCAACGGCCTTGGCGTGCTCGGCTGGGGCGTGGGGGGAATCGAGGCGGAAGCGGCGATGCTCGGCCAGCCGGTTTCGATGCTGATTCCCGAAGTGGCTGGCTTCAAGCTGACCGGGCGCCTGTCCGAGGGCGTCACCGCGACCGACCTGGTGCTGACTTGCACCAATATGCTGCGCAAGCACGGCGTGGTCGGCCGCTTTGTCGAATATTACGGCCCGGGACTCGCCGCGCTGACGCTGGCCGACCGCGCGACGCTGGCCAACATGGCGCCTGAATACGGCGCGACCTGCGGTTTCTTCGGCATCGACGACAAGACGCTTGACTACCTGCGCCTCACTGGCCGCGAGGAAGCGCAGATCGCGCTGGTCGAAGCCTATGCCAGGGAGCAGGGCTTCTGGATCGATCCGGCGATCGAGCCCATCTTCTCCTCGACGCTCGAACTGGACCTTGGCAGCGTCGTGCCTTCCCTCGCCGGACCCAAGCGCCCGCAGGACCGGGTCTCGCTGCCCGACGTCGACGACGTGTTCAACAAGGACATGGCCGAGACCTACAAGAAGGCACAAGCGCGCGTGCCGGTCGAGGGCCGCGACCACGACATCGGCGACGGTGACGTCGTCATCGCCGCGATCACCAGCTGCACCAACACCTCCAACCCGGGCGTGCTGGTCGCCGCCGGTCTCGTCGCCAAGAAGGCCGACGAGCTGGGCCTCAGGCCCAAGCCCTGGGTCAAGACCAGCCTCGCGCCCGGCAGCCAGGTCGTCACCGACTATCTCGACAAGGCGGGCCTCAGCAAGCACCTCGACAACATCGGCTTCAACCTGGTCGGCTATGGCTGCACCACCTGCATCGGCAATAGCGGCCCGCTGGCCGAACCGATCAGCAAGGCGATCAACGACAACGGCCTGGTCGCCGCCGCCGTGATCTCGGGCAACCGCAATTTCGAGGGCCGCGTTTCGCCCGACGTGCGCGCCAACTTCCTCGCCTCGCCGCCGCTGGTGGTGGCCTATGCGCTCAAGGGCACGGTGATCGAGGATTTCGTCACCACGCCGATCGGCAAGGGCAGCGCGGGCCAAGACGTCTACCTCAAGGATATCTGGCCGACCAATGAAGAGGTCGCCAGCACCATGGCGACTTGCATGGACCGCGCCATGTTCCAGGCGCGCTATGCCGACGTCTACAAGGGCGACAAGCACTGGCAGGCGATCGATGTGACGGGCTCGGAAACCTATAAATGGCGCGCGGGCAGCACCTATGTCGCCAACCCGCCCTACTTCGAGGGCATGAGCATGACCCCGGCGCCGGTCACCGACATCGTTGAGGCCAGGCCGCTCGCCATCCTCGGCGATTCGATCACCACCGACCACATCTCGCCCGCCGGCAACATCAAGGCCGACAGCCCGGCGGGCAAGTGGCTGATGGAGCACCAGGTCGCCAAGGCCGATTTCAACAGCTACGGCGCGCGGCGCGGCCACCACGAAGTGATGATGCGCGGCACTTTCGCCAATATCCGCATCAAGAACGAGATGGTCCCCGGCGTCGAGGGCGGCATGAGCCGCTTTGGTAACGGTTCGCCCGAGCCGATCTACGACGTCGCGATGCAGCACAAGGCGGAAGGCACGCCGACTGTCATCGTCGCCGGCAAGGAATACGGCACCGGAAGCTCGCGCGACTGGGCGGCCAAGGGCACCATGCTGCTCGGCGTGCGCGCGGTGATCGTCGAGAGCTTCGAGCGCATCCACCGCAGCAACCTGGTCGGCATGGGCGTGCTGCCGTTGCAGTTCAAGGACGGCGAGACCCGCGAGACGCTGGGGCTAGACGGCGATTGCAGCTTCACCATCCTCGGCGTCGCCAGCCTCAAGCCGCGCCAGGACGTGACGGTCGAAGTCACCCGCAAGGACGGAACGAAATTCACCTTCACCGCGCTTTGCCGCATCGACACGGCCAACGAAGTGGAGTATTTTATGAATGGCGGCATCCTCCACTATGTGCTGAGGAAGCTCGCGGCCTAACAAGGCCTTTGGGGTCAGATTCCCCATACAGGACCCCGTCCCGCCTCGTGCGGGACGGGGTCCGTGGCATTTGGGTCGCGAGGTCCGGCCATCGCCACATTCCCCTCGCTATTCCCCATCCCAGCGCCTAGCTCCTCGCAAGGGCACCCGCCCTTGAAGGAAACGCCCATGGCCAAGGGTCAGAAGAAATCGAACAGGGAAGCGCGCAAGCCCAAGGCGGAAAAGCCGAAAAAGCAGAATGCGTCCAACCCCTCGCAAAAGGGCGTGGCGATCGCGCCGAAGGTCTAGCTCACACACTCACCACGGCGGGCGCGGGTTGTAGAAGGCGTAGCGGCGCACCCGGCCTTCGATCACGTGTTTCTTCAGCTTGTGGCGCATCTCTCCGGCGCCTTCGGCGGTGACGCAGACCAGGTGCGTGCCGCCGGTGGGCAGGGTTTCGATCGCGCTCACCGCGACGCCCGCGCTCTTGCAGCTGGCCATGACATCGGCCTCGGCGAGGTCGAGGTTCATCGCCCGGCTCATGCGGCCAACTCCTGACCCGACACCGGCGATAGCGGCGCGGCCAGCGCGCCGCCGCGGCGCTGGATCAGGCCGATGCGCGAAGCATAGCCGTCGGCGGCGACGTTCTGCCGGTCGCGCTCGCCACGGCTGCGGGTGCAGGCCGCGCGCATCAGCGCGATCTGGTGGCGGAAGTGCAGTTCGTTGAGGTCCATGGCGCTGCTCCTGCCGGTAAGCGGGAGCGCACAATGTCTCTCAGCCGCGCGCGCTTACGAAAGCGGATGCACACGATGGCGCGGCCCTAGCAGCAAGCGCCGCGCTTGTCGCCCGCTAATGCGGCGGCGGGGTGTAGGCGGTGTGCCGCCCTGCCGGCGCTAAACACTTGCCTCTCCGGAAATCCTCGGCATTCTCCGCCGTGCTCGCGCCCTGCCGGCGCCGGCGGACTCCTGAGGAGGGGGAACGATCATGTTCAATGCAGCCAACCAGGCCGCCATCTTCGTGCCGATGCTGGTCATCGTCGCGCTGACTTTCGTTGCTTTCGTTCGCATGGCCACAGGCCGCGCGGCGGCGGTGAAAGGCGGTCATCCGGTCGAATACTACAAAGCGCATCTCGGCGCGCCCGAACCCGAAGCGACGGTGGTCGGCATCAGGCACTATGCCAACATGTTCGAGCTGCCGGTGCTATTCTATCCTGCCTGTCTGACGGCTTTCGCGCTTGGCGCGGTCGGCCAGTGGACGCTGATTTTCGCCTGGGCCTATGTCGCCGCGCGGCTGGTGCAGAGCGCGGTGCACCTCACCAGCAACACCACAAACCTGCGCGGCGGCGCTTTCGTCATCGGCGTGCTGTGCATGCTGGCGCTGTGGGTGAATGTGGGCATGGCGGTCTGCGGCAAGCTGTGAGCGTGAGGGCATGTCGGTAACAGCATCAACGGATATGCTTACCTGGCGCACCATGCCCGCGAACCGCACATCGTGAGGCGGAATTAACCCCGCCAGGCGAGGCTGGATGCCATGACGGAGCAGTCGCTGAATCACCGCGCAAGGCAGGTATGGGTGTCAAGACCCCTGACGCTCGCCCTGCCTTGCGCGGCCCTGGCGTTTTCGGCGATCGTGGTCGCGGTCAGCGCCCGCGCGCCGCACGGACCCAAATGCTTTGAGTCCGCCCTCGTAGCGCCCGGTTTCGACAGCCTTGCGCCGCAAGTCCGCGCGGCCTGCATCCGCATCCGGTTCTAACGCCCGCGCCAATCCTCGGCGACCGGGCCGAAAGCTTCGGCGATCTTCTCCTCGCTCCAGCCGTAATCCTCGAGCGCGTAGCCGTAGGAGCCGAGCTTGTGGCGGGGATTGTCCACGTCCCACTGCCGCATCGCCGCTTCGCCTTCGCTGGGTCCAGGGCAGGCCGGCGAGATCGTAGAGATCGCGCGCGACGTGAAAGGCCGTCGCTGACGCAGACGTTGTAGTCCGCTTCCAGCAGCCGAACTTCGCGGCCCTTTGTCCTTGAGCTGCTGCAGATAGCGTTTGGTCTCGTAGGCCCAGATATCGACGGTGTACTGGCCGACGAATTTCGGATCGAGCGGATCGAAGGTGTTCTGCAGGATTTCCGTGCCCATCCGCATGGACGAGCCCATGGTCTTGTAGATGTCGCGCCGCGAGATCACGAAAGTGGCCTTGGGGAAGACTTCGAGAACTTCGAGGAATTCGCCGGTGTTGCACGGGTTCTTGAGCAGCCACGGGCCGCGTCTGCCGCCCTGCTGCCACTGCAGGTACTTGAGCATCTGCTTGAGGTAAGCCTGCGAGGGCGCCCGGCTGCGCGAGCGGAACCATTCGAGGTATGAATAGTCGGGCGCGGTGATGAACTGGCCGAAGCTGTCGAAATTGGCGATCGGGATGAAGCTCGATTCCTCGGCCTCGTCGGCGGCGAACTCGTGCATCTTCTGGTAGGTCTCGCCGGTGTTGGTCACCGCGTTCATCATCGCCGCGGCCCATTGGCGGCGCGGCGTGGGATCGCCGCGCTGTTCGCCGGGGAAGGGCGCCGGGTTCCACATCGCCCAGGCGGGCGTCGCCTGGAGACTGGGATCGGCGGAGAGGAAGCGCTGCAGCTTGGTCGTGCCGCTGCGCGGCAGGCCGAGCACGACGATCGGATCGTCCACGTCCTCGTCGAGGATTTCGGGGTGCCTGGCGACGTCGGCTTCCCAGCGCAGCCGGTTGACCAGAAAGCGGGTCGAGTTGACCAGCATGATCTGGAGGCCGGTCTGGGAGATCGGGATGTTGCTGGGGATTTCCAGCACGCGCTGAAGGTTGGGAATGAAGGCGGTGTCGCGAAAGTGCCTGGCGCCGGTGCCGGATTCCTTGAAGGCTGCGTCGAGCAGGGGTTCGAGCGTGAAGGCCTGTTTGAGGCGGGCTAGTTCATCCATTTGCGAAGTGCTTTCAAAAATCATTGAACCGCCGCCGGTATACCGAGATCAGCCGGGCTTCCATCTGCGCCTGGCGCTCGTTGCGCGAGATGCGCGGCATGTCCGGAGAGATGTGCCGGTCCAGATCGGCCAGCTTCACCGTCCGGACTCGCGGTTCGCGCCTGCTCCTTGCTTCGTCTCGAAGAACCGGAAGCCGATGAGGTGCAGCACCCGGCCCGAGACGTCGAACCAGTTGGGCAGGCCCGGATCCTTCCAGCAGGCGACGAAACGCACCGTGCCGTCCTTCTCGTAATGCACCTGTTTCAGGTTGTAATTGACCAGCCGCGCCCAATAGTCGCCCGGCTCCCATTGCAGCTGGGCCAGCTCGACGTTCCAGTATTCGCAGTCGGGCTTGTCGATCTCGATCAGCACCGCCTCGTCCTCGCGGCAGCGGAATTGCCCGGAGAAATAATCGGTGCCGGCGAAGGCGCCCGGGCACGACGAATTTGGCGATCCGGTCCTCGGGCGAGGCAAGGTGCGACTTGACCCCGGCGACGGCGAAATCGGCGTGGACGCGCAGCAGGTCGACCAGCCGCTTGAACCGGGTCTCGGAGCTCTCGCGGGTCAGCAGCGGCGGCGGGAACTGCTGGCCTTCGCGGCCAGCATCAGCTCGGCCGGATGCTCGCCGAACCAGTCGGCGTAATATTGGCGGATATGCAGCTCGCAGCGGCCCTCGGGCAGTTCGAGCCACAGCGCCTCGCCGAGATCGGCGGGCTGCTTGTGGCTCAGCACCACGTCGATGTGCCTGCCCGCGGCGAGCGCGGGCGTATCGACATTGTTCATGTTGCCGATCATCTTCCAGCCATCGGCGAAATCGCAGCGAATGGCCGTTGAAGGTGCTCATCTGGAACACCGCGCAGCTCCCGCGATAGCCGGTCAGGCGATAGCGGTAGGCGCCGTGCAGCACCGCCGAGTGATAGTTGCAGTCGGTCGATTGCAGCTGGAACTGGATGCGGTTGGTGCCGCCCATCTTGGTCAGCGTCGGATTGCCGTAGTCCGCCTCGACATGGGCGGCGTGGCCGAAGCTCATGTTGCGCAGCAGGTGGCGCAACGCCTCGTAGGTGTTGAGTTCGCGGTCGTCGCCGGGCCAGCCGGCGATCTGCTTCTCCAGCGAATAGCGCATCGATGCGACCAGCGTATCGAGCTGCGCATTGGCATAGGCCAGCGCGCCCTCGTCGCTCGAGAAGTCGGCCTTGGCGAGCTGTTTGGGCGGGCCGGCGGAGGCGAAATTCTCCTGCGCCATGGACGGGTTTGGTGTCGCTCATCGGCGGCGTCCTACTCGTTGATGCCGTGCGGGATGACGTTCTGGCTGCCGACCTTGGGCGGCAGCAGGCCGGTGCCGCCGATCGTGCCGCCGTCGGCGACCATGGCGTGGCCGCTGACATAGGACGAGGCGGGCGAGACCAGGAATTCCATCACCGATGCCATTTCGTCCGGCCTGCGCCCAGCGCTGCAACGGCACCCCGCGCGACAGCAGCGCGTGGTGATCGGGCGCGACGTCCTTGATCGCCTCGGTCATGCCGGTTTCGGTCGAGGCCGGGGCACAGCGCGTTGATGCGGATGCCCTCCCAGCCCAGTTCGCGCGACAGGCTGCGCACCAGCCCGATCAGCGCGTGCTTGGCCGATGCCGTAGGCCCAGTTCTCGGAATCCCCGCCGAGCCCCATGGTCGAGCTTGTCACCACGATCGCCGGCGTTCGCGCGCTTCCTGAGCAGCGGCAGCAGCGCGCGGATGCCCAGCACCGGGCCGATCATGTTGATCGCGAAGACTCGGCGCACGTCTTCCATCGGCATGGTCATCGATCGAGCCGCCGCCGGTGATCCCGGCATTGAAGATCGCCGCGTCGAGCCCGCCGAACAGGCGCTCCGCCTCGGCGGCGATGCGGGCGTTGTCGGCCTCGGAACTGACATCGGCGACCAGGCTGGAAACATTCGCCACTCCCTCGGTCCAGGCGAGGTTGTCCGCGTTGCAATCGACCGCCAGCACCCGCCAGCCGCCGCGCGCCAGCCGTTCGCACGACCGCCCGGCCCATGCCGCTCGCCGCGCCGGTGACGACGACGCTTTTGCTGCTTCCGCCATTTCGCTCTCCCTATCCCCCCGCGATCTGCCAGCCGCCGCTGGCGTCGATCACCTGTCCGGTCACCCAGCTCGCCATGTCGCTGGCCATGAAGGTCACCACCTTGGCGATGTCCTCGGCCTCGCCGATGCGGCCCAACGGCGTCACCGACCGGATCCACTCCTGCGTCGCCGGATCGCTGGTATCGACGCCCTCGTCGGCATATTCGCCGCGCGTCAGCCCCGGCGCGACGGCGTTGATGCGGATGCCCCTGGGCCCCAGCTCGGGCGCGACGGCGCGGGTGAAGCTGGTTGAGCCCGGCCTTCGACGCGCCATAGACCGAGAGCAGCTGCGAGGGCGACAGGACATAGCGCCCGGCGGTCGAGGAGATGATGACGATGTTGCCGTTCGACTTCTCGAGATAGGGCACCGCCTGCTTCACGAAGCGCACGGTCGAGGCGAGATTGGTGCTGGTAGATATCCTCGATCTCGTCGATCGAGGTGTCCTCGAAGCTCTTCCACAATTGCGAGCCGGCATTGCTGACCAGCACGTCCAGCTTGCCGTGCCGCTCGACGCAGGCCGCCAGCGCCGCGCGCGCGCTCGTCGGCATTGTTGAGGTCCATGCGCACGCAGGAAATGCTGTCCGGAGCCAGCGCCGCGGTTTCTTCCAGCTTCTCCAGACGCCGCGCGGCGATCACCACCTTGGCGCCTTCGCGCACGAACGTCGCCGCGATGCCCTTGCCGATTCCCGTCCCCGCGCCGGTGACCAGCGCGACTTTGCCTTCCAGCATCCCCATGTGCGGGCCTCTCCTCTGCCAACGCGCATCTCTGCCCGGCCCTTGCGGCAAATTGCAAGCGCCGATAGCCTCGCGGCAAACACGGGAGAGAGACAAATGAAAGTCGGCATCACCTGCGGCGGCATCGGGCCCTATGCCGACCGGGAGCTTCATCCGCGCTTCGGCGATTGCCGCCGAGAAAGCGGGTTTCGCGCATTACTGGATGCCCGAACACATCGTCCAGTTCGCCGGAATATCCCGAATCGATCTATCCCTATGCCGAAGGCTCGGGCCAGGACGCGCCCGAACAGAGCGGCGACGCGCCGCTCAAGTGGGACGACGATACCTATTCGAACCAGAGCGCCGCCAATCCGCTGATCGACCCGGTGATCGGCATGACCTGGGCGGCGGCGGCGACGACAACGCTCGAAGTCGGCACCAATATCCTGGTGCTGCCGCAGCGCAATCCGCTGGTGCTGGCGAAGGAGCTGGCGACGCTCGACAGCTTCGCCGGACGGCCGCGCGCTGCTGGGCGTCGGCGTCGGCTGGGCCAAGGAGGAGTTCGATGCCACCGGGGCCGATTTCGCCACGCGCGGCAAGCGCACCGACGAAGCGATCGGCGCGATGCGGGCGGCCTGGACCCAGCAGGTGTCGAGCTTTTGCGGGCGAGTTCGACAATTTCAGCGGAGTCTATTCCTATCCCAAGCCGCCGCGCCCCGGCGGCGTGCCGATCCTGATCGGCGGCGAGAGCAAGCCCGCCATGCGCCGCGTCGCCCGGCTCGGCGATGGCTGGCTGCCGTTCAACCTGCCGGTGGAAGTGGCCGCCGCGCGGATCGCCGAACTGAAGCAGATGACAAGCGAGGCCGGCCGCGATTTCGACCGCTGCAGGATCATCAAGATCGTCTTCTCCAACGCCGCGCTCGACGATCTCAAGCGCTACCGCGACGCCGGCGTCACCGAATTCAACATGGCGTCGAGCGGCGAGCTGCCCGGCGAAGGGCCGGGAATCGAGGCGAAGTTCGCCGAATGGGCGGAGACGGTGGTCGGGCCGATCTCCGAACTTTAGAGCACTTTCCGACCAATCCGGGTCGCCGTGACGGAGCCGAGTTTGGCCCAGTGCAAGGAGAGATGGCGCAGAAATATGTCGATCTTTCAAGTCATCTCGACGCCGCAATGGGCCAAAATCGGCCCGCCCCGGAGGGGTTGGCTGAGGAAGCCCGCTGGCAGCGTTGCGCCGCTTGCAGGGGCAACCAGCCCCTGCGGCGCGCCGCGCCTCGCCAGCGGGCTTCCTCAGCCAATCACGGTGACCCGGATTGGTCGGAAAGTGCTCTAAGTCAGCCCCAGTTCCTTCAGCACCTCTTCGGTATGCTCGCCCAAAGTCGGACAAGGCCCCGCGACTCTGCCCGGCGTATCCGAAAACCACGTCGGCACCCCGGGAAACCGCATCTTGCCCTGGGGCGTTTCCACGGTCTCGAAGAAGCCAATGGCGTTGAGGTGCTCGTTGTCGAACAGCTCGTCGGTGGTGCGCAAGGGCGCTGCCGGTACGTGCAGCTCTTCGAGCAAGTCGAGCCATTCCTGAGTCGTGCGCGTCGCGAAAGTCTCGCCGAGCAGGCCATAGACCCGGTCGATCTGCTTGGCCCGGTTTTCCAGCCGGTCGAGCTCGGGCGTCGCCCATTCCGGTTTCACCGCATCGACGAAGGCCTTCCAGTGCTTGTCGTTGTAGACCAGCGCGGCGATATGGCCGTCCTTGGTCTTGTAGGGCTTGCGGTTGCGCGCGACGACGCGGTGGTAATGCGCGGGGCCAAGCGGCGGGTCGAAAATCATGCCCGAAGCGTGCTCGACCAGCATGAAGCTGGCCATGGTCTCGAACATGCCGACCTCGACTTCCTGGCCCTCTCCCGTCCGCTCGCGGTGAAACAGCGCCATCATCGTCGCGTAGAGTCCGGTCAGCCCGGCGACCTTGTCGGCCATGATCGTCGCGACGAAATCGGGATCGCCGGTCATCAGCTGCTGGACGTGGGTCAAGCCGCATTCGGCCTGAATAGTATCGTCGTAGGCCGGTTTGGCCCCGTCGGGTCCGCGCCGCGAATAGCCGTAGCAATTGGTATAGACGATATCGGGCCGGATCGCCTTGACCGATGGATAGTCGAAGCCAAGCCGCGCGATCGCACTGCCGCGCATCGAATGAATGAACACGTCCGCCGTGGCGATCAGCCGGCGCAGCGCTTCCTTGCCCTTGTCGCTCTTGAGATCGAGCACGACGCTGCGTTTGCCGCGATTGACGTTGACGAACACCCCGGCCATCCCCGGCACCGGCCCGGCGTTGACATTGCGGGTATCGTCGCCCGCCGGGGTTTCGACCTTGATCACGTCGGCGCCCATGTCGGCCATGATCTGGGTGGCATAGGGGCCGAAGACCATCGCGGTGAGATCGACCACGCGGATGCCCGCCAAAGGGCCTTGCTTGCTCATGGGCTTGCTCATGGAACGCTCCTGGTATGTGCGCGGCCTCTAACGGAAGCGGATGGCGAATGCCAACCGCCGTTGCGGCGATTGTCTTCGCCCGCGTTCCGGTTTAGGCGCTCGGCAATTCCGCCAGGAGTGAGTTGTGGATTTCGCTTTCACCGAAGACCAGCGCAACATCCGCGAGGCGGTGCTCAAGCACTGCGCGCAGTTCGGCGACGATTACTGGCTGGATCACGATCGCAGCGGCGAGTTTCCCTCCGACTTCCACATGTCGATGGCCGAGGCAGGCTGGCTGGGCATCGCCATGCCCGAAGCGGTCGGCGGCTCGGGTCTCGGCATTACCGAGGCGGCGGTGATGATGCAGGCGGTGGCCGAGAGCGGCGGCGGCATGACGGCGGCATCTTCCATCCACGGCCCGGTGTTCGGGCTGGAGCCCGTGATCCTGTTCGGCAGCGAAGAGCAGCAGGCGCGGATGATCCCGCCGATCATCTCGGGCGCGGAAAAGATGTGCTTCGCGGTGACCGAGCCGAACACCGGGCTCGACACCACCAGCCTCAAGACCCGCGCCGAAAAGGCGCCGGGCGGCTACCGGGTCAACGGCGAGAAGATCTGGATCACCAACGCCCATGTCGCCGATCGCATGCTGCTGATCGCGCGCACCACGCCGCTGGAAGAGGTCAAGAAGAAGACCGAGGGGCTGACGCTGTTCTATTGCAAGCTCGACCGCACGGCGATCGAGCACCGGCTGATCCCCAAGATGGGCCGCCACGCCGTCGGATCGAACATGCTGTTCATCACCGACCTGTTCATCCCCGAGGAAGACCGCATCGGCGAGGAAGGTCAGGGCTTCCGCATCCTGCTCAAGGGCCTCAACCCGGAACGCGTGCTGCTCGGCGCGGAGGCTACCGGGCTGGGCCGGGTCGCGATCCAGAAGGCGTCCAAATATGCGCAGGAGCGGATCGTCTTCGGCCGGCCAATCGGCCAGAACCAGGGCATCCAGCACCCGCTGGCCAAGGCCTGGATGCAGGTCGAGGCAGCCGCGTTGATGGTGTTCAAGGCGGCGACGCTGTTCGATTCCGGCGCGGAATGCGGGGTCGAGGCGAACAGCGCAAAGTACCTCGCCGCGGAGGCCGGCTACGAAGCCTGCCAGACCGCGGTGATGAGCATGGGCGGCATGGGCTACGCGCAGGAATACCACGTCGAGCGCTATTTGCGCGAAGTGCTGATCCCGCGCATCGCGCCCGTAAGCCCGCACCAGATCATGAACTTCATCGCCGAAAAGGTGCTGGAATTGCCGAAGTCTTATTGAGGTCCACCATGCACCAACCCGCCACCGCCCGCTCCTGGCTATTCGCTCCCGGCGACAGCGAGAAGAAGATGACCAAGGCGATGGATGGCAGCGCCGACATCGTCCTGATCGATCTCGAAGACGCGGTTGCGACCGAGAACAAGGCCTTGGCGCGGTCGATGGTCCACGATTTCATCGCGGCCAATCCCGAGCAGCGCCAAAGGCTGTGGGTGCGGATCAATCCCTTCGATGGGCCCTACACCCTGCTCGACCTAACGGCGGTGATGCCGGCCAATCCGGGCGGAATCATGCTGCCCAAGGTCTATGGCCGCGCCGAAGTCGAGAAGCTGGATCACTGCCTGTCGGCGCTGGAAGTCGCGCAACGGGATCGAGGAGGGCTCGACCCCGGTGATCGTCCTGATCACCGAGACCGCCGAAGCCATGTTCCACACCGGCGACTACAAGGGTGCGCCGCGCGTTGTGGCGCTGACCTGGGGAGCGGAAGACCTCGCCGACTCCATCGGCGCCAGCTCGAACAGGAACCCGGATGGCTCCTATTCGTTCACCTACGAGCTGGCCCGCAGCATGACCGTGCTCGGCGCGGCGACGGCAGGGGTTACCGCCATCGAGACCATCTCGGCCGATTTCAAGGATCTCGAGGCCCTGCGCATCCGCGCCGAGGGCGTGCGCCGCGACGGGTTCAAGGGCATGATGGCGATCCACCCGGCGCAAGTCGATGTGATCAACGCGGCCTTCACGCCCACCGAGGCGGAGATCGCCGAGGCGCAGGAGGTAGTCGATCTGTTCGCCGCCAATCCTGGCGTCGGGGCGATCGGCTGGAAGGGCGGCATGCTCGACCGGCCCTATCTGGCGCGGGCGGAGCGGTTGCTGCGGCAGGCGGGGAAGCTGTGACCTCACCTTTGTCGGGCCCGCCTCGCTCGACCTGCACGAATTCCTCAAACCCGGCGACCAAATTGTCCTCGGCCAGGCCTGCGGCGAGCCCTCGACCCTCATCGAGGCCATGATCGCGCAAGGGCGGGACATCGGCGGACTGTCGGCCTTCATCGCCACCAGCTTCTCCGGCGCTTTCACCCCCGAGACCGCCGACAGTTTCGCCCTCTCCAGCATGGGCGCCATCGGCGCGCTGCGCAGCATGACCAAGGCGGGCAAGCTCGGCGTGGTCCCGTGCCATGTCGGTCAGGTCGGCCCGCTGATCGAGCAGGGACGGATCGGCTGCGACGTCGCCATGGTCCAGGTCAGCCCGGCCGATGCCGAGGGCAATCACAGCTTCGGCCTCATCAGCGATCACACCCAGGCGATGGTCGCCAGGGCGCGGCTGACGATCGCCGAAATCAACGAACAGGTGCCCTACACCTTCGGCGAATTGCTGCCGGGATCGAGGATCGACGTCGCGATCCATACCTCCCGCCCGCCGGTGGAAGTGCCGCCGGCGAAAATAAGCGAGACCGACGAGGCCATCGCCCGCCACTGCGCGCGGTATATCGAGGACGGATCGGTGATCCAGACCGGGGTCGGTGCGGTGCCCGATGCGATCCTGCGGCTGCTTGGCGACCGCAAGGATCTTGGCGCCCATTCTGGCATGTTCGGCGACGGGCTGGTCGATCTGGTCGAGGCCGGGGTGCTGACCAATGCCCGCAAGGAGATCGACAAGGGCGTTTCGATCAACGGCGCGCTGATCGGCACCAGGCGGCTCTATGACTGGGCCTACCGCAATCCGGCGATGCGCATGTGCGCGACCAGCTACACCCACGATGCCGGTGTGATGGGGAGGCTCTCCAGGCTGGTGACGATCAATTCGGCGTTGGAAGTCGACCTCACCGGTCAGGTCAACGCCGAACAGTCCGGCGCGACCTATATGGGCGGCACCGGCGGCCAGGTCGATTTCGTCCGCGCCGGGGTGCGCTCGCCGGGCGGCCATTCGATCGTCGCGCTGGCCTCGACCGCCAAGGGCGGCACGATCAGCAAGATCGTTTCGTCGCTGGCGGGCCCGGTGACTACCGCGCGTACCGAAGTCGATATCATCGTCACCGAATATGGCGCGGCGGAATTGCGCGGCCAGACATTGGTCGAACGCAGCCGCCGCCTGGTCGCCATCGCCCACCCGGATTTCCGCGAGGAATTGGACCGGGCGGCGTTTGTCATTCGCGAGCGGGGGTTTTGAGATTTGATCACGCAAAGGCGCAAAGGCGCAAAGGGGCTGTGCCGCGCCGCAGGCGCTTCAAGCCAATGCAACATTCTGCCGAGAGCGATGTATCGAACATTCGAGGCCTTCGGCCCAAGCGAAACATCTTCGCGCCTTTGCGCCTTTGCGTGAACATATTTTCTGGAGCTTTCGCATGACCGACCCCGTCCTGCTCAATGCCCGCGCCGACGGCATCGCCATCATCACCATCAACCGTCCCGAGCAGCGCAATTGCCTGAGCAGGGAAGTGCGCGAGGGCCTGTTCGCCGCCTGGGAATGGTTCGAGAACGACCCCGCGATGCGCATCGCCATTCTCACCGGCGCCGGCGAGAAGAGCTTCTGCGCCGGCGGCGATCTCAAGGAAATGGTCGAGACCGGCATGAGCGTGCCGGCGCGCGACTTTCATCCCGCTGCTCTACGACAATCTCGAACCGACAAAGCCGACCATCGCCGCGGTCAATGGCTATGCCTTCGCCGGCGGCTGGGCGCTGGCGCAGAACTGCGACCTGTGCGTCGCCGCCAGCAATGCCAGCTTCGCCATCACCGAAGTAAAGGTCGGGCGCGGCTCGCCCTGGGCGGCGCCGCTGATCCACATGATCCCGCAGCGCATTTTCATGGAGATCGTGCTCACCGGCAAGCCGATCAGCGCGGCCCGCGCCTACGAGATCGGCCTGGTCAATCGTCTGGTCGAGCCAGACCAGCTGATGGACGCGGCGATCGCGCTGGCGCTCGAAGTGCTCGAAGGCGCGCCGCTGTCGGTCAAGGCCGCGCGCGAGACCGTGATGCTATCGACCGAGATGGGGCGTTCGGCGGCGCTGCAGGCCGCCCGCGCGGCTCACGAACTCGCCTACAAGAGCGAAGACGCCCAGGAAGGCCCGCGCGCCTTCGCCGAAAAGCGCAAACCGCTGTGGCAGGGAAAGTAATGGTGAGCCCTGCGCGGCTCGAACGCGCGACCTACTGATTAAAAGTCAGTTGCTCTACCGACTGAGCTAAGGGCCCTCACCACGCGCGTGCCCTAGGCAGCGGGCGCGGCCGGGTCAAGCGCCGGGTCAGGCGGGCGCGAAGCTGGCGCAGGGTGAGGCCGGTCACGGGATCGCGCCAGGCCGGGGCAACGGCGGTGGCCGGAGCGAGGACGAATCGGCGCTCGCGGAAAGCCGGGTGAGGGACGATCAGCCCGGGCGAGGCCCAGGGGCCGCGCTCCCACAGGATGATGTCGAGATCGAGCACGCGGGCGCTCCAGCGCCGGCCTCCGCAGCCGGCGGCCGAAGGCGTGCTCGATGGCCTTGAGTTGGCGGAGCAGTTCGTCCGGCTCGCAACGCGCACGGACCAGCGCCGCGGCATTGGCGTAGCGCCGCGAGCGAAGGCCCGAGGGGCGCGGCTGGCGACAACCGGAGAAACCGCCTCCACCGCGATGCCCTGGCGCTCCAGTGCCGCAACAGCCGCCCGCAGCACGCATTCGGGCGCACCGTAGCCGCACATGCCGCCGGTTCGAGCCCAGCGCGATCAGGTAGCCTGCCGGCTCAGATGTCTTCGACGAGGCGGCCATAGAGGTCCGGGCGGCGATCGCGGAAGAAGCCCATGCCGGCGCGGTGCTTCGCGGCCAGGTCAAGATCGATGGTGGTGCACAAGCACGCCGGTTTCATCCGCGCCGAACTGGCAGACCAGATCGCCCCACTCGTCGGCGATGAAGCTGTGGCCGTAGAAGCTTTGGCTGCCATGGCCATTCTCGCTGCCGATGCGGTTGGCGGCGATCACCGGCATGCAGTTGGACACCGCGTGGCCCTGCATCGCGCGCCGCCACATCCGGCTGGTGTCGAGGTCGGCATCGTATGGCTCGCTGCCGATCGCGGTCGGATAGAACAGCAGCTTCGGCCCCCATCAGCGCCATGGCCCGCGCGCATTCGGGATACCACTGGTCCCAGCAGATGCCGACGCCGATCCGCGCGCCGCACGACGTCCCAGACCTTGAAGCCATCGTTGCCGGGGCGGAAGTAGAACTTCTCCTCATAGCCCGGCCCGTCGGGGATGTGGCTCTTGCGATAGGTGCCCGATGATCTCGCCGTCCGGTCCGATCATGGCCATGGTGTTGTAATAGTGGTGCCCGTCGCGCTCGAAGAAGCTGGTCGGGATGGCGACCTTGAGGCTCTTGGCCAGCGCCTGCATCGCCACCACCGAGGGATGCTCGGCCGTCGGCCGGGCGAGCGCGAACAGCGCCTCGTCCTCGACCTTGCAGAAATAGGGCCCGGAGAACAGCTCGGGCGGCAGCACGATCTGCGCGCCCTTGCCCGGCCGCCTGCTCGACCAGCGCGGCAACGGCGGCGATGTTCTCCGCCTCGTCGGCGGAGCTCAGCGCAAGCTGCAGCGCGGCGACGGTGACCTCGGTCATGCCGCGCGCCGCGTATCAGGGCCGCTTGCGGAACAGCAGCGTCATCCGGTCGCTCTCGCCGATCGCCGCGAGCCGGGCCTTGTCGGCGTCCGGGACAGCGCGCGAATTGGGCGGCAGCATCCACACGCCGCCCGCATGATTGGCCGGATCGCGCGGATTGGCGTTGATCTCGCTCTTGCCGGCCAGCTGCGAAGCCGTGCGCCTCGACCAGCGCGATAACGTCGCGCTCGCGCAGAGTATCCCTTGCTGCCGTCGGTATAGCTGGCGGGGGCATTGGCCCTGGCGCGGTGTTGTTCGATGCCGAGCAGGCCATCGTCCTTGAGCAGCCGGCGCATGGCGAGCAGTTCGCGGTGCAACATGTTCATCCGCCACAGGTTGTGCATCTCGCGGAAGATCAGCACGCGATCGACTTTGCCGTTGAGATCGGCGGGCAGGGCGTCGGTGTTGTAGGCGGCGACCCGTTCGGCGGCCACGCCGGTCCATTCGGCCGCCTTGGCCGGTAGGGTCTCCGCGAGATTGCCGAAGTATTGCTTCATCTGCGCGGGCGCGGCCGAGACATCGGGATTGAGCCCGACATAGCGGCCACTGTCGCCAAGATAAGGCACGAGGATTCGCGTCCACCAGCCGCCCGAAGGCATGTAATCGACCACGGTCATGCCGGGGCGGACCTGGAAGAAGGCCAGCGTCTGGGCCGGATGGCGATGGGCATCGCGCGCCTGATCGGCATTGCGGCGGGCATTGGCGAGCACCGGGGCGAGCGCCGGGTCGGCCACTTGCGCGGCGGGGCGGCGCTTCTGCGCGGAAGCATCGTCGACCAGCGGCGGGGCTGGCCAGGGCGAAGGCGGCGGCTAGCAGGATCAGCTTGCGCATGGCGGTTCCTCTCGATCTGGGCGATGACAAGCGGCCTTGCCGCGTCTATCCCGGGACCGGAAGGAGTAATCGAAATGGGCGAGACTGCAACGGCTATCGTCGCGGGCGGGTGCTTCTGGTGCACCGAGGCGGTGTTCCGCGACGTCATCGGGGTCAGCGAGGTGGAGAGCGGCTATATTGGCGGCGCGGTCGAGAATCCGACCTACAAGGCGGTGTGTTCGCGGCAGCACCGGCCATGCCGAAGCGATCCGGGTGACTTACGACCCCGCGAGCCTGGCCTATGGCGACCTGCTCGACATTTTCATGGCGACCCACGATCCGACCCAGCTCAACCGCCAGGGCAATGACATCGGCACGCAATACCGCTCGGCGATCTTCCCGCTCGACCAGGCCCAGCGCGCCGACGCGGAGGCGGCGATCGCCCGGGCCAACGCCGAGCACGGCGGGCGCGTGGTGACGACGATCGAGGGTCCGGCGCCATGGTATCCGGCCGAAGATTATCACCAGGAGTACTGGGAGGGCGAAGGCCAGCGCAACCCCTATTGCCTGGCGGTGATCCCGCCCAAACTGCAGAAGCTGCGCAAGAGCTTCGCGGCGCGGGTGAAGGGATAGGGCTGCGGGCACGCGAGGCTCACGCCGCCTCAGAGCTCAAGGACCAGTTCCACCACATCCCCCTCGCCAAGCGCCTCGGCCCGTCGCACCGCGGCCTTGACCGGCAGCATCCAGCCTTGCTCGCGCGAGGGAAACACCGAAGTGGGCCACACGCTCTCCCCGATTGTCGCGGTCACCTTGAGCGAGCCGAACCCGCGCGCCGCACCCTCCAGCTTGCGCATCAGCGCGGTTGCCGACAGCGCCTCGCCCGCCTCGCCATCGATGGTGACGAAGAACCACACACCCGTGCCGGTCGCACCGGTCCAGCGCCACAGCGGGGCGGTGTGGGTGATTTGCTCGGTCATGAACCCAATTCTCACACGAAGGCACCAAGATGCCGGGCCGGCCTCCCGCCTGTCTGCCACGCAGCCGCGCCTTGCGCCAGCGCGCGCGCACCGCTAGGGCGCACCCCGTCCAGAGCAATGCGGAGCGGTGGCCGAGTGGTCGAAGGCGCTCGCCTGGAAAGTGAGTATACGCCAAAAGCGTATCGAGGGTTCGAATCCCTCCCGCTCCGCCACCGGCCTGTTTCCCGTAGTTTCGAATTGTGCCGAAAACGTAAGTGTTCTAAGTATTTAGACGATTTTTCGGTTGCATCTCACTCTCCTCGATTGCATGGTAACCCGCACCAAGTGTGGTAAATTATGTGGGAGCAAACGAATGGGCCGGTTGAGCGCCACGGCAGTCAACGTAGCGCGAACGCCCGGCCGGTATGGGGACGGCGACGGGCTTTACCTGCTGGTGGGCCCTTCCGGCAGTAAATCGTGGGTGGTTCGGGTCCAGAAGGATGGCCGGCGCCGGGACTTCGGACTGGGTAGCGAGAAGAAGGTCAGCCAGGCTCAAGCGCGCCGATTGTCGGCCGAAGTCCGTTCGCAGATCGAAGCCCGGATCGATTCTGTCCTGGAGTGGCGCAAGCGCGAAGGCATTCCCGCCTTTCGCGAGGCCGCCGCCAAGGTCTTTGCCGAGCAGCACAAGAGCTGACGCAACCCTTCGCGCAAGCCCGCGCCGGTCTGGCGCCTGCTGCCGGGCACGTTCTCACCGTGCCTCACGGGGATCCGGAGGAGTATACCGGCCAGCTGTTCTGGGCAGAGCGTGAGATGGCGGAAATGGACATCGCGCTGGACTGAAGATTTGGGCCCTAAAGATTTGGCGCCCTATTCCGCGCCGATCGCCGTGAAGCGCAGGTGCAGTTGCTGCACTGCGCGGAACACATAAGTAGGCATGTAGGAGAAACGGCGATCGCCCGGCGGTCCGTGCTCGTCGGCATCGATGGCGATGTCATCGAGCCGCGCCAGTATCCGCTCCAGGCTGATCCGCGCTTCGGTGCGTGCCAACGCCGCGCCGGGGCAGGTGTGAATGCCGCGCCCGAACGAAAGGTGCTCCTTGATCCCGGGCCGCCCGAGCCGGAATTCGGCGGGGCTTTCGAACTTGCGCGGATCCCGGTTTATCGCGGCGGTGGCGATCATCACCACCGTGCCCACGGGAATATCGACACCGCCAAGCGAAGTCGGCTTGCGCGCAAGCCGGAAGGTCGATTTGACCGGCCCGCTGTGGCGCAGCACTTCCTCGATGAAGGCCGGGATCAGAGCGGGATCGGCGCGCAGCTGAGCCTGTAGTTCGGGCTGCTCGGCGATGATCCGCAGCGAATTGCCCAGCAGTGTGGCGGTGGTATCCTGCCCCGCGCCAAACAGCAGGGTGGCGACCCGGACGACGTCCAGTGCGGTCGGCGTCGAGCCGTCCGGGAAGGTCGCATTGGCCAGGTCGCTCAGTATGTCGCCCTGCGGCGAGGCGCGGCGGTCTTCGACGTATCCGAAGAACTTGTCGTGGCGAAAGTCCATCGGGTTCACCACCGGACCCGCGTCGCGTTGACCAACCTGCGCCGGCGGCGTGCCGGCCGCAACGCGGAAGCTATAGCGATCGCCTTCCGGCACACCGAGCAGATCGGCAATCGCCAGCGTGGCAAAGGGCTTGGCGTAGTCCGCCACCAGTTCGCAGCGCCCCTTGCCCTCGATCTCGTCGATCAACTGGTCGGCGGTGCGCCTGATGCACTCTTCCATCTCCTTGAGCCGGCGCGGGGTGAACAGCCGCATCATCAGCGATCTCAAGGGAGTATGGCGCGGCTGATCGAGCGTAAGCACTTCCTCGCCGAACGGCATCCGCGGCCGATGCTGTTCGATCTGGGCGGTGATGTCGTCGCCCTCGGGCACGAAGGGAATGGGCGGCAGCGGGCCGGTCACCGATACGACCGCGGAATAATTTTCCGCATCGAGATGGACAGCCAGCGCCTCCTCGAAGCCGATGGCCGCCACCACGTTATGCGCGGGCAGCGGCACCACCGGGCCCAGGCCGCGCAAATGCTCGAAGTAGGGATAGGGATCGTCGACCAGCGACAGGTCCATGAAAAAATCGGTATGCTGATAATCGGCCATGACCTTGCTATACGCCTCCGCTCACCCGCAGCAGTTCGCCCGTAACATAGCGGCTTGCCGGGGTGGACATATACAGCACCGCCATCGCGATATCGACCGCTAGGCCGGTCAAGCCAAGCGGCGAAAGGCCCTAGCGGTGCGGACGCGGGTTGAACTCTTGCATGTTGCAATGCACAATGAGCCATGCGGATTGCCATCGTCGATGAAAGCGCCACGCGTGCCGCGGTGATCCACGAAGGCATCGCCGCGCTCGACGATTGCGAGATTTTCGTGGTGACGCAGCGGCGCGGACTGGTCGCGCGGATTGGAGAGATTGCGCCGGATATTGTGCTGATGGACCTCGGCAATCCGTCGCGCGACATGCTCGAAGAATATTTCGCCGTCAGCCGCGCGCTGGCCCGGCCGATTGCGATGTTTGTCGATGAATTGGACGAGGATGCGATTGCTGCTTCGGTCGATGCCGGGGTCTCCGCCTATGTCGTCGATGGACTGGCGGCGCACCGCATCCGCCCGCTGCTCGATCTCGCGGTGCGGCGGTTCAACGCCTTCGCCCGGTTGCAGGCCGATCTTGACGATGCCCGCGGCAAGCTCGCCGAGCGCGATACGGTCGATAAGGCCAAGCGCATCCTGATGGACAGCCGGGGCCTGCCCGAACCCGCCGCCTACAAGGAAATGCGCGACGCGGCGATGAGCCAGGGCAAGCGCATCGCCGATATCGCCGAGGCCATTGTCACGGCTCACAATCTGCTTGGCCCCAATCTGACAGGAGGAGCCCGATGAGCAAGGACCTGACCATCGGCTTCCTGCCCCTGGTCGATGCCTGCCTGCCGATCCTGGCGCGCGAGCACGGCTTTGCCGAGGACGAGGGCGTATCGCTGCGGCTGGTAAAGGACGTCAGCTGGGCGACCGTGCTCGACCGGCTGCTCTATGGCCACAGCGATGCCGCGCATATGGTCGCGCCGCTGGCGATCGCCACGACATTGGGGCGCGGACGGCCGGCGCAACCGCTTGTCGGTGCCCTTCGTGCTCGGGCTTAATGGCAATGCCGTGACCATGCGGCCCGAACTGGCGGCGCGGCTGCGTTTGACGGGCCAGCTGGGCGATCCGGCGGCGGTCGGGTGCGGCGCTGGCGCTGGTCGCCGCCGAACGGCGCGATGCCGGAACGCCGCTGCGCTTCGGCGTGGTCCATCGCTATTCGAGCCACAATTACATGCTGCGCTACTGGCTTGCCGCCTGCGGCATCCGGCCGGATCGCGACGTCGAGATCGTCACCGTGCCGCCGCCGTTCTGCGCCGACGCGCTGGAGGCGGGCGAAGTCGATGCGATCTGTGTCGGCGAGCCGTGGAACTCGGTCGCGGTGGACCGCGGCGTCGGCGAGATCGTGCTGTTCACCGCGCAGATCTGGCGGCGCGGGGTCGAGAAGGTTCTCGCCCTGCGCGAGCCGGTGCTGGAGGAGCGGCGCGGCGATATCGAGGCGCTGATCCGCGCGCTGGTGCGCACCGGGCGGCACTTCGTCGATCCGGAAAACTGGGACGCCAATGCGGCGATCCTGGCGCGGGGCGAATATCTCGACGCTTCGCCCGAACTGGTCCGCCGGGCGATATCCGACCGGCTGCTGCTGGCGCGCGGCGGCGAGCCGGTGCATTTCGCCGATTTCATGTTCCAGTACCGCGAGGCGGCGAACTTCCCCTGGGTCAGCCAGGCGGAATGGCTCTATACCCAGATGGTGCGCTGGGACGGGATGGAGTTTTCACCCGAAGACGCGCGCAAAGCGGCGCGGGTGTTTCGTCCCGATGTCTACCGCAGCGCACTATTGGGCAGCGGCGAGCCGCTCCCCGGGGCCAGTTCCAAGGTCGAAGGCAGCCTTGCCGGGCCGCTCGCCGTAGGCACCCAGCAGGGCAACATGACACTGACAGCAGACGGCTTTTTCGATGGCGTCCGGTTCGATCCGGCGGACTTGCCCGGCTACCTCGCCAGCTTGCCCTGACGGTTTATTTTTGCTGCACTGCAAAAAAGACTTTACGCGAGGCCGCGAATCGCTTAGTCTTCGGTTCGGTGGAAACGGACGCGGCCCAAGGGCGGGCCGCAGCAATCCCTTCCGCCGGACAAGAACATTGCGTGGCAACGTCGCCGCCCGATCCGACCCCGTTCCGGGGCCGAGTCGAGGCGGCTTTTTCGTGTTGTCCGCGCCGCAAAGGAAAAGAGCGCAATGGAAATGGTTCGGGGCTTCCGGTTCGACAGGCGGGGTTTTGTGGCGGCGCTGCTGCTGGGTGTGGCGATAACGGGCTGCGGCAAGAGCGAGGCCCCGGCCGGCGGCGGCGACATCGCCAAGCTCGCGGCGGAAAAGGGCATCGAGAAGTCGAACCTCAAGCTTGGCTTCATCAAGCTGACCGACATCGCCCCGCTGGTCGTCGCCAAGGAAAAGGGCTTCTTCGCCGAGGAAGGCCTCAACGTCACGCTGGAGCCGCAGGCCAACTGGAAGGTGCTGCTCGACGGCGTCACCGGCGGGCAGCTGGACGGCGCGCACATGCTGGCGGGCCAGCCGCTGGCGGCGGGCGCGGGCATTGGCGCCAAGGTCAAGCTGATCGCGCCGTTCTCGCCTCGATCTCAACGGCAAGGGCGTGACCCTCTCCAACCGCGTCTACCAGGCGATCGCGCCGACCCTGCCCAAGGGTCCGGATGGCAAGGTGGTGCATCCGGTTTCGGCGTCCGCGCTCAAGCCGGTGGTCGCGGCGGACAATGCTGCGGGCAAGCCGTTCAAGATGGGCATGGTCTTCCCGGTTTCGCACCGCACAACTACGTGCTGCGCTACTGGCTGGCGGCGGGCGGGCTCAACCCGGGCTACTATCTGCCGGGCGACACCGCCGGGATCACCGGCGCCGAGGTCCAGCTCTCGGTCACCCCGCCGCCGCAGATGCCCGCGACGCTCGAAGCCGGAACGATCAACGGCTATTCGGTGGGCGAACCGTGGAACCAGGCTGCGGTCGCCAAGAAGATCGGCGTGCCGATCATTGTCGATCCCGATATTCGCCGGGACCACCGGGGACAAGGTGTTCGGCCTGACCGAGGACTTTGCCACCAAGAACCCCAAGACCGTGCAGGCGATGCTGCGCGCGCTGATCCGCGCCTCGATGTGGCTCGATGCCGATGGCGGCAAGAACCGGCCCGAGGCGGTCAAGCTGCTCGGCCAAGCCGCAATATGTCGGCGCCGACGAGAAGGTGCTGATGGCCTCGATGACCGGCAAGTTCACTTTCGGCGAGGGCGACACCCGCGATACGCCCGAGTTCAACCTGTTCTTCGACCAGCAGGCGTGCTATCCGTTCTACTCCGACGCAATCTGGTTTCTGACCCAGATGCGCCGCTGGGGCCAGATCGCCGAAGCCAAGCCCGACCAGTGGTATCTCGACACCGCCAAGGCGGTCTATCGCCCCGATCTCTACACGCCGGCCGCCAATTCGCTGGTCGCGGAGGCAGGGCCGATGCCGCCGTATTCCCCGCCAGCGACGGCTTCCGGGTCTATACCCGCAAGGCGCATCGACGGCGTGCCCTTCGATGCGAACAAGCCTGCCGCCTATGCCGCCGGCTTCGCCATCGGCCTCAAGGCAGGCCAGACCGTCACGCCCGCTGGCGTCAAGTAAGGACACCTCGACTATGAATGCCGTACCGCTCAAGAAGGACGACATTGCCAAGAGCGCCGAAGCTGCGCCGCCAGCCGATGCGCTGGCGGCAAGCAAGGCGGTCGCCGCGCCGCCAGTGGCGACCCGTTTGCGCAGTTCCTGCCCGCCCGTGTCAAACTGCCCACAGCTCGCGAATTCTATGATGCAGCCTGGCCGCCGGTTGTCGGCGTCGGCGGCTTCCTGCTGCTGTGGGCGCTGCTGGCGCCGATGGTGAAGACCTCGCTCGGCGCGCTGCCGGGGCCGGGCGATGTCTGGGATGCCTTCAAGGGGCTGATGGTGGAATATGGCGCGGCGCGCACCGCCGCCGCCGAGGCGGTCGCCGCCGGTTCAAGCTATACCGGCCCGCCGACCTTCATCGACCAGATCTTCACCTCGCTGAAAACCGTTGCGATGGGCTTCGTTCTGGCTTCGATCGTCGCGGTTCCGCTCGGTCTGATCGCCGGCATGTCGAAGCGGGTCAACGCCGCGATCAACCCGCTGATCCAGGTGATGCGCCCGGTCAGTCCGCTGGCCTGGCTGCCGATCGTCACCATGGTCGTCTCCGCCTCGATCACCAGCGACGATCCTACCATGGCCAAGAGCTTCGTGATTTCGGCAGTGGTGGTGATGCTGTGTTCGCTGTGGCCGACGCTGATCAACACCGCCATCGGCACCGCCTCGATCGACAAGGATCTGATCAATGTCGGCCGCGTGCTCAAGCTCGGCTGGTTCGCCAAGCTTCGCCGGCTCGTGCTGCCCTCGGCGCTGCCTTATATCTTCACCGGCATGCGTCTGTCGCTGGGTACCGGCTGGATGGTGCTGATCGCGGCGGAAATGCTGGCGCAGAATCCCGGCCTCGGCAAATTCGTCTGGGACGAGTTCCAGAACGGCAACGAGAAGTCGCTGGCGCGGATCATGGTCGCGGTGGTGGTCATCGGCCTGATCGGCTTTGCCCTCGACCGGGTGATGATGGCCCTGCAGGCCTTCGTCAGCCGCAACCGGACGTTATGACCATGGACACGCCGAACGGGCGACCCGATCCTTTCGATCACGGCGATCTGCGCAAGAGCTATGCCGGCAAGGCGGCGGCATCAGCGAGGTGCTTGGCGGCATCGACCTCGACGTTGCGCGAAGGCGAATTCATCGCCATCCTCGGCTTCTCGGGTGCGGGCAAGACCACGCTGATTTCGCCGCCGTCGCCGGGCTGATCGAGCCGACAGCGGGCGAGATCCTGCTGCGCGGCAAGCCGATCGATGGCCCCGGCAAGGACCGCGGGCTGGTGTTCCAGTCCTATTCGCTGTTCCCCTGGCTCAATGTCGAGCAGAATGTGGAGCTGGCGGTCGATGCCGTTCACAAGGACAAGACCGCAGCGGAGCGCAAGGCGCTGGTCCATCAGAAGGTCGAGCTGGTCGGCTTGGGCCACGCCATGGACCGCAAGCCGGCGCAGCTTTCCGGCGGTATGCGCCAGCGTGTCGCCGTGGCCCGCGCCCTGGCGATGGAGCCGGAAATCCTGCTGATGGACGAGCCCTTGTCTGCCCTCGATGCGCTGACCCGCGCCAAACTCCAGGACGAGATCGAGCGCATCCGCGCGCAGGAAGGCCGCACCATCATCCTCGTCACCAACGATGTCGACGAGGCGCTGCTGCTGGCCGACCGGATCGCGGTGCTGACCCCGGCCCCGGCGGCGAGGATCGGCCGGATCTTCGATGTCGCCCTGCCGCGCCCGCGCGACCGCGAGGCGGTCAACGACAGCGCCGACTTCCAGGCGCTGCGCGGCGAGATCGTCTCCTATCTCGGCTCGTTGGTGGCTGGGCAGGTCCGCACCGCCGCCGATTATGGCATCCTGCCCAATGTCACACCGCTTGATCTCGCCCAGAAAAATGACAATGGGCCGCCCAAGGCTTATCGCGATGCCGCCAAGGGCGGCGCCGAAAGGCGCTTCCTTGAGTTCTACAAGCTCGACAAGGTCTACCCAACCCCCAAGGGGCCGCTGACCGTGGTCGAAGACTTCAATCTGTTGATGGACAAGGGCGAATTCGTCTCGCTGATCGGCCACTCGGGCTGCGGCAAATCCACGGTTCTGACCATGGCGGCGGGTCTCAACGAAATCTCGCATGGCGCGATCGTGCTCGACAACCGCGAGATCGACATTGCCGGGCCGGACAAGGCGGTGGTGTTCCAGGCCCCCAGCCTGATGCCCTGGCTGACCGCGCGGCAGAATGTCGCGCTCGGGGTCGAGCGGGTCTATCCGCACGCTTCCAAGGCGGAACGCCGCGAGATCGTCGATTACTACCTTGAACGGGTTGGCCTCGCCGATGCGCGGGACAAGCTGGCGGCCGAGATGTCGAACGGCATGCGCCAGCGCGTCGGCATCGCCCGCGCCTTCGCGCTCAGCCCGCGACTGCTGCTGCTCGACGAGCCCTTCGGCATGCTCGACAGCCTGACCCGCTGGGATCTGCAGGACGTGCTGGTCGAAGTGTGGAACCGGACCAAAGTCACCGCGGTCATGGTCACTCACGATGTCGACGAGGCGATCCTGCTGGCCGACCGGGTGGTGATGATGACCAACGGACCCAACGCCACCATCGGCAAGATCCTCAAGGTCGATCTGCCGCGCCCGCGCGACCGCAAGGCCCTGCTGAAGCATCCCGACTTTTACGCCTACCGCCAGGAAGTTCTGCATTTCCTCGCGGAATACGATCACGGCCCGCAATCCGAAGCGGCCTGACACCATCCGGGGGAATTGCCTGACGGGGCGTAACTGCTCGCCAGGAAGGAAAAACATGAGGTTCCATCGTCTGCTTACGGCGACCGCACTCGCGGCGCCGGTCGCTATCGCTTGCCCCGCGCTCGCGGCCGAGCCGCCCAAGCACAAGTTCGGCGATCCTGTCGCGGTGGGGAGCGATCTGACCCTTGATCCGATCATCGACGCGCGGCTGCGCTTCGAGCAAGTCGACCAGCCCGCGACCGACGCCGATGCGGTGACCCTGCGTCTGCGCCTGGGCGGGGAGCTGAAGCACAAGCCGTCGAACCTGGCGCTGCTGGCCGAGGCCGAAGGCACGCTGGCGATCGGCAAGAACTACAACGCCTTTCCTTTCGCCGTGACCTCCGCTCAGCGCCGCACGGCATTTTCGGTCGTCGCGGACCCGAAGAATATCGAGCTCAACCGGTTGCAGTTGCAATACAAGAGCAAGGCAGTTGCCGTCACCGTCGGGCGCCAGCGGATCAATCTCGACGACCAGCGCTTTGTCGGCGCGGTCGGCTGGCGGCAGAACGAGCAGACCTTCGATGCCGTTCGCGCCGAGGCCAAGCTGGGCCCGGTGAGCCTCGATGGCACCTATTCGATCAGCCAGCGCACGATATGGGGCTATGAGGGCGAAGGGCGCACGGCTTTCGATGGCGATTTCGTCTTCCTGGGGGCAGGGGCCAAGCTGGGACCGGTCCAGCTCAAGGCCTTTGCCTATCTGCTCGACTTCGATACCAAGGAGCAGCCCGGCGCGCTGGCCGCGGTCATGGCCGATACCCAGACTTACGGGCTGCGTGCGACGACCAGCCTGCCGCTGGCCAAGGGGGTCAAGCTCAACCTCGCGGCGAGCTATGCCAAGCAGTCGGACTGGAAGAACGGGCCGGTCGATTTCTCCGCCGATTACATCGCGCTCGAAGGCGGCCTCGCGTTCAAGCAGCTGGGGGTGATCGCCGGTTACGAGAAGCTCGGCGGCAATGGCGCCCGCGCATTCCAGACGCCGATGGCGACGCTGCACAAGTTCAACGGCTGGGCCGACCTTTTCCTGACGACCCCGGCGGGCGGCCTTGAAGACGCCTATATGGGCGCAACCTACAAGCTCGATTCGGTCAAGGCGCTCCCGGGCCTGAATGCTGCCGTGACCTACCACAAGTACGACAGCGATCTTGGCGGCACCAGCTTCGGCCATGAATGGAATGCATCGCTGGGCTTCAGGATTTCGAAGGTCAATCTGCTGGCGAAATATGCTGCCTACAGCGCGCGGGGCTTTGGCGTGAACACCAAGAAGTTCTGGTTGCAGGCAGAAGTGGCGTTTTGAGGGAAAAGCCCCCTCCTCTCTAGAGGAGGGGGAGCCGGTGGAAATTGCTGCACCGCACAATTAGAACTTGCCATTCCCCCCGGCATTCGGTTACACATCGTCCAAGCGAACCAGCGCCGTCCATTGAAGGACGATCCAGCGCCATCGCCGAAACAGTTATGACGCGTGGCAACGAAGCCGCCCGTACCGCTCCAGATGGACCGGTTCGAGGCGGCTTTTCTGCGTTTGCGCGTAGCGGATGGAGAACCGAAGTGAATGCGCCGATGAGTTTCAGGGGAACCGGGCCGGACAGGCAGCTGCGCGAGCGGCTCGTCGTCATCGGCAACGGCATGGCCGGCTGCCGCGCGGTCGAGGAAATTCTTGCCCGCGATCCCGCCCGCTACGATATCGCCATCTTCGGGGCCGAGCCGCGGGTGAATTACAACCGCATCATGCTCTCGCCGGTGCTGGCTGGCGAGAAGGCCTTCGACGAGATCGTGATCAACGATGCTGCCTGGTATCAGGACAACGGCATCGAGCTGATTTCCGGCGATCCGGTGGTGCAAATCGACCGTGCGAGCCAGACCGTGATCGCCGCGAGCGGACGGGTCGAGCCCTATGACAAGCTGCTGATCGCCACCGGCTCGGATCCCTTCATCATTCCGGTCCCGGGCAAGGACCTGCCCGGCGTCGTCACGTTCCGCGACCTCGACGACGTCGACAAGATGCTCGCCGCCGCCGAGCAAGGGGGCCCCAATGGTGAGAAGGGACGGGCGGTGGTAATCGGTGGCGGCCTGCTCGGGCTGGAGGCAGCGCATGGCCTCTCGCTGCGCGGCATGGCCGTCACCGTCGTCCACCTGATGCCGACGCTGATGGAGCGTCAGCTCGACGAGGCCGCAGGCTGGCTGCTCAAGGAAGAACTGGAACGGCGCGGACAGGTGATCCTGACCGGCGCGGATACCGCCGAGATCGCCGGGACGGACGGTCACGTTTCGGGCGTAAAGCTCAAGGACGGCGCCGAAATCCCCGCCGATATCGTTGTCATGGCGGTGGGTATCCGGCCCGCCGTGGGACTGGCCAAGGGCGCCGGGCTCGATGTCGAACGCGGCATCATGGTCGATGACGACATGGTGACTTCCGACCCGGCGATCATGGCGGTGGGCGAATGTGTGCAGCATCGCGGCGCCTGCTATGGCCTCGTCGCGCCGCTATGGGAAATGTGCCGGGCGCTGGCGGATCATGCTTGCGGCGAACCCACCGGCTTCGCAGGCGCGGTCACTTCCACCAAACTCAAGGTTTCCGGCATCGACGTGTTTTCCGCCGGCGACTTTTCCGGCGGCGACGGCGCGGAAGACATCGTCATGCGCGATGCGGCGCGCGGCATCTACAAGCGGGTGATCGTTCGCGACAACCGGATCGAGGGCGCGGTGCTCTATGGCGATACCGCCGATGGCAACTGGTATTTCGACCTGCTCAAAAAGGGCGAGGACATCTCCGATATCCGGGAGGCGCTGATCTTCGGTCAGGCCTTCGCGTCCGGGGGTGCGCTGCTGGACCCTAACGCCGCCGTTGCCGCCCTCTCGGACGATGCCGAGATCTGTGGTTGCAACGGCGTTTCCAAGGCCAAGGTGGTCGGCTGCATCCTGGGCGGCGCGCAACAGCCTCGATGCGGTGCGCGCCAGCTGCAAGGCCTCGGCCAGCTGCGGCAGCTGCACCGGCCTGGTCGAGAGTCTGCTTTCGATCACGCTGGGCGGCGAGGTCGAGCGCAAGGAAAAGACTGTCTGCAAATGCACCAGCTTCACCCACGACGACGTGCGGCGGCTGATCCTGGAAAAGGAACTCAAGGCGATCCCGCAGCTGATGCAGGAACTGCACTGGACCACACCCGACGGCTGCGCCTCGTGCCGCCCGGCGCTCAATTACTACCTGCTCTGTGCCCGGCCCGGCGAATATGTGGACGAGCAGCACAGCCGCTTCGTCAACGAACGGATGCACGCAAATATCCAGAAGGACGGCACCTACTCCGTGGTCCCCCGGATGTGGGGCGGGCTGACCAACCCGCGCGAATTGCGCGCGATCGCGGACGTGGTCGAGAAATACGAAGCGCCGATGGTCAAAGTCACCGGCGGTCAGCGGCTCGATATTTTCGGCATCAAGAAGGAAGACCTGCCTGCCGTGTGGCGCGATCTCAATGCCGCCGGGATGGTTTCGGGCCACGCTTATGGCAAATCGCTGCGCACGGTGAAGACCTGCGTCGGCTCTGAATGGTGCCGCTTCGGCACCCAGGATTCGACCGGGCTGGGCGTCAAGATCGAGCGGATGACCTGGGGCAGCTGGATGCCGCACAAGTTCAAGATCGCCGTTTCGGGCTGTCCGCGCAATTGTGCCGAGGCGACGATCAAGGATTTCGGCGTGGTCTGCGTCGATAGCGGTTATGAACTGCACGTCGGCGGCAACGGCGGGATCAAGGTGCGGGTGACCGATCTGCTGTGCAAGGTCGCCACGGAAGCGGAGGCGATGGATCACTGCGCCGCCTTCATCCAGCTTTACCGCGAGCAGGCGCACTACCTCGAACGCACCGCGCCGTGGATCGAACGGGTCGGGCTCGACCACGTCAAGGCCGGACTGTTCGACGATCCCGACGCTGTCCGCAAGCTCGCCGCGCGGTTCCGCTATTCGCAGCAGTTCATGCAGGACGACCCCTGGGCCAAGCGCGCCGCGGGCGCCGACGCCGAACTGCACCAGCACCTCGCCGAAGTGCGCCCGCTGGAGTTCGTGCGATGATCGGAGACTGGCTCGATATCGGCCCGGTGGACCAGATCTCCCCGGGCAACGCCCGCACCCTGCCGGTGCGCGGTGGCCCAAATAGCGAAGACAGGGAGATCGCGATCTTCCACACCCTCGACAATCAGTTCTACGCGCTGGTCAACAAGTGCCCGCACAAGCAGGGCCCGCTGAGCCAGGGCATCGTCCACGGCAATGTCGTCACCTGCCCGCTGCACAACTGGAACATCTCGCTCAAGACCGGCGAGGCGCAGGGGGAAGATAAGGGCTGCGTTCCGACGATTCCGCTGCGGATCGATGCCGGGCGGATCTATCTGCTGCGCGAGGCGGTGGTCGGCCAGAAAACGGAAGAGCGGGCGGCGTGAATCAGGTCCGCACCACTTGCGCCTATTGCGGGGTGGGCTGCGGTATTGTCGCCGAACCGGGCGAGGCGCGGACCGTCACGCTAACGGGCGATCCTCATCACCCCGCCAACTTCGGCAAACTCTGCTCCAAGGGCACGCATCTCGGCGAGACGCTGGGCCTGGAAGGCCGCTTGCTTTACCCCGAGATCGGCGGCAAGCGCGCTTCGTGGAACAAGGCGATCGCCCATGTCGCGCGTGGCTTTGCCCAGGCCATCGCCGAGCACGGGCCGGACAGCGTCGCCTTCTACGTCTCGGGCCAGTTGCTGACAGAGGACTACTACGTCGCCAACAAGCTGATGAAGGGCTTCATCGGCAGCGGCAACATCGACACCAATTCGCGGCTGTGCATGTCGAGCGCGGTGGCGGCGCACAACCGCGCCTTTGGCGAGGATGTGGTGCCGTGCACTTACGAAGATCTCGATGCCGCCGATCTTGTCGTGCTGGTCGGATCGAATACCGCCTGGTGCCACCCGGTGACCTACCAGCGGATCGGCGCCGCGCGGGCGGCCCGGGGAACCAGGGTGGTGGTGATCGACCCGCGCCGGACCGAAACCTGCAGCGATGCCGACCTGCACCTGGCGCTGCGCCCGGGCAGCGATGTCGCGCTGTTCAATGGGCTGCTGGCGCATTGCCGGGACAACGGCCTGCTCGATCGGGATTACATGGATGCGCATGTGGCCGAGCCGGAAGGCTTCTGGTCCGCGCTCGACCATTGCGGATTGGCGGCGACGGCGCTGGCCTGTGACCTTTCCGAACGCGATCTTGCCGCATTCTTCGCCCTGTTCGCCGCCAATCCGCGCACCATCACGCTGTTCAGCCAGGGCATAAACCAGTCGGTCCGCGGCACCGATCAGGGCAACGCGATCATCAACCTGCATCTCGCCACCGGGCGGATCGCCAAGCCCGGCGCCGGTCCGTTCTCGATCACCGGCCAGCCCAATGCGATGGGCGGACGCGAGGTCGGCGGGCTGGCCACCTCGCTTGCCGCGCACCGCGATTTCTCGGCCGGGAACCGGCCGGATGTGCAGCGCTTCTGGTCCTCGCCGGGCATCGCCGAGAAGCCCGGGCTGAAAGCCGTCGATCTGTTCCGGCAAGCGCGCGAGGGCAGGATCAAGGCGCTGTGGGTGATGGCGACCAACCCCGCGGTCTCGATGCCCGACGCGGGTCTCGTGCGCGAGGCGCTGGCCACATGCCCGCTGGTGGTGGTTTCGGACTGCATCGCGGATACCGACACTGTCACGCTTCGCCCACGTCAAACTTCCCGCGGCTCGGCTGGGGCGAGAAGGACGGCACCGTCACCAATTCCGAACGCACGATCAGCCGCCAGCGCGGCTTCCTGACCGCCCCCGGCGAGGCCCGGCCCGACTGGTGGATCGTCTGCGAGGTCGCCAAGGCGATGGGCTGGAGCGATGCCTTCAGCTACGGCCGACCCAGCCGAAGTGTTTCGCGAGCACGCGCGGCTATCGGCCTACCGCAACAATGGCGCGCGGCTGTTCGATATCGGCGATCTCGCGGCGATCGGCAATTCCGCTTACGAAACGCTCGAACCGCAGCGCTGGGGCGGCATCGCCGTTCGCCGGCGGAACGCTTCTCCACCCCCGATGGCCGTGCGCGGCTGGTGAAGGTGGAGCAGCGGGCTATCGACGCGCCGCTGGCGCGCTGGCCGCTGACGCTCAACACCGGACGTTACCGCGACCAGTGGCACACCATGACCCGCACCGGGCTGTCCCCGCGTCTCTCCCAGCACCGCCGCGAGCCCGCGGTCGAGGTTCACCCCGCCGATGCGGCCGCACTGGGCCTGACCGATGGCGAACTGGCGCGGGTGATGACGCCGCAGGGCGAAAGCGTGTTCCGCGTGATCGCAAGCGACAGCCAGCGCCGCGGCGAAGTTTTTGTCCCGATCCACTGGACCGACCGCCAGTCGAGCGGCGGCCGTACCGGGTTTCTGGCGCGCGGCCAGGTCGATCCGCATTCGGGCCAGCCCGGATTCAAGCAGGTCCCGGCGCGGATCGAGCCGCAGCCCGTCGACTGGCGCGGCTTTGCGGTGCTGCGCGAGCCGCCGCGCCAGATTGCCGCCGCCTATGCCACCCGCGTGCGGGTGCCGCGGGGCTGGCTGGTCGAACTCGCGGGCGTGCGCGATCCGGGGCCGCTGGTGGAGCGCTTGCTGCCCGCCGGCGAGCGGCTCGAAAGCCTCGACCCCGCGCGCGGCGTCCGGCGCAGCGCAGTGTTGCATGGCGCGGAGTTGCAAGCAGCGATCTACCTTACCCGCACCGGTCCGCTGCCCAACCGCGACTGGATTATCGCCCAGCTCGGCGATTGCACCGCCAGCCCGCGTCGAATTGCTCGCCGGCCGTCCGGCCAAGCCCGCGCCCGATCGCGGAACAATCGTCTGCGCCTGCTTCGATGTCGGCGCGAATACCATCACGGCGGCGGCGCTTGGCGGCGCAGTGACGCTCGAAGCGATCGGCAAGGCGACTTGCGCCGGAACCAATTGCGGCTCGTGCCGCCCGGCGATCGCCGGGCTGCTCGAAGCGGCGCTCACCCTTGAAGCGGAGGCGGCGGAATGACCATTCGGCAGGCTCAGGGTGATCGGGTCGACTTTCCCGAAGGCATGGTCTGGCTGGTCGGCGCCGGGCCGGGCGATCCCGAACTGCTCACCCGCAAGGCCGAGCGGCTGATCCGCCAGCCAGCGTGGTGTTCCACGATGCCCTGGTCGGCCCCGGCGTGCTCGAATTCGCGGCGCCGGGAGCGCGGCTGGTCCATGTCGGCAAGCGCTCGGGGCGCCACTCGAAGGACCAGGCGGCCATCGACCGGCTGATCGTCGCAGCGGCGCTGGCGGGCGAACGCGTGGTCCGCCTCAAGGGCGGCGATCCCGGGATTTTCGGCCGCGTCACCGAGGAGCTCGAAGCCTGCCGCGCGGCCGGAGTGCCCGCGGCGATCTGCCCCGGCGTGACCGCCGCCAGCGCCGCCGCCGCGAGCCTGGGGCAGTCGCTCACCTTGCGCGGCCTGGCCCGCAAGCTGGTCTTCGTCACCGCGCATGTCCGCGCCGGCGAAGCGCTCGATCTCGACTGGCGGGCGCTCGCCGATCCGGCGGCGACGCTGGCCGATCTATATGGGCAAGGCCGCCGCGGCCGAAGTCTCGCGCGAGCTGATCGCCGCCGGCCTCGCGCCCGAAACCCCGGTCGCGCTGGTCGAGAACGCCAGCCTGCCCGGCGAGCGACGTTTCCACACCCGCCTCGACCTGCTGCCGCTGGCCGCGCGAACCGCGCTGGGAAGCGGGCCGGCCTTGCTCCTGATCGGCCAGGCGATGCATTGCGAACTCTGGGCAAAGCAACCTCGCTGCGGGCATTCAAGAGTACCATCGGCAACGCACCTGAGCGCGAATTGCGCGTGCCCGGAAAGCCTCTAAAAGTTCTGATTCGAAATTCGCGGAAGAGCGAATTTCGCAGCGGCACCGGCCCTCTCCCCCACCCGGCCACCCATAGAATTTATCAATACCTGGGTTGCCGGGTGGGGGAGAGGGCCGGTGCCGTACGATCCGAAACGATAGTTTCGGATCAGACACTAAGGCTTCGCGCACCGCGTCCTGTCCCCCGCAGTGCAGGCGGCGACATCGGCTTTCCACTTGGCCAAGGCCACATCGTAAGCTCTCACTTGCGCCTCGTGCTGCGCCTTGGCCGCTTCGTAGGCCGCGACGGCCTCGGCGTGCTTGCGCGCCTCTTCGCTGTTGGTGATCACCCGTGAGGTATTCTCGTCGACCTGCTGCTGCGCGCGCTCGGCTTCCTGCTTGTTGAGCGCCTCGCGCCGGGCTGTCTCGGCCGCATCCGGGACACCTTCGGCGGCCGTCGCAGTGGCTTGGGCGGCGGGCGACGGGCTGGGCGCCGCGGCGGGAGCGGCGGCCAGCGCCGGCGCGGCAGAGGCACAGGGCGGCGAACAGGATTGGACGCGAAGGGCGCATGGGTTTGGTCTCCATCGATAGTGCTATCGGTGGATATACCGGTCGTGCCGGGGAGACGCCATACCAGGCTGTGGATAGCGCTCTAACGCCGGCAGGCCGAACGCTGGCCAGCATTGCACGCCGCCACCGCTTCACGCCAGGCGGCCATTCGAACCCGGTATTGGCGCTGCTGGTGGTGGTAGTCGGCCATGTCGGCTTCGTAGGCGGCGCGGCGGCGGGCGTAGGAATCGTTGTTCGCCCGCACCCTTGCCGCGTGCCGCGCCTCGCGGCGGCGGACCTTGGCCAGTTCGTTGCGATTGAGGTTGCGGATAATCTCGCGGTCGCGCGCCAACCACTCCGCCGACTTGGCCTCGGCCATATGCGGCACGGCAAGTCCGCTCAGCACCAGCGCGCCGAGCATTGCAATCCCTCTCATTCCCGTCCCGCCTCCTTGAACCTGGCGAATGCCCTGTTCTATTCTTCTGAAGGTTGCAAAAGTGTTGAGATAGGCGGTGCCCGCCTTGCGCCGATTCAGGCTGCGCCTGGAATCGGGATAGCCGCCGCGCCCCTCTTGCCCGAATCGAACAAATCTTGAACAGAAAGGCGCATGTCCCTCACCCACATCACCGTCCGCGGCGCGCGGGAGCATAACCTCAAGGGCTTCGACGTTTCACTGCCGCGCGAGCGGCTGATTGTCGTCACCGGGCTGTCGGGCATCGGCAAGAGCAGCCTGGCGTTCGATACGATCTATGCCGAGGGGCAGCGGCGCTATGTCGAGAGCCTATCGGCCTATGCGCGCCAGTTTCTCGAGATGATGCAGAAGCCCGATGTCGAGCATATCGACGGGCTCTCCCCCGCGATCAGCATCGAGCAGAAGACCACCAGCCGCAATCCGCGCTCGACTGTCGCGACGGTGACCGAGATCTACGACTACATGCGGCTGCTGTGGGCCCGCGTCGGCACGCCCTATTCGCCCGCCACCGGCCTGCCAATCAGCGCGCAGACGGTCAGCCAGATGGTCGACCGGGTGATGGCGCTGCCCGAAGGCACCCGCGCCTATCTGCTCGCCCCGGTGGTGCGCGGGCGCAAGGGCGAATACCGCAAGGAGCTCGCCGAATGGCAGAAGGCCGGCTTACACCCGGGTGCGGATCGATGGAGAAATGTATGCCATCGAGGACGCCCCGGCGCTCGACAAGAAGTTCAAGCACGACATCGAGGTGGTGGTCGACCGGATCGCCGTGCGGGCCAGTACTGAAGACAGGGGGGGCATCGAGACGCGGCTGGCGGACAGCTTCGAGCAGGCGCTGAAGCTGGCCGAGGGGCTGGCCTATGTCGACCTCGCGGATGGCAACGTCCCGGGCCGTGAAGATGAGGACCAGGGCGGCAACCTCAAGGGCGCCGGCCTGCCGCCCAACCGCATCGTTTTTTCCGAAAAATTCGCCTGCCCGGTCTCCGGCTTCACGCTTGAGGAGATCGAACCCCGTCTGTTCAGCTTCAACGCCCCCCAGGGCGCCTGCCCGGCCTGCGACGGGCTCGGCGAAAAGCTGCTGTTCGATCCGCAGCTCGTCGTCCCGAACGAGGCGCTCAGCCTCAAGCAGGGCGCGATTGTCCCATGGGCGAAGAGCAACCCGCCGAGCCCCTATTACATGCAGGTGCTCGCCAGCCTCGCCGCGCAATTCGGCTTCGATCTGACCACGCCCTGGCAGGACCTGCCCGGCGAGGTCAAAGTGGTGATCCTCCACGGCACCGCCGGCCGCCCGGTGGCGCTGACATTCACCGACGGCAAGAAGAGCTACACGGTCAACAAGGCGTTCGAAGGCGTAATCGGCAACCTCAACCGCCGGCTGCTGCAAACCGAAAGCACCTGGATGCGCGAGGAGCTGGGCAAGTACCAGACCGCGCAGCCCTGCGAGACTTGCCTTGGCAAGCGGCTCAAGCCCGAGGCGCTGTGCGTCAGGCTGGGCGGCGAGGATATCTCCTCGGTCACCCGGCTGCCGGTGGGCGAGGCGGTCGGCTGGTTCGGCGGGCTCGAGCACAAGCTCACCGCCCAGCAGCAGCAGATCGCCAAGGCCATCCTCAAGGAAATCAACGAACGCCTTGGATTCCTGAACAATGTCGGGCTCGATTATCTCAACCTCGACCGGACTTCAGGTACGCTCAGCGGCGGCGAAAGCCAGCGCATCCGCCTCGCCAGCCAGATCGGCTCGGGCCTGTCGGGCGTGCTCTATGTGCTCGACGAGCCGAGCATCGGCCTGCACCAGCGCGACAATGACCGGCTGCTTGAAACGCTGAAACGCCTGCGCGATCTCGGCAATACCGTCATCGTCGTGGAGCACGATGAGGACGCGATCCGCCACGCCGACCACATCGTCGATCTCGGACCCGGCGCGGGCGTCCACGGCGGACAGATCGTCGCCCAGGGCACGCTCCAGGACATCCTGTCCTGCCCGGACAGCCTCACCGGCCAGTACCTCACCGGCGCGCGGCGGATCGAGGTGCCGCACACCCGCCGCCGCGGCAACGGCCACAAGCTCACCGTCCACGGCGCGCGGGCAAACAACCTCCAGAACGTCACCGCCGCGATCCCGCTCGGCGCCTTTGTCTGCATCACCGGCCTGTCGGGCTCGGGCAAGTCGAGCCTGGTGGTCGATACCCTCTACCCCGCCGCCGCCCGCACGCTCAACGGCGCGCGGGTGATCGCCGGGCCGCACGACCGGGTCACCGGGCTCGAGATGTGCGACAAGGTGGTCGAGATCGACCAGGGGCCGATCGGCCGCACTCCCCGCAGCAACCCCGCCACCTACACCGGCGCCTTCACCCAGATCCGCGACTGGTTCGCCGGCCTGCCGAAGTCAGGCGCGCGCGGCTACAAGCCCGGCAGGTTTTCGTTCAACGTCAAGGGCGGCCGCTGCGAGAAGTGCCAGGGCGACGGGCTGATCAAGATCGAGATGCACTTCCTGCCCGACGTCTACGTCACCTGCGAGGAATGCCACGGCCGCCGCTACAACCGCGAGACGCTGGAGGTGAAGTTCAAGGGGCACAGCATCGCCGACGTGCTCGACATGACGATCGAGGACGCGGAGGAGTTCTTCAAGGCGGTGCCGCCGATCCGCGACAAGATGCACATGCTGAACGAGGTCGGCCTCGGCTACGTCAAGGTCGGCCAGCAGGCGACGACGCTGTCGGGCGGCGAGGCGCAGCGGGTCAAACTGGCCAAGGAACTGAGCCGGCGAAGCACCGGGCAGACGCTGTATATCCTCGACGAGCCGACCACCGGGCTGCATTTCGAGGACGTGCGCAAATTGCTGGAAGTGCTGCAGCGGCTGGTCGATCAGGGCAATCAGCGTGGTGGTGATCGAACACAACCTCGACGTCATCAAGGTCGCCGACTGGATTATCGACCTCGGCCCCGAAGGCGGCGTGCGCGGGGGGAGATCGTCGCCGAGGGCACGCCGGAGCAGGTGGCGGCGAACCCGCGCAGCTTTACCGGGCAGTATCTGGCGGGGTTGCTGGAGCGGGCGCGCGAGGCGGCGGAGTAACAAGTTCCTCCCTGAGCTTGCTCGGGGAGGGGGACCGCCTGCGAAGCAGGTGGTGGAGGGGAATCGCGGCCCGGCGCGACCTTGCGAATTTGGTTCACGCAAAGGCGCAAAGGCGCAAAGAGATCAGTATTGAGGCGAAGCCTCCTGAAATCATATCGTGTGCCGACCATCGGCCGGTCAATGCGATTGATGGAGCCTGCGGCGCATCGAAACTTCTTTGCGCCTTCGCGCCTTCGCGTGAACCAACTCTTTTCTTTTCCAACCGCGACGCCAGACAAGCGCCTTCGCCCGCTGAGCGCGGGGCATGGGGGACAAGGGCAAGCGGCGACGGATGCGGCCGGTGCTTTTGGGCCCGGGCGTCACGGGCATGCCTGGTGCGCTGTTTCTTGCGACTGGCTGGCAGGGTTACGCGACCAAAACCGCCGGCTCGGCCCTGAGGCTGCGTGGCGCTGGCGGTTAGGGCTCGCAAGTGGCCGCCGGGCGGGAAGTCCACGATCCTGGATGCGGCGCCGAAGCACCGGCCTTTTCAGGGTTCAGGCAGCAGCTCGCGAAACCAGCCCCCGCACCCGTCTGGCGGGGCGTTTAACCGGTTTGGTTCGTGTAGGAAAGGGGGAATTGGGGAGCCGAGGACATGCTATTGCGTGTCTCCGTCCGGCGGTGCAGTCTGGCGCAACGGTGGGTGCCCTTTTGGTCGCGCGGAGGCGCGGAGGATCGAGAATTAATGGGTTTTTGCACCTGTCACCGTAACTCTGTCACCGTAATTGGGGGGTTTTTCACCGTCACCGTCGGAACCCTTCCTCGTAATCCCGGGGCATGGCGAGATTGCCTTTTCTGGCGGGTACGGTATCCAGCCGGGACTTTGGGCCCGGGCGTCACGCGCATGCCGGGCGGGCCGTTTCTTCGACTGCTGGCAGGTCACGGGATGGGGGACCGCCGGCTCGGCCCTGGTGCCATGCCGCGGCGCTTAGCGCTCGCGGGCCTCCGGCCGCGACCAGATCCTGGACCGGCGGCGAAGCGCCGGCCTTTCGGTTTCGGCAGCGCTCCCGAATCGCAGCACCCCGCGCACGTCCGCAGAGTCTTCTATCCGGTGGTTCGTCCGGGCGCGAAGGTGTTCCAGCTGCTATGGTCTCTGCCCTCGGCGGCAGTCTGGGGTCGCCGGCGCGCGGAGACGGGGGATCGCAGAGACGCGGAGAAAAAACGGGCACCTGTCCCGGTCCTCGTACCCGTAACTCGTCACGTAATGCCACCGTAACCCGTGACGTAACTCGCCAATCCATTAACTACTACCCTCTGTCACCGTCGTCCCGTTCCGGGATCGGCCCTGTCACGCATTCGCCAAATCGACTGCTCAAGCTACATCCGGGGTGTCCCAAGCAGTGTCCGCGACTTAGCCCTTCAGCGAGATTTACAGTTCCCAATCTTTGAATAGCGATGGCTATGCCGAGCTGCGCCGCACTTTGCCCGGACCACTGCTATCCAGACTCTGCGCCTTAAATTGTCGGTTCCCGATCAGCGCGGTGCACAGCGCGGCCTCTATGCCAATGCCTCTCGCGCGCGAGGGGAATTCGCGTCATGGTCGGGGTGGCACGCTCCGATCGGGCGAAGCCTATGACGAGGTGACCGAGGCGGCCTTGACGTCGGCGCGAAGGCCGATAGATGGTGCTCTTGGCCTCGCCGCGCTCCGAATCTCATCGACGCTGTGTACGGGTTTCGACAGCGACATGTCGCCGGTCGCGACCGACGAGTCCTTCGGTCCGACGAGATCGAGACCGAACCGCCGACCATGTTCGAGCTGACCTCAGACAGCGGCATCTCTCGATCGGCGCTGGTGTTACGCGTTACGGTGACAGGTGCAATTACCCCTAAACTCCGAAGTGTGGGGGGGTAGGGGCGGATCAGGTTTCACGCAAAGGCGCAAAGGCGCAAAGGGGTTGTGCTTGCGGCCAACCCGCATTCGTCCTGCGACGCTGCGGCAGGCGGCAAGGCTGGTTGACTGTTGCAAGCCTGCGGCGCAGCAGGGCCTCTTTGCGGCCTTTGCGCCTTTGCGTGAACCCAATTCCCTCCACCTCGACAAGCCCCGCGCCCCGTGGCAGCAACACCGTCAAACAAACCACACCCGGAGAGCCCCATGTCCTACCTGCTCGGCAACCCCGCCCACACCTGCTACGTCTATCCCGATTTCGACAAGGCGCTGAAAAAGTTCGCCGCCGCCGGGATCGGGCCGTTCTTCGTGCTCGACGAGGTCGGCGGGATGGGCGACTACCGGGGCGAGCAGCATCCGTTCACCTCGCAGGTCGCCTTCGTCTATTCGGGCGACAGCTGCATCGAGATCATCACGCCGAACGAGGGCGGCATTTCGGCCTACAACGAGTTTCTCGGCCGCAATCCGCACGGCGGGCTGCACCACATCGCCTATTATTCCGACGATTTCGAGGCGGACATGGCCAAGATGGCGGCGGCCGGCATGCCGCTCAACCTGGTGGTCGACATGCGCGATCCGGCGACCGGCTTCCAGATCGAGATCTATTGCGAGCCGGCCGGGGTGGAAGACCCGGTGTTCATCCAGCTGATGCACCGCGGCCTGTTCGACAAGTGGTTCACCGCGATGCGCCAGGCGGCGGCCGAGTGGGACGGCAAGGACCCGATCCGCGATGCGCGGCCGCTGATGATGGAATGCCTGGGGGCGGTGGCCTAGACTGGAGGCGGTGCGATGACCACACCCGCCCGCTACGGCATTCTCACCCCCGGCCTCAGCCTCGCCGGGCCGCCGGACAGCCATGAGCAGTGGGAGCGCGACATTACGCCGGACGACCTCGTCGCCATTGCCGAGGCGGCCGACCGGCTGGGCTACGATCACCTGACCTGCTCCGAACACGTCGGCATCCCGCCCGAAGTCGAAGCGGTGCGGGGCGGGCGCTATTACGATCCGCTCTCGACGCTCGGCTTCATCGCCGCGCGGACCAGCCGCATTCGCCTCACGACCTATGTGCTGGTGCTCGGCTATTCGCACCCGCTGGAGATTTGCAAACGCTACGGCACGCTCGACAAGCTCAGCGGCGGGCGGCTGGTGCTCGGGCTCGGCGTCGGTTCGCTCAAGCCCGAGTTCGAGCTGCTTGGCCTTGGCGGCGCGGAATTTGCCGAGCGCGGCGCGCGCGGGGACGATGCCTTGCGGGCGATCCGCGCCTCGTTCGCCAAGCGGCTGCCGGAGTATAATGGGCCATACTACGACTATTCCGGATTCATCATCGATCCCTGCGGGGTGCAGAAACAGGTGCCGTTCTGGATCGGCGGGCGCTCGCGCCGATCGCTGCGCCGCGCGGTCGAGCTGGGCGAAGGGTGGATGCCGTTCGGGCTCTCCAGAGATGAACTGGCCGCGATGATCGATGCCGCGCGGGCGACGCCGGCCTGGGAAGCGCGCCAGGCGCCGCTGGAGCTGGTGCTGCGCCACGAGGGCCGGATCGATCCGATCGCCGAGCCGGGCGAAACCGCCGAGGTTATCGGCCGCTATTTCGCCATGGGCGCCACCCGGTTCAGCGTCTATCTCGCGGCCAGGTCGCGCGGGCACTATATCGAGCAACTCGTGGCGCTGGCCGGCCTCAAGATTTAGGGGGCTGGCGCCGTCGCTTCCGTAGCGGCTCTCGCATGCGCCACGGCGATGGCGGCACGCGCTTCCACACTGGCGGCATCGACCGCGCGCTTGCGGCAATCAGGATCCTGCTGCAGCGGGTAGAGTTCGTCGAGATAGGCGCAGCCCTGACGGGCCGTGGCCTCGATCCGCTCCATCAGCCGCGCGGCGTCCTTGGCGTCGGCAAGACGCAAGTCGTTATAGAACACCCCGACGCGGACCCGGGCGACCAGTTCGGTCTCGCCGCGAAACCGGTTGGCCCGCTTCGGTGGGGCCAGCTTGCGCGGCATCTCGACGACGATCTCGTCGCCCGAAGGCGGGTCGGCGGGCTGGCCCACGGGCTCGGCGGCGGTCAGGACAACCGGAGATGCGGCAAGCGCCGCGGCGGTAGCAAGAGTGCGAAACATCGAAGGCCTTTCCTCGGGAACCGTTCAATCCTAGCCCGGCCCGCTTGCCAAGTCATTGACGCCGCGCAAGCCGCGATCGCGGGCCTTGCCCGCTTTGCCGTGGTGGCCCAATCTCTCCCGCGCGACTCGGCGCCAGCCGGGCAAGCTTGGGAGAGCACGCCGATGACCAGTCCGATCGATTTCACCCGCCGCACCGCGCTCGCGTTGATGGCCGCCGCCGCCGCCAGCCCGGCGCTCGCCGCGCCTGCCCGGCGGGCGCGCCGCGCCGCCGCGATGCCCTGGCTCTACACCCCCGATCAGCTCGCTTCCGAGCGCTTCCTCCTCGCGATCGAGCGCGACCCCAGGGTCAAGGCGATTCAGGCGAAAGTCGGCAAGGACCTCGCCGCCAGCAAGCGCGGGCAAATGCCCGACAGCGCCAAGACACTCGACCGCGCGCTCGCGCAGTGGACCCGCTCGCTGATCATGGCCGCCTGCATTCACCGCACCTGGAAGCCGTTTTTCGTCTGGGGCACCGACGACACCCCGCGCGAATGGCTGGGCCACAAGCTCGGCGGAGTCGGTACTTCGGGCGACAATCCGGATGCGATCTACCGCACCACCGGGCTCGAAGGTGGCGGGAGCTATGAAATCATTGGCGGCTTTCACCGTGACAGCCGCCCGGTGCAGCTGCTGTTCGAGGCCAATGCCGGCGACATGGCGCAGCCGCAGAACGTCATGCCGGTCACCGCCGGCCAGCATGCCGATATCCATTCGGCCGCGATGACCAACGACAAGGCGATCCAGTACGAACCCGACGGCTCATTCCGCATCACCGTTTCGAGCGAAGCCACGGGCGGCAAGAACCACATGCGCATCCCGGCATCGGGCTACGTCATGCTGGGTGTGCGCGATATCCTTGGCAAGTGGACCGACCGGCCGAGCAGGCTTTCGATCCGCCGCCTCGATCCGGTCCGGCCGCAGCCATGGACTCTGGCGACGGTGCGGGCCGACGTGTTGCGCGATCTCGAAGGCTACATTCGTTTCTGGTCGAACTTCCCCAACATCTGGTTCGGCGGGCTTGGCCCCAATACCAAGTCGGCCCCGATGGGGCGCCCGGGCGGCTGGGGCTTCGTTGCCGGGCTCAACTTCAGCCTCAAGCCGGACGAGGCGCTGTTGGTGACGACCCATCCCGAAGGCGCGAAGTACACCGGCTTCCAGATTAACGACCCCTGGATGATCGCGCCGGACGCGCGGCGGCTGCAAGTCTGCCTGGAGCTGAGCCAGACTACGCCCAATGCCGACGGTACGATCACCTATATCGTATCGAAGACCGATCCGCTGGTCGCCAACTGGCTCGATACCGAGGGCATGGACGATGGCATCGGCATCATGCGCTGGCAGCAGATCCCGGATGGCATGAAACCCGACAACCTGATCCGCGACTTCCGCGTGGTGAAGCTGGCCGATGTCGCCGGAATGGGCCTGCCCATGGTGACCGCGGCCGAGCGGCGGCGGCGCGTGGCGGCGAGGTGGGGGGAATATTCATTCCGGACGACGTAGCTTGTTGCCTCCAGGCCGGTTATTCGGCCATTGGGGGCAATGGCCATTGAAATCCGCCCTTACGAGCCGCGCCACCTCAAGGCCACGGCACGCGTGTGGAGCGACAGTTTTCGCGCCTCGGCGCAGCCGGGCGTGGGCGGTGGATCGGTGCGGGAGCTTGCCAACCGGATTCCCGACGAACTGGCCGATGGCTGGTCGGCCTGGCTGGCCTGGGAGGGCAAGAAGCTGGTCGGGTTTCTTGCGCTGAAGCCAGCCGAAGCAAGGCTGCATCAGATTTTCGTGGCGCCCGAAGCGCAAGGCCAGGGTATTGGCCTGTGCTTGCTCGATCTTGCCAAGCAGCAGCTGCCAGACGGGTTCTGGCTGTCAACGGCCGCATGGAACGCCGGCGCGCGGCGGTTCTACGCACGTCACGGTCTGATCGAGGGCAAACCCGATGCCCATCACCAGCAAAGCCACGGGACGGTCGTCTATCGCTGGCGGACCAAAGGCAAGCTGCTGGCCGCGCGTTAGCGAGGATCACCCGGCGCCTTCCGCGTCGCCGGTCAGCTCCGCGTGCGCGACGCATAGTCCCAGGCGCGGCGGGCCAGCGCTCGGCGGCGCTCTTGCGGCGTCACTGTCGCCAGGCCCATCGCGGCGACCTCGGCGAGCTTGACCACCTTGACCTCGCGGATCAGCCCCTCGGCCTTGGCATCGGCCGGGACTTGCTGCCAGCGCAAGATGCCGAAGCCGCTGGTCACGCCAGCCGGATCGAGCCAGTTGGCCAGGCCCGGGTCCTCGGCGGCGATAACATAAGTGGCGGTGCCGTCCGCATTCAGCACCCGTTGGCTGTTGTTGAGGCTGACCTGATAGCGGCGCGCGTCGGGCTGGATCATCCATAGGTCGTTGAGCTGAAAGCCGGTGAATTTCGCGCCGCCGATGCCGGTCGTCACCACCATCGCCTCGCCGGGCTGCAATTCGAACCGCAGCCCGGCGACGAAGCCCCAGCCATTGGTGCGGCCCATTGGCTGGGAATGCTTGTTCGGCCTCAGCCCGCCCATCCAGATTTCCGGGAAATGCGACCAGAACTCGATGTAGCCGGGCAGGTCCTTGAGCACCTGATCGCGCATCGCCGCGGGGGCAAGCGGCGCGAAAGCTGGCGCGGCGGGGCCGCCGGTCTGGCGAACGGCGAGGCGCGCGGGGCGCATCGTCCAGTCGCCGAGGATATCGCGGGTGCCGGCAATGACCACACCGGGCTTCAGCTTGACGTGGTTGCGCCCCGATCCCTCGCCGCCCAGGCTGATGCGGAAGGTGCCGTCGGGGGCGACGTCCATGGTCCGGTCGGTGAGGATCGCCAGCGTCGATGACAGCATGCGCGGGGGATTGTGATTGACGTCCATCATTGAGGCCGGATTGACCAGATCGGCGGCGTCGAACTGGATCACCAGTTGGGTCGCGGGGCGGTCCGGGTCGAACCGGCCAGTCATTTCGTACTGGCGCGATCCGTCGATCACCGCCGTTCGGTAGATCGCGTCGGTATTGTCGCCCGAGGTGCCGACCCCGCCCAGCTCATAGCCATACCAGCGGCGCGGGGTGTCGTCGGTGGCCCACAGGAAGGCGGGCGCCGCCCGGTATTTGGAGAGTTCGCCGAAAATCAGCGAGCGGGTCCATTGGTCCACCGCGCGTTCGAGGGTGGCGGCGCCATCGCGGGTCTTGCCGAAAGTGCTCCCGAGCAGCTTGGCGCGGATACTGGCCTTGAGGGCGACCACCTGCGGGTCGCGCTCCAGCCGCATCAGCTGGCGTTCGGCGGCGAGCTGCTCTGGCGTTGCGAGAATGGGCCGGGCGGTTTTCGCCCATCCCGCCGCGGGCAGGGCCGATCCCAATCCCGCACCCAGAGTCGCAAGCGCTCCACGCCTGTCGAAACCTGCCGCCATGTCCCTCTCCTTGTGCTTGTCACGGCAAGTGTGTCGCACCTCGCCGCCTGGGGCAAGGCGCGCTACCGGTGCGGGGTTCCCGAGTTCAACGGGTAAAAGCTCGTGCCGGTCCCGTCGAATACGCGGCTGGCGAATTTCCACCCTTCGGCGGTGCGCACCAGTTCGTCCACGTAGAAGCCCATGAACAGGAAGCCTTCGTCCTTTCCCGCTACCTTGCCATTTTCACTGATACCCGAACGCGCCGTCGCCCTGTCGCCCGATATGTCGATCAGCGCGGGGGAATTGAGCTGCACGACATAGTCCATCGTCGCGAAGAAGTCGCTCAGCGCCTGGCGGATCGCCGCATGGCCCTCGAAGCGCATGCCGAGATGCGGGATCGTCCAGACGCCGCCGGGCGCATAGGTTCCGACGGCCTTGTCCCAGTCGCCGAGACTGCCGTACTGGCTGTAGGTGTTGATCAGCCGCTGGATGGCCATTTCGTCTTGCATGCCGCTCTCCCGTTGCGCATCCTCCCGGCAACCTAACCGGGAGAGAACGCAATGCCCACCCCCATCGAAACTGTCACCACGTTCCTCGATCTGTGGGATCGGCCCGGTGGCCTCGCCCAGGCGATCCGCGACTATTTCACGCCCGATGCCGTGTGGGAGAACCACGGCTTCGTCACCTCGAAGGGCATCGACGAAGCCATGGGCGTGCTGGCGGGATTCGGGCAGGAAGCCGATGTGCTGGTGATGCGGGTCGATACGCTGGCGATCGCCGCGCAAGGCGGCAAAGTGCTGACCGAGCGGATCGACCACATTGTCGGACCGGACGGCAAGCCGGCGATCTCGTTTCCGGTGATGGGCATCTTCGAAGTGACGCCGGAGGGCAAACTATCGGCCTGGCGCGACTATTTCGACACCAAGGGCTTCGCCGACCAGTGGCAGCCTGGGGCCTGAAGCTTCTCCTCCCATCCTTTTTCGTCATCCTGAACTTGTTTCAGGACCCATTGTGCCGCACGCTCGGCGCTTGCCGGAAACGAGCAAACCTTTAGGTTCGCGCCAAGTCGGATTCACCGGAGTAAACCGAGGGATGGGTCCTGAAACAAGTTCAGGATGACGATAAAAGATAGGTTCGGTTCGAATGCGGTAGCCCGGCTTCGAAGGGGGAGGAAATCTGTGACGGGGAGCAGCGCACGAACACAGGAGGCCGAGCCGATCGGCTGGGGGGTCAAGGCGATCATCCTGGCCGGCGGACCGGCGATTTCGCTTTCCACCTCGCTGATCCAGGCGGTGCTGCCCGCGATCACGCGGGATCTGGCGCACGGACCCGACGAGGCTTTCCTCGTCAAGCAGCTGGTGGGGATCAATACCCTGGCCATGGCGATCGGCGCGGCGCTGACGGGCTTTCTTGTCGATCGCTTCGGACTCAAGCGGGTCATGGCGGCCAATTACGCGGTCTATGCCGTAGCAGGCACCGCGGGGGTCTATCTCAACGACCTTCACCTGCTGCTCGTTTCGCGCTTCCTGCTGGGCCTCGCGGCGGCGGGCGCGGTGACCGGCAGCATAATCATCATCAACGCGCGGATGGGGCTGGCGCAGCGCGCTACCTGGCTCGGCTATTACAACGCCGTCGCCCAGCTCGGCTCCGTCGTGCTCAATCCGATTGGCGGCTTGCTCGCCGAGTTCAGCTGGCACTGGTCTTTCGCCATCTACGGCATCGCCGCGCCCTTCGCGGTGATCGCCGTCGCCGCGCTGGGTGGCCGGGCGCCGCAACCGCGGGCGGAAGCGAGCCCGGCGGAACCTTCGCTGTTCAGCTGGTTTCCGTTCCGGTTTGTCCTGCTGGGCCTGTGCCTGGGTTTCATTGTCTACATCCCGGCGGTTTACCTCTCGTTCCTGCTGCACGATCTCGGCATGACCAGCCCGGCGATGATATCGCTGGTGCTGACCGGAGACATCATCGCCGGCGCCATCGCGGCGCTGCTCTACGGACGCGCGCGCCGGGTGCTGTCGGAATACCAGGCCTTTTCGATCAGCGTCGCCTGCGCCGGCCTCGGCCTGCTGGTGGCGGCCTTGGCGCCCAGTGTCGTGCTGGTGATAATCGGCTCGGTGCTGTTTGGCATCGGGGTCGCCTGGTTCCAGCCGAACCTGATGTTCGTGCTAGCCGATCGCGTCGCGCCCGATCGGCAGGGCCGCGCGGCGGGCCTGGTCAAAAGCTCGGTTTACCTTGGCGCGCCCATCGCCATGTATGTCGCCGAACCCGTCTCGCGCACGTTCGGCGCACCGGGGGCGATCGGAGTGGCGGTGCTGGTCGCGGCGGCGCTGTTCGTGGCGGCATTGCCCAAGCTCATCGCGAACCGCGCCAGATGATCCTCTCCATTTTCGCGTAGCGCAAATGGGGAGGGGGACCGCCCGGCGCGGCCGGGTGGTGGAGGGGTATCGCGACGCTGGGATTACCCCTCCGTCAGCGCTTCGCGCTGCCACCTCCCCATTTGCACTTCGTGAAAATGGAGAGGAATTTCATATCGGATCGAATTCCAGATGCAGGTGCTTCATCGCCCGCAGGATATAGGTCGGCTCGTAATCGAAGCGCTCGGCTCCCTTTGGCCCGTGGTGCGCCTCGGATAGCCTGATGTTCCCCATCCGCGCGAGCAACCGCTCGATGCTGACGGTAACTTCCCTCCGGGCGAGCGGCGCGCCGATGCAGGTGTGCGCGCCGCGGCCGAAAGCGAGGTGTTCCTTGATCCTGGGCCGGTTCATGTCGAAGCGGTCGGGATCGGCGAAGCGCTTGGGGTCGCGGTTGGCGGCCATGTGCGAAAGCAGGATGGTGGTGCCGGCCTTGATCTCGACCCCGGCGAGCGTGACGGTCTTGACGCACAGCCGCCCGCCGCTCTTCACCGATCCATCATAGCGCAGCAGTTCCTCGATGAAGTCCGGAATGCGCCCCGGATTGGCGCGCAGTTCGGCCTGGACCTCGGGATGGGTGGCGATAACGCGGAAGGCGTTGGCGAGCAGGCGGTTGGTGGTGTCCTGCCCGGCGCCGAACAGGAAAGCGCCAAGCCCGGTGACATCGGCGAGGCTCGGCTGGGTTCCGTCGGGGAAGCGGGCGAGCGCCAGTTCGGTGAGGATCTCGCCCTCGCCGGTGAGGCCGAATAGCCGCGCGAACGGGCGCAACAGCGGGTGGTTGGCGGTGCGGCGCCTGGCGATGTAGCCGAAGATTTCCTTGCCGACCTTGAACAGCGGGTTGGTCGAAAGCTCCTCCTCCGAACCGCCGATCTGGGCCGGTACGGCGTTTTGCAGCCATTCGCGAAACCTGGCGCGGCCCGCTTCGGGCACGCCGAGCAGATCGGCGATGACCAGCGTCGCATAGGGCCCGCCGTATTGCTCGGGCAGATCGACTTTGCCCGACCTGGCGAATTCGTCGATCAGCCCGTCGGCGCTGGCCTTGAGCTTGGGCTCAAGCTCCTTGAGCCGGGTTGGGGTGAACAGCGTGGCGATGATCGAACGCAGATCGAGGTGCCGCTTGCCGGTCTCGGTGACGACCTGGTCGGCGAAAGGAAAGCGCTTTCGCTCCGCCTCGACCCGCGCGGAAATATCGTCGCCCGCGACCGCGAAGGGCAGGCCCGGGATCGGGCCGGTGACGGCGTTGATCGAGGAGAAGTGCTCGGTATCGAGCATCACCTGCACGGTTTCCTCATAGCCGGTCACCGCGACGACATTGCGGTGCGGCAGCCGCGTCGCCGGGCCCTGACCGCGCAGGAAATGGAAATAGGCGTGCGGGTCTTCGACCAGCGAGGTGTCGGTGTAGAAATCGGCGCTGGCATAATCGGTCATACGGAGGCTCCCGCCACACTATGATACATCATGGATCATAGTGCAATCGTGAAGCTGGCTGGGGCGGCAGGATTCGAACCTGCGAATGCCGGCATCAAAAGCCGGTGCCTTACCACTTGGCGACGCCCCAACAGGATTGGGCCAGCAATGGCGGCGCGCTTAGCTGCTGGCGGCGGCGAAGGGAAGGGCGGAAAAGGGGGCTGTGACACAGCGGCCACAGGTGCGGCGCATTCGCGCGCGACCGGTTGACCTTGCGCGATTGCGCGTCACTATGCGCCCCGGTCCTTGGAGGGGGCCGGCGCCGGAGGCGGCGCGAAGTTTTCAGGACTGGGCGGTGCATTGCGCCGGCGGTTCGTTTCGGGAGGTTATCAATGAAGCACGCAATCGCGAAATATGCCCTGGCGTCCGTTATCGCCACCGTTCTGGTCACGCCCGTGTGGGCTCAGGATTCGGCCGACGAGGGCGCAGGGGCAGGCGACATCATCGTCACCGCTCGGCGGCAGGAAGAACGGCTGCAGGACGTGCCGATCTCGATCACGGTGCTGAGCCAGGAAGCGCTGAGCAAGCGCAATATCGTCAGCGGTTCGGACCTCGGTCAATATGTGCCTTCGCTGGTTTCGAACCAGCAGTTCGGACCGGAAAAGGCGAGCTTCGCGATCCGTGGCTTCACCCAGGAAGGCAAGACTTCGCCATCGGTGGCGGTCTATTTCGCCGATGTCGTCGCGCCGCGCTCGTTCGGCGGCACCACTGCGGGCAATGGAGCAGGCGTCGGCTCGTTCATGGATCTGCAGAATGTGCAGGTGCTCAAGGGGCCGCAAGGCACGCTGTTCGGCCGCAATTCGACCGGCGGCAACATCCTGCTGGTTCCGGCAAAGCCCAAGGACAAACTGGAAGGCTCCATCGAAGGTTCGCTTGGCAACTACGATCTGCGCCGCGTGCAGGGCGTGCTCAATGCGCCGCTGGGCTCTTCCGTGCGTGTGCGCGCTGCGGTCGACTGGAACAAGCGCGACGGATATCTGGTCAATCACTCGGGCGTCGGGCCCGATCGTCTGGGCAATACCAACTATGTCGCCGCGCGCCTCAGCATTGTCGCAGATCTTTCGCCCGACATCGAAAACTACACCATCGCCAGCTACAGCAAGTCCGACACCAACGGCGTAACGCCGACATTGTTCGGCTGCAATCGCGCCCCTGGTCAAGTCGGGCTAGTCGGGCTCTTCCAACCATTTGCATGCGCCCAGGCCGACCGCGGCATTGCGCGAGGTTATGGCCACTGGGATGTCGAAAACCCCAACCCGAACTCCGAGCGAACTGGTGAAGCAGTGGCAGGTGATCAATACCACCACCTGGAAGGCCAGCGACAATCTGACCGTCAAGAACATCGTGTCCTATGCTCAATTCAAGGAGTTCGCCGATTTCAACCTGTTCGGCGACAACTTTGTTTCGGCGGGGCAACCGCTCAACTTCGGGCTGCTAGGCATCTTTGTCGGGCCCACCGGACCATGTGCGCCAGGATCGGCGAATTGCTTCCCCCTGGTTCTGCCATCGACGCCAGGCCAGGTTCTTCCGGGAATTGTCTTGCACCCCGGCGGAAGCGGCTACAACTCGCAGCAATCGACCATGACCGAGGAGTTGCAATTCCAGGGTACGTCGAGCGATGGACGGCTCAACTGGCAGGCGGGCGCCTATCTCGAAATCAGCAAGCCGCTGGGCTGGAACAGCGGCCAGACCGCAATCTTCCTGTCGTGCACCGATGTCTACTCGTTCCAGTGCACCAATCCGTTGCTGATCGGCTCGATCTCCGGTTCCAACGTCAAGACCTGGTTCAACAACAAGGCGATCTATGCCCAGGCGAGCTACAAGCTTACCGATCAAGTGAGCCTGACCGGTGGTCTTCGCTACACTTGGGACAAGATGAGAGACATATCTCAGAACACCAACGCCGCCATCGGTGCCCCGGGCACGGCTACGTTCACCTGCCAGAATATCGTAAAATTCAATGTCGGTGGCGTGACCGGCCTTCCGTTGCCGGCCGAGAGCCTTAACTCGGAACGGTGCAGAAACGAACTCCATCAGAATTCCAGCCGGCCGACGTGGCTGATAAACCTCGATTACAAGCCCACCGACGATATCATGATCTATGCCAATTACCGGCGCGGCTATCGCCAGGGTACGATCAATTCGAACAACCTCGGCCTCGAAATCGCCTTGCCGGAAAAGGTCGATACCTTCGAGGGCGGCGTCAAAGCCAGCTTCCAAGGCGCGGTGCCGGGCTACTTCAACATTTCCGTGTTCCATAACAAATTCAGCGATCAGCAGTTGGCGATCAATTCGGTGGTTGCACCCGCCTTCCAGGGCAAGGTGCCCAATGCGCAGCCGATCCTCAACGCCGGCAGGTCGCGCATTTGGGGCATCGAGATCGACGCTTCGGTGCGGCCGTTCAAGGGCTTCAGCCTCGATGTGGGCTATGCCTATCTCAATACCCTGCTGCAGTCTTTCACCGAACCGGCCCTGCCGATCTACTATTCGTCCTTGACCCCGACGGCCAAGGTTGGCGATCCGCTCGCGCTGTCGCCCAAGAACCGGATTACGATCAGCGGCAATTACACGCTGCCGCTGGACGAAAGCATCGGCAAGATCTCGCTTGGCGCGACCTTTACCCACACCGACGCCAATGCCGCGGTTCAGGCTTTTATCACCCCCAACTACCTGATCCCGGCGCAGAACATGCTCAATCTCAACGTCGATTGGGCATCGGTGGGCGGCTCGCCGATCGACGCCGCGTTCTTCATGACCAACGCTACCAACCAGGCGATGGTCACCAATCCCGGCGGCACCTATCTGACGAACGGCACGATCGTCGGCCACGTCAACCAGCCGCGCATGTGGGGCTTCCGCCTGAAGTACCGCTTCGGCGAGTGAACCGGGCAGGCCCGCGCCGGGCGGCGCGGGCCTCCGGCGATCACCTGTTACTGCAAAGCCACACTCCGGCTGCCTAATTCCCGGCTATGGTTGAACTCGCACGCATTCGGCGTCAAAATGTGCGCTAGCAAACGTCTGGTCCTCCACGCTTGAGGGGGTGCATTGGTTTTGGCATGCTCCGGCGGAATGTCCGGCCAGGCCGCATCGGGAGGAAATCGAATGAAGCACGCAATCGCGAAATATGCCCTGGCCTCGGTCATCGCCACCGTTCTGGCCACGCCCGTCTGGGCGCAGGATTTCAGCCGATGAGTTGGGCGCCGACGCTCCGATCATCGTCACCGCCCGGCGTGTCGAGGAGCGGCTGCAGGACGTGCCGATCTCGGTGCAGGTGTTCAGTCAGCAGGCGCTGGCCAACGCCAACGTCACCAACGCGCAGGATCTCGCCGCGCTGACCCCGTCGCTTTCCACCACGACCAATTTCGGCTCCGAAAATTCAACCTTCGCTCTGCGCGGATTCGTGCAGGAGACAGGTACCGCGCCATCGGTGGGCGTCTACTTCGCCGACGTGGTTGCGCCGCGCGGGCCTTCGCAGGGCTTTCCGGCCGGTGACGGTGCCGGTCCCGGCATGTTCTTCGACCTACAGAACGTGCAGGTTCTGAAGGGCCCGCAAGGCACCCTGTTCGGCCGCAACACCACGGGCGGCGCGGTGCTGCTGGTGCCGCAGAAGCCGACGAGGGAATTCGAAGGCTACGTCGAGGGCTCGGTCGGCAACCACGACATGCGCCGCCTGCAGGGCGTGCTGAACGTGCCGCTGGGCGAGACTGCGCGCTTCCGCATTGGCGCCGACTGGCAGAAGCGTGACGGCTTCATGAAGAACGTCACGAACATCGGCCCGCGCGATTTCGACAACATCGATTACATCGCCCTGCGCGCCAGCCTGGTGCTCGATCTTTCCGACAACATCGAAAACTACACGATCGCATCCTACATCAATTCGGACAACAACGGGCACATCGCAAAGCTGCAGTCCGCCGCCGCGCCGCTCGACCCATTCGGCGGGCTGCTCGCTGGCTCGGCGCTGGCCAGCATCGCCCAGCAGAACGCGAACGGTTTCTGGTCGGTCACCAACGACATGCCGGATCCTTACCAGAAGGCGCGCACTTGGCAGGTGATCAACAGCACCAAGTGGACGGTGAACGACAACCTGACGGTCCGCAATATCGCCAGCTATGCGCAGCTGTGGACCAAGACGCATACTTCGCTGTTCGGCACCCAGCTGGTCCTGCCGCGCGGTGCCTTCTTCGCCGGCATTCCCGGGGTGGTCGATCCGGTTCCCAACCTCAACATCCCGTTCAACTTTGCCTCGATCCGCCACATTCCCGGCGGCTTCTCGTCGAATCAGGCGACGTTCACCGAGGAATTGCGCCTCGAAGGGAGCGCCGACAGGCTGACCTACCAGACCGGCGCCTATTACGAAAATTCGACGCCGCGCAGCTTTATCGGCTCGCAATCTCCGACCTTCATCGGCTGCAGCAACATCGATGCGCTGATCTGCACCGCCCCGATCCCCGGCACGTCGGGGGTAAACTATACAGCGGCGAAGAACGCCTTCCGCAGCATCGGACTCTATGCCCAGGCGACTTATGATCTCACCGAAAAGCTCAAGCTGACCGGCGGCTTCCGCTATACCTGGGACCGGGTCCAGAGCACAAGCCAGCGCATCACCTATGCGTTCCCGACTTTCGTGCCCAACGCCACTCCGCTGCTGCCGATCGTCAGCCTCGATCCCGCCAATGCGGCTACCGCAGCCGTCAGCCACTGTACCGATCAGCTGCCGGTGCGCACCGCACCTGGGTGCCTGCTCAGCGAAACCAAGAGCTGGAGCGCGCCGACCTGGCTGATCGGGCTCGATTTCAAACCGACCGACGACATTCTGCTCTATACAAAGTACATGCGCGGTTACCGCACCGGCAACATCAAGTCGGACGTGCCGATCGAATTCCACATCTTCAATCCGGAAAAAGTCGATACCTACGAATTGGGCGCGAAGACCAGCTTCGAGGCCGGTGGCGTGCGCGGCACGTTCAACATTTCCGGGTTCTACAACAGTTTCAGCAACCAGCAGATCCAGCTCGGCTTCAACGCGAACCTCAATCGCCGCGATCCCGTCACCGGTGCGGCGCTGCCGCCGATCTCGGTGCCGGGCAATGCCGGTCCGGTCAATGTCGGCAGGTCGCGCATCTGGGGCATCGAGGCGGACACCTCGCTGCACCTGTTCCAAGGTTTCCGGCTCGATGCTGCCTATGCCTATCTGCACACCAAGGTGCTTGAAGCCAATGTCGTCAATTTGCCGACGGACAACGCCTACGTCGTCAGTGCTTCGATCCGTGCCGGCGACACTTTGATCCTGTCACCCAAGCACAAGTTCTCGATCTCGGCCAATTACACCCTGCCGCTCGACGAGAGTGTCGGCAAGATTTCGATCGGCGGCAGCCTGACCTACCGAAGCAGTCAACTCCTCAACTATTCGTCGGCTCGCTTCCTCGAGGTGCCACACACACTTCTCATAAGGAGCGCGGCTAATCCCGCCGGTGCGTTGACGACATTCCCAGCCGGGACACCGATCACACAGTTCACCGGCTTGGATAGTGGCAAGCTGCCCTCGCTTTCTCTACTCAACGCCAATCTCAACTGGGACAGCATTGGTGGTGGTCCGGTCGATCTTTCGCTGTTCGTCACAAACCTGGCCAACAAGAAATACAATACCGGCGGCGGCGGCCTGATTACCGGCCTCGGGATCGACACTTTGACCGTCGGCGAACCGCGGATGTTCGGCGCGCGGGTGAAGGTGCGCTTCGGCGGCAAATAAGCCAACTCATGCCCGCGCTGCTTCAAGCGGCGCGGGCTGGCCTCAGTCGTACCCGCCGTCTGCCTGCGCGGCGTCCGCCAGATCGGAGAACCGCGTAATCCGCGGCTCGAAGCGCAGGCGGACCTTGCCGGTCGAGCCGTGGCGCTGCTTGGCGACGATCAGTTCGGCTAGGCCATAGACCCGCTCCATGTCCTCGCGCCATTTCTCGTGCTGCTCGTGGGTCTTGGCGTCGTCGCCATCGACCGGCTGCTTGGGTTCGCGCGCGGCGACATAATAGTCCTCGCGGTAGACGAACCAGACCATGTCGGCGTCCTGTTCGATCGAGCCGGATTCCCTGAGGTCGGAGAGCATCGGGCGCTTGTCCTCGCGCTGTTCGACCGCGCGGCTGAGCTGCGACAGCGCGATCACCGGCACGCCGAGCTCCTTTGCGAGCGTCTTCAGCCCGCGGCTGATTTCGGAAATCTCGTTGACCCGGTTGTCGCTGGCGCGGCTGCCCGAGCCTTGCAGCAGCTGGAGATAGTCGACCACGACCAGACCGACATTGTGCCGCCGCTTCAGCCGCCGCGCCCGGGCGCGCAAGGCGGCGATGGAGAGCGCCGGGGTATCGTCGATGAAGAGCGGCAGCTCGGCCAGGGTCTGGCTGGCGAACGAAAGTTTCTGGAAATCGTCGCGGCTGATCTTGCCCATCCGCAGCATTTCGCTGCTGATCTTCGATTGCTCGGCGAGGATGCGGGTGGCGAGCTGGTCGGCGCTCATTTCGAGGCTGAAAAAGGCGACCGCCGCGCCCACCGATTTGCCGTCCTCGATCCCGTCCGCCCGGTCGCGCAGCATCCGCTCGGCGGCGTTAAAGGCGATGTTGGTGGCGAGCGAGGTCTTGCCCATGCCCGGACGGCCGGCAAGGATGATGAGATCGCTGTCGTGCAGCCCGCCGACTTTCTCGTTGAGCGACGTGAGGCCGGTGGTCTTGCCGGATATGTGGCCGCCCGAATTGAGCGCCTTCTCGATCGCGGCGATGGCGGTGCGGGTGGCCTGTGAGAAGCCCTGCGCCTCGCTCTGCGCGCCGGCGCCTTCGGCCACGGTGTAGAGCGCCGATTCGGCCAGCTCGATCTGTGCGAGCGGAGCGACGGTTTCGGAGGTGTCCAGCGCGCCTTCGACCAGATTCCGGCCGACGCTGACCAGCTCGCGCAGCAGCGCCAGGTCGTAGATCTGCTGCGCCAGCTCGCGCGGGGCGAGCAGGCCCTGGCCGTCCGCCGTCAGCCGCGCGAGATAGGTGAGCCCGCCCAGTTCCTTGAGCGCTTCGTCGCTCTCGAAATAGGGGCGCAGGGTGACGGGGGTGACGACAGCGCTGCGATCAAGCAGCTGGAGCACGCGCTCGAAAATGCGGGCGTGGACCGGCTCGAAGAAATGCGCCGGCGTCAGATTGACCGGCAGCTCCTCGAGCACCCGGTTGTCGATCAGCGCCGCGCCCAGAAAGGCGGCCTCCGCCTCGACATTGGCGGGCAGCGCGCGGACCGGGGCGTCGGCGGCGGGGCGGATCAGGAGTGCTTCTTCGGCCATGGAACGCAGGGCAATGCGCGCTTACCGGAGTTGCAGCAAGCACCCTTGCAAAATTGGCCTAGGGACAGCCCTGTGCACAAACTTGCTAAGGCTGGCTCACCCAGTCGGCGACCTGCGCCGCAACCCGGTTCGCCGCCCGGTTGAGCGCCGGTGCGACCGATAGCGCCTCGGGCAAGACGCCCTGTTCGATCGCTTCGAAGCGCTGCGTCAGGATCGCGCCCTTGCCGTCTTCGCGCAGCGCGTCGTAGCGCACCACCGCAGATTGGCTGCGCGCGTCGTAGCCGAAATCGATCAGCCTGCCCGAGAGCACGCTCTTGGTCGCCGGCCTCGTCGTCGTTGCCTTCGAGCACGAGCCGCTTGCCTTTCGCCCGGATCGTCTCCGCCAGCAGGCGGCGGAACAGGCGCGGCGGCCGTTCGACCCAGGCCGCGTCCTTGAGATAGGCGATTTGGGTCTCGTCGACCTGAACCGCGACGCGCGCCACGTCGATCCGCCGGTCGGCCACCGGATCGAGCACCAGCAGGGCGTCGGCGATGGCCCCGCCCGCCATGGCGCCGGCGGGCGCGGCGCTGGTCGCGGTCAGCCCGATCAGTTGCTTGGGCGGCTTGCCGCCCAGGCTGACGCAGCCAGCCAGCAGCCCAGTCAGCAGCAAGGTCGCGGCGAGCACCGCGCCGCGGCGTCCCATGCGCACAGTCATCGCCCTCGTTCCCCCCGCGATCATGGCTTGTAATCCGGCAACTGGCCCGAGCCGCCGGTCAGTGCGCCGGCGCCCTGCTCGTCGATTTTCTCGGTGACGTTGCGCAGCGCACGCGCGGCGGAGCGCAGCTCGCGCAGGGCCGCTTCGGCCGAAGGCAGCGTCGAAGCCGAAAGCTGCCGCGCCGCCGGCCGGGCTTCGGTGAGCGTCGATTGCAGTTCTTCGGTGGCCAACTGCGCCGAACGCAATGTCTTGCGCAGGTCGCCCACCAGCGAATCGGCCTTGTCGCCAAGCAGATTTCCCGCCGTCTGGCCGGCCTTGTCGAACGTGGCGAGCGTCTGCGTCGCCTGGCGCAGTGTGCCCTGCAGTTCGACAAGCGAGGCCTTCACTTCCGGCGAGGTCTCGGCGAGGCTGCCGGTCAGCTTGTCGGTGTTGCTGAGGATGCCCTTGATCGAGGCCTGGTTCTCGTCCGACAGCAGCAGGTTGAGCCGCTCCGACAGGGTCGCCAGCCGGTCGAGCAGCACCGGCGCGGTGTTGAGCAGCGCGCCGAGGCCGCCGGCCTTGGTCGGGATCACCGGCGCCCCTTCGGGGCAGGCCGAGCGCGGATCTTCTTCGGGGCAGCCGATCGGCGTTGCGCCCTGCACCGCGCCTTCGAGCTGCACGCTGCCGCCGCCGGTAAAACTCGACAGGATCGTCGCGGTGGTGCCGACCAGCACCGGCACTTTCTTGTCGATGCTGATGCGCACGCGCACGAAGCTCGGATCCTTGGGCCAGAGCTCGATCGTATCGATCTTGCCGACCGGAACGCCAGAGAACGTCACGCCCGCGCCTTTCGACAAGCCGCTGACCGACTGCTTGAAGAAGATGTCGTAGCGCTTCTGGTCGCCCTCGTTGAGCCGGGCGATCCAGACGAAGAACGCGGCCAGCGCCGCCAGCAGCAGCAGGGTGACGGCCCCGACGAAGACATGGTTCGCGCGCGTTTCCATTGTTAGGCCCTAGTCCCATGGTCAGCGCGCCCGAGGCGCCCGAATGGCGAACATATCGAACGAAGATGGCCGCTGGAAAGGCTGGCTGCCTTTTCGAGGCCATCTTCGTTCGAGATGGAAGCCATTCGGGCGTCCCGAAGGGATTTGGCCAAAATGGCCCATTGCTGCGTCGGGAAAACCTGCAATATCGACATATTCCTGCGTTTTCCTTCCTTGCACTGAGCCATTTTGACTTCAAACCTCGGACGCGCTGACCATGGGACTAGGGCCTTAAGCTCTATGCCTTTCCATCCATCGGCTTGTCCATGCCCTTGGCGCCGCCACCCCCGGCCTTGGCGTCGCGCTCGCGTTGCTGGCTGTCTTGCGCGGCCCTGCCACGCGGCCCGTTGAAATACTCCTGGATCCAGGGGTGATCGAGCGCCAGCAGTTCGGGGATGGTGCCCACGGCGATGACATGCCGGTCGGCCAATACGGCGACGCGGTCGCAGATTTCGTAAAGCGAATCGAGGTCGTGGGTGATGAGGAACACGGTCAGCCCCAGCGTCGCCTGCAGTTCACGGGTAAGCTGGTCGAAAGCGGCGGCGCCGATCGGGTCGAGCCCGGCGGTCGGCTCGTCGAGGAACAGCAGTTCGGGATCGAGCGCCAGCGCCCTGGCGAGGCCGGCGCGCTTCTTCATGCCGCCCGAAAGTTCGCTGGGATACTTGAATGCGGCGCTTTCGGGCAGGCCCGAGAGCTTGACCTTGAAGCGGGCGATTTCCTCGCGCAGGTCGTCGCCGATTTCGGGATAGAATTGCCGCAGCGGCACTTCGATGTTTTCCTCGACCGTCAGCGTCGAAAACAGCGCGCCGCCCTGGAACAGCACGCCCCAGCGCGGGCGGATCGACAGGCTTTCCATCTCGTCGATGCCGTCGGCGACTTCATGCCCGAACACCCTGATCGAGCCGGCGTCTGGTTGCTGCAGACCGATGATCGAACGCATCAGCACCGACTTGCCGGTGCCCGATCCGCCGACCACGCCGAGAATCTCGCCCTTGCGCACCTTGAGCGAGAGATCCTCGTGGATCACCTGGTCGCCGAAGCTGTTGCGCAGCCCCTCGACAAGTATGGGGAACTCTTCCCGCTCATCCTGAGCTCTGTCGAAGGATCATCCCCAACCCACCTGGCTGAAAAAGACGGCGAAGATGGCGTCGAGCACGATCACCGCGAACAGCGCGGAAACCACCGCCTTGGTTGTCCGCAGGCCCACTTCCTCGGAATTGCTCTTGACCTGCATGCCGTTGTAGCAGCCCGCCAGGGCGACGATGAAGCCGAACACCGGCGCCTTGATCATGCCGACATAGAAATCGTGCAGCGGCACCACTTCGGGAATGCGCCGCAGGAAGGTCATGAACGGGATGTCGAGCTGGAACGTCGAGATGAAGGCGCCGCCGATAATCGCGCAGACCGAGGCGTAGAAGCCGAGCAGCGGCATCATCAGCATCGCCGCCAGCACCCGGGGCACGACCAGCGCCTCGAACGGCGATACCCCGATCGTGCGCAGCGCATCGACTTCCTCGGTCAGCTTCATCGTGCCGATCTGCGCGGCGAAGGCCGAGCCCGAGCGGCCGGCGACCATGATCGCGGTCATCAGGATGCCAAGCTCGCGCAGCGAGACGCGGCCGGTGAGATTGACCGTGAGCATTTCCGCGCCGAATTCCTGAAGCTGCACCGCGCCCTGCTGGGCAATGGTGATGCCGACCAGGAAGCTCATCAAGCCGATGATGCCGAGCGAGGTGACACCGACCAGCTCCATCTGGTGGACCAGCGCGTTGACGCGAAAGCGCCCCGGATGGCGGATCAGCCCGGCCATGGCGACCAGCAAGGCGCCGAGGAAGCCGAGCACCCCGACGACACCCTGGCCGAAACCCGCGACCCGCGATCCGAGCCAGGCAAAGGCGGTCTCGAGCGCGCCGGGCCTGCCGTCCGGTTCCTCTTCCGCGCCGCTCGCCTTGCTGACCGCGGCGATCAGCCGCCGCGCCTTGTCGCTGGCGCCGGTGACCTGCGCCTGCCGGTCGCGGGCGAGGCGATAGGCGAGCCAGGCGCCGGCGGTGTCGATATCGGTGACCTCCGAAAGGTCGACCCGCGCCACCGCTCCGCCCAGCGCCTCCAGCCGCCGGTCGAGATCGCCGATCGAAGCGACGCGCAGCGGCCCCTTCAGCGCCACCGTCGCCGCGCCGCCGTCACCCTGTTCCAGCGAAAAATCCGCCCATTCGCGCATAGCGGACGGAGTGATGGGCGAAATCGCGCGGATCGGCAAGGGTAGGGGGAATATCGGTTCACGCAAAGGCGCGAAGGCGCAAAGAAGTTCGGCGTGCGGCGGCGCCGCCTTTCCTTCCCTGGCTTTTGCCGGGATGCGGCGTCAAATGAAGCGGGAGCCTGCGGCTGAAAGTGAACCCTTTGCGCCTTCGCGCCTTTGCGTGAACCAAACTTGCACCTCGCTCTCCCCGCTGGCAAAGCGCCCGGCCATGAGCGAAACCGTGCTGGACAAGACTTTCGACCCCGCCGCGATCGAGGCGAAGTGGTATGCGCATTGGGAGAGCGAGGGCCTGTTCCGCCCGGAGCGGCCCGATGCCGTGCCCTTCACCCTGGTCAACCCGCCGCCCAATGTGACCGGCAGCCTGCACATCGGCCACGCGCTCGACAACACCTTGCAGGACGTGGTCATCCGCTACGAGCGGCTGCGCGGCAAGGATGCGCTGTGGGTGGTCGGCACCGACCATGCCGGGATCGCCACGCAGATGGTGGTCGAACGCCAGCTGGAGGCGGCGCAGGACAAGCGGACGAATTATTCGCGCGAGGCGTTTGTCGAGAAGGTGTGGGAGTGGAAGGCGGAGAGCGGCGGGACGATCACCCAGCAGCTGCGGCGGCTGGGCTGCTCGATGGACTGGTCGCGCGAGCAGTTCACCATGGACCCGCATTTCACCAGGGCGGTGGTGAAGGTGTTCGTCGATCTGTACAATCAGGGGCTGATCTACCGCGACAAGCGGCTGGTCAATTGGGACCCCAAGCTGAAGACCGCGATTTCCGACCTCGAGGTGGAAACGCGGGAGATCAAGGGCAGCTTCTGGCACTTCCGCTATCCGCTGGCGGATGGGGTTAAGCTGGATAATGGCGCGGACCATATCGTCGTGGCGACCACCCGGCCCGAGACGATGCTCGCCGATATGGCGGTGGCGGTGAATGCCGACGATCCGCGCTATCAGAGCGTGATCGGCAAGTATATCGAACAGCCGATCACCGGGCGGCGCATTGCCGATCGTCGCCGACGAGCATGCCGATCCGGAACTGGGCAGCGGCGCGGTGAAGATCACGCCGGGGCATGATTTCAACGACTTCGAAGTGGGCAAGCGCGCCGGGATTCAAGCCTGCGGACATGCTCAACATGTTCGATGCCGAGGCGAGGGTGGTGCAGATGCGGACGGCTATCCCGGAGAAGTATCTCGGTCTCGACCGCTTTGTTGTCCGCGACATGATCGTCGGCCGATCTGAAGGCGCTGGGCTGCCTCGTGCCGCACGTGGCGAAGACAAGGACGGCGAGGAGGTCGAACACGACGCCGAACCGCGCACCATCCAGACCCCCTACGGCGACCGCGGCGGCGTGGTGATCGAGCCGTGGCTGACCGACCAGTGGTACGTCGATGCCGCGACTCTGGCGCAGCCGCCGATGCAGGCGGTGCGCGACGGGCGGATCGAGATCGTGCCCAAGAGCTGGGAGAAGACCTGGTTCAACTGGATGGAGAATATCCAGCCTTGGTGTGTGAGCCGCCAGCTGTGGTGGGGGCACCGGATTCCGGCTTGGTATGGGCCGAAGAAGCTGAGCAACGGCAGCTTTAGCTCACATGGACAACTATCGTGACGGTCAAAACGTTTGTCTTCGAATCGGAAGAGGAGCGCTGCTCAGCGGCAAGCAATTTTGGCGCTGATAAGGCCGTCGAATCCTCGATCGTACGCGGATCTGCCGATTGGCAGTGCTGTTCTGCGATCTGATCGCAATCGATGGAACTCCGCGAGGCATGAGTCGGCTGTTCTGGCGCGACCCGGACGTCCTCGACACCTGGTTCTCCTCCGCGCTCTGGCCCTTCGCCACGCTGGGCTGGCCGGAGGAGAGCCCCGCAAGGGGACTGTCCTGAGCGAGGCGCAGTGGACGTCGTTCCTCCGAGGCGGGCGGGGCACGAGTGGCGCCCTTCGACAGCTCGGGACAGTCCCCATGGCGGAGGATGCGAGTCCGCTCTTGCAGCCGCCACTACCCCAACGACCTGCTGATCTCCGGCTTCGACATCCTGTTCTTCTGGTGCGCGCGCATGGCGATGCAGGGGATGCATTTCAATGAAGGCCAAGTGCCGTGGAAGCGGCTCTACCTGCACGGGCTGGTGCGCGCCGCCGACGGGCAGAAGATGTCCAAGAGCAAGGGCAATGTCGTCGATCCGCTGCTGCTGATCGACAAATACGGCGCCGATGCCCTGCGCTTCTTCATGGCCGCGATGGAAAGCCAGGGCCGCGACGTCAAGATGGACGAGAGGCGGGTCGAGGGCTACCGCAACTTCGCCACCAAACTGTGGAACGCCGCGCGGTTCTGCCAGGCGAACGGGATCGGGGCGAGCACGTCACATCGCCGCGCCGCCGGCCACGCTGGCGGTCAACAAGTGGATCGTCGGCGAAGTGGTCGAAACGCTGGCGGAACTCGACAAGGCCATGGCCGACCTGCGCTTCGACGCGGCGGCGAATGCGATCTACCACTTCGTCTGGGACCAGTTCTGCGACTGGTACATCGAGCTGATCAAGGGTTCGTTCGACGACGGAGACCAAGGCCGTCGCCGGCTGGGTGCTCGACCAGATCCTGGTGATGCTGCACCCGTTCATGCCGTTCGTGACGGAGGAGCTGTGGAGCAAGCTGGGGGATCGGCCCGAACTATCCGCTGATCACCGCGAAGTGGCCGGAGCCGGGGGCGACGGTGGATGCCGAGGCGAAGCGCGAGGTCGAATGGCTGATCGAGCTGGTCAGCAATTGCGCGCGGCCAAGAACGAACTCGGCATTGCACCGGGCGTCAAGCTCCAGGCTGAACGCTATCTGCCCGATGCCAGCGTCATGCAGACTCGTCAGACAACATTCGATGCGAATCCGTCGGCTGGCGATCGAGCGACTTGCACGGATCGATGGCAATCCGACTTCGAGCAGCCCTCGGCTGGTGCGGCGATGCAGATCGATCGCCGGCGATGGATACGACTCGTCATCCCCCTCGAAGGCATAATCGACATCGCCGCCGAAAAGGCCCGCCTCGCCAAGGCGCTCGAAACATCCACCAAGGAAGCCAAGTCGCTCGCAGGCCGCCTCGCCAACCCCGCCTTCGTCGAAAAGGCCAAGCCCGAGGCGGTGGACAAGGCGCGGGCCGATCATGCCCAGCACGCAGGCCGAGGCCGAGCGGCTGGCGGCGGCGCTGGCGCGGTTGGGGTGATGGGCGCAACCCCCTCCTCCCCCTCGATGGGGGAGGGTTACGGAGGCTTACGAGCTTGCTCGTTAGCTGGAGTTGGGAGGGGGTGCTCTCGGCCTGGCGTGGTGCATGCGGCGCGCTCACCCCATCCAACTGCGACTAGGCGCCTGCGGCGCCAAGTCTCCGTATCCTTCCCCCATCGAGGGGAAGGGAGGCGTCGTGCTGATCCTCGCCGCGACCACCCCCGGCGAGCCGGAGATCTTCGCCTCGCTCCAGGGCGAAGGCCCCTCCGCCGGCAAGCCCTGCGCTTTCGTCCGCCTGTCGCGCTGCAACCTCGCCTGCCAGTGGTGCGACACCGCCTACACCTGGCGCTTCACCGGCGACAACCGCCCCCACCGCGACGACGCCACTTACGACCGCAAGGCCAACCAGGTGACGCTGTCCGAGCAAGACGCCGCCGCCCGCATCGCCGCGCTTGGCCAGTCGCCGCCTGGTCGTCACCGGCGGCGAGCCGCTGCTGCAGGCCCCGGCGCTGGCCCGCATGCTGGCGCTGCTGCCCGGCATGCATGTCGAGGTAGAGACCAACGGCACCGTCGATTCCGCCGCCCGCGCTCGATGCGCTGATCCACCAGTACAACGTCAGCCCAAAGCTCGCGCATAGCGGAAATCCGGCGGAAACTGGCGCTGATTCCGGCCGCTCTGGCGCACTGGTCCGGCCAACCTAAAGCGAACTTTCAAGTTTGTAATCGCCGCCCCCGAAGACCTCGCCGAAGTCCTCTCGATCCAGCAAGCCCATGCCATCGCGCCTGCCCGCATCGCCCTGATGCCCGAAGGCCGCGACTCCGAAACCTTGCGTGCGCGGGGGCGATGGCTTGCGGATTTGTGCGCGGCCCGCGGTTTTTCCTTCTCCGACCGCTTGCATATCCACCTCTTCGGCGACACGAGGGGGACGTGAGCGATACCAACCCTCTCGAGGACACTGCCGCCCCGCCTGCATCCGCGCCGCTCAAGGGCGATCTGACGCAGGGGCCGATCCTGCGCACCCTGGTCCTGTTCTCGATGCCGGCGCTGTTCGCCAATGTGCTGCAGACGCTGGGCGGCACGATCAACACGATCTGGGTCGGCCAGCTGCTCGGCGAAGCGGCGCTGGCGGCGACCGCGGTCGCCAACAACGTCATGTTCCTGGCTTTCGCCCTGGTGTTCGGTTTCGGCATGGCGGCGACGGTCAGGGTCGGCCAGCATTTCGGCGCGCGCGACATCGATTCGGCGCGGCGGGTGCTGGGGGCGGGGACCGGTTTCTGCACGGCGGTCGCGGTGGTCGCGGCGGTGATCGGCTGGTTCGGCGCCGATGCGCTGCTGCGGGCGATGGACACGCCGGCATCGTTCCATGACGATGCGCTCGCCTATATCCAGGTCAGCTTCCTGTCGATGCCGTTCAGCACGCTCGGCATGATGGTGACGATGGCGCTGCGCGGCGCGGGCGACGCCAAGACACCGTTCTATTCGATGATCGTCTCGACGGTGCTCGCCATCGCGCTCAACCCGGTGTTCATTCTCGGCATGGGTCCGATTCCGCAGCTGGGCATCGCCGGATCGGCGCTGGCCAACGCGGTCGCCAGCCTGGGCGGCGCGCTCTATGTCATCGTCTGGGTCTATTGGCGCGACCTGCCGCTGCGCCTCAGGGGTCCGGAATGGCGCTACCTGGCGCCGGCGGGCAAGGAGTTCCGCTACATCCTCACCAAGGGCGTGCCGATGGGCGCGCAGATGCTGATCAATTCCTTTTCCGCCTTCATCATGATCTGGCTGGTCAACCGCGAGGGCCTGCTGACCACCGCCGCCTATGGCGCAGTGCTGCAGATCTGGAACTACATCCAGATGCCCTCTTTCGCGATCTCGATGGCGGTGAGCGCGATGGTCGCCCAGAACGTCGGCGCCGGGCACCACGGGCGGGTCGGGCGGATCACCGTGCTGGGCATCGCGGTCAATTGCAGCATCACGCTGGTGCTGACCGTGCTGCTGCTCGCTTTCGACGCGCCGCTGTTCTCGCTGTTCCTGGGCAGCGGCAGCGAGGCCATTCCCATCGCCGAACGCATGCAACTGCTATCGACCTGGTCGTGGGTGCTATCGGGGGTGATGATGATCATGATCGGCACGATGCGCGCCTATGGCGTGGTGATCGTGCCGCTGATCGTCATGTTCCTCGGCCAGTACCCGGCGCGCCTGGGCTTCTATTACCTGCTTTACCCGAGCATGGGACCCGACGCGCTGTGGTGGGCCTATCCGTTCGGCTCGGCGGTCTCGGTGCTGCTGACCTGGTGGGCCTATCGCTACGGCGCCTGGCGCGGACAGCGCCACATGGCGATGGCGGCTCCGGCGGAGTAGCGTGGCCTTTTGTTCCACTCACGTGGAAACGGCTCCGGCCCGCTCCCCCTCCCGGCCACCCAACGATAGTACCCTATGGGTGGCCGGGAGGGGGAGCGGGCCGGAGCCGTACCGGCGTAATCCGGATAAGCCTTACCGCCCGTGCGCGCGCCAGCGTTCGACGGTGCGCTGGACCATTTCCTCTTCGCCGCCGCTGGTGCTCCACAGCTTGGCGAACGACGGGTCTTCCGAAGCCGGACGCTTGAATTCCTCGAGCTCGTCGAAACTTATGCGCATCGGGATCGAAACGCCTTCGCCGCAGATGATCGCTTCGCGGTTGCGCAACGCCGGGATCGAATCGAGGAAGCCGCGGGCGCCTTCGGGCATCGCCGCCTTGACGAACTGCTGGTCGCGATCGTTGTTGAGCCGCATCGAGATGATCGTGCCGCATTGCGAGAGTACGCCTTCGGCGAGGTCCGACGGCCGCTGGGTGATCAGGCCCAGCGAGATGCCGTATTTGCGGCCTTCCTTGGCGATGCGCGACAGGATCTTGCCGACCGAGGAACCGTCGGCGTTCTTCTCGTTGGGAACGTAGCGGTGCGCCTCTTCGCAGACCAGCAGGATCGGCCGGGTCTTTTCTTCCCGCGCCCAGATCGCGAAGTCGAACACCAGCCGGCTGAGCACTGCCACCACCGTCGATGTGATTTCCGTCGGCACGCCAGAAACGTCGACGATCGAGATCGGCTTGCCCCGCGAAGGCATGCGGAAAACCTTCGAAATGAATTCCGCCATGGTGTCGCCGACCAGCATGCCCGAGAACATGAACTGATAGCGTGGGTCGCCCTTGAGTTCGTCGACCTTGCTCCTGATCCGCATGAACGGCGCGGTGTTGGTCGCCTTGTCGAGCTTGCCCATCTCGTTCTGGAGGACTGCCGACAGGTCGGAGAGCAGATAGGGGATCGGCGCGTCGACGGTGACCTTGCCGAGATGTTCGGCGAGCCGGTTCTTCATCCGCGCCGCCAGCAGGCATTTGGCAAGAATGTCGGCATCGATCTGCCGGTCGTCGCCCGTGGCGCTGAGGAAGACCTCGCAATGTTCCTCGAAGTTCATCAGCCAATAGGGCATCTGCATGTTCGAAACGTCGAGGATCAGGCCGGTGTTGCGGAAGGCCGACGAATATTCGCCATGCGGGTCGATCATGATGATGTGGCCTTCGGGCGCATTTTCGCAAATGCGGTGAAGGATCAGCGAGGCGCTGGTCGATTTGCCGGTGCCGGTGGAGCCCAAGAGTGCGAAATGCTTGCCGAGGAATGCATCGATATAGACACCGGCCCTGATGTCGCGGGTGGGATAAACCATGCCGATCTGGATCGAAGCGCGCCCGTCGCTGGCGTAGACCTGCTTGAGGTCGTTGCCGGTGGCGGGATAGACCAGCGCCCCGGGAATTGGATAGCGGGTCACACCGCGGCGGAAGCTGTGAATGCGGCCGGTCAGCCGTTCCTCGATGCCTTCGCCCAGGAAATCGACGCTGGCGAGCACGCCGCCCGGCGTCTTCACGTCCTGCTTCTGGTTGCGCACGCTGGCGAGCAGCCAGCCCCTTCCGACCCGGATCTTGACCTGGCTGCCGACCTGGCCGGCCTGCGCGACCGTCGGATCAGCGTCGTTGGCGCAATCGGTCAGCCGCTGGAGATCGATGGCGATCTGGCTGCCCGAGCCGGCGATTTCCAGGACGATGCCGATCGGCTCGCGCGAATTGTCGATGGCTGGCGCGCTTTCCGTCGCGGCCAAGACCTGGGGATCGGCCGGCGTGGCGTCATCGAAGCCTGTTCTGGTCATATCGGACATGGGCGGCGCATGGCCCCTTTCGCGGTTAATTCGCGGTAACCTAGCCAAAAGGGGTTAATTTTGGACTTAGAGCCGCAACAGTCTGCGATGCCTTACACCAGTGCGAAAATACGTCCGGCGAGCCAGCCCATGAAGACCGAAAGCGCGACCGTGAACAGGCCGTAAGCGAAAGAGAAGCGATCGGCGAAAGAAGCGACCGCGCCTTCGAAACCCAATTTGCGCACATAAACCCTGCTGATTGCCGAGGCGACCACGCGGCCCCGAGAAATTGCAAAAGTTTCGGCGGTATAGGTACCGGTCCGGACGCTTGAGGGCAGCGCGATGCGCGCCTGGTACAGCACCTGCTCGCTGACTTTAACCCCCCCCTCGTTCTGCTGGTATAGCGCCTTGCGCGACATGAGATCGACCAGGCCGCGGGCGAAGCGCCGCTGCTCGCCTGGCTCGATCTCACCCGCGGGCGAGAGCTGTAGCGAGGCGAGGCCAAGCTCGTAGATCGCCGCCGTCCGGGTATCGACGATCTTGCCGATCGGCCGCGATGAAGCAACCGCGAAAAACGCGGGAACCGAACGGAATTCGGTGCTGTCGGTATTGATCCAGATGCCGGCGACCTTTTGCTTTTCGCGCAGGATCACCGGGCTGGTCGGACCCTTGAGCACGACCACGATGTCGTAGTCGCGTCCGGCGCGGGTTCCCTCGGGGGTGAGGATCGCGCCGAACAGCAGCAGCTCCGCGCCGGTAAAGCCCTGGCGCACCTGAATCTCGTGCTGCGACACCTCGGGCACCAGAATCGGATCGCGCGCCGCGCCGAGCAGCACCATGGCGAGCAGGACGAACAGCGCCCTCACAGCTGCGTCACCGAGTAGATCTCGTCGGGCCGGTAGCCGAGCCCCAGCGCCATGCGCAAGGCGATCACCAGAACGATAGCGGCCAGCGCCAGCCGCAGATATTCCGGCCGCAGTTTCTGGGCGAGTTGCGCGCCGACCTGGGCGCCCGAGACCGACCCGAACAGCAGCAGCGCGGCGAGCACGATATCGACCGACTTGGTCGTCAGCGCGTGCATCATCGTCGTCGCCATGGTGACGAACAGGATCTGGAACAGCGATGTGCCGACCACGACATTGGCGCTCATGCCGAGAATATAGAGCATCGCCGGCACCAGTACGAAACCGCCGCCGATACCCATCAGCATGGTCAGAATTCCGGTGACCACCCCCAGAAGCAGCGGCGCCAGCGGCGAAATGTAGAGGCCGGAACGGTAGAACCGCCAGCGCAGGGGCAAGCTCGCGACGATCGGGTGATGCCGCCGCTTGCGCGCTTTCACTTTCACGCCCTGGCGCCCGGCCTTGAGCGCTTGCAGGCTCTCGCGCGCCATGATCGTGCCGATCGAACCCAGCAGCAGCACATATAGGATATTGATGACGGTATCGATCTGGCCGAGTTCCTCGAACAGACGGAACAGCACCGCGCCGATCCCGGTGCCGATTACCCCGCCCGCTATCATCACCGCGCCGATCTGGCGGTCGACGCCGCCGCGCCGGCTATGCGCGAAAACGCCCGAAACGCTCGCGCCGGTCACCTGGCTGGCGGCCGAAGCAGCCGCGACCGTCGGCGGCACGCCATAGAAAATCAGCAGCGGCGTGGTCAGAAAGCCGCCGCCGACGCCGAACATTCCCGAAAGCAGTCCGGTGAGCGCACCCAGAGCGACGATCACCAGCCCGTTGACCGAAAGATTGGCGATGGGGAGATAGACGTCCATTCCAGCCAATCCGCTACTCCAGTGCGGGGGCGGGGGGAAGGAGCGAGTGCCTAGAAACCTGCGGACAGCGTGACGGCCGGTCCAGAGGCGGGCGCGGCATTGCCCGCCACCCGGAAGCGCCAGTCGGCCCCCAGCCGCACCGCGGCGCTCTCTCCGAGCGGCGCGCCCAGCACCAGCGATGGCCCCGCATCGAGCCGCGAAGCCCCTTTCTGCGCGCCGCCCCAGACCCCGCCGCCCATCCGTAATTCCGACGCGCCGATCGACACCATGCGGTGGTCCACGCGCAGCTGGCCGTCGGCGAACGCCGTGGCGAATTTTCCGCCGACATAGCCGCCCTGGGCGTAAGCCTCGCCGCGAAAGCCCAGCGGCAAGGCGAACGGCGGCAGTTCGGTCACCGCGAAGACCGCCGGTCGCACCATGCTGCGTCCGGGCGCAAAGGTGAGGCGCGCCTCGCCGGCCAGCACCACGGGAATCCGGCCGAACGGCCGGGCCGAGAGCCCGAGCGCGGCCTCGCGCTCGTTGCTGCCATTGAGCGCGGCGGTGGTTCGCAGGAACACACTGGGCCGGTGGGCGCTCTGCCGGTGCGAGGCGATAGCGCAGCACCGCGCCTGCCTGGCTTGCGCCATAGCTCGGCGCGAACAGGCCGGCGGCGACAATCTGGCGGCTGCCGCGACGCCACAGCATCCAGCCGTCCGCCGACCAGCGCCGCGCGCCGCCATGCGGGGCAGGAGCGACCGGATAGGGCGCCGCATTGCCGGGGATCGCAAGCGCACTGTCCGCGGCCGGGGCCCTGTTCAGCGCCGCCAGCCACATCAGCCGGTGCCCGCCGGCCATGCCGACCGGGGACGGGGACCCGAGCGAAAACGAAGCACGCGGCGCGAACGAGGCGCGCGCAAGTGAAACCGGCCGGGCAATGGCTGGTGCGCGGAGTGGCACGATCGCGGGTTGCGCCAGCGGCGCCGGGGCGCCGGACTGCTGCTGCATTCGCACGCGCCCTGGCCGGACCGGTATGGCGGGGAAGGGCAAAGTGTCCGCCAGGGATTCGCTCCAGAGCCCGGACGCAGCCGGCATGCCGGGCAGGTTTCGCGGCGCGGCAAGCGGGGGCGCCGTATCCGGCATTGACCTCGCGGCGGGCGGAGGCGCAACCCTCACCCGGGGCATGGCGCCGGCATCCCACATCATGGCGCGCGCCGATACCCAGCCGCCCAGGACCAGCACCAGCGCCATCAGCGGCTGGCCGCGCCGGATGAACCCGCGGGTCATGCGGTCAGTGCCTCGGGCTGGGGGTTCGCCGGGTGAATGCCGTGGCTGGTCTTGTCCCAGCTCACCTCGGCTCCGCCCAGCGCCCGGATGTACCCGGTGAGCGCGCGGCGGCCCGCCATGATCGCGATGATATTGGCGACAGGAATTCGCACCAGGGCGAGCAGACCCTCCATCACGCCATATTCGCGGGTGGTGAAAGCAAAACGGAAAGCGGCCCGCCAGACAAAGCTGACAAAGGCGAGCGCCAGCATCGTGCGCAGCAGCGTGGAGGGCGCCAGGCTCTCCTGCCAGCCCGCCAGCCGCGCCATGCCAAGCAAGCCCTCGATCGCCAGCAAGATATAGGCGGCGGCGAGCACCACCGCGGTGAGCGGCCCGCGCCGGTCGCGCAGCGTCATCCACTGTTCGACCGGCCTCCCGGTCCAGCCGAGCCGTTCCCACCCTTGCAAGGCGATGCCGTGTATCCAGCGCGACTTCTGCCGCACTGCGGCGTCGAGCTCCGCCGGGAAATAGCTGCGCGTCGCCACCAGCGACCCGTCGCTGTCGCGCAGCCGCAGAAATTTGCTGCGGCCGCCGTTGCGCGCGATCAGCAAGCCGAGCTCGTAGTCCTCGGTCAGGCAATCCGAGGCGAAGGGCCCGGTTTCGCCAGCAGCCATGCGCAGACTGGCGAGCCGCGCCAACGCTTCGCGCGAAAAGCCGCAACCGACGCCCGCCGCCGGAATCGCCGCGCCCAGCGCATCGCGGACCACCAGGGTCTTGGCGTGGGCTTCGGCGAACTCGTCGGAATAGTGCCCGGCGACAAAGGGCGATGCGCGCTGCGGTTCGGGCCGCACCGGCAGTTGCACGAAATCGACTTCGGCCAGCGCGCGGTCGATCGCCGCCAGGGCGGCGGGGTGCACCATGTCCTCGGCGTCGTGGAGGATGACGTTGCGATAGGCCGCCTTGCCGCGCGCTTCGTCGGTGCGCATCGCCGCATAGAGCCGGTTGAGGCAATCGGCCTTGGTGGTTGGGCCCTGGCGCGGAACGATCACGATGCGCACCCGGGGATCGCCGCCTGCCGCGGCGAGTGCCGCTTCGACAGTCGCCGGATCGTTGCGGTAGCACCCGACATATATCGTGAAGTCGCGCTGCCGCCAGACCTTGAGCATGTGGGCGATCATCGTGCCGACAACGTCGTCTTCGCGCCAGGCCGGCACGAATATTGCGGCTTTGCCGAGCAGCGGCGTTTCCTTGATGTTACGCGCGACCTTGCCGGTGGCGCCGTGCCCGTTGAGGCGTAGCCAGAGCCAGCAAAAATCGACCGCGGCTTCATCTATCGCGCTGACAACGAACCAGAATGCCGCGAACAGCAAAAACTCGTGCTCAGCCAGCAATAGCCAGCGCAATAGTTCGCCGAAACCGGCGGCATCCTCCGTCAACACGACCCTTCAAGCCTCCCGTAGCTTTCATGGCATGGGTCAGACTATTCATATCGAAACAACTTGCAACCGCTTCTTTGCCATTTCTCAATGACCGTCACAATTAAGGACAACTGACCGCGAAAAACGCTGCGCCATTCGTATGGCTTTTCGATTGTTGCGGTGCGGTCCGGCTGAGCAATCTTGCGCCCGCTTGGCAGGCCTATCCGAGCAACGCGTGCTGCGCGAGATAGACCGCCGCGCCGGCCAGGTATCCGGCCAGCGCCAGCAGCGCGAACTTGCGCAGGTACCAGAAGAATTCGATCTTCTCGATGCTCATCGCGGCGACGCCCGCCGCCGATCCGATGATCAGGAGCGATCCCCCGGTCCCGGCGCAATAGGCCATGTATTCCCACAAGAAGCTGTCGGTGGGATGGGCATCGAGGCTGTACATCCCCATCGCCGCGGCGACCATCGGCACATTGTCTATCACCGCGGAGAGCAGACCGAACAGCGTGACGATGATGTCGAGCCGCCCGATCGTCGCGTCGAGCCAGCCGGCGAGCCCGGAGAGGATCTGCGCGTGTTGGAGCGTCGCCACCGCGAGCAATATGCCGGTGAAGAAGATGATCGCGGCCATGTCGATCTGGGTCAGCGCTTTGGCGATCGTCATCCGCTGGCGCTCTTCTTCCTCCTTGCTGCGGTGAAGGATATCGCCAACCGCCCAGAGCAGGCCCAGCCCGAGGAGGATGCCGAGATAGGGCGGCAGATGGGTAATCGCCTTGAACGCCGGCACCGCGAGCAGCACGCCGAGCCCGAGCGCGAACATCAGATTGCGTTCGAACGGGGGGGTCCGGTAGTCCGGCTCGTCCTCCACCACGGGCGCGACAACCGGCCGCCCGCGCAGGACATAGCTGACGATGGCGAACGGAATCGCCGCGCAGACCAGCGAGGGCAGGAACAGCTTGGCGACGACCGCGCTCGCGGTGATCTGCCCGCCGATCCACAACATGGTCGTGGTGACATCGCCGATCGGCGACCAGGCGCCGCCGGCATTGGCGGCGATCACCACCAGTCCGGAAAGGTACAGGCGGTCTTCGCGCGCGGCCAGCAGCTTGCGCAGCAGCGAGATCACGACGATGGTCGTGGTGAGATTGTCGAGCACGGCGCTGAGGAAGAAAGTCACCGTACCGACGATCCACATCAGCGACACCAGCGACCTGGCGCGGATGCGCTCTGTGATCACGCTGAAGCCGTCGTGCGTGTCGATGACCGAGACCACGGTCATCGCGCCCATCAGGAAGAAGGCGATCTCGGCGGTGTGGACCAGCGAATGGGCGAGCTCGCCCTCCACCGCTTCGGGCGCGCCGCGCGCCATGGCGTAGACCGTCCACAACACGCCGGCGCCGATCAGCGCCGTCGCGCTCTTGTTGAGCCTGAGCGGCTCCTCGAAAGCGATCGCGGCGTAAGTGACGACGAACAGAATGATGAGCGCGGCGGTCATTGTTCCCCCTGGCGCCGGTGCTAGCAGACTTGCGGCGGGACGCCACCCGGCGCGGCCGCATAATCGCCGATCTGCACTTCCCGGCCATAGTCGCCGAAATCGCCCTCGGCGCGGCGGCGGCGGAACTCGGACCAGGGGATCGGGCGGTAGCGCGTGCCGCCGGTTCGCGCGGCCGGGCCGGGCAACGGCGCCACATTCGCGCGGTACGATGGGTTGAGGAAAAACGGCGCGCTGTACCGGTCGCGATCCCGTGCCGCCAGCACTCGGTGCAAGGGCGCACGATAGGTGTCGTTCGACCAGACCTGGATCATGTCGCCGATGTTGACCACGAGCGCCCCGGCAACCGGATCGACATCGTGCCAGTGTCCGTCGCGCAGGACCTGAAGACCGGGGGCGCCGTCCTCGATCAGGATCGTCAGCGCTCCTGCATCGCTGTGGTGATGCACGCCGCGCCCGGCATCGCCGCGCCCGAGATCGGCGAGCGGGTCGCCGAGCGGATAGCGATTGAGCCGCAGGAAGCTGGTCGGCGCGGGCCGGAAGGCGGCGGCGGTGGAATGATCCATCTCGCCCAGCCCGGCCATGACGATCACGGTCAGGCGCAAGGCCAGTCCCTCCAATCGCGCCATCGCCTCGCGCATGGTCGCCGCGAAGCCCTCGAGCCGGTCGGGCCAGGGTGTCGCCCCAGCGAACGGATCGGCAGGATCACCGCCCTCCGGGCCGATGTCGAAGATCTCCTTGCGGTCGCGGAGATTCTTGGTCAGCTCGCGGTCGTAATAGCCCCAGGGATTGTCCAGCGTGCGCGAAAGTCGGCGCTTGTAAGCGGAGGGCAGGGCGAAGAAGCGGTGCAATTCCGCGATGAAGCCGTGGCGGAAGCCATCGTCGATGCCGTGTCCGGTAACCAGGAACAGCCCCCAGTCGCGGCAGGCCCCGGCGATGCGGGCTTCGACCTCCGCCGCGGGCAACGACAGGTCGATAACCGGCACGCCCCCGGAGCGCGAGGTGGCGACGGGGAGACTGTCGATGATCAGGTCGTCGGGCATGTTCCGCATTTCTGCTTTCGAAGGACCGTTTGCCCGGCGTTCAAGCCACCTCCGCCTTCGCCTCTTCCATCACCCGCCGCGCCGCCGCGATGCAGTGGGCTATGCGCTCCTCCGGCCGCTGTCCTGCCTCGGCCTTGGCGCGCTGGGGGATTTCGATGCTGATGGGCACGTCAGGGGGCAGGACGCGGAGCACATCGACCAGCGGCACGTCGCCCTCGCCGGGCGCCAGCCGCTCGTACATGCCCTCGTCCATATATTCCGGCAGCGCCGGTTCGGTGGGGACGTCGCACAGCTGGACATAGCCGATCAGTTCCGGATCGAGCGCCGCGACATCCGCCGCGGTGCCGCCCGAGCGGAACAGGTGCATGGTGTCGAGCGTTATCCGGAAATCCGCCCGCCCGACATGGAGCACCGCCGCCAGCGCCGTGGGCAGGTCGGTGACGGTGAAGCAGGGGGCGAATTCGGTCACCGTAGCGAGGCTCCGCTCGGCGGCCATTTCCGCCGCCTTGGCGAACTGGTCGAAGCTTCGGGCCAGGTCGGGATCGAAGCTGATCGCGCTCACCCGCTCGGCGCCGAGTTCGGCCATGATGTCGAGATCCTGGGCATAGGCGCCGACGTCGAGCCCGGGCATGACGAACATGCCCTCGGCCAGCGCCAGAACCAGGCCGTGATCCTTGAGCGTGGCGATCAGTTCCCGGCGCAGCGCCTTGTCGGTCCTGAGCGACCAGTCCGGATATTTCTCCGGATTGAACGGCGGCGGTTCGAGCACCGCGGAGATGCTGGCGCAGCCCAGATCGGCGGCTAGCCGGGCGAGAGCCGTTGGCGGCATGGAAAAGCCGCTGATGAAATCGATCCCGAGCTTGCGCATTGGCCGCTTCCTTCTCCCGAGCCAATGCCCATAGGCGAATTTCGGAGCCGGGGACATGGCCTTTCGTGTCCCCGTCCGGCGTTGCGGATAGATCGAATGGCGCCGAGGCCGCATTTGCCGAGCTGGGATGCAAAACGCCCATGTACTGCCAAGCAAATGATCGCTAGAAACAGTTTTACCAAACAGCCCTAGCCGCATGGCATCGAGTTGCAATTTTTTTGATACGCGGCGGATTTGATCGTTGTGGATTGAGTTCGAGCAAGGAGGTGTGACTTGCGGGGACCGGATATCTTCCTTTCATATAGCCGCGAAGATGCAGCGATCATGCAGACCTTCGCCGACGCATTCACACGCGAAGGACTAAACGTCTGGTGGGATCAGGCGCTGCGCTCGGGCGAAACCTATGACCAGGTAACCGAGGCCGCTTTGCGCGGCGCCCAAGCCGTCGTCGTGCTGTGGTCGCCACGATCGGTCGCCTCGAATTGGGTGCGATCCGAAGCAACCATCGGCCACCGCGCAAAGAAGCTGGTACCCGTCAATATCGAAGCCTGCGAGAGGCCGGTCATGTTCGAACTGACTCAAACCGCGGACCTCTCGCACTGGCAAGGCAATCTGGACGATTCCGCTTGGCGGGCTTTCCTTGATGATGTGAAGCGGCTGGTTGTCGAGCCGACCGGCGTCTCGGCGGAGCCGATCGTACCTGTGTTACGGACCCAGAGTGTGGCGGTCGGCGGAACGAGGGATACAGGAACCATTCCGTTCCTGCAACGCAGGTCCACCCGGCGCGGCGCGCTGGCCGGCATTGTCGCGCTGAGCGCCGGGGCGGCGGCGGCCTATGTATTTCGCGAAAGTCTGGCGCTGCGGTTCACCGATCAGGGCGCGGCCGATCTGGTTCGCCAAGGCCTGGAACTGCAGAAATCCGGGCAGCCGGGAACGCCCCGCCGGGCGCTGGCCTATTTCAAGAAGGCGACGACGATCGATCCCGACCATGCGCCAGCCTGGGCGGCCCTGGCGCTGACGTACCGGCATCCCTTGCTCGGCGGGGGCGATCTCAGCGAGCCGGCGATGTCGCAACCGCCGCTGATCCGGGCGGCCGCCAAACGCGCGCTCGAACTCGATCCCGGCAATGCCGAGGCACAGCTCGCCCTACTGGCGATCGATCCCTATTTCCGTCACTGGCAGAAGCTGGAAGCCGATTTCCGCGCGTACCTGGAACAGTTCCCGAAATCCGCGCTCGGCAATAGCTATCTGGGCAAATTGTTGTCGACTGTCGGCAGGATGGAAGAGGGATTGGCTCACAATCGCCGGGCAGTGGACCTCGATCCGGGCTATGCCATCGGCTGGGGCATACTTGCCTTGAATCTCAACCAAACCAATCGCGCCAAGGAGGCCCATGAAGCGCTCGACCAGGGATTCGCGCGCTTTCCGGCGCATCCCTTCTTGTGGCAAGCCCGCTATTTCGTCCTGCTCGACAGCAAGCAATATCGCGAAGCCGCCGCCTTCGTTCGCGATCCCGAAGGCATGCCCGACCTTGTCGGCAGACAGGGCGCCGAGACGTTCGCCAAGATCGCCGATGCGCTGGCGACCGGGACGGTCAGCGAGAAGATGGCCAACGATCTGTTTTGCGCCGCGTGCAACAGCGTCGAGCCGACGCCGTTCGTCGCGCCGCTGATGGCGATTTGCGGCGCCAGTTCCCTGGCTTTCACCATGCTGGAAGCCTATTACTTCGGGGGGAAAATGATGGGAGGGTCCTTCCCGCCGCCAGGCGCACTCGACGAGCGCATGACTTTCATGCTGTTCGGACCCGCCCTGGTCGAGCTGCACGGCGATCCGCGCCACGCCAGCATCCTCGAACGCACCGGGCTCGAGGACTACTGGCGCAAGACCGGCACCCAGCCCGATTTCCGCAAGGGGTGAGGATCAGAACTTCTTCCCGATGCTCACCCGCACGAACCGGCCCAGCGTGTTGCCGTTGGCGAAGCCGCTGAACTGCGCATCGACCTGAGTCTCGCGCCATTCAGGCGGGTCCTGGTCGAGCACATTGTCGATGTGGAGCGTCAGCGCCAGCCCGCCGAGCGCGCCCGACCCATTGAACGCGTAGCGCGCGAACAGGTTGACCACGTCGAACGCGCCAACCCGGGTCTGCCGCGGCGCAACGCCGGCCGGCGGATCGAGCCGGTAGCCGGCGGAGTGATTGAGGGTCGCCGCAACGCGAAGCGCGCCTATCCGCGCGCCCGCGACCGCATGGAAGCGGAAGCGACTAACATTGGCGGCGTATGCATCGAGGAATGGCACACCCGGGCGCGGACTGGTCCGGTCGTGCAGCGCGTAGCTCGCCAGGAATTCGAAATTGATCGAGCCGAAGCCCGTCGGTCGCTCGTATCGGGCGGTGAAGTCGATGCCGTCAAACTTGTGGCTTGAGATGTTGCGCTTGCGCCCGTCGATAATGGCGTAGACGCAGCCCGGGAGCGGCGCGCAGGGATTGGTCAACAACACATCGGCAACGGCGAAGGCGTCGGCGATCTGCGCCGCAGTGGGATTGACCGCGATCTGCGGCGGGAACCGGCTCCAGAAGACGCTCTGATTGGTGATCGGCGGTGCGCCGATGGCGTCCTTGAAGTCCGTCTTCCAGTAAGTGGCGCTGAGGTTGAGGCCCGGCGCGAACGGCGGATCCAGCTCCATGCCGAGCGACAGCGATTTGGACGACTGCGGGCGGGTGCCGGGCGCGTTCCCGGTTAGCACCGCGACGGCGATCTGGCCCGGCCGCGGCGCCGGCCAGGTGCCGTTGGCAATGAGGCTGGCGGGGGGAAACAGGACGGGGAAATTGATGCCGAAGCCGAACTGGGTCGGCACGGCCTCGGCGGCGTCCACCAGGCTGGGCGCGACGAAGCTCTTGCCCCAGGACGCGCGCAGCTTGATCCATTCCACTGGCCGGTAGACCGCCCCGAACTTGGGATTGAAGGTGCCGCCGACGTCGCTGTAGCGGTCATAGCGGGCCGAGGCGGACAGCGTCAGCTCTTCCATTCCCGGCCCGCCGTTGTCCTTGCCGAACAGCGGCACGACCAGTTCGCCGAACAGCGAGACGGTATTGCGGGCCAGCCGCACGACCGGGAGCGGCGCAATGGCAGGTCGAATAAGCACGGTCGGCGAGCCGGGTAGATTGGCGGGCAGCGATACGGCTGGCGCGCCGGACTCCGCGAAGCCGGGCGCGCTCTGCCCGTTGCGCGTCCACAAGGTCTCGCGCAGGAATTCGCCGCCGAAAGCGAGCTTGACCGGGCCGCCGGGCAGTTTCAACAGGTTGCCGTCGGCGACCGCGCGCGCGTTGTAGAGATGCTGGCGAGTTAAGCCGTAAATTTCATAGTCCTGCACGACCGCGTTTCCGCGTGGATCGCTCGCCGTGAGAATGTAGGGATTGGTCAAGCCCGCGCCAATTGCATTCTGTGCCGCCACGCCGTTACCGATCCGATTGTTCACCGTGTTCCGGCTGGAACCGACATTGCCGAATGCGCGCAGCTGCCAGCTCGCGCCGAGATCGGCGGTCAGCGATGGCGTGAGGCCCCAGGTACGCAACGAACTCCGGATGCTCGCCGCGTCGGCGTCGAGCCTGGCGGTACTGACCTGGTGTACCTCGAACGGGCTGCCAGTGGCGCTGTTGGCCGTGCGGAACGGCGAATCGACCAGGCCGAACAAGGCGGGTCCGACGAAATTCGTCACATAAAAGCCGCCGGTGGTCTGCCACTCGTGCCGGTCGAGGAAATAGCCGCGCAGCTCGAGTTCGACGGCGTCGCTCAGCCGCTGCGTCACGCCGGCGAAGACCGAGTGCAGTTCCGAGCGCGGATAGAAGCTGTAGCCGTCGCTGTCGTCGCACTGGTTGGCGGTGTTAGCCTGCCCCGCCCCGGCCGCGTAGGGCAGCGCGTAAACCGTGCCAGCCGGCAGCAGTTGAACGTTGCCCTGCGCGCAGCTTAGGCTCGTCACCGGAAACGGGATGCCCGCGACTGTCTTCGGAAACCGGCGGACGAAATCGCGGTCGCGGCCGTAGAGCGCGTCGTGCTTGGCGAAATTGTACGACAGGAACGCCGAACCGCCCTGCCACTTGGTCCCGGCGGTGGCGTTGGCGCCGAAGCTTTGCAGGTTTTTGGCGAAGCCGTAGCTGGCGTCGAGCTTGACGCCTTCGAACTTTCGCCGGGTCACGAAGTTCATCACGCCGGCTACCGCGTCCGACCCGTAGATCGACGATCCGCCGTCGAGCACGATCTCGACCCGCTCGATCGCCGCCGGCGGGACCACGTCGGGATCGGGCGTGGTCGCCAGCACGCCCATGCCGACCAGGCGGTGCCCATCCACCAGCACCAGCGTCGCCGAACTGCCCGTCGAGCCCAGGACGGTAATCCCGCGCAGGTTCGGCCGGTTGGTCGTCTGACAATTGCAGCGGGCGAGCGGAAACTGCAGATTGTTGAACGCTGGCATCTGCACTATCGACTGGAGCAGTTCGGCGACCGAGGCGGCGCCGCTCTCCTCGACCTTGTCCCTGGAGACGGTGACGGTTTGGCTCCCCACTGGCTTGATCCCGCGCACCAGAGTGCCGGTGACGACGATCGTCGTGATTACGGCGGCGCTGTCTTCGCTGAGCGCCGGTTCAATCGCGCCGGCTTGCCCCGTCCCATGCTCCGCCGATTGCGCGAAACAACTCCCGGCGTAGATCATGGCTGGCAAGCTAAGGCCGAACTTTGCCCACGCGCGCAACACAGTGCATACTCTCCCGCTACACAAAGTATTATAGCACAGGCTGACGAAGACCGGAAACCATGCCGCCAAGTAAAAGGGCGGCACAATGCTAATGGCCCGAGGCTACCACTCCCCGATATTCTCCATGCTCGCCCAGGGCTCCTGTTTGGGCTTGGCGCCGCCCGCCTGCAGCAGTTCGATCGACACATTGTCCGGCGTGCGGATGAAGGCCATGGCGCCGTCGCGCGGGGGGCGGTTGATCTGGACGCCGGCGTCCATCAGGCGCTGGCAGGTCTCGTAGATATCATCGACGTGATAGGCGAGGTGGCCAAAGTTGCGGCCGCCTTGGTAGCCCTTCTCGTCCCAGTTGTGGGTGAGTTCGACTTCGGCGACCCCTTCCTGCCCTGGCGCGGCGAGGAAGATCAGGGTGAAGCGGCCAGTCTCGTTGTCGTAGCGGCGCACTTGCTTGACGCCGATGAGTTCGAAGAAGCGGATGGTCGCTTCGGGATCGCTTACCCGGATCATGCTGTGGAGGAATCTGGTCACGCTTCGTCACTCCATTCGTCGTATACAGAAAACGGTTCATCGTAGGGAAAGCATTGCGGGCGCATTTGCCCCTAAGCAAAAACAGGGCGGGCCGCATCACCTCCAGCCGAAAGCATGCCAGCCATGACCGACACTAGCGCCGATGCGCCTGCCTCCGCTACCGCCTTCTTCAACGACCCGGAAAACCGCCGCTGGCTGGCCAGCGCGGGCGTGCTGACGCTGGGACTGATCGTCGGCGGTTATCTGCTCGGCAACGGCCTCGTCCGCGCCCGTGAGGCCGATCGTTCGGTAACCGTGCGCGGCCTTGCCGAGCGCGACGTCACCGCCGATCTCGCCAGCTGGACTCTGGCCTATTCCGCCAAGGCCGGCGATCTTGGCGCCGCGCAGGCCGAGGCCGAGCAGGACAGTGCCGCGATCCGCGGCTTCTTCAAGGAGCTGGGCTTTCCCGGCGACGCCCTGCAACCCGCCGGGGTCAACGTTTCGCAATATACCAACAATGGCGTGCAGGAATTCACCGTGCGGCAGAACATGGTGTTCCGCACAAAAGACATCGCACGCGCGCAGGACGCGGCCCGGCGCCAGTTCGATCTGGTGCGGCGCGGGGTGGCGCTCGAGGACGGTTCGGGCATGAATTACACCTTCACCGGGCTCAACGCGATCAAGCCGGGGATGATCGCCCAGGCGACCAGGGACGCGCGCGCCTCGGCCGAACAGTTCGCCAAGGACGCCGGCACTTCGGTGGGTTCGATCAAGAGCGCGACCCAGGGTTATTTCTCGATCGCCGCGCGCGATGGCGACAGCGGCGCGGATGGCGAGGGCGGTGGCGGCAGCGCGATCGATTCGCCGCACAAGCGGGTGCGGGTGGTGACGACGATCGATTTTTACTTGCGGTAGAATTTTTGTCCGCCTCACGGCGGATGCGGCACCGGCCCGCTCCCCCTCCCGGCCACCCAGCGACAGTATCCTATGGGCGGCCGGGAGGGGGAGCGGGCCGGTGCCGCTTTATGTTTCGGCGAAGCCGGAACGCAATAAAAAGAGGCCCGCCCGGCTGTTCGCCGGTGCGGGCCCCGTTCCTCCGGCGTAAAGGCTCAGAAAGCGAACTTGAGCGTGCCGACCGCGGTATCGTTCGAGTAGTTCTTGATCGAAGTCCCGTCGACGCCGATGTACTGGACACCGATCGACAGATTTTTGGTAATGTTATAGCTGGCGCCGATGTTGTAGTCCCAGCCGCCCGCATAATCGGGGGTAGCGCCGGTGGCGAACTTGGGAGACAGCGCGCCCGAAGTGTATCCGACGTGGCCCGAAAGGCTGATCCCGGTATCGGGAATGCCCGCGCTCAGGTCCAGGAAGACATAGGTGTTGTCGTCGCTGTCGCCGTCGGCGTTGAAATCGAGCGAGGCCTGCTTGGGCGCATAGGCGACGCCGACCTTGCCGGTGACCGGACCCATGGTCGCCGAGAGCGAAGCGTAGGGTTCGATGAAATTGGCCTTGCCGACATGTCCGCCCGGATAGACGTAATAGAGAACGCCGACATCGGCGGTGACGCCGCCGCCGAGACCGCCGGTCCAGCCGGCGTAGACGTCGATTTCCTGGTTGCCGTAGATCGGATCCAGCGCCGGGAAGGTATCCGAGAAGTCGAGCGACGACGACCACATGCCGACATAGAAGCCGCTCTTGTGGTTGAAGTTGATTGCTCCCTGGATCGCCGGATCTCCCGACGTCTGCGACAGGCCGCGGAAGCGATAGTCGGTGACCAGCGCGACATTGCCGGTGATGGTGATTTCGGCCGGCGGATCGGCTTCGTCGGCGAATGCGGGAGTGGCGGCCAGTCCGCAACTGGCCAGAATGGTAGCGGCGAGAATGCCGCGGATGGACGTAAGCATGTTGGTTTCCCTCAAAAAAAGGTTTGTGCTTCGTCCCGCCTGCGCGCCCGCCGTGCGCCTCTATTTCGGGCGCAGCTTGCGAAAGCGATGTTTAGCTGCCCCGTTTTGCTGCATTGCACAAGAGAAAAAATGAATCCGGCGAGGAATAGATCGCCATGTGTTGCGTTAAGGCCACGGCAAGCCGAACGCCGCATTGCTTGTCGCACAAGGCGACCAAGACTATAGCCCCCGATGAAAATCCACCATGATCGATGTCCTGCGCAAACTCTTCCGTCCGGAACCGGACCGGCCGCTTCCGGCAATTCCGGCCGGTGAGCGGGTCTATGCGGTCGGCGATATCCACGGCCGGCGCGACCTGTTCGACGCGCTTGTCGCGGCGATCGAAGCGGACGATGCGCGCGCGCGGGGCGGCCGACACCGCAATCGTCCTGCTGGGCGATCTGGTCGATCGCGGCCCCGATAGCGCGGGCGTTGATCGCTGCCGCGCGGTCGCTTGCTGCGCGGCGCAAGGTGCGGATCTTGTGCGGCAATCACGAAGAGATGTTCCTGCGCAGCTTCGACGATGTCGAGGTGCTGCGCAGCTTCCTGCGCTTCGGCGGGCGCGAAACCGTGCTGTCCTATCCGGTCGACGCCGAGCGCCTGGAACGCGGCCACGCTGGAACAGGCCCAGGCGCTGATGCGCGCAGGCAGTGCCGCTGGAGGACCTCGCCTTCATCGCAAGTTTCGAGGACTGGATCGTTTCGGCGACTATCTGTTCGTTCATGCCGGGATCGATCCCGGCGTGCCGCTCGACCGAGCAGAAGCCGGGCAAGCTGCGCTGGATTCGCGAGCCTTTCCTCAGCCACGGCGGCGAACATGGCCATGTCGTGGTCCATGGCCACTCGATCGCAAAGGAGCCGGTCTTGCGGCGCAACCGCATCGGCATCGATACCGGCGCCTATGCCAGCGGCCGGCTGACCGCGCTGGGGCTCGAAGGCACGCAGCGCTGGCTGATTCAGACCGCCGACAACCGAGACACGGTCTCGATTGAAACCGCGTCGATTTAGGCTGGACAGGCTCTAAGAGGGGTATTGCATGAAGATTGCCATGGTGGGATCGGGCTATGTCGGCCTGGTTTCGGGCGCCTGTTTCGCCGATTTCGGCCACGACGTGGTCTGCATCGACAAGGACCCGGCCAAGATCGACGGCTGCTGGCCGGCGAAATGCCGATCTACGAGCCGGGCCTGGACGATCTGGTGCGCCGCAACGCCGCGGCGGGCGGCTGTCGTTCACCACCGAGCCTGCGCCGAGGGCATATCGGGCGCCTGCGGCGATCTTCATCGCGGTCGGCACGCCTTCGCGGCGCGGCGACGGCCATGCCGACCTCAGCTATCGTCCATGCCGCCGCCGAGAGATCGGCCGGCATCTCGATCATCCGGCGGTGATCGTCACCAAGTCGACCGTGCCGGTCGGCACCGGCGACGAGGTCGAGCGCATCATCGGCGAGTCCGGCACCGCGCAGCGCTTCGCGGTCGCCTCCAACCCCGAATTCCTGCGCGAGGGCGCGGCGATCGACGATTTCAAGCGGCCCGACCGCATCGTCATCGGCACCGACGACGAATGGGCGCGCGACGTGATGCGCGAAGTCTATCGCCCGCTGTTCCTCAACCGCGCGCCGATCCTGTTCACCAGCCGCCGCAGCGCCGAGCTGATCAAGTACGCGGCCAACGCCTTCCTCGCCACCAAGATCACCTTCATCAACGAGATGGCCGACCTGTGCGAAAAGGCCGGCGCCGATGTCCAGGACGTGGCGCGCGGCATCGGGCTCGACAACCGCATCGGATCGAAGTTCCTCCACCCCGGCCCGGGCTATGGCGGCAGCTGCTTTCCCAAGGACACCCTGGCGCTGCTCAAGACCGCCGAGGATTACGACAGCCCGCTGCGCATCGTCGAGGCGGTCGCCAAGGTCAACGACAGCGCGCAAGCGCGCGATGGGCCGCAAGGTGATCGATGCGCTGGCGGCTCGGAAAGTGCCGCGCGGCAAGAGCGTCGCGCTGCTCGGCCTGACCTTCAAGCCCAACACCGACGACATGCGCGATGCTCCTTCGATCGCCATCGCCCAGACGCTGGCCGATGCCGGGGTCGAAGTCGCCGGCCTACGATCCCGAGGGGATGGAACTGGCGCGGCCGCTGATGCCCGAGGTGGCGATGAAGCGGGACGCCTATGCCGCGGTCGACAGGCGCCGACGCGGTGGTGATCGTCACCGAATGGGACGCCTTCCGCGCGCTCGACCTCGAACGCATCGGCAGGATCGCCAGGGCGCAAAGTGCTGGTCGACCTGCGCAACATCTACGAACCCGGCGAAGTGCGCGAGGCTGGGTTTGACCTATGTGAGCGTCGGGCGGGCCTAGACCCTGATCGTCTTAGGCTCTAACCCGCCGTCACCCCCGCATCGATCTGGATGCACGATCCGTGATAGCCGCGCGCCGCGTCGGTGGCGAGGAAGGCGACGCATTCGGCGACATCCTCGATCTCGCACAGCTCCGGCCGGGCCGATCCGATCCGGCCGATCAGCGACATGTCGAGGTGCATGATCTTGGCCATGCCCGCCGTCAGCCCGGTCATCATGCCGCCCGGCGCGACCGCGTTGACCCGGATCGGCTGGTGCTGGAACTCCATCGCCAGCGCCTTGGTCATGTTGGTGAGGCCGGCCTTGGTCGCGCAGTAGGCGGCGAAATAGGCCTGACCCTGAAAGGTCGCGCAAGAGGTGACGTTGACGATCGCGCCCCTGGCCTCAAGCAAGTGCGGGATCGCCGCGCGCGACAGCACGAACGGCGCGGTCAGGTTCACCGCCAGGGTCAGGTCCCAGTCCTCGTCGGAATAGTCCGCGGTTTCGCCGACCAGCATGACTCCGGCGACATTGCACAGCGCATCGAGTCGGCCGAACTCCGCGACTGTACGCTCCACCGCGGCCACGCAGTTGGCCCGCTCGGCCAGGCTCAGCGGCAGCACCAGCGCCTTGCGGCCCATCGCGCGGATCTTCGCGGCGGTCTCCTCCAGCCCCTGCGCGGCGATGTCGAGGATCGCTACATCGGCGCCCACTTCGGCAAGGCGGATTGCTGTCGCCTGACCGAGCCCGGCCGCCGCGCCGGTCACCAGCGCGACCCTTCCATGCATGTCCGAAGGGGTCATCATCGCATCGTCTCCCGAAGTCTCACGCGGCTTCCCGCAAGGAAAAGCCGGTGAGAGTCGAAGCGCGGGTTAGTGTCCGGCGGCAGCGGCGGCGGCGGGAGCTGATCCCGCGTCGAAGTTGATCGCGGCGATGTCGAGGATTTCCTGCCGGTCTTCGCGCAGCACATGCCCTCGCCGGATCGCCGCATCGAGCGCGCGGGAGAATTTGCGCAAGTATTCCGCCTTGCCGCCGGGGTAGAGCCGGTCGAGCGTGGCCTGGTCGAACGGCTCGCCGCTGCCCGCCAGCATGCCGATGAAGCTGTTCGGATCGCCCTTGCCGGAGAGGCGGATTGTCGGGACATCGACCCACGGCGAGCGCACGCCGCCGCGCGCCAGGCCATTGGCGTCGAGCGTCAGGCTGGCCGCCTCGCCGGACTTGCCGCCGGCAGCGAGCATCAGCGGCCTGGTGCTGGCCGGCGCCCTGCCGGTGCGCAGCCAGCCGTCGATCGCCGCCAGCGAGGCTTGCAGCACATAGTGGTGCGGCATGCCCTCGTTGAACGGCTTGTCCACCTTGCCCGCCATCGATGTGGTGGCGGGGCGGAACACTTTCGCCAGATCGGCAATCGGCAGCGATCCGGAATCGATGAAAGCGCCCATGAACAGGTAATTGTCGGCATGGGCGGTGCCGGCGACCTCCCAGACGCGCAAATGCCGGCCGTCGGGCCGGCGCGATGCGTGATAGCCGGAAAGCCGCGCGCCGAGCAGGTCGGTCTCGGAAATGAAGCTCAGCAAGGGCACCCGCAAATTCTGGCGGAAACGGATATGGTCGGGATAGCCCGCCGCCGCCCCGCGCATCGGCGTGCCGTCGAGCGATGCGGCGCTGCCAAAGCGCGAATGGATCAGGAAGCCGTCATAGACTTTCGCCAGCGGATCGACCGCGTTGACATAGGTGGTGAGGAACGCCGCCGATTGCGATTCGCCGATTCCCAGCATGCGGCGCGGCGCCAGCGGACCCAGCGCACCCTTGCCGCCAGCGGCTTTCAGCGCCGTGCCCACTTGCGAGAACATGTCGAAGCTGAACATGTCGCCCGGATGCGCCAGGCTGGCATAGCGTTCGGGATTGGTCATTTTCAGCGGCGCGCCTGGCTGTCCCATCGCCGTCGTGCCGCCTTCGACCCCGACCTTCTGCGCCGACACCGCGACATAGGCATAGCCGCGCCGCAGCATCTCGCGGTGGGCCACCATCCAGTCGGCGGGGGTATCCTGACCGGCGGTGACGTTGAGCCATTCGACCAGCAGCGTGCCGTTGAACTTCGCCGGATCGTTCGGCCGGATCACGACGAAGCGGGTGGTGAAGGGCGCCGTGCTATCCGCCACCGCATTCCAGTTTCCGTCCGCCGCCGGTCCGCCCGGCAGGCGATAGGAGCTCTGCCGTGCCCGAGAGGAAATATTCCTCGGTCCGATAGCCCAGCGCGGCGAGATCGAAAGCGCCGAGCATCAATGTCGGCTTGCCGGGCACGGCAACCGGCGCGGATGGCTCTGCGCTGGCGAGCGCGGGCAGCGCCAGGCACGCAAGTGCGGTTGCTGCCAGGACTTTGCGGAGCCGGCCTCCGGTGAGCGTTGTTTTCATCGAATTTTTCCCCAATCGAACTTGTTTGGGTTAGCACTGCACCGATTTCCCGTCCCAAGCATGGAACAGTGCAATGGGCTTGGCAACCGGCGTTGACATGAAGCCGTTGGCCTGCCCTAATCGCGCGCGAAAGCACAAATGGGAGAGTGCTGAAATGCCTTCCAAGCACCCCGGTTCCTTGTCCGGCAAGGATGGGCGTAGTGATGTTCGCTAAAGCGGACCGCGAACAGCTGGCCGCCGCTTGGCGCGCGGGGGAGCATATCTACACCGCGCAGCGTTCGCCGCTCTATGCGGCGCTGAGCAAGGCGGGGGCCGAGGATGCGGATATTCTCGAGCTTTCCTCGCATGCGCTCGGCGCCGCGCCGCCGGTGCATCTGTTCATCTCGGCGCATTACCTGCTGCTCGGCGGGGTGGAGCATCCCCTCGCGCGCTTCTTTCCGACCCTGACCGCCGATCCGGCGCCGCCGGGCGAGGCCTGGCCCCACTTCCGCGCCTTCTGCCTCGAGCACCGCGAAGCGCTGACCAGCCTGCTCCAGACCCGGTCGGTGCAGATGACCTATGTCGAGCGCTGCCGTGTGCTGATGCCGGCGATGAGCCTGGCCGGGCAGATGGCGGGTGCGCCGATGCACATCGTCGAACTGGGCTGCAGCGCCGGGATCATGCTGATCTTCGACAAGTACGCCTACGAAATGCGCCCCGGCGAAGTGGTCGGCCCGGCGGACGCGGAAATCCGGCTGAAAGGCGAATTGCACGGCGGCGCGAAGCTCGAAATGCCGCAAATTCTCAGCCGCACCGGCATCGACCTCAACCTGATCGATCCGCATTCCGCCGACGACCGTCGCTGGATGCTGGCGACCTGCTTCCCCGAGCTGCTCGGCGAGCAGCAACGGCTGGCGCGGGCGATGGACCTGGTCGCCGAAACCGATATCCGCTGGTTCGAAGGCGATGCGCTGGGGCATGTCCCGCGGGTACTTGCCGAAACCCCGGACCCGATCTGCCTCTATCACTCCGCCTGCCTGATGTACTGGAGCGCCGAGGCCAAGGCCGAGCTGGAGCGCCAGCTGCTCGAAGCCAGCAAGGGCCGCACGATCCTGCGCGTCGCGGTCGAGGCGGGCGAGAAGTTCGACCGCTGGCAGGCCGGCGCGAGCAAACCGAACAGCGATCCGGGCACAGCCGCCCGCGCGACCGGCGAGATCGTCGTCACCCGCTACCGCAACGGCGAGGCGGATGGTCGGATCGTCGCCAATTCCACTTCGGATTACGCGACGGTCTACTGGCTGGATTGAGCCTGTCGCCCTCCAAAAACAGTATTTGGCGGGTCCGCCGGAGGGATGGCGGCCCGCCAAACTGCTTTGCGCATTGCTTTGGCCGGTTTCCCGGCCGGGTTGCGACCGCTGGGTGACAGCTGGCCGCGGGGGGCTTCCTCTCCCCTCCACTCGCTGGAGCCTGCGCCAGGCTCACTCAAGGGATGCCTATCTTGGCGAACGATTTGTCACAATCGCGAATTCACTACCGAAAAGCCGAAACGGCATTGCCGATCATCCAGACTGGACGGGGGTGCGGCTCAGCCGCGCGCGGTCGAGCGCTCGATCATGCCGCAGGCGCTCTGCCCGTCCCAGCTGTAGCGCGCGCCGCCCTGGTGCAGGTCGAGGCCCCAAAGATCGCCGCGCGCGAGGCGCAAGGTGGTAAGCGTGCTGCGGCCTTCGATGCGGGTAACGCCAAGATCGGATTCGAGTTCGAACGAGACGTCTTCGTCCTTCGCGTGCGGTTCGGCCAGCCAGGGCACTTTCACTGCCCGCGCCGCATGCATGACCCCGTCCTTGTAGACGAAGCCCTCGTTCCAGGGCTCGTAGCCTTCGTCGTGCACCGGCCGCGCCTCGTAGCCCGCCGCGCTGCCGTCGGGAAACACCACGGCCTGCCAGGCGTGGCCGCGCAGGAACAGCCCGTCGGTGCGCACCGAGCGGCGCTTGATCCGGCTGCCGACGCAGCGGAACGAACGCTTGGCGCCATCGACTTCCAGTTCGCCCTCGCCGCGCAGCATCTGCTCGAACCGCCAGCCCAGGCCAATCGAACAGGCATCGCGCCGCTTGCCCTTGCCCCATTTGGTGAACTTTTCGGGCGATATGTCCTGGACATTGGCGGGCACGGTCATGGTCAGTTCGACCTCGTAGCGCAGCGGCACGCGCTTGCTCTCGTCCACCGTTCCGGCGATTTGCTCGCCGATCGTCGTGTCGATCGCCATGCCGTCGTAAGTCACCAGCCAGCGCTGCCATGGCTCGATGCAGCGATAGGTGATCGGCCCGCCGCCGAGCACCGCAGGGCGGCCTGCTTCATCGAACACCGAAGGCATCGCCCCCAGCCCCATATCGAGCAGCAGGCGCCCGTCGGCAAAAGCGAAATTGGCCTGATAGCGGCGCTGCTCCCAGCTGTGCGGTTCGGCCTCGACGCCGTTGCGCGGAATGCCGAACTCTCCATTCTCTTCGAAGAGCCAATAGGACGTGCCCTCGCGCACCCAATCGAACGGGGCCGGCGGGGCTTCGGGCAACATCAGATCTGCATCGGTGGGCAAGCCGCCGCTGAGCGGGTGGATATTGGCCATGACACTCTCCCAAATTGTATCAGACTATCGGAGTGAATTGAGCGCGAGGCAAGTTTGGTCCAGACTGAGAGGAACGGGAGAACAGACGAATGGACGAGACCCAGGAGTTTACGCTGATCGTCAACGGCGAGCAGCACCGAATCAGCGCGCCGGGCGATATGCCGCTGCTCTGGGCGCTCCGCGACGAGGCAGGGCTCACCGGCACGAAGTTCGGCTGCGGCGCCGGGCTGTGCGGGGCCTGCACGGTGCATATCAACGGCGAGGCGACGCGCTCGTGCCAGGTGCCGGTCGGCGAGGTCGATAAAGTGCCGGTGACGACGATCGAAGGCCTGGCCGCGGACCCGTTGGGGCGCAAGCTGCACGATACCTGGCTCGAACTCGACGTCATGCAGTGCGGCTATTGCCAGGCCGGCCAGCTGATGAGCGCCCATGCGCTGCTGAAGCAAAACCCCAGGCCCAGCGCGGCCGAGATCGACGCGGCGATGGAGGGCAACCTGTGCCGCTGCGCCACCTACAACCGCATCCGCCAGGCGATCCGCAAGGCTTCCGGGCAGGGAGGCGCGGCATGAACGCGCCCGTGCTCAGCCGCCGCTCGTTCCTGTCAGGTCACAGCCCTCGCCGGTGGCGGCATGGCGCTCGAGCTCTCTCTGCCCGGCATGGCGCGGGCCACCGAGCAGACCGGCGCAAAGCTCTCGGTCTGGGTCGAAATCACACCCACCAACGAGATCGTCATCACCGGCCACAATCCCGAAATCGGCCAGGGGGTGAAGACCTCGCTGCCGATGCTGATCGCCGAGGAACTGGATTGCGATTGGGCGCAAGTGCGGGTGCGGCAGGGGGACTACAACACCAGGGCCTATGGCTTGCAGGTCGCCGGCGGCTCCATGGCGGTGCCGCGCGGCTGGCTGCCCTTGCGCCAGGCCGGCGCGGCGGCGCGGCAGATGCTGCTGGCGGCAGCGGCCCAGCGCGGCGGGGTGCCGCTGGGCGAGCTGACCACGGCGAAGGGCGCGGTGCTGCATCGCAAGTCGAAACGGCAGTGGACCTACGGCGAGCTGGCCGGCGCGGCGGCGGCGATGCCGATGCCCGACCCGGCGAAAGTGCCGCTCAAGGATCCCAAAACCTTCACCATCGTCGGCAAGAGCAAGGTCGGCGTCGACAGCGCCCGGGTGCTGCGCGGCGAGCCGCTGTTCGGCATCGACACGCGCTTGCCGGGCATGCTCCATGCCGTGTTCGAAAGCGCGCCGGCGCATGGCGGCAAGCTTGCGAGCAAGCTGGTCGATGCGAAGATGCCGCCCGGCGTGGTCGCGATCATCCCGCTCGACGAAGCGGGCGGTCCGCAGGGCCTGGCCGGCGGCGTGGCGATAGTCGCGACGAATTACTGGTACGCCGAACGGGCGCGCAAGGCGCTCCGGATCGAATGGGACCTGTCCGCCGCGCAGGGCCATTCCACCGCGCATTATGAAGCCGAGGCGAAGCGGCTGCTCGAAGCGGGCGGCGGCGCGGAACTGCGCAAGGACGGCGATGCCGCGGGCAAGCTCGCGTCGGCGGCGAAGCGTATCGCGGCGAACTATTCCTATCCCTTCCTCGCCCATGCGCCGATGGAGCCGCAGAACTGCACCGCGCTCTATAAGGAGGACGGCACTCTCGAACTGTGGGCGCCGACGCAGAATCCCTCGGCCGGCGCGGGTCAGATCGCCAAGTTGCTGGGTGTTCCCCAGGACAGGCAGATCATCCATATCACCCGCATGGGCGGCGGTTTCGGCCGGCGGCTGTCGGGCGACTACATGGTCCAGGCTGCGGCGATCGCCAAGGCCATGCCGGGGCGGCCGATCCAGCTGGTCTACAGCAGAGCCGACGACATGAAGCGCGACATGTTCCGCCCGGCCGGCTGGCATGGCTTCGAGGCCGGGCTCGATGCCAGCGGCAAGCTCATCGCGCTGACCGATCACTTCGTCACCTTCGGCGCGGACGGCAAGGCGGTGGGCGTGGCGGAAATGCCGCCCGCGCATTTCCCCGCCGGGCTGGTGGCGGACCTGCATTACACGCAGAGCCTGATGCCCTCCGTCGTCCCGATGGGCCCGCTGCGCGCGCCGCGATCGAACGCGCTGTGCTTTGCCTTCCAGTCCTTCCTCGACGAAGTGGCCGAGGCGGCGGGCAAGGATCTGCCGGCGCTGATGCTCGAGCTCTGCGCCGGGGACCGGACGATCGGCGCGCCGGTCGAGCCTGGCAAACCGTCCGGCTCGTTCGTCACCGCCCGCGCGCGCAGCGTGATCGAGCGGGTGCTCGCCGATTGCGGCTGGGCGAAGCGCAAGAAGCAGCCGGGGCGCGGGCTCGGCTTCGGCTTCTATTTCTGCCACCTCGGCTATTTCGCCGAAGTGGCCGATGTTTCGGTTTCGGGAAGCCAAGTGAAGGTCAACAAGGTCTGGGTCGCGGGCGACGTCGGCAGCCAGCTGATCAATCCGATGCATGCCGAAAACCAGGTGCGCGGCTCGATCATCGACGGCATCGCCGAGGCCCTGCTGCAGAAGATCAACATCACCGACGGGGTGGTCGCCGAGACCAATTTCGACAGCTTCCAGTTGGCCCGCATTTCGGCGACGCCCGAAATCGCGATAAGCTGGGTGAAGAGCGACAACCATCCCACCGGCCTCGGCGAACCGGCCCTGCCACCGGTGATCCCGGCGGTGGTCAATGCGATCCACGCGGCGACCGGCAAGCGGGTGCGGGACTTGCCGGTGAGGTTGTAGCCCTGGCTTTTTGCCTTGCCGTCAAAGCAATGATAGGCGGGAAGGCATGGATGCGAGACTCCAGCAACGTCCGGGAGAGGCGCCCAAGGATGCGCGGCAATTGCGCTCGCGCGGGGCGCTCGCCGCCGCGCTGCTGGAGCTGCTCGGGGAAAAGCCGTTCGATAGCGTCACCATCCGCGAAGTCACCGCGCGCGCCGGCACCGGCTACGCCACGTTCTTCCGCAACTATCCCGACAAGGACGCATTGCTCGCCGATATCGCCTCGGAAGAGATCGCCGGTCTCATTGCCAGGCTCGCGCCGCTGATTAGCGCCAAAGGCAGCGCCGAAACTACCCAGGCCTTTTGCACCCATATCGCCGGGCAGCGCAGACTGTGGTCGGCGCTGCTTACCGGCGGCGCGGCGGCGATCGTGCGCGGGGAATTCATCCGCCAGGCCCGCCTGCTCGCCCGATCGATGCCCCGGCCCGACAGCTGGCTGCCCGCCGATCTTGGCGTGGTACACGGCACCGGGGCGACAATCGATCTGCTCGCCTGGTGGCTGAAGCAGGAAACCGACTACAGCGCGGGGCAGATCGCGGCGATACTCGACCGGCTGATCATTGCACCGCTGGTCGGCGATCTCGCGAAAAGACAGGCCGGACAACCGGTATAGGAGGCGAAATGGAGCGGATGGGCTTGAAACTCGCGGCGGCGCTGCTCCTGGCAGCCACGCCGATGGCCGGATCGGGCCAGGCGCCGCTGCCGGGCGCCGGTGCCGACTGGGCCAGCCACGGCGGCGGCACGGACGAAAGCGGCTATAGCCGGCTGACCCAGATCGACAGCACCAATGCCCGCTCGCTCGGCCTGGCCTGGTCGCTCGACCTGCCAGGCGAAGTCACGCTCGAAGCCACGCCGCTCGCGGTCGGCGGAATTCTCTATTTCACCGGCAGCCAATCGGCGGTCTACGCGGTCGATGCCGCCAACGGGCGCATGTTGTGGAAGTTCGACCCGCAAATGTGGCGGCACTTTCCCGAGCGCATGGCCAACATGTTCGGGGTCAACCGCGGCGTCGCCTATGACCAGGGCCGGATCTTCGTCGGGGTCACCGACGGGCGGCTGATCGCGCTCGACGCGCGCAGCGGCCGCCAGCTGTGGAGCCAGCAGACCCTGCCCTATCCCGCCGGGCGCTATGTGGTGAACGGCGCGCCGCGCACTTTCCGGGGCAAGGTGATCATCGGCAACGGCGGCGGCGATTTGGGCATGCGCGGCTATGTCACCGCCTATGACCAGGCGAGCGGCCGGATTGTCTGGCGGTTCAACACCGTGCCGGGCAGCCCCGAGCAGAACCGGGGCGACCCGGTCATGGAAATGGCCGCCAGAACCTGGAGTCCCGACTTCTGGAAGGGCGCCAACGGCGGCGGCGCGGTGTGGAACGGGATCACCTTCGATCCCGAGTTCAACCGCGTCTACATCGGCACCAGCAACGGCGGCCCGTTCAATCCGCGCCTCAGAAGCCCGGGCGGCGGCGACAACCTGTTCCTCGCCTCGATCGTCGCGCTCGATGCCGACAGCGGCCGCTATGTCTGGCACTATCAGCAGAACCCGGGCGAAAGCTGGGATTACAAGGCGACGCCGAACATGATCGCCAGCGAGCTGACGATCGCCGGCCAGCGGCGCAAGGTGCTGATGCAGGCCTCGAGCAATGGCTTCTTCTATGTGCTTGACCGCGCCACCGGCAAATTCATCTCGGCCGAAAAGCTGGGCAAGGTGACCTGGGCCGAACGGATCGATCCGGCCACCGGCCGCCCGGTCGAAGCGCCGGGTATCCGTTACGAGAACGGCCCGATCGAAGTGTGGCCGAGCATGATCGGCATGCACAACTGGCAAGACATGTCGTTCAATCCCGCGACGGGCCTCGTCTATGTGCCGATCATGCGGATGGGCGTGCACTTCTCTCCCCACCGCGAAGAGGGCCACTACTACTTCGGCGGCACGACGATGTATCCCTACAAGGGCAAGGGCGACGGCACCGGCGCGCTGGTTGCCTGGGACCCGGTCTTGCAGAAGGCCCGGTGGAAGGCCGAACGGCCGTTCCTGTGGAACGGCGGCACGCTGTCCACCGCCGGCAATCTCGTGTTCCAGGGCACCGCCGACGGCCAGTTCGAGGCCTATGATGCCGCCAGGGGCAAGCGCTTGTGGCGCTTCGACGCCGGCCATGCGATCATCGCCGCGCCGATCAGCTTCGAGGCGGGCGGGCGGCAATATGTCTCGGTGCTGTCCGGCTATGGCGGCACCACCAGCGCGCTCTCGCAGATCATGAACATCGGCTGGCGCTTTGGCGAGCAGCCGCGCCGTTTGCTGACATTCGCCATCGGCGGCGACAAGCGGCTGCCCAAAGGGCCCGGCCGCGATCTCAAGGTGCGCGCGCTCGACGATCCATCGCTGGTGCTCGATCCGTCGTCGGTCGCGGCGGGCAAGCAGACCTACATGTTGTGCGGCACTTGCCATGGTGCCGATTTGCAATCGGCCGGATCGCCCGCGCCGGACTTGCGCGAATTGGCGGTGGCGTTGTCCGAGGATGCCTTGTGGAGCGTGGTCCACGACGGTGCGCTGCTCCAGAAAGGCATGCCGCGCTATCCGGAGCTGACCCGTTCACAAGTGCGTAATCTTCAAGCCTATATCCGCGCCGGTGCACGGGAGGCGCTGGGTAAGTAAGCGTCCCCCAAGCGAGGGACTGGCGCTTTCGGCAATTGCGTGTATCTGGCGGCGTCGAACGCCACCCAAACCGATGAAGGAATGGACATGAACAAGGTTCTGATTGCTCTCGTCGCAGCTTCCGCCGCATTCGCCGCCGCGCCAGTCCTTGCCGCTCACCACGAAGCCGCGCCTGCCGAAGCCGCCGCCGTTTTCTCGGTCGAAACCAGCACCATCGGCGATCTGCTCGACAATGCCGACGCCAAGGCCGTGCTGATGAAGCACATGCCCGGCATGGCTGGCAACCCGCAGATCGAAATGGCGCGTTCGATGACGCTCAAGCAGATCCAGGGCTTCGCTCCCGACCAGATCAGCGACGAAGTGCTCGCCAAGGTCGAAGCCGACCTCAAGGCGCTGAAGAAGTAATCAGGGAAAGCCGGCGCGCCGAACCGAGACCGCACGATGCGAAAACTGCTCCTCCTCGCTCCCGCCGCATTGATCGGCGCATCCTCGATCCTTCCCGCCGCCGGGACGCAACCCGATGGCGCGGCGCTGTTCCGGCAGCGTTGCGCCAGCTGCCACAACATGGCGCCGGGCGCACGCGCGGTGCTTGGACCGACTCTGGTCGGGGTAGCCGGCCGCAAGGCGGGATCGACTGCGTTCAATTATTCACCGGCGCTCAAGGCGTCGAATATCACCTGGACCGAGGCCAGCCTGAACCAGTTCCTGTCCGGACCCACGCGCATGGTGCCGGGCACGCGGATGGTGATTTCGGTTAGCGATCCTGCGCAGCGTTCGGTCATCATCAAATTCATTGTCAAACGGCCCCAAAGCTGAGCCATGACGGCGCCGGTCCTCGAAGGCGCTGACTGGCCGCTGTTTGGCTGGCAAGACGACATTCGACCGGCCCTTTCCGCTGCGCTCGAAGCGGGCCGGCCCGCCGCGCTCGCCACCCTGTTCAAGGTCGAGGGCAGCGCCCCGCGCGGCGCCGGGGCGCAGATGCTGTTCGATGGCAGGTCCGATGGCTTTGGGGCGAGCGGCTATTTCTCGGGCGACTGCATCGAAGGCGATGTCGCGCGCCATGCCAGCGAGGTACTCGACAGCGGCGAGCCCAGGCACCTGCATTATGGCACGGGCAGCCCATGGATCGATATCCGCCTGCGCTGCGGCGGGGCCTTGCATGTGTTTGTCGAACGTATCGCGGCGGATAGTGCGGCGGCGAAGGCGCTGATCGAACATGGCCGGGCAAGGCGGCAGTGCGTCTGGTCGAGCGATGGCCGGGACCAGCAAGTTGCCGAAAATGCCGGTCCACTGCTGACTTTCGCGGACAAACCGTTGCACTTGGCCCGGCGTTACGATCCGCCGCGCCGGCTGATCGTCTCGGGCGGCGATCCCGGCGCGCTGGCGCTGGCCAAGCTCGCCGCCGAAGCCCAGCTCGAAACCGTGCTGATCCGCCCCGGCGGCCCGGAAAGCCCGCCGCCGTTTCCAGTGGCGCGCTATCTTCGGGAAGAGCCGGGCGATGCACTTCCCTTGATCGGCATCGACCGCTGGACCGCCTATGTCGGCGCGACGCACGAGGATCACCACGACTTGTCGGGCTGCCTCTACGCATTGCAACACGGCGCCGCCTATACCGCCATGATCGGCGCCAAGGTGCGCGCTGGCGGAAGGCTCGGTGCGCTCGAAGCGGCGGGCGCAAGCAAGGAAGAGCTGGCCCGGCTGCACCTGTCGCCAGGCATCGCCGGCCTCGGCAAGTCGCCCTGGGAAGTCGCCATCGGGATTCTTGCCGAAGTGCTCCAGGCGATGAACCCGGCGCGCGAGCGGGCGTGAACCTCGCCGCGATTGTCCTCGCAGCGGGCGCGGGCAGGCGCTTTGGCGGCGGCAAACTCTCCGCCCGGTTCAGGGATGAACCGCTGATCGCCCACGCCATCCGGGCCGCGCGCGCGGCGCCGGTGGAGCGGGTAATCGTGGTGTGCCCTGCTACACTCGATATCGGACTCTGGCCCGGCATGCCCCCGGTCGAAGCGCTGCGCATCGACAGCCCCGAGCTCTCCGCGTCGCTCAAGGCCGGGATCGCGGCGGCGGGCGACTGCGACGGCGCTTTCGTCTTCCTTGGCGACATGCCGCTGGTTCCGCATGAAGTGGCGGGCGAACTCGCGGCCGCGCTGGGCAACAACTATGCCGCATTGCCCCGCCGCCAGGGCAAGCACGGCCATCCCGTCCTGCTTTCCGCCAAAGCGTTCCCGGCCATGGCGACTCTCACCAGAGACGAAGGTGCGGGCCGCTTGCTCAAGGCGCGCCGGGACATTGCTTTCCTTGACTGCCCGGACGAAGGTGTACTCCTCGACATAGACCGGGCGGAGGATTTGGCCCGGCTGGAGCAACACGATGGGGCCTGACAATGTCAAGATGCGGAGCGGCTGCCTGGCGCGGCGATGCGCGGCGCAATGGCGACAAACGGCTCCCCACCACCCCATCCGCGACCTTGCCGGGTGGCGGTGACGGAATTTCCGGAGAGGATCGCATGACCGACTTCAGCCCCCTGTTCACGCCGTTCCGGCTCGGCAGGTTCACCTTGCCCAATCGCATCGTTTTCCCGCCGATGGGCCTGGAAGTCTGCGAAGGCGGGGTGCCCAGCGACGAGGCGGCGGAATACTACGCCCGCCGGGCCGAAGGCGGAGCCAGCCTGGTGATGACCGAGGGGGTCTATATCGATCACCCCTCGTCGGGCGACAATCCGCTGCTGGGGCGGTTTCATGGCGAGGATGCTTTCGACGGCTGGCGCAATGTCGCCGCCAAGGTCCATGCGCGCGGCGGCATCTGCGTGCCCGAGCTGTGGCACGTCGGGCTGATCTTCAGCGGGCCGGACGCGCTGGCCGGCAAGGACGTCGCGTTTCGTCCCGAGCTCGGCCAGGTCAGCCCCTCGGGTTACATCGCGCCGGGCAAGCAGGTCTGCGACGGCATGACGCAAGGCCAGATCGACGAAGTGATCGCGGCCTATGCGCGCGGCGCGGCCAAGGCGGTCGAGCTGGGCTTCGACGGGGTCGAGCTGCACGGCGCGCACGGCTATGTCATCGACCAGTTCCTGTGGAAGGAACTCAACCACCGCACCGACAAGTATGGCGGCACCGCCCGTGCGCGCGGCCAATTCGCCGCCGAAGTGGTGACTGCCTGCCGCGCGGAGCTGGCGCCGGGGATGCCGCTGATCGTGCGCACCTCGTTCTGGAAGATGGTCGATTTCAACGCCCGGCTAGCCGATACGCCCCGCGAACTGGAGGAACTGTTCGCCCCGATGGTCGAGGCCGGTGTCGACCTGTTCGACTGCTCGCAGCGCCGCTTCTGGGAGCCGTGTTTCGAGGGCAGCGACCTCAACCTGGCCGGCTGGGTCAAGAAAGTCACCGGCGTGCCCAGCTGCACGATCGGCTCGATCGGCCTCGATTCGGACTTCTTCACCAACCTCGCCGACGGCAAGCAGTCCGAAACCGACACCCGCAACCTCGACGAACTTATGCGCCGCTTCGATCGCGGCGACTTCGATCTTGTCGCCGTCGGCCGCGCGATGATCGCCGAGCCTGACTGGCCGAAACTGGTTCAGGCGGGCCAGCTCGACCGGCTCAAGCCTTTCTCTCCCTCGATCATGGCCGACCCGCTGCTGGCGCATCTGAACGATTAGAGCGGAATAAATAGGGACTGGCCCTATTTATTAGAGCGATTCTTCAGGCGTTATACACCAGCTTCATCCCCGGCTCGCTCCAGCGCATCTTCACCAGCGCGCCGCGATCGGAGAAAGTGATCCAGGCGTCCTGCATGTCCGCCCCGCCAAAGGCGATATTGGTCACCAGCCGGTCGTCCATAGGCGTGGTGCTGACTTCGCCCGATGGCGTCACCGTGGTGATCGCGCCGGGCATCAGCGTGGCGACGCAGACATTGCCCGCGGCGCTCATCGCCAGGCTGTCGAGCATCACCGGCCCCGGCGCTGTCGCCAGCCAGCGCGGGCTTTGCGCTTCGATCTTGCGGTCGAACGCCCAGACCCGCGCGGTATAGGTATCGGCGGTATAGACCGTCTTCATGTCGGGCGAGATGCCGACGCCATTATAGCTGATCGCGCTGCCAAAAATTCTCGTGATTGCCGAGCCGTCGGGCCGCGCGCAATAGAGCCCGCCGAAGTGCTTGGCGCCCAGATCGGTCTCGCCAAGGTCGGTGAACCAGATGTTGCCATCGACATCGAACATCAGATCGTTGGGCGCGCCCAGTTCCTTGCCGTCGCAGCTCTCGTATAGCCGTTCGACCTTGCCGGTCGCTAGATCGATCCGCTCGATCCGCCCGACTTCGGTCGGCGAGCCGTCGTGCCCCATGCCGCCGCTGTTGCAGACATAGAGCGCCCCGTCCGGGCCAACGGCAGCGCCGTTCGGCCCGCCGCCCGGCGCGGCGACAGTCTCCTTGCGCCCGTCGCCCCAGCAGCGGGTGACCCGCTTGGCATGGATTTCGACCAGGATCACCGATCCATCGGCCATGACGACGGGGCCTTCGGGGAAGGCGAGGCCTTCGGCAATGACTTGGTACTGGCTCATTTTTCCAGACTCCATTCTACACCGCCCCCGCCCCCGGCACTTCCACCCGCGTCCTGAACACCCGCGATTTCGCCCGGCCGTTCCAGACATCGTCCGGGGTCTCGGTCTTGTTGGCGACCAGGAACAGGTCGCGCCCGTCTTCGCCGCCCAGGGCGCAAGCGATGGCGTGATAGCCGTCGGTTACCGGGATCGCGTCGAGCACCTTGCCGCCCGCATCGACCCGCTCCCAGCGGGTGCTGCTGGGCGAGGTCGTCGCCGCCCAGACCGCGCCTTCGGCGTCCATCCAGATGCCGTCGGCGCTGCCGTCTAGCGCGGCGAAGACCCGCTCGCCCGTTAGCGAGCCATCGGGTTCGATGTCGAATTGGAGCAGGCGCGAAGCAAACAGTTCGGAGAAAACCAGACCGCGGCCGTCCGGGGTGAAGGCAATGCCGTTGGGCATGCGGTAGCCGTCCGCCACCGTGCGCACCGCGCCGCTGTCGTGATCGATCAGGATCACCTTGCCGACCGGCGCGGCGATCTGTTCCATGGTGTCGCCCATCTTGTAGATGCGGCCGGCGCAGCTGACATAGCTGCGCGATCCCAGGGTCGCCATGTCGTTGGTACCCAGCGTGCCGTGATGCTCCGGCGTGCAGAACGGCCGGGCCTCGCCGTCCGCGCCCATGCGGTAGATGGTATGATCGTGCAGCGACGTGACAAGCATGTCGCCACCCCGGGTCCAGCCGAGCCCGGACGGACCCTGGACGGTCGAAAGCACCAGGGTGCGGCCGCCATCGGGAGCGATGCGCCAGACCTTGTTGCCGCCGATATCGGAGAACCACAATGCGCCCTCATGCCAGCGCGGGCTTTCGCCGAACACCGCATCATCGACAAGCATTTCGAGTTTGCGCTCGACCGCCATGTTTCGCTCTCCCCTTTTGGCGACAGGTTCATCCCGCCTTCCGGCGCTGTCAAGCGCGACACTGCTTGCGAAGCGGATTTGCGCGGGTGGCGCCTAACCCAGGATCCGCCCCCGCACCCCGTCCAGAGCCGCCGCCGTTTCCGCCAGCAGCGCCTTCAGCCGCCGGTTCTCCGCCTCCAGCGCCTCCCCGCCGCCGGGCTCTTCGCCCAGCAGCCCATGGAGGAAAAGCCTGACGCTCGCGCGGATGTGGCGGGCGAGGGCGTCGTCGTCGCGGCGGACGCCCCAGGCGGCGTCGATCGCCGGGCCGGTGACGAGATGGAGGAAGCCTTCGGCCGCCTCGCGCGCTTCCAGCGGCGAGAGCGCGGCGCCCAGGCGGCGGCGGAACAGGCCGGTGAGGAAGGCGATGGTCGGTTCGGTGCCCTGCTGCACATTGTAGGCGCCGATCTCGGGCGAGCGAACGCTCTCGGCGTTGGTCAGCCGCAGCAGCCTGAGCCCCGCCGGGCTCATGATGTTGGTGAGCAGGATCGCGCCAATCGACAGCAGGCTCTGCTCGAAGTCGTCGATCTCCGCCGCGCGCAGCCGTTCGACCGGGACGATCCATTCTGCGATGGCGCGGGTGAGCGCCGCCCGGAACAGGGTCTGCTTGTCGCCATAGCGGGCATAGACCGTGCGCTTGGCCATGCCGGCGGCGGCGCAGATCAACTCAATACTGGTGCGCTCAAAGCCCTGTTCGAGAAACAGGTCGAGCGCGATGTCGAGCAGCGCCTCGTTCGACAGGCTCGGGCGGCCCGGTCGCCGGCGCGTCTGGGGGCGGGGTTCGGGTGTCATCTCCGGAACCTGCCTCAATGAAACGGCTAAGGCAATAAATTATGTGTGGCGGGCGGCGATATGGCACCGCAATCGCCCATTGCGCGGTTGAATGAAACGCGTAAGGTAACTATCGAAGCGAGTCGTTGCGGGAGTGTGGCAAGGTGTCATTGCAAGCTGTCGATCTGGCCCCGCGCATGGGCTCGCAGGTGGAGATCGCCAAAGCCGATCTGCTGAGCGGCGCAAATGCCAGGGAAATCCGCGCCTTGCTTGACCGGCGCGGCATCCTGCTGTTCCGCGGCCTGCACCCCAGCGACGACGAGCTGCGCCAGATCGCCCGCACGCTGGGCGATTTGCGGCTGGGCGAGAGCAAGCGCGGCGCCGACGGGGTAACGCTGAAAGAGGGCGACGAAGGCCTGCTCAAGGTCAGCCTCGATCCGGCGGTCAACCCGGAATATGCCCGCTTCCTGCTCGGCAACCATCTGTGGCACATGGACGGCACTTACGAGGAAGTGCCGCCCTTCGCGACGCTGTTCACGCCCTACCGCCTGTCGCGCGAGGGCGGCGACACGATGTTCGCCAGCACTTATGCCGCCTATGAAGACCTGCCCGACGAGGACAAGGCGCGGCTCGGCTCGCTGCGGGTGGTCCACGGCATGCAGGCGGCGCTGTTCCCGGTGATGCGCGATTGCACGCCGGAGCAGTTCGCCGTCTGGGCCAGCTATCCGCAGCGCTCGCACCCGCTGGTCTGGCATCACCGTTCGGGCCGCAAGTCGCTGGTGCTCAGCACCTCGGGCGCTTACGTCGAGGGCATGCACCCGGCGGAAAGCCACGATCTGCTGCAGCGGCTGATGGCGCATGCGACGCAAGACAAATATATCTACCGCCACAAGTGGCGAATGGGCGACCTGGTGATCTGGGACAACACCGGGGCGATGCACCGGGTGATGCCCTTCGAGAAGGACAGCGTCCGCGAGTTCCATCGCTGCACGCTCAACGGCGAGGAGCCAATCGTTTCGGCCGGCGAGACACGCGCGGCGGCCTAGAATTCACACGCAATCACGGGAGAGAACCATCATGCAAATCGGCATCCATCTGTCGTTCCAGAACCTGCACGGGATTCCGGACAAGGAATATCACCTCAAGGAAACCCAGCTCGGCGTCGAGGCCGAGGCGATGGGCTTCGATTATGTCGGCGTGGTCGAGCACCACTTCACCGACTATGCCGCCTGCCCCGATCCGATCCAGGCGCTGACCTGGATCGCGGCCAAGACCAAGACAATCAAGTTGATGCCGGCCGCCGTCATCCTGCCGTGGAACGATCCGCTGCGGGTGGTGGAAAAGGCGGCGATGCTCAATTCCGTCAGCGAAGGGCGGATGATCATGGGCATGGGCCGCGGCGCGGCGCGGCGCGAGTTCAGCGCCTTCCGCCAGGACCTCGCCGACAGCCGCGAGATGTTCGACGAAGCGGCGATCATCATCATGGAAGGGCTTGAGACCGGCATCGTCCAGGCCGACACCAAGCATTTCAAGCAGCCGCCGATCGAAGTGCGCCCGCGCCCGCAAGACTGGACGCGTGACCGCATGGTCATGGTCTCGATGTCGCCCGGTTCGGCCGAAGTGGCGGCGGACTTTGGCCTCAAGGCGCTGCGCTTCAGCCAGGGCGAGTGGGAACGCTCGATGCCCGAGATCAACACCTACCGCGACACCTTCCTGGCCAAGCATGGCAAGAAGGCGCCGCCGTTCATCATCAGCGACTTCATCGTCTGCCACGAGGACCAGGCGAAGGTCGTCGAGCATACCGACAAGTATTTCGCCGACCAGTTCCTGCAGGTGGTCAACCACTACGAATGGGGCAGCGACCACTTCAAGAACCTGCCGAGCTATTCCACCTACGTCGAACTCGGCGCGATGACCGAGGCGGCGGGCGGCCCGACCAAGGCCTACAAGGGCTTCATCGACGGCAACCTGATCGGCACCCCCGAAGTCATGCTGGAAAAGCACGCGATGCGCACCGCGATGGTCGGCGATTACGACATGCTGGCCAACTTCAGCTTCGGCGGCATGCCGTTCGAAGAGGTCTACAAGCAGATGCGGCTGTTCGCCGACAAGGTGATGCCGCACATGCGGGGGTGACGCTCGCTGCGGGCGCCCTGTCGACAGTTCGGCCCGAAATGTTGACTTTCCGCGATTTTTGGGGCGTATAGCGCCGCAAAGGGTCAGGTTAGACTGGCCGTGGCGTTGGCTGAGGAGTGCTGGCGCGCCGGCCCAACGGGAGGAATACCAATGAAGACCATGCACACGCACGCCTTGCGCGCGGCCGTTTCCGCGTTCGCGTTTGCGATTCTGCCGACCAGCGCCTGGGCCCAGGATAGCGCCGCCGAAGAGGACAGTGGCGGCGTTGAGGAAATCCTCGTCACCGCCCAGCGCACCTCGCAGAAGCTGATGGACGTGCCGCTGTCGATCACCGCGATGTCGGGCGATCAGCTGGCGAATGCCGGCATCCGCCAGATGAGCGACCTGCAGATGACCACGCCGGGCTTCGCGCCGTCGAATGCGTCGGGCTACAACCAGATGTTCATCCGCGGCATCGGCAATTCGATCTTCGTCGGCGCCGACCCTTCGGTCGCGACTTTCATCGACGACGTGCCGCGGGTGTTCGGCACCCTGGTCAACAATTTCGTCGATGTCGAACGCGTCGAAGTGATCAAGGGCGCGCCGGGCGCGCTCTATGGCCGCAACTCGACCGGCGGCGCGGTCAACATCATCACCCGCCAGCCGAGCACCGACGAGGTCAAGGGTCGCGGGCGCATTTCGTTCGCTGAGAAGCAGACTTTCCAGGGTTCTGCCTGGTTCAACCTGCCGATCGGCGATAAGGCGGCGATCACCCTGGCCGGCGAGCGGCGCAGCCATGACGGCTATATCAAGAACCTGACAACGGACTCTTCGCCTTATACGGCGGCGATGTTCCCGGTGAACAATGTCGCCGGTCCGGGGACAGCTTCGTTTCTCGGTACGCCCGCGCAGACCGCTGCGGCATTCAACTCCGGCCTGCACCCGAGCAAGAATTACAACAATGAGGATTTCTGGGCCCTATCCGGCAAGCTGCTGATCAAGCCGAGCGACACGTTCAAGATCACCATCGCCGGGGACTACAGCAACAAGGACGACGACAGCGGGAATTCGGGCTACAATACAACACCGGCCTATGCCGTGGGCGCGCTTTCGAATTTTCTTACCTTCGCCGGGGCCACCCCCACATTCGCCGGTCTCAGCAGTTTCATCATTCCGGTGAACGAGAAGTTCGCCACGGCCACCCGTACGCAAGGCTATGTCAAGCTGAAGGACTGGGGCATCTCGGGGACGGCCGCATTGGAGCTGCCGGGTGTCGATCTGACTTCGATTACCTCGTACCGCAAGAACGAAAGCCAGTTCTTTACCGAACTCGGCTTCACGCCTTTCGCGATGTTGCAGGCGCGGGTTCCGCTCAAGAAAAAGACGTTCTATCAGGAGTTGCGTGCGGTTTCCTCGAGCGACGGGCCGCTGCACTGGATCGCTGGCGCAAGCTATTTGCGCAACCAGTTCGATGGCGGGCTGTTCACCAACCTCATCCCGCCCTTCGCGTTTACCCAGAACCTGGAATCGGGCAACGGCGGCTATGTGATCAAGAACTGGTCGGCCTACGCGCAGTTCACTTATGACGTCTCCGACAATGTCAGCATAATGGCCTCGGGCCGCTACATCGACGAGAAGAACAACGCCCGCTCGTTCAATCCGGCTATCGCGCAATTCGAGAGCTTCCTCTTGCATGAGAAGCGTTTCCTTCCGGCGGCGACGCTAACCTACAAGTTTGATGGCGGCGGCAATATCTACGCACGCTGGGCTCGCGAATTCAAGGCCGGGGGCATCGTTCCGGTGACCTCCGTTTCGGCTTGCGATTCCCCAGCGACGCCCAACGTAAAAGAAACCGATGGCTGCATCTTCAAGGGCGAAGACATCGATACGTTCGAAATCGGCGTCAAGGCGCCGCTGGCGAACAACCGGGTCCAGATCAGCGCTGCGGCCTTCTACAACGATTACCGCAACGTTCAGCTGGCGGCGCACGCCCGGCCGGAATTCCCGACCATCGCCATCGCCGTCGTCAACGCCAAGAAGGCGCGGACCTATGGCTTCGAGGCGAGCGCGACCGCGCGCGTTTCCGATCCGCTGACGGTCGGCGCGGCGATCGGTTATTTGAATGCCGAGTACACCGACGCGCGCATTCCTTCGACCCATCCGGTGCTTTCGGGCCTCGAACTCAGCAACACGCGGATGATCAATTCGCCTGAGTGGCAGATCTCGATGCACGCCGATCTCGATCAACCGATCAGCGACAGGTTCCACCTGGTTGGCAACGTCATCGGCGCTTACACCAGCAAGACGCTGTGGCAGGCCTCGGCCAACTCCGCTTTTCTGCCCGACTCGGAAGAACCGGGCTACTGGCTGGTCAACGCCAAGCTTGGTGTGAAGGACGCCGACGACAAGTGGGAGCTGTCGGTCTACGCCAAGAACGTGTTCAACCAGGGCTATTCGACTTTCGGCAACTCCTCGGAAGCCTATGGCAACCTGCTGCTGTGGGGCGATCCGCGGATCTTCGGCGCAGAGGCGACGTTCAAGTTCTGAGGTAACGCAAATCCTCCCCGGGCTTGGCTCGGGGAGGATTTAAGGCAAACGCACCTCAAGTATAGAGCCGCAAATCCTTAAGCCGCTCATCGGTCTCCGCCTCGGCTTCCACTTGCATGCCAAGGCTCATGGTCAGCATCGCCATGGTGTTGTAGCAGCCGGTCAGGAACACGACTTCCATCAGCTGTTCCTCGTCGTAGCGCGCGGCGAGCGCGGCCCAGGTGGGGTCGGCAATGCGCCGCTCGCGCACCAGCTCTTCGGCAGCGGCGATCAGCGCCGCGTCCCACGCATCGCCCCCGGCATCGCCCCGCGCCACCGCGGCGATTTCGGCGTCGCTCATGCCGGCCTTGCGGGCGATCTGGACGTGGTGGTGCGCCTCGTAAGTCTCGTCGGACAGCGCCAGGGTGCGGATCACCAGCACCTCGCGGTCGCGCGGAGGGAGTTTGGTGCGGGCGATCAGCTGTTCGATCCAGGGCACGAAAATCGGGTACATCGCCGGATGACGGACCACCACTTTCGAGAAGTTGAGATGGGTCCAGGCGCCTACGAGCCGCGCCTGCTCTTCCGTGAACCGCGCCGGGTCGAGCGGCGGAATTCGCACCGGGTATTCTGTCATCATGCCCTCCCTGTCTGGCTCGCGAGCAAGGCCGGATCGATCCCATCGGCCCGCCAGGCAGCGGCCCAGCGCCGGTCGGTCGGCGTTTCGAACACGACCTGTGTCCGCCCCTCGGCCGCATGCCAGCCGTGCCGCCGCATCTCGCCGTCGAGCTGGCCCGAGGCCCACCCCGCATAGCCCAAGGCAATCAGCCAGTATTGCGGCCCCCGGCCCTCGGCGATCGCTTTCAGGATGTCGAGCGAGGCCGAAAGCGCGCCGATCGGCGGCACCGGCATCGTCTCCGCGCTGGTCCAGTCCGCCGAATGCAGCACGAAGCCGCGCCCCGGCTCGACCGGGCCGCCGTGGTGAACCTGGCAATCGGGGGCGATACCGGGTTCGATATCCAGCTCGCGCAGCAATTCGTGAAAGGTGATGCCGCTGCGGATGTGGCCGATGCCCACGCCGAAGGCGCCGTTTTCGTCGTGGACGCACATGGCGATCACGGCATGGTCGAACCGCGGATCGCCCATGCCCGGCATCGCCAGCAGCAGCCTTCCCGCCAGATAATGCGCTTCGGTCATGGGAGCGAGCTTAACACCTCTGGACGATAAGCACAGAGGCGAGTGCACTGAGCCATTGATCCGGTGGGGGCAAAAGCGCTAAACTAGGCAAGTAACATGAGGCCCGCGTACCTCCCCGGGATGAAGCGCGCGCCAGCACAAATGGAGTTTGGACATGACGGGAATCACGGTGCGCAATCTGCGCGACGATCTGTCCTTCGGCGCGGCGGTCGAAGGGCTGGGCTGGGACAACATCGAGGACGAGGCACTGCGCGAGCGGATTTGCGAGACCTTTCGTCAGCGCGGCATGATCGTGTTCAAGGGCATGGAGCCCAGCGCCAAGATGCAGGTCGCGGTCTCGAAGATTTTCGGCCCGCTCAAGGACCACCCGACCAAGACCACCCCGCGCGACGAGGAGACCGGCGACGAGGCGCAAGGCGTGATCGACATGTTCCACGCCGGCACCGATGATCCGAATTTCGACGAAGGCATCGTCATCAAGGACGGAGTGCGGCTCGCCCGTTTCTCGCCCTGGCATTTCGACCACTGCTACAACGACGAGCTCAACTATGCCGGCGTGCTGCGTTCCCCGGTGAACTCGCCGCCGGGCGAGGGCGGCCGCACCGGCTTCATGGACGGGATCGAAGTCTACCGCCAACTGCGGCCCGATCTGCGCGAGAAGATCGAAGGGGTGAACGTGATCTACACGCTCGACACCCGGCTTTCGAAGCAGAAATACGCCGTCGATTTCAAACAGCTTGCCGAACTGCCATCGACCAAGGACCTGCTCAAGGAAGTGGCGATCTTTCCCCGCGCGATGCACCCGGCGGTGTGGACGCGCGACACCGGTGAGAAGGTGTTCCACGCCGCGCCGTGGATGGCGGTTGGTCTGGAGCATAACGAAACCCCCGAGGGCGATGCGCTCTTTGACGAGGTTTGCCGCGAACTGGTCAAGCTCGGCCAGGGCGACTGCGCCTACTGGCACCAGTGGCACCCGACCGACCTGGTGATCTGGGACAACACCCGCATGCTCCACGCGGTCGAGGGCTGCGATCCCAAGTACGATCGCCGCACGATCCGCTCGACCATCCGTGGCGACTACGGCCTCGGCTATTTCGAGGACGGCAAGAAGATCGGCGAAGTGTTCCGCGAGGTCGAGCCGATCGAATGATCTGGTCGCAGCTTGCGATCAAGGCGCTGGTTTCGGGCGCGCTGGTCGCGGCGGCATCCGAATTGGCGCGGCGCAATCCCGGCTGGGGCGGCCTCGTTGCCTCGCTGCCGCTGACCACGCTGCTCGCGCTCATCTGGCTATGGCGCGATACCCATGACGGTGCCCGCGCCGCCGATTTCGTCGCCGGCACCGCGCTTTATGTCATCGCGGCGCTGCCTGCGTTCGGCGTCATGGTGCTGGTTTTACGACGCGGATCCGGCATCGCCCCCGCGCTGATCGCCGGGTCGCTGGCGGCAATGGCCGGCTATCTGCTGCTGATCTGGGCGGGCAGGCGCTGGGGACTGCCGGTTTAGCCGAATGCCGCCACCGCTCCCGGCGGGACGTGCCCGGCGAAAGCGGCGTCGAGCAGGCCTTTGGTATCGTTATCGATCATCGCCGCCTGAAAGCGGGAATTGTTCGCCGTGTTGAACTTTACCGGCTGCCACACCGGATCGTTGACGATGAACCACACATGCCCCTGGTGCAGCATCAGCGCATAATAATACATCGCCAGATCGAAGTCCTGCCGCACCCCGTGGCGCGCCAGTTCCCCGACATAGTGCCCGACCAGCGCGCGTTCCCATTTGCGCCGGTCGACCGGATCGAGATCGCAGGTGATGGCATAGCACAGCTCGAACCAGGGCGGTTCGCGGCGCGGCATCATGTCGAAGTAGCCGGGCGTGCCGTCGGGCTCTTCGTACTGGTTGTGCAGGTGCATGTCGCCGTGAACCAGGCAATGGGGCAGCCGGTCCGACAGGGCTTCGAGATAGTCGATCGCCCGCTTGTTCCAGCCGAGATCGCGGTGCTGCATCGGCACCATGGCGTTTTGCGGCAGGTCCCACAGCAGCGCCCAGCCTTCGGGGGTGAGGAACGGGGCGGATTGCCTGTATTGTTCTTTCCGGCTCTGCGGCCCGTCGGCCAGGATCAGCCCGGCGCTCTCCATGTTCAGGCGCTGCAGCCGAATGCCGTTTTCCATGACGTTCGCCCACTTGCCGCCGGGCTTGAGGTCGGGCTTGTCCCAGGTTGCCGCGTGGATCTTCGCCAGCGCCGTCAGCCGCAGTTTCATCGCCTCGTAGCCCAGCGGCTCATAGACGCTGGTGAACCTGACGGCTCTGGCGTTCAGGTTTTCCATGATGATGATCGACTGCTGGGTGGGCGCGTCGATATCGACGAAAACGGTGCGCGGTATGTTGAGGCCGAGGCCGGGCCAGATATCGCGATAGCTTTGCGCTTCCATGCCGTAACCGAAGAAATAGGCCCGGCTGTGCTGGGTGAAGCCGCCCTTGATGACGATCGTTTCGGGTACCCCCGCTTGCCGCCCGGCCTTGTTCAATCCGATGGTCGCGAAAATCAGCGAAGTAAAGCCGTGCCTGATATCGGTTATCTCGACAGACGTGACTTTCAGGCCGGGGGCATTGCTCGAAAGAGCCAAGGTCAGCCAGTCGGTGGTAAGCTCCTCGACCGTGGTGGGAAGCGGACGGTAGGCGGGTTGCGCTGCGTCTTGCGCGGCAAGATCCCATTGGCCGGGGGCCGGGATGCGGTCGTGCATTGGATCTGTTTCGTGGTCCATCGGGTGCTCCCTTCCGATTTTCAGGCGAACGCCGGGATCACCTCGCGGGCGAACAGTTCGGCATAGGGCTTGAACTTGACGCCCGGCACCCCCGGTGGAATGCCGAGCATGATGTGATCGACTGGCGCGCGTTCGGTCATGCCCCGAAACAGGTCGATCGCCTCGCCGGGCGAGAGCACGCGCATGATGCCCGAGGCCTTGTACGCCTCCAGGCTCATGGTTTGCAGCCCGCGCTCGTCGCTGACGCCCAGCGCCTGGTCTTCCGCCGCCATTTCGCCGTAGGTGTTGTTGACGTGGTGGAAGTGCGGGGCCAATTCCTCCCAGGCGCGCGCCTTGTCGTCGGTGACGATGGTGAACAGTTCGGGCAGGCGCATGTTGGCCATGGCCGGATCCTTGCCCGCCGCCTTCAGCTTGTCGAGATAGAGCGGGGCGGCCTCGATATTGCCGAAATAGCCCTGGCCCCACCGGGCGACGCGCTCCATCGCCTTGGGCACAAAGCCGCCGATGTAAAGCGGGATCTGGCCACGCGGCGGCGGGGGCGAGAGGAAGGCTTCCTTGGTCTGGTAGTATGTGCCTTCGAAGGTGACCGTCTCGCCCGCCCACAGGCGCGTCACAATCTCGAGAAATTCGTCGAACATCGCCCCGCGCTTGGAGAACTCGACGCCGAAGGCCTGGGTCTCGCGGCGGCGGTAACCGATGGCGAGGGTCATCTCCAGCCGCCCGCCGGCGATGCAATCGAGCACCGCGCAGTCCGTGGCGAAGCGCACCGGATTGTAGAGCGGGGCGAGGGCCACCGCCGTGCCGAGCCGGATGGTCTTGGTCCGCGCGGCGACGGCAGTGCAGGCAACCAGTGGTGAGGGGATGTAGCCGTCGCTGGCCAGGTGGTGCTCCGGAAACCAGGCGGCGTGGAAGCCCATCGCCTCGGTCGAGACCGCGAAATCGATCACATCCGCGTAGTGCGCGGACCACTCCCGATGCCACTGCGGCGGGTTGCGGAAGTCGTAGAGATAACCGAAGGTCAGCTTGCCGGGCATCGTTTTCTCCCACGTGCGCCTGTTTGCCTTTGCTTTCGCACAGTGTAGTCCAGCTGCAACAGGATTCGACAGGGAAGAGAGGATTTATGGCCCCGCTTGCAGGCAAGGTCGCGGTTGTTACCGGCTCGAGCCGGGGGATCGGCAGGGGCATCGCTCTGGTGCTCGCCGAGCAAGGGGCGACCGTCTATGTCACCGGCCGCACGGTAACGCCGGGGGAATACTATCTCCCCGGCACGGTAGGCGAGACCGCCGCCGAGTGCACCGAGCGCGGGCGTGAGAGCGGCGGCAAGGGCATCGCCGTCGCCTGCGATCATGCCAACGACGATCAGGTCGCCGCGCTGTTCGATCGGGTGCGCAAGGAGCAGGGGCGGCTCGACATTCTGGTCAACAACGCCTTCCAGCTGTCCGACGATCTCATCGATCCCAAGAAGTTCTGGGAGAAGCCGCTGTCCAATCTGGAGATGTTCCAGGTCGGCCCGCGCAGCCACTTCGTCGCCGCCTGGCACGCGGCGCAGCTGATGGTGCCGGGCAAGTCGGGGCTGATCGTCGCGATCAACGGCTTTGCCGGCGGCATCTATACCTTCGGCGTGGTGTTCGGCACCGCCAAGACGGCGGTGGACCGCATGGCCCGCGACATGGCGGTGGAGCTCAAGGAGCACAACATCGCCTCGATCTCGCTGTGGCAGGGGCTGACGCTGACCGAGAAGGCGCAATACAACCTGGCGAACGACAAGGAAAACATGACCTCCTCGATCACCAGCATGACCGGCAGCTCGGTCGAGCATCCGGGCCGAGTGATCGCGGCGATGTATCTCGATCCCAGGATCATGGAACGCTCGGGCGCGACGCTGGTCACCACCGAAGTGGCGATGGAATACGGCATCACCGATATCGACGGCAAGGTCATCCCCTCGGCCCGCGGCAGCCGCGGCGCGCCGATCTGGGGGCCGGTGTAAGCCGGTATGGAAGACTTGCGCTTCGACGGCCGCGTCGCCGTCATCACCGGTGGCGGGAGGGGGCTGGGACGCAGTCATGCCCTGCTGCTGGGGCGGCAAGGCTGCAAGGTGGTGGTCAACGATACCGGCGCGGCGATCAAGGGTGAGGGCGGAGACGCCGGACCCGCGCAGGATGTCGTCGATGAGATCGGGGCCCTGGGCGGCGAGGCGGTGGCCTGCACCGAAAGCGTCGCGACGATGGCAGGCGGCCAGGCGATCGTCCAGGCGGCGCTCGATGCATTCGGGCGGATCGACGTGCTGATCCACAACGCCGGCAATGTCCGCTACGGCACGCTCTCGGAAATCTCCTACGAGGATTTCAAGAGCGTGATCGACGTCCATCTGATGGGCGCTTTTCACATGGTGCGAAGCGCCTTCCCGCTGATGGCGGCGCAAAATCACGGGCGCATCGTGCTGACCAGTTCGATCGGCGGGATTTACGGCAATCTGCGCTGCGTCAACTACGGCATGTCCAAGGCGGGGATGATCGGGCTCAACAACGTCGCCGCGCTCGAAGGCGAGCAATGCAACGTCAAGAGCAACCTGCTGGTGCCCAGCGCGGTCACCCGCATGGCCGAGGGGCTCGATACCTCGCAGTACCCGGCGATGGAACCGGAACTGGTCTCGCCGCTGGTCGGCTGGCTTTGCCACGAGGACTGCTCGGTAACCGGCGAAATGTTCGGCGCCATTGCCGGGCGGCTCGCCCGGATATATTTCGCCGAGACGGTCGGGGTCTATCGCCCGGAGTGGACCATGCGCGAAGTCGGCGAGCTGATGGAGCCGATCCACGATAAATCGGGCGCGCTAGATTTCGGCCTGCACGGCCATGCCGGCCACATCGGCTACTCGTTCCAGATGGCGCGCGGCGAAGTGAAAGGGAAAGCATGACTATGGACAGGCAAGCAAGAATCGATGCGATGCTCGACAAGCAGGACATCTATGAATGTCTGGTGCGGATTAGCCGCGGCTCGGATCGCGGCGACAAGCAACTGTTCCTCAGCGCCTTCCACGACGACGCGGTCATCGCGGCCGGGCCGTTCGTCGGCGGGCCATCGGAGCTCTACGATTGGTCGGCGGAATTGCAGGTCAAGAATTATACCGCCACCTTCCACAAGCTGCATCAACAAAGCTGCGACCTGGACGGCGACACCGCGCACGCCGAAGCCTATTACCTTTACGTCGCCTGCATGGCCACCGGGATCAACCTGATTGCCGGCGGACGCTATATCGACCGGTTCGAGAAGCGCGGCGGTGTCTGGGAACTCGTCATGCGCAACAATTTCGTCGAGTGGACCAGCACCCTTCCCGCCCTGGGCAATCCGCTGGGTGCGATCGCCGATCTGGAGCTGAACGGGCTGCCGGCCAGCAATCGCAGCGATCCGTCGTACACGCGGCCGCTGGTGAACAAGCGGGCCATCAATATTCCTGGCTGATCGCCGCAAGAAGGAGACCATTCGAATGACCAGGCAATTCAAATTCATCGTCTTTTCGCGCCCGGTGGCTGGCCGCGAGGAAGAATATAACGACTGGTACCAGAACACCCATTTGCGCGAAGTGTGCGAGACGCCAGGCTTTGTTGCGGCGCAGCGCTTCAAGCTGTCGCACGATCTGGCGGAGGGCGGCGACCCGGCCCCTTATGCGGCGCTCTACGACATCGAGGCGGACGACTGGACGGTTGCCTTCGAAGCGCTCGGCGAGCGGGCCGGCGACGGACGGGTGTACCTTTCGGAGGCGCTCGACCTCTCGACCATCAGGGGCAGCATCTACGAAGTGTTCGGCGAGGAAGTGCGCCAGGTCGCCTGAATCAGGCGGGTTCGGCCAGCGCCTCGCCCACCTCGAACTCTAGCGGTAGCCCCATCAGCCCCCAGGTGCCGTAGAACGGTCGCCAGCCGAACTCGCCGGCGATGCGCGGGTTCTTAATCCGTTGGGCGATCAGGTGGATCGCTTCCTGCAACTGCGCGCGGGCGATGTACTGGCCCAGGCACATGTGCTTGCCGAGGCCGAAGGCGATATGGCGGCGGTTGGGGTCGATCGGACGCTCGGGATCGAAGGTCTGCGCATCGGCGAACGCGACCGGATCGCGGCCCGAGATCGACAGCGGCATGAACAGCATCTGGTCCTTGGGCAGCAATACGCCGCGATATTCGAAATCCTGATCGACGATCCGCCCAACCGTGCCCGGATTGAACCAGCGCAGCGCTTCCTCGACCACCTTGCGGCAATAGTCGTGGTCGGCGGCGCAGCGCTGGTAGATCTCGGGGTATTCGAGCAATGTGTACATCGTGTAGGTCAGCACGTTCTTCGAGGTGTCGTAGCCCGCGAGGAAGAAGAACATGATGAGGTCGACCAGCTGGCGGTGCGAGACGCCGCCCGAATTGCTTGCCCCCATCAGCACCGCGAGTACGTCGTCCGGACTGCCGAGCGAGGGATCGGCGCGGCGCGCGGCGATCAGGTCCTGCACGTACTTGTCGAGCCGCACCATCGCTTCCTGGATGCGCGGAAAGCGGCTCATGTCGTAGCTGTGGGCAAGGCCCACGGCTTCGAGATCGTCGCGCATCTCGTCGATGTCGCTGTGCGGCGCGCCGACCAGCGAGAACATCACCGAGATCGGGAAGTGCGAGGCGAAGAATTCGAAGTCCATCTTGCCGTCTGGCGCGAAGCGATCGAGCAGTTTGCCCACGGTTTCGCGCATCATTGGGCGCAACTGGTTGGCCCAGCGCGGGGTGAACTTGGCGGCGAAAGTGGTGCGCATCAGCGTGTGCTGCTCGGGCGGCAGCGAGATCATCTGCTCTTCGGTGAAGCGCCCCCAGGGCGTGCCTTGCAGTCCGAGCATTTCGACGATGCCGCCGTAAGGCACGCGCAGCTTGTCTTCCATGCGGAAGATCTCGTTCATCGCCGTATAGTCGTGGACGATAAGTCCGAATTTGGAGGTGGCGAGCCAGGGGTGCTGCTTCTTGGCCTCGGCCATCGGCGTGAAGGGGTCCTCGCCGAAATGGGGATCGTCCATCGCCAGATGCGGCAGATCGAGTTCAGCGAGTGTCTGCATGGGACTGTTCCTTCGAACCGCCGGATGACCGGGTCGCGACGCCTTGCGGCCTGTTCAGGCGGAAAATGCTGACCAAATCGTTAGCATCGTGTCCCGCATTGTCAATGACCTGATTACAGCCGCATTGAACTGTACTGTCCCGTCAGGCTAAGGCCGAGCGGGGCAGAACCCACGATCGCGGGCAAAGGGCGGCGGAATGGCATCGACGCGCAGGATCGGTTCGCAAAAATCCGCGACGCGTTCCGCCCTGATGGATGGGGTGGAAGCGGTCATGCGCGAGCTCGGCTATGGCGCATTGACCGCGCGCAGCGTCGCCGGACGGGCAGGCCTGAAGCACCAGCTGGTCTACTACTATTTCAAGTCGATGGACGAGCTCCTGATGGCAACCTACCGGCGCCACACCGGGCGCGTGTCGGCGAGCATCGAAAGGGCGTTCCAGTCACCGCAGCCGCTGCATGCGCTGTGGAGCGTGTCGTCAAATCCTTACGATGCGGTGCTCAACATGGAGTTCATGGCGCTGGCGAACCACAATGCCGCGATCCGTGCCGAAACCGTCGCTTTCGGCGAGCGGATCAGGCGCATCGGGCTCGAAGGCTTCGAACGGCAACTCACGCAGACCGGGACGCCGCCGGATGTGGCGACGCCGCTTGCCATTACATTGGCTGTGGCCTCGCTTGGCATGAACGTGGGCATGGAGTTGGCGCTGGGAATCTCGGGTGGCCATTCCGAATTGCACGAGCTGGTCGAATGGTGCCTCAACCGTGTCCATTCCGGCGATGCCGGTCGATAGCATGCAGCCGAATATCAGCAATTCCCGAAGCTGTATTCGGGCAGCGAATGGAAGGCCTTTTTCAGCGCCTCGCCCCAGCCCGAGCTTATCGCCTTGAAATAGGCGTCGTCGGCGGTGACCCGGCGCTGGTGCAGCGGCTCGAATCGCTCGCGCTCGATCACCAGCAGGTCGAGCGGCAGGCCGACCGAGAGATTGGCCTTGAGCGTCGAATCGAAGCTGACCATCAGCAGTTTGACGGCATCTTCGAAAGCCATCTTCCGGTCGTAGCCGCGCAGGATGATCGGCCTGCCGTACTTGGTTTCGCCAATCTGGAAGAACGGCGTGTCGAAGCTGGCCTCGATGAAGTTGCCCTCTGGATAGATCAGGAACATCCGCGGCTCCATGCCCTTGATCTGGCCGGCGAGGATCACCGAGGCGGTGAAGGTGCCCGCGGCGGTCTCGCCGCTCTCCCGGTCCTGCTTTTCGATGGTGTCGTTGAGCAGCTTGCCGACCTGGGTCGCCACCTGGAACATGGTCGGCGCTTCGAGCAGCGAATTGTGCCGCTCGTTCGGAGCCTTGGTGCGTTCCTCGAGCTGGCTGACCAGCGATTGCGTGGTGGCGAGATTGCCCGAGGTCATCAGCGCGACGATCCGCTCGCCCGGCTCGGTCCAGTGGTACATCTTGCGGAAGGTGGAGATGTTATCGACGCCCGAATTGGTGCGGGTGTCGCTCATCAGCACCAGCCCCTTGTCGAGCAGCATACCCACACAATACGTCACGCAAGAATCTCCCCGGCGCCCTGCGCCTATTGTTCCACGAGCTGCTGTTCGACCGCAAGGCTTACCGCAAGCGCAGCATCCCCTTCGCCGAAACTTATGCCCGTCACCGGCGCCGCCTCGCGATAGTCGCAGCCGGTGGCGACGCGGACATAGCGGGAATTGGCGCTGATGCCGTTGGAAACATCGAAGGCGACCCAGCCGAGCCCGTCGACATGGGCTTCGGCCCAGGCGTGGCCGGCTTCCTGATCGATGCGGTCATTCATCATCAGGTAGCCGCCGACATAGCGCGCCGGAATGCCCAGCACGCGCGCCGCGCCGATGAAGATGTGGGCATGATCCTGACAGACGCCGCGACCCGCCGCCATGGCCTCCTCGGCGGTGGTCTTGGCATCCGTGTGGCCGATTTCATAGAGCACCGCCCCGAGCACCGCTTGCGACAGGGCATGGAGCGTGTCTATCTCCTTGCCGGGCAAAATCGCGAACTGGGCAGCCAGTGCGCGCAGCCGTGCTCCCGGCAAGGTAAGCGGGGTCTGGGCGAGGAAGCACCACAGCGGCATGTTGCCGGTATGCGGGCCAACGATCCCGGCGCTGTCGGATGTCGCGACCTGCCCCTCGCAGGCGATCGTCAGCGAGGTGACACCCGGCTCCACCGAGACGAGGCTGGTGTGGTTGTGATGGTGGTCGTCGTATTCGACTTCGGGCCGGGCGCCTTCCAGGTCCATCCGCCAATCGAGCACCTGCTGCCCGTGGGTTGGCTTGGGCTTCAGCCGCAGCCGCTGCAGCCCTCGGGTCGCCGGCTGGCTGAACCGGTAATGGGTGGTGTGGCGGATCGATAACAGCATCAGGCGGAAAACCGGTAATCGGTGGCGATGGCGTCGGAGATGTTCTTGATCCCGGCAATCACCGCGAGGATGAATTCGTGCAGCCCGAATTCGAAGATTTGTTCGGTGGTGGATTCGTGCAACCGGGCTCCGGCATCGCGGAGCAGGCCGTGCGCCGGGGTCTCATAGCCGTATTCGCGCGCCAGGCTGGCCATGTTGCTGGACAATTTTCTGTAGCAGAAGGAAAGGCTGCGCGGGAAGCGGCCGTCGAGCAGCAGAAATTCGGTGATCCCGCGCGCGTCGAGATTGCCGGCATTGAGCCAGCGATAGGCGCGTTCGCCCGCCAGCGAGCGCAGCACGGTTTCCCATTGGGTATTGTCGAGGGTCGAGCCAACCCAGCCGGCGGAGGGCAGCAGCACGTGGTATTTGACGTCGAGAATCCGGGTGGTGTTGTCGGCCCGCTCGATGAACGTGCCGATGCGGGCGAAATTGAAGATCTCGTTTCGCAGCATGGTTCCGTCCATCGCCCCGCGCACCAGGGTCGACTGGCGGCGGACGGCGGAGAGGACTTCGCCCAGGTTGCTGGCCTTGACCGGGCGAGACAGCAGCTCGCGCAGCACCATCCAGCTCTCGTTGGTCGCTTCCCACACCTCGCTGGTGATCGCGGTGCGGACCGACCGGGCGTTGGTCCGCGCGCCCTCGACCATGGCGAGCACGCTGCCGGGATTGGTTTGCTCGCGCAGGATGAAATTGGTTACGGCGGGGCCGGTAAAGTCCGCATTCAATTTTCGGAACGCCTCTTCCTGACCGGTGGTGACCAGCACCGAACGCCATTCGTCGCGCGCCGCGCTCTGGCCGCGGGTCAGCGCGAGGCGGAAGCCGGCGTCGAGCAGGCGCGCGGTGTTTTCCGCGCGTTCGAGGTAGCGGAACATCCAGAAGATGCCGTTTGCGGTGCGGCCTAGCATGTGGAGCGCCGGACAAAAATAGGGACAGTCCCCATTTTCTTCACAAGCGGCTGCGGTTCCCAGAGTTGTGGAGCGAAAATAGGGACTGTCCTATTTTTGTCCGGGCGCGGCGCTTCAACATCAGTCTTCCAGCACCCAGGTGTCCTTGGTGCCGCCGCCCTGCGATGAGTTCACCACCAGCGAGCCCTTCCTGAGCGCAACCCGGGTCAGGCCGCCGGGCACGATGTCGATGCCGGCGGGCGAGACCAAGACAAAGGGCCGAAGATCGACGTGGCGCGGGGCGAGGCCGGCCTTGGTGAAGATCGGCACGGTCGACAGCGCCAGGGTCGGCTGGGCGATGTAGTTTTCCGGCCTGGCGCGCAGCTTCTTCTCGAACGCGGCCAGTTCCGCCTTGGAGGAAGTGGGGCCGATCAGCATGCCATAGCCGCCCGATCCGTGCACTTCCTTGACCACCAGTTCGGCCAGGTTGTCCAGCACATAGGCCAGCGAATCGCCGATCGGCGCAGCGCCAGGTCGGGACATTGCCCAGGATCGGCTTCTCGCCGGTGTAGAATTCGACGATCTCCGGCATGTAGCTGTAGATCGCCTTGTCGTCGGCGATGCCGGTGCCGGGCGCGTTGGCGATCGTGATGCCGCCGGCGCGGTAGATATCCATGATGCCCGATACGCCGAGCATGCTGGCGGGATTGAAGCTCAGCGGATCGAGGAATTCGTCGTCGACCCGGCGGTAGAGCACGTCGATCGGCTGGTAACCGCGTGTCGTGCGCATGGCGATGCGCCCGTCGGCGACGCGCAGGTCGCTGCCCTCGACCAGTTCGGCGCCCATCTGGTCGGCGAGGAAGCTGTGCTCGAAATAGGCGGAATTGTAGATGCCGGGGGTCAGCACCGCGACGACGGGGCGCCCCCCATCATGATTGCTTGGGCTGTTGGCTCCGGCGCAATCGGGCGCGCAGGCGGCGAGGCTCTTGGCCAGGCGGCGGGGATAGTCGCTCACCGGGCGCACCGGGATGCGGGTGAACAGCTCGGGAAACATCGCCATCATGGTTTCCCGGTTCTCCAGCATGTAGGAGACGCCGGACGGCGTGCGGGCGTTGTCTTCCAACACCATGAATTCATCCGGCCCGGTGCGGACCAGATCGATCCCGACGATGTGGGTATAGACCCCCCCAGGCGGGGTGAAGCCGACCATCTGCGGCAGGAAAGCGGCATTGCCCCGTAGCATCCGTTCCGGCAGCCTGCCGGCGCGGACGATCTCCTGGCGGTGGTAGATGTCGTGGAGAAAGGCGTTCAGCGCCCGCACCCGCTGTTCGATCCCGCGCGAGAGCTTGCGCCATTCACCGGCGGTGACGATGCGCGGGATCATGTCGAAGGGGATCAGCCGTTCCTCGCCGTCGCCGTCGCCATAGACGTTGAAAGTGATGCCACTGCGGCGGAAGAAGCGCTCGGCCTCCCCGTCCTGCCGCCGCAACCAATCGCGGTCCTGCTCGTCGTACCAGCCGCGGAAACCGGTATAGGCCGATCGCACGGAATCGCCGGCATCGAGCATTTCGTCATAGCACGCGGCGGAGTGTGGCGGCATGGCGACTCCCTGTTGACCGAAACGATGCCGCATTGTTGCGCGCTTGCCAAGCGTTTATGCTGCAAGTGCGAAATCGCGGATCAGTCGCAGCATTCGCCGCTCTTGCCGATTTCCGAGCGGTCGAGCCATTGCAGATCGAGCCAGGCGAGCGAGCGTCCGTCGTGGGCCTGTATCTCGACCGGTGCGATCGGCTGGCCATCGCGCCGGTCGGCGAGCACCGGATTGGAGGGCACGCCAAGGCCGTGTTTCTCGCCCCACTGGCGCAGCGCGATAAGCGAGGGAAGCAGATCGACGCCCTTGTCGGTCAGCCGGTATTCGACCTTGCGGCGGTCGTCGGCCATTTGCTCGCGGAACATGATGCCGTTCTCGACCAGGCGCAGAAGCCGGTTGGCGAGGATGTTGCGGGCGATGCCGAGCACCGCGAGGAAGTCCTCGAAATTGCGCACCCCGTTGAAGGCGGCGCGCAGGATCATGAACGACCAGCGGTCGCCCATCACTTCCAGCGCGCTGGGCAGCCCGCATTCGTTGAGGTCGTCGAACAGCTTTTCCATTGGCATGACCCGATTGTCCGGCAGCTTGCCTTTTTTGCAAGCCAAATTGCGCCGAATGAAATTACATTTCTAGTTGCAACCTAAAACTTAATAGGGTAGGTCGTGATTCGCAACCTAATTCGGCGACCCTCCCCAGGAACCCCCGAACCGGCTTGCAAGGCATAGGAGACGACCCATGACTACCGCGATTGCGCGGACCCTGCCGCGCACCCTGTTGACTGCCGCCTTGGCGCTGGCCGGAACGCTCGCAAGTTTTGCCGCCACCGTCGAACCCGCGCATGCCGCCACGCGCGGCGCCTATGCGGTAACGCTCGCCAGTCCGCTCGAAGCGCCTAGCCGTGCAATTATCGACGGCGCGATGTGGCGCTGCGAAGGTGAGCGTTGTTCGGCTCCGGCCGATGGCGAGCGGGCGATTGCTCTGTGCGGCAAGGTGGCGAAGAAATTCGGCCCGGTCGCCAGCTTTGCCGGACCGCAGGGCGAACTCGGCGTCGAGGACTTGGCCCGCTGCAATGCCGGCGCGGCGCTCAGCCGATCAGGCCGCGGGCGCGCAATTCCGGTGCAAGCCGCCCTGCCGAAGTGAAGTGGTGCGCCTGCCAGCCGCAGGCGCGCGCGGCGGCGATGTTTGCTTCGTTGTCGTCGATGAACAGCATGGCCCCCGGCGCGTGGCCAAAACGGCTCGCGGCGATGTGGAAGATCCGCGGATCGGGCTTGGCCACTTTCTCGATCCCCGAGACGACCACATCGCGGAACTGGTCGAAAACCGGCCAGGCCGGGCGGAACCGGGGCCAGAACTCCGCGCCGAAATTGGTTATCGCATAGAGCGGCACCCCGGCCTCATGCAGCTCTGACACAGCTCCAGGCTGCCGGGCACCGGGCCGGGCACGGTCTCGTTGAATCGCGTCGCATAGGCTTCGATATGGCGGGCGTAGGCCGGGAAACCGGGCGATCCGTTCGGGCACCATCTCGGCAAGCGGCCGGCCGGCGTCGTGCTGGAAATGCCACTCTTCGGTGACGACAGTGTTGACGAACCACTCCAGCTCGGCGGGATCGTCGATCAGCTTGGCGAACAGGCAGCGCAGGTCCCATTGCACCAGCACCCGGCCGACATCGAAGACGACAGCGGAAACCGGACCTGTCATGTCAGCAATCCCCGCAACACCGGGGGATCGGCGAATCAGCCCTGACGCGCCTTGAAGCGGCGGTTGGTCTTGTTGATCACATAAGTGCGCCCGCGGCGGCGGATCACGCGGTTATCGCGGTGGCGGCCCTTGAGCGACTTGAGGCTGTTGCGAAATCTTCATGGGTACCCTCGGAGCGGCTAAGTTCGACGACTCTGGGGCCGCGAAAATCGAAGCCGCGCCGTTAGAGGCGAGGCGCGGCCGAAGTCAAGCCGCGCGGCGGATTTGGCCGAGCTTCTTCTCCCACGCCAATGCCGTGGCGACCGCTTCGTCCAGGCTGTCATGCCGGGGTCGCCAGCCGAGGCGGGATTTCAGTGCGCTGCTGTCCGCCACCATCATCGCGATGTCGCCCGGACGGCGCGGGACGATCCGGTGCGGGACGGGGTGGCCGCAGGCGCGTTCGACGGCGGCGATCACCTCGCGCACCGAATTGCCCCGGCCATAGCCGCAATTGAGCACATGGCTGGTCCCGGGATCGGCGATCAGCGCCTCGAGCGCGCGGACATGGGCGTCGGCGAGGTCGGTGACGTGGATGAAATCGCGCACGCCGGTGCCGTCGGGGGTCGGCCAGTCGTCACCGAACACCTCGAGCGCCGGCCGCTTGCCTGCCGCCACTTCGGTGGTAACCTTGATCAGGCTGGTCGCGCCCTCGGTCGATTGGCCGGTCCGCCCGGCCGGATCCGCGCCGGCGACGTTGAAATAGCGCAGCGCGCAATAGTTGACCGGATGCGCGGCGGCGACGTCCGCCAGCATCACCTCGGTCATCAGCTTCGACGCGCCATAGGGATTGGCGGGCGCCGTCGGATAGGCTTCGGTGACAGGTTCGTCCGAAGGAATGCCATAGACCGCCGCGGTCGAGCTGAACACGAAGTGGCGCACGCCCGAACGGACCACGGCCTCGAGCAGCGCGCGGGTCTTGGCGGTGTTGTTGTGATAGTACTTGAGCGGGTCCGATACCGATTCAGGCACCACCACCGAACCGGCGAAATGCATCACCGCGCCGATGCCCTGCGCCCCGAACACTTCGGCGACGCGATCGCTGTCGCCGATATCGCCGAGGTGGAACGGGACATCTTCCGGCACCGCCCAGCGGAATCCGGTGGAAAGGTCGTCGATCACCGCGACCGGCCAGCCGGCGTCCCTGAGTGCGAGCACGGCATGGCTGCCGATATAACCGGCACCGCCGGTGACGAGAACTGGGTGCTTTTGCGACATGCCAAACGCAGTAAGCACTCATGGCGACCATCTGGTTTATCGCTATGGTTAAGTCTGGGGTAAGGCTTGCAAGTCTAGCCGGGCGCGGCCAAACTCCTGGCCTGTGGAGGTCGCATCGATGCATTGCCGGATTATCGCTGCTGCCGCGCTTGCCTTGGGCTCTCTCGCGGGCTGCGTTGCGCCCATCGGCCCGGTCGAAGTGACACGCTTCCATCTGCCCGAAGTGGGGCGGCTGGGCAAAGGCACGATCGCGATTGTCCCGGTCGAAGGCCAGGACGGCGTCAGCCTTGAATTCAACAGCTACGCCGCCGCCGTATCGCGCCAGCTCGCGCTGCTCGGCTATGCCGAGGCTGCGTCCGGCGCCCCAAGCATGCAGGTCGCGACCGTGCGGCTCGATCGGCAGACCTGGCGCCCCGACCGGCGCGGCGGGCCGGTATCGGTCGGGGTTGGTGGATCGACCGGCAGCTATGGTTCGGGGATCGGTGTCGGCATCGGGCTCGACCTGTCCGGTCCGCCGCCCGAGCAGGTCGAGACGCTGCTCGGCGTGACGATCAAGGACCGCGCCAGCGGCCAGGCGCTGTGGGAAGGCCGCGCGACTTTCACCGTCAGTGCAAAATCGCCGCTGGCCCAAACCCAGCTCGGCGCGCCGAAACTGGCCGAAGCGCTGTTCAAGGGCTTCCCCGGCCAGTCCGGAGAAACTATCCAGGTGAAATGACTGACATTCAAATCACCGCGGCGTTCGATTCCGGCAACATTGAAGTCCTTTCCGTCTCGGGCGGCGAGGCGGAACTGGAGATCCGCAAGGACCGCAATTCCGAATTCTTCCAGTGGTTCCACTTCCGCGTATCTGGCGGCGCCAATGGCCTTGGGGGACGCGAACTGGTGTTGAAGCTGACCGGGCTCAAGGCCTCGGCCTATCCCGGCGGCTGGCCGAACTATCGCGCTGCGGTTTCGGAAGATCGCTCGTACTGGGCGCGGGCGGACAGCGCGTGGGACGAGAATGCCGGGGGCGGCACGCTCACCATCCGCTACCAGCCGGACAGCGACGTGTGCTGGTTCGCCTATTTCGCTCCCTATTCGATCGAGCGCCACCACGATCTGATCGCCAAAGCGGCCTGCGAAGCGGGGGTCGATTACCGCTGCCTTGGCCACAGCATCGAAGGCCAGCCGGTCGATTGCCTCGAAATGGGTGAGGGCGACACGCAAGTCTGGCTGATCGCCCGCCAGCATCCGGGCGAAAGCATGGCCGAATGGTGGATGGAAGGCGCGATCGAATGCCTGACCGATCCCGCCGATCCGGTCGGGCGGAGCCTGCGCAAGCTCTGCCGGCTCCACTTGGTGCCCAATTGCAATCCCGATGGTTCGTGCCGCGGGCACCTGCGGACCAACGCGGCGGGTGTCAATCTCAACCGCGAGTGGGACAAGCCCAGCGCCGAGCGTTCGCCCGAAGTCCTGGCGATCCGCGACGCGATGGATGCGAGCGGCGTCCACTTCGCCATGGACGTGCACGGAGACGAGGCGATTCCGGCGGTGTTCCTTGCCGGATTCGAGGGCATTCCCTCGCTCAAGCCCGAACAGCTGGAGGGTTTCAAACGCTACAAGGCGATCCTCGATCGCCGCACGCCCGATTTCCAGACCCGCAAGGGCTATCCGGTCGCCTCCCCCGGCAAGGGCAACCTGACGATGGCCACCAGCCAGATCGCCGAGCGGTTCGCCCAGAGCCAATCATGCGTGGCGATGACGCTGGAAATGCCGTTCAAGGACCACGACGACCTGCCCTGCGCGGCGCAGGGCTGGAGCCCGGAACGCAGCAAGCTGCTGGGGCGTGATTGTCTGGCGGCCCTGCTGGAGTGGCTGGAGATCGGCTGAGTGCCTGATCCGAAACTCTGTTTCGGATCGTTCGCACCGGCCCGCTCCCGCCCGGCCACCCAACGAGATTGTATGCTCTGGGTGGCCGGGCGGGGGAGCGGGCCGGCGCCGCCTCGAAATTCGCTCTTCCGCGAATTTCGTATCAGACTCTGAGCCGGATCAACTCTCCAGCAGCAGGGTGTAGTCGCGTATCGCTTCGAAGCTGCGGCTGGTGACCGCGATCAGGCGGTCGCCGGCAAGTCCGGTCTTGCGCTTGAGCAGTGTTTCCGCCGCGGTGCGGGCGGCTGGCGCCATTTCGTGCAGGGTCACCAGCATTTCGGCGCCAGGCGCCAGGGGGCTGGAGAACAGCAGCTCGACATTGCCCGGATCGAAGCCGAACCCCAGCACCGCCAGCCGCTCGGCGCCGGTCACGGCCTGGCCGATGGCGGCGAGCGTATGGCCATCGTGCCGCAGCTCGGCAAGGGTGCGAACCTGCCCGGCGAGCCGGTTGATGTTCGGCGGCATTTCCACGCCCCAGGCGCAGTCCGGGGCGTCGCCCGCCTGCCACGGCAGCCGTCCGATCGAGCCGTAAGGCCGCACCACCCTGAGTCTGGCGGCGACAATCGCCTGGGCCTCTTCCAGCGCCATGCCGAAAGCCATGGTGAAGGTGTACGGCAGGAAATGCTCAAGCCCGCGATCGTAGCAGAAGCTGACTGACCGAGAGATTGTCCAGGCAGCGCTCGGCCTGGCCGCGCGGCACGCCCGAAGTTATCAGCCGGGCCATTTCGTACAGCCAGTTCTCCGTTCCCCCCATCGGCAGTTCGCCCGGCGCCTTGGGTTCGGGGCGCAGGATCGACTTGGATTCGGCCTGGCAGATGAAGTGGGCGACAGCGATTTTTCCGGCGGCGGCGACCAGCGGGTCGGCGCCCTGCTGTTCGAGAATGGCGTCGATCGAGCCGGTCAGCGTAGCGGCCTTGAAAATGCGGTCGGCCGCGGCGCGCATCTCTTCGCCGGTGGCATTCAGCGGGGCGGCGAGACGCGCGAGATACTGCTGCAGGATAGTGTTGTCGCGGGTCTGGATGTCGCCGGAGAACCGCTCGAAGTCGAAGCTTTGCGCGATTCGCTGGGTCAGTTCGGCGCCGGTCGGCATTTGCACTTCGCTACCCGCGCCGGCGCCGACGATGAACGTGGTTCTGGACCTGATCATGATTGCCGCACAGCCATTCGCGGCGCCATAGGCCTACTAACCCTTAGGCTTGGTTAACCTTGAAGACTCTCCGGTCCGAAAGCATGCGGCAAGAGTTCGGAAAGCCGGATTTCAAGCACGCGCGTTCCCGCCCGCGCACCAGACCACCGGATCGGTACCGCCCAGCTGCGCCAGTTCGCTCAGGACCTGGCGGCAGCGGCCGCAGGGGGTGACGGGGCTGCTGCCGGGACCCGCCACGGCGATCGCCACAAGCCCGCCGCGTCGCCCCGCATTCATTGCCGCTGCCACCGCCGCTGTTTCGGCGCAGAGCGAGAGGCCGTAACTCGCGTTCTCGACATTCGCGGCGGTGATGACCGCGTCCGTCGTCGAAGGCCAGCGCCGCGCCGACCGGGAAACGCGAATAGGGCGCATAGGCGCTCGCGGCGGCCTCGCGCGCGGCGGCGATCAGGGTGTCGCGCCCCACGTTCTTGGCTCCGCTCACGGCTGCACCACTATCCAGCGCAGTTGCTGGCGCCGGCTTCGGTCGCAAGGCCGCGATTGGCGGTCCACAGCGTCCATGGCCGGCCGGCATAGCCGGGCTGGAACCGGTCGCGCATCAGCCAGAGATTGCGATCGACCGCGGCGGAAATGGCGTAGCGCTTCTCGAACTGGCGCGAGACCTTGAGCAGCGCGGGCTTGCCGGTGTGGGTTTCGACTTCGTTGAGGAACGTGGTCAGCTCACTTTCCACCTTGGCCTCGCCGGTCTTGACCGGGCATTCGTCGGCCAGCTGGTCGAGTTCGACCGCCGGCGGCAGCAGCACCGCGTCGCGCGGCACCATGGTGACGAAATTGCCCGCCTGTTTTTCCGCCGGCTGGCACGGATCGTAACGGTGCACCGCGCCGACCCGCAGCTTGGCGGCGCGCGCTTCCTCGAGATTGCGGCCGAAGGCGGGATCGCGGGCGAAAGCGCTGGCGCTGGCGTCGAGATAGGCGAAATCGGCGCCGATCGCCTTGATCGCCTTCCAGTTGACTTCGCCGTCCTCCGACCCGATCTCGACGCCCTGGACCGGAAAGGCCTTCCGGTCGGGTTGCCAGTGATGCAGATGCCACCAGGCGAACAGGCCGGCGACCAGCGCCGCCAGCCCCAGAGCGCCAAGCAGGCGCAGCTGCGTGCGGCTGCTTCGTTTCCTCGCCATGCCAATTCCTTGCGACCCTGGAGCCCAGACCCGTTACAGGCTCTACCCCCTGATATGCAGCACGCAGATCAGGGTAAAGAGCCGCCGGGCGGTGGCGAAGTCGGTATCCACCTTTCCCTCGAGCCGTTCGAGCAGCATTTCCGCCGCTTCGTTGTGAATTCCGCGCCGGGCCATGTCGATCGTCTCGATCTCTTGCGCGGTCGCCTTGCGGATCGCCTGGTAATAGGAATCGCACACGGCGAAATAATCGCGGATCGGACGGCGAAAGCGGCCGAGGCCGAGAATCAGGGTTTCTAGCGGATTGCCTTGCTCGTCCGCGACTTCCAGCGCCAGCCGGCCGTCCGCGACCGACAGCCGCAGGCGATAGGGGCCCTCGTAGCCGGCGGCGAAGGCGCGCAGCGGCTTGAACGTGTTTTCCTCGATCAGATCGAAGATGGCGATGCGCCGTTCCTGCTCGATATCGGCATTGCGCCACAGGATGGTCGCCTCGTCGAGTTCGATATGGGAAATGCGCGGATCGGCCATCACGATCGTGCAATTGCAAATGCAACCACTTGGGGCAAGGGGGACAACTATTCGGCGAATTCGAAGATAACGCCAAGATTGGCGTCGGCGGGCACTGTCAGCGAGGCCTCGAACGATCCAGGAACGGTCACCATCCCCCGCTCGACGAGAAAGCGCCGCACCGCTTCGATATCGCGCGTTCCGAACACGGTTGAGCGGATGCCCTCGCCAAAACGATCGAGGTGCCGCTGAAGTTCGCCGGGACCGGCAGGCGCGAGCAATTCGACGATGCCGTCTGCCACGCGGAGGCCGATCGCCTGGGCGGCAATCGCCGGTCGCGGGGCTTCGTAGACGGGTTCGGCAGTGAGGAAGCTTTCGAGGAAGCTTCGCGCCGCGGCGAGATCGCGCACCGCGAGCGTGTAGCATTTGAGCCCGGTCAGCCCGAGCGGATGCTCGTCTCGCCAGTATCCGGCCGGGTAGATCTGCCGCCCGCCAAGCGCATCCCACTCGCGCCAGTGGAAATCGCCGTCGTAGAACTCGAATGCCACACCAAGCGTGTCAGCGGGATCGGTGTGGAGTGCGAGACCGATGTCGCGCGCGATGCCGATGCCGCGCTCGGCCACAGCGGCGCGCACTTCGGCGATGTCCGCCCTGTATTCGACGCCGAGATGGTGCGGACCGTAGCGGGCGTTGAGCAGCCAGGCCCTGGGCGTGAAAATCTCGAAAATCACCCGGCCGATCTCGATCAGGCAGGCATGGGTCTCGGGGTTGGGGATGTCGACCATGAATTCGGCGTCGAAGCACTTGCGGAAATGTTCGACGCTCGCGTCGAAATCGCGCAGCACCAAATTCATGTGATTGAGCAGGACGGGCTTGATCGAGGTGGTCATGCTGTTTCTCCCTCTGCAAGGCGTGCGAAGCGCATCGCGGCGGCGAATGTGGCGAAACGGTGGGCGCGCCGTGCTTCGGCCTCGGTGTCCTTGCCCCACAGGTCGGCCTGCCAGTCCTCCTCGAGATTGGCGGCGTTCCATAGCGCTTCGGCATTGGCATCGGGCTCCAGCGCGGCGAGCGCGATGGTGAGCGAGGCGGCGAGGCTTGCAAGGGTTTGCACGGCGGCGAGGGAGAAGGGGCCATGCGCGGCGAGAACGGCTTTGATCCGCGCCAGCGTGGCCTCGGGCTGGGCGCGATGAACGATCCCGGAAACGCGCTCGAAGTGCACGTCCCAGCGCTGTTCCGCAGCGGCTAGCAGGGGTTCCCACACTTCGACCTGACGCTCGTACAGCGCTTCGTCGGGATCGGCGCGGTAGCAGAGCGTGTCGGTTTCGGCATAGGCAAGCACGTCTCCGATGGCCCGGTCGTGTCCGGGGGCGACGATGTCGATGGCGTAATCGGCAAGATCGCGCAGCGGGAAGCGCGCGGCGTCGATCTCCTCGCCCTGATCGGCCCATTCGCGCGCCAGCGCCGCGGCGAGGGCCTGACAGGGGACGATCTGCGCCCTGCCGCCCGCCGTCTTTATCGCCCGCCCGTCGAGCGTCACGCGCCAGCCGGATTCGGCGGGTTCCTCGGCAACCTGCTTGTAGAATCGCTTCATTGCGGGGGCGTTTTCCAGGCCTTGATCAGCACCACCGGCATCACCAGCGTTTCGAGCGCGCCGAGCGCGACCAGGACATAGCCGGCGATGGCAGGCAGATCGACTTTCTCCGCGAGCACCGCCATGCCCAGAATTGCCATGGCGACACCGGACAGTCTGACCAACGTCAGCACCAGAAAGCGCTGACGGGCGGGGTCAACGGGCGATGGCGGCATGTTCATAGTCCCAGATACTCCCCAAGTCCGCCGGGCGTGGCGGCGACGAAGCGCGCCCCGGCGGCGCGCAGTTCGTCCGGCTCGTGGTAGCCCCAATCGACGCCGAGCGCCCCTACCCCGGCATCGCGGGCCATCTGCATGTCGAAAGCGGTGTCGCCGATCATCACCGCCTGCGCGGGTTCCGCACCCGCCTCGGCCAGGGCTGCCTCCAGCATGGCGGGATGCGGCTTCGACGGATGGCGGTCGGCGGTCTGGAGGGTGACGAAATGGTCGGTGAGGCCGTGCGCCGCGAGGCAGTGCGTCAGGCCGCGGTCCGACATGCCGGTGGCGATTCCGAGCAGCCAGCCGGCCTGGCGCAAACCGCCCAGCAAATCCGCGATCCCGTCGAACAGCGGCTGTTCGAGCACACCGGCTTCGCGTTTGGCGCGGAAATGGCGCTTGTAGGCCTCGGCGATGGCGTGATGCCGTCCGGCATCCTCGCTCGGGCAAGAGGCGGCGGACGGCCTGCGGCAGGCTCAGCCCGACCGCGCGGCGGACCTGGTTGCGCTCGGGCAGGGGCAGGGCGAAATCCGCGAAGGCCGCCTCCATCGCTTCGCAGATTGACGCCTGGCCATCGATCAGCGTGCCGTCGCAATCGAACACGGCCAGACGCAGGGTCATGGCGCGAGTGTCCGCATCAGCCCGGCGAGCGCCCGCGAGCCTTGCGCTTCGAGGCCGCCGGCGACGCGGGCGCGCTCTTCGCCGCTCTTGTTCTGCGAGAGTTTGAACGTCGGCCGCCAGGCCTGGACTTCCATTTCGAAGCCGACGATTCCCTTGAGCAGGCCGCGCAGCTTGGCTTCGGGCATCTTCGCCGTGGTCCAGGGTTCTCCGCCTTCCACCCGCGCTTCCTGCCGGGCGATCAGCGCTTCGAGCAGGCCGGTGAGCCCGTCCTGGTCCATCCGCCGCACCCGGCCTTCGAGTTCGAGCGTAATGTAATTCCAGGTCGGAACTTGTTCCGGGTCCGCATACCAGCGCGGCGAGACATAGCCTTCCGGCCCGTTGATCACCGCCAGCGCGGTCATGCCGTCGAGGTGGCCGGTGAGGGCATTGCCACGTGCGAGGTGAAAATGCACCGCCCCATCGGTGTTACTGGACCCGGCCCATTGCAGCGGCGTATGCGCGACGCGCGGGCCATCGGGGGTGGCTGCGAATATCATGCCGAAGCCGATCTCGTCGATCATCGCTTCGAGCAAGGCGCGGTCGTCGTGGCGGAATGCGGCGTTGGGATGCATCCGCCTAGCGTCCCTTCGGCTTTGGCGCCGGTCTGGTGGCAGGCTTGCGGGCAGGCTTTGCAGGAGCCGTTTTGCCTGAAGTCTTGCCTGCCGGTCCCCGTTCGCCGCTCTTGCGTCCGCGCCGTTCGCCGCGTCGTTCCTTGCGGTATTGCTTGGCATGCGCCTTGGCTGCCTGCTTCTTGATCTCGCGCTCGGGCGGGGGAGGGGCGTCGGGCAGCGCCGCGCCGTCCGCCTCGTCGAAGCCGAGCTGGGCCATCGAATTGGCGAAATGCGCGGGCAGCGGCGCGACGACGTCGAGCGGGGCGCCATCGGGATGGTCGATGATCAGGCGGCGGGCGTGGAGGTGCATCTTGCGGCTGATGGTGCCGGTAAGGAACGCGTCCGGCCCGCCGTACTTGCCGTCGCCGACGATGGGATGGCCGATCGCCGCCATATGCACCCGCAGCTGGTGGGTGCGCCCGGTGAGGGGGTGCAATTCGACCCAGGCGGTGCGGTTGCCGGCCCGGTCGAGCACGCGATAGCGGGTGCGGGCGGACTGGGCCCCATCTATTCCAACAACGCCGCTCTCATCGACCATCATCTTTTCGCCGCCGGTGCCCGGCTGCTTGGCCAGCGGCAGTTCGATCAGCCCTTCGTCGATATCGGGCACGCCCGACGACCAGCGCCCAGTAGATCTTGCGCGCCGAGCGGCCGGAAAAACGCTTGGAGAAGAACGCGGCGCTGCCCGGGGTGCGGGCGATCAGCAGGACGCCCGAAGTGTCCTTGTCGAGCCGGTGGACCAGGCGGGGCCTGGGCCCATCCGCGGCGAAAGCATCCAGCAACCCGTCGACATGCTCCTTCATGCCGCTGCCGCCCTGCGTCGCCAGCCCCGGCGGCTTGTTGAGCACGATGGCGGCGCGGTCCTGGGTCAGCACCATGGCTTCGGCCTGCTCGATCTGCGCCTCGCTCAGCGGCTTGCGCACCGGACCGGTCTTGCGTTCCGGCGCTGTCGCCGCCCGGCGGCACCCGCAGCACCTGGCCAGCGGCGATCCGGTCTTCCGGGCTGGCGCGCTTGCCATCGACCCGGAGCTGCCCGGTGCGCGCCCAGCGGCTGACCATGGCGAAGCTGATCTGGGGCAGGTGGCGCTTGAACCAGCGGTCCAGCCGAACGCCGTCGTCGTCGGCCTGGACGGTGAACTGGCGAACCGTTTCGGTCATGCCGCCACCCGCATAATGGCCAGGCCGGCGATAAGGCCAAGGATCCCGCCCGCGAGCGACAGCGCGATATATAGCGCCGCCAAACCCACCGCGCCGCGCTGCACGAGTGCGACGACCTCGAGGCTGAATGCCGAAAATGTCGTGAAGCCGCCCAGCACGCCGAGGCCCAGCAGCAAGCGCCAAGGCTCGCCGCCCTGTCCTTGCCGCGCCAGCCATCCCGCCAGCAGCCCCATGGCGAAGCTGCCGAGCAAGTTCACCGCCAGTGTGGCGTAAGGGAAGGTCGAGGAGCCGATCGCCCGCCCCGCGAGAAAGCGCAGCCACGCTCCCGCCCCGCCGCCGAGGGCGACATAGAGCGAGGACAGAGCGAATGAGGGTGAGGCCATGGCCTTGCCTCTAGCCGGGCTTGCGCCATGCCGCAAACCCTTGCCCTCGCGTCCGCTCTCTGCTAGCCGCGCGCCATTCGGAGCCGATCCTTTCGGGATTCGGCGCTGTGTTTTGCGTTCAATTCGGGCGAATCCCGTGCTCTTCGCGGGCTCTCGCCGCTGTTTGTGAGGTGTGTCGGTTTATGCAAATTCTCGTGCGCGACAACAATGTCGACCAGGCCCTGCGTGCTCTGAAGAAGAAACTACAGCGCGAAGGCGTCTACCGCGAGATGAAGCTGCGCCGGCACTACGAGAAGCCTAGCGAAAAGCGCGCCCGCGAAAAGGCCGCCGCGATCCGCCGCGCCCGCAAGCTTGAGCGCAAGCGCATGGAGCGCGACGGCGTCAAGTAATGCGTGAAGCGTCATCCCGGACTTGATCCGGGATCGCTGGCCGCATAGGCCATAAGGGCGCGGCTGAATTCCGCGCCCTTTTGCATTTCCGGATCAGGAAGATCAGATGACCGAAATTACCCGTGTTCCCCTCCAGCCGATCGCCCGGGGTTCGCTGCCCAAGTTGTGGCTTGGGGTCTTGGCGGCTTTGCTGGTTGCCGCGGGCGTGGCCTGGGCCGCGCTTCCGGCGCAGGTCAAGGTGGAAACGCTGATCGCCGGCAGCGGCGCTTCGCCGACGATCGAGGACGTCGCCCTGATCAATTACAAGGGCACCCTGCCCGACGGCAAGGTGTTCGACGAGCAGAAGCAGGCGGTCTTCCCGCTCCAGGGCGTGGTGCCGGGCTTCACCAAGGCGCTGATGCAGATGCAGCGCGGCGGCAAGTACAAGGTGCTGATTCCCTCGGAGCTGGGCTATGGCGACAAGCAGGCCGGGCCGATTCCGCCGAACACCGACCTGACTTTCGAGATCGAGCTGATCGATTTCCGCAGCCGCGCCGAGATCGAGCAGCAGCAGCGAATGATGGAGCAGATGCAACAGATGCAGCAGCAACAGGGCGGCAAGGGCGTCCGGGGTGGTCCACCGCCGGGAATGCCGCCCGACATGCCTGGCGGTCCGCCGCCGCCGCAGCAGTAAGGTCAGCGCCGATGTCGGTCGATACCGCCACCGTGGCCAAGATCGCCTTGCTGGCCCGGCTCAAGGTCAGCGAGGCCGAAGTGGCGGCGATGGTGCCCGAACTCAACGGCATCCTCGCCTGGGTCGAGCAGCTCGGCGAAGTCGATGTCACCGGCATCGAGCCGATGACCGCGGTGATCGAGAACCACCTGCGCCTGCGCGAGGATGCGATAGATGCCGATCCGCTCACCGGCGGCGGCAAGCGCGACGCGGTGCTGGCGAACGCTCCGGCGGCCGAGCATGGCTTCTTCGGAGTTCCGAAGGTGATCGAATGATGAGCGGGCGTTGTGCGATAAATAGGGACAGTCCCTATTTAACCCCCACGAGGAATCGGACCCGCGAGCAGCACTCCCGGTTAAATAGGGACTGTCCCTATTTATCTCTGAGGCCGCGCGCATGACCGACCTCACCGAACTCACCGTCGCCGCCATCCGCGCGGGTGTGGTCTCGGGGGCTTTCAAAGCCACCGAAGTCGCGCAGGCGTTCAACGCCAATGTCGCCGCCGCGCAGGCCGCGCTCAACGCCTTCATCGTCGCGACGCCCGAAAAGGCGCTGGAAGCCGCCGCCAGGGTCGATGCCGACCGCGAGGCCGGCAAGGCGCTCGGCAAACTCGCCGGCGTGCCGATCGGCATGAAGGACCTGTTCTGCACCAAGGGCGTGCAGACCACGGCTGCGAGCCACATCCTCGAAGGCTTTGTTCCCGAATATGAAAGCAGCGTTTCCCAAAAGCTGTGGGACGCGGGCGCGGGGATGCTGGGCAAGCTCAACCTCGATCAGTTCGCCATGGGCTCGTCGAACGAGACCAGCTATTTCGGCAATGTCGTCTCGCCCTGGCGGCGCAAGGATGCCAATGGCTTACTAGGCAACGCGGCGCTCGCCCCAGGCGGCTCGTCTGGCGGTTCCAGCGCAGCGGTGGCGGCGCGGCTGTGCCCGGCGGCGACCGGCACCGACACCGGCGGCTCGATCCGCCAGCCGGCGGCCTTCACCGGCATTTCCGGCATCAAGCCGACCTATGGGCGCTGCTCGCGCTGGGGCATCGTCGCCTTCGCCTCCTCGCTCGATCAGGCCGGGCCGATGGCGCGCGACGTGCGCGACTGCGCGATCATGCTCGAAGTCATGGCCGGGTTCGATGCCAAGGACGCGACCAGCCTCGACATGCCGGTGCCCGCATGGGAAGCGGGGCTCAGCGCCGATCTCAGGGGCAAGAAGGTCGGCATCCCGCGCGAATACCGGCTCGACGGCATGGACGATGAAGTCTCCGCAAGCTGGGATCAGGGCATCGCCTGGCTGAAGGACGCGGGCGCAGAAGTGCTCGATATCAGCTTGCCGCATACCAAATACGCGCTGCCGACCTACTACATCATCGCCCCGGCCGAAGCCTCGTCCAACCTCGCGCGCTATGACGGCGTGCGCTATGGCCTGCGCGATCTGCCGGAAGGCGCTGGCCTGCAAGACATGTACGCCGCCACCCGCGCCGCCGGTTTCGGCCCGGAGGTCAAGCGCCGCATCCTGATCGGCACCTATGTGCTCTCGGCCGGCTTCTACGACGCCTATTACACCCAGGCGCAGAAGGTCCGCACGCTGATCAGCCACGATTTCAAGAACGCCTTTACCGAATGCGACGTGATCCTGGCCCCGACCGCGCCCAGCGCCGCCTTCGCGCTGGGCGAGAAGAGCGCCGATCCGCTGGAGATGTATCTCAACGACGTGTTCTCGGTGCCCGCCTGCTGGCCGGGCTGCCGGCGATGTCGGTCCCGGCGGGTCTGAACCGCGAGGGGCTGCCGCTGGGCTTGCAGCTGATCGGCCGGCCGTTCGACGAGCAGGGCGTGCTGAATGCCGGGCTGGCGATCGAGCAGCGGGCGGGGTTTGCGGCCCGGCCGGAGCAGGTGGTGGTGAGTGAAGTTCCCGACCATCGTGATTGGTTGACTTGGGCTGCACTCGCATTGCGTCTTTTGTGCATCGCATGCGTCAGCTTGGCGATATGTCGGTTGCAGGCGAAAAGCCGAGCGACGTCGATAATTTTCGCGCACTTGAGATTGATAGGCCACATGCGGGTGTGACAGACTCGCTAGCGAAAGTCCGCGGCCGTGTATGATTGCGCGATTATCCGGAATATGAAGAAGTGATTGTCCGGTTTTGCAGGAAGCAGAAGGCTATGTTGGTGGTGATGCCGCACAAATACTAAAGCTGAATTTAGACACACAGTTGCATTTATTGGAAACGGCAAGAATGAGCTGAAAACCCCTACCGCATCCAGGGCGCCACCGGCGAATGGGAGGTCGTGATCGGCCTCGAAGTCCACGCCCAGGTCGTCTCGCAAGTCCAAGCTGTTCTCCGGCGCCGCGACCGAATTCGGCGCGGAGCCCAATGCGCAGGTCAGCCTCGTCGATGCGGCGATGCCCGGCATGCTGCCGGTGCCGAACCGCGAGTGCATCCGCCAGGCGGTGCGCACCGGCATGGCGATCGACGCGCCGATCAACAAGTGGAGCCGGTTCGACCGCAAGAACTACTTCTACGCCGATCTGCCGCAGGGCTACCAGATCAGCCAGCTTTACCACCCGCTGGTGGGCGAGGGGCGGATCGACATCATCCTCGACGAGAAGGATCCCGAAGGCTCGACCAAGACCATCGGCATCGAGCGCATCCATGTCGAGCAGGACGCCGGCAAGCTGATGCACGATCAGCACCCGACGATGTCCTATGTCGATCTCAACCGCTCGGGCGTGGCGCTGATGGAGATCGTCAGCCGCCCGGACATGCGCTCGCCGGCCGAGGCGGGGGCATATCTGCGCAAGCTGCGCACGATCCTGCGCTATGTCGGCTCCTGCGACGGCAATATGGAAGAAGGCTCGATGCGCGCCGACGTCAACGTCTCGGTGCGCAAGCCCGGCGAGCCGTTCGGCACCCGGACCGAGACCAAGAACGTCAATTCGGTGCGCTTCGTCATGGCCGTGGTCGAAGGCGAGGCGCGCCGCCAGGTCGATCTGATCGAGGACGGCGGCAAGGTCGTCCAGGAAACCCGGCTCTACGATCCCGACCGGGACGAAACCCGCTCGATGCGCAGCAAGGAAGACGCGCACGATTACCGCTATTTCCCCGATCCCGACCTGCTGCCGCTGGAGCTGGACGACGCGTTTCTCGAGGAATGCCGCGCCAGCCTGCCCGAACTGCCCGACGCCAAGCGCCACCGCTATGAGACCGCGCTCGGCCTGTCGCCCTACAACGCCGAGGTGCTGACCGCCGAAGTCGAGACCGCGCGCTGGTTCGAAGCGCTGCTGGCGGCCGCGGCCGAACGCGCAGAACAAGCCCGAGGCCGATGTCGCCAAGCAGGCGGCGAACTGGCTGACTTCCGAACTGTTCGGCGCGCTCAACCGGCTGGGCAGGACCCTTGAGGATTCGCCGGTCACCCCGGCGCAGGCGGCGGAACTGCTGGCGCTGGTCGGCGACGGCACGATTTCGGGCACGATCGCCAAGCAGGTGTTCGAGAAGATGCTGGAGACCGGCGACGGCGCCGCCGCCATCGTCGAGCGCGAGGGCCTGAAGCAGACCTCGGACACCGGCGCGATCGAGGCGGCAGTGGCCGAGGTGCTCGCCGACAACGCCGACAAGGTCGAACAGTATCAAGGCCGGCAAGGAAGCGCTGTTCGGCTTCTTCGTCGGCCAGACGATGAAGGCGATGCAGGGCAAGGCCAACCCGCAGGTGGTGAACGAGGCGGTGAAGAAGGCCTTGGGGTAATCCCGCTGGACGGGTTGAACTAGGCCTAGGCGCCCTACCCCGCCCGGTTCCCCGCCAAGGCCATCGAGCCGAACGCCCCGGCCTTGATGGTGCCGGTGATCGCGTCGCCATCGACCGTCGCTTCGCATTCTAGCGTCATCGGCATCGGCACTTTCATCTCCATCTTCCAGGTGAGCGTGTTGCCGCTGACCTTGCCGGCTTCGATTCCATCGTGCCCATCATGCGCTGGTTACGCTGCCGGTGAAGCTGTCGCCGCTCGACTTCGACGGTGAACGTGCCCTTCTGGTCGCCCATCGGGGTCTTGGTGGTGACTTCGTAGGTGCCGGCAACGGACATGTCTTCCTCCTCGAATAGCGGTTCGCGTGGCTACTGGCCCGGCGATGGCATGGACTTCGACCGGCAGGCCGAGCCCGTCAAGCTGCGGTTCGCACCTTGGCGGCTCGCCGACGACGACGTAGACCAGCCCGTCGCCGATCCTCGCGGCGCGGGCGGCGGCGTCCGCTTCGGCCGCGGTCATCGCCTTGTAGCGGCGCGGCGAGCGTTTCGTAATAAGTGTCGGGCCGGCTGTAGAGCACGATCCTGGCCAGGCCGCCGAGCACGTCGGCGGATGTTTCGAACGAGCCGGGCAGTTCGCGGGCGCTGCCCGTAGTCGACCAGCCCAGTTCCGCTGCGGTCACGCCCTTGTCCGACCAGGAACGCTTTGCAGCTCGCTGGCGGATCTCGGCGATCGAATCGCCGGTGCGGTCGGCCTGGACCGGCGCGCGAAGGGTGAACAGCGAGCGGTCGAGCGGCTCGCTCACCCCGCTGCGCACGCCATAGGACCAGCCCTTGGTCTCGCGCAGGTTCATGTTGATCCGGCTGAGGAAATTGCCGCCAAGAATGTCGTTGGCGGTCTGCAGCGTCAGCAGGTCGTCGGTGCCCTTGAGGTCGAGCACCCGCCCGGCATAGATCATCGATTGCGGCGAGGCGGGCCGATCGACCAGGATGATCCGCGCAGCCCGGCGCGGGCACGGGCACGGCGAAATTCTTGAGCGGAGGCGCATCGGCCGGGCGGCCGCCAATCGCCGAAACTCGCTTCGAGCAGCCGCGTCGCTTCGGCCAGAGTGGTGTCGCCGACGACCAGTATCCTGGCCCGGTCCGGCCGGAACCAGGTGCGGTGGAATCGCGGCAAGCTCGTCGCGGCTAAGCCGTCCGACCACCGCCGGATCGCCGGTGCCGCTCGGCGGAATGCCATAGGGATGGCCCGTGCCGTACAGCAGCGGGATCAGCACCCGGCTGGAGATCGAGCGAGGGTCCTTCATTTCGGCCGAAATCGCCGCCAGCTGCTGCGCGCGCACCCGCTCGAGCTCGGCGGGGGCCAATGCCGGGCGGCGGACGTAGTCGGCCAGCAGCGCGAGCGACGGGGCGAGGTTGGGCGCGACCGCGTCGAGCTGGAAGCTGGTCGTATCGGTATCGGCCGAAGCCGCCGATCCCCGCGCCAAGCCGCTCACGCTCACGGGCCAGTTCGGCCGAATCGAGCTTTTCGGTGCCCTCGTTCATCAGCCTGAGCAGCAGCGACTGGGTGCCGAGCGCCTGCTTGGGATCGGCGGCGATAGCCCGCATCGAAAGCGACGCGGACCGAGACCACCGGCACCGCGCCGCGCCGGGCGAAATAGACCTGCATGCCGTTCGACAGCGTCGCGCGTTCGATCGTCCGGGAAATCGAGCGGCTGGCGAGCTCGCCGACCGGCGGCAGCTTCGAACGGTCGGGACCGGCGCTGGCGCCCGCTGCGGCCGCGCCTTGCGCCGCGAATAGCGGATCGCGGAAGAAGGCCGGCCGCGATGCGTCGCCGTCCGGCGCGGCGATGAAGCCGCCGCGGGCCTCGCCGCCCTCGGTGCGGGTGCCGGGCTCGACCGTCAGGGCGAAGGCCGGCCGCGCCAGCCACTTGCGCGTCGCCGCGCGGACCTCGGCGGGCGTCAGCAAGGCCGCGCGTTCAAGCGCTTTGCGGTAGTGATCGGGATCGCCCGAATAGAGCAGCCCTTCGGCCAGCGTCGGCGCCTTGCCGCCGAAGCCGCCGACCGATTCGAGCGCGCGGATCTGGCCCGATGGCGAAGACCGTGGCGGCGCGGCGCAATTCGTCCGCGCTCGGGCCCTCGGCGAGGTAGTCGGCGATCTCGGCGTCGAGCGCCGCCGCGGTCACCGCCGGATCGGTCCCCGGCTTGACGTCGGCACAGACCACGAACTGCCCGGCCTGGGCGAAGATCTGCGCATCGGCCGAAACCGCCACCGCCAGCTGGCCCTGCCGCACCAGCGCATCGTCGAGCCGCGAGCTGGCGAGGCCGCCCAGCACCAGCCCGCTCATCGGCAGCGGCAGGTAATCGGGATTGTCGAGGCCCGGGATCGGCCCACATGCGGTAGATGCGCGTGGTCGCGACCTGGTCCTTGATCGTCTTCGCCCTGGGCGCGCCGCAGCGTCGGCACCGGCGCATGCGACCGGCTTGATCGCCGGGCCCGCCGGGAATGTCGCCGAACCACTTTTCGACCTTGGCGCGCGCGGTGGCGGCGTCGATGTCGCCGGCCAGCACCAGCACGGCGTTGTTGGGGCCATAATTGTCGCTGAACCACTGCTTGACGTCGGCCGAGCGTGGCCGACTGAGGTCCGCCATCGAGCCGATCGTCGAATGGTGATAGGGGTGGCCCGCGGGGTAGAGGTTTTCCAGCTGCTCGTATTCGACCAGTCCGTAGGGCTGGTTGTCGCCCTGGCGCTTTTCGTTCTGGACGACGCCGATCTGGTTGGTCAGCTTTTCCTGGGTCACCGCGCCGAGCAGGTGGCCCATGCGGTCGCTTTCGAGCATCAGCGCACGGTCGAGCGCGCCGGTCGGCACGGTCTCGAAATAGTTGGTGCGGTCGAACCAGGTGGTGCCGTTGATGTCGGTCGCGCCGACTTGCTGCAGCGGCTCGAAAAAATCGCCCGGCGCGTTTTCCGAGCCGTTGAACATCAGGTGCTCGAACAGATGGGCGAAGCCGGTCTTGCCCTTCGGCTCATGCTTGGAGCCGACGCCGTACCACACCGACACCGCGACCACCGGCGCCTTGCGGTCGGTATGGACCAGCACGCGCAGGCCGTTGGCGAGGGTGAAGCTCTCGTAGGGAATGTCGACCGCCTTGACCAGATCGGCCAGCGGCGCGGGTTGCGTTGCAGCCTCGGCGGCAGCCGGCGGAGCGGGCGCGGCGGCTACCGGTCTGTTCGGCTGGGAGGCGCAGGCGGAGAGAGCGAGGACGGCGATGGCGATGGCAGCGGCAAGGAATCGATGCATGCCGCGCACTTAACAGACAATGCCGCTCTGCGGGAGTGGTTTTGCCTACCCTCGCTGGAACACTTGCCCGCTGTCGAACATCGAAATCCGCCATTCCCCGTCGGCCCCGCGCACGGCCTCCATGCGCACGTCGGCAGTCGCCAGCGGGTCGCAGTAGCCGGCGATCGGTGGCTCGCCGACTTTGGCGAAGAACAGCAGCTGAAAGCCCATGCGCGCCTTGTCGGCGCTGTCGAAATAGACCCTGACGCCCATGATCTGGTGGCGCATCACCGGGGCGCCGCCGGCGCCTTCGAGCCGGGTCTTGCGCTCCGAATAGAACTTGGCGACCGCATCGACGCCTTCCTTCCATTCGCCGCCGACGAAATAGCGCACGTCCTTGGCGAGAACGCCGGACTGCTCGATCTTCAGTCCGTCATTCACGTCGAGCTCGTCGGCCCAGTCGTAGATAACCTGCTTGATCGCCAGCACGTCTGCTGCCTGGGCGGCGGTGAATTTGGCCATGATTCTCTCCCGTTCTGTCATCCGAGCCTATGCGGAGCGGCGCGCTTTTGCCAAGAAAATTGATCCAAATCCTTGTGTGGCGATTCTGCAACACTATCTCCTCGCCAACAGGAGGACATGCATCCCATGAATCTCGAAAAATTCACCGACCGCGCCAAGGGCTTCCTGCAGAGCGCGCAGACCGTGGCGATCCGGATGAGCCATCAGCGGATCGCGCCCGGAACATGTGCTGAAAGCGCTGCTCGAAGACAGCGAGGGCATGGCCTCGGGCCTGATCCAGCGCGCCGGGGGTTCCGCGCAGCTGGCGCTCGCGGAAGTGGACAAGGCGCTGGCCAAAATCCCGGCGGTTTCGGGCAGCGGCGCGCAAGCGACGCCGGGGCTCGACAACGATGCGGTGCGCATGCTCGACCAGGCCGAGCAGATCGCGAGCAAGGCGGGCGACAGCTTTGTCTCGGTGCAGCGGATGTTGCAGGCGCTGGCGCTGGCTTCGACCAGCGCCGCCGGGCAGGCCCTGAAAGCCGCCAATGTCGACGCCAAGGCGCTCGAAGCGGCGATCCAGGAAGTCACCGGCGGGCGTAGCGCCGACACCGCCTCGGCCGAGGAAAGCTATGAGGCGATGAAGAAATACGCCCGCGACCTGACCCAGGCGGCGCGCGACGGCAAGCTCGATCCGGTGATCGGCCGCGACGAGGAAATCCGCCGCACCATCCAGATCCTCGCCCGCCGCACCAAGAACAACCCGGTGCTGATCGGCGAGCCCGGCGTCGGCAAGACCGCGATCGCCGAGGGCCTGGCGCTGCGCATCGCCAATGGCGACGTGCCCGACAGCCTCAAGGACCGCCGCCTGATGTCGCTCGACATGGGCAGCCTGATCGCCGGCGCGAAGTATCGCGGCGAGTTCGAGGAGCGGCTGAAGGCCGTGCTCGACGAGGTCAAGGGCGCGGAAGGCGAGATCATCCTGTTCATCGACGAGATGCACACGCTGATCGGCGCGGGCGCGTCCGAAGGCTCGATGGATGCCTCCAACCTGCTCAAGCCGGCCCTGGCGCGCGGCGAGCTGCACTGCATCGGCGCGACCACGCTCGACGAATACCAGAAGCATGTCGAGAAGGACGCGGCGCTGCAGCGGCGGTTCCAGCCGGTGTTCGTCGGCGAGCCGACGGTGGAGGACACGATCTCGATCCTGCGCGGGCTCAAGGACCGTTATGAACTGCACCACGGCGTGCGGATCACCGACGGGGCGATCGTGGCCGCCGCGACGCTGTCCAACCGCTACATTTCCGACCGCTTCCTGCCCGACAAGGCGATCGACCTGATGGACGAGGCCGCCAGCCGCATCCGCATGGAAGTGGAGAGCAAGCCCGAGGAAATCGAGGTGCTCGACCGGCGCATCGTCCAGCTCAAGATCGAGGAAATGGCGCTGGCCAAGGAGACCGACCAGGCCAGCAAGGACCGGCTCGACACTCTGCGCGAGGAGCTGGCCAATCTCGAACAGCAGAGCGCCGAAGTGACCACCCGCTGGCAGAACGAGCGCGACAAGATCGCGGCCGAAGGCGAGATCAAGGCGGCGCTCGATGCCGCGCGGGTCGAGCTGGAACAGGCGCAGCGCAACGGCGATTTCGCCAAGGCCGGGCAGCTGACCTATGGCCGCATTCCCGAGCTGGAAAAGCAGCTGGCCGAAGCCGCGGGCAGGCCGAAAACGCGCTGCTGCGCGAGGAAGTGACCGCCGAGGACATCGCCGCCGTGGTCAGCAAGTGGACCGGCATCCCGGTCGACCGGATGATGGAAGGCGAGCGCGAGAAGCTGCTCAAGATGGAAGAGACGATCGGCCAGCGCGTGATCGGCCAGGCCGATGCGGTCGATGGCGGTCTCCAAGGCCGTGCGCCGCGCGCGCGCGGGCCTGCAGGACCCCAACCGGCCGCTCGGCTCCTTCCTGTTCCTCGGCCCCACCGGCGTCGGCAAGACCGAGCTGACCAAGGCGCTGGCCGGCTTCCTGTTCGACGACGACAACGCGATGGTGCGCATCGACATGTCCGAATTCATGGAGAAGCACGCGGTCTCGCCGCCTGATCGGCGCGCCTCCGGGCTATGTCGGCTATGACGAGGGCGGCGTGCTGACCGAAGCGGTGCGGCGCCGGCCCTATCAGGTGGTGCTGTTCGACGAGGTCGAGAAGGCGCACTCCGACGTGTTCAACGTGCTGCTGCAAGTGCTCGACGACGGGCGGCTGACCGACGGGCAGGGCCGGGTGGTCGATTTCACCAACACGCTGATCATCCTGACCAGCAACCTCGGCAGCCAGTTCCTCGCCGGGACTGGACGAGGGCGAGGACGTCGACAAGGTCGAACCGCAGGTGATGGAAGTCGTGCGCGGCCATTTCCGGCCGGAATTCCTCAACCGGCTCGACGAGATCGTGCTGTTCCACCGGCTTGGGCACGAGCACATGGGCCCGATCGTCGAGATCCAGGTCGCGCGGGTGGCGGCGCTGCTCAAGGACCGCAAGATCGCGCTCGAACTCACCGAAGCCGCCGAACGCTGGCTCGGCCGGGTTGGCTACGATCCGGTCTATGGCGCCAGGCCGCTGAAGCGCGCGGTGCAGCGGCACTTGCAGGACCCGCTGGCCGAGAAGCTGCTGGCAGGCGAGATCCCGGACGGCGCGACGGTGAAAATCGACGAGGGCGAGGGGGCGCTCACGATCGACGTCGCCTAATCGCATTTCCGGGCGCGCTGCGCAATTGACCGCGGCGCGCCCGGCATTTAACTGGCCGCTTAAATCCTCATCCGCGAGAAAGGCCCGCCAGACATGAAACTCGATTCCTCCATCGCCGCAGTGGTCACCGGCGCGGCTTCGGGCCTGGGCGCCGCCACCGCGCGCGCGCTCGCGGCCAAGGGCGTCAAGGTCGCCATTTTCGATCTGCAGGAAGAGAAGGGCACGGCGATCGCCAAGGAAATCGGCGGCATTTTCTGCGAGGTGAACGTGATGGACGACGCCTCGGTCGATGCCGGCCTGGCCAAGGCGCGCGCGGCGCATGGGCAGGAGCGGATCCTCGTCAACTGCGCCGGCACCGCCAATGCGATCAAGACCATCAGCCGCGACCGCGAGACCGGCGAAGTGCGCCATTTCCCGCTGGATGCCTTCGCTTTCATCGTCAATCTCAACCTGATCGGCACGTTCCGCTGTATCGCCAAGTCGGCGGCGGGGATGGTGACGGCCGATGCCATCGACGAGCTGGGCCAGCGCGGCGTCATCATCAACACCGCCTCGGTCGCGGCCGAGGACGGGCAGGTCGGCCAGGCGGCCTATTCGGCCTCGAAGGGCGGGGTGGTCGGCATGACGCTGCCCATCGCGCGCGATCTGATGAACGAGGGAATTCGCGTCAACACCATCCTGCCGGGCATTTTCGAAACCCCGCTGATGAAGTCGCTGCCCGAAAAGGCGCAGGAATTGCTGGCCGCTTCGGTGCCGTTCCCCAAGCGGCTTGGCCGGCCCGAGGAATATGCCGCGCTTGCCCTGGCGATGATCGAGAACGACTACTGGAACGGTGAGGACGTGCGGCTCGACGGCGCCATCCGCATGGCGCCGCGCTGACGCGTACCGCCGTGGCCGAAGCCGATCTCGGCGCTCCGCCCGGCGCACGGGCGATGTTGCTCGATACGGCGAGCACGATCATGCGCGAGGGCGACGTCGTCGATATCTCGCTCTCCGAACTGAGCCTGCGTTCCGGGCTCAATTCGGCGCTGGTGAAGTACTATTTCGGCAACAAGGCGGGGCTGCTCAAGGCCTTGCTCGACCGTGACTGGCAGGCGATCGTCACCAGCGTCGATGCGCTGGTGGCGAAAGATGGCTGGGATCCGGAGGCCAAGCTGCGGCGGCATATCTCGAAAGTGGTCGATACTTTCTACCAGGTGCCCTATCTCAACCGCCTGACCATGCGGCTGGTCGGGGAAAGCGACGACAAGGAGGCGCGGCGTATCGCGGACTGCTATCTTTCGCCGCTCTACCGCGCTTATGAGCAACTGATCGGCGATGGCGTGAAAGCAGGCGTGTTCCGGCAGATCGATCCGCAGCTGTTCTATTTCACCGTCACCGGCGCGGTCGACCGGTTCTTTTCGGCGCGATTGGTTTTGAAGCATTGCTTTAATCAGGATACGCTTACCGAGGAACTGCGCGACCGCTATCGCGAACATACGATCGACATCATCATGGCAGGCATTCTTGCAAGGCAGGACTAAACCGGATCGCTGGCATTTGGGCGTGATCGGCGGCTCGGGTCTCGCCGAGGGGATCGGGCTGGACGACGCCCAGGAAGTCGAAGTCGCGAGCCCGTTCGGAGACGCTTCGGGGCCGGTGACCATGGGCAGGATTGGCGAGGTGCGCTGCACCTTCATCGCCCGGCACGGGAAGGGGCACACCATTCCTCCCGGTCTGGTCAACTACCGCGCCAATATCGATGTGCTCAAGCGCTGCGGGGTGACCGATGTGCTGGCGCTCAGCGCGATCGGCTCGCTGCGCGAGGAGATGGCGCCGGGCCATTTTGTCGTCGTCAACCAGTTCATCGACCATACCCTCGCGCGCGAGCGCAGCTTTTTCGGCCCCGGTCTGGTCGCGCATGTTTCGCTCGCCGATCCGGTCTGCCCGCGGCTGTCCGGAATGGCGGCGCATGCGGCCGAGGCGGCAGGCGCGACCGTGCATGCCGGCGGTTGCTATGTCGCAATCGAGGGACCGCAGTTTTCGACCCGCGCGGAAAGTCATCTGTTCCGCGGCTTCGGCGCCGATGTCATCGGCATGACCGCCATGCCCGAAGCACGCCTGGCGCGGGAAGCGGAGTTGCCCTACGCGCTGCTAGGCATGGTCACCGACTACGATTGCTGGCGCGAGGCGGAAGCTGGCGTCGAGGCCGCGGAAGTCTTCGCCGTGATGCAAGGCAATGCCGAACGCGCGCGCGATGCCGTGCGGGCGCTGGCCGAAGCGTTGCCGAAGGCGCGCAAACCCAGTCCGTTCGATCACGCCCTCGACCATGCGATCGTCACCGCGCCCGAAGCGCGCGACCGCCGCCTCGCGGCGATGCTCGATGCGGTTGCCGGACGGGTGCTAGACTAGAGCATGATGACACAGCGATTGGTGTGAACCACGGAGTTCGGAGCGAGCATGATCGCTCCGAACTCAGTCGTTACTTCTTGCTCCGTTGCTCACTGGGCTTCTTGTCAATGAAGGAGTCGCTGATCGAACAGGCAGCCGGGCCGAGAATGACGATAAACAGGGCCGGCAAGATGAACATGATCAGCGGGACGGTCATGATCGCCGGCAAGCGCGCGGCCTTTTCTTCGGCGCGCATCATGCGCTCGTTGCGGAATTCCGCGGAAAGCACACGCAGCGCCGAGGCCAGCGGTGTACCGTAACGCTCGGTCTGGATCATGGTCGTAACCACGCCCTTGATCGATTCGAGATTGACGCGGGATCCAAGGTTCTCGAATGCTTGGCGCCGCTCGGTGAGGAACGACATCTCGATCGAGGTCAGCGCGAATTCATCGCCAAGCTCGGGATAGGCGCGACCAAGCTCTTTCGCGACACGATTGAATGAGGCGTCCACGGTAAGGCCGGCCTCGGCGCAGATAACCAGCAGGTCCAAGGCGTCGGGCAAGCCCTTTCGTATCGCGTGAGTGCGCTTGGTGACCAAATTTCCGACATAAAGTTCGGGGCCCTTGTAGCCAGCGCCCAGGGCCGCGGCAAAGAGCATCATCTTCTTGAAAAAGCTCCATTCGGGAAACGCGTCAAACACGAAGATCGCCAACAGGGCGGCCGTCCCCAGAACGATCGGCAGGACCATCCGGAGGAATAGCACGACAAAGGCGAGTTCCTTCTTGCGGATGCCGGCCTGGGCGAGCTTCTGTTGCACCGCCTTGAGCTGACTGTCCTGAAGGACCTTCAGCGAGGACAGCGTATCGCGCAATTTGTCGGTCGTGTCGGTTTTTCGCACGAGGCTCGCGCGTTTCTTCGACGTGGATGTGACGATGCCGGCCTTAAGCTGTTCGCGCCTCTCGTTAAGCGCCTTGACCCGCTTGGCCATCGGATCGCGTACCGTTACCGCGGCGTAGACCGCAAGCATCACCGCACCGGCGGCGATGAACGCAAGCAGCGTGCCGACCCAAATGACATCGAAGCCGAGGAGCGTAGGTCCGGGAGGGGTTTTCAACATGGTGGTCGTAATCCCTCGCTCAAATTTCGAAGCTGATCATTTTGGCCATGATCATGCCGCCGATCGACATCCATGTCATCGCGCCAAGTCCAGCGACAATGAGCCGCTGATCGATAAAGAAGCCACCCATGTAGGCGGGGTTGATCCAGTAGATCATCATGAAGACAACGAAAGGCAGGCAGCCGATGATGTAGGCGGAGGCCTTCGATTCAGAACTCATCGCCTTGATCTTCAATTTCATCTGAGAGCGCTTGCGCAGCACGTCGGCCAGATTTGAAAGCGTTTCCGCCAGATTGCCACCAGTCTCGCGCTGGATGGCGAGCGTGATGCAGAAGAACTGGAATTCGGGCGTGCCCAGCCGGTCGGCGGTCTCCTGGAGCGCATCTTCCATCGTGCGGCCGATCTTGATGCGTTCGGTCACCAGTTTGAATTCCTGACCGACCGGACCGGGAACCTCGCCGGCAACGACGGAGAGAGTTTCGGTCACCGGCAAACCGGTCCGCAGGCCGCGGACCAGTAGCTCGATCGCATCGGGAAACTTGCTGGTGAACTGGTTGATGCGCTTTTTGATGAAGTAGCCGACGACCACATGCGGCACGCCGGCGCCAAAGACCAGGCCAACGCCCAACGCCAAAAGCGCCGCGCCAGTCTTGATATAGAGGATCACGATCATGACGAGCGCCAGGCCGAGCGACGCATAGAGATACTGGGTCAGCGTCCAATTCTTGCCAGTGCGATGCAGCCGCAGCGCCAGTGCTTCCGTCCGGGAGCCGGAACCAGCGACTTGATGCATCGTCGGCTTGCGCGCGGCAACGGCCTTGCGCAACTGCGCTTCGACCTTGTCGATAGTGCTCTCCGAATGGCGAAAACGCACGGCCTGAAGACGGCGAGCGCCTTCCTTTGTGGCGGACGGGCCAGCGAACGCGGCATAGCCGAGTACCATGACCGCCATTAGCCCAATGGCCACGAGCAGAAGCTGAAGAATGCTCATCGGCGTTCGTTGCCCTCTTTACAAGTCGTTGTCCGGTCCGGCTGAAGGCACTTCCCTCAGCCGGCCCAGGGTTCAATCCGCGTCGGCGGGTTCCGGGGCTAGAGCAGCTGATGCTTTCGCCTTTTTGGCCACCGGCAACATCGATTTGAGATCGAGCTTGCCGAGGAGCGACTTCTTGGCCACCGCCGCAGGCGCGCCTTCGTCGATCTCGCTGGCTCCGGCCACGGCCCTGGAAACCTCGCGAATGATCGAGCTTGCTTTGCTCGAACGATTGGCATCGACAAAGGTCTGCCCAAGCTTGGCGGCGTTGGCCGCGGACTTGATGTCATAAGGCACGATGAAGTTGATCTTGCGCTCGATCGATGCTTCGAAGTCGGCCTTGCTGATCTCGCCAGCCCCGGGTTGCACTTTGTTGGCGACGACGAGGATCTGGGCATGCGGCGCATTCGACTTCAGCCAGGAAATAAGGCGGATCGAATCGCGCGCCGCGGCCAGCGTCATCTCGGTGGCAAGCACGATGACGTTCATCTCGGCCAGCAGGTGCGGGAAGTTGATGAGCATGTTGCGCGGCAGATCGACCACGGTCATTTCGAATGCCTGGCGGAATTCCTCGACCAGCTGGACGAAAGCCGAACCGTCGGTCATCAACGGTGAGTTGATCGGCGCCTCGGCCGACAGGATCGACAGGTTGTCGTTGGCCCGAATCATCGCGCGTTCGATGAACAGACCGTCGATGCGGCTCGGGTTCTCGATCGCGTCGGTCAGACCGCGCCCCGGTTCGAGATCGAGCGCTAGCGCCCCCGTTCCGAAATGGATGTCGAGATCCAGCAGGGCCGTGGGCTGTTTGTTGTCGCCGCTGAAGATCCAGGCAAGCGATGTCGCCAGGGTCGATGCGCCGACTCCGCCACGCGTCCCGATGATCGCCGTCGAAACGTGTTTCTTGGCGACCGATGCTTCGTGATGCTTTGGCGCCGAGAAGATCGCCTGCGCGTTTGCCAGCGCATCGCGCAACTGCCCAGGCGACAGCGGCTTGAGCAGATAGTCGTGGATGCCGCTCGACAGCAGATCGCGATAGAGCCGCACATCGTTGACCTGGCCGATGGCGATGACCACCGTGCCCGGCTCGCAGACTTCGGCCAGCGCGTTGATGTCGTTAAGCGGATCGCCGCTTTCCGACAGATCGACCATCAGGATGTTCGGGCTAGCCGTGATGGAGAGTGACTGGACGGCATTGCGCAGGCCACCCTTGTTGCACTTCTCCGACTGCCAGCCCATCTCGATGACGACGGGCCGCAGGACGTCGAGCGATGTTTCGTCGCAAATGAAGGCCGCGAAAGCATCGCGTGCGCCATGCGAACCGGATTTCCAGGGAGCATTCATGACTTAGTTACCTCCACCGCCGGAACCACCGGAGCCACTACTCGTTGCGGAAGCCTTCAATCCGCCCTTGCCGGTCGGTTCGGCTTCGCGATAGGAATCGATCGCCTTGGTCGAACTCATCACGACCGTCCCGCCTTTGCCGGCGTCACCCTTGAGCAAGTGATCAGGGTTGGCGACCATCGCGGCAATATTGCTGTTGGTTGCGCAACCGTAATTGCTGCTGGTCGCGGCGTTCAAGTTGACGTCCGACCGGGCTGACCAATCGGGGCAGCCGGGCACGGTGGCCTTGGCCCGTGTCACCACGATGCGTGCGGTCCCGGCGTTGACATGCCCCGGCGTGACGGGCGCTTCGTTGTTGACGAGCAATCCGTACTTTCCGGTAAGCTGTTCAATCGCGCCGCGTGTCGCCTCGCTGCTGAGCGGGTCGTCGATCGCTATGCGGTCCCCGTAGCGCAGGTCCATGGCTTCGAACCAGCCAGCCAGGCGGCGCTGTTCGGGAAAGGAAAGCCCGCCCGGACCGGTCGTGACGTCGAGCGTGTAATTGACGTGCTCGACAACGGGCTGGTGAATGCTCTCGAGCGAGCGGTTGCCCGGCATACCGCCGCATCCGGCCAAAGCCAAACCGATCGAGAGGGCGAGCGCTGAGCCGGCAATCCTGTTTGCACGGCGGAACAAAGACTTGGACATTGTCAAAACCCTTCTCAATTCAAATCGAAGCCAGGCGTGGGCGCGTTGGCGGCCGCCCTGTTTCGGGGCTTCTTCGGTTCGTTATTCTGGTCTTGGGCGGGGACGGCCGGTTCGCGCAGGCTGACGTCAGGCTGCGGGGCCTTGCCGGGTCCGGCAGTGGGCATCGGCCGCGATACCTGGGATTTGCCGTCGCTCTCCATATTGGCGATCGTGCTCTGGATGAAGGTCGGCGATTGAAAGCCGTCGGTCGGCAGCTTGATGTCGTTCGCGTTGACCGGATTGACCAGATAGGGCGTCACGATGATGACGAGCTCGGTCTCGCCCTTGCGGAAGCTGGTGGAACGGAACAGGGCGCCCAGGACCGGGATGTCGCCGGCGCCGGGAGTCTTGTCGATCAGGTTCTGGGAGTTGTTGCTCAGCAAACCGGCAATCATGAAGCTCTGCCCGGAGCCGAGCTCGATGGTGGTTTCCGCGCGGCGGATGGTCAGCGCCGGAACCTGGAAACCGTTCAGCTGGACGGCGCCCTGGGCAGAAAGCTCGGACACCTCCGGTCTGACGCGGAGCGAGATCCGGCCGTTCGATAGCACCGTCGGCGTGTAAGCCAAGCTCACACCGTACTTCTTGTATTCGATCGAAGTGGTGCCGAGGCCCTGCGAAATCGGTATGGGATATTCCCCGCCAGCCAGAAAGTCGGCGGTCTCACCCGAAAGGGCGGTGAGATTGGGCTGGGCCAAGGTCGTCACCAGACCAATCTTTTCACCCAGGTCAAGCGCACCCAGCATGTCGATGCCGAACAGCTTTCCGGCAAGGCCAAGAGCCGAGCCGCCGGCCGGATTGGGATTAAACGTATAGGAAGTTCCATCGACGATGAATCTTCCGCTTTTGGGGTCGAACGGCAGTTTTAGCGTCCCGGCCGGCAGGTTGAACTGCGAGGATGCGTCGAGCTGCGGAAAACCGGACGTATCGAGCTTGCCGATCGTGCCCGGAGTGCGTCCGCGCGAAAGGCCGAAGCTAAATCCGCCGGTCAGGTCGCGAGTTGTTACGTTGGTGTTGATTTCGCGAACCAGCGAACGGCTGACTTCGGCGAAGCGGACCAGCAGGTTGACCTGCAAAGGCGTCGCCATTTTCAGGCGGCTGACTACGTTCGCCTTGCCGTCCTTGCCCTGGACAAAGGCTTGCACAAGACGCTGCGCTTCGGCCGCGTCCTCTGGCGAAGCCACCGTGCCGGTGAGCAAGAAGGTGTTGCTGCCGATAGTCGATACGCTGATCTTGGCATCCGGCATCGCGAGATTAAGCATCTGATCGACGCTGTCGATATTCGATCCGACGCGAATATTGGCCGACCAGACCACATCGCCGGCGGCATTGCTGGCGTAAACCGTGGTTTCGCCGGTCTGCTTGCCAAAGACATAGAGCTGACGTTGCGACTTGACCTGGACATCGGCGATGTTCTCGTCGGCGATGAAGACGTCGCTCATCGCTCCGCCAATGCCCACCAGCTGGCCGCGGCCGACCGAAATCACGAGGTCATGGGCCGGGCGCATGACGCCCTGGGCGTGCGCCGGGGCGGCGACCGCCAGTGCGAGCGGCGCAGCGGCACAGACAGCGCCAAGCATAGAATTGATAAGTCGGCGTTTCATGATCTTGCCCTTCGATGCGGCGCTTGATTTGTCGTGGGTGCGCATGGTCATTTCACCTGCTCCCCACTGGCACTGCGGTAGTGGTCTTGCCGCGCGTCACGCGAACCATCGGTCCCATCGGCATCGATGCTGCAACCGCGCCTCCGCCGGCCGCCATGGGCGCGCCAACCGCCGCTGCGATATTCCGCGCCATGGCATCGCGCGAGGGCGGCATCGACCGGCGCTGAAAGCGCGACACGTCTCCGCCGGTGACAAAGCTGGTGGCGCCTTCGATCGGGCGATTGATCGCCTGATTGAGCAGCTTTTCTTCTTCTTGCTTGCTCACGCCTTCGGGCACCTTGACCGCGCCGCTGGCGATGGCGCGTTCGAGTTCCGACTGGTTGTCGGCAATCGAGCGCAACGAAACGCTGAGCGTGCCGATGGTTTCTGCGACGGCGATCTTCTCGGCGATACGCGGCGTCACTTCGAGCGTGACGGTGCGCGCCGTCTTGACGATGGACTTGCCATTTTCCGATTCGGTTTCGGTCGACTGGTCCGTCGCGAGAACGCGAAGATTGCGCAGGATGGTTTCGGCGGCCTTGAGCGAGCTGCTCTCTTCGCTTGTGCTCTTGACCTGCTGCGTCAGAACCAGGTCGATGTGATCGCCCGGGAAGACGAAGCCGGCGACACCGGTCTTTTGCGACACGGTGATCGTCACGGCGCGCATGCCGGGTCCGAGCGCGGCGGCGAGGAAGCCGCGGTCTCCCGGAGCGACCAGCGATCCCTGGGTGACCGGTTCGCCGGCGGTGACCGGGAAGCGCACGACCGTACCCAGAAGCTTGGTCATGTTGGCTTCGCCATCGATGAAGTAGGCGTCCTGGACGAGATCCTTTGGCCATTCCTGGAAGGATATCGAATTCGGCTGTGATGATCGTGCCGACAGGCAAGGCGCGCTGGGCGACCAGCACTTTGGGGCCCTTGGGCACTTGCGCCTGCGCGGCGTCGGCCTTGGGCGCGGCGGCGCCAACAAACAGGCTGCGCGCGGCGAGCGCGGTTCCGATCGCGACGACAAGCGCACCGATCAGCAGCAACAGCTTCTTCTTATCCATGGCTATGCTAGCCCCTTAGAAATTTCCCCGAGTTCGATCGTTAAAATCGGGCAAAATGGTTAAAATCAGGTTCACCCCAGCTGCGGACCTGCCGGCATGGCAGGCAGATAATGACTTGCGAGTATCCAAAGGCCCGCACCGGAGATCGCCAGGCCATATGGAATCTTGAGCCGGTCCTGCTGACGGCGGGAAAGATGGACCAAGCCGGCGCCAATCGTGCCGATCGCCAGAACCGCTATTGCCAGGAACAGCCAGATGCCCGCCGGCAGCGAAGTCAGCTTCCCGACCGCATATGCAAGCGGCTGTGTCGGGCCGCCGGCGATCACGATGAGGGTGTAGAGCGACAACAGCAGCCAAAGGCCCGCGCCTGCCAGAGCCAGTCCATTGCGCAGGGGCTCGGTTTCGATTTGCTTCATGTTGCGCACACCGCCAGCGACCGACAGCGCGCCGCCCAGCAGCGACATGACGACAATAAGCTTCAGGAAGGCCGGCGCCGGAAACCACAGCGACAGCGCGGTCAACAGCTTGACGTCGCCGCCGCCCATCTGGCGCAAGGCAAAGAGTGTCACCAGAATGGCGAAAGTCGCGATGGCCACGCCGCCCTGCCAGGCGATATCGGTCAGGCTCATGCCGCTGGCCACCCAATAGAGCGGCGCCCCCAAGGCGATGGCGGCGTTCAGCCAGTTGTCGATCTGACGGCGGCGGAGATCGGTAAAGGCGGCGACGAGCAGCGCGATTGCCAACGCGGCAAGCAGCCCGTAAGAAAAATAACCGCCTTGCATCGGAAGCCCCCTGATGGTCGGGAGACATGTCTAGCGGTCATGGCTTACCAAAAAGTAACCAACCCCATCAGACCGGAATTAGCCACGTGACCGCCAGTCCAGCCAGCATCGACCGGCGCGCCATCCCTCGCGAGGCGATCGAATCCACGTGGCGCGCCGCCGATGGTCATCCGATTTGCCGGATCGATTGGCTGATGCCGCACGGCGCCTGCCGGGGTTCGATCCTGTTCATGCCGGGGCGCGGCGATGCATACGAGAAATATCTCGAGACGCTCGATTACTGGCATCGCCGGGGCTGGCGCGTGACATCGGCGGATTGGCGCGGACAGGCGGGCTCGGGGCGGCTCGGGACCGACGATGTCACCGGCCATATCGGCGACTTCGCGGTCTGGATCGACGATCTCGCCGCGTTCTGGCGGAAATGGCGCCAATCCACGCCGCCCCCGCATGTTCTCGCCGGACACTCGATGGGGGGGCATCTTATCCTGCGCGCCCTGGCGGAACACCGGGTCGATCCCGATGCAGCGGTCCTGATCGCGCCGATGCTGGGGTTCCTGCCCGGCTGGATGCCCCTGGCGCCGATGCACGCGGTCGCCCGTCTGATGGCCGCGATCGGGGATCCCCGGCGCCAGGCCTGGAAGTGGAGCGAAAAGCCACGCGCCCTCCCGGCCGATCGCTATCAGCTGCTGACCCACGATCCGGATCGCTACGCGGACGAAGTCTGGTGGCGCGAGGCCCGGCCGGAGCTCGCCATGGGCCCTGGAAGCTGGGGCTGGGTGGAGAGCGCCTATGCCTCGATGCGGGGGCTTGAGCGCGCCGGTGTACTGGAGGGCGTAACGCTGCCGGTCCAGATTCTCGCCACCACCGCCGATCGCCTTGTCGCCTTTCGCGCGATCGAGCGCGCGGCAAAGCGAATGATGCGGTGCGAATTGTTCCGATTCGGCAGCGAGGCGCGACATGAAATCCTGCGCGAAGAAGATGTGGTTCGTGACCGCGCGCTGATGGCGATCGATCGCTTTCTCGACCGCGGCGTGCCTCTGGCCGACTGACCTGCGGTGGCGGAACGATTTGACATCGCGATCGTCGGCGCGGGTATGGCTGGGGCGTCGCTCGCAGCAGGGCTGGCCGGCAAGGCGAGTGTGGTGCTGCTCGAAGCGGAGGATCAACCGGGCTATCACGCCACCGGCCGATCGGCCGCATTCTGGACAGAGAGCTATGGCGGCCCGCGGGTGCAGCCACTCACCACTGCCTCGGGACCTTATTTGCGCGACCATGGGCTGCTGACGCCGCGCGGGGCGCTGACGATCGCGCGCGCGGGGCAGGAAGCGCAGCTTGAAACCTTCGCCGCTCGCTTTGCCGGGCTGGGTGTCACCGTCGAATTGCTCGATGCCGCGCGCATGGCCGCGCTGGTGCCGGGATTGCGCCCAGACTGGACCTGCGGCGCCTTCGAACCCGATTGCTGCGACATCGATGTTGCCGGGCTCCACCAGCACTATCTGGCCGCCGCCGCGAAGGCATCGGCGCAGCTTTGGCGCCGCGCCGGTTTGGTCGAGGCGATCCGTTCGGCCAAAGGCTGGACACTGACGCTGGCCGGCGGTCGCGAAGTGGAATGCGGCTTGCTCGTCAATGCCGCCGGGGCATGGGCGGATACTGTCGCCGAGCTGGCGGGGGTGCGGCCGCTTGGCATAGTGCCGCTGCGGCGTACGATCGTGCAGGTGCGGACCGCGCCGGCGGCTCCAGCGAGGCTGCCGCTGGTGCTCGATATTGGCGAACAGTTCTATTTCAAGCCCGACGCCGGCCGGATATGGCTCAGCCCCCACGACGAAACACCCAGCCCCCCTTGCGACGCCTCTCCCGAGGAAATCGATGTCGCGATGGCTATCGACCGCTTCGAATCGGCCGTCGATTGGCGCATCGACCGGGTCGAGCGCAAATGGGCGGGGCTCAGAAGCTTCTCGCCCGACCGGCTCCCGGTTTATGGCTACGATCCCGCCGAGCCGCGATTCTTCTGGTTCGCCGGGCAAGGCGGCTTCGGCATCCAGACCGCGCCGGCCGCGGCCGAACTGGCTAGAAGCCTGCTGCTCGGCGGACATTGCGGCCAGGTCGATCCCAGGCTCTATTCTCCTGCAAGGTTTTGCTAGCGAATCGTAGGACTTACGCTAATGTCCGGCTTCCAATACCGCTCGTAGGGAGGATCGCTCATGGCCCATCGTTTCGAAATCCGGAAAAACAAGAAGGGCGAATTCGTCGCCTACTTCATGCACAACAAGGAACCGATTTTCTGGACCGAGGGCTACAAGAGCAAGGCCAGCGCCAAAAACGCAATCGCCTCGGTGCTCAAGAACGGGCCTGGTGCGGAAGTCGTCGATATCAGCGACGCGTGAGGGTTTGATCCGAAACCTGCTTTTCGGATAGTTCGGCTCCAGCCCGCTCCCCCGCCCGGCCACCCAGAACATACAATTTCGTTGGGTGGCCGGGCGGGGGAGCGGGCTGGAGCCGAACTCCGAAATCGCCTCTTGGCGGTTTCGCAATGGACTCTAATCGCTAGGCCGCAGCGCCGCCGCACTGGCCAGGCGATCCGCCCGCTCGTTTTCCGGGTGGCCGTCGTGGCCTTTCACCCATTGCCAGTCGATGCGGTGGTGCAGCGCCGCCTCGATCAGGTCGTGCCACAGGTCCTGGTTGCGCACCGGCTGCTTGCTGGCGTTGACCCAGCCTTTGCGCTTCCAGCCGTCGATCCATTTGGTCATGCCGTCGATGACGTAGCGGCTGTCGGTGTGCAGGGTGACGTCGCAGGGTTCGCGCAAGGCCCGCAACGCGCGGATCACGGCGGTCAATTCCATGCGGTTGTTGGTGGTTTCGGCTTCGTGGCCGGCCAGCTCTTTCTCATGCCTGCCCATGCGCAGGATCGCCCCCCAGCCGCCCGGCCCGGGGTTGCCCTTGCAGGCGCCGTCAGTGAAGATTTCGACACGCTTGAGCTTCTTACCAGAGGTAGTCATGCCGCGAAGATAACGGCATTTTCCGGATCGGCATAGAACTCAAGCCGGCGGGCAAAGGCGAGCGGGTCCTTGCGCGTGACCAATGCATCGGCGGGGGTGTTCATCCAGTCGTAAGCGCGGGTGAGCAGAAAGCGCAACGCTGCTCCGCGCGCCAGCAGCGGAAGCGCAGCGCGCTCTTCGCCCGCGATCGCCCGGACGCTGGCGTAGCCTTCGAGCAGCGCCGCCGACAGGGCCGCGTCGAATTGCCGGCCATCGGCGGAAAAGCACCAGGCGGCATGGGTCACGGCGATGTCGTAGGCGGTGATGTCGTTACAGGCGAAATAGAAATCGATGAGCCCCGTCACCCTGTCGCCGAGCATCAGCACATTGTCCGGGAACAGGTCGGCGTGGATTACCGATCGTGGCAAGTGCGAGGGCCAGCGCCTTTCAAGCCCCGCGAGTTCACGCTCGACCAGATCGCCGAGTTCGGGGTGGATTGCCGCAAGTCCTTCGGCGCCGCACGCGCGCGCAAGCTGTTTCCAGCCATCGAGACCGAGTGCGTTGGCGCGTTCTCCGGCAAATCCGGCCGCGGCGAGGTGCACTTGCGCGAGCGCCGCGCCGACCGCGAAAGTCTGGGCCGGCGTGGGCTCGCTGACCGACACGCCGGGAAGGAATTCGATCAGCGCCAGCGCCTTGCCTCGATGAAAGCGGAAAGCGCGGTTCTCGCGGTCGTGGATTGTCCGGGGCACCGGGCAGCCTCGCCCGGCGAGGTGATCGAGCAGCCCGAGGAAAAACGGCAGCTCTTCCACCTCCATCCGCTTTTCGTACATTGTCAGGATGAACCGTGCGCCCAAGCGTTCGCCATTTGGGCGACCGGCCCCTTCGGTCTCGATCAGCCAGTTGCTGTTGGAAACGCCTTCGGCGATGCCTTTGGCCGAAACCAGCGCGCCGACATCGAATTCGGCGACGATCGCCGACAGTTCTTCCGCGCCAAGGGAGGTGTAGACGGCCACGCGCTGGCTCTAGTCCGTCAGCTGGCGCGGCAGTTTGAACACCATGTTCTCTTCGGCGATGGTCACCGGCACTTCTTCGACGTCGCGGAATTCCGAAAGCCGGGCGACGACTTCGCGCACCAGTTCTTCGGGAGCCGAGGCTCCCGCGGTGAGGCCGAGCGTTTCGACCCCCTCGAACCATTCCGGCTCAAGTTCGGCGCCGCGCTGGATCAGCCGGGCAGGCGTGCCGAGGCCGCGCGCCACTTCGACCAGGCGGAGCGAATTGGAGCTGTTTGGCGCACCCACAACCAGCAGCAGCTGGCATTGCCCGGCGATCGCCTTGACGGCGGCCTGGCGGTTCGAGGTGGCGTAGCAGATGTCGTCGGTCCTGGGCCCGGAAATGGCGGGGAAACGCGCCTGCAGCGCGGCGACAATTTCGGCGGTGTCATCGACCGAGAGCGTGGTCTGGGTAAGGAAGGCGAGCGGCGCATCGCTTGGCAGATCGAGCCCCGCTACATCTTCGACGGTTTCCACCAGTGTCATGGTACCATGGGGTGTCTGGCCGAAGGTCCCGATGACTTCGGGATGGCCGGCATGGCCGATGAACACGATGTGCCGTCCGGCCTCAATGTGCCGTTCGGCCTGGCGGTGCACCTTGCTGACCAGCGGGCAAGTCGCATCGAGCCAGTCGAGCCCGCGCGTCTCGGCCTCCGCGGGAACCGCCTTGGGCACGCCATGGGCCGAAAAGATCACACTTGAGCCATTCGGCACTTGATCGAGATTGTCGATGAAGACCGCTCCCTGAGCCATGAGCTGCTCCACGACATAGCGGTTGTGTACAATTTCGTGGCGGACATAGACCGGAGCGCCGAACCGCTTGATCGCGAGTTCGACGATTTCGATTGCCCGGTCGACCCCGGCGCAAAAGCCGCGCGGAGCGGCCAGCAACAGCTTGAGCGGCGGCCTGATCGATGCAGGGGGCCTTGGAAAGGGCGCGTTCATGTCGCGGCCTCTAGCGCTTTGCGGCGCGGCCCGCTAGGGCAGGCGCAAGCCAAAGCTGGATTGCCCCGATGACCGCACGTTCTCGCCGCCTGATTGCCGCTGCCCTGCTCGCCCTGGCGCTTGCCGGCTGCCGTTCGAAAGGGGAAATCGTCATCGACGAGAGCATCGGTATCACCGCCGTGCGAGAAACCTGCCCGGCGGTCGGCGTACCCGATTACACCGGCGACATCACCCTGTTCCGCCCTGGCGGCGGCAAGTCGGCCGAAGACATCGATGTGGTCGCGGCGATGACCAATGTCCGCGCCCAGTGCGACGACGGCAGGACCAACGGCTCTGGAAAGGTCTATTCCGTCGCCAGTTTCGATGTGCTTGCCCGGCGTATCGATAGCCGCGGCGCGCGTCAGGTGACCGTGCCCTATTTCGTCACGGTGCTGCGCGGCGGCGGTTCGGTGGTCTCCAAGCGCATCGGTCAGGTCACGCTCAATTTCGCCGACGGACAGGAACGCGCCCAGGCGCAAGGCAAGGGTTCGGCCTATATCGACAGGTCGGAAGCAACCCTGCCCCAGGAAATCCAGGACCGCATCACCCGCAAGCGCCGCGCCGGCGACGAGGATGCGGCGATCGATCCGCTGACCGAGCCCGAAGTGAGGGCGGCGGTGACCAGGGCCACGTTTGAACTGCTGGTCGGATTTCAGCTCGACGACGGGCAGCTGGCCCATAACGTCACGCGCTGAACTGGCGCCTCACCCGCAGTTCCCGCAGGATCGCCTCGTGCGCGGCGGCGGCAATCGTTTTGCGGTTGGCCAGCGCTTCACCTGCCAGTGGCGCGAGGAAATGCACGGTAAGGACAGTGGCGCGCGCGCGCGCGAGGATGCGCTTGAAATTATCGAGTCCGTTCTCCTCGCCGACCCAGGCCACTTCCGCCGCCTGCGCCCCATAGTCGAGCAGCACCGGCTGGATGGCCACGCCGGGCGGGACGGGATCGAGCGCGGAGAGCAGCGAGCTCTTGAACGGCAGCAGGCCAGTGCCGTCGCTCGTCGTGCCTTCTGGAAAGATAGCCAATGCGCCGGTGTCGCGGATCGCTTCGCGCACCTGTTCGATCTGCCGGCCGATACTGGCGCGATCGTGGCGGGCGACGAAAACCGTATCGTTCATCGCGCAGAGCCAGCGGATCAGGGGAACGGCGGCGAGACCGTCATGGGCGACGAAGGCTGCGCCCGAGGCGGCGGCGATCGCCGGAATGTCGATCCAGCTGACATGATTGACCAGCAGGAACTCCCCGCTCTCGACCCGATGGCCGGTTACGCGAACATCGATTCCGGCTATCCAGACGATGCCGGCCAGGAAGAAGCGCGGGATCGGGTTGCGGCGGGTAATTAATCGGCAGACATAGTAGAGCGGCAGGCAGGCGAGCAGCAGCAGCACCATTGCCGAAACCTTGCTCGCAATCCGGAGCCAGCCAAACGCCGGTATGGCGGGTCCGGCCGCGGCGCGCGCGCGCGTCATTCTTCTTCGTTTGTCCTCGTCTCGCGATCGAGCCGGACGCCATAGAGCTCCATCCGGTGATCGACCAGGCGGAAGCCCAGCCGTTCGGCGATCTGGCGCTGGAGCGCTTCGAGTTCGGGATCCACGAATTCGATCACCCGGCCGGTTTCGACATCGATCATGTGATCGTGATGCGCCTCGGGTGAGGCTTCATAGCGCGAGCGTCCGTCGCCGAAATCGTGCCGGTCGAGAATGCCGGCCTCTTCGAACAGGCGGACCGTGCGATAGACCGTGGCGATTGAAATGCCCGGGTCGATCAGGACGGAGCGTTCGTGCAGTCTTTCGACATCGGGGTGGTCGCTGCTTTCGGAAAGCACGCGGGCGATCACCCGGCGTTGCTCGGTAATGCGCAGACCCCGCTCGTGGCACAGTGCCTCGATGTCGATCGGTTGTTGCACCTTTGCCTCAATCAAAATCAGCCCCGCCGGATATTAGTCCGGCGGGGCGAATATACAACCGCGCTTGGGCGCGATATCGTCAGGCCTTGGCCTTGCCTTTCGCCGGGCGGCCGCGCCGCGCGCCAGGCTTGCGGCCGAGACCGATCTTCTTGGCCAGTTCGCGGCGCTTCTCGGCATAGTTGGGCGCGACCATCGGGTAGTCGGTCGACAGGCCCCACCGCTGACGGTATTGATCCGGCGTGAGATTGTAATGCGTCATCAAATGGCGCTTGAGCATCTTGAGCTTCTTGCCGTCTTCAAGACAGACAATATAATCCGGCTTGACCGAAGAACGGATCGATACCGCCGGTTCGGGCATCTTTTCGGGCGCTGCGGCTTCATGACCGAGGCCGGCCAAGGCGCCATAGACATTGGTGATCAGCGACGGCACATCGTCGACCGATACGCTGTTATTGCTGACATGGGCGGCGACTATGTCCGATGTCAGGGTTATCAGCGTTTCTTTCATATCGTTTTCGGGACTTTCCATCTCTCTATCCTTCAACTTGCTGCGACCGCCTGAAGAAATTACGGCAATTACAAGAGCTGCCGCAATGGCACTGTGCAATAGCCTATCCGCTCCCGACGGCAAGCCGGAATTTCGGGATTATTGACATGCGGGTCAGCTATTTTTCGTCCAGTCCTTAAGTTTCTTCTGAAAGATCTAACTAGATTGCGGAAAATTGAGTTCGCGGGCGAAGGTGATGGCATCGATCCGGCCGCCACTGCGGCCGCGATAGTATTCGCGGCGCTCGCCGATCGGGACAAAGCCGAAGCGCCGGTAAAGTCCCTCGGCAGGGTTGCCCTTGCGCATTTCGAGCAGCAACCGGTGCGCGCCGCGGCTTTGCGCGGCTACGGCGAATCGGGATAGCAAGGCATGGCCGATACCGCGTCCGCGATGAGCCGGATCGACCGCGATGAGCAACAACTCCTCTTCCTCGAAGCCCGTGCGTGAAAGGCAAAAGCCGGTCGCCGCTTCATGCGCTTCCGCCTCGCCGGCGCCGGCCAGCAGGTAATGGCAATTGCCGAGAATCAGCGCATCCTCGACCTGGCGCCGCGACCAGGCTTCGCCGAATTCCGGGTCGAAAGCCGCGTCCATTACCCGCATGATCCGGTCGATGTCGTCGGATGGGATGGTCATGCGGTCCGGTCCGGCAGGCGGGCGTCGGGCGAACGGCCATAGATCGGATGGACGTCCGGCGTCAGCGCGGCGGGGGTCAGCAGAGCGAAAGCTCGCGCGTCCGGAAGCAGCGGCAAGGCCTGGCCAAATCCGCGCAAGCCGATCAAGGCTTCGGCCTGGCTTCCCGCGACGAGCGGTTCGGCAGCCATGGCGGCGGCTTCGGGCGCAAGGAAGCGAGCGCGCGGATAGATCGTTCCTTCGCGATCGAAAGCCTCGACGAACCATTCGCCATGACCGCCGGTGATCGCCACGACCATGTCTTGCCGGCCCCGCTCGGCGCGCGCCATCGCGGCGACCAACGCCAATGTCGGGTAGCCGGTCAGCTCAGCTCCCCAGGCATATGCCAGCGCCTTCGCCGCGGCCAGGCCGACCCGAACGCCGGTAAAGCTTCCCGGCCCCAGCGAGACGGCGATTCGCTGCGCCATGCCCTTGCCGGGAAGCGCGGCGATCATCGGCACCAGCTGTTCGGCATGGCCACGCCCGAGAATGCGGCAATCTCCGGCCAGCAGCCGGTCGCCATCGAACAGGGCGACAGAACAGGCATCTGTTGCGCTTTCGATTGCCAGGGTGCGCACTGTGTCCCCCCGTGTTCAGGAGATCGGATCGAGCCGGTTGAGCGCGGCGTCGTCCAGCGGCTCGGCCATGCGGTCAGGCGGCGCGCACTTCGGTCACTTCGGGGACGTAATGCTTCAGCAGACCCTCGATACCCTGCTTGAGCGTCGCCGACGACGAGGGGCAGCCCGAACAGGCGCCTTGCATGGTGAGATAGACCACGCCCTCGCGAAAGCCGCGGTAGACTATGTCGCCGCCGTCGTTGGCGACCGCCGGGCGCACGCGGGTTTCGATCAGCTCCTTGATCTGCGTAACGATTTCCGCGTCCGCGGGATCGTCATCGAACAGCTCGTCTTCGGCGGGGACGGAGATGCCGCCGGCGTCGGGTCCGGCGAACAGCGGTGCGCCCGAGACGAAATGATCGAGCAGCATGCTCGCCACTTGCGGCTTGAGCTGGCTCCAGTCGACTCCCGGAGCGGCGGTGACCGAAACAAAGTCTCGGCCAAAAAAGACACCGGTGACATCGCCGAGCGAAAACAGCGCTTCTGCGAGCGGCGATGCGGCGGCCTGCTCCTCGTCGGTGAATTCGCGCGTGCCGGCGGCCATCACCTGCTCGCCGGGGAGGAACTTGAGCGTCGCCGGGTTGGGCGTGGTTTCGGTTTCGATGTACATGGTCATTGGCATGTAGGCGTTGTGCGGAAGCGGTCAACCCATGCGGCGCGTATGCTGCACTGCAACAAAAATGTTGCAATTGCGAAGTGCGCTGGTAAGGGCGCTTGCGATTCCCTATATTACCCATTGCGAGCGAGCCGCGAATCGCGGCAGCATCCGGACGGAGGATTTCGCCAATGCCCAGCAAAGCCAAGGACAGCACCAAGCAGGCCCAAAGCCCGATCGACGAGACCGCGGCCTCGATGTTCGCCGCCGACGGACCCTTCGCCACCGCCTTGCAGGCGATGAACCCGGCGAGCCTGTTCCAGCAGGGCATGGACCTCACCAAGACCATGTTCGACATCGCGCTGGGCAATTCGACCATCGCGCCCGACAAGCGCGACTGGCGCTTCCAGGACGATGCCTGGACCTCCAATCCGTTCTACAAGCGCCTGTCGCAGGCCTATCTCGCCATGACCGAAGCGGTCGAGCAGATGATCCCGGACGATCTTTCGATCGAGAACAAGCAGCGCGCCGACCTTGCCGCCGCGATCGTCACCAGCGCTTTCTCGCCGACCAACACCTTGCTCGGCAATCCGGCGGCGCTGGCCAAGACCATGGAAACGGGCGGCGGCAATCTCGTGCGCGGCTTCCAGGCTTTCGTCAGTGACCTCAAGAACAACGGCGGCCTGCCGCTGCAAGTCGATGATTCGGGATTCGAAGTTGGCCGCAATCTCGCGGTGACGCCCGGCAAGATCGTGCTGCGCCACGAGATGTTCGAACTGATCCAGTATGCGCCCGCGACCGAAAAGGTGCGTGAAACGCCGGTGCTGCTGATCCCGCCGCAGATCGGCCGCTACTATTTCACCGATCTCGCGCCGGGCCGCAGCTTTGCCGAATATGTCGTCTCGCAGGGGCTGCAATATTTCGCGATCTCCTGGCGCAATCCCTCGCCCGAGCAGAGCCATTGGGGGCTCGACGACTATGCCAGGGCAGCGGTCGAGGCGATCGAGGCGATCGCCGAGATCACCGGCCAGCCCAAGATCAACCTGGTCGGCTTCTGCGCCGGCGGAATCACCACCGCTATGGTCATGTCCTATCTCGCGGCCAAGGGCGACGACCGGGTCAACAGCCTGGCGCTGTGCGTCACCATGCTCGATTTCAAGGTCGATGCCTCGCTCGGCGCGTTCCGGTTTCCGGCGCTGCTGTCGGTCGCCAAGGCGCAGAGCTCGATGAAGGGCATTCTGCCGGGGCAGGACCTGCACAAGATCTTCACCTGGCTCAGGCCCAACGATCTCGTCTGGAACTACTGGGTCAACAATTACCTGATGGGCGAGGCGCCGCCGGCGTTCGACATTCTCGCCTGGAACAAGGACAGCACCAACATGGCGGCGCAACTTCACGAGGATTTCCTCGGGCTGTTCGAAGCCAATGCCCTGGTCCAGCCAGGCAAGGCCGAGGCGCTGGGCGAGAAGGTCGATCTCGGCAAGCTGACCTGCCCGGCTTTCGTCGTCGGCGCGGTGACCGATCACCTGACGCCGTGGAAGGCCTGCTACCTCGCCTCGAAGTACCTCGGCGCCAAGGACATCACGTTCGCGCTCAGCAACGGCGGCCATGTCGCCGCGCTGGTCAATCCGCCGGGCAATCCCAAGGCCTATCACCACATCGGCCCGGCAACCGCCCCGGATGCCGATACTTGGCTCGAGAAGTCGGAGAAGTTGTCCGGCAGCTGGTGGGAAAGCTGGACCAAATGGTGCGGCGAGCGCAGCGGTAAGGAGATTTCCGCGCCCAAGGCGCTCGGTTCGAAGAAGTTCAAGCCGCTCGACGACGCGCCCGGCACCTATGTGAAGATGTAAGCGGACAGTTTGCGGGGCACAAATTTTGCTGCAACTGCGAAAAACTCTTTACACCTTTGCAGGTAAAGGCAAGTATCCCGGGAACTGACGGCAAAGCCGCGGTTTCTCTAGCAGGGGGATTCGAATTTGATTTATGCGGCCATCGAGGCGACCCGCCGACTGACGAGACCGATGTACCGGCTGCTCGAAGCGAGCCACAAGCTGGCGCGGGACGAAGCCAATCCGCTGCGCGACACCTTGGGCATGCGCACGCTCGCCGGGATTTGGGAGCTGCAGGCCCGCGCGCTCAAGACATACGACAAGCCCCGCTACCTCGTCTGGGAAGAACTGGGCGAGCAGGAGATCGAGCTTGAGGAGCAGGTGGTGCAGAGCCTGCCGTTCGCCGACCTGCTGCGCTTCCCCATGCCCGGGAGCGAGGGGCGGCCCAAGGTGCTGATCGCCGCCGCGCTGTCCGGTCATCATGCGACTCTGCTGCAGGACACGGTGCGCGGGTTTGCGCGCAATTTCGACACCTATATCACCGACTGGCGGGACGCGCGGCAGGTGCCGGTGGACGCTGGCGAGTTCGGCTTCGACGACTATGTCGAACACCTGATCCGTTTCCTCGAAACCCTGGGGCCCGACACCCATGTCGTCGCCACCTGCCAGGCAGCGCCGCCGGCGATGGTGGCGGCGGCGGTCATGGCCATGCGCAAGTCGCCGAGCGCGCCGGTCAGCCTCACGCTGATGGGCGGTCCGGTCGATACGCGCCTCAGCCCCAACAACCTGCTCAACAAGATCACCACCACGGTTCCGCTGGATCTGTTCAAGAAGCTCAACATCCACAAGGTGCCGGCGGGTTATCCCGGAGTCGGGCGCCGGGTCTATCCCGGGTTCCTCCAGCTCAATGGGTTCATGACCCTGAACCCCAAGCCGCATGTCCAGCAGCACTACCGCTTCCTGAAGAATTCGATCGCGGGCGACGACGAGGCGCTCGAGAAGTTCCGCGATTTCTACGACGAATATTTCGCCGTGCTCGACATGGCCGAGCTGTTCTATATCGAAACGCTGGAGAAGGTGTTCTTCGACCAGCACATCGCCAAGGGCAAGATGACATTCCGCGGCGAGAAGGTCGATTTCGCTGCGGTCCGCGAGATAGCCTTGCTGACGGTCGAGGGCGCCAACGACAATTTCTGTCCGCCGACCCAGACCGAGGCGGCGCACGATGTCTTCACCGGCCTGCCCCCGGAGAAGCGCGGCCATTACCTCCAGCCCGGGGTCGGCCATTACGGCGTGTTCTCCGGATCGAAGTTCCAGGCCGAGATCTATCCGGTGATCCGCGACTTCATCTTCAAGACGATCGATCAGCTGCCGCAGGATCACGAAGTCAAGGCGGCGCCCAAGCCCAAGGCCGAAGCAGTCAAGCGCAAGCGCGGCGCGGCGCGGCCCGCCAAGGCGCAGCACCACCCCGAGGGCAACGAGTTCGCGGACATCCCGTTCGTTTGAGGGGGCGGCTCGTAGCGCGGTTCCGGATCGACAGACGGACGATCCGGAACGGCTAGCGGCCATGCGGGTCCGGCGAAGCATTCACTGGCCCTTAATCCTGTGCCGCCCTATAGGCACGGCATGAACCCGCCGCGCCGCATGTTTCGCTCGCTCGCCCTATCCCTGGCGCTTTTCGCAACCTGGCAAGCGCCACTCGATGCAAAGCCGGCGTCCGCAACCCCCGCCACGGAGAGCCAGGCCGAACCCTGGCTCTATCGCGGCAGCGACATTCCGCGGGACAGGGAATGGGTGTTCGGCGAATTGCCCAATGGCCTGCGCTATGCCGTGCGGCGCAACGGCGTGCCCCCCGGCCAGGTTTCGATCCGCATCCGCATCGACGCCGGTTCGCTCCATGAGCAGGACAGCGAGCGCGGCTTCGCGCATCTGCTCGAACATCTCGTCTTCCGCCAGTCGAAATACCTCGGCGAGGCCCAGGCGATCCCCACCTGGCAGCGGCTGGGCGCGACCTTCGGCAACGACACCAATGCCGAAACCACCCCGACGCAGACCGTGTTCAAGCTCGATCTACCAGATGCGACGCCGCAAGGCCTTGACGAGAGCTTCAAGCTGCTTTCGGGCATGATGGCCTATCCGACATTGTCCGAGGCCAATGTCCGCACCGAGGTTCCCATTGTCCTTGCCGAAAAGCGCGAGCGGGGCGGGGCGGCGCAGCGCGTCCAGGAAGCGACCCTGCGAACATTCTATGCCGGGCAACCGCTCGCCCAGCGCTCGCCGATCGGGACCGAAGCGACGCTGAACGGGGCAAGCCAGGCAAGCGTGCGCGCTTTCCACGCCCGCTGGTACCGGCCCGGGAATACGGTGATCGCGGTTGCCGGCGATGCCGATCCGGCGGTGCTCGCGGGGCTCGTCAAGAAATGGTTCGGATCGTGGAAAGTGACCGGGAAACCCGCGCCCGCGCCCAGCTTCGGGGATCCGGTGGCTCCTGCCGGAGCGAACGCCGCCAATCCCGTCGGCGATGCGAGCGTGCTGGTCGAGCCCGACCTGCCGCGCGGCGTCAGCTATGCGATCCTGCGGCCCTGGCGGCAAATTACCGACAATATCGCCTACAATCAGGGATTGATGGTCGATGCGGTGGCGCAGGCGATCATCAACCGGCGGCTGGAAGCCAAGGCGCGCGCCGGCGGCAGTTTTCTGATGGCCGCGGTCAACCAGGAAGACGTCAGTCGCTCGGCCGACGCGACATTCGCCGCGATCACCCCGCTCGGCGAGGATTGGCAGGCCGCGCTGAGCGATGTCCGCGCGGTCATCGCCGACGCCATGGCCAGCCCGCCGACGCAAGAGGAGATCGATCGCGAAGCATCGGAAATGGACCTCGCTTTCCAGGTTCCGGTCGAACAGAAGCGCTTGCTGCCAGGGTCCAAGGCCGCGGACGATCTGGTGACGGCGGTCGATATCCGCGAAACCGTCGCCGGACCCGACGATGTGCTCGACATCTTCCGCAAGTCCAAGGTGCTGTTCACCCCCGAAGCCGTGCTCGATCACACCCGCAAGCTGTTCGCCGGTACTGTCACGCGCGCGCTTCTGGTCACGCCGAAAGCTGGCGAAGGCGATGCCGAAGCGCTGCGCCAGGCGATGCTGGCGCCGGTCAAGCCGGACGGAAGCGTTCGCCTCGCCGCGGCGCCGATCCGCTTCGACGACATGCCGCCGATCGGCCAGCCCGGCAAAGTCACCGGCATTACCCCGACCGGCCTGATCGAGATCGAGCAGGTCGAACTCGCCAATGGCGTCAAGGCGCTGATCTGGCCGGTGCGCGACGAACCCGGCCGGCTTACCGTCAAGGTCCGGTTCGGCGGCGGCTACCGCAGCTTCGCACCGGGCGATGCGCCCTACATCGCGCTTGGCCAGATGGCGCTGGTCGGCTCGGGCGTCGGCAAGCTTGGCCAGGAAGAGCTTGACCGGATTTCGACCGGCCGCAAGATGGGCTTCGACTTCGAGATCGGCGATGCCGCGTTCGAATTCACCGCCGAAACCCGCGAGGCGGATCTGGCCGACCAGCTCTATCTGTTCGCCGCCAAATTCGCCACGCCGCGCTGGGACGTCAATCCGGTGCTGCGCGCCAAGGCGGCGGCGCGGCTGCAGTACGAGGCCTATGCGACGTCGCCGCAGGGCGTGCTCGAACGCGACTTGCGCTTTTTCCAGCGCGACCGCGATCCGCGCTTTCATACCCCGGCGCCGGCCGAGATCGAAAAGGCGACACCCGAACAATTTCGCCAGGTTTGGCAGCGGGCGCTGGCCTCCGGGCCGATTGAACTGCAGCTCTATGGCGATTTCGACCGCAATGCCGCGATCGAGGCGCTGAAGCGGACCTTTGGCGCTCTGCCGCCGCGTCCGCCGCTACCGGCCGGAACGGCTCCCGCCAGCGCGCGCTTTCCCGTGGCGAACACCGAGCCGATGGTGTTGCGCCACCGGGGCGACGCCAATCAGGCGGCGGCGGTAATTTCCTGGCCCACCGGCGGCGGCATCGCCGGGGTGCGCGAATCGCGTCAGCTCGAAATCCTGACGCAGCTGTTCACCAACCGCCTGCTCGACCGGCTGCGCGAGAAACTCGGCGCAAGCTATGCGCCGCAGGTCTTCTCCCAGTGGCCGCTCGATCTCGACAGCGGCGGCTCGATTTCGGCGATCGCGCAGATCCAGCCATCGGGGGTGCCTGCCTTCTATGCGGCGACAGAAGAGATCGCCGCCGATCTTGTCGCCCGCCCCGCCAGCGCCGATGAACTCGCCCGGGTCACCGAGCCCTTGCGCCAGCAAGTCACCCGCGCCGCGACCGGCGCCGCTTTCTTCATGTATCAGCTCGAAGGCGCGACCAGCGAACCGGCGCGCTTCGCTTCGGTGCGCACGCTGTTGCCGGACTATACCCAGACCACGCCGCAGGAGATGCAGGCGCTCGCTCGCCGCTATTTCGGTTCCGGCAAGAGCTGGCGGCTGGCGGTCTTGCCGGAAGGACAGAGCCTCGCGGGCGCAACGGCCAGCAAGTAGGCAAGCTGCTTGGCGGGTGGCGCCACAGTCTTTGCATTCCCGCCGTAGCGGCGCTAAGGGCCGCCGCTTGCAAAGGATTCGAGTATGGCGAGCAATTGGACACCCGGCGGCTGGACCGCGCATGAGGCGCGGCACTTGCCTGTTTACGACAAACCCGAGGAAGTCGATGCGGTCGCGGCGACGCTGACCAACTTTCCGCCGCTGGTCTTCGCCGGCGAAGCGCGGGCGCTCAAGTCCGATCTGGCGGACGTCGCGGCGGGCAAGGGCTTTCTGCTCCAGGGCGGCGATTGCGCCGAAAGCTTCGCCGAATTCCACCCGGACAACATCCGCGATACCTTCCGCGTGCTGCTGCAGATGGCGGTGGTGCTCACTTTCGCCAGCAAGCAGCCGGTGGTCAAGGTTGGCCGCATGGCCGGGCAGTTCGCCAAGCCGCGCTCGGCGCCAACCGAGACGATCGGCGGCAAGGAGCTGCCGAGCTATTTCGGCGATATCGTCAACGGCATCGAATTCGAGGACGGCGTCCGGCGCAACGATCCGCAGCGGATGATCCAGGCCTATTCGCAGTCGGCGGCGACGCTCAACCTGCTGCGCGCCTTCGCCACCGGCGGCTATGCGACACTGGACCAGGTGCACAAGTGGACGCTCGACCACATCGGCCGCAGCCCCTGGGCCAGGAAATTCCGCGAAACCGCGGATCGCATCGGCGAGGCGCTCGATTTCATGCGGGCTTGCGGGCTCGATCCCAAGACCGTGCCGCAACTCCAGGGCACCAGTTTCTACACCAGCCACGAAGCGCTGCTGCTGCCTTATGAGCAGGCGCTGACCCGCAAGGATTCGCTGACCGGCGACTGGTACGATTGCTCGGCCCACATGCTGTGGATCGGCGACCGCACCCGCTTCGAGGGTTCGGCCCATGTCGAATTCCTGCGCGGCGTCGGCAATCCGATCGGGATGAAATGCGGGCCGAGCCTTGAGCCGGACGCACTGCTTAAAATGCTCGACACGCTCAATCCGGCGCGCGAGGCGGGGCGGATGACGCTGATCAGCCGCTTCGGCCACGACAAGGTCGAGGAAGGCCTGCCCAGGCTGATCCGCGCGGTGCAGCGCGAGGGGCACCCGGTGGTCTGGTCGTGCGATCCGATGCACGGCAACGTGATCAAGGCGGAAAGCGGATACAAGACCCGTCCGTTCGAGCGCATCCTCGCCGAAGTGAAGGGCTTCTTCGCGGTTCACCGCGCCGAGGGCACCCATGCCGGCGGCATCCATGTCGAGATGACCGGGCAGGACGTCACCGAATGCACCGGCGGCGCCATTGCGATCACCGACGAGGCGCTGGCCGACCGCTATCACACCCACTGCGACCCGCGGCTCAACGCGGCGCAGTCGATTGAGCTTGCCTTCCTGCTGGCGGACATGCTCAATCTGGAAGCGACCGAGCGGGCCAAGCAGGCGGCCTGAGTCCCACTTTGCGGGGTTTCCCGCGCGGCGTTTCCTGCTAGCCTGACGGTCTGTCGGGTATGAAGGAGGAACCTGCGATGTCCGAAGCCGCACTGCTCGATCCGCCGATCCCGTTCGTCGATCCGGGCACGCTCGACGATGAGTCGTGCGCCCGGCTCGACGGAATGGCGGCGATGCTCGGCTTCGAGCCCGCCAGCATGAAGACCTATTTCCATCGTCCCGCGATCGCCGGCGCGATCATGGGGCTGATGGGCGCGGTGTTTCAGGACGAGGCTTCGACGCTGCCTGCCGCGCTCAAGGGTAAGCTCGGCATTGTCTGCAGCGCGATCAACGGCTGTTCGTATTGCGTCAGCCACCAGTGCCACGCCGGCGGCCACAGCGACGCGGCGTTGCAGGCCTTGGCGAACGGCCAGGACAAGGGCGGCGATCCGGTCGAGCGCGCCTGCCTGGCCTATGCCCGCGCCGCGAGTTTCGATCCTGCCTCGGTCGGCTTGGCGATGCTCGAGGAGATCAAGGCGGTGCTTACCCCGCCGCAGATCGTCGAACTGGCGACGGTCGTCGGCATGTGGAAGATGATCAACACGATCCACGATACGCTGCATCTGCCGGTCGAGCCGGGTCTGCCCGACGCCGCCGGGCTGATCGCGGCGGCAAGAGCCTGACGGGAGACGCGCGATGACCCAGCAAGCGGTCAACCACGGGCTTCGGCCGGGAACCATCACCGAAGCGGATATCGAACAGTTCCGCACACTCGGCTACGCCAAGATTCCCGGCCTGCTCTCGTCCGAGTGGATCGAAACCATGCGCGGCGCCATGGTCGATATCGTGGCGGATTCCTTCGTCCACTTCGCGGCCCAGCCCGGCAAGCGCGGCAACAACGACATGCTCCACAAGTATCCCGAATTCCGTCGGACCATGTACGAATCGCCGATCGCCCCTGCCGCCGCCGCTCTGACCGGCTCGCGAACGATGCGCTATTACGAGGACGTGCTGGTCTACGTCGAGGAAGGCTGGGACGACCAGGGCGGCTGGCACCAGGATACGCCAACCTGGCCGCTCAAAGGCACGCAATTCGCCAATGTCTGGTTCACGCTGGAAAAGGTCACGGCCGCAACCGGCGCGCTGCGTGTGGTCGCCGGCTCGCACAAGGGACCGTTCTACGAACCCGGTCACATCGGCGAGGACCGCCGCGAGGAATTCGAACACGACCGCTATTTGTGGACAGGCGGCCCGGTCCCGGATGTCAGCGCCGATCCCGGACGCTTTCCCGTGACCACGATCGAAACCGAACCCGGCGACGTCGTGTTCTTTCACCCGACCTGCCTGCACCAGGGCTGGGGCATGCCGGTCGGCGGTCCGCGCCGGACCGTCACTGTCCGCCTGTTCGGCGACGATGTCGGCTGGCACCGCAAGCAGTGCGTCTATCACCAATGGATGCGCGATCTGCCTTTCGCCGATGGCGACGTGCCGGACGATCCAAGGATGCCGCTGATCTGGGCGGAGTAAATTTGCACAATTGGGAGAAGGATAAATGGATCTCGCGAAATATGGACCCTGGGCGCTGGTGATCGGCGGCTCGGAAGGGGTGGGGGCTGAATTCGCCCGGCAGCTGGCGGAGGACGGCTTCAAGCTGGTGCTCAGCGCCCGCAAGCTTGAGCCGCTCGAGGAGCTGGCGGCGGAATTGCGCGGCAAGGGGGCGGAGGTGCGCGTCGTGTCCGCCGATCTCAAGAAGAGCGACGTGCTCGATACGGTGCGCAAGGCGACCGACGATGTCGAGATCGGCCTGCTGGTTTACAACGCCGGGGCCAACGACACGCGCGGCCTGTTCGTCGATCTGCCGGCCGAAGTGCCCGACGGGGTCGTCGCGATCAACGTGATCGGGCAAATGGCTTTCGCCCGCCACTACGGCAAGCTGATGAAGGAGCGCGGGCGCGGCGGCATCATCCTCACCGGCTCGCTCGGCGGCTATCTGGGGTCGGCGACGCTCGCCGCCTATACCGCCGCCAAGGCGTTCAGCCGCATCTTCACCGAGGCGCTGTGGGCGGAAATGGAACCGCTCGGCGTCGATGTGCTCCACCTCAACATCGGCTTCACCGCCACGCCGGCGATGGCGCGGCTGGGCATGCCGGTGGACCTTGCCGAACCGTGCGAGAACGTCGCGCGAGAGGGGCTGGAGAACATCGCCAACGGTCCGATGTGGATCGTCAGCACCAAGGGCAACCTCGAACAGGTGCAGCGCACCTCGCAGCTGGAAAACCGCGCGGATGTGGTCCGCGCCAACGCGATCCGGCCGCGCGAGGAAACCGCCGAGGCGGCGCTGGAAGCGAAGGCGCTGGCAGGCGACTGAGCGATGGCGACGGATGGGGCCAGGCGCAGCGCCGTCGTCGCCGGCGGCGGTTCGGGCATCGGCCAGGGCTGCGCGCTACAGCTTGGCGGCGAAGGCTGGCATGTGGTGCTGGTTGGTCGCAATGCGGAGAAGCTCGCCGCGACCGCGGCGCAGATCGGGGAGCAAGGCGGCAGCGCCGAGTGCTTCCCCGGCGACGTGCGCGACTGGGACCGGATGGGCGAACTGGGCGCTCTGGTCGCGGCTGAAGGCCTCGACCTGCTGATCAATTCGGCCGGCGGCCAGTTCGCCGCGCTGGCCAAGGACCTGTCGCGCGGCGGCTGGAAAGCGGTGGTCGAGACCAATCTCGACGGCGCGTTCTTCCTCTCGCGCCAGCTCTATCCGGCGCTGGCCAAACGGCGCGGGGCGGTGGTCCACGTCGTCGCCAACCTGTGGCAGCGCGGCGCGGCGACCATGGCGCATTCCGCCGCCGCGAGGGCAGGGGTGGTCAATTTGACGCAGACCCTGGCGATCGAATGGGCGGGCGAGGGTATCCGGGTCAACGCCGTCTCGCCGGGCTATATCGACACCCAGGGCCTGCTCGCCGCATACAAGCAGGACATGGAGGGCAAGGTTCCGCTGCGGCGGATCGGCACGGTGGGGGAGAGTGTCGAGGCGATCCTGTTCATGGCCCGGGCGAGCTACATCACCGGCGAGGTGCTGACGGTGGACGGGGGACTGCAGCTGGTGTGAAAGCCACACCGGGGGACAATTCTAAGCTAGCTTACTATTTCTTCTTGCACTCGCCCTTCGCGCTTGCTTTGGGCGGCTAATGGAACGGGCCGGGCAATCCATCACAGCAGCAGCCCTACTGGCCTTGGCGCTGGCGCCTGCCCCCGCGCATGCCCAGCGCACGGCCGAAAACGCCGTCACCGCCTCGGACGATGCATTCGGCACCCAGGTCGGACTCGAATCGACGGGTATCTACAGCGAAAGCGACGCGCGCGGGTTCAGCCCGCTCAAGGCTGGCAATTACCGGTTCGACGGCATCTACATCGATCCGGTGGCGATCGTCACGCCGCGGCTCAAGGCCAGTACCGCGATCCGGGTCGGCCATGCGGCGATCGACTTTCCGTTTCCCGCGCCGACCGGCGTGGTCGATGCCAAGGTCAAGGTCCTGTCGGGCGACTGGAGCGCGAGCCCCGCGTTCACTTTCGCCCAGCATGGCGGCTGGGTTATCGAGTTCGACACCCAGATTCCGATTGACGGCAACCGGTTCGGCCTGATCGCGGGCTATGCCGGCGCGCGCAACGAATTCAGCGACGGCTCGCGCAATATCGCGCACGGGGTAGCGGTAAAGCCGGTGCTGCGGCTTGGCGGCGTCGAATTCAGCCCTTTCGCCGCGCTTGGCCGCGGACATGGCACCCTCGCCCGGCCGCTCACCACGATCAACGGCGACTACATTCCGCCAGTTCCGGCCGCCCGCCAGTACCTCGGTCAGAATTGGGCCGAGGGCAAGGGCCAGAACGACAATATGGGCGCGACGCTGAAGGCCGCGCTTGGCAAGGACCTGTCGCTGCGCTCGGGCGTGTTCCTGTCGCGCTCGCTGCGGATCCGCGGGTTTTCCGAGCTTTACGCCGTCTCCGGCGAAGCGGCGCCCGCGCGCCACCGCTTTATCGCCGATCCGCGCCAGGAAGTGCGCAGCTGGAGCGGCGAGGCGATGCTGGCCTGGCGGCTGGGCGGCGGAGGCGCTTTACAGCACCGCCTGTTCGCCGGTTACCGCTTTCGCGACCGGCGCACCCAATCGGGCGGCTCAGCGTTCCGCGACTTTGGTGAGGTCACCTTTGGCGTGCCCGATCCGGAACCTCAAGAAAGCTTCACCTTCAATCCCGTCAACAATGGGCGGGTAAAGCAGTCGGCGCTGATGCTGGGTTATGCGGGCACTCTCGAGGGCGTCGGGCGGATCAATCTCGGTGTGCAGAAAGCGAACTATCGCGCCACCTTCCGCGATGCGGCGACCGGGGCGGAAACCCTTTCGCGCGCCCGGCCGTGGCTCTACAACGCCAATCTGGCGCTCGACCTGTCGCGAGACCTTTCGCTGTTCGCCGGAACCCAGACCGGGCTTGAGGACAGCGGCGCGGCGCCCGAAAACGCCCAGAACCGCAATGAGCAGCTGCGCGCCGCACGCGCGACCCAATACGAGGCGGGTATGCGCTGGCATTTTGGCAAGAGCCATCTCGTGCTCAGCGCCTTCCAGATCACCAAGCCCTATTTCGGTTTCGACGGGTCGGCGCCAGGCACGCTCAAGCCGTTCATCGGGCTTGGCCGGGTGCGGCATCGCGGGGTCGAGGTTTCGCTCGCCGGGCACTTCGGCGAGCGGTTGCATCTGCTGGCGGGCGCGGTGCTGATGCAGCCCAGGGTGATCGATCCGCCGATCGACATAGGCCTGGTCGGCTCCCGGCCCGCCGGAACGCCCTCGATCTATGCGCGGATCGACATCAATTACCGGACCGGCATTCTCGGCGGGCTGACGCCGGTCGCGGCCCTTGCCTATTCGGGCAAGCGCGCGGTGGGAGCTCCGCCCGAACCGGGCCGGGCCCAGCCGATGCTGGACCCGCATCCGGTGCTCGATCTGGGCCTGCGCCACCGTTTCAAGCTGGGTCAGGTTCCGGCGAGCTTCCGTTTCATGCTCAGCAACGTGTTCGACGATGCCGCGTGGAAGGTGCTGGCCGCCAACACGCTGCAAATGGACGACCGGCGGCGGATCACGCTGACCTTGTCCGCCGATTTCTAAGCAAGCTTAGCATTTTCGCTTGCACGCCCGCGCCGCGCTTGCTTTGGGCACACGGCGATGACGGCAAGACGATATCCGGACCCGGCCCGCGCTTTATGCGCCTTGGCCACGATGCTCGCCTTGCCCGGCGCGGCGCTTGCCCAGCGCGCCGGAGAAAACGCGGTGACCGGGGCGGACGATGCCTTTGGCACCAATGTCGGCTTCGAAAGCTCGGGCATCTATTCGGAATTCGATACTCGCGGCTTCAGCCCGACCAAGGCGGGCAATGTCCGCATCGATGGCATCTATACCGACACGATCGGCGTGTTCGCCGGACGCCTGCGCGAGCGGACCGCGATCCGGGTAGGCTTCGCCGCACAGGACTATCCATTCCACGCGCCGACCGGCATCGTCGATCACAAATTCCGCGCCTTTCCCACTGAATTGGGCGCCAGCCTCGCCTGGCACCAGCAGGCCTATGGCAGCTGGATCTTCGAGAGTGACCTGCGCCTGCCGATCATCGAGGACCACCTCAGCCTTACTGGCGGGCAGGCCCTGTCGAATTCCAAGCAGGCCGACGGCTCGGGCAACCACGGCCACGGCACGACAATCCGGCCGATCCTGCGCCTGGGCGGCGTGGAGATCGCGCCGTACATCCAGTGGGGCGGGTTTCGCGACCAGTACAACCACCCCTTGGTGGTGGTGACCGGCGACAAGCTGCCCGATCAGGCGCCAGTGCGACGGTTTCTCGGTCAACCCTGGGCCAAGGGAAAGTCCGGCAACAAGAACAAGGGCGTCACGGTGAAGGCGGCGTTGACCGGAAATCTCTCGTTTCGCGGCGGGCTGTTTCGTGCCGACGCTCCCAAAGAGGACAATTACACCGAACTGTTCGCTATCTCCCCGGTGACCGGCCTCGCCAGCCACCGGCTGATTTCCGATCCCGATCACGACATTCACACGACCAGCGGCGAAGCGCAACTGGCCTGGCGCATTGCCAGCGGGCGCTGGCAGCACCGCTTCATCGCCGGCTTTCGCGCCCGCAACCGCTATACCGAGTCGGGCGGCTCGGTGACGGTGACTTCGCCGCGGGTGTTCGCCTATGGTGCGTTCGATCCGATCCTCGAACAGAGTTTCAGCCACGGACCGGTCAATGAGGGGCGGGTGAAGCAATCGGCCGTGTTGCTCGGCTATACCGGCAAGCTCGAAGGCCTGGGCACGATCAATCTGGGTGTGCAGAAGGCACGCTACCGGGGCACGTTTGGCGACGGTCGCACCGGGATCGTCACTACCTCGCGCGACGATCCCTGGCTCTACAATGCCACCCTGGGCCTCGAACTAGGTCCGGCGATATCGCTCTACATCGGCACCGAAAAAGGGCTCGAGGACAGCGGCGCCGCGCCGGAGAACGCCGTCAACCGCGCCGAACAGCTGCCGCCGACCCGCACCACCCAGTATGAAGGCGGTCTGCGCTGGAAGTTCCACGGCGGGCAGCTGGTGGTCAACGCTTTCCAGATCACCAAACCCTATTTCACTTTCGACACCACCGGCAATTTCACCCAGCTTGGCCAGGTCCGTCACCGCGGCGTCGAGACCTCGCTGTCGGGCAAATTCGGCAAGCGGCTGACGGTGGTCGCCGGCGCGCTGGCGATGCAGCCCCGGGTGACCGGCGGCGGCCGGCCGGTGGGAACGCCTTCGCTGTTCGCCCGCGCCGACATCAATTACCGCACCGATCTGTTGGGCGGCCTGACCCCGCTCGCGACACTCGTCCATACCGGCTCGCGTCCGGTCAATGCGCAATTGACGCTCCCGGGACTGACAACGCTCGATCTCGGCCTGCGTCATCAGTTCCATATCGGCAGCGTCAATGCCAGCTTCCGCGGGGTGGTGCAGAACGTGTTCGACACCGCAAGCTGGAAGGTCGTCGCCGCCAACACGCTCTATTCCGACGAGCACCGCCGCTTCACTTTGTCCCTCACCGCGGACTTTTGATCACACTTTCGGGGTGCGGGCACAGGAAAAGCTTACCTAGGCTAGTAAATAAGGTTGCGCCCCCGGCCATGGCTTGCTTTGGCGCGGGCAGCATGGTGTCAGGGCGGAAAATCCGGGTCTCGGCGATAGCCGTGGCAGCGTTCGCGCTGCCGGTTTCAGCGCACGCCCAGCGCGCCGGCGAAAACGCGGTCACCGAAGCCGACGATGCTTTTGGCACCCAGGTCGGGACAGAGAACACCGGCATCTATTCGGAAAACGACGCGCGCGGCTTCAATCCCAAGCGGGCGGGCAATGTCCGCGTCGATGGCATCTATTTCGATCAGCTCTCGAACATACCGGGGCGCTTGCGCGAGAGCGCGGCAATCCGCGTCGGCTTCGCCGCCGAAACCTATCCGTTCCAGGCCCCAACCGGCATTGTCGATAACAAGTTCCGGCCGATGCCCACCGAACTTGGCGCCAGCGTAGCGCTGCACCGCACCGGCTTCTGGGGGTCGATCGGAGAAGTGGACCTGCGCGTTCCGGTGATAAGGGACCACATCGGCCTGACCGGCGGCGTGAGCTATTTGAAAAACCAGAATACCGACGGTTCGGGGAGCTTCAACTGGGGCGTTGTGGTGCGGCCGGTCATTCGCTTCGGCGAAGTCGAAGTCGCGCCGTTTTATCATTACACTTGGTTCCCCCATGGCAAGCCCGCGCCGCTCGTGGTGACGAGGGGCGACTATCTGCCCAAGCCGCCGCCCAAGCGCCGTTATCTCGGCGAGGATTGGGTCGATGCCAAATTCTCCAACTACAACGACGGGGTGACGATAAAGGCCGGCATTACCCCGCGGCTGTCGTTTCGCGGTGGCCTGTTCTATTCTGGCGGGGAACGGCTGGCGAGTTATGTCGATATCTATACGCTGCTCGATCCGGGCGGCCGCAGCAGCCATGTGCTGGTCGCGGACCCCTATCTCGACGTGCATTCGCTCAGTGGCGAAGCGCAATTGGCCTACCGGTTCGCCACCGGAAACGTGCATCACCGGCTGATCGCCGGCTTTCGCGCACGCAACCGTTTGACCCAGTATGGCGGGGCGGGCTTCCTTTCCTCGCGCAACCAGCCGACTTTTGGCGACAAGGATTCGATCCCGGAGGAAACCTTCACTTTCGGGCCGATCAATGAAGGGCGCGTGAAGCAGAGTTCGATAATGCTCGGCTACACAGGCAGGCTGGACGGCCTGGCCTCGATAAATCTCGGTCTGCAGAAAACACGCTACCGGGCGACAACGAACGAAGGCAGGACCGGCCTCGTCACCCTCTCGCGGGACGATCCCTGGCTCTACAACGTCGGCATGGGCATCGATCTTTCGCCTGGGCTTTCGTTGTACGTCGCAACCCAAACGGGCCTCGAAGACAGTGGCTTTGCTCCCGAAAACGCCGCCAATTCGAACGCGCTGCTGCCTGCTACCCGCGCGACCCAATACGAAGGCGGTCTGCGCTGGAAGTTCCATGGCGGCCAGCTGATGGTGAACATGTTCCAGATCAACAAGCCCTATTTCACCTTCGATTCCGCCAATTTCTATGTCGAGCAGGGCTCTATCCGCAATCGCGGCCTCGAATTGTCGATGTCGGGTCATTTCTTCGACAAGCGGCTGAGCCTGCTCGCCGGCGCGCTGTTCATGCAGCCGCGCGTGACCGGCGGACTGCGCCCGGCGGGAACGCCAAGCTCCAATATCCGGATCGATGTCAACTACCGCACCGATATTTTCGGCGGTCTGACGCCCACTGTCTCGCTCGCACACATCGGCACGCGCGCGGTGAGTTCGCGGGCTTTCGCTTCGCTCGGCGACAAGCAACTCGCGCTGCCCGGATACACTACTGTCGACGTGGGTCTGCGTCAGCAGTTCAAGATCGGCAAAGTGCCCGCGAGCTTTCGCGCGGTGCTGCAGAACGTGTTCGATACCGCGACGTGGAAAGTGCTCGCCGCCAATACCCTGACAGTGGAAGAGCGGCGGCGCTTCAGTCTGTCGTTGGCGGCGGATTTCTGATGCGGCGGACGCTGGCCTTGACCCTTGCCACCAGTGCGCTGACGCTTCCCGGCGCGGCCATGGCGCAGCGCACCGGCGAGAACGCGGTGACCAGCGCCGACGACGCTTTCGGATCGTCGGTCGGTCTCGAATCGACCGGCATCTATACCGAATTCGACACCCGCGGCTTCAGCCCCTCGCGGGCCGGCAACGCCCGGATCGATGGCATCTATTACGATCCGGTCGGCGGGCTATCGGCGCGGCTGCGGCAAGGCAATGCCATACGGGTCGGCTTCGCGGCGGAGGAATACCCGTTCCAGGCGCCGACCGGCATCGTCGAATACCGCTTCAAGCCCTTTCCGAAGGATGACGGCACCAGCTTCGGCTACAATTTCATGGCCTTTGGCGGTTTCATCCGCGAATGGGATGTCCGGCTGCTGTCTAGGAACGAAAAGCTCGCATTTCTTGGCGGCGGAGCGCAATCGGACCTGCGGCAAAGCGACGGCGCCAGCAACGAGGCCTGGGGCTTCACCGGCCGGGTTGTCGCCCGGCTCGGCTCCGTCGAGGTCTCGCCCTTCGCCTCGATCGCTTACTTCACCCAGGAGAGCAACCACCCGATCGCGGTCGTCAGCGGCGACACATTGCCGGGCAAGCCGAAACTGCGCCAGTATCTCGGCCAGAAGTGGGCTAGCGGCTATCGCAACAACCATCAGATGGGGGTCATGGCCAAGGGTGCGCTGACCGACAGCCTGTCGTTCCGCGCCGGCCTGTTCCATGCCGACTCCGGGCGCCGCGAAAACTATTCCGAGATATTCTCGCTCCAGCCCGAACCCGAGCCGGGCACCAATGAGTTTACCGCCCGGCACAGGTTGCTCGCCGATCCCGAGCACGCCCTGCATTCGACCAGCGGCGAGGCGCAGCTGGCCTGGCGCATGGGGACGGGAGATTGGCAGCACCGCCTGATCGCCGGCTTCCGCGCGCGGGACCGGGTGACCCATACCGGCGGCTCGGATGTCCGGGATTTCGGCACGGTTCGCTTCGGCGATCCCAATCCCAGGGATCAGACCCAGTTCGCCTTCCGCTCGCCCAACCGGGGGCGGGTGAAGCAGAGCTCCTTCATGCTCGGCTATGTCGGCAAGCTCGCCGATGTCGCGACGCTCAACCTGGGCCTGCAGAAGGCGCGCTACCGGGGGACATTCATCGACGCGGGGCGCGATGTCACCACGACGTCACGCGACGATCCCTGGCTCTACAACGCGACCCTGGGCGTGCACCTGACCCCGTCCCTGTCGCTCTATGCCGGAACGCAAAAGGGCCTCGAAGACAGCGGCGCCGCGCCGGACAATGCGCTCAACCGCAACGAGCAGCTGCCGCCGACGCGGGTGACGCAATACGAAGGCGGCTTGCGCTGGAAATTTCCGCACGGCCAGGCGGTGGTCAACGCATTCCAGATCGAGAAGCCCTATTTCACCTTCCTCGACGACGGCAACTCGGCGACGCAGGATCCCTTCATCCAGACCGGCCAGGTCCGCCACCGCGGGGTGGAGGCGTCGCTTTCGGGCCAGTTCGGCAAGCGGCTCAACCTGCTCGCCGGCGTGGTGGCGATGCAGCCGCGCGTCGCTGGAGGGCTGCGCCCGGCGGGCACGCCCTCGCTGTTCGCGCGGATCGACGCCAATTACCGCACCGATATTCTTGGCGGGCTGACGCCGACCGCATCGTTCTCCTACATCGGCAGCCGGGCGCTCAGCTCGAAACCGTTTGCCTCGCTCGGCGGCAAGCAGCTCGAAGTGCCCGATTATATCACGCTCGACCTTGGGCTCAGGCAGCAGTTCCATATTGGCAAGGTGCCGATGAGCTTTCGCATGCTGGTGTGGAACGTATTCGACGCCAAGACCTGGAAAGTTGTCGCGGCCAACACGATCTACATGGACGAGCGCCGCCGCCTGAACGTCACCGTGGCGGCGGACTTCTGAGCGCTACTTGGGCGGCATCCTGATCGCGCCGTCGAGGCGGATCAGCTGGCCGTTGAAATAGGTGTTGCGCGACAGTTCCATCACCAGGCTGCCGAATTCCTCCGGCTTGCCGAGCCGCTTGGGGAAGGGAACCGAAGCCTCGAGCCCGGCGAAGACCGCCGGGGCATGTTCCTTGACGCCGAGCATCGGCGGGGTGGCGAAGGTGCCCGGCAGGATCGCGTTGACCCGGATGCCGAGGTCCATCAGATCGCGCGCCATCGGCAGGACCATCGAATTGACCGCGCCCTTGCCGCCGCCATAGGCGACCTGGCCGATCTGGCCGTCTTGCGAAGCGGCCGAGGAAGTCAGGATGATGCAGCCGCGCTCGCCGTCGTCGTTGAGCGGTTCGGCATTGGCCATGCCCAGTGCGGCGATCGAGGCGATGCGGTAGGATGCGACGAAGATGCCCTGCGCCGCCTTTTCGATGCCCGCGGTGGGCGCGCGCTTGAAGCCGCCGGTGGTCTTGTCGAAGCCGACGGTCTTGCCGCCGCCGGCGACGACCGCGCAGTGGACGACGATCCGTTCCTGGCCGTTCGCGGCGCGCGCTTTGGCGAAGCCGGCTTCGCAGCTTTCCTCGCTCATGATATCGACGTTGCAGAACACGCCGCCCACTTCCTTGGCCAGCGCTTCGCCCATTTCCTCGTTGATGTCGAAAATGGCGACCTTGACGCCGGCGGCGGCGAGCGCCTGCACCGAAGCGCGGCCGAGGCCCGAGGCGCCGCCGGTGACGACTGCGGCGATGGAATTGTCGATTTTCATGTGCGTGCTCCCGGAATGGACGAATCGGCTTCGCCGCCGCGCCTAGCGCAAGCAAGGCGTCATGTCGAAAGCTTCGATGCGGCTAGGTCAAAGCGGCTCCGGCGCGGCGCGCCCCATGTATGCCGCCAGATTGCGCTGGAAGTTGATGACGCAGGCTTCCTGCATCGGATTGGGCAGCAGGCCCTCATGCGAATCCGAATGCATGCCCCGCTGTTGCGCCTCGAGGTTCGAGAAATCCTGCTTGATCAGCAACGGCCAGCTGTCGTCATTGATATTGGGCCGGTAGAGCCATTCGGTTTCCGGCTCCTGGCCTTCCGGATAACGCTCGAGCGCGAAGACTTCCATGATGCAGCTGTCCGGATCGTAGCCATCGGGCCGCAACCGGAATCCCAGGCAGAAGGTCATGTTCGGCAACAGGATGGTGTTGGGGAATAGATGCCAGTTGATCCCGGCATCGGCCAGGTGCCGGGGATCGACCGAGGGCCATTCAACCCCGCGTTCGGCGTCCATCCGGTGCGCCACTTCGAACAGCTTCTGGCCCACTTCCGCCGCGGTCGCGTTCACCGGCAGAACATCGGGCAGGGTCGCGGCGGCATCGACGAAAGTCTGGGTGGCATTGGACCAGACGGTCTCGAGCTGCTGCTTGAGCGCCATATAAGGAAGGCTGCGCACGTCGACATTTTCGACTTTGCCGATCGTCGTGCCGATACCCCCGCCGCCCTCCGCGCCGACCGTGAACAGGCGACCGTGCAGCCCTTCGCTGGTGCTTTCGACATAACCGCCGCCAAGCTCCGCTGTCTGCGGGTGGGTTACCGGCGCGTGGTATCCTTCGATGAAGGCTTCGGTAACGCCCTTCCAGTTGCATGGCATGCGCAGCCACTGGCGCCATTTGTAGCGCATCTTCTCCATCTCGAACACGCCGAGCCAATAGGGCACCTCGCCGAGGAACTCTGTCAGCGGGCCGCTGTCGGGATCGAAGTTGACGAAGACATATCCGGCCCAGCGCTCCACCTTGACGCCGCGCAGCCGGGTCATCTCGTCGGTCAGCGCACCTTGCCAGTGATCGGGTCGCAACACATGGGTGTTGTCGCCTTTCAGGTTCCATTCCCAGCCATGGTAGGGGCAACTGAACTTGCCGAGATGCCCGCAGCCATCGGTCAGACGGCGACCGCGATGGCGGCAGGTGTTGTGGTAAGCGGCGATTTCGTCCTCGCCGGTGCGCACGACGATGACCGACTGGTCGAGGATGTCGTAAGTATAGAAATCCCCGACTTCGGGAATCTCCTCCTCGCGGCAGGCGAACTGCCAGACCTTGTTCCACAGCCGGTCCTTCTCATCGCGGGCATAGGCCGCGCCGATATAGGGTTCCAGCGATAGCCTGACCGGTGCTTCCACCAGTCCGGCGAGCTTGGGATGTGGCGCGTTCATATGCGCGAACTCCTGCCGTTGCGTCCGCCAGTGGCAGGGCGGTCTACCCGATCCTGAAATGCTGCATCGATCCGCCGCCCTCGCCGCCGAAGAACGGGCTGGCGTGTTCGATGAATTTCTTGAAGCCGTCGCTGGCCTTGGCGGCGTTGTGCGCCTCGACCGAATCCCATTCGATCAGGAACAGCACATTGCCAGGGTTCTCGACGCCTGGCAGGATCGTCACCTTGTTGCAGCCGGGGCATGACAGCAGCCCGGCGGTGCCGCCGTCCGCCATCGCCTTGACCAAGCCCGTGGCATCGCCGTTCTTGGCCGAAAGGATCGCGACTTCGAGGTCCATCTGTTCTCTCCCTTGGACGAGTTTCACGCCGCTCATGCCCGCGCGGAGCGGCGGGCGCAAGCATTGGACGCTGTTGTGGCTTGCCAGATGGCGGTTGGTGATGCTTGATCGCGGCGGAGAGGGGATTCGCCATGGCTGGGGAAGTCAAAGCGAAGCGCGGCTGGGGCGCCTTGGCGCTGGGCGTGCTGCTGGGCCTGATCGGACTGTGCCTTGCCGGCGGAGGCGGCTGGCTGCTGTTACTTGGCGGATCGGCTTACTACCTCCTTGCCGGGATCGGCTGCCTGATCGCTGCATGGCTTTACCTGACCGGCCGGGCCGCGCGCGGCATGCAGGTCTATCTGCTGGTCTTCGCCGCCACCTGCATCTGGGCTTTTGCCGAGGTTGGCGCCGATTTCTGGCAACTGATGCCCCGGATCGCGGGACCGGCCGCGTTCGCTGTGCTCGCGATCGTCCACCGGTTGTTCGCGGGCGGAACCAGGCGCAATCTTGCCTGGAGCGCGGCGGTCATCGCGGCAATCGCGGGCGGAGCATTCCTGTTCTCGCTCACCCGCCTGCCCGCCACCGAAGGCGGGATGCTTGCCGGGCCGGCCGCACCGGCTCAGGCCGAGGACTGGACCGCCTTCGGCCAGACCCAGGGCGGCGCAAGGTTCGTCCGGGCGAACCAGATCACTCCCGCCAACGCTGGCTCGCTCGAACCGGCCTGGTCGCTGCGCACCGGCGACGTGCCCTCCGCCTACCCCAAACAGCGCGCCGCGCATGTGTTCGAGGCGACGCCGCTCAAGGTCGGCGATTTCCTCTACATCTGCACGCCGCACAACCAGGTCATCGCCGCCGATCCCGATACCGGAGCGGTCAAGTGGCGCCACGATCCCAAAATCGACTTGAAGAACGCCGCGATCCTAGCCTGCCGGGGCCTTTCCTACGCCGAGACCGGCGGTGAGGGCCTGTGCGCCAAACGGATCGTCACGGCGACGCTCGATGCCCGCCTGATCGCGCTCGATGCGCTAACCGGAACGCCCTGCCCGGGTTTCGGCGAGAACGGCCAGGTCCGGCTCAAGGACGGGCTCGGCGTCGCCAAGGACGGATTCTACTCGGTCACTTCGCCGCCCGCCATCGCCAATGGCGCCGCGGTGATCGGCGGCTTCGTGCTCGATGGGCAGGAAACCAGGTCGCCCTCGGGCGTGATTCGCGGCTACGACCTTGTCACCGGCAAGTTGCGCTGGTCGTTCGACGCGGGGGCCAAGGACGAGAACTGGATGCCCAAGCAGGGCGAGCACTATACCCGCGGCTCGCCCAACAGCTGGACGGTGATGAGCGCGGATCCCGAGCTCGGTCTGATCTACGTGCCGATGGGCAATGCCACGCCCGACTATGTCGGCATGCACCGCACCGCCGAGGATGACCGCTATTCGAGCGCGATTGTCGCGCTCGACAGCCGCACCGGCAAGCGGCGCTGGCATTTCCAGACCGTGCATCACGACCTGTGGGACTACGACATCGGCTCGCAGCCGGTGGTGTTCGACTTGCCCATGCCGGGCGGCGGCGCCACACCGGCGCTGGCGGTGCCGACCAAGCAGGGCGAGATCTTCATCCTCGACCGCCGGACCGGCACGCCGCTGACCGAGGTTACCGAGCGCCCGGTGCTCAAGGGCGCGATCCCCGGCGAACGCTATGCGTCGACACAGCCGGTCTCGTCAGGATTCCCCTCGCCGCTGCCCAGCGACGTGCTGCACGAACGCGACATGTGGGGCGCGACGCCGCTCGATCAGCTGTGGTGCCGCATCCGCTTCCGCTCGGCCAATTACGCCGGACGCTTCACTCCGCCATCGACCGGGCTCAACCTGCAATACCCCAGCAACTTCGGGGCGATGGATTGGGGCTCTGTCTCGATTGGCGATGCCGGCAAGACCATGTTCGTTAACAGCTCGCACCTGGCGATGACGATGCAGCTGATCCCGCAGGGGGAGCTGAAGGGCCAGGCCGCGCCTGCGAACCGGTCGTTCTCGCCCCAGCGCGGCACGCCCTTCGCCGCCAATCCGGTCGACATGCTCTCCCCGCTTGGCATACCGTGCAATGCCCCGCCTTGGGGCCGGCTGACCGCGATCGACCTCGCTTCGCGCAAGATCAAGTGGCAGCAGCCGTTCGGCACTTCGAAGGACATGGCCCCGCTCGGGATCGCCGTGCCGGGCGCGCCCAATATCGCCGGCTCCGTGGCGACCGGCGGCGGCCTGTTGTTCATCGGCGCGGCGGTGGACGACTACATCCGCGCTTTCGATACGAAGAGCGGCAAGGAAGTCTGGCGCGCGCGGCTTCCCGCAGGCGGCCAGGCGGCGCCGATGAGCTATGTTTCGGACAGGACCGGGCGGCAGTATGTTGTCATCGCGGCGGGTGGGCATTCGGTGCTCGGCACGACGATCGGCGACCATGTCATCGCCTATGCCCTGCCAAATAAATAGGGACTGTCCCTATTTATTGGCCCTATTTATTGGCTCAGCGCCCAATCATAGATCGTCATACCCAGGGCACTCGCGCGCCGCCTTGCGCAGCATCGCCGGGAAGAAGCGCTCTTCGGCGAAGCCATCGACCCAGCCGGGGTTCTGAACCTGCATCATGTTTCCGATAACGTCCTGCGAGGGCATCACCAGCTCGCGGCCCATCGACAGGGTGCGGACCTGGGCGGTGCAGGCCCATTCCAGCGTGTAGATGCGGTAGAACGCCGAAGCGATCGAGCGACCGCAGGAAAGCGTGCCGTGATTGCGCAGCAGCAGCATGTGTTTGGCGCCAAGATCGCGCCCCAGACTTTCGCGCTCGCGCTCGGCGTCCACCACGCCCTGGAAGTCGTGATAGCCGACGTCCATGCACACATTGAGCGCGTTCTGGCTGAGCGGCAGCAGCCCCTCGCTGAGCGCCGACACCGCCACGCCGTCCTGCGTGTGAAAATGCATCGCCGAATTCATATCCGGCCGTCCGATCAGCACCGCGCTGTGCACTCCGAAGCCCGCCGGGTTCAGCATCAGCCCCTCGGGCATCTCCAGTACTTCGCCGTCGAGCGTCATGCGCATCAGCGAACTTGCGGTGATCTCCTCGAACATAAGCCCGAACGGATTCATCAGGAACGAGCCGTCCGGCAGCCGCGCCGACATGTGGGTCGCGACGTGGTCGTCCCAGCCGAACAGCGCCGCGAGGCGGAATGCGGCGGCCAGTTCGACGCGGGCCTGGCGTTCCTCTTCACTCATCGACCGTTTCAATTGCGCAACGCTGGCCATGGGTCTTTCTCCTCTATCGGGCGCCGAATGTCTTCGAATGCCGGCTCAGGTCCCCCGGCAGATCGTGCAGGCTGTAGTCGCGGCGGCTGAAGCGCCAAGTGCCGTCCACCCGCTCGAACTCGTCGTGATAACGCCCGCAGATCACTGCTTCGAGCGGGCCGTCTCCGGCTTGCTGCATCACCGTGTAATAGGTCCGGCAGCTGCCGGTGCCCGCCTCCTCATCGACCTCGATGATCGGGTTGGTGATGACATGTTTGCAGCGCGGCGAGCCATTCTCGTGGAAAATAAAGCTTTTGCGCCACAGCGCCAGGACACCGTCCGCGTCGATCTCGCCCAGTTCGGGGCCGAGGTAAACGCGGGCATGGGCGAACAGCCGCGCGGTGGCTTCGAGGTCGCCTGAATCGATCAGTTCGGCATAGCGGTAGACAAGATTGGCGATCGCCACTTCGCTCGAAGCCATGGCCGACTCTCCCGGGATGCGGATATCGCTTGTGCGTTGCGGCGGGTGCCCTGTCCAGACCATTGAGCGCTTGCGCCGCCGCGGGGACAATCATACCGCTTGGCGCAAACGGAGTGGAACCCCATGAGCATCCCCAACAGCGCGCTCGATACCAGCGACGTCGACAAGTGGATCGGCAAGCCGATCGTTTTCGCCGAGATGTGGGATCCGTGCAGCGCCACCGACATCCGCCGCTGGGTGCAGGCGATGGACTATGCCAACCCACTGCACTGGGACCAGCAGTTCGCGCATGATTCGCGGTTTGGCGGCCTGGTCGCGCCGCAGAGCTTTACCGTGGCGATGGACTATGGCCACGGCTGCCATCCTAGCTGTGTCGGCAAGATTCCGGGCAGCCATCTGATCTTCGCCGGCGAGGAATGGTGGTTCTACGGCAACCACGTGCGTCCCGGCGATCACCTGACGCAGGAACGCAGCTTCGCCGGCTACAAGGTGACCGATACCGCCTTCGCCGGCCCGACCATGTTTGCCGACGGCGACACCGTTCACCGCAACCAGAACGGCGCGCTGATCGCCAAGGAACGGGCGACTTCGATCCGTTACCTGATCGAGGAAGCCAACAAGCGGAGGGTCTATGGCAAGGAGAACCGCTCGCCCAAGGCCTGGACACACGCGGAGCTTGAGGAAGTCAACAAGCTCAGGCTAGAATGGATACTGTCGAACCGCGAGGGCAAGTCGCCCGCCTATGCCCATGTCAAAGTCGGCGACACGCTGCCCCGCCGCGTCATCGGCCCCCACAGCCGGGTGACCTTCGCGCTCGAATGCCGGGCGCACAAGCAGAACATCTGGGGCACCTGGCGCTGGAACCCGCCCGAAGGCTATCACGATCCGGCCAAAGACGACGCCGGTTTCGCCGAGGACATGACCTACGACCACGACATGCGCAAGATCGACCCGCGCCACGGCGACGGGCTGCATCACGGGCCAAGCTCTGGCCACATCAACCCCGAAAAGGCCGAGAATGTCGGCATGGGCGGGATCTATGGCTACGGCTCGTCGATGAACGCCTGGCACATGGATTACGTGGCCTACTGGGCCGGGCAGCAGGGCTATGTCTGGCACAGCAAGACCCAGTTCCGCAGCCCGGCTTTCGAGGGCGATGTCGCCTATGTCGATGGCGAAGTGGTGGAGAAGCTCGACAAGACCGAATTCGGCATACCGATGGTGCGGGTGAAGACCACCATGACGACGCAGACCGGGGAGACGATTTTGAAAGGCACGGCCGAGGTCTCGCTGCCGGTTTAGCAATCAATCCCCTCCCGCTTGCGGGAGGGGCTAGGGGAGGGCGTGTTATCAAGCCTCACCAAACAAGCCCTCCCCCGACCCCTCCCGCAAGCGGGAGGGGAGAAAGGAAGAAAAATGTCCGACCGCAACGACATCATCCAGATCCTGAACCTCTATGGCCTCGCCATGGACACCCAGCGTTGGGACCTGTTCGACCGCATTTTTACCGAGCACGTCGATGCCGATTACGGCGCCACCTCGCACTGGCGCGACCGGGATAGCTTCAAGCGCGATTTCGGCTCGTTCCACGAGTTGTTCGACGCCACCCAGCACGTCATGACCAACCACCTCGTCGAGGTTCAGGGCGACGAGGCCCATTCGCACACTTACGGCATGTGGCGCCTGATCCGCCACGCCGCCGGCGATCCGCCGGTGTGGGACGGCACCGGCTATTACGACGACACCTGGGTGCGCACCGCTGGCGGCTGGCGCATCGAAAAACGGGTTTGCCGGGTGGTCTACTGGACCGGCAACCCCCGGGTCCAGACGCCGATGGAGGAGATCGAATTCCAGCTCGATCTGGTTTCGCTGAAGCAGGAAGGTGCGGAAGGGCGGCTGGACTATCTGAAGGCGATAAGCTGATGGCCAAGAGCCGCGACGCCATCCGGATGAACGAAGCGGAAATCGCCGCGCTGTTCGCCGAGTGCAAGAGTCTGCAAGTGGCGACGCTCGGCCCGCAGGGTGAGCCGCATCTGACGACGCTGTGGTACACCGTGCATGAGGGCAATGTCATCTTCGAGACCTATGGCAAATCGCAGAAGGTGATGAACCTGCGCCGCGATCCGCGCATCGCCGTGCTATGCGAGGCGGGGCAGGAATATTCCGAGCTGCGCGGGGTCTCGATCCAGGGGCGGGCGGAACTGGTCGAGGAAGGCGAGCGGCTCCACGTGCTGATGCGGGCGCTGTTTGATCATCATTTTCCGGGACAGACGCGCGAACAGCTCGACGCCATGACCGGGAAGATGGCGCGCAAGCGGATTGTCGTGGTGGTCCATGCCGGCAAGACGATCAGCTGGGATCACCGCAAGCTGGGCGGGGCGGGGCCTTGACGCACCAGAACCACAGTCTGCCGGATAGGCCGCGAATTTTTACCACTGGTTAACTCACTTCCGGAACACCGCCCGAGGGGGACGGAGTTTGCGGATGAGTTGGAATGGCCTGATCGCGGAGTTTGCCGATGTCCCCGTGACGGGGCAGGACGGCTTCGCGGAAAAACGCCGCAAGCAGCGGCTGCAGCTTCGTTTCGAGGCCAATCTGGCCGACGCGCGCGGTCCTTCGGGCGCGGTCGTGCTCGACCTGTCTCCGGCTGGCTTCTTGATGCACACCAGCCATGCGCTGAGAGTAGGCGACAGGTTCACGGTCGATCTGCCCGAGGCGGGACCGGTCGAAGCGCGGGTCGTGTGGAAGCGGGTGACGCTCCACGGCTGCGAATTCGCCGAGCCGGTTTCGCGCCCGGCGATCAGCGCCACATTGCTCAAGGCCGCGCCCGTTCGCGGTCCGGACCAGGCGGGTTAGACGGTTCGATGACGATCGCAGCCCATCTCGAAGAAGCCGCGGAGGCAGGGGCCAGGCAGCGCGACGCGCGCCGTACCTTGCGGTTGAAGACGACCGGAGCAATCGCCGCGGGCAATGTCACCGAGGTAAGCATTCACAATATCTCGGCGACCGGCCTGCTGATCGAAACCCGGGCCGAACTTGCCGAAGGCGAACGAATTGCCATCGACTTGCCGCTCGCTGGCGAATGCTGGGCGACCGTAGTCTGGCGCAGCGATCGGTTTTTCGGGTGCCAGTTCGCCCAGCTGCTGACGCAAGCGACTCTGAGCGCGGTGGAATTGCGCAGCGAGGCCGGTCAAAGTCCGGGCGAGAGCGCCGGACCCGATGCGAGCTTCGGCCAGCGCCTGCAGCGCTTGCGGATCAATCGCGGGCTGACCCTGGCGCATGTCGCCAGGCACCTAAGCGTCAGCAAGCCGACGGTATGGGCCTGGGAGCATGGCAAGGCGCGACCGGTCGATAGCCGCGTCTCCGCGCTTGCCGAGTTGCTGGGTGTTACACGCGACGAGCTGGTCCAGGACCCGCGCGCTCCGGACTTCGGAGGTCTCATTGCCCGCAGCCGCGAACAGATTGCATCTGTCTACGGCATTCCGCCGGCCAGGGTGAAAATCTGGATCGAACTGTGAGAGTTTGTCCCGGAGTGGGTGCAAGAACGAATTTCAGCCGGCATTGAAGTTTCCGATCGGGGGGCCCAGCGCAACTCGAAAAGCAAAACGGCGGGCGATCCCCCGGAAGAACGGCGACCCGTGAACGCGCTCTCCCAGGAAATACACCCGCCGCGGGCAGGCATTTGCGACCCCTGCCCTACCCCTGCCGGACGGAGGTCCGGTAGGGGATCCCCCGACCGCACTTCGCGCGACGAATTCCGTTGGAGGATGCAATAGCGGGGGCCGCGGCGAAACTCTTGTCCCGGTGGTGGGGGACAAGTGGCTGCAATGCCTGTTCAACTTTGGTTAAAGAAGCGTGAGGCCGATTCCGCTCAATAGCGGATCAGGCCGAGCCTGATGCCCTGCACCGCCGCGGCGATCCGGTCGTTCACCCCGAGCTTTGCGAACAGCCGCCGGACATAGGTATCGATCGTCGCCGGCGAGATGGCGAGGATGGTCGCGATGTCGCCGTTCGATTTCGACAGGCCGATCCAGTGCAGCACTTCGGCCTCGCGATCCGACAGCGGGATGTCGATCGCGGTGCGGTTTTCGAGCAACTGGGCGATACGCCGGTTTGAGACTTCGACGATCGCAACAATGCGGTTGACGATGCCCGCATCCTCCGGGCCGAACGGCCTGCCCAGCGAGAACGTGGCGAAGGTATCGAAGTCGAACGGCCCGTAGATCGGCATGGCCATCGCCTCGATCATGCCAATGGCGCGGCAGCTCTCGACGAAATCCGACTGGGCCGGTGTCGGCGCCAGTTCGGCCAGCGCCTCGGCATAGGTCATTACCCGGCCGGTGCGCATGACATGATCGGGAACCGGATCGTTCTTTCGGATCTTCGGATCGCGATAGCGGGTTACCCATTCGCGGTCGTAGCCGAACGCGGCGATTACCACCTTGGGACCGGTCTGCGAGGCATGCGGCGCGGTCAGATGGAAGGTGCCCGCCTTGACCCCAAGCGGATAGGCGGCGATCTTGGCCGCGCGAATGATTTTTTCGACCGAGTTCTGCTCGGCTATCCTCACCAGCGATTCGTCCATCGAGCGTCCCCGTCGTAACGATGGAATCTTGTTGTGCGAGCGGGTTAAAGCATTGATTCGCCGCAAGCGCCAGCCCGTGCGTTCGGCTGACTCTGCTTGACACCGCCCACCCGATCAGCCAATGGCCCGCTCCGGCCGGTGCGCGAGCGCTGGTCATCCGTCCGAGACAGCCGGTGCGCGCCTTAGGGGGCGCTTAATTTCCAGCCTAGACGGGGAAAAGAGATACTCCGGGTTTCACGCTCTCGATGAGCGCGGTGTCCCAAGCGCGTTTCGGCGCACTCCTTCCCCATCGCACGGACTCGGCCTTGCCGTCCCCCAATCGTTATGGGGCGGCACGGTCAAACGTAGCCGGCTGCGCGGGGGTTACCCCAAACGGCCATTTGTGAAGGAGTAAGGCATGGATCGTTCGCAGAAAGCCGAATCGGTCGCATCGCTGAACGCGGTCTTCGCCGAGGCGGGCGTGGTGGTCGTCACCCGCAACCTCGGCCTGAGCGTGGCGGACGCCACGACGCTCAGGAACAAGATGCGGGATACCGGTGCGGCCTACAAGGTTGCGAAGAACCGTCTTGCCAAGCTTGCCATCAAGAACACGTCCTACGAAGGCATCGATGAATTCCTCATCGGGCCGACGGCGCTGGCGACTTCGGTCGATCCCATCGCCGCGGCAAAGGCCGTCGTGGAATACGCCAAGACGAACGATAAACTCGAAATCGTCGGCGGTTCGATGGGAGCGCTGGTTCTGAACGCGGAAGGGGTCAAGGCGCTCGCCTCGATGCCTTCGCTGGATCAACTGCGCGGCACGCTTGTCGGCCTCATTCAGGCTCCGGCGACCAAGATCGCCCAGCTTTCCACCGCTCCGGCGGCGAAGCTGGCGCGCGTCTTCGGCGCCTATGCCGCGAAAGAAGCCGCTTAGGACAGTTCAAGCGATTTCGCCCGGAGTTTCCGGGCACAACCCAATCAGGAGTGAAACATCATGGCCGATATCGCCAAACTCGTTGAAGAACTTTCGAAGCTGACCGTCCTCGAGGCGGCCGATCTGGCCAAGGCGCTGGAAGAGGCGTGGGGCGTTAGCGCCGCAGCCGCCGTCGCCGTGTCGGCTGCTCCGGCTGCCGCTGCCGCGGCGGTCGAGGAACAGACCGAATTCGACGTCATCCTCACCGGCGACGGCGGCAACAAGATCGCCGTCATCAAGGAAGTGCGCGCCATCACCCAGCTCGGCCTGACCGAAGCCAAGTCGCTGGTCGAAGCCGCGCCCAAGGCGATCAAGGAAGGCGTCAACAAGGCCGAAGCCGAAGAGATCAAGGCCAAGGTCGAGGGCGCCGGCGGCACCGTCGAGATCAAGTAAGCTGTTCTGGCTTTCGAAACAGCGAAGGGCGGTCCTTGCGGACCGCCCTTTTCGTTTGTTCAGGCGACCAGCTTGGGTTCGGCGGCGAAGGGGCTGAGCAGCAGCCATTTCGCCATGGTCGAGGCGAGACGCTCGTCACCGGTTGCGGTTAGCCGCCCGCCATCCCGGGCTGCGGCAAAGGTATCCAGGCCCATCCAGATCGCCGTCATCGCGCGTAGCTCGGCGCGGACATAGAGATCGACATCGAGCCCCGGATCGACCGAGCAAAGATCGACCGGCTCGTCCGGCCTGACCACCAGCCACCATTTGCGATCGCGCTGGGGTGCGTCGGGATAAGTGAAGTGGATCACCTTGAGGTCTTGCGGCGGCGGATCGATGCGCAGGTTGCGGCGCATGTCCCACATCAGCAGCTGCGCATCGAGCTTTTCCAGCGAAAGTGCTCCGGATATCCAGCGCTGGCCCCAGCGGCCCATGCCTTCGATGACCGGCCTGAGTTCCTGACCTGCCGGGGTGAGCTGATATTCGTAAACCGCGCGGTCGCGCGGCGAAGGGCGGCGCTCGACAATTCCAGCTTCCTCCAGCTCGCGGAGCCGCTGCGCAAGCAGGGCGGGCGACATGCGCGGCACGCCGCGCCGCAGCTCGTTGAACCGGCTGGGGCCGCACAGCAGCTCTCGCAGCAAGACAACCGTCCAGCGCGTGCAGAGCAGTTCCGAAGCCATGGCGACGGGGCAGAACTGGTGATAGGTCTGTTCGGCCATCGGCAATTCCCTCCATCGTCAACATACGCCCGGCCCTGCCCGATGGCGAGTTCAGTTTCTGTACTAGCGCGCTTCACTATCTGAACTGGATACGGCGGGCGGTACGGCGGTATTCCAACTCCAATCCAGACGGAGGAGAGACTACATGCTCGTTCAAATGAAAACCCGCACCGTCCCGAAGGACTGGCCCGCCGAGGCTCGTGTCATCGCCACCGAATTGGCGGATCACGCGGACCGGCACGACACCGAGGACAGCTTCGTCGAAGAGGGCTTCGCCCTGCTGAAACAAGCCGGCTTCTTCAAGGCGCTGGTACCCGGGGAACTGGGCGGCGGCGGGGCGTCAGTCCGTGACATGTGCGAAGCGATCCGCGCGCTCGCCCGCGGCTGCGGCTCGACGGCGCTGGCCTTCGCCATGCATAGCCACATCGTCGCCGTGGCAGCCTGGCGGCGCGAACATCAGGGTGCGCCGACAGAAGGCCTGCTCAAGCGAGTCGCGGTCGATGATCTGGTTCTGGTCTCGAGCGGCGGCGGCGACTGGCTCGATAGCGGCGGCACGGCCACGATCGTGGATGGCGGCTATTTCATAAAGGCACGCAAGCCATTCGCTAGCGGGTCGCCGATGGGCGATCTGCTAGTCACCAGCGCTGTGCTCGACGATTCCAGTGAAGGCCGAGTGGTGCTGCACTTCGCGCTTCCCTTGCGCGGCGAGGGCGTTTCCCACGTATCGACCTGGCAAGTGCTTGGCATGCGCGGCACAGGCTCGAACGACATTGTATTCGACGACGTGTTCGTGCCCGAAGCGGCGATCAGCGGCCGGCGTCCGGTGGGCGAATGGCATATGCTGTTCCATGTCATCTCCAAGATCGCCTTCGCCCCGATCTACGCCGCCTATCTCGGCCTGGCCGAGGAAGCGCGCGACCGGGCGATGGCGATCGCGGCCAGAAAGTCGCCCGATCCGCTTGTCGCGCAAATCGCGGGTGAACTCGAAAACGAGCTGCTTTCCGCGCGCCTCGCGCACGCGCGCGCGATCGCCATTGCCGAGGATGGGACGCCGGGTCCGGAAACCACCAGCGCCGCCATGGCCTGCCGCACGCTCACCGGTCGTCATGCGATTGGCGCGGTGACCAAGGCGATGGAACTTGCCGGCGGGCAGGCGTTCTACCGCAAGACTGGGCTGGAACGGCTGTTCCGCGACGTGCAGGCCGCGCGGTTCCATCCGCTGCAGGAAAAGGCGCAGCACGATTTCACCGGGCGGGAGGCGCTTGGCTGGCCGCCAAAGGATTGAAGCCGGGCAAATAAGCCAGTCGCGAAAGGGCGGTCTCCATCTGGCCGCCCTTTTCGTTCGGGCGACAGGCTTGTAGGCTTAAGCGCATGCTGCGCCTGCTGAGAGACTGGGCCAATTCGCTCAAGCGCGATGTCGCGGCGCTGTGGCTGGCGGCGCGCGACCGGCGCGTGCCGCTGGCGGCGAAATGGGTGGCCGCGCTGGTGGTCGCCTATGCGCTTTCGCCGATCGACCTGATCCCCGATTTCATTCCCGTGCTGGGCCTGATCGACGATCTGCTCTTGCTGCCGCTGGGCATATGGCTGGTCAAGGCCATGATTCCGCCCGCGCTTCTGGCCGAACTGCGCGAAGAAGCGCGCGAGCTTGCGCTGTCGCGCTCGCCAATCGGCGGCGCCCTGGTTGTCGCTGCCTGGGTGGCGTTGGCGCTGGCCGCTGCCTTCGCCTGGCGCGCCTGGGCCGCTGCCTGACGCGGCCCCGCTATTCCGCGAACAGCCGCGCCACCGCGCCCCGGTCGGTCTTGACCGATTGGGTCCGCGGCAGATCGTCGACGAAGCGCCAGTGCACCGGGATGTGCGTGGCGAGCAAGCGTTCGCGCAGATGCGCTTCCAGCTCGCCGGTTCCGGGCGGCGCGACGCCCCTCTTGAGCTGGATCGCCGCCCCCGGAACCTCGCCCAGCCGCCGGTCGGGCACGCCGACCACCGAAGCGGCCGCGACTGCGGGATGCGACAGGAGTGCGTGCTCGATGGTTTCGGGGAGCAGCTTGAACCCGCCCCTGACAATCGCCCCGTCCGCCCGGCCGCGCATGAACAGGAACTGGTCCTCGTCGAGCACCGCGAGATCGGCGGTGCGGATCCAGTGGGGGCCGACCACATCGACCTGGGCCTCGACCACGCCTTGCTCTCCGGGGCCGAGCACCGCGCCGGTATCGGGATCGGCGATGCGCAGTTGCACCCCGGAAACCGCGCGGCCGACGCTGCCGTACTTGCTTTCGCCCCATTCGGCGATCAACTGCGGAGACATCGAGGCGACCGTGCCGAGGAACTCGGTCGCGCCATAGGCCAGCAGCACGTCGATGCCATAGCGCGCCTCGAATTCGCGCTGGACATCGCGATTGAGCGGGGCGGAGCCGGCAATCAGCACCTTGATGCTGGAAAGCTCGTCGACAGGTGCATCGGCATCGAGCAGCATGCGGAAAGCCGCCGGCGGAAGCCCCATCCGCACCGGGCGGTAGCGGCGAACATAATCGCGCCAGGCGTCGAGGCTGAAGCGGTCGAGCAGGATGATCCGCATGCCCAGCACCAGCGCCGGCAATGCGCCGATCATCCCCGAAACATTGCCGAGCGCGGTGTACAGCAGGGCAGGGGGCAGTGCGCCGGTATCGCCCAAGGCGCCGCCCAGCGCGCCGCGCTGGATAAAGGCCTCGTGCGCCTTGGCGAAGGTAACAGGGAAGCGCTTGGGCAGGCCGGTGGTGCCGCTGGTCTGGATTTCGATGACAGGTTCGCCGGGGGCGCCGGGATCGGGCGGCGCGGTCGAGCGCTCAAGGCCAGGAAGAGCCCAGGCCTCTCTTGCCGAGAGCGCGATCGCCGCAGCGCCACGCTTGCTCGCCGCCGCGCGCAATTCCTCGCCGAAATCCTCTTCGCCGGCGATGACGATGCCGGCCTTGAGCTGTTCGGCATAGGCGGCCTTGGCTTCGGCCGACTGGAAGGAATAGACCATGCGGATTGTCCGCCCGGCGGCGATCAGCGCGACGAAGGCGGAATATGCCGCCGGCGTGTTGCGCGCGATGAACAGCACCGGCGCACGGGCATCGGCGCCGCTCTCGCCGATCAGGCGCAGGACCGTGCGTCCGGCCTGGTGAAACTGGTCCCAGCTCAGCCACTCGCCCGCGAATTCGATTCCCGGATCGCCGCCGCCGTGTGCCAGCGCCTTCGCCGCGAGTTCCTGCAAGCTCGCCATCGCCTACATCGCGCCCGCATCCCGCCCGCGGGCAGCGTCCGCTCGGAAATGGCGGATCATGTTGGTCTGGGTGAAGGAAGCGACAAGCCGGCCCGCTTCGGTGAAGACATGGCCCTCGCCATAGCTCCGCCCGCCGCCGGCGTGCAGGCTCTTGTTGGCGATCAGCAGCCACTCATCGGCGCGGAAGCTTTCATGGAACGTCAGCGTATGGGTGATGACGCCGGTCGACAGCGATTCGTGCGCCTGAACCTGGCCGACGCCATCGTGCGGGCGCATGGCCGAAGCGATGAGGAACGGGTCGGTGTACCAGGAAAGCAGCGCCTGGTGGATCGCCGGATCGCCGGGCGCCTGGCGGAACCGGATCCAGACGCCGAGTTCGGGCGGACCGGTGACCGCCGTGGTCATCAGATCGACCCCATCGACGATCCGCACATCGACGCCGCCATGGTCGGCCGAAACGGCTTCGGGGCATGCGAGCGGGTCGCCGTAGGGCTTTTCGGGCGTCTGGTGGCGGATGACGTCGCCTTCGCCCGCGTCCATCAGGATCAGCCCCCGGCTGAGCAAGCGGTCGCCCTGCGAAGCGGTCGCCTCGATCGAGCCGAAGGCCCGGCCCGACTGGAAGGGATCGAGCGCGATTTCGACTGGGCGCGAAACGTTCCCCGCCCGGGCGAAAATGACGTGCAGCGATTTGACCTGCTTGGCCGGCTCGAAACGCGAGGCCGCCACGATCATCTGGCCCATGATCTGCCCGCCGAACACGACCGGCCTCTGCTCTTCGAACAGCGATGGGCCGGTGAAGGCGACCGGTCCGGTCTGCACCAGTTCGAAGCAGCCGAGAATTGGCGAGGTCGCGGATACGGTTTCACGCATGGACCGTTTCTCTCCAGAGCGCGCCTGCTGACGGGCGCTGCCGGTAGGGCTACATCGATTTAATCCGGTTCGCCAGTACATAGGGCCCGCACCCGGCGCGGCTTTTACATCCCCGGCCATTTCGCCTAATCCGGCCGGCTTCATGCCGCACGTGACCGCCCCTTCTCCGTTTCGCGCCGAACTCGGCGCGACGCTGCGGCTCGCGGCGCCACTGGCGCTGGCCAACTTGCTGCAAATGGCGATCTATGCCGTGGACGTGATTTTCGTCGCCCGTCTGGGTGAGGAACCGCTGGCGGCGGCGAGCCTTTCGACTTCGCTGGTCGGATTGATGGTCTGGGCCTTCTCGGGCCTGACCGGCGCGGTCGCTCCGCTGATCGCCGCCGAGCTGGGGCGCCGGAATCATGCCGTGCGCGAGGTCCGCCGTTCGCTGCGCATGGCGCTGTGGCTGGCGCTGGTCCTCGGCTCGGCCGCGATGGGCATTTGCCAGGCGGGCGAGGCGATCCTGCTGGCGACGGGGCAGGAACCCCGCATCGCGGCGCAGGCAGGGCCGTTCCTTGCCCTGCTCGGGCTGGCGGTGATTCCCCAGATCGCCTGCAATGTGCTGCGAATTTTCGTCGCGGCGCTGGGAAGGCCGATTTTCGCCACGGGCATCATGGTCCTGGCCCTGATCGTCAATGCGCTGGGCAACTATGCTCTGGTCTTCGGCAATTTCGGCGCGCCCGCGCTGGGGCTTGCCGGCTCCGCCATCTCGACCGTTATCACTTCGCTGGCGACCCTGATCGTCTATTGCGCGGTGATCCGTGCCGATCGCCGCTTGCGCCGCTACCGCGTGTTCGGCCGCTGGTGGCGCCCCGAATGGCAGCGGCTGCGCGAGATCGCGGCGCTGGGCACACCGATTTCGCTGACTGTTCTGGCGGAAGGCGGCCTGTTCGGCGGCTCTACTTTTCTCATGGGCCTGATCGGTTCGGCTCCGCTCGCCGGACATGCCATCGCATTTCAGGTCGCGGGGCTGTTTTTCCAGATACCCTTCGGCATCGCCCAAGCCGCGACGATACGGGTGGGTTACCATTACGGCGGGTGCGATCCCACCGCGATGGGCCGCGCGGGCTGGGCGGCGGTGGTCGCCTGCCTTGGATTCCAGATTGCCGGTGGGGCGGCGATGTTGCTGTTCCCGCATGCGATTATCTCGGCTTATGTCGATGTGGCTGCTCCGGCCAATGCCGCGATGATTGCTTTTGCTGTGCAGTTCCTCGCGGTGGCCGCGGCTTTCCAGTTGTTCGATGGCGTTCAGGCTGTCGCCGCCGGGGCGCTGCGGGGCTTGCAGGATACGCGCATGCCGATGGTCATCGCCATTTCGGGATACTGGCTGCCCGGCTTCGGCACAGCGATCCTGCTCGGGTTCTTCACGCCGATGGCGGGTCTTGGAATCTGGATCGGCCTGGCAGTGGGCCTTGTCGTGGTTGCCGGATTGTTGCTCTGGCGCTGGCACCGGCGCGAGGCGTTGCGGCTGGTCCCGGGCTGAGGTGATTCAAACCGCACCAAAATTTTTCGCGCGGAATCGCCTTGACGGCGGATGAACGCCTACCCATATGGCCACCGCTGGCACTCTCCATGGGGGAGTGCTAACATTTGTTTCGTGTCCACCATTCACTGGAAGAGGAAGACTCCCATGAAGTTTCGTCCGTTGCACGACCGCGTGCTCGTGCGCCGCATCGAGGCCGAGGAAAAGACCGCCGGCGGCATCATCATTCCCGATAGCGCCAAGGAAAAGCCGGCCGAAGGCGAAATCATCTCGGTCGGCGAAGGCGCCTACAATGAAGACGGCGATCGCATCAAGCCCGACGTCAAGGCCGGTGACCGCGTGCTGTTCGGCAAGTGGTCGGGCACCGAAGTCAAGGTCGATGGCGAAGACCTGCTGATCATGAAGGAAAGCGACATTCTCGGCGTGATCGCCTGAGACATCGCTTTCACCCAACCCATCTCATAAGGAACCAAGACAATGGCTGCCAAGGACGTACGCTTTTCGCGCGACGCGCGCGAACGCATTCTGAACGGTGTCGATATCCTCGCCAATGCGGTGAAAGTCACGCTCGGCCCCAAGGGCCGCAACGTCGTCATCGACAAGAGCTTCGGCGCTCCGCGCATCACCAAGGACGGCGTCACCGTCGCCAAGGAAATCGAACTGAAGGACAAGTTCGAGAACATGGGCGCGCAGATGCTGCGCGAAGTCGCCTCCAAGACCAACGACCAGGCCGGTGACGGCACCACCACCGCCACGGTGCTGGCCCAGTCGATCGTCCGCGAAGGCATGACCTGCGTTGCCGCCGGCATGAACCCGATGGATCTCAAGCGCGGCATCGATCTGGCCGTGACCAAGGTGGTCGAAGACCTGGTCAAGCGCTCGAAGCCGGTGTCCGGCTCGTCCGAGATCGCCCAGGTCGGCATCATCTCATCGAACGGCGACGTTGAAGTGGGCGAGAAGATCGCCGAAGCCATGGAAAAGGTCGGCAAGGAAGGCGTGATTACCGTGGAAGAGGCCAAGGGCCTCGAATTCGAACTCGATGTCGTCGAAGGCATGCAGTTCGACCGCGGCTATCTCTCGCCCTACTTCGTCACCAATGCCGAGAAGATGGTTGTCGAGCTCGATAACCCCTACATCCTGATCCACGAGAAGAAGCTGTCGAACCTCCAGTCGATGCTGCCGATCCTCGAGGCCGTGGTGCAGTCGGGCCGTCCGCTGCTGATCATCGCCGAGGACATCGAAGGCGAAGCGCTGGCAACCCTGGTGGTCAACCGCCTGCGCGGCGGGCTCAAGGTCGCCGCCGTCAAGGCGCCGGGCTTCGGCGATCGCCGCAAGGCCATGCTGGGCGACATCGCCACGCTGACCGCCGGCGAGATGATCTCGGAAGACCTCGGCATCAAGCTCGAGAACGTCACGCTGGGCATGCTCGGTGAGGCCAAGCGCGTCACCATCGACAAGGATAACACCACCATCGTCGATGGCTCGGGCAATCCGGACGACATCAAGGGCCGTATCGAGCAGATCCGCGCCCAGATCGAAACCACCACCAGCGATTACGATCGCGAGAAGCTGCAAGAGCGTCTCGCCAAGCTTGCTGGCGGCGTGGCCGTGATCAAGGTCGGCGGCGCGTCCGAGGTCGAGGTTAAAGAGCGCAAGGACCGCGTCGATGACGCTCTCCATGCGACCCGCGCCGCGGTCGAGGAAGGCATCGTCCCCGGCGGCGGTACTGCTCTGCTCTATGCCACCAAGGCGCTCGACGGCATGAAGGGCGGCAACGACGACCAGACCAAGGGCATCGACATCGTCCGCAAGGCGATCCAGACGCCGCTGCGCCAGATCGCCGAGAACGCCGGCCATGACGGCGCCGTGGTTGCCGGCAATCTGCTGCGTGAAAACGACGAGACCCGGGGCTTCAACGCGCAGACCGACGTCTACGAAAACCTGGTCGCCGCCGGCGTGATCGACCCGACCAAGGTCGTGCGCACGGCTCTCCAAGATGCGGCCTCGGTCGCGGGCCTGTTGATCACGACGGAAGCCGCGATCAGCGAGCGGCCCGACGACAAGCCGGCCATGGGCATGCCTCCGGGCGGCATGGGCGGCATGGGCGGCATGGACTTCTAAAAGTCCGCGCCACGCGAGCAAACCGACAAAAAGGGCCGGAGGAGCAATCCTCCGGCCCTTTTTTTGCAAAGTCAGGGGCTTGCGCCGCCCGGCATGTGTGGCGGTCAACCGCATAAGCAATGCAACACGAGACCGTTCGGGCCTGGGTCTTCCCGACCGAGATTGAACGGCCGTATTTGGCGCTGGAAACTTCTCGGCCAGGAGCGTCCCGCCGCAGGACTACCTATCCGCGCCGCTTGATTGCGATCGCGAACCGTGATTCTCTGCGGACTTACGCAATTGCCCGCAGTTGCGCGACGCTTGGTCGATAGACTCTTTTACGCCATTGCCTGCTCTGTTAGGATTGGGCGTTAAGGATTTGCAAAGGATGTTTTCTGTAGCGTGCCGTTTGTGAAGACGAACCATATCATGCGATTTTCGCGAAAAGCGATTTGCGCGCTGGCCTTGGCAACCGCGATTGTCGCGCCTGTGTCCCCTGCACGCGCGGCTGCGCCCGGGGAAGTCGAAAGCGTATTCGACCAGACTTTCGCCAAGCAGCGCCAGGCGCCGCCCCCCGTCGCGGTCCCGTCCGCGGTGCAGACCTATGCTGTCCCGCGGACCTATTCGGCGCCGCGCAGCCATTCGAACTGGTTCGAAGAGCAGGTCGCCCAGCTCGCCAGCGCCGAGCGCGGCCGTATCGGCGTTGCCGCGATCGATCTGGTAACCGGGCGCAGCATCGGGGTGTTGAGCGATCAGCCGTTTCCGATGGCCAGCACCAGCAAGGTCGCGATCGCGGCGACGTTCCTCGATATGGTCGATTCCGGGCGCTATTCGCTGAACGACCAGTTCCCGCTGATGGTGCCCGTCCCGTCGCGCAAGTATTCGACCGCGATAGCGCCGGTCCGCCAAGGCAGCTACATCTCCGCCGGCGGGCTTATCGACCTTGCGCTTACTCGCAGCGACAATCAGGCGACCGATGCGCTGCTCGCCGCGGTGGGCGGTCCGCAGGCGGTCAACGAATGGCTGCGACGCTCGGGGATTTCCGGCATGCGGATCGACCGCGACATCGCCACCCTGGTGCGCGACGATGGGGAAGTGAACCCCGCGACCACGATCGACACGCGCGACAGCGCCACTCCCACGGCCATGGTTCGTCTGCTGAGCGGCCTCTATCAGGGCCGCTGGCTTAGCCAGGAAAGCCGCGCGGTTCTGCTTGGCACCATGCAACGCTGCATAACCGGCAAGCGCCGCATTCCCGGGCTGTTGCCCGAAGGCGTCCGCATCGCCCATAAGACGGGTACGCTGTCCAACACGGCAAGCGATATCGGCATCATCGAATCGCCCGATGGGCGCGCCATTGCCGTGGCGATCTATGTGACGGGCCAGGGCGGCAAGCCCAATCGCGATGCGCGGATCGCCGAAATCGCGCGAACACTCTACGACGGCTATCTCTACGAAGCGTCAAGCCTGCGCCGTTCCGCCTCGCGCTGATTTACCGATAGACCGATAGCTGAGTCTGGCGGTATCCGCCACGTATCAGCTTGCATTCTCGCCACGCAAAGAAAAGGGCGCGCAAGGTTGCCCCCGCGCGCCCGATCCTGAATTACGCCTGAGGCGAAGATTACATCTTCTTGGCGGCGTCGCCAGCGGCAGCAGCCGCGTCCTTGGCGGCGTCGGCAGCGCCCGAAGCGGCGGCAGCGGCGCCTTCGGCGGCACCCGAAGCAGCGGCAGCGGCACCCGAAGCGGCGCCGGCAGCGGCGTCGGCGGCACCCGAAGCGGCGTCGGCGGCGCCCGAAGCGGCGTCGGTCGCGACAGCAGCGGCTTCAGTCGCGGCGGCGGCGGCGTCACCAGCGGCTTCAGCAGCCTGATCGGCGGGCTTCGAGCAAGCCGAGAGAGCGAGAGCGCCGGCAGCGGCGGCAACGAGAACGATCTTGCGCATGAATTGTAATCCTTGAACAGCGAGTGGACCACGCACGGCACACGACCGTGCGGAAAGCCTACCTTATCGGTAGACTTCCGGCCCAATTAATCAAGTTGCCGCGCCGATGCAAGCGCTAGTCGCATATGCGGAGCGCTAAATTGCATTTTCTTGTTGGCGGCAAATTGTGGCGATGGTGGGGCCGGGCATGCCAAATCTCGAATTCGAGAAGCAAGCTGACGCCGCGCCGTACTCTTGCTAACACGCCCGGCATGGAGCCCAAACAGCATCTCTATCTCGTCGATGGTTCGGCCTATATCTTCCGCGCCTATCACCGCCTGCCGCCGCTGACCGATCCGCAAGGAACGCCGGTGGGCGCGGTCTATGGCTATACGACCATGCTGTGGAAGCTTGCCGACGATCTCCACAAAGCGGATGGACCGACCCACCTCGCGGTGATTCTCGACAAGGCGGGAACCTCGTTCCGCAACGCGATTTTCCCCGAATACAAGGCGAATCGTCCGCCTCCGCCCGAGGACCTGAAGCCCCAGTTCCCGCTGATCCGCGATGCTACCCGCGCCTTTTCGCTCGCTTGCATCGAGGAGGACGATCTTGAGGCCGACGATCTCATCGCCTCCTATGCCCACGCCGCCACCGAGCGCGGCTGGGACGTCACCATCGTCTCTTCGGACAAGGATCTGATGCAGCTGATCGGCCCCGACGGGAACGGCGGCCACATCGACATGCTCGATACGATGAAGAATCAGCGTATCGATATCGCCGAGGTCGAGGAGAAGTTCGGCGTCGCCCCGGGCAAGGTCGGAGACGTGCTCGCGCTGATGGGCGATGCTGTGGATAACATTCCGGGTATCCGGGGGATAGGTCCCAAAACGGCGACCAAATTGATCCAGGATCACGGCGATCTCGAATTGGCATTGGCCGCCGCGCCGGAAATGAAGCCGTCGAAGATGCGCGATTCGCTGATCGAGCAGGCGGACATGGCGCGTTTGTCGCGCGTGCTGGTACAGCTCAAGGAAGACTGCGACCTGCCGGTGGCGCTCGACGACTTCAAGCTGGGCGCAATCCCGCCCGATCCGCTCGCGGCGTTCCTCGAAAAGCATGGCTTCACCAGCTTGCTGCGGCGGCTGGGCGCCGGAGCGGGCAGCCCGGAACGCAAGACCCAGCTCAATCCGGCCAAACCGGTCACCGCCGGCGCGGTGCCCACGGAGGGCGCGGCCCGCCAGCCGCTGCCCGAGATGCCCGCAGTCGACCATTCCGCCTATGAATGCGTTCAGAGCCTGGAAGCGCTTGACCGCTGGATCGCGCGGGGCCTTGCCGCGCGGACGATTGCCTTCGACACCGAAACCAGCGCGCTCGATGCGATGCAGGCCGATCTGGTCGGGGTGAGCCTGGCGGTGGGGCCGAACCAGGCCTGCTACATTCCGCTCGGCCACGGCGGCACCGACATGTTCGCCGAGAAGCCCGAACAGATCGGCCGCGAAGAAGCCCTCGCCCGGCTGAAGCCGCTGCTGGCAAGCGATGCGGTGCTCAAGGTCGGGCAGAACATCAAGTACGATCTCAACGTCATGGCGCGCTATGGCGTGGCGGTCGCCCCGATCGACGATACCATGGTGATCAGCTTCGATCTTGACGCCGGCCGCGACGAGGAAGGTATCGGCGGCGGCCACGGCATGGACGAGCTTGCCGGACGGCACCTGGGGCACACTTGCATCGCCTTCAAGGATGTCTGCGGCAGCGGCAAGAAGGCGATTTCGTTCGCCGAAGTGCCGCTGGGCCGCGCGACCGCCTATGCCGCCGAGGACGCCGACGTCACCTGGCGGCTGCACCGGCTGCTGAGGCCCCGCCTGGCCGACGAGAACGCGGCGCGCGTCTATGAGCGTGTGGATCGCCCGCTGGTGCCGGTCGTGGCCCAGATGGAGCGCCACGGGATCAAGGTCGACCGCGAGAAACTGGCCGGGCTCTCGGCCGAGTTCGCCAAAGAGACCGGCAGGCTGGAGGCCGAGATCCACGCCCTCGCCGGCGAGCCATTCACCATCGGCAGCCCCAAGCAGCTCGGCGATGTGCTGTTCGACAAGATGGGGCTCAAGGGCGGGCGCAAGGGCAAGAGCGGGCAGTATTCGACCGACGTCGGCATTCTCGAAGGGCTGGCGGGGCAGGGGGTCGAGATGGCCGCCAAAGTGCTCGAATGGCGGCAGCTGTCGAAGCTGCGCTCGACCTATACCGAGGCGCTGCAGGCGGCGATCAATCCCGGGACCGGCCGGGTCCACACCAGCTACTCGCTGGTCGGCGCGCAGACCGGGCGGCTCTCCTCGACCGAGCCGAACCTGCAGAACATCCCGATCCGCACCGAGATCGGCCGCCAGATCCGCGACTGCTTCGTCGCCGAGCCGGGCAACGTCATCCTCGCCGCCGACTACAGCCAGATCGAACTGCGCCTCGCCGCGCACATGGCCGATGTGCCGAGCCTCAAGGAGGCCTTCGCGGCGGGCGAGGACATCCACGCCCGCACCGCGCGGGAGATGTTCGGCACGGTCGATCGCGACACCCGGGGGCGAGCCAAGACGATCAACTTCGCCATCCTCTACGGCATTTCGCGCTGGGGCCTGGCCGGGCGGCTGGGCACGACGTCCGACGAGGCGCAGGAAGTCATCGACCTCTATTTCCAGCGCTTTCCCGGCATCCAGCGCTATATTCACGATACGCTGGAGACGGTGCGAGAGCGCGGTTTCTCCGAGACGCTGTTCGGCCGCAAATGCTGGTTCCCGCGGATCAAATCGACGCACCAGGCGGAGCGGCAAGGCAGCGAACGCGCCGCGATCAACGCGCCGATCCAGGGCACTTCGGCGGACATCATCAAGCGGGCGATGGCGCGGATGATGCCGGCGCTGGAGGAGGCGGGGCTGGGGCATGTCAAGATGCTGCTGCAGGTCCACGACGAGCTGGTGTTCGAACTGCCCGAGGGCGACGTCGCGGCGGCCTCGCCGGTGATCGAGCGGGTCATGGCCGAGGCGGCCTTGCCCTCGGTCTCGCTGAGCGTGCCGCTGGGGGTGGAGATCGGGACCGGGGCGAGCTGGGGGGCGGCGCATTAGGAGTTCAGCTCACTTGGGCCGAAAACCCCCTAACCCCTAGCAAATCATCTCTTCGCTAAAGCTAGGCGAAACAAATCCAACTTCAGACCTGACGGCATCCCTCAAGATTTCCAATCTCGTGATCGCCAGTGCATTGGGTCGAACCTCGATGCCAGACAACTTAACTAACTTCGAAATATAGATGCATTCGCCCATGGTTCACGCGTCTCTTCTGTCGTTTAGTGAAAAATATTTCGGAATTGAATGAACAACGTAAGAATTCCGTGGATGAATGACGACAAGAGTATCACGATCATTTGAAGCATGTAACAGGTATGCAGGCACCTCCTTCTAGGGCTTCATGGCTACCCCTCTCTTGACAACCCTGTAGCGCGATGACCTGTAAACTTGCCATCGCCGCTAACTTCCACGACGGATTTGGCAGTGCTCCAGACCAACGCCATCGACCAGCAGTTGCCGGGTTCGTTCTCGCACGTGGCATCTTAAAGTCGGTCATCCTCACGAGCCTCTTCGCCTCCCGGTCTGCTCAGAATCTTCCAAAGCTGAGGCGACATTTCCCCGCGCCGCCCGTTCCGCGAAAAAGTCCAGCGTACGCAAGGTCGCAAGCTTCTCGGCCGCGGCGGTGACGATGAGTTGATTCAGGCTGGTGCCCTCGGCCTTGGCCAGCTTCTCAAGCTCTTTCTTGAGCGATGCCGGAAGCCGCAGCGCGTAATTGCTCGAAACGCTCATCTCAGTGTCTCCAATGCTTGTCTGGGCAGCAATACCTCGAATTCCGAACCGCTGTGCGGCACCCGCAAAGTCGCGCCGGTTGAAGGTGACTATGGCTTCGGCACCCCCGTTGACGGCGGTCTCCAGCACCATCTCGTCATCCGGATCGCGCAGTTGCGGCCGCCAGCGAAAATGCGAGCCAACCGGCACAGCGACCTGTATCAACAAGTCTACAACCGTGAGTGCCTCCGCCTTCGTCAAGCCACCGGCGAGCAAATGCTCTTCTCTCGTCGCAACACCTTCATATTCCAACGCCAATGCGACCGACACACCTACTTCCACATCGCCACGCAAAGCCGAACGCACAACTTCGGCGGAAGCGCCCGACCGGCTGCGAAATCGTCGCAACGATGACATCGGTATCGACGATCCACATGAAGCAAGAGTATCATATCGAATGCGATATGTAAATTGACTGGATTCTCCGATCACAGTCACGGAACTGCGGGATTTGGATGCGATGAAGCTTCCCTTGCCGGAAATTCACACCCGCTGATCCAGCTGCACGAAATTCCCCTCCGGATCGCGCATGATCACCGCCTTGATCAGGCCTTGGCCCTCCGGCTCGCCGTACCATTCGCTGGGCGCGCCTTCGCTGTCCTCGTGCCCAACCGCGACATCGACGCCGGCGGCGCGGGCGCGGCGCATGATCGCTTTCATGTCTTCGACCCAGAAGCCGAAATGGTGGATGCCGCGCTGATAGAGCTGCTTGGCCTCGCCGCCGGGGTCGGCGACGAGGTTCTGGTCGAGCAGGATGTAGGTGGCGTGCGGGCCCTCCACCCAGCGCAGGAACACCGCGCGGCGGCGGGTCGGCTCCTGGCCCTCGCCTTGGGGGAATTCCTCGATCCGGTCGGCCGAGACCTTGAGGCCGAGGATATCGCGATAGAACGCCAGCGACCTCTCCATGTCGCGCACGCCGATGGCGATATGGGATATGGCCTGGTAGTTCATTGGGGTTCTCCTCGCAGTGTCCGGTTATCTACAGCCGGTCGTCCTCGCGAGGCTCCTCGCCTCCCGGCCTGTTCAAAATCTCCAGAGCTCGGCGACATTTCCGCGCGCGGCGCGTTCCGCGAAGAAATCCAGCGTGCGCATGGTCGCGAGCTTCTCGGCCACGGCGGTGACGATGAGCTGATTGAGGCTTGTGCCTTCCTCCATGGCCAGCTTCTCAAGTTCCTCCTTGAGCGATGCCGGGAGCCGCAAGGCGTAATTGCTCGAAACGCTCATCTCAAGTCTCAATGCCTTCGCCATTCATGCCATTGCGCGATTAGCCTTCCCTCCCCTTGCGGGAAGGGCGCGGCTGCGCCGCTCTGGATTGCTTCGCCATGCTCGCAATGACGAAGTTTTGGGGGATTGGAAAGCTTCGCCAGGTCGGAACGGCGTCGCGGATATCTCTCGATACAGGTCGCGCCAGGCAGGGTTCTCTGTTTCGACAAGCGCCAGCTTCCTTGTACGTGAGCCAGCCTTGAGCTGTTTCTCTCGCAGGATCGCATATTCCACGGTGCTATGAACTTCGTACCAGACCAACACCTTGCAACCTGCTAAGTAACCCGCGGAGAGGACAACAAACATGGCACTCGATTTGACAGGCGGACTCGATGTCCGCCGCGAATATGGCTTCGAGCACTATCCCGACACGCCGGGCATGCGCAATTCGGTCAATTTCTGGATGTGCGCCGACAACGGCGAATTCGCCATGCCGCGCTGCACGATGGAGGCGGTGGGGCCGGATTGGCGGAACAAGCGCAACGCGCTGGTCAACATCGCCTTCCCGGACGGCCGGGTGTTCACCCTGCGCGCCTATGACTGCAAGGGGCCGGCTTCCAACCGCGGGCCCGACGGCAAGCCGACGATCTTCGGTGCGGGGCCTTACGAATTCCGCCTGATCGAGCCGTTCAAGGAATGGGAGGTCTCGTTCAAGGGGCCATGCGTCGCGACTACCACCCAGGCCCAGGCCGAAGGCCAGAAACCGGGCACCGGCGATCCGGTCGATGTCGAGTTTCACATCAAGCTGTCGATGGTGGTGCCGCCGTGGGCACCGGGCTCCTTCCTCGAGGAAGGGCTACGCGGCATCCTCACCGAAACCGAGCTGGGCTTCACCAGCAACCACGCCGAAAGCGAGCGCCACGAACAGCTGTTCCGCGGCAAGGGTACGCTGCGGATCGGCGGCGAAGAGCGCAGCTTCACCGGCAGCGGGCTGCGCATCCGCCGGCAGAACATCTTCAAGGTCACCGAATTTCTCGGCCATTGCTGGCAATCGGGGGTGTTTCCCAGCGGACGCGGCTTCGGCGCCAACAATTACATGACCAACAACGACGGCAAGCCGAGCTACAGCGAAGCCTTCCTGTTCGATGACGGAGAGATGATTCCGGCGCGGGTGGTGCGGGTGCCATGGCTGACCAAAATCGAGCCGATGGGCGACGATGTCTCGCTGATCCTCGAAACCAGGAAGGGCTTCCACCACATCAAGGGAACGACAATCGCGTCGACCTTCGAGGTGCAGCCTTCGGCCGACATTCCCAATTTTCCGGCGCTGCAGCAGGCCAGCGTCCGTTACGAGCTGGACGGCGAAGTGACCTACGGGATGATGGAGCGCTCGACCCCGCACCGCAAGCTGGGCATCGGGCCACAGCCGCTTGGTCCGGCTCCCCAGTGACGACACAAGCCGGCACCCAAGCGGATGAACAACAGCACTATCTCGGCGAATTGCGCGAGAACTGGCGGGTGCTGGTCGCCGCCAGCCTGGGGGTCGGCGGCGGGCTGAACCTGTTCGCCTATGCCGCCAGCGTCATGGCGCCGCATCTGGTCAAGGAATTCGGCTGGACCAAATCGCAGTTCGCGCTGGTCGGGCTGACGATGTTCACGACGCTGCTGATCCTGCCCTTTATCGGGCGGTTGACCGACCGGTTCGGGGTCAAGCGCATGGCGACGTTCGGGGTGGCGCTGACCCCGGCCGCGCTGTTCTGTTTCAGCCTGATGCAGGGCCCGTTTTACCAGTATCTGGTGATTGCGACCGCTGTGCTGGCGGTCGGCAGCCTGACGACGCCGGTGGTCTACACCCGCCTGATCGCGGCGAATTTCCAGCGCGCACGGGGCCTGGCCCTGACAATAGTAACATGCAGCCCGGCGCTGCTGGGCGCGCTGGGTGTGCCGCTGCTGAGCGATTATGTCGATACGCATGGCTGGCGCAGCGGCTTTCGCGTCATGTCGGCCTTCCTGTTCGTGCTTGGCTGCCTCTCGGTGCTGCTGATCGCCGGAGGGCGGCGGGACGAGGGGCCTGCGTCAAGCGCTCCGGCACATCCGGATGCAGGCGGCAAGCAGGCCGTCTACCGTCACATTCTGCGCATCCCGGCATTCTGGATCATCGCGATCGGCATGTTTCTGTGCACCTTGCAGACGCCGTTGCATTCGGCGCAGATGAACTTGATGCTGCTGGACAACGAGATCACCACGGCGACGGCGGCGCGCATGGTGTCGATCTACGCCGCCGGCACGATCATCGGCAGGATTGCCTGCGGTCTCGCGCTCGACAGGTTTCCAGCCCATCTCGTTGCCGCGATATCATTGAGCATACCCGCCCTGGGCTATGCAATTCTCGCCAGCAGCTTCGATATGGCGCCAGCAATCGGCCTGGCCATGCTGGTCATCGGCCTGTCGGTTGGTGCCGAGGGCGATCTGGTTTCATTCCTGGTGGCGCGCTATTTCGGGCTGGAGATTTACAGCACGGTCATGGGCCTGGTTTTTTCGGCGATCTTCCTCGCCTCCGCGGTTGGCGCTCTGACGCTGAGCCTGACCTTGAAGGCTACCGACAGCTTCGGACTTTTCCTTGGCCTGGTATCGGTGACAATTCTACTGGGCAGCCTGTTGCTGTTGCGGCTGAAAGGCTCGCAGGCAGTTGGGCCAGATGCGAGGGCGGGCGCATTTCCTCGACCCGGCGCGGCGTGAATTTGCCGAGCGAGTGCAGGGCGGGCCCGGTCATGATTGCTCTCCTTCCCGCCCGGCCTTGCAGTGTCCCGCCAATGCCGCCAGACTGAGCGTTGCGCAGCGACGAAAGGCAATCCAGCCATGCCCGCCCAGACCATGTCCAGCCTCGATCAGCGCAGTGCCGCCGTCCCCCGGCCCAATCACGTCCCCGAAGCGCTGGTCTATGACTTCGATTATTTCGGCGATCCCGGGCTGATCGCCGACGCCCACACCCGCGCGCTGGAGATTGCCCGCGAGGCGCCGCCGGTTTTCTGGACCCCGCGCAACGGCGGGCACTGGATGCTGCGCGGCCACGCCGCGGTGTTCAAAGCTTCGCGCGACTACGAGAATTTTACGGTCGAACGCTTCAAATACGAAGACATCATGGCCGCCAAGGCCGCCTTGCCGCCGGGAGCGCCCGCGCCGCTGATTCCGCTGCCCAACAGCATTGATCCGCCACACCACGCGATGTTCCGCGCGCCGCTGCTCAGCGTGTTCTCGCCCAAGGCGATGCTGGCGCTGAAGGACGATATCCGCAGCCTCGCCGCCGAAATGATCGAGGCGGTGAAACCCCAGGGCCACTGTGAATTCATGGGCGCCATCGGCGAGCCGCTGCCGGTATCGATCTTCCTCAAGCTGTTCGGCCTGCCGGTCGAGCGGCAGAAGGAATACCGCGCCTTGGTCAAGCAGCATATGGCGGTGCGCGATTTCGATCCCGGCGAGGCGCAGAAGCGGCTGCGCGAGGTGGCCGACGTCATGGGTGAAACCATCCGCGAGCGCCAGACCGATCCTCAGAGCGATATCCTCTCGATGCTGTGGCGGGCAAGTTTCGACGGCCGGCCCGCCGAACAGCACGATCTGGAAAGCTATGCGGTGATGCTGTTCCTCGCCGGGCTCGATACCGTGATGAACGGCATGGGCCTGGGCGTGCGTCACCTCGCCGATCATCCCGAATGGCAGGCAAAGCTGCGCGCCAATCCCAAGCTTGCGCCCGACATCACCGAGGAACTGCTGCGCCGCTATACCTTCACCCTGCCGCCGCGTCTCGTCACCCGCGACCTGGAGTTCGAAGGCGTGACGATGAAGCAAAACGAGACGGCGGTGCTGTTTCTCCCCGCCGCCGATCTCGACGCAACCGAATTTCCCGATCCCGGCGGCTTCGACATCGAGCGCGAGAACAAGGCGCATATCGCCTTCGGTACCGGGGTGCACCGCTGCCTCGGCTCGCACCTCGCGCGGATCGAACTGCAGGTTCTCTACGAGGAAATGATCGCGCGCCTGCCCGAGTTCCGCATCGACCGCTCGAAGGAGCTGCGCTTTCACGGCGGCCCGGTTTGGGGGCCGGATGAATTGCATCTGTTGTGGGACGCCCGATAACGCCCTGGCGGCCCCGGGGAGCGGACCTGGCCTTGCCGATGCTGGTATGGGGTAATTGAACGCGTTACCGCGATTGGAATCACCCCACGCCGCTCTAACAGGTTCGCAACGCCAGACCGTGTTCCTATTCCGCCGCCTCCTTCGCCTCCTCCACTTCGCTCGCCTGACGCGCCCACATCTCCGCGTAGAGCCCGTCCGCCCGCAGCAGGTCGTTGTGCGTGCCGCTCTCCGCCAGCCGGCCTTGGTCGAGCACGAAGATCCGGTCGGCGTCGGCGATGGTTGACAGCCGATGCGCGATTGACAGCGTGGTCCGCCGGGCCGCGACCGAATGCAGCACTTCGAGGATTTCCTGCTCGGTGCGGGTGTCGAGTGCGCTGGTGGCTTCGTCGAGCAGCAGGATCGGCGGGTTCTTCACCAAAGTGCGGGCGATGGCGACGCGCTGTTTTTCGCCGCCTGAGAGCTTGAGCCCGCGCTCGCCGACTTCAGTCTCGAAGCCCTGCGGCAGGCGCCCGATCAGGTCCATCAGCGCCGCGCTCCTCGCCGCGGCCTCGATATCGGTCTGGGTGGCGCCGTCGCGGCCGTAGCCGATGTTGTAGCCGATCAAATCGTTGAACAGCACCGAATCCTGCGGGACGATGCCGATATGGGCGCGCAAGGACGCCTGGGTGACTTCGCGGATGTCCTGACCGTCGATCAGGATGCGACCCTGCCACGGGTCGTAAAAGCGGAAGATCAGCCGGGCGATGGTGCTCTTGCCCGCGCCCGAGGGGCCTACCACCGCCACCTGGCTGCCGGCCGGAACCTCGAAGCTGAGGCCGTGGAGGATTGTCCGGTCTTTCTCGTAGCCGAACACGACATTGTCGAAGGCGAGCGTCGGCCGCTTGACCAGTAGCGCCGGAGCGCCGGGCCTGTCCTGCACTTCGATCTCGGTGTCCATCAGCTTGAACATCGCCGCCATGTCGATCAGCCCCTGGCGGATGGTGCGATAGACCATGCCGAGCATGTCGAGCGGGCGGAACAGCTGGGTAAGGTAGGTATTGACGAAAACCAGATCGCCGATGGTGTATTGGCCTTTGCTCCAGCCCCAGACGGTGTAACCCATCGCGCCCGCCATCAGCAGGTTGACGATGCTCGCCTGGGCGATGTTGAGCAGGGCGAGGCTGTTCTCGCTCTTCACCGCCGCTTCGGCATAGGCGCCGGTGGCCTGGGCATAGCGCGCTTGCTCGCGCGGCTCGGCGTTGAAGTACTTGACCGTCTCGTAGTTGAGCAGCGAATCGACCGCCCGGCCCAAGGCTTGCCCGTCGAGCCGGTTCATCTGCTCGCGCAGGGCGTTGCGCCATTCGGTGATTGCTCGGGTCGCCCAGGCATAGGCGGCCACCGCCAGCGCCGTCGCCGCGACCAGGCCCCAGCCGAAGTGGAAGTAGAAGATCACCGCCACCACCAGCAGCTCGAGCGCTGTCGGGGCGATGTTGAACAGCATGAAATAGAGCATGATGTCGATGCTCTTGGTGCCGCGTTCGATGGTCTTGGTGACCTCGCCGGTGCGGCGGGCGAGGTGGAAGCGCAGCGACAGGCGGTGCAGCCGGGCGAAGACATCTTCGGCCAGTGCCCGGGTGGCGTCCTGTCCGACCCGCTCGAATACGATGTTGCGCAGATTGTCGAACACGACGCTGGCGAAGCGGCCGAGCGCATAGGCGAGGATGAAGGCGAAAGCGATCTGGAAGGCCGGCTCACCCTTCAGCGTCATCGCATCGACCGCCCGCTTGTAGGCGAACGGCAGCAGCAGGGTGACCGTCTTGGCGGCGAGGATCAGCAGCGCCGCGCCGACAATCCGCGAGCGCAGCGCCCGGTTATCGCGCGGCCAGAGATAGGGCATGAAGCGCCGCAGCGTGCCCCATCCGTCATGACGGGCATCGGGATCGTTGGTGGCGGTATCGGGCGGCATGTGGCCTCACATAGGCCGAAATGCCGGAAACGGAAGTCTGGCGAGTTCCGAATCGAAATTCGCGAAAGAGCGAATTTCGAGGCGGCGCCGGCCCGCTCCCCCGCCCGGCCACCCAACGAAATGGTATGTTCTGGGTGGCCGGGCGGGGGAGCGGGCCGGCGCCGCACGATCCGAAACGAATGTTTCGGATCGGACGCTAACGCGCTTTCGGCAAGTCGAAATAGACTTTGCGCTTGTCGAAATCGATGGCGATCCGCTTGAACAGGCGCAGCTCGCGCATGCCGAGCATGAGCGCCGGGCGTTGCTCGAGATCGAGCACGGCGAAGACCGGCGTGTCGGCATAGGCGACGAGCAGGTTGGTTATGTCCACTTCGCCGATCGACAGCTTGCGCGGGAAACCGAGGTCGGCGACGATATCTTGTCCGGTCACACTGCGCAGCGTGATTTGCTGATAGGACGCCCGCCGGCTGAGCGCGCGCTGCAGGGCGCGGTTGGCGATCGAGGTGTCGGCCCCGGTATCGATGATCACGTCGGCATGGACGCCATCGATCAACGCATTTGTCATGATCAGCTGACCGAGGCGCCGCTTCGCGGTGACGACGATCTCGAATCCGGCATTGCCGCCCAGGCTCCTGGCGCTGCCTACGGCGATCAGGTTCTTTTCGAAGTCGAGCAGCACACGCTGCTGCTGCAGGCTGTCGATGCCGACAATGCCGTCCGCACCGATGTTGTGCGCCTCAAGCAATGCGACTTCGAGATCGTTCATCGAACGGCGGCCGAGGCCGAATTCGCCGACAATCGCGGTATCGACAAGTTCGGTGCCGCCGACGCCGATGATCCGCGCCTTGCGGGCGGGCGGAATGGCAAGGCGCATGGCGAGATCGGTCGAAACCACGCTGCTCTGCGATCCGGTATCGATGACGAAATGGTAAGGTCCGTTATTGCCGATCCGCACCGGCACGGTCATGCGCCGCTCGCTGTCGGGCCGCGTCTTGATGACTTCGGCCCCTGCAATGGGCTCAATGGCTTCGGCCACCGGGGGCGCGGGCATTTCGGTCGAAAGCAATAGGGCCAGAACCGAAGCCGAGATGCTCATGCCGAATTCTCCAGCCGGCGGATGCCGTAGCGCTAGCCAGCGGACGTCAGCATATCACGAACCGGGGTAAAGCACCAAGGCAAGTAGCGTCAGTTGCCTCCGGCCGGGGGCGTCACGCCGGAAGGCGACAGCCGGGCGCGCAAATCGCCCAGCATGCCAAGGATTTCGGCGAACAGCGGATGGCGCAGCATTGCCAATACGCCAAACCAGCACACGATACCCGCCGCCGTTCCGCACAAGGCCTGACCTATGCCGGCCTCGGCGGGACCCCGCCAAAGGGCGTAGCTGGCGAGTGCAGGAGCAATGGCGGCCAAGGTGGCGGCGAGGCTCTTGCCATAGACGCCAAGCAGCTCCCGCCAGGTGAAGTCCATCATCTCGCGCATGAAGGGTAGATATATGACCATCCAGACCACACCGTGGATCACGCGCGAAATCGCCACCCACAGCAGTCCGAACGGCGCGAACAGGAGCAGCAGGGCCACCGAGGCAAGCATGTCGGCCACGTTTCGCCAAACCAGCCCGCGCATCCGCCCGAACAGGATCGGCAGATCGTTGGCGAGCGGGGCCGAGACATAACACAGCTGCGCCATGGCGACCCAGAGCAGCAGCGGGACGGCGCCCATCCACGCCTCGCCATACAAGAAATGCACCAGCGGGCCGGCCAGCGCCGCTATGCCCGCCATGGCCGGCCAGGTGATGCCGGTATAGGCGGCGACGACGCGAAGGTATGGCGGGCCCAGCGGGTCACCGGCATCGCGCACCTGCCGGAAGGCGGGGAAAAAGACATTGCCGACCGCGCCCGCGACCAATTGCCGCAGCTGGCCGGCCAGCCCGGTGGCGCGGGTAAAAAGACCGGTGGCGGCATTGCCGATTTCGGCGCCGATCACCAGTTCCGGCGTGCGTGAAACGATCGCGCCAGTGACGGTAAGCGCAGTGTTGGTCGCGCCGATCTCGAAAACCTTCCGGGATCCGCCGAATCGCATCGGCCACGGCAGCATCCAGCCCGCGCGCCACTGGCTGACGAGCAGCCGGGCGGCCTGCTGGGCGAAAGCGCCCCAGGCGAGCGCTATCGCGCCCAAGCCCCGCGAGGCGAGCGCCAGCGACACGCAGACATTCGCGGTGGCGGCGCTGACTTCGATCATGGTGTTGGATTTGTAGTCGAGCTTGCGCTGGCACAGCGCCTGGGGAACGATCGCCAAGGGGATGCACAGGTAGCTCGCGGCGACGATAAAGGTAAGCGGTTCGAGCCGGGGATCGCCATAGAGCAGGGCAATCGGCTTGGCGGCCAGCAGGCACAGCAATGCCACGGCCAGCGCGAATAGGGCCGAAATGCTGAATGCGGTGCGGATCTTCTCGGGCGTCAGGTCGCGCTCGCCCGAGATGTAACGGGCGGCGCCGAATTCCTGCATGAAGGAGATCAGCATCACCGCCGAAAACGCGATGGTGAACAGTCCCAGTTCCTCGGGCGATATGTAGAGCCTGGCAAGGATGACGCTGCCCGCGAAAGTGATCGCGAAGGAGGCGTACTGCGAGGCGATCGCCCAGGCCGCCGCGGTGCGCACGGACATGAGGCTCATCGCCTGACTCCCGCCGGGCCTGCGCAAGCGCCAGTCCGCCGGTGCCGGGGATAGAGTGTGCTGCGCCGCTCCGGCAAAATCGCTTCCCTGTCGAGTTTCCCTGTCGCGCGAAGCGCAACCGTGGCCCGCGTTAACCAAAACATAGTGAAAATCCGGTTACTTCCCGCATCGGTTGCCGCGCGCGACATTGCCATGCCTGGCAGATGCAGCAAAAGGAAAACCTTTGTTTTCGAGACGATTTTTGAAGCCGGCACTGCTGCTTGCCTTCCTCGCCTGCGACTGGCGCGCGGTTGGCGAGCGACTTGGCGGTCTGGGTCTTTCGTCGGGCGCGCTCATTTACTTATGCCTTTACGCCCTGTTTGTGGCCTGCCTGTTCGCCGCGAGCTCGATCTCCCGGTGGGCCATTCGTTTGCCGGTAGCGGCGATTCTGGCGAGCGCCGCGACGTTCCTGCTGACCTATGAATGGGCGACGAACGGGGCGCTCGATTACTCTGCCTTCGAGACCATGGTCGCCTCGCGCGATGATGCCGGCGATGCCTGGGCGCAACATGCGGGCGCCATGGCCCGCGCGGCCGCCGCCTCGCTGCTGCTGTTCGCCGGGATCGCCCTGCCGGTGGATTGGCGACTGCCTCGCGGTGTCGCGCTGGGCGCTCCGCTGGCCGGGACAGCGCTGCTGACCGGCTTGCTGTACCTCCGCGGCGGCGAAGGCAGCGGCGCACTTCCCGCGCCGTTTCCACCCCTCGCCCAAGCGGCGATCATGGCAGGGATGTCATTCACCGAAGCCGGCGGGGAGCGCCGCGCCGTCTCGTTCAAGCCATCGGCGCGAAAGCCGGACCATGATATTGTGCTGATCGTCGATGAGAGTATCGCCGCGCGCTATCTCGACATCGGCAGTCCCGGGGGTGTCCGCTCCGGTCTCGCAGAGACCCGCGACGGCCTGGCCATTCACAACTTCGGCGTGGCCGCCTCGGCCACCAATTGCAGCGCGGGCAGCAACAAGACGCTCCGGTTCGGCGGCCGCCGCGAAACCTATTGGCTGGCGGCCAGGACCTGGCCGTCGGTATGGGCCTATGCGCGGAGGGCCGGGCTGCGGACTGTGTATATGGACGGACAGCGCAATCGCGGCGTGATGCAGAATCTGGCTAGCAAGGAAGAGCGCCGCGAGATCGACGACTTCGTCCAGCTCGATGGCATCGCCGTCGTCGATCGCGATATGACCCTTGCGCGGCTGATCGCCGATCGGCTGGGCAACGGCGTGCCGGAATTCATCTACGTCAACAAGGTTGGCGCACACTTCCCGGTGGCCGACAAGTTCCCTGTCGCCTTCGCGCACTATCGCCCGCTGCCGCCGCGCGGCGCTTCACCCGACATCACCGACGTTGCGACTTTCGTCGGCGCGACAGGCGCGCCCGAGGAATGGCGGCTCTATCGCAACGCCTATCGCAACACGCTGCTATGGAACGTCGGCGCCTTTTTCGACCGCTTGCTGCCCGCCATCGATGCGCAGGACGGCGTGCTGGTCTACACCTCGGACCACGGCCAGGATTTGCACGAGCGCGGCAATCCGGGGCAGGGGGCCCATTGCTCGTCCGATCCGCTGGGCGAGGAAGGCGCGGTGCCGCTGGTGGTGATCGACAGCGCCGGGGCGCCGCGCCGCGACTGGGCGGCTGCGCTGGCCGGCAATCGCAACGGCATGAGCCATTTCCGCGTGTTCCCGACCCTGCTCGACCTGATGGGCTACGCGCCGGCGGAGGTTGCGCCGTTCTATGGGCCCTCGCTGCTCGCGACCGAGAAGGATCCGATGA
>CAVZHF010000008.1:0-797500 GCA_963775005.1 uncultured Alphaproteobacteria bacterium | reverse complement strand
CTGCGCCGCCGTGCGGCATCGGGTGGCAGGCCACCCTAAGCGTAGCGAGGGGTGTCTACCGAAGCCTTGGCGTAGGTAGACGGTTCGTGCTTGAGATACTCCAGAGATGAAGACACCAGTTTCCGCCGGTTTGCCGGCGGATTTTGCGGGAATTGCCCGCTTCTTTGACATTGTGAATGGGTTTTTAATCGATGCCGTGACGCAAACGGCGTTCGGGCTCCTCAAGTGCCTGGACGATACGCGCGTTGCAAAATCTGGCTGAGATTAATCGTCCGCACCTATTACAGCGCAGGTTCTATGCAGGCCTGTCGTTGATGGTGTGGATTCTCAAGCGTGAGGTAAGAGCATTTGGTGGATGCCTTGGCATGTACAGGCGATGAAGGACGTGGCACGCTGCGATAAGCGTCGGGGAGTTGTGAGCAAACTTTGATCCGGCGATTTCCGAATGGGGAAACCCACCTTCACCATTTCTCTCGTACTGTGAGTAATCACAGGATGAGTGAGGTGGATAAGGTATCCCAAGTTGAATAAAATAGACTTGGTGAAGCGAACCCGGGGAACTGAAACATCTCAGTACCTGGAGGAAAAGACATCAACCGAGATTCCGTTAGTAGTGGCGAGCGAACGCGGACCAGGCCAGTGCCTCATCTTCAACTAGCAGAACACTTTGGAAAGAGTGGCCATAGCGGGTGACAGCCCCGTATGCGAAAGTGATGGATGAGGACTTGAGTAGGGCGGGACACGTGAAATCCTGTCTGAACATGGGGGGACCACCCTCCAAGCCTAAATACTCGTACATGACCGATAGCGAACAAGTACCGTGAGGGAAAGGTGAAAAGCACCCCGATGAGGGGAGTGAAACAGTACCTGAAACCGAATGCTTACAAGCAGTGGGAGCCCCATAGGGGGTGACCGCGTACCTCTTGCATAATGGGTCAGTGACTTAATCTGTCGAGCAAGCTTAAGCCGTTAGGTGTAGGCGCAGCGAAAGCGAGTCTGAAATGGGCGACTGAGTTCGACGGATTAGACCCGAAACCCGGCGATCTAGGCATGACCAGGTTGAAGGTGCGGTAACACGCACTGGAGGACCGAACCGTTTAATGTTGAAAAATTATCGGATGAGTTGTGTTTAGGGGTGAAAGGCCAATCAAGCCGGGAAATAGCTGGTTCTCCGCGAAATCTATTGAGGTAGAGCGTCGGATGTATGCCGTTGGGGGTAGAGCACTGGATGGGCTAGGGGGTCGCGAGATCTACCAAACCTAACCAAACTCCGAATACCAACGAGTCTTATCCGGCAGACAGACGGCGGGTGCTAAGGTCCGTCGTCAAAAGGGAAACAGCCCTAACCTACAGCTAAGGTCCCCAAGTCATCACTAAGTGGGAAAGCATGTGGGATTTCCAAAACAACCAGGAGGTTGGCTTAGAAGCAGCCATCCTTTAAAGAAAGCGTAACAGCTCACTGGTCTAAATAAGAGATCCTGCGGCGAAGATGTAACGGGGCTAAAGTGATGCACCGAAGCTTAGGGTGTGTAGCAATACACGCGGTAGCGGAGCGTTCCGTAAGCCGATGAAGCGGTCTGGTAATGGGCCGTGGAGGTATCGGAAGTGCGAATGCTGACATGAGTAGCGATAAACAGTGTGAGATGCACTGTCGCCGAAAGACCAAGGGTTCCTGCTTAAAGCTAATCTGAGCAGGGTGAGCCGGCCCCTAAGACGAGCCCGAAGGGGGTAGTCGATGGGAACCACGTTAATATTCGTGGGCCTGGTGGTGTGTGACGGATCTCGTAAGTTGTCTCTCCTTATTGGATTGGAGGGGCTTCGAAGAGGTTCCAGGAAATAGCCCCACCGTATAGACCGTACCCGAAACCGACACAGGTGGTCAGGTAGAGTATACCAAGGCGCTTGAGAGAAGTATCCTGAAGGAACTCGGCAAATTGCCTCCGTACCTTCGGAAGAAGGAGGCCCTCATATTGGGCAACCAGTATGAGGGGGCACAGGCCAGGGGGTAGCGACTGTTTAGCAAAAACACAGGACTCTGCTAAGTCGGCTTCAAGACGACGTATAGGGTCTGACGCCTGCCCGGTGCCGGAAGGTTAAGAGGAGGAGTGCAAGCTCCGAATTGAAGCCCCGGTAAACGGCGGCCGTAACTATAACGGTCCTAAGGTAGCGAAATTCCTTGTCGGGTAAGTTCCGACCTGCACGAATGGCGTAACGACTTCCCCACTGTCTCCAGGATATGCTCAGCGAAATTGAATTCTCCGTGAAGATGCGGAGTACCCGCGGTTAGACGGAAAGACCCCGTGCACCTTTACTGCAGCTTCAGAGTGGCATTGGAAAATTATTGTGTAGCATAGGTGGGAGGCTTTGAAGCATCGGCGCCAGCTGGTGTGGAGCCAAAGGTGAAATACCACCCTGTGATTTTCTAATGTCTAACCTCGCACCGTTATCCGGTGCAGGGACCCTCTGTGGCGGGTAGTTTGACTGGGGCGGTCGCCTCCTAAAGAGTAACGGAGGCGCGCGATGGTAGGCTCAGGACGGTTGGAAACCGTCTGTTAGAGTGCAATGGCATAAGCCTGCCTGACTGCGAGACTGACGAGTCGAGCAGAGACGAAAGTCGGTCATAGTGATCCGGTGGTCCCTCGTGGAAGGGCCATCGCTCAACGGATAAAAGGTACGCCGGGGATAACAGGCTGATGATTCCCAAGAGCTCATATCGACGGAATCGTTTGGCACCTCGATGTCGGCTCATCACATCCTGGGGCTGGAGCAGGTCCCAAGGGTTTGGCTGTTCGCCAATTAAAGTGGTACGTGAGCTGGGTTCAGAACGTCGCGAGACAGTTTGGTCCCTATCTGCCGTGGGCGTCGATACTTGAGAGGAGTTGCCCCTAGTACGAGAGGACCGGGGTGAACATGCCTCTGGTGTACCTGTCGTTCCGCCAGGAGCGCAGCAGGGTAGCTATGCATGGACGGGATAACCGCTGAAAGCATCTAAGCGGGAAGCCTCCCTCAAGATTAGGTATCATCGAGTCGTGGTAGACCACCACGTTGATAGGCCGGATGTGGAAGCGCGGTAACGTGTGAAGCTAACCGGTCCTAATAACTCTGTTCATGCTTGAGAGTCCCGCCATCAATGACAGTCCTGCCGAGCGATCGGCCTGGTTGTCTGCGATCGTGGACGATCTGTCAGCCAGAGACGCCTAAGACAAGCGCCTAAAATGCATCGATTAAAACCCGCGTTCCGCCTGCTTCATTGCTTGGTGACCATAGCGTCAGTGCCCCACCCGATCCCATCTCGAACTCGGCCGTGAAACCTGACCGCGCCGATGGTACTAACGCTCAAGCGTTGGAAGAGTAGGTCGTCGCCAGGCATTGCAGCCGGCGGAGCGCGGAAAACCCATTCACATGTCAGGGCCTTTTGGCCCCGCTCAAAGGGCCGGTATGGCCCTTTTTGTGTCTCTGGCCTTGCGGTTTCGAGACACGGCCCTATCTGGGCGAATGGTGACGCGGGGTGGAGCAGCCCGGTAGCTCGTCAGGCTCATAACCTGAAGGTCGTAGGTTCAAATCCTACCCCCGCAACCACCACAAAACCCCGCTTCGGCGGGGTTTTTTGTTCCATGGCCTTGGCTGCGCATGCCTCCAGGCATCGCGGATCGATGCAGCGGTCCAGCGCCGGCCCACTGGACACCATTGCCATTTCGGGTCTAGCCTCAGGGCTGCTTTGCCGTGCCGATGGTGACTGAAATGAGACTATCCCCGCGTTCGCTCTTGACTGCACGATCGCCATGTTCGCGGCCTGCGTTACCGCCTGGGCCTGCGCCGACTGGCCCGACAATCCCAAATGGTCGCTGCGCAAAACCGGCTACGACGAAAGCGGCAACACCGCGATGCTCTCGCCAAGCAACGACACGCGGGTCAACCTGGCCCTGCTGCTCGCCGATCGCGCGCCGGCGGGCAAGCAAGGCGTGCGGCCCATACCGCTGTTCGACTGGCCGACGCTCGATGCCGATATCGCGCCGGGCGCCGAAAATGCCGGCGAGGCAGAGGGTTCGGGCAGCCGTTGCCAGACCAATGCCAGCGGCGCCGGGGCCTTTGCCCGGGCGGTAGCGGCCAGCCGCGCGTTGAGCGAAGCGGAGAAAGGCGCGCTCACCGCCGCCCGGGCCAATCTCAAGCCCGATTGTGACGCGAACGATGCCGCGATGCCCAATCTGGCGCTGCCCGAAGCAAAATCCCGGGAGGCGCGAAATTTCGCCACCTATCTGCGCGGCACCGCGCGGTTCTATTGGGGCGATTTCACCGAGGCGACAGACGCGTTCTCGAGCCTGTCGGGAAGCCAGGATCCGTGGCTGCGCGAAACCGGGCTCTATATGGCCGCGCGATCGGAACTCAACCGCGCCCAGCAATCGGCCTTCGACGAATGGGGCGGCATCGCCAGCCCGCGCAAGACCGACATGGCGGCGGCCGAGGCTGCGCTCAAGGGGCTGCGGTCCTACCTTCTTACCTATCCGCGCGGACACTATGCCGCTTCCGCCACCGGCCTTACCCGCCGGGTCCACTGGCTTGTCGGCAATGACCGCGAACTGGCGGCCAGCTATGGCGATGCGTTCATCGGCATCGCAGCCGCACAGCGCGGCGAGATCGCGCAGGAAGTGGACTACAAGCTGTTTGGATCGGCCGATCGCGACACTTTCACCGATCCCTTGCTGCTTGCGGTCTCAGACCTCCAGCGCATGCGCCAGGAAAGCGAGCAAAGCGAAGCCGCCGACCGGATTACCCGCGCGCAAATCGAGGCGCCAGCATAAGCACTTCGCCGGCAGTCCCGAACTCTATTCCTACCTCCTCGCCGCCGAAGCGCTCAATGTGCGCAATCAGCCGCGCGAGGCGCTCGCGCTGATCCCGGACGCCGCGCGCCAGCCGAACTTCACCTATCTGCAATTCAGCCGCCAGATGCTGCGCGGCCTGGCGCTGGAGGCCACCGGGGACCGCAATGCCCGCGGTTTCTGGCTCGAGATGTTCGCCGGCGCGAAGCAGCCTTGGCAGCGCGAAGCGCTCGAAATGGCCTATGCCATGCACGAGGAGCGGGGCGGCGGTCTGGCGCGGGTGTTCGCCGCTAACTCGCCGGTGCGCAATCGGGCGGTGCGCGGGATCTTGCTCGACTTCGCCGCCGGCCCGGACCTGCTGCGTCAGCAGGCGCGCGACAAGACGGCGCTCCCGCAAGAGCGCGCATCGGCGCTCTACGTCCTGCTCGCCAAGCAATTGGGGCATGGGTTCTATTCGGGCTTTCTTGCCGATGTGAAGCTGGTGCCGGCCGATGCACCCGGCGAGGCGGCCGACTACACCGGCGCGCAATACTGGTGGAATTCCGGAGACGGCTCCGATGGCGCCGGAGAAGCGCCGGTGCCGCTCGGCGTCTTTGCCGGCCGAGGGCGGCTGGGCGACTTCGGTTGCCCGGCGCTTGCCGAAACCGCCGCGCGCCTGGCCCGGACGCCGCTAGCGGCCTCGCCCCGCCTGTGCCTGGCCGAGTTCTGGCGGGCGAGCGGCTTCGATGCCTTCCCCTTCGATACACGGCCCGGGCCCGACGAGCTGGGCGGGACCAGATCGCTGTTCCCGGGTGCGCCATTTGTCCGCCAGGCGGTATATCAGTCGGTCATGGCGGATCGCGCCGCGACCGCCGAAGAGAAAGCCTTCGCGCTCTACCGGGCGGTGCGCTGTTATGCGCCGAGCGGCAGCAACGACTGCGGCGGCGCGGATGTGCCAGTCGCCCAGCGCCGCGCCTGGTTCCAGCGGCTGAAGCGGGAATTCCCGCGGTCACGGTGGGCGCGCCAGCTTGGGCATTACTGGTAAGTGCCTGGCGCGCGCTTCGCCTGGGCGTCGCTGGCGGTCGTGCTGCTGCTCGGCTGCGATGTGCCGGGCGGCCGGGTCCGGGCCGAGGACCACGACGAGTTCTGGCTATGGGCGGGTGTTGCGCCGCAGCCAGTGCTCGACAAGGCGCGGACAGTCTACCTGCTCGACAGCGAAGTGCGCGCGCGCGCGCCGCAGTTCGCCGACTTGCGCCCCGCGATCCCGCGCATCGAACACGCGCAGCTCTGGCTGGTGGTACGCGCCGAGACGCTGGACTGGCCCGAGGGGACTTTGGACCGGCTGATCCGGCGGCTCGATGCCTGGGAAGCGGCGGGCAACGATCTGGCCGGGCTGCAGATCGATTTTGACGCGCGGACCCGCCACCTCGAAAACTACGCCCAGTTCCTGCGCGGCTTGCGCGCCGGACTGCCGGCGCGTTACCGCCTCTCGGTAACCGGCCTGCTCGATTGGAGCGCCAACGGCGATCCCCAGGCGCTCAGCCAGCTCAGGGGCGTGGTCGATGAGGTCGTGCTGCAGACCTACCAGGGCCGCCAGACGATTCCCGGCTACGAAAAATACTTTGTCCGCATGCGCGGCTTGGAGATGACGTTCAAAGTCGGCCTGGTCCAGCATGGCGAGTGGACGCCGCCCGACGGGCTTGAATATCATCCCTTTTTCAAGGGCTATGTCGTTTTCCTGCTAAATCCACGATCCGAATAGCGGAACGCCGGTCCGGAAAGATGCGCCGAAAAAAAGGCCCGCCGCGCCACAGGGAGTGGGCGCGACGGGCCGGGCTTTCCTCCCCAGGAAAGTGTGTCTCAGGTGTGGCCAGCCGCTGTACCGAGCCGGTGATAGAGATTGGCGTACTTGGACGTAAGCTGGCTTTCTTCGTTGTTCTGAATCCAGAAGCGCACGGCCTCTTGCAGAAGTCTGAAGTCCTCGTTCGAAAGGACCGCGCGGGAGCGTGCCGGTGCAGTCATCACTGGTTCTCCTTCAGGGCTTGAAGCGGTCATGCCGCGAACTGATTCATCGTGTTGTCCTTGCCCCCGGCCTTGAGCGCGGCCTCGCCGGCGAAATACTCCTTGTGGTCGTCGCCGAGGTCGCTGCCGGACATGTTCTGGTGCTTCACGCAGGCGATGCCCTGGCGAATCTCCGCGCGCTGCACATTCGCAACATAGCCGAGCATGCCGAGATCGCCAAAGTACTCTCTCGCGAGGTTGTCGGTCGAAAGCGCGGCGGTGTGATAGGTCGGCAGGGTGATGAGGTGGTGGAAGATGCCCGCGCGCTTCGCGGCGTCGCTCTGGAAGGTGCGGATCATTTCGTCGGCCTCGTCCGAAAGTTCGGTGAAGTCGTAGTCGATGCTCATCAGCTTGGCGCGGTCGTAACCCGAGACATCCTTGCCTTCCGACTGCCAGCGGTCATAGACCTGCTGGCGGAAGTTCAGCGTCCAGTTGAAGCTGGGCGAGTTGTTATAGACCAGCTTGGCGCCCGGCACCACTTCGCGGATACGATCGACCATGCCGGCGATCTGCGCGATGTGCGGCTTTTCGGTTTCGATCCACAGCAGGTCGGCGCCGTGCTGGAGCGAGGTGATGCAGTCGAGCACGCAGCGGTCCTCGCCGGTGCCGGAGCGGAACTGATAGAGGTTCGAGGGCAGCCGCTTGGGCCGCACCAGCTTGCCGTCGCGAGCGATCAGCACGTCGCCGTGGCCGACATTCGCCGGGTCGACTTCCTCGCAATCGAGGTAGCTGTTGTACTGGTCGCCGATGTCGCCCGCCTCACGGACGAAGGCGATCTGCTTGGTCAGGCCCGCGCCCAGCGAATCGGTGCGCGCGACGATGATGCCGTCGTCGATGCCTAGTTCGAGAAAGGCGTAGCGCATGGCGCGGATCTTGGCGAGGAAGTCCTCGTGCGGCACGGTGACCTTGCCGTCCTGGTGGCCGCACTGCTTTTCGTCGGACACCTGGTTCTCGATCTGCAGCGCGCAGGCGCCCGCCTCGATCATCTTCTTGGCGAGCAAATAGGTCGCCTCGGCGTTGCCGAAGCCTGCGTCGATATCGGCGATGATCGGCACGACGTGGGTTTCGTGGTTCTCGACCGCGTGTTCGATGCGCTTGGCCTCGACCGCGTCGCCACGCTCGCGGGCCGCGTCGAGTTCGCGGAACATCATGCCCAGTTCGCGCGCATCGGCCTGGCGCAGGAAAGTGTAGAGTTCCTCGATCAGCGCGGGCACCGTCGTCTTTTCGTGCATCGACTGGTCGGGCAGCGGACCGAATTCGCTGCGCAGCGCAGCGATCATCCAGCCGGAGAGATAGAGGTAGCGGCCCTTGGTGGTGCCGAAATGCTTCTTGATCGAGATCAGCTTCTGCTGGCCGATGAAGCCGTGCCAGCAGCCGAGCGACTGGGTGTACTGCGCCGGATCGGCGTCGTAGGCGGCCATGTCGCGGCGCATGATGCCGGCGGTATACTTGGCAATGTCGAGACCGCTCTGGAACCGGTTCTGCAGCCGCATGCGGGCGACCGATTCCGGCTCGATGCCGCTCCAGGTCTGCTGGAACTGGCCGATCGCTTCACCGGCTTCGACGATTTTCTGCTGGTATGTCACTCGCTTGATCCCTGACTTGTTCTACCGCGTACCGATGCGGCTTCGTAGGCGCCAATGATTGACGGAATGTTGCGCTGCGGCAAGACTTGGCGGAGTCGATCTGTAAGGCTTTACAGATTTTCCTTGTAAAGTTGTACTGACATGACAAAACCGGGTAAATGGCGGAATCGCAACCCCTCTATCTCGGGCCTCGGCTCAAGCGGCTGCGCCGCGAGCTGGGCCTCACCCAGCAGGCGATGGCCGAGGATCTCGGCATTTCGCCAAGCTATGTCGCGCTGCTCGAACGCAACCAGCGTCCGCTCACCGCGCCGCTGCTGTTGCGCCTGGCGACCAGCTACAAGCTGGAAATCGCGGATTTCGCGAGCGATGCGGGCGGTAGCTATGCCCAGCGCCTCGCCGATGTCCTGCGCGATCCGATCTTCGCCGATATCGATGTGCCGCCGCTTGAAGTGGCCGATGCGGCGGCGAACTTCCCCGGTATATCCGAGGCCCTGCTGCGCCTCCACGGCGCCTATCTGCGCGAACAGAGCGCGCTCGCCGAACAGCGCGTCGCCGGCGGCGGGCACGAAGGCGGCGATCCGGTGGCCGAGGCGCGGCGCTTCGTCGCCGCCCAGCGCAACTACTTCGACGGGCTGGACACCCGCGCAGAGGAACTCTCCGCCGAGATCGCCGTAGCCGGCGGCGCCGAACCCTGGCTCAATGCGCGCGGCGTCAGGGTGCGGTTCCTGCCCGACGATGTCCTGATGAATTCGATCCGCCGTTTCGATCGGCACAACGAGCAGCTGCTGATCGACGACGGGCTCGACCGGGCCAGCCGCGCCTATCAGCTGGCGGTGCATATCGCCTACACCGCCATGCGCGGCGAAATCTCGGCGGTGGTGCGCGGCGCCAGCTTCGCCAGCGAGACCGCCGCCAATCTCGTCCGCCGGGCGCTCGGCGGCTATGGCGCGGCGGCGCTGCTGATGCCCTATGGCCTGTTCGCCCAGGCGGTCGAGGCGCGGCGCTACGATGTCGAGGCGCTGGGCCGCCAGTTCGGCGCCAGCTTCGAGCAGGTCGCGCACCGCCTGACCACGCTTGGACGGCCGGGCATGGAGCGGGTGCCGTTCTTCTTCATCCGGGTGGACGAAGCGGGCAATGTTTCGAAGCGGCTCGACGGCGCCGGCTTTCCTTTCGCCGCGCATGGCGGCGGCTGTCCGCTGTGGAGCGTCCATTCGACTTTTCGCACCCCCGGCGAGATCGTCACCCAGTGGCTCGAACTGCCCGGCGGCGAGCGCTTCTTCTCGATCGCCCGGACGGTGACGGCGGGCGGCGGCGGGCATGGGCGGCCACGCATCTACCGCGCCATCGCGCTCGCCTGCGCCGCCGAGCATGCGCCGCGTCTGGCCTATGCCCAGGGTCTCGATCCCGGGACGGTCGAGGCGACCCCCATCGGCGTAACCTGCTCGCTCTGTCACCGCGCGCCAGTGCACCGCCCGCGCCGTCCCGCCGATCGGCCGCGAAGTGCTCCCCGACGACTACCGCCGGGCCGCCGAGCCGTTTGCCTTCGCCGAAAGCTGAGCCGATTAAATAGGATTAAATAGGGACAGTCCCTATTTAATCGGTTCATTTGCATTCCGTGAACGCCGGGGCCAGACTGCCCGGTGAGAGGATTCGATGGGCACTTCACCAAAGGATTTCCCCGCATGGCCGCCCGGCCTGTGGCGGCGGATCGTGTTGCAGCCGGGGCGCGATGGGCATTCGCGCTGGATCGGCGGCGCGCTGGAGGACGACATGCACCGCTTCCACATGCGCTTCGATCACGCGGACGGGCGGATCGTCGCGGTCAAGGCCGAGGCCTTGCGGCATCCCTGGTCGGCCTGTCCGGGCGCCGCGCCGCATATCGCGGGCGAACTGCCGGGCGCGCTGCTGACCGAAGTCGCGGCGCGCGATCCTGCGCTGCATTGCACCCACCTTTACGATCTCGCCGTGGTCATGGCCGCGCACGCCGGGGATGCCAAGCCGACGCGCTTCGACATGCGCGTCGCCGACCGGGTCGATGACAGGACGACCGCGGTGCTTGAGCGCAATGGCGTCGAGCGCATGCGCTGGCAGCTCGACAGCACGGCGATTGCTGGCGGGACTTTCGCCGGGCGCGATCTCCGGCAATTGTCCAAATGGAAGCGCGAGCTGCCCGCCGAAGAGGCCGAACTGGCGACGATCCTGCGCCGGGCTGTGTTCGTCTCGGGCGGCCGCCAGTTCATGCCGGTGAGCGACCGCGCCAGCGACCAGGGATCGTTTCGTGCGGGCGTCTGCTTCAACTATCAGCCGGAGCAGGCCGCCCATTCGGTCCGCCGGAAAGACTGGCGCACGGACTTTTCCGAGAGCGGAGTCGAACCGCTCGGCACCTTCGATCCGGCCAATGCCTTTGCCGCCATGGCCTGAACCTCACCCCCGCACCGGCCGGGCGAAGGCGGTCATGTTCTTCACCTTGCCCTCGGCGTTCAGGATGAAGTGGTCCATCGAGACCAGCACCCAGCGCTTCTGCCCGCCGATTTCGGTGAGCAGCGCCAGTTCGACCATGCATTCGCTGTCATCGCCGAAGTATTTCACCGCGCGCACTGTTGGCGCCATGCCGCCGATGCGCTTGGTATAGAACTCGTCGATCTCGGTGCGGCCGTGCAGGGTCGGGCGCATCGGCTCGAGGAAGGTGGCATCGTCGGCGTAGAGCGCGGCGACTTCGGCGTATTTGCCGGCGTTGACCAGATCGACATAGCGCTTGGCCAGCGCGCAGGCGCGGCCGGGCGGAACCACCGGCTCGGCCGGCGTGACCAGATAGACATCGGCATCGGGAAAGGCGGGATCGAGCACTCCGCCCGGGATAACCATCGGCAGGTCCATAGCCATGGCTAAACCTCCTCCGATCGGCGCAAGTGCAAGCAGTACGGCGGCGAACAAGCGCATGTCATCCTCCTCATTTGGCGAACAGCTCCGAGAGATTCTCTTTGAGGCGCCGCATGTGCTTCTGTGCGGCCTTTTCGTCGTAGATTGCAAGGTCGGGGAAGACCCAGCCGTGCATTGCACCCTTGTAGTTCTCGATAATGTGATCGGTATCGGCTTCGCGCAGCGCCTGGGCGATGCGGCCGTGTTCGGCGGCGTCATAGGTCGGATCGGTACCGGCCGGAGCGATGTAGATGCGCCCCTTGGCCTGTGCGAAGCGCAGATGCGGGCTGTCCCCCTCGGCGGGGGCGATAAAGCTGGCGTGGAAGGCGGCGGCGAAGACCACGCGCTCCGATGCGGTTGCGGCGGACAGCACATAGCGCCCGCCCATGCAGTATCCGGTCGCGGCGAACGGCACGTTCGCGTCCGAGCGCTCCTCCGCCAGCGCGATCATCGCGGCCACGTCCTCGTCGATCTTGGGCAGGTCGATCGACATGAACATCTGCATCACCCGGTCGCGCTCGGGGCCTTCCTCGAAAATCGAATTGGGCGTCAACGGCTCATAGGGGATGTGCTGGTAGAACTGGTCGAGCATCAGCACCCGCCAGCCTTCCGCCGCCAGTTCCTCGGCAACCGCGAAGCTGGCCGGGCGCGGGCCGAAGGCGTCGGGGAAGAACAGCACGATGGGCGCCTTCCGGTCGTCGGGGCCGAAGCTGTAGACCGGGCACTTGCCGCGCGGGAACGGGGCTTCGAATTTTTCCATCTCTCTTCTCCCTATCGCGCAATCGCGCGTTCTTGCAGGTCGGCGATTGCTTCGCCGCTGTAGCCAATTTCCGCGAGCACTTCGGCGGTGTGCGCGCCCAGCACCGGGGCGCAGCCGGGCTCGTGGCTGAAGCATGCGCCGTCGAAGCTGGTCGGCCCGGCGACGATCTTCACCGGCGTCGAGCGCACGTCCATATCGCGGATCATGCCATTGGCGATCGCCTGCGGGTCTTCGGCGACATCGTGGATCGAGCTGATCTTTTCCCACGGAATGTCGATCGCTTCGAGCACGGGCTTCCACTCGGCGAAGCTCTTGCCAGCGAACACTTGCTCCAGGATCGGGATCAGTGCGTCGGCATTGGCGATCCGCGCTTCATTGGTGGCGAAGCGCGGATCGTGCTCAAGCTTCGCGATGCCGAACGCCTGGCACACGCGCGGCCAGGCTGGCTCGGGATTGAGCACCATCAGCTGCACCAGGGCGCTGTCACCGGTCGCATAGCTCGACATCAGCGGCGAGCGGGGGCGCTCGGCCGGGTGGGTTTCGTAGCCGGGCAGGTTGGTCATGGTGATGTCGCCCGAGAGCACCCAGGCGGCGGTCGAGAGCAGCGAGTTTTCGACTACGGTCGCCTCGCCGGTGCGCTCGCGGTGGAACAGCGCCGAGGCGATGCCGAACGCCAGCGCGATCGAGCCGGTGTGATCGCCGAAGGCGGGGCGCGGGGCGGTCAGCTGCTCGCCCGGCCGGGTGAACGCAAAGCCCGCCCCGCCGCGCGCCCAGAAAGCCGAGGCGTCGAAGCCCGGCCGGTTGGCTTCGGGTCCCCTGAAGCCGACGCCGTTGCCGCGCGCGTAGATGATCCGGGGATTGCGCGCGCGCAGGTCCTCGACGTCCAGACGAAGCCCCTGAATCGCCTTGGGCCGCAGCGAGGTTACAAACACGTCGGCCGTTTCGACCAGCTTGAGCAGCGCCTCGCGGCCTTCATCCGTCTTGAGATCGAGCGCGACGCTCTTCTTGTTGCGGTTGTTCTGCTCCATCGAGATGTTGATGTCGCCAAGGTTGCGGCTGGCGCCGGCGATCTTGAGGGTGCGGTAGGGATCGCCCTCGATGGTCTCGATCTTGATCACTTCGGCGCCCTGGTCCGCCAGCATCACCCCCGCGCCGGGTACATAGACGAATTGCGCAAGCTCGATCACCCGCACGCCGGAAAATATGCCGCTGGCGGCCATGTCTTGTACTCTCCCGATGGTGTTGGTTGTTGGGGGTTGAGTAGCTGCGCGGCCGATAGGCCGCAATCCCCCTCCCGCATGCGGGAGGGGGGCTAGAAGACGAGTTGCGCCCCCTCGATCCCCGCCAGCCACTTGCCGGCATCGATGAATGCCATGTCCGCGGTGAGGAAATGGGCGTTGCCCGCCTGGATGTCGCGGAAGGTGCGCTGGATCGCGTTGGTATCGCGGATGCCGAAAGTCGTCGTGCCGGCGAAGGCGGCCTGCACCACGCGCATGGCCATGGCATAGGCGTTGCAGGCGCACAGGCGCCCGTCGGCGCGCAAACCGTCGGGAACATGGCCAGCCTCGGCAGCCGCATAAAGCTGCTCGTAAGTCCGCCGGACATAGGCTTCGGACGCGCGCAGCTCGGCGGTCGCCGCGGCGAAGTCGCGCTGGAAGGTATGGAGTTGGTTGGCCATCAGACCAGGTGCGCGCGCCTTGCTCTCGGCGAATTTGCGCCATTCGTCGAGCGCGCGCTGGGCGACGCCGAGCGGAAAGGATGCGTGGTGGATGCAGGGCAGCGCCATGAAGCCCATGCGGTAGAGCGCGCCGCCGTGGCGCTGCGGCGTTGCCCCCGGCTCATAGAAAAAGTCCTCGTGCAGCAATTGCTCGTGGATGGTGAAATCGTAGCTGCCGGTGCCGCGCAGGCCGATGACGTCCCAGTTGCCTTTGAAAGTCACGGTCTCGCGCGGGACCATGGCGATCAGCATGCGCGGCACGCCCGGGGCGAGCATGACCGGCTGGCCGTTCTCGTGCACGACAAAGCCGCCGACGATCCAGTCCGCCGCCGGGGTGCCGCTGCCGAAGCTATAGCTGCCGGAAATGCGATAGCTGTCGCCCTCGCGCACCGCCGTGCCGGTGGGCGCGGCCTGGCCCGCCGACAGCGGCACGCCTGCTCCGGGCCGGTACATCGCCTCGATCGCCTTGGGCCCGAGCCAGGCCCCCGAGATCGAGCCGCCGGTCATTACCGCCGCGGCGAACCAGCCGGCCGAACCGTCCCAGTACGACAGCTCGCGGATCGCCGAGATCAAGGTCTGCGGATTGCATTCCAGCCCGCCCAGCTCGCGCGGGGCCATCATGCCGAACACGCCAAGCTGCTTGAGCGCCGCGATGGTCTCGCCCGAAATCTCGGTCGCATTCTGGTTGGCGCCGCCTCTGGCGTCGAGCTGGGGCCCTAGCGCGCGAATCTTCTCAAGCAGCGAACCCTCGCTGTCCGCCTGCTCTGAGCTGGCCATCATTTCTTGATGAAATCCAGAATTGCCGGCGCCAGCTTGGGCCAGGAGACGAACAGGCTATGCCCGTTGCCCGCCTGGGTCGATGCCGACTGGTAGTTCCACTCGTCGTCGCGCCACGGCGGGATCGCCAGCACCGAATGCGGAATCATCCGGTGGACCCACAGGCTGGTGGTTTCGGTATGGGCGAGGTCGCTTTTGTGGCTCTTGAACACCAGTACGGGCATGGTCAGCCGGGCGAAATCGACGGGCTTCATCCCCGGCACCGGCGAATTTTCCTGAAACACATAGGCCGAGGCCCATTTCTGCATGATCGCGATAAAGCGCTCCGGCTCCATGGCGAGAATCGTTTCGCGCGCCTTGGGGTTCTTGGCGAAGTTCTCCGCCCAGGAAGAGGCGTTCATCACCGCTTCCATGCCGCCGGCGGAGGCCAGTGTCGCCGCCTCGCCGCAGTAGTAGCCGCCCAGGCTCATCAGCCCGATAGGATCGCCGCTGATCCACCAGATGCAAAGCTGCGAGCACAGATCCGGGTTGCGCGCCGCCGCCAGCAGCGACACTCGCGCTCCGCCCGATCCGCCGGCGATGACCGTCGGGCCCAGGCCGAGATGGCGGATCAGGCCGGCCAGCCGGTCGGCCTGATTTTCGCTCTCGCTCTCGCCTTCCAGGCAGACATCCGAATAACCGCAATTGGGCCGGTCATAGATCAGCACCCGGCGTCCGCCCTTGACCAGTTCATGGGCGAACTCGCGCAGGCCCGGCACATCCATGGTGAAACGCCCGCCAGGGGTCAGCGCGACCGCTGGGTCGCCCTCCTTGCCGTGCAGCTCGTATTCGATGCCTGTTCCATGGATTGTCGCGCGTGGCATGCTCTCTCTCCGTGTTTGTGATTTGCCCCAAGGCTAGGTGCGGGCCCCGTGCGTGTCAAACCCGATTGGACGCAAGGCAAAGCCGCGATATAGTAACGGCAGAGAGAGAGGACCCCATGCAGCAACTCGCCGAACTCGACCTTCCCCATCTCGCCATGGAAACGCCGGAATTCGCTGCCCGGCCTTGGGAGTATTTCGCCGAAGCGCGCCAGCGGCACCCCTGGCTGGCGAAATCGATCAACGGCATCGTCGTCACCGAATACGAGGCGATCAAGGAACTCATGTGGATGGACGACCGCATGCGCAACAGCTTCGACGGCGTGATCGACATCATGGGCGCGAGGGGCACCAAGTGGGGCCGCTTCACCGCAGAGCAGATGCTCGCCGCCTCGGCCGAAGACCACCAGAAGATGCGCAGGATATTCGCCGCGCGCTTCACCCCTCGCTATGCCAATTCGATCCGCCCGATCATGCGCGAGACGATCGACGCGCTGCTCGACACCTATGTCCCCGGGGGCGAGATGGATTTCGAGGAAATGATCTCGAACTATCCGATCTCGGTCATGAGCCGGATGGCGGGCGGGCCGGTCGAAGCGGTGCCGATGATCCGCTCCTCGCTCGAGGCGATGGGCGGAGCTTTCGCCATGGACCCGACCGTGATGCCCAAGCTCGAGGAAGCGGTCGAGGCGGTCGATGCCTTTGTCCAGGGCCTGATCGAGGGGCGCAAGTCCAATCCTGAGCATGAAGGCCCGCCGGACCTGCTAGATATCCTGACCCAGGAAGGCGGCGATGCCGGGCTGTCCGAACGGCAGATCGCCGATCTCATCATCTTCCTCTATGTCGCGGGCTACGACACCTCGAAGAACATGCTGACGCTGATCATGTACCACATGATCGAGCGGCCGGAGATCTACCGCAAATGCGCCGAAGACCTTGAATACTGCCGCAAGGTGGTGGAGGAATGCTTCCGCTTCACCAGCACGGCGACCGCGTTCCGCTTCACCGACGACGATATCGCATACCGCGACGTAATGCTGCCCAAGGACACCATGCTGTTCTTTCCACTCGGCATGGCGAGCCGCGATCCTTCCGCGTTCGAGCAGCCCGACGCGTTCGATCCCGAGCGCAATCTAGCCACCGGCACGCGGCACATCGCCTTCGGGCGCGGCAAGCATATCTGCCTTGGCCAATACATCGCCCGCACCCAGATCCAGGAAGGATTGCACCGCATCGCCCAGCGGGTGAAGAACCCGAGGATCGTTGGCGAGCACGGCTGGCGGGGCTTCACCGGCACTTGGGGCCTTAAAGGCCTGCCGATCGCCTTCGACCCGGCCTGAGTCGCGGGAAGATCCAGCGCCGGAGACGAGTTTTCCCCGGCAAATCGCTCCAAAGCGGCCGCAGTTGCGTTTTTTTCCACAATATCTTGTGATAGCTATCCGCCACGACGCAACCCTTAGGGGATGGTTGCTATGGGCAACAAACGCGATTGGCGCGAATCCTACAGCCAGCTCGAACTGGTCCGCCAGAGCGAGCAGGACAGCCAGGCGGCGAGCGAGGCCGTCAGTGGAATTCTGTCGCTGGTCCAGCCCGTCGCGGAAATGGAGCTGATCCTGCCGGCGGCCGAAGCCGCGCCCAAGGCCAAAGGTCCGGCAAAACGAAAAGCGACGGCGAAGACCGCCAAGAATGCGCGCAAGCCAGCCGCGCCGAAGAAGCCGGTTCGCAAGCCCGCCGCGCGCAAGGCAAAGCCGAAGGCCGCCGCGACCCGCCGCACGACCGCCGCCACGAAGCTGGCCAAGGCGGCCCCGCCCGAAGCCGCCGCCATCCCGGCGCAAACCGCGGCGATGCCGCTGCCCGATATCGCGGAGCCGCTCACCGCGCCCGCCCGGCCAGCTGAAGTCCGGTCTCCCCAATCGCCGCCGCCCGAACCGCTGGCGCCGCTGCCGCGCAAGGCCTCGCTCGCGCACTACCGCAAGGGTGGGCTGATCGAAGCGATCGGCTTCTGGCTGCGCACCGCCACGCGGCGGGCCAAGGCGAAGCTCGGGGCGAGCAAGGTCTTGTCGCAGTCGGTCGAGCCCGCGAACGAAGCGAGCGAACTGGCCGAACTCAAGGAGGAGAACGAGCGTTTGCGCCGTCAGCTCGACGCCCTGCTGACCTTGTCCGACGCCGCGCAATTCAAATTCCAGTCCTGAGAGCGGGTCGCGGAGCACCTAGACTCCAAGTCGCCTCAGGTTGCCCGTAGAGCGCCGTTCCAAGCGCCCGCGACCCCCCAGCCAGACCGGCGCGGCGGCGCTCTACGGGCTCCGGAATTCCCGTTTGCGCCGACGCTTCCGCCTGAGTGAAACAGGGGCTAATGCTCCCCGGCAAGGAGCAAGTGCATGCGCGCCACCCCGGAATTCGACTTCGCCCTGCCAGAAAGCACCCGGATGATCCGTGAGGCGACCGCGCGGTTCGCCGACGAGCAGATCGCCCCGCTCGCCGCCGCGATCGACCGCGAAGACCGTTTCCCGCGCGAATTGTGGCAGCCGATGGGCGCGCTGGGGCTGCACGGGATCACGATTGAGGAGGAATGGGGCGGGCTGGGGCTGGGCTATCTCGACCACGTCGTCGCGGTGGAGGAAGTGGCGCGGGCTTCGGCTTCGGTCGGGCTCAGCTATGGCGCGCATTCGAACCTCTGCGTCAACCAGATCCGCCGCTGGGGCACCGATGCGCAGAAGGCGAAGTACCTGCCCCGGCTGATCTCGGGCGAGCACGTCGGCGCGCTGGCGATGTCCGAAGCGGGGGCGGGCTCCGACGTCGTCTCGATGAAGCTGAAGGCTGAGGCGGTGGATGGCGGGTTCCGGCTAAACGGCACCAAGTTCTGGATCACCAACGGCAGCGAGGCCGATGTGCTGGTGGTCTATGCCAAGACTGGCGAGGGCAGCCGCGGCATCACCGCCTTCCTGATCGAGAAAGGCATGGCGGGTTTCTCCATCGGCCAGAAGGTCGACAAGCTCGGCATGCGCGGTTCGCCGACCGCCGAGCTGGTGTTCGACGACTGCACGGTGCCCGAGGAAAACGTCATCGGGCCGATGAATGGCGGGGTCGGCGTGCTGATGAGCGGGCTCGACTACGAGCGGGTGGTGCTCGGCGGCATCCCGCTCGGGCTGATGCAGGCCTGCCTCGATTGCGTTATCCCTTATGTGCGCGAGCGCAAACAGTTCGGCCAGCCGATCGGCTCCTTCCAGCTGATGCAGGCCAAGATCGCCGACATGTATGTCGCGCTGCAATCGGCGCGGTCCTATGTCTATGCCGTGGCGCGCGCCTGCGACGCCGGGCAGACCACCCGCTTCGATGCCGCCGGAACCATCTTGCTCGCCAGCGAAAATGCCTTCCGCGCCGCTGGAGAGGCGGTGCAGGCGCTGGGCGGCGCGGGCTACACCAAGGACTGGCCGGTCGAACGATACTTGCGCGACGCCAAGCTGCTCGACATAGGCGCGGGCACCAACGAAATCCGGCGCATGCTTATCGGCCGCGAATTGATCGGGGCTGGTTCATGAGCGCGGTGGGGGCAGTGGCGGAAGCCGAAGCCGAAGCCGAAGCCGAAGCCGAAGCCGAAGCCGAAGCAGACATTCCCCGCCAGCGCGGCTTTCTCGGCTTTGTCGAGCGGGTGGGGAACAAGCTGCCCGAACCGGCGATGATTTTCGTCTGGCTGATCGGCGCGCTGGTGCTGCTCTCGGTGCTGGGCAGCTGGCTCGGCTGGTCAGCCTCGCTGCCCTATTCGGGCAAGGAAGCGCCGCATTGGGGCGAACTCAAGGACGGCGTGCTGACCTATCGCGCCACCAGCCTGTTGACCGAAGAAAATGTCGCGCAGCTATTCACCGAAATGCCCAAGACATTCACCGGCTTCGCCCCGCTGGGCCTGATCCTGACGATCATGCTGGGCGCGGCGGTGGCGGAGCGCACCGGCTTGCTGTCGTCGCTGATCCGCGCCGCGCTTCGGGGGGCCTCCAGGGCAGTGCTCACGCCGATTGTCGCGATGATCGGCATTCTCTCGCACTATGCTTCGGACGCCGCCTATGTCGTCTTTATCCCGCTGGCGGCGATCGTCTTTGCCGCAGCAGGCCGCCACCCGCTGGCCGGGCTTGCCGCCGCCTTCGCCGCCGTTTCGGGCGGGCTGGCGGCCAATGTCACGCCTGGCCAGCTCGACGTGCTGCTGTTCGGCTTCACCCAGGAGGCGGCGCGGATTGTCGAACCGGGCTGGATGATGAACCCGGTGGGCAATTGGTTCTATACCGGCACGGCCACACTGATCTTCGTGCCGCTGATCTGGTTGATCACCGATCGCGTGATCGAGCCGCGTCTTGGCGCGTGGAATGCTGCGGCGCAGGCGCGGGCGGAGCCGATGGAGGAGCAGCCCGAACTGGGCCCCGCCGAGCGACGCGGCATCCGGCGCGCGGGGCTTGCCGCACTGCTGGTCGTTGGATTGATTGCAGCGCTGGCACTGACGCCCGGCTATTCGCCGCTGATCGATGAGACCAAATCGGGCACGGCGGCATTGCAGCCGCTGTTCGGCTCGCTGGTGCCGGCGTTTGCCCTGCTGTTTTTCCTCAGCGGATATGCCTATGGCAAGGCGACAGGCAGCATCAGCGATGCCGGCGATGTCATCGCGATGATGCGCGAGGGCATCCGCAGCCTGGCGCCCTATGTCGTCTTCGTCTTTTTTGCCGCGCACTTCGTCGCCATGTTCAACTGGTCGCGGCTCGGCCCGATCTTCGCGATCGACGGCGCGCGCGCAGTCGAAGCGCTCGGCCTGCCAGTCCCGTTCCTGTTGCTCGCGGTGCAGATGATGTCGTCATTCCTCGATCTGTTTATTGGCTCGGCCAGCGCTAAATGGAGCGCGATGGCCCCGGTCGTCGTGCCGATGTTCATGCTGCTGGGCATCAGTCCGGAAATGACCACGGCGGCTTACCGCATGGGCGACAGCTACACCAATATCATGACCCCCTTGATGAGCTATTTCCCGCTCGTGCTCGGCTTCGCGCGGCGCTGGGACAAGAATTTCGGGGTCGGCTCGCTGCTGGCGGCGATGCTGCCCTATGCCTTGTGTTTCATGGCCGCCGGGATCGCGATGACGATTGGCTGGGTCAGCTTCGATTGGCCCCTTGGCCCCGGCGCACAGGTGTTCTACGCGCGGCCATCTGGAGGATAATGTGAGCGCACCGACCCTTACCACAACTCTCGACCTGGCCTCGCCCGAAGCCCAGTCCCGCGCCGCACACAACCGCGCCCTTGCGGCCGAGCTGCGCGCCCGCGTCGCCGAGGCGGCGCTGGGCGGCAATGCCAAGTCGCGCGACCGCCACACCTCGCGCGGAAAACTGCTGCCGCGGGAGCGGGTCGAGCGCCTGCTCGATCCAGGCTCTCCCTTGCTCGAACTGGGGCAGCTGGCGGCGAACGGGCTTTATGGCGAGGATATTCCCGGCGCCGGGATCATCACCGCGATCGGCCGGGTTTCGGGCCGCCAGTGCATGATCGTCTGCAACGATGCGACCGTCAAAGGCGGCACCTATTATCCCTCGACCGTCAAAAAGCACCTGCGCGCGCAGGAGATCGCCGAGGCGAACCATCTGCCCTGCATCTATCTGGTCGATTCGGGCGGGGCCAACCTGCCTCACCAGGCCGAAGTCTTCCCCGATCGCGACCATTTCGGCCGCATCTTCTTCAACCAGGCAAACATGAGCGCCAAGGGCATCCCGCAGATCGCCTGCGTCATGGGCAGCTGCACGGCGGGCGGGGCCTATGTCCCGGCGATGAGCGACGAAAGCGTGATCGTGAAAGAACAGGGCACGATCTTTCTGGCGGGTCCGCCGCTGGTGCAGGCGGCGACGGGCGAAGTGATCACCGCGGAGGAGCTGGGCGGCGGCGATCTGCATTCGCGCAAAAGCGGCGTCACCGATCACCTCGCCGAGAACGACGAGCATGCGCTGACCATCGTGCGCGATATCGTTTCGCACTTGGGGCCGGTGCATTCGCATGGGCTTCCCCTCAAGGAACCGCGCCCGCCCAAATACGACGCGGAAGAACTCTACGCCATCGTCCCTCAGGACGTGCGCGAACCCTACGATGTCCATGAAGTCATCGCCCGCATCGTCGACGGCAGCGAGTTTCACGAGTTCAAGGCGCTCTACGGCTCCACCCTGGTTTGCGGCTTCGCGCATATCTGGGGCATGCCGGTGGCCATCCTCGCCAACAACGGCATCCTGTTCTCCAAGTCCGCCCAGAAGGGCGCGCACTTCATCGAGCTGGCCTGCCAGCGCAAGATCCCGCTGCTGTTCCTGCAAAACATCTCGGGCTTCATGGTCGGCGGCAAGTACGAGGCCGAGGGCATCGCCAAGCACGGCGCCAAGCTGGTGACCGCGGTGGCGACGGCGACAGTGCCCAAGATCACCGTGCTGATCGGCGGCAGCTTCGGCGCGGGCAACTACGGCATGTGCGGGCGGGCCTATGCGCCGAGGTTCCTGTTCACCTGGCCCAACGCGCGGATTTCGGTGATGGGCGGCGAGCAGGCGGCGTCTGTTCTGGCGACGGTTCACCGCGACGCGGCCAAGTGGGACGAACGCGAGGCGGAGGCGTTCAAGGCTCCGATCCGGCAGAAGTACGAGGACGAGGGCAATCCGTATTACGCAACCGCGCGGCTGTGGGACGACGGGGTGATCGATCCGGCGCAGACGCGCGATGTTCTGGGGCTGGCGCTGGCGGCAAGTCTGGAGGCGCCGATGCCGGATCGGCCGGCGTTTGGGGTGTTCAGGATGTGACTATGAACATGACCCCTCCACCACTCGCTTCGCTCGCGGTCCCCCTCCCCGTGCCGGGGAGGTATTGGTGAGCGCTTCCCAAACACCTCCCCGGCACGGGGAGGGGGACCACGCCGAAGGCAGTGGTGGTGGGGTGCTGTCCGCCTCGGACGACGCCTTCAAGCTGGCGAAACGCGAGCGTCGCTCGGGCAACCTGCCCGAGGTTCTGGTCTGGCGCGAGTTGCGCAAGCGTCCGGGCGGTTTCAAGTTTCGCCGCCAGCATCCGCTGAGCGAATTGGTGCTCGACTTCGCCTGCCTGGAACGGCGTGTCGTCATCGAAATCGATGGGTTTTCGCATGACACAGGCGACCGGCCGGAGAGCGATTTGCGCCGCGATGCCTACCTGCGCTCGCGCGGATTTGTGGTGTTGCGCATACCGGCCGCCGAAGTACTCAAGGACCTGACCAGCGCAATTGAAGGAATCGTTGCGTTTTGCGACGAGCGTTTACCCCTCCACCATTCCGCTTCGCGGAACGGTCCCCCTCCCCGTTCCGGGGAGGTCTTTAGGAAAGACGAATGATCAAGAGCCTCCTCATCGCCAATCGCGGCGAAATCGCTTGCCGGATTATTCGGACCGCGCGGGCCATGGGCATCCGCACCGTAGCGGTCTATTCCGATGCCGACGCCAAGGCGCTGCATGTCCGCTCTGCCGACGAGGCGGTGCATATCGGGCCAAGCCCGGCGCGCGAAGTCCTATCTCGTGGGCGAGAAGATCATTGCCGCCGCTCAACAGACCGGGGCCGAAGCAATTCATCCGGGGTATGGCTTCCTCTCGGAAAATGCCGAGTTCGCGCAGGCTGTGATCGATGCAGGGCTGGTCTGGGTCGGGCCCTCGCCTGCCAGCATCACCGCGATGGGCCTCAAGGACGCGGCCAAGAAGCTGATGGCCGAGGCGGGCGTGCCGGTCACCCCGGGCTATCTCGGCGAGAACCAGGACCCGGACCATCTCGCCAAAGAAGCCAAGGCGATCGGCTATCCGGTGCTGATCAAGGCCGTGGCAGGCGGCGGCGGCAAGGGGATGCGGCTGGTCGAGAAGGCGGGGGATTTCGCCGACAGCCTCGCCTCGTGCCAGCGCGAGGCGGCCTCATCGTTCGGCAACGATCATGTGCTGATCGAGAAATACATCCAGCGCCCGCGCCACATCGAAGTGCAGGTGTTCGGCGACAGCCACGGCAACGTCGTCCACCTGTTCGAGCGCGACTGCTCGCTGCAGCGGCGGCACCAGAAAGTGATCGAGGAAGCCCCCGCGCCAGGCATGGATTCCGAAACAAGATCAGAGCTTTGCCGCGCAGCAATTCGTGCAGCAAAAGCGGTCGATTATGTCGGCGCCGGAACCATCGAATTCATCGCCGATGCCTCCGAAGGCCTGCGCGCCGACCGTATCTGGTTCATGGAAATGAACACGCGGCTTCAGGTTGAGCATCCGGTGACCGAGGAGATCACCGGGGTCGATCTGGTCGAGTGGCAGCTGCGGGTTGCCTCCGGCGAAACGATTCCGCTCAAGCAGGATGAGCTCTCGATCAACGGCTGGGCGATGGAAGCGCGGCTCTATGCCGAAGACCCGGCCAAGGGCTTCCTTCCCAGCATCGGATCACTGGACCTGTTCCAGCTTGGCGAAGCAGACGGGGGCCGAATCGATACCGGCGTCTATGAAGGCGGTGAGGTTTCGCCGTTCTACGACCCGATGATCGCCAAACTGATTTCCCACGGCGACACGCGCGATGAAGCCCGCGAGACGCTATCCGAAATGCTCAATGACACGGCGGTCTGGCCGGTGCGGACCAATGCCGCCTTCCTGATCGCCGCGCTGGCCCATCCCCTCTTTGCCGCGGGCGAAGTCGATACCGGGCTGATCGGGCGCGATGGCGAGGCGATGGCGGCCGACCCCGCGCCTTCGGCCGAAGCGCTGACCGATGCCGCCATGGCGATGGTCCCGGCCGGGATCGCAACAGGATTCCGCCTCAATGCCGAACCAAGAAATTCGGCGCAATTCCTGCTCGATGGGGCGGCGGTCGATGTCGCGCTTGCCGGAGAGGGGACGACCGACCCACTTCCCGACATGCTGATCGCCGAGCAGGGCATGGTCTGGCAGCTAGCGCCGTGGCGTATCGGCGGCGGGGCTGCCGCGGCAGGCGACGGCACCATCCTCTCCCCCATGCCCGGCAAGATCATCGCCGTCGAAGTGCTCAAGGGCGATGCGGTGACCAAGGGCCAGAAGCTGCTCACGCTCGAGGCGATGAAAATGGAGCATACCCTGGTCGCGCCGTTCGATGGCACGGTGGCGGAATTGAATGCGGTGGCGGGCGCGCAGGTGCAGGTCGAGGCGGTGTTGGCCAGGATTGTCGAGAGCGGCGAGGCGCAAGGCGGGTAGAACCTCCCCGCCGGGGAGGTTCTCAAACTCTCAGTCGAACTGGAACAGCCGCCCGGCGATGCCGCCGACGATTTCGCGCATGTCCGCATCGGGAATGCCGTCGAAATCCCTGGCGATCCAATCGCGCGAGTGCGGATAGGTGGTTTCCGAATGCGGGAAATCCGACGACCACATGATGTTCTTGCCGCCCGGCAAATGGCGCATCTCGATGCCGATGCGGTCGCGCAGGAACGAGCCCCAGACGTTCTGGTCCATGTAGTGGCTGGGCGGATGCGGGTTCTTGTTGCCGACCCAGTGGCGGTGCTTGCCCCAGCTATGGTCCATGTACTGGGCGGCGAAAGCCATCCAGCCGACGCCGCTTTCGATCATCGCCCACTTGAGCTTGGGGAAACGCTCGAACAGGCCGCCATAGATCGCGACGCAGACCGGCTCGGCCATGGCGATCTTCGACATCAGGTGATCGGGCAGGAAATGATCGTTCTCGCCAAACCGGGTGATCCGGCCGCCGAGATGCATGGTCACGGTGATGTCGAGATCGCTGACCTCGGCCCAGAACGGCTCGAATTCCGGCTGCCAGTAGGCGCGCTTGCTGCTGGGATCGCCGGTTAGCGCGGCGACTTGCAAATCGGCCATGTTCTTGATTCCGGCCGAAGTCGAAGAGAGGTCGGCGGCCTGGGGATAGGCGGGCAGGTTGATAGAGCGGAAGCCTTGCTTGGCGATCTCGCGAAGAAATCCGATCGATTTCGGCGACATCGCGCATCGGCAGGTAAGCGACGCCCCGGAACCTGTCGGGCGCCTCGGCGCAGAAATCGGCGAGCCAGCGGTTATAGGCGCGGTAGCTCTCGATCAGCAGTTCGCTGTTGCGGGTGGGTAACGGCCCGCCGCCGAACAGCACCGCGCAGTCGATGTTGTCGTCGTCCATGTCGACAGGCGCTTGCCCGCCGACATGGCGCTGCGCAGATCGGCGAGCTTGCCCTTCTGCTTGAAATTGATCTCTTCCTTGCCGGCGAGGAACGACAGCAGGTTGAGCGGGCGGTTGGCGCCTTCGAACACCACCCAGTCATGCTCGTCACCTTCCTCGATGGCTCGGGGCGAGCTCGCGCAAGTGTGCGGGCAGATAGTCTTGCCAGAAGGTGTGCGGCGGATCGACGTGCTGATCCGCATCGACGATGCGATAGCGGTTCTTGGCCTGCTGCCCGGGTTCGCGTTCCAAAACTGTCGCCATGTTCGAATTCCTGCCTCGTTTGCCAAAAAGCTATCACGGATGATCGCCAATGCGAATAGTTTGCCGCGATGTTGAAATTGACGCGGCATGGGCCGCAAGTCATAGGTAATGCCAAGCGACGCAGCGCGCGAAAGGAGAGACGATGGCCGAAGCCGATCCAAGGAGCGCGATCACGCCCGAGCAAATCGCCAAAATGCCCTGGCTGATTTCGGTCGACGATCATGTCACCGAACCGCCGGACCTGTGGACCTCGCGGCTCTCCTCCAAGCTGGTCGAACGCGGTCCGCAAGTGCGCCGGGGCAAGATTCTCGCCGGCGCCGATGCGCGTGAGGGCAAGACCTCTTACGATCACCCCGATGGCAAGCTCGGCGATTACTGGGTGTTCGATGGCCAGCCGACCAAGGGCTACCTGATGCCGATCACCCACGCGGTCGGTTTCGACGATAAGAAGATCGGCACCACGCCGCTGACCTACGACGAAATCTGGCCCGGCGCCTGGAAGAAGAAAGAGCGGCTGGCGGACATGACCAGCAACCATGTCGAAGCCTCGCTGTGCTTCTGCAACGCGGTGTCGAGCTATGCCGGGCAGTTGTTCTTCCAGCATCCGGACAAGCTCTTGGCGCTTGCCTGCATCCAGGCCTACAACGACTGGATGATCGACGACTGGTGCGCCGGCGAGGGGTACGGCCGCCTGATCCCGCTGATCTTCCTGCCGCTGTGGGATCCCAAGCTCTGCGCCAAGGAAGTGCGCCGCTGCGCCGCCAAGAGCATGATCGCCGCGAGCTTCCTGGAAAACCCCCACGAATACGGCCTGCCGACAGTCTACAGCCGCGACTGGGATCCGTTGTTCGAGGCGTGTAACGAAACCCGCACCAACCTCTCCATGCACATCGGCTCAAGCCCGCGCATTCCGACCACCTCGAAGGACGCGCCATACATGATGACCTCGATCATCATGTTCATCGATTCGATGACTTCGGCGCTCGATTTCCTGCTGGCCGGGGTGTTCGAACGCTTCCCCAATCTCAAGATCGCCTATTCCGAAGGCCAGATCGGCTGGCTGCCCTATGCCGTGCGCCGCGCCGACAAGGTGTGGCTGGCCAAGGACAAGGAAGGCCACGGCTACCAGCGGACCAAACACCCGCCGAGCAGCTATGTCGCTGGCCACGTCTATGGCTGCATCTTCGACGACGACACCGCGCTGATCTGCCGCGACCTGATCGGCATGGGGCAGATCATGATGGAAGTGGACTATCCGCATTCGGCCTGTTCGTTCCCGAACGTGGTGCAAGTGGCGACCGGTCTGGCGGATACGGCCGGGCTCAACGACACCGAGCGCCACATGTTCTTCCGCGGCAATGCGATCGAGGCCTATGGGCTGGAGCGGATCGGGATCAAACCGTAAGCAAACATAGCCCCTCCCCTGAAGGGGAGGGGAAGTAAGGGAGGGGATTGGAATGATCCAGGAAGCCGATTACGTCATCTGCGGGGGCGGCAGCGCGGGCTGCGTCATGGCCGCGCGCCTGTCGGAAGACCCGGACAAGCGGGTGGTGCTGCTCGAGGCAGGCGGGGAGAACGACCGCTTCTGGATCAACACGCCGGCCGGCCTGCACCAGGTGGTCGGCGATACCCAGTCGAACTGGATGTACTTCACCGAGCCCGACGGCAGCCAGAAGGACCGGCGGGTGTTCTGGTCTTCGGGGCGCGGGCTTGGCGGCGGCTCGTCGATCAACGGCATGGTCTATATCCGCGGCACGACTTACGATTACGACCACTGGGCGAAGGAACTGGGCTGCACCGGCTGGTCGTGGGACGAAGTGCTGCCCTATTTCAAGAAGAGCGAGGACTTCGACGGGGAGGACAGCCCCTCGCACGGCAAGGGCGGACCGCTCGGCGTGTCGCAATTGCGGGCGATGCACCCGCTGGCTTACGCGTTCATGGACGCCTGCAAGGAAGTGGGCATGAAAGATGTGCCCGATTACTGCGCGGGCGACATCGACGGCACCTTCGTCAACCTGGCGACGCAGCGCGGCGGCAAGCGCTGCAGCACGGCCGAGGCGTTCCTCAAGCCCGCGCGGGGCCGCCGCAATCTCGAGGTGATCACCGGGGCGACAGCCGACAAGATCCTGTTCGAGGGCAACCGCGCGGTGGGCGTGCGCTTCGTGCGCGGCGGCGTGAGCCAAGACATCAAGGTCAATGGCGAAGTCGTCCTCGCCAGCGGCACGATCCAGACCCCACCCCTATTGATGCGTTCGGGCGTCGGGCCGGGTGCCCACTTGCAGGAGCGCGGCATCGGCGTGGTCGCGGCGCGCGAGCAGGTCGGCAAAAACCTGCACGAGCATCCGAGCCTGCCCAACAGCCGCCTGGTCGATGTCGCCACCTACAACGTGCGCAACAACCCGTTCCGGCTGGGCTGGGAAGGGATCAAGTATTTCACCACCCGGCGCGGCTGGCTGGCGACGGCGGCGGTCCACGCCATGGCGCATGTCCGCTCGGACCCGGACCTGCTCTATCCCGACATAAAGTACCAGATGCTGCCGTTCTGGGCCGACAACAATCTGAAGGCCTATTTCCCCGACGACCCCAGCGTTGCCGACTCCACCAAACAGTTCGGCATCACCATCAGCATCAACCTGATGACGCCCAGTAGCCGTGGGCAAATCCTGTTGCGCGACGCCGACCCGATGAGCCGGCCCCTGATCGATTTTCGGATTTACGACGATCCCGCCGATCTCGAGCGGATGCGGAAAGGCCACAAGCTCGCCAACACCATCTACGAAGCTCCCGCGCTCGCCAGACACGTCAAGGGGCCGGCCTTTCCGCCTGATCCGCACCAGAGCGACGAGGCCTGGGACGACCAGTTGCGCGCCTGCAGCTCCACCGGCCTGCACCCGGTCGGCTCATGCCGCATGGGAAGCGATGCCGAGGCGGTGGTCGACACCCAGTTAAGGGTCAACGGCGTCGAGCGGGTGCGGATCGCCGATTGCTCGATCATCCCGCTGCTGCCCTCGGCCAACACCAATGCGCCGGCGATCATGATCGGCGAGCGCTGCGCCGACTTTGTCCGGGGGAACCGGCGCTGAGGGGGCGGCGCCAGCCATGCCGCAATTCGTCACCCGCGACGGCTGCCAGCTGCCCTACTGGCTGCGCGGCGAGGGGCCATTGATTACCTTGACCCCCGGCGGGCGCGAGCCGGGAGAGAGCGTCGCTGCGCTGGCCGAGATTCTGGCCGAGCACGCTACCGTCCTCACCTGGGACCGGCGCAACGCCGGGGCGGCGGATGTCTTCATCGATGGCGAGCTGTCCGAGAGCGAGGTCTGGGCCGAGGATCTCGCCGATCTGATCGCGTACCTGGGCACGGGACCGGCCTGGATCGCGGGCGGTTCGGCGGGCGCGCGGACTTCGCTGCTATGCGCGCTGCGGCGGCCCGAGGCGGCGAGGGGCTTGCTGCTGTGGTCGGCCTCCGGCGGGCCCTATGCGGCGCAGTTTCTCGGTTTCAACTATCACGTGGCCTTCATCATGGCCGCCCAGCGCGGCGGCATGGCGGCGGTATGCGAGACGCCATGGTTTGCCGAGCGCATTGCCGCCAATCCCGGCAACCGCAAGCGGCTGATGGCGATGGACCCGGTGCGCTTCGCCGGGACCATGCATCGCTGGAACGCGGCCTATTTCTACCAGCCCGGCCAGGCGCTGACCGGCATCGCCAACGAGAGTCTGCGGACCATCGCCGTTCCAACGCTGATATTCGAGGGCAACGACGACGTGCATACGGCCGAGGCCTCGCGCCTGGCCGCCTCGCTGATTCCGGGGGCCACTTTGCTGCCGCCGCCGTGGTCCGAGGCGCAATGGCTCGATCATTTCACCGGGAGGAACGGCCGCCCGGTGTTCGAACTCTATCCGCAGGTGGTCCCTTCGCTGCGCGAATTCATCGCGAAGCACTGATGGCGGACACCGCGCGCGAGGAATGGGCGAAGCACTGGCCGGTGCCGTTCATCGCCATGCTCGGCTACGTCGGCGGCGCGGCCTTCGCCTACAGCGCCGGGGTGTTCATGCCGGTGGTGACCGAAGAGTTCGGTTGGGGCCGCGCGCAATTCATGAGCGCCTTCACCGTCCATTCGATCGCCGCATTCGCCCTGTCGTTTTTCATCGGCCCGCTGGTCGACCGGATCGGGCCGCGCCGGATGGCGCTCGCGGGGATCGTGCCGTCGGTCATCGGCTTGTCGTTGTTCGCGCTGGCAGACGGTTCGGCAACGCAGTGGTGGCTGATCGGCACCGCCGGCGCGGTGCTCGGCTCGCTGCTCGGCGGGGCGGTGTGGATCAAGGCGGTGGTGTCGAACTTCGCGGCCAGCCGCGGCCTCGCGCTCGCCATCGTGCTGTCCGGATCGGGCGTGGCGACGGCGCTATGGCCGCCCATCGCCGCCTGGCTGATCGCCAACCATGGCTGGCGTGCGAGCTATCCGATCATGGGGATCGGCTGGGCATTGCTGATGTTGCCGTTGGTCTGGCTGTTCTTCAAGGAAGGCGCGGCCGCCGCTCCCGCCGCCAAGGCGCCCGCGCTCACCCTGCCGTGGCGGCTCTATCTGTCGCGAACTTTCATCTCGCTTGCCGCGGCCGGTGCACTGTTTTCGCCGCTGACGCTTGGGGTGCTGCTCAACCTCGTGGCGATATTCAAGGACAATGGCTTCAGCGTCGGACAGGCAGCCTCGATTGCTGGCCTCGCGGGCCTGTTCGCCATCGGCGGGCGGCTTTGCACCGGTTTGCTGCTCGATTTGCTGCCGACGCGCGCAGTCGCCGTCGCGACGTTCCTGCTGCCGATCCCAATAGCCCTGCTGCTGCTTTTCGGCGGCGGCTCTCTCGCGGCCTCGCTGGCGGCGGTGGCGATTCTCGGCTTCGTTTCGGGGGCCGACGGCGATGTCATCGCCTATGTCATTTCGCGGACATTCGGGGTCGAGCGGTTCGGCTCGGTCTATGCGGTGATGGTATCTATCCTGGCGATCAGTTCCAGCCTCGGGCCGATGATCGCGGGTTACTGCTTCGACAGCTGGGGCACTTACGATCCCTATTTCTACGGCATGATTTGTGTGGCGCTGCTCGCCGCCGGCTTGGTAGGAACCTTGCCGTTGTCCGGGCTGCGAACGGCGAGTCGGGGCGAGGGCGCAGAGGCCGCATGAAAGCGGCGCACTATAATGGGAGAGAACAGCAATGGCCACGGCAGTAACCGAGCAAGACGCGCCAGGCGCGGATTTCGTCCAGAACCGGATCGCGCTGCTCAAGGCGGAGGATGCCCAGTTCCTCGCCACCTATCAGGACCCGGCGATTGTCGCGGCCAAACAGAAGCCGAACATCCGGCTCGCCGAGATCGTCAAGGTCTGCATGGAAGGCTACGCGGATCGCCCCGCCGTCGGCTATCGCGCGCGCGAGCTGGTGCAGGATCCCGCGACCGGGCGCAGCACCTTCCGCCTGCTGCCGCGCTTCGAGACGTTGTCTTACGGCGAGATGTGGGCCCGCGCCCGCGCCGCTGCGGCGGAATGGCATAGCCACGCTCAGCACCCCTTCCGCCCCGGCGACATGGTCTGCGTGCTGAGTTTCACCAGCCCCGAATACGGCCAGATCATCCTGTCTTCGATCCACCTCGGCGCGGTGGTAGTGCCCTTGCAGACCAGCGCGCCGACCAGCGATCACATCGACATCATCGCCGAGACCGAGCCGAAGATTCTCGCCGCCGAGATCGATTACCTGAGCGATGCGGTCGATGCGGTGCTCGGCGGGACGAAGCCCGGGCGCTTGATCGTGTTCAACTACGATTCGCGCGACGACGACCAGCGCGACATGCTCGCGGCCGCGCGGCGGCGGCTGGCCGATGCCGGCTGCCCGCTCGCGATCGAATTGTTCGAAGACGTGGTCGAGCGCGGCAAGGCGCTGCCCGAGGCGCCGCTCCATGTCCCCGCGCCCGACGAGAACCCGCTCGCCTGGCTGTTCTACAGCTCGGGATCGACCGGGACGCCCAAGGGGGTGATGTTCACCGAACGCCACGTCATCGGCACCTGGGAACGCGACACCGGCATTCCCGCGATCACGCTAAGCTTCATGCCGATGAGCCACGGCATCGGCAACGGCTTCTACCTGATCCCGTTTAGCAGCGGCGGCGCGACCTATTGCTCGCCCAGCAGCGATCTTTCGACCTTGCTTGAGGACATGTCGCTGGTGCGGCCGACCATGGCCTCGCTGGTGCCCCGGGTCTGCGAGGTGTTGCAGCACCACTATATCGCCGACGTCGATCGCCGCATCGCAGCGGGCGCCGCCCCGGCCCGGGCCGAGGAGGACGCGAAACTCCACATGCGCGAGACGCTGATCGGCGGACGGCTGATCTCGGTCGGCTGCGGCTCGGCCTCGCTCGCGCCGGAAACCTATGCGTTCATGGAAGAGATGCTCGGCTACCACATGCCGATCGGCTATAGCTCGACCGAGATCGTCGGCGGTACGGTCTGCATCGACTGGAAGGTCCAGCGCCCGCCGGTGATCGACTACAAGCTCGCAGATGTGCCCGAGCTCGGCTATTTCAGCACCGACAAGCCCTATCCGCGCGGCGAGCTGCTGGTGAAGAGCGAGCGGTTCATGATGGGCTATTACAAGCGCCCCGATCTGACTTCCGAGAAGGTCGATGACGACGGCTATTACCGCACCGGCGACGTCATGGCCGAGATCGCCCCCGATCACATCGTCTTCGTCGATCGCACCAACAATGTCATCAAGCTTTCGCAAGGCGAATTCGTCGCGATCTCGCGGCTCGAAGCGCTTTACGTGCACCACCCGGCGATCCGGCAGATCTACATCTACGGGACCAGCGAACGCGCCTTCCTGCTCGCCGCCGTGGTCGCCGACGAGGAGCTGACCGCGCGCTATGTGTCGGGCCAGGCCGAAGCGGTAAAATCGGAAATCCGCCGCGCCTTGCTCGAGATCGCCGAGGAAAACCAGCTCAACGGCTACGAAGTGCCGCGCGATTTCATCGTCGAGATCGAGCCGTTCAGCCTGGAGAACGGCCTGCTCACCGAAGTCGGCAAACACCGCCGCCCGGAACTGCGCGACCACTACGCGCCGCGGCTCGAGACGATGTACGCAAGCCTCGCGCAGGAACAGATGGACGTGCTTCGCTCGCTGCGCACGTCCGGCGCGGACCGGCCGGTGCTGGAAACCGTCAGCAAGGCGGTGCAGGCGACTTTGGGCGTGGGCGAGAGCGATGTCGGACCCGGGGTGCGCTTCATCGATCTCGGCGGCGATTCGCTCGCGGCGCTGACCTTCTCGAACCTGCTCGAGGACATCTTCGGGATCGAGGTTCCGGTCGGCACGATCATCAATCCCGCCGGCAATATCGGCCGGCTAGCCGAACTGATCGAGGCCGAACGCAGCGGCACGCGCAAGCGGGCCAGTTTCGCTTCGGTTCACGGCGCGGGCAGCATGGTGGCAAAAGCCGGCGATCTGACGCTCGACCGCTTCCTCGACGCGCGCGTGCTCGCCGAAGCGCCGGTGCTGCCGCAGGCGGCAGCGGATGTGCGCACGGTCCTGCTCACCGGCGCGACCGGCTTTCTCGGCCGCTTCCAGGCGCTCGCCTGGCTCGAGAAGTTCGCCAAGACCGGCGGCAAGCTGATCTGCCTCGCCCGCGGCGGCGATGCGACGCAGGCGCGCCAACGGATCGAGGAAGCGCTGGATAGCGATCCTGCGCTCCTCGCGCATTTCCGGGAGCTGGCGGACAAACATCTCGAAGTCCTGCCCGGCGATCTTGGCGCGCCGGGCCTTGGCCTCGACGATGCCACCTGGGAGCGGATGGCTGGTGAAGTGGACCTGATCGTCCACACCGGCGCGCATGTGAACCATGTGCTGCCCTACACCCAGCTGTTCGCGGCCAATGTGGGCGGCACCGCCGAGCTGATACGGCTGGCGCTGACCACGCGGATGAAGCGCTTCGACTATGTCTCGACCATGGGCGTCAGCGGCCTCGGCAAGGGCCTGATCGACGAGGACGGCGACATCCGCGAGAGCATCGCCGAGTGCGACCTCGATGACAGCTACGCCAACGGCTACGGTGTCAGCAAATGGGCGAGCGAAGTGCTGCTGCGCGAGGCGCACGACCTTACCGGCCTGCCGGTCGGCATTTTCCGCCCGGGCATGATCCTCGCCCACCGCCGCTATCTGGGCCAGCTCAACGTGCCCGACATGTTCACGCGCCTGCTCTACAGCCTGGCGGTAACCGGCATCGCGCCGGGGACGTTCTATGCGAAGGATCTGTCGCAAGGCCGGCCGCAAGGGCGATACGAAGGCTTCACCGTCGATTTCCTCGCCGATGCGATCACAGCCATCGGCGCGCGAGGGGCCCAGGGCTTTCGCACCTACAACCTGGCCTCACCGCACGATGCCGGCTCTTCGCTCGACGACTTCGTCGACTGGATGATCGAGAGCGGCTGCGCGATCCAGCGGGTCGAGAACTACGACGAATGGCTCGCGCGCTTCGAAACCGCGATGCTGTCGCTGCCCGAAGACCAGCGCGCGCAATCGATGCTGGCGATCCTCGGGCCTTACCGGCGGCCGCAGGCGGTGTCGGGCAAGTTGCCGATGCAGGTGGAACGGTTCTGCGCGGCGGCGGCGGATGCCGGGGCGGACATCCCGATGTTCACTTCCGATGTCATCCGCAAATATGTCTCCGACTTGCGGCATTTGCGGCTGCTGTGACTTGAGGGTCCGCTAATCCACGGCAAAGACGGCGGTAACCCGGTTACTCTGACCTTCGCGGTCGTAGCGAACCCGCTTCGACAGGCGCTTGATCAGGGGAATGCCCTGGCCGCCTACCGTGGCGCTTTCGAGGGTTGAGAACGGCTCTGGATCGGTTGCATCGAGCGGATTGAACGCCTCGCCATCGTCTTCGATTGACAGGACCAGGCCGCTATCGCCGACATTCGCGGTGACGGCGATCGTCCGCGCATCTACCGCATGGCGCGCGACGTTGGCCATCAATTCCTCAAGCACCACTTCGATGCGGTTGATCGTGGCCGGGCCGATATCGCGGGCATGAAGGAATTCCAGTATCGCCAGCCGGGCCGGTTCGAGCGAATCGATCCGGGCGGCAAACCGCATGGAGAAGTCTGGCTGGGTCAAGCCCTGGTTCGTCCTTGCCACCGCGCCGCACTCAGGCGCCCAACGCGCCTATCGCTTCCTCTTCCGAGAGGAAGACCGGGATAATGTCCGACAGGGCGGTCGTCTCAAGAATCTCCGATACGGCGGGCGTCGCGCCAAACATCACGAGGCGGCCGCCGGACTTGGCCAGCGCCCGTGCCGTGGTGAGCAGCAATCTGATGCCGAGCGATGCGACAAAGGTGACCTTCGACAGGTCGATCATCGTGTTCCTGCCTTGCGCGACGATGCTGGCCGCGAAGCCTTGCTCGATTTTCTCGACGTTCGCGGTGTCGAGACGGCCGTCGAGCGCGGCTTTGGTCATTCCGCTCAGTTCGGTAACGACAAATTCCATTGGTTCCCAATCCTTGTCAGTCGAAAGTGGCAACGAGAAACGAAAAGTCGTCGTCCAGTGTGTGCGGCTGGGCGCGCTCGAGAATGGTCCGGTAGATCGCCGGCGGGTCGTTCAGATAGCCGGCCGCGGGATCTCTCAGCAGATCCACGAAGTCCTCGATCGCCCACTGCGTGCCGGCCGTATCGACGATCTCGTAGACACCGTCGCTGAACAGGCAGACCGACGCGCCCGAATTCAACGCGGACCGAAGCCTGGGTGTAGCTAACCCCCGGCATCGCCCCGATGATCAGGTTGCGCGTTTGCAGCGGCGTGAAATCGCGTCCGTCCGGCGATATCAGGAAGGCGGGATGCTGCCCGCCGCTGGCAAAATTCAGCCAGCGGGTGCTGCGATCGTAGACCCCGTACCAGATGGTGAAATAGAGGCCGGCATGTTCGTCCATCCCGAAAATCTGGTTGAGCGTGCCGAGCACCTCGCGGGGCTGCGACATGTCGGTATCGGGAAGGTTTTGCTGGCGCAGCTGGTTCATGATCGCGACCGCGTGCATCGCCGCCCCCGCGCCATGGCCGGCTACATCGACGAGATAGCAGACATATTTGTCTTCGCTGAGCCGGCCATAACCGAAGGCATCCCCGCCCAGCTTGGCTGAAGGCTTGTAGTACCATTTGGTCCGGATCGGCCCCTCGCTTATCTGCGGCGGCAGCAGCGCCCTGACATAGGCCGCCGCCCGGCGCAGTTCGCGATCGACCTCGGCCGATTGCTCGATCTCGCCGCGTGTGCGCCATTCGTGCTTGAAGGCGCGCTTGCCGACCTGCAGCACCGCACCCACCGGCAGCGGCTCGACCCCCGTAATCCGGTTGCCATCGATGAAGGTGCCGTTGGTCGAATTGAGGTCCGATACCAGCAATTCGCCGTTGACCAGGGCGACCATGCAATGCGAGCGCGAAACTTCGGAATCGGCGATCACGATATCGGCCGGCGACGTTCTGCCGATCTTGAGCCCCAGCGGTCCGACGATATGCCTGGCGTCGTCGTCCGCATCCTCGGCGGGCTCCAGGCAGTGCAGCCGATCGTCCTGATACAGGTCGATCATGTCCGCGTGCGTGACGATCCGGGTCTGATCTTGCTCCACCAAAATGCCGACTCCCGAGGGTTGTGCTTTCGATCCAGTCTTGAATTACAAGCGACCCACGGGCTCGACGATATCGCAAGCATGCTGTTTCGCAAGCGCAATCCGGCGTCCTTCGAACGTCCCATACCCTTCTGGGACAGGCTAGGCCACAGGAATTAATCCGGTCCTGTCCCCGTCGCCCGATCGCTCTCTCGCCAAGGGCGGGAACTTCAATTAACAAGCTCCGGACAGGTTCAGGCAACATGGTTCGGGGCATGCAATCAATCATACCAATCCTGCTTTCGGCCTTGGCCATTTCGACGCTTCTCAATGTGCTCCTGCGCCGCTTCAACATCCCCACCGCGGTAGGCTATATCGTTTCGGGAGCGGTGCTTGCGGCGTTGCTGGGGATCGAGATCGAGGCCGACGGCCCGCTGGGGCACATCGCCGAATTCGGCATCGTCTTCCTGATGTTCACCATTGGCCTGGAATTTTCGCTGTCCCATCTCAAGGCAGATGCGGCGCGAAGTGTTCCTGTTCGGATCGCTACAGGTTTTCCTCACCGCCGGGGTTATCGCCATCGGCTCGGCCGCGGTGTTCGGGATTTCGCCGCTGAATGCGGCGATTGTCGGATCGGCGCTGGCGCTGTCATCGACCGCGATCGTTCTCAAGATCCTCAACGAATCCGGCAAGATCAAGTCGGAAGAAGGGCGCAATTCGGTCGGCATCCTGATTTTTCAGGACCTTGCCGTCATCCCCATCCTGCTGATGATCGCGCTGGTGACCGACAGGAACAGCGACCTCGGATCGATGCTGTCCGAAATGGCGGTCAATGCCGCGATCCTGATCGCGGTGATCTATGTCGCCGGCCAATACGTGCTCAAGTGGTTCTTCAAGATCGTTTCCGAGACCAATTCCAAGGAAATCTACATCGGCTCGATCCTGCTGACCGCGGTCGGCGCCTCGTGGCTCGCCCACCACTACGGCTTTTCCTACTCGCTCGGCGGCTTCCTGGCGGGAATGATGATCGCCGACACGATCTACAAATACCAGGTGGAAGCCGATCTTATCCCGTTCAGGGACCTCCTGCTGGGGGTGTTCTTCGTCTCCGTCGGCTTGCAGATCGATGTCGATGTGGTCACCGGCAATCTCGCGGCGATAACCCTGCTCTGCATGGCGCTGATGGCGATCAAAGGCGCGGTGCTTTGCGTGGTTTTGCTCCCGTTCAACTCGGTCGTGGTGACGCTCAAGACCGCGGTCAACCTCTCGCAGATCGGCGAGTTCGCGCTGGTGGTGCTGTCGCTGATGCTCGGCAACCGGCTGATGCCGCCGGATCAGGTGCAGATCCTGATGGTCACCGTGGTCCTGTCGATGATCGCGACCCCGTTCCTTATCAACAATGCCGATGCGCTGATGCGGATATTCTTCAAATACGGCGCCGAGGCCGATCCTGCCGCTTCGCTCAGCCTGGTCAGCGGTCATGTCGTGCTGCTCGGGTTCGGGCATCTGGGGCAGATCATCTCGCGTCTGCTCGACAAGGCGGACATCGAGCACGTCGTGGTGACCGATGCGACCGACGAATATGTCAAGGCGCGCGCGCTTGGCCGGATGGTGGTGTTCGGCGATGTCAGCGACCGGGTGCTGCTGCGCAAGATCGGCATCGAAAAGGCGATGAGCACGATCATCGCCCTGGAAGATATCGAAACCGTCAAGCGGGCGAGCGCGGCGATCACCCTGATCGATCCCGCGATCAGCGTGATCGCGCGGGTCTCGACCGAAGAGGACAAGTCGGAGATCGAGAGTTTCGACCACGAACTGGTGCTCGACGGCAACACCGGCACCGCCAACCTCATCGTCGACCAGATCCAGCGCTCGCGGCTGCTGGCCAAGGAAACTTCGGAAATCCGCTACATGAAGGATATCGGCGGCGCGGATATCGACAGCGCCATGGCGATGATCGCCGAGGAGCAGAAGCGGCTGCTCGGCCTTACCTCCAGGTCGTTCAATGGCATGCGCAACCAGGAAGACGTGATGCAGCTCAAGGCCTATCACGAGAGCTTCGCCGCGCTCAGCGAGATCATTCACGAAGGCATCAAGCGACTGATGACCAGCGCGGCGCTTTCGACCGCGCAGTATGAGACGATCAACACCCTGCTCGACAATCACGACCGGCTGGTGACGATGAATTCCGTGCTGGAATCGCTAGGGCGGGAACTGCAGGTGCTCGCCCGGGACGATGGCACCCGCAACCTGGCGGAAATGGCGGTGGAGGCGCTGGATACCATCCTGCTCACCCTGATCGAGCTGGCGGCGGACTACAGCGACATTGAAATGCGCGTGCTGGGCACGATGACATCGGCCCAGGGCAAGGGCTTCGGCGGCATCCGCGAAAAATACCTCGGCGCCGAACGCGACCTCGGGGTCGAAGGCAAGGCCATGTTGCTGTCCGCCACCAGCCACATGGACCGCCTGCGCACGCTGTTCGGCGAAGTCGGCAACAATTACCGCAAGCTTGCCGGCGAGCTGGCGGGCTGAGTGTCTGATCCGAAACGCCGTTTCGGATCGTTCGGCACCGGCCCGCTCCCCCGCCCGGCCACCCAGAACATACCATTTCGTTGGGTGGCCGGGCGGGGGAGCGGGCCGGTGCCGAGCCGAAATTCGCACTTTCGCGAATTTCGAATCAGACTCTGACTTGCGGCACCGGCCCTCGCTATTTCATGGCGTATTCGCCTGTCTTGGCCCGGAAATTATCCCGGGCAAAGTTCTTCGCCGCGGTCGCGGTTTTGAAAAGCTGCCCCTGAAGCTCGCTGTCAACCAGCGGATATCCTTGTGAATTGTACCGCGTTGTTCGCACCGTAAGACGGAAATTGCCGTCTTCATCCTTCTTTATGAGGAATGGACGAGTTTGGTCATCGGCCATATTCTGCCTCCTACAGTCAAAGCTTGAGAGTGGACATTACGGGTGCCGCTGCTCCAATGCGCGAAGCGACAGACAGAAAGGCGGCAATGCGGACAGCCGTGAAGCCGTCCGCACTGCCGGGATCTTTACGCCGACTGAAGATTCACAGCCGACATCTTGCCGCGTTGATCCTTCTCAAGATCGTAGGACACGCGCTGGTCCTTATCCAGCGTGCCCATGCCGGCACGTTCGACGGCCGAAATGTGCACAAATGCGTCGTCCCCGCCGCCTTCCGGCGCGATGAAGCCGAAGCCCTTGTCGGGATTGAAGAATTTAACTGTTCCGATGGTCATATGGGTATCCTTTGTCCCATGGATGGCGGGCATGCGCCAACCGCGGCGCATCCCGGCTCTAAGAGGCTGGAAAGGGACAAGGGGGGAGCCGAGCTGCCCGATATATCCGTCACATGCGACGTAAGCCCTGCCGATATAGTCCAACTTGGGCGGATTACAATCGGCCGCGCACTTGAAGACCTGTTTGAACACTACGCGCGAACCGGCATTCCGGCCGCAACGAGCCAAATTATCGGCCCAGAATGACCCATCCCATACCCGATCCCGCCAGCCTGTCAACCGGCGCTGCAAAGTTGACCCCTGATCGGCGTCCAACATTGACCCCTTGTTTTGCGCTGGCTTCGGGTTATCCCGGTAGTCCATAGGAGGGTCCCGCGGACGCCGCCGCGCGCTATCCACGAGCGCTGGCGGCGGCGTCCGTGGGAGGTGCCTGTGGACCCACCGGGTCAACCCGGGGGATGAGGGGCCGGGGGAAGGGGTCTTGGCGAGCCGGTCTTCGAATTCAGGCGGCTTCGCGGTTCTTGAAGCGCCAGCTTTCGTTGCCGGTCTCGATGATGTCGCAGTGATGGGTGAGCCGGTCGAGCAACGCGGTGGTCATCTTGGCGTCGCCGAAGACGCTCGGCCATTCGCCGAAGGCCAGATTGGTGGTGACCATGATCGAGGTCTGCTCGTAGAGCCGGCTGACCAGGTGGAACAGCAATTGGCCGCCCGATTGCGCGAACGGCAGATAGCCGAGCTCGTCGAGGATCACGAGATCGAGACGCGAGAGATGATCGGCGATGCGCCCGGGCTTGCCGGCGCGCGCTTCGGCCTCGAGCCGGTTGACCAGATCGACGGTGTTGTAGAAGCGCACCCGCGCGCCGGTGCGAATGCAAGCGCGGCCGATGGCGATGGCAGATGGGTCTTGCCGGTGCCGGTGCCGCCGACCAGCACGGCGTTGCGCTGCTGGCGAGGAAGGGCCGGTCGCGAGTTCCCGGACCAGCGTCTCATTGATCGGCGTGCCGTCGAAGTCGAACTCTTCGATCTCCTTGGCCAGCGGCAGCTTGCGATGGTCATCTGATACTTGATCGAGCGGGCCTGCTTCTCATCGATCTCGGCCTTGAGCAGATCGGCGACCACGCGCTGCAGCCGAGTGCTGGCGCTTCACCGCGTCGGCGATCATCTCATCGTAAGCATGGCGCATGCCGGCAAGCTTGAGCGTCGCCCATCATCTCCAGGATCTCGTGCCGTTCCATCATACCTCCTCAGGCTGTCGTAGCGGGCGCAGTCGGCGACCGGCTCATGGCGCAGCCGCAGCGCCTCGGGGTCGACGATGGTGAGCGGCGCCGGCGGCTGGCGCTGGCGGGTCAGGATGTTGAGGATGATGTCGCGGCTGAATGGACGCCGGCTCGAGCGCTTCGGCGCACGCCGCCTCGACCGCGTCGAGGCCGTCGGTGAGCGACGGCGGTGAGGATGTCGACCATCTGACGGTCGCCATCGTCGCGGCCGCAAGGCTGGCGCGTACCCGCTCGATCGCCGGCGGCAGCGCCCAGTCCTTGAACGGCGCGCCATTGCGCAACGCGCCGGGCTTGCGCGCCAGCACCGGCACGTAATGCCAGGGATCGTAGATGGTCTGGTCACGGCCGAAACGGCGGGCATGCTCGCCGACGATCTCGCCGTCCTGGCGGATGACGATGCGATCGGCATAGGCGTGGACCTCGACCGGGCGGCCGACCGCGCGCGCATGCACCGAATATTTGTTGTTGTCGAAGCGCACCAGGCAGGTCTTCGACACCGAAGCGGGCAGGGCGTGGAAGCCGTCGAAGCGGCCGCGATAGGCGATCAGCGCGGCCGCTCAGCCTCCTCGAACACCTCCCAGACCGTCCGGTCCTTGAGCTCGGGATGCGCGTGCGCCTTGGCGTATGCTGACGCATCGTCCGCGAGCCAGGCATTGAGCTCGTCGTAGCTCTTGAACCGCAGCCGCGGCGTGAAGAAGCGCTCGCGCACCAGGCCGACCTGATTTTCAACCTGGCCCTTCTCCCAGCCCGACGCCGGCGTGCAGGCCACCGGCTCGACCAGATAATGCGCCGCACATCTGCGCGAAGCGGCGATTGTACTGCCGCTCCTGGCCGAGGAACACCGCATCGACCGCCGTCCGCATGTTGTCGTAGATGCCGCGCTGGCAGGCGCCGCCTGAAGAAGGCGAACGCCCGGTCGTGGGCGTCGAACACCATCTCCTGCGTCTCGCGCGGATAGGCCCGCACATAGAACATCCGGCAATGGCAAAGCCGCATGTGCGCGACCTTCACCGTCATCGTCACGCCGGCCAGCACCACGATCTCGTGGCTCCAGTCGAACTGATAAGCCTCGCCCGGCGCGAAGCTCAGCGGCACATAAGCCGCCGCCGTCATCGCCGACCGCTCGCGCTGCCAGCTCCGCGCATAGCGGCGCACCGCGTCGTAGCCGCCCTCATAGCCCAGCGCCCGCAGCTCCTCGAACATCCGGATCAGCGTCAGCCGCTCGCGCGCGCGCCTTGCGCTCGTTCGCCGTCAGCAGCCGCGTCCAGCTGGGCCGTCCAGGCCCCAGCTTCGGCAGCGGCTGCACCGCGCGCTCGTAGGCAAACGCCGTCTCCCCCGACCGCAGCACCTTGCGCACCGTGTTGCGCGACACGCCGAGATCGCGGCACGATCTCCTTGATCGACTTGCCCTTGACGAAAAACTCGCGGCGGATCCGCGCGATCGTCTCCACAACCAGCATCCCCGCCGCCCCGCTCAAAAGCACGGAGCGCTGAACCGCCATCGTTCAGGGGGTCAATTTTGGAAGCCGATCACCCCGAACGGGGTCAATATTGCATGCCGATTCACACTCTGCCGAACTGGTTGGCGACAAGGGCTACGACAGCAACGATCTGCGCGCCTGGCTGGCCGAGCGCGGCACCGAGGCGGTCATCCCCTCAAAGCGGAATCGCAAGGTTCAACTCGATTGCGATCACGCAATCTACAAGCAGCGCAACGTCATCGAACGCATGTTCTGTCGCTTCAAGGACTGGCGCAGGGTCGCCACCCGCTTCGACCGAAACATCAAAACCTTTATGGCCACCATCGCCATCGCCGCTACCGTCATCTGGTGGCTCAAATAAGTCCGGACCCAGTCTTACTGTGGATAGCGGTCAAGGGAATGACCTTTGCGCCAGTCCTGAGCGTTTCCAGATGATCGGCCCACCATTCCGCCATCTCCACGCGCTCTTGCCAATGCGCCCCGCGATGATAGGCCGCCCGCACCGCGTCTTTATCCTTGTGCGCCAGTGACCTTCTCGATCGCGTCCGGTCGACCACTTGCCTAATTCGTTCAGCAAGCGTGCTAGCCATCGCGCGGAAGCCGTGGGCCGTCATTTCGTCCCCGGAGAAGCCCAGCCGCCGCAACGCCGCGTTCACGGTGTTCTCGGACATCGGCATCGGCTGGCGTGCGGATCGACGGGAACACATAGCGCCCGCCGCCGGTGAGGCCTTGTGCTTCCACCAAGCAGCTCGACGGCTTGACCGGCGACAGAGTGGCACCACATGTTCGACCCGAGCCTTTCATCTTCGCCGCCGGGATGCGCCAAATCAGCCGCCTCGAAATCGATCTCCGCCCATTCCGCCCGCCGCAGCTCGCCCGGGCGGACAAACAGCAGCGCCGAAAGCTGCAAGGCGATCCGCGTGATCGGGCTGCCTTCATAGCCATCGATAGCCCGCAGCAATTCGCCCGCCTTTTTCGGTTCAAGGATGGCGGCAAGGTGTCTTGGGCTTGCGGCTGGCGAGCGCGCCGCGCAAGATCGCGCGTCGGATCGGACGCGGCCAAGTTGATTGGCAACCGCGTAAGCGAAACACCTGCCCGATGAATTGCAAGCGTGCGATGCGCCTTTTCGTCGTTCTTGGCAGCCTCATAGGGGCGTACTGCGTCCAGGATTTCGAACGGTGCGATTTCCGCAATCGGGCGATTGCCAAGCGTCCTTTCGACCAGCCGGAGAAACCACTCGCGCTTGCCACACCGTTGCTTCCGCCAGCCCATCCCGGGCATTCTTTTCGATATAGGCTCCCGGCGACTGCGCTGAACGTATTGGCGGCGTTGACCTTGGCCAGCCTGCTTGTCGCTGCCTCTTCCTCTCCGCCGGATCGATGCCCTTGGCCCACAGGCGAGCGGGCTTCGTCGCGCATGTCGCGGGCGTCCTTCAGGCTGATTTCCGGATAGCTGACCCCAGCGACAGTTTCCTTTCAACGCCGCCTTGCCGCCGCGGAATTTCACCTTCCACAAGCGGCCCCCGGAAGGGCTCACTCAGTAGATAGAGGCCTTTTTCGTCGGCAACCTTGTAGGGCTTGTCGCGGGCCTTCAGCGCGCGGATCGCGGAATCTGTTAGCGGCATTTGGGGGCCTTTCATTCTGTCGCGTTTCGAATAGGCCCCCGCATTAGGCCCCCAAAATCGCCCGGCTTTGGGCGAACGCTGGCGAGCACTGGCGGTTAAGCCAGTGTCATTTTTCGCAGATTTCCGCGGGTTTTTGCAAGCCATTCGCGGTTCATTGGCGAATACGCACATGGTGCCGCTTAGGTGACTCGAACACCTGACCCCATCATTACGAATGATGTGCTCTACCGGCTGAGCTAAAGCGGCTTGCCCTGGGCAGGGGGCGGCGTTTAGCGGGGCGGGGCGGCTGGCGCAAGGGGGGCGGCGGGACTATGTTCGCGCCCTGGCGGGAGACCGAAGGGGAGAGCGCCGATGGATGTGCTGCTCGGCGATGTGCCGGAGCGAAACGCGGCGCGGCTCGGGCCGGAGCGCTGGGCGGTGCGGCACGGCGAGGATGTGCTTGGCTGGGAGGAACTGGCGCAGCGGGCGCTGCGCCGGGCGCATGCTCTGGCCGGGCTCGGCGTCGGGCAGGGCGACCGGGTGGTGCTGGCCTTGCCCAATACGAACCAGTTTTACGAGCTGACCTATGCGGTGTGGAAGCTGGGGGCGACGCCCACGGTCGTCTCGCCGCGGCTGCCGCCGGCCGAGCTGCGCGCGATCGTCGAGCTGGCGGAGCCGCGCGCGGTGGTGGCCGCCGATCCGGCGCTGTGGGCGGCGCTGGGCACGCTGCCGATGGCGTTCGGACGCGATCATGCCGACATGTCGCCGCTCGCCAGCCTGGAGCCGCCGAGCTGGAAGGCGATGACCTCGGGCGGATCGACCGGGCGGCCCAAGCTGATCGTCGATCATCATCCGGGCCGCATGCCGGACGGACCGCCGGGCCTTGGCATGCGGGCGGATGGCGTCATGCTCAACCCGGCGCCGCTCTATCACAACTTCCCTTTCGCCATGACTCATGTGGCCATGCTGCACGGGCTTTCGGTGGTGGGCATGGCCAGGTTCGATGCTTCGGAATTCCTCGCGCTGGTCGAGCGGCATGGGGTCGAATGGGTCAACCTGGTGCCGACGATGATGCAGCGCGTCGCCCGGCTGCCCGCGGCGGAACGCAAGGCGCGCGACATGTCCTCGCTGCAGACCGTCTGGCACACCGCCGCGCCGATCCCGCCTACGCTCAAGCAGTTCTGGATCGACTGGCTGGGGCCGGAACGCATCTGGGAGATGTACGGCGGCACCGAGGGCTTCGCGACGACGCAGCTCAATGGCGTCGAATGGCTCGCCCATCGCGGCTCGGTCGGCCGGCCCGCGGGCTGCGAGATTCTGGTCCGCGGCGAAGATGGCGAAGCCCTGCCGCCGGGCGAAGTGGGCGAGATTTTCATGCGCCGGATCGGCGCGGACCCCGGGCAACCGGGCTACCGCTATGTCGGAGCGGAGGAACGGCGGCTGGCCGACGGCTTCGAGAGCTTTGGCGATTTCGGCTGGGTGGACGCTGACGGCTATCTCTACATCGCCGACCGGCGCGCCGACCTGATTCTGTCGGGCGGGCAGAACGTCTATCCGGCCGAGGTGGAAGCGGCGCTGCTCGCCCACCCGGCGGTGGCCGAGGCGATCGTGATCGGGCTGCCCGACGAAGACCTGGGCGCGCGGGTCCATGCGATTGTCCGCCCGGAAGCGGGCCAGACGCCGGACGAGGCCGAACTGATTGCCTTTGCCGCCACGCGCCTGGTCGCCTACAAGTTGCCGCGCACGGTCGAATTCACCAGGCGCCGCGCTGCGCGACGAAGCCGGCAAAGCCGCGGCGCGGGCAGTTGCGGGCCGAGCGGATCGCCGCGCGCGAAACGGGAGAGCAGATATGAACGGCTTACTGATCGTCAACGGACTGCTGGTCGATGGCACCGGCGCGCCAGCAAGACCTGGCGATGTCCGAATCCTCGAAGGAAAGATCGTCGAGATCGGCGCGGGGCTGGCCCCGGCGGGCGAGCAGGTGATCGACGCGGCGGGCGCGGTCGTCGCCCCCGGCTTCATCGATTCGCACACCCATTTCGATGCGACGATCTTCTGGGATCCGATGTGCGACCCGATGCCGCAGCACGGCGTGACGACGGTTGTCGCGGGCAATTGCTCGCTGGGGCTGGCGCCGGTGAAGCCGCAGGACCGGCTCGGTCAGGTCGATGTCTACAGCTTTATCGAAGACATGCCCGCCGATGTGCTCAACGCCGCGATCCCGTGGAACTGGGAGAGCTACGAGGAATATGCCGCGGCGCTGAAGGCGCGGCGGCTCGGCATCAACCTCGCCACTTTCGTCGGCCATTCGCAAATCCGATCCTACGTGATGGGCGAGGCCGCCTGGGAGCGCGCGGCCAATCCGGGCGAGATTTCCGCGATGGCCGCCGAGCTCGACAAGGCGCTGGCGGCAGGCGCGCTTGGCCTGTCCTATTCGTTGTTCGACAAGGATCGCGATGGTCGCCGGGTGCCCTCGAGCCTCGCCGACGATGCCGAGATGGACGCGTTGATCGCCCGGCTCGGCGCGCACGGCGGCAGCTTCCAGTTCGTCCCAGGCGACACCGCCGATGTCATCATCGGCCAGCTCGAATGGCTCGGCGGGTTTCTGGCGCGGCACGGCGTCACCGGGCTATACAACATCCTGGTCCACACCATCAGCGATGCCTCCCGTGCGCCGCGGATCATGGCCTGCCTCGAAGCATTGCGAGCCAAAGGCGCGACGATCTACGGAATGGCCTCGCCACGCCGGTTCGAGATGTCGATCGGTTTCGAGGGGACGATCTGCTTCATGGCGGTGCCCGCGTGGAACCAGCTGGCGCAGGCCCCGCGAGAAGAGCAGAGGCGCATGATCGGCGATCCCGCCTGGCGTGAGCGCGCGCTCAGCGATGCCGACAGTTACCCATCGGCGATGTTCCCGTTCGACCGGCCGGAATTGCTGAAGATCGGCTCGGTTGGCAAGCCGGAGCTGAAAGACTGGTTCGGGCGAACGCTGGGCGATCTTCACAGCGCGCGAGGCGGGCATGTTTCGGACGTGCTGGCCGACTGGCTGGTCGAAAACGATTTCGACACCAGCTTCACGTTTGCCATCGCCAATACCGACCCTGCCGAAGTCGCGAAGTTGCTCACCAGCCCGGTCGCCTTCATCAGCGGCAGCGACGCGGGCGCGCATCTGCAGATGTTCTGCGCGGCGGGCGACGCCACCCTGCTGCTCACCCTCTATGTCCGCGAGCGCGGCGACATGAGCCTCGAGGCGGCGGTGCACGGGCTGACCGGGCGGCAGGCGGAGATCCTCGGGCTGCCAGGGCGGGGCGTGCTGGCGCCAGGCCAGGCGGCGGACATCGTCATTTTCGCGCTCGCCGAACTGGACTACGGCCCCGAACGGATTGTCGAGGATGTGCCCGGCGGCCGCAGCCGGCTGACCCGCGATCCGGGCGGCTATCGTTACACCATCGTCAATGGCGAAGTGGTGCAGAAGGGCGGAAAGGCGACCGGCGACCCTGCCCGCGAGCTGGCTGGCGCGGGCGGCATGATGGGTGCTTGCCGTTCGAAACCGTTTCGATCAGGGTAGCCGGACACGGAATGCCGGAAAAACCGGAGGCGAGAGGCAATGACAACACAAACCGGGACAACACAAACCGGGAAAAAAGGAAAAGGAAACACAAACCGGGAAACACAAACCGGGATATCGGTCCGCAAGCTTACCACCAATGTCGGCGCTGTGGTCGAAGGGGTGGATGCCAGCCGCCCGCTTGAGCCGGCCGAGGCCGAGGCAGTCGGCCGGGCCCTGCTCGCGCATGGCGTGCTGTTTTTCAGGGATCAGCAGATTTCCGACGAGCAGATGGAGCAGTTCGTCGCCCATTTCGACGAGCCCGTGCCCGAACCATTTGGCGGGGCGATGGCGCAGGACCCGAAGCCGGCCAGCACCGGCAATCTCGGGCCGACGCGCCATTCGACCGCGGTGTGGCATAGCGATACCTCGTTCGTGCCGGTGCCGCCCGGGCTCACCGCGTTGCGCGCGGTCGAGCCTTGCGACGTCGGCGGCGATACCTGCTGGCTGTCGATGCATGCGGCCTACGACGCGCTGTCCGGGCCGATGCGCGCGATGCTCGACGGGCTGACCGCGGTGCATTCGATGTACCCGACGATGGGCAAGCTGGGTATCCAGGTTTCGGAGGCGGACAAGCGCAGCGAAGCGAGCCAGGCCGGTGTGGTTCATCACCCGCTGATCCGGGTCCATCCCGAAACCGGGCGCAAGGCGCTCTATTACAGCGAGGCGGGGGTCGTGGACATCGTCGAGCTCACCCAGGCCGAAAGCGAGCACATCCGCGCGCTGCTGCGCGAGCATCTGAAATCACCCGATTTCGCCATGCGCTGGCACTGGGCACCCAACGATCTGGCGCTGTGGGATAACCGGGCGGTGCAGCACTATGCCGTGCCGGATTACACCGGTCCCAGGGTGATGCAGCGGGTGGTGACGAGGGGCCAGGCGCCGGTGGGGCCGTCTTCCTAGCCGGGCGCGCGCCGCGCGCAGCCATAGGCAATTGGTTCATGATCGCATGCCCGCCTCGCGACATCGACCTGTTCGGGCGATCCGGGGTTTCGCAGGTGGACCGCGCTTGCCCTGAAACGGAGAGGGAGACTCGCTGGACGTTCAAGCTGGCGGCAACGAATTGCAGAAGTCGTTTCGCCACCGGAAGTTCGTGAAGGTCATGGAAACGCTGAAATCGAGCGATTCCACCTGATGCCACCAGCCGATCGGGATAAACAGCATCTCGCCAGGTGCGAGCACCAGTTCGTGGAACCGTACGGATTGCAGCATGGGGTAACGCTCCAGATCCAGGCCTGGCTGAGTAACGTCGCCGATTTCGCTGAACACATGTACATCGTTGTAAAGTTTGGGAAGATCGCTGGCCGCCGCCAGCAGGATGCGCTTCGACCCGGTTACCTGAACCAGCAGATTGTTGGTCATGTCGTGATGCAGCGAAGTGAACGCGCCCTTTGGTCCGATCCAGTGCATTCCGCCGGGATCATGCACTGGTTGGTCGAGGTATGCAGAGAGTGGAGCGATATCGGGCTGGAGGCACCGGAACGCCTCGGCGTTGGCCGCCGAATTGTAGGCGGTGACATAGGCATCGTTGCCTGTCCGGGATTCTATCGCGTCGATGAACTGGTCGAACGGCGCTGTCTGCTTGTGATTGTCCTTGTAGCGCTCGAATTGGGGATCGCCGGTTCGCCCCCCTTGGTATTCGACCGGCGCGCCGCCGACTTTTTCCCTCAGGTACTCGGGCGTCCACAGGCCGAGCGCCGGCCAGTCGGCGATGGCGCCGGTCACTATGACCGGCCGGCCGGGCGCATAGAACAGGTCCAGGAATGTCTCGCCCGATGGCTTGTCGAGGCGCAGGATCGCGCTTGCGGCATCCGAGAGCTCGCGTTGCTGCTGCTGGGTCTCGAGCAGCCAGGCGTACTTTTGCGCGGTCCGCGAACTGGCGCTTTGCGCTGGAGCCTGGCGAGGCGGGGCCGCCGCGACCGGCAGCGCCATTCTGGCGGCGGCATTTCCGGCAAGTTCCCGGGAAGCGAACTCCCGCACCTTGAGCTTGGCCTTGTGGTCCCCGACCGGACAGACGCCGTCCGGGGTCAGCCCCCGGTAGTAGGATTTCTGCCACTTGTCGGCGGGCTTGGCGGGAGGGTCGTCCCGCATGCGCTGCTGGAAGGCGTCGCGTGAGGCCGACCAGGCCTCATAGGCGGCCTTGAGCTCGGGAGCATCGTCGATGCGCTCGAAACCGGGATGAAAATCCTCGATCGCCGCCCGCTGCATCGGAAAGATGAAGGCGATCGGCTCGTTCTCCTCGAAGCGCACCGTGTGGCCCGGCCGCGTCAGCCGCCAGTTCATCGTGAAGCTGTAGGGAGACCAATCCGTCTCGATCACACCGGACAGAGCCGCGGCGCCGTCCTTGAACGAATTGGGCGGGCCGGAGACGACGAGGTTCCAGCCCGGAGGGGTGCGGAACAGGCCCATGACATGGATGGTGAATGTGCCTTGCCCGAACAGCGCGACCGGCTGGTCCTGCGGTCTGCTCCCCGCGTCCGGGCGGACAACGACATCTTCCGGAGCCATTCCGCCGTTCCACTCGGCCTCGAAGCCGCAGTTGCTCAGCACCTCCCAGCCGTGACTGTTGGCGATCGCCAGAGGCAGGCAGCGATAGGGAAACGATTCAGGGGCGTCGTCCATCCATTGGCGCTTCGGGCTTGCCGGCCGGATGCGCGGCTCCCAGCCGTCGTAGACGAAGCACTTGAGCTCAAGCCTGGACGTCACGGCGGCGATAGTCCTCATTCCAGCAGTCACCCGCGGCAATAACACCTTGGTCCGGGATGAAACAAGATTGACGAGGGATGACCGCAACCGCATGCTTGCCATGCATTGTGCCGCGCGTTGCCATTTGAACGGGGTAAGACATGACGTCCACCATGGGCCAGCTGGTTTTGGGCACTATTCTGGATACCGATGGAGCGCGTGCGACTTGCCGCCTTTCCTTGCGCGCAGCTCGCAAGCGCGCGGGAATTGGCCAAGGATGAGCATCCCGGCCGCGGTTTCGGTTGGCGGGGTGGTCAAGATTTCGGTCGCCGGGCGGCTGTTGTTCGGCATGATAAGCGAACTCAGCACCGATCGGGACGATCCGGAGTCGGCGCTGGCCGGAGATCGATTACATGGGTGAAGGGCCTGTGCGGTCCGGATGGCAACGCTCTCGGCTTCCGGCGCGGCCTCAGCATCTATCCCCAGCCGGGCGACGAAGTCCGCTTCGCCACCGAAACCGATTTCGTCCGGATCTTCGCGCCGCCCGATTTGCCGCACATCGTGATCGGCACGGTCTATCCGACCGAAGATGTGCGCGCGCCGGTGTTGTTCGACGCGCTGATGGGCCGCCATTTCGCCGTCGTCGGCTCAAGCGGCGCGGGCAAGTCTTCGACGGTGACTCTGCTGCTCGACCGGATCATCGCCGCCGCGCCGCATGGGCATGTCATCATCCTCGATCCGCATGGCGAATATGCCCATGCTTTCGGCGATCCGCCCAGGTGTGGGACGTCGGCAGCCTGCAATTGCCCTATTGGGCGATGAACCTGGAAGAGCATTGCGAGGCGTTCATTTCCTCGACCGGACGACGACCGCATGGTCGATGCCAACATTATCGCCAAGTGCCTGCTCAAGGCGCGCATCCGCAACATCCGTTTCGGCAGCGGCACATCACCGCCGACAGTCCGGTTCCCTACCGCCTGCCCGATCTGCTGGGCGCGCTGGAAGAAGAGGCGGGGCGGCTGGAAAAACTCGCCGATTCCTCGCGCTATAACCAGCTGCGCCTGACCATCGAGCAGTTCTTCCACGACCGGCGCTACAGCTTCATTTTCAACGCCGACTGAGCGACAACTCGCTCGAGGGCTTGCTCGCGGACCTGCTGCGATCCCCGAGCTGGGCAAGCCGGTTTCGATTGTCGATCTGGCCGGCGTGCCCACCGAGATCGTCAACGTTGTCGTCGCGACCCTGACGCGCCTGTTGCTCGATCATGCGATCTGGTCAGCACCAAACAGCGCAAGCCGGTCCTGCTGGTCTGCGAGGAAGCGCACCGCTACCTGCCGCGGGTGCGCTCGTCGGCGACCCGCTCGGTCGAACGCCAGCTGGAACGGGTCGCGCGCGAGGGGCGAAAATACGGCGTGTGCCTTGGCCTGATTACGCAGCGTCCGTCGGAACTGTCGGAAACGGCGCTGTCGCAGTGCGGCACGATCATCACCATGCGGCTCAACAACCTCGACGATCAGGCGCAGCTTCGCGCCAGCCTGCCCGAGGGCGCGCGCGGCTATGTCGATATCGTCTCGACCCTCAAGAACCGCGAATGCGTGATCAGCGGCGAGGGCGTGCCGGTGCCGATGCGCGTCCTGATCGACACGCTGCCCGACAACCGCAGGCCGGCATCGGATGATCCGGTGTTCAGCACCAGCTGGAGCGAGGATCGGCTCGGCGGCGGTGCTGGCCGATACGGTCAGCCGCTGGCGGAAGGATGGGTGACTAGGATCTCCGCACGGAAACTCGTGCGATCTTGCGCTCGTTGTTCGATCCAGTCGACCAACCGCCCCATAAGGACCCACATCGCCGTGACCGCGGCAATGCTGACCAAGCCATCGACGGCGTAGTGCCAGCCCAGATGGACCGAGCCGACCAGGATCGCCATGGCGAAGACAAATGTCACCAGCCTGATCGAAAACTTGCCGGTGCTGCGAAGGGCGACAAGATAGCACAGGAAGGCAATGGCGACGTGCATCGAGGGCATGGCGGATATGCCTGCCCCCAGACGTTGCTTGGTTTCGGGATCGAGCAGAAATTTCATGGCGCGCATGGAGACAAGCGCACTGTCCTCATCGACCTCGCGGAGTTGCCGCATGAGCGGATCGAAACTGTGGTCGCCATAGAAGTGCGCGTAAAAGCAGGGGCCGACCGACGACAGCCCGGTTGCAACGACATTGCCCAGCACGGCCCAGCACAGCACGAAGGTCAGCAGTCCGCGAACCTGCAAATTGCGGTCACGGGTGAAGAACAGCCATCCGAGCAGCAGCATCATGAACGGAAACCACATGACATAGACCCGGTCGAGAAACACGGTGCCCGATGGGGCCGATCAGCGCATGGGTGAGCATCCACGGGTCGGTCCCGAACAAGCCCGGTCGGCGGCGACCAGATAGGGGTCGGCGAAAAACGGCACAATTTGCGGAATCGCGTACTTGTAGGAGCTGAAAGCCCAGCTGAGCGGATAGATGATTGCGATGAACAGGATTCCGCGGAGCAGCCAGAACCGGTGGCGGCGGGTCAATCTGCGCATCGCGGCGATCGGCCGGCCACCTTGCGCCGGCTGATCTCGATCGCCAGAACGCCGAACCACAGCAGCGGCAGGATGACCCAGCCCGGCAGCATTTTGATTAGCCCGCCAACGCCAAGCAATTCGGTTGGAGACTTTGTCCCAAGCGCGGCGCTCAGCGCGAATTGCGACCCGGCGAGGGCAAGCAGCAACCAGTAGGCGAGACGCAATTCGCCGAACATCGAAATCCCCCGTATGTGCTTGCCGAGTAGCCAAGCGCCTGGCCGATGCAGGCATACCCTTGGCGCCTTGCCAAAAAAGCCTAACCGCTAATGGTTAACGATCTTTCCAATAGGTCAAGGGCACGCCGGATGCACTATCCACGGTTTTCAACAGATACCGATTCGAGTCCGCTGGCCAGGCGGGGTGTGGCAGCTTGGCACCAGTTAACTGTCGATGTTAATAAATTCGAGCCCTAAGATACTGGTAAAAAGAGTTAAAAATGTGCTAACAAAAATTCATTGACCCTAGGAGGCACAAGGCACGAGATTCAGGGCATCCAAGGGAACAGGCGTGTTGATGGGCCGGTGCAAATGCCGGTAATCAATAAAGATAATCGGTCGCGCCGCTCCAAATTGCACCTCGCCCTTGGTGGGTCAGCCGGAAATAGAGGCCGGAACCCAAAGAACCAACAGACGCTGGCCCGTGGGCCAGTGCGTAATATAGGGGTGTTAACCATGAAGACTTTTCTCAAGAACTTTGTTGCCGACGAAATCCGGCGCTTCGGCCGCCGAATATGCTCTGATCCTCGCCATCGTCGGCGTCGGCATCGGCGCTGCTGCTCTGTCGCTTGGCGCGAACGTGCAGGCCGCCATCGGCGGTGCTTCGAACGACGTGTATGACTGCAACAACGGCACCGGTATCACTGGCGCCTTCACGCCCGGCGGCACTTGCTGATAATGTAGCAATTGGCCCCGCCGCTCATGCGGCGGCGGGGCCAATTTCCTAAACAATAGGGCGCTGCAAGTACCGGTGCATCAGGGGGCATCATGCAAAACCGAAATCTCGTCGTTATCGCGATCGCGGTCGTATTCGGGCTGATCGCCGTCGTCCTGGCCAATTCCTACTTCTCCGGCGTCCAGGAAAGGCAGGCGAATCTCGCGAAGCAGCAGGCGCTGACATCGATTGTCGTCGCCACCCAGCCGCTTGAGTTCGGCACCAAGCTGACCCCGCAGAACATTCGCATGCAGAGTTTTCCCGCGACTTCGGTCCCCGAAGGCGCGTTTCGCTCGATCCAGGATGCGCTCAAGGACAACCGTGTCGCTCTGCGCCCGATCGTGCCCAACGAACCCATTCTCGCCGACAAGGTCAGCGGCCCGGGCGGCCGCGCCACGCTCGCCGCGCTGCTGCCCGATGGCATGCGCGCCTTCTCGATTCCGATCGACGCGGTCAGGGGGGTCGCCGGCTTTGTCCTCCCCGGCACCATGGTCGATGTCATGCTGACCCGGAAGATCCAGGGCGACGGCGCCACTTCGGAAGATCTGCGCGCCGACGTGATCCTGTCGAACGTACAGGTTCTCGCGGTCGATCAGGGCGCCGACGAAAAGGAAGGCAAGCCCAAGGTCGGCAAGACCGCCACGCTTTCGGTTTCGCTGTTCGACGCCCAGCGGCTGACCATCGCCCAGAAGATCGGCACGCTCAGCCTGGCCCTGCGCAAGGTCGAAACCGCGGCCAGCAACAATCCCGATGGGACAGCGATGGCCTATACGCAGACGGTTACCGGCCGGCAGGTTGGCGGTCCGCGCATGTACATTCCGGGGCGGCGCGATGCGGCGCCCCGCATGGCGGCGGCGCGGCCGGTCACGATGCAGGGGCCGGTGCAGCGGGTCAACATCGTCGTTCCAGGGGCAGGGGGCCCCAGCATGACCGTGGTTCGCGGTACCGAGCCGACCGCCTATCCGGTCGGCACGCAGGGGGGTTGGTAACATGAAAATTCCGACGAGCGCATTTGCGACGGCTCTGGCCGCCGGGGCGCTGCTCGCGGCATCGCCCGTGGCGGCTCAGAACGCCGAAGCGGGCCTCCATGCCGGCGCGCTGGAAGTGCCGATCAACAAGAGCCAGGTGGTCACCGCCGACCGGCCGATCTCCAAGGCGCTGGTCGGCAATCCGGGGATCGCCGACGTACTGCCGATCTCCGAACGCTCGGTCTATGTCCTCGGCAAGGCGCATGGGCACCACCAGCCTGACGATGTACGACCGGCTCAACCGCGTGATCGCGGTGATGGACGTGGAAGTCGGCCCCGATGTCGAATCGCTGCGCACGCAGATGCGGCAGCTGGTTCCCGGCCAGACCATCGAAGCGCGGCTGACCAATGGCTCGGTCGTGCTCACCGGCTTGGTCAACAGCCCCGGCGCGGCCGACCGCGCCGCCCAGCTGGCGAAGGCCTATGCCGGCGACAAGGTGATCAACCTGATCGGCCTTGGCGGCAGCCAGCAGGTGATGCTGGAGGTGCGCTTCGCCGAGGTGAACCGCCAGCTTGGCGAGCGGCTTGCGGTTCGCCACTTCGCCGGATCGACCGATGGTACTTTCGGTGGCGCGGTTGGACCGTGGCGCATCGTTCAATTCAACGACCGGGCTCCAGGTTTCCGGCGTCAGCGACGCCTTCGGCATCCTGACCAAGGCGTTCAGCATTGGCAGCCTCGACATCAATTCGACCCTCGACATGCTCGAACGCCGCGGCCTGTCGAAGACCCTGGCCGAGCCGACGCTGGTCGCCATTTCGGGCGAGAAGGCCTCGTTTCTCGCTGGCGGCGAATTCCCGATCCCCGTCGCCCAGACCAACGGCGGCACCGGGACCGGCGGCAATGCCATCACCGTCGAGTTCAAGCCGTTCGGCGTCAGCCTTGGCTTTCACCCCCACGGTGCTGGGTGACAAGGTGATCAGCCTGATCGTCGAGCCGGAAGTCAGTTCGATCGATCCCTCCGCCTCGATCTCCATCGGCGGGCTTACAATTCCCGGTTTGCAAACCCGCCGCGCCAGCACTACGGTCGAGCTGCGCGACGGCGAGAGTTTCGCCATCGCCGGCCTGCTGCGGCAGGACTTCCAGACCACCGTCAACCAGATCCCGATCCTCGGCTCGATCCCGATTCTTGGGGCGCTGTTCCGCTCTTCGAATTTCCAGAAGGGTCAGACCGAGTTGATGATCGTCGTCACCCCCAGGCTGGTGGCGCCGCTCAAGGCGTCGCAGGTGCGCTTGCCGACCGATCGCGTCGACGACCCCCGGGCGCTCGATGTCCTGCTGGACGGCGAAGGTTATCGTCCCAAGAAACTGGCCCCGATCGCGAAGCCGCCCGCCGCCACCGATGCCGCGCCCCGCGAGCGGCGGCCAGCCCGCGGCCCCGTCGCCCGGCGATGCCCTCGATACCCAGGCGCAGGCGCAGCCTTCGGGCCACCAGGCCGAGCTGGCGCCGCTCAGGCTGCCGCCGCCTTCCGGCGCACCCGTCACGACTGCAAGGGAGAAGGGCTATGAATACTGATCGCCTGCGCCAGCCGGCCTCTGGCTGGCCCTTGCCACGCTGCCGCTGCTGGCCGCATGCGCGCATGACCAGGCCGACGCCGGCGGCGCGGCTTCGACCTTCGGCGAGGCCAACCGCCAGACGATGATGGCGCAAGTGGTTGATCCCGATCCGCAATACGAATATCTTGATCCCGAAACCAGCGCCGAGCGCGCCGCCGCGGCGATCGACCGGTACCGCAATGACAAAGTGAAGAAGCCCGAACGTGTCAAGAGCACCGGAGATGGTGGTGGCGGTGGCGGTGGCGGCGGCGGCGGCGGCAGCTGATACTGAAGCCGGTACGATGGAGATTTGCAATGTTTCGCGGAGCGATCCGTCCTTTCCTAGACGATGAAAGTGGGGCCATCGGCCCGACTTATGCGGTCGCCATCCTGGTTATGGTCGCGATCGCCGGCATCGGCTTCGACTATGGACGCCTCGCCAGCCTCGACACCGAACTTCAGAACGCCGCCGATCACGCCGCGCTGGCAGGCGCGACCCAGCTGGATGGTGAAGCAGGCGCATGCGCGAATGCGGTCAATGCGGTTCGGACCTACATCACCAACAACACGCGCATGGCCACCGACAACCTCGCCCCGGCGGTGACATTCCAGAACGAAACGGATTGCGATGCGACTGGCTTGATTCGCTTCTGGCAGGACAAGAACAAGCAGACCGCGGCAACCAGCGACGACGAAGCCAGAATTCATCGAAGTGGAGGTGGATGCCCGCGCGGTGGAATATGCGCTGACGCCGCTGGTCGGTCTGGCCAGCTCCGGATTTCAGCACGCCGCGGCGATGGCGGGGACTCGGTTCCGCCATCTGCCGCTCCCCGCCAATCATGATGTGCAATCCGGCAGAGCCCGACGACAATGAAAATACAACCTTGGAATTTCCTGCGGAGACTTACCGTGGCGTCGGAATTCGGCTTGTTGCCAACGATGCGTTCACGCCTGGGTCTTTCGGCTTTCTGAAACCGGATTTGGCGGCGGTGCGAACGATTTGCTCGCGGCGCTTGGATGGGACATCCCCCCTGGTGAGTGCGTGAAATCTGATGGGGTCGAGATAAAGAATGGCATGAGCGCAAGCGTGCTTGACGGCATAAGGTCTCGTTTCGATGTACCCGGAAATGGCACCTATTGCCCTTCCATTGACGGGATAACTGGCATTTGCTCGCCCTCGGTAAATTCTCGTAAAGACCTCGTACGGGGCAATGCATGCAACAATGCGAATTCATGGAGTGAGAATGACTCTGACAGCGGCAATTACCTGACAATGAATTACCGGCCAATTTCAGCCGCTGTTTTGCCGTCAGGAACAACTCCGCAAATCATGGGTTACCCTCGCGACCTGTGCCACGCGTGGAGTAACGACGGCGATTGCTCCTCTACTTATGGCGGCCGGTTTGGTACCGGCGATTGGGACGTCAACGCATATTGGCGGTCGAATTATGGCGGCGCCAACTATACCGGCGAAGTGCCGGCATCGTATGGACCGCAGCCAAAGGGCTATCCTACAAGATACCAGGTTTACCGTTGGGAGGCCGATCATATCCTTGCAAACGACGGTGTCGTCACAACGGTCGTTCCAGGCCGAAGGCTCGTCGAATGCTTACGCTCAACCTCAAGATGGAAAGTGCCTGGCAACGCCCGATGCACCCTACGGAATCGATCCGAATGGCGAGGTTGATAGGCGAAAAATGACGGTCGCAGTCCTGAACTGCATTGCGCTGGCGGCCGAACTCGGTTCGTTGAACAACAAACCTCTCTCTGTAGGCCGCAGGAACTGGGTGGACGTTTTTCTGGTCGAACCGCCTTATGCGCGAAAAAGGTGCACGTCCGGTTCAGGCTGTAACGACAAGTATTCGGAAGCCACTGACGTCTACGTTGAGGTCATCGAGCCGACGCTACTTGCCGGGGGTGGTGATGTATTGCAGTCCGTCCGTCGCGATGTTCCGTACCTGGTGCGATGATGCGGCGGCTGGCATTCTTCCTGGCGGACTGCAAGGGTTCGGTGGCGGCCGAGATGGCGCTATTCGTTCCCCTGCTGCTCATTCTCATGTTCGGCGGGTTGGAGGCGGTTATTTCCTGTGGCGCGAGCATGAGGTGCTGAAGGGCGTGCGCGACGGTGCGCGCTTTGCCAGCCGCCTCCCGTTCGGCGCGTTCGACTTGCGGGTGGAGGCATGGCCGATGTGGCCGACGCCGACAAGATCGGCAGCGTCACGCGCACCGGCACCGTCGATGCGACCTCGACCACCCCTGTGCGGGTTCCGGGATGGACCAGCTAACACCTCGCCACTGATCGACATCACCGTTACGTGCGACGTCACCCATAACACCGGGCTTTATGTCGATATTTCGACGGCGCGCCCATCGTCAGGGTTTCCGCCGATGTGCCTTACCAGTCGCTGTTTCGCAGTCTGGGGTTCGCGACCAGCGGGCTGGGCCTGCGCGGATCGTCCCAGGCCGCGGTGATGGGCATATGACCGGGCGGCTATCTTTCGTCCGCGACGAACGCGGGGCCACGGCGGCGGAATTCGCGATGTTGCTGCCGATTGCCTTGCTGTTCCTGCTCGGCCTGATCGATGTCGGCCGCTATGCCTGGTCGGTCAACCAGGCGGAAAAAGCGACGCAGATTGGCGCGCGCTGGGCAGTGGCCACCGACATGATCCCGCAAGGCCTTTACGATTACAGCTTTGCTCTTGATGTGTGGCATTCCTCAGGGCAATCCCGTACCACGCACCGCGTTCGAAGGTATGGTTTGCACCGGCGATGGCAGTACAACCACGTGCTCGCTTCAAGGCGCCTCGTCCTGTACCGACGCTATTCCAACCGACGCCAACGCAGATGCATTCAACCTGCTGGTCGATCGCATGCGCAGGATATATCCACCGATCGGACCGGCCAATGTCGTCGTTGACTACAAATATTCAGGCCTCGGCTTTTCCGGTGATCCCAACGGATCCGATGTTTCACCTTTGGTAACGGTCAGACTGCGAAACATGAGCCATCCCATGATGTTCATGCTAGGCCAAAGGGTGTCGATGCCAAATCTCAGTTACGCGCAGACACTCGAAGACGGTGAGGGGACCGACTCCAACTAGGCAGTTATGATGGGAAAATATGATACTCCTCTGGTCCTCGATGGCAGCATGAAGTTCAGTTTGCCTGGCAGGCTTTATGTCGTCGCCAATATGGCCGAAATCGACCGGCTGCGCGCATCGCCGCTGGTATCGAGCTTCGAGGCCGCCAACTTCGTGCCGCTGGCCGCGGATGTCGAGCTGCCGCCCGAAGTCGCCAAGGCGGCGAATGTCATCGTGCTGGAAGTCGATCCGTCCAGCGGCGAATCGCTGCGGCGCATCGCCAAGCTGCGCGCCGAACGCGGCGACCTGCCGATCATCGCGGCGATCGGCAAGGCCGATGTCTCGCTGGTGCGCACGCTGATCCGCCAGGGCATCGCCGATGTCGCCGATCTGCCTTTCGCTCCGGAAGAACTCGCCTCGCAAATCCTCGACGCCACCACGACGATGGCGGAAAGCAGCCTTTCGGTTGCCCAGGCGCCGATGACCGTGCTGGCCCGCAGCGCCGGTGGCTGCGGTGCGACCACGGTTATCACCCACCTTGCCGCGGCGCTCGCGAAGATCGACACCAGCGGCAAGGGCGTCTGCGTCATCGATCTCGATCTGCAGAGCGGCGATGTCGCGTCCTATGTGGGCAAGGAGCCCACGGTGACGCTTTCGGCGCTGCTGGATGCTCACGACCGGCTCGATGGCGATATGGTGCGCAGCGCCATCACCGACACCGGCTACGGGTTTTCGGTGATCGCCGCGCCGGACGCGATAACGCCGCTCGACACGGTCGATGTCGATCAGCTGCTGCAACTGCTATCGCTGGCCCGCCGCCAGTTCGGCCATGTGCTGGTCGATCTTCCTGCGGACTGGACCAATTGGGCGCTTTCCACCGTCGTGGCATCGACCAACGTGCTGATGGTCACCGATCTGTCGATCTCCAGTTTGCGTCAGGCAAAGCGCCGGATCGATCTGTTGCGGTCGGTCGGCGTGCCTGGCGAACACATCTCGGTGGTCGCCAACCGGATGGAACACCGGTTGTTCAAGACTATCGGCACCGGGGAAGTGGCCGAAGCGCTGCATTGCAAAGTCGCGGCGGCGCTGTCGACCGAGGGGCCGAGCATGCGATCGGCGCAGGACCAGGGCGTTCTGATTACCGACATCGTGAGCAAAAGCCGGTTTGCGAAGGAAATTCGCGAACTTGCCGCGCTTATCGGCGAAGCGGGGAACTGACCGGCCGTGGCCACTTGGAACATCCGCAAGTCCGACAGTGCTCCGGCAAAAGCTCCGGCGGCGCCCGCGAGCGCGGCTGCGCCAGCGGCCGCGCCCAAGGCGCAAGCCAACGCGCAGCAAGCCCGTGGCTCCGTCTCGGATCGAAATCTCGGGCTCAAGGTCTCGATTCACCGGGCGCTGCTCGACCGGCTGAATCTCGCCGCCCTCGAACAGCACTCGCGCGAGCAAATCGAATCCGAGATCAAGCTGATCATCAGCGAACTGCTCGAAGAGCGCCGCGAAATGCTCAACGCCGGCGAGCGGAACCACCTGGTCGTGGAGGTTCTGGACGAACTGCTTGGGCTCGGGCCGCTGGAACCGCTGCTCAAGGACGAATCGATCACCGACATTCTGGTCAACGGCTGCAAGCAGGTCTTCGTCGAGCGCAAGGGCCTGCTTGAAAAGATGCCGACCCAGTTCCAGGACGACAAGCACCTCCTCGGATCATCCAGAAGATCGTCAGCGCGGTGGGCCGGCGGGTCGATGAATCCTCGCCCTATGTCGATGCCCGGCTGGCCGACGGTTCTCGCGTCAACGCGATCATTTCGCCGCTCGCGGTCGATGGCTCGATGCTTTCCATCCGCAAATTCGCCCGCGACCGCATCAGCATGGAGAAGCTGGTCGAGTTTGGCAGCGTGCCGCCCCAGATGGCGGAAGTGATGCAGGCGGTGGTGCGCTCGCGGCGCAATGTGCTGATTTCGGGCGGCACCGGCTCGGGCAAGACGACCCTGCTCAACGCCATGTCATCGTTCATCGACGAGCAGGAACGCATCGTCACGATCGAAGATTCGGCCGAGCTGCAACTGCAGCAAGAGCACGTCGTCAGGCTGGAAACCCGGCCGTCCAATCTCGAAGGCCGGGGCGAGGTTACCCAGCGCGATCTCGTCAAGAACGCGCTGCGCATGCGCCCGGACCGGATCATCATCGGCGAAGTTCGCTCGGGCGAGGCGTTCGACATGCTGCAGGCGATGAATACCGGCCATGACGGCTCGATGACCACCGTGCACGCCAATACGCCGCGCGACGCGCTGACCCGCGTCGAGCAGATGATCGGCATGAGCGGTATCGATATCTCGCCGCGCTCGGCGCGGGCGCAAATTGCCTCGGCGATCAATGTCGTGGTCCAGGTCGCCCGGATGGTCGATGGCCACCGCCGGGTGACCAGCCTGTCGGAAGTGACCGGCATGGAAGGCGATACCATCACCATGCAGGAGATCTATCGCTACAAGATCACCGGACGCAACGAGGATGGCACCGTGATCGGGCATTTCGAGGCGACAGGGATCAGGCCGAAACTGCTGAGCGAAGCGGTCGCCTATGGCATCAACTTGCCGGCCGAATTGTTCCGCCCTGAATTGCAGTTCAACTGACATGACAGATGCACTCGTCCGTCTGCTTGTGCTGCTTGCGATCTTCGGGTCGATTTTCCTGCTTTCGCAGATGGTGCTGGGTTCCGCGTGGCAGAACCGGGCCAGGGTAGCCGCGGTCAACCGCCGGCTGCGCCTGATCCGGGAAGGCCGCGACCGGGCGGAAGTTGTCGCCAATCTGCGCAAGAACGCGCCGCGCGAGTTCAATCAGTTTCCCGAGATAATCGCGGGCTGGCTGCGGTCGATCCAGAGCATCGCTGTTCATGGCCGCGGTGCCGTACAACGTTTCCCAGACCTTGGCGGCGATGGGATTGGGTGTCGCCGTGGTGTTCGTGGCGCTGGTGGCCGGCGTCTGGTCATTCCAGTATTCCGCTGGGACCCGGCGTTATTCTGCTGTTGCTCGCGCTGGCGGCGGCGATCGGGATAGCCTTGCCAATTCTCGTGATAAGCAGAATCGCGCTGAATCGCCGCAAGCGAATGGAGCAGCAATTTCCGGTTTCGCTGGATGTCTTCGTCCGGGCGCTTCGTTCGGGCCATCCGGTCGCCGCGGCCATCGAACTCCTGACGCACGAAATGGAGGATCCGATCGGTTCCGAATTCGGCCTGGTTTCGGACGAGGTGGCCTATGGCGCGGACCTCACCGAAGCGATCTACGATATGGCCGAGCGGTGGGACCTGGACGACATGCGCATGTTTGTCGTCTCGCTTTCGGTTCAGATGGAAACCGGCGGTAATCTCGCCGAAATTCTTGAGAACCTGTCGGACGTGATCCGGCAGCGCGCCAGCCTCTACCTAAAGGTTCGCGCATTGAGCTCGGAAGGGCGGATGACCGGATGGATGCTGACGGTTCTCCCGGTCATAACCTTTGTTGGCATGTTCATGGTCAACCCGCGTTTCTATCTCGATGTCGCCAGGGATCCGATTTTCATGTTCGGCTTTCCCAGCCTCATGATCCTCTATTTCATCGGCGTTTTCTGGATTCGCAACCTGGTTAACCTGAAAGTCTGACCATGATTGAACTTGTCGCCAACTCCTCGCTCATTCGCACGCTGCTGCTGCTGGCGATTTTTGGGGTGGTGGTATTGGGCGTGTTTGGCGCGATGAGTGTGTTTGGCCAGCGGCTTACGGCCCGCACGCAACTTCAGAGCTTGCGCGGAAATATCGAACTCAAGCCATCGGCTGAGTCGTTGCGGTCGCGGCAGACCGAGGGCGCATGGGCTAAGGTCGCCGCCGCGATCGAAGCGGCCGGGCTCAACCTTACCGACACCAAGAGCGACCGCCTGCTCGAAAAGATGCGCGCCGCCGGGTTCAATTCCCCGTCCGCCCCGCGAATTTTCACGCTGGTCCGGCTGTTGATGATATTCGGTTTGCCGCTTGGCTATGTCGGCCTCTCCTTCATGAGCAACGAACCGCCATCGTTCCTCAAGATGTATGTGATCGGTTCGATCCTGGCGGTGCTTGGCCTGTTCCTGCCGAGCATCTATGTCCAGGCGAAAGCCGACCGGCGCAAGGAAGCCATCGTCAATGGTTTTCCCGACTGTCTCGATCTGTTGCTGGTTTGCGTTGAATCGGGGTTGGGACTGGAAGCGGCGATGGACCGCGTCGGCCGCGAAATGGTGCTGTCGCAACCGCTCGTCGCCGAGCTGCTGTCGATCACCACTTTGCAGCTTCGCGCCGGTGCATCGCGCGAAGAGGCTTTCAGGAAGCTCGCCAGCGCCTCGGCGGTGGACGAGATTCGATCGTTCACCACGCTGCTGATCCAGTCGGACAAGCTCGGCACGAGTATTGCGGCCACATTGCGGGTCTATGCGGCCGAGATGCGCGAAAAACGGCGCATGCGCGCGGAAGAAAAGGCCTACCGGTTGCCCGTGCTGATTTCGATTCCGCTGGTGGCCTGCATGCTGCCGACAATGATCGGCACCCTGATGCTGCCAGCGGTCGTCATGGTCGTCCGCGAATTGTTCCCGATGATGACCCGATAACAAGTGGAGGGTAAGGTGCGAAAAGCAATTCTGACAATCGCGACACTGTCGCTGATGGCCCCGATGCTGGGTGGCTGCAATTCGGTTGGTCAGTTGTTCGGCTTGCACAAGCAAGCCAAACCGGCGGATCGGGTTGAACCGGCAAGCCATGCCGAAGCGCAAATGGCGCTTGGCAAGCAGCGGCTCGACGATGGCCAGTTTGGTTCGGCGATCGAGGCCTTCAGCAATGCTCGCCAGGATCCCGATCAGGCGGCGGGCGCTTTCAACGGGCTTGCCATTGCCTATGCGCAACTTGGCCGGCCCGATCTGGCCGAGCGCTTCTTCAAGCAGGCCATGGCCACCGATCCCGCCAACCGGCGATACCAGGCAAACCTCGCGCGCTTTTATGCGACCGTCGAGGAAGTTGCAGTAAGCAAGACGCGGGACGAGCAGACTGCCCTTGCGCTCGAGATGCCAGTACCAAATCAGGCGTTCTCGGTGACGGGGCCGGTGCGTGTTCAAGAAAGGCGCGCAAATCCTGCGATCACGGTGCAAACGCCCGCAAACCGCATCGCCAGGGTCTCCGGCAGCGCGGTGATGATCGGCAAGGTTCAGTCACCGCAAGCGGTCGTCACGACTTCGGATGGCCGGCGGCGTTTGGCGCAGGCAGTCCAGGCTGTGGCAAGCGAAACGGTTCGCCGGCCCAATCCGCAATACCCGGTGAAGTTCGGCTTCGCTCCCGCCGCGCCGCTTCCGGCAAGCAAACGGTACCCGGTCAGGGTTGGTTTCTCGCAGATCGAGCGCGCCTTCGCCGTAAGCAACGAGAGAACCGCAAGGGCCAACCGCTAAGACTGCGCCGGCGTTATGTCTTCCCTGCTGATGGCAAGTGGCGCCACCCTTGCCATTATCGGCTTGATTGGCGCCTATCTGGACGTGCGATACCGGCGTTTGCCCAACTGGCTGTGCCTGCTGGCGCTGCCCCTGGGGCTTGGCTTTACCCTCGCCACGCTCGGCTTCGACGCGGCGGGCCTGGCGCTCTTGCATGCCTTGGCTGCGCTTGTGATTGGTGCGGGACTTTTCGCGCTGGGCGGAATCGGGGGCGGCGACGCCAAGTTCTATGCCGGACTGGCGGCCTGGTTCCCGATCAAGGCAGGGCTTTTGCTGTTCGTCTTCGTCGCTCTGACCGGGCTTTTACTCTTGCTCGCCTGGTTGCCTTTGCGTGGTCGCCTGCGCCCTGACGCTCCCGCCGATAGCGAATTTCGCAAAGTGCCGTACGGGGTTGCGATCGCGGGCGGTGCCGTGGCGGCATTTGCGCTGTTCAACGGGTTGCTTTGATCTACTTCCCGCAGCCCGATAATCTGCATTCCTGAAATGCGCGTTTGCTTCATCGTCCGTCCCGTCGTCAGGTTCGGACTCTATATCAACTTTGGATGAAAATCAGACGGTCATGTCAGGACCAGCAGAGTGCCTGCGGATTTCCGCCAACCACGAATGCGGCAGCCCCTCGACGCAGTGCGAGCACGAATGTCAATCTCGCCCTTCAATCGATTTGCATGGGGCATGAGGGTTCAAGCCAGCATATTTATCAATTATTCGCAATACCAACCTAGTCCCTGCCCAGTTCCAGGCGGGTCCCAATATACCCATTGCTTGTTGGCGCGACAACTAGATGAAGGCTGCGGCGTTGGAGTGGGTGTTGGCGTCGGAGTGGGCGTTGGCGTTGGTGTTGGAGTGGGTGTTGGCGTCGGAGTGGGCGTCGGGGTCGGAGTGGGCGTTGGTGTCGGAGTGGGCCCCGGCGTCGGAGTTGGTGTCGGAGTGGGCCCCGGCGTTGGTGTCGGGGTGGGCGTTGGCCCTGGCCCCGGCGTTGGCGTCGGTGTAGGCGTGGACGTGTCGATCGTCCCTGTATATTCCATCGCCGTCTTGTTACTGACCATGCCGGAGCGGAGATTGCCGCCGAGGTAGAGCACCGCTCCGCCGACGCCGGTCGCGACGGCGGCGAGAATCAAGGCATACTCGGTAGCTGGCGCACCCGACTGGTTGCTGACAAACCTTCTACGCACCCAAACCTCCATCTGCCCCGAATGGCAAGTACAGTGCTGGGCGTCCCTGTTTTTTCTCAGCCTGCGGAGTTTACACGAAAAACGGGATAACGACAAGGCGTTAGCAGCTTCATTTTGGCACATCTGCTAAAATCCTGAACCTTTGCCGTTTACCATGGCCAACGGCGCAAGTTCCCGGTTTGCGACTGCCCCGGACCCGGACCGCAACCGCCGCCGGAAACCTGCCGCCGTCATCCAACAAACCTCTTTGCTCAACTCCGCCAATAGGATAGTATTGCCTCCGAAATCGCCACAAAAACAAACCGGGTCGGCGAAACAGGGGTTTGAGCGTGGACCGGTTCGGCATGGCCGCAATTGTTCGCAAACTTGCGTACACCGCACTGGCGGTGGGCGCCGGTTTTGCCGCGTTACCCGCCCGGGCGGAAGAACCCGCGTTCGATGGCGCGTTTGGCAGCCTGTTCGGCGACGGGCAGGCGAGCGCGACGGGTGAGGCGCCCGTCCCGGTTCGGCCCGTCACATACAATCGAAGGCTGCGCACCGACGCTGGAACGCCGGCGGTACCGCACGTTTCCGCTGGAAGCTGGCAGGCCGGCAAGCCCGGCGAATACGCCGCTGGTGCGCATATCACGGTCAGCCGCGCGGCGGATGCCCTCGGGGCGGCGGTCGATTTCACCAGGCCGATCGGAATGCGCCCCAAGACGGGTACCGGGTCCGGCTCGCCAATAACCGTTTCCCTGCCATCCGGCATGCCGGTTTCAGCGCGGACAATGACCAGCAGTTTCGGCATGCGCCGTCACCCCATGCTCGGCGGGCACCGCATGCACAGCGGTATCGATCTGGCCGCCCCCACGGGATCGCCGATCGTCGCCACTTCCGACGGGGTGGTCAGCGCGGCCGGCTGGAACGGCGGACTTGGCCTCGCCGTGGCGCTCGAGCATGGCGGTGGCTTGCAGACCCGCTTCGGCCACATGTCGCAGCTCGCCGTGGTTCCGGGCCAGCAAGTCAGCCGCGGGCAGGTGATCGGCTATGTCGGCTCGACCGGCCGCTCGACCGGGCCGCACCTGCACTATGAAATGCGGGTCAACGGCCGCGCGGTAAATCCGATCTCGCCGAACCGGAAATAGCCGGCAGGCCAGGAAGCAGCCACGTCCATGCTCAAGCAATTCGCGCTCGACGGCCGGGTCGCGCTGGTAACCGGTTCGGCGCGGGGCCTCGGTTTCGAGATTGCGCGCGGCATGGCCGAGGCGGGGGCCCGGGTCTACATCAATGGCACCGACGAGGCGCGCTTGCACAGCGCCGCCGGACGGCTTGCCGGGCACGGCGTCGAAGTCCACCCCGCCTGTTTCGACGTGACCGACGAGGCGCTGGCAGAGGCCACGATAGGGCGCATCGCCGCCGAGTGCGGCCGCCTCGACATTCTCGTCAACAATGTCGGGGTGCGGCTGCGCGAACCGCTGGAGAACATCGGCAGTCCGGAATTGCGCCGCATGCTCGACGTCGATCTGGTCTCCGCCTTCGCCCTCGCCAAGCTCGCGGCGGCGCACATGGCCGGGGGCGGCTATGGGCGGATCATCAACATCAGCTCGGTCGCGGCCCTGCGCGCCAGGCGGGGCGATGCCGCCTATATCATGGTCAAGGGCGCCATGAACGCAATGACCCGCAGCCTCGCCGCCGAATTCGGCCCGTTGGGGATCACCTGCAACGCGCTTATGCCGGGCGGCTTCCTTACCGAAACCAACGAGCACCTCAAATCGCCGGAAGCGCGGGAAATGTTCAAGGCGCGCATGCCGCTCGGCCGCGCCGGCGAGCCGGCAGAAATCGCCGGACCCGCGGTGTTCCTCGCTTCGCCGGCGGCGAGCTATGTCACCGGCATTTGCCTCGCGGTCGATGGCGGAGCACTCGCCACGGGGTGACCCTCGGTTTCGATGTCTTTCCATGCCATCGGCGCACTGCTATCCGCGCGCTGCTCCAGATCGGGAAAATCGACATGACCGAAACCGCACGTTCCACGCCCGCGGCGCCAGTCGGCCCGGCCCGCAATACCGACGGATATTCAATTCAGGCGGTCCATTTGGTGCGCACGACGACCCAGGCCAACCTCACCCTGAGCCAGATGGCCGACCAGAAAGCCAGCATCTTGATGGGTGCGACATTCCTGGTCTTCACGCTTTCGGTCGGACAGGCGGCCAATGGCGAGTATTTCGGCGCCCTTGCTGGTCATGGCCGGCTTCGCCTTCGTTTCCGCGTTTTGCGCGGTGCTGGCGATCATGCCCTCGATCCGGCCGCCCAAGGCTCCGCTCGACCGGCAAATCTCCTGTTCTTCGGCAATTTCGCGGGGATCTCGGAGGATGAATTCGTCGATCACTTGCTCGATCGGCTCAAGGCGGACGAGACCGTGTTCCGCACCATGCTGCGCGACATCTACCAGAACGGCCAGGTGCTGCTGAGCAAGAAGTACCGCTTCCTGCATCTCGCCTATCTCTCCTTCCTCGCCGGCTTGACACTGACTCTGATCGCCTTTGTGGCAGAGTATGGCCGGGAAATAGGACAGCTGCTGACCTAGGATCGATATTGCGACGCGCGGCGAGGTTTCCTCCAGCCGCGCGATGTGCCACGATTGCCTGATGCCCGGCCTCGCATCGCGCGGGCCGGTGCCGCGAACGAAGGGTCGAGCGCGATGAGACAGGGGGCGCGACAGTGCTGATCGCCCAGATCACCGATTGCCACATCGGTTTTTTCAGCAAGGTGCTGGAAGGCGTGAACACGCGGCGGCTGCGCGCGGTGCTCGAACGGCTGTGCGATGGACCCAATCGTCCCGATGTCTTGCTGATGACCGGCGATCTCACCGCGAATGGCGACGCGGAAAGCTATGCGCGGCTGGCCGGGCTGCTGGCCGCGTGTCCGTTTCCGGTGCACCTGCTGCCCGGCAACCACGATGCGCGCGATGCGCTGCTCGCCGCGTTTCCCCGGACCACCGCGTTGGATGGCTTCGTCCAGTACGATCTGGCGTTGAACGGGCTGCGCGTGATCGGGATCGACACGTTTGAGCCGGGCCGGCACGGCGGCGCGTTCTGCGCGCGCCGGGCCGAATGGCTGCGCGCGCGCCTCGATGCCGACAGCCAGACCCCGGTGCTGATCGCGATGCACCACCCGCCGGTCGAAACCGGGATCGGCTGGCTCGACTGCGACGAACAGGAGCCGTGGATCGCCCGCTTCGCCGAAACGATCGCGGGGCGGCCGCAGGTACGGGCGATTGTCGCGGGCCACATGCACCGCACGATCCATACCAGCTTCGCCGGAGTGCCGCTGACTGTCTGCCCCTCGAGCGCGGGCGCGGTCGCGCTCGACCTTTCGCCGCTCGATCCCGCTGCCCCGGATGGCCGGGCGATGGTGATCGGCGAACCGGCCGGCTATGCGCTGCACCGCTGGGACGGCCGCCGGTTCACCTCGCATTTCGAGGCCGTGTCCGCCGACGGAGCCTGGGACGTTCTGGCGCGCTATGACGAGGGCATGCAGCAAGTCGTGCGCTCGATTTCCGGCGAACGTCCGGTTCGATAGCGCGATGGTGAACCGCGTTGGAGCGATGCTGAACCGCCTGCCGGGAGGGCGCTGGCTGGGCCTGGCGCTCGCCTTCGCCGTTCTGGTCCTCGCCGACTACCTCTGGCTCGACGCAAGCCGCGATCGCCGACCAGCGCGGCGGCGACGCGCTGCTGGCGATCCAGGCGCGAAACCGCCCGGTGTCGGACCGCGTGGTCATTGTCGATATCGACCAGAAATCGCTCGAGGACATGAACGATCTGGCCGGCAACTGGCCGTGGCCCCGTTCCGTCCATGGCGAGCTGATCGATCATATCGAACGCCAGCAGCCGCGCGCGATCGTGTTCGACGTGCTGTTCAACGAACCGGACGTCTACCGGCCCGAGCACGACGCCGCGTTTGCCGAATCCGTGGCGCGCAACGGCAATGTCTGGCTGGCGATGACGCTCAATTCGGACGGCGCCGGCGCGGTGGTTAGCCAGTTGCCCAAGGCCATCGGCGCACAACCTGTCGGCTTGCCCAATTTATCCGCCCGCGCGCCGATCATGCTGCCGTTGGTGGTAGCCCAGTATCCCGAGGCGATGCGCGGCGGGGTGATCAATTTTACGCCTGGCAGCGATGGCGTCGGGCGCCACCACGCGCTTTATGCAGAGCGCAATGGCTGGCGCTTTCCCTCGATGGCGGCGCGGATAGCGCAGGCGGCGGGCCGGCCGTTGCCGGATATGGAGCGGGTCCTGCTCAATTGGCGCAGCTCCTGGCGGCATGTGTCCTACGCCGATCTCTACCTCGACAGCCTGCGCGGGAAGCCGCTGCGGGCGCAGGACGAAATGCGCGACAAGATCGTCGTGATCGGCACCGCCGCGCCGGGCCTCTCCGATTTCCGGGTCACCCCGATCGGCAGCACCTATCCGGGGGTCGAAATTCTCGCCACGGCGATCGACAATCTCGATCGCGGCGACTGGCTGCGCGAAGTCGCCCGGCCGGCGGTCCTGCCGCTGGCCCTGGGGCTGATCGGCTTGCTGGCGCTGGGCTTTGCCCGCCAGATGAGCGTGCAGAAATTGCTGCTTGCCCTGGCCGCGGTTACGGTCGCGACAATAGGCGCCAGCTGGCTGTTGCTGTCTCGCGGGACGTTCGTTCCGGTGTTCGGCGCGCTCGCTTTCGCCTGGCTCTATTACCTGGCGGCGAGCGGAATGGCCTATCTTGAGGAGCGCGCCCGCAGGTTGCGGACGGCGCGAATGTTCACTCGTTTTCTCGACGCCCGCGTGGTCAGCGAGCTGATCGACAAGGGCGAGATCGACCATCGCCAGCAAGCCCAATCGCGCGAGATCAGCGTGCTGTTTTCCGACATTCGCGGCTTTACCGCGCTGTCGGAAGTCAGCACGCCCGAAGCGGTGGTCGGCTTGCTCAACGGCTATTTTTCACGCCAGGTCGGGGTGATTTTCGAGCATGGCGGTACGCTCGACAAGTTTATCGGCGACGCGATCATGGCGTTCTGGGGAGCGCCGGTCGCGCAGGCCGATCATGCCCGCAAGGCGGTCGATGCCGCACTCGACATGTCGGCCGCCTTGGACGAAATGCGCGGCCAGTTGGGTGAAATAGGCTCCGAACTCGAGATCGGCATCGGCATCCACAGCGGTTCCGCCGTGGTCGGCTTCATCGGCTCGTCCGACCGCCTCGACTATACCGTGATCGGCGATACGGTGAATCTGGCCAGCCGGGTCGAAGGCTTGACCAAAGGCCTGGCCAGGGTTCTGGTGACCGAGGCGACCCGCGATGCCGCACCGGACGCGTTCGATTGGCGTGACTGCGGATCGCATCAGGTCAAGGGACGCAGCGAGCCGGTTCGCCTGTTTGAACCCCGGCGCAAGTCTGCTATCGTTTGAACTCACTTCGGAAGGCAGAGGCCATGCGAAGCGCACATATCCTGATTTTGGCGGCGGCGCTGTTCACGCCGGGCGCCGCTGCTGCGGCTGACGAGCGCGGTTCGGTAATCCGCGCGGGGGATCTCTATTCCCAGCCATTCATCGACGCGGCAAAGGCCGGGCCGCTGGCGGCAAATCAGCCGGTCACCATTGTCGAACGGCGCGGCGGCTGGCTCTCGGTCGATGCTGGCGGTCGGCGTGGCTGGGTGCGCATGCTCAATGTCCGGCTCGATTCCGCCAAGGGCACCCCGCCGGTACAGGCCAACGCGAACGGAAACGCCAAGCCGCAGTCGTTGGGACCGATGCGCACCGGCAGCACGGGCCGTACCGTTGCGACCGGCGTAAAGGGTCTCGACGAGGCCGATATCCGCAACGCTTCGGTCGATCGCGCGCAGATCGAACAGCTCGCAACGCTGGCCGCCAGCGAGGACGACGCGCGGCAACAGGCGGCGGCCAACGCGCTTTCGGAAAGCCAGGTCGCCTATCTCAAACCGGGGAAGAGCAAATGACCGGCGGTTCCCGGCTCGCGCTGGCGCTGGCCGGCTGTGCACTAGCGGCGAGTCCGGCGGCCGCGCAGTTCGGTTCGATCCCCGGCATATTGGGGAAAGCGCAAAGCGTTCAGAAGATCGGTGAGGGTCTCCGCACGATCAAGGAGCCGGAGGAAGTGCAGCTGGGCGGAGACCTTGCCGGAATGCTTCTGGGCGCCGCGCCGCTGATCGACGATCCCGCGAAACAGGCTTATGTCAATCGCCTGGGCCGCTGGCTGGCCATGCACAGCGAACGGCCGGGTCTGCCGTGGAAATTCGGCATTATCGACAGCGACAATTTCAACGCCTTTTCCACACCCGGAGGCCATGTTCTGATCACGCGCGGGCTGTTCGAGGGGATGCGCAGCGAATCCGAGCTGGCCGGCGTGCTGGGGCACGAAGTCGCCCATGTCGTGCGCAAGCATCATCTGGCCGCATTGCAGAAGCGTCTGCGGGGGCAATCGCTCGGCGAGATGCAGCGCTATTTTTCGGTCAGCACCGGCAGCGGCATTGCCGACACATTCTTCTCGGCGATGCTCGATGCCGGCAGGGATCTGTATGTGAACGGGCTCGATCCCGGGGACGAATACGAAGCGGACCGCATGGGCGTGGTCATCGCCGCGCGCTCGGGTTATTCGCCTTTCGGACTTGGCGGTGTGTTGCAGACGCTGACCGCGAACGCGGACGAGAGCCGATACGGGCTGCACAAGCGCTCGCACCCCGTGCCACTGGATCGCATCAAGCGGCTCGATTCGGCGATGGGGGCCAGGCTGGACGGGCTACCCGGTTTGCGCGACGATGTCCCCGCCTTTGCCGCATTGCGCAATCCGCCGCCGCCCCCTGCTCCGGAGCCTGCTCCGCAAAGCAAGCCGGCGCGGCGCAAATCCAAGTAACGTGGATAGCGTGGCAAAGGCGTAACCGGCGTCAGCGCTGGCGGAAACCTTCGTTGCCCTTGAGCAGCCCGAACCGCAATGAGTTATAGATCATCGCTGTCAGCGTGTAGGAACCGACCAGGCCGGGAAATTCGATGAGCTGTTCCTCGTTCCAGGTCTTGGCCAGCACGGCCCAGGTTTCGTCCGAGACCGCGTGATCGCCGATCAGCTCTTCGACCCCGCGCAGCACCGCGCGATCGTGTTCGTTCCAGCCGGGAGCGGACGAACCCTGGGTTATCCGCTCGACTTCCTCGGAAGTCAGGCCGAGCTTCTTGCCGTAAGCGACATGTTCGCCCCATTCGAACGGAGAGCGCACCAGCCAGGCGGTTCGCAGAATGACCATTTCGCGCTCGCGGGGCGGGAGCTTGCCATTGCGGTTGAGCTCAAGGCCGAGCTGCAACTGGCCTTTATAGAGCCCGGGATGCTTGAACATGGTGGCATAGACCGCAGGGACGCCTTCGTCCTTCGATCCGAAAAAGGCGCGCAAGGAAGCGGCGATCTCCAGCGCTTCCTTGGACATCTCCTCGGGCTTGAGCGGGGCGATCCGCTGGTCGCCGCTGGCGACCTGCTTCTCGCGCGCAGCGATATCGAAGGGCGTGGGTCCGGACTGGATGCGGTCGGATTGCGGCATGGCGGTATCCATCGGTGTTTGCGCTTGCCCAACCGCGGGAGCGCCGGCGCCAAGCAACACGGCGACGGCAAGGGCCAGGATCTGGGTTCTCATGGTAGAGGCGTTTCCTTGTGGCAAGGGCATTGGCGCTGGGGCGAGGCCCGGTCCGCCGCCGGAGACTGTCCGGATCGAGTTATTCCGCCATGGGGCGTTCGTCCAGCATGGCGCAGGCCGCGAACAGCAAAAAAATTTCGTCAAGAGAGGCACTGTATCTTGCTGCACAAGCTCGGCCCGGCAGCCGTTGCCCCGGTTCAACACTGCCTTGCCAATCCCCGCATCTTCCGTATCAGTCCTTCCGGCAACCCGATGCGCGCTCATCGCATCGCACGAAGCGATTGGAGAGGGAACTCATGTCAACATTCGACGAAACATTTGACTGGGTGGTAGTCGGCAGCGGCGCGGGTTCGATGAGCTCGGGAATGCTGATGCGGCAGGCGGGCAAGTCTGTCGTCGTGCTGGAAAAGACCGAGTTCTTTGGCGGCACCACGGCCAAGTCGGGCGGGGTGATGTGGATCCCCAATAATCAGTTCATGGATCCAGGCGAAGACAGCGACGAGAAGGCGATCACCTATCTCGATGCCGTGGTGGGCGATGATTCAGATGCGCCGGGCACCAGCCATGAAAAGCGGCTGACCTATGTGAAGACCGGGCCGAAGATGGTCGATTTCCTGCTGCGGCAGGGCGTGCAATTGGAGCGGGGCTCCAAGTTCTGGCCGGATTATTATGACAACCTGCCCGGAGGCTGCGAAACCAGCCGCACCGTGGTCGCCGCGCCCTTCAACCGCAAGGAGCTGGGGCCCTGGGCCAAGAAGCTGCGGCTCGGCATGCTCGAAATGCCAGTGCGGCTCGATGATGGCATGAAGTTCGCCTCGATGAAGCACTCCTGGGAAATCAAGCGGCTGTTCGCCAAGACCGCCTTTGCGGTGGTCTGGGGCAAGCTGACAGGCAAGCTGTGGACCACGGCGGGTGCCTGCCTGCAGGGTCGGATGCTCAAGGCGGGGCTAGAGAAGGGCGTCGATGTGCGGCTCGAATCACCGGTCAAGGAATTGATCGTCGATGGCGGCAAGGTCATCGGCGTGGTCACGGTGAAGGACGGCAAGCCCTGGCGTATCGCGGCCAATCTGGGCGTGCTGGTCAATGCCGGGGGCTTTGCCCACAATCAGGCGATGCGCGACAAATACATGCCCGGCACGCGCTCCGAATGGAGCGTCACACCCGAAGGCGATACTGGCGACATGCACCAGGAAATGGAGCGGATCGGCGGCGTGCTGGCGCAGATGGACGAGATGGTCGGCTTCCCCGGCACGCTCACGCCCGGCTGGGAGAAGGAATATGTCTTCTCCGGCGTTCAGGCCGTGACCGCCAAGCCGGGCTCGATCCTGGTCGATCAGGCGGGCGTGCGCTTCATGAACGAAAGCTGCTCCTACGAGCACTATTGCGAGACCATGCTAAAGCGCGGCAATGCCGTTCCCAGCTGGGCGATCATGGACGCCAGTTTCATGGAGGAATATGCGCTCGGTGGCAGCGTCGGCATCAAGAAGAAGCCAAAGGACTGGTTCGAGACCGGCTACCTCAAGGTCGCCGATACGGTCGAGGAACTGGCCGGCAAGATCGGCGCCGATCCCGCGACGCTGAAGGCCACGGTCGATCGCTGGAACCAGATGATGGCGCGCGGCGCTGACGAGGATTTCCAGCGCGGGGTGCGCTTCTATGACCAGTACCTCGGCGATCCATTCCACAAGCCAAACCCCACATTGGGGCCACTCAGCACGGGCCCGTTCTATGCGGTCGAAGTGATCCCCGGCGACGTTTCCACCTATGGCGGCGTGGTCACGGATATCAATTCGCGGGTGCTGAAAGCCGATGGCTCGGTGATCGAGGACTCTATTCCTGCGGTGTTTCCACTGCTTCGCCGATGGGCCGGGTCTATCCGGGCGCTGGCGCTTCGGTTGGTCCGTCGATGGTGTTCGGTTTCATCGCGGCCAAGCATGCGGCCGGGCTGGATAATCAGGCGATCTGAAGATGGATGAAGCGACGCTGCTGGCCGATGGCTGGCGCCGGCTGCCGACCGTACGCTATTCGGCGGCGCTCGGCCCGGTCTGGGCGCGCGTGCGCGAAGGCGAGGCCGAAGTCGGCCTGATTGCCCAGGAGCACCTTGGCAACGACAGCTTCGGCATCGTGCACGGCGGTGCGATCATGACTTTCGCCGACATGGCGCTTGGTTTCGCGGTCGGCTACGCGGTGCGCGAGCGATCTTCCTATGGCGAGGCGGGCGCCGCGCCGTTCGTCACCGCCCAGCTGCAAGTCCACTTCACCGCCGCCGCGCAGACCGGCAGCTTCATCCTCGCCAAGCCGGAAGTTGTGCGCAAGACCTCGCAGCTGGTTTTCGTGCGGACACTGATCGAGGTGGACGCCAAGGTGGTCGCTTCGGCGGACGGGATATTCAAGCTGCTCGATGCGGAGAAGATCGCGCGGCTGAAGGCGGGTTAGTCGAGGCGGTTCGCGATCCGGTCGCAGATCCCAGGCCGCGCGGCTTGACGTCTGTTTGCCTGCTTTTGGCAAGCAAGATTTATTGCGCAAATGAAGCTCTTCGCTAACTCCAAAGCAACCATTCCGCGCTAGCCTGCGTTGACCAAGACTGTCGGAAGGCTTCGGATGGAGACGATAACCATCGACGAGATGGACGAGCATGACTTCCGGCACTCGATCGAAGACATGCTGCGCTCGGATAACGTCGATGAGGCGATCGAGAAATTGCGCCAGTTGCTGGAGCCCTATGCGGGTGTCGGCAAGATCCTGCCGCCACGCTTTCTAGATGTGTCCGCCTCCGCCGTGGAATTCGCTGGCTGGCACAAGCTGGCCGAGCGCCTGCGCGACCATGACCGGCGGGGCCATCCGGTCTCGGCGATCGGTGTCGTCCTCGCCGATGCCAGAACCCTGGGCGGACCCGGCCCGTCCGGGGGGTGGCTGGCGCCCTTCATCAAGACCTTCTATTTCAGCGACGACGCATACCCCTTCACCGATGCCACCCGCGACGACCTGCTCGACGGCTATTCGCGCGAGGGGTTCGGTTGGCAGGGCGATTACCAGGCGACCGACGCTACGCTTTCGATCAAAGGCATCGACGACCTTTATGGCGCGATCGTCGAGCTTGAGGACCGCCTCTTCACCAACCAGAATCCTACCGAGGCGGAAATTCGCGCTGGCTCGATCGGCGCCTGCTACCTGGCTGTCCTGATCCATCAGTCCTTGCGCGAAACCATCCGCAAGAAGGGCCTGCCCCGGCCACTTTGCGTGCTTGCCGCCTGTGATGGGGTCTATCCGTTCTTCGACGCGCCGGTATCGGGCTACGAAGAATTCGCGGCCGAGGTACCGCCAGAGGAGGTCTGGCCGAACGAGCTCGAAGGCGCCACGCAAGGGGACGAGGAAGACTGCGAAGAGGACATTCCCGCCGAGGCCAGCCTGCTCACCGTGGTTACGCGCCCGAGGACCAAGAAGGCGGTCATCGTGCTGGGCGAGGAAGACGCCAAGGAAGCCAGCCAGTACACCGAGATGGCAGCGGCCCAGCGCATGATTGTCGATGACGAAACGGCGTTGAAAGGCGTGCTGCAGGGCCTGCCCGCCGCCGAACTGGGCGACGCCGACTGGTTCGATGCCTGGGACGAGACCGAAGGGGCGCCGGCCGAGATCGATTTTGCGAACGACTCGCGCAATGGCCCCGGGGACTTCTCCGACCTGGCCCAGGAAACGGAGGCTGCTGACGAAGAGGCCATTCCCGAAGCGAAGGACTGGACCGATGCCGGGAGCTATGAGTCTCTCGACTTGCCAGAACTTGGTCCGGACGATCCGGCCGAGATGGGCGAAGCGCCTGCCGGCGAGCCGTTTGCGCCGCCTCCGCGGCACAGCCTGCGCAGCCGGATCAATCTGGCTCAGCCGGAAGCAAGCGGCGTGGAACGGGTCCGGATCGGGGCCATCGTGGACTGGCTCAAGCGTTTGATCTTCCGCCGCTAACCGGCGGAAACCTCCACGGTCTTCCCCTTTACCCACTGCCGCAGCACCAGATAGCGCCCGTGCAGCGCGCCGCGGTCCTGGATACCGAAGCCCAGGGTGGTGCCTTCCATGCCCTCGGCGGCGGGGAGCCATTTGACCTGTTCGAGGCCGGTCTTCACCCCCTCGCGGGTCCAGTCGGTCGCGCGGGCCAGGCCTTCCGCCACCAGCCGTCCGAAGTCGTAACGCACCGCCGCCCAGACCGCCTGTTCCTTGCCGATGCCCATTTGCGCCATCAGCGCCAACAGCGTGCGATTATGGTCGGAATGCATATCGACATAGATCCAGCCGTCGATCGCCTCGGCGAAGTCACCGTGATAACCGCGCAGGCCGGCGGTGTTCATGATGCGCGGGCCTTGCCAGCCGCACGCTGTCAGCGGCCGCGCGACTGCCGGGGCGGAGAGACCGAGACCGAGGTAGACGAAGCCCTCCGGCTTGCATTCCAGCACCTTGGCGACTTCGGTGGAGGCGTCCTCACACAAAGGCGAGATCGGCTCGGCCCTCGCCACTTCCAGTCCGATGATCCGGCCTTCGTCTTCCAGGTACTTCAAGTGCCGCGTGCCGATCGGCGACTGGTCGTAGACCACGCCCAGCCGCTCCGCGCCCACCGCCTTCAGGTGCCGCGCCATCACCAGCGATTCGTCCTCGTGGCTGCCGACCTGCAAGTGGAACATCCACTCGCCGCGCCCGCGTTCGGCCCCGGCCCAGTTGATCGTCGGCACTTTCTCGCGCTCGACCAGCGGCGTCGCGATCAGGGCGTTGTCGCCGATCGCCGGGCCGGCGATCAGGACCACATCCTGCCGCACCAGCTCCATGTAAGCCCGCTCGACCGCCTCGGCGGTGCCGGCGGGGAGGCCGAGGCCGTAGCTCTTGACGAACTCCACCTCGGCGTCGAGCCGACCCGCGGCCTGCACCGCCTTGACCTCGCGTTCGAGCCATTCGGTGACATCGCCCTGGGCGTCCGCGGCGCTGTTCGCCATGTCGTTCAGAACGCCCACCCGGATTTTCGGCATTTTTGCTCTCCTCTCGCGGAGAAGCTTGCCGCAAGTGGGCCGCTTCGCCTAGCGTCTTTCTGAGAGCGGGAGAGCGAGTTTCATGATCCAGGTTTCGCAAATCATCGAGGGCGCCAAGGCGGCGACGGGCCTGTCGGACTTTGGCGCCGACGGCTGGCAGGAGGGGCTCGAAATCCTCACCGATTCGGCCAATCGCGAGGCCGACCTCAACGAAATGGGAGTCGCTTCCTACATCGGCCAGTGCACCATGTTCCTGATGCGCCGGCTCGAGATCGAGGATTGGTACACGCGCCATCCCGAGATCGACGAGCAGCAGATCGTCGCGCCACTGCTGGTGCTGGGCATGCCGCGCACCGGCTCGACCGCGCTGCACTGCCAGCTTGGCGAGGACCGCAACGTGCGGGTGATGCGCAACTGGGAATGCATGATGCCCTGCCCGCCGCCCGAGGCGGCGACCTATTGGACCGACCCGCGCATCGCCATGATGGAAGAGCAGATGAAGCTGCGCGACATCGAGACGCCGCGAATGAAGCAGATGCTACCCTCCAGCGCGACCACGCCGACCGAAGACCAGGTGACCATGGGCTTCGATTTCAAGTCGCAGATGTTCCAGGCCACTTTTCGCATCCCCAGCTATACCGATTGGTTCAACAACAGGGCCGATCTGGTACCGACGATGCAGTACGTCAAACGGGTGCTGAAGCTGCTGCAATGGCGCTGCCCGCCCACCCGCTGGCGGCTCAAGAACCCGACCTACATGCTGCTGATCGATGCGCTCGACAAAGTGTTTCCCGACGCGCGCTATGTCATGACGCACCGCGATGTCGCCGATGTCATCCCCTCGGTCGCCGATCTCTATTTCGAGCTCAGCCGCAACAACACCGACCGGCCGGACAAGCCCTGGATGGGCGCGGTGATGCGCGAATGCTGCGCGCTCGGCCTGCAGCGGATGATCGCGTTCCGCGATGCGGGCAACGAGCACCGCTTCTTCGACATCCATTTCGCAGCCTTCCAGAAGGACCCGTTTCCGTCGCTGGAAGGACTCTATAAGTTCCTTGGCGAGGAACTGACCCAGGATACCCGCGAGCGTGTAACCCGGTGGCGCGCCGAACAGCCGCGCGACAAGCATGGGCTGCATGAGTACGATCCGGCCGAATTCGGGCTCGATCGCGACGAGCTGCGGCAATATTACAAGTTCTATTCCGACCGCTACGGCGTTCCGGCGAGCGGCAATTGAGATGAACGCCAACATCTTCGCCCATTTTCTCAAGGCCGCCGAACGCACGCCGGACAAGCCGTTCCTGATCGAGGGCGCGCATGTCGTGCTGCGCTTCGGCGATCTCGATAGCCGCACGGGTCAGCTCGCCGCGCGGCTGCGCGATCTGGGCGCGCGGGCGGGGGAGCGGGTGGTTGTCCAGGTCGAGAAATCGCCAGAGAACGTGCTGCTCTATCTTGCGGTGGAGCGGCTCGGCGCGGTCTATGTGCCGCTCAACACCGCTTATACCAGCGCGGAACTGGCCTATTTCCTCGAGAACGCCGAACCGGCGGTGGTGGTCTGCCGGCCGGAGGACGAAGATGACGTGGCCCGTCTGATGACATCCGGCCGGCTGGTGACGCTGGGGGCGGACGGCACGGGCAGTCTGCTGGACGACATGCCTGCCGGCAGCGTGCCGGTCGCGGCGCGCGAGCCTTCCGATCTTGCGGCCATCCTCTATACCTCGGGCACCACCGGTCGTTCCAAGGGGGCGATGCTGACCCATGCCAACCTGCTCAGCAATGCGTTGACGCTGAAGGATTTGTGGGACTGGCAGAGCCACGACGTGCTGATCCACATCTTGCCGATCTATCACGTCCATGGCCTGTTTGTGGCGCTGCACGGGGCGCTGCTGGCGGGAGCAAGCGTGCTGTTCCATCGCGGCTTCGATCCCGACGCGGTCATCGCCGATTTCGCGCGAGGCTCGGTGCTGATGGGGGTGCCGACGCATTACACCCGCCTCTCCGCCGCGAGCGAACTGACCCCTAAGGCCTGCGAGCGCATGCGCCTGTTCATCTCGGGTTCCGCGCCCTTGCTCGCCGAGGCGCACCAGCGTTTCGAGGACAAGACCGGCCAGCGCATTCTCGAACGCTACGGCATGACCGAGACCGGGATGATCACCTCCAACCCCTATCGCGGCGGCGAGCGGGTCGCGGGGACGGTCGGCTATCCGCTGCCGGGCGTCGAAGTGCGGATCCGCGGCGAGGACGGCAGGGCGGTGGCCGAGGGTGAGCCGGGCGTGCTCGAAGTGCGCGGGCAGAACGTGTTCGCCGGGTACTGGCGCATGCCGGAGAAGACCAAGGAAGAGTTCCGCGCCGACGGTTTCTTCATCACCGGCGATGTCGCCACCGCCGATCCGGACGGGCGGATTACCCTGGTCGGGCGGGCCAAGGATCTGATCATCGCCGGGGGTCTCAACATCTACCCCAAGGAAATCGAGGAGCTGATCGACGCGCTCCCCGGGGTCGAGGAAAGCGCGGTGATAGGCGTGCCGCATCCCGACATGGGCGAGGGCGTGGTTGCGGTAGTGGCGCGGGCGAAGGGCGCGGACTTGAGCGAGGACATGGTGCTCACGGGCATTGCCGGCAGCCTTGCCCGGTTCAAGCAGCCGCGGCGGGCGTTCGTGGTGGATGCGCTGCCGAGGAACGCCATGGGCAAAGTGCAGAAGGCGGCGCTCAGGGCGGAGTATGGGGGGTTGTTTGCATAGTCCAACATCGGAACCGCAAGACTTCGCGATTTCTCCTGACCCTGCCCTTCTCCGTCATCCTGAACTTGTTTCAGGACCCATTGTGCCGGAAGCTCGACGTCTGCCGGAGAGAAGCAAACCGAGAGGTTCGCGGCAATCCTGGATCGCCGGACGAAGCCGCGAAATGGGTCCTGAAACAAGTTCAGGATGACGAATTTGGTTTGAGCAATGTAGCTGCGATTGCCACCGATGGCTGGCGAGTTTCTGATCAGGCCCGCGCCCCGCGCTGGAAGAACGGCAGCTTGCACACCGCGTAGCTCGGATCGGCCGCCCCCAGCGCCATCAGCCCGCCGCCGGTGAACGGGCGCTGGAGCTGCATGTCGTAAGTCACCACGCGCTTGGAAAAGCGCCACTTGCCATCCTGGCAGCGCCGGTAATTGTCGATGTAGCGCACCGCCATGAAGTCCTCGATCTGCTTGCCGGGGTTCTCCCGGTCGGGGAGGACATGGAAGGCGAGGGCATAGACTTCGCCGTTGGCCTCGTCGCCGTCGATGGCGATCATGTGGTTGCAGGCGTGGTGGCCGCTGTAGGTCATGTAGGCCAGCGAACCCTCGATGAAGACGCAGAATTCCTCCGCCGTGCCGTCGAAGCTGTCGCCGTGGGTGTCGGTGGCGTCTTCGGTGTAGAGGTCGCGCAGCAGCCCGACGTCCTTGCGGTCGATCGCGCGCGAATAGCACAGCACCAGGTCGCGGATCGCCTCGCGGTCGATCAGTTCCTGCACGGCGCGGGATTCGGTGGCGATGGTGGCCATGGCTGTTCCTTTCAGGCGGTTTGCGAGGCGGCGACACCATCGGCTTCGGCCGGGATGTCGAAGTGGCTTATGTAGTCGGCAAACTGCTCGCGAACCTCGCCTTCGACAAGGCCGAATTGTTCGAGCGTGTAGCGGTTCTCGCCGCGCTTGCCCTGCGGATTGGCCTGGCGCCACGCCGCGATGCTGGCGCGCACGTCATCGGGCGTATCGGCGCCTATCCCGGCGTGGATTTCGTCGAGCATCGCGGCGGGATCGGCGGCGAGGCGGTAGTAATCGACGTGGTGGACCCAGGCCGCGTCCGGCCCGGTGCAGAACGCCATGATCCGGTCGATATGGCGGCGGATGAAGTGGAGCATCTGCGCGCCGACGCGGTGGGCATCGGCGGGAGCGCCCTGGCGGGATGTGCGCAGCGAATAGGTCATCTTGGCGATCGAGGCGAGCGTCTGCACCGGGTCGCGGTGGGTCATGACGAAGCGCGCGCCGGGGTGGACCTTGCGGATCGTGTCCATGGCGATGACGTGGTTGGGATATTTCACCGCCCAGCGGCGCTGCGGACATTTCCACTGCAATATCTGCAACATGCGCTTGTGGATCTGATAGACCGGTTCGAGATCGAGGTGGTCCATCAGGTAATCGAAATAGGCCGGCACATCGTGCATGTTGTGATAGCCGGCCGCGCCGAAGCCGTATTCGAGATAGAGGTGGCACTCCTGCGGTCCGTCCTCGTCGATCAGGTGGAGCGCGTCGAAACCGGGTACGTCGATGCGCAGCTTTGCGTTGGTCTCGCGTTCCTCGGCCTTGCGGCGCGCGACCGAGGCGGGATCGTGGCCGGGCGGCGGGAAGGGAGTCATCGATTCCCAGGTACGGATCAGGCGGAAGCGGCGATCGTTGTCGAAGAGGTACTGGAAATAGGTGGTGCCCGAACGCGGCAGGCCGCAGAGGAACACGGGATCGGCGATCTGTTCGTCGGCAATTTCGGGGTAGTCGCGCAGCCATTTCAGGCTCTCGAGCCGGTCCTTGACCACGCGAACCAGGCCGCCATGGGTGATCGCCAGGCCCTCGTGGCTGAGGCGGGCGGTTTCGTTCAGCGAATCGATCAGCACACCGAGATTGCCGTGGAGATGGATCTCGGGATCGGCGATCCCGGCGATCTCCTCCCCTTCGGCGATGATGGCGACCGGGTCGAGTTTTGTATTCACAACAGCGAGCCGCCGTCCACCGGCCAGATCTGGCCGGTGACGAAAGAGGCCCGGTCGGAGGCCAGCAGCGCGACGACGCAGGCCAGTTCCTCGGGCGTGGCGAAAGGCTTGCCGACGAACGTCATCCGCTGGCGGATCGCGCGGTGCTCTTCCTTCGACGTCTCGGGATTGCTGGTGAAGAAGTTGCTGTCCGGGTGGAACCGGCTGCCCTTGCTGTAGCCATCCGGTGCGGTCGAAAAGGTCGCGTAGGGGGCGATGGCGTTGACCCGCACGTTGTGCTGGCCGACTTCCTTGGCGAGCACCCGGGTGAAGCTGTGCACTGCGCCTTTCATCGCCGAATAGACCGGCAGCATGTAGTCGCCGTTGAGGCCGGCGGTGGAGCCAATGTTGACGATCGCGCCGCGTTTCCTCGCCACCATGCCCTTGAGCACCGGCTGGGTCATGCGCAGCAGCGCGCCGAAATTGAGGTCGATGTCGGCGTCCCACAGGCCGGGATCGGAATCGACGAAGAAGCCCTGATCGACATTGCCGCCCAGGTTGTTGATCAGCACATCGATGTCGCCGAGCTTTTCCGCCTCGGCCAGGATTTTCGCGGGCGATGCGCGGTCGAGCAGGTCGGCCTGGACAAAGACGGCCTCGGCCGCGCCGCGTTCCTTGGCCTGCGCGACCAGGCTGGCCCCGGCATCGCCGTCGCGGCCAACGCCGACCACTTTCATGCCCTCTTGCGCCAGCTCCAGCGCGATGCCGCGCCCGATGTTCGCCGTCGCTGCGGTGACGATCGCGACCTTGCCTTGCAGTCCGAGGTCCAAAGTTCTCTCCCTTTGCTCCCCTCCCTTGAAGGGGAGGGGCTTTAGCGCCGCCCATTCAAGCCGCGCCAACCTCCGCTTTATACGCCTCGACCTTCTCCCGGACCACTTCGATCAGGTGGCGGCAGAGCACTTCCTTTTCCTGGAAATGGATATGTTCGAGCGCCCCGCTCGAAATGCCGCGCTGTCCCGCGCGGATGATATCGACATCCTCGGAGTGGACATCGCGCGCGGTCGCCATCGAGGCCTCTCGGAAGAAGCGGTTGCTGGCGCTCTCGTCTTCGCCAACCCAGTAGAGCCGGATGACGCCGCGCGACTTCTCTGGGCTCAGCGGAAAGACGGTATGCAGGAAATGCTGTCCCGGATTGCACAGCAAGAAGACGTTGGGGAACAGCGCGAAATATTCTTTGGGGTATGGCAGGTCGAACAGTCCGTCGGCCATCAGCCGCGGCATACCGCGCGCGAACATCGCGGCGAGCACGCTCTGGAAATCGGGATTTGGATTGCTCCAGATCGTCTGGGTGCGGTGAATCCCCTCAAGGCTGAAGTGCGAGGGATAGCCGAACGGGTTTTCCTCCCAGAGACCGCCGCTGCCGGCGGTGCGCGGATGGATGAAGCGCAAGTGATAGTTTTCCTGGAAATTGTCGTAGGTCATCTTCCAGTTGGCGTCGATTTCGTACTCGTACTGGTGGAAGGTGGTGGCGCGAGCGAGCGGAACCTGTTCGAGCTTCGGCCCCATCGAGCCGAGATAGCTTTCCAGGCTCTCCTGCGGATCGAGGCAGACGAAAATCAGCCCGGCGCAGACATCGACCGCGATAGGCTTCAGCCCATTCTCTTCCTTGGTGGTGTAGAACCGCTCGAAGTCGGGCGCCGAAATCAGGCCGCCGTCGAGCCCGAAAGTCCACATGTGGTAGGGGCAGGAGAAGGTATTCTTCTTGCCGCAGGCCTCGTCGGTCAGTTGGGTGCCGCGATGGGTGCAGGCGTTGTGGAAGGCGCGGATCGCGCCATCCTTGCCGCGCACGATCAGGATCGAGGTCTTGGCGAACTCCAGCTCGCGGCGGATGAAGCTGCCCGGTTCGGGCAGTTCGCAGACATGGCCCAGATTGAGCCATGAGCGCATCCACACCGCCTTGCGTTCCAGCTCGTACCAGTCGGGGTCGTAGTAGAACCGCGATGGAACGGGATCGGTGCCGAGCACCAGCGGCTCGTCCCTGACTTCGATCTTGCCGGCATGCACGTTCATGGCAGGCGTCTCCCTCGCGCGACTCCATATTGCCGCAGCGAGGTCAGATTAGGCAAGTGCGGCAAAAATTACAACACACCTGTTGTAAAATGCGCCGTGAGGATCGTCGCGGCCAGGTCAGAAACATTCGCGCGCGAGGAACTCCCGGGTCGCGGGCGCGATGATCGCGGCGTGGCCGTAGTTGGCATGTTCGATCGCCAGCATCGCGGTCTGCCCCGGATCCCGCCACGCGGCGATGGCCTCGGGCGGGAAATCGAAGTGAAAGAAATGCACCGCGCTCGCCTTGCCGTCGCTTTCGCGGGTCCGCTCGACGTCTCCTTCCTTGCGCGCCGGGATGACATGCGGCCCCACGCGCAGTTGAACGCAGTCTTCCACCCCGCCGATGGTGCGCAGGAACGCATCGCGCCGCACCGGATCCTCGACTTCGAACAGCATGGTGCAGGTCAGCTCGCCGCCCTTGGGAACCATCGGATCGTAGGCCGCGATCTCGTCGGCCATCTGGGCCTCGCCGCCTTTCTCGATCCGCAGCATTTCCTGGATCTGCAGCCACATCGAATCCCAGGTCTCGAACAAGGCTGTGACGTGCGGGCCGACGCTGACTCGCGTCAGCTGCTTGCGCGCGATGGCTTCCTGCTTCTTGTCCGCGCGGATCGTCTCATAGTCGGCGGGCGGCAGGATGTCGGCGGCAGTGATGGTGTGCGTGTTGCGGGGCATCGTTATAATCCGTAGGCTTGGGCCATGACTTCGATCGGATGGCCGATCCGGCCGGGCGGGGTGTCGCCGTTGGCTTCGATCACCTGGCGCAAATGCGGGCCGGCCAGCGGGCATTCCGAGACGACGATGTCCGGTTCACCCTTGATCAGATTGCGCCCGGCGGTCTTGCCGACCTTGATCGCGCGGTCGAAGTTTTCGGCGAACAAGCCCCACTTGCCGCCATGGCCCGAACAGCGCTCGGTGAGCTGTGGTTTGGCTTCGGGGATCAGTTTCAGCATTTCCATCGCCTTGGGGCCCATGTTCTGCGCCCTGGCGTGGCAGGCGAAGTGGACGGCGATCGACTTGGGCATCGCCTCGATCGGCGCGAGCCCGACATCCTTGGAAAGCCGCACGACATATTCGGACACATCGAAAGTGTGCTTCGCCAGCGTGGCGACCTGCGCATTGTCCGGCTCGATCAGCGGCCATTCGAACTTGAGCATCAGCGCGCAGCTGGTGGTCAGCGGCACCACATCCCAGCCCTGTTCGATCAACGGCGCGAAATGGGCCGAGATGCGCTGCGCCGCGCTGGCGACGGCGGGCAGGTCGCCGTTCTCGAACTTGGGCATGCCGCAGCAGTCCGGATATTCGATGCGAACCTGCAGCCCCTGGTGGGCGAGCACCTTGGCGGCGGCGAGGCCCGGGGCGCCGTCGTTGAAATTGTCGTGGCAACCCGCATAGAGCGCGACCTTGCGGCCGAAGGCGGGTCCGTCGGGATTGGGCGGCGGCACCACTGCGGGGGCCTGGTTGACCAGCGGCGTGTCCATGAACGGCGGCACATGCGCGCGCCGGTCGATGCCGACGACGGCTTCCATGACCGGGCGGGTGAGGCCGTTGCCTTCCTTGGTCGCCCAGTTGGCAGCACCGGCGACCATGCTGCCGAGCCGGCCGTTGCGCGTCATCTTGGCCAGCTCGCGGTCGGCGAACTTGGTATTGCCCTTGCGGTGCTCAACCGCGCGGTGGCGCAGCATCAGATGGGGGAAATCGACTTCCCATTCATGCGGCGGCACATAGGGGCACTTGGTCATGAAGCACATGTCGCACAGTGTGCAGGCGTCCACGACCTGGGCGAGCTGCTGCTTGCTCAGGTCCTCGACCGATTTATTCGGGCTTTCATCGACCGCGTCGAACAGGATCGGGAAGCTGTCGCACAGGTTGAAGCAACGGCGGCAGCCGTGGCAGATATCGTAGACGCGGCGCAACTCGGCCTCGAGCGCCTCTTCGTCGTACCATGCTTCGTCCTGCCACGGGATCGTATGGCGCGTGGGCGCCTCAAGGCTGCCTTCCATGGGAAGTCCCCTGTGGTTGCTGCGGATTGCGGAGGGTGCGTCCGACCGGTGCACATGCGGCACCGGCCGGAAGCGCGAGGCAGATCAGGCGTCTAGCGAGTCGAGCGTCTTCTGGAACTTGCCGGCGTGGCTCTTTTCCGCCTTGGCGAGGGTTTCGAACCAGTCGGCGATTTCGTCGTAGCCTTCGTCGCGCGCGGTCTTGGCCATGCCCGGATACATGTCGGTGTATTCGTGGGTTTCGCCGGCGACCGAGGCCTTGAGGTTATCGGAAGTGGTGCCGATCGGCAGGCCGGTGGCGGGATCGCCGGTTTCTTCCAGATATTCGAGATGGCCGTGGGCGTGGCCGGTCTCGCCCTCGGCGGTCGAACGGAACACGGCGGCGACATCGTTATAGCCTTCCACGTCGGCCTTCTGGGCGAAATAGAGATAGCGGCGATTGGCCTGGCTTTCGCCGGCGAACGCGGCCTTGAGGTTTCCTTCGGTTTTCGAGCCCTTGAGTGGCATGGTCCTGCTCCTGTGCTTGGGTTGATAACCAGCCTGCAATGCAACCGGACGCGGCCAAAGACCATCGCATTTTTCCGCGCGCAGAAATCGGCTTTTCCGATCAAGAAATCGCGAATCGCTCGCAAAAAGCGATTGTAGGGCAGGCCCGGTCCCTGGGGGACCGCCAATTCAGCTGGAACCGCGCCGCGCCGCTGTGGTGCCCCTGGCCCGACTCGAACGGGCACGTCTTGCGACAAACGATTTTGAGTCGTTCGCGTCTACCATTCCGCCACAGGGGCCTGTCCGCAGGTGCCGCCCTTAGCGGCCTGGCGTGCGTGGTTCAAGGCGCGAAGGTCAGAAGTTCCAGGCGACAATAAAGTGGGCGATGGTGCCGTTGCCCGGCGCGTCGCGCTGCTTGCGCAGCGGCTGCATGCCGCCGCCGAAGGCGCCTAGCTGGATCAGCGGACCGCGCTTTCCGGCCTGATAGCTCATCGAGGGGCTGGGCAGGTTGGCCCAGAGATCGGCCGTGGGAACCTGCTTCACCGCCGCGCGGTGGCGTTGCGGCCGGGCCGCGGGGCTGCGCTGGGGCTTGCTGTTCGATGCGAGCGTGGGGCTTTCCGGCGCAAGGTCGTATCCGGTCTGCCGCAGGGCGGGCGCCGGTTGCGCAACTCCGGACTCCTGGTTGATTGCCTCGCGCTTGGCCAGCGCCGGGCTTGCCGGAAATGCCAGCATGACAAGCGCCGCTAACAAAGCACGATACGAAGTCCTCATGCGACCGGTTTCCCCGCCAGGTTCACTGGGGGACTGACATGCGGCTGGTTAAGATGGCGCTTATGCGCAGGGTTCGCCGGGCGTTAACCCTTGAGCGCCTCGGTCAAGACTTTGTGCAGCCGCGAATGCAGCGAGTTGTTGCCCGCCAGCACTTGCGCGGCGCAGACCGGCTCGGACCGGCCGCGCCAGTCGGTGACGAAGCCGCCGGCCTCGCGCACCAGCAGGCAGCCGGCGGCCGTATCCCATGGCTGGAGCCCGGCTTCCCAGAAGCCCTCGTAACGCCCCGCCGCGACCCAGGCGAGATCGAGCGCGGCGGCGCCGAAGCGGCGGATGCCGGCGACTTGCGGGGCAAGCGCGTTGTATATCGCGCTCCATTGGGCCGGATCGCCCGCCCCGGCGAAGGGGATGCCGGTGGAAATAAGGCTCTCGTCGAGCCGCCTGCGGCCCGATACGCGCAAGCGCCGGTCCTGCACCCAGGCGCCGCGGTTCTTTTCTGCCCAGAAGCTTTCGTCGGTAATCGGCTGGTAGACCAGGCCAGCGATGACATCGCCCCAGCCCGATCCGTCGGGCTTGGGTTCCTGCGCGGCGATCGATACGGCGAAGTGCGGGATGCCGTGGAGGAAGTTCGAGGTGCCGTCGAGCGGATCGACGATCCAGCGGGTCTTTGCGGGGTCCATGTCGATCTCGCCCGATTCCTCGAGCAGGAAGCCCCAGTCGGGCCGCACCGCTTTCAGTTCCTCGTAGATCGTCCGCTCGGCGCGCCGGTCGGCTTTGGAGACGAAATCGGCCGGTCCCTTGCGGCTGACCTGGAGGTGCTCGACCTCGCCGAAATCGCGCCGCAAGCGCTGCCCGGCCTTGCGGGCCGCTTTTTCCATCACGCGGATAATGCCAGGCATGGCCATGATCTGGCTTAGCCCGCCTTGCCGATGTATTCCCGGTCATAGACGGAAACCAAGATTCGTGTGCCGCTTTCGATATGCGGCGGCACCATCACGCGCACGCCGTTGTCGAGGATCGCGGGTTTGTAGCTCGAAGACGCGGTCTGCCCCTTCACCACGGCGTCGGCCTCGACGATGGTCGCCTCGACCTGTTCGGGCAGCGCGACCGAGATCGGCCGTTCATCGTACATTTCGAGAGTGACTTCCATACCGTCGGCCAGGAAAGCGGCGGCATCGCCCAGCAAGTCGGCAGGGAGGTTGATCTGCTCGTAAGTGTCCTGGTCCATGAACACGAGGCTCTCGCCCTCGGCATAGAGGTACTGGAAGTCCTTGGTGTCGAGCCGGACGCGCTCGACCGTGTCCTGGCTGCGGAAGCGGACATTGGTCTTGCGTCCGTCGATCAGGTTCTTCATTTCGACCTGCATGAACGCCCCGCCCTTGCCTGGCTGGGTATGCTGGGTCTTGGCGACTTTCCAGATGCCTTTTTCGTATTCGAGGATATTGCCGGGGCGAATGTCCACGCCGCTGATTTTCATGGGGGTGACCTTTGATGGGAAAGAGCCGGATTTCTGGCCAAGTGCCAACGCGACGCGCCCTTAGCGCGGCCCGCCCGCCGTGGCAATCGAAGGCTTTGGCGAAGGCTTTGGCGAAGGCTTTGGCCAAACCTTTGGCGGCGGGTGCGATGCTGGCGGCGTGTTTCGCGGCGCCAGCTGTCGCAGCGCCCGGAGGGGCCATCGGCACCATGCCGGTCGGCGACTACGTCTGTGAGCTACCCGGCGACGCCACGGGTCCCGCAGGTCACCACCAGCCTCACGAGGATTTCTCGGTGGTCAATGCTTCCAGCTATCGTTCGAACGGATCGCTGGGCAGCTATTTGCTGGCGGGGGACCATTTGACCATGACCAGCGGACCGCGCCGGGGCAAACGCTACCGCCGCGTGTCGGAGGGATTTGTGCGGTTGATCGGCGCGGATGGGCAGGACAGCGAATTGCGCTGCGTCCGGCGCAAGCGGAACAACTCTTAGAGCCTTTCCGACCTAGATTGAGCCACCGTGACGGAGCCGATTTTGGCCGAGGGCAAGAAGCGAGGAGGGAGCTATGCGAGCATATAGTGACCCCAAGGGTATTTGGCTCGCGACGCCGCGCTCGGCCAAAAGCGGCCCGCCCCTTCGGGGTTGCCGCTGGAAGCCCCTCGGACGGCGTCGCGTCGCTGGCACGGGTTCCCGACCCGCCCTGCGCGACGCTCCTTGCCGAGAAGCTTCCAGCGGCAATCACGGTGGCTCAATCTAGGTCGGAAAGGCTCTAGCCTCCGCCCTATTCTTCTTCCAGCTCTTCCGAATCGTCGGAGGCCACGCCGGAACCGGACTGGCCGGAGCGTTCGCGCGAAGCGGCAAGCATTGCTTCGATCTCCTCCTGGGTCGGAGGCTGCGGACGTTTGGCCGTTCCTTTCTGCGGGCCCTTGGCCGGACCGGTTTGCGGACCGGGCATGGGACCGCCGTCCGGGCCGATGGCGCCTGCCATGTCCGAGCCGGCGTCTTGATATGCTACCGCGGCATAACCGGCTGCACCGGCTGAACGGGCCCTACCGGTCTGCCGAAAGTCCCGGGACTTGGGTTCTGCCAGCTCATACGGGTCGTACCCGCCGCCCGAGGCGGGCGGGCGTGCGCTATCGACCGGGACATCGTTGTTGGAGGCTCGCGTGCGCGTCTTGGTCGCGATCAGCTTGCGGCTGCCAAGCTTCTCCTGCTCGGCTTTCCGGACCGCGGACTTCATTTGCTGGGTTTTGATCGATTCGGCGATCGCCGCCTGGTTTTCGCCATCCGCGAACAAGGCCAGGCACGACGTGAGCACGACGGTCACGATCGCGAAGTGCCGGAACAATCTCGGCGACACAGGTATGGCGGGTGCAGCACGGCGCATGCCGGACATGATAAACCGGGCAGGTTAACCCAATTGCTGGCATTATGGTTTGCAATTGGTTGACAGATGAACCCGGCCGGTCCCGCCGGCAATGCGCCAACGGGGCTTGCTGGCTGTAAGCCCGCCCGACAGATCCGCGCCGAAGCGCCGGATATAAAGGCTGTCCCGTGTCTGGCCGTAATCCGGCTGCTGTCAGATTTACCGACATTTTACGCATTGGGCCTAGGCCATCCTCGGTCACCGAATGGCCTGAGGCCGCCGAAGGTACGCATGATTCGTTTGTTCAAACATTACATCCCGCATGCGGTGCTCCTTTTGGGGCTGTTCGATATCGCCTTGCTGGTGGCTGTCTGCGAGGTCGCCTGGCGGCTCCGCGCCGGGCAGATCGGTATCGGCGTTGGCTTTTTCGTCGACAGGATATGGTCGCATGCGGGCTTCGCTGCGACGCTGGCGATGGCGATGATCTCGGTCGGCGTCTATGGCCCGGATTCCTTGCGTTCGATGCGCTTCGCCACGGCGCGGCTGCTGGTGGCGATATCGCTGGGCGTCATCGCGATCGCCTTTTTCGATTTCCTCGTCGGCGGCGCGAACTTCTGGCGCTCGACCCTGGCCTATTCGATGGCCCTGGCGATTGTCGCGCTGATCGCAAACCGGCTCATCGTTGGCGGAATATTGGGCGCCTCCGCGTTCCGGCGCCGGGTATTGGTCCTGGGCGCCGGCCCGCGGGCCGAGCGCTTGCGCGAGCTTGGCGACAAGCCCGAAACCGGTTTCGTCATTGTCGGCTATATCGGCATGAACGAGAGCAATCCGGTAGTCGAGGAGGCGATCGCCCGCACGGCGATCCACAACTTCACGCGCTTCGTCGAAAATCTCGGCGTCAGCGAAGTGGTGCTTGCCCTGGAAGAGCGGCGCAATTCGCTGCCGCTCAAGGATCTGCTCAGGATCAAGACCGCCGGCGTCCACGTCAATGACTTCTCCAGCTTCATCGAGCGCGAAACCGGCCGCGTCGATCTCGATACTGTAAACCCCAGCTGGCTGATCTTTTCCGACGGGTTCTCGTCGGGCCGCGCGGTGTCGAGTGTGGCGAAGCGGATCTTTGACCTTGCCGTCAGCGCGCTGCTTTTGTTTCTCACCGCGCCGCTCATTGTTGTCTTCGCCCTGCTGGTGAAGCTCGACAGCAGGGGTCCGGCCTTCTTCCGCCAGACCCGCGTCGGCCTCTATGGCGAGAGTTTCGACCTGGTGAAACTCCGCTCGATGCGCACCGACGCCGAGGCCGACGGCAAGGCCCAGTTCGCCGCCAAGAACGATCCGCGGGTCACCCGCATCGGCCGCTTCATCCGCAAGGTCCGTATCGACGAACTGCCGCAAGCTTGGAGCGTGCTCACGGGCCACATGAGCTTCGTCGGTCCGCGCCCAGAACGGCCGGAATTTGTCGCCGATCTCGAGGAAAAGCTGCCCTACTACGCCGAGCGGCACATGGTGAAGCCGGGAATCACCGGCTGGGCGCAAGTCAACTATCCCTACGGCGCCAACCTGGAGGATTCTCGGCACAAGCTCGAGTACGACCTCTATTACGCCAAGAACTACACACCCTTCCTCGATCTGCTGATCATCCTGCAGACCCTGCGGGTGGTGCTGTGGCACGAGGGCGCGCGCTGATGGCCATGCCCTGGCCCTCGCTGTGGGAACTGGCCGGCATCTGCGCACAGCTTGCCGGCGCCACCGCCGCGGCCATCGCCGGCATCTGGATCGCCGGAAGACGCGATCGCTTCGGCAGCGCCGGCACGCCGATCGTCGCGAGCCTGTTTCTCACGTCGTTGTTCAGCCTGGCGATCGCCGCCGCGCCGCTGGGCGGGGCGGGGCCAGGGCCTGTTCGAGGCGGCTTGCAACCTTGCCTGGCTGTTCGCCGTTTACCGCCTGTTCGCGAGCGACGGGCGCGACGCCAGTCTTGCCCCGATCCGGCCGCTGGTGGCGGCGCTGGCTTTTGTCGAGACGCTCCATCTCAGCTTCGAAGTGCTGGCGCCGACGCTGGGCCTGGCCCAGGGGCTGGGCCAAGAGCAAGGTCCGGCCGGCGACGCCGCGAATGTCGCCTTTCAGGTTACCGTGCTATTTCGCCTGCTGGTGGCGATTGGCGGGCTGGTGCTGGTCCACAATCTCTATGCCGGCGCGGCGCAGCAGGCGCGGCTGGTTCTGCGCTGGCCGGCGCTTGCCCTGAGCACTTTCTGGGGTTTCGATCTCAATCTTCACACGATCGCCTATCTCGGCGGCGCCTGGCCGGTGGAACTGGCCTCGCTTCGCGGCATTGCGATAGTCGCGGTGTCGAGCCTGCTGGTGCTGGGCGCGGTGCGCGGGCGCGAACAGTTGCGTTTCCGTCCGTCGCGTACCGTCGCGTTCCAGACGTTCTCGCTGCTGGTGATCGGCGGCTATCTTGCCGCCATGGTCGCGATCGCCAAGTGGCTGACCTATGCTGGCGGCGATTTCGCGCGGCTCATGGCCATGGCCTTCCTGGCGGCGGGCTTCGCCGCGATCCTGGTGCTGCCTTCGAGCCGGATGCGCGGCTGGATGAAAGTGACTCTCGCCAAGCACCTGTTCCAGCACCGCTACGACTACCGCGCGGAATGGCTGCGCTTTACCCGGACGATCGGCCAGGCCGGTGCCGCGGCGCTGCCGCTTGAGGAACGGGTGGTCCAGGCGGTCGCCGATATCGCCGACGCTCCGGCCGGGCTGCTGCTGGCCGCGGGCGACCAGGGCGAATTGACGCTGGCGGCGCGCTGGCAATGGCCTTCCGCCGAAGTCCCCGCGACCGCGATGGACGGACCCGCCATCAGTTTCTTCGAACGGACCGGCCTGATCGTCGATCTCGACGATTTGCGCGCGAGTCGGGATCTCATGGGCGAGGCGGAAGTGGTGCCGGACTGGCTGATCGAAGAGAGCCGCGCCTGGGCGCTGGTTCCGCTGATTCACTATGAGCGGCTCACCGGCGTGGTCGTGCTCGCACGGCCGCTGCTGGTCCGCAAGTTCGACTGGGAGGACTTCGATCTGCTGCGCGTCGCGGGCCAGCAGCTGGCGAGCTACCTGGCCGAGCATGCCGGGCAAACCGCGCTGGCCGAAGCGAACCGCTTCGACGATTTCCATCGCCGCATCGCCTTCGTCATGCACGACATCAAGAACCTCGCTAGTCAGCTCAGTCTGCTTGCCCGCAACGCCGAGCTGCACGCCGACAAACCTGACTTCCGGGCCGACATGCTGGTGACCCTGCGCAATTCGGCGGACAAGCTCAATGGCCTGCTCGCGCGGCTTTCACGCTATGGCGGGGGAGCGGTCGACCGGCTGGTGGAAGTCGATGCGGCGGAGATACTGCGCCAGGTCGCCGAACAGTTTCGTGGCCGCCACGCGGTTATCCTCACCGAATGCCACGATTGCCGGGTCTCGGCGAACCGCGATTCGCTGGAGCAGGTCATTGTCCACCTCGTCCAGAACGCGATCGACGCCAGCCCAGCGATTCGCCGGTGTTCCTCAGCCTGGCGGTCGATGGCTTGCATGCGCGGATCGAGGTGCTCGATTTCGGGCAGCGGCATGTCCGCCGAATTCGTCCGCTCCAAACTGTTCAAGCCCTTCGTGTCATCGAAGCCTGGCGGTTTCGGCATCGGCGCCTTCGAGGCGCGTGAGCTGGTCCGCGCGATGCGCGGGCGGGTCGAAGTCGAATCGCGCGAAGGACTCGGCTCGCGCTTCATCGTCCGTCTGCCGCTTTCCGCCGCGACGGGAATTCTCCAATCGCTCGAACAGAGCAGCCAGAAGGTAGCATGATGATCGATGTCAAACCCAAGCTGCTGGTGATCGAGGACGATGCCGGCCTGCAGGCCCAGCTAAACTGGGCCTACGAAGATTTCGACGTAATGGTCGTCGGCGATCGCAATGCCGCGCTTGCCGCCTTGCGCAGCGAGGAGCCTGCGGTGGTCACGCTCGACCTTGGCCTGCCGCCCGATCCGGACGGCACGAGCGAGGGCTTCGCGGTGCTCGACGAAATCATGGCGATCAAGCCCGATACCAAAGTGATCGTCGCCTCGGGCCACGGCGCGCGCGAAAGCGCGTTGCAGGCGATCGCCAAGGGCGCCTACGATTTCTACCAGAAGCCGATCGATATCGAGGCGCTCGGCCTGATCGTGCGCCGCGCCTGGCAATTGCACCGGATCGAGGCGGAGAACCGCTTGCTCGCGACCAGGGCGGCGAACGATCAGGTGCTGGGCCGGCTGATCACCGCCGCGCCCGAGATGATCAAGGTCGCCCGCACGATCGAGCGGGTCGCCAACACCAATGTCTCGGTCATGCTGCTCGGCGCGAGCGGCACCGGCAAGGAGCTTCTGGCGCGCGGCCTGCACGATGCGAGCGGCCGGGCGCATGGCGCATTCGTGGCGATCAACTGCGCGGCCATCCCGGAAAACCTGCTCGAAAGCGAGCTGTTCGGCCATGAGAAGGGCGCCTTCACCGGCGCGATCAAGACCACCGAAGGCAAGATCGAACAGGCGGGTGGCGGCACGCTGTTTCTCGACGAAGTCGGCGACATCCCGCTGCAACTGCAGGTCAAGCTGCTGCGCTTCCTGCAAGAGCGGGTGATCGAGCGGGTCGGGTCGCGCACGTCGATCGCGGTCGATACCCGCATCGTCTGCGCCACCCACCAGGATCTGGAAGCGATGATCGCCGACGGACGGTTCCGCGAGGATCTGTTCTACCGCCTCGCCGAGATTGTTGTGCGGATCCCGAGGCTGGCCGAACGGCCGGGCGACGCGACGCTGCTGGCCAAGGCTTTCCTCGCCCGTTTCGCCAAGGAAATGAACCCCGCGGTCAAGGGCTTTGCCGCCGACGCGCTGGCGGCGATCGATGCCTGGCACTGGCCGGGCAACGTCCGCGAGCTGGAAAACCGGGTCAAGCGCGCGGTCATCATGGCGGAAGGCAAGCTGGTCGCCGCCACGGATCTCGATCTTGCCGGGCCCGACGAGGAAGAAGCGCATGCGCTCAACCTCAAGGGCGCGCGCGAACAGGTCGACCGCAAGGTTATCCGCCATGCCCTCGCGCGGAGCGAGGGCAACATATCGTCCACCGCCAAGCTTCTCGGCATCAGCCGGCCGACGCTGTATGACCTGCTCAAGCAATACGATCTCCATGCCTGAGCGCAGGCGGCGCCTCGACCGGCTGCTCACCGCCGGATTGCTGGCGCTGGCCATGCCGTTGCACGCCGATTCGGCGCAGGACGCCAAGACGCTAGTCGAGCTGGCCAAGGGCGATCTGGCGCGCGGCGACGGCCTGGCCGCCGAGGTCCGCCTGAAGAAGGCGCTGGCCGCCGGTGCATCCGCGCGATGCCCTGGCGGCCCGGATCGGCGAAGCGCTGCTTGTTCAGGGGCAGCGCGGCAAGGCGCGCGAATGGCTGGAGCCGGGCAAGTTCTCGTCGCACGAGGCCGCGCACGGATACCGCATGCTTGGTTTGCTTGAGCGGCTCGATGGCAATTTTTCCGCCGCCGGCAAAGCCTATGACCGGGCGATCGCGATCGATGTTCGTGATCCGGCGCTGTGGGTCGATATCGGGCGTCTGCGCTACGCTGGCGGAGAGCATTTGCTGGCGATCGAAGCCGCCGATTATGCTCTGCAGCTCGATCCGGCCAATGTTCGTGCGCTTGAATTTCGCGGCCAGCTGGTGCGCGATCAGTTTGGCCTCGCCGGCGCCCTGCCGTGGTTCGAGGCGGCGCTTGCGCAGAACCCGAACGATATCGCGGTGCTCGGCGAATATGCTGCCACGCTCGGCGAACTGGGCCGGGCGAAGGGCATGCTTGCGGCGACCCGCAAGATGCTCGCGCTGGACCCGAAAAGCGCCAAGGCGCTGTTCCTGCAGGCTGTCCTTGCGGCCCGCGCCGGCGACACCGGCCTTGCCCGCTCGCTGCTCGGCAAGTCCGGCGGCAAGCTCGATGCGCTGCCGGCCAAGATGCTGCTCGAAGGTGTTCTGGAACTGCGCACGGGGAACAACCTGCTCGCCATCGAAGCGCTCGAACGGCTGGTGCAATGGCAGCCGGCCAACGAGCGGGCGCAGTCGCTGCTGGCCGCAGCCTACTACGCGCAGCGCGACTACACGATCGTCGTGCGCCGGTTCGGACCACTCGCGGGCAACGATGCCGCTTCGCCCTACCTGCTGACTATCGTTGCGCGGGCGCACGAAATTCTCGGTGAGCGCGATCAGGCCGTGCCGCTGCTCGAACGCGCGGCCAAGGCGCAGGACCGTTCGTTCGCGCCGGTCTCGGTGGGATCGGAGATCGGCAGCCTGATTGCCCAGCACCGCTTTGGCGAGGCAGCCGCCCTCGCCGAGCGCCGCCGCGCCGCCAATCCCGGTTCCTACGAAAACCAGTCGTTCGCCGGCGACGCCCAGCTCGCCCTCGGCAATGCCGCGGCCGCGGCCGAACGCTACAAGCTCGCCGCGCGGGTGCGGTTGCCGGAAAGCCTGGTGCTGCGCATGGCCGGGGCGCTTGCCAAAGCCGGGCAGGGCGATTCCGCTGTCGATCTTGTGGAAGGCTATCTCACGCAAAGCCCGGGCAGTCGCGGCGTCCTGCGCGAGGCCGCTAGCCTCGCCATGCAGCAGGACGACTGGGATCGAGCGGTGCTGTTGCTCGAGACGCTGCGCCAGAATGGTGGCGCGCGGGATGTGCGCCTGCTCGCCGATCTTTCGCTCGCCCAGCTCAAAAGCGGCGATGCCGGGCTTGCCGAATCAACCGCGCGAGAGGCCTACCGGCTGCAACCCTACAGCGCCGCCGCCGCGCAGGCCTGGGGCATGAGCCTCGCCGCGCTTGAGCAGCGCCCGGCCGATGCGCGGGCACTGCTTGCCAAGGCGAAGGCGCTCGGCGGCTGATCTCCCTTCCCGCAAGGGGGAAGGGAATGCTCTCGACATTGCCTGCCGTGTCCGGCAATCGCGGTGCTTCGGGCAGGAGGCAGCGCATGGCAGGTGCACTGGACGGCATTACCGTAATCGAACTGGCCGGCATCGGCCCGGCACCATTCTGCGGCATGATGCTCGGCGATCACGGCGCCCGGGTCATCCGCATCGAGCGGCCCGGCGGGACCGGGCGGTTCACCGAATATGCCGCCAGGGACGTGCTCAACCGCAACCGCGAGAACCTGATCCTCGACCTCAAGCAGTCCGATGCGGTCGCCAAAGTGCTCGAGCTGGTGCGCACTGCCGACGCCCTTATCGAAGGCAACCGGCCCGGCGTGATCGAGCGGCTGGGGCTTGGCCCCGATGTGCTGCTTGCCGCCAATCCGCGCCTCGTCGTCGGGCGGATGACCGGCTGGGGGCAGACCGGCCCCAAGGCGCATATCGCCGGGCACGACATCAACTACATCGCGCTCACCGGCGCGCTCCACACTTATGGCCCCAAGGGCGGCAAGCCGATGTTTCCGGTCAACGCCATCGGCGACTACGCCGGCGGCGGCATGTTCCTCGCTTTCGGCGTGCTCGCGGCGATCCTTTCGGCGCGCACCACCGGCAAGGGGCAGGTGATCGACTGCGCCATGGCCGACGGGGCCTCGGTGATCACGGCGCAGACCTATGCCCTGCTCGCGGCCGGCATGTGGAGCGACGAGCGCGGCGTCAACATTCTCGACGGCGCCGCGCCCTATTACGACACTTACGAGACGGCGGACGGCAAATACGTCGCGATCGGCTCGATCGAACCGCAGTTCTACGCTGCGCTGCTGGACACGCTCGGGTTCGCGGACGATCCCGACTTCGCCGATCAGAGCGACCGCCGGTGCTGGCCCGCCGCCAAGCGCAAGCTCGAGGCGGCGTTCAAAGCCAGGACGCGCGACGATTGGTGTGCCCTCATGGAAAATACCGACATCTGCTTCGCCCCCGTGCTCAGCCTCGCCGAGGCGCCCAGGCACCCGCACAACCTGGCGCGCGGGACCTTCATCGAGGCGAACGGCGTGATCCAGCCCGCCCCCGCGCCGCGCTTTTCCGAAACTCCGGCACCGCCGGTGCGGATGCCGCCGAGCCGACTGCTGGAATTTCGCGTTTGTCGGCAGCGCATCGACACCATGGTGCAGATCGTCCTCGCGGCGATCCTGCTCGCCAGCCTGCTGCCGGTGCAGGGCGCGGCGAAAGGCGCGGCGCAGGTGCTTTCCAACGCCATGGTGTTCGTGCTGTTCCTGCTCTACGGCCTCAAGCTTGCCCGGGGGGACGTGCTCGCGGGCTTGAGGAACATGCGCCTGCTCGCCCCGCTGACGCTGTGGGTGTTCGGGGCGATGACGCTGGCGGGCTGGACGATCTGGCATGCCGCCATGCCCTTCCTGCCGCCCGCTCTGGCGATCGGCTTTCTGTTCCTTGGCACGCTGCCTTCGACGGTGCAGTCGGCGACGGTCTATACCTCGATCGCTGGGGGCAATGTCGCCTCGTCGGTGGTGGCGGCGGCCTTGCTCAACATCGTCGGAGTCTTCGTCAGCGCGCCGCTGTTCTCGGCGCTCGCCGGAGTGAGCGGTGGAGCGGTCAACGCCGGCGCCTTCGAAAAGGTCGCGGCGCTGATGCTGCTGCCTTTCGTTATCGGCCAGGCGACGCAGGGCTTTGCCGGCAAATGGGTGCGCGAGCACAAGCGGCCGGTGAGCTTCCTCGAGCGCGGCACCATCGGGCTGGCGGTCTATGTCGCGTTTTCCTCGGCGGTGAACGAAGGCATCTGGCGCCAAGTCGATGCGGTGGCCTGGGCGGGGCTGGCGCTCGGCTGCCTGGCGCTGCTGATTTTCGGCTACGGCGGCAGCTGGCTGCTCGGCAAGTCGCTGCGGCTCGACCACGGCGACCGCGTCGCCATGATCTTCGCCGGCGCGCAGAAGAGCGTCGCCATGGGCGCGCCGCTGGCGACCGTGCTGTTCCCGCCCGCTCAGGCCGGGATCGTGATGATGCCGCTGCTGGTCTACCATTTGGCGCAGATGCTGGTGGCGGCGCCGGTGGCGGGGCGGCTCAGGGGGAATTGATCAATTCGGCTGATAGGTCTGCTCCGCGCCCGGAAACGTTCGCGCCCGCACTTCCGCCGCATACCGCTCCGCCGCGCCGGCGATCACGCCGGCGATCTCCTCGTAGCGCTTCACGAAGCGCGGCACGCGTTCGAACATGCCGAGCATGTCCTCGGTGACCAGCACCTGCCCGTCGCATTGCGCCGAAGCGCCGATGCCGATGGTGGGGCAGGCGACGGCCTTGGTCACTTCAACGGCGATCGGTTCGATCACGCCCTCGACGACAATCGCGAAAGCGCCCGCCGCATCGAGCGCACCCGCATCGGCGATGATTTTTTCCGCTTCGGCATCGCTCCGGCCGCGCGCATTGTAGCCGCCCAGGACATTGACCGCCTGCGGGGTCAGGCCGACATGGCCGATCACCGGTATCCCGCGCTGGACGAGGAATTCCACGGTGTCCGCCATCGCCACCCCGCCTTCGAGCTTGACCCCGGCGCAGCCGGTTTCCTTGAGTAGCCGCGAGGCGCTGGCGAAGGCTTGCGCCGGACTCTGCTCGTAGCTGCCGAACGGCATATCGACGATCACCACCGCATGATAGCTTCCGCGCACCACCGCCGCGCCGTGGGCGGCCATCATGTCGAGCGTCACCGGCACCGAGCTGTCCAGCCCGTAGATCACCTGGCCGAGGCTGTCGCCGACCAGCAGCACATCGCAATGGGCATCGAGCAGCTGCGCCTGCCGCGCGGTGTAGGCGGTTAGCATCACGATCGGTTCGGCGGTGACGCCGTCCTGCTTGCGTTTGCGGATCGCGGGCACTGTCAGCCGCCGCATCGGCGCGGGGTTCGGATGGGCGCGGCTGGTGGCGGTGTCGAGCTGGAAAGTTGTGGACATGCGGGGCTTTTAGCCGCTCGGCGCGGGTGAAGGAAGGTATTGGTTCGCGCCAAGGCGCAAAGGCGCGAATAGGTTGGGCTTGCGGCGAAGCCGCCCTCAAGTTCAATCGCCTCCCGAAACGCCGCGACAGTATCATGGTATTGGCCCGCGGCCGGGCACAACCGCTTTGCGCCTACGTGCCTCCGCGTGAAACCATCCCCGCCTCAAAGCTGGGGACGCTCGCATGCCCGGCGCTTGCCATCGCGCTTCATGGCGCTAGCTTCCGGGGTTTCGCGGGAAGGCGGGAGAAGCATATGTTCGGTCGGGTGAAATCCTTGGACGCCATTCTGGCGACGGCGGAGAAGAAGAGCCTGCACCGCTCGCTCGGCGCGTTCCAGTTGACCATGCTGGGCGTCGGCGCGATCATCGGCACCGGGATTTTCGTGCTGACGGCAGAGGCCGCGCAGAAGGCCGGGCCGGGCATGTTGCTGAGCTTCGTCATCGCCGGCGTGGTCTGCGCGGTGGCGGCGCTGTGCTATTCCGAGATGGCTTCGATGGTGCCGGTTTCGGGCAGCGCCTATACCTACAGTTACGCGGTGATGGGCGAATTGCTCGCCTGGATGGTCGGCTGGGCGCTGGTGCTCGAATATGCCATTGCGGCGGGGGCGGTGGCGGTTGGCTGGTCGGGCTATTTCGTCGGCATGCTGGCGCATCTGGGCGATTATGCGTCGTTTCTGCCCAACATCGTGATCCCCGCCGAACTCGCCGCCGGCCCAGCGGCGGCGGCATGATCAACCTGCCGGCGATGATCATCGCGCTGCTGGTGACCGTGCTGCTGGTGATCGGCACCAAGGAAAGCGCCATGTTCAACGCGGTGCTGGTCTGCGTCAAGATCGCGGCGCTGACCGCCTTTGTCGTGCTGGCGATCCCGGTGATGAACGGGGCCAAATTCGAGCCGTTCGCGCCGCTCGGCTTTTCCGGGATTTCGGCGGCGGCGGCCTCGATCTTCTTTGCTTATGTGGGCTTCGATGCGGTTTCGACCGCGGCGGAGGAAACCAAGAACCCGCAGCGCAACATGCCGATCGGCCTGATCGGCAGCCTTGCCATCTGCACCATTTTCTATCTGCTGGTGGCGGCGGGCGTGATCGGCTCGGTCGGCGCGCAGCCGATGCTCGGGGCCGACGGCCAGGGCCTCGCGCCCGGCTCGTCGGAAATGACCGCCGCCTGCAAGGGGATCGGCGATCAGGCGGTGGTCTGCTCGCGCGAGGCGCTGGCCTGGACACTGCGCGAGATCGGCTGGCCGCAGATCGGCAATCTCGTCGGCCTCGCCGCGATCCTGGCGCTGCCTTCGGTGGTCTTGATGATGATGTACGGCCAGACCCGCATCTTCTTCGTCATGAGCCGCGACGGCCTGCTGCCCGAAGTGCTTTCCACGGTGCATCCGCGCTTCAGGACGCCGCATGTCATCACCATCATCACCGGCATTTTCGTCGCGCTGTTCGCCGCCTTCTTCCCGGTCGGGGCGCTGGCCGACATTTCCAATTCGGGCACGCTGTTCGCTTTCGCCATGGTCGCGGTGGCGGTGATGGTGCTGCGCCGGACCGATCCCAGCCGGCATCGCCCGTTCCGCACCCCGTGCGGTCAACGTGGTCGCGCCGCTGGCGGTGCTGGGCTCGATCTATCTGTTCTTCAGCCTGTCGTGGTACACGCTGGGGCTGTTCGCCGCCTGGGCGGTGCTCGGCCTGGTGGTTTATTTCCTCTACAGCCGCGGCCACAGCCATGTCGGTCGCGGCGTGGTCGATGTGCACGAGGACGATCCCGATGCGCCGGGCCTGCCGGTGCCGCCGATGCCGGGGGCCGAGCCGCGCTGACCTTTTTTCCAGGGATTGGCGAAGGGGCCGTTCCTGCGGGAGCGGCCCTTTTCTTTTGTGCTGGCGAATCGCTTTCGATAAGAACATAATAGGAACATGAATGCGATTCCCGTGCCCTTCCCCCGTGCTTCGCGCATGGCGCCCCGGTCTTGCCCCGAATGGGGCCGATGCCGCGCGCCACAGCGAGGTCTTCGCCTCCTCCGGCGAAGCCAGCGGCGCGGCGCTGGCGCTGGCTTTCGCGCAGGACCGGTGCCGCGCCGACGAACGCCCCTGGCTGTGGGTGCAGGACAAGTCCGCGCTGCGGCTTTCCGGGCGGCCCTATCGCCCCGGCCTGCCCGAAGCGTTGCGCCACCGGCTGATCCATGTCGCCGCGAAGAGCCCCGAGGATGCGCTGTTCGCGCTCGAGGAGGGCGCTGCGCTGCCGCGATCTTGCTTTCGTCATCGGCGAGCTGGCGGGCAATCCCAGGGCGCTCTCGCTTCACCGCCTCGCGCCGGCTCAGCCTGGTGGCGGAAAAGCACGGCGTGCCGCTGTGGCTGGTGCGGCTCGATGCCAGCGCGACCTGTCCTCCGCCCGGATGCGCTGGCAGGCGCGCGTCCGCGCCCTCGCTGCCGCCGCGCTGGAACCCCCAGGCCCCCGGTGCGCCCGGCTGGCATGCCGAGCTGTTCCGCGCGCGGGGGCATCCTCCGGGAGAATGGATGTTGGGTGAAGACGGCAGCTTGGATTCCCCTCTCCCGGAGGGGAGAGGATACGAAGGCTTGGCAGCCTGTCTGCCTAGCCGCAGTTGGAGAGGACTGCCCTTGAGGACGAGCACCCCTCTCCAAGCTTCGCTAGCCCCTGACGGGGCAAGCTGCGCTATCCTCTCCCCTCAAGGGGAGAGGGATGTTGCCTAGCCGCCATGTCTGGTCAGGCGCCCCGCCGCATCCTTTCGATCTGGCTGATGCGGCTCGCGCTCGACCGCTGGCGCCAGATCATCAAGCGCCTGAAGGCGAGGGGGCGACGCCCTGCCGCTCGCGCTGATCGCCGAAACCGCGCATGGCCCGCGCGTCGCCGCGGCCAATGCCGCGGGGCTGGCAGCGGGCGCGCGGCCCGGCATGATGCTCGCCGATGCGCGGGCGCTGTGCCCCTCGCTGGCCATCGCGCCCAGCGATCCGGCGGGCGATCTCGCCTTTCCTCGAAAAGCTTGCGCTGTGGGCGCAGCGCTGGGGGCCGTGGAGCGCGCTCGATCCGCCCGATGGGGTGCTGGTCGACATCACCGGCGCAGGCCACCTGTTCGGCGGCGAGGCGCGGCTGCTCGCCGATGCGCGGGCCTTGCTGGCGGGGCGGGGGCTGGCGGCGCGGCTCGCCATCGCGCCGACCGCGGGGCGCGGCCTGGGCGCTGGCGCATTACGGGCCGGCCAAAGGGCAAGAAGCGGCCACATTCCACCCCGGCGACAGCCTCGACGAGCTGCCCGTCGCGGCGCTGCGGCTCGATCCGGACGTGCTGCTGCTGCTCCGCCGGCTCGGGCTCAGGCGGATCGGCGACGTCGCAGGGATCGGCCGCGATGCGCTCGCCCGCCGCTTCCGCACCCGCCGCGCGCCGGCCGCCAATCCGCTGGTGCGGCTCGACCAGCTGCTGGGCCGCGTGCCCGAACCGCTGCTGCCGGTGGTGGCGCACGATGCACCGCTGGTCCAGCGCCGCCTGGTCGAGCCGATCCGCCACCGCGAGCTGCTCGACCGGGTGGTGGCCGATCTCGCCGAAGACCTGGCGCGGGTGCTGGAAGGCAAGGCGCTGGGCGCGCGGCGGCTTGAACTGGGCATGTGGAAGGTCGATGGCGAAGTGCTCGGCCGCCGTCTCGAGCTGGCCGCGGCCAGCCGCGATCGCCCGCGCATATCGCCGGGCTGTTCGGCGGCAAACTCGACGATCGTGGACGCCGGTTTCGGCATCGAACTGGTCCGCCTGCGCGCGCCCTGGGCCGAGCCGCTGGCGCTCGCCCAGGCCGATCTCGAGGCGGCGGCGCAGGCCCACGGCACCAGCCTCGCCGCCTGCATCGACCGGCTGACGGTACGGCTGGGCGAAGGAGCGGTGCGCCGCCCGGTCCCCCACGCCAGCCATCTGCCCGAACGCGCCCAGCGCTGGGAGTCTTTGTCGGGTGCGCCATCGACATCCGTCGATGGCTTGCGGCACCGGCCCGCTCGCCCTCGGATGGGAGCGGGCCGGTGCCGCTTCCAGCCGTGAGGCTGGACAAGGACGCCCTCTGAAATTGCTCGACAGGGCCGAGCCGATCGCCGTGATCCATGCCAGCCCCGACGGCCTGCCGCGCCGGTTCCGCTGGCGCGGCGCGGTTCACGATGTCGCCCGCGCCGAGGGTCCCGAGCGCATCGCCCCCGAATGGTGGCGCGAACGCTCCAGCGCGCGGCTGCGCGACTATTACCGCATCGAGGACAGCGAGGGCCGCCGCTACTGGATCTACCGCGCGGGGCTGGCGGGCGACGGGCGGGGCCCAAGACCGGATGCTCCGCCGGAATGGTTCCTGCAGGGGCTGTGCGGGTAAGGAATCACCCGGCCCTGAGTTCCTCCGCCAGCAGCCGGAATTCGTCGCCGCGCGGCGAATTCTTGCGCCAGACGAGCGCGATCTCGCGGTTGGCGTTGGGCGCCTTGAGCGGCCGCGCCACCACGTTGGTCCCGTTCAGAATCCCCGCGTCGAGCGCCATTTCCGGCAGCATGGTCAGCCCCAGACCATTGTCGACCATCTGCACCAGGGTGTGCAAGCTGGTGCCGATCATCGTCGCCGAAGCGCGCAGTTCCGGGCGGTTGCAGGCGGCGAGCGACGTGGTCCTTGAGGCAGTGGCCGTCTTCGAGCAGCATCAGCCGGTTCTCGTCGATCAGCGCTGGGCGGAATCTCGGCGGGCGGATCGCGCGGATCGTCCTTGGGGAAGGCGACGAAGAAGGCGTCGAGCTCGATCGTCTCGCTTTCGACCTCGCCGGTGGGGTAGGGCAGGGCGAGCAGCACGCAGTCGGCCCGCCCGTGGTGCAGCGATTCCATCGCCGCCGCGCTGGTCTCCTCGCGCAGGAACAGCTTGAGCGCCGGGCGCTCGCGGCGCAGGCGGGGAAGCATGCGCGGCAGCAGGAACGGCGCGATGGTCGGGATCACGCTCATCCGCACTTCGCCCGACAGCGGCTGGCCGCTGGACTGGACGAGATCGGACAGCTCCTCCGCCTCGCGCAGGATGCGGTGCGCCTTGGCGACCACCTGATTGCCCAGCGGCGTGAACCGCACCGCCCGCTTGGTCCGCTCGACCAGCACCACGCCGAGCAGCGTCTCAAGATCGCGCAGGCCGGCCGAGAGCGTCGACTGCGAGACGAAACAGGCATCCGCCGCGCGGCCGAAGTGGCCGTGCTCGTGCAGCGCGACGAGGTATTGCAGCTGCTTGAGGGTGGGGTGGTAGACGGTCATCGTTGCAGTTTATCACACAGCGGCGGCCATAGTGCCAAGCTCGCAGGATCAGGCCGGTTCACGCGAAACCCCCTTACTCCGCCGCGTCCGCCACCGGCTCCGCCACGTCATCGACATGCGTCATCTTCAGCTTGCCGCCCACCACCGCGAAGGCCAGCTTGCCCTCGACCAGGTCGAGCGCGTCACGGCCGAACACGTCGTAACGCCAGGTTTCCAGGATCGGCAGGCACTTGCGAACCCCCGCCGCCAGCAGCTCCAGCTCCTCGCTGCGCGCGATCAGCCGCGCGGCGACGTCGATCTCGCGGCAGCGGATCTTGAGCAGCAGCTTGAGCAGATCGGCGACCAGCGCCCCTTCCTTGCCGAGCGGCGCGCCCTTGGGCGCGCGCGGCGGCAGTTCGTCGTCGGACAGCGGCATGGCCGCTTCGAGCGCCGCCATCAGCCGCCTGCCGATCTCGTTGTCCTTCCAGCCCGGAGAAAGCCCGCGCACTTTGGCAAGGTCGGCCTGGCTCTTGGGCGGGTGGCTGGCGATGTCGGCGATGGTTTCGTCGCGGGCGATGCGGCCGCGCGGGATGTTCTTGTCCTGCGCTTCCAGCTCGCGCCAGGCGCCCAGCGCCTTCAGCCGCCCGAGCATGCCGTGGATTGCGCCCCGCCGCCTTGATCCGCCGCCAGGCCAGCGCGGGATCGTTGCGGTAGTTGTCCGGATCGGCGAGCTTTTCCATCTCGATGTCGAGCCAGTGCCCGCGCCCGGTTTTCATCAGCCGGTTGAGGATCTTGGGAAAGATCAGGGCGAGGTGGGTGACGTCGCCGATGGCGTATTCGATCTGCCGGTCGGTCAGCGGCCGGCGCGACCAGTCGGTAAAGCGCGCGCCCTTATCGACCGCGATGCCGAGCCAGGACTCGACCAGGTTCGAATAGCCGATCTGTTCGCTTTGGCTGATCGCCATCGTCGCGATCTGGGTGTCGAAGATCGGGTGCGGCGTGCGTCCGGTGAAGTTGAAGATGATCTCGACGTCCTGCCCGCCGGCGTGGAAGACTTTCAGCACATCCTCGTTGTCGGTCAGCAGGTCGTACAGTGGCTTCATGTCGAGGCCCGGCGCGAGCGGATCGATCGCCGCGGCCTCCTGGGTATCGGCGATCTGGATCAGGCACAGTTCGGGCCAATAGGTGTTCTCGCGCATGAACTCGGTATCGACCGTGACGAAGTCGGACCGGGCCAATCTTGCGCAGAGTTCGGCGAGCGCGTCGCTCGTGGTGATCAGAGGGTGTATGTTCATGCGATCTTTTTCGGTTTGGGTCCGTGCGGACCCGCGGCTTGACAAAATCGCGGCCATCGCCTGTTAGCCGCGGCTCCCTCCCCTGCCTCAACGCGGCCCGATTGGAAAGAGCGATGCACCTATACCGCACACACACCTGCGGAGAACTTAACGCTAGCAGGGTCGGCGAGACCGTGCGGCTGTCCGGCTGGGTGCACCGCAAGCGCGATCATGGCGGCGTGCTGTTCGTCGATCTGCGCGATCATTACGGCCTGACCCAGATCGTCGCCGATGCCGACAGCCCGGCGCTGGCGCTGCTGGAAGGGTTGCGCATTGAATCGGTCGTCACCATCGATGGCGAAGTCAAGGCGCGCAGCAAGGAGACGGTGAACGCCAATCTGCCCACCGGCGAGATCGAAGTCTATGCCCGCGCCGCCAATGTCCAGTCGCGCGCCGAAGAGCTGCCGATGCCGGTCGCCGGCGATCAGGAATATCCCGAGGACATCCGCCTCAAGTACCGCTTCCTCGATCTGCGCCGCGAGAAGGTGCACGCCAATATGCTGCTGCGCAGCCAGGTGATCGCCAGCCTGCGCCGCCGCATGGTCGATCAGGGCTTCACCGAATTCCAGACACCGATCCTCACGGCGAGCTCGCCCGAAGGCGCGCGCGACTATCTGGTGCCGAGCCGTGTACATCCGGGCAAGTTCTATGCGCTCCCCCAGGCGCCGCAGATGTTCAAGCAGCTGCTGATGGTCGCCGGTTTCGACCGCTATTTCCAGATCGCCCCCTGCTTCCGCGACGAGGACGCGCGCGCCGACCGTTCGCCGGGCGAATTCTACCAGCTCGATTTCGAGATGAGCTTTGTCACCCAGGACGATGTGTTCGGCGCCATCGAGCCGGTGCTGGCGGGCGTGTTCGAGGAATTCGCGGCAGGGCGCAGCGTGACGCCGGCGGGCACGTTTCCGCGCATTCCCTTCGCCGAATCGATGCTTAAATACGGGTCGGACAAGCCGGACTTGCGCAATCCCATCATCATCCACGACGTCACCAGCCATTTCGAGAAATCGGGCTTCGGGCTGTTCGAGAAGATCGTGGGCGGCGGTGGCAAGGTGCGGGCTATCCCGGCGCCCGCGACTGCCGAGAAGAGCCGCAAGTTTTTCGACGACATGAACGACTGGGCGCGCGGCGAGGGCCATGCCGGTCTCGGCTATGTCACCCGCAAGGGCGGGGAATTCGGCGGACCGATCGCCAAGAACCATGGCGAGGAGGGCATGTTGGCGCTCTATGCGGCGATGGGCCTCGGCCCCGACGACGGCTGCTTCTTCGCCGCGGGCAAGGAATTGCAAGCGGCAAAACTGGCGGGCGCGGCGCGCACGCGGGTGGGCGAACAACTCGGCCTGATCGCCGAAGGTGAGTTCAAGTTCTGCTGGATCGTCGATTTCCCGATGTTCGAATACGACGAGGACGCCAAGAAGATCGATTTCAGCCACAACCCTTTCAGCATGCCACAGGGCGAGCTCGAAGCGCTCGAGACGATGGACCCGCTGGAGATCAAGGCCTGGCAATATGACATCGTCTGCAACGGGGTGGAGCTGTCGTCCGGCGCGATCCGGAACCACCGGCCCGAGATCATGTACAAGGCCTTCGAGATCGCCGGCTACAGCCGAGAGGATGTGGATACGAACTTCGCCGGCATGATCAACGCCTTCAAATACGGCGCCCCCCCCCATGGCGGTTCGGCGCCGGGGGTGGACCGCATCGTCATGCTGCTGGCGGATGAGCCGAACATCCGCGAGGTCGTCGTGTTCCCGATGAACCAGAAGGCGGAGGACCTGATGATGGGAGCGCCGGGGGTGGTGAGCGCGAAGCAGCTGCGGGAATTGAATATCAGGCTGGTGGAGCAGCAGGCGAATGGGTGATCAGCGTTTCGAGCGCGCGACGACCAGCCGGTAACCCGCGTCGTATTGCGCAAGTGCGCGCAAATCGGCGTAGCGGCGGTCCCATTCTCCCGTCTCGATGTCGCGTCGCAAGGCGTTGAGCTCGGCCTCGACATTGCCCAGCGCCCAGAACGACGAACTCCCGGAGCGTATGCGCGCATCGAGGTAGGCCATTGGCCGTTGCCAATAGGCATAAAGGAAGCCGTCGGTGCAATCGCGTGGCACCGGGACCGTAGCAATCTCCACCTCGCCCAGCCACTGCGAATAGTCTGCCATCCGTGGCATCTGCGCTTCGTCGAGAGCAACGAGCTGGGGCAGGTAGTCGGTCAACCAGGGACGGTGCGAAGGATCGAAGGTCAGCAGCACGACCGGGCCGCGTGTCACGCGGCGCAATTCGCGCAGGCCTTTCCGCTTGTCGGTCCAGTGGTGGATAGTCAGGATCGCCATCGCGGCATCGAAACTGGAATCGGCGAACGGGAGGTCTTCGGCGCCGGCCTGGATTGCATTTGCAGCTTTGTGACTGCGCTTGCGGATCATTTCCTGCGACGGTTCCACAGCCGTAACTACGCGATCCGTCGGCTCGTAGGACCCGGTTCCGGCACCGACATTGAGCACAGTCCGGGCCGGACCCAGAGCCTCGGCAATTACCGATGCTATGCGCGGGTCGGGGCGACGCAGCTCCGCGTAATTTATCCCGATGGTATCGTAAATCGCAGTCATTGAACCCTTATGGCTTGCCTCCGCGCGAGCTGCAATCGCTTGACGGCTGAACGAGATTGCCCAGACCGTGAGACTGTGCTACACAGTCTCACATGAAAAACGTCACCATCGCCCTCGATGACGCCACCCACCGCAAGGCGCGCATCCGCGCGGCGGAGCTGGGCACGTCGCTGTCGGCGCTGGTGAGGGATTATCTCAATGCGCTGGCGGAGGAGGGCGCCCCCGCCGTCCCAACCGGATTTCGCGAAATGCCCAAGCCATTCCAACATGCCCAGCCCGCCAAGGATGGCCCGCCGTGGCTGGTCGATGGCAAATGGGTCTACACGCGCGATGGCAAGCCCCGGCAGCCGGGTGCCTTGCGGGGAATCCTGCCAGAAGACAATTCCTGGCTCGAATGGGATGAGGAGATGCTGGAATTCTTCGACAAGCTCCAGAATGAGCCGTGGGACGACAGCAAGTTCGATCCGCTTCCGTGAAGCTGCTTCTCGATACACATGTGATGCTGTGGTGGCTGCGAGACGATCCGAAGCTTGGACCCAGGTCGCGCGCGGCGATTGCGCAATCCGGTGCCCACCTGATTGTCAGTATCGCATCGTTTTGGGAATTCTCGATCAAATTCAGGAAGGGCAAGTTCGCGGAACAAGGTTCCGCTCTGATCGCCGAAGCTGTCTCGCAAGGGCTGGAAGTCATGGAAATTTCATCAGCGCATTTGCAGGCATTGGAAAAACTGGAAATGGTAGCGGGCCACAACGACCCATTCGATCATCTGATCCTGGCCCAGACAATCGCCGAGAATGCAACCCTGGTGACGTCGGATCGCCAACTGCAAGGATATCGTGTCAAGATTTGGCAGAGCCAATAAGCGCCTTTGGGTTCACCCCCCACTTGCCAGCGCCGTCCCCGCGCATTAGGGCGGCAGGCGAACTAGCCAATCACGGATCATCCTCCGTTCGAGAAGGGGAAATTGAATGAGCGACACCGCCGACCGGGTCAAAAAGATCGTTGTCGAACATCTTGGCGTCGAAGCCGAAAAAGTCACCGAAGACGCGAGCTTTATCGACGATCTCGGCGCCGACAGTCTCGACATTGTCGAGCTGGTCATGGCTTTCGAGGAAGAGTTTGGCGTTGAGATCCCCGACGATGCCGCCGAGAAGATCAGCACCGTTTCGGACGCGATCAAATATATCGACGATAACAAGGGCTGAACCCGGCCTTCCTTCCGCTTGCCCTGAGATTGTCGATGGGCGGTCCGTGTTGGAGAAGGGCGGGACCAGAATTTCGACAGGCTCAGTCCGCGAGGCACTGAGCCTGTCGCATATTCGGAGAATTGCATGCGTCGTGTCGTTGTTACCGGACTAGGGCTTGTCACGCCGCTCGGCGCCGATGTCGAGACGGTCTGGAGCAATATCCTGGCCAGCAGGTCCGGCGCCGGGCGGATCACCAGGTTCGATGCGTCCGACCAGAAGTGCCTGATCGCCTGCGAGGTCAAGCCGGCCGATCACCCTTATGGTTTCGATCCCAACAAGCGGGTCGATCACAAGGTCCAGCGCCAGGTCGATCCGTTCATCATCTACGGGATCGATGCCGCCGGCCAGGCGATCGAGGACGCCGGTCTTACCGACATGACCGAGGCAGAGCGGTTTCGCGCCGGCTGTTCGATTGGCTCGGGCATCGGCGGACTGCCGGGGATCGAGAGCGAATCGCTGGTGCTGCACGAAAAGGGTCCCAGCCGGGTCTCGCCGCATTTTGTTCACGGCCGGCTGATCAATCTGATCTCGGGCCAGGTTTCGATCAAGTACGGGCTGATGGGCCCGAACCACGCGGTTGTGACGGCTTGCTCGACCGGCGCCCATTCGATCGGCGACGCCGCGCGGATGATCAAGGACGATGACGCCGACGTCATGCTGGCGGGCGGCGCGGAAGGCACGATCTGCCCGATCGGCATCGCCGGCTTCGCCCAGGCGCGCGCGCTTTCGACCGCCTTCAACGACCAGCCCGAGAAGGCCAGCCGCCCCTACGACAAGGACCGCGACGGTTTCGTCATGGGCGAGGGCGCCGGCGTCGTCGTGCTCGAAGAATACGAACACGCCAAGGCGCGCGGGGCCAAGATCTACGCCGAAGTCATTGGCTATGGCCTGTCGGGCGACGCCCATCACGTCACCGCGCCGCATCCGGAAGGCTCGGGCGCCTATCGCGCGATGGAAATGGCGCTGCGCAAGGCCGGTGTCGCGCCCGGCGACATCGATTATATCAACGCGCACGGCACCTCGACCCCGATGGGCGACGAACTCGAACTGGGCGCGGTGCGCCGCCTGTTCGGCGATGCCATCTCCACGGTGTCGATGAGCTCGACTAAATCGGCGATCGGCCACCTGCTCGGCGGCGCTGGCGCGGTCGAGACGATCTTCTGCATCCTGGCTATCCGCGACCAGATCGTCCCTCCGACGCTCAATCTCGACAATCCGAGCGATGGCTGCGCGGGCGTCGATCTGGTGCCGCATGTGGCGAAAAAGCGCAGGGTGCGCGCCGCGCTCAACAACAGCTTCGGCTTCGGCGGCACCAACGCAAGCCTGGTGGTGCGGGCGCTCGATTGATGGCAAGCCGCGGCAGGCTGCTCGCCGCGATCGGCGCTCTGGTCTTGCTGATCGGAGGCTGGGCTTTGCTTGGCAGCTGGTGGGGTTCGGGGCCGCTCAAGCAGGATAGCTCGTTCGTCGTTCCCGATGGCGCAGGCCTCGGAATTGTCGCCCACAAGCTTGAGACTGAAGGAGCAATAGCTTCGGCCGAGGCGTTTCGCTGGCGCGCGCGGCTGTTCGGCGGCGGTGCGGCGATCCGCGCGGGCGAGTTCAAGCTGCCCAAGGGCGCGAGTCCCTCGAAGATTCTGTCGATCCTGCAAGGCAGCGACGTCGTGCGCCGCTTTGTCAGCGTGCCGGAGGGCATGCCTGCGATCATGGTCCATGACCGGCTGATGGCCTCGCCCTATCTCACCGGCGATCTCGCGGTCCCGCCGGAAGGCTCGCTGCTGCCCGAAAGCTACGATTTCGAGCGCGGCGAAAAGCGCCAGGCGGTGGCCGCGCGCATGCAGGCGGCGATGAAGGCGACGCTCGCCGAGTTGTGGGCCAAGCGTTCGCCCGCCACTGTCGCCAAAAGCCCCGAGGAAGCCGTGATCCTCGCGTCGATCGTCGAGAAGGAGACCGGCAAGCCCAGCGAACGCAAGCTGGTCGCCGGGCTCTATTCGAACCGGCTGCGCCAGGGGATCATGCTCCAGGCCGACCCGACGATCATCTATCCGATCACCAAGGGCAAACCGCTCGGCCGCCGCATCCGCCAGTCGGAAATCCAGGCGATCAACGATTACAACACCTATTCGATGCTCGGCCTGCCCAAGGGGCCGATCACCAACCCGGGCAAGGCCTCGATCGAGGCGGTGCTCAATCCGGCCAAGACCGACGTGCTGTTCATGGTGGCGGACGGCACCGGCGGCCACGCCTTTGCCGCGACGGTCGAAGAGCACAATCGCAATGTCGAAAAATGGTTCGCCATCCGCCGCGCGCGGGGAGAGATCTGAGCGGGCCGGCGCCCTTTATCGTCACCGCCGCTTTGCCCGGCGATGTGCTGGCCTGGGCCGACGCCTTGCGCCGCGCGCACTATCCGCCCGAGCGTAACAAGCTCGCCGCGCATGTCACTCTGTTCCACGCATTCGCGCCATCGTTGCGCGAGGAGCTTGGCCGTGTTCTGGGCCGCTTCGCCGGCGCCTATGCCGCGCCAGATGCAATGCTCGACGGAACCATGGACCTTGGCCGGGGCACGGCGCTGGCGATCCGCAGCCCGGGCATGCTGGCGATCCGCGCGGGAATCGCCGAACACTTCCACGGCGCGCTCACCGCGCAGGACCGGCACGAGCCCCGGCTGCACATCACCGTGCAGAACAAGGTGACGCTGGAGGCGGCGAAAGCGCTTCAGCGCCAACTCGCCGCCACGCCGCAACCGCGCGTTTTCGCCATCACCGGCCTCGAACTCCACCTTTACCGCGAGACCCATTGGGAGGCGCTCGGATGCTGGCCATTTCGCGGCAAACAGCATGGTTGACCGGGGCAAGCCCAAATCCTATGTGCGCCACCTGCCCCGCGCTGGCGGGGCCGATTGGTATGGCGGAGTAGCTCAGCTGGTTAGAGCAGCGAAATCATAATCCGCGTGTCGGGGGTTCAAGTCCCTCCTCCGCTACCATTCAAGTCATTTTCGGTATTGAAATTGCACGACGAATGTACATTCGTTCGAAAACAGCGCCACATTCGTGCCCACTTTTTCAATTGGACGAGAAGACACGCCTTCGGACGCATTGAAACTAGGTTTCAATTCTTTGTTAGCCGTGCCTCAAACCATTCCTGTTTTGAACGTCTCGTTGCCCACCCCGATCAACTACACCACCGCCTGGGTCACGACCTCCGAAGATCCTAGCGGCTCAAAATCCCTTGCTCAGCGTTGCAACAACACCAGCTCGAGCCTCGCGTAGGCCACCCGAATTGGCGGTATCAACATAGCTCAGGTCAAATTCGAATCCCTTTCCAAGATCTACACCTGCGCCAACCAGCCAATCGACCTTGTCTTCGCCAAACGCACCGTTCTCGTATCCGACGGCGCCTTTGAGCGTGACCGGCGAGCTCCCCAATGGCACTTCGCCGGACAGGCCGAGATAAATGTTGTCCCTGTCTCCGACGTTCTCCTGGCGCGGGACATAACTGACATTCGCCGCCACGCTGGCTTTACCCAGGTTCCGGCCTATCGTCGCCGAGAACTCGGCGTAGTTGAGGGAGGAAGCGCCGGGATACATGTAATACATGGCGCGCAGATCGACCGAAGTATCGCCGAACTCCCGCGACCAGCCGATGGACACGTCGGTTTCCAGGTCGGCCCCCTCGTTCTCCGTGACATTCGAAGCCCAGAAGTTGGCGTAGAGGCCGGACTTGTGCCGAATCGTCAGGTCGGGCTGCACGGCGGGATCGAAGTCCGTAAGCGAAATACCCCGGAAACGGTAGTCGCTGACCAATGTCACGGACAGATCGACCTCGATCGTCGGTTCGGGTTCCGCTTGTGCGTTGGCGGTGCCGGCAAACGAGGTGAGTGAAACAAGCAGTGCGAGAATTGTCGATTGGCGGCGCATGGTCGTGCGGCTCCTTTGGAAGAGTTGCTATTGCTCAAGCAGCAAGTTTCGCCGCTCTGGCGAGGCTGTCTCACCGGTCTTGCTCGGTTTTCGGCAAGGGAAGCTTCATCGTGGCCACGGCGCCTTGGCCCGGGCCATCGCTGTAAAGCGAAAGGCCACCGCCCATGGCGCGCACGGTATTGGCGGACCAATGCAGGCCGATGCCTCCCGATTTACCTTTCCGGGTGCTGAAACCCCGTTCGAAGGCTCTATCCAGCGTTTCCGCCGTCGCACCGTCACCATTGTCTTCCAGAGACACCTCGATGGCGTTCGCGTCATCGGCGTGCCGGTATTTGACGCGCAGCCGTTTCTCGGGCTGAGAGGCCATGAACTCGACGGCATTGATCACGAGATTGCCGACCACTTGGGCGAGGTGGATGCGGTTGCCATGAACACGGGGCATATCGAGGGGCAACTCCAACTCGATGTCGGCGCCCAATGCCGCCTTGCGCGTTTTGACCTCGCGGCGGAACAGTTCGGCCAGATCGACCGCCTCGATCGCAGCCTCTTTCTTCGATGCGAAATCGTAGTCCGCCAGAATGGCCTGAATCTGGTTGACCGAAGTTTGGAGGTTTTCGATTTCCTCACCGCGCTGCCGCGATTGGGTTACGAGCTTGGTTGCGGCCGCCTTGACGAAACGATCGAGCGCGTCGCGGCGATCGCTGCCGGCGGTTCCCGATTCAAGTTCCGCGAGTGCGGTGAGAACCTGGCCACCGAGGGGCGATGCATCTTCCCTGCGCCACTTGTCATATTTGGCCTGAAGCGGGCCGAGTGAATTGCGGACATTGTGAAGCAAGCCAACCGCGGAATCGGCCTGCCTTGGACATAGGATTGCTGGCGGAGTTGTTCTTCGGCTTCGGCCAGCTCGAGGGCAAGTTGGTCGAACTGCCGTGCCAATGATCCGATTTCGTCCCCGCTGACGATCAATGCCTTGTTAACCGGGGAATCGCCTGTTCGATACTCCTTGACCCAGTATCTCAGTTCCTTGAGCCGCATGACCGTAATCCGGTTTACGCCAATCGCCAGAAGCGCCATCAGGAAGAATAGGCCAAGGCCCATAGTGGTCAGTGCGGAATCGATCACTCCGCTGCCTACTTGCGAGATGCGCCGGTTTGTCGGGAAAGTCAGGGTGGCCAGCGGATTGCCCGACGCATCCAGAAGCGCGATCGTGTTGCGGATTTCCTTCGCCGTGACTTCGAAGACTGTGGCTTCCGGGGCACTGGCAACCTCAAGCAGCCTTGCAGGCGCTACGTTGGTGTCGAGGGTGGCCTTGGATTGAACCGCATCGGACAGGGCGGTTGCGCTCAACAAGCGCCCAATCACGAAAAATGCGGACGGAGTGCCCTTGCCGTCGCTGTTGCAAATCCAGGTGGACTGAAGCCCGTAGAGCCCTTTGTCTGTCCTGAAATAGGTTCCAGCCCCCTCTTTCGTGCGTGCTTGCTCGAAGAATTGGCCCGCGCTGACCGCAGGTGTAAGCAGAGCCGTTTCGCGATCCTCGAATGCATCGCCGGTCGCATTCACTGCCTTCGACCAGACCGGTGTTCCATCGAACCTGATGACTGCCATGAATTCGACTTTGAGGTTCTGATAGCCCAGCGGCGTGAATATCTCTGCTTCCACCGCTCTGCTGGGCGATACGGCATAACGGTACATGTCGTCCAGACGGCATAGTCGAGCGTGCTGGCACGCAGGCTGGCATTCATGCTGTCCAGCTCCGCTCTGGCCCTTGCCACCTGTTCGGCATTCACTTCCTGTTCGATCGTGTCGAACGAAGGCTCAAGCACCCGTTCGAGCGCAAAATGGCTGGTCCACGCTGTCATTGAACCCACGAGGACGAACAGCATCGCGAATTTTTGGACAAGGCTCAGTCGCCCCCAAAGGAACCGCGGCGTGCAAACGCGCATACGAGACAAGCCTTTAGCTACCACGACCGCCATGTTGCTCAAGCCGCTTTGCTGCTTCCGGACTGTTGCTCGTCCAGCGCAGTTTCGTGATCGTATGCAGTGTGGTTCTCGGCTTCGAACGGAAGATCTTCCGGATGCATGGCCTTGGAATAATAGAAGCCCTGCATCATGCCGCAGCCTAGCAGGCGAAGCGACTGCACCTGATCGGCGGTTTCGACACCTTCGGCAACAACGTCCAGCCCAAGCATGCGCGCCATGGCGGTTACGGCATTGACGATGGCGGCCGACCTGCCGGTCATGCGCCGAGCTTATCGACAAAGGACTTGTCGATCTTGACGCAATCGAGCTCGAAATCGCGCAGATTGACCAGCGACGAATAGCCGGTTCCGAAATCATCCAGCGCCATGCGAATGCCTGCCTGGCGCAACTCACGGATGATCGCAGAGGCATGTTCAGGGTTCTTGAACATGGCCAATTTCGGTGATCTCGAACTGGATGCGGCTTCGTTCCACACCATGTGGCGTGCGCTTCGGCGACGATGAATTCCACCAGACCCCTGGTCTGGAAATGTAGGCGTTGAGATGTTGATCGAAATGACTCCGGATTGCCAGCTGCCACACTCGGCAATGGCGTTCGAAATCACCCAGTCCCCAAGTTCGCGGGCGAGGCCGCATTCCTCGGCAACAGGCACGAAGATGCCCGGTGGCACGTCCCCAAGCTCGTCGTCCGTCCAGCGCAACAAAGCCTCATAGCCATACGGCAAGCCATCGTCCGTCCTCACGATCGGCTGATAGCCGAGACGCAACTTGTCTTCCCGGATCGCCGCGCGAAGCCGGTGTTCGATCCGCGCGCGCAATTTGAACGCTCTCGTCAAGCGTCACGTTGAAAAGGTGCGCGGCATTGCGTCCGCCGCTCTTGGCGGCATAGAGTGCGAGGTCCGCCCGGCGCAATGCTTCGAACGCCTTGAATTCGTGCGTTGGCGACAGCGCGATGCCAACCGAAGCGCCAACAAACACCTTGGTCGACATGATGTCGAAGGCTTGCCCGCACACCGCAACGATGCGTTCCCCAAGAGCCAAGGCGCTGTTTGCATCGATACCTTGCATGGCCACCGCGAACTCGTCGCCACCAAGCCGGGCAAGCATAGCGCCATCCGGAAGCACTTCCCGCAGCCGCTGCGCGATCTGGCAAATCAGTTCGTCGCCAGCCGCATGACCGAGTGAATCGTTCACATTCTTGAAGTGATCGAGATCGACGAAGAATGTTGCGATCTCACCATCGCCGCGTTCAGCGAGCCGTTCCAGAAAGTCGTTGAACTGCGTCCGGTTCGGCAAGCGGGTCAACTGGTCGTGCAAGGCCAGGTGCCGATTGCGAGCCTCACTGCCAGCAAGCTCGATATTGGCTTCCTCGACCTGCTCCAGCCTTCGCTGAAGCTCCTGTCGGGCGGCCAGCAACTCGCGATCCACGGTCCAGCGCGCACCCAGCGAAAGCGCCAATTGCTGGACCTCTTCAGCCTTGAACGGCTTGGCGACGTAAAAAAGCTTGTCGAGCGGACCCGCGACCTTTGCGATGCTGGTCGGTTCATGATCCGAATATCCGGTAACGACAACGATGCTGATCGCTTGGTCAAGCTGGCGCACCTGCGTCGCAGTCTCGAACCCATCGATGCCGGGGGGCATGCGCATGTCGAGAAACAGCACGGCATAGGGATCGTTGTTCGCGATAGCCTGGGTAACGGCCCGGACCGCAACTTCGCCCTGCGAAACGTAGTCGAATCGAAAATTCGTGAAGTCGGGTCCTTGGACCGCTCCCGGGTTGCCGAACAGGCTCGATGCCAACTCGGCGACATCGTCGGTCCCGCCGGAGTGAGTCATGAAGCAGTCCCGATAGGCGGAGTGCATCTGCGGCTCATCGTCGGCAATGAGAACTCTTACACTCAACGCTTGAACCCCTGGTCTCGCCGGAAAAGGACTGGCGCAATGGGGCACGGTTAATGTGCAAGTGTTAATTCTCCGTCTTTTTAGTGGTTACATGGAATAAACCATCGCCATGGATGAAGCGGAATGGGCTATCATTTGGGAGCAGAACGATTGATTGATCGCAGGCAGGGGTGCCCGGCATGGCTGCCATTGATCAGGTTCTGTGCCGGACCCGAATTGTGGTTGGCCGGTGTGAGACGCGATCGCGGCATGACCAGGGATTGCCACCGGGTTCGACTAGGTGCTCAGGCCGGTCGAGCGACCCAGCGGCAACTCGATGAATTGACAAATACCGTGCCGGAATATCCCAAATCGAGCATTTCGACGATGCGGTTGGCAATCTGCTTCAATGAACAGGATACCCGCTCACGCAACGATTGCTTTCCGCCACTACTCTCAAACGGCCCGTTCAAGTTCCTTGTAGCGGCCCTGATCGTTGTTTTCGAACCGGCCGAGACCATAGTCACCCACGATCGTCGTGCGGTGGATCGTGCGCACATGTGGCGGCGTGCAGCCGGTCACCCGGTGGAGCATGCGCCAGTTGTCCCAGATCAGCATGTCGGTGCTCTTCCAGCGATGGACATAGCAGCCTTCTTCGGCGAGACGATTTACCTCTCGCGCCAACTCGTGGAGCAGCGCGTCGCCCACCTCGTCCTCGCGCCCCTCGATCCCCTCGGCCATCCACGGCGACAGGTGCATGATCTTTTCGCCCGTCGCGCGCGTCCAGACAGCAGGATGGATCGCGCGCGGATAGTCCTTGGCCTGTTCGAGGATCGCGAGCTGATAAGGATCGACCTGCAGCACGCGGAAGTTCTCGGGCCGCCCGAACCGGATGTGGTCGGGCTGCATGTCGAGCGAATAGATGACGGACAACTCCTCGGCCCGCGCGCGCAATTCGGGAGACATGGCCTGGTAAATCGCGATGCCGTCGGCGAAGCAGGTGTGCCCGCCGTTGGGTGTGGCCTGCACCAGCCGCAACACCCCGGCGCGGTTAAGCGTGTTGTTGTAGCAGTGATCGAAATGCCAGGGCAGCCAGCTCGAATAGGGTTTGCCATCGATCTCGACGATGTCGCAGCTCTCCGGGTTGGCGGTTACGGCGAGCGCGCCGTTCATGCCGTCTTCGTCGATCCGGTCAACCGCCTTGACCGGATGTTCCTTGAGCGGGCCGAACACCAGACTGAGCCGCGCCTGCATGCGGCTGGTCTGTTCGATTCCCTCGAACACGATCATGCCATTGCTTTCGAATGATTGCCGGATCTGTTCGCGAACCGGCTCGTCCTCCAGAGCCTGCCGCGTTACGCCCCGGATGCGGCAGCCGAACGGCAAATCGTTCTGAAGCGGGGCTATCGTGATGGACATCCGAGCGTCTCCCGAAACCGAATTGAAGTGCAACCTGGAGGCAACTTGAAGTTGCGGCCATAGTTGTCACTAACTGCTCCGTGCCAATGTAGGTGCAGTCGCGCTGCCGGTCAAATCCAGCCAGAGCGGGGCGCGCATCCTTGCCGCGCTGGAAATGATCGCTGTCGCCCGGCGGCCGCGCTGGAAAGTCGGAAGCGGCCCGGCTGCGCCCCGGAATGCCGATATTCGGCGTGCCATGATGTCGATCGCCGCCGCGCGGTTGATGGAGACGGAGGGCGGCGGCCATCGCAGCCTGGCAAGCGGTTGCAATGCCACCGCCTGATGATAACACATCTCGCCAGCAGCCAAGCATATCACCCGGGGGATGGAATCAGCATGACCAAGTACGATCATTACAAGAACCTCGCCTTCGAGCTCGATGGCCGGGTGATGACGGTCTTCCTGAACCGGCCCGAGAAGCTCAACGTCTTCACCCAGGAGATGGAGCTGGAAGTCTGCCAATTCCTCCACGACAGCGCGCTCGACAAGGAATTCGATGTCGTGATCCTCACCGGCAAGGGGCGGGCCTTCAGCGCCGGCGGCGACATCGAAGGCTGGATGCTGCCCAACGTCCAGGATCCCAACAACGTGCCCGCGGTGCCGACCAAGCGCACCGTATTCGCGCTGCTCGACTATCCCAAGCCGATCATAGCCAAGCTCAACGGGCATGCGGTGGGCCTGGGCGCGACGATCGCGCTGTTCTGCGACGTCATCTTCGCCGCCGAGCATGCCAAGATCGCCGACCCGCATGTCAAGGTCGGGCTCAGCGCCGGCGACGGCGGGGCGATCATCTGGCCGCAGCTGATTGGCTTCGCCAAGGCGCGCGAGTATCTGATGACCGGCGAATTCATTCCCGCGCCCAAGGCCGAACAGATCGGTCTGATCAACTACTGCCTCCCCGCCGACGAGCTCGACGCGGCGGTCGACGCCTTCGCCCAGAAGCTGCTCAAGGGCGCGACAAAGGCGATCTCCGCGACCAAGATGACCGTCAACCTCGGCCTGCGCCACGTCGCCAACGCGATGATGGACGCGAGCGTCGGTTACGAGCTGCTGACCCTTCACAGTCGCGACCACGCCGAGGCGGTCAACGCCTTCCTCGAAAAGCGCGACCCCGTGTTCACGGGGGAGTGACAGCTTATACCAACCTGCGGTGATCCTGACCTATGAGGACGGCTTCTGGCGGTTCTCGGCAAGAAGCGACCGCAATGGCGATGTGGTGCATCGTCATGAGGGCGCGCCGCTGTCCGAGGGCCGCCAGAAGCCGCCCTGCGGGTTGTCAGTCCCGCCCGCTGGACCGCGTCGCAGCGTCGCGACGATGAACCACATCGCCGCTTCCGCTGCTTCTTGCCAGCGAACGGGACTGACAATCCTCGTAGGTCAGGATCACCGCAGGTTGGTATTATACCAGCCTGCACCGATCGGTGCCGCGTCCCGTCGTCAGGCGACAGGCAGTTTATACAGCTCCTGCACGTTGTCCCGCAGTATCCAGCGCCGTTCCTGCTCCGGCACCGGCTTCAGGTGTTCGGCCAGCACGTTCCGGCTCCATGGCCAGGTTGCGTCGGAATGGGGATAGTCGTTCGCCCAGAGCAGCCGCTTGGGATTGAGCAGGCCTGTCAGGGCCAGGGCGACGGGATCGTCCTGAAAAGTCACATAGATGTTTTCGCGGAAGTAGTCGCTGGGCTTGCGCGACAAAGACATCTGGCCATGGCGAGCGCCATGGCGATGGTTGAAGTGATCCATGCGGTAGAGAAAATCCGGGATCCACCCCGCGCCCGCTTCGACACAGACCAGTCTGAGACGCGGAAACCGTTCGAACACACCCCCGAGCACGAAGGAGGCAAGAACGTCCTGGTTGGCGCGGACCATCGTCATGCCGAAATCGACTTGAGACACCTGGCCCATCAGCAGGCGCGGCGCGTCATTGCGATTGCGGCCGCTTGCGAGCGTATGGAAACTCACAGGCAGATCAAGGTCCTGGGCGGCTTGCCAAAGCGGGTCGAACAGCGGCGCGTGCCAGTCCGCCTCGATCGGGGGTGAGCCGGGCAGCAACACACCGACGAGACCCATCGCCTTGATCCTGCGAAGATCCTCGATCCCTTCCTCGACCGAACGCAGCGCGGTCTGGCCAATGCCGAAAAGGCGGGCCGGCGCCTCGGAAACGAATTCCTGCAGCCAGCGGTTGTAGGCATTGAAACAAGCGCTTTGGTAGTCGGCATCGGGGTGATTGCACAGCACCATGCCCATCGTCGGGTACAGGATTTCGGCGATTATGCCGTCCCGGTCCTGCGCTTCGAGCCGCGGCGCGACGTTCCAGCCACCGGCGGGCACGTCGGCGAATGTGAAGGATTCCATCGGAACCGGTGCCTTGACGGCGCCAACCTCGGCAAAGCGCCCCTGGGGAAACGGCGGCGGCAGGTCTTCGAGAAAGTAGGCGGTCTTGCCGTCGGCGCCGATGCTCGCGCGCTGACGCTTGCCGCACGCGGAGACACTACCGACCGCGATCCGTGCCGGCATGCCGTCGATCACATAGACGGTGCCTTTGGCCGGATCGGCGCCCAACTTTGGCGCACGTTCGCGATAGGCCGGTTCGATGTGCCGCGCATAGGCTTCGGGTGGCTCGATCGTGTGCGAATCCGCCGATATGGCTTTGGGTATTTCGATCAGCTCGGCGCCGGACAGGTCTTCTCGACTATTGACGGTGACGTTCACGGCAAACTCCCGAGCGCATTTATTGTAGGGCGATAATTCAACATAACGCGCTTGCTGGCAATCGGCGGAATTGGTGGGCAAGGCGAATCAATTGTGGTTGCAGCCGCGTGTCGCGATCATGGCGTGACAAAGGATTGCCACCGGGATCGACTTGGTGTTCAGGCCGGTTGATCGGCCGGGCGGCAACTCGATGAAAGGACAGATACCGTGACGGAATACTCCAAATCGCGCATTCCCGTGCTCAAGCGCTCCGAATGGACCGACGAGGCAAGGGATGTTTTCGCCGTTATCGAAGGCCCGGACGCGTGGGAAAACGGGCCGCGCTTCGATATCGTCTCGATCCTGGCGCAGCACCCGGCGCTCACGCGGCCGTTCCTGACCTATAACAAGCACCTGATGATGAACTCGACGGTGCCGCACCGCGAGCGCGAACTGGTGACGCTCTATGTCGCCTGGACCTGCAAGTCGGACTTACGAATGGCTCAGCCATGTGCGCGAAAGCCGCCAGATCGGCTTTACCGACGCGGAAATCGAGGCGGTGAAGCAGGGACCGGATGCACCGCTGTGGAGCGCGTTCGACCGGACTTTGCTGCGCACGGTCGATCAGATGCGCGATTCCTATTCTATCGACGATGAGACCTGGGCTGAACTGGGCGAGCACTACGATCTAAAGCAGATGATGGATCTGGTCTTCACCATCGGGAACTACATCATGTTCGCGGCGGTGCTGAACGGTCTGCGTATTCCGCCCGAAGCTGGCGAAGCAGGCGCCGCGCTTGCCGAGAAATACGGCACGCCCTGATGAGCATGGGCGGGATTTCCGGGCATGAGACAAGCCCGATGGCTGTATCAGGCCGAATTTGCTGCCGACCGGCTTGCCGTCCGATAAGCGTCAGGATGCGACGCGCAACAGGAGCCGGCTGATTGCCGCAGCGCGCGAGGTGTTTGCCGAGTTCGGTCCCGATGCGCCGCTGGAAGAAGTCGCGAGCAGGGCATCGGTAAGCCGGACAACGCTCTACCGCAATTTCGCTACCCGGCAGGATCTTGCCACGGAAATCTATGCGCGCGACGTCGCCAAGATCGAGGCGTTTGCCGCGAAGGTTCGCGGCAACGAGCAGCGGCATTGTCGAACTGTTCGATTTCGTCCTGGGCATGATGATGGACGACCGCAGCCTGTTCCATGTTGTCCTGAACCCTGAAATGGAATGGTATCAGGAACTCGTCGAGCCGGATGTCGGCGGCTTTCAACCGTTTGTCCGATCAGGGCAAAGCTGCCGGTATCGTCCGCGAGGGCGTGACGCTGGAAGACTTTCAGCATCGCCTTCGGCATGGCGCAGGCCGGCACGCACAATGTCACGGTGGACCGGCGCAAGCGGATCGAGCCCCGTATCCGGGTTATCTTGCGGCGGGCATTGTTTGCCGGTGAAGTATGACAGGAGCCGGTCAGGCCCCGTCGCAAGTCCGCCTGTCGCCTTTGCGAAGCGCCGTCGTGAAACCCCAGGGGATGCCGTTGCCATCGCCGCGGATCGGTTATGATCGTGTCGTCCGTGCGCGCCTGTATGCCGACGCCGATCGCCGGCCAGGTGGCGTTCGACTTTGTCCAGATCGCCGACTTTCCAGGTCAGCGAATAATAGGTGTCGAGCGGCGCCTGCGCGGCGAGCGCCGCGAAAGCGGGCGTTCCTTCGTCGGGGGTGGCGAATTCGAATACGGCATCCGCCAGCGCGACGTAGGTGCTGGTTGCTTGCAGCGCTTCATTGCGGCCCTGATCGATAATCGTTCCGCCCAGCATATCGACGAGACAGTTTCAGCGCGCGATCGGGTTTGTCGGTCAAGACGGTGTGGTGCGCGCAGAATTCCAGGCCGAACGGGCAATCCGGTTCGACCGGCGGCAGCACCCAGCCCGGTTCCGAGCTCGCATCGAAAAAGAACGGCCCTGCTTCGAAGAACTGATAGCGCAGGCCCGTTTCCGCCGGCGAGGTAAAGAACATCGGCTTCCCGCCAGGAACCGGGACTCTCGGCCTGAAAGTCCTTCATCGGATCGCCCTTGGTATCGCCAAATGGAGAAGCCATTGCCGCGTCAGCATTTCGTAAAGTCGCGCCAAGCCCCTCGGCATACCAGCCGACGGTCTCTGAGTGTCGGGGTCTCCACCGACGGAAAGACCTGAACGCCGCCCAGCACGAATTTTTCCGGAACCAGCGAATCGAAAAAGACATCGCGGATCGAGGTGAAGGCGCAGTAGTCGGTCGGATAGCCGAAGCCGGGCGGGACGACTTTCTTGAGCACGGTTTCGGCCAGATCGCTCTGTCCGGGCGAAGAACCGCTCGAAGAACCGCACCGACAGGTCGAGCGAGGGGGTGTATTGCGTTGGATGAAATATCCGCACGATGCGAAATTGCCGATTTTGCGTCATACAATCTCTCCCTCGCCATGCCGTCGAGGCTTGTGCCAGGGCAATCATAACAGGCCGGTTCGCGGCAGACAACATAAAGAGTACACATGTGTCCGTTTTTGGTTGACGGGAGGGCCCTGCTCGACGGCACAAGCACATGCTTGTATGCCAGCTCTTGCTGCGCGCATTATGGAGGATGCCATGGCCAGCCAGAATGCCGATATGGTGACGTGAGAATTCCACCACCGCCGATGATCGCGAGTCTCAATACGCCCTATCCGGTAACCGAAGAGCAGATCAGAAGCCTGCATGAGAAAAGCTGGACGCCGTTGCCCGGTTTTCTCAGCAAGGAAGACTGCGCGCGGATTTGCGAGCTGCTGCTGGCCATTCCCGACCGCGGCTTCCTGAGCGGGCCGGACAGCCCGAAAATCGATTCGTCGATGCTGATGCTTCACGACGGCACCTCGTTTCGCAATCCGCCGATGATGGAATTCGTCACCTCGCCGCGGATTACCGGGGCGGCAGTCGATTTGATGAAAGTGCCGGAGGCGGTGTTCGTTCAGGACATCAGCTTCTTCAAGCCGGTCGGCTCGATCGAGGTGCCGTGGCATCAGGACTTTTCGTTCTGGCCGTTCGACCGCTGGGGCAATCTGTCGATCTGGATCGCGCTCGAAGACATGGATGATGACATGGGCGTGCTGCGGTATCTCGAAGGTTCGCATCGTGAAGGGCCGCTCGGGCATCATCGAAGTCGATCGCGATATTCGCGACGTCTATCCGCAGCTACGCGACCTGAAAGAGGCCGGCGGCAAGGCGATGAAGGCCGGCGATGCCCAGGCGCATTGGGATATTACCGTCCACGGTTCGGCGGTCAACGAGGGCGCCCGCCGCCGCTCGGCGCTGTCGCTGCGCTTCCACCGACCCGATGCGATCTATAACGGAATTGCCCATCCTCACTATGACCAGTTCGGCATGAAACCGGGCGCAGCGGTTCGGCAAGGTCCCCGGCTATCCCGCGGGTTGGGCAAGAACGGTGTGATCACGCGACTGATCGCTCGGGGAAAATGGGTTCGCTTTCGGGCAAAGTCGCGCTGGTGACCGGCGCCAGCCGGGGCATTGGCAAGGGCATTGCCCTGGTCCTCGCTGAGGACGGGGCGACGGTCTATGTCACCGGGCGTACGCTCTCGCCGGGCGTATCTCCCTTGCCAGGCAGCCTGGACGAAACCGCCGCACGAAATGGAGCAGCGCGGCGGCAAGGCGATTGCCGTCCAGGTCGATCACGGCGACGACGAACAGGTCGCCGCGCTGTTCGCCCGGATTGGTGAGGAGCAGGGCCGCCTGGACATTCTGGTCAACAACGCCTTCGCGGTTCCCGACGGACTGCCCGCCCTGCAGCCCCTATTGGGAGCAGCCGCTGAGCGACTGGCGCATGGTCGATGTCGGGGTGCGCTCCAGCTATGTCGCGGCCTGGCATGCGGCGAAGATCATGGTGCCGCAAAAGTCCGGACTGATCGTTGCGATCTCCGGCTACACCGGGGTCAGCTATACCTTCAATGTCGTCTTCGGCATGTGCAAGTCGGCGGTCGACCGCATGGCGCGCGACATGGCGATCGAACTGGAGCCGCACAATGTCGCCAGCCTGTCGCTGTGGCAGGGGTTCACCTTCACCGAAATTGCGCTGCGCGGTGATCGCACAAGCAAGCGGAACTGACGCAATCGACCGTCACCAATCCGGCGGTGGGCAGCAGCCCCGAATTTCCCGGCCGGGTGATCGCCGCGCTCGCCAGCGACCCCGCAGGTGATGAAGCGTTCCGGCGGAACCTTCATCACCGCCGAACTGGCGCAGGAATACGGGATTACCGATATCGACGGCAGGACGGTCCCGTCGCTGCGCGCGGAACGCGGGGCGCCGATCTGGCAGCCGGTTTCGCCATGATGAAGATGGCGTCTGGGAGACTATGACAATGACCGAACACAGATTCGACGGCCGCGTCGCCGTCATCACCGGTTCCGGACGCGGACTTGGGCGCGAACTATGCGCATCTGCTGGCCTCGAAGGGGGCCAAGGTTGTGGTCAACGATGTCGGCGCCGAGCTGAGCGGGGCCGGTGCCGACAAAGGCCCGGCCGAGGAAGTCGCGCGCGAGATCGGGGAGCTGGGCGGCGAGGCGGTCGCCACCACCGAAAGCGTCGCCACCCCGGCGGGCGGCAAGGCGATCATCGAGGCGGCGCTCGACAGCTTATGGCAAGATCGACATTCTGATCCACAATGCGGGCAATGTCCGCCACGGTTCGATTCTGGACATGGCGCAGGAAGATTTCGATGCGGTGCTCGATGTCCACTTGCGCGGCGGCTTCCACGTCATCCGACCGGCGTTTCCCCATCATGGCCAAGGCCGAGTTACGGCCGGATCGTGCTCGCCGGGTCGATCGGCGGGCTTTACAGCCTGGGCAAGAGCCTGCCCTATGCCGTGGCCAAATCGGGGCTGATCGGCATGAACAATGCCGTGGCGCTGGAAGGCGCGGATAAAGGCATCAGGTGCAACATGATCCTGCCCGGCGCGATGACGCGGATGGGCGGGCTGCTCGATACGGAGAAATTTCCGCCGTGCGGGCCGGAGCTGGTCGCCCCGGTGGTCGCCTGGCTGGCGCATGAATCGTGCAGCGTCACCGGCGAAATGTACGTCGCGATGGCGGGCCGCATGGCGCGGGCGATGATTACCGAGACCGAAGGCGTGTTCCAGTCCGTCGTGGACCAGCGAGGAGGTCGCCGAGCAGGCTCGGCGAGATCCGCGAAAGCGAGAGCATGTGGACTTTCGCGCCCGTCCCATCGGGCTTTTCAGGAACACATGGGCCGCAGTTTCGAAATGGCGCGCAAGGGCGGCGCCTGAGCGCATGTTCGAGGAGCAGTCATGAGTCAGAAAGTAGCCTTGGTCACCGGCGCCGCCGCCGGCATCGGCGCGGAGATATGCCGCCGCCTCGCGCAGGACGGCATGGCCGTCGGCGTGCTCGATGTGAATATCGACGATGCGCGGAAAGTTGCGGACGAGATCGTCGCCAATGGCGGCAAGGCCATGGCGCTGGAGGCCAGCGTTGCCGATCGCGGCCAGGTGACGGCGGCGGTCGAAGCGCTGCGGGCGAAATTCGGCCCGGTGACGGTGCTGGTCAACAATGCCGGGATCGCCGGCTTCGTGCCGTTCGAGCAGGTCACCGACGAGCTGTGGGACCGGACCATGGCGATCAACCTCAAGGGCACGTTCATCGTCACCCAGGTCGTGCTGCCCGACATGAAGGCGGCCAAGTGGGGCCGGATCATCAATATCTCCTCCTCCAGCGCGCAGTCGGGCACGCAGGGCATGGCGGCCTATTCCTCGTCCAAGGGCGGGGTGATTTCGCTCACCAAGACGCTGGCGCTCGAACTCAGCCCGCTGGGCATCACGGTCAACAACGTGCCGCCCGCTTCGATCACCGGCACGGTCATGTACGAGGAGAACAAGAACCTGATGCCGATGACGCCCGGAACAGGCCGCCCAGATGCTGCCGGTGCGCCGCCTGGGCGAGCCTGCGGACATCGCCAATGCCGTATCCTGGCTCGCATCGGAAGCGACGCAGCTATGTCACCGGCCAGACGATCGGCGTCAACGGCGGGCGGGTGATTGCGTGAGCGCGATAGTCTGGACGATAGGAGAATGGCATGACCGACATACTGCAAAACCGGTCTTGAACGTGACCGAGCTCAAGCCGAACATCGGTTCGGCGATCCATGCCGGCAAGGAGGCGCTGCTGAGCGGCGACCATGCCGCCGAAATCCGCAATCTGCTCGAACAGCGCGGTGTGCTGGTCTTCCCCAGGATCGATTTCACCGATGACGAGCAGCTGCCAGCTTCACCCAAACGCTCGGCACGGTCGCGCGCGAACGCACCGGCGAGGAGGTGTTCACCGTCTCGCTCGATCCGGAGAAGTCGACCGGCGTCGAATACCTCAAGGGTTCGCTCTACTGGCACTTCGACGGCACCATGCAGGAAGTGCCGATCCTCTCCTCGATCCTCTGCGCCAAGGTGATTTCGCCGACCGGCGGCAATACCGAATTCGCCAGCACCTATGCCGCCTACGAGGCGCTGCCGGACGAGACAGAAGGCGGAGCTCGAAGGGCCTGACGGCGATGCATTCGGCGTGGAACTCGCTGTTCTACTACGATCCCGAGCCGGACCAGGCCAAACTCGAGATGTTCATGGATGTCGGCGACATCGAATTGCCGCTGGTCTGGACGCACAAGTCGGGCCGCAAGTCGCTGGTGCTCGGCTGCACCGCGCAGCAACATTGTCGGCATGGACTACAAGCAGAGCGCGCGGCTGCTCAATGGCCTGCGCGAATGGGCGACCAGTGAGCCGTTCCGCTATGTCCATGAATGGTCGGTCGGCGACATGGTGATGTGGGACAACACCGGCACGCTCCACCGCGCCACGCCCTATCCGCTCGATTCCGGGCCGCGAGATTGCACCGGACCAAGCTGGAAGGCGAAGAGCCGATCCGCGCCTGAGATAACCTCCTCTCCCCGCCGGGAGAGGGGCAAGCAGCTCAGGTCAAGGCGCCGAGGAACCGCTCGTTCAGCTCGCGCGTGTGATAGAAGATCGCCTTGCCGAGCTTGTCGGCGGTCCAGGTCACCACCTCCTGATCGGGGTAGAAATAGTCGCCGCCGGAAAACACCTCGTTGCGATTGCCCGATGGGTCGAAGAAATAGACTACCTGGCCGTGGGTCAAGCCGTGACGGGTCGGCCCGATGTCGAGGGGGACGTCCTCCATCGAAATGATGTCCGCGGCGCGCAGAACTTCGTCCCAGGTGTCCAGGTAGAAGGCAACGTGGTGCAGCTTGCCGTCTTCGGCGTTGCGGATGAAGGCGATGTCGTGCTCCTTCATCGAGCAGGTGAGGAACTGCGCGACCCGCAAGTCACCATCCATGACCTGTTCCGCCAAATGGAACCCCAGGACAGAGGTGAACAGGTCGAGCGTGCCATCCAGATCGCCACCGTAGAACAGGCAGTGATCGAAGCGGGTGGCTTTCATGCCCTTAAGATCGCGGGGCCATGCCTCGGGATTGATGCTTGGCAGTCCCCATTTGCCGGTGCGGGTTTTTTCGGCGTAGAGTTCGAAGTCATGTCCGGTGGGTGAATCGAACCGGATCCGGCGGCCGCAATCGTCGAGTTCGCCCGCGGGAATTTCCTCGACCTTGCAGCCAAAGGCCTTGAGTTCCTTGGCCAGGCTGTCGAGCACATCGTTGCTCACCACCTTGAAGCCGTTGAAATCCAGCCCGGGCCGATCGGCTTCACGCAGCACGATCGAAAACTTGTCGCTCTCGGTCCAGCCCTTGAGATAGACCCGGCCCGAAGCGTCCCGGTTGGTTTCGATCAGGCCGATGACATCGCGGTAATGCCGCACGGCCGCGGCCATGTCCATGACCCGGATTTGCGCGTGGCCGGGCCGAATTACACCCTTGTTCATGTCCTCACTCCCTTATTCGCCGGTTACGAGCATGCCGGAATCGATTCTGCTATGGAATTCGAGCGCACTGGCTGGCAGCGTCCGGCAGGCTAGGACGAATCCCTGGCTTGCTTCCACCGCGCTGACGTGCGCCCGGCTCATCTTGCCGGCATCGAAATGCCCGCCGACAACTTGAACCTTGCACATGCCGCAGCCACCGGCGCGGCACCCCACGCGGATGTTCCGGTAGCCAGCACGAACCGCGGCATTGAGCAAGGTTTCGCCCTGGCGGCAGGCAAATGTCCGCCCGCTCGCGCGGTCGGTGACGAGATGTTCAATGTGGGACAAGCACACGCAAACCCATGTAAAGCACTTCTAAAATGTTAGCATTTCAGACCGGGGCCTGCAACCGGTTTGGCGCGCCGGCAATTTGCTCCTTGGGAATCTAACATTCTAGGAGGCTAAGTCGAGATCAGCATTCTATGTAGGGGGCGAATCACCGAAAGAATTTGAGGTAAGTCCGAATGACGCGGGTATCCCATGAAAATCTGGCCCGGATGTTGCGCGAAGCCTATTCGCGCGGAGCAGTGCCGCCGTTGCGCGATGGACTCGACCCGGTCGATGCGGCCGGCGCCTATGCGGTTCAGGAGATCAATACCCGGTACTGGGAGGCCCAGGGCCGCCGCATCGTCGGACGCAAGGCGGGGCTTACGGCCAAGGCGGTGCAGGCCCAGTTGGGGGTCGATCAGCCCGACTTCGGCGTGTTGTTCGAAGACATGGCCGTGGCCGATGGCGGGCGCCTCGATCCAGCGCGCGCAATCCAGCCCAAGGCCGAGGCCGAGATTGCTTTCGTGCTTGGCGCGGGACTTCCCGATCCGGAGACAACGCCTGAACAGGTCGCCGCGGCCGTGGCCACCGTTCATGCCGCCATCGAGATTGTCGATAGCCGCATCGCCGATTGGAAGATTACCTTCGCCGATACCGTGGCCGACAACGGCTCTTCGGCGTACTTCGTGCTTGCCGCTCCGGGGCCGCCGCTTGCCGGGCTCGACCTCGAGGGCGCGGCGATGGAGATGACGATCAACGGCGCGGTGGTCTCGACTGGCGTTGGCGCTGCCGCCCTTGGCAACCCGCTCAACGCGGCCGCCTGGCTGGCGCGGACGCTTGCCGGGCGCGGAGAACCGCTCAAGGCGGGCGATGTGGTGCTGGCAGGGGCGCTCGGCCCGATGGTGGCGCTGAAGCCTGGCGATCATGTCCATGCGGCGATTGCCGGCATTGGCGTGTGTTCGTTCACTTTTGCGGCCGGGTGAACCCCATGGGCAGGACCAAGGTCGCCATTATCGGCTCGGGCAATATCGGCACCGATTTGATGATCAAGGTGATGCGGCTGTCGCAAGTGCTGGAAGTAGGCGCGATGGCGGGGATCGACCCGGCCAGCGATGGCCTGGCTCGCGCTGAACGGATGGGCGTCGCGACTACGGCCGAAGGCATCGACGGCCTGCTCGCCATGCCGGAGTTCGCCGATGTCGAGATCGTCTTCGATGCGACATCGGCGGGCGCCCATATGCGCAACAGCGAGCTGGTGCTGGCGGCGGGCAAGCGGATGATCGATCTGACTCCGGCGGCGATCGGCCCTTACACGATTCCGCCGGTCAACGGCGATGCGCATCTCGATGCGGCCAATGTCAACATGGTGACCTGCGGCGGGCAGGCGACGATCCCGATCGTTCATGCGGTGAACCGCGTCGCCAAGGTGCATTACGGCGAGATCGTCGCCTCGATTGCCAGCAAGAGCGCAGGCCCTGGCACCCGCGCCAATATCGACGAGTTCACCGAGACGACCAGCCAGGCGATTGTCGCTGTCGGCGGAGCAACGCGCGGCAAGGCGATCATCGTGCTCAACCCCGCCGAACCGCCGCTGATCATGCGCGATACGGTCTATTGCCTGTGTGAGGAGGCGGACCAGGAGGCGATCCGCAAGAGCGTGGAGGACATGGTCGCCGAAGTGCAGACCTATGTGCCAGGCTACCGGCTCAAGCAAGCGGTGCAGTTCGAGCACATCGGCTCCAACCGTCCGCTGCATATCCCCGAAATGGGTGGCAGCTACACCGGGCTCAAGGTCACGGTCTTTCTCGAAGTCGAAGGCGCGGCGCATTACTTGCCGGCCTATGCGGGGAACCTCGATATCATGACCTCGGCCGCGCTCAGGACGGCGGAGAAGATCGTCCGGCGCATGCATGAGGGAGCCGCGGAATGACCCTCGATCCCACCATAACCAAACTCTACATCCAGGACGTCACCCTGCGCGACGGGATGCATGCGATCCGCCACCAGTATGGCCTCGACCACGTCAAGGCCATCGCCCGCGCGCTCGACCGGGCCAAAGTCGATGCAATCGAGGTGGCCCATGGCGACGGCTTGCAGGGCTCCAGCTTCAACTATGGCTTCGGCGCCCATACCGACTGGGACTGGATTGGCGCGGTGGCCGAAGTGCTCGAACACAGCGTCCTCACCACCCTGTTGCTGCCAGGCATCGGCACGGTCCACGACCTCAAGCGCGCCTATGATATGGGCGTGCGTTCGGTCCGGATCGCGACCCATTGCACCGAGGCCGATGTCTCCAGGCAGCATATCGAGGCCGCGCGCAATCTCGGCATGGACGTCTCCGGCTTCCTGATGATGAGTCATATGAGTCCGCCCGAGGCGCTCGCCAGCCAAGCCCTGCTGATGGAAAGCTTTGGTGCGCATTGCGTCTATGTCACCGACAGCGGCGGGGCGATGAACATGGACGAATACGCCGCGCGCCTGCAGGCCTATGACCGGGTGCTGAAGCCCGAGACCCAGCGCGGGGTTCATGCCCACCACAACCTTTCGCTCGGCGTCGCCAATTCGATGGTCGCGGTGCAGAACGGCGCCATCCGGGTCGACGCCAGCCTTGCCGGCATGGGGGCGGGCGCAGGCAATGCCCCGCTGGAAGTCTTCATCGCTGCCGCCGACCGTATGGGCTGGAACCACGGTTGCGATCTCTACGCGCTGATGGATGCGGCCGAGGATCTCGTCCGCCCCTTGCAGGACCGCCCGGTGCGGGTCGACCGCGAGACGCTGACACTGGGCTATGCGGGCGTCTACTCCAGCTTCCTGCGCCACGCCGAAAAAGCCAGCGCTGATTATGGTGTCGATACCCGTGAGATTCTTGCCGAAGTCGGTCGCCGCAAGATGGTAGGAGGCCAGGAAGACATGATCGTCGATGTGGCGCTCGATCTGGCCAGAGGCCGGCAGGCTTGACGCCAGGCTGCCCAAGTCGGGGCGATGTTCATCCAGACCTTGCCGCCTTGACGAAGGAATCCGCGAACAGGCTCGTGCCGGCGATATGCATGGCGGCGCGTGCGCCGAAGACCATGGCGGGGCCGATCGTCACCCCGCCGGCCGGGTAAGTCCTGCCCATCATCGAGGCTGCGGAATTTCCTGCCGCATAGAGACCGGCGATGGGTCTCGCCTGCCGCATCGACGACTTGCGCGTCGCTATTGGTCGCCAGGCCGCCCTTGGTGCCGATATCGCCGGCGTGGACCGCGATGGCATAGAACGGCGGCTTGCCGATCTCGCCGAGGGTGCTGTTCGGCGCGCTGTTCGGGTCGCTGTAGTGGCGCTCGTAGGTTTCTTCGCCGCGATGGAAATCCTCGTCGATGCCGCTTTGCGCGAAATGCGTTGTAACGGGCGACTTCGGCTTCGCAGGCCCGCCGGATCGATGCCCAGCTTCGCCGCCAGTTCCGCCAGGCTATCGGCCTTGACGACGATGCGCTTCACATCTCCGGGCAGCATGGCGTCGAACATGCGGGGCATGGCCAGCATCGGCCCGGCGAGGTAATTGCGGCGATAGTGTTCGTCGAAAATGTAGAAGCTCGGCTCGTCCGGCGTCGCGGCGGCATTGGCCATGGCGCGTCCGGTTTCGTCATAATTCGCGGCATCGTTCATGAAGCGCGCGCCCTGGCGGTTGACGATCATGCAGCCGGGGAAGGCGCGGTCGAAGAACTGGCCGCAGGTCAGCCTGGCGCTTTCCAGGCGATAGACGGGTATCCACCAGGCCTCGTCCATCAGCCGCGTTGCGGCGCCCACCGCCATGCCGGCGGCGATGGCCTCGCCGGTGTTGATGTCGGACGGCGCGACGCCGCGTTCGATATCGGGCGCGCGCTTGAGGTAATTCCGCGCGCATTGCCGGGTTCGCCCCGAAGCCGCCGGCGGCAAGGATCACCCCGCGCCGTGCGCGCAGCCGCAGCGTCTTGCCTGCGGTGTGTCGCGACAATGCCCTCGATCCGGTCCTCGCCTCGGACCAGGCTTTCCAGCCTGGTCTCGGTCAGGATCGGCACCTTGCGATCGCGCAGGCTGAGCAGCAGCCTGCCGATCAGGGCATTGCCCAGCGTCAGTCTTGGCGAAGTGCCGTGCCGCAGCAGCCAGGGGAGGTCGAGATACTGCCTGGCCATGCGTTTGGCGATCAGGCCGACCCAGCCCTTTTCCTTGCGCAGGATCGTCGCGACTTCGCCGGTCGTGTAGGTTGCGCCGAAGATCACGGTCTGGGGGTGGGGCGGCCGCAGCAAGTCGATGTCCTTGCCCAGTTCGCGGGCAGGCAGCGGCAGCGGATCGAGCGCGCGGTAGCGGTCCTTGCCGCCGGGTCGGTTGGAGTAATAGTCCGGCAGCGGGCCGGCGCGGAAGGCGAGCCGGGACTTGTCCTCGAAGATAGCGGATCAGGTCGTGGGCCCGTCTCCAGATAGGCCTGGGCCATGGCCGGATCGAATTCCTCGCCCAAGCGTCTGTTCGAGGTATTGCAGGGCCTCGGCAACGGAATCGGGATAGCCCAGTCCGGCCATGTGATGATTGGCCGGAACCCACACCGCCCCGCCCGAAACCGCCGTCGTCCCGCCGAGCACGGCGCAGCTTTCGATGATCGTCGGTGCGCAGGCCAAGGTCCGCCGCGACCAGCGCGGCCGTCATGCCCGCCGCGCCCGAGCCGACGACGACGACATCGTATTCCGCGTCCCAGGCTGCCCGGATCCGCCGCGGCCGAACGGATCAGCCTGGTCCCATCGAGTCAAATCCCCTTCGCCGTCAGCCGCAGGTCCTCGCCGTCACGCCGTGCGCGCCTGGCCATGTTCCTTAAGGAGAAATCGCGGACTTCAAGCATCGCTTTACTTATATGCTAGAATGTTGCATACCGCAATCAACGAGAAGGAGCCGCAGGCCATTGCAAGGCAGGCGTGCCTTCGCGCAAGACCGAAGCGAAGAGAGCGGAGCATGAGCGGCTTTCCAAGTCCACAGGAGTTGATCGACCGGGCGCGGGCGATGAAGCCGCGCCTCAAGGAGCGGGCCGCCAGCTGTCGAGGCCAATCGCCTTGTCGGCGAAGACACCATTGCCGAATTCCGCGAGGCGGGGTTCTTCAAGATTCTTCAGCCGAAAGCCTTCGGCGGCTACGAAATGCGCCCCGAAGTGCTGACTGACGTGATCTACGAAGTCGCGTCGGCCTGCGGTTCCAGTGGCTGGGTCATTGCCGTTCTGGCGCTGCACCAGTGGGAAGTGCGGCTGCTGGCCGACGATGTCGTCGCGGAAATCTGGGGTGAGGATCCGTCGATGCTGCTGTCGTCCGCCTATGCGCCGACCGGCGAAGTGCGGCCTGCCGAAGGCGGCTTCGTGCTCAGCGGGCGCTGGCCGTTTTCGAGCGGCTGCGATCATGCGCAGTGGGCGATTCTGGGCGGCGTACGTCCTCCAGCCGGTGCCGGGCGAGCCGCCGGCGCTGTGCGGCTTCTTCGTGCCGCGCACGGACTACCGGATCGTCGACGACTGGCACACGATGGGGCTGTGCCGGCACCGGTTCGAAATCGATCGTGATGGAAAACGTGTTCGTTCCCGCACGCCGCCATCATCCGATCTTCGGCGCGGCGCCGCCGCCGCCGGAAGGCGCCGAGCGCGATCTACAAGCTGCCGTTCGGGCTGGTCTTCCTGGAGATGCTGGCCGCGGCCGTGCACGGCATGGCGCGCGGCAGCGCTCGATCAGTTTATCGAGCGCAGCGCGACGCGCATCGCGACGATGGACCGCTCGCCCTATGCGGAAAACCCGGACACCCATCGCGCATATTGCCGAATTCGGACTATGTCATCCGCACGCGCGCGCACTGCTGGCCATGCCAATCTGTCGGCGGCCTACGATGCGGTGGCAGGCAAGCCATGAGCAGCCGGTGATCGACAAGGCCCGCCACTTCTGGGAGTCGGCCAAATCGGTGCATGCCTGCAACGAGGTGGCGCAGCGGCTCTATGCGAACAGCGGTGCGCACGCGATCCTCGCCGGCGACAGCCTGCAGCGCACCTTCCGCGACATCCAGAGCGCGTCGAACCACATGGCGTTCAATGCCAACGGCTATGCCCGCAACTACGGCGGCATGGCCATGGGCGCTCCCAACCTGTTGAACCTGATCTGACGGCGCCCCGCGCAGAGACCGATGAAATTCCGGATTGGCGCGGCGCGCCGCGACTGGAGGACATGATGAAAGTACTTTCGTTCCAGCAGCTGCCCTACCGGCATTTGCCCGACGATTTCGCGTCGAAACACGATTCCATCGTGACCACGCCCTATTTCGACCTGGTCGATCCCAAGCTGATGCATCAGGACCACAATCATTACATCGACGAAATGCTGCATGCCGCGCGCTGCGGCTTCGACGGTATCGCCACCACCGAGCACGGCCAGGCCGCCTATGACGTGCTGCCCAATCCGAACCTGCAAATGGCCGCGCTTGCCTATGCGACCCAGGCGGAAGGGCTGACCACGGCGCTTGCCTGTCCTCGGGCGCGCGCTCGGCAAGTCGAAGGAGCCGCTGCGCGTCGCCGAGGAATATTCGGTGATCGACCAGATCAGCGGCGGGCGCCTGATCGCCGGCTTTCCGATTTCGCTGAGCTGGGACGCCAACCTGAACGCAGGCATTCCGCCGATCGATACGCGCCAGCGCTTTGGCGAAAACATCATGCTGATCGACAAGGCGTGGAAGGCGAAGGAACCCTTCGCCTGGAACGGCCGGTTCAACAAGCATTCCCACGTCAACATCTGGCCGCGCCCGGTGCAGCCCTCGATGCCGGTCTGGTCGCCGGCGGTGGGCAATCCCAATACGCTGGCGGGCATTCTCGATCGCGATCAGGTGTTCCTCTATTTCAGCTGGTTCGGCTCCAAGCTCACCGGCCAGGTGTTCGATCGCTATTGGGACATGGCGGAAGAGCGCGGGCGCGACCGCAACCCCTATCGCCTCGCCTTCCTGCAATGCGTCGCGGTGGCCGAAACCGACGAGGAGGCGCACCGGGTCTATGGCCCGCACGTCAAGGCCGGCTTCAACACCGGCCTCGGCTCGATCCCGATGTCGACGCTGAGCATCCCGGGCTACATGGATATCAACGGGGTCAAACATGTCGTGCAGGATCCGGGCGATTTCGGCATGTTCCCGATCATGCGCACCGCATCCTACGAGCAGATCGTCGATGCCCAGGCCTGCATCGTCGGCAGTGTCGATACGGTCGCCGAGCAGCTGATCGAACTGGTCAAGGACAAGCGCATCGGCAATCTGCTGCTGATGGTCCAGCACGGCACGATGCCGACCGAACTGACCAAGCAGAACATCAGCCTGCTGGCCGAAAAGGTGATGCCGCGCCTGCGCCAGGCCTGGTCGGACAACGGGTTCGCCGACCAGAACTGGGAGCACAAATGGTGGCCCACCGGGCTTCCCAAGTAACTGCTCGGCCAAGTGACCGCGGCACCAGTCAAGATTCGGAGTTAGGGAAAATGGCAAACAGCACAAGCGGCACCGGACCTGAGCGCGACGAACTGGTCAGCGTCTGGAACGACCAGATCAAGATGCGGGTGCGGATTGGCGGCAAGGGGCCGCCGCTGGTCTATCTGCATCCGGCGGCGGGGCTCTACTGGGACGCCTTCGTCGATGCGCTGGCGCAGGACTTCACTGTCTATGCGCCCGAACTGCCGGGCACGACGCCGGGCGATGCCTATGCGATCTACAAGATCGACGAATATTCCGACCTGATCCTCATCTATGAGGAAGCGCTGCGCAAACTGGGGGTGAAGGGCGCGGTCGCGGTCGGCCAGTCGATGGGCGGGATGATCGCCTGCGATCTGGCGGCGGTCTATCCCGACCTGTTCAGCAAGCTCGTCTGCCTGGCGCCATCGGGCCTGTGGCGCGACGATGCCCCGCCGGCGGTGGCCGAGCTCTATGCCTCGGCGCCCGAGAAAGTGCCGGGATATATCTTCCACGATCCCTCGATTCCCGCAGCGCAGGCGATGTTCTCGCTGCCGGAAAACCCGGCGGAAATCCCCGGCGCCATCGCCCAGAATGTCTGGTCGCTGGGCTGCGCGGGCAAATTCATGTGGCCGTTCCCCGAACATGGCCTGCGCGGACGGCTCTACCGGATCACCGCGCCGACGCTGGTGCTGTGGGGCAAGCAGGACCGCCTGATGCCGGCGGTGCTGGCCGAGGAATTCAAGGCGGGCATCGCCAATTGCGAAGTCAGGCTTTACGATGATTGCGGCCATGTCCTGCAAATGGAGAAGCTCGACCAGGCGCTGGCCGATGTGCGCGGCTTCATCGGCTGATCGCTGGCAGCTGACACTGGCCATGGAACCACGCCAGGCCAGTTTCGATTCCGGCGAGTTTCGCCGGACGATGGGGCTGTTCACCACCGGCGTGACCATCGTCACCGCGCGCGCGGCGAACGGGGAGCCGGTCGGCGTCACCGCGAACAGCTTCAGTTCGGTCTCGCTCGATCCGCCGCTGGTGCTGTGGAGCCTGGCCAAGAACGCGCGCAGCCTCGATGTGTTCACGCGATGCCGAATATTTCGCGATCCATATCCTGTCCGCCGGGCAGGAGGACCTGTCGAACCGCTTCGCCTCGCGCGGCGAAGACAAGTTTGCCGGGCTCGAGGTGGCCGACGGGCTTGGCGGCACACCGCTGCTGCCGGATTGCAGCGCGCGCATGCAATGCCGCACGCGTCCACCGCTATGAAGGCGGCGACCACATCATCTTTGTCGGCGAAGTCGTCGATCTGGTCAGCAGCGATGTCACGCCGCTGGTCTTCCAGGCGGGCAAATATGCCCTGGCGGCGCGCAAGGCGAACAGCGAGCCGTTCGTCGCTTCCGCCTTGTCGGGACCGAGTTCAACGAGGATTTCCTCGGCTACCTGTTGTGGCGCGCCCGCTTCCAGTTTGCGGCGGAACTGAAGAAGGATGCGGCCATCCGCGCCTTCACCGACAACGAGTTCCTGCTGCTGGTGACCCTGGCGCACAACAATTGGCGAAGCGCGGACAGATCTGGCGCGGGCGATGTTCCTCGATGATGACGCTGCCGAAGCCACCAGGGCGCTGGCCGGACCTCGAGGCCAGGGGGTTGCTGGAACGCCGGATGGCCGGGACCGGCAGAGCCGCTGGTCGGGCTGAACGAAGCCGGGATGGAGCGCGCGCTCGCCGCCCTGGCGGCGGCCAAGATCGACCGAAGCGGCCTTCCTCGACAAGCTGGGGTCTGTGGGACGGCACCGCGCTCAAGAACTTGCTGCGCGGCTTTATTGTCGGCACCGATCCCGGCCTGCCCCATCCGTGGGAGCGGCTGGAGCGACGAAGCCGAGCTTGCACCCTAGTGTCGACATGTCTGGAAATCCGTCAATGAACACCGACCACGCCAGAACCCCGAAATCGGCCGGACCATCGCCACCGGCGGCATCCTGACCAATTACCACGACATCGGCGAAGGCGCGCCGGTGCTGCTGCTCCATGGCTCCGGGCCGGGCGTCAGCGCCTGGGCCAACTGGCGCCTGCTGCTGCAAGGGGACCATGCCGGTCTTCGGATGATCGCGCCTGATCTGGCCGGGTTTCGGCTATACCACCTCCCGATGGCACCGAGTTCACCCGGCAGCTGTGGCTCGACCAGATCGTCGCGCTGCTCGATGCGCTTGGGCTCGAACGGGTCCACGTCATCGGCAACAGCTTCGGCGGCTCGATGGCGCTGGCCTTGGCGATTGCCCGTCCCGAGCGGGTCGAGCGCATGGTGCTGATGGGCAGCGTCGGCGTGCCGTTCGAACTCACCGAGGGGCTCGATGCGGTCTGGGGCTATCAGCCGTCGATCGAGAACATGCGGGCGATCATGAAGGTATTCGCCTTCGATCATGCGCTGGTCGGCGATGCTCTGGTCCAGCTGCGCCACGAAGCCAGCGTTCGGCCGGGCATCCAGGAGGCGTTCGCCAGCATGTTCCCCGCGCCGCGCCAGCGCTGGATCGATGCCATGGCCCACCCGGAAGCCGACATCCGCAGCCTGCCGCACCCCACGCTTCTGGTCCATGGCCGCGATGACCGGGTCATTCCGCTGTCGACCTCGCTGACCCTGCTGGAGTGGATCGACAACAGCCAGCTGCATGTTTTCGGCCGCTGCGGCCATTGGACCCAGATCGAACATGCCGGGGCGTTTGCCGAGCTGGTCACTTGCTTCCTTGGAAATCGCGACTAGCGAAGGGCCTGATAGATTGCTTCAAGCCGAGGCCCGACAGCATGCTGAATGACGAAGTCAAAACCCGCGGCCTTTCCGGTAAATCCGGGGCAATCTGCAGCGAGATCGAACGCCGGCTGGTCAGGGGCTTCTACAAGTTCGGCGACGAGATTCTCGCCAATGATCTGGTCAACGAATTCGGCGCCAGCCGGGCGCCGGTCATGGCAGCGCTGAATTACCTGCGGGCCGAAGGATATCTGATCATCACGCCGCAAGTCGGCTGCCGCGTGATCGCGCCGACCCGGCAGGAAATCGACGATTTCTTCTTCATCGCCGGCCATGTCGAAGGCGCGATCGCGGTCTTGGCGGCCGAGCGGCACACAGCGCACGAAGTCGACCTGCTCCGGCATACCCAGCAGCGGATCGCGCTGGTTTCGCCCAAGAAAGGTGAAATGGTCAGCACCACTTTCGTCGAGCTGGTGGCCGAATTCCACCAGCAGCTGCACCAGATGTCGCACTCCAAGTACGAAGCCGAACGGGCATCGCGCTACTGGCGCATGTCGGAGTTCTTCCTGTTCAACGGAAACATGCTGCAGATCGATGGCGGCGAGGGCTTTGTTGTCGCCGATGCCCAGCGCGCGGCGATCGTCGAAGCCATAGCCGCGCGCGATACCGCGAAAGTCAGCAAGCTGATGGAAGAGCACGTTCGCGGCAAGCCCGCGCGTGCGGGCGTCGTCGGGTAGAGCAGCCTACAGTGTCATTGCACGCTCGCGAACATAGACTGCAGGATCTTAGTTGCCCGGCAGCAACGTGGCGCGCCGGACTCGGCTTGCGCGTATGCAGCCGTCGCCTCGGCCGGTCCTGGCTTGCCGCCGGGCGTCCGGCTGCGTTCGCCGAATCTCGAAGTGGAATTCCCTGTCATGTCGAAGTCGAAGCCGCTGATTACAACCGAGCAAGTGACCGGCGCCTGGGCGATCATGCCGACCCCGGCAAAGCCCAATGCCAGCGACTGGCGCGAGCAGAACACGGTCGATCTGGATGAAACCGCGCGCGTGGTCGAAGGCCTGGTCGCAGCGGGCATCGACGGCATTCTGGCGCTCGGCACGCTGGGCGAGTGCGCCACGCTGACCTGGGACGAGCAACACGCCTTCATGGCGGCGCTGGTCGACAGCGCGGCGGGGCGCATTCCGGTCTTCGTCGGCACGACTTCGCTCAACACGCGCGAAACGGTCCGGCAGACGCGGATCGCTTCCGACATGGGCGCCGACGGCACCATGCTCGGCGTGCCGATGTGGTGCGCGCCCAGCGTGCCGGTCGCCGTGCAGTTCTACCGCGATGTGGCCGAGGCCTGCCCCGACATGGGGATCTGCGTTTACGCCAATACCGAGGCCTTCAAGTTCGAATTTCCCACCCCGTTCTGGGCGCAGGTGGCCTCGATCCCGCAGGTGGTGTCAAGCAAGTACAATTCGATGGACCGCCTGCTGCAGGACCTTGCGGCGACCCGCGGCCAGATCAAGTTCCTCCCGATCGACGCCGCCTACTATGGCGCGGCGCGGATGGACCCGGAATTCTGCAATGCCTTCTGGACCAACAACGCGGTTTGCGGCCCGGCGGCGGTCGTCCGCTTCCGCGATATAATCGCGGCGGCCAAGGCGAGCAACGATTGGAGCCAGGCCAGGACCATGGCCGGAGAAATCGGCCACGCGCTGGCGACGCTGTTCCCCAACGGCAGTTTCAAGGAATTCTCGACCTACAACATCGGGCTCGAGAAAGAGCGGATGAACGCGGCCGGCTGGATGAATGCCGGGCCGGTGCGTCCGCCCTACCACATCGTGCCCGAGCCCTATCTGGAGGGCGCCCGCGAATCCGGCCGCCGGGCCGCCGCGCTGCACGCCGAAGTATTCCGGCCAGGTCGAAGCTGTCGCTGCCGAATAGGCCGGGCATCCGCGTCAAGGAGAGGGTACATGTCGCATTTCACAACCGAACGCGCGCTCTGGGACATCACCAGCGGCCCGGGCCGCATGCAGGCCTATATGGCCGATCCCGACGGCTTTCTTGGGCGCTATCCGCTCAGCGATGCGGAACGCATCGATGATCCTGAGCAAGGATGTCAAAGGCCTCGCCGCGATGGGCAACAGCGACATGCTGGTGATGCTGTTCTGGCTCGCGACATCGGGCGGCTTCGCCACGCTCGGCGAATATCTCGGGCGGATGAACGCGCCCGCCTGATCGTCCTATTCTGTAGTTGAGGAGTTTGCCAAATGGCCAAGATCGTCGGTGGATTCCTGCTTCCGCATGACCCGCTGGTTACCGCCAGTCCCGAAGCGCCCTCAAAGGAACAGGGCGACGCGGTGCGCGACGGCTTCAGCCATGTCGCGCGGCGGCTTGAAGAACTGGAAGCGGATACCGTCATCGTCGTTGGCGATGACCACTACACTGTCTTCGGGCCGCACTGCCTGCCGCGCTACCTCATCGCGATCGGCGACGCCGCCGGGCCGATCGAGCCATGGGTCGGGCTGCCGCAGCAGCCGTTCCGCATCAATCAGCCGCTCGCCCGGCACATCATGCAGCATGGTTTCGACAACGGCGTGGACTGGGCCGTCGCCAAGAGCATCACCCTCGATCATTCGACTTCGCTGCCGATCCACCTGTGCATTCAGGACAAGCCGGGGATCAGCGCCATACCGGTGCTGATCAATTCCGGCGTCGAACCGCTCATTTCGAACCGGCGCTGCCACCAGCTCGGCCAGCAACTGCGCGCTGCCGTGGAGGCCTGGCAGGGCAGCGAACGCGTGGCGATCCTGGGCACTGGCGGGATCAGCCACTGGGTCGGCATGAAGGAAATGGGCCGGGTCAATGTCGAATGGGACAAGATGATCATGGCGGCGGTCGAACGCGGCGACGCCGAAGCGATCATCGCCCTCTCCGACGAGGAGATCATCCGCGAATCCGGCAACGGCGGGCTCGAGATCAAGAACTGGCTGGTCGCGCTCGGCTTCATCGACCGGTTCAGGGGCGAAGTCATCGAATACCAGGCGGTCAACGAATGGGTGACGGGCTGCGGCTTCATGGAATTGGCCGCATGAGGCGGATCGACTACTATTTCGACTTCTGGAGTCCCTATGCCTATCTCGCGTCGGAACGTCTGGCGAATATCGCCGAACAACATGGCTGCGACGATCGACTATCGCCCGATCGATCTGACCCGCGCGAAGCTGGAGGCGGGCAACACTGGCCCGCCGAATTTGGCGATCCCGCCCAAGATCCGCTACCTGATGACCGATCTCAAGCGCTGGGCCGCGCGCTATGGCCTGCCTATCGGCGGCGTGCCCAAGGGCAAGGACACCAAGCGGATCAACATCGGCGCGCTGCTGGCGCAGGATCGCGGCATGGCGCGTGACTATGTTCGCGAGGGCTTCGACGCGGTCTGGGGCCAGGCCGGCGATCCGAACAGCGACGAATTGCTGACGGCGCTTGCCGCGAAGCTGGGCTGGGATGCCCAGGAGTTTCTGCGCTATCTCGGCTCATCCGAAGCAGAGGAGCGCTATGAATCTGTCTTCGCCGAGGCGGTGAAGCGGGGCGTGTTTGGCGTGCCGATCATGACCGTTGGCGACGAGATGTGGTGGGGCAACGACCGGCTCGAATTCCTTGAGCAATTCCTTGAGACGCAATCATGAATAGCACAGGCGTGAAGCCTAATCTCAGTCGTTGCGCACTACCCTGAAGCCCCAGGAGTGCCCGTTGTAGCCGGCATGGCGCGGCGCGCGCACGCCGGCATAGGCCGAATGGGCGGCATTGCCGAACGAGCCCCCGCGCGAGGACCTGGCGTCGCAGTCGCCAGTGGTCCAGGTCGATCCGTCGGTGGGCGCGCCCTTGAAGTTCTCGTTCCAGCAGTCGGCGGCCCATTCCCAGATGTTGCCCTGCATGTCGTAGAGGCCCCAGGGGTTCGGTTTGAACGAGCCTACCGGCGAGGTCCAGGCATAGCCGTCCGAGCACTGAAAGCGGTATGCGGGGCCCATCGGGACATTGCCCATGGCCCGGCCCTGTTCGAGATCGGGCTGGTTGGAATATTCGCAGGCGCGCGCGTCGCGCTCGTTGGCGCCCCAGAAGAACGAAGTCGTCGTGCCGGCGCGCAACGCATATTCGTACTGCGCTTCGTTGGGCAGGGCATAGCTCTTGCCGGTCTTCTTGCTAAGCCAGGCGGCAAAGGCTTCGCCATCGTCGGCGCTGACGCAGACCACCGGATGCCGGTCGTCCTGCTGATAGCCGGGCGAACGCCATGTGTAGCCCAGCGCCCGCTCATAGATGAAATGGCCGTCGTAATAGCGCTGATTGTAGCAGCCGTCGGAACCCTTGTAGCCGGTCTCATCGACGAAGACCCGGTACTGGGCGACGGTAACCGGATAGCGGCCCATGGCGAAGGCTTTGCGGAAGGTCACCCGGCGGGTGGGAAACGAACGCCCGCGAATCGGAGCTGACAGGCCGTGGGAGGCCTCCTCCTCGAGCGTGGCGCCCATGGTGAAAGCGCCCGGCGCAAGCGGCATCATTTCCGGGCAGGTCTCGCAGTCGCGGTACGGTTCGCCAGCGGGTTTGGCTTCGCAGGGCGTCGCGGAAAACGCCAGTGCGGCTGCGGCGGCGATTATCGATGGATTGCGCATTGCTCTATTCCTGTGTCGAAACTGTGGGTTGAAGGCGAATGGCCGGTCAACTTAGTGGCCATGCGCCTTGGCGTGATCGGTCGCGGGATAGACCGGGATGTAGAGAAACACCGGCGTCTCCCACCCGGCGCGCATCACCACGACGGCGCGTTTGGCGGGATCGACAATCCGCAAGGGAAGGGTCCGCGCCTTGTAATTGTCTTGCATACCCAGTTCGTCGAGACTTGCCTCAAGCTCGCCGACGTTGGCGATGTTGTAAGTGGCGATGACCCGGGTTGCGATTTTTTCGACCCCGATCGGCGTGAGGTGGCTATAGGTCAGATGGAACAGCGCCGGGCCTTCCAGGCGACCTGCCAGAACCAGACCGGGCGCTCGCGCGGTTATGCAGTCGGTATATTTGCGCAGGCCCTCGTCAGTCAGGTAGTCGCTGCGCCAGACCCGGCGATAGTCGTCGATATTGTCGATCTTCAGGCTGTCCAGCCTAGCCCATGCCGCCTTGCGGGCATCGACGGCGCTGGCGGCGGCGGCAATTATCGGGTCGTGGTTCGGGTCGCCCTGGGGCTTGGACTTGAGCCGGTCGAATTCGGTGCGCTCCAGCTGGCTGACAAACGACAGGCGCTGCATCTCATTGAGCGAGGCAAGCGGCTGGTCGGTGAAATCGGTAACCCGGCATGTGGCGAGAGCCGGCGAGGCCGGCAACAGGCCGGCAATCGAGGCTGCGGCGGCGATCCACTTGAATTTCGCTATCATGCTGTCAGCTCCCATTGGCTTGCGCCGCCTTCGATTATTCGTGGCCGGTGTGGCGCCAGCGGTTTTGCGCCATGGCCAGTCCACCGGCGGAAAATCGCACTGGATAGCAATCTCCGGAAGAGGGGCGGCTCCGGTTAGAAAGTCCCGTTTCGGCTTGTCTGCGCCACATGTCCGCCACTAGGGTCAATCGAATTCTTCGACACCTGCCATATGGTGAAACTCTTGCCGGTGAAGGCTTTGCGCTGCGGCGCGATGATGGCATGGCGAGACGGCGCCGGAAAGGAAGAGGGAAATGACTGCGATGGGCGATCGTTTCGGAGGGCCGGGCTGCAAGCTGGCCCAGGGCTGGCGCCTAAAGCACCTGGTCCCGCCCAGCCGGCTCCACGGCGCCAATGGCATCCGCACCGGTGCCGACGGTCGCATTTATGTGGCGCAGCTCGCTGGCTGCCGGGTCAGCGCGGTCGATCCCGATACCGCCGCTATCGAGCATCTCACCACCAGCGGGAGCCAGATCCTCGGCCCGGACGATCTCGTGTTCGACGATGCCGGCAACATGTACATCACCGAATTCACCGAACACCGCGTCAGTGTGCGCGGCCCGAACGGCGCAAGCCGCATCCTGCAGGGCGATATTCCCTGTGCGAACCCGATCACCTTTCACGACGGGCATCTGCTCGCCGGCGAATGCAAACCCGATGCCCGCATCCTGGAACTCGATCGCAACGGCGGCGCCCCTCGGGTGATCGCCAGCGGCATCCCCATGGTCAACGCCTTCGAGGTCGGCCCCGACGGGAGGCTTTATTTCCCGGTGATGGGAACCAGCGAAATCTGGCGGATCGATATCGCCGGCGGCGAGCCGGAAGTGGTCGCCGGTGGTCTCGGCATGCCCGATTCGGTCAAGTTCGACAGCAAGGGTTTCATCGTTTCGACCCAGGTCGGCAGCGGGCAGGTCTTGCGGATCGATCCGCGCAATGGTGAGCGCACGGTGCTTGCCGATATCGGCCCCGGTCTCGACAATTGCACATTCGTCGGCGACCGCCTGTTCGTTTCGCACATGACCGGATCGATCCACGAGATTCTCGAGCCCGGCGTGGTGCGCCCGCTGGTCGAGAAGGGTCTGCTCTGGCCGATGGGCATCGCGGTGGCGGCGGACGGGGCGATCTATGTTTCGGATGGCAGCTATGCCTATGCCAGCCAGCCCGGCGGGGCGCTGGAACTGGCCGGCATGCTGTTCTCGCCCGGCTATCCCGGCCTCCATCGCGGCGTCGCGCCCGGCGGCGAGAGCGGGGAATGGCTGGTAACCACCTCGACCGGCGAGGTGAGCCGGTTCTGGCCGGCGAGGCAGGAAAATGTTCCGCTGGCCGAAGGCTATGACCTGCTGATGGGCATCGCCGCGCAGCCTGGCGGGCGGATCGTGTTCGCCGAAGCGGGCAAGGGCCGGGTGCTGGCGCTGGAGGACGGCGCGGTGAGCGAGCTTGCCACCGGGCTCGACTATCCCACCGGGGTGGCGCTCGCGGCCGACGGATCTTGCTACGTCGCGGAAAGCGGCGCGGGCAAGGTCCTGCGCCTGACGCCAGGCGGGGCCGAGACGATCCTGGATGGCATGGGCTTGCCCGAAGGCCTCGCGATCCATGATGGCAAGCTCTATGTCATCGATGTCGAGCGGCGCCTCTTGCTGCAATGCGGGCTCGATGGCGACGGTCTGAAGACAATCGTGACCGGCCTGCCGGTCGGCGCACCCGCCGGGCCGCGACCCTATCTTGGGCCGGCCGGCTTTTTCTCGGGACCGATGCTCTATTTCGCCGGCCTCGCGGCGGGGCCGGACGGCACGCTTTATGTCGGGGCGGACGGCGAAGGCAGTGTCATCGCCCTGCACCCGGGGCAACAGTGACTTTTCAAAGCGGGAGAGACAAGATGACCGATGACGTGCTGCTTACGCAGGGCAATGGCGCTTTCGAATGGACCGAGCGACACTACCAGAATCTCGCTACCAAGCAGAAGCTGGTTGATAGCCTGTTCGTCAACGATTGGGACGCATTCGCCGAAACGGTGACCGACGATGTAAAGTTGATCGAGCCTGATGCCTTGCCGTTCGGCGGTACTTACGTTGGTATCGCCGGCTTCAAGGAAGCCTGGGCGAAGATCCCGCAGGTCAGCCACAAGACGACCGCAATCGCAACGCTGCACACTTACATGACCGCCAATCCCGACCACTTGTGGGTCGAGCTCGACTGCAAGATGACGCGCAACGACAATGGCGAGAGCATGGATCGCATCGTCATGGAAAAATTCGAATTCAAGGGCGGCAAGATCAGCGCGATCATCCTCTATTGGGACAACATTCCCGCCGACCTGAAGGCTGCGCCGCCGCGGACTAGCCTCACTGCGATACTCCCGGCGGCGTGGCGGGCGGCGAGATAGCCCCAGACGAAGCCCGGTCCGATGCTCGATCCGGCTCCGGGATAGACCCGGCCCATCACCGAGGCGGTCGACGTCGCCGTGGCATAGAGCCCGGGGATGACCGAGCCGTCCTCGCGCAGCACGCGGGCGTGACTATCGGTCACGACCCCGCCGAACGTCCCGACATCGCCGGGATAGACCGGCAGGGCATAAAACGGGGCTTGTTCGATCCGCCCGAGCGACGGGTTCGGCCCATGGCGGGGATCGCCCAGCCAGCGGTCATAGGCGCGCGCGCCGCGGTGGAAGTCCTGGTCGTCGTTGCGATCGACAAAGCCGTTGAACCGCTCGACCGTCGCGGCGAGCACCTTGGGATCGACCTCGATCTTCCCGGCCAGTTCCTCGATCGAAGCGGCCTTCTTGAGGAACCCGCTGCTTTCCCATTTGCGCATGGTCAGCGGATTGGGGGCCAGCCCAATCAGCGTCTTGCGCAGGCATTGGGCATCGAGGATCGCCCAGCTCGGCACGGCGGGAACAGTCTTGTCGCGCTGGAGCATGCCCCGGCAGTAGGCCATGTAGGAGCCGCCCTCGTTCTGGTATCGAAGGCCTGTCCGGTCGACGAGAATCGCGTGCGGGGCGGCGGTGGTCGATTGCATCGGCGGGCGGACGACGTCGTCCGGCGTATCCGGCGGCAGCGTCATCTGGAAACCGACCATCTCCTCCATCTGGGCGACGGCAGCGCCGTGGCGCATCATTTCCAGGATCATCTCGCCGGTATCGCCGGGGGCGGTGTTCGACCATTGCACCCTGGTGCCGGGAATGTAGCGGTCGCGCATTTGCCGATTGCGCGAAAAGCCGCCGGCATTGACCATGACGCCGAGGCGCGCGTCGATCCTTTGCGTGCGCCCGCCTTGTTCGACAATCACGCCCGTGACCGCGCCATGCTCGACCACCAGTTCCACGACCGGCGCGTTGAGCCGGAACTCGACGCCCGCCTTGAGGCTCGCCTGCAACATCCGTCCCTGCAGCGCGGCCCCCGAAGGGACCCTCTGCTTGCCGGTGAGCCTGCCCAGCGCGACGCGCAGGCCGACGCGGAACATCGTCAAGCGCCCGGCCCACGAGTTCTTGAAGTTCTTGATCTTCTGGCCTTCTTCGTGGCTTGCCGGCACGCGTAGCCAGTTGAGCCGCAGCCGGTCTTTCCACGGACCCAGTTCGTTTACATCGAACAATCGGGCGACGACGTTGCGTCCCTGTTCGAGCCCGCCGGGACACTCGTCGTAATAGTCCGGCCAATAGCGCACCCGTTGCAGTTTCACGCCGCATTCGACCAGGAAATCGACCATGCGTGGCGACTCGCGCAGATAGGTCGTGCGCCGCTCGCGGCTTGCGCCCGGCGTGGCCGGGTCGTCTTCGATCAGGGAATTCGAGATAGGTCGCGGCCTTCTCCGCGCTGTCCTCGATCCCGGCCTCCCTGAGGAACCGGTTGCCGGGTATCCACATGACCCCGCCCGAACGCGCGGTGGTGCCGCCCAATGCCTCGGTCTTTTCGAGGATCAGCACAGATTTTCCGGCCTTGCGCATCACCAGGGCCGCGCACATCGATCCGGCGCCGCTGCCGGCGATTATGAAATCGAAGGTTTCGGCCTCTGCGCCCATTTCGCCTTTCCGCGAATTCAATCGAACAGGTCTCGCCCGGCAATCATCGGCAGATCGAGGAAAGTGCGGATTCCCGGCGCCGCGGCGCAGACATGGGGGATCGCGTTCAAGGCGTGCATGGCCGTGGCGAGGCAGGCCTGTTCGTTGTCGTCCTCGCCGGGATTGATCGCGATGTCGGCCTCGATGCGGAACGAGGGCACGCCCTCGACATCGAGCCGCCAGCCGCGCCCCTGCGGCCAGTCGGGCGCCTGGCCCTTGCCGACGCGGGTGATGTGCTCGACCATCATCGCCGCGCGGCCCCCGATCATCGCCGAGACGCCGAAGCGCATGGCGCTGACCGTACCCGCGGCGATCTCTCCGGCGGGAATAGTGAAAGTCCGGTCGGCGAGCGCGGTGTCGAAGTGAAAGACATAGTCGTCCACCGCGGCGCCGGTGGCTTCGGCGATCATCATCAGCGGCGCGGCGAAATTGGCGAGGATGTGCGCGCCCCGCGCCTTGCCGCCATCGGCATCGGGCGGGTGGCCGAAGCCCATGGCGTCGAACAGCGTCTGCGCGTTGTCGTAGCTCGTATAGTCCATGATCTCGCGCATGGTCATCCGCTCGACCTTGTAGAGCAGCCCCGATAGCGTGATCGGCAGCACCTCGGCGGCCCAGCCGGGCTCTATCCCGGTGCCGTGGAATGAGGTTCCGCCTGAGCGGCAGGCCGCTTCAAGCTGGGCTACCACCGCATCCCCCAGGCTTTTCGGGTAAATCAGCGGACTGGCGGCGATCGTGATGACGTTCTTGCCCGAACCCAGAAGGCCGCAAATCTCATCGACCAGTGACGCGATGTCGCGTGAGGCGCGGGCCGCGTGGAATACGCAATCGGCGTCGAGTGCGAGGATGGTATTCTTGTCCGATGTCGTGGTCACGCCGCAGGGCGCCAGCCCCGCGAGTTCGCCGGCATCCCTCCCGGCGTTCTCTTCGCGCGCGACGTAGACCCCGGCCAGTTCCATATCGGGCCGGGTGAGGATCGCCCGCAACCCATGCCGCCCGGTCGAACCTGTTCCCCACTGGATGACCCGCAACTTGCCCATCGGCCTTCTCCCCTTCGACACCGTGCTTGACAAGCATTGCGCAAGCCGGGAGCATCGAGGCTAGCCTATCGTTCCGACAGCGGCAATGTGGCTCGTACCGGCAAGCGGGGCGATGCGGGAGAGGAAGCGCAGATGGACTACGAAATGCCGATCGGTCCGCTGCCGGTGGAGCTGGACGAGATCACGCCCGCTGTGCTCAACGCGGCGCTCTCGCATCGTTTCCAGAACCCGGGAATCACCGCGCTGCGGATCGACGAGGCGCATCACGGCTTTTCCACCGTGCTGCGGGTCCACCTCGATGCCGGACCGGAGGCCTATGCGGCGGGCCTGCCCCGGTCGGTCATGCTCAAGGGCCAGTTCGAGGAAGCGACCAAGAAGCGCGGGCGCGAGTACACCTACAAGTCGCTCGAGATGGAGTATGACGCCTACAACATCATGCCCGGGCTCGGGCTCACCATGCCCGAGGTCTTCTTCAAGCAGATGGACCCCGGGCAGAAGCAGATGATGATCCTGATGGAGGATCTGGGCTTGCGCGATGTGGCCTTCCAGCATGGCCTGCGTCCCAACTCGCCCGAGCAGGTGCGGCGACGGCTGACCGCGCTCGCCGATTTCCATTCGCGGACCTGGGGCAGCGCCGATCTCGATGCCAAGTACGGCCACCTCAACCACAACGGTGCGGCGATGTTCGTCGATTACATGGACCACGCCGGTTTCGACGCGGCGGAATGCGACAAATACTTCGCCATGCCGCGCGGCCAGGCCTGTCCGCAAAAATTCCTCGATTCCGACTGGCTGCGCCGCATTCTGCTCTATGCCGCCGCCTTGTCCGATGCTTCGCCCAATTGCCTGATCCACGGCGACACCCACCTCGGCAATCTCTATGAAGAGGCCGACGGCACGCCGGGTTTCTTCGATCCGCTGGTGCGGCGCGAGCATGGGCTGCTCGAAGCGACCTATCACATCTGCAACGGCCTCGATCTCGCCGACCGGCGCGCCCACGACCGCGAACTGGTGGCGCATTACCGCAGTGAGCTGATCGCCCGCGGGATCGCCATGCCGAGCCTGGCCGAAACGATGCACCAGTATGCCGCCTACCTCTCCATCAATCTGGCGACATTCCTGCTCAATCACCCGACCTATCAGACCGAAAGCTTCAATACCGCCCATGCGGTCAAGGCGGCGATCGCGATGCTCGACAACAACAGCTACGACACGGTGTAGAAACATGCTCGATACCAAACCAGGCCGCGCCGGGACGGAAACGCCATTCGCGGAAGTGATCGAAGGGGTGCGGCGGGTCGCGGCCAAGGCGGCGGCGCGCGCGGGCGAGATCGACGCCGAGCGCCGGTTCCCGGCCGATCTGTTCGACGAGATCGAAGCCACCGGCGCCTGCCGCATCATGACACCCAAGGCCTATGGCGGCCTCGAGATGGGCCTGCGCGAAGCGACCGAGGCGGTGTTCGAGTGCGCGCGGGGCAATGGCTCGCTTGGCTGGCTGATGATGGTCGGCACATCGCAATCGATCGGCAATGGGCTGTTTTGCGAAGAGACCGTGCGAAAGCTCACCGGCGATTATCCGGATGTGCGCCTGCGCGGCGTGATTGCGCCCAGGGGGACGGCGCGGGTGGTCGAAGGCGGTTATCGCATTTCCGGGCGCTGGCCTTTCGCCAGCGGCGGGCCGGACCCGCATTTCGTCGCCGGCACTTGCCTGATTCTCGGGGAAAACGGCAGTCCGGTGCTCGATGCCGACGGCCATCCCGAACTGTTGATGGCCATGGTGCCGGCGAATCAGTGGAAATTCTTCGACAACTGGCGCGTCATCGGCATGCGCGGAACCGATAGCTGCGATGTCGAGATCGATGACGCCTTCGTGCCCGAGCCATTGAGCTGGAAGCTGCACCAGATGGAATGCGTCTACGACATTCCGGCAAAGTACCTGCCGCTGCGCGTCGTCCTGTCGTTCCCGCACTGCGCGGTCGCGCTGGGCATCGCCCGGGGCGCGCTCGACGACATGGTCGAGCTGGGCAAGACCAAGCGCGCCTCGATGAACCCGAGCCAGACCATGGGCGAGGACCCGGTCTTCCGCCACGAATTCGGCCAGCAGATGCTGCGTTACGAAGCGGCGAGTGCGATGATGTGGACTTGGGTCGATCGCATCTGGCAGGCCGGGATCGAGCGCCGCGAGCCGACACCCCAGGAAGTGCTGACCGCGCGGCTGATGGCGAACTATGTGACGGGCGAGTGCACCGCCATCGTCGACTGGGCCTACACCAGGGCGGGTTCGACCCCGGTGTACGATGGCTCCTCGCTGCAGACGCGCTTTCGCGACATCCATGTCGCCACCCAGCATGCTGCCTGCCACACCGATGCCTACCGCCACCTCGGCGCGGCGATGCTGGGGGTGGAGCTGACGCCGCACCAGCTGTTCTGAGATTGCTGTCGGCGGCGCGGCGCGGTAGGGGGCGGCATGACCGGAGCCGGACCAGAACTGACCGCCGCCATCGCGGCACGAGTCGAGACATTCGTTCGCGATGTTGTCGTTCCTTACGAAAGCGACCCCCGTCGCGATCACCATGGCGCGCCGACCGACGAGCTGGTTGACGAACTCAAGGACAAGGCGCGGGCGGCGGGGGTGCTGAGCCCGCATATCCTGCCAGGCGGCTCGCACATGACCCAGCGCGAGACAGCGCTGGTGCTGATCAGGAGCGGCCTGTCGCCGCTCGGGCCCTTGGCCTGCAACACCAACGCGCCCGACGAGGGCAACATGTACCTCCTCGGCAAGGTCGGCAGCGCCGAGCTCAAGGAGCGGTTCCTGACGCCACTGGTCGAAGGGCGCGCCCGTTCGGCCTTTCTGATGACCGAACCGGCCGACTGGGGCGGCGCCGGCTCCGATCCCTCGATGATGAAGACCATGTGCCGGCCCGACGGCAACCACTGGGTGATTTCGGGCCGCAAGACCTTCATCACCGGCTACAAAGGGGCCAGCGTCGGCATCGTCATGGCCAAAGCGGATGAAGGAGCCTGCATGTTCCTGGTCGACCTGCCCGATCCGGCGATCCGCATCGACGCAATTCCCAATACGATCGACACATCGATGCCCGGCAGCCACGCCACCCTGACCATCGACGAGCTGCGCGTCCCCGCCAGCCAGATGCTGGGCGAGGCCGGCGAAGGCTTCAAATATGCGCAGGTGCGGCTGTCGCCCGCGCGCCTGTCGCACTGCATGCGCTGGCTCGGCTGCTGCATCCGCGCGCAGGAGATCGCCACCAGCTACGCCTGCCGCCGCGAGGCTTTCGGCAAGCAGCTGATCGATCACGAAGGCGTCGGCTTCATGCTGGCGGAGAACCTCATCGACCTCCAGCAATGCGAGCTGATCGTCGACTGGTGCGCCAGCGTCCTCGATACCGGCTCGCTCGGCACCGCCGAAAGCTCGATGGCCAAGGTCGCGGTGTCCGAGGCGCTGATGCGGGTCGCCGACAAATGCGTGCAAGTGATGGGCGGCATCGGCGTCACCGACCGCACCATAGTCGAGCAGGTGTTCCGCGAGATCCGCGCCTTCCGCATTTATGACGGGCCGACAGAAGTGCACAAATGGTCGCTCGCCAAGAAGATCAAGCGCGACTGGAAGGCAGCCCATGCGCATTGAACCCCGCACCGACTGGAGTCGCGAGGAAATCGCCGCGTTGTTCGACCTGCCGTTCACCGAGTTGCTGTTTCATGCGGCGAGCGTGCACCGGGCTATCTACGCGCCGGACGAGATACAGCTCTGCACCCTGCTGTCGATCAAGACCGGCGGCTGCCAGGAGGACTGCGGCTATTGCGCCCAGTCGGTCAAGGCCGACAGCGGCGTCGCGGCCAGCAAGCTGATGGACGTGCGCGAAGTGCTGCAATCGGCGGCGCGGGCGAAGGATGCCGGCAGCCAGCGCTTCTGCATGGGCGCGGCCTGGCGCAACCCCAAGGACCGCGACATGCCCGCCATCGTCGAGATCGTGAAGGGCGTCTCGGCCTTGGGCATGGAGACCTGCATGACGCTCGGCATGCTGACGCCCGGGCAAGCGGATCAGCTCGCTGCGGCGGGGCTCGACTATTACAACCACAATATCGACACTTCGCCTGAATATTATGGCGAGGCGATCACTACCCGGACCCTGGGCGACCGGCTGGAGACGCTGGGCCATGTCCGGAGCGCCGGGATCAATGTCTGCTCGGGCGGCATCGTCGGCATGGGCGAGACCCGCGCGGATCGCGTCGGCTTCGTCCACACCCTGGCGACTCTGCCGCGCCACCCGGAAAGCGTGCCGGTCAACGCGCTGGTCCCGGTCAAGGGCACGGTGCTGGGCGACATGCTGGCGGATACGCCGCTGGCCAAGATCGACGACATCGAATTCGTGCGCACCGTAGCTGTCGCGCGGATTACGATGCCGCTCAGCATGGTGCGGCTTTCCGCCGGGCGCGAGAGCATGAGCGAAGCCACCCAGGCGCTGTGCTTCATGGCGGGCGCGAACTCGATCTTCACCGGCGACAAGCTCCTCACCGCGCCCAATGCCGGCGACGATGCCGACGCGGCGATGCTGGCGCGGCTGGGCCTGCGGCCGATGGAAAGCGAAGAACCCCTGCGAATGACTGGTGGGCGGGCACACGCAAGGCTCGAAGCAGCGGAATGACCAGCCGCTTCAACGCGCAGGAGGCCGACCTCGCGCGCCTTTCGGCGATTTCGCGCCGCCGGACGCTCGCCGGCCGTGAAGGGGCGGACTTCTCCTCGAACGACTACCTCGGACTCGCCGGATCGCACGTGCTGGCCGACGCGGTCGAGGCGGCGCTGGCGCGGGGCGTGCCGGTGGGCTCGGGCGGTTCGCGGCTGCTGCGGGGCAACCACCCCGAGCACGAAGCGCTCGAAGCCGAAGCGGCGGCATTTTTCGGCTCGGAGCGCGCTCTCTGGTTCTCCTCTGGCTTCGCCGCCAATTCGGCGCTGTTCGCGACGCTGCCGCAGCGCGGCGATGTCGTCGTCCATGACGAGCTGATCCACGCCTCGGCACACGAGGGCATGCGGCTCGGCCGGTCGGAAAGCGTGGCGGTGCGGCATAACGATGCCGATGCCTTCGAGGATGCTGTCCGCGCCTGGCGTACGCAGGGCGGTACCGGGCGCGTCTGGATCGCGGTGGAGAGCCTCTACAGCATGGATGGGGATCGGGCGCCGCTCGACGACCTCATCGCGCTCGCGGACCGCCACGACGCCGTGCTGATGATCGACGAAGCTCATGCGACCGGTCTGTTCGGCCCCGACGGACGCGGGCTTGCCCACCGGCTCGATGGGCGCGGCAACGTCATAACCCTCAGGACCTGCGGCAAGGCGCTCGGCTGCGAGGGCGCCCTGATCTGCGCCCCGGCGGTGGTCACCGACTTCCTCGTCAATCGCGGCCGGGGTTTCATTTTCTCGACCGCGCCCTCGCCGCTGATGGCCGCGGCGGTGCGCGCCGCACTCGGCGTACTGCGCAATGAGCCCGCCCGGCGCACCCTGCTGTGGGAGCGAGTTCGCCTCGCCGAAGCCGCTCTGGGGGTCTCGACTGGCTCGCAAATCCTGCCGATCGTCATTGGCGACGATGCGCGCGCGATGGCAATTGCCGCCGTCCTCCAGGCCCAGGGCTTCGACGTGCGCGGCATTCGCCCGCCGACCGTGCCGGCCGGCACATCGCGCCTCAGGATTGCGATTACCCTCAATGCCGGCGAAGCGGAATAGCGGGCCTCGGCAATGCGCTGGCCGAAGCCAGGGCGGTGGCGTGACATGACGTCCCGCAGCGAACAGAACAGCGGAGCCGGCGCGGTGCGCGAAGGCCTGGGCTTCGACGAAGCGGCGCTGGCGCGCTGGATGGCAGCGGAGGTCGCGGGCTTTGCCGGGCCGCTCAAGGTCGAACAGTTCAAGGGCGGCCAGTCCAATCCGACCTATCGCCTTTCGACGCCCCAAGCTCGCTATGTCCTGCGGCGCAAGCCGCCCGGCCAGCTGCTCCCCGGCGCCCACGACGTGCTGCGTGAGGCGCGGGTTCAGCAGGCACTGGGGCAGACGGATTTCCCGGTAGCGCCGATCCATGGCGTCTGCGCGGACGAAAGCGTCATCGGCACCCAGTTCTACGTCATGGGCATGGTCGAGGGGCGCATCTTCTGGGACACGTCGTTTCCGGAAGTGCCCAAGGCGGATCGCGCGGCCTATGCGGATGCGATGAACGCCACGCTGGCTAAGTTGCATGCCATCGATCACACGAGCATCGGCCTCGAAGATTATGGCAAGCCGGGCAACTATTTCGCCCGCCAGATTTCGCGCTGGAGCCGCCAGTACCGCGAGGACACCGAAGCAGGGCGCGACGCCAGCATGGATGTGCTCGCCGAATGGTTGCCCGGCGCCATCCCCGAAGGCGACGAGACCACGATCGTCCACGGCGACTTCCGCTGCGACAACATGATCTTCCATCCCGAAAAGCCCGAAGTGCTCGCCGTGCTCGACTGGGAGCTTTCCACCCTTGGTCATCCGCTTGGGGATTTCGCCTATCACGCGATGATGTACCGGGTGCCGGGCGATATCGTCGCCGGCATCGGCGGGCGCGACCCCATGGAACTCGGCTTGCCCAGCGAAGCGGACTACATCGCCGCCTATTGCCGCCGCACCGGGCGCGATGGCATCCCCGACTGGGATTTCTACATTGCCTTCAACCTGTTCCGCCTCGCCGCGATATTCCACGGCATCAAGGGCAGGGTAATCCGCGGTACCGCCACTTCGGCCCAGGCCGCGCAGCGCGCCGAACAATTCCCGCGCCTCGCCCAATTGGCCCGCGAGGCGATGGAGGCATGCCGCTGAACTATTCGCCGAAAGCGGCCAGTCCGGCCCCATGGCGATCGCGCAGCGCCTGCTTGGCGAGCTTGCCGCCCGGATCGCGCGGTAGTTCGCGCTCGAAGGCAACCGACTTGGGAACCTTCAGCGTCGCCAGCCGGCTCTTGCAGTAGGCGATGAGTTGGGCCTCCAGCTCCGGCCCGGCGGTGCTCCAGTCGGCCGGTGCGACAACCGCTTTCACTTGTTCTCCCATGTCCGCGTCGGGCACGCCGAACACCGCGACATCGGCCACGGCCGGGTGCAAAGTCAACAGGTCCTCGACTTCCTGGGGGTAAACATTGACCCCGCCGCAGATGATCATGAAGGCCTTGCGGTCGGACAGGAACAGATAGCCGTCCTCGTCCAGGCGGCCGATATCGCCGAAGCTCGCCCAGCCGGCCTCGCGCGGGTGGAACGAGCCGCGGGTCTTTTCTGGGTCGCCGAGATAGCGGAACGCAGCGCCGCCCTCGAACCAGATGGTTCCAGTCTCGCCGGGCGGAAGCACGTTGCCTTCGTCGTTGCAGATGTGGATCGTGCAGGTGAAGCCCTTGCCGACCGAGCCGGGTTTGCGCAGCCATTCATGGCTGTCGATCATGGTCGAGCCGACATTCTCGGTGCCGCCGTAGATCTCGTCGAGCACCGGCCCCCACCACTCGATCATCCGCCGCTTCACCTCGACCGGACAGGGCCCGGCCGAATGGATCGCCAGCTTGAGCGAGGAGACATCGTAGCGCGCGCGCACGTCCACCGGCAGCTTGAGCAGGCGCACGAACATCGTTGGCACGAATTGCCCGCGCTCGGGCCGGTGGCGCGCGATCCCGGCGAGCATTTCCTCGGCGTCGAAGCGCTCGAACAGCAGCACGGTCGCGCCCAGGCTCTGCTCGGTTGTTGCCATGGCGAACGGGCCGGCATGATAGAGCGGCGCCGAAACCAGAAAGGTCGTACCGGGCCGGGTCTTGTAGCGGTGCCGCATGAACATGCCGAAGCCCGAAGGAGCATCGTGCGGCGCATCGGACAGTGGCCGCTGCACGCCCTTGGGCCGACCGGTAGTGCCCGAGGAATACATCATCTGCTGGCCCGCCGAGGGATCGGCGATCGGGGTCGCGGGCAATGCCGCGATTGTGTCCTCCCAGCGCGGCAGGCCCGGCAGATCGCCCCTGATTGCATAGGCATGGGCGACTCTGGGGCACAGGCCAGCCAGATCGGCGGCAAGTTCTGCCGCATGTTTGAGTGTCGCATCGACGATCAGCAGCTTCGCCCCGCTGTCGTCCATGATGTAGGCTGCCTCCCCGGCGCGAAGCTTCGAGGCGACTGGCACCATGTAGAGCCCGGTCCGGCCCATCGTCGCGGCGATCTCGAGGAAGCGGGGGTTGTTGCCCGACCACAGCGCGAAGGCATCGCCGCGCTTGAGGCCAAGCTTGCGCAGCAGCTGCGCGCCGCGATTGGCGTTGTCCTCCAGCTCGCGGAAAGTGACGGTCTCGCCCGAACCGGCGACAATCACCGCCGGCGCGTCGGGCTGCACTTCGGCCCAGTGCGAGATATGCATTGGTGCTTGCCCGTTCAGGCCGCCACCTTTTCCATCTCGGCGAGCGCTTTGCTGGCGATGTTGAGGATACCGGCCTGTTCCGCGGTCTCGCGGATCTGCCTCTTCGCTTGTTCGGGCAGCAGCGCCTGGGGCGGGCGCGAATGGGGCCAGTCGCCGATCGGCAAGCCGAGCGCGGCGGCCCCCGCCTTGATCACTTCGCCCCAGTGGGTGAAGTAGTCCGGCCTGCCGGGGTAGCGCGTCAGCCACGTGCTGAACGCCGTGTTGAACGGAGCGTCCGTGGCGTCGCGCTGCGAGGCGAGCGCTTCGTCGATCCGCCCTTCCCAAACCAGTTCGAGCCAGCGGGTGTAGCGATTGTCGCCCGGATAGTCGCGCAGGTACCCGGCGGTGCCGAGCGCCGATTTACAGACCACGCCCTCGGCGGCCCAGCCCGAGGTCAGGGCGAAATCGTCGCATTCCCACACCTGCAAGCCCGGCGCGGCCAGGGCCAGCGCCCGGCTCAGGCGCGGGCGGAAGGTGCCGTCCTTGATCGCGCAGATCGCCGGAATGCGCCCATAGAGTTCGAGGCACTCCTGCGGACTCAGCATGTAGTTCGACGAGCCGGAATTGAACAAGCCAAGGGCAATGTCGGTGCGCTCGGCGATGTATTGGAAAAAGCGCAAGGCCCCCTCGCCGCCGTGCAATTCCATCGGCGGCGTCTGGATATAGACTATGTCCGCCCCGGCTTCCTGCGCATGCAGGGTCAGCTCAAGGCAATCCTTGGGCGACATCGTCGCTGTGCAGGCCTGGATCACCACTTCGGGATTGATCGCGCGGGCTTCCTCGATCGCCACTTCGAGCAGGTGCTTGCGCTCGGGAATCGTCAACGACCAGAATTCGGCGAGGCCGCTGGTCAGCCACAGCAGCGGATGGCCGAGCGTGCCGGTGCAATAGCGCACCAGCTGGCGGTAGGCTGGCCAGTCGATCTCGTCGCCGTCTGGCCCCGAAAACGGCGTGTAAAGCGAATCGCCGACGCCTTTCAGCGCGCTCGCCGCCCATTCCCGCGCTTCGCTTGCTCTTGCCATGATGCTCTCCCAAAATGTCAGCCGGTTGCCTTCTTGATCCCTTGGTGATCGGTCAGCACGAACTGCCCCGACTGGACATAGGCCGAGGCGTGGCCGAGCTGGTGGATGTCGAAGCAGCTTTGCAGCGCGGCATATTGCCCCTGGATGTCGAGCGTCTGGTTGACCACCCGCTTGGCCATGGCGAGCGCGTGCGGGTGCATCTGCGCGATGCGCAGCGCCATTTCACGCGACGCGCTGTCCAGCTCGTCCGCCGGCACCACCCGGTTGACCATGCCCAGCTCGCGTGCTTCCTCGGCGGTGACGGAGCTGGCCATGAACAGCAGCTCCTTGGCCTTGCGTGCGCCGAGTTCCCAGGTGTGGCCGTGGTATTCGACCCCGCCGATGCCCATCAGCACCACCGGATCGGAAAACTTCGCGTTATCCGCCGCGACGATCAGGTCGCAGGGCCAGACCAGCATCAGCCCGCCGGCGATGCAGGCGCCTTGCACCGCGGCGATCGAGGGCTTGGGAATCTCGCGCCAGCGCCGCGAATAGCCGAGGTAGCGCTTGGTCTCCCACTTGTAGAGCCCCATCGTCCCGTACTTCTCGATGTATTCCTTCGACATCGCCGGCTCGGGCTTGCGGTCTTTCATCGAGGTGTCGTGACCGGCCGAGAAATGCGGCCCTTCCGCCCGCAGCAGGATCACCCGCACGTCGTCGTCCTCGGCGGCGCGCTCCCAGGCATCGTTGAGCGCGTCGAGCATTTCCGGGTTCTGCGCGTTGCGCCGCTCGGCGCGGTTGAGCGTGATCGTCGCAATGCCTTCGGAAAGGTCGTAGAGGATGAGGTCGGACATTCGGGCTTCCTCGCACGGGATTGTTCTATAACCGCTGCGTAGCCCTTCCGCTTGCGGGTTGAAAGCCTCTCCGTTTGGGTGGAAGAAGGCGGCGGATCAAGGGACGAGGATCATGACCGCACTGCCGTTTCCCGTCTACGACGGCGACCAGCACATGTACGAGGCGGCGGATGCTTTCACCCGCTATCTGCCCGACCGGTTCAAGCAGGATTTCTACTTCGTCCAGAAGGACGGGCGCGACAAGCTGGTGCTCGGCGGCATGCTGTCCGAATTCATCCCCAACCCGACATTCGCCGTGGTCGCCCGGCCCGGCGCGGCCGAGGCCTGGTTTCGCGGCGACAATCCCGAAGGCGCGACCCGCAAGGAAGTGCAGGGCCGGCCGATCGTGCCGCCGCAATCATGGCGCACCGCGGAAGGCCGCATCGCCGAGCTAGAATCGCAGGGTCTCCACGCCTCGCTGGTGTTCCCGACACTGGCTTCGGTGATCGAGGAGCGGATCGGCGCGCGCGGCGATGTCGTGTCCGCGCTGTTCCATTCGCTCAACCAGTGGATCGTCGATGACTGGGGCTTTGCCCGCGACGACCGGCTGTTCGCGGTGCCGTTCATCTCTCTGACCGATGCCGGCAAGGCGGTCGAGGAGCTGGAATTCGTGCTCAAGCACGGCGCCCGCACGGTCAACATCCGCCCGGCGCCGGTGCCGGACATTCGCGGCAGCCGCTCGTTCGGTTTCGAGGAATACGATCCCTTCTGGGCGCGGTGTGCCGATGCCGGCATCTTCGTCTGCCTGCACGGCTCGGACAGCGGCTATGACCGGATCACCGGCTGGTGGTCGGGCGGGCACGGCGAATACCGTCCGTTCCTCGCCGATACCTTCCGCGCCACGGTCGATCTGATCGGCCGGGCGATTTCGGATTCGATTTCGGCGCTGATCTGCCACGGCGTGTTCGACCGGCATCCCGGGCTCAAGGTCTATTCGGTCGAGAACGGCTCCAGCTGGGTCAAGCCGCTGTTCGAGCGGCTCGACCGGGCGTATGGGCAGATGCCGCAGGCGTTCAAGAAACACCCGCGCGACCAGTTCATCGAGCAGATCTGGGTCTCGCCGTTCTACGAGGACGATGTCGGGGATCTGAAAAACCACATTCCGGTCGAGCGGATCGTGTTCGGCAGCGACTTTCCGCATGTCGAGGGTGTGCAGGAGCCGCTCAACTATCTTGGCGATTTCGACGACTACAACCCGGACGAACTCGAAAAGATATTCTCTTCGAACATCCGCAAATTGCTCGAAGGCGGAGCTAGCTAAAGTCCTCCCCTGCTGGGGGAGGGCGCCGAGCCAATCGAACGCGCTCCATTGAGGAACAGGCGGGTACGGTAGACGATCTGGCGGTCGAATTCCTCGTCGGACAGCCGGCTCCAGGTCACCATCTGAAATGCGCCTTCGACGACGAGCATGAGAAATGCGCCGGCCGCATCCTCGGCGAGTGTCCCGCTGGCGGCCGGGTAGAGTCGGCGACGGAACAGCTCGACGAGATAGGTGAGCGCGACCTCGGCGGTCCGTTCCCACAGATAGGCCCCAATGTCGGGCATCCGGAACACTTCGGCGTTGGCGATCCTCGCCAGACGTATCCCGGACGGGCTCTTGACGTTGGCCACCATCATCCGGGCGATCCGGATCAGCGTCTCCTCGAGATCGCCGCTTTCGGCCGCGTGCAGCCGTTCGGCCGGCACCACCCAGTCGTCGATCGCACGCTGTAGCGCGGCTTTGAACAGCGTGATCTTGTCGCCGTATCGTGTGTAAATGGTGCGCCGCGCCATCCCGACCGCGTCGATGATCGCCTCGATCGTGGTTCCTTCGAAGCCCCGTTCGAGAAACAGGTCGAGCGCAGTATCCAGCAGTTCGCGGTTGCGCGCTTCGATCTGCTCGCGCGTTGGCCGCCCCGGACCGCGTCCGGAACCCGGCTGCGGCTTTTCGGCTTTCCCCGAAAACAGCAATGTTCGTCCCTCAACCTGCATGCTTCGAGCGCTGCTCCGGATCGCCGATGCGGTCAAGCATAAAATAAGAATGTTGCGTGACAATTATTATTGATTCGACTCATTCCGTGGGATAGGCGCTTGCCGCAATCCGCGGATAGGAGCAGTCTATGGGAATGGAACGACCCGGAGAGCTCGTCGATAAGGGTGCCTATGTCCGCGACATCGACTTCGCGCCCTTCCGCATGCGGGTTTCGACCGACCGCTACCATTCGTGCGAATACGCCGAGGCCGAGCGCGAGAACATGTGGATGCGGGTCTGGCAGGCGGCGGGCCGGGCCGACGAAATTCCCGAAGCCGGCGACTGGATGGAATACAGGCTGTTCGACCAGTCCTATGTGCTGGTGCGGCAGAAGGATGGAAGCGTTCGCGCTTTCGTCAATGCCTGCCGCCACCGCGGCAATGCGTTTTGCGAGGGCAAGGGCAGCTCCGCGCGGTTCACTTGCCCGTACCACAACTGGTCCTACGGACTCGACGGAAAGTGCCTCTCTGTCGCCAAGCCGGACTACGACGGGCCGGTCGAGGAGTTCGTCGGAAACAAGGACGATCTCGGGCTCGTCAGGGTCTCGGCGGAGTGCTTCGCCGGGTTCGTATTCATCAATCCCGATCCAAAAGCGGCGCCGCTCGCGGATTTCCTCGGCGAAGTGGCCGGTCAGCTCGCCGCCTACAAGCTCGACGAGATGGTCCCCGTCGGGCTCAACGTGCGCGAGCGGCTGGAATGCAACTGGAAGGTGGTGATGGACGCTTTCCAGGAGGGCTACCACATCCAGGCCGTTCATCCCGAGCTGATCCCGGCGATGGACGAATCGAAGGAGCGCTACTTCTTCTTCGGCGATCACTCTGTCGCTACCGGGCCGTTCGGCGCGTCGAATCTGGTCGAGCTTGGGCCGGAGGCGCTGGTCGATGTGATCCGCGGCCTTACCGCGACGTTCCCGGCGGTGGCCGAAGCGCTGCCGCGGTTCGAGGAACTGGTCGATGCGGTGCGCGGGCCCGATGGCATACCCCAGTTCACCACCGAGCGCGGCGGGCGTGAACTGCTGCAGGAAGCGACCCGCGAGACCTGGGCGAGCAAGGGCCTCGACGTCTCCGGCCTCACCGACATCCAGATGGCGGACAACCATTTCCATCTGGTCTTCCCCAATCTGTTCATGACGATCCGCGCCGGCGAGGCGACCGTGATCATGTCCGCGCCGCTTGCCGACAACGATCCCAACCGCTGCACCTGGCATGTCGTGAACCTGATGTGGGTGCCGCCCGCGGAGCGTGCCGCACGGCGCGAACCGCTCACTGACATCGCCGAGGGCGACCATTTCGACTATTTCGTCGCGCTCGAGCAGGATTACGACCAGATGCAGCGCCAGCAAGCGGGCTTGCGCAATACGGCGCTCACGGAAATGGCGCTGACCCGGCAGGAAGTGCGCCTCGCCTGGTTCCATTCGGCCCTGGACAGTTGGGTTTACGGGAGAGACTTAACATGACGAGTTACACCACCGCGACAGCGACAGTCGCGCAGGAGGGGCCGCTGCGCAAAGTGGTCAACCGCTTTAACGCGATTCAGGCGCAGATACTCGCCGCCGGAGTCAAGTCCGCCGCCGATTGGGAACCGATGGGCGAATGCATGGACGTCGCCACGTTCAAGCGGGTCGGAGCCTATCTCGAGACGTTCGATTTCGCCGAATATTGCGAATTTCTCGCGGGCTGGGCAGCGGGCGGGACGCAGTTCGAATTCACCGAATTCTTCGTCACCGAAGCCGGCAATGCGCTGTTCCAGGAGATCGAGGAGCGCCACACCCGAGGCGACCAGTTCATCCGCAAGAATGTCATCGCGGTCTACCGGTTCAACGCCGACAACAAGATCGTCCACCTCGATATATATGAGCAGGCGAAAGACAGCGGCGACTGGATCAAGGACGCGGCCAAAACGGCGATGGAATCGGCGTAATGCGGTGAACGCTTAATCTGAACCAGACACCGTCCGCCCTGAGCTTGTCGAAGGGCTGTCCTTTTCTTCGTGTCTCGCGTGCAATTGCTTGAAGAAAAATCGATCCTTCGACAAGCTCAGGATGGTCGGGTTTGGGATCGAGGTGATTCACATTTCGAAGGTTTTGTTCTAGGCCATATCGGTCCGGGCGGGGTGCACATATGGCCAAGGGAACTCTGCTGGTTGTCGGCGCCGGCGGCGATGTCGGACGCGGCATTGTCGCGGCGGCGCTGCAATCGGGGCGCCGGGTGGTGGCCGCGGGGCGCGATCCGGCGAAGCTTCAGGATCTGGGCGGCAATATCGCCACGGTCGCCGGAGACATTTCGACCGAAGCAGGCGCGGCGCGCCTGTGGGACGAGGCCAGCGCGGCTTTCGGCGGGATTTCCGATGCGGTGATTTCGGTCAATGCCGCCAGCCGGGTGCAGCCTCTTGCAGATTGGGGCGCCGGCGAACTCGGGGATGTCTTGGGCGCCAATGTGCTGACCCATTTCGTCGCCGCCAAGTCCTTCCTGCCACGTATGCCCGAAAGCGGCACGCTGATCGGCATCGGCGGCGGCACCGCCGATTTCCTTTTTCCCGGCCTGGCGCATGTCTCGATCGGTCAGGCGGCGCTGCGGATGCTTTACCGGGGCCTCGCCAAGGAACGCAAAGCCGGGGCGCAGTTGCGCGAGTTGATCGTGGTTTCGATGGTGGCGGGCCAGAGCAATCGCGCCTCGGCCAGGCCGGATTGGCTCACCGATGCCGAAGTCGGCCGCCATGTTTGCGCCGTGCTCGACGAGCCAGACCGCTTCGTCAAGCCCGTGCTCTATCTGCGCTCGCGCGAACAGGTCGGCCAGCCGGAGGCGGAGCCCGCGTGAGCGATGAATCGCTGCCACTGACTTTCCCGGAGCTGTGGCGCCACTACTTGCCCGCACGCGCCGGCGACGATCTCGTTGTGGTCGATGACGAGCGCCTGACCTATGGCGAGGCCGACAAGCGCTCGCGGCGGCTGGCCAAGGGGCTTATCGCGGCAGGCGCGGGGAAGGGCAGCCATGTCGCGCTGCTCTATCCCAATTCGCCGGATTTCGTCGTCTGCCTGCTCGCCTCGCTGCGGATCGGGGCGGTGGCCTTGCCGCTGAGCACACTATCGACCGCCGACGAGCTGGCTTGGCTCCTGACCAATTCGGACGCGCGTTTTCTCCTCGCGACGCCAGGCTACCGCACGCAGAATTTTACCGAGATGCTGCCCAAGGCTTTCCCAAGCCTCGATCTCGCCGCGCCGCAGCCCCTCGCCATTCCTGCCGCGCCCTGGCTTCGCCGCGTCTGCTTCGCCGCGCCGCTTCCGGGCGCTCATCCTGACTGTTCGATCGCATCGCTCGAAGCGCTGGGCGACAGCATCGACGATGCCCTGCTCGAATTCGCCGAAGCGCGGGTGACACCGGCGGACCGCGCGGTGATTGTCCATACCTCGGGCTCGACCAGCAAACCCAAGGGGGTGATCCATGCCCACGGCACGCTGATCCGCCACCTTGCCAACATCAACCGGGTGCGGGAATATGGCCCCGGCGACATTCTCTTCGCCACCTCGCCCTGGTTCTGGATCGCGGGTTTCGCTTTCGGCCTGATCGGCACGCTAGTCGCGGGCGCACGGATTGTCTGTTCGAATGCCACCGATCCGGCGAAAGTGCTCGACCTGATCGAGCGCGAACGTCCGACCCAGACCAATGGCTATGCTCCGGTCGCCGCGCGCTATGCCCAGGATCCGAGCTTCGCCGCGCGGGATTTCTCCTCGCTCAGGCGCGGCAATCTCCACGCAATCATGCCGCCGCACATTCGCGCTACCGATATGGACCTGCGCCACAACATTTATGGCATGACCGAAGCCGGCAGCGCCCTCACCATGAGCGCTGACGAGACCGACCAGCCCGAGCACCGGCGCGGCTCGCTGGGCGAGTTGCTGCCCGGGTTCGAGGCGCGAATCGTCGATCCCGAAACGCGCAAAGACGTGCCACCGGGCGAAGTGGGCGAGCTGTGGCTTCGCGGAGAGCTGATGATGGAGGGCTATTACGGCCGGCCGCGTAGCGAGGTGTTCGATGCCCAGGGCTGGTGGCGCAGCGGCGATCTCTGCCGGATCGACGCGGACGGGTTTTTCTATATCGCCGGGCGGCTCGGCGAGATGATCAAGACCTCGGGCGCCAATGTCTCGCCGCGCGAGGTCGAGGCGGTGCTCCGCCTGATTACCGGCGCGAGCGAATGCCTGGTGCTGGGCCTGCCCGATGCCGAGCGTGGCGAAGTGGTCGCGGCGGTGGTGGTCGGCACGAGCTTCGACGAGGCGGCGGTGAAGGCCGCCGTCGCCGGTAAGCTCTCCAACTACAAGGTCCCCCGGCGCATCTTGCCGATCGAGGCGGGGGCGATGCCGATGCTGTCGAGCGGCAAGGTCGATCTGCCGGCTTTGCGCGAATGGGTCCGCGCGCGCTGGTAGGCCTGGTCTTACGCGAACAACGCCCGTAGCCCCTCCCGCCGGGGCTTCATGCTCGGCGTGCGGGGAATTTCATCGACCACTACCCAGCGCACCGGAATCTTGTACCCGGGCAACCGTTCGCGCAGCCACGCCTCAAGCTCTTCCGCTGTCGGCGCATCCGCTCCAGCCCGGACCTCCACCGCCGCCGCTGGCGCCTGGCCGAGCCGTTCGTCGGCGATGCCGATCAGCGCGGCGTCGGCGACCTTGGGATGGAGGCGGAGCACTTCGGCGACTTCCTCCGGATGCACCTTGAAGCCGCCGCGAATGATTGCATCGTCCGCGCGGCCCTGGAGGAACAGGAAGCCGTCCGCATCGAGATAGGCGAGGTCGTTGGTCCGCACCCACTGGTCCGAAACGCGCGGCACCAGCGCTTCGACCAGGCCTGTTTCGCCGCTCGGCAGCACGTCCCCGGTCTCTTCGGAGACAATGCGCATCTCCATCCCAGGCAGCGCCCGGCCGCAGCTGCCGCGCTTGGCCTTGAGCAGGGCGAAGTCCTCGGGCACCCACGAAGAGATGATCCCGGCGAATTCGGTCGCGCCATAGGCATTGGCGACGGGCAGGCCATATTCGTCTTCCATCCGGGTGCGGACATTGGGATCGAGCGGGGCGGCGCCGTTGAAATAGAGCTCGATGCAGCCAAGATCCTCGCGCGAGGGGTTGAGCTGGAGCAGCGAGGCCATCGCCGGCGGCGGGATCGACAGGAAGGTCGGCCGGTACTTGCGCAGCTGTTCGAGAAAGCGCGGGGCGTCGAAGCGTTCCTGGATGACCAGAACCTGTCCGAGCGAAGCGGCGGGCAGCGCCGCATTTGTCCCGCCGAGCGAAGACAGCGGCCAGGCGAGGATCTGCGGTGCGTTCTCGCCCGCGCCGCCGGAGGAGAACTGGAATCGGGTGCGCTCGATCAGATCGTCGATCGAATGGAGCGACAGGTAAATCTGCTTGGGCTTGCCGGTGGTGCCGCTGGACAGCAGCTGGACGATGGCGTCCCCCTCAGGCTGGGCCAGCAGGGCGGGTGCGGGGACGTCGCGAGCGGTGACGCAGGCCAGGGGATTGGCCGGTTCACTGGTGAACATGTAACCGGCGGTTCCCGCGGCATCGGCGGCGGCGATCACCGGCGGCGTCCAGTCGCGCTCCTCGCCGAAAACGATGGGCCAGCGATTCTCCGCAAGGTCTTGCGCCAGCAAGTCCGGCGGCTGGAAAGCATGGATCATCGCGGTGCACCGGCCCGCGACGAAAATTCCCCACAGCGCCGCGAAGTGGAACGGGCGGCTGCGGCCCAGCAGGCCGATCCGGCCGAATTGCGGCACACCCGCTCGGCAGAGCAGGGCCTCCACCGCATCGGTCACTTGCCTGGCCTCGCGCCAGGTGAAGGCCGCGCCGTCGAAATCGATCGCCACCGCCTCGGGCCGGGCTGAAAGTGCTTCGCGGATTTGCGTTTCGAAGGCGGAAAGGGGCATGGCCACAGCTGGTAACCGGCTGGATTAGCTCCGGCAACTTCTATAAGCCTTGCCCGGTCAAAGGGAGGCAAGCGTGGGCAAGCTCGCGGACAATGCGGCCAAGATCGAAGAACTGCTGGATCGGGTGGCGATCGAGGATGTGCTCTACCGCTATTGCCACGCGGTCGATCGCTGCGACCGCGAATTGCTGCTCGGAGTCTACTGGCCCGGCGCCATCGACGATCACATCTTCTGGCAGGGCACGGCCGAGAACTTCGTCGATTTCTGCATCCCCGTGCTCGAATTCGCGACCAGACGCTGCATTCGATCACCAATGTGATGATTCGCATCGAGGGCGACCAAGCATACGTTCAGTCCTATTACCGCGCCTACGAGCGGCTGCCGGGCAAGGACGGTTCGCCAAGGGATCTCACCATGTACGGCCGCTATCTCGACCGCATGGAAAAGCGAGACGGCGAGTGGCGCATCGCCGAACGCAAGGTGCAGATGGATTGGTGGCGCCGCTGGGACGATTGGCCGACTGGGATCGCGGCGTGTTCGGCAAGCGGTTCGAAGTCGGCAAGCGGCGCGAGGCGGACCCGGCGCACGCGCTGTTCGGCGATCGGCTGCACCGGCTCTGGTAGCGCCTCGCTTCAGCGCGTTTCTTCGAGCATGCGGATGAGCCCGAGCCGGTCGATCTTGGATGCAGGCAGCACCGGAATGTCCGAAGCCTGGCAGATGCGGACGATGCGCGGCGCCTTGTAGCTGGCGAGCTCGCGCAAGGCCGCCTTGCGGATGGTCTCGGCATCGAGGGTGCACCCCGGCTCTGGCACCACCACCGCGCCGACCACCGTGCCGCGCTCCCGGTCGGGCACGCCCACCGCGTGCACGGCGGCAACCCCCGGCATTTTCGCGATCACCGCCTCGACCTCGCGCGGCGAGACATTGGCGCCGTGCGCCTTGATCAGATCGTCGGCGCGGCCGTGATAGTGGAAATGGCCCTGGCGGAATTCGACGAGATCGCCGGTCGCGTACCAGCCATCGGGGGTAAATATGTCGCTGCTCTCGCGCCTGACCATGCCGAGCATCATCGTATCGCTGCGCAAGTGGAGCACGCCCACCTGCCGGGCGGAATCGATTTCGCGCGCGTCCTCGGCCCATTCGCACAACACCGCGCCGCTGTCGGGATCGGCGAGCCGCGCCTGCAAGCCCGGCATCATCCGTCCGAGCGAACCGCGCTGCTCCTCGCCGAGATGCCGATCGACGATCGTGTAGGGTCCGTTGGTTTCGGTCATGCCGATCGGCGTCGCCATCAGCGAGGGGTGGGCCGGGCGGCGGTGCGGCGGCAGGGCGTCGTAGAACAGCCCGTTGCGCATTTGGGCGAACCTGCGACCCGGAAAGCTCGGATCGCCGGCGAGATTGCGGATGATGTGCGGCCAGCTTACCACCGCCGTGGTCTGCTGTTCCTCGATGAAATCGAGCAGTTCCGCCCCGCTCTTGCGGCTCGCCAGCATGGTTCCGCCCGCGCAGATCAGGCATAGCATCGTCGTGGTCAGCCCGCCGACCCAGAAGAACGGCATCGAGACGAAGGCACGCTCGCCGGGCTCGTAATCGAACGAGGCGGCGAGCTTGAGCCCGGCGCGGATGAAGCTGCCCTGCGAATGGATCACGCCCTTGGGCTCGGCGGTCGAGCCCGAGGTATAGATGATCGCGGCGGGATCGTCCGGGCAAACTGCGGCTTCGGCGGCGGTCAGGGCTTCGGGGCTAGCAGCCTCGCCATGCCCGGGATCGATCCGATGCGCCCATCGGGGGCAGTGGTCGTCCTCCCCGCACCACATCCACATCTCTGGCGGCTCTTCGCTGTGGGCGAGCGCCTCGCCGAGCCGCGTGGCATAGTCGTGGTGCAGATAGCGGCGCGGCGCGACCAGCAGTGGCAGTTCGGCATGGGCGACGATCCGGGCGATTTCGGCCGGCTTGGAAAGCGTCGGCAGCGTTACCGCGATAGCCCCGATCCGCGCGATACCGAGCCAGGAGACGAGAAATGTCTCGTCGTTGGGCAGCATCACGCCGACGCGGTCGCCCTTGCCCACTCCGGCGGCGATCAATTGCCGTGCGAACCGCGCCGATTTTTCCTCCAGATCGCCATAGATAGTTGTTTGCTCGTCGAGCACCAGAACTTCGCGATCTGGGTGCTCGGCTTTCGCATGAGCCAGCAGTGCCGGGATCGTAGGGTGCAGGCGCGGCAGCTTGCCCCAGTCGGCAAGGCCAGACCAATTCCGCTCCCAGGGCTCCATCATTTGCGTTCGTTCATTTTCTGGGCAACCGCATCAGGTTGGTGATGTTGTTTTTCTGGATCGCCGAGCTTCCGCCCCAGATCGGCATGACCAGCGCATCCCGCACATAGCGCTCCATGGCGAAGCCGTGGGCATAGCCATAGGCGCCGAGCACTTGCTGGCAGGTCAGCACGATCTCGCGCGCGGTGTCCGATACGTAGAGTTTGGCCATCGAGGTATCGACCGCGCTGGGCTGGCCGTTGTGCACCTTGCTCGCCGCGCTCATCAGCATCAGGCGGCAGGCCTGGAGTTTGGTCTGGACGTCGGACAGCATGTGGCGGATCGACTGGATGGTGCAGATCGGCGCGCCGAACTGCTTGCGTTGCTGGGAGTAGTCCCAGGCCTCCGCCACCGCCGCCTCGGCGACGCCGAGCGCCAGCGCCGGGGTCTCCAGCTTCTCGATCTCCAGCGCCGGCCCGGCCAGCAAAGACCAGCCCTCGTTCCACTTGGCCTCGCCGCCCAGCACATTGGCGAACGGCACTTCGACATTGTCGAACAGCACGTCGTTGACCGGAATGCCGCGCACGCCCATCGCGCCGTCGGAATGCATCGACAGGCCCGGCGCATCGGTAGGCACCAGCACCATCGAGAGGTTCCTGTAGCGCGCTTCCGGATCGCCGGATCGCACCAGCATCAGGATGTAATCGGCGAAGTTGGCGCCCGAACACCAGCGCTTGGCGCCGTTGATTGTCACCATATCGCCGCGCCGCTCGGCCCGGGTGGTGACGCTGGCGAGGTCTGCGCCGACATCGGGTTCGGACAGCCCATAGGCGAAGACAATCTCGCCCTTGGCCAAGCCGGGCAGGAAGCGCTGCTGCTGCTCTTCGGTGCCCTCACCGGCGATGTTAAGTCCGCCATAGCAGGCATTCATGATATAGAGCCCGGCGAGCGCGGTGCTGCACTGCGCCAGCTCGATGATGGTCACCGTCATCGCCATGACATCGCGGCCCATGCCGCCGAATTGTTCGGGAACCGTCAGCCCGCAGACGCCGGTTTCGGCCAGCTTGACCAGCATTGCGCGCGGAATGTGATCGTCGCGGTCCCACTGCGCGGGCATTGCGGGGGTGACCTCGCGCGCGATGAAGCGGCGCAGCAGATCGCGCAGTGCCGCAATGTCTTCGCTCTCGCCGAAATCCACGCCGCCTCTCCTAAGCTCTAATTGCGCGGCACATTCGCCCAGAAGCCCTTGCCCGCTTCCGAGGTAAACCGCATCAGCTCGGTGTAGTGGCCAAGCAACTTGACGGTATCGGCATAATACCAGTCCATCAGCCCCGGAGCGCCGCCGACCAGCACCGGCTCGATGCCGGCGGCCTCCATCCCGGCGATGGTCTCGCGCCATTCCTCCTCGCTGTCGATCAGGTAGCCGAAGTGGTGGAGCCGCAGGCCTTCGTCGCTGTCCGGGATCCAGTCATGGTAGATCGTCTCGCGTTCGGGCCGGACATCGACCAGCTCGATCAGCATGTCGCCGACCCAGGCATTGCCGAGCGCGCGGCCGGGCGCGCTGGCCGGAAGCTGCCGCACTTCCCAGTGGGTAACGCCGAAACTCTTGCGCATGGTCTCGATCGCACCGTCGAGATTGCGCACGACGTAGCCCAGCTGGAAGTGATTGCGATAGAGCACCGGCAGCGGCACGCTGGCACCCTCTCAGAGGCCGTAGAGCTGCGCTGCGTTGCCGCCGAGCACTTTCTTCGCGTCCTCATGCCCCAGCGCGTCGTAGACCCCCTTGGTCACTTCGCCGGTATAGGCATAGACGCTTTCGGGGTGCGGGAAGTCGATCGACCACATCATGTTGTCGACCCCGATGATGTCGGCGAGCCGGATGCCGATGGCGTCGTCCATGAAAGTCGCCATGCAGTTGCGCTTCCAGTAGGTGCTCGGCAGCTCGGCGAGCTTGGGCCTGACGATCGGGTCGTAGGCGCGGACGATCTTGTCCATCGAGACGATCGCATCGGCTACCCAGGCGATGCCGCCCTCGGCGAACACCACCTTGAGGCCGGGGTGCCGTTCGAACAGGCCGGAGAACATCAGCTGGCCGAGCAGCGGGCGGAACGGCGAGAGATTGCGGTTGAGATTGGCCCCGAGCGAGCCCCAGCCGCTGAATTCGAGCGTCGCGGTGACATGGAAATGCATCGGCAGGCCCGAAGCCACCACCGCTTCCCACAGCGGGTCCAGTTCGCGGCTGTTATAGCGCACGCCCTTGGGATAGCTCGGCATCTGCACGCCCTTGAAGCCCAGCGCCTTGATCTTCTGCATCTGGTCGTGCGCGGTTTCCGGTCTCAGGAAGCTCGGCAGGATCGCCATCGGCGCCAGCCGGCCTTTCGTCGGCTTGGCATATTCGGCGAGCCATTCGTTGTAGACGTCCATGCAGGCGAAATAGAGTTCCGGATCGGCGCCGATCAGGTAGTTCAGCGCCTGCGCCTGGCCGTGATAGAGCACCGATGCCTCGATCCGCTCCGAATCCATCGCCTTCAGCCGTTCGTCGCGGTCCCAGAAGCCCGGGCATTCGTGGCCGATGGTGCCGATCCCCGGCGGATCGAAAGCGCGCCCGCCGATCTCGACATGGACAATCCCGGTCTCGGCATCGCGCCAGTTCTTCGGCGCGCGGCTGCGGAAAGCCTCGGGCAGGCGGCGTTCGAACAGGAAGTCTTCCTCGAGCAGGTGATCGTCGGCGGAAATCAGGCGGACGTCGGCCGGCGGCAGCCAGGCGTCGGCCGGCACTTCGCGCAGCAGCGGCACCGGGATGAGATCGAAATCGACTGCGTTCATGTTCAGACTCCAGGGATTCTACTCTTGCCGCAAGGCTAGCACGGATTTGGCATGCGATTCCACGCCGAATGAGTTGCGCGGGCTTGGAATTCGCGGAATAGGGTGACAGACCGGAGCGGATGCAGACCGACAGCAAAACGGCGGCAATGGCAGCCCGCTATGTCAAGGCCGAGCCCGGCACCCGGCTGGTCGATCGCTTCGAGCATCTGCGCCAGATTCTCCGGAACGAGGCGATGCGCCAGAGCGGGGTCGGCGTCGCCCCGGTCGAGCAGAACGATCCGATGCGCGCCTCGATCTTCTTTCTCGACGGCGAAGCGCACAAGCAGCGCCGCGCGGCGATCATCGGATTTTTCACGCCCAAGGCGATCAAGACGCGCCACCTGCCGGTGATGCAGGCATCGGCCGAGAGGCTGATCGCCCAATTCAGGGCCAAGGGCCGGGCGCGGCTCGACGTCATGAGCCTGCGGATGGCGGCGGCGGTCGTCGCGGAAATCGTCGGCCTGACCGAAAGCGATATCGATGCCATGTCCCGCCGGATCGAGCAGTCGAACGGCACGCCACTCGCCTGGCGAGGCGGGCTGGGCAAGCTGATCGCGCCGCTCAAGTCGCGGTTCTACGGTTTGCTGTTTTTCTACCGCGATGTTCGCCCGGCGATCGCGGTCCGCCGTACCGCGCGGCGCGAGGATGTGATTTCGCGGCTGCTCGACGAAGGCCGTTCGGACATGGAAGTGCTGGTCGAATGCGCCACCTTCGGAATGGCCGGGATGACCACGACCCGCGAATTCATCGTCGCCGCCGCCTGGCACCTGTTCGACAAAGCGGCGCTGCGCGAGCAATTCCTCGCGGGCGATGAGGCGGAGCAGAACGCGATTCTTTCGGAAATCCTCCGCCTCGAACCCGTCGCCGGGATGATTTACCGCACTGCGGACGAGGATGACCGCGAGTCCACCGGCGAGGCGATCTCCGCCGGAACCCGGCTGTCGCTGCATATCCGCTCAGCCAATCTCGACGAAAGCGCTGTCGGGGCGGAGCCAGACAAGCTCGATCCCACACGCGCGGCCCGCCTAAGAAACAACGGCGCCTGGATGAGCTTCGGCGATGGCGTGCATTTCTGCCCCGGCTGGCAAGTGGCGATAACCGAAACCCGCGTTTTCCTCGACAAGCTGCTGCGAGTGCCGGGCGTCAGGCTGGTCCGCCCTCCCGATATGGCCTGGGTGCCGCCGATGCTGCAAAGTTATGAGTTGCGCAATGCGGTGATTGCTTGCGACACTGCATAGAAATCAGGGAGGAACAGAATGGCGACCACGGCGGAACCTGCTGAGACCAAACGCAAGCCGGCGCGCAACACCAACCCCTTTGGCGGCGGAATTCCCCTGGCGCTGGCGATGATCGCCATGACCGGGATCGGTTTTTACGGCACATTCTTCGCCAGATTGCTGGAAACCGACTTTGTCCATCACCTGCATGGCTGGGCGATGACCGGCTGGCTGTTCCTGGTGCTGGCGCAGGCGACCCTCATCAAGACCAGAAAATACAGATGGCACCGCATCCTCGGCTGGAGTTCGGTCGCATTTTTCACGGTTATGATGCTTTCGAGCTGGCAGATCGTCGCGCTGATGCTCTCGGGCAAGACGGGCACACCGTTTGAGTTCGCCAAGCCTTTCGCCTGGTCGGATCTGGTCGACTTTCCGCTTATGTTCATTCTCTACGGCGGCGCGATCTGGCTGCGCAAGGACCGGCATCTGCATTCGCGGCTGGTCTCGGCGACGATGCTGGCGATCGTCGTTCCCGCCGTGGCGCGGGTGTTCAACCTGATCTGGACCGGCCCCGAGGGCCTGTTCATCGCCATGCACCCGACCTATCTGTTCATTCTCGGCGTGCTGGCCATAGCGATGTGGTCGGACTGGAAGAAGGGGAGCCTGCGCTGGCCGTTCCCGTTCACTTTCGCCTGGATCGCTTTTGCTTACGCCTCGTTCTTCGTGGTCCCGCAGTCGCAATGGTTCGATGGTTTCGCGCGCTGGATGGGCTCGACGATCTGAAAGGACAGGCTCATGGCCGCACCCCTGCTCTCGATGATCGATCATGTCGCGATCACCGTCGCCGATGTCGATGCGACGCATGCGTTCTACGCAAGGTTGTTCGGCGCCGAGGTGATCCGCAACCACGAGATCGATGGTCGGCTCATCGTCCGCGCGATCCGCATTGGCGGCGCGGTGCAGCTAAGCGTGCACCAGCTGGGCAACGGCGTCGATCTCGTCGCGGCGCGGCCGACACCAGGATCGGTGGACATCTGCTTTCGCTATTCCGGCCGGATCGAACAAGCCTCGGCGCTGCTGCAATCGCACGGGGTCGAGATTATCGACGGCCCGTCCCCGCGCGAAGACAACCAGATGCAAGCGTCGCAATCGGTCTATTTTCGCGATCCCGACGGAAATCTGGTAGAACTGATGGCGACGGATTGAGGAGAGGCAGATGAGCAATTCGACTTACAGGGCGGCGATCTACCGCGGCGCGGGCAGCGTCGATGTGGTCGATCTGCCCTACCCCGAATGCGGGCCGGACGACGCCATCGTCAAGAATGTGCTGACCGGCATCTGCGGCTCGGATGTCGCGGCCTACCAGCACGGCGGCGACGACAACATGATCTGGGCCGATCACGAGTTCGGCCACGAGGCGATCAGCGAAATTATCGAGCTGGGCGAGAACGTGGAAGGCCTCAAGATCGGCGACCGGGTCTTCGTCAACCAGGGCCAGGCGCTGCGCGACATGAGCCGGATGGCGACCGTGGGCGGCTTTTCCAACTACATCCGTATCCCGCAGTGCGAAGTGGGCTATTCCGTGCTCCCGATCGATCGGGAAATTCCGGCGCGCACCGCCGTGCTGTTCGAGCCTTTCGTCGTCGGCACGCGCGGCGCGAAGTCGCTCGATCCGGGGCCGGGTAAGAGCGCCATCGTGTTTGGCGCGGGGATCATCGGCATGACCTGCGCGATCATGCTGCAGTGGTATGGCTGCGACAAAGTGATGATCGTCGATTTTTCGGAATTCCGGCTGGACAAGGCCAGGCAGTTCGGCCTCCTCACCTGCAATCCCGGCAAGGAGGACTTGGCCACGCGGGCGCTGGCCGAATTCGGCGCCGAACAGAGCTTTTTCGGCGAGCGCTGCGCCGCCACGCTCTACGCCGATTGCGTCGGCGTCGCCCCGGTGATCGATAATTTCGCCGATCTCGCCCCGCGCGGCGCTTCGCTGGCGGTGATCGGCGTGCATCATGCGCCGGTTGCGATTGACCTGATGAAAGTCTGTTACAGCAACTGGCACTATGGGCGGCTGCGGCGACACGCCGATTGAACAGGCCTTGCCCGATATCGTCGCGATGATGCGCTCGGGCCGCTATGATCTCGAAAGCCTGGTGACGCACGAGTACGGGGTCGAGGAAATCGACAAGGCGCTGAGGATGGCGGGCAATGCCGGGCAGGCGCAGAAAGTGTGCATCGCGTTTTGATGCGGATGGAGAGGACATGACCGGGAAAACCGCATTCGTCACCGGCGCCGCGCGCGGGCTGGGCAAGGAAGTGGCGCGGGCGCTGGGGCGCGACGGGCATGCATTGTACCTCGCCGATGTGCTGGGCGAACGGCTGGAGGAGACGGCGGGAGAGCTGCGCGCGCTCGGCTACGACATCATCACCCGCACGCTCGATGTGTCCTCGCGCGAGCAATGTTTCGAGGCGGTAGCCGATTGCGTCGCAACGCGGGGCGATCTTTCGGTGCTGGTCAACTGCGCCGGAATCGTGCGGTTCGATCACTTCACCGATGTCACGGAAGACAGCTGGAACCGCATTCTCGCGGTCAACCTGTCGGGGCCGTTCTTTCTCAGCCAGGCGGCGCTGCCACATCTGATCGCGGCGCGCGGCAATGTGGTCAACGTCGCCTCGTCGAACGGGCTGATGGGGACGCCCTATACCGGGCCTTACGCCGCCACCAAGGCGGCGCTGATCAACCTGACCAAGACCCTGGCGATGGAATATGTCGAGCAGCCGATCCGGGTCAATGCGGTCTGCCCGGGTCCGATGGCGACCGAGATCGGGGTGGGGCTGGCGATGCCCAGGGACATGGATCACGCCAAGGTGGTGCGCTATTCCGGCCAGCGCGGCCTCGCCGAAGCGAGCGACGTCGCCAATGTCGTGGCGTTTCTCGCCTCCGATGCCGCCGCCAGCGTGCACGGCGCGGTGTGGACGGCGGATGTGGGGACTTCGGCGGGGTAATGTACTGTCATCTGGCTCTAGCGCCCGCGTCCCGTGCGATGTAGCAACAGCGGCGATAACAACAAATGCAAGGAGAGAAGCCCATGAGCGATGAGTTCGCCGTCCAGCAGACGCTAAATGCCTACAGCTACAACGCCACCACCGGCAATCTCGCCGCCATGGTCGCGACGTTCGCGCCCGACGGCGTCTGGGAGGTGCCCGGCATCGGTTTGAGCCTGACCGGCCACGAGGCGATTCTCGCCGCCGCTAACGGGATCACCGGCACGCTCGAATACATGATCCAGCTCAACAGCCCGGCGATCATCGAGGTCCAGGGCGACCGGGCGACGGCGAAGTCGATCATCCGCGAATGCGGCAAGTACGCGGGCAAGCAGCTCAACCTCGAGGTACTCGGCACTTACGAAGACGAGCTGGTGCGGCTGCCCGAAGGCTGGCGTTTCGCCAAGCGCACGTTCGCTACCAAGGGCATGCACGATTACACCACCGCGCCGCCTTCGCTCCACGGCTGAGTTTGCCGGGGAGGGCGCAGAAGATCAGGCTATCGTTTTCACCCCTCCGCTTCAGGGGAGGGGCCGGGGGAGGGGCCCAAGGAGAAGCACCATGTTCGTATTCAGCGCCGATGGCCACATCATCGAACCCGATGGCCTGCTGACCGAGGGGTTGCCGCCGTCGCTGCGCAAGTTCGGCATCCGCGCCGAAAGGCACGGCGAATACATGGTGTCGCTGGCCGGTGACGAAGTGACGATGAAGACGCCGCTGAACCGGCCGAAGGTGATCATGGGCGCCGATGGCGAAGAGTTCGGCCGCAGCCACCGCAAGGGCACCCGCGAGGTTTCCGGCCGTCTTGAGGACATGGCATTCGACGGCATCGATGCCGAGATCGTGTTTCCTTCGGTCGCCCTCACATCGTTCCGGATCAAGAACGCCGAGGCGGAACTGGCCACCGCCCAGGTCTACAACGACTGGCACCACAACCTGTTCAAGGACCACCGCGAGATCTTCGTGCGCTGCGGCATCCTGCCGGTGCGCGATTTCGGCAATACCGTGGCGGAGATCAAGCGGCTTGCGGGCATGGGCTTCACCAGCGCCATGTTGCCCAGCCGGATAGAGCGCAATTCGGGCCTGCCGTTCTACACCGATCCCGCCTGGGATCCGGTGTTCGCGGCGGGGCAGGAATACGGCATGGTCTTCGCCCTGCACACCGGCACCGGCCGCGAGGACGTGCGCTCCTTCCGCGGCCCGGGCGGGGCGGTGGTCAACTATGCGATCCAGGCCTGCGACGGGATGGAGACGATCATGCAACTGGTCGCTGGCGGCGTGCTCGACCGGTATCCGGGCGCCATGGTCTGCTGCATCGAATCGGGCGCGAGCTGGCTGGCCGCGACGGCGGAGCGAATGGACGAAGTCTATATCCAGCACGACACTTTCGTGCGTCCCAAGCTGTCGATCATGCCCAGCGAAATCGTCGCGCGGCAGGTCTCCTGCTCGTTCCAGTTCGATCGCGCCTGCATCATGGCGCGCTCGGTGACGGGCACCAAGGCGATGATGTGGGGGTCGGATTATCCGCACCACGAAGGCACTTTTCCCAAATCGAAGGATGTCATCGCCCATCTGTTCGACGGCATAGAGATCAGCGAATCGGACAAGGCCGACATTCTCGGCCTCAACGCAGGCCGCCTGTTCCGCCTGCCGCACCCTGCGGTTCAGGCTGCCGCATGACGAAAGCGGCGGCTGCAATCGTCGGCTCCGGTGCGACGCCCTATTACTTCCGCGGCACCTCATTGCCGCAAACGGTCTACGAGCTGATCGGCAAGGCCATGCTCTCGGCGGTGGACGACGCCGGCCTCGGCATCGACGATGTCGATGGGATGACCTTCTTCGCCCATGGCTTCGATGCGGCGACGATCATCGAAATGCTCGGCATTCCGCAAGTGACGTTCGCGCATTGCGTTTCGGGTTACGGCGCCGGCATGGCGGGGGTGCTTGAATTGGCCGCGATGGCGGTTCAGACCGGCAAGGCCAAGACCGTGGTCTGCATCGGCGCCGGGCAGCAATCGGCCAACCGCTATGGCCAGGCGCTGCGGCGCATGCCTTCGACGCCGGACAGCATTTTTCACCGCATCGCCGGGCTCGGCGGGCCGGGCCAGGCAATGGCGCTGATGGCACAGCGCCACATGCACGAATTCGGCACCCGGCGCGAGGCCTTCGGCGAGATCGTTATCGCCAGCCGCGCGGCGGCCTTTACCCGCGAGACCTCGATCCGCCGCAAGCACTTGACCATGGCCGAATACCTGGCCTCGCCGATGCTCGCCGATCCGCTGTGCCGGCTCGATTTCTGCCTGGAGACCGACGGCGCGCTGGCTTTCGTCGTCACCAGCGCCGAACGGGCGCGGGATCTGAAGCAGAAGCCGGTCTATATCTCCGCCACCGCCCAGGTCGCCAACCGCGACTGGGGCCGGGGGTTCTTCTGGATGGGGCAAAGCGCCGAGGCTTTCGTCAGCGCCGGGGCCGCCGGGCTGGCGGAGCATTTGCGCCAGGCATCGGGCTACGATCCGCGGGACATCGATGTCGCCTGCATCTACGATCATTTCTCGCCGATGGTGTTGATGCAGCTCGAAGATTACGGCTTCTGCAAGAAGGGGGAAGGCGGTCCGTTCGTCGAGAGCGGCGCCATCAAGCTCGACGGTTCGATCCCGGTCAATCCGCACGGCGGGCACCTCTCCGAAGGCTATGTCACCGGCATGACTTACGTGCGCGAAGCAGTCGAGCAATTGCGTGGGCAAGCGGTCAACCAGATCGCCGGGGCCAAGCGCGCGCTGGTCACCGGCGGCCCGGCCCCGCATCCCCTGACCGCCGCCATATTGAGCAATGAGCCATGAGCTACCCGGCAAACGCCCGCAGCATTACCCCTCTCTTCGCCGAGCTGGATGTGGCGATGGACGCGTGGAGCGAACCGTTCTGGCAGGCGGGCGGTGAGGGCCGGACTATCATGCCCAAATGCGGCGCTTGCGGCACGTTCCGCTGGCCGGCCGGGCCCTTCTGCTTTGTCTGCCGGTCGCAGGAGGTAGAATGGGCCGATGCCGGGAAGGCGCGGATCTATTCCTACACAATCCTGCCGGCGCCGGGCGCGGACAAGGATGCGCCGCTTCTCTACCGGGTGCCAGTCGTGGTCGAATTCGCCGATGCACCGGGCGTGCGTCTGGTTTCGGTGCTGGTCGATGCGCCGCTCGATGGAATCGCGATCGACGCCGCGGTGACGATCGACTGGCTGCCCGCGGCCAATGCCGTGGTGCCGGTATTCCGGCTGGGCTAGAATGAACGAAGAGCCGCCCGCGACGCTACCCGCGCTGCTGGCGCATGTCGTCGGCAATCGCGCCGACCATCCCGCGCTGGTCATGCCGGGTGAGGCGCTGACCTATGCCGAACTGGATGCGCGCTCCGCCCGCTTGGCCCGGGCGCTGCTGGCGGCGGGCGCGGGCAAGGGCGCGCGCCTGGCATTGCTCGCACCGGACGGCGCGCTGTGGCTGACGGCGTTCCTGGCCGCTCTGCGGATCGGAGCGCTGGTGACGCTGGTCAGCACGCTTTCGACTCCGGCCGAGCTTCACCATGTCCTGCGGCACGGCGATTGCCGCTTCCTGATCGCCGCGCGCCGCTTCCTGAGGCATGACTATGCGGCGACGCTGGAGGCCGCGTTGCCCGGGCTGGCGACGGCGACGCCGCGCGCTCTCTGCCTGGCCGATGCGCCTTACCTGCGTGCGGTTTGGTTCGACGAGGCCGGCGGCGCGCCATGGGCGGAACCGCTCGACTTGTTGCTTGGCGGAGCGGAGGACATCGAACCGGGTCTGCTGGCCGCCGCCGAATTGCAAGTTGCGCCCTCCGACGAGGCGCTGGTGGCCTACACCTCGGGCAGCACCGCCCAGCCCAAGGCGGTGGTCCACCGCCACTGGGCGCTCGCCCGCCATTCGCCCGAGCTGGCCCGCATGTTCGCGCTGCAGCCGGAGGACCGGATGATGGTGCTGCTCCCTGCCTTCTGGCTGGCCGGCATGTCGACCGTCCTGCAAGTGTTGAGCATGGGCGCGACGCTGGTTTGGCCGGGAAGCACCGACGTGGACGAAGCGCTCGACCTTATCTCCAGCGCCAAAGTCACCCGGGTCAACGCCTGGGGCGATCGCCAGCCGCTGCTGGTCCGGCGCGCGGTCGAGCGCGGCATCGACCTGTCGCACATCCCCGAATTCAGCGGCTTCCCCGGAGGCCAGGGCAAGCCGCCAATTCCGCGTATGTACGGCATGACCGAGAGCTTTTCCGCCCACAGCGCCCACCCGCTCGATCAGCCGCTGCCGCCCGGCAAGGATGGCGGTTTCGGCCGCGCGCTGGGCGGCTACGAGCGCCGTGTGGTCGATCTCGATAGCGGCGCGGTGCTTCCGCCGGGCGAGATCGGCGAAGTCCAGATCCGCGGCCCGGCGCTGATGGCGGGCCTCTACAGGCAGCGCCGCGCCGACATCTTCACTCCCGACCAATATTACCCCACCGGCGACATTGTCCGCATCGATACCGAGGGCTGGCTGTTCCCCGAAGGCCGCCTCGGCGACCGCATCAAGACCCGCGCCGCCAATGTCTCGCGGCTTGAGGTCGAAGCGGTGCTGCTGGCGCTGCCGGAGGTGGAGCAGGCGGTGGTGGCGGGACTGCCGGATGAGGAGGCGGGGGAGATTGTCGTGGCGGCGGTGGTGTGCGCCGAGGGGGCGGAGCTGGACGAGGACACGCTTCGAACGGCGCTCCGGCAGACCCTATCGAGCTACAAAGTGCCGCGACGGATTGTCTTCGTCGATGCCGAAGATATCCCGCGCACCCAGACCGGAAAAGTAAGATTGTCAGAATTGCGCGAGCTTGTCGCCAGCCGGGCAGATATCCCGATTTGATCTACCGCCACGAATAGACGTGATCGGTCCATTCGGCGATCATGCCGTGCTTGATCGTGAAATGGGCGGCGATTTCGTAGATCCGGTCGGGCTTGCCCGGCGCCTTGACCGTGTCGGTCCGCGCCATCGCCACCATAGTGCCCTTGGCGAAGATCTGGTGGATGACCACCTCGACGCGGTCCCCCGCCGTCACCACGCCTTTGAAATATTCGCGAAGCTCGGCGGCGTTCTTCGGCGTGGGTGTCCAGTCGTTGCTGCGAAACAGGCCGTCGGGCGCGAGGAAATCGAAGTCGATCCTGAGCGGCTCGCGCCAGGTGGCGAGGAAGCCTTTGACCAGAGCCACGTTGGCGGCCTCGATCTCGTAAAGTTTGCCCATGTCGAGCGGTTCGCCGCGGTCCATTGTGTGTTCTCCCCTAATTCGCCGGCCGCTTGAGGAACGGATAGGCCTCGTAGTAGAAGTCGAACCGCTTCCTCAGTTCCGCCGGAGCAATCCCGAAATCGCGCTCCAGGTGATAGACCAGTTGCCCGTATTTCCCGCGCGGGTGGCTCTCGATGTAGTCCGCGACATCGCGGTTGGCCTGTTCCGTCTCGGGCAGTCCGGCCTTCGCGCGCACCTGTCGAACCACCGCCATATCGTCCTTCATGAAGAGGTCGAACGGCACATCGACGCTCTGCGCCGCTGGCCATAGCGGCCGGTCGCGCACGCAGGCGCGCAGCAGTCTCTCGACCCGGTCGGTCCAGTAATCGAGCAGGCCCTGGGTATCGATCGCCGGGTAGGACATGCGCTCGCCATAGGCGATCATGGTGATCGCCGACTGGATTACCTCGACCGGATCGCGATAGGTCACCGCCACGGTCGCGTCGGGGAAGACTTTCCTGATCACCGGCAGCTGCTCGAGATGCTGGGGGCACTTGGTGACAAAACGCTTGCGGGGGAGGCCCGCCAGGACGTCCTGCCACTGGAATATCTTGAGCACCGTCTTCATGTATTCGTAGTGCGGCGTCTGGTCGTGCGACAGGTAGTGGTCGCGGAACTGGGGCGAACGGGCGAGCCATTCGAAATTGTATCCGGCGAAGTTGGGGCCCATCAGCTCGACGTCCTCGTGGAAATGGTCCGGCTCCATCGCGTGCATCGCCGCGCTGAGCGGGTTCGAGGCCAGCTGCTGCTCCCACTTTTCAGCCACCCGGGTATAGCGCGGATCGGAGCCGTCGGGGTTCATCGGCTCCCTTGGATTGGGCACTGGCGCATAGGTCTGCCACAGCGGCGTCGAGCGTAGCCGGCTGTCGGCGCCGAGCAGATTAAGCAGATGGGTGGTGCCCGAACGCGGCATGCCGACGACAATGATCGGGCGCTCGATCTGCTCGTCGTGGATTTCGGGGTGCCGTTTGAGCAGATCGTGGATCAGCAGCCGGTTGCTGGCGTAGCGGATGGCATAGTCGAGCAGGAAAGCGCGCTTGAGCGCATAGGCGCGGGTATCGCCGTTCCAGTCCTCCAGCAGGATTTTGAGCCGTTCGCGAAAGTCCTCCGGACCGAAGTCCGACAGCCCGGTGGCGTCGCGCGCGGCGGCCAGGATCGCATCCTCGGTCAGCCTGGGCGGATTGGCCTCGACCGAAGCGATGTACCCGCGCATTTCGGGCGAGAGCTGCGGGTCGATCAGGTCGTCGATCGAAAACTTCTGGCTCAATTCATCTCTCCCAATTCCAACCCGATCCCAAACTAGTCCCGCTCACCCTGAGCCTGTCGAAGGGTGCTTGCACGACAGTCGCGCCAACATCCTTCGACAGGCTCAGGATGAGCGGGGGTGGGTAAACCCCTTGAACGAAAAACCGCTCATGCCGGGCTTGTCGAAGCCCCCTTCAACTCCCGCCCCACCGTCATCCCGGCAACCCTGCCCATGGTAATTGCATTGGCCACCGAATTGCCCCCGCCGACATAGCGCTCGCCCAGCACCCCGGCGCCGGCCTCGCCTGCGGCGAACAGGCCGGGAATGATCCTGCCGTCTTCATCCAGCGCGTGCGCGTCGGGATCGATCCGCGGTCCGACGCCGGTCAGGGTGAAGCCGGTGTTGGTGTGGCGGAAGGCATAGAACGGCGTCTGGGCGATCGGGAACAGCTCCTCCATCGAACGCAGGAACCAGCGGTCGGCGCCTTTCTCGATATCCTCGTTGAACTGCTCGACCGTCACCGCCAGCGCGCCCGGCCGCATGCTCAGCTTCCCCGCCAGCGCCTCCAGCGTATCCGCGACGACGATATCCCCCGCCGCCACGCATTGCAGCACGAAGTCCGGGTCCCACCCCCGCGCGAAGCCGCTGCGGCTGGGATCGGCGCGCCGCCGCGCCGCCTCGTCGAACACCCCCCAGACGTTGTGGTCCTGATCCTTGATGAGGCCAGGCATCACCGCATAGGGCGCGGTTTCCGGAGCGAAGCGCTGGCCGCGACCGTTGACGTAAACCACCGACGTCGGCTGATAACCGTGGAACCCCGGCGCCGCCGAGGGCAGGAACGGCCCCGATACCGCAAGGCCGCAATTCTTGCCGATGATATGCGCCCCGCCTGCTGCGCCATGACCACGCCATCCCCACGGCTGCCAACGGCGGAGCCGAAGCGCGGATGATAGCCTTCGGGCAGCGCGTCGTAGGCGTCGGGAAACCAGGCGCGGATCATCTCCTTCGGCCCGTTGGCGATGCCCCCGCAAGCGAGCAGCACCGCGTGGCTGCGCAAAGTCTGCCCCTCGACCTCGACGCCCTTTACCGCCCCGTCCTCGACGATCAGCTGGCGCACCCGGGTATTGAGCACCAGCTCGATCCCCAGCACCGCCCGGCGGTTTTCCATGGCGTTGGTGTAGACCGAGCCCCCATCCACCGGACAATGCCCGCGCGGCGGCCATTCGGTCCCCGCCGAATAGAGCCCGCCGCCCTCGACCGAGCCGGGAAACACCGGCTGCTTGGGCTTGTGCGCGATCCGTTCGGGATAGGTCACCCCCAGCGACATCAGCCATTCCAGCGTCGGCGTCGCCTCCTCGCAGAACCGCCGGATCAGCGCCGCCGGCTGCCGCCAGGCGTTGAGCGTCATGTAGTAATCGAAATAGTCGTCGATCGTGTCCGTCAGGCCGAGCTTGCGTTGCAGGCTGGTATCGGCCGCATTGAATACCCCGTCGGACAGCGCCGTCGATCCGCCGATGCGGTCCTCGGACTCCAGAATGATGACCTTGCAACCCGCCTCGGCCGCCCAGATCGCGCCGGCCAAGCCCGCGCCGCCCGCGCCAATGACGATGAGGTCGTAATCGACTGCTTGCGCCATGCTGTTGTGCCTCTCTCCAGGGCTTAGTCGATAGTCGCGCTTGTACCGCCCGTCCAGTTGCCCCGGCACGCCGGAAGATTGCATTCCAGTTGGGCCACTCTTCCGTTAGACTGGGCGCGACGCGATTTCGGGAGTTCTCCCCATGCAACAATTCTCCGACCTGACCCTCCCCTACCTGCCGATGGACGAGGCCGAGTTCGCCGAGGACCCGCTGCCCCATTTCGCCCGCGCGCGCGAGGCGCATCCCTGGCTGGCCAATTGCCCCTACGGGCCGGTCGTCACCCAATACGCGGCGATGCGCGACCTGCTCTATCTCGATCGCCACATGCGCGGCGCTTACGAGAGCGTGGTCGATATCATGGGCGCGCGGGGGACCAGCTGGGGGCGGTTTCAGCTTGAGAGCCTGCTGGCGCAGACCGGCGAATCGCACCAGCGCATCCGCAAGGTGCTCGCCCCGGCGTTCACCCCGCAGCAAGCCAACCGGCACCGCGCTCTGATGCAGCGGACCATCGCGGAACTGCTAGACGAATGGGCGTCCAAGGGCGCGTTCGATTTCGAGGAGTTCGCGGCGCTGTTTCCGATCACCGTGTTCTGCGGGCTGGTCGGCGCTCCGGCCAGCGTGATCCCTGAGGTGCGCGGATCGCTCGAAGCATTTGGCATGAGCGTCAGCCTCGACAAGACATTGCTGCCCAGCCTGGTGGCGGCGACCGATACGCTCGATGCTTTCGTCCAGAATCTCGTGTCGAAGCGCCGCGCGGCGCCTCACGATGGCGCGGACGAAGACCTGCTCGACATCCTGATCCGCACCCAGGATTTGGGCGGCCTTTCCGACCGCGAGCTTTACGACCTGCTCATCTTCCTGTTCGTCGCCGGCTACGACACTTCGAAGAACGCGCTGACCCTGACGATGAGCGTGCTGCTCGACCGGCCCGAGATATACCGGCGCTGCGCCGAGGATCTGGGCTATTGCAAGAAAGTGATCGAGGAGAGCTTCCGCCACCTCACCACTTCGACCATCCCCCGGCTGGTCACCCGCGACATCGAATACCGCGATGTCCTGATCCCCGAAGGCACGCTACTGTTCTTCCCGGTGAGCGTTTCCGGGCGCGATCCGACCGCGATCGAGAATCCCGACGCATTCGATCCCGAGCGCGAGGTGGCGGTCAAGCACATCGCCTTCGGCATGGGAGTGCACATTTGCATGGGACAGTTCATCGCCCGCGCCCAGCTGGAGGAAGGGCTGCACCAGATCGCCCAGCGTATCGCCAATCCGCGCCGCACCGGGCCATCGACCTGGCGGCCGTTCTTCGGCGTCTGGGGGATGAAGGGCCTGCCGATCGCTTTCGATGCTGAGAAGGTAGTGGAGGGGGTGGGGTAGGCCCGCTCAGAGCAAACTCAGCCCCACCTTTCCGAAGAAAGCATGGCTTTCCATGCAGCGGTAGGCGTCCTGGATGCGGTCGAGGTCGTAGACCACATCGACCACCGGCTTGATCCTGTGCTGAACGATGAAGCCCAGCATCGCTTCGTGCTGGTCGCGGTTGCCGACGCCGATCGGGGCGAGGTTGACGCCCTCCTGCTGGCGGGTCCAGCTGAAGTCCGAGCCGAGCATGCCGATGGCGGAGAGCTGGCCGCCCTCGCTGGAGCAGCGAAACGTTGTCGTCGAACTGCACCGCGCCGACTGTGTCGATGACATTGGCCACCGTGTTGCCGCCCAGCGCTTTGCGCACCGCCCCGGCCCAGTCGGGCGTGGTCTTGTAGTTGATCGTCACATCCGCCCCCAGCGACCTGGCGCGGGCGAGCTTGCGGTCCGAGGACGAGGTGATCGCCACCTGGCAGCCCATCGCCTTGGCCATTTGCAGCGCGGCGATCGAGCAGCCGCCGGTGCCGTGGGCGAGCACCCATTCGCCCGTCTGGGTCGGGCGGAATCCGGTGAGCGCCGACCATGAGGTCAGCGCCGCGCAGGTCAGCATCGCGGCTTCGAGATCGCCCAGCTCGTCGGGGTTGCGCACCAGGCTTTCGGCCGGGAAGACGGCAAACTGCCGCGCCACCCCATCGACCGAACCGCCGAGCATGTCGTAGCTGGTCTGCTCGCCCCGGATGTTGCCGAGGGTGAAAATCGGCGACACCCGGTCACCGGCCTTGACCCGGCTAACCCCGTCGCCAACCGAGACCACTTCGCCCGCGCCACAGCTGAGCGGCACCAGATCGGGCTCCTTGGCGATGCCTGGAATCAGGCCCTTGGCCATGATGATGTCGCGAAAGTTGAGCGTCGCCGCTTTAAGCCGCACCAGCGCCTCACCGGCGCCGGGCTGGGGCACCGCGGCATCGGCCACGCGCAGCGATTCGATGCCCTTGCCGCTCAAAAGCGTCGCAACCTTGCCCATTTCATTCTCCCTATTTGACTCCTCCTTCCCATTGGCTCCGGCAAATTGCAATCGCTCTTGCCAGCCCAATGGATTCAGTGCGACGTGGGCGGCATGGGAGAACAGACGAAACTTTCCATCGCTCACGGCATTCCGCTTGCCGAAGAGGCCGGCCAGGGCGCGCAGACCATCGGCGGCTATCTGCGCGAGGTCACCGGGCGCTTTGGCCCGGCTGAGGCGCTGGTGCTGCGCAGCGGCGGTGAGCGGATTAGCTGGAGCTATGACCAACTGCTCGCCCGCGCGATGGATGTGTCGCGCGCAGTGATCGCTTGCGGCATGGGCAAAGACGCGCGGGTGGGCATTTTGATGACCAACCGGCCGGAATTCCTTTCCGCGCTGTTCGGCATTTCGCTCGCCGGGGGTGTGCCGGTGGCGCTCAGCACGTTCTCGACGCCTGGCGAACTCGATTACATGCTGCGCGCCTCGCAGATTTCGGTGCTGCTGTTCGAACAACAGGTACTCAAGACCGATTTCCACGCGATGCTGGCCGGTCTGGAACCGGCGATAGCCAGTTTCGCGCCGGGCAAACTCGCCTCGGACAAATTCCCCTTCCTCCAGCGGTTGGTGTCGCTGGGCGGGGTTCCCGGCGGGACCGATCCGCTGCAAAGCGCGGAGCAAGGCGCGGTCGAGCGATGGGACACATTCCTCGGCCACGGCAAGGACGTTTCCGACGCCGTGGTGCTGGGCCGGGCCGACGCGGTGCATCCCGGCGACACCGGCGGCGTGTTCTTTTCCTCGGGCACCACGAGTCTCCCCAAGGGCATCGTCCACTCGCAGCGCGCTTTCGCCATCCAGTGGTGGCGCTGGCCGCGCTCGTTCTGCATGAACCAGCCGGTGCGCGCCTGGACCGGCAACGGCTTCTTCTGGTCGGGCAATGTCTCGATGGTGGTCGGTTCGGCGCTATCGACCGGCGGGGCGGTGGTGTTGCAACGCTATTTCGAGGCGGAGGAAGCACTCGAGCTGATGGAGCAGGAGAAACTCCAGTTCATCAACGGCCGCCCGCACCAGTGGGCGCGATTGCAGGCGGCGAAGAATTGGGCGAGCGTCGATCTCTCCAGCCTCAAATACATTCCCCGCGGTGAGATGATCTGGGAGCACCCGACGGTCTCCACCCGATGGGACGTGCCGATGGCGTTCGGCACCACCGAGACCATGACCGTCTGCACCGGCTTCACCGCCGATACCCCGCCCGAGGTCTATCTGGACAGCATGGGCGGACCACTGCCGGGCAATACGATCATGATGGTCGATCAGGACAGCGGCGAACCCGTGCCGATGGGCATGATCGGCGAGTTCTGCATCAAGGGGCCGACGCTGATGGCGGGCTATCTCGGCAAGGCGAGCGAAGAATGCTTCGACGAGCACGGCTTCTACCACACCGGCGATGGCGGCTATATCGACGAGATGGGCCGGTTCTTCTGGTCCGGGCGGCTGACCGACATGATCAAGACCGGGGGGGCCAATGTCGCGCCGCTGGAAGTGGACGAGGTTATCGTCAGAATCCCGGGAGTGAAGCGCACGCAGACGGTGGGCGTACCGGACAAGCTGCTGGGCGAGATGGTGGTAAGCTGCGTGGTGCCGGTCGATGGCGCGGTGCTGTCCGAGGCGGAGATACAGGCTTTCGTGAAGCAGGACGTCGCCAGCTTCAAGGTGCCGCGCCGGGTGCTGTTCTTCACCGACGCGGACTATGCGCTGACCGGCAATGAGAAGATCAAGACGGCCGATTTGCGGGAAATGGCGGTGAAGCGGCTGGAGGGGGAGAAGGCGGATGCAGGATAGACTCACAGGCAAAGTCATCGTCGTCGCCGGCGCCGGCGGCATCGGCGATGGGCTGGCGCGGCGCTATGCGGCGGAAGGCGCTTCGGTGGTGCTGGGCGATATCGACGGCCCTCGCGCCATTGCCACAGCCGAATCCATCGCCAGGACCGGCGCGACCTGCATCGGCACTTTCGTCGACGGCGGCAATGATGACTCTATCGGGGCCATGGTCGAGCTCGCGGTAAGCAAGTTCGGCGGGCTCGACGGATTCCATGCCAACTACGCCGGCTTCAACGACAACGATTCGCTGCACGACGTGCTCACCGTGCCGATGGAGGACTACGACGAGGTCATGCGCGTCGGCTCGCGCGGTTTCGTGCTGTGCACCCGCCATGCCCTGCCGCACATGCTCAAGCGCGGTGGAGGTTCGATCGTCTACACCAGTTCGGACGCGGCTTTCATGGGCGAGACGGTGCGGATCGGCTACGGCATGAGCAAGGTGGCGATCACCGCGCTCGCGCGCCATGTCGCGCGGCGGTTCGGCCACCAGGGCATCCGCGCCAATGTCATCACTCCGGGCGTGATCTATCACGAACGCCTCGCCGCGATGCTGCCCGCCGAGATGGTCGACGATTTCGCCAAGGCGACGCTCACCGGCCAGCTCGGCCGCCCGGAAGACATCGCCGCGATGGGCGCGCTGATGATGTCGGACGAGGGGCGCTACATCACTGGCCAGGTGATCGGGGTGAACGGCGGCGCGGTGATGCGGCCTTAGTGTCTGATCCGAAACTATCGTTTCGGATCGTTCGGCACCGGCCCTCTCCCCCTCCCGGCCACCCAAGGCATTGTATTCTATGGGCGGCCGGGAGGGGGAGAGGGCCGGTGCCGAACCGAAATACGCTCTTCAGCGAATTTCGAATCGAACTCTTAAGCAAACTCCGCCATCGCCTGCCGCCCCGCCGCCTCGCGCCAGTGGTCGGCGCCGCCGGAGAGCTGCAGGTTGAGCATCGCGCGCTTCATGAACAGGTGGCAGCTGTGCTCGTCGGTGAGGCCGATGCCGCCGTGGAGCTGGATCGCCTCTTCCACGACCATGCGGTAGGTGTCGTTGGCGTATGCCTTGGCCATGCCGAGATCGGCGATGCTGGCGCTTTCGTCCCCGGCGCGCTGCCAGAACAGGGCTTCGGCGCCGACGATCTGGGTCTTGAGATCGGCGCAGCGGTGCTTGAGCGCCTGGAACATGGCGAGCGGGCGGTCGAACTGCTTGCGGGTTTTCAGATACTCGACCGTCATGTCGAGCGTGGCATTGGCGCCGCCGAGCGAATCCGCGGCGATGGCGAGCTGGGCGACCGGCGAGATCCGGTCGTGCAGCACCTTGGCCGCATCGCCCTCGGCGACGATCAGCGCCAGATCGGGTTTGAAGCCGGCGAGTTCCAGATCGAAAATGCGGCGGCTTTCGTCCCACAGCTTGCGTTCGGTGACAGTCACGCCCGGCGCATCGGTCGGGATCAGCACATAGCGGCCCGGGATGCCGGCGAGCACGTGCCCGGCCATATCGGCCTCGAAGAAGCCCGAGAGCCGCCCGGTGAGCGTGCCGCCGCTGTCATCGACCGTGCCCGGCAGCATATTGAGCGGCACGTAGTCTCCGCCGCAGATGCGCTCGATCCAGCCCTGGCGATCCGCCAGTCCTTCGGCCGCGGCAATGCCCTCGAGCGCCAGCAGCGCCGGCATCAGCGGCGCGGTGGAGAGCACGCGGCCCAGCTCGAAATGCACCGCCGCCGCCGCGTCGCGCGCCAGGCCAAGGCCGCCTTGCGCTTCGGGCAAGGCAATCATCAGCCAACCCATTTCGGCGGCGAGCTTCCACGCCGCATCGCGCGGCGGCTTTAGCTTGTCGGCGGGGAAGGCCTTCCGGGCGCTGTCGCGCAGTTCCTGAAGAAGTTCCTCGCTCACAGCACCCACCCCTTCGGCTCGCGCTGCATTTCGAGCATGCGCTCGGCGATGATGTTGCGCTGCACTTCCTCGCTGCCGCCGGCGATGGTCCAGGCGTAGCTGTTCATGAAATCGGCCATCCAGTTGCCGGTGTTGAGATCGCCATAGGTGATCGCATTACGGTATTGCTCGTCCATCCCGCCCAGCCTCAGGCCGAGCAGCGAATAGGCCCGCAGCGCCCGCGAATAGGAGTTCTTGACGATCTGGGCGTCGCCGATGCGCTCGATCCCGTTCATGCGGTTCTCGATGAACGTGTCGGCCAGCGCGCAGACCGCATCGCATTGCGCGACAAGCTGTCCGAAGTCACGCAGCACGCCGCGATCTTCCTCGCGGTGGCCGGCGCGGATCAGCTGGGCGATTCGGGCAAGGTGGCTGCGCATGCGATAGGTCAGTTCCATCAGCGTCAGCCCGCGCTCGGAGGAAAGCGTCGCCTGCGCCACCGCCCAGCCCTGATCCTCCTCGCCGACGCGCTCCGACACCGGCACTTCGACATCGTCGAGGAACACTTCGCAATATTCCTGGTCGCCCTGGATCTGGTTGATCGGCTTCACCGTGACGCCCTTGGCCTTCATGTCCATCAGCAGGAAAGTGATCCCCGACTGCTTGACGCCCTGGCTGTTGGTGCGCACCAGCAGCAGACACTTGTCGGCATATTGCGCCATGGTCGACCAGACTTTCTGGCCGTTGATCACATAGACGTCGCCCCCAGAACGTGAGACTCTTTCGGCCTTGCACTTGAGCGAGGCAAGGTCCGATCCCGCGCCCGGCTCGGAAAAGCCCTGGCACCAGAACTCGCCCTTGAGGATGCGCGGCAGATAGTGCGCCTTCTGCTCTTCGCTGCCGCATTCCATCAGGGTCGCGGCGGCATGATAGGTCGAAACGAAGGAGAGCAGCAGCCGCGGGCAATCGGCGCGGGCGAGCTCTTCGTAGAACACTTTCTGCTCGGCCAGGCTGCGCCCTCCGCCGGGCCATTGCTTGGGCCAGTGCGGCACGGCATATCCGCCTTCGACCAGCTTGAGGAACCAGGCGCGCTGGGCCTGGGCGAACTCGGCATGGGACATCGCGGCATAGGCCTCGCGCCAGCCATGCGGTGCGTTGGCGGCAAGCCAGGCGCGCACTTCGGCGCGGAATGCTTCGAGGTGGGTGTCTTCGGTCATCTCGGTTCCCGTCAAACTGCGACTTCGATCGTATCACCCTCGATCCGCACTTCAAACACATCGATCTTCATCACCGCTGGCGGGTTCATCGGCTCGCCGGTTTCCAGATCGAACCGCGCGCCGTGGACCGGGCAGCTGATCCAGCCGTTCTTCATCCTGCCGCAGTCGAGCTTTTCGTAAGCGTGGCTGCACAGGTTCCTGACAGCGAAAATCCGGTCCTTGGTGTTGCACAGCACCACTTCTGTGCCGTTCAGCTCGACCAGTTTCTTGGACCCGGCAGGGACTTCGTCCAGCTTCGCCGCGGCGATGAATGTCTTTTCGCTCATTGTACGATCCTGTTTAGAATTCCGCCCTTGCGGCAAAGCGCCGGGCGTCGCAGATTGCGCGCGCCAGTAGCGGCTCTCGCCGCTCAAGGGAAGCCGGGAGGGATTTGTGGCGGAAAACGAGACATACGATGTCGTGGTTGTCGGTTCGGGCGCGGCCGGGGCGATGGCAGCGCTGCGTAGCGCCGACCTCGGCATGAAAGTGCTGATCGTCGAGAAGGCGCAGAAGTTCGGCGGCACCTCGGCGGTATCGGGCGGGGTGATGTGGCTGCCCAACCACCGGCTCGACGGCGACCAGGGCGACAGCCGCGAGAGCGCGTTCGAATATCTCGATGCAATCATCACCAAGGCGGTCGACCGTGAGCGGCTGGAGGCCTTCGTCGATACCTCGTCCGAGATGGTCCACTACATGAAGGGCACTGGCGTAGAGGTGGTCGTCGCCGCCTGGCCCGACTACGAAGCGCTCAAGCCCGGCGCGCGGACCGACCGCGCGGTCATCGCGCCGATCTTCGACGGCCGCGAGCTGGGCGACGACCGCTACGATCTGATGCGCGAGCAGTTCAACCGGTTCAAGCTGTTCGGCCGCTATTCGCTCGACCTCAGCGAAATGTTCCCGCTGATGATGCAGCAGAAGGGCTGGCGCGGCGTCGCCGCCAAGGTCATCGCCCGCTATTGGGCGGACCGCTCGACCCGTGGCATCTCGCGGCGCGACAAGCGCTTCGTCCAGGGCGCGGCCTTGATGGGGCGGATATACCAGCAGGTGTTCAAACGCGGGGTAGAGCTCAGGCTCGATACCAGGATGGAAGGCCTTGCCGTTGACAAGGGCGGGCGGGTCACCGGGGTCGAAGTCAGCAATTTCGGCCGCACCTACACGATCGATGCCCGCCACGGCGTGGTGTTGGCGGCGGGCGGGTTCGAATGGAACCAGGAACTGCGCGACCGCTTCTTCCCGTTCCCGGGCCTCACCCGCCACAGCTCCTCGCCCGAGGACGCCAATCGCGGCGAAGGCCTGATCGCGGCGGAGAAGATCGGCGCGGTGACCGAACACACCGAGGAAGGCTGGTTCATCCCGACCATGACACTGCCGATGCCCGGCTCGTCGAACTTCCACGAGATCCACCAGGCCGCCTTCGATGTCGGCCGGCCGTGGTCGGTCTGCGTCAACCGCAACGGGGTGCGCTTCGTCGATGAGGCTTGCGGCTACGATCAGTTTGGCCAGGGCATGATGCGGGATCACGCGAAGACCGGCGCGAACCTGCCGTGCTGGCACGTGTTCGACACCAAGTTCCGCCGCAAGTTCAGCTCGGGCGGGCTGATGCCGCTGGCGCATACGCCCGAGCGCAAGATTCCCAAAGACTGGTGGGGGCATTACATATTCCGCGACCAGACCATCGAGGGGCTGGCGCGGCAGATCAATGTGCCGGCCACCGCGCTCAAGGAAACCATCGCCAAGAACAACGCCTATGCCAAGACCGGGATCGATCCCGAATTCGGTAAGGGCATGAACATCTACGATCAGTTCTTCGGCGATCCCACGGTGACGCCCAATCCCAACATCGGCCCGATCGACACCGCGCCCTACTATGCCGTGCCGATCAACGCCGGCGATCTCGGCACCAAGGGCGGGCTAAAATGCGACGCGCGCAGCCGGGTGCTCGATGGCAAGGGCCAGCCGATCGCCGGGCTCTATGCCGCGGGCAACCAGTCGGGCACGCCGTTCGGCAATGTCTATCCGGGGGCGGGGGCGACCATCGGCCCGGCGCTGACATTCGGCTATATCGCGGCGAACGATATTGCCGAGAGATCGGGGAATCAGCGGGCCTAGGCGCGCGGCGCTCACCCCCGTGCCCGACCGTCCTGAGCTTGTCGAAGGACTGTCTTTTTCTTCTCCCGCCGCCAAGGGGGAAAGCAGCCCTTCGACAAGCTCAGGGCAGTCGGGTTTTGGTGGCGAGTAGGTAAGGAGTATTCAGGCGTGCAAGGTAAAGTCGCAATCATAACCGGCGCGGCCGGCGGCATCGGCGAGGCGATCGTCCGCAAGCTGGGCGAAAAGGGCGTCAAGGTCATCGGCGCCGGGCGGACCGAGAGCAAGCTCAAGGCGCTCAAGGACGCGCTCGGCGGCTCGATGGAGTTCGACTACATTGCCGCTGATGTCACCGCTGATAAAGGTCCCGAAGCCATCGTCGCCAAGGCCATGTCCGCCTTCGGACGCCTCGATATCCTTATAAACAACGCCGGCTCGTTCAATTTCGGCCCGGTCCACGAAACCACCGACGAAATGCTCGACGAAGTGCTGGCGATCTCCGCCCGCGCGCCGTTCCGGCTCAGCCGCGAGGCGCTCCAGCACATGGGCGCTGGAAGCTCGATCCTGTTCATCGGCTCGACCTGGGGGATTTATGGAACCCCCGGCGGCGGCGCCTACTCCTTCGTCAAAGCAGGGCAGATAGGCCTCGCGCAGACCATGGCGGCGGAATACGGCGCCAAAGGTATCCGCAGCAATTACATTGCCCCAACGGTGGTGCGCACCGAGATGACCGAAGCCTATTGGGAACTCGATTTTTTCGCGCGGACCAATTTCGAGCTGACCCCGGCAGACCGGCAGTGCACCGTGTTGGACGTCGCCAACACCGTCGCCTTCCTCTGTTCGGACGAGGCGGGGATGATCAACGGGCAGACGATAGCGGTCGATGGCGGCATTTCGACCACCCGCTATGTCGCGCCGGAAGCGGTGTTCGCCGAACGGAAATAGGGCAGTCTACCGCCCCACCAGCTCCACATGCAGGTCCGCCAGTCCGCGGATGATGTAGCTCGGCTCGAATTCGATCCGCCGCGCGCCCTTGGGGCCGTGGTGCGTTTCCGATAGCTTGATGTCCGAGGTGTGCTCGAACAGCTTTTCGTAGAGCACCGCCACTTCCTTGCGCGCCAGCGGCGCGCCGGCGCAGACATGGGCGCCGCGGCCGAAGGCGAGGTGTTCCTTGATCCTGGGCCGGCCGATGCGGAAGTCCTCGGGATCGTCCCAGCGGCGCGGATCGCGGTTGGCGGCGGCGATCCAGATGACGATCTTCTTGCCCGCCGGAATGTCCACATCGCCGATCCGGCAATTGCGCTTGGCGAGGCGGAAATTGGCCTTGACCGAACCTTCGAGCCGCAGAATTTCCTCGAGGAAGGGCTCGATTTGCGAAGGATCGGCGCGCAGACGCGCCTGAAGCTCCGTATCCTCGCAGATCCGGCGCAGCGAATTGCCGATCAGTTTGGCCGAAGTGTCCTGCCCGGCGGCGAACAGGAACATCGCGGTCTTGACCGGCTCCATCGGACCGGGCGTCGCGCCGTCCGGATATTTCGCCAGGGCCAGTTCGGTGAGGATGTCACCTTGCGGATTGGCGCGGCGTTCTTCCATGTAGCGCATGAAAAAGCCGGCCATGATCATCAGCGGATGGACAATGTCACCTGAGCCGGCATCGTCCATGTTGCCAGGCGGCGGAGCGGAGTCGATTATCTCGCGAAATTTCTGGCGGTCTTCCGCCGGCACGCCAAGCAGATCGGCGATGACCAGGGTGACGAAGGGCGTCGCCACTTCGGCGATCGCTTCGCAGCCGCCTTTGGCTACAACTTCGCGCACCATCTCGTCGGCCAGGCCGCGCATGAACTCCTCGTTGGCCTTCAGCCGCGAGGGGACGAACAGCGGGTTGAGCAGCGAGCGGGCGTCGGCGTGCATCTTGCCGTCGTAAGACACCATCAGGTCCATCGGGCCGGTGCCCATCGCCGCGTCGATCTGGGCGGTAATGTCGTCGCCCTCGGGCTCGAAGCGCAGCGGCGCCACCGGATCGGGGTTCATGATGGCGGAAAAGTCGTGCGAATTGGTCAGGACTTCGACCGCTTCGGGAAAACCCGTCACCGCCACCATGTCGCGCGATTTGAGCTGCACCACCGGCCCATGCCGGCGCACTTCCTCGAAAAATTCGTAGGGATCGAGCAGCACTGCGTGGTCGGTGAAATAGTCTGTCTCTAGCGCGGAAGCTGTCATGGCCGGCCCTCTTGAAGTGCGGAGTCTACGATATAGTGTGTATCATAAAATCCTGGCAGCCGCTGTCAATCGCATGATCGCCAGGATGGCGGAAGGCCCCTTGTTAGCATGCCGCCCGCTGGTCTAGGGCGGGATCATGGATTTCGCATGGACCCAAGAGCAAAGCGCCTTTCGCGAGCGCTTGCGCGCCTTCCTCAGGGCCGAGTTGCCCGATGACTGGGAGAGCATCGCCCACCACGGCCCCGGCTCGAAGGAAATCACCGAATTTTCCCGCCGGTTCTGCGGCCGGCTGGCGCAAGCGGGCATGCTGTTTCCGCACTGGCCGGTCGAAATGGGCGGGCAGGGGCTCGACGCCTGGTTCCAGACCATCCTCGCCGAGGAAATGTGGGCGGCAGGCGAGCCGCGCGGCGCGCAGTACATGAATGTCAACTGGATCGGCCCGACAATCATGAAATACGGGTCTGAGCAGCAGAAGAAAGAGCTGCTGCCGCCGATCATCGCGGGCAACGCCATCTGGTGCCAGGGCTTTTCCGAGCCAAATTCCGGCTCCGACCTCGCCAGTCTGCGCACCAGGGCGGTGCTCGATGCCGGCGAATACGTGATCAACGGGCAGAAGATCTGGACAAGCTATGCGGGCCTGGCCGACCAGTGCTTCCTGCTCACCCGCACCAGCGACGACAAGAAGCGCGGCATCACCATCCTGATCGTGCCGATGGACACGCCGGGCATCACCGTGCGGCAAATTCCCTCGATCATCGGCGAGGGCGACATCCACGAAGTGTTCTTCGATGACGTGCTGGTGCCGGAGAGCGCCCGGTTCGGCGAGGAAGGCCAGGCCTGGGAGATCATATCCTATTCGCTGCGCAACGAACGGCTCGGCATCCCGCGCTACCACTTGGCGCGCCATGCGCTCGACCGGGCCGTGGCCATGCTCAAGGCCCGCGGCGAATGGCGGGGCGAGGCGGTGAAGATCGAGGCGGCGAAAGCAGCGGCGCTGTGCGAAACCGCGCGCAATGCCTGTTACGCCATCGTCGACAAGCGGGTGAAGGAAGTGGCCGTAGGTCCGGAAGCCAGCACCGCGCGCTATAACGTGGTGATGGCCGAACGGGCGGTGGGAGAATTCGTTGTCGAATATCTGCCCCAGGCGCTGATCGATGCCGAGCCTTACCTCAAAATGCACCACCAGCGCGGCATCGTCGCCGGGATCGCTTCGGGCGCGGCGGAGATTCAGCTCAACATCATCGCCACCGAAGTGCTTGAGTTGCCGAGGGAGCCGCGCTGATGGAACTCGCTCTCTCCGAAGACCAGGTCCAGATCCTCGACGCGATTGACACGCTGGCCAAACCCTATGCCTCGGTGCCGATCCATGACATCTCCTTCGCGCTGACCAGCGAGGAGCTGGAACGCGAGCTGGCTGAAGGCGGTTTTCTCGACGTCGCGGCGATGGATGAGCTGGGGCCGGAAACAGCGGCGCTGGTGGTCGAGCGTTTGGCGCGTCTGCCCTTCGCGGTCGAGGCGGGCGCATCGGCGCTGGTTCGCCCGCTGCTCGATCCCGAACTGCCGCGCCCGCTGTGCCTGGTCGAAGGCAATGCCGTGGGCCGCGCGGCGCGTTATCTGAAGCCTGGCGCGACGGTTGTGTGTGTTCAAGGCGGGCCTGTGCGCAGTTTTACCGCGAGCGCGGAGCACATCGCCGAAGCGCATGACGAATTGATTTTCGCTTATCCTATGGCAGTGCTTAAGGCGCTGCCATCCGAGGGGGAAATGCGCCAATACAACGTCCCCGCCGCCGATATTCTCACCCAGTGGCGCGTGGGCCTCGCCGCCGAAGCCTCGGGCCTGATGGCGGCGGCGCTGGCGGCAACCGTCACCTATGTCGCCGAGCGCAAGCAATTCGGCCGCCCGATTGCGACGTTCCAGGCGCTGCGCCACCGCCTCGCCGAAGCGCAAGTTGTGAGCAACGGCGCCTACTGGCAGACCATGCGCGCAGCCGTCTCGCGCGATCCGGGCGATGCCGCGCTGGCCGCGCTGCATGCGCAGGAAGCGGCGCGGCGCGTGACTTACGACTTCCACCAGTTCCTCGGCGCGATGGGCATGACGCTCGAGCATCCGCTGCACCTGTGGACCTACCGGTTGAAAGCTTTGACATCCGAACTCGGCGGCCGGGGCGCGAATGCCCTGGCGGCGGCCGAGGCGATTTGGGGAAAGTAACATGGCGCAACCGCTGAAGGGCGTACGCATTCTCGAACTGGCCTCGCACGTTTTCGTGCCGATCGCCGGCGGCATTCTCACCGAATGGGGGGCCGAAGTGATCAAGGTCGAACATCCGGTCACCGGCGATCCCTATCGCGGGCTGGTGACGCAAGGCCTGCACCAGCTGCATGACGGCATCGATCCCAGCTTCCAGTCGACCAACCGCGGCAAGCAGTCCGTCGCCATCGATCTCAAGCGCGAGGAAGGGCGCGAGCTGATCTACCGGCTGGCGAAGGAATGCGACGTGTTCCTGACCAACTTCCGCCAGGATGCGCGGCGCAAGCTGAAGATCGATCCCGAGGACATCCGCCAGCACAACCCGAACATCATCTATGTGCGCGGCACCGGCTACGGCGCGCGCGGGCCGGAAGTGCAGCGTGGCGGTTATGACGCGGCGGCCTACTGGATGCGATCGGGCCACGGTTTCGTCTTCACCAAGCCCGATGCGGAGCTCGCAACGATGCAGCGGCCGGCCTACGGCGACGTCATGGGCGGGCTGAACATCGCCGGTGCCATTTCCGCCGCGCTCTATCGCCGCGCCACTACCGGCGAGCCTTCGATCGTCGATGTCTCGCTGCTCGGCACCGGCATGTGGCAATTGGGCCCGGACATCACCAGCGCCAAGGTCAACCCGGCGAGCGTCGGCGCGCAGCATGACCGCAAGCAGACCTGGAACCCGATCGTCGGCACCTACAAGACGCGCGACGGGCGTTTCCTGCACCTCAACATGATGGAGGGCGACCGCTATTGGGCGGATACCTGCACGCTGCTTGGCCGGCCCGACCTGATCGACGATCCGCGCTTCATCGACATGCCGACCCGCAAGCAGAATGCCCGCGATTGCGTCACCATTCTCGACGATATTTTCGCCTCGAGGGACTATGCCGACTGGCTGAAGATCCTCGCCCCGGCCAAGGGCGTATGGGCGCCGATGCAGACGCCGCTGGAGGTGCACGACGATGTCCAGGTCAAGGCCAACGGCTATCTCGCCGAGGCGGAGATGATCAATGGTTCGAAGCTGACCCTGGTGACCAGCCCCGCGCAGTTCGATGAAGAACCCCACAACCCGACCCGCGCGCCCGAACACGGCGAGCATACCGAGACGGTGCTGCTCGACCTCGGGCTGAGCTGGGATGAAGTTTCCGCGCTCAAGGACAAGGGCGTGCTAGGGTAAAGTTCCTCTCCGTTTTCACGAAGTGCAAACGGAGAGGTGGCGCGCGCGAAGCGCGTGACGGAGGGGCAATGGCGGGAGGTTGAAAATACCCCTCCACCACCCTCCGGGCGGTCCCCCTCCCCATTTGTGCTGCGCAAAAATGGAGAGGAACTCGTCCCGAATGCTCGGCGCCTACTCCTTCACCAGCAGCGTCCCCAGCGTCTCGTCGTCCTCGACCGAAATCATCCCGCCGATCTTCGAGCCGCCGACGATCGCCATGGTCTCGCCGGTGATGTAGCTCGCCGCGGGGCTGGCGAAGAAGACGATGCCCTGCGAGACTTCGCGCATCGTGCCGTAGCGCTTCAAGGCGAACGAATCCTTCGCCGCCGCCGCCGCGTCGTAGCCGCGCTTTTGCCAGCCGAGTTCGGCCGCCTCGGTCGCGGTCATGCCGGGAGCGACGCAATTGACCCTGATGCCGACCGGCCCCCATTCGGATGCCATAACCTTGGTCAGCATCTGCAAGCCGGCCTTGGCGGCGGAATAGGCGGCGACGCCCTGGGTGCCGCCTACCCCGGCCTGCGAGGAAATGTTGACCACGCAGCCCTTGCTCGCCTTGAGGTATGGGTATGCCGCATGCGAGCAATAGAGCGCGGCATTGAGATTGAGCTGGACGTCGCGGTCCCACTTGGCGAGGTCCATTTTGGCGATGCCGACGTGCCCGTGCGCGCCGCCCGCGTTGTTGATCAGAATATCGAGTTTACCGAACTCCGCGATCGTCGCCTCGATCAGCGCCTTGCACTCCTCCGGCTTGCGCACATTGGTCGGCACCGCGAGCGCGCGGCGGCCGAGCTTGCGGATTTTGCCAGCGGCCTCTTCCAGCGGTTCGAGCCGCCGCCCGGCGACGACAACATCGGCGCCGCGCTCGGCCAGCAGCAGCGCCGTGTCGCGGCCGATGCCGGTGCCGCCGCCGGTGACGACGGCGACGCGGCCGGACAGGTCGAATTCGGGGGGCAGGACCATCACCACCGCCTCCGGCGCTGGCAGCCGCGCACGCGCGCCGCGAGTTCCTTGGCGCGCTCCTCCGGCGTCACCACCGGCGTATCGGCTGGCAGGTGTTTGCGGAGATCGGCGAGTTTGACCCGGGTCAGTGTCGGCGTCGGGCAAGAGTCGCAATCGTACCAGCGGCCGTAGATCGTCCCCTGCTTGTAGCCCGCGGTGTCGAGCCAGTTGGGCACGCCAGGATCGGTCAGGGCCAGCACCGCGCGGAACTTGCCGTCGCTGCTGATCTTGGCGAAATGGCCGTTGGTGCTGGACAGGCGGTAGACGTACTCCAGCGCGTTGAAATAGGGGTCATTGAGCTGGAAGTTCCAGTAGTGGCGCTTCTCCGGCAGTTCGGTCTCGATGATCAGCGCTTCGTCGTCCTCGAACTCGAATACCGCCGGGATGTAGAACTGCTTCGACAGCGCCCCGCCCAGCTTCTGCGGCTGGAACACGTTGATGCCGACGTCGGCCTTCACCTGGTTCTGCATGTAATAGAACATCTTGGTTGCCGCGACCGGCATCGCCGCCATCTGTTTGATACGCTTGACGATGTCCTCCGGCGTCAGGCGCGGCTTGGGGCCGACCGGGCTGAGGCATTCGATCGACATCACCGGGTCGATCTCGCTGGTCCAGTCATAGCAGCGATAGCGCGTCATCAGCACGGTTGCGCCGGGCTTGATCTCCAACCAGTCGCCCTTGTGCCCGGCCGGCTTCTCGCGGCTGATCAGCACTTCGAAATTGCCATGCTTGTCGAGCGTCAGGCTGCGGTCGTCGATATCGGCATAGCGCGCGCCGGTGTGATCGACCTCGCCTTCCAGCCCCGGCAGCGCCCCTTGCGTGTTGATCAGCAGCATCTTGATCGTGCCGCGATTGCCGGTGAGGCGATAGGTCAGATCGTCGCGTACCGGGCAGTAGAGGTAGATATCGTCCGGATTGGGCTGGAGCGTGTAGACCGGGTTCCACAGCGGCGCCCAGTCCGGGTGCTCGGGGCTGGCGTGGAAGAAGGCGAAATAGCCGTACGAGAACTGCATCATGATCTGGCGGTAGACGTCGGCGCGGTATTCGGGATCGTCGGGCCGCCAGGTCTGGGCGATTTCGTCGACCGCTTCGTTGAGCGGCTGCAGGTAGTCGAACAGCGGGGCGATCTTGGTTGTCATGGTCGCAATCCTCTCCGGCGGTCCAGCTTTGGCGCGGGACTTGCTTGCATGCACGCTATCCACTAACTACCCGGCCTGCAAACCAAACGGAGTGGTACACATGATTGGCGAAGACCTGCTCGATCTGGGTGGACAAGTGGCGCTGGTGACCGGCGCCGGCCAGAACGCCGGGCGGGCGACCGCGCTGGAGCTGGCGCGGCACAATGCCGGCGGCGTGGCGGTCAACGATTTCGTCGCCGAACGCGCCGAAGCCGTGGCCGAGGAAATTCGCGCCCTGGGGGTGCCAGCGATGGCCGCGTCGTTCGATGTCTGCGATCTCGAAGCGGCAAAGGCGGCGGATGCGGCGATCAAGGCCAGGCTCGGTCCGGTGACGGTGCTGGTCAACAACGCCGGCATGGCCGGGCCTGGCGGCTCGCTGCGGCCCAGCCAGAACTTCTGGGAAGAAGACCCGGCGAACTGGGCGCGCTATCTCGGCACCAACCTCTACGGGGTCTACAACTGCTGCTTCGCCTTCATCCCAGGCATGGTGGAGGCGAAGAAGGGCCGGATCGTCACCATTGTTTCGGATTCCGGTCGGATCGGCGAGCCCAAGCTCGCGGTATATGCTTCGGCCAAGGCCGGGGCGCAGGGCTTCGTCAAGTCGATCGCCAAGGAACTGGGGCGCTACGGGGTGACCAGCAATGCGGTGTCGCTAAGCTCGCTGATGCCCGACATGCCGGAGGAGCAGCTGGCCGAGGTGATGCAGTCGGACCACGCCAAGGCGCAGCTCTCGCGCTACACCATCCGGCGCTACGGCAAGTCCGGGGATGTCGCGGCGCTGGTGACCTTCCTGTGCTCGGACGCGGCGAGCTGGATCACCGGGCAGACCTATCCGCTCAACGGGGGCTACGCGCCGTCGATGTAATCCTCCTCGGAACGGGGAGGGGGACCATCCGAAGGATGGTGGAGGGGCACCCTCGCAATAGCGCTACGCCGATCGGGCAGGACATGCGGCCCGTGCCCCTCCACCACCTTCGGTGGTCCCCCTCCCCGTGCCGGGGAGGATTTAATCGGTTGACGAATCCACCCGGACTTGAAACCGTGCAACCATAAGAAAACGAGAGGAAGCCGATGCCGTCGCCGCATTTCATGCACCCCAAACGGTCGAACAGGCGGTTGCCTTGCTCACCGCCGATCCCAAGGCGCGGCCGCTGGCGGGGGGACGGACCTGATCGTCCAGCTGCGTTCACGCCGCGTTATCGCCCTCGGCGATTGTCGATATCAAGCGCATCGCCGGGATGAGCGGTGTCCGCGAGGAGGGCGGCATGTTCGTCATCGGCGCGGCGACGCCGTGCACCGCGCTCAAGGATCACAAGAAGCTCGCTGCGGCCTGGCCCGGCGTGGTCGAGGCGGCCAATCTGATCGGCTCGGTGCAGGTGCGCAACCGCGCGACCATGGCCGGAAACCTGTGCAACGCCTCCCCGGCGGCGGACTCGGTTCCGGCGCTGGTCGCGGCGGGAGCGACTTGCCGCGATCGCCGGCCCCAAGGGGCGGCGCGAAGTGGCGGTGGAGGCGGTGACGACCGGTCCGGGCAAGACTTCGCTCGCCCCGGGCGAATTCGTCGTCGATATCAGGCTCCCGCCAGGCCGAAAGGCGGCGGCGACGCCTACCTGCGCTCGATCCCGCGCACCGAAATGGATATCGCCGTGGTCGGCTGCGGCGCGGCTCTGGTGCTCGATGCTGGTGGAACCTGCACTTTGGCGCGGGTTTCGGTGGGCGCGGTGGCGCCGACCGTGCTGCTGGTCGAAGCAGCCGGCGCGGCGCTGGTGGGCAGCAAGCTCGACGATGGCGCGCTCGAAAGAATGGCCGAGGCGGTGCGAAGCCGCCTGCAAGCCGATCGCCGACAAGCGCGGCACCATCGAATATCGCGTCGCCATGGCCGGGGTGCTGGCCAAGCGCGTCGCAACAATTGCCCGCGATCGGGCGGGAGCCATAGCATGAGCAAGATTTTCGTTACGGCAACGGTCAATGGCGATCAGGTAGAGTTCCTCGCCGATCCAGGCGAAACCTTGCTCGACGCACTGCGCTTCGAGCTTGGCCTGACTGGCTCGAAGGAAGGCTGCGGCTCGGGCGATTGCGGGGCCTGCACCGTGGTGCTGGACGGCCAGATGGTCTGCGCCTGCCTGGTGCTCGCCGCCGAGGCCGAGGGCCGCTCGATCGCAACGATCGAGGGCGTTGCCGAGGGCAGCGAACTGCATCCGGTCCAGCGCAAGTTCCTCGAGCACGGGGCGCTGCAGTGCGGCTTCTGCACGCCCGGCTTCATCGTCGCGGCCAAGGCGCTGCTCGAACGCGAGCCCGATCCCAGCGAGAGCGAAGTCCGCTACTGGCTGGCGGGCAACCTGTGCCGCTGCACCGGCTACGACAAGATCGTCCGCGCCGTGCATGGATGCGGCCGCCGAATTGCGCCAAGAGCAACCCAGCCAAAGGATCCCGGCATGAACGCGCCCCAGAACCCCCGCAGTTTCCGCGTCGTCGGCACCCGCCCGGTGCGGCCCGACGGGATCGACAAGGTCACCGGCAAGGCGGTCTACGGGCCGGACTTCGTCGCCCCCAACATGCTGTTCGGCGCGATCTTGCGCAGCCCGCATCCCGCACGCCCGCATCAGCGGCATCGATGCCCGCAAGGCCGAGGCGCTGCCGGGCGTCAAGGCGGTCGTCACCGGCAGGGACTTCCCTGTGCTCGAACCCAAGGTGCTCGAAGGGGCCGAGGCGCGCTTCGACATGCGCCACGTTGCTCAGAACTGCATGGCGCTCGACAAGGCGCTCTATGCCGGACACGCCGTCGCGGCGGTGGCGGCGACCAGCCAGGCGATCGCCGACGAGGCGCTCGCTCTGATCGCGGTCGATTACGAAGTGCTGCCGCACGTGATCGAGCTTGCCGAGGCGATGGCCGCCGACGCGCCGGTGCTGCACGAGGACAATTTCACCAAGGGCCTGCCGGAAACCCCGAGCAAGCCATCCAACGTGTTCCTGCGTTTCGAGATCGGCGGCGGCGATGTCGTTGCGGCGCTGAAGGACGCGGCGGTCGTGGTGTCGGGCCGCTACACCACCCAGCCGGTGCACCAGGGCTATATCGAGCCGCACGCCTGCGTCGCTTCGTGGAACGCCGACGGGCAGGCGCAGATCTGGTGTTCGAGCCAGGGCCAGTTCGACGTGCGCAACCTCACCGCTGCCGTGCTGAACATCCAGGCGACCGACATCCGGGTCATGCCGCTCGAAATCGGTGGCGGCTTTGGCGGCAAGACCATCGTCTATCTCGAACCGACCGCGATGCTGCTGTCGCGCAAGAGCGGCCGGCCGGTGCGGCTCGCGATGAGCCGGTCGGAAGTGTTCCTCGCCAGCGGCCCCGCCCCGGGCAGCGAGATCGAGATCCGCATGGGCGCGGCGGCGGACGGGACGCTGCTCGGCTGCCAGCTCGAAGCCTGGAACCGCTCGGGCGCCTATCCCGGCGCCGATATCCACGCCGGTGCGATGAGCGCGCTGATGCATTACAACATCGCGGCCAAGAAAGTGATCGGCTGGGAAGTCGCCTGCAACATGACCAGTACCCACGCCTATCGCGCGCCGGGCGCGCCGCAGCTGATCTATCCGGTCGAATGCTGCCTTGACGAGATCGCCGAGAAACTGGGCATCGATCCGATCGACTTGCGCCTGAAGAACGCGGTCCGTCCGGGCGATCCCAATTTCATGGGCATGCCGCTGGGCGAGATCGGCTTCGCCGAATGCCTCGAAGCAGCCAAGGCGCACCCGCACTACACCGCGCCGCTGGGCAAGAACCAGGCGCGCGGCGTCGGCGCCGGGGCCTGGGGCAATTATGGCGGGCCTTCGACCGCGGCGGTCAGCGTCGCCGGCGATGGTTCGGTCCAGGTCACTTCGGGCAATCCCGACATCGGCGGCAGCCGCGCCTCGTTGGCGATCATGGCGGCCGAGACGCTTCAGGTGCCCTATGAGAGCGTGCGCGTGACGGTGGCCGACACCGCTTCGATCGGCCCGTCGATGGGAACCGGCGGCAGCCGTGTGACGTTCGCCACCGGCAAGGCGGTGATCGCCGCCTGCGATGCGGTTATCGCCACGCTCAAGCAGCGTGCCGCCGCGATGTGGGGGGTCGAACTTCCGCGGCGTCGAATGGCGCGACGGGGCGGTGCGTTGCCTGGTCGGCGAAAAGCAGGACGAAATCCTGTCGATGGCGGCAATCGCCGGTAAGAGCGCGCATTGCGGCGGGCCGATCTCGGCCGAAGGCACGGTCAGCCCGCTCGACTACCTCCCCGGCTACGGCGTCCACATCTGCGATACCGAACTCGATCCGGAGACCGGCCAGGTCACGGTGGTGCGCTACACTGCGGTGCAGGATACCGGCACGGCGATCCATCCCGACTATGTCGAAGGCCAGATCCAGGGCGGTGCGGTGCAGGGCATCGGCTGGGCGCTCAACGAGGCCTATGTTACGACAAGAACGGGCGGATGGATAATGCGGGCTTCCTCGATTACCGCATGCCGGTCTGCTCGGACATGCCGATGATCGACGCGGTCATGGTGCAAAAGCCCAATCCGGCGCATCCCTTCGGGGTCAAGGGCGTCGGTGAAACCCCGATCGTGCCGCCGCTCGGCGCGGTCGCCAATTCGGTCAGCCGCGCGGCGGGCGTGCGCCTGCGCGATCTGCCGATGACGCCCGACCGGATCTATGCGGCGATGAAAAACGGGGGTTGAGGTTTGGCCCAGGTAACTCTGATGCCCCCCTTTGCCGGCGACTTCTTCGGCGGCAAGGTGGAGATCGAGGTTGAGGCGGGCAATGTGTTCCGGTTGATCGATGCGCTCGACAGGCTGGGGCCGGGATTTGGCGCGGCTGCGGAAGGCCGCGCGGCGTTTGGCGTCGATGGCGCGGTGCGGGCGGACTGGTCGGCGCCGATCGATCCGGGCGCGAGGGTGACGGTGTTTCCGCGGGTAGCGGGGGGATGAGCGCCGGTCCGCTCCCTTACCGCGAACTCTCGCCCCTGGGCATCGAAGTGCGGCGCGACCTGTCCGAACCGTTCACGCCGGCCGAGGCCGAACATTTCCGTTCGCTGCTCTGGCGCCACAGCCTGATCCTCGCGCGCGGTCAGGCGCTGTCGATGGAACGCCAGCGGGAGCTTTGCGGGCTGCTGGGCCCGATCCTCGACCGCGCGGGCGAGGATGGCTACATGTCGAATGAACCCGGCGGCCCTGCCGCTTCGGCGCTGGTGTGGCATTCCGACGCCGCCTACACGCCGGATCCGTTCGATGCGCTGTCGCTTCATGCTCTCGATTTGACTGAAGATGCTTCCTGGACGCGATTTGTCAGCGCACAAGACGCTTTTGACGTGCTGCCTGTCGCGTTGCGCGCCGCGTTGGAACAGCGCGAGCAGGACATGATCTCGCCGCATTTCACCAAGCTCGATCAGCGCACCTGCGACCAGCGCGATCCGGTGGCGCTGAAGCGCGGCACGCTGCCTGCGCTCTACCTCAATCCCAACACCGGCCGCCGCTGCATCTGGACCAGCGAGCTGCAAACCGCCCGCCTGCTCGGCATGGAATGGGAGGAAAGCCGCGACTTGCTGCACAGGGTCTACGATCACCTCTACGCGCCAAGCCGCGTCTTCGAACACCGCTGGCGCAACGGCGATTTCATCGTCTGGGACAACATGGCCCTGCAGCACGCGCGCGGTAATCTCGACCATGTCGGCAAACGCCTGCTGCAACGCTCGATCGTCGGCAAGGCCGGCGTCGCGCCGCATGTCGAGGCTTGATTGGAGCAAACCCTCGAAATGTGAATTGCCTCACCCCCAAACCCGACCATCCTGAGCCTGTTGAAGGGGATCGCCTTTTTCTTCAAGCAGTTGTGCGCAAGGCGCATAGCAAGGGCAGCACTTCGACAAGCTCAGGGCGGACGGTGTCTGGTTTGGATTAGGCGTTCACCGCTTCATGCAGCCATCCGCTGCTTCTCCGGATCGAATGGCTCGTCGCCCATCACGGTGGTGCGGTGGAGCAGGCGGCCCGAATCCTCGGCATAGGGCATGGCCTTGTGCATGGTCCCGGTGTTGTCCCACATGACAATGTCGCTCACTTGCCATTGGTGGCGATAGACGAATTGCGGCTGGGTCGCCCAGTCCATCATCCGCTGGAGCAAGGCCTCGCCCTCGGCCTTGTCCATACCGGCGATCTCGTTGCCCGAAGTGCTGGTGATCAGCGATTTGCGGCCGTTGCGGTGGCGCCAGACCAGCGGGTGGCGCTTGGGTTCGTGCGCCCGGAACGCCGCCTGCTGTTCCTCGCTGAGGTTGGGCACAAAACGGAACGAATCCGTCACCCGGTGGACGACGTAAAGCCGCTCGATCAGCGCCTTGTCCTCCTCGAGCAGGGCCTCATAGGCGGCATAGGTGTTGGCGAAGAGGGTATCGCCGCCCTCGGCCGGAAGGCGCTTGGCGTTGAGCATGGTGATGAAGGGCGGAACGTCGCTGTCGGTCCGGTCGATGTGCCAGAAGAAGTTGCCCGGCGTGTAGAAATAGAGATTGGGGCTTTCGACCGGGTCGTAGGTCACCTTGTAGACCTCGCCCGATTTGTCGCTCAGCAAGGGCCCCAGCGTATCGGTGAAGGCAAGCTGCCGCGCGTCGTCCAGCACGGCCCCGCGAATGACCAGCACGCCGCGGCGTTGCACCAGTTCGGCGATCTCCGCCGATGCCGCGCCGCTGACCAGGCTCTCGACATCGGTTTCGACCAGAGTGCCGATCAGCGGCGTCAGGTCGGTGGTCTTCAGGGCTGGCTCCATATGCTCAATCCTTCTTCTTGCGCCCAGCATAGCTCAATCGCCACTCGGGTGGAAAGCGGCTGTCGTTGTCCTTGACGGCATTGGTCAGGCCGCGCTCGAACATCTCCTCATTGACCTGGATCGGGCTGTCGTCCTTGACGGCGGGGAGCATGGACTCGAGCCAGCCCGACAGGATCGAGCCCATGTATTCGCCCTGATGCTGCTTGAACACCTCGAAAAAGGTCTTCTGCATGACGATGGTGTCGGCCGGGCGGTTCTGTGCGCAGGCGAGGGCGTACTTCATGGTTTCCGCTTCAAGCTGGTCGCGCGGCACCACCGAATTGACGAAATGCAGCTCCTTCATCTCCCGGGCGGTGAAGGGCCGGCCGGTGAAAACCATTTCCATGAACGGCCTCAGCCCCATCATCAGCGCCCATTGCCACATCCGCGCCGCCCAGCCGGCGTAGCGGAAGGCGGCATGGCCGAACAGCGCGTCCTCGCTGGCGACGACCAGGTCGGCATCGCCGGCGAGGTAGAACTGCCAGCCGTAGCAATAGCCCTTCACCTCGACGATGCTGATCTTCTTGAAGTCTTGCAGGTCGCGCATGCCCTCGCCGGTGCGGGCGTAGAGCTGGGTCACCGCGCCAAGGTGCCGGTAGCTGGCCTTGGGCGGGTATGTGACGCCGCCATCGATCCCGGCATCCCCGTCGATGCGGAAATCGTGGAGCCAGGAGGCGTCTTTTTCGGAGAAAAGATCGGCCATTTCAGGTAGATCGTCGCCGGTTCCGAAATGCTCGCCGGCGCCGCGGATTACGAGCACCTTGACCTCGTCATCGACATTGGCGCGGTGGACGAGCTCGCCGAAGCGGTGGCGCGCGGCGATGGTGATGGCGTTGTGCTTGTCGGGCCGGTCGATGGTGATGGTGGCGATCCTGGTCGCAGGGTCCTTGGAATAATGGACGATTTCCTCGGGGGAGGGGCGTTTTTCCGAGTCAGCCATGATACCCTCCCATCGCCTCACCGCTCCTGAATTGTGGGGCGCTTGAGCATGAAGCACAAGGGCAGCGCCAGCGCGGTCGCGATACCGAGCAGCCAGTAGGTGTCGACATAGGCGACCATGGTCGCCTCGCGCGCTATGCGCATGTCCATGCCCGCGACCCAGCCCGGCAGGCCGAAATCGCCGTCTGGCAAGGCCATGGGAAACACCGGATTGTCGGGCCTGACTCCCTCGGTCAGCCGCGCATGCACGGTGGCGGCGTTGCGGATGGTCAAGGCCTGCAGCATCGAGATGGTCACCGCCGCGCCCATGTTGCGGATCAGCGAGATCAGCGCGGAGCATTCGTTGCGCAGGCTCGGGTCGAGCGTGGCGAACATGATCGTCGTCAGCGGCACGAACACCATGCCGCCGCCGAACCCCTGCATCGCGCCGACCCACATGATTGTGTCGCTGTCGGCCTCGAGCGAGAATCCCGCCATCAGGAACAGCGAGACAGCGCCAATCGCCAGGCCCGCGGCCATCAGGTAGCGCGCATCGACCCTGCCGACCAGCACACCGCAGAGGAACATCGCCGCCATGGTGCCGAGCCCGCGCGGCGCGGTGATAAGGCCGGTCAGCATGACCGGATAGCCCAGCAGCTTTTGCATCATCGGCGCCAGCAGCGCCAGGACCGCGAAAATCAGGGCGGCGTGGATCAGGCCGATAAAGGTGCCGAGCAGGAAATTGCGATCCATGAATATCCTCGGCTTGATAAACGGATCGCGCACCGTAAGCATATGGACGCAGGCGAGGAAGCCGAACAGCCCGGCCAGCGTCGCCTCGATCTGGATTTCGCGCGAATCGAACCAGTCGAGCTGCTGGCCGCGGTCCAGCATCAGCTGCAAGCTGGCGATAAACAGCGACAGGAACAGGAAGCCCCAGCCATCGAAACGCGATGCGGTCCTTGCTTCCTTACCATCGAGAAAGGTGGAGAGCAGAAAGAAGGCTATCAGACCGATCGGCAGATTGATCAGGAATATCCAGCGCCAGTTGAAGCTCTCGGTCAGCCAGCCGCCCAGCGTCGGGCCGATAACCGGACCGAGGATCGCGCCCATGCCGAAGATCGCCATTGCTTTCCCGTGCCGTTCGGCCGGGTTGATATCGAGCATCACCGCCTGGCTGAGTGGCACCAGGGCGGCTCCACAGGCGCCCTGGACTATCCGGAACACCACCATCTGGTTGATGTTGACAGCCATGGCGCAAGCGAGCGAGGCGAGGGTGAAGCCGACGACGGAGGCCACCATCACCCGCTTGCGCCCGACCCGCCCGGCCAGCCAGCCAGCCAGGGGAATGGCGATGGCGGAGGCGATGAAAAACGAGGTTAGGATCCACACGACCTGCTCCGAGGAGGCGAGCATCGCGCTCTGCATGTGGGGCAGCGCGACGTTGGCGATGGTGCCGTCGAGCGCGACCATGACCGCCGCCATCATGCAGCCGGTGGTGATAAGGCGCCGTCTTGCGGGGGTTGGAAGCGCCGCACTCACGGTTTGGCAGTGGCAACCTCGGGCGCTGCGCCGGACTCTGTCCAGCCCCCCGCCGTTGCCGCGTGGAGCCGGGCGACATTGAGGTACTGCTGGGTGCGCGCCTGGAGCAGCGAGAGCTTGGCTCGCTGATAGGCGCGGCTGGCGTCGAGCACTTGCAGAATGCCGCTGTTGCCGACCTGGAAGCTGCGCCGCGAGAGATAGAGCGACCGGCCGGAAATCTCGGCCGCGCGGTTTTGCGCGTCGAGGGCGTCCTGGTCGGTGCCCAGCGCCGAGAGCAGGCCCGATACCTGGCCGAATGCCTCAAGCACCACCTGCTGGTAATTCTCCGCCGAGGCTCGCGCCGCGGCTTCGGCTTCGCGTTTCTGCGCTTTGAGCGTGCCGCCGTGGAACAGCGGCGCGGTGATATTGCCGAACAGGTCGAAGCCGTTCGAAGCCCAGTTGAAGATCTTGCCGGGCTGGCTGGTGGTCTGGGTCAGTGTCGCGCCGATGGTGACATCTGGATAGAGACTGGCCGTGGCGACGCCGATCGCCGCGGTCGCCGCGTGCAGCCGGGCTTCGGCTTCGAGGATGTCGGGCCGCTTGCGCACCAGCGCCGAAGGAATCGCGACCGGCACGCTGCCGGGCAGAGTCATGCGGTCGAGCGTGAAATCCGTCGGCCCCAGTTCGGCGGGCGAGGTGCCGGTGAGCACCGCCAGCATGGCGCGCGCTTCGGCGAGCTGCTGTTCGAGCGGCGGCAGGTTTGCCCGGTCGCTGGCGAGCTGGCCCTCGGCGCTCAGCACCTCGACCATGGTGCCGACGCCGCCCTTGTAGCGCGCCTCGGTGAGCGCCAGGTTGCGTTCGTCCTCGGCAAGCAGCGCCTTCTCGGTGGCGATGCGGTCACCCAGCGCGGCGATCGCCAGCACTTGCAGCGTCACCCGCCCGGCGATGAGCAGATGCGCCGCCTCCGTCTGGCGCTGCTGTGCTTCGGCTTCGGCGACCGCCTGTTCGAGCGCGCGCCTGGTCTTGCCCCAGAGGTCGAGATCGTAGGTGACGCCGGCGCCCAGCGTGTAGAGGTCGAAATCGGGATGGCGCGGAAAGGCGCTGGCGCCGCCGGCTGGAGCGGATATGCCGAGGGTATCGAGATTGAGCTGCTGGTATTCGGCGCGGGCGCGGGCGTCGGCTTGCGGCGCCTGGCGGCCGCGCACCGCGTTGATCCTCTCTCGCGCGCGTTCGAGCGTCGCCCGGCTCGCGGCGATCGAGTGGTTGCTGGCCAATGCCTTTTCGACCAGCGCATCGAGTTCGGGCGAGCCGAAGGCCTTCCACCACTGCCGCTCCGGCCCTTCGCCGAGACTGGCCTTGCCCGCGCCCTCGCTGTCATAGCCCGCTGGTGCGGAGGGCGGGGCGGGGGCGGCGAAATCGGGGCCCACGGTCGTGCAGGCGGCCAGCAGACCGGTCGCGGCCAGGAGCAGGGGGAATTTACGCGTCATCGCATCGTTCCATAAGCAAATCGGGTCATTGTCAACTCGCAGCGGACGGTCGCATGCTTGATCGTCCTCCCGGATAGGTCTCATGCCGAGTCACTGCCTGGCGCGCACGGCGGGCGGGCGCGTGGTCGCGAGTTGCTCGTCCTTGCCGAACAGATGCCGCTTGTGGCCCGTATCGACCGTCACTTCGGCGCTGAGGCCCATGTGTAGCGGCATGCCCGGCGGCACCTGGTCGATGGCGATCTGCACCGGCAGGCGCTGCACCACTTTCACCCAGTTGCCGGTGGCGTTCTCCGCCGGCAGGATCGAAAAGGCGTTGCCGGTGCCCGGGCTGAAGCTCTCCACGTGGCCCTTGAGCGCGTGGTCGGGGAAGGCATCCACCTTGATCGTCGCCGGCTGGCCGGCCCGCATGTAGCGCAGCTGGTTTTCCTTGAAATTCGCCACCACCCAGTATTTCGTCGCGGCGAGCATGAAGACCGGTCGGCCCGGGGTGACGTAAGTGCCCGGCTGCAGCTGGTGCACCTTTGTGACGACACCGTCGATCGAGGCGCGAACCACCGAATCGTTGAGGGCAATGCGCGCCTTTTCGACTTGTGCCGCCGCCTTGCGCACCGAGGGCTGGAGGTCAACCGGACCACCCGCCAGTTCGGCGCGAACGCTGGCGGCGTGCGCCTGGGCGGTGACTATCGCGTCGGAAGCGGTTTGCACGGCGAGCAAGGCGGCATCGTACTGCGCTTTCGAGGCTATGCCCTCCTTGACCAGCGTGCCTTGCCTGCGGGCTTCGCGCTGCGCAAAGGCCAGCTTGGCCTGGGCGGCGCGGATCGCGGTCAGGCTTTCGGCATAGTCAGCCTGTTTGGCGCCGATATCGGTTCGCGAGCCGGCGAGCGCCGCTTCGGCTTCGGCGAAATTCGCGCTGGCGGTGTCGCTGCCGACGGTAAACAGGACCTGGCCCACCGAAACCTTCTGGTTCTCGGTGACATCGACGGTCTGGACCTTGCCCGCGACGCTGGAGCTTACGTTGACCAGGCCGGTCTGCAACTGCGCGTTTTCGGTCGTTTCGTAGCGGCCGCCGGTAAGATAGAACCAGACCGCGCCGACGATCACCGCGATTGGCGCCACCAGCATCAGTACGCCGCGGATGCGCCGCCGTTTCCGCCACTTGGCGGCTTCGGCAAGATCGCTTTCCGCGAGGGGCGATGCAGCGTTCACGCAGATTCCTGTTCCGGTTTGGCCGGGCAGATACTAAGCATGGCTATTATCGGCAACAGAAAGATTGAGCGGGATGGATCTGGCCACGGACTGGCAGCGGGTGCTACCGCTTGAAGGCGTACACAATTTTCGCGACTACGGCGGCTATCCGGTCGCGGGCGGAGGGCGCGTGCGGCGGGGCGTGCTGTGGCGTTCGGGCCAGCATTTCGGTGCGACCGGCGACGATCTCGACCGGATCGGCGCGCTGTCGCTGGCGGCGGTGGCGGACCTGCGCGGCAACAGCGAGCGCGCGCGCAATCCCTGCCCCCGGCCCGAAGGATTCGCTGCCGCGGTGATGCATTACGACGGAGAGACCGCCGGCCTCGCCCCGCATGTCGAAGCCGCCGACGGTGTGATCGATGCCCCTGGCGCGCGCCGGGCGATGCTGGGGCTCTATCGGGAAATCGCCTTCCGCCCGAGCCTCACCAGCATCCTGCGCCGCTTTTTCGCCGAGGCGCTTGGCCAGGGCGAGGCGAGCCTGGTGCACTGCCACGCCGGCAAGGACCGCACCGGCATCGCCGTGGCGCTGGTCCATCACATCCTCGGCGTCCACCGCGACGATATGCTGGAGGATTACCTTCTCACCAATACCGCCGGAAACAACGAGAAGCGCATCGCCGATGCCCTGGCGCAGCGGGTGTCGGGCGGTCTGTTTGCTGAGGCGCCCGAAGCGGCGGTCCGGGTGTTCATGAATGTCGATGCCGCATTCCTCGCCGCGGCGCTCGCCGCCATCGAGCAGCGGCACGATACGCTCGATGCCTATCTCGACGAGGTACTGGGGGTTGACGCCACGGTGCGCGCGGGGCTTTGCCAGCGCTACATCGAAGGCTGAGGCAGATGACGACGATTCTCGAACTCGAAGGCGTGCACAATTTCCGCGACTTTGGCGGCTACGGCGTATCCGGCGGCGGACGGCTGAAGCGCGGGCTGCTATGGCGTTCGGGCGAGCATGCCGACGCCAGCCAGGCCGATCTCGACCGGATTGCCGCGCTCGGCCTCGCCAATGTCTTCGATTTGCGCTCGACCCAGGAACGCAGCGCGCGCCCCTGCCGCCGGCCGGAAGGATTCGCCGCCACAGTGCATTTCAACGATGACAGCATGCCCCGCAACGCGCCGCATGTCGCGGCGGCGGCGAATAGCCTTCGCTCCGATCCGGAAACGGCGCGGGCCGGCATGCGGACCGCTTACACCAGCTTTCCGTTCAGGCCCAAGCTGGTCGCCATGATCCGGCTCTATCTGCAAGTGCTTGCGCACGGGGAGGGACCCAGCCTGATCAATTGCATGGCCGGCAAGGACCGCACCGGGATTGCCGTCGCCGTGGCGCACCTCGCCGCGGGCGTCCATCCCGACGACGCCGTGGCCGATTACGTGCTGACCAATACGGCGGGAAACATTGAAGCGCGCATCGCCGCCGGAGCCAGATCGATCGCGGCGGTGTCGGGCGGAATGGACGAAGGCGTGCTCAGGGTGGTGATGGCGGTCGAGCCGGAATATCTCGAAGCGGCTTTCGCCGGCATGCGCGAGCGGCACGGCTCGATCGAAGGCTATCTGCGCGAGGTCGCCGGGGCCGACGATGCCTTGCGCACGCGGTTGCGTGAGCACCTCGTGGAGGTGTAGCCTGGCCAGCGGAGTGGAGAGCCAGCGATGAACAAGCCCGAGACTTTCGTCACTTCCCCCGAGCCCGAGCTATTCGGCAATGAAGCTTACGTTTCGCCCGAATACGCCGCCGCCGAGCGCGAGAAGCTGTGGCCGAAAGTCTGGCAGCACGCCTGCCGGGCCGAGGAATTGCCCGAAGTGGGCGATTACGTCACTTACGATATTGGCGACGACACGATCATCGTCGTGCGCTCCGACGCCGATACGATCAGCGCCTTCTACAACGTCTGCGTTCATCGCGGCAAACGGCTGGCCCAGGGCTGCGGGCGGGTGCAGGAGTTTTTCTGCACTTATCACGCCTGGAAATACAACCTGAAGGGCGAATGCACCCGGGTGCTCAACCCGGAGGACTGGGGCGAGCGGCTTACGCCGGAGCGGCTCAAAATCCCGCAGGTAAAGGTCGATACCTGGGGCGGCTGGGTGTGGATCAATATGGACCCGGACGCCCATCCTTTGCGCGAGTATCTCGAACCCGCCGCGACTCTCCTCGATCCCTTCCAGCTCGAACGCATGCGCTATCGCTGGCGGCTGTGGTGCCACTTCGACTGCAACTGGAAAGTCGGGCTCGAGGCCTTTATCGAGGCCTACCACGTCGAAGGCACCCATCCCCAGCTGATGGCCGACGGCGACTTCCACATGTGGAGCCGGGCCAGGGGCCTGCACGGCCACAACGGCTTCGACGATCTCGATCCCGCGAAGAAAGCGATCGCCGAGAGCAACACGATCAACCGCCCCGGCAAGGGCGAGGATGTGCGCGTCTCGACCGCGCGGTTGCAGCGCGAAATCCTCGACACCGCCAATTCGCGCACCACGCAGACGCTGGTCGAAGCGGCCGAGCGTCTCCCGCATGAACTGCCCGAGGGCACGCCGGCGGCCGAAGTCATGGCGCATTGGCTGAAATCAGCCAAGGCCGACGATGCGGCGCGCGGCGTGATCTGGCCCGAAGTCTCCCCCGCACAGCAGGCGGCGGCGGGAAGCGCCTGGCACATCTTTCCCAACATGACGATCGGCCATTCGATCACCAACGCGTTGATCTACCGCGTCCGCCCGCTGGGCCGCGAGCCGGAGAAGTGCATTTTCGAGGCGGCGGTGATCGAGCTATATCCCGAGGGCCAGGCGCCGGAAACCGAATGGGTCCATGCCGATCCCACCGATGTCTCGAAGTGGCGCTCGGTGCTGATGCAGGACTTCGACAATATGGCGCAGGTCCAGCGCGGCATGAAGTCGCGCGGCTTCAAGGGCTGCATCCCCAGCCCGCATCAGGAGCAGACCGTGGCGAACCTGCACCACAACCTCGCGCGCTATGTCGGGATGGGGCGGCCTGGGCCCTTGTAGCAGTTATCTCCCCCTCCCCTGAACGGGAGGGGCTATTCCGCTTACAGCGTGTATCCCCCATCGCTCGACAGAACTGTCCCGGTGATGTTCTCCGCCTCGTCCGAGAGCAGGAACCCGATTTGGCGGGCGAGCAGGTCGGCGGAAGCGAATGACGCTTCCACTCCGGTCGCATTGCCGGTCGCCTCCAGTGCTGCCTCGCGGCTGCCGAGTTTCGCCGCCGCCGCCTTGAACCGGTCGGTCTTGGTCCAGATCGGCGTATCGACCCGGCCCGGCGCGACCGCGTTGACGCGGATACCGTCGGCGAGGTGCTCGGCGGCGGCGATGCGGGCGAGGTGGGCGACAGCGGCCTTGCTGGTGCCGTAGGCGGCGGTGCCCGGCACCGGTTTCAGCGCCACGGCCGAGGCCGTCACCACCACACTCCTGCCGCCAGACCGTTTCATGATGCGAAGCGCCGTGCGCAGCGACAGGAATGCGCCGTCGAGATTGATCGAAAGAATCCGCCGCCATTCTTCGAAGCTGGTGCCAATGATCGGCACGCCATTGGCGACACCGGCGTTGATCAGCGCATGGTCGAGCCTTGGCACCTCCGCTTCGATCCGCTCCCACAGCGCCGGATCGGCGACGTCGCCGGCGAAGTGGCGCTGCTGGCAATCGAGCTCCTGCGCGGCCATGCCGGCTTCATCGATATCGACCAGCACCAGTTCGCCGATGCCCTGCGCATCGAGCCATTGCGCCACCGCCGCGCCGATGCCCGAAGCGGCGCCGGTGATCAGCGCGGTCCGGCCGACGAAGCTCATGGGTTCATCCACCCGTCGCGCCGGCGGTGCCGGCCGTGTCGAAATAGTCGCGCCAGCCGGTGATCTTGCCATGCTCGACTTCGAAAATGCCCATGACCGCCAGTGACAGCACCGCCTCGCCAGCGGCATTGCGCAAGTGATCGATCCGCTCGGTCAGCACCGTGTTGCCGGTCGCGGCGAGCGCCAGCATGTCGACGGTCATGTAGCTGGCAGTGGTGGTGCCCATGAAGCCCTCGACGAAAGCGACGGTGTCCGGAATGCCGGTGGTGTCGGACATGCCGACGTTGAGGTAGCGGGTCGTGTCGGTGAAGAAGGCCCGGATCGCATCGGGAAAACCGCCGGGTTTTTCCAGCGCTTTCAGGAATTCCAGCACTGTTTGGGTAGGTGTCGCCATCGTCTCTCTCCTCAGTTTGTTTCGACCCAGATCCGGGTGAAGCGCATGGTCTTGAGCAGCCACTCGCCGCCGGTCTTCTCGTAGGTGTCGTGGTAATGACCATAGCCGGTCAACCGGGAAAACGGGGAACCTGGCGGCATGAAGAAGCGGTCGGTGAAGGCCCAGACGCCGCTGGCCTCGGTATCCGAAGTCACCTCGATCTCGTGCTGGTGGCCCTGGTGGACGGTGATCAGGCGGGGGTGTTCGAGATTGCCGGTCTGCCAGGAGTCGCGCCCGCGCATGACGATGTTCATCTGCGGCATGTGATCGACGCCGGTCGCCGGGTCGGTGCAGCAGCCCATGCAATCGAGTACGCAATCCTCGGCGAGGATCGAACGAACCAGCGCGCCATCGACTGCATCGACCCCGCGCCAGTATCTGGCCTTGAGCGTCCTGATGTCCTCGATAGCGGCGAGCCGTTCGGCTTCGGTCATCTGTCCTCTCCCGTTTGGGTGAGGCTAGCAGCTTGAGGTGAAGGGGGTAAAGGGGTTCACGCAGAGGCGCGGAGGAAGCAGAGACCGCAAAGAAGGTATGCTTGCGGCAAAGCCGCGCTCAATCCATTGCTTGCGGCTTATTGCCAGGAATGGATAGGTAAGGGCCTTCGGCCAGGAGATACATCCTTGCGATCTCTGCTTCCTCCGCGCCTCTGCGCGAAACCGATCTCAAGCCGCCGCGTCGCCGATGCCAAGTTCGCCGAGTTTGCGGTACAGTGTCGAACGCCCGATCCCCAGCCGCCGCGCCACTTCGGTCATGCGGCCGCGATAGTGGCCGATGGCGAGGCGGATGACGTCGGCTTCGATGTCCTCGAGCGGGCGCAAGTTGCCGTCGGTGGTGTAGAGCATCACGCCCACCCCTTCCTGGTGCGGCGCGCCGGCGGAGACCGGCTCGCTGCCAAGCATTGCGGAAAGCTGCGGAAAGTCGTCGGCGATGAGCGCGTCACCGTCGCAGAACACGGCGGCGCGGAACAGCACCGCCTGAAGCTGGCGGACATTGCCCGGCCAGTCATAGGCGGAAAGCAGCGCCAGCGCGCCGTCGGTGATGCCGAGCGCGCGCAGCCCCGGCTGTTCGCCGATGCGGGCGAGGAAGTGGCGGGCGAGCGCCGGAATGTCGCCCAGCCGGTCGCGCAGTGGCGGCAGGTGGACGGTGGTCTGCGCGATCGCCTGGTGCAATTCGGGCAGGAAATGACCGGCTTCGACCAGATCGGCCAGCGGCAGATTGCTCGCCGCGATCAGGCGGACGTCGATCTTGAAACTGTGCCGCGCACCGATCGGGCGGACGTCGCCGCGCGCGATCGATTCGGCGAGGCGCTCCTGCACGCTGAGCGGCAGCCGGTCGATCTCGTCGATCGCCAGGGTGCCGCTGTCGCTGTGCTGCAGCGCGCCGATCTGCCGGTCGAAAGCGCCGGGGAACGCGCCTTTTTCGTGACCGAACAGCACCGATTCGACCGAATTGGCGGGAGTCGAGCCGACATTGACGATGCGGAACGGCGCTTTCGCGCGCGGGCTGGCGGCATGCATCGCGCGCACCAGCATTTCCTTGCCGGTGCCGCTCTCGCCCTCGATCAGCACCGACCCATGACCACGAGCTGCCTTGGCCGCCACGGCAAGCGCCGCGCGGAAGGTTGGCGCCGCCCCGATCATCGTGTCGAAATCGGGATTGGAGGGCATTTTCTCGGTGAGCGGCGCCAGCTCGTCGCGTGGGGTCTCGCGGGTGGTGGCGGCGCGCAGCGCCTGCATCAGCCGGTCGGGTGCGACGGGCTTGATCAGATAGTCGGTCGCCCCGGCGCGCATCGCTTCGACCGCGAGCAGCGGCGAGGCGCTGGTCGTCAGCATCAGGATCGGCAGCGCCGGGCGGCGTGCCTTGAGCTCGGCGATGAGGGCGCAGGCGTCGTCGCCGGGCACCCATTGGTCGAGCACGATGGCGTTGAGCTGCATGCCCTGGCGGGTGCCGAGCGTGGCGATCGCGGTTTCCGAATCCTTGACCACCAGCGTGCGCCAGCCCTCACGCGCGGCAAGCGCGGCGATGAGCCGGCATTGTGCCGGCTCATCGTCGATCAGCATCAACAGGCGCTGTTCGAGCTCGGCCATTGTTTCCCCATGCCCGGATTGGCGTGAGGTCCCGCCTTAGCGGCGATGGGTAAAGAGCCGATTAAGCCTGACTGTTGGTGTTGAGATTCTCGGTCGGCCCCCTTGAGCGGCGTCGAATGCCGCGATAGAGGGGAAGACCTGTTCAATCCAAACTCCCTGGGAACTGATTCATGGCTTCGGGTAACGACATGAAAGCGGCGGAAGCAACCTACGGTGGCTTCATTAACCTGTTTAAGTGGGGAATCGGCGTGACGGTGGCCGTCACCGTCCTCGTCATCGCGCTGATCTCCAACTGACATCCCGGATGGAAGAGGCGCTGCGCATCGCCGTTCTCAAGGAACGGGCGAGCGGGGAGACACGCGTTGCCGTGACACCCGAAACGGTGCGCAAGTTCACCAAGCTGGGCGCCAAGGTTTCAGTCGAGCAGGGCGCGGGCCTCGGCGCTTCGATTGCCGATGCCGATTATACCGCCGCGGGGGCGATGGTCGGCGCCTCGGGCTTCGCCACCAAGAATGCCGCGATCGTGCTGGCGGTGCAGGCCCCTGATCCGGATTTGCTTGAAGGCGTGCGGCCGGGCGCGTGGATCGCCGGCATGCTCGACCCATTCGGGGCGCGCAAGCGTATCGATGCCTATGCCAAGGCCGGGCTTGAGGCGCTGGCGATGGAATGGATGCCGCGCATCACCCGCGCGCAGTCGATGGACGTGCTGTCCTCGCAATCGAACCTGGCCGGTTACAAGGCGGTGATCGCCGCCGCCGACCTGTTCGGCCGGGCCTTTCCGATGATGATGACCGCGGCGGGAACGGTGAGCGCGGCGCGGGTCTTCGTCATGGGCGTGGGCGTCGCGGGCCTGCAGGCGATCGCCACGGCGCGGCGGCTGGGGGCGCAGGTCAGCGCGACGGATGTGCGTTCGGCGACCAGGGAGCAGATCCTGTCGCTCGGGGCAAAGCCGATTTTCGTTGAGGACGTGGCGGGCATCGAGGGCGAAGGTGCCGGTGGTTACGCCACGGAAATGTCGGCGGGATACCAGGCGGCGCAGGCCGATCTGGTATCGGCGCACATTGCAAAACAGGATGTGGTTATCACCACGGCACTGATCCCGGGCAAAACCGCGCCAAGACTGGTCACCGACGCCCAGATCGCGTCGATGAAGCCGGGCAGTGTGATCTTCGACCTCGCCGCGCCGGCGGGCGGCAATGTCGAGCATTCGGCGCCCGACAAAGTGGTCGAGAAACACGGCGTTAGCATCATGGCCTATGGCAACACCCCGGCCCATTTGCCGGCCGACGCCTCGGCGCTCTACGCCAACAACCTCTACAACTTCCTCGCCGCCTTCTGGGACAAGGACCAGGGCCGGCCGGTGCTCGATGCGGAGATCGGCGATGCGGTTAGGCTGACGGCGGGGGGGAAGGTTGTGAACGGGAGGTTGGCGGGGTGAAGGAAGTAAGAAGTCCTGCTTCAATCCTCTCGATCTTCGACCTCGCCTGCTTCGCTGGCCATAAAGGCCAGTTGCCCAAATTCAGTCCGATGTTAGAACCGTATCGTGTCGTTTGAACCTGCCCTGACAAAGCTGAAATCGCTTGAGACAGCCTTGCGAGCGCAGGGCGTTTGCGGGTTGCATGTCTTTGGCTCACAGGCCCGCGATGCCGCGACCCTCGCCTCGGATATTGACCTCATGTTCGATGTTGCCCCGGACGTGCGGTTCAGCCTGTTCGATCAGGCCCGTATTGCCCGTCAGCTAGGCGATTTGCTTCAGACGAAGGTGGACTTAGTGCCGCGCCGTTCGCTTCACCCGCTGGTCAAGGCCAAGGCCGAAGCGGAACGGATCACGATTTTCGGCTGATGCAGGACGATCGTGACGCCCTTTATCTGGCCTTGATCGGCGAAGCGATATCGGACATCCGCCGCCGTTTTTCGGACATGGCGTTCGACCGGTTCCTGTCGGACCGGGACGAGCAGGCGCTGGCTGCATTCCGGCTTTCGATAATTGGCGAGAATGCGAACAAACTGTCACTTGCGCTGCGAGCCCGGCATCCGGGAATTCCGTGGCCGGACATGGTTGCCTTTCGCAACATCGTGTCGCACGAATATCATCGCATCGACGCCTCACTGGTTTGGGAAGCGTTGCATGCGCTCGACGACATTGAAGCGATGGTGGAAGCCGAAATGACCGGGCAGGGAGACTAAACGCCGAATGGACCTCATCTCCATCCTCTCGATCTTCGTCCTCGCCTGCTTCGTCGGGTATTACGTCGTCTGGAGCGTAACCCCAGCGCTGCACACCCCGCTGATGTCGGTCACCAACGCGATCTCCTCGGTGATCATCGTCGGCGCGCTGATCGCCAGCGCTTCGGTGGAGGAGCTGGCCTCGAGCTGGCTTGGCCTTGCCGCCGTGACCATGGCGAGCGTCAATATCTTCGGCGGGTTCGCGGTGACGGCGCGGATGCTGGCGATGTTCAAGCGGAAGGAGAGGCCGTGATCGCCCACGACGCCATCCTGCCGCCCTGGGCGCTGCTCGCCTATCTCGTCTGCGGGCGTGCTGTTCGTCCTGTCGCTGCGGGGACTGTCCTCGCCCTATACGGCCAAGCGGGGCAATGGTTTTGGCATCGCCGGCATGGGCATCGCCATTGTCACCACCCTGCTGACCGAAGCGCCGATCCCGCCTGGCCACTGGTGGCCGCGCCCGACGCAGCAAGATTGGCTAATTCTGGCGAAAATCATGGCCGCTATCGCGATTGGCGGCGCGGTGGGCGTCACCATCGCCCGGCGCATCGCGATGACCGCGATGCCGCAGCTGGTCGCGGCGTTCCACAGCCTTGTCGGCCTCGCGGCGGTGCTGGTTGGCTGGGCGGCCTATCTCAGCCCGGATGCGTTCGGAATCGTCGGCGGGGACGGCCTGATCAATCCGATCAGCCGTGTCGAGCTTGGCCTCGGCATCGCCATCGGGGCGATCACCTTCTCCGGCTCGATCATCGCTTTCGCCAAGCTCAACGGCAACATGAGCGGAGCGCCGATCCTGCTGCCGGCGCGCCATGTCATCAACCTCGGCACGCTGGTCGCGATCCTCGGGCTGATCGGCTGGTTCACCCAGGACCAGGGCCTGTGGGTGATCGCCGCGATCACCGCGGCCGCGTTCCTCATCGGCTTCCTGCTGATTGTCCCGATCGGCGGGGCGGACATGCCAGTGGTGGTCTCGATGCTGAATTCTTACTCGGGCTGGGCCGCCGCCGCGATGGGCTTCACCCTGCACAATACCGCGATGATCATCACCGGCGCGCTGGTCGGCAGTTCGGGCGCGATCCTCAGCTACATCATGTGCAAGGCGATGAACCGCAGCTTCATTTCGGTGATCGCCGGCGGCTTCGGCGCGGAAGACGGCGCGACCAGCAATGGCGCCAAAGTGGACCGCCCGTGGAAGCGCGGCAGCGCGGAGGATGCGGCATTCCTGCTCAAGGAGGCCGAGCAGGTCATCATCATCCCCGGCTACGGCATGGCCGTCGCCCAGGCGCAGCATGTGCTGCGCGAAATGGCGCGACCGGCTCAAGGCTGAAGGCGTGCGGGTTAAATACGCCATTCATCCGGTCGCGGGCAGAATGCCCGGCCATATGAACGTGCTGCTGGCCGAGGCCAATGTGCCCTACGAGGAAGTCTTCGAACTTGAGGACATCAACAGCGAATTCGCCCAGACCGATGTCGCTTTCATCATCGGCGCGAACGACGTGGTCAATCCGGCGGCCAAGACCGACAAGGGATCGCCGATCTACGGCATGCCGGTGTTCGATGTCGACAAGGCCAAGACGATCATGTTCATCAAGCGCTCGATGGGCGGGGTCGGCTATGCCGGTGTCGATAACGACGTGTTCTACATGGACCAGACGATGATGCTGCTCGCCGACGCCAAGAAGATGGTCGAGGATATCGTGAAAGCGCTTCAGCACTGATGGCGCGGATCTTATCCATGATCGTACTGCCCATGGCGCTTATCGCCACCGGCGGCTGCGTTCAGCAGATCAAGGCCAGCCGGGTGAAGAGCGCGCTGATCGACGGTGGCCTCTCCGAACAGCTATCCGAATGCATGGCCAATCGCATGGCGAGCAAGCTCAGCATTGGCCAGCTGCGCAAGCTTCAGGCGCTCTCGGGGCCCAAGCGCGGCATCTCCGATTATATCGATGCAGTGCGCCGGGTCGGCGATGCCGATGCACTGGAAGTCACCGCCAGTTCGGCGGCGCTGTGCAAGACCGGGTTTATCCGGTAGATAGTACGACGTGCTGCGTTGCAGCAGCGGTGGATCGAGTGGCGAACCCGGTGGACGGTTGCGGCTTGCCTGCGTAATCCGTCCCGGCCGGGAGAACGGCGCAATCAGGGAGTTCAATGACAATGCGCAAACTCGGCCTCATCGGCGGCATGAGCTGGTTCTCGACCCGCACTTATTACGAGCACATCAATCGCCTGGTGCAGAAGGCCAAGGGTCCGCAGTCCAGCGCGCCGATGCTGATCGAAAGCCTCGATTTCGCGCAGATGATGCGCCTTTCCAGCGAGGAGGACTGGGCGCGCGCCTCGAAAGTGCTCCAGGCCTCGGCCAAGCGGCTCGAAAAAGCCGGGGCGACCGCGGTCATCATCGGCGCCAATTCGATGCACCGGGTCCATGACAAGGTCGCCGCCAGCGTCTCTGTCCCGATCATCCATATCGCCGATTGCGTGGGCACCCGGATGGCCGCCAGGGGCGTGCGCAAGGCGGCATTGCTCGGCACCCGCAATGTCATGGTCGAAAGCTTCTACCGTCAGAAGCTGATCGCCCACGATATCGAACTGCTGCCGCCCGAAATGGCATTCGTCGATGTGCTCGACCGGATCATCTACAACGAGCTGATCTTCGGCAAGGCCACCCGCCAGGCCGAGCGCGAGCTGAAGACGATCCTCACCAATCTGGAGCAGGACGGGGCGGAAGCTGTGGTGCTGGGCTGCACCGAGCTGGAAATGGTGGTCGATATCGACGCCAACGTGCTGCCGATCTACGACGGTACGCGGATACATGCCGAAGCGGCGGTGGACTGGATTCTGGGCGAGTGAATCGCGCGGCGTTCGCGTCGGACCCCGCCAAGAGCCGCGGCCGCGAGTTCCCGCTCGAGGCGGCGCTCGCCCGGGGGCCGCGGAGTGATTACCAGCGCGACCGCGACAGGATCATCCATTCGATTTCGTTCCGGCGGCTGCGCCACAAGACCCAGGTCTTCGTCGCGCCAGACGGCGATCATTACCGCGTCCGCCTGACTCACAGCCTCGAAGTCGCGCAGATCGCCCGGGTGATCGCCCGCGCGCTCGGGCTCGACGAGGATCTCACCGAAGCGCTCGCGCTCGCCCACGATCTCGGTCACCCGCCGTTCGGCCATGCCGGCGAGGATGCGCTCGACGCGGCGCTGCACGCCCATGGCGGCTTCGATCACAATGCTCATTGCCTGCGCGTGACGATGCGGCTCGAATCGCCCTATTGCGAGCACGACGGCCTCAACCTCACCTGGGAAATGCTCGAAGGCCTGGCCAAGCACAACGGGCCGCCCGGCATGGTCAACTGGGCGCTGGCCGAACTCGACCAGGCCTTTCCGCTCGATCTGCGCACCTGGCCTTCGCTCGAAGCCCAGGTCGCGGCGATCTCGGACGACATCGCCTATGACAACCACGACATCGACGACGGGCTGCGCGCCGGGTTGTTGCAGCTCGATGACTTGCTGACGCTCGATTTCGCCGCCGATCGCTGGCGGGCGATCGAGCAGCGCTTTCCCAATGCCCCGCAGGAGCGCCGGCTGCGCGAGCTGGTCCGCAGCCAGATCGGCTGGATGGTCAACGATGTTCTCGAAGAGACCCGGCGGCGGGTGCAAGGCATGGAAAGCCCCGGAGACATCCGCGCGGCGGGCCAGCCCAGCGCCTCGTTTTCCGCCGAACTGGCCGGGCAGGAGCGCGTGCTCAAGGCCTTCATGTACGAGCGGCTCTATCACCACCCGCAACAGCTCGCGACAGCCGAACGCGCCCGCGCGGTGACGGCAGAGCTGTTCGCTGCCTATGCACAGGACCCGCGTTTGATGAGCCAGGGCTGGAACGAGCGCCTGCCCGAGTTCGAACCCGAACGCAGCCGCCACATCGCCGATTTCATCGCCGGCATGACCGACCGCTATGCGATCGACTGCCATGCGCGGATCTATGGGCGCACGCCCGAGGGACTGCGCAATGTTTGAGCGGGCCGGGGGATAAGTCCGGGAGAACGTGAAAGCGCCGAGTTCGACTCGAACTCGGAGCACCGCCCGATTGGACTAGCGTCGCTGAACCGCGCGGGAGAGTTTTTATTACGGTGACAGTTTACTGAATTCCCGTCAGCCACGCCTAGCGGTGCGCCTCGCCATGGAATTAAGTAAACTGTCACCGTAATAAAACGCCGAAGGAGCAACCGCCCCGGAATCTCTCAGGCCAACGGACCGCGCGGGTCGATAGCGATCTCTGGAAAGAGGCTCGCCCGGTTGTATTCGGGGGGTCCGCCGAAGGGGTAACCCTGGGTAATTCACCCAAGGGGAAAGCTCTCAGGTTTCCGCGACAGAGGGGGCGCCGATTTTGGTGCAGTCCGTGCGGGAGCCTTGCGTGTGAGCGAAACTGGCGAAAGCGTCGAAGACCTGCGCGAGCTACCGCTCGATGCTTGGCACCGCGCAAAGGGCGCGCGGATGGTGCCGTTCGCCGGATATTTCATGCCGGTGCAATATGAAGGCATCATCGCCGAGCACCTGTGGACGCGCGCGCATGCCGGGCTGTTCGATGTCAGCCACATGGGCCAGCTCAATGTTTCGGGCGACAATTGGGCCGAGGCGCTGGAAGCGTTACTGCCGGGCGACATTTCCGCGTTGAAGCCGGGCCGCGTGCGTTATTCGCTGCTGCTGAACGAGCAAGGCGGAATCCTCGACGACCTGATGGTCACCAACGCCGGCGATCACGGCTACCTGGTGGTCAACGGCGCGACCAAGTGGGACGATATCGCTCACTTGCGCGAGCACTTGCCCGACGAGATTACCCTGCGGCATTTGGACGAGGCGGCGCTGCTGGCCTTGCAGGGGCCGAAGGCGGCGGAAGTGCTGGCGCGGATCGGGATCGCCGCCATTGTCCCAGACTGGCCGCTGCCGTGGCAATTCACCTTCATGCAGGCGGGGCCATACATGTGGGGCGAGGTTCCGCTCGGCATCAGCCGCAGTGGCTATACCGGGGAAGACGGCTTCGAGATTTCGGTCCCTGCGGACCACGCCGTTGCGCTCGCCGATGCGCTTTGCGCCCAGAGCGAAGTCAAACCCATCGGTCTGGGCGCGCGCAATTCGCTGCGGCTTGAGGCGGGGTTGCCACTCTACGGGCACGATCTGAGCGAAGCGACCGATCCGGTCAGCGCGGGGTTGGCGTTCGCCATATCGAAGCGCCGCCGCGCGGAAGGCGGCTTTCCCGGGGCGGAGCGGATATTGGGGCTGCTCGCCAATGGGACCGAAACGGTCCGCGTCGGCCTCGCGCTCGACGGCAAGATGGCGGCGCGCGAGGGGGCGGAAGTCTTTGCCGGGGACCGCAAGGCCGGCACGGTCACCTCGGGCGGCTTTTCGCCCAGCCTCGAACGCCCGATCGCCATGGCCTATGTCGATACCAGCCACGCCGCCGTAGGCACCGCGCTCGAAATCGACGTGCGCGGCAAGCGCCTTGCCGCCGGCGTCGTTGCCACACCTTTCGTCCCCCACCGCTATCACCGCTGAGGAGCGCCACAGATGAGCCGCTATTTCACCAAGGACCACGAATGGATCGAAGTCGAGGGCGAGGAGGGCACCGTCGGCATCACCGACTACGCCCAGGGCCAGCTCGGCGACATCACTTATGTCGAATTGCCGCCCAGGGCAGGACGTGAAGCAGGGCGATTCGGTCTCGGTGGTCGATAGCGTCAAGGCGGCGTCGGATATCTACACGCCGGCCAGCGGTACGGTCTGCGCGGTCAACGGCGAACTCGAAGGCGCGCCGGAGCTGGTGAATTCCGATGCCGATGGCGCGGGGTGGCTGTTCCGGCTCAAGCTCGCCGATCCGGGCGAGCTGGCGGCGCTGATGGATGAGGCGGCCTACGACGCATATGTCGCGGGGCTATGATTCGATGCGATATCTCCCGCTGACCCCGGCCGACCGCACGAACATGCTCGGCGTCATCGGCGCAGCTTCGATCGACGACCTCTTCGCCGACGTCCCCGCCGAAGCCCGCCTGGCCGGCCCGATCGCCGGCCTGCCGCACCACGCCAGCGAAATGGCCGTCGAACGCCACATGACCGCGCTGGCGGCCAGGAACGTCAGCGCCGGCTCGGTGCCGTTCTTCCTTGGCGCGGGGGCCTATCGCCACCACATCCCCGCCTCGGTCGATCACCTTATCCAGCGCGGCGAATTTCTCACCAGCTACACCCCTTACCAGCCCGAAATCGCGCAAGGCACATTGCAGGTTCTGTTCGAATTCCAGACCCAGGTCGCGCGGCTTTTCGGCACCGATGTCGCCAACGCCTCGATGTACGACGGCTCGACCGCCTGCTGGGAAGCGGTGGCGATGGCGGCGCGGGTGACCAGGCGGAAGCGGGCAGGTGCTTTCGGCGGGTCTGCATCCGCACTACGTCTCGACCGCGAAGACCATGGCGCGTTTCACCGGCGATGCGCTGGTGTCCGGCACGCCTCGCCTCGAAGCCGCTCCGGACGATGCGGCGATCATTGCCCAGATCGACGAATCGACCGCGTCTGTCGTCGTGCAATACCCCGACTGTCTTGGCCGCATCCCGGACCTCGCCCGGATCGCCGAGGCCGCCCATGCGCAAGGTGCGCTGCTGATCGTCGTGGTGACCGAGCCGGTGGCGCTGGGCCTGCTCGAAGCGCCGGGGCATCTCGGCGCGGACATCGTGGTGGGCGAGGGGCAGTCGCTCGGCGTCGGCCTGCAGTTCGGCGGACCCTATCTCGGCCTGTTTGGCGCATCGGAAAAATTCCTGCGGCAGATGCCGGGAAGACTCTGTGGAGAAACGGTGGACGCTGACGGGAAAAGGGGCTTCGTCCTCACCCTTTCCACCCGCGAGCAGCACATCCGCCGCGAAAAAGCGACGAGCAACATCTGCACCAACTCCGGGCTCTGCGCGCTGGCGTTCTCGATCCACATGACCCTGCTCGGCGGCGAGGGGCTGGCCGCACTCGCCCGGATCAACCACGCCCGCGCCCGCGCGCTGGCGGAGCGGCTGGCGCGGGTGCCGGGCGTTTCGGTGCTGAACGAGGCGTACTTCAACGAGTTCACCGTCATGCTGCCCAGCGATGCCCGCGACGTAGTGCACCGCCTCGCCGAGCGGCAAGTGCTCGGCGGCGTATCGCTCGGCCGGCTCTATCCGGGCGCGCCGGAGCTTGCCAATGGCCTGCTCGTCACCGCGACCGAAACCGCTACGGCCGAGGATATCGAAGCGTTCGGCGCCGCGCTCGAAGGAGTTCTGGCATGAACGCGATCAATCCCAGCGGCTGGCGCCCGGCGATGGGGGAGGCTAGCGCCTCGGAAAAGGCGCCGATCACGGCGAGCGGCGACCGGGGCCTTGCCCTCGAAGAACCGCTGATTTTCGAACTGGGCCAGCCCGGCGCCTGCGGCGTCGATTTCGACGAAGCGGGAGCCGACCCGCTCCCCGCGCTCGGCAAGTTCCTGCGCAAGCAAGCCCCGGCGCTCCCGGGTCTGACCGAGCCCGAAACGGTGCGGCATTACACCCGGCTGTCGCGCCAGAACTACGCCATCGACCTTGGCCCGTTCCCGCTCGGCTCGTGCACGATGAAGCACAATCCCCGGCTCAACGAGAAGATGGCGCGCCTGCCCGGTTTCGCCGATGTCCACCCGTTGCAGCCGCAGGAGACCGTGCAGGGCGCGCTGGCGGCGATTGACCAGCTGGCGCAGCTGGCTGATTGCGCTCACCGGCATGAGCGCCGTCGCCATGACGCCCAAGGCCGGGGCGCACGGCGAGCTCTGCGGTATTCTGTGCATCAAGGCGGCGCTGGAGGCGCGCGGCGAGGACCGGCGCGTGCTGCTGGTGCCCGAAAGCGCCCACGGCACCAATCCCGCCACCGCCGCTTTCGCCGGCTTTTCGGTCGAGACCATCCCGGCGACGCCGGAGGGCCGGGTCGATCTCGCCGCGATGAAGAGCAAGCTCGGCCCGCATGTCGCCGGGGTGATGATCACAAATCCCAATACTTGCGGACTGTTCGAAGGCGAGATGAAGGAAATCTCGGACGCGGTGCATGCGGCGGGCGGTTATGTCTATTGCGACGGGGCCAACTTCAACGCCATCGTCGGGCGGGTTCGGCCGGGCGATCTCGGCATCGATGCCATGCACATCAACCTGCACAAGACCTTCTCCACCCCGCACGGCGGCGGCGGGCCGGGGGCGGGGCCGGTGGTGCTGTCTGCGGCGCTCGCGCCGTTCGCGCCGGTGCCTTATGTGGTGGCGGACGGCGGCGGGCTGCGGCTGGTCGAGGATGGCGATGCGGATGCCGGCCAGAGCTTCGGCCGCATGTGCGCCTTCCATGGCCAGATGGGCATGTTCACCCGCGCGCTGACCTACATCCTCAGCCACGGCGCCGATGGCCTGCGCCAGGCGGCGGAAGACGCGGTGCTCAACGCCAACTATGTGCTGCGCAGCCTGGAGGACGTGCTCGACGCGCCGTTCGGCGCCAGCGGCCCATGCATGCACGAAGCGCTGTTCAGCGATGCCGGGCCTGGCGGATGGTTTCTCGACGCTCGACATCGCCAAGGGCCTGATCGACGAGGGCTTCCACCCGATGACGGTCTATTTCCCGCTGGTGGTCCACGGCGCCATGCTGGTCGAGCCGACCGAGACCGAGAGCAAGGCCGGGCTGGACCGGTTCATCGGCTCGCTTGCGCAGCCTGGCGGAGCGGGCGCGGGCGGGCGACGAGGCGCTGCACGGCGCGCCGCACTTCGCGCCGAGGCGGCGGCTGGACGAGACGCTGGCGGCAAGGAAGCCGGTGCTGGTGTGGAAAGAGCCAGGAGAGACCGCGGCGTAACCCGATCCTCCCTGTTTTCGCGAAGCGCAAACGGGGAGGGGGACCGCTGCCGAAGGCAGTGGTGGAGGGGTATTTGGTGCCGGTGAGCTTTACCCCTCCGTCAGCCACTGCGTGGCTGCCACCTCCCCATTTGCACTTCGTGAAAATGGGGAGGATCGATCTCACTCACCCCCGCCCGATCACCTCCGCCGCCCGCCAGGCCAGCGCCATGGTCGGCGCGTTCGTATTGCCCGCCGGGATCGCCGGGAACACCGATGTATCGCACACCCGCAAGCCCTCCACGCCGCGCACCCTCAGTTCCGGATCGCAACACCGAAGCCGCATCGCGCCCCATCCGGCAAGAGCCCACCGCGTGCAGGCAGGCCATGCCGCTCTGGTCGAGGAAATCGAGGATATCCGCATCGCTCTGCCGCTCCGGCCCGGGATGCATTTCGCCAGCGATCAGGCCGCTCGAGCGGCTCCTGCTGGGCAAACCGGCGCATGATCCGCACGGCATCGACGACGATCCGCCGGTCTTCCGGCGCGCTGCCGTAGTTGGCCTCGATCACCGGCGGCGCGGCGGGATCGCGCGAGGCGATGTGGATCGAGCCCTGCGATTGCGGCCGCAGCGGATAGACCAGCGCGCAGAAGCCGTGGTCCTTTTCCGGCAGCTTGCCCATCGCCCCGGTCAGTTCGGCGCTGTACATGCCGAACAGCACCTGGGTGTCCGGCCGGTTGGCGCCGGGGCGGCTGCGGAAAGCGGCGCGCATGGCCAGCGCCGCGGTCGCCATCGGACCCTTGCGGGTCAGGTAATAGCGCAGCACCGAGCGCAGCAGCCGCCAGCCCCGATAGTCGAGGTTTTCCGACAGCGGGCGGTTCAAGCGCCACTGCATGTATAGCCCGCGATGCTCGTTTACGCTCTCGCCCACCGCCGGACTGGCATGGACGAGCGGAATGCCGAGCAAGGCCAGCCGCGCCGGATCGCCAATGCCGGAACGCTCGAGAATGCCCGGGCTGGCAGTGGCGTTGGCGCAGAGCAGCACCTCGCGCCGGGCCGCGATTTCCAGCGGCGCGCCCTGGCGCAGCGCCCGCACGCCCGTCGCCCGCTTGCCTTCGAACACCACCACATCGACCAGGGTATCGGTCAGCACCGTCAGGTTAGGCCGCTTCATCGCCGGGCGCAGGAACGCGACCGAGGCGCTCTGCCGCCGGCCCTTCCAGATGTTGCAGGGAAGATAGCCGATACCCTCGCCATCGTCGGGTTGATGAACATCGGCCTTGACCGGCCAGCCCATCGCCGCCCCGGCCCCGGCGATCGCCTCGGTCAGTTCGGTGCGTTCCTCGGGTAGGGTGACATGCAGCGGCCCCGCGCCGCCGCGCCCTTCGCCGGGGCCGAGCTGGTGGCTCTCCATCTCCTCATAGGCGCGGGCGATGTGCCGCCATGACCAGTCGTCGCCGGCCAGATCGGCCATGCCGTCGAAGTCGGCGGGCTGGCCTTTCACATAGGACATGCCGTTGACCGAGCTCGAGCCGCCCAGCACCCGCCCGCGCACCCAGAAATCGCCCTGCATGGCGTTGTGCGGCTCCGGACTGGTGCCGTGGAAATACATGTGCCCGGGGTCTTGCAGAACTTTCGCCATGCCCTTGGGCATGTGGACGAAGGGGTGGCGATCGTCCTTCCCGCCTTCGAGCAGGCAGACGCTGACCGTTGGGTCCTCGCTCAGCCGGTAGGCCAGCACGCAGCCGGCCGAACCGCCGCCGACGATGACGTAGTCGAACGTTTGCATCAAAAATTATACCGCCGCAGGATCGAGTAGTAACGTTGCAGCATCATCGCGCTGCGCTCTTCCGGCGTCACCCGGGCGCTGTCGGCGGGCAAGTGCTTTTCAAGCTCCGCTTGCTTCACAACCGTGGTCGTGAAGTCATTGCCCTCGCTGGAGAAATTGACCCGCGCGCCGAGGTGGCCGACTTCGAAGCCTTGCGTGTCCATCCAGTTGTGAAAGCCCGGATCGCTGTGCGCGAGGATCACGCGGTACTTGCCGTCGCTGTCGGCCTTGGTGCGCGCCGGGGAGTAGGAAACCGGGCGGTAAAGGTAGTCCATGCTGTTCATGAAGGTGCCCATGTTGGTCAGCATCCAGAACCGGTCGTCCTTGACCCATTCGACGATCAGCGCTTCGTCGGGCGCAAGCCGCCAGCGCATCGAGGTAATCGCCCGCCCGCGCACTTTGTCGAGCTCGGGGTTGTAGACCGGATCGTCGTTGCGGCGGCGCGCCGTGGCAAAGCTGTTGTCGCCGTCGGGATCGAAATCCTCGGAAAATTCGTAGGACCAGTCGGGCCAGTCGATCATCAGCTGGGAGACGAAAGTGCTGGCCCATTCAATGGCGGTCTTCATTTCCGCCGAGTCGGGCATGGGACGCGGCTCGTTCATACCGACGCGTTCGATGCGCATGGTCACCGGCAGTTCCGCCCAGTCATCGAAGCCCTGGCGGATGAACAGCTTGCGGGTGTCGGGGGTGGTGGGGAGCCAGTTTGGGCCACGTTTCTCGCCGCCGATGTAGACCTCGAAGCTGCCGTCCCAACCCACCGCCATGTCGTGCCCGAACAGATTGGCCTGCGGCGTATCGCCGAACGGATCGTGGAGGCCCCGCATCCCCGGCTTGGGCACCGGCCGCGCGCCCTGGACGGCGATGTTGAAGAACTTGCATGTGCCGATGTTGCCCGAAATGCGGTACTGCGCATGCCCGTCGATCCAGGCCTGCTGATAGGTGTAATCGGCATTGTCACCGCCGAGCTTGCGGAACGGCGAGCAGAACGAATGGATCACCGGAAATTGCGTGTTCTTGGTTTCCAGCGCCAGGTCAAAGGCCTGGCCCAGGTTCTGCGTCAGGAACCGGAAGCCGTCGGCGCGGTGGAGGGAGGTGGCGGGGTTGTGCTGCTTGAACACGCGCTCGCCGGCCTCTTCCAGATTGCGGCAGAACTGCTTCCACGCCGAGCGCAGGTCTTCGTCGCCTTCGTAATCGCCAATTGCCATGATCGTTCTCCCGCTGTCAGGCGCCGAGTTCCTCCAGCACCTTGGTCATATATTCCCCTGCGCGCTTCACCGCCGCGAAGTGGCCTTCCTGATCGATGCGCGGACCGATCAACTCGAAGTCGAAGCCGCCCTGATAACCGGCGCCGAGCAGCCATTCGCAGATCTGGCGTATCGGAATGTCGCCGTCACCCGGCACCGCGCGGCAGGGCACCGAGGTGTCGCCGCATTTGTAGTCGCCGACCTGGACGAGCTGGCAGATCGGCATGGCCCGCTCGATGGTTTCCTTGAGCCCGGCTTCGGCCCAGATCGGGAAGAGATCGATGCACACGCCGATCCCGGCCATTTCGGCGAGTGTGACCGTGTCACGCAGGTTGTGCGTGAGGTGGACCCCGGCATAGAATGGCGGGGCGGGTTCGATCAGGATGGGTATGCCCGCCGCCTTGGCTTCGGGCAGGCAGGGGGCGAGGATGGCGGAGAATATCTCGGCGGCCTCTTCCCAGCGCTGGTGCCGCTGCCGGCCCCCGGTGACCATGTAGATCGAGCGCGCGCCGACCGACCGCGCGAAAGCAATCGCGGCGGACAGTTCCGCGCGGTAGCCCTGCCAGTCTTCCTCGTTCGCGCTGAGCGGGCCGAGGTGCAGCGCGTGGCTGCAGGTTTCGACCTTGTGCGAACCGATTGCCGCGCGCACTGCTTCCTCGCCGTGTTGGGCGAGCAGCATGGTGGTGATGGAGACGCGGTTGGGGGCGAGATCGCGCCAGTACGCCGCCACATCTTCCATCGGGTGCCCGGGAAAGCACAGCGCGTTGACCGATAGCCGTTCGTGCATCGTCATCTTGTTCCTCTCCATTTTTGCGCAGCACAAATGGGGAGGTGGCAGCCCGAAGGGCTGACGGAGGGGGACATCCGGCGCTGAAATACCCCTCCACCACCGGTGCTGCGCACCGGCGGTCCCCCTCCCCATTTGTCCTTCGGAAAAATGGAGAGGATTTCGCTCTCACAATTCTCGGTCGATCCCACCGCTATCCCCTCTGTTCGATTTCGATCCCGAACCGCTCGCGATAGGGCCGGAACCGCTCGTGCAGCGCGGCCAAGTCGGTGTTCAGCACATCGGTGGAGTAGCTGAACTTGCCGTGCCGCCCGGCCGGATTGTTCGCCATGTAGCCGCGCATCGCCGCCTCGGTCGCCGCGTCGAACGGCTTGCCGAATTTCGCGTAGAAGGTGTGTAAAGTGCCCACCGGATCGGCGACGAGATCGGCGTAGCGGACATGGTGGATGCGCGGATCGTCGAGGATCGGATCGGCCAGCTGCGCGTCGAGCCCCGCACCGATCCCGGCGACGAATTGCCGCGCGCTTTCTTCCCAGTCGACCTTGCCGCAGAGCATCTGGTTGAGGTTGCCGCTCAGCATGATTGTCGAGGCGATCACCTGTACCGGATCGCGGTGGGTCCAAATGACGCAGGCATCGGGATAAGTGTCGAACAGCTCGCGCATCCGCGCCTGGTGGAAGCCCTTCAGCACCCAGTACTTCTTCTCGCGCCCGTATTGGCATTGCTGCAACATCATCTTGTGGAGGCGGTACTGGGCCGTGCTGTCGAGCGGCAGCTTGCCGACCTGCATCGCCATCGGCACGCGCCACCAGGCGGTTGCCGTCAGGCCGCGGAAATCGTAGGCCCAGGTGCGCTCGCACTCGGGAATGCCGTCGCCCAGCATGTCGTTATAGGGATGCATCGGCAGCCAGCTGGGCAGGCGTTCGTTGATCTCGCGCCAGTCCGTATCGGCCTGCGCTCGGCGGGTATCGTCTGGCCCGGCGAGGCCCGGCGGCGGCGAGGGGTAGAACTGCTCCCAGAAGCGCAGCGCGCGGCCATTGGGATCGACCGACAGCAGCGCGTGGAGAAAGGTCGTCCCCGCGCGCCCTTCGCCGGTGGCGAAGACCGGGCGTTCGATTTTTTCCTCGGCGATGGGATAGCGTTTGAAGTCTTCGAACACCTGAAGCCGCGAAGTCAGCAGCCAGCGGCACACCCCCGCCGCCGCCGCTTCGCCGGCCGCATCGAGGCCCTGCGCGTTGAGCAGATCGACCGCCAGGCCGAACCGCTGGGGCAAGCTGTCGTCGCCCCAATCGGCGAGGCCGGTTTCGGCCTGCGCCTGATGCAGCAATGTGGCGGCGTCGAGCATCGCACTCACGCGCAGATTTTCAGCAGAATATCCTCCGCCTCGCGCGAGCGCGCCGCCGAGCGGGCGGCGAATTTGACGCCGGCCATGCCGCCGTAGTCGAGCATCTTCACCACGCCCGCGCCGGCATCGACGTACTGCTTGTAGTGCCGAGCGACCTTTTCCGGCGGGCCGTAAGGCAGCCATGCCTTGAGCATCTCCGGCGTCGTCTTGGCCAGCATATCGACCACCACGTCTCGGGTCAGTTTGGCCGGATCGAGCGAGTGGATGCCGTGCCAGTCCGGCCCCATCGGGTGCTCGAAGCCGACCGAGGCGAGATCCTTCGCCTCGATCTGCAGCACATAGCTCTTGACCAGCGGGGCGGACATCAGCTCGTCGATTTCGTCGTCGTCGCCGATGAAGCAGGGCTGCATGAAGATCGGCACGATCGCCGCTGGATCGCGGTCGTGCTTTTCGGCGCTGTCGTGGATGATCTTGAGGCATTCGGCATAGTGCTCGGGAGACCGGATCGCGCCAGGGAACCAGCCGTCGGCATATTTGCCGACCATCGCCTGGGTGCGTGGGCCGCCCGCCGCAAGGTAGATCGGCGGCGCCTTGCCGTCGTACAGTTCGGTATCCATCCGCGCGTGGTGGAGGTGGAAGAACTCGCCCTCGAAATCGATCAGGCCGTCGCGCTCCCAAAGCAGCTTGATCACCTTGATCGCTTCCTCAAGCCGGCTGACCGTCTTGGTGAAGGGAAAGCCGTAAGGCTCGGTGTTCTCCAGCTCGCCCGAGCCGAGGCCGAGGATGAAGCGGCCTTTCGAGAGGTGGCTGAGCGTCAGCGCGGTCTGCGCCAGCATCGCGGGGTGGCGGCGGATGGTATCGACCACCAGGGTGGAGATCGGCACGCGTTCCGTCATCACCGCCACCGCACCGGCCACCGCCATCGCGTCGAGATGGCGGTGCGGGGAAGGGGAGGCCACCGCCAGGTCGGTGAATTCGGGGGTCCAGATCGAATCCGGCCAGAAGCTGACCATATGATCGGGTAGCCAGACCGAATGGTAGCGTCCGCTGTCGAAATCCTCAAGCGCGCCCAGCCCGAGCGGCAAGGTGGTGCGGAGAAACCCGCCCAGTTGAACAGCCATTCCATCTCTCCCGATTCTGTTTGACACAGGATGGCGAAGGGGGTGGCATGTTGCAAAGCCAATTATGGGAGAGGGGTTATGGCCTACGGCGAATTCGCGGGCGACAAGGTGCTGATGCAGGAATGGTCGCAGTTCTGCGACCGGCTGAAGGCGGCGGGCACGCGGGTGTTCAAGGACCAGAACCCCGCCACCGCGCTGCACCGCGTCGATGGCTTCCGCTACCTGACGCAGAACCTGGGGCAAGCCTACGATCTCGCGCTGGAGACGAAGAACACCAAATTCCCGGCGATCCATGCCTTCTGCTCGCCCAGCCGCAAGCTCGGCTCGGACAATGCCGACTGCGTCTATCTCCAGGCCTGGATTGATGGCGAATCGGTCTACAAGATCAGCGGCAAGAAAGGTGGCGCGCGGTTCTTCAACGTGGCGGTGCAAGGTCCGCGCGGTGTCGCGGCCTATGGCGGCAACGCCACCCGGCCCTTGCATGAACCGTTCGGCGATACGCCCGAAGCGAACGTCTTCGGCGAACAGCTGGTCACCGCATGGGACGGCACGTTCGAGCTCTACATCGGCGGCGAGAAACGCGGGCCGAACTGGCTGCCCTCCAACAAGGGCACCCGCAAGCTGTTCTTCCGCCAGTATTTCGATAGCTGGGAGGAAGAGAGCGCCGAAATGCGGATCGAGCGCGTTGGCATGGATGGGCCCCGGCCGATGCCCAGCCAGGCGGAGATGATCGAAGCGATGCAATGGGCTTCGGACTTCGTCTACAACGTCGTCGATTACTGGCCCGACTGGACCTGGGCGAACAGCGACGCGGTCGATGAGGACAAGCCCAACATCTTCGCCGCGCCCAACATCCAGGGCGCGGGCGCGGCGGCGGCGGTTGCCAACGTCACCGACCAGAAGCGCGGCCGGCTGGCGACGACGATGCACTGGCAATTGCGCGACGACGAGGCGCTGATCGTCGAATGGGCCGACTACGACGCCTTCTGGATGATCACCGCCGAGGCGATCTTCGGCAATTCGATGGACTTCCTCTATCGCCCGGTCAGCTACACCCCGAGCCGGACAGCGGTGGACAGCGATGGCCGGGTGCGGTTCGTGATGACGAAAGACGATCCGGGGGTGGCGAACTGGATCGACACCCAGGGCTACAACGCCGGGCAACTCTCGTTCCGCTCGGTGCAATCGAGCCACTTGCCGGACTTCCGCACGCAAGTGGTGAAGGTGGCGGATGTTGCGCGGTTCCTGCCGGCGGATACCAAGAAGGTGTCGCGCGAGGAGCGGGCCGAGGCGCTGCTGGCGCGGTTCCACGCGATCCAGCGGCGGTACAGGATATGAGGGAGGGGGATATGGGGAAGAGCGCGGAGGTTTCACGCCGCCAACTGCTGAAGGGCAGCGCGGCGGTGGTGTGTTCCACGGGCGCGGGCGCTGGTGCGGGTGGGGCACTGGCGGAGAGCACGGACAAAGTCGCCGCGCGACTGCAACCGAAGTTCAGACGGGTTTTTCTGGAGAAGTAGCGCAAAAAAGCCCCTCCCCGGCGGGGAGGGGTTGGGGAGGGGGAGCGAGGCGAAGCCGAGCGTCCCACCTGGCATAGACGCGAGACCTGTCGGTCTCGCTCCCCACACCCCCAGCCCCTCCCCGCCGGGGAGGGGGAATGGTCAGGGCCGATGGGAAATTGAGTAAGCCACCCATACCGCCCAAAAACAACCACCCAGATGCTCACGTCCGCTTGGGAATGGTCTTGTTGACTTGCGCTGCAAGCAACGGTGCATAGTAAATTGCGTGCATAATACCCTCGATGATATCCAACAGCGTATTCACTGTATCTGCACTGGGTTCGAATCCCCGATGCATGGCTGCATGCCCAGCCTCAATGAGAGTATCCCTGAATATCCCCTGTTGATTAGGCGCAACGTGTCCGGCATCAAAGAAAGCAGAAATAGTATTTACGAAGTTACCTTGATCACCAACCTGCTCGATCATGATGCTCTCGACCAAGCCCTGACGCCCATGGTAGCAAGTCTATGTGCTCCAATCGCCAACGCTTCATAAATCTCGTCACTCAGGCTGTTGTATGAATACAAACTCCCACTTAGCGCTCCGCGGAATTCGCGTCGCCAAGACGGCTTCTGCCTCCGTACAGAGGGCGGGAACCATTCCGTATTTACAGCGGGTAGTCCCCGCTCATCATAGTCTTCAGAGAACCAGCTTTGATGCTTGAGACGAACAGCGTCGCAGCCAAGGCAGCGCAATAGGGTCCATTTGTCGCCACCACTAATGTATATGCCTTCGGCTGCATCTATCTCGTCTTCCCAATTAGTGTCTTCAATATGGATCACTGCGTGGTTTTTTTCGCCTAAGCATTTGTTGCAGTGTGCCTTAACTGCCTTTGCCCCTGCTGCTGCCATTTCATCCTCGATTCGTCCGGCCAATGCAATTTCGTTCGCGTACGTATCGGATGAGCTAAGCAAGGCAAGGAATAGGTATTTTCGAAATGGTTTAAAAATACCTCAAAACCACCCCCTACCCCGCCAAAATCCGCCCCGCCGCCAGCCAGCCCAGCGCCATGGTCGGCGCCTGGGTATTGCCCGAGGTGATGAACGGGAACACCGAGGTGTCGATCACCCGCAGCCGCTCCAGCCCGCGCACGCGCAAGTCCGGATCGACCACCGATTTGCCGCGTCGGTGCCCATCCGGCAGCTCCCAACCGTGTGCATCCCGGCATTGCCGAAATTATTGGCGGCGTCGAGCAGCTGGGCGTCGCTTTGCACCCCTGGACCCGGCACGGTTTCGCATTCGATCAGGCTGGCGAGCGGCTCTTGCGCCGCCCATTCGCGCAATTGCCGGGCGGCGCTAAGGATTATCGCGCGGTCCTCGTTGGTGGTGTTGTAGCCGGGCTTGACCGTGGGCAGCGCGCCCGGATCGCGGGTGTGGATGTGGACCGAGCCGCGCGAGCTGGGGGTGATCGCGTTGGTCACCGCGCAGAAGCCGTGCTCCTTTTCGAGCGCGCCGGTCTGGCTGGCCGGGTCCCAGCTATAGAGCCCGAACTGGGTCTGGATATCGGCGCGCGGCGCATCCGGCCGGCTCTTGTAGGCGGCGCGCATTTCGATCGCCGCCGCCGACATCGGGCCGTCGTGCTTCAGGTAATAGCGCAGCACCGAGCGGCCGAGCCGCCAGCCGTAATAGTCCAGGTTGAACGACAGCGGCTGTTTCAGCCGCCACTGCATGCGGATCGCGCGGTGCTCGCTGACATGCTCGCCGACCCCCGGTTGCGCGTGGACCAGCGGAATGCCCAGCTCGCCGAGCAGCGCCGGATCGCCGACGCCCGAGCGCTCGAGAATGCCGGGGCTCGCCACCGCGCCGCCGCAGACCAGCACTTCCTTGCGCCGCGCGCGATCTCGATCCGCTGGCCGCCCTTAAGCGCCTCGATGCCGACGGCGCGCTTGCCGTCGAACACCACCCGGTCGGTGACGGCGCCGGTGATCACTGTGAGGTTCTCGCGTTCCATCACCGGCCTGAGAAACGCCACCGCCGCGCTCTGGCGCTTCCCCTGCCAGATCGAGCGCGGCATGTAGCCGACGCCGACGCCCTCGTCGGGCGCGTTGACGTCCGCTTTCACCGGCCAGCCCATCTTCGCGCCCGCCGCGCAGATCGCCTCGGTCAGCGCCGAGCGTTCGGGCGGGATCGAGACGCGCAAGGGGCCCGAGCCGCCGCGCGTCGGGGCGGGGCCCAGCTCGTGCCCCTCGATCGCTTCCCAGGCGCGGGCGAAGCTCTCCCAGCCCCACTGCTCGCCCGCCACTTCCGCCAGCTCCGCATAGTCGCCCGGCTGGCCGCGCACCCAGACCATGCCGTTGACCGACGTCGAGCCGCCCAGCACCTTGCCGCGCAGCCAGGCGTCGGGGCGCTGGCCGTTGCCCTCTTCGGGCTCGGTCATGTAGAAATACATGTGGCTGGGCATGCGCACCAGTTTGGCGCAGCCGCGCGGCATGTGGATATAGGGATGCGCGTCGCCGCCGCCGGCCTCGACCAGGCAGACGCTGGTCGCGGGGTCTTCGCTCAGCCGGTTGGCAAGCACGCAGCCGGCCGCGCCCGCGCCGACGATGATATAGTCGTAGTCCGCCATGTTGCTCTCTCCCGACGTGTCATGTTGCCGCGCCAAAGCCGGGATTGGCAAGAGACTCCGCCCGGCTGCAATAAAGTTCTTTATTTGTTCCTATGGCTGAAATAGTCTGCGTCTGACGATTCGCGGGAAGGACAGTGCCATGGCCTTGAACGGCCGCTGCCATTGCGGCGCCATCGCTTACGAGGTTTCGGGCGATCCGATGTACCACGCCCTTTGCCATTGCGCCGATTGCCGCCGGGCGAGCGGGGCTCCGGCGGTGGCCTGGGCGCTGTTCCCGCGCGATGCGGTGAAGGTTTCGGGCGAACCGAAAGTCCACGCTTCCTCGGAGAACGCGCGGCGGCATTTCTGCGCGACGTGCGGTTCGGGGCTGTTCTATTCGAACGAAACGGTGTTTCCCGGCCAACTCGATATCCAGACTGCTACGCTCGACGATCCCGACGCAATTCCGCTGCAAATCCACGTCCAGACGGCGGAGCGGATCGGCTGGATGGAAAGCGCCCACACCCTGCCGCAGTTCGAGCGCTATCCTTCGGAGGATTGAATTGCAGTCAATCGAAACCACCCCGCTCACCCTGAGCCTGTCGAAGGGTGCTCGCACCACGGTCGCGCCAACATCCTTCGACAGGCTCAGGATGAGCGGGGTGGGTCAAATGTTTCGGGACTGAACAGGCAGCGCTAAGTTAACACCGCGCGCGCCGCCGCGACGATGCGGCTCAGCCGCTCGTGCGGGCCGACTCCGGCAAGCGCTTCCGAGCGGATCGGCACTTCGAGGCCGATGGGCACATGCGCCGGAACTTGGGCAAGGAAGTCGTCCAGCGGCAAATCTCCATCTCCCGGCGCGCGGCGTTCGTGGAGCGCTTCTTCCATGTAGCTTTCGATCTGCGCGGGCATCGGTACGTCGCACAGCTGGATGTGGCCGATCGTGGCAGGATCGAGCGCGGCGAGGTCCGCGGCGGTATTGCCCCAGCGGTAGAAGTGCATGGTATCGATCAGCAGCTGAAACGATGGGTTGCCCACAGCTTCGACAGCTTCGACGGCGGAGCCGAACTTGCGGTAAGCCCCGGCGCAGGCCTCGGTGGTGACGACAATGCCATGCATCGCCGCCTGTTCGGTCAGCCGCGCATATTCGGCGTGGGTGCGGCCCGCGTCCTTGTCGAGGCTCACCGCGCAGATCGCCCGCGCGCCGAACTCGGCGGCAATGTCGAGGCCAGGGCCGAAGTCTTCCGCCTCGGCCGGGAGGATCGGGAAGCCTTCGAGCAACGAGACCGCGATGCCCCGCTCGTCCAGCGCCGCCCGCACGTTCCGCCGCAGCGCCGCGTCACTCAGGAACGACCACTCCGGGTATTGCTCCAGCCGGTTGGCCGATCCGCGCAGGTTCAGCGAAACGTGGCCGCAGCCGAGATCGGCGGCGAGATGGATGAATTCGACCGGGTGCAGGCCGAAGGTGCTGAGGTTTTCGATGCCGAGCCGGTCCATGCGGCGAGACTAGGCCTCTTGACAAGGCGGGGGCAAGCGCGGTCTCTCGGCTCCGAGGAGGATCGCTTTGACGCAGGTACCCAGCCACGTCCCGCCCGAAGTGGTGTGGGACCACGATTTCGTCGCTTACCTCGCCGAGGGGGACGATCCCTACATCGCCGGCGCGCGGCTGCACGAGCGCGAGGGTCCGCCGCTGATCTGGGCGACCAATGCCTCGCGCGGGCTGCCGTCGTGGATCTTCACCAGCCATGCCGCGGTGCAGGAAGGCTTCGCCAGCGCGCGAAAATTCTCCAGCCTGCGTGGGCCGCTGACCGAGGCGGTGATGCATCCGGACTGGAGGCTGCTGCCGGTCGAAAGCGATGCGCCCTTCCACCAGCAATACCGCCACGTCCTGCGCCCGTTCTTCACCCCCGAGGCGATGGAGCGGCGCTTTGGCGAAGTGCAGCGGCTGACCGACGAGCTGATTTCCCGTTGTCTCGACAAAGGAACTTGCGAATTCATCGGCGACTACGCCAACATACTGCCCAATGCGATCGTCATCGCCATGCTCGGCCTGCCCGCCGAAATGCTCGATCACTTCCTCGCCTGGGAGGCCGAGGCGATCCATGGCGCCACCCATGCCGATCAGCTCGCGGCAGGCATGGCCGTCCACGACTACCTCGAAGAATATATCGCCGAACAGACCCGCAATCCCACCAATGAACTGATCCAGGCCATCGTCAAAGGCCAGATGGCCGACCGCGAGCTTACCGACGCGGAGAAGCTGGGCACGGTCTATCTGCTGTTCATCGCCGGACTCGACACGGTCACATCGACCATGGGCTGGATCATGAAGCACCTGGCGAGCGACCAGGCGCTGCAAGACCGCCTGCGCCGCAACCCGCAGGACATACCCCTGGCGGTCGAGGAATTCACCCGCGCCTTCGGGCCCAGCGCGCCCTCGCGCATCGTCGCCGAGGATCTGGTGTTCGAAGGCGTGGAGATGAAGCAGGGCGAGCACATTCTGCTGCCCACCTACCTCGCCGGCCGCGATCCGCGTGCTTTCGAGAACCCGCACCTGATCGATATCGACCGCAAGCCGCGTCACGTCACTTTCGGCATAGGCTCGCACGTCTGCATCGGCATCCACCTTGCCAAGCGCGAGCTTCGGATCATGATCGAGAGCTTCCTGTCGCGGATGGACAACATCCGCATGGCCGAGGGCGGGCGCTTCGCATATCACACCAGCAATACGATCGGCATCGACTTGCTCGACCTTGAATGGGATCCGGTGTGACTGGTCGACTCCCCTCCAGCTTGCGGGAGGGGTTGGGGGAGGGCGTGTTGGGTGACGGTCGATAACAGGCCTTCCCCTAGCCCCTCCCGTAAACGGGAGGGGAAGAAGCCATGAAAGTGCTGATGGTCGGTGGCGGCGGGTTTATCGGCAGCCACGTTTCGCTGTTCTTCCACGATCTTGGCCACGCGGTGACGATCATGTCGCGCTCCGCGCCGACGAGCGCCTCTCGGCTGGGCGAATTGCCTTTCGTGCGCTCCGACTATGTCAACGAGGATTGCGGCGACGGGCGGCTCGAAGGCTACGACTGGCTGGTGTTCTGCGCCGGCAACGATCTCGGCAACTATCCGGGCGACGGGTCGGTTACGCAGGCGGACTACTTCGAGAAAGCCAATATCGAAGCGCTGCCCCGTTTCTTCGAGGCGGCCAAGCGCGCCGGTATCGCCCGCGCCGTCTACATGGGCAGCTTCTATTCCTTCATCGCCCCGCAAAGCATCGAAACCATCCCCTATGTCCGCTCGCGGCACCTGTCGGACGAAGCAATCCGCGCGCTGTCATCGCCCGGCTTCAACGTCTGCAGCTGCGCGCTTCCCTGGATCGTCGGCTATACTCCGGGCCTGGTCAACGCGCACTGGCAGTGGCTCGCCAACGGCGCGCTCGGCCGGGCCGAGTTTCCGGACTTCGTGCCACCCGGCGGCGGTAATTTCATGACCTGCCGTTCGGTCGCCCAGGCCATGCTTGGCGGGCTTGAGCGGGGAGAGAGCGGCAAGGCCTATCTGGTCGGTGACGTCAACATGACCTGGGCCGAATTCTATGGCTTGTGGTATGCGGCGGCCGGCAATCCGCGCAGCTTCCGCATCAGCGACGAGGCACATCCGGTGCTCATGCGCGAGATTATCTCCTATATCGGCGGCGGCACCCCGGATTACGAACCGTCAGCGCCGGAAACCGCATTGCTTGGCTACGACCGGGGGGTGCTGCGGCAGGAAATCGGAGACTGCCTCGCTTATTATGCCGGGCTGTCCGGCCAGGAGCGCGCCGATTCGCATTTGTTAAAATCGTAACCATCGCCGTTCATCTTCCGCCAAGATTTGCCGCGCTATTGGGGCGCTACGACGAGTTTGGATTGGAGCGGGGGCATGACCTGTTCGTTCGAGTATCGCGCCAACGCGGAGCAGCAACGCGACGCGGCGGCGGCAACCAATCTGCCAATGGTCAAGTTGCGGCTGCTTGAGGCCGCCGAGCGCTGGGACCAGCTGGCCGACGAGGTCGAACGCTACGAACTGCCGCTCCGTCCGGCGCGCCGGCAAGACGTATTTTACTGATCCAACGTTGCTTTTGTCATTGGAGTGAGGCCGGTTCACACTCCCTGTAGCCGGCCTCGCTCCTTTTTTCACTCACCCTTGATCAGCTTGGCCATCAGGCAGGCGTCGAAATAGTTCGCGCGCCATTCGACGATCTTGCCGTCCTTGAAGCGGAACAGCTCGGCCACCGGAAAGCCGCCCTGATTGCCGTTGGCGGCGACAGTGAACTCGATCGTCTGGTAGAGGATGCAATAGTCACCCGCGGTCAGTATCTCGTGGAATTCCGAGCGCATCGCCGAAAAGGTGGCGCACATTTGCAGGTAGCCCGCCTTGATCGCTGCGAGCCCCTTGTGCGTGCCGCCATAGGGCAAGCACGAGGCTTCGTGGAACGTGGCGTCGGGATCGAACATCGCCCAGAAGCCTTCTTCCTCGCCGCGCAGCAATTGATCGAACACATCGATCAGCGCCTGCCGGTTGGCGAGCGCGGCGGCGTCGACGCCCTTGCCGGACTTGTATTCGAGGACGAGTTCTTGGTCCGCGGTGTCAGGCATTTCTTCTCTCCCGTTCATTCTTCTGGCAGCGAGACTGCGCCATGCGGCGGAGTTGGGTCAAAGGAATTCCGGCTTCGCGTGGACTCGCATGGCGGAGCCGGGATAGGCAGGGCTTGCGATCGCAGGAGAGGCCAAGGATGTACAAGCTGATCTATCTGGCCCGGCGCAATCCGTCGGTCAGCCGCGAGGCCTGGCCCGAACACTGGCGCAGCCACGCGACTTTCGCCAACCAGTTCGCCTTCGTCGCCAACGACATTGTCTATTCCTGCTATGCCAACCGAATCGACCGGCCGATGCTGGATGGCCGGCCGGTCGATGTGCCGGGCCTGTCTGGCGATCACGACGGCGTCGCCCTGGGTGTAAGTCCTGCGGTCGAGACGCTGCAGGGCGGTGGCTTCTCGAAGGAAGAGCGCGCGCTGATCGACAACGACGAGCTGCGCGTCTTCGACATGCTGACGCCCAATTTCAGCTACTATTGCACCGAAAAGGTACTGAAAGACGGCAAGTACGGCGAATACGGCCTGATCCGCTTTCTCGCACGCAAGACCGGGCTTTCGCGCGAGGCGTTCGCGGCGCATTTCGATGGCGGCTTCGCGGAACGCGCGGGCAAGGCGCTCGACGCTTCGGTTGTCCGCTATGCGCACAACCGCCCGATTTACGATCCGCTGCCGCTGTTCCCGTTCGATGCGATAACGGACTGCTGGTTCGCGAATGAGGCGGACGCAGTCCGGGCCGCGCTCGATCCCGTAATCCCCCAGGCGCTCGCGGAATTCTGCGGCATGGATCGCAGTGTAACCTTGCTGACCCACGCATTCCGGCGGCGGGACCAGGACTAGGGTCAGGACCTATTAACCGCGCCTTCGAGGCGGCGGAATGGCGAACATATCGAACGGAAATGGCCGCCGGGAAGGCTGGTTGCCTTTCCAAGGCTATTCCCGTTCGAGATGGAAGCCATTCCGCCGTCCCGAAGGGATTTGGTCAAAATGGCCCATTGCTTCGTCAGGAAGACTTGAAATATCGACATATTCCTGCGCCTTCCTTTCTTGCACTGAGCCATTTTGACTCAAACCTCGAAGACGCGGTTGATAGGTCCTGACCCTAGGCCGCGCCCAGTCCGTCCTTCGCCGCCACGCCGCCCTTGAACACGGCGAGGATCTTCGCCCGGTCCTTGAGCACGGCGATGTCCGCCGAGGGATCGCCATCGACCACCACCAGGTCGGCGAGCTTGCCCGCCTCGATGGCGCCGGCATCGATCCCCATCGCCTCGGCGCCGAACCTGGTGGCCCAGCGGATCACGTCGAGCGCGGGGACGCCGCATTCCTTGACGTAGAGCTCCATTTCCTCGCCGTAGCGGCCGTGGGTGAGGGTGAAGGCGCCGTAATCGTCGCCGATCAGCAGCTTGACCCCGGCGGCGCTGGCAGCCGGGAGCACCGCCGCCATTGCGTCCCACGGCTCGCGCATCGCATCGGTGAAGGCGTGGCCTGGCATGATCGCCATCATTTCCTTGGGGAACAGCAGGCTGGGAGTGAGGAACGTGCCGCTCTCGATCAGCGGGGCGAAGCATTCCTCGTCCAGCCCGTCGCCGTGATCGACGATATGGACGCCGAGCCGCACGCACAGCAGGATCGATGCCTTGCTGGCGAGATGCGCGCGGGTCCTGGCGCCGCGTTCGTTCGCCGCATCGACCACGGCGGCGAACTCGGCCTCGCTCATCAGCCAGTCGGCGCCTGTGCCGCCGGTGGCGTGGCCGCCGGTGAGGAACACTTTGACGATTTCGGCCCCGTCCTTGATTTCCTGGCGCACCACCCGGCGCAAGGCGTCCGGTCCGTCGGCGGTGTGGACCCCGGTCGGCGCGTGGATCCGCAAGTACGAGGGGTTCGCCATGTCGGCCGAAAAGCCGGTAGTGCCGATATCGCGGCTGCCTGCCACCAGGCGCGGGCCGATGATCGTGCCTTCCTCGACCGCCGCCTTTAAGCGCCGCGTCGATCGCATGCGGCGCGCCCGCGCTGATCGCGCCGGTGAAGCCGCATTCGAGCGCGGTCTTCATGTTGGCCACCGCGCGCACCGCCTGGAGCGAGGGATGCGCCTCAAGCCCGACCGGCCGCCCGCTCGCGCCGGTGCCCCAGTAGGCGGCGTGGAAATGGCCGAGCACCATGCCGGGCATCAAAGTCTTGCCGGCAAGGTCGATGACGCGATCGTCCGTGCGCACTTCGGCCGGGCCATTGCCGACGCTTTCGATGCGTTCGCCGGAGACGACGACGTTGGCCGCGCGGGCCGGGTTGTCGCCATCGAGCAGGTTGGCGTTGTGAAAGACGATCCTGCCCATGTCAGCTATCGAGATCGGGCATGGCCGCGATCGGCTTGATGCTCTCGTCGATCCAGAGATATTCGGTGAAATGCCCCAGCCGCTTACGGGTATCGACATAGCCGAAGCAGACCTTGTCGTCCGGCCCCGGCTCGGGCGGGGCGAGGAAAGCGAACGCATCGCCGCTCGCCTTCACTTCCGCGACCAGCGCCAGCCAGTTCTCCTGCCCGCCGCGAATGGCGATGGCGACGTGGTGGAAATTGAGGAGATGCTTCGAGAGATCGACATGATCGGTGTAGATCTCGATCGCGCCGGAGATCGGCTGGATCAGCTCGAACTGGTGGCGGCCCACATTGGTATAGGCGGCGCGCAGCTTAAGCGGGCGCAGCTTGCCGTAGGACAGCACCTCGACTTCGGCGTCGGTGGTGTGGAAGCCTTCGATGCCCAGTTCGGTTCTGGCGTGCTCCATCGCCGCTTCGAGATCGCGGGTGATGTAGCTCATCTGGAACAGCTCGCCGTAGCGCTTGCCGAGTTGCATCGGGCCTCTCCTATTTGGTTTGGGGGCAAGGTCGGACAGGAACGGGGCGAGGTCAATCCAGATTAGGGTCCGGACCCTAATCTCCTCCCCGGTGGCACGGGTGCGGAAGGCGCCGCTCACGGGCCTTGCTCCGGCCCCCGGGATGCGCGACATGCCGCACGGAGAAAGAAGAGGGGATGCCAGTGAGCAAGCGCACATATGTTCTCATCCATGGCTGCTACAAGGGCGGCTGGATCTGGAAGCCGGTGGCCGACCGCCTGCAAGCGGCGGGACACACCGCTTATCATCCCTCGCTCGATGGCTGCGGCGAGCGGAGCGGCGCGTTGCGGCTGGGCATCACCATCGCCGCCCAGGCGCGCGAAATGGCCCAGCTGCTGCACATGGAGGACCTGCGCGATGTCCACCTGGTCGCCACCAGCAACGGCGGCAATGTCGCGATCACCGCCGCCTCGTTGATGCGCGAGCGCATCGCGCACATCACCTTTGTCGATGCGGTGGTGCTGTTCCCGGGCGAACGCTTGAAGTACGCTTGGCCAGACGATCCGGACAAGGACATTCCCTATGAATCGGATGAAATTTCGGTGCCGATCAAACGGCCGGATTTCGACTTCGGCGTCACGCCGGAGATGCAGGCCTGGGAACGCGAACGCTCGACGCGACAGCCCGAGCAGACCATGAACGGGATCATCGAAGACTGCGGCTTCTGGCAGCACAAGTGGCCGGCCAAGACGATCTATTGCAGCCGCAGCCCAAATCCCGGCGAGCCCCACCAGCGCCGCGCCGCCCAGCGCCTCGAATCACAGTGGCGCGAGCTTGAAACCGGGCATCTGCCGTTTATCAGCGCGCCGGATGAATTGACCGGGATGTTGCTGGAATAGCGCGCGGGCCATCCGGGGGACACTCCATGGCGTGTCTCCCTGCAACGGCGAGGTCAGGCGACGAGCCCGCCGTGGCGACTCACGGCCAATCGCGGTGTTTGCCGCGAGAACAAGGCAATTGAGGGGAACCAATTTTCTTGCCTTCGACAACCGGAAATCGAAGGGTTATAGTAACCCCATGACCACGTCCCTCGAATCCACCCAGCTCACCCCCCGCATCGGCAGCGAAGTGCGCGCCGATCGCGCCGCCCTCCTCTCCGGCGCGCTCAACGCGCAATTCCGCGAGCTGCTTGAAAAGCGCGGCGTGCTGGTGTTTCGCGGCCTCGATATCTCCGACGACGAACTCCAGTCATTCGCCCAGACCGTCGGCCAGCTCCAGGGCGGCTCGACCTACCAGGGCGCGATCTTCAAGGTCACCTTCGACGCCGAGCACAACCCCCACGGCAAGACCTATCTCGACGGCACCTTCGAATGGCACATCGACCGCACCGACGCCGATACGCCCCCGTTCGGCTCGCTGCTCACCCCGCGCGTGCTACCGCCCGCAGGGGGCGATACCGAGTTCGCCAATACTTATGCCGCCTACGAGGATCTGCCCGAAGCGGACAAGCGCCTGGTCGAAAGCCTGCGGGTCGAACACCGGGTCGATGCCCCGATCCGCCGCCGCACGCCCAATCCGACGCCCGAACAGCTCAAGGCCTTCACGCTCAAGGACCCCAAAGTCCATCCGATGGTCTGGCTGCACAAGTCGGGGCGCCGCTCGCTGGTGCTGGGCGGCTCGGCGGTGCGGGTGCTGGGCATGGACGTGGCGGAGAGCGACGCGCTGCTTGCCCGGCTGATGGAGTGGTCGCTCCGGCCGCAATATGTCTACCGCCACAAGTGGCAAATGGGCGATCTGCTCGTCTGGGACAACACCGGCACGATGCACCGGGCGATGCCGTTCGACACGGCGAGCGGGCGGCGGCTCCACCGGGTAACCCTGGAAGGCGAGGAACCGATCGCGGCGGCGGCGTGAGCATGATTTTCGCGCGTGTCAAACGCTGCTAGTTTCAGCAGGTAATAGCCCGGCATGAGTCGGGCCAAGCAAGAGGATAGTGCGCCATGATGGCCAAACGCCCAATCAGCTACGCGGTGCTCCGCGGCCAGGTGGTCGAGAGCGACCTCATCGAGTTCGGCGGCCGGGGAGGGGACATCACCTTCCTCGCCCCCGATCCGCACAAGATCGTCGACCGCATTCCGCTCGCCAGCCCGCGGCTGATGGAGGATATGTACGAGCTGTCGATCGACCAGATCCTTGACTATCTTGCCGAACTGGGGCCCCGGCTGGAACTGAAGAACAACGCCTATCTCCAGGAAGCGCTGGAATATTCCTACGATACGGCGCCCAGCACCAAGCCGATCATGGACGCGTATTACCACGATATGCCGTTCATGTTCGACAAGGAGCGGATCCGCAGGATGGTCGATTTCAACATCGGCATCGCTCATCTCGAAGGCTGGGTCGAGCAGCAGCTCAACGGCTGCACAGTCGGCATCCGCGCCTACGGCGCGCGCCAGCTGCACATCGTCGCCGGCAACGGGCCGGTGCTGGGTGCGCTGACCATCATCCGCGGCGCGGTGACGCGCGGCGACATGATCATCAAGGTGCCGTCGAACGATCCATTCACCACTGGCGCGATCGCGCGGACCATGGTCGACATGGCGCCCGATCACCCGGTGACGAAACACCTCGCGGTCGCCTACTGGCGCGGCGGCGACGAGGCGCTGGAGAGCAAGATCTACCAGCCGCACAATATCGAAAAGATCTGCGCCTGGGGCGGCTTCGCCTCGGTCAAGCACATCACCAAATACATCCAGCCGGGGATCGAGCTGATCAGCCTCGATCCCAAGCGTTCGGCCTCGATTGTTGGCCCGGAAGCGCTGGACAGTGAAGAAACAATGGAAGACGTCGGCCGCCGCCTCGCCGCCGATTTCGCCACCGGCAACCAGGTCGCCTGCTCGGCCAGCCGCCTGGTCTATGTGATGTGCGGGACGGACGACGCCCAGATCGAGAAGCTGAAGCAGCTTGGCCAGAAGGCCTACGAGGCGATGCTGGCGCTGCCGGACGTGATCTCGACCAAGCCCAAGCTCTATGACCGCGAGCTCAAGAGCCAGGTCGATACCTTGCGCCTGTCGGACGATTTCTACACCGTGATCGGCGGCCAGGACGACGAGGGCGCGGTGCTGATTTCGCACACCTCCGACCGGGTCGATTTCTGGGAATACCTCGCTGACCGGACGATCAACATCATCCCGGTCGATACGCTCGAGGAAGTGCTCGACGTGGTCGATGCCTATACCCAGACCGTCGGGATATGGCCGGAAAACCTGTGGGACGAAGTCCGCCACAAGGGCGCGCTGCACGGTGGCCAGCGCTTCGTCGAGCTGGGCTACGGCTTCAACGGCGCCGGGCTGGTCGGCCCGCAGGACGGGATCGAGCCGATGCGGCGGATCGTCAAATGGATCGTCTCGGAAAAGCCGGGGCCGGACAAAGTGCCGCTGTGGGGCGAGAGTGCGGCTGACGTGAAGATGCTGGCGTGAAGCAAATCCTCCCCGGAACAAGGAGGATATTATCAGTTCACCACCCGGCCGCCATTCACCCCCAGCGTCTGCCCGGTGACATAGCCCGCGCCTTCCGAGCACAGGTACGAACAGGCGTTGGCGATGTCCTCTACCACGCCCAGCCGCCGCACCGGCATGTTGGCGGTCAGCTGGTCGATCGGGATCGGGAAGCGCTCGCGGTTGGCTTCGGACATGATCGTGCCCATCACCGAGCCGGGCGGGATGTTGTTGACGGTGATGCCGTGCGGGCCGAGCGCCTCGGCCAGCGAGCGGGTGTAGCTGATGATCGCGCCTTTCGAGGCGGAATAGTGCACCTGGACGTGGGTGCCGGTCTGCGCGGAGCTCGACGAGATGTTGACGATCCGGCCCCACTTGGCCGCCTTCATGTCGGGCACCACTTCCTGCGTGACGATGAAAGTGCCGCGGCAGTTGACGTCGAACATCCGGTCCCAGGCTTCGTCGGTCAGCTCCTCGAAAGGGGTGAAATCGACGATGCCGGCGTTGTTGACCAGCACGGTTATAGGCCCCAGCGCAGCGCGCAATTTGGCCAGCGCGGCTTGCACCTGCTTGCGGTCGGAGATGTCGGCGGCGAGCGCGATCGCCTTGCCGCCATCGGCCTCGATCGCGTCCACCGTATCGGCGCAGCGCGCCTCATCGAGATCGAGCACGCCGACAGCGCAGCCGTCCCTGGCCAGCTGGATCGAACAGGCCTGGCCGATGCCGGCACCGGCGCCTGTGACGAGGGCTACTTTTCCGGTCATTTCATGTGCTCCTCAGCTCACCACCCGGCCGCCGTTGATGCCGAGAATTTGGCCCGTCACATAGCCCGCCCCGTCCGAGCACAGGTAGGCGCAGCCATTGGCGATGTCGCTCACTTCGCCGGTGCGGCCCACGGGTATAGAGCCGAGCAGGTCGCCAGCTGGATTTTTGACCCGGTTGCGGTTGGCCTCGGACATGATCGTGCCATAGACCGAGCCGGGCGGGATGGTGTTGACGGTGATGCCGTGCGGCCCGAAGGCCTGGGCCATCGAGCGGGTCATGGTGATGATCGCGCCCTTGGAGCTTGAATAGGTGATCATCGCGCCCACCCCGGTCTGCGCTGAACTGGACGAGATGTTGACGATCCGGCCCCACTTCGCCGCCTTCATGTCCGGCAGCACCGCCTGGGCGCAGAGCATCGGCCCGCGCACGTTGACCGCGTAGACGAAGTCCCACAGCTCGTCGGTGATCTCTTCGAACGGGGTGAAATCAGTGACCCCGGCGTTGTTGACCAGCACCGTCACCGGCCCGAGCGCGCCGCGCAGTTCATTGACGGCGGCGAAAACCTGGTCGCGCTTCGAAACATCGGCACCGAGCGCCACGGCCTTGCCGCCCGCATCGACAATCGCTTTGACCGTATCGGCGCAGCGCTGCTTGTCGAGATCGAGCACGCCGACGGCCATGCCGTCCTGCGCCAGCCGCTTGGCGCAGGCCGCGCCGATGCCGGCGGCCGCGCCGGTGACCAGGGCTACTTTTAATGTCATTGCAATCTCTCCCGCACGAATCACATGTCGCCGGCACCGTTAGCGAGAATGGAGCCACCCGTAACCCAGCTGGCCTCGGGCGAGGCGAGAAAGGCGACCAGCGCGGCGATCTCCTCCGACGTGCCGATGCGCCCGGCCGGGGTGACCTTCTCGTACATCTGGACATACTGCGGGGCGGCGTCGATCATGCCCGGGCTGGTCGCGCCGGGGACGACGGTGTTGACCGTGATCCCGCGCTTACCCAGCTCGCGCGCCCAGTTCTCGGTGAAGCTTTCGACCGCGCGCTTCGCCGCCATGTAGAGCCCGGCGCCGGCCATCGGGTGGTGCGCCGCCGACGAACTGAAATTGATGATGCGGCCCCCGTCCGGCAGCCGCCTGGCCGCTTCGCTGGCGACATAGAGCGGGCCGAAGGTGTTGACCCCGAAGATCTGGGCGATGTCCTCGTCGGTTACATCGGCGAGCGAGGACGCCGAGCTGACGCCCGAGTTGTTGACGACGATGTCAATCCGGCCCGGGTTCGCGTCGATTTCGGCGAACATGGCGCGCACTTGCGCGCGGTCGGTGATGTCGGCCTGGTAGGCGACCGCCTTGCGGCCGATCGCCTCGATCCCGGCCACGGTCTCGTCCGCGCCGGCCCGCGAGTTGGCGTAGTGGACAACGATGTCCGCACCATCCTGCGCCAGGCGAAGGCGATCACGCGCCGATTCCGCGTCCGGCGCCGGTGACGAGGGCGACTTTGCCGGAAAGGGGTTTGTCTGGCATTATCATCTCCCAAATTCTCCGCCGAGCTGCTCGGGGAGGGGCCGCGCGAAGGCCGACAGAAAGGTTCGCCGTGAAGCGTCGCTTGCGCGGCGCCCCCTCCGTCACCCTTCGGGTGCCACTTCGCCGAGCAAGCTCGGCAAGGAATTTAGCTTACGCATCTCCCTGCGACGAATGCCATGAACTCGTTGTACGCTGCCTGGCTGCCCGCGCAGGTGATCTTGTCATCGCCGCCCTCGTTCTCGGCGAAGCGGCGGATGGTCTTGCCGATGCGCGGGCTCTTCCAGCCGCAGGGGCAGTCCTCGCCCCAGTGGATGGTGACTTCGTCGCCGCTGGTGAAGCCGCCCCAGTAGCTGAGCGGGATCGGGTCCATCACCACCAGCCGGCCCTTCTGCACGCCTTCGCGCGGCAGCGCCTCGCCATTGGGGCCCATCAGCAGCAAAACGGAGTAGGGCGGCATGTGGAAGAAGCCGGCCTCGCACAGCGGGCCGTTGCCGATGATTTCGGAAAAGCCGTACTGGTTGCCCATGCGCGAGACGCCGAAGAACTGTTTGATCTGGTCTTCCCAATCGTCGGGCGCGTCCTTGTAGCCCTTCATGCCGCCGCCGCCCTGGAGGATCGAGCCGGGGGCGAACTGGCACTCCAGCCCCCGGTCCATCGCCGCCCGGGCGACGCGATAGAGATCGGAGAACGTCCCGCCGATCTTCACCCGCTGGCCCTTGAATTGCTGGATCAGCTTCTCGAACCAGGCTTCCATGTCGGCTTCGCGCCGGCGGCCCTGTTCGAGCATCTGCTTGCGCTGTTCGAGCAGCGCCGGATCGAGGCCCAATGTGGCGACTTCGCCCTTGTCTTCGGCCGATTGCAGCCGGCCGGACAGCGCCATCAGGTCGGCGGGGACGTGCGAGTTGTAGAGGGTGTAATAGTTGTCCGCGCCGCCCGCCATCTCGACGTTGAACAGGTCCATCATCTTGAGCATGGTCTGATAGCCGCCGCGGTAGCCGGGCATGAATGTCGGCAGCTTGTCGGTCCAGGCGTCGATCCCGCTGCTTGCCCAGTTGACGTTGTAGAAGTGGAACTTCCACGGGCCGAACTCGTCATAGCTGCGCGGCACGAAGGAGAGCTTGCCGGTGGTGCCTGAACTGTAGGTCACCAGCATGCCGAAAGCCTCCAGCCGGCCCAGCCATTCCTCGATGGTTGTCAGGCCGGTGAGGTCGATGCGGGTGAGATCGTGCAGCGTCAGCTTGTCCAGCCATTGGGTGAGCTTGGCGAAATCGCGGTTCTCGATGATCTGGATCGGGTAGTTCTTGAGCACGCGGTGGTCGAAGCAGACGGGGAGGATATCCTCGATCTTGTCGATGGTATCGACGCCCTGGCGGTCGGCCAGCTTCTTCAGCGCCGGAATCTTGTCGCGCATGCGCAGGAAATTGATCCGCACGGCTTCCAGTTGAAGCTTGTCCAGCTCCTCGCGCGGGATCGCCATGAGGTCGTCCCAGTTGCGGTAGCACCACGATCCGGGATTGTCGGGCAGGAGGGAGATGGCCATGGCGTCCTCTTCTTGACTTGCTGATCACATTGTTAGCAACCGGTGAAGAGGTGGTCAATCGCGACGGGCCGTCTGCTCAATCAGCGTCACCACTTCCTCGAACGTTTCCGCAGAACCCGGCATCTTGAGATCGCGCACCACGGCGACATGCTCCATGCCGTCGATCGCGCTGAGCGTCGATTGCACCCCGGCCGTGAGCGCCTTCTCGTGGAACAGCACAGAGTCGTCCACCAGCACTTCGCCCTTGCCGACGCTGACCAGCGTGGGTGGCAGGCCTTCGAGCGAGGCCAGCAATGGCGAGGCGAGGGGGTGCGCGGGATCGAAGCCCTGAAGGTAGAGCTCGGCGGCGACATCGGCCAATTCCTTCGAGAACATCGGATCGGTGGCGGCATTGCTTGCATAAGTCGCGGCGCTGACGCGCAGGTCCAGCCATGCCGAGAGCAGTACCAGCGCGTCGATCCGGGGGCCGCCCCCAGCCGCGCACAGTACACCCAGACCCGCCGCCAGCCCGCCGCCCGCGGAATCTCCGCCGACGATCAGCGGTGCATCGACGATCTCGTCGCGCAAGGCCTTGAGCGTTTCCAGCGCATCGATCAGCCCGGCGGGGAAAGGAGCTTCCGGGGCGAGGCGGTATTGCGGCACCACCACTTCGATTCCGCAGCGCTTGACCAGCGCTTCGGCATAGAGGCTCTCGAACTCGGGCCGGCCGATGCGAAAGCCGCCGCCGTGGAGCTGGAGGAGGTAGCCGCGCGGTTTGCCCTCCGGAGCGAAGCGCAGGCAGCGCAGCCCGGCCAGCGTGGTTTCAATCGGCGGCTGCTCAGTCTTCCACACGCCGGCATCGACCCCGGCCTGCATCTGCCCGCGGCGTTCGGCGAGATCGGGATCGGCGGCGCGGCCGGTGCGTTCGGGGGGAATACTAAGGTTCATTGCAAAAACACCCGACTACCCTGAGCTTGTCGAAGGGCTGCTTTTCCCTTCGGCGGCGTCAGAAGAAAAGGACGGTCCTTCGACAAAGCTCAGGACAGACGGTTTTATATCCAATCGCTTCCCAGCTATTCCGCCGCCTGCTGCATGGCGATGGAGTTCTCCACGTTGCGCGCAGTCTTTGTCGCGCCCATCGCTTTCAGCTCGGGTATCACATAGTCGCCCAGCAGGGTGATGCATTCCAGCACCGCTTCCTGCGGCAGAAAGCCGAAGTTGACGTAGCACAGCACCTGATCGACGTCGGCCTCTTCGTATTTGAGCAGCTTCCTGAGGCACTCGTCGGGGGTGCCGAGGATCACCATGTCCTCGTCATCGAACTGGTGGATGTCGAAATCGCCGCGCGCGTTCTTGTCGAGCAGCGGGAACATCTTGTCCTGCTCCTCCTTGGAAAGGTGCGCCATTTCCCACTTGAGGATGAATTGCGACGAGGTCTTGTACCACCACCACATCGATTCCCAGACGCGGTTGGTTTCGAACTTGGCGCGCGATTCGGTGCAGTGAACCAGGGTGTAGATGCCGACCTTGTTGGTGTGGATCTTGCTCACCGGCACCGCGCTCTTCTGTTCCTCGCGGTAGATCTCGATCAGCCTGGCCAGCCGGTCGAGCGGCTGCATGATCGAGAAGCACAGCAGGCCGAGACCGTTCTGCCCGGCCATGCGGATGGTCTCTTCCGAGCTGGCCGCCATCCAGCACGGCGGGTGCGGATATTGGTAGGGCTTGGGGGTGATCATGCGCTTGGGGAAGTCGAGGTATTCGGAGTGCTCCTCGTAATATTCCTCCTCCCACATGCCGGTGACGGTCTTGCAGGCGGCGAGCATCTTCTTCTTCGAATTGGGCACGTCGACCTTGAAGGCGATTTGTTCCATCGGGGTCGAACGGCCCATGCCCCATTCGACCCGGCCGCGCGACAGCAGGTCGACGGTCGCCACCTTCTCGGCGATGCGCGCCGGGTGGATGAATTCGTGCGGCATCAGCGACACGCCGAAACCGAGCCGGATGTTCTCGGTTATCTGGCTGAGCGCGCCGAGCACGACATCGTTGCACGGCATATGGCTGCGACCCTCGCGGAAATGGTGCTCGACCAGCCAGGCGGTGTGGAAGCCCTTCTTGTCGGCGAGCGCGATCTGCTCGACGCAGTTCTTGTAGGCCATGCGCTCGGACGTGCGTTGGCCCCAGGGGTGTTCGCCGGCCCAGGGTTGCGGGGCCTCGAATTCGTAGAGCATTCCCAGTTCCATGGTGCGTCCTATCGTGTCTGTTCTTGCATCTGTTTGCGGCTCTTGCGCGGTGAGGCGCAGAATTTGGTGGAGAGGGTGCGGTCGACCGTCAGGTTCTGCCCCGAGATGCCCGAGGCGAGATCGGACAGCAGGAAGACGATGCCGTTTGCGAGATCGACCGGCTGGCAGAAGATTACTTCCTCGCTGGTGTCGCGGCCCTCGATCGTCGCTTTCGACATGGTCTGGGCTTTCGCCGCCACCCGCTCGCTGGCGACCGCGCCGGGTGACACGGAATTCGCCCGGATGCCGAATTCGTGCCACTCGTTGGCCATCGTCCGGGTCAGTGCGATGATGCCCGATTTGCCCGCGCCATAGGGTCCGTGCCACGGTGCAGCATCCTTGGCACTGACCGAACCGATGTTGACGATGGCGCCCTTGCGGCCGCTGTCGATCCAGAATTTGGCGGCGTCGCGGCAGAGGTAGAAGACGTAAGCGAAATTGAGCTGGATGGTCTTCCAGAAGCTTTCGCCCGGTGTCTGGTCGAGCGGCATCCATTCCTCGCCCCGGGTGCCGCCGGCGACGCAGACCAGGCCGTCGATCGCACCCGCCTGTTCGAGCACGCGTGGGATGAGTTTCTCGCATTCCGCGATGTCCATCAGGTCGGCGGTGAGGGTGTGGCAGGTTGCGCCGAGCGCACGCACTTCGGCGGCGATTTCGTCGAGATAGGCCTGCTGGTTGTCGACCGCGACGATCGTCGCGCCGCCCATGGCGAGCTGGCGGCAGGTCGCGCCGCCCATGCCGCCCTTGTGGCAGCCAATGACGAGGATGGTCCGGCCGGTGAAATCGAGGGGCAATGCCATGTCCGTGTCTCCCCTCAGGCCGCAGCCAAGCGCGGTTTGCGGCCGCCGCCGCAGAATTTGGTGCTGAGCGAACGATCGACGGTCAGCGCCTGCCCGGATATTCCGTCGGCAAGGTCGCACATCAGGAAGGCGATGGTGTTGGCCAGCTCCACTGGATCGCAGAAGTTGGCCTGGCCCGGAATCACATTGCCGGCGGGCGTGCGGCTCTTGACCCGCTCGGTCAGCACCGCGCCGGGCAGCACCGAATTGGCGCGGATGCCGAATTCGTACCATTCGTTGGCCATGGTCCGGGTGAGGGCGGTGATCGCCGATTTGCCCGCGCCGTAGGGCCCGTGCCACGGCGCGGACGCCAGCGAAGAGACCGAGGACACGTTGACGATCGCTCCCTTGCGTCCCTTGGCGATCCATTCCTTTGCGGCGTCGCGGCAGATGTAGAACAGGTATTCGAAATTGAGCTGGAGCGTCCGGCGGAAGCTCTCGCTCGGTGTTTCGTCGAGTGGCATCCACTCGTCGGCGCGGGTGCCCCCGGCGACATTGGCGATGCCGTCGATCGAGCCGAATTTCTCCAGTATCGTCGGGATGACCTTTTCGCATTGCGCGGCATCGTAGAGGTCAACCACCAGGCCATCGATCGTGCCGCCAAGCGACTTCACGTCCGCGACGGTCTCGTCGATGATCGCCTGATCGTGATCGAGCGCGACAATGCTGGCACCGGCCTTGGCCAGCTGGCGGCAGGTCGCCCCGCCAATCCCGCCCCGCGCCACGCCGCAGACAAGAATGCGCTTGCCGCTGAGGTCCACATCCAAACTCATTTTGCCATTGTCCTCTCCCCGTGCGGCCTAGACCGCCTCCAATCGTTTCCAGTGTGGCGGAAATTCGACCCCCAGCTTGCCGAACAGGGTATTGGCGTCGCGCGGATCGTTGGGATCGGCGCCGCGTTCGTAATCGAGCCGGTTGGTGTAGCCTGCGAAGGCCTTGAGCTGATCCATGGTCAGCGTGATGCCCCGGTGCTCGGGGTGCCGCTGCTCCCAGGCCGAGACGGCTTCGGGCGAGGCGAAGAAATTGTTGTTGGCGCAGCCGTGGAACCAGTTGTCGTCCCATCGCGCCGGATCGACCCCGGTGTGGCCGACGGTAGTGGCGGGCGATACCTCGATCTGCTCATTGCCCTTGAGGCGAATGACGATCTCGCATCCGGTCTCGGGGCAGGACGTGCGGATCGTCACCACTTCGCCGGGGTAGCACCAGGCGATGTTCATCGCCTCTAGCGAGCATCCGGCATGGCAGACATGCCTGCCGCCCACTTCCACCGCATGGCGGGTCGGCACATTCGTCCACGGCGGACATTTGGCGACGTCGTGGGTGCCGGGCGGGCACATCACCATCAGTCCGCGCGCCAGTTCCTCGATCGCCGCATTCAGCGTCTCCGGCGAAAGACCGGTCTGCCCTAGCAGCGCCCCGGTCCCGTCGCAGCATCCCTTGGCGAGGAACTGCCCGTAGATCGCGCGCCGGACCAGCTTTGCCTCTTCCGTGAATGCAAAACCCATGACTGGCCGGCCGCCCGCTCAGGCCTTGGCCATGGCGGCGAGGTCTTCCTCGGACAGCGAGGTTTGATGACTGCTGAGGCCGATCCGCACGAATGTGCAGCCGCTATCGCCGGTGTGCAGGCTGTAGGTCTTGTTCCTGGGCACGAAGATCGCGTCCCCTTTGCCCAGCACATCGCGGCCGAAATGGATCTGGCCTTCGAGGATGTAGAGGATTTCGTCCTCAGGATGCGAGTGCGGGGCTTCGTGGTGGCCGGGGTAATATTCGGTGCGCTGCATGTTGGCCGAGGCCGCGCCTTGTGGGATCAGCACCTTGAAACGCAGCCCGGGATCGCCCGCCTTCTGCTTGGCTTTCCAGAAATCGGGCACTTCCTGCCACGGCTCCGCCTCGTCGCGGATCAGCATGATTTCAGGCATGTTTTTCTCTCTCCCCGCCTCAGTTCTAGACCGGAATCTTGTACAGCTTCGATGAATTGAGGCTCAGCACCTTGGCGCGTTCCTCATAGCTGAAGCCTTCGAGCCGGCCTTCGAGATCGTCGAACGGATAGAGGCTGGTCGGGTGCGGGAAATCGGTTTCGAACAGGCAGTTGTCGATGCCGGTCGAGCGCACTGCGTTCATCATGTCCTGGCCATGCTCGAACCAGAAGCAGAAATAGAAATTGCTTGCGAAATAGTCGGATGGCTTCTTGCGGAAGCTCTTGGTTTCGGCGATTTCCTTGAGCTGGTAGTCCAGCGCATGCTTGAGGAACGGCACCCAGCCCACGCCGCTCTCGACCGAGACGAATTTGAGCTTCTCGTAACGGTCGAGCAGACCCGAATAGATCAGGTTCGACACGGTCTTGCCGTTGTTGAAGAAGATCATCGCGCCCATGATGCCCGAATAGAGATCACGGCTGAGGCCGGGCCAGCCCATGTTGCCCATCCAGTCGATCGAGGTTTCCGACGAGCCGATGTGGAAGTTGATCGGCAGGTCCTTGTCTTGGCACAGCTCCCACAGCGGATACCAGTGCTCGGTGCCAAGATCGGGGATGAAGTTGCCGCTCTCGTCCTTGACCGTGTGGGGGTCTGAATTGATGTTGATGCCGCGCAGGCCCATGGCGATGCAACGCTCGGTCTCCTTGACCGCCTCTTTCACATCCCACCACGGCAGCAGCGCCATCGGAAACAGCCGCTGGCCGCTTTCTTCCTGGATCTCGGCCATCGCATCGTTGTAAATCTGCACGGTCACCAGGCGCAGCTCCGGATCGACCTTGGCCGAGGCCTGGCCACCGAATCCGAGGATGTTGGGGTAGACGATGTGCGCCCAGATGCCGTTCTCGTCCATCACCGCCAACCGCTCCTTGACCGAGCTTGAGCCGAGGTGAACATCCTCGAACTGCAGGCCAAGGAACGTGTCTATATCGCGCACCTTGCCGCCGTTCCTGTAAATCGCGCTGTTGGGATGGGCGCCGGTGCCGATCGACTTGTCGCCATCGATGATCCAGCTGCGCACGCCTTCGTGCATCTTCACTTGCGGCACCCGGTCCTTGTATTTGGCGGGTGCGCGTTTGACCCACATGTCGTGCGGTTCGGTGAGGTGGGTATCGGCGTCGATAACCTTGATCGGGGCGGTGGACATGGGCAAACTCCTTCAGGCGCGACAGCGCTCGGCGAGGGGTGAGTTCGATAGACTTGCAGGCTACAACCGCAATGGCTGCATCGCCATGGCAAATGTTCATTCGTCCAGCAGGCCAGCTAGGGTCCGGACCCCAAAAGGATTGCGGTGCTATTTCGGCCTTGGCCGTCCGAGCAGGTTCGTCCCGATCGGAAAGGCCTTGCTCCCCAGCTGGCGTGCCCGGTGCCGGACCAGCAATGCGGCATCGCGAATTCGATGGCCGGCGAGCAGCGGTTGCCAGCCCGGCGGCGCATCCTCGATCTGGTCGTTCGCCCGCGCCAGTTCGCGCATCTGGCTGGGCGACCGGCCGAAATGGCGGGTGAACCGGCGGCTGAAGGCGGCTTCGGAACCATAGCCGGAAAGCTCGCTGATCTCGGCTATCTTGAGGCTGCCCTTGCGCAGCAGTTGGGCCGCCTGCTCCATCCGGCTTTCGGCGACAACTTCCATCGGCGCCCGGCCGACTTGCGCGGTGAAATGTGCGGCGAAGTTTGAGCGGCCCATGCCGACCGAGCGGGCGAGGCGCTCTACCGTCCAGCTCGCGGACGGATTGCCGGCGATCAGCCGCATCGCCTGGCCGATCGGATCGTGCGGTTCGGGCGAGAAAATCTGGCGGCACCGGGGATCGGCGCGCAGCTGGGCGACCAGCAACAGCGACGCGAGCCGGGTCAGCAGCGCCGAGGAGCCCGGGCCCATCCCGGCCAGCGGCAGCGCTTCGGGCTTCAGGATGGGCGCAAAGCTGTCGGCATCGAGCCGCAGGAAGCTCGGCAGCGAGGAGCGGCTGGCCCCGGCGGGCAGCGTCGCCACCATCCTGCCGCTCAGCACCCTGGCGGCGAACGGTGCGGCGTTGCCGATCGCGAATGTGGGCGGAACGTCCGCACCCTGTTCTTCGCGAAGGAAATCGAGCGTCGCGGCGGGGCTGTCGGGCGCGACGCGCAGCGCGTGCGCTTCACCGGAAAGCACGAAGACAGCCTCTCCGGCCTTCAGCTCGATCGTGCCGCCGGCGGGCGCGGCGATGCGGATCGCGCCATGCAGCACCGCATGGAACATGGTCGCCTCGCCTGGCGGCACGCTGAAGCCGCCTGCCTGGCCGAGATCGCAATAGCACCAGGTCTGGCCGGAGAGTTCGATCGCTCCCAGCAAGTCCGACAACGGCCTGAGGTCGGAGGCCTGGCCTCCGCTCTGTTGCAGCACTCCAAACTCTCCCCACGTATCCCGCCAGGATAGGGCAAGTCGGGCCAGGGTTCAAATGGCCTTTGACCTGGGTGCCTTGGCTGGGCCACAATGCGGCGCATGCCACGCCGGATCGAACTTGAGCTGGACGTCAGCAACGCCCTTGCGCTGGGCGAACCTGCGCATATCGCCGCGACGGTGGTGCTGCCCGATCGCATTCCCGATAGCGCCACGATCTGCTTCGCCAAGCCAGGGGGGGGCTATTCGCGCGGCTATTTCACCTGCGAATTGCCCGGCCCGGCCAAAGGCGCGCAAGCGGATTTCCACGCGGACCGCGGCTGGATTTTCGTGGCGATGGACAATCTCGGCTCGGGCGGTTCCTCGCTGCATGAGCCGGAATTGCTCGATTTCGCCAATTGCACCGCCGCTGCCGTCGCCGCCGAGCAGGAAGTGCTGCTGCGCCTGGCCAACGGCATTCTGGCCCCGGACGTGCCCCCTGTGCTCCAGCCCTTGCGGATCGGCATGGGGCAATCGACCGGCGGCAGCATCGCCATCGTCCAGCAGGCCCGCCACGCAAGTTATGATGGCCTGGCGGTGCTCGGCTTCAGCGCGGTGCACAACCACCCCGCTACCGCGCCTGGCGAGCCGCCGGTGGTGACGCCCTGGTTCGCGCGCGATCTGCGGCCCGATCAGCCTGGCGGCGTGGTCAACGCCCGCGCCCTGGCGGCTGTGGCCGTGGAAGAAGCGCAGAGTTCCGCCTGGGCCGCGCTGGCATGGAGCTTTCACTACGACGACGTGCCGCAGGACGTGGTCGAGCAGGACCTTGCGCATTACGAAGGTATCGTCATGCGCGGGCGGCAGGAAGACCCGGGAGAACCCGCGCCCTGGAACAGCTACACCACGCCGCACGAAGCGACGCGCTTCACCCTCACCCCCGGCGTGGTTGCGCCCGAGGCGGCGGCGGTGACCGTGCCGGTACTCTCGGCGATGGGCGAGCGCGACATGGTGGTCGATCCCCCCGGCGAGGCGCGCGCCTGGCGCTCGGCGGCAAGCTTCGACCTGTTCGTCTGCCCGCGGATGGGCCACATGCACAATTTCGCCTCGACGCGCGCCTTGTTCTGGGAGCGCATCCACCGGTTCGGCGATTGGTGCGCGGCGGCCAAAGCAGCGCGACTTAATTCGCCGGATCGGCCGGTTCCATCCCGTCCAGCGGCGTTTTCCTGCCCGGGCCGCCGGAGACCTGCACTGTCATTTCGCCGAGGCCGTCCATCTCGATATGCATGACGTCGCCCGGAACCACCGGGCCGACGCTCATCGGCGGGGTGCCGGAGAAGATCACGTCGCCGGGATGGAGCGTCATTACCGAGGCGGCGTGTTCGACGAGATCCTCGATGCCAAGGACGAGGTTGGCGGTGGTGTCGTCGGTTTTGAGCTCGCCATTGACCTTGAGCCGGTAGGACAGGGCGTTCGGATCGGCGATCTCGTCGCGCGTGGTCAGCCACGGACCCATCAGGCCATAGGTGTCGAAGCTCTTGCCGAAGCTGGGGAACTCAGGGCCTTGCTGGGTCATGTCGAGACCGATGGCATAGCCCGCGACATAGTCCAGCGCCTTAGCTGCCGGGATTTCGGTGCCCTGCTTGCCGATGACGATGGCGATTTCCGCTTCGTGGAATGTCGTGCGCTCGGGCCAGCGCAGCGTGACCCCGTCGCTCTCGCCGGCCGCGGCATTGGTCATCTTGAACAGCAGGCCCAGCCGCCGCGGGTGGCCGCCGGCCCCAAGCACGACCTTGTGGTTTCCCGCGCCGCAGACGAATTTGCCCGGATTGGCGACCGGGCACTTCATCAGGACGCTGGCCACGGGCACGCCGGGCGACTTGGCCGCCAGCGCTTCCATTGCCGGGCGCAGCTTGTCGAGATTGGCGATCACCTGGTCGCCCGCGGGATAGGGCCAGCGCACCGCGGGCAGGCTCTCGGTCGCGGCGGTGACGTCATGCACCTTGTCGCCCTTGACCACACCCAGCTTGACCGGACCGTCCTTGCTCTCCTGGTAGCGGCAAATCTTCATCGCACTCTCCCGTATCTGCTTTGCGCTCAGCATTGCCTGCCGGGCGGTCGCCGGCAAGCGCTATCGCTCCGCACGGCATGCCCAATCGTCCTGCCCCCGGCCCACGTCTGGCGATCGCTCAAATCCCCATGCACAGGTATTTGAGCTCCATGTAGTCGTCGAGCCCGTAGTGCGAGCCTTCGCGGCCGAGACCCGATTGCTTGACCCCGCCGAACGGCGCTACCTCGGTGGAGATCAGGCCGGTGTTGATGCCGACCATGCCGGCCTCGAGCGCCTCGGCCACCCGCCAGACGCGCGACAGGTCGCGGGCGTAGAAATAGCTGGCGAGGCCGAACTCCGATTCGTTGGCGAGCGGCAGCACTTCCTCCTCGGTGGCGAAGCGGATGACGCCGGCCAGCGGGCCGAAGGTTTCCTCGTGCGCCAGCTTCATCGCCGGGGTCACATCGACGATCACGGTCGGTTCGAAATAGGTTCCGCCAAGGTCGCTGCGCTTGCCGCCGGTCAGCAACCGCGCGCCGCCGGCCAGCGCGTCGGACAAGTGCTCCTCTACCTTGGCGACCGCCGCCTCGTCGATTAGCGGGCCGACGGTGACGCCTTCCTCCATGCCGTAGCCGAGCTTCATCGTCTTGACCCGCGCGGCTAGCTTGGTGACGAATTCGTCGTAGACGCCGTCCTGGACGTAGAACCGGTTGGTGCAGACGCAGGTCTGACCGTTGTTGCGGAACTTGGAGATCATCGCGCCTTCGACGGCGGCGTCGACGTCGGCATCGTCGAACACCAGGAAGGGGGCATTGCCCCCCAGTTCCATCGAGCACTTCTTCACCGTCTCGGCGCTTTCGCGCAGCAACTGGATGCCAATCTCGGTCGAGCCGGTGAAGGTCAGCTTGCGGATCAGCGGGTTGCGGGTCAGCTCGCCGCCGATCTGGGCGGCGCTTCCGGTGACGACGTTGACCACGCCGGCGGGAATCTCCGCCATTTCGCACAGCCGCGCGATCGCCAGCGCCGAATAGGGCGTCGCCGAGGCAGGCTTGATCACGATGGTGCTGCCCGAGGCGAGCGCCGGGCCGAGCTTGCGGGTGACCATGGCGTTGGGGAAGTTCCACGGCGTGATCGCCCCGACCACGCCAAGGCCCTGCTTGAGCACGACGATGCGTTTGTCCGGCGCATGCGGCGGAATGACCGCGCCATAGGCCCGCTTGCCCTCTTCGGCGAACCATTCGATGAAGCTGGCGCCATAACCGATCTCGCCGCGCGCTTCCTCGAACGGCTTGCCCTGCTCGCGGCTGAGCAGCTCGCCCAGCGCATCGCGATGCTCGATCATCAGGTCGAACAGCCGCCGCATCAGCCGGGCGCGCTCGCCCGCGGTTTTCGCCCGCCACAGCGGCAGCGCCGTCTGGGCTGCGTCGATAGCGCGCGCGGTTTCGGCGGTGCCCATCTTCGGCACGGTGCCAAGCTGATTTCCGGCGCCGGGATCGGTGATCGAAATGGTCGCGCCATCGTCGGCGTCGCACCACTTGCCGTCGATGTAGCATTGCTGGCGCAGGAAGTCGGTGTAGTTCATGGCGGCTGCTCCAAACGGCTAATGCTGCATTGCCGCTTAGGCAGGGCGCCAGTCAAAGGTAATTGTGTGCCCGCTGCCGGGCTTGGGCCAAGGCCGGACGATGCCTACATGGCGTTTGACGTTCCGCTGCGGCGGCGTAATGACGATTGCCGGTTTTATCGCGATGCCGCGTGGCATCGGGCAGGAGATTGCAATGAGTACGGCAGTAAGCCAGTTCCGGATCGATCCGGACATCGAATATCTCGTCAGCCGCGCGCGCGCGGCGCAGGCGCTGTTCGAGCATTTCTCCCAGGAACAGGTCGATGCCATCGTCCGCGACATCGGAAAATATGTCTACGACAACGCCGAAATGCTCGCCCGCATGGCGGTCGATGAGACCGGCATCGGAAATTACGAAGACAAGGTGCTCAAGAAAAAGGGCAAGGCCCGGGCGATCTGGAACAGCCTGAAGGGCAAGAAGAGCCGCGGGATCATCGACGAGGATGCGGACACCAACATGATCTATGTCGCCAAGCCGATGGGCGTGGTCGGCGCGGTGACGCCGATCACCAATCCGGTGGTGACGCCGATGTGCAACGGCATGTTCGCGCTGAAGACCGGCAACGCGGTGATATTCGCGCCGCACCCCAAGGCGCAGCAATGCGCCGAGCATCTGACCGATGCCTTCATGGCCATTGTCCGCGGCCACGGCGGCCCGGTGGATCTGGTGCAGGTGGTGCGAAACGGTTCGATCACCAAGACGCAGTGCCTGATGGAATCGGTCGATGTCGTGGTCGCGACCGGCGGCGGGGCGATGGTGAAGTCGGCCTACAGCTCCGGCCGGCCTTCGTTCGGGGTCGGCGCGGGCAATGTGCCGGTGATCATCGACCGCGGCGTCGATCTGGGCATTGCCGTGGACAAGATCGTCACCGGGGCAAGCTTCGACAACGGCATCATCTGCAGCCACGAACAGTTCGTCCTCACCCCCGAGGAGCATTTCGACGACACCGTCCGCGCCTTCACCGCCACCGGCAAGGTCTGGTATACCGACGACGAGGCACAGGTTCAGGCGCTTCGCGATGTCGTCTTCCCCGGCGGGCATCTCAACAAGGACGTCGTCGGCATCTCGGCGCGCGAGGTTGGCGCCCTGGCCGGGATCGACGTGCCTGCAAGCGCCCGCCTCATCATGCTGCCGGCCAAGGGCGCGGGCGAGGACGATATCCTGGCGCGCGAAAAGCTGTGCCCGGTGGTGGCGATCCTGCCTTACGAGACATTCGAGGACGCGGTGCAGAAGGCCAAGGCCAACCTGCTGGTCGAGGGCGCCGGCCATTCCGCCGCGCTGCATTCGCACGACGATGCGAACATACGCCATGCCGGGCTGGAGCTGCCGATCAGCCGCCTGGTGGTCAACCAGCCAAGCTCGCTGACGGCCGGCGGCTCGCTGACCAACGGCTTCGCGCCGACGACGACGCTCGGCTGCGGATCGTGGGGTGGCAATTCGATCTCGGAAAACCTGGATTTCAAGCACCTGATGAATGTCTCGCGCATCGGCCAGGTGATCGAGGGCAAGCAAGTGCCGACCGATGAGGAAATCTGGGCCTGACACCCGGCAATTGGGACGAAGGAGTTCACCCGCGATGCACGTCAACGAACTGACCGACAGCACTGCCCTGATCGGCGACGGCGAAGCCCTGCGCCTGCGCATGGCCGAGGACGGGTATGTGTTCCTGCGCGGCGCGATCGACCGGGATCTGCTGGCCTGGGGCGAGGGGCTCTATCGCCAGGCCCTGGCCGAAGAGGAACTGATCGATCTCGCCAATGAACGCCCGGTGTGGACCGGCAAGAAGAGCGATACCTGGCGGCCCTGCGATGCGATCGGCACCCAGTTCTGGCACAAAGTGGTCGAACAGCCGCTGCTCAATTCGGTCATGCGCGACATTTTCGATGCCGATCCGGTGTGGATTCCGATCGCCGCGCACCGCTCAAGCTTTCCGACCGGTCCGCTTGAAGAGGGTCAGGACATCTTCTCCGGGCGGCACCAGGACAGCTTCTACAGCGAAGGCATGGGCTACACGATCTGCTGGATGCCGGTGCGTGACGTGAAAAAGTCGGACGGCGCTTTCGCGGTGGCGGAAGGAACCAACCGGCGCGGGATTTTGCATCAGCCGATCACCGGCAAGGATCATTCGATCCTGCCCGGCGTGATCCCCGAAGCTGACTGGCGCTCGACCGATTTCCGCGTCGGCGACGTTCTGATCTTCGACTATGGCACGGCGCATGCCGGGCTGCCCAATCCGTCGAACGAGTTCCGCCTGTCGCTCGATGTGCGGGCGGTGCCCGCTTATGCGCCCAAGCCGGTGATCGGCGCGGTCGACAAGGTCGTGGGACCGGCGGTGACGATCCGCACCGACGCGGGCGAGGCGGTTACGGTCACTGTCGACGACAATACCTACATCCGCGACATGAACCCTCATCCGCGCATTCCCACCGCCGAGGTCGAGAAGGTCGCCTATCCCGGCGCGCATGTCATGGCGATGGTCGCTGAAGACGGTCAGGTCACGGTGCTGCGGCGCAATCGGTACTAGCTAGCCCGCCCCTCCATCCAGGCATCAAGCCCCGCGTGGAAATGCGCGACCTTGGGTTCCTGCCGGGTCATGTGCATGGTCTTGAGCGCGGTGTTGCGCAAGCCCTGCTGCTGCTTTTCGAGCTGGCGGAAGTCCTGTTCGAGGGCGAGGAAATAGGGGAAATGCTCGCCCTCGGGCACGATCGTCAGCGGTTCGCGCTTGCCTTCCCGATCGCCCTCGGGGAACCATTGCAGGTTGGTGACCTGCCAGAAGCAACGGTTCGGATCGCCGCCGGGATCGGGCCGGAACCAGATCACCGTCGCCTCGCCCGAACGCAGCTGCATGTAGACATTGGGGAACATCAGCCAGAACTGGTAGTCGCTGAACTGGTTGTCGGTGAGCGCGGAAACGTCGGCGCCGCGTTCGCTCATGCTCTCGCGGGTCGCGCGTTGCAGCAGTTCCCGCCCGGCGACTTCGTCCGGAATGTTGCCGCCGTAGCCCGCGACCAGTTCCTCGAAGCGCGGCAGCACTTCGGCGAGGCCGGGGAAATTGGCGGCGGGCAGGCCCCGGACGATGGCAACGCCCTGCTCGCCGCCGGCGTCGGTCTGGCCGGGCGCGCCAAACGGCACGGTGGTCGCCGCATGCCAGCCAAACAGGCCGCAGCGCTCGCGCCTGAGGTCGGTGAAGCCCGACAGCTCGGGGTGGATGCCCTGAACGTGGTAGCCTTCGAGAAAGGCGTCGAGCGCGGCCTTCCAGTTGGCCCGGATCGTTTCGCGCACGTTGAGGCCGAAGGGGATCATGTCGTCGAGCCGGTAGGCGGCGAGCAGCGGGCCCGCTGGGCCGAGGAATTCGGCGAGCGGCATAGCCTGTGGGTCGGGACTCATGAAGATGAAGCCGGCGAAGCAATCCACCGAAACCGCGATCAGGCCCAATTCGGCCTTGTCGCCAACGAACTCCTCCACGGGTCCGTCGTAGTCCGGCTTGGCCACCGACAGACACTGCCCGTCGAGTCCGTAGGACCAGTTGTGATAGGGGCAGGTAAAGCGTGCGGAATGCCCGCGCCCCTCGCAGAAGGCATTGCCCCGGTGGCGGCAGGCATTGACGAAGCCGCGCACCTTGCCGTCCCTGCCCCGCACCAGCACATAAGACTGGTCCAAGATTTCATGCACCAGCCAGTCGCCGGCCTGCGGAATTTCGTCGGCGCGCCCGGCGATCTGCCAGGCTCGCATCCACAGCTGGTCGCGCTCGCGCCGGGCGTAGTCAGGCGAGGCATAGCGTTCGGTCGAAACCTCGAGCGGGAGATCGCTATAGTCGATCTCGGGAATGTGCGGCGCCGTGTCCATCGCGACGCCCGGTCTGGCCATGTCCATCAGCGCAACCTTCTCTCGGATTGAATATGCCTCACTTCGGTAACGCGAAAGCCGTGACCGCGCCCCACACCTGCCCGTCCTTCGTCGGCGCTTCGGAAACGATCGCGACATATTGCCGGCCGTCCGAACCGCGATAGCTCATCGGTGTCGCGGTGCCGTTGCCCGGGAGGTCGGTTTCGAACAGCAGCTTGCCGGTTTCGGCATCGAAGGCGCGGAACGCATGGTCGGTCGACGCGGCGACGAAAGTCAGGCCCGTTGCGGTGCTCAGCGTGCCGCCGAAGTTGGGCGTGCCGATGACGAAAGGCAGGCGCGATTTGTAGGGTTGGCGATGGCCGGAAGGGTCGATTCCGAGATCGCGCGCGGTGCCGAGCGGGCGTTCCCACACCATCTTGCCGGTGGTGAGGTCGATCGCGTTGAGCAGGCCGTAGGGCGGCGCCTGGCAGGGAATGCCGAGCGGCGACATGAACGGGTTGATCGCAGCCGCGAAGGGCGTGCCTTCCTGCGCGACGAAACGGCCGTGCTCGCCCGAGACATTGGCTTTGGCGTCGCGTCCTTCGGGCTCGCTGCGCGGGATCAGCCGGTTGCGGTTGACCATGCGGCTGGAGACAATGAAGGCGAGCTGGCGGCTCTCGATCGACCGAGGCGCTGCCCCAGTCGACCCCGCCGACATAGCCCGGATCCTGGATCCACCAGTCGATGCCGGGAGGAGTCAGCGCCCCGTCATAGCGCGCTTCCTTGTAGCGCAGCCGGCACCACAGCTGGTCGAGCGCCGAGACGCCCCACATCCGTTTCTCGTTGAGCAGCGGTCCCATCAGCGAGGGGAACGATGTCGACCACGGCTGGGTCGGCGAAAGCTTTTCGACCGCGCCGCGCTGCGGGGCCGGCTTTTCCTCGACCGGGAACAGCGGCGTGCCGGTGCGGCGGTCGAGCACGAACAGTTCGCCGCGCTTGGTCGGGATGATCACCGCGGGAGTGGTCTTGCCATCCTTCCTGAGGGTGAACAGCACCGGTTTGGAGGCGATATCGAGATCCCAGACGTCGTAATGCGTGGTCTGGAAATGCCAGCGCGGCTCGCCGGTATTGCCGTCGAGCGCGACCAGCGAACTGGTGTATGTGTTGCTTTCGGGCGAGCGGTGGCCGCCCCAATAGTCCGGCGTCGAATTGCCGGTCGGCACATAGACGATGCCCAATTCCTCGTCCGAACTCATCGGACCCCAGGCGTTGGGCGTGCCGGGGGTGTAGTATTCGCCCTCGGCGGGCAAGCCGTGCTGGCCGGGCCGGCCCATGTCCCAGGCCCAGGCGAGCTTGCCGGTTACCGCGTCATAGGCGCGCACCACGCCCGAAGGCTCGCCGACATGCTGCCCGTCGGCGACCACACCGCCGAACACCAGCTTGCCCTTGATGAGTGTGGGGGCGGACGAGACGTTGTAATAGCCGGCCTCGCGCTGCTTGATCCCGCGCAGCAGATCGGCGCGGCCGCTCTCGCCGAAGCTGGTGCAGACCGCGCCGGTTTCGGCGTCGAGCGCATAGAGGCTCGCCCCGTCCGACACGGCGGTATAGACCCGCTTGGAACACAGGCCGGTGGCGCCCGGCACTTCGTAATAGGCGACGCCCCGGCAGCGGACCACCGAGATGCCGGAATTGTTGCGCTCCGGCTTGAAGCTCCAGCGCACCTTGCCGCTGGTGGCGTCGATGTCGAGCACGTCGTTGAACGGGGTGCAAACATAGACATGATCGCCGACCTTGAGCGGCGTCGCGTCGATCTGGCCGGCGGGCTTGGGCGGCATCGGACCGAGCGGGACGGTCCAGGCGGCCTTGAGCTTGCCAACGTTATCCCGGCCGATATCGCCCAGTGGCGAGAAATGCATGCCGCCCCGGTCGTTGCCGAAATTGAGCCAGTCGCCCGGCGCATCTGCGGCGACGGCGGGCTGCTGAGAGCGGGCGGGAGCAGGGGTGAAGCCAGAGCTTGCCCAGACGGCGATGGCGAGGACGGCGGCGGTTCCCACCACCAGCCAGCCGCCCTGCCGGTCCGCCTTGATCCGGCTGGTCAGCGCGACGATCAGGAACGGCAGGCCCAGCACCAGGGGCGAGACCACCCGCGGCATCAGCTGCCAGCCGTCCAGCCCCACTTCGCACAGCGCCCAGACGAGCGTGACGGCTAGCAGCACGCCATAGATCGCCGCGCCGGTCCACCAGTTGCGCTTGAGCACATTGTAACCCGCGAGCAGCGCCATCAGCCCGGCCGGCAGGTAATACCACGAGCCGCCCAGCCATATCAGCTTCGCCCCGCCCAGCGCGAGCAGCGCGCCGATCGCGAGCAGCAGCAGGCCATAGACAATCCGGCCGGCAGTTCTGACGCTTTCCATATGCCCTCTCCCTCCCCGACGCGCCAACCGTGGGGGCGCTGTGGGTGTCTCCCTCGCTATCAAAGCACACACTTGCCTGCATCGCCAAGCTCTGCAAGGCTAATTGACGCAGCGGGGCTCCAAGGCTAACTGCACTAAATCCGAATTATAGTTCGCTATTGTGAATTTGGGAGAAGATTGCTTGACCGACACCGGCTATATCGACGGCGCATTCGTCACGGGCGAAGGCGCGCGGTTCATTGTCGAGAATCCCTCGGACGAAAGCGTGGTCGCCGAGATCGCCGGGCTTTCCGCCGGGCAGGTGGACAAGGCGCTCGCCGCCGCGCGCACCAGCTTCGATTCGGGCGTTTGGAGCGGGCTGACGATGAAGCAGCGCGCCGAGACGATGCGGCGCTACTCCGAAGCGCTGAAGAAGCGCGCGGACAAGCTGAAAGAGCTGGCGATCGCCGAGGCGGGGTGCCCGATTTCCTCGACGGTGATGGGCGCGCAGGTCCACGCGCCGCTGCGGATGACCGACGATATCATCGACATGTTCCTCCGCCTGCCCGAGCACGAGGAAAACCCGCTGCCGCTGCACGAGCGGGTCAATCCCTATTTCGTCGTGCAGAGCCTGAAGCTTTACCGGCCGCTTGGCGTGGTTTCGGCGATCTCGGCCTACAACGTGCCGTTCTACACGGCCTTCTGGAAGGTCGTGCCGGCGCTGATGGCGGGCAATTCGGTGATTCTGCGCCCCAATCCGCTGACGCCGCTCTCAGCCATGATCTTCGCCGAAGCGGCGGACGAGGCAGGGCTGCCCAAGGGGGTGATGAACGTCATTATCGAGCAGGGCCTCGAAGGCGGCCTGGCGATGACCACCGACGAGCGGGTCGATATGGTCTCGTTCACCGGTTCGTGCACCGTCGGCGCCAAGGTCGCCGAACAGTCGGCGCCGACGCTCAAGCGGCTGGTGCTCGAACTCGGCGGCAAATCGGCGGCGATCTTCCTGCCCGATTCGGCGGAGCGCGCCGGGGCGCACGGGCACCAGGTCTGCACCGCGCACGCCGGGCAGGGCTGCGTGCTCGGCACCCGCGTCTTCGTGCCGCAGGACCGCAAGGCCGAAGTGCTCGAACTGATGGCCGCCGCGGTCGCCAATGTGAAGATCGGCGTCGCCACCGATCCCGAAACCCAGCTCGGCCCGGTGATCAGCGCCGGGCAACGTGCAAGGTGCGAGCATTTCACCGAGGCGGCGGTCGCCGCCGGTGGCCGCGTCGTCGCGGGCGGCAAGCGCCCGGCGCATCTGGACAAGGGCTTTTTCTTCGAGCCGACCGTGCTCGATCTGCCGGATAACAAGAATCCCGCCGCGCAAGAGGAGATCTTCGGGCCGGTGGTCGGCGTCATCGGCTACCGGGATCTCGATCACGCCGTCGAGATGGCCAACGACAGCAAGTTCGGCCTGTCCGCCTGGGTCACCGGGCAGGACAAGATGGCCGCCTTCCAGACCGGCCTGAAAATCCGCTCGGGCGCGGTCAACGTCAACGGTGCGGTGATGAGCAGCTACGCCTCGGGCGGCGGCATCAAGATGAGCGGCCTCGGGCGCGAACGCGGGGTCGAAGGCCTGCGCGAGTTCCAGATGGTGACGACGTTCAACCTGGGCGGGTAATCGCCGGCAACACATTCGGGAGTTGAGGATGCAGGGAATGCTCGAAGGCAAGGTTGCGGTGATAACCGGCGCCGGATCAGGCGTCGGCCGCGCGGCGGTGAAGCTGTGGACCGAGCACGGCGCCAAAGTGATCGCCACCGATGTCGATCTGCCCAGCGTCGAGGAATCGGTGCGGCTCGCCGGCGCGCCGCAGGGCCAGGCCAAGGCGATGGTCTGCAACGTCGCCGATCCGGCCCAGGTCGAGGCGGCGGTGCAGGAGGCGGTCGCCACGTTCGGCCGGCTCGACATCATGTACAACAACGCCGGGATCACCATTTTGCAGAAGCCGGAAGGCGGGTTGAAAGCCTTCACCGAAGCCACGCCCGAGGACATGAAGCGGATCGAGGACGTCAACATCAACGGCGTGTTCTACGGCGCCCAGTCGGCGATCCGCCAGTTCGAGAAGCAGGAAAAAGACGCCAACGGCATCGCCGGTGTCATCGTCAACACCGCCTCGGTCGCGGGGCTGATCGGCTATGGCGGCGTGGTCTACGGCTCGTCCAAGGGTGCGGTGGTCGGCTTCACCCGCACTCTCGCCATCGAGATGGCCGACAAGGGCATCCGCGTGAACTCGGTCTGCCCGGCGGGTATGCTGACCCATTACATGGGCATGGACCCGGACAGCCCGAACAAGGACATGATCCTTGAAGGCATGGGCAAGGGCCATCCGCTCGGCCGGGCGATCGAACCGGCGGATACGGCGGCGGCGGCGATGTTCCTCGCCAGCGACCTCGCCTCGAACATTACCGGCGTGAACCTGCCCGTCGACGGCGGGCTCACCGCCGGGCGCAAGACCGGAGGATAAGACCATGGCTAGCTGCCCCGTAGACCACAGCAAATCGAGCGCACTCGCATCGCTCGTATCGGACAATCCGCGCTACAAGGAGATGTTCGACGTCAACACCCAGTCGGCCAACACCGGCGTCGACATGGCCAAGGACTATACCGAGGACATGAACCGGCTGCGCGATGCGGCGCCGGTTCACAAGGGGTCTTTGCGAGAACTGCTCGGCGTGCCCGAAGCGCCGTTTTCCGACATCAAGCGCGACAGCTATACCTTCTTTTCCTACCGCGCCTGCGAGATCGGCTTTCGCGAGAACCTGATTTTCTCCTCGGAAGGCTACAAGGAAAGCCCCGGCGTCGCGTCGGTTGGAACCACCATCCTGTCGATGGTCGGCAAGCCGCACAAGCGTCTGCGCTCCGCCGCCCAGCCGCTGTTCAAGCGCCCCAAGGTGCTGAACTGGTGGAACAAGCGCTGGATCGAGGAAACCGTCGACGTGCTGTGCGACCAGTTGCTCGACAGGGAAACGGCCGATCTCAACATGGAGATATGCGCCCGCCTGCCGATGGCGACGGTTACCCGCGCGATCGGGCTTGAGGGCGAAAACGTCATCGAATTCCGTTACCAGCTCGACCGGGCGACTTTCGGCGCGGCGCGGCTGAGGCCCGAAGAGTCCGCCGAATCGCGCGCCTGGGTCGACCAGACCCTGCGCGATCTCATCGCCGAGAATACCCGTGCGCCCGGCGACAACCTGATTGCCGGCCTGATCAAGGCCGAGATCGTCGACGAGGACGCCGGCACCAAGCGCCCGCTGACCGAGGACGAAATCTTCGGCTACTGCAAGCTGGCGATTTTCGCCGGCGGCGGCACCACCTGGCGGCAGCTGGGCATCACCATCGATGCGCTGATGAACCACTACAATTTTTGGCAGGACTGCCAGAAAGACCGCAGCCTGGTCGACAAGGCGGTCGAGGAAAGCCTGCGCTGGCGCGCGACCGATCCGGTTTTCCCGCGCCTGTGCGTTCAGGATACCGAGGTCGAGGGCGTCATGGTCCCGGCCGGCGTGCGCGTCCACATGTGCCTTGGCGCGGCCAACCACGATCCGGCGGTGTTCAAGGACCCGGAAAGCTACGACATCTACCGCGACCAGAAGCACAACATGGGCTTCGGCTTCGGCCCGCACCGGTGCCTCGGCATGGACGTCGCGCGCCAGGAAATGGTTCTGGCGATCAACGGCCTGCTCGACCGGTTCCCCAAGATGCGGCTCGACCCGGACAAGCCCAAGCCCGAATATCGCGGCATCGATCACCGCGGCATGACGGCGGTGACGGTGCGCCTGAATGGATAGCAATTCCCCTCCCGCTTGCGGGAGGGGTTAGGGGAGGGGGCCTGTTGGGCGAGGCTGGATAACAGGCCTCCCCCAGCCCCTCCCGCAGGCGGGAGGGGAGAATGAAACAAGTTGTCCTCAAAGCCTATGCCAAGGGCATTCCCAAGCCCGAGGACTATGCCATCGAGGAAGCCCCGGTCCCTGCGCCGGGCGAGAGCGAAATGCTGCTCAAGACCCTGTGGCTCGCCTGCGATCCCCTGATCCGGTTTTCGATCGACGAGGAACTGGTCACCGGCGTCACCCACATCAAACTGGGCGAGCCGATGTACGGGCCGGCCGTCAGCCAGGTGGTGCAGTCCAACCACCCGGACTACAAGCCCGGCGACATCGTCGAGCACCGCGCGCCGTGGTGCGAATACACGATTTCCGCTCCCGACAAGTCGGACTATCGCGGCCCGCCGAGGCAGCTCGACCCCGATCTCGCTCCGGTACAGACGTCGCTTGGCGCGCTGGGCATGCCGGGCCAGACCGCCCATGTCGGGATGATCGCGACCGGCCGGGTCAAGGCGGGCGAGACGGTGGCGATATCCGCCGCGGCCGGTGCGGTCGGCAGCCTGGCAGGCCAGATCGGCAAGATTTTCGGCGCGCGGGTGGTGGGCATCGCCGGCGGTGCGGACAAGTGCGCCGCGCTGCGCGATCTCGGCTTCGATGCCGCCGCCGATTACAAGGCGAAGGACTTCGCCGACCAGCTCAAGGCGGCCGCTCCCGAGGGCATCGACCTCTATTTCGACAATGTCGGCGGTGCATTGTCGATCGCCGTCATGCAGCAAATGAACCGGGGCGGTCGCATGGCGCTGTGCGGTTTCATCGCCTACCACGGCACCGGCATGGAAGGCCCGGGGCCGGACTTGCTGCCCGGCTTCTACCGGCTGATCAATTCCAAGGGCCTCGAAATCAAGGGCTTCGCCAGCATGGCCGCCGGGCAGCAGCCGATCGACGACCTCGCCCGGTGGATGCGCGAGGGCAAGATTACCTTTCCCGAAGCGGTGGTCGAAGGCATCGAAGCCGCCCCCGCCGCCTTCGCCAGCGTGTTCGCCGGCAATTCTTTTGTTGGCAAGCTGCTGGTGAAAGTGTCAGAGGCTGAGTGATGGCAACCGCAACAGTCCCCCCTCCACCCCGGCAGACGGCCAATCCCGCTCCGGCGCGCCCTGCGAATTCGGTGCGGCGCACCATGTCGATCGACGTATCCTGGCCCGATGGCGAGACCGGCGACCGCCTGTTCATCGGCCGCTGCCGCGATTACTGCACGCCCGCCGATGGCGGCGCCGGCACAGCACTCGACGGCGCCGAGTTCCGCGCGACGCTGTCCCAGGACAAGACGATCACCTCGATTACTGCCCGACCGACTCCAGCCCATGTCGAAATGCTGGTGGGTGTGCGCGGCGGCAATCACCTGCGGCTGTTCATCAAGGAGAATTTGCCCGAGCTGATCGAGCGGGGCGAGCCGATCTACCTGCCGCTCGACGATCTTTCCGGCACTTCGCTGGTCTCGATGTTCGCCTGGTCGCAATACCATGACAACTGGCGCGAGGTCATGCGCCAGCGCGTCGGCGGCCCCGAATTCGAACGGATGATGACCGATCGGATCAACGTCTGCTGGGGCCTTGCCGAGGGCAACAGCGGCGTTCAACCCGGCGGCCCGACCGTCAATCCCGCCGAAGCCGATGCCGGCGACGTGCGCAACCCTGCCGATCCCGAGGGCTGGCACCAGTTGCCCGAGGCCGATGGCCCGGGATTCCGCCGCGCGCGCCGGATCGATGTCACACGCGACGAGGCTGCCGGCCTGATCCGGATCAATGCCGCGTTCCAGGACAGCGCCAAGCGCAAGACCGAAGGCCGCGTCGCGATCCACGAATACGACATCGACGCCGAGGTCGACCTTGCCAGCGGCGAACTGCTCACCCTCACGCCGCATCCGCGCATCCTGCCGTTCGGCGAATGCCCTGGCGCCGTCCACAACACCCAGCGCCTGATCGGCCGCAACATCGCCGACATCCGCGACGCGGTGCTCGAGCAATTGCGCGGGCCCCAGGGCTGCACGCACTTGAACGACGCGATGCGCGCTCTGGCGGAAGTTCCGAAGCTGGCGGGGTATTTGAAAGCCTGAATCAAGCCGCGCCGCGCGTTCGGGTTTCCAGCGCCACCACCTCGCCGCCCTGCCGCCGCATCCGGTTCCACGCATCCAGCGCCGCTACTTTGTAGGCCTCCGCCAGGGTCGGGTAGTTGAAGCTGTTGTCGATGAAATAGTCGATCGTGCCGCCCAGGTTGATCACTGCCTGGCCGATGTGCACCAGCTCGGTCGCCCCTTCGCCGACCACGTGCACGCCCAGCAGGCGGCGGGTTTCGAAATCGATGATCATCTTCAGCAGCCCCGAAGTCAGTCCCATGATCTGGCCGCGCGAAATCTCGCGGAAGCGGGCGATGCCGCATTCGTAGGCCACGCCTTTGGCGCGCAATTCCTGCTCGGTCTGGCCGACCGACGACAGTTCCGGCACCGAATAGATGCCGATCGGGAAGGCCTGGCAGGCTTGCGGCGGCTGCGCGCCAAAGGCGTGGCAGGCGGCGGCGCGGCCCTGTTCCATGGACGTGGAGGCAAGGCTGGGAAAGCCGATGACGTCGCCCGCCGCATAGATGTGAGGCACTTCGGTCTGGAATGTAACCGGATCGGCCTTCAGCCGTCCGCGCCGGTCGGCGGTGAGGCCGCAGGCGGCAAGGTCGAGCCCGGCAGTCGCGCCATTGCGACCGGCGGTGAACAGCACCAGCTCGGAGGCCGCCTCGCGCCCGTCGGCCAGCACGCATACCGGCGCGCCATCGGCGGCGAAGCGCACGCGCTCCACTTCCGAGCCGAGCCGCAGCGCCATGCCCCGGTCGCGCATCAGGTAGACGAGGTGATCGACAATCTCGCCATCCATGAAATCGAGCAATGTCTCGCGGGGATCGATCAGCGTCACCGGCACGTCGAGTGCGCTGAATATGGTGGCGTATTCCAGGCCGATGACGCCGCCACCGACGACCGTCAGGCTGCGCGGTACGCGCGGGTTTCGGATGAAGTCGTCGCTATCGACCACCGATGTGCCGTTGAACGGAATGCCCGCCGGGTGATGGGGCACGGTTCCGGTGGCGATCAGCACTTTCTTCGCTTCGACTACCTGTTCGTCGGCATCGCCGGCGATGGCCAGGGTGTTAGGGCCGAGGAAACGCCCGGCGCCATGCATCACTTTCACCCCGTTGCGGGCGAACTGGTGTTCCTGCACCGCCACTTCGTGCTCAAGCGTCATGGCCAGCCGGCCATTGAGGTCCGCCGCGCCGATTTCGTGCTTGACCCGGTAGGACTGGCCGTAAAATCCCCGCTCGCGCCAGCCGGTGAGATTGAGCACGGTTTCGCGCAGGGTTTTCGACGGAATGGTGCCGGTGTGCACCGAAACCCCGCCCACCCGCGCCTGGTTATCGATCACCAGCACGCTCTTGCCCAGTTTCGCCGCCTGCACCGCAGCGCGCCGGCCGGCCGGACCGCTGCCCAGCACGACGAAGTCGAATTCAGTAATCGGAAACGACCGCTTGCCCATGCAAGGCAAGAACGGCCAATGTCGCCTCAGTTATACCGGCACAAGCGCAAGGAAGGCGAAATGAGCACCTATCACGACGACATTTACGCAGAACCCGCGGTCATCGATCCCGATACCCTCGCCAATCTCGGCCCGCTGGCGCCGCTGGCGGGCGTGTGGGAAGGCAAGCGCGGCGTCGATGTCGCGCCCAAGGCCGGCGGGCCGAGGACGCTGGAATTCTGGGAGCGGATCAGCCTCCAGCCAGTCGATCCCGGCAACAACGGCCCGCAGCTGCTCTATGCGCTGCGCTATCACACCCGCATGACCAAGGTCGGCCAGACCGGCACCTACCACGATCAGGTCGGCTACTGGCTGTGGGAACCGGCGGCGGAGCGGGTGATGCATTCGCTGACCATCCCGCGCGGGCAGACCGTGCTGGCGGCCGGCCCGGCCACGGCCGATGCCAAGAGCTTTGCACTCGAAGCGAGGCGCGGCGACAGCGCCTGGGGCATCTGCTCGAATCCATACCTGGAGGAAAACTTCCGCACCGACAGCTTTACCATCACCGTGACGGTTCACGATGACGGTACCTGGTCCTACGACGAGGACACGGTGATGCAGATCAAGGGCCAGGCCGAACCGTTCCACCACCGCGACACAAACCGGCTGACCCGGGTGGAGGCACCGGAGCCGAACCCGCTGGCGGGTTAAGCCTGATCCGCCGGCTTGGGCACCAGCATGCCCAGCCCCTCCAGTGCCAGCCCGTTCGACAGTTCGTCGAACATCCGCCGCCTGAGTTCGCGCACCAGCAGCGAGCGGGTGTTGCGCGCGACCTGCGGCGAAAGCTTGGCGAGCTGTCCGGCCAGCACCCGGGCGCGCGGCATCAAATCGCCGAGCGGCAGCACTTCGCTGCAAATGCCCAGCCGCTTGGCCTCGCCGGCCGGAATCCGCTCGCCGGTCAGCAGGAAATAGCGCCCGCGATTGGGGCCGAGGATCATCGGCCAGACGGTATGCACCCCGTCGCCCGGCACCGCGCCGCCCGGGACATGGGCGAGATCGGCGAATTCGGCGCTGTCCGAGGCCAGGACGATATCGCACAGCGCCGCCAGCTCGGCATGGATCAGCGCTGGGCCATTCACCGCCGCCACCATCGGCACCGGGATCGCCAGCAGATTGCTCAGCAGCGCCAGTCCCTCGTCGTGAATGCGCGGCCACATCGCGGAGAGGTTGGGCTCGGGGAAGTTCTCTTGCGGATCGAACGAGGAAATGAAGCTGTCGCCGGTGCCGGTGAGAATGACAATCCGGTTGTCATAATCGCGCGCGACATCGAGAAAGGCGTGGCCCAGCTCGGTGTGCAGGCTGGTGAGCGAAGTGCCCCACAGCGCCGGGCCGCCCCTGGTGTGCATGGTCATCTCAAGCACGCCATCGTCGCCGCGGGTGAAATTGATGCAGGTGTATTTGTTCTGATAGTCGCTGAGTTGTGTCACGGTTTCTCTCCCTAAAAGCCCCTACCCTTCAGGGGAGGGGAAGAACTAAGCAATCGCCCCTTTGGCCTTCAACGCCTCGATCTCCTCCCACTCCAGTCCGAATTCCATCAGGAAGGTCTCGGTATGCTCCGATGCGGAGGGCGCGCGGGTGGTTTGTACCGGGGTGCGGTCGAACTGCACCGGATTGCGGATCAGCTTGATGGGCTTGCCGCCGTCGCCCTCGACCTCGAAAATCATGTCGTTGGCCAGCGCCTGACCGTCGGCGACGAGATCGGCCGCGGACTGCGCCGCCGCCCACTGGCCCTTCATCGTCAGCAAGTGCTTCTTCCAGTAGGCGAAGTCCTTCGCCCCGATCTTCGCGGCGATCGCCGCGCCGGCCGGCTCCCAGTTGGTCAACAGCGGCATGGCCTCGCTGAAGCGCGGATCGTCGGCCATTTCGGCGAGGCCGAGGTGTTCGAAGGTATCGCGGATATATTGGCCGGGGGTCAGAATGCACAGATTGATCGTGCCGCCGTCGCTGGTGGTGAAATTGCCCATGAAGGGGTTGCCCGGGGTACAGCCGCTTTTGGGGTAGGGCGAGCGGATCTGCGCGCCGTATTCCATCCACATGCATAGGGTCGAGGCCTGCATCCACGCCGCCGTGCTCAACAACGAAACGTCGAGCTCCACCGCCTTGCCGGTCCGCTCGCGGTGGAACAGCGCCGCGGCGATGCCGCCGGCAATGTTCATGCCGCCGGTCGAATCGCCCATCGCCGGAATGCCCTGGCTCATCACGCTGGGCAGCTCCTCGGGCGTCAGCGCATAGCCAATGCCGCCGCGCGTCCAGAAGGCGGTGCCGTCATAGCCGCCGACCAGCCGCTCCGGCCCCTTGTCGCCGTGCGCCGAGCCGCGCGCGTAAATGATGTCTGGATTGACCGCGCGGATATGCTCGATGTCGATCTTCAGCTTCTGCCGCGCGTCGGGAAGGAAATTGGTCAGGAACACGTCAGCTGTTTTGGCGATCCGGTAGATCAGCTCGAGTCCCTCGGGCGTGCCGACATCGACGCCGACCGAGCGCTTGCCGCGATTGGGATGCTCCATCACCGTGTTGCGTTCCGGCGTGATCGGTAGTGCGCCGACCCGGATAAATCCGCGCTGGGCATCGCCGCGCTCGGGATGCTCGATCTTGATCACATCCGCCCCCCAGTCCGCCAGCACCGCGCCGGCGGCGGGAACGAAGGTATATTGCGCCACCTCGAGGACGCGCACGCCCTCCATCACCTTGGTCATCGCTCTCTCCCGTTATGAGCCGATGATCGCCAATGCGGTGGTAATTGCAAGGGGCTTGATATCCGGTGCCGCTTGCGGGAGGAGGCGGAGGAGAGGAATTCCGGTGACCAAGACCGTCGTCACGCTCAGCGACAAGTACACGCAAGATCAGGGCAGCGTCATGCTCTCCGCGTTGCAGGGCGTGGTGCGCCTCCTCCTCGACCAATCGCGGCGCGACAATGCGGCCGGGCTTACCACCGCGGGCTACGTCACCGGCTATCGCGGCTCGCCGATCACCACGCTCGACGCGCAGCTGTGGGCCAACGAGGCCTTGCTCACCGCCCATGACATCCGCTTCGAGCCGGGGCTGAACGAGGAACTCGCCGCCACCAGTTTGCGCGGCACCCAGCAGCTTGGCTGGTACGGCAAACCGCGCGTCGATGGTGTGTTCGCGCTTTGGTACGCCAAGGGCGTCGGGGTCGAGCGGGCGGGAGAGGCGATCAAGGCGGCGAATTTCGAGGGCACGCACGCCAACGGCGGCGCGCTGCTGCTGTGCGGCGACGATCATGCGGCGAAAAGCTCGCTCACCGCGCATCAGAGCGAGCACGTCATGGTCACCGCCATGGTTCCGGTGCTCTATCCGGCGACGACCGACGAGATACTGACGATGGGCCAGCTTGGCTGGGCGCTGAGCCGGGCGAGCGGGCTCTATGTCGCGATGAAGGCGGTCACCGATACGCTCGACCTGACGACGACGGTCATGCTGCCGGGGCACCACTTCCCGATCGTCATGCCCCAACCGCCCGGAGGCGCCTCGCCGAACCTGCGGATCAATATGTCGGCGTTGCAGCAGGAAGAGGCGGTGGTGCTGCATCGCCTGCCGCTGGCGCCGCTGTTCGCCGGCGAGAACCGGATCGACCGGGTAAGCCACCATGCGCCCAAGCCCAAGCTCACCGTGGTCACGGCGGGCAAGGCCTGGCTCGATCTGTGCCAGGCGCTCGCCGATCTCGGGCTGGACGAGGCCGGGTGCCGCAAGTTCGGCTTAAGGGTGGTCAAGCTCGGGCTGGTCTGGCCGATCGACGCTGCATTCGTTCGCGAGGCCTGCCTTGGCAGCGCCGAAGTGCTGGTGGTCGAGGAAAAGCGCGCGTTCATCGAGGACCAGCTTGCTCGGATATTCTACGGCAGCGCCAATGCCCCGGCGCTTTCGGGCAAGCAGGGCCTGCTCTCCGAGATCGGCGTGCTCGATCCCGCATCGGTCCGCCGTGCGCTGGTGACACGGCTCGAAGCGCTTGGCATCCTGCCAGACGAAGCAAGGGCGCGCGATGCGGCGCTGAGCCGACTCGAAGGCAGCGCCCGCGGCCTCGAACGCACCGCCATCCGCGCCGCCTATTTCTGCTCGGGCTGCCCGCACAATACCTCGACGCTGGTCCCAGAGGGTTCCACCGCCATGGGCGCCACCGGTTGTCATGGTCTCGCCCACTTCATGCCCGAGCGGCGGACGATGCAGACCGTCTCGATGGGGCAGGAAGGCATGCCCTGGGTCGGCGCGCAGAGCTTCGTCGATGCGCCGCACATGTTCCAGAACCTGGGCGATGGCACCTATACCCATTCGGGCATGCTGACGATCCGGGCTTCGGTCGCGGCGAAGAGCAACGTGACGTTCAAGATCCTCTACAACGATGCCGTCGCCATGACCGGCGGCCAGCCCGCCGAGGGATCGCTGACGCCGCTCCAGATCGTGCGCGTTCTGGATGCCGAAGGGGTGCGCCCGGTGGTGCTGGTCAGCGAGGACACCACCCAGTACGACGTGCGAGACATTCCGGCGGGCGTGCGGTTGCTTGGCCGCGATCATCTCGATGAAATCCAACGTGAATTAAGAAACCTAAAGGGCACTTCAGCTATTGTTTACGACCAGACTTGCGCCAACGAGAAGCGGCGGCGGCGCAAGCGCGGCGAATATGCCGATCCGGACAAGCGGCTCTATATCAACCCGGCGGTCTGCGAGGGTTGCGGCGATTGTTCGGTGCAGTCGAACTGCCTGTCGGTGACCCCGGTCGAGACCGAATTCGGCCGCAAGCGGGCGATCGATCAGTCGACCTGCAACAAGGACTATTCCTGCATCAAGGGTTTCTGCCCCTCGCTTCGTCGAAGTGCTCGGCGGCAGCCTGCGCAAGCGCAGCTTCGACGATGCCGCGCTGGCGCAGATGGCGGCCTCGCTGCCGGTTCCGCCGGTGCGCGATGTCGCCGGCGGACCGCATGGCGCTGCTGGTCACCGGCATCGGCGGCACCGGGGTGCTGACGGTCGGCGCGGTACTGGCGATGGCCGCGCACCTTGAGGGCAAGGCCGCCAAAGTGCTCGACCAGACCGGCATGGCGCAGAAGGGCGGGGCGGTCACCAGCCACTTGCGCATCGGCACGGACCTCGCCGCGATCCCCTCGGCCCGGCTGGGCACCGGCCAGGCCGACGTGGTGATCGCTTGCGATCTGGTGGTTGGCTCCGCTCCGGACGTGCTCGGCCTGGCGCGACCCGATACGCGCATGCTGGCGAACGAAGACGTCGTGCCTACCGGCGAATTCCAGACCAACCGCAATATGGACCTCACCGCGACGCGTTTCCTCTCGGCGATCAAACAGCGCATCGACAAGGCCAATGTCTCCACCCTGCGCGCCGGCGCGCTGGCCTCGCGGCTGCTGGGCGATACGATCTTCACCAACATGATGATGGTCGGGTTCGCCGCGCAGCAGGGACTGCTGCCGGTTTCGCTGGAATTGATCGAGGAGGCGATCAGGCTCAATGGCGTCGCGGCCAAGGCCAACCTGAACGCGCTGACGCTGGGGCGGCTGGCGGCCACCGATGCCGACGCGCTGTTCGATCTGGCCGACGCCCCGGCGCACGAACCCGCGCCGCCGCGCACGCTGGCGGAAGTGACCGAGAGCCGCGTCAAGCTCCTCACCGCCTGGCAAAATCATTCTTGGTCAGATGAATATCGCGCATTCCTCGACGAGATCGCAGGAATGCTCCAGTCGCGCGGGCTCGGCAATTGCGAGGCCTTCCTCACCGAGGCCGCGCGCGGCCTCGGCAAGCTGATGGCCTACAAGGACGAATACGAAGTCGCCCGGCTCTACACCGCCCCGGCCTTCCGTCAGGGTCTCGAAGACCGTTTTGCCAGTAGCCCGAAGTTGAAGATTCACCTCGCCCCGCCGCTTATCGCCTTCCGCAAGGATGCGAAGACCGGGCGGCCGCGCAAGATCTCCTTCCCGGCCTGGCTGGCTTTCCCGCTGTTCGGATTGCTGGCGAAATTGAAGGGCCTGCGCGGCACCGCGCTCGACCCGTTCGGCTATACCCATGAACGCCGCATGGAGCGCGCGCTGATCGGCGAGTACCGCGATCTGGTGCGCTCCGTCGCGGCGCAAGTCACCGGCGAGACGATGCACGCGGCGGTGGAGATCGCGGCATCAGCGGACCTGATCGCGGGCTACGGGCCGGTAAAGGACGAGGGCGTGGCGAAATTCCGGGCAAGGATCGCCGAACTGCTGCCGAAGCTCGCCAAGGCCGAAGCGCGCGTCGCCGAACCCGCCTGAATCGCGATTGCACCGGGCGGCATTATTGGCCACAACCGGCGAGGAGAGGATAGCGCTGAATGGACTTCGCCGAGAAATACGGCCCTTGGGCGATTGTCGCCGGCGGTTCGGAAGGACCGGGGCTGGAATATTCGCGCGCAGATCGCGGCGCAGGGCGTCAATGTCCTGATTGTCGCGCATGAGGAATGGCCGCTGGCCGAGGCGGCGCGGCTGGTCCGGTCGGAAAGCCAGGTCGAAGTGGCGACCGCTCTGGTCGATCTCAACGCCGCCGATGCTGACCGGCAGATCGCCGCCGCCGCCGGGACCCGCGGAGTTCGGGCTCTACATCTCCAATGCCGGCGGTGACGCCAGCGGCCAGCGTTTCCACGATGCCGAAGTGCAGTGGTGGGTCGATCTCGCCACCCGCAACAATCTCACCATGCTCAAATGCTTTCACCATTTTGGCGGCTTGATGAAAGCGCGCGGACGCGGGGGCCTGCTGATTTCCGGTTCGGGCGCCTGCTATGGCGGCGGGCCGCACCTGGCGACTTATTGCGCGGTCAAGGCCTTCAGCCTGAACTTCGCCGAAGGGCTGTGGGCCGAATTGCAGCCGCACGGGGTCGATGTGCTGTGCATGGTGATGGACCGCACCGATACCAAGTTGCTGCGCGGCCTGCTCGCCCAGACCGGTTCGCCGATGCCGGAGGGTGTAGCCAAGCCCGCCGACGTCGCCGCGGCGGGGCTGGCGAACCTGGCGAACGGCCCAGTCAAGAACTGGGGCCTCGACGACGATGAAGCGGGCTGGGCCGGGTCTTCGGCCGCCCAGCGCCGCGCGCGGGTCATCGGTATCGCCGAAGCCACCAAGGACATGTATCCCGCATGAGGGAAAAGGAGACAGGAATGAGTTTCGCCGAGAAGTATGGCCCCTGGGCACTGATCGCCGGGGCATCGGACGGGGTCGGGCTGGCCTTCGCCAAGCGCCTTGCCCGCGAAGGGATGAAGCTGATCCTGATTTCGCGCAGTCAGGCGAAGCTCGATTCCGCCGCCGCCGAACTGCGCGCGCTCGGTGCCGAATGCGTCACCGCATCGGCCGACCTGTCGCTGCCCGATGGCGCGGACAAGGCGATCGCGGCGGCCGGGGACCGCGAGGTCGGCCTGATTGTCACCAATGCCGGGGCCGATTCGATCAATTCGCAATTCCTCGATGCCGACATTTCCGCCTGGGAGGGGCTGGCGACGATGAACGTCGGCACCAAGCTGCGCCTGGCTCACCATTTCGGCCGGCAGATGCGCGACCGCGGCCGCGGGGGCATGATCCTGATAAATTCCGGCGCCTGTTACAACGGCATGTTCGGCCTCGCCACCTATTGCGCCTCGAAGGGCTTCGTCCTCAATTTCTCCGAAGGGCTGTGGGCCGAACTGCGCCACCATGGCATCGACGTGCTGTCGATGGTGCTGGGCCAGACCGATACCCCGAGCTACCGCGCGACGCTGGCCAAGAGCGGCCAGCCGCTGCCGGAAGCTTGGGCCAGCCCCGACGACATCGCCGATACCGCGCTCGCCCAGTTGCCGCACGGGCCGGTGTTCAACTGGGGCCAGACCAACGATGTCGCCGGCTATGCCTCCGGCTCGCCCGACGATCGCCGCGCCAAGATCGTCTATATCGAGCAGATGACCGGCGATCTGACCAAACGCGTATAGGAGAGAGCATATGCAAGGTTCGCCCGATCCCGCCCGGCTCGCCGATGTTCTGGCGATCCAGCAGCAGATCTACAACTATTGCCGCTCGGTCGACCGGCTCGACGTGCCGCTGGGCCACGCGGTGTTTCACGATGACAGCTACGCCGATTTCCCGACCTACAAGGGCACCGGGCAGGGCTGGATCGATGCGGTGTGCAAGGAGCATCTCGAACTTCCTCCACCACTCGCATCAGGTGACCAACGTCATCATCCATGTCGATGGCGACCAGGCGGGGAGCGAGGCCTATGTCACCGCGAACTTGCGCCAGCAGGACGGCGACAAGCTGACCAACCGGATGTTCTCCGCCCGTTACATCGATACCTGGTCGAAGCGCGGCGGACGCTGGGCGATCGACCGGCGCGATTGCGTGGTCGATTTCAGCGAGCTGCGCGATGTCACCGCGCTGGGCAACGATGCGCGGTCGGCACGCGACAGCGGCGATCCGTCCTATGGTGTTCTGAAGGAGCTGGCATGACCGATCTGGCAAGGCTCGAGGCGGCGGCCGACCGGCAGGAAATCGCCGATCTGATCTACCGCTATTGCCGCTCGATGGACCGCATGGATCACGAGCAGGGCTATGCTTTGTGGCACGAGGACGGCACTGCCGATTACGGACCCGACGTGTTCCAGGGCACCGGGCGCGGCTTCATCGACTGGGTCTGCGAAAGCCACAAGCATGTCGACGCCCATTCGCACCAGATCACCAATGTGGTCATCGAACTTGACGGCGACAGGGCCGGCAGCGAGGCCTATTGCATCGCCACCCTGCGCGCCCATCGCGACGGTAAACACACCCAGCTGATGGTGTGGAACCGCTATATTGACCAGTGGTCGAAGCGGAACGGTCGCTGGGGCATCGACAAGCGGGTAACGGTGATCGATTTCGACGAGACGCGCGAAGTCACGCCCATCGGGCAGCGTTCGCTTGGCAGCCGCGATCATAGCGATCCGTCCTATGCGGCAATCAAGAACCTGCGATGAGCGCGGCTGGCATCGACCCCGCTGAACTGCGCGCGCTGCTCGACAAGCAGGCGATCCAGGATCAGCTCGCCAACTATTGCCGCGCCTGCGACCGGCTCGACAAGGAACTCGGCTACGGTGTGTTCCACGAGGACTCGACGGCCGATTACGGCGCGGACGTTTACCAGGGCAGTGGGCGCGGCTTTATCGATTCGGTCTGCGCCGCGCACCTTCACTGCGTCAATCACTCACACCAGGTGTGCAATTCGGTCATCACCCTCGCCGGCGACAAGGCCGGTAGCGAGACCTATTTCCATTCGGCGACGCGGATGATGATCGAGGGCAAGCTGATGCAGATCCGGGTCTATGGCCGCTATCTCGATGCCTGGACACGCCGCGACGGGCGCTGGGCGATTATCCGGCGCAAGACCATTTTCGATTTCGACGAAACCCGCGAAGTGGCGCTGACCGAGCGCCACGAGCAGGGGACGCGCGATCCTTCCGATCCCTCCTATGCGTTTTTGGCGCACCGCTGAACCCCGACCCCGCCTGCCCTGAGCTTGTCGAAGGGCCGCATTTCCCTTTTTCCGCCGCTGAAGAAGAGGGCAATGCTTCGACAAGCTCAGCACAGTCGGTATTGGGAAAACTGGTTTTCATCCTTTATTGAGGCTCGCACATGAGACAGATCAACACCTCCCTCGCTTTCGACATGCGCGCGCCCGATTGGGGCGCGCCGCGCGATGAAATGTACGCCGCCGCCGTGGAAATGGCCGCGTTCGGCGACAGGATCGGCATCAACGGCATCAACCTGATGGAGCATCACGGGTCGGAAGACGGCTACCTGCCGCAGCCGTTCCTGCTTGCCTCGGCGATGGCGGCGGTGACCAGGCAGATCAATTTCAGCCTGGGCGCGGTGCTGTTGCCGCTGCTCGATCCGGTGCTGGTCGCCGAACAGATCGCCATTCTCGATCTGATCTCGGGCGGGCGGGCGCGGGTGATTTTCGGCGCGGGCTATGTCCCCAGCGAATTCGCCATGTTCCAGACCAGCACCAAGGACCGGGCCAAGCGGCTCGACGCGGGAATCGAGATCATCCTGCGCGCGCTGCGCGGCGAGCGCTTCGAGTTTCAGGGCCGCCCGATCTTCGTGCGCCCGCTGCCGATCCGCGATCCGGCGGACATCATCATGGCGGGCGGCGCCGTCCCCGCCTCGGCCAAACGCGCGGCGAAATTCGATATCGGTCTCGGCCCGATGAACCCTGACATCGTCGACATCTATCTCGCCGAATGCGAGCGGCTCGGCCAGAAGCCGCGCACCTATTTCCGCCCGGTCCCCGGCATGCCGCTCGGCGTGCACCTGTGCGAGGACCCCGACCAGGGCTGGCAGGCGATCGAGCGCCACGCCGTCCACGTCATCACCGAATATGCCAAGTGGGCCGAGCAGGAAGGCAGCGCCTCGAACTCGCCATTCAAGGGCCTGACCGACCCCAAGGTGCTGCGCGCAGGCTGGCCTGTTCGCCGCCTGGACGCCCGAGATGCTGCTGGAAAAGCTGCCGCAGCTGCCCAACCACGGCACGATCTCGTTCCAGCCGCTGCTCGGCGGGCTTGCCCCGGAAGAGGGGTGGAAGAGCCTCAAGCTGGTCGAACAGGTGCTGCCGGCGATGAAGGCGGCGATCGCGGAGCTGGATTGACAATTGCGGTCAGAAAGGTCATACTTTTGGTATGAAAGTTGCTGTTTCCATTCCCGATCCTGTGTTTGTCGAGGCCGAGGCACTGGCGCGTCGTCTGAAGATCTCTCGCAGCAAGATGTATGCCCGTGCCGTTGGCGATTTCGTCGCCAAGAACAAGGGGCCTTCGTTGACCGATCAGATCAATGCCGCGCTTGACGAGATTGGCGACGAAGGACCGGATGAATTTCTCCGCGAAGCCGGCAGGCGCTCCTTCCGACATCTGGATGGATGAATGCCTGTCCAACTGTCTCAGGGCGAGGTCTGGTGGGTCGATCTCGGAGAGCCAAGCGGATCGGTAGCCGGGTATCGCCGGCCGGTTATTGTCATTCAGGGCGACGAAGTAAACCAGAGCCGCATCAGGACCGCAATTTGTGTGCCGCTCACCGGGAATACAAAGTGGGGCGCTATTCCGACCTGCCTGACTTTGCTCCCTTCGGCGACCGGCCTTGACTATACTTCGGTTGCGCGGACCACACAGATACTCGCCGTCGATGAAGCGGACTTTATCGAGGCAGTCGGCCGCATTCCGGAAAGGCAGCTTTTGCGGCTTTTCGATTGCCTAGACATCGCGCTTGGTCGCGCCCCAGCATGAGGTAAACCCATGAAAGCAGCCTATGTCGAAAACGGCTTGGTCAAGGTCGGCGAAATGCCCGATCCGGTGCCGGCCAAGGGCCAGGCGCTGGTACGCACCCACTCCTGCGGCCTGTGCGCCTCGGATCAGCACTTCCTCAAGGGCGGGCGCAACATCATCGAGCTGTCGCAAAAGCTCGGCGGGCCATACGCGGCGCTCGATTACGAGAAGCCGTTCGTGCCGGGCCACGAATATGTCGGCGAGATTCTCGATTACGGGCCGGGCAGCGCGCGCAAGGTGAAAGTGGGGCGGCGGGTGACTTCGGTGCCGGTGATGCTCCAGGACGGCGCGCATAAAGTGATCGGCTACAGCCACGAATGCCCCGGCGGCTTCGGCGAGCTGATGCTGCTCGACGAGAACATGATGTACGAAATTCCTGAAGGCATGCCCGACGATCACGGCGCGATGATCGAGCCGCTGGCGGTCGGGCTGGAGCATGCGCGGCGGGGCCGTCCGGACAAGAACGACACGGCGCTGGTGCTCGGCTGCGGGGCGATCGGACTCGGCGTCATCGCCGGACTAAAGCTGATGGGCATAGCCCCGATCGTCGCCGCCGATTTCCACCCGACCCGCCGCGAGCTGGCGATTCTGATGGGCGCGCATATCGCCGTCGATCCGCGCGAGATATCGCCCTATGCGCCGCTGCCGGACTTCGGCAATCGCAGTGTCAACCTGATCTACGAATGTGTCGGCCTGCCGGGCATGCTCGCGCAGATCATCGCCGCCGCCCCGTTCGACGGGCGGATCGTCATGGGCGGCTATTGCATGGAGGAGGAGACGTTCTTCGCCTTCGTCGCGCAGAACAAGCGGCTCAACGTCCAGTTCGCCGGCGGCGAAGAGCCGCAGGACATGGAAACCGCGCTGCGCGGGATCGATGATGGCTCGATCGATATCACCCCCTGGCTGGGCGCACGGATCGGGCTGGGCGGTGTGGCCAAGGCAATGGCGGAGATGTCAGGGCCGGGAGCGCCGGTGCGCACCGTGGTCGATCCCAGGACCTTGTGATGCCGAAGCTCTCGCTCGATTGCCTGACGCTGACCGACAGCACGCCGCAGGACATGATCCGGGCCGCCGCCGCCGCCGGGTTCGACCATGTCAGCCTGTGGCTCAATCCCGCGCCGATCTATCCGCTCTCGCCGGTAACCGGCGCGAACGTGGCGGAATGCGCGTCGCTGCTCGCCGATACCGGCGTGACGCTCTATTCGCTGGAAGCCTTCGAACTGGTGTCGGAAGAGGGGATTGCGGCATGCCGCCCGGCCTTCGAACTGGGTGCGCGGCTCGGCGGCAAGGCGGCGCTGACCTATCATCACGGCGAGGCCCGGGGCGGTGAGGCCGCCGCCTTGCTTGCCCGCTTTGCCGAGACGGCGGCGGAGTTCGGCTTGGCCGCCTGCCTTGAGCCGATCGCTATGGGCGGCACCGCCACACTCGCCCAGGCGGCTGCGCTGATCCGGGAGTCCGGGGCCGATGTGACGATCAACTTCGATGTCTGGCACCTGATGCGAACCGGCGGAAGCGCGGCCGATCTCGCGGCAATCGACCCTGCGCTGATCGGCTATGTCCAGATCAACGACGGGCTGATGAGCAATCCTCCGCAAGACGCCATGGCCGAAGTGATGGGCGAGCGGCTCTATCCCGGCAGCGGCGAGTTCCCGCTCGCCGAACTTTTGCGCGCTACGCCTAAGAACATTCCCTGGGGCATTGAAACCCCGAGCCTCAGCCGCGTGGCGGCGGGCATGACCGCCGCTGACCAGGGGCGCGAGTCGATGGCGGCGATGCGCGGGCTGCTGGCCCAGCTCTAACCCCGCTCACCCTGAGCCTGTCGAAGGGTGCTGGCGCAGGGGTTGTGCAACCACCCTTCGACAGGCTCAGGGTGAGCGGGTCTAGGTGGAGATTTTTACAGAAACCCCCGCACATCCGTGACAAAGCGCTCGAATTGGTCGTGGTGCAGCCAGTGGCCAGCGTCCTGGTATTCGATCACACTTCCATGGCGGAAGTGTTTCGCCCGTCCGTCCTTTTCCGGGTTCGAAGCCCAGCTATCGGCGCCGTATAGCAGCAGTACCGGGCACTCGATCGCTTCCCACAGGCCGTGGACGTCGTCCATCCGCGGGCCGATCACCGGCCAGGAATTGAGGTAGTTGTCGAACTTCCAGCTGTAGGTCCCATCCTCGTTGCGGCTGACGCCGTGGACGGTGAGGTGGCGGGCCTGCTCGTCGGAGAGGTGGCCGTTTTCGTCCTTCATCCGGGCGAAAGCCGCCTCGATCGTCGGATAGCGGCGCGGCAGGCGGCCCGCGCCGGCACGGCGGCCTTCGATCCATTCGCGCATCCGCCCGGCGAAGCCCTTGGCCTCGATCTCGGACTGCACCTCGGGTGAAGGGCCGAGGCCCTCGATGTTGACCAGCTTGCGCACTTTGCCGGGATAGAGCCCGGTGAACAGGGTGGCGATGTTGCCGCCGAGCGAATGGGCGACGATCGATACCTGATCGTAGCCGAGCGAGTGCACCAGCTGGGCGAAATCGTAGACGAAAGCACCGGTGGTATAGTCGCCGTCTGGCGACCAGGCGCTGTCGCCGTGGCCGCGGATATCGGGGGCGATGATCCGCCAGTCCTTGAGCAGTTCCTGCGCCACCCAGTCCCAGCTGCGGCAATGATCGCGCCCGCCATGCTGCAGGATCAGCGGCGGCGCCTCGGGATCGCCCCAGGCGACGTAGTGCAGGCGCAAACGCTGCGAGATGAAGCTGTGCGATGCGGGTCCGGCGAGAGTCATGACCATTGCTCTTGCGCCGAGCGCTGTGCTGCGTCAATCGGCTGGCAATCGCGCTGGCCCGTGCCTATCTCGCGTATCTGGAGAATTTCATGACGACCCACACCACCCGCATGCTCATCGTCGGTTCCGGACCGGCGGGGCTTTCCGCCGCGATCTATGGCGCGCGCGCCGGCATGGAGCCGATCGTGGTGCAGGGTCTGCAGCCCGGCGGGCAGCTGACCATCACCACCGACGTCGAGAACTATCCCGGATTCCGAGATGTCATCCAGGGCCCCTGGCTGATGGAGGAGATGCAAGCCCAGGCCGAACATGTCGGCACAAGGATGCTGTGGGATACGATTACTTCGGTCGATCTCTCAGGGCCGCCGTTCCGCGCCACTGGCGACAGCGGCGATGTCTATGAGGGCGAGACGCTGGTGATCGCCACCGGCGCGCAGGCGAAATGGCTCGGCGTGCCGGGCGAACAGGAATTGGGCGGCAAGGGCGTTTCAGCCTGCGCGACTTGCGACGGCTTCTTCTTTCGCGGAAAGAAAGTGGTGGTGATCGGCGGCGGCAATACCGCGGTGGAAGAGGCGCTCTACCTCACCAACCATTCGCCCGACGTAACCCTGATCCACCGCCGCGATTCGCTGCGTGCGGAGAAGATCCTGCAGGATAGGCTGTTCGCCAATCCAAAGATCACGGTGATCTGGAACAAGAAGGTCGATGGCTTTCTCGGCGATCCGCTGACGGGTGGGCTGACCGGGGTAGCGCTGACCGATACCGTGACCGGTGAAAAGAGCGAAGTCCCAACCGACGGCGGCTTCGTCGCTATCGGCCACGCGCCCTCGACCGAGCTGTTCCAAGGCAAGCTGGCGATGGACGCGAACGGTTATCTGCTGGTCGAGCCGGGCACGCCGAAGACGGCGATTCCAGGCGTGTTCGCCTGCGGGGATGTGATGGATCATGTCTATCGTCAGGCAGTGACGGCAGCGGGCACCGGCTGCATGGCGGCGCTCGATGCCGAGCGGTTTCTGGCCGAGCGGGAGTTCGTCGCGAACAAGGCGGAAGCGGTGGGGTAGTGCTCTAAGCAGCCCGCAGCACCCCCAGCACCTGATCTGCCAGCCATTCGCGCGCGTGCTCTTCGACGTAGCTGTGAGTGGCGTCCGGGCAGCGGCGGATTCGGGCATCGTCCTTCCGCCAGGCCGCGAGGAAGGCCTGCGCCGTCCTGTCGCGCTCGGCCAGCAGGAACACCACTGGGCCGGCAAAGCCCGCGATGCCCGCGGCCATGTCCACCGCCAACCCGGTCGGCGGCGGGGTGGGGGTTAGGGCGCCTTTTAGGCTCGCCAACAGCTTGACCAGCGGGACCTGGCCGGTCAGCAGGCGTTTGAGCGCCGATAGGTCGAGCAGTCGGCGCTTGTAGTGGTCGCGCAGGGCCTCAGGCGGCGGGGCGGCGTCTGCCTGTTCGATGGTCCAGGGGTTGGACAGGATCAGGCCGTCCAACCCCGCGCCTTTCGTCAGCATCAGCGCGCTGGCGCCGTCGCAGTTGCCCATGGCGACGATGCGGGTGAGCTGGGGGCATGCCGCGCGGAAGGCGTCGATTGCGGCGGCCAGGTCGGCGGCGCTGGAGCGGAACTCCGCGTTCCCCCCCTCGCTATCGCCGCAGCCGCGCCGGTCGAAACGGAAAGTGGGGAAGCCCTTGGCGGCGATCCTTGCGGCGAAGAGCGCCTGGCCGTTCCACGCACCGGCGCGGGTCTCGTTGCCGCCAGTGACCAGCAGCAGGCCGGTTGCGGAACTGCCCTGGTCGAGTGTGCCAAGCAACGCTGAGCCTTCACAGGCGAAAGCGATGTGCCGCCGGGTCACGACTTGATCCCGATGGCGATGATCGCGGCGAGGGCATCGGCCTGATCGCGGTCCTCCCCGGGCTCGGCGCGCAGCCACAGGCCGCTGCCGCCGAGCATGTCCTGCTCCACTTCGCTGGCCAGCACCGAGACCGGCGGGGTCAGTGACTGGAACTGGCGGACGAATTCAGCGCCGAGCCGGAAACCCGCCAATTCGATACCCTGCGCGAGCGCCGCCTCGGTCAGCCCTTCCTGGGTTTCGTCGATTCCCGCCTCGCGCGCGGTGAAAATGCGGGCGCGCAGCATGTTCCGCAGGATGGTCGCGCCCTTGACCGGGGCGTAGCGCCAGCAGGGCAGCTCCGGCGGGGCCAGCAATGCCCCGCCGCGCAGGCCGAGCACATGGCTCGCGCGGAACTGCTTCGCCGCCGCACGCACCGCCTCGCGCCAGCTTTCCGGGGTCTGCTGTTCAAGTGGAGCCAGGCTCTCGTTGCAGCCGGGCAGGTCGATCAGGAAACTGTCGACTCCGGCGCCGTCGAGGCGGCGCATGACTTCGACGGTGAAGCGCCGCATGCGGTTTGCTTCGTCGAACAGGGCAGGGACGATCAGCAGCCGCCAGCGGCGAAATTGGTCGAAGGCGAGGGCATATTCCTCGTGCGTGCCGCCGCCGGGTAGCGGGCTGGGCCAGGTGAGCGGTGTCACGCGGCCATCATGTGCTATTTGGTCGCTTCGCCTCGGCGAAAGCTAGCAGCGACCCGTAGGTTTCGAGCAGCTCGCCATCGACTTCGTCGTCTTCGATGACGATATCCAGCCGGTCTTCCATCTCGGTCAGCAGGCCCGCGACCGCCATCGAATCCAGTTCCGGCAGGTGACCGAACAGCCCGGTGTCTTCATCGAAATCGGCCGCTTGCCCGGGTTTGAGCCCAAGCACGTCGGTCAGGATCTTGCGGAGCTTGCGGTCGGTATCGTTGTGCATGGGGCCCTGGTTGCTTATCGCGCGGCGAATGGCGCGCGCTCTAGCCACGCTTCGCCGTTCCGGCAAGGCCGCGCAATGTCTGCCTGGCGATGGCGGGCCAGTTTCCGGGCCAGCCAGGGCGGTACATGTCGAGCCGGTAGCGCGGATAGACCTGCTCCATCCAGTCGCGCTTGTAGGCATCGTCGCCGGTGCCGAAATCGATCGTCGATACCCGGTCGCGGTCGATTGCCTGTTCGAACAGCGCCGCACTCAACGTTGTGCCGGGCGAAAGCGGCTTCGACGCTTCGGCATAGGCGAGCTTGTGAATGAAGGCCGTGCCGCCCTCGACCGTCCAGAACTGCGCCGCGACGGGCTGTCCCTGTGCTCGCGCCACGCCGAGCCGCAAGCGGCCAGCCTTGCCTTCTTCTTCGGCGAACCGGCGCAAGAAGGCGGGCGAGCCTTCCTCGGGCTTCCAGCTCTGTGCATAGACCGTTTCGAAGGCGTCCCAGCTGGCGGGATCGAAGCGGGTTTCGATCGAGACCTTGACCTTGTCCGCCTTGCGCTTGAGCGAAGTGCGGACATGGCCCGAGCGCGAGGCGATGTATTCTGCGTAGCTGCGCCCGTTTACGTTCAGCACATGGTTTACGTCGCAGACCGAGCGGAACACCGCCCAGCCGGCGCCGCGGAACGCGCTGGCGAGCTTGCTGGCTTCGCCGTGTTCGTCGGGCAGCCGGGAGAGCGAGATATGCGGCGCCTCGCCAACCAGGTCGCGGGCCATGGCGGCAAGCAGGGCATCGGCATCGGCCCCCGGCGTGATGATCGGGCGTATCCGGAAGCTGTACCAGTTGGCTAGGGCTTCGAGCCTGCGCTTGACCCGGACCATCGCCAGGGCCGCGCGGTGATCGCCGTCGCGGGCAACCGCGATCACCGGGAACAGCCCGCACTCCTCATCGAGTCCACGCCACCACTCGATCCGGTCGAACGGCGCGGCGGCGGCTGGCGCGGACAGCAGTGCGGCCAGCGGCGCATCGTCTTGCACTTCCTTAAGATCATCGTGATAATCGATGGCAATCAACCGCCCGATCCTTCGCTTCCCGGAGTCCCATCTACTCGTGTCCGCCACTGCGCCTGAATCTTCGATCCGGACGCTCGACCATCTCGCATTGCGCGGGGCGGAGCACGCCCCCGCGCTGGTGCTGCGCGAAGGCACGCTTAGCTTCAAGGATTTAAGAACCCGTGTCGCTCGCCTCGCGGGCTGGCTGCGGTGCCAGGCGCCCGAATCCGGCGCGCGGGTGGCGAGCTGGGCGGCGAAAGGCGAGCTGACTTGCCTGCTGCCGCTGGCGGCGGCGCGGGCGGGTCTGGTCCATGTGCCGGTCAATCCACTGTTCAAGCGCGCGCAAGTGGCGCACATTCTCGAAGACAGCGGCGCGGCGATGATCCTGGGCACACCGGCCAGGCTGGACAGCCTTGAGCCCGGCGATGTACCGCATGGTTGCGCCGTGTGCACCGAAGGGACGGCGCTGGCCGAAGCGGAGGCACGCGATGAGTGGCTTGCGCCCTCCGAGGCCGATCCTGGCGAGCTGGCGGCGATCCTTTACACCAGCGGTTCGACCGGACGGCCCAAGGGGGTGATGCTGAGCCACGCCAACATGTGGCTGGGGGCGGAAAGCGTCGCCAGCTATCTTGGCCTGCAAGCGGACGACCGGGCGCTGGCGGTGCTGCCGCTGTCGTTCGACTATGGCCAGAACCAGCTGCTTTCGAGCTGGTATGCCGGCGCCAGTGCGGTTCCGCTCGACTATCTGACGCCGCGCGACGTGGTGAAAGCGGTCGAGCGGCATGGCGTCACGACCCTCGCCGCCGTGCCGCCGCTCTGGGTGCAGCTCGCCGAACTCGATTGGCCAGCGGAGACAGCGGCGCGCCTCAGGCGGCTGACCAACAGTGGCGGCGCGCTGACGCCCGATCTGGTCAGGCGCCTGCGCGGCCTGTTCCCCGGGGCGCGGTTGTTCGCGATGTACGGGCTCACCGAGGCCTTCCGCTCGACTTTCCTCGATCCCGCGCTGATCGACAGCCACCCGACGTCGATGGGCAAGGCGATTCCGCATGCCGAGGTGCTGGTGATCGACGATCTTGGCGAAGTGACCGCCGACGGCGAGGAGGGGGAACTGGTGCATTGCGGCCCCCTGGTCGCTCAAGGCTATTGGCGCGATGCCGAGCGGACCGCCGAACGGTTCAAACCGGCGCCCAGGGCCTCGCGCTTTGGCGGCATGGCCGTGTGGTCGGGAGATCGGGTCAGGCGCGATGGCGAAGGCCTGCTCTATTTCGCCGGGCGGCGCGATGCGATGATCAAGAGCGCGGGCAACCGCATCAGCCCGCAGGAGATCGAAGAAGCAGCGCTGGCGACCGGCCTGGTGGCTGAAGCCGTAGCGCTGGGCATGCCCGATCCGCGGCTGGGCCATGCCGTGCATCTGGTTGTCCGCGCTGCTCCCGGAGCTCACAACGCAGATGAAGAGTTGCCCCGTAAGCTGATGCAGGATTTACCGAATTTCATGCAGCCGAAGGTCATTCACTGGCGCGAGGCGATGCCAGTTGGCCCCAATGGCAAGATCGACCGGACCGGACTGCAGCTGGAACTCGCCGAATGAAGCCGCTCGGCCCGATCCCGCCGGGTTTTGCCGCTGTGGATGGCGAACTCGCCATCGGCGGAGTGCCGGTCGCGGACCTTGTCCGGCGTGCGGGAGGTACGCCGCTATTCGTTTATTCCGCCGCTATGATCCGCGCCAAGGTTGCGGCGCTGCGCGCGGCGATGCCGAACGGACTTGATATTCATTATGCTATTAAAGCAAATTCTTATATGCCGATACTTGAACTGATGTCCGAACTGGTCGACGGGTTCGACATCGCTTCGGTCGGCGAACTCAGGATGCTGCGCGAAGCCGGGGTGGAGGCTTCGCGGATCAGCTTTGCCGGCCCGGGCAAGCGCGATGCGGAGCTGGCGGCGGCGATCACCGCAGGCGTCACCATCAATCTTGAATTGGAAGGCGAGGCCGATCGGGCGCTGGCCATTTCTAGCCGGGGCGGCCTGACGCCGCAGCTCGCGATCCGGGTCAATCCCGATTTCGACCTCAAGGGGTCGGGCATGAAGATGGGCGGCGGGGCCAAGCCGTTCGGCGTCGATGCCGAGCGGGTTCCGGCGCTGGCGCGGCGGATACTCTCGACCCGGGCGGTCTGGCGCGGCTTTCACATCTTCGCCGGCAGCCAGGCGCTCGATGCCGAAGCCATCGCCGAGACCCAGGCGCAAACCCTTGAGCTTGCCGCCCGGCTGGCGCGGGAAAGCGGCGCGCCGTTGCCGCATTGCAATCTCGGCGGCGGATTCGGCATTCCCTATTATCCGGGCGACGAGCCGGTCGATATCGGTCTGGCCGGCCGGCGGCTGGGCGAGGCGCTGGCCGTCCGCCCGCCCGAACTGGCGGGCACGCAGTTCTGCATCGAACTCGGGCGCTACCTGGTCGGCGAGGCCGGGGTCTACCTGACGCGCATTCTCGACCGCAAGGTCAGCCACGGCGAGATTTTCCTCGTCACCGATGGCGGTCTGCACCACCAGCTCGCCGCCTCGGGGAATTTCGGCACGGTGGTGCGCCGCAACTATCCCGCCGCGATCGCCACGCGCTTCGATGCGCCGGTCGAGGAAGAGGCCTCGATTGTCGGTTGCCTGTGCACCCCGCTCGACATTCTGGCCAACAAGGCCGGATTCCCGCGCGCTGAAGTGGGCGACATCGCCGCGATATTCTGCGCCGGCGCATATGGCGCCAGCGCCAGCCCATCGGCCTTTCTCGGGCAAGGTCCGGCGCGCGAAATACTGGTTTAACACCAGCCTTCGGCACTGTCCCCATTTGGGACTGGCCCGAGAAAATCCCCGAATTTCCGCAATTCCGCGTCAAGGCTAACGCAATGTTCACCCTTTTTGCCGATAGCGGAGGAGCAATCGCCAGCCCTCCGTCCGGGGTCGCTCCCTTCGGCAAGGCGGATTGGCGCAATCGAGGACGTGCCAGATGCCCGTTAACCGTTTCTCCCGACTGCTCGCCGGCAGCGCCCTGCTGGTGCTTGGCGCGAGCCTTGCCCTGACAGGCTGCGCCGGGGGCGCGCATGGTCCCGAACTGCCGCCCGCCTCGTTCGTCTCGATGCAGGAAGGCCCCGGTGAGGAATATGTCATCGGCCCGCTCGACGAGCTGACGGTTTTCGTCTGGCGCAATCCCGAACTCGGCGCGCAAGTGCAGGTGCGGCCCGACGGGCGCATCACCACGCCGCTGATCACCGATATGCCCGCTGTCGGCAAGACGCCATCGATGCTGGCCGAAGACATCAAGTTGCAGCTCTCGCAATTCATCCAGGAACCGCTGGTCTCGGTCATCGTCAACAAGTTCGCCGGCACCTTCAGCCAGCAGGTCCGGGTTGTCGGCGCCACCGAAAAGCCGGCGTCGATCCCCTATCGCGCCAATATGACGCTGCTCGACGCGATGATCGCGGTCGGCGGGCTTTCCGAATTCGCTGCGGGCAACCGCGCCAGGCTGATCCGCTTCGACAAGGAAAGCGGCCGGCAGAAGGAATTCGCGGTGCGCCTCGGCGACTTGCTCAAGAAGGGCGACAGCCGCGCCAATGTGATGCTGGTGCCGGGCGACGTCATCATCATCCCCGAGAGCATGTTCTGAGGATCGAGATGGGCGGAGCCAAGGGACGCATGATCCGATGAACGGCATTTACGAAGAGATCCGCGCAGCGATCTTCAGCGTGTGGCATCGCCGCTGGCTGGCGCTTGCCGTCGCCTGGGGCGTGTGCCTGCTCGGCTGGCTGGTGGTGGCGATGGTGCCCAACAGCTACGAATCGCGCGCGCGCATTTTCGTGCAGCTCGACGATGCGCTGGCCGAACAGATCGGTATCGGCCTGTCGGACCGCAGGCGCGACATCGAACGCGTGCGGCAGACGCTGACCAGCGCGGTCAATCTCGAAAAGGTCGTCCGCTCGACCCGCCTTGGCGACGGGGTCAACTCTCCCAAGAAAATGGAAGCCACGATCCTCGGCCTGGCCAAGCAGGTCAAGGTCGTCAGTCAGCAGGACAATCTCTTCGAAATCACCGCGCTGTCGGGCGACGGCTCGTTTTCGGAAGCCGAGAACGCCAAGGTCGCGCAAGAAATCGTCCAGAAGTTGATCGACATCTTCCGTGAGGAGAACATGTCTGGCGGCCGCGGCGAGATGACCGAGACGCTGGACTTCATGAACCAGCAGCTGGCCAGCCGGCAGAAGGAACTGGAAAGCGCCGAACAGCGCCGGCTCGCTTTCGAAGCGCAGCACCCGGAGATGGTCCAGGGCGGCGCTTCCGGCCTGCAACGGCTCGAAGCGGCCCGTACCGAACTGCGCGGAGTCGATGCCGACCTGGCCGCGGCGCAAAGCGCACTGGCGGCGATCAATGGCCAGCTGGCGGGTACGCCCCAGACGCTGGCCGGGAGCGGACCGATGGGCGGCGCCCGTGCGGCGCTCGCCCAGGCGTCCGCCGAACTCGCCGGAATGCGCGCGCGCGGCCTGACCGATAGCCATCCAGATGTGATCGCGCTCAAGAACCAGGTCAACGCGCTCCGGGCGCAGGCCCAGTCCGAAGGCTCCACCAGCGCCGGCGGGGTGCCCAATCCCGCCTATTCGTCGCTCGAATCGATCAAGGCCGAGCGCATGGCCAATGTCCAGTCGCTCAGCACGCGCCGCGCCGCGCTGCAGTCAGATGTCGCCGGCCTGACCTCGAACCAGATCTCGAATCCCGAAGTGGCGGCGGAAGCGCAGCGTATCTCGCGCGATTACGACGTGCTCAAGCAGCAGTATGACAAGCTGCTGCAGGACCGCGAGGAACTGCGTTTGCGCGGCCAGGTCCAGTCCGAGCGCAGTTCGATCAAGTTCGAAGTTGTCGATCCGCCAACGACACCGCGCGCGCCCGCGGCGCCGAACCGGCCGATCTTGCTGTTTGGGGTGCTGGTGATCGGCCTCGGCGCGGGCGCCGGCGCGGCCTTCGCCATGGGCCAGTTGCGCTCGACCTTTTCGACCACGGCCAAGCTGCAGCGGGCGATCGGCCTGCCGGTGCTGGGTTCGATATCGATGACCCTGAACGAAGCCGGACGCGCTCTGCGCCGCCGCCGGCAGAAGCTGTTCCTGGCGGGCACGGCCGGGCTGCTGGGCATTTTCGTCCTGCTGCTGATGGTCGAGTTCTTCCAGGTCCGGATGGTGGCGTGAGGGAACGGCAATGAACCAGCAAAGCAAATTCCCCCTGTCCGCCAGCGATGACATGTCCGCGAGTGACGATGAGGGCGCCGCGCGGGAAGCCGGCTCGATGATCCAGCGCGCGGTCCGCAAGGTCGACTTGCGTAACCTCGAACTGCCGCCGGTGCCCAGCGATCTGCCGCCGCACCGGGCGAAGCCGGCGGCCGAGCCGCGGCTGCGCTCGAGGCGGGCGTCAGCGCCGGCAACGCAATCGGTGCCGGTCCAGTTCGAAGAAGAGGCCGGCGAGGCCGAACCGGTGGTGTTTCCCGCCAGGGTCGAGCGGCGCGGGCCGGCGAAGTTCAAACAGGTGTTCCACCCGGTCGATCGCCAGTTGCTGCGCGATCAGGGCATGATCGTGCCCGAAGGCACGGTCACCCGGCTGCTTGAGGAATTCCGCATCGTCAAGCGCGAGCTGCTGCTGCAGGCGGCCGAATTGCGCCGTGGCAACAGCAATGGCGCCGCACAGCGCATACTGGTCTGCTCGCCGCACCCGGGCGAAGGCAAGACCTATTGCGCGGTGAATCTCGCGCTGTCGATCGCGGCGGAAAAGGAAACCGAGGTTCTGCTGGTCGATGCCGATTTCGCCAAGCCGTCGGTGCTGAGCGCGCTTGGCCTGCCGGGCGGACCCGGGCTGATGGACGCGTTGACCGATCCCTCGGTCGATGTCGCCGACTATGTGCTGGGAACCGACGTGCCGGGCCTGTGGGTGCTTCCCGCCGGCAATGCGACCAATACCGATAGCGAATTTCTCAGGTCTTCGCGCACCGCCGCCGTCCTCGACCGGCTTACCGACGGCGCGCCGCATCGTATGGTGATCTTCGATTCGCCGCCCGCGCTCGCCGCTTCGCCCGCCGCCGAACTGGCCAAATACGCCGGGCAAGCGCTGGTCGTCGCGCGCGCCGACCGTACCGGCCAGGGCGCCCTCGAAGACGCGATATCGCTGCTTTCCGGCTGCCCGAACATCCAGCTGCTGTTGAACGCTACCAACTTCAGCCCGAGCGGCCGCCGCTTTGGCTCTTATTACGGTTATGGGGGTTGAATACGATGTCGCACCGTTCCTTGCTGTTAGCGGGAATTGCCGCGCTGCTTGCCGGCGCCACTCCTTTCGCGGCGCAGGCGCAGTCGATCGGATACGGCGATGTGTCTGGCGCCGATTCCAGCGGCGACGGGGCTTCGGCCGGGGAAAGCCTTTCGCGCGGCGGAAGGCCGCGCGGCGGCCGTGGCGGTAGCTTTGTCGAGGCTTATATCGAGGCCGATCAGGTCGTATCCGCGGAGCTTTCGCCCGGCAACGAGACCCTGACCTATACCCAGCTAGCGGTCGGCGCCGAGGCGACGGTCGCCGGCCGCAACAACGCGGCGTCGTTGTCGGTGCGCTACGAACGCCACATCGGCTATGGCAAGGCGAGCGACGGCGACACCATCAGCGGCATCGTGCGCGGCTATGCATCGGTGGTGCCCCAGACCCTGCGGATCGATGTCGGCGCCCTCGCGGCGCGCAGCAGCGTCGAGGAAAGCGGCGCGGCCGTATTGTCGCCGGCGGGCGATCTCGATTTTTCGTCCAAGATCTATTCGGTCTATGCCGGCCCGACGCTTTCCACCCATGCGGGCAACGTCAAGGTCGACGGCCATTACCGCCTCGGCTACACCAAGGTGGAATCGCCCGATGCGATCGTCACCGCACCGGTGCCGACGCGCGCCGATATCTTCGACAAAAGCACTGTCCATGACGCCGGCATCCATCTGGGCACCCGTCCAGGCGAGGGTCTGCCGATCGGGATCGGCGTCGGCGCGGGATACTACCGCGAGGACATCTCGAACCTCGACCAGCGCATCAAGGACTTTCACGCGCGCGCCGACGTGGTGATTCCGCTGTCGCGCGATTTCGCCCTGTTGGGCGGCGTCGGGTATGAGGACGTCCAGATATCGAGCCGCGATGCGCTGCGCGACGCCAATGGCGTGCCGGTGCTGGCCAATGGCCGCTTCGTCACCGACAAAAGTGCGCCGCGCGAGCTGGCCTACGACGTCGATGGGTTGATCTGGGATGCCGGCGTGATGTGGAAGCCGAGCCGCCGGACCGCTTTCGAAGCGCATGTCGGCCGCCGTTATGGCGCCACCAGCTACTATGGCTCGTTCGCCTATGCGCCCAACGATCGCACTTCGTTCAATGTTGGGGTCTACGACAATATCGCGGGCTTCGGCGGCCAGTTGAACCGGGCCCTGGCGGGCCTGCCGGCCCAGTTCTCCGCGGTCCGCAATCCGATCAGCGGCGAGCTCAGGGGCTGTGTCGCCACGACCGAACAGGGCAGCTGCCTCTCTGGCGCGCTCGGCTCGCTGCGCTCGGCGACATTTCGCGCGCGCGGGATCGCGGCAAGCTACAACCTTGCACTCGGCCGGATGACGGCCGGGATCAGCGGTGGCTACGATCGCCGCAAGTTCATCGCCGCGCCGGGCACGGTGCTGGCCGTGGTCAATGGCGTGGTCGATGAGAACTACTGGGCCGATGCCTTTCTTTCCGGAAGAATGGGCCAGAACTCAAGCTACCAGGTCAATGTTTACGGCAACTGGTTCCAGAGCGGATCGTCCCTGGATGGCAATGAATCGGCCTACGGCGCCACGCTTGCCTACTATCACAACCTGACCAACCACCTCTCAGCCCGCGCGGCCGTGGGCATCGAAAGCATCAACCGTCCCGATCCTATCGAGGATCAGACGGCGGCTTCGGCGCTGGTCGGCGTGCGTTACACATTCTGAGCCTTACGGAGGCAATCGATGCTCGATGATTTCTACGGACTGAAGGGACGGCCCTTCCAGCTGACGCCGGATCCGGCTTTCTATTTCGAAAGCCTGACGCACCGCAAAGCGCTATCCTATCTCGGCTACGGCCTGGCGCAGGGCGAAGGCTTTGTCGTCATCACCGGCGAAGTCGGTGCGGGCAAGTCGACTCTGGTCGCGCACCTGATGTCGACCATCGATCCCTCGCGGCTGACGGCGGCGCAAGTCGTCACCAGCAAGCTCGACGGCGAGGAGCTGGTCCACATCGTCGCGCAGTCCTTCGGCCTGCTGATCGACGGCCACGACAAGGCCTCCGCGCTGGGTTCGATCGAAGCATTCCTCCACGAGGAAGCGCGCGCCGGGCGGCGGTGCCTGCTGATCGTCGATGAATCGCAGAATCTTACGATCGGCGCGCTCGAAGAACTCCGGATGCTGTCGAACTTCCAGCTCGGCTCGCATCCGCTGTTGCAGACGCTGCTGCTTGGCCAGCCGGAATTCCGCGAGCAGTTGCTCGATCATCCCGAGCTCGAACAGCTGCGCCAGCGGGTGATCGCCACCCATCATCTCGAGGCGATGGAATCGACCGAGGTTCAGCCCTATATCGAACACCGGATGAAATGCGTCGGCTGGGACGGCAATCCTGCCTTCGACCAGCGCGTTTTCGCCGAAATTTATACCGCCTCGGGCGGCATCCCGCGCCGGATCAACCAGATCGTCAACCGGCTGCTGCTGCTGGGCTCGGTCGACAAGCGCACCCGGATCGATGGCGTGATGCTCAGCCAGGTGCTGTCCGAACTGACCGAGGATGGCACGCTCTCGCTGATGCGCGCCGCGGCCAAGCAGGCGGCGGCCACGCCCGCCCCGCGCGCCGAACCGAAGGCCGCGATCAAGGCCGAGGCGATCGACGGGGTTGCGCTGGCGCAGATGGAAGTCGCGCTTGCCGAGCGCGATGCCCAGATCGCCGAACTGCAACAGGCCGTGCTCGAACTGGCCAACGCCAGCGATGCGCGGACCGCGCCTGTCCAGCTCCATGGCGATCCGGACGCCCTTGCCGCCATGATCGAAAGGATGGCGGCGCTGGAAAGCCGGCTGGTCGAACAGGACCGGACGATCCGCCATACGCTGACCATGCTGATCGAATGGATCGAGGCCGACGACGCCCATCGCGCCGCCGCCTGATCGCTGCCCGAAAGGCGAAAAAGTGGAATCTCTCGCGCCGACCAACGGCCTATCCGTCGATGTCGAGGACTGGTTCCATGTCGGCGCCTTCGAAGACGTGATCGAACGCGGCAGCTGGAACGGGCTCGACGACCGGGTCGAACGCAATTGCGACGCCATTCTCGAGCTGTTCGCCGAGGCCGACGTCAGCGCGACTTTCTTCACTCTCGGCTGGGTGGCGCAGCGGCATGCCGGTCTGATGCGCCGCATCGCCGGCGCCGGGCATGAACTTGCCAGCCATGGCTGGGATCACGCCCGCGTCTTCCGGATGGACCGCAAGAGCTTCGCCGAGGATCTCGAAAAGAGCCGCAAGACGATCGAGGATGCGGCGGGAATCGAGGTCTGCGGCTATCGCGCGCCGAGCTTCTCGATCGATCAGCGCACGCCCTGGGCCTATATGGTGCTGGCCGAACAGGGCTTCGCCTACAGCTCCAGCGTCGCGCCCATCGCACACGATCATTATGGCTGGCCGGAGGCGCCGCGCTTTGCCTTCAAGCCGCTGCCGTGGTCCGACCTGGTCGAAATACCGGTGACCACCGCGCTGTTCGCCGGGCGGCGGATGGCCGCGGGCGGCGGCGGGTTCTTTCGCGTGCTGCCCTATGGCTTTTCCCGCTGGGCGATCCGCCAGGTCAACCGCCGCGAGGGACGCCCGGCCATCTTCTATTTCCACCCCTGGGAAATCGATCCCGGCCAGCCGCGCGTAACCGGCGCGCCGTTCAAATCGCGGCTGCGCCATTACACCAATCTGGAAGGCATGGCGGACAAGCTGCGTCAGCTGGTTTTCGAATTCCAGTGGGGACGCATGGATGTGCTGGCCCGGCGTGAGGCGGCCAACGCGGTGACTCTGGCGGCATGAACGCGCCCTTCGCCCCCTTGCGCGAATCCCTGCGGCTGGCCGAACTGACCGAGCCGGACGAGTGCGCCCGTATCGATGCTTTCGTCGCCGGCCATGCCGAGGGCACGCCGTTCCATCGCCCGGCCTGGCTGAACGCGGTGGCGCGGGGAACCGGCAATCGCGCCCTGGCGCTTATTGCTGAGCGAAATGGCGAGATTTGCGCCTATCTTCCACTCAACGAAGTCCATTCGCCGATCTTCGGCCGGTTGCTCGCCTCGTCCGGTTTCGCGGTCGGCGGCGGTGTACTGGCGAGCGATGGCGCCGATACGCAAGCGCTCTTTGCCGCGGCGGAAGAGCTGGCGCTGCGCCGCTCCACGCCGGGAATCGAACTGCGCGGCGGAACACTGCCGTCGCGGCGCCCGGGCTGGTCGATCAAGACCGAATCGCACTGCGGCTTCGTCAATACGCTGGCCGGCGACGACGAGGCGCAATTGCTTGCCATTCCGCGCAAGCAGCGCGCCGAGGTGCGCAAGGGGCTGGAAAAGCCGCTCACCGTCGAAGTGGGACGCGGCGAGGCGGACCGGGCGGCGCACTATGCCGTCTATGCCGAAAGCGTCCGCAATCTCGGCACGCCGGTGTTTCCGCGCACACTGTTCGATGCGGTGCTGGAATGCTTCGGCGAGCAGGCCGATATCCTGACGGTGCGCCACGAGGGCGATCCTGTCGCCAGTGTGCTGTCGCTCTATCATCGCGGTGCGGTCATGCCTTACTGGGGCGGCGGTACGCGCGCCGCGCGCTGGCTGCGGGCCAACGACCGCATGTATTACGAGCTGATGCTCCACGCCCGGCGCCGCGGTTGCACCCATTTCGACTTCGGCCGCTCGAAGACCGATAGCGGGGCCTATCATTTCAAGCGCAACTGGGGCTTCGAGCCCGAGCCGCTGAGCTATGCCGCCTGGACCGCGCCCGGCATCGAGCCGCGCGACGCGGACCCGACCAGCGCCAGGCACGCCTTGCATATCGCGGTGTGGCAGCGCCTGCCACTGGGCATCGCCAACCGGCTGGGACCCTGGATCGCCAGGGGACTTGGCTGATGCAGGAAGTGCTGTTCATCGCCCACCGGATTCCGTTTCCGCCCGATCGCGGCGACAAGATCCGCTCGCACCACATTCTGAAACGCATCGCCCGCTTCGCGCCAGTGCATGTCGCGACATTCGCCGACGACGATCTCGACATGGCCGAGGAAGTGGAGCTGGCAACGCTCGCGCGCAGCTACAAGCTGATCCGCCGCGGCACGCCGCTGGCGATCGCGGGAATAAAGGCGCTGACGAAGCGCCAGCCGGTCAGCCTGACCGCGTTTTATGATCCGGCGCTTGCCGCTTACATCGCCGAAGTGCTGGAGAAGCACCCGATTTCGACAATCTATGTCTTCTCGGGCCAAATGGGCCAATTTGTGCCTGAAACCTTCAGGGGCCAGGTCATTGCCGATTTCGTCGATGTCGATTCAGCGAAATTCGAAGCCTATGCCGCCGAGCAGGGCGGCGTGACCGGCTGGTTCCATGCCCGCGAAGCCCGGTTGCTGCGCGACGAAGAGGCCAGGCTTGCGGAGCGCGCGGATGTCAGCTTGCTGATCTCGCAGGCTGAGGCCGATCTGTTTGCTTCGCGCCTGACCGCGCGGGAACTTGTCGGCGCCGATATTCGCGTGCTGGCCAATGGCATCGATAACGAGTTTTTCCATCCGCGCGCGGTGATAGCCGAACCGAAATTGCTCGATGTGCCGTTTCCCCGCATGATTTTCACCGGCCAGATGGATTACGCCCCCAATGTCGCGGCGGCGCTCAGGGTCTGCGAACGCATTCTGCCGCTGATCCGCGAGCGCCTGCCCGAAGCGAGCTTCCATGTGGTTGGGCGCAAGCCGGTCCCCGAACTGCTGGCGCACGACGGAATCGGCGGGGTTCGCGTCTGGGGCCGGGTCGACGACATCCGTCGCTGGCTGAAGGGCGCAAATCTGGCGATAGTTCCGCTCGAAATAGCGCGCGGCGTGCAGAACAAGGTGCTCGAGGCCATGGCCATGGCGCTCCCGGTGGTGCTGACGCCGGGCGCCGCGACGGGCATCGGCGCGCGAGACGGCGAGCACTTCGTGGTTGCCGAAAGCGACGAGGAACTGGCCAATGCCGCGATTGCGCTGCTGTCCAACCTGAAACAGGCGCAGGCGCGCGGCCTTGCCGCCCGGCGCTTCATCACCGATTGCGCGACCTGGCCGGCAGCGCTGGCTTCGTTGCCCGATATCCTCGGTTCGCCGAGCCATGCCATCGCAGCCGCGCGCGATGCCGCTTGATCTGAATGTCCGCGCGGTTCCGCGCCTGTTCCGAAGCATTGAGATTGCGCAGGCCTGGCGTTTGCCGCTGAAGCTGCTCGGCGCAAGCTGGCTGGTGCTGTTCGTGGCGTTCTTCGCCGATTGGGCGCAGATGGCTGACCAGTGGTGGAACAGCTCGACCTTCAATCACATTCTTCTGATCCCGGTGATCCTCGCCTGGCTGGTTTCGCAGCGGATCGGTGAACTCGCCAGGCTTGAGCCGGAACGCTGGTGGCCGGGGCTGGCGATCTTCGCGGGGGCGATTTTCCTCTGGGTTCTGGGTGCATTCTCGGGCCTGTCGATTGCCCGGCAACTTGGCGCGGTTGGCGTATTGATCGGCTCGGCCCTGGTGTTACTGGGACCGCGCGTAGGGGTGGGCCTGGCCTTTCCGCTCGGTTACATGCTGTTTCTCGTGCCATTCGGCGAGGAAATGGTGGTGCCGATGCAGATGGTCACCGCCAAGTTGACGATCGCCCTGGTGCATGTTTCCGGCATCCCAGCGCAAATCGACGGGGTGTTCATCGACACACCGGCCGGCCTGTTCGAGGTTGCCGAGGCCTGCTCGGGCGTCAAGTTCCTGGTCGCGATGATGGCGTTCGGCGCGCTTGGCGCGAATGTCTGCTTTCGCAGCTGGTCGCGGCGTGCGGCGTTCATGCTGCTGTGCTTTGTGGTTCCCGTGCTGGCCAACGGCGTGCGCGCCTGGGGGACGATTTTTGCCGCGCAATACGTCGGGGCGGAAAAGGCGGGCGGGATCGACCACCTGATCTATGGCTGGGTGTTCTTCGCCGTGGTCATCGCCATCACCCTGGCGCTGGCCTGGCGCTTCTTCGACCGGCCGCACGACGACGCCATGATCGACGCCGATGCGATTTTGGCGTCTCCCTCGCTGAACCGGCTGGCGGCCATGCGGATCGGCGCCGGGCCGGTGTTGGCTGGGCTGGGCGCGCTGACGCTTGGCGGGCTTGGCTGGGCGCAGGCCGCGCAAAGCATGGCGGCCCCGCTCCCCCGGCAGATTCACCTGGCCGATGTGCCCGGTTGGCACCGCGTGGACTACGCGCCGCGCGCCTGGTGGGAGCCGAGGTCAACCGGCGCCGAGCACCGGCTGCTGGGCCGCTACGCCGATGACAAGGGACATGAGGCTGACCTGTTCCTGGCGGTCTATGCCTCGCAGCGCGAAGGCAAGGAGGCTGGCGGTTTCGGCGAAGGCGCCCTGACGCCCGACAGCGGCTGGGCCTGGCAGGCGCATGGCCCCGAAGCCCCGGATGGTAAGAGCGACCGCTTGCTCGGCCCCGGACGGGTCGAGCGGCTGGCCGAAACCTATTACCGCACCGGGGCGCTGCTGACCGGCAGCAACGCGCGGCTCAAGCTCGCCAACATGCGCGACCGGCTGCTGCTCCGCTCCCGGCCGACCATGCTGCTGATCCTGTCCGTCGAAGAGCGGCCGGGCAGACCGGCAAGTGCATCGCTTGAGGCCTTCCGGCGATCCACAGGTCCGCTCGGCCCCTGGATGGACCGCATGGCCGCTGTCCGGTAGTCACGCGCGCAATGTGCGGGATTGCTGGCATTTTTCACCTCTCGACACCCAAGCCGGTCGATCCGGCGCGGGTCGAGCGGATGTGCGACGCGATCGCGCATCGCGGGCCGGACGGCTATGGCGTGTGGACCGCGCAGGGCGTCGCGCTCGGCCATCGCCGCCTGTCGATCATCGATCTCGCCGGCTCGCCCCAGCCGATGGCCTCGACCGATGGCCGGGCGATGCTGGTGTTCAACGGCGAGATCTACAACTTCCGCGAGCTGCGTGGAGAGCTGAGAGCGCTGGGTGCGCGGTTCCACACCGACGGCGACAGCGAAGTCATCCTCGCCGCCTGGCAGCAGTGGGGCCCCGATTGCCTGCGGCGGCTTCACGGGATGTTCGCCTTCGCGATTTACGACCTCGACCAGCGCACACTGTTCCTCGCCCGCGACCGGCTGGGGGTGAAGCCGCTGTTTCACGCGCAGCTCAGCGATGGCAGCCTGATCTTCGGTTCCGAGCTGAAGGCGCTGACCGGCCATCCGCTGCTGCGACGAGAGCTGGATCCGCTGGCGGTGGAGGACTATCTCGCCTGGGGCTATGTGCCCGATACCCGCTCGATCCTGAAAGGCGTCGGCAAGCTGGCGGCGGGGCACTATCTGCTGCTGCGCCACGATGCGCCGATGCCGGCGCCGGTGCGCTGGTGGGACATTTCCTTCGCCGAACGGCGTCGCGAGTCCGCCGCCGATCTTGAGGCCGAGCTGCTGCATCTGCTGCGCGAGGCGGTGACATCGCGGATGGTCGCTGATGTGCCGCTCGGAGCGTTCCTTTCCGGCGGGGTCGATTCGTCGAGCGTCGTCGCGCTGATGGCCGAGGCAAGCCGCAGTCCGGTCAAGACCTGCTCGATCGGCTTCGATGTCGCTGCGCTCGATGAGAGCGACTACGCGCGCCAGGTCGCCGCGCGGTTCGCCACCGAGCACCACAGCCGGGTGGTTTCGCCCGACGATTTCGAACAGATCGATCACCTTGCCTGGATGTTCGACGAGCCCTTCGCCGATGCTTCGGCCCTGCCGACCTGGCGGGTCAGCCAGCTCGCGCGCGAGACGGTGACAGTTGCGCTGTCGGGCGACGGCGCCGACGAGGCCTTCGCCGGCTATCGCCGCCACGTGTTCCAGCAGGGCGAGGACCGGATCAGGGGCCTGATCCCGCATGCGATCCGCGGGCCGCTGTTCGGCGCGCTCGGCGCGGTCTACCCCAAGGCCGATTGGGCGCCGCGGCCACTGCGGGCGAGGACGACGCTGCTCTCGCTGGCGATGGATAGCAGCCAGGCCTATGCCAATGCGCTTTCGGTGACCCCGCCCGGCATTCGCAATGCGCTCTATACCCCCGATTTCCGACGGGAACGCGGCGACTACCGCGCCGAACAAACCCTGCTGGACCTGATGCAAGGCGCACCGGCGCGCTCGGGGCTGGACCGGGCGCAATATGCCGATCTCAAGTTCTGGCTGCCGGGCGATATCCTCACCAAGGTCGATCGCGCCAGCATGGCCGTCAGTCTGGAAGCGCGCGAACCCCTGCTCGATCACCGGCTGATCGAATTCGCCGCCAGCCTGCCCGAAAAGATGCGGGTGCATGGCGGGCAGGGCAAATGGCTGCTGAAGCGGACCATGCGGCGGTATCTGCCCGACGCTATTCTCTTCCGGCAGAAGCAGGGCTTCGTGACGCCGATCGCGCAATGGTTCCGCGGGCCGCTGGCAGGCGCCGCTCGCGCGATCGGCCAAAGCACCACCCTGGCGCGCACCGGCTGGTTCGAAGGCGATCGCCTGCGCCAGATCGCAGAGGCGCATATTGCCGGACGCTCCGACGCCTCGCGCCTGCTCTGGCAGATGCTGATGCTTGACAAGTCGCTTGCCCGGCTGGGGATCGGCGGCTGAAGGGTCCGGCCATTTTTTCTCTGCAATTTGCGCAGTTGCGCCACCCGCCGGTCCGGGAGGTCGAATCGCTCGTGAAACGCGGTCACGAGACTAGCCGCCCAATAGATTCAGGCCCACTGACAACACTGAAAATAAGCCGGCAATTTGCTGTTGCGCGGAAGCAACACGTTCCAAATTGCTACACTGTTCGTCGCGATTCGGACATTTTCCCTTTGCAATAACTATCGGTTTTATCGTAACTTCCCGAAGTTACCTGGTTATACCATTAATAAATAACGATAGATTTTTGCTTGGGGTTTGCAATGGATCGGCTTTCGGGCGGATTGGAACGGGATGACAGGGATGAGGCGGCGCAGCCTGTGCCGGCTATACCGCTCAATTCCGATGAGGAGTTCCTCCTCCGTCGCTCGGAAGAACGGCTCGCCTTGCCGCAGCGCCTGTTCGATCTGGACGAGCTCGATGTCCTGTACGATGTCGATCACCGGGCCTTGTGGACCTTCATGCGTCCGAAGGCCCGGCCGAGCTTTACACCGCCAATGCTGGCCGATTTCGAGATGTGGCAATCGCTGATCGCGCAGGGGTTCGGGCCGGGGCACGCGGAGCTCGATTTTCTCATCCTCGGCAGCCGCACGCCCGGCGTATTCTGCTATGGCGGCGATCTTGAACTGTTCGCCCAGCTTATCCGCGCAGGCAATCGCGACGGGCTTGTCCACTATGGGCGGCGCTGTGTCGAAATTCTCGATCGCAATATCCAGACGCTCGACCTGCCCATGGTGACAGTCGGGCTGGTTCAGGGCCAGGCGCTAGGCGGTGGGTTCGAAGCCTTGCTGTCGTTCGATTTCATCATCGCCGAGCGCGGCTCGCATTTCGGTCTGCCTGAAGTCAAGTTCGGTCTGTTTCCAGGTATGGGCGCCCATGCCTTGCTGTCGCGAAAGCTCGGCACGGCCATGGCCAGCCGGATGATCCTTTCGGACGAGAGCTACAGTGCGGAACATATGTTCGAACTGGGCATAGTTCACCGGCTCGCCGAACCCGGACAGGGCGTCGCCGCGGTGCGCGATTTCATGACCCAGAGCGCCCGGCGCCACGCCGGCATTGTCGGCGCACGCCGGGCGATGCGCATTTCGGCGCCGATCGAGATGGCGGAGTTCTACGGCATCGTCGAACTCTGGGCGGATGCGGCCTTGCAGCTCAGCGACAAGGATCTCAAACTGATGGAGCGCCTCGCCGCCGCGCAACAAAAGCTGGCGCTGGCCTCGTAATCATATCAGCGCGCATCGACCATGACGACTTCGGAGTCGTCCAGCGCCTCAACAACGATTTCGCTCTCGCCAGTGATGGCAATGCCGTCGCGTGGCCCTGCTTCCTGACCATTGACGCGAAGGCGTCCGCTTGCGGCGACGAGATAGCAATGCCGCGCCGGGTCGGGCAGATAGACCGCCCGATCGCCCATGCCGAAGGTCGCCGCCAGCACTCTTGCGTCCGAACGGATCGGCAGGGCTTGGTCCTCCTCGGGCTGGCCGCTGGCGACCACGACCCATTGCCCTGCACGCTCGCCGCGCGGAAACTGGCGCTGGCCCCATGACGGGGCCTCACCGGTCCGGTCCGGCCTGATCCAGATCTGGAACAGCGTGGTCGGTTCGCTCTCGCGATTGTGCTCGGAATGGACGATGCCGGTGCCGGCGCTCATCACCTGGACATCGCCCGCCGCTGTGCGGCCTTCATTGCCCAGGCTGTCTCGATGGCTGATCGCGCCGGTGCGGACGAAAGTGACGATTTCCATGTCGTTGTGCGGATGCGGGTCGAAACCGGTGGCCGGGGCGATGGTATCGTCGTTCCACACGCGAATAGCGCCCCAGCCCATGCGGGCGGGATCGCGGTAGTCCGCGAACGAAAAATGGTGGCGGGCGTCGAGCCAGCCGTGATCGGCGTGGCCGAGGCTGGCGAAGGGACGGATTTCGATCATGGGATTTTCCACCTCGGCGGGGTGTTGGCGCCGGCATGATGGCTATTTGGGAATGGGCGCTCGGGCTTCAAGGCCGCCGGGTGTTAGAATCCCTTGCGCAATCCAAAGAAAACCGCGCGGCGCGGCCCCCATTCGGGCTGGTTCGAACCGACGCCCTTGCCATCGTGAATCAGATAGACCCGGTCGAACAGGTTGGTCACATCGATGCGCAGGGTGAGGCCCTTGTCCGGATCGGCGCCGAAAGTCTGGGCGACGCCAAGATTGACCTGGACATAGGGTTCTTGCGTGGTCGAATTCGGCAGCAGTCCCGCCACTTCTCCCGCGCGCAGCCCGCTGCCGTGGATTACGTCGAAACTGGCCTGCAGTGTGCCTAACGGATTGCGCAAGCTGAACGCGCCGCCGCCCGATAAAGTCCAGCTTTGCGAGTGATCGGTGAAGATGTCGTTTTCCGCGATGTATTCCAGCTCGTCGTCTTCGAAAAAGAACTGATTGGAGACGATCCGCCGGGCTTTCTGATCGCCGCGCGCGGCATTGAGGTAGAGCGCCAGGGGGCCGCGTTTGTAACTGGCGGAAAATTCGATGCCCCAGGACGTGGCCCGTTCGAAATTGTAGGGCGACTGGATCAGCGATCCGCCGAGCTGCTCAAGATCGAGCAGATTGCGCTGGATCTTGTAATAGGCGTCGATCCCAAGCGTCAGCGGGCCGATGACCTGCTGGACGCCGATGTCGAAAATATGGTCTCTTTGGGCGCGCACGGGATCGCCTTCCAGCGTTTCCGCTTCTCCGGTAGTGCCCTCGAACGTCTCAAGCGTGCCACCGGCAATCAATTCGAGCGGCGGCGGAGTGAAGGTGCGGGCGTATCCGGTATGGATGGTCGTCGCTGCGGCGGGCTTCCAAACCAGCGCCACGCGCGGCGAGAGTTGACCCTCATCCACCGCGGCCTCAAACCTGTCGTAGCGCAGCCCGTGGTTGAGCGTCAGCGTATCGGTGAGCCGCCATTCGTGCTGCGCATAGACACTGTAGGTCCGGCCGGTCAGCGCCAGGTCGATCGGGATGACGATTGGATCGTCATTCAGCTGTTCGCCTTCGGCATCGAGGGCAAACACGCGGTTGGCGCTGAGGCTGCGGGTGCGGTCGCGCTGGAAATGGGCGCCCATCCGCAAGGTGTGCGTATCGCCCAGTCTGAAGCTGGCGTCCGCCTGCACGCCCCAGGCGCGGCTGGTCTGTTCCAGGTCGGCATCGGCGCCGTTGAAGATCAGCAGGCCGCCTGCGGGATCGGGCGTGTAATGGGCGCGGGCGTAGCGGAAATAGGGCGCGATTTGCAGATCGAAGCTGTCGCCCGAATATTGATAGGCGAGCACGCCGAAATGGGACTGGTTGCGCTGGTTCTGGTCGAGCAGCGCCGAATTCGAAGGTGTCGCGACCCTCCAGTTCGAACTCCGGCTCCTGGCTCGGCGTGTTGGGTATTTGGAAGCGGCCAACGGACAAGCTGCCGAATGCCGAGAGGCGGCCGGTTTCGCTCATCACATAAGAGGCATAGCCGAAGCCGCGCCATTGTTCGGTCCGGTCGTGGAGGATGGGCTTGTCCGGCACCGGCGCGGCGAGGCCGAGGTCGCTACGCAGATAGCTGCCCGAGAAGAAATAGTTCAGCTTGCCAGCGGTTCCGCGCAGCGTCGCGCTGGGCTGTACGGTCCCGTTGCCGCCGCCCCGGATACCAATATCGCCGCCGATTCCAGCCTCGCTGGCGATCGTCGTGATCGAAACCACGCCGCTGGTCTGCAGGCCGTATTGCGCCGGCAGGACGCCGGAGAGCAGTTCGATCGAGCGGGCGATGCGGACATCGATCGGGGCGCCGAAGCCGGAAAAACTGCCGGGTACGGCGATGCCGTTGAGGCGGTACTGGATGCTCGCATGTTCGTTGCGGATGTGGATGTCGCCGTCGCTGTCCGAATCCTGGCTGACACCCGGCGCTTGCAGCAACACGGCCTTGAGGCTGCGGTCGACGCCGCCCGGCTGGGCGAGCAGCGCCTCGCGGTCGAACCGGTATATGCTCGCCCCGGTCGAAGGCTGGATCGAATCGCGCGCCTCGTCGAGGCGGCGGGCGGTGACGACAATTCCGTTTTCGCCCGCCTGGCCTTGCGCGCCCTCTGTCGCCAGCGCGGCCCGGGCAGGCGCGATCAGCCAAATGACTGACGCGATGACCGGGCAGAGCAGGCGCGGGGGCCGGATTGCCATTGGCGGCGGGCTCGAATTCAATGCAGCGATCGCCGGTTCGTCCGTCGCCTCAGCCGCTTTCCTCGCAGCGGACGCGGCGCGATCGCGTGCCCCGCTTCACCGTGCCGATGTAGTAGTCGCCGCGCCGTTTCGCCCTGATCTCGAGTTCCTCGCGCTCGGCATTGGGATCGATCAGCAGCAAGCGCAGTTCCGAACCATCCAGCCACCATTGCGCCCTCTCGGTGGCCACTTCGACGCCGCCATCGGTCAACAGCACCGAGATAAGCGGAGCGCCGACGGTGCGGCCCATTATCAATTCGACGTCAATCGGGTTGGGGCCGCCGGTGCCGCAGGACATGCCGGCCGTGGCGAAGGCGGGCGCCGCGGCGGAGAAAAGCAGGGGTAATGAGAGCAAATATTTCTTCATGACTTCAGCCTGCCTCCAATCCAATCTTGACGAACCCTATTCCTCGCCATGCCCCAGCGCCAGATATTCGGCGCTCTGCATCTCGTTGAGGCGGCTCACCGTCCGCTCGAATTCGAAGCGGCCGTCTCCCTGTTCGTACAGCGCCTCCGGCTCGGCATCGGCGGTGACGAAAAGCTTGACCTTGTATTCGTAAAGCGCGTCGATCAGCGTGACGAAGCGGGTGGCCTCGTTGCGCAGTTCCGGACCCATCCGGGGGATACCGACCAGGATCACTGTGTGATAAGCTTCCGCAATAGCAAGATAATCAGCCGCTCCGCGCGCTTCGGCGCACAGGCGTTTGAAGCTGAATACGGCGACGCCCTTGAGGCTTTTGGGCACGTGCAGCGTCCGGCTGCCGCCGAGATCGAGTTCGGCCGAGGGGACGTGGTCGGCATCTTCTGGCGAGTAGTCGGTGAGGCGGAAGAAAGCCTCGCGCACTTGCGCGGTCGCTGCGTCGCCCAGCGGCGTGTGCCAGGTTGCCATGCCGGCGAGGCGCTGGAGTCGGTAATCGACCGGACCGTTCAATGTCAGCACATCGAGATCCTGCTCGATCAGGGCAATGAACGGCAGGAAATGCTCGCGGTTGAGCCCGTCCTTGTAGAGCTCGCCCGGCGCCCGGTTCGAGGTGGTGACCACGGTCACCCCTTCGTCGCGGATCAACGCGGTGAACAGCCGGCTCATGATCATCGCGTCGGCCGAATTGTTCACCACCATCTCGTCGAAGGCGAGGCAGCGCAGGTGCTCGCCGAGCACTTTGGCGACCGGCGGGATCGGGTCGCCCTCTTCCTTCTTGCGCTCCTCGCGCAGCAGGGCGTGGACTTCGAGCATGAAGGCGTGAAAGTGGACACGGCGCTTGCGGCGGATGAACAGGCTATCATGGAACAGGTCCATCAGCATCGACTTGCCGCGCCCGACATTGCCCCACAGGTAAATGCCCTTGGGCGCTGGCGGTTTCCTGGTGAACAGCTTGCCGAGTATGCCGCGCGGCGCTGCGGTCGATTCCAGTTCGCGCTGCAGCTGGTTGAGCCGTTCGGCGGCCTTGGCCTGCTCTGGATCGGGCTTGAGTTCGCCCGAGGCCAGCAGCGCCTCGTAGCGTGCGAGCACGCTGGTCATGGCGCCGAAGGCTTGCGAATGGTGGCGGTGAACGAGGCGACGATGTCCTCGTCCTGCACGACCAGGCCGCGCAGGAAAGCGAAGCGGCGGGTCTCTCGCAGCAGCTCGACCACGCTGTCGAGCGGGCGGGCGGCGTCGCCGGCGCCGATGAACTGGGTTTGCATGTCGAGCGTCACCGACGCGCCGGCATCGATCCCTCCCAGCACATGGGCTGCGGCGAACAGCGAAATGTCGATCAGTGCCAGGGTGATCGCCCCGTGGACGTTGCCCGCCGAATTGGTGTGGAGCGGCACTTGCGGCTGAATGCGCACGCGCGCCGTCCGGGGCCCCTCGGCGCGCACCAGTTGATGTCCGAGCACCGCCTCGTTGAAGCGCGTCGCATCGATGATCCGCCAGCGCTGCCAGCCGGGATTGTCCGGATCGGGCTCGCAGGCGAAATTGGTGAGCGGGGCGGTTTCGGCCATGGCCGGGCTTCTTGCCTCAGACGTGCCGTTCCGCCTGCATCTTCTTGATCTCGGCGATGGCGCGCGCCGGCGAAAGCCCCTTGGGGCAGACATTGGCGCAGTTCATGATGGTGTGGCAGCGATAGAGCCGGAACGGGTCTTCCAGCTCATCGAGCCGTTCGCCGGTCATCTCGTCGCGGCTGTCGGCCAGCCAGCGGTAGGCCTGGAGCAGGATCGCCGGGCCGAGGAACTTGTCGCTGTTCCACCAGTAGGAGGGGCACGAGGTCGAGCAGCAGGCGCACAGGATGCATTCGTAAAGCCCGTCGAGTTTCTCGCGCTGTTCGGGGCTCTGGAGGCGTTCCTTGCCCGAGGGCGTGGTCGAGACCGTCTGCAGCCAGGGGCGGATCGAGGCATACTGGGCGTAGAAATGGGTGAAATCGGGGACGAGGTCCTTGATCACTTCCATATGCGGCAAGGGGGTGATGCGGATGTCGCCCTTGAGATCCTCGATCGCGGTGGTGCAGGCCAGACCGTTGCGACCCTGGATGTTCATCGAACACGAGCCGCAAATGCCCTCGCGGCAGCTCCGGCGGAAGGTCAGCGACGGATCCTGCTCACTCTTCATCTTGATCAGCGCATCGAGCACCATCGGGCCGCAAGTATCGAGATCGATCTCGAAGCTGTCGTAGCGCGGGTTTTCGCCAGAGTCGGGATCGTAGCGATAGACGGTGAACTTCTTGATCCGTGAGGCGCCCTCGGCCCTGTGGACCTTGCCCTGCTTGGTGATCTTGCTGTTCTTGGGGAGAGCCAGGACTGCCATGTCGATATTCCTGTTCGCCCGGGGCCGGGCCATGGTTTGCGCGCTCTCTCTAGCGATATAGCGCGGCGGGGCAAGGGGGACTGCCTGCCGCGCGGGTCACTTTCGCGATTGCGGTCGAGACGCGATTTGCTAGGCACGCCGACAAGCGAAGAACGAGTTTTCTGGAGAGGTCCGATGTCTGCCACTGCCCCGTTGTTCGTCACCGAGGACGAAATCGACCCATTCTTCGCCGAACCCTTCGCCGATATCGACGAAGAACGCAGCGACCGCGTCCCCCACCGCTACGTCAGCGGCGGATTCAAGGGGACCAAGGCGCGGTTTTCGTTCTATTTTCCGCCCGAAGAGCAATACCAGGGCCGGTTCTTCCACAACACCTATCCGATGGCGACCAGTTCCGATATCGGCCCGTTCCCGATCGAATTCGAAGTGGCGATGGGCGATCTTGGCTTCACGCTCGATAGCGGCGCCTATTACGTCCAGACCAACAACGGCGGGGTGTTCCGCGATCCCACGGCCGATCCGGCGATCGCGGCCTACCGGACCAATGCGGCGGCGGCGAAATACTCGCGCGAAGTGGCGCGCAAGGTCTACGGGCGCGATCACCGGCCTTTCGGCTATCTGTTCGGCGGCAGCGGCGGGGCCTATCAGACGGTCGGCGCGGCGGAGAACAGCGAGGGCATATGGGATGGCTTCGTGCCGTTCGTGCCGGGCTGCGACAACGCCATCCCCAGCATGTTCACCGTGCGCATGCACGCGCTGCGCGAGCTCAGGCGGCGCGACAGGTTTCCGGGCATCGCCGACGCTATGGAGCCGGGCGGCGGCGGCGATCCCTATGCCGGGCTGAACACGGCCGAGGCGGCGGCGCTGCGCGAAGTCAGCCTGATGGGGCACCCCCTTAAGGGCTGGTACAATCACGCGACGATGGACAGCGGCTATTTCTCCAACATTTCCGGCATGATCCCGGCGATCGATCCGGGCTACGCGGACGATTTCTGGAGCAAGCCCGGCTATCTCGGCGGCGATCCCTCGGCCGCGATCCACAAGGACCGGGTGCAATTCGACACGACAGTTACGGCCATCGATCTCGGCCATCCGGTGCGGATCGATCTGGCGGCGCTGCCCGCGTTCGACGCCAACAATGCGCACCTGGTGGTTACCGGCGGCGCTTCGGCCGGGGCGAGCCTGCCGATCGCCCATGTCCGTGCCGGCCATGTCGAGCTGGTGGCGCATCTCGATCCCGAGGTGTTGGGCAAGATCGCGCCGGGCGATGCGGTGCGGATCGACAACTCGTGGGCGCTGGCGCTCGAGACCTATCACCGCCACCAGTTGCCGCCCTCCGAAAGCTACTATGGCTGGAACCAGTTCCGCGATGCCGCGGGCAAGCCGATCTATCCGCAGCGCCAGGTGCTGGTCGGGCCGTTTGGCACGATCAATGCGGCGGGGTCGATGATGGCAGGCAGGCACAGCGGCAAGATGCTGATGCTGGCGGTCGGCCTCGATATCGATGCCTATTGCTGGCAGGCGGACTGGTATCGTTCGCAGGTGAAGGCAGCCAGGGGGGAGGCCTGCGCGGAGAACTATGCGCTCTACTTTACCGAAAACTCGCATCACGAAAACCCGATGACCGAGATCCAGCGCACCCACGCGGTGAGCTACGGCGGCGCATTGCAACAGACGCTGCGCGATCTGGCGGCCTGGGTTGAGCAGGGCGTGCGGCCGCTCGAAGTGTCGTACAAGATCGTCGATACCCAGCTGGTGTTGCCGGCTTCGGCAGGGGAGCGCAAGGGCATTCAGCCGGTGATCGCGCTCACCGCGAACGGCGGCGCGCGTGCCGAGGTGAAGGCTGGCGAGGCGGTGAAATTGGCGGCTTCGATCGAAATGCCGCCGGGCGCGGGCAAAGTGGTTTCAGCCGAATGGGATTTCGAGGATCGCGGAGACTTTCCGGTCCCGGCGGATGTGGGCGCGGCGGCGGAGACGGTCTCGCTCACCGCCTCGCACAGCTACGCCGCGCCGGGCACATACTTCGCCGTGCTGCGCGTCGCCGGCCAGCGCCAGGGCAATGCGGAAACGCCTTACGGCCGCGTGCAGAACATCGCGCGGGTGCGGGTGGTGGTAAGCTGATCGCCGGTCGAACTATTCCTCATCCGAATTAGGCCCCTTGGGCGGCGGCACGCAGGCGTCGAGTTCCGCCTTCGACGGGCTCTCGGACAGGAACAGATCGACCGCCGGCTTGCCGTCTCGTGACAGTTCGAGCCGGGTGGCGCGCGACATGGCCCGGCGCGCGGCAGGGTCGAGGTAGAGGCCGAACATGGCCGGCGAGCCGCCGCCCTTGCTGACCCAGCCGGTGGCCTTGATCCGCCGGCGCGGGTTACGGTCGAAGGTCAGCTCGACCTCCGGTCGCTCTTCCTCGCTCCAGCCGTCGAAGGCGGCGTCGCTCAGCGAAAGTACGACGCCGTCGCCTTGCCCGATCGAAGCGAGGTGCGTCTTGCCGTCCTCGCGGCTGAGCCACCAGCTGCAGTAGTATTGATGGAACCAGGGGCGCACCGCGCCGGCAGGGCGCGTGCCGCCATGGCTGCTCGCACGGTTGGGCAGCCAGTCGGCGGAAACCTGCTGCGACAGCTTTCCGGCATCCTCGTCGGTCAGCAGCTGGTCGCGGTGGAGCTTGGCCAGCGCGGCGTGGAACCGCGCGGCGCGGGCGCCGGGCAGGGGATAGCGTTCGGCCAGCGACTGCCGGGTGTCGCCCTGGCGCGCGGCGGCGTCCTTGGCGAAAGGCAGGTAGGTGCCCGAGAGCAGGCAGAGATCGCCCTCGCCATAGCCCGCCTTGCGCAGGTTCCAGCCAAGATAAGTGCCCTCGGGGGCGGCGATCTGCGGCAGGTGGATACCAGCCACGTCGTTTCCGTCGGCGTCGATGCTAGGCGCAAGGACCGGCCAGGCGGCCGTGCCGTCAGCGGCGAGGGGCAAGTTGAGCACTCTGGCCCAGATCAAGCCCGCGGCCGGGACTTCGGGACCTTTGAGGCTCTCGACCGGCACCAATTCGTTCCTGGCGACACTCGGCCATTGGCTGGCTGGGGGCGCGGTTCCCGTGGTCGTCCAGTCGGCCATAGCCAGCATGGCCGCCCGCACCACCGGCGTATAGTTGAGCGCGTTGGACGGATAGCGGCAGGCGGGGATTACCATGCCCGGTGCGTGCGCTCCGCCCGCGATCATGTAGGCGCGGACATTGGCGGGGAAGGCCAGGTCGCGCCTGGTCCCGCCAGTGCCGACCAGCGAGGAGCCCGCCTGCCAGAACTCGCCGCTGGTATCGATGTGGAACAGCTTGGGGCAGGTCTTGCTGGCGGTGCAGGCGGCGAGGATGCCGTCGCGCTTGCCGGTGACGGGGTCACGGATCGTCGTGTAGGCGAAGGGGAAATCGAAGCCGGGGACGCCGTGATCCTCGTGCTGGCGCGAGAAGCGGCCCGGCTCGGCGAAGCGGAAGTTGGTGAAGGTACGCCGCGCGCCGGGGATGAACGGAATGACGCCGTCGAACACGCGCCGTCCGGCAAGATCTCGGTTGAAACCCTGCCACAGGAAATCGCGCAGATAGCGCCCCGATTGCGAGCCGCCGAAAGCGATCGTGCTGGAGAAAATCTCGCCCCCCGGATTGGCGCAGGCGCCCTTGGCGTCGCGCTCGCACGGGGCCTTGGCGATGTCGCCCAGCGGGTTGCCCACCGAGGCGGGGGCGTGGCGCAGCCACGAAATCAGATCGCGCGTCGCGGCGAATCCCAGCCCCATCACCCGGGAATCGCGCGCGGCATATTCGAAGCGGTAGATCGCGCCGGCATCCATGCCGGCCGGGCGGGTAAGGGTTATGTGGCGGTCGTCCTCGAAGCGCCAATCGCTCGCGGGAATTTCTTTCGCCGGACTGTCGGTGACCGCCTGCACGGTCAGCCGCGCCCCGGCCTGGTCGAGCGAGGCGGCGGGATAGCCGAGCGTCATCCGGTTGCCATTCGGGCTGTCGAAGATCGTCTCTGCCGAGGCCCGGCCGGTGACCGGTTTGCCTTGCTCGCTCGCCAGCGGAAACCGCGCGCCGATCAGGCCGCGCGAGGAAATGTCGCCCTGCCAGCCGCTGGCCACCAGCGTATAGCCCCAGTTCTGCAGAAATCCGTCGCCGGGATCGTTGGGGTTGGCGGCGCTGCCGCCGGTCATCATCGGCATCAGCCGCATGCCCCGGTTGACGACGTCATAGACCAGAACCCGCCTGGCCCTGGCCGGATCGACCGGGCGCTGGATGACGAAATCGATGTCGTATTCGACCATGCCGTCACCGGCGCGCGGCGCCAGTGCTAGATCGACTATGCCGCGATTGGCCGGGTCATTCGGATCGATCCGCATATGGGCGATGCCGCTGATGGTCTCGTAAGGGCCGGGGGCGGGGAAGTTCTCGCCGCCAAACGCCGGCCCGCGCGAAACCACTTCGAGCCGCACGTTTGGCGGGGCGTTTTTGGCGCTGACGCCGGCAGGAAGCGCGAAGGTGAGCAGCAGGCACAGGAAACGGCGGAAATTGGGCATGGTCCCCTCCGGTTTCGCACATCGTCGCAGGAAAACCGGTGTTTGGAAATCGGTTTGTCGCGGCGGCATTCCGGGTTAGAATCGGGGATCGGAACAAGGAGACGGACCATGGCTGGAAGAGGACACAGAGACATTTTCGCCAGGGACATAAATTGGGCGCAAGGAAGCAGCGAAGGTGTCGCCTATTCGACCTTCCGGATGGACGAGGACGATGTGCATTCGCCTTATATCGTCCTCACCAATTTCGGACCGGGCGCGCGGGTCGAGCCGCATACCCACGGCACCAACTATTTCGAATACGTCATCTCGGGCGAGCAGACCGTCGGCAAGACGGTGTTCGGCCCCGGCGACATCCGCTTCGCCAAGGCCGGTACCGGCTATGGGCCGATCACCATCGGGCCCGAGGGCTGCACCGTGGTGATCGTGTTCCAGGACGGAACCGGAGCCAATACGATCCCGCTCGGCAAGGCGAAGGCCATGGCGGAGGCTGCGGAGTAGGGGCGTTCACCCGCCAAACCGCACCCCTGCCTCAATGATCGCCGCGTGCACCGAAGCAAGATCTTCCGCGCCGATGCAATAGGGCGGCATGACGTAAACCGTATTTCCCAGCGGCCGCATCAGCAGGCCGCGATCAAGGAAGAACGCCCTTAGCTCCGGCGCGATGCTGGAGAGATAGCCGGCATCGGGGCCGGTCTCGATATCGGCGGCCGAGAATCGTGCCGCACTGGCGCGGCATGGCAATGCCCGGGGCCTTGGCCAACAAGGCCAGCCCCTCCGCCTGCCGAGCGGCCAATGCCGCGATTCGCTCCAGCACCGGCTCGTCGCGCCAGACATCGAGATTGGCCAGCGCCGCCGCGCAGCCGATCGGGTTCGCCGTGTAGCTCGACGAGTGAAAGAACATCTTCGCGCGGTCGCTGGCGTAATGCGCCTGGTAGATCGCCGGGCTAGCCATGGTCACCGCCAAGGGCACCGCGCCGCCGGTGAGGCCCTTTGAGAGGCACAGGATATCGGGCACCACCCCGGCTTGCTCGCAGGCGAACAGCGTGCCGGTGCGGCCCCAGGCGGTCATCACTTCGTCGGCGATGAACAGCACGCCGTGAGCCGCGCAAATCGCGTGCATCTGCGCGAGCACATGGGCCGGGTACATCAGCATCCCGCCCGCGCCGAGAATCAGCGGCTCGACGATGAAGGCGGCGGCATCGCCGTGCCGCGCAGGCCAAGCTTCCAGCGCGTCGAGCGTCGCCTGCTCCGCCCCGGCATGGGGGAAGGGCACCGTGGTCACGTCGAACAGCAGCGGCGCATAGGCCCGGCTGAACACACCGCGCTCGCCCACCGACATGCCGCCGAAAGTGTCGCCGTGATAGCTGTGCCGCATCACGATAATGCGGTGGCGCGGCTCGCCCCGGTTGGCCCAGTAGCCGAGCGCCATCTTCAGTGCGACTTCGACGCTGGTCGAGCCGCTGTCGGAATAGAACACATGGTCAAGGGGACGCGGAGCGATCGCCACCAGCCGCCGCGCCAGTTCCTCGGCGGGCTCATGCGTCCAGCCGGCGAAAATGATCTGGTCGAGCTTTTGCGCCTGCGTGGCGATGGCCGCCATGATGCGGGGGTGGCAGTGGCCGTGGGTGGTGACCCACCAGCTGGAGATCGCGTCGATAATGCGGCGCCCGTCGGCGGTGTGCAGCACCGCGCCCTTGGCGCGCGCCACCAGCGGAATTTCCCCGGCGAGCCCGTGCTGGGTGAAGGGGTGCCAGACGGGGGAGGGGGCGGTCACGCGAAAGCCCCGGTATCGATATGCGCGGCGAAGGCCTTGGCGAGGCTGGCGGCGTTCAGCGGATCGAGGCGGGGCAGGCGGCCGAGGTGGAGGACCTGGCCGAAGCGGGCCACGGCTTCCTCGCTCGCCGGATTGGCCTCGCCCGAGAATACGACGCCGAGCACCACGATGCCGCGCGCGCGCAGCGCTTCGAGCGAGAGCAGACTGTGGTTGATCGTGCCGAGCGTGGTGCGCGCGACCAGCACCACCGGCAGGCCCCAGCGGGCGAACAGATCGACGGCCAGCAGTCCTTCGGCGTGGGGGACAAGCACCCCGCCCGCGCCTTCGACCACCAGCGGGCCGACGCCTTCGGGAAGTGCGAGCCGCGCGGGATCGATGGTCACTCCGTCGATGCGGGCAGCTTCATGCGGCGAGCAGGGGGTGGTGAGGCGGTAGCACTCGGGGAGCACCCTCGCCCTGCCGCCGGACAATCGCGCGACCAGATCACTGTCAGTCTCGCCCTCCAGCCCCGCCTGCACCGGCTTCCAGTAGCGCGCGCCGAGATGCCCGGCGAGTGCGGCGGCAAAGAGCGTCTTGCCGACGCCGGTATCGGTTCCGGTGACGATATAGCGGCGTGCTGCGGTCATCGTGCCGCTATGGCCTCGGGGTGCGCTTCCGTCGAGAGCTTGCGTGTCCAGGCCCGGCGTGCGTAGCATGCGCAATGAATATCGACAGCTTGCTCAGCCAGCGCGTCGCTGCCAGCGCCATGCCGGGCCACGGCCTGCGCGGCATGGGCTCGAGCGATATGATCCAGTTCGGCGGCGGCTTGCCCGACCCGGCGCTGCTGCCGCTTGGCGAGCTTGAGCGGCTGTTCGGCGAAGTGCTTGGCGGCAACGAACCGGGTGTGCTGGGCTATGGCATGGAGCAGGGCGACGCGCGGCTGCGCGAGCTGATCGCCGAGCGGCACCGCGCGGAAGGGGCGGACGTGCCGGCCGATGGCATTGCCGTCACCAGTGGCAGCGCCGGCGGGATCGGGCTGGCCGCACTGGCGCTGATCGATCCGGGCGATGTCGTGGTGGCCGAGGCGGCGAGCTATCCCGGCGCGCTCAAGGCCTTCCGCCTCGCGGGCGCGGAGATCGCCGCCGCGCCGATGGATGGGCTTGGGCTCGATCCGGGTGCTCTGGCCGCGCTGCTGGGCGAGCTGGCGGTTGCGGGCCGCCGCGCGAAGTTCCTCTACACCATCCCGACAAACCACAATCCCACATCGGGCACGCTTTCGCTCGAACGGCGGCGCGCGGTGCTGGCCTTGGCCGAGCGTCACCATTTGCTGGTGCTGGAGGACAACACCTACGGCGCGATCCGCTTTGCCCAGGCGCCGCCGAGCTTCCTCGCGCTCGATCCGCAGCTTACGGTGCACCTCGGCTCGTTCAGCAAGACCATCGCTCCGGCCTTGCGCGCCGGCTGGATTGCCGCCCGCCCGGACCTTGCCTTCGCGATCAACGCCATGCGCACCGATCTCGGCGCCGGCCCGCTGGTGCAGCGGGTGGTGACGCGGTTTGCCGAAGGCGAGGCATTCGACGCTCGGCTGGAGCATCTTTGCAGCCACTACCGCCGCAAGCGCGACCTGATGCTCGCCGGGCTTGAGCGGCACTGCCGGGGGCTGGCGGAGTGGGAAGTGCCCGAGGGCGGGTTCTTCGTCTGGCTGCGGCTGACCAAGGGTGACGTCGGCGCCGCGCTCGACGCAGGGGAGCGCGAGCGGGTCTCGTTCATCCCCGGCCCCTATTTTGCCGCCGAGCCCGGCGCACTCGTGGATTGTCTGCGCCTGTCCTACGGCGAAATTCCCGGTGAGCGAATCGAGGAAGGGCTGCGGCGGCTGGGCCTGGCGCTGGCGAGCCTCAATAAATAGGGGCTCAATAAATAGGGACTGTCCCTATTTATTGAGCCCCTATTTATTGGTCACGACGCCCTAGCTCCCCGCCAGCCCCGGCTGCAAAGCGAGGCCGGGGTTGCGGTTGCCCATGAAGTTCTGGTGCATATCGTAGGGGTAGATCGGCGGGGTGGCGCTGGCCTTGTCGAGGGCGGCCATTTCGGCGTCGGTCAGCGACCATTCCGCCGCCGCCAGGTTGTCCTTGAGCTGATCGGTCGAGCGCGCGCCGACGATGATCGAGGCGACGCCTGCCTTGCGCGCCACCCAGTTGAGCGCGACCTGGCTGAGCGAGACGCTGCGCCGTTTGGCGATCTTCTCGACCGCCGCCAGCACGCCGCGGGTGTGCTTGGTGTCGAGCGCGCCGAGGCTGCCGCGCGCGCCGAGCCGGGTGCCGCTGGCGTCCTTGATGCCGCGAAACTTGCCTGAGAGGTAGCCCGAGGCGAGCGGCCCCCATATGAGAGCGCCGACACCCTCGCTGACGCCGAGCGGCATCAGCTCGTTTTCCGCCACCCGGTCGAGCAGCGAATAGCGGATTTGCTGGCTGATATAGCGGGTGGCACCTAGCCGGTCGGCCGTCGCCAGGGCGCGCATCTTGGTCCAGCCGGAATGGTTCGATGAGCCGATGTAGCGAACCTTTCCGGATCGTACGAGATCGTCGAGCGCGCGCAGGGTCTCCTCGATCGGCACCAGCAGATCCTGGTTGTGGATCTGGTAGACGTCGATATAATCGGTGCCGAGCCGCTTGAGGCTGGCCTCGCAGGCCTCGATAATGTGCTTGCGGCTGGAGCCGAGATCGTTGACCCCGGGGCCCATCCGGGCAAGGCATTTGGTCGCGATCAGCACCTGCTGGCGTTTGTCCGCCAGGATCTTGCCGAGGATCTCCTCGCTCTGGCCGAAGGTATAGATATCGGCCGTGTCGAACAGGTTGATCCCGGCGTCGAGGCACAGGCCGATCTGCCTGTCCGCCTCCTTGCCGGCAGTGTCGCCCACCGTCTTGTAGATGCCCGAGCCGTCGCCGAAGGTCATCGCCCCGAAGCTGTAGGCCGAAACGATCAGGCCGCTGCGGCCGAGCGTGCGGTATTCCATGGGTTTATCCTCTCATCGTTTGCGAGGATTGAGGCATAACCGAGCGCAAGGCGCAAGGCTGGAACACCTGAAAACCTCACGCGAAGGCGCGAAGGCGCAAAGAAGTCGCACTTGCGGCGTAGCCGCGTTACAATTTCGACGTGGCCGGATGGGGCGAGGCTGGAATAGTTCAAAGCGCCTGCGGCGCGATCAACCTCTTTGCGCCTTCGCGCCTTGGCGTGAGATAATTCAACGCCAGCGATTTAATCCGATGACTGCCGTCGAGCGCCCTAGGCCACGATCTCGCCAATCGCCTTGCTGGTTTCCATGCTCTTGGCGCCCCAGCGGTCGACCGGCACGCCCATCACCTGCTGCAAGGTCAGGCCGACCCGGCTGACCGGCGTGCCCGATGCCGTCGACATAGAGCCCGGTCTTGATCCGGCCGCCGGCGCTGCCCGCGGTCATCATCGGGATGTTGTCGATGGTGTGGAACTTGGCGAACTCGGTTTCCGAGTGGGCGAAGACCAGGCGTGTTGTCGAGCAGGGTGCGCGTCGCCTTCCTTCACCTTGTCGAGCGCGGCGACGAAATAGACCCAGGCTTCCATGATCTTGGTGAGGAAGTAGGTCGCCTCGGGCTGGTAGCCGAGCCGGTTGTCGAGCACTTCCTCGTGGGTCAGCTGGTGGTGGGTGATGGTGCTGCCGATCCGGGTGAGCGAGCTGGCGCCGTTGTTGAACATCATGTTGAACACGCGGGTCTGGTCGCAGGCCAGCGCCATGACCAGCAGATCGGTCATCAGTTCGTGGTTCGTCATCACGTTCTCGATCTCGGCATTGACCGGCCGGTCGGCGACCGTTTTGCGGCACGACGCAGGCCTGCAGCGGCTCGGGCTTGGTCAGTTCGACGTCGAGCTGGTTTTCGAGCTGGCGCACCGAGGTGAAATACTGGTCGAGCTTGGCCTTGTCGGCCGCGCCGACTGCGCGTTCGAGCGCCTGGCGCTGCTCGGTGACGCCGGAGAGCACGCGGCGCCGCGCCATGACCTGCGGATCGGGGGTGAAGCTGGCGCTGTTGGGGTCCTTGAAGCCGGTGCCGAACATGCGCTGGTAGAGCGCCGGCGGCGCGAGACTTCGGACGGATTGAGGTTGCCGCCGCCGCGCCCGGACAGCGAATTGCGCGGATCGCCGGTGGCCGACAGCTCGAGGCTGCGGAAGCGGCGTGCGCGTGCCGATGCAGGTCGCCGATGGTGACGTCGAAGCTCTCGCCCGGCAGCCCGCGCTCGGCGGTGAGCGCGCGGCCGGTGCGGATCGCCGGGCCGCCGCTGGCATGCGGCAGGTTGGGCGCGCCGTCGAGCGGCACGGTGAAGTTGCCGAGCACGTTGATCTTGTGCTTGAGCGCGCGCGATCGGCGCGAGTTCGGGCTTGAGATCGTAGTCCGCCCCGGCCTTGGTCGGGAACCAGCGGCTGGGATTGACGCCAAGGCCCCAGAACCAGGTGCCGAAGCGCACCGGCACCGGCGCGCCCGGTTGCGCGGCCAGGGCCTCGCCGTTGCCGTCGAGGAAGCAATCGAGCAGCGGCACGCCGACGGCGACCGCGGCCCCGTTGATCAAGCCCTTGAGCGCGGTCCGGCGGGTAAGATCGAATGCCATGTTCCTACTCCCTTATTTGCCTGCCAGGCTGACATGCGTCGCACCATCGGCGCGGCGGTCTCAGCATTCGCAATCCATAGGCCTCGGGCATGCGTAGCCACCCGTGCGAACAGCGCGCGGATGCCATAGCCACCCGCGGCAAAGCGCTTTTCCAGCCGCCTCGACCAGCGCCAGCATCCTGCGCCGGCCGGCCGGTCGCATATTCGAAGCGCGCGAGGCGACGCATTGGGTGGTATCCGGGCTCGCGGCCAGCGCCTTGCCCAGCCCGGCGGCGCCGTTGAACGCGCTGCCGTCCATGGTTGCCGCTGACGTCGATCGGGGCCTCGTTCTCGGTCAGCGCGAAATTCGCCGATGCCGTCGAACCGTTCGAGGCTGAGCCCGACCGGATCGGTGATCTTGTGGCAGCCCGCACAGACCGGATCGGTATTGTGCGCGGTCAGCCGGACCCGCGCGGTCGGCATCGCCTTGTTGGCGGTATCCTGCACCGCGGTGAAGTTGACATTGCCCGGCGGGTTGGGCACCGGCTGGCACATCAGCAGCTCGCGGATCGCGCGGCCGCGCAAGGTCGGCGAACTGCGCCCCGAGTGCGAATAGAGCGCGAGGAAACCCGCCTGGCCGAGCAGCCCGGCGCGGTCGTCCCGGGGCCGAACGCGTAGGGCTCCCAGCCGGTCTGCTTGCGGCACCTGGCACCTGGTAGAGCGCGCCCAGCGACGCGGGTCATGAAGGTGTGGTGGGTGGTGAACAGCTGGCGGTAGTCGCCGTTCTCGCGTCAGCAGATGGTCGGTGATCGTGCGCAGCATCTGCTCGGGCAGCGCCTGCGCCACGTCCTGGTTGAAATAGGGATAGACGATCGGATCCTTGGCGATCTCGTCGAACTTCTCGAACAGCAGCATGTCGGCGAAGAAGGCGCGCACGCCCTGCTTCGAAGCGCGGCGATTGCACCATTTTCCCGGCCACTGCCTCAAGCTGGGCCTGGTCGGTCAGCTCGCCGGTCTGCGGCGGCCTGGAGCAGCGCCTCGTTGGGCGTCGGAGTTCCACAGCATGAAGCTGAGCCGCGCGGCGCGCGACCAGTTGTCGAGCCGCAGCTGCGCCGGGATTGGCTGGATCGGGCTCGGCCGTCTCGACCACGTAGAGGAAATTGGGCGAGACCAGCATCGCCGCAAGCGCCAGCTCCAGACCCTTGTGGAACGAGCCCGTCGGCGCGGCGGCATCGCCCGCCAGCTTGACATAGAACGCCTGCTCGCTCGGCGGTCAGCGGGCGGCGGAACAGGTAGCGGCCGAGCGGGGCCAGCACGGCGCCGGCGCAGGCCGCGTCGGCAGCTGTTGGCGTCTTTCGGCGCGCAAGGCACGAACTGGCCGCGGTGCGCTTCGTCGAACACCTGCGCGGCGATGACGCGGGCCATCGCGTCGAACTGTTCGAGCCCGGCGGGCGAAATGCTCGCATCGCGCGCGCCGCTGGCGATCAGTTCGTGCGCCGGGCGGACGATCGGCTCGAACCGGCCGGCAACGCGGATGTCGGGACCGAAGATGTCGGCGATGGTGTTGCGGTACTGCGCTTCGGTCAACCGGCGCATGGCGACGATGCTGGCTTGCGGAGCGGCCTGGGCCAGCGGGCGCATCGGCATGCACCGCGCCGCTGGGATTGAGCGCCAGAGCGACCGCCGCGAGCGCGCCTGCCAGCCGCCAGGGCCCAGGCAAGTGCGGGACGTCTTCATCGCGCGGCGGTCCTGGTGCTGGTCTGCACATCGTTGACGAAGGCGGGCACCGCGATGATCCGCATCGCCGTCGAAACGCCGGTGCATTTGCCGGTCTTCGGATCGCTGCAGGCCGTCGGCGATATTTGCGCAGCGTCGCGAGTTCGGAGGCGCAATCGATCCCCGCGACCAGTCGCCGAGCCGGCCCCGCCGAGCGCCGGGCTCATGAATCGACGTCGAACACCGGGCGATAGCCGCCCAGCATGCCGGCGAGCGAGCCGTCGGGCTGGAATTCGAGCCGCAGTCGGCCCTTGCGGTAATCCCACTTGGAGCGGTTGCCGCGAATGTCGCGCGCGCCGCCCTGGCCCCAGGTCTGGGCGAGCATGATGTCGGCGGGCTCGGTGGTCAGCACGCCGTTGACGATCCGGCCCTTCAGCACATTGCGGTGGCGCGGCGGCTTGTCGCTGATGGAAAAGCTCGCGCCGGGCAGGAATTTGCCCTTGCTGTCGAGCATCGGCCGGTCGGGCGTGTTGGCGTAGATCACCTCGACCTCGGATCGTTGCGCAGGCTGTCGACCCCGCGCAGCAGGATCACCTGGGTCCATTCGCCCGAGGCGATGAACTGGCGCATGCCGACGTCGTCTGTCGCTCGGCATGCCATCCTGCGCCGCGCCATTCCGAGCTTGCAGCCCATGGCGCGGTATTCCTGGTTGTCGATGCCCGCTTCGCCAGTCGGCGAGACGAATTCCTCCTGCGCGCAGGAATCGCCGGTATCGCCGCCCTTGCCCCCGTCGCCATCGAGGTCGAAGCCCCATGCACGCTTGCTTTGCACCGTGCGCAGCAGCGGCCGGTCGAACATGTCGGGCTGCGAGCAGATGTTGGTGCCGTTGGGGCCGAAGCGCTCCGCTTGCCAGCGCCGCGTCAGTTCGGTCTCGTTCTCCTTGCAGCGACAGGCGTGCGCGTTCTTCCGGCGTCAGCCGCTCGAGATAGGCGTCGCGCAGCTTCAGCACCGGTCCATCCGGGCAGGCGTCCTTGCCCTGGACCACGGGATAGCTGAACGAATTGCGACCACGAAGCCCATCGTGCCGCCGGCCGGCGGCTCGGGCAGCCGGGCCGTGGCTGCCTCACCGGTAGCCGGCGCGGGCGATACCGGGCCGAGTGCGAGCAGCCCCGCCAGCACGCCGGCAAGGGCGCCGAGTTTGCGAGTGATCTGCCAATCGGCATGTCCGCTCTCCTCATGGCCGCAGCACCGCTCCGCCCGGCGGGCGCGTTCACCGGATCGTCTTCCTGGCTGACGTAGACCGGCTTGCCGCGCCAGGTCCATTGCGGCCGGTCGCCGGATCAGGTCGACCGCCCACTCGCCAAAGCCGCGTCCGGCCATTGGCGCGGCGAGCGGCGTCCAGTCGCACGCGGCGGCGCAAGTTCCGGTATACAGCACTCGCCCGCTCTTGTCGGCCAGCGCATAGGCGCCGCCGATGAACAGCGGCGCGACGCCTTGCGGGCGCTTCGAGTTTCGGCACCGGCGGCACGAATTTGAGCGTGTTCCAGGTCATCTGGCTCTCGCCGTCGTGCGCGGTGGAGCCGGGGCGGTCGCCCTTGCGGAGATAGACCATGTGCCAGCCCTTGTAGACCCATTGCGGCCCGCTGCGGGCCGGCGATCACCGTCCAGTCGGGCGCGCGCTGGTTCAGGATCATGCCCTGCGGCAGCACGGCCTGTCCGGGTGCGCGTTCGCCTTGCTGCGCGGCCGCACCCGCAGCGCCTTGGCCCGGAGCCGGCGGCGGACCGCCGAAACCGCGCGGGAACACGACGTTGGGCTTGGCGCTGGCCGGAGCGAGCAGCGGCTCCCAGGTCCGGGCGCAGTCGTCCTTGCAATGGAGCGCCGGATCGGGCGCCCAGCGCACCAGCGTGCGCATGTCCATGCCGTAGAGCGTCCGGCCCCTGGCGTCGGCATAGACCGGCCCTGCCTTGGTCCGCCTGACCGTAACGCCGGGCGGATATTCGCCGGTAGTCGCGGCCGGGATCGGCAGGTCGGCGGGCTGCGCGCAGACAGCTGAAGGCACCGCGAGATTTCAGCAGCCCAGCCAGTGTCAAGAGTTTCAAGCTTGTCGCCATCGTTCCTCCGGGTACGATTGCTGTCGTTACGCCGAAATGCCTTATGCCTCAGGCCGCGCCTGTCAATTACGCCGGGCGTTCGGGCCTGTAAGACTGTGTATCAGCTTGGCGGCGATCCTCCGGAAACCTGCCCGCGGTTCGCGGCGTTCAGCACCAGCAGGCAAAGCACTCCAGTGATCGCCGCCAGGGCCGCGGAGACGAGCGGCGGAGCCATGCCGTCGCCGAGTTCCAGCGCCAGCATCAGCGCCGCCGCGGTCGAGCCGAGCAGTTGTCCCGATAGCCGGAAGGTCTGCATGATCGCGCCCGCCGAAGCGAGGCGCTCGCGCGGGGCGGCGTCGATCACCTGCCGCGAATTGGGCGAATAGAACAGGCCAAAGCCCAGCCCGGCGAGCACGAAGCGCCAGCCAATGTCGAAATGGTCGGGCCGGTCAGGCAGAAACGCCAGCGACAGCGTGCCGAGCAGCGCGATTGCCATCCCCGCAAGGCCGAGCAGGCCGGGGCGCACTTTGTCCGAAATGAAACCGGCGGCGGGCGCGACCACCATCACCACCAGCGACCACGGCGCGATCGCCAGCCCCGCTTCGACCGGGGAATAGCCATGGGCATGTTGCAGGCGGAACGGCATGGAAAGCAGCAACGCGGTCGTCGAAAGGTGGGTCAGGAGCGCCGCGACGAGCGGCAGGGCGATGAGTTTGTCGCGCAGCAGATCGACCGGCAGCACCGGATTGGCCTGGCCCGCCTCGCGCCGGATGAAGACGTAACCCACCGGCACGGCCAGCACGGTGATCGCTGCGGCCAAGGGCAACGATCCGCCGTGCACGCCGATCTGGATGCCGGTGACGAACAGGCCGAACATCGCCGCGCAAAGTACCGCCGCTTTCAGATCGAAAGGCTGCGAACGGGGCTGCGGATCGGGGAGCGACCTATGCCCCGTAACCAGCGAGATCAGTCCGATCGGCACCAGCGCCACGAACAGCCAGGGCCAGCTCGCTTGGGTCAGCAGAAGGCCGCCCAGCACGGGAGCGGCAGTGGCGGCGCTCGAGGCGATCACGGTGTTGAAGGCGATGCCCCGGCCCAGCTGCTCGCGCGGGTGGATCAGGCGGATCAGAGCGGTGTTGACCGCACTGATCATCGAGGCACCCAGCCCCATCAGGGCGCGCACGAAGATCAAGACGGGCAGGCTCTTGGCGAAGAAGCATAGCAATGCCGCCCCGGCGAACAGCGCCTGGCCGCCCTGATACATGCGCCTGAGCCCGATCCGGTCGCCGAGCGAAGCGAGCGGCAGCACGGTCATCATCACCATCAGCTGGAAAATGGTGACGATCAGCACGGTCGCGGCCGGATCGACCCCCAGTTCGCTCGCCATGGTCGGCAGGGCGATGTTTACGAAGCCGTTGTCGACGCTCGAAATCGCCGTGCCGAGCGACAGGGCCAGCACCGCGGCATAGCGGCGGGGCGACGGCAGCCCGTCCTGATGGGTTTGGCCCGGCATTGCGATGGTGGACGGCTTTCTGTTCAGGCCGGCTGTACGCTCTGGGTCATCTCGAACACGTTGCCGTCCGGGTCGCGGCCATAGGTCGCCTTGATCGTGCCGTTGTGCACTTGCACCGGACAATGGAACTGCACACCGGCCGCCGACATCCGCGCATAGGCCTCGTCGATATCGTCGACATCGACGCCGAAGTGGGTGAAGCCGCGATTGCTGACCGGCACGTCCGGAGCCTGCGCCGGGGGGGCAGGATTGGCGAATTCGAACAGCTCGAGCGAAATGCTGCCGTTGCCGATCATCGTCATCCGCCCCTGTGGCTCGTTCACCGCCATGATCCGCTCATACCATTCGCCCTCGAACGGGAAGGGCTCGATGAGCTTCTGCATGCCGAAATGGGTGCAATAGAAATCGATCGTCCGTTCGAGATTGGCAACCGAGATGGCGACGTGGTGAAAGCGCATTTTTCTCTCCTATTGCAGGCCATCGAGAATCTGAACCAACCCCGCTCATCCTGAGCCTGTCGATGTACGGTTGCGCCAACATCCTTCGACAGGCTCAGGATGAGCGGGGTTGGAGTTTGATCCGATTCTTCCGTAGATCGCCCTAAAGCGCGCGCGCGGTGCGGAAGTTTTCGAGCAGGTGGACACCGTCCTTGCCCGACTTCATCTCCGGAATCGCCGCACCCCGCTCGGCGAGCAGGACATCGTCCTTGACAAATGTCTTGCTGCCCGCCTCGAACGAGCCATCGAGCACCATCGCGGCGTACCAGTCGCCGCGAGCCTGCGCCGCGATACTCTCGCCAGCCTTGAGCCGCGTGTCGCGGCAAACGCCGCGGTTCGGATCGTCCGGCGCGCCGAGATCGACCGACCAGCCGGGTGCGAGCTTCGCCTTGTGCATGCCGCTGGTGCCTTCGAGCGTCAGCATCGAGTGGCCTTCGTTGCGCTTGTTGATACCTTCGCGCGGCTTGATCGCGTGATTGCCCCATTTTAGCGTGGGATGATCGCGGTATTCCGGGCTGTAGCCGCCGGGCGAGAGTGACAGGTCGCCGAACACCTCCAGAAGGCGGCAGCCGTGGGGTCCGATCAGCAGCGGGCCGTATTCGACCGAAGGCTCGGCGATGTAGATGTCGCCGGGCTGCATGTACCAGTCGCCCAGCAGGCAGCTGCCTTCGAGGATGATCACCAGAGTCCAGCAATCGTGCCAGTGCATCGGCCACAGCTGGTTGGGCGGCATGCGGATATCGGGCAGGGCATAGATGAAATCGTCCATCTCGTTGCCGAGCATGACGATTTCGCTCCAGGTCTGGCCGCCGGGAATGTTGTTGCTGGTCTCGTTGTTCGGCCCGGCCTTGCCACCGGGATAGAGCCGGCGCAGCGAGACGCCGGGGGCGATCTGTTCGAGGTGGAAATTCTCGGCAGGCACCATCGAGCGGACGGGGGCGTTCATCAGCATCGTCTCCAGCTAAAGCGGACTCTGGCGGCCGCGACGCACGATCATGGCCCGTGGACGCATGGGAAATCAATGGGAGATTGACAGGGCACTGTGCACCGCCACTATGCGGCGCGAATGGCAGGGCTTCTCAAACGCCCGCTGGGGAGAGCAATGACCGTCCGCGATATTCTGATCGGCGTCGATGTCGGCGGCACCTTTACCGACGCGGTGGTGATCGCTGACGGGCGCAGCTATCGCGCCAAGTCGCCCAGCACCTATCCCGAGATCGGCCGCGGCGTGCTGGCGGCGTGCAAACTCGCGGCGGAAGCGGCGGGTCACCGGCTGGACGAACTTCTGCCGCGGGTGAAGAAATTCGGTCTCGGCACAACCGCGGTCACCAATGTCATCGCTACCCGAACCGGTCTCAGGACGGGGCTCGTCACCACCAAGGGCTTCGAGGAAACCCTGCGGCTCGCGCGCGGGCGCACCCAGGAAGAGGGCGGCTGGCTGAAATCGGTCGATGCGCTGGTCGAGGCCAAGGCGATCGTCGGCGTGGACGAGCGGATCGACCGCAACGGGGTGGTGCTCAAAGCGCTCGATCCGGCGCAAGTTGTCGCGGCGGCGCGTTATCTGGCGGATGAGGCCAAGGTCGAGGCCATCGCCGTCTCCTTCCTCTGGTCGTTCCTCAACCAGAGCCACGAACGCGAGGCGGCGCGGCTGATCCGCGAAACGCTTCCGGGCATGCCGGTCACCGCCGGGGTCGAACTGCGCCCGGTGATCCGCGAATACGAGCGCACCACGCTGGCGGTGCTCAACGCCTACGCCAAGGGCGCCTATCGCGGTGTAGACGATCTCGCCAACGAGCTGCGCGCCGCCGGGCTCGAAGCGCCGGTTCTTCTGTGCCATTCGGGCGGCGGGGCCATATCGATCGAACAGGCGCGCGAGCAGCCGGTCTGGCTGTCGGCCTCGGGCCCGGCGGCGGGGGTCGCGGCGGCGGCGCGCATCGCGCGCGATGCAGGTGAGGAGCGGGTGCTGACCTGCGACCTTGGCGGCACCTCGTTCGATGTCGCCCATCTGGAGGACGGCGCGCCGGCGCGCACCCAGCGCGGCGATCTGATGGGATTCTGGACGGCGCTGCCAAGGGTCGATGTCGAATCGGTCGGGGCAGGGGGCGGCTCGCTCACCTGGATCGACGAGCGCGGCATGTTGCGGGTCGGGCCGCGTTCGGCCGGGTCCAACCCCGGACCGGTGTGCTACGGGCGCGGCGGCACCCAGGTGGCGCTGACCGATGCGCTGGTGGTGCTGGGCTATATCGACCCGGCGCATTTCCTCGGAGGCGCCATGGCGCTCGACAAGGTTGCGGCGGTGGCGGCCTGCGAGAAACTGGGCGAAGGGCTGGGGCTGGATGCGATCGAGGCGGCCTGGGGCGTGCGCGAGATCGCCGTCGCCGAAATGGTCAAGGCGGTGCGCGCCCGTCTGTCCAATCACGCGCTTGCGGCCTCCGAGCATTGCCTGGTCAGTTACGGCGGCTGCGGCGCGCTATTCGCCGCCGAAGTGGCGAAGATGGCCGGGCTGACGCGGGTGCTGATCCCGGAACTGGCCTCGGTGCTCTCCGCCTATGGCGCGGCGACAATGGATATCCGGCGCGAGCGGCTTTCGACACTGCTGCTCAAGCTGCCCGGCGATGCCGGCGGCGATCGACCGCACCTTTGCCGAACTGCGCGAGGCGGTGTGGGCCGATCTCGCCGCCGACGGCGTGCCCGAGGCCGACCGCGAAGTGCGCTTCGAGGTGGACATGCGCTGGTTCCTCCAGCGCTGGGAACTGACCGTGCCGATCCCCGGCGAACCGGTGCCGGGCGATGGCGGCGCGCAAGTGGAAGCGCTGTTCCGCGAAGAATATTTGCGCAGGTTCGGCGCGGCTTCGGTGACGACTTCGGGAATTGTCGAGCTGGTCGGCATCCGCGCGGTGGGCATCGGGCACATGGAAGGAATAGACCTCCCCGGAACGGGGAGGGGGACCACGCCGAAGGCAGTGGTGGAGGGGTCGAGTACTCCGGACAGTACCCCTCCGTCAGCGCTGCGCGCTGCCACTTCTCCGTCCCGGGGAGGTTTTAGGGGCGTCAATCTGAAGCGTGGGCAGGTAGCCGAGAACGTTGCCGTCTACGACGAGACCAGCCTCCAGCCCGGCGAACATTTCACCGGCCCCGCCCTGGTCGACGCTTCGGACACGACAATCTGGGTTCCCGCAGGTATGATGGCCAAAGTAGATGCGCAGCACACCCTCGTAATCGAGGCAGAGCAATGAACTATCAGGCAAGCCGCAGCGACGATCCGATCGCTCCCGAGCTGCTGCGCTCGCGGCTGGAAGCGATCGGCCAGGAAGCCGGCGCGGCGGTGGTGCAGACCGCGATCAGCCCGATCGTCACCGAATCGAAGGACTATTCGGTGACCATCCTCGACGCCGAGGGTTCGATCATTTCCGCCTCGGGCCTGATCGACCTGCACTACGGCGCGGTGATGCACGCGGTGCGCTCGACCATTGCGGTGCATGGCGAGACCATCGCCGAGGGCGATGTGTTCATCGCCAACGATCCCCATTCGGGTGGCGGGCTGCATCCGCAGGATGTGGTCATCCAGCGCCCGGTCTTCGTCGATGGGCGCCGCGTCGCCTGGGTGGCGCTGGCGGCGCACATGATGGACATGGGCGGCATGGTGCCGGGCTCCTCGGCGGTCGAGGCGACCGAGTGCTACCAGGAGGCATTGCGGCTGCCACCGATCCGGCTGATCGAGCGCGGGGTCGAATGCGACGATGTCTGGAACATCATCCGCATCAACCTGCGCAGCAGCGACCTTATCGAGATGGACATGCGCAGCCTCGTCGTCGGCGGCGCGGTGGCCGAAGCCAAGCTGATCGAGCTGATCGGTGAAATGGGCTACCCGGCATTCCGCAGCGCGAGCGAGGCGCTGCTTGCCGGCGTGCTGAGGGTGCTGCGCGAGCGCATCTCGCTCATCGAGGACGGCTTCTATTTCAGCACCGCCTGGATCGAGTGGGGCGACGATGTCATGCGCATCCCCTGCAACATGGAAGTGCGGGGCGACCGGGTGATTTTCGACCTCACCGAAGCCCCGCCGCAGGTTCCCAGCTTCATCAATAGCAAGGAATACATCATCCGCGCGCAGATCGCCCCGCGCATGCGCCAACTGCTGGCGCCGGGGCTGCCGTTCAACCAGTCGCTGCTCGATATTGTCGAGATCGTCTGCAAGCCGGGGACCATCGTCGATTGCGTCATGCCCGCGCCGATCGGCGCGGCGCACATGGACGCGGCGATGGCGGTCTACACCGCGGTCGGCCAGTGCATGCAGCTCGCGTTGCACGCCTCGCCGGACGCGCTGGAGCGCGAGAAAGCAACCGCCCCGGCGCTGTCCGCCTATGGCACCGGCCGCTGGTCGTACCTCGACGAGTTCGGCACGCGGCGGGTCTACACGCTGATTGACGGCGCCTTTTCGGGCAGTCCGGCCGGCGCCTACCGCGACGGCATCGATATCAAGACCAGCCAGATTCCGGGCGGCAACCAGCTCGAATATGCCGATGTCGAGATCCTCGAAGCCGCCTATCCGCTGCTGTTCGAAGAACGCCGCGCCACCGATGGAACCCACGGCTACGGCCAATACCGGAGCGGCCTCGGCTGCCAGGAAAGCTTCTTCGCGCACAACACCGATAGCCTGGTCGGCAACATGACCGGCACCCGCGCCTGGTTCCCGACCGCGGGCAGTGCCGGCGGCATGCCGGGCGCGACGATGCGCTTCGCCATGACCAGGGCCGACGGCACCTTCGAGCCGGTCGATATTCACCAGGTCGGCGTGGCGCTGGCGCCGGGCGACCGCTTCGAGATGTATTGCGCCAGCGGCGGCGGCTATGGCGACCCGCTCGACCGCGAGGCGGGCGCGGTGCTCAGGGACATGGCGGAGGACCGGCTCGATCCGCAAACCGCGAGCGACATCTACGGGGTGAGCCTCGACGCGGCTGGAGACCTGGACGAGGGCGCGACCGAACGCCTCCGCGAGACGATCCGGCAAGAGCGGCTGGTGAAGAGCCAACCGGCGCTGCGCCCGGTTGGCGAAACGGCTGGAATTGCGACGGAGCTGCCCGAAACGCCGCTCTATCCGGGCGTCGCGCAGGCTGGAAACCTGGCCATCTCGGAAGCGTCGCGGGCCGTGCTCGCCATTGCGCCCGGCAACTGGCTCGATGGCTGCCCGACGCTCGACATGCATATCGACGATCGCGCCGGCGGTACGGTCGCGCGCGCGCATCTCGACCCGGCCAACGGGCGCATGCTATTTGTCGATGTCATCAGAAAGTGCGATGGACCTTCCATCGAGGTGCGCCCGCACAGATGGGCGATAGCAGGCCACAACCTGCCCAAAACAGAAGGAGCGGGAACATGAGCGGTTACGAACTGGTAATTCGCGGCGGTACGGTGATCGACGGCACCGGGGCCGATGGCTACATCGCCGATGTCGGGATCATGGGCGGCAAGATTGCCGAAATCGGCAAGATCGCCCCCAACGGCGCGCGCAGCATCGATGCCGAAGGGCACATAGTCACCCCCGGCTTCATCGACGGGCATACCCACATGGACGCCCAGATGCATTGGGACCACCTCGGCACAAACTCATGCTGGCACGGCGTTTCGACCGTGGTCATGGGCAATTGCGGCTTCTCGATCGCGCCGATCCGCAAGGGCAAGCAGGAACTTGTCGCGCGCAGTCTCGAGCGCGCCGAGGACATTTCCGGCGAGGCGATGAATGCCGGCATCGATTTCTGCTGGGAGCATTACGACGACTATCTCGATGTCGTCGATGCCTTGCCCAAGGGGATCAACCATTCGGCCTATGTCGGCCACTCGGCGCTGCGCACGTTCGTCATGGGCGAGCGGGCTTTCGAGGAAGAGGCATCGGCGGACGATCTCGCGGCGATGACGGCGGAACTCAAGCGCGGGCTCGATGCCGGCGCCCTGGGCTTTTCCACTTCGCGCAGCTTCGCGCACCTGACCTCGGACGACAAGCCGGTTGCCTCTCGGCTCGCCAACCGTGATGAGGTGGCCGCGCTGGTCGGCTCGATGAAAGGCCGCAAGGGCGCGGTGTTCGAATTGGCGCACGAGATCATCCTGCCCGGCAATCCGGAGGGCGATGCCTACTGGAATTGGCTCAAGGACCTCACCGTCAGCTCGGGCGTCGCCACCACCTACGGCGTGCTCGGCGGTTTCGCGATGAAGCAGCTCGATTATATCGAGGATGTCGCCAAAGCCGGCGGGCGCATGTTCGGCCAGACCCACAGCCGCGGCGTCTCCACGCTGTTCTCGTTCCGCACCGCATTCCTGTTCGATTCGCAGCCTGCCTGGGCGCTCTTCCGCTCCCAGCCGATCGAGGCGCAGAAGGCCCAGCTGGCCGATCCTGCGGTTCGGGCCCGGCTCATCCACGCGGTCGACAATGCCCAGTACGGCGCACTGTCCGGAGCGGAGGGCAAGCCGCCCAAGTGGGGAGAGTTCTACTATTACGACACGGTGATGCCGCCCTATCGCTCGCTCGCCGAACTGGCGGCGCAGCGCGGCAAGGCGCATCCGCTCGAAGTGCTGTTCGATCTTGCGATCGAAACCGACATGTCCGCCCTGTTCATGCAATATCTCACCCGCGCCTCGGACGAAGAGACCGTGCATGTCATGCGTCACCCCTCTTCGATCATGACCTTCTCGGATTCGGGCGCCCACGTCGGCCAGATCGCCGACGGTTCGATCCAGACTCACCTGCTGGCGTATTACTGCCGCGACAAAGGCCTGCTGTCGCTGCCCGAGGCAGTCAAGTTCATGACCAGCCGCGCCGCCGACGCCTGGGGCTTCGCCGATCGCGGCCGGCTCCAGGTCGGCATGGCGGCGGACGTCAACGTCATCGATCCGGCAACGGTCTGCCCGGAAATGCCGGTGGTGGTGCACGACCTGCCGACCGGCAAGCGGCGGCTGTCGCAGCGGGCGCGGGGATTGAAGGCGACCGTGGTCAATGGCGAGGTGCTGACCGAAGGCGGCAAGCACACCGGTGCGCTGCCGGGGAGGCTATTGCGGCGGCGGGATTGAGCGCCACGCCACCAGCTCTCATCCTGAACTTGTTTCAGGACCCATTGTGCCGCATGCCCGGCAGTGGCGGGTGAAACACCAACGTCGCGCCACGGAGGCGTAAGGGTTGCGTTCAAAACGCAGTGGTCGAGTTTGGGCGCGCGATGGGTCCTGAAACAAGTTCAGGATGACGGAAGAGGAAGGGTAGGGGTGGGCACCGCCCCTCAAATCCCCGCAATCGCCTCATCGACCAGCGCCCTGTCGGCCTTGGCGTCGTGGCCCGCCGCGATCAGGCCGCGGGCGGCCTGGGCAGCGGCGTCCGCGGCCTTGGCGCGCAGTTCGGCGATGGCGTTGCGTTCGGCGGCGGCGATCTTTTCCGCGGCGCTCTTGGCGCGTCGCTCGATCAGCGCGGTGGCGTCGGCCTTGGCCTTGGCGACGATCGCCTTGGCCTCGTCTTCCGCCGCGGCTTTCATCGCTTCGGCGCCCTGCGCGGCGTCGCGGACCTTCTTTTCGTATTCGGCCTTGAGCGCTTCCGCCTCGGCGCGCAGTTTGGCGGCGTCGTCGAGCTGTTTCCTGATTTCGCCGATCTGTTTGTCGAGCATACCCGCGACGATCGCCGGAACCTTGGCCCACAGCATGATGCCGAACACCGCGAGCATCGAGGCGGCGACCCAGCCGCCCGGTGTCAGCCCGAGCGCGGTGGGCACTTCGTGATGCTCGGCGGCCACATGCGCCGCTTCGGCAAGGAGGAGGAAACTAGCCATTGGCGAACACCGCTTTCACTGCCGAGCCGGCCTGCGCGGCCGTCACTTGTCCGCCGGAAACCTTGGCGACGATATCCCGCGCCGCTTCGGCCGCGACTTTCTCGATGCCTGCAAGCGCGCCCTTGCGGGCTTTCGCCAGATCGGCCTCGGCCGCGGCCAGCTTTTCGGCCACCGCGGCATCGGCCTTGGCGATGCGCAGTTCGGCGTCCTTGGCCGCCTTGGCCTTGGCCGCGGCGGTCACCGCCTGGGCGGCGGCGCGGGCTTCGACATCGGCCTTGAGGCCACGTTCCTCGGCCTCTTCGGCCCCCGCCCGCGCGCGTTCGGCGGCCGCGAGATCGCCGGCGATCCTGGCGTTGCGGTCGTCTACCACTTTCTCGATCCTGCGGGACCATGCCCCGGCCGATGCCGAAATAGATTACGGCCAGCACCAGCAGCAGCCAGAACCACTGCGACTGGTAAACGAGCATGAGCTGGTTGAGTTGAGGCATTAGCTGGACCTAGATTCCCGGGCTTCGCTTTCCGTATCGATGCGCCAGCGGATGGGCGGAGCCGTCAGGCCCCGTCCTCACCCGCGACGGCGCACGATCAAACGGCGTAGAGAATGATCATGGCGACCGCGAACGCGATCAGGCCGAGCAGTTCCGCGGCGGCGAAGCCGATGAACAGACGGCCCTGCTGGCCGTCGGCCGCCGCCGGGTTGCGCAAGGCGCCCTGGAGGAACGAACCGAAGACATTGCCCACGCCGGTGGCGGCGACGCCAACGCCGATGGCTGCGAGACCGGCGCCGATAACCTTGGCTGCTGCGAGATCCATGATGTGAACTCCTTGAGAAAAATTCGAGTGTTGGTGGAAGGGTAACTCAGTGCAGGTGCACCGCGTCGTTGATGTAGAGCGAGGTCAAGAGCGCGAAGACATAGGCCTGGATGGCGCAGACCAGGAGTTCGAGCGCGTTGACGCCGGCGATGAAGACGAAGCTGATCGCCGAAATCGCATAGCCCATCACCGTGCCGGAATTGATCCCGTCGACGATGAAATAGCCGAACACCTTCACCAAGATATGACCGGCGATCATCGCGACGAAAAGCCGCAGCGCCAGGCTGAACGGGCGCACAAGGAAGGAAATCAGCTCGATCGGCACGATCAGCGGCAGCAGCGGCGCGGGCGTGCCGTGCGGGACGAACAAGCTGAAGAAGTGCAGCCCGTGCTTCCACAGCCCGACGATGATGACGATCGAAAAACTGACGATCGCGAGCACCCCGGTGACAGTGAACTGGCTGGTCACGGTGAAGGGATGCGCCGCCTCGACAATGCCGAAGGGCATCATGCCCATGTAGTTGGAAAACAGGATGAAAGTGAAGACGGTGAAAATCCAGGGAACGTATTTCTTCCCCTCCGGCCCGATGTTGCCGACGGCGAGGCCCGAGGCGAAGCCGGTGAGCATCTCGACCGCCGCCTGCCAGCGGCCGGGCACCAGCTCGCGCTTCATTCCGCCCCACATGAAGACTAGAATGCACGCCAGCACGATCAGCATCCACAGCGCCGAATTGGTGAAGGCGAAGGGACTGCCATCGAGATGACCGCCGCCCAGGGCGTCGATCTGGAACTGGTGCATCGGGTCGATTTTCGTTTCGGCCGCCACGTGCTAACCCCTGAACCTTGTAGAGCGGGAACGAGAGCCTATTCGGCGCGTTCCTGCGAAATCCGCCAGATCTGGACGAAGGCCGAAACGATGCCGAGAAACAGCATCGCCAGCATGGCCTTCGGCCTGGTGTCGAGCACCCGGTCGATGACGAAGCCGATCACCAGGCTCCCGAAAGGAACCCCGATCAGCGTCGACAAGACACGATTGCCCTGAGACACGCCTTTCCCGGCGAAGGGATCGCCGCCGCCCTTGGGAGCGGTGCGTTCCTGTTCCGCGTGATGCGCCGCCTTCAGCCTCTCGTCGAGCGACGAAAGCCGAGGGTCTTCATCACCTCCGGGAACCTCGTCGGGGTCGGTCGCAGCCATGCCGATTCGTCCTTTGGAATTCAAGAATCCCGGGGGAAAACCGCCATGAAAACGGGCCATCCCGCCAAGGCGCGCTCCCCTTAGGGGCGGGGGCGGGGCAAGTCAACCGGGGGCATTCTCCCCTCCCGCTTGCGGGAGGGGAAGTGGTTACGGGCACCTGCTGTCGCGCTGCGGCGGGGCCGAGGTGCGGGTCTGCCAGGCGCCGCCGGGCGCTTCGTACTTCTCTCCGGGGGCGGTTTGCAGGATCAGGCGGCAGCCCGAGGTGAAGGCATATTCCTCCACCGTCGCATTGGAGGCCTGGGCCTTTTCCGAATAGAGTGCGCGGCGCTTGATATTGAGGTCTTCGACCATGGCGCGGATCGCCGCGGAGGGCGGCGAGACATAGCCGAGATAGCCGTCCGTCTTCTCGCCGATCTGCCCGGCGCCGCGCGCCGCGCTATAGGCGGGATCGCGCTGCGCCAGCGCGGCCCCGGCACTGGCGAGCACCAGCACCGCGAAGGCCGCGGCAAGCGGCAGGCGGCGATTTTCGGGCACGAAATTGCTCAACATCAAAATATCTCCGGGTTACTCTCGATCGTGTTCGCCGCGTCGGCGGAGAGACGATAGATCACTTCCTGTTTGATGTTGATGTTCAGCTCGATGACGATCGGCTTGTCCGGCGCTTTCACCGAAATGCAAGCCGAGAGCGCCAGCGGGCCAGCCACCAGCATCGTTGCGGCGCGAACGGCGCGCCAGCCGGACCGGAAGAGGGGCTGCGTCATATGCATCGCGCGCTATGTCGCAGTCCCGGGGCTTCCGGTCAATTCGCGACATATCATGGCGTTGTTCCGCTGACTGGCGGCTGAACAGCCGGTTGCGGGGCGCTCTGCCCCGGAGCCAGCGCCTTGCCGTCCGCGCCGACCAGCCCGAGCGTGCGCGGATCGAGCACGTAAGTGGGATCGTAGAGCGAGCGGAACGAGCTGACCATCTTGAAGAACGGCGCCCGCAAGTTGATGTTGAACTGGATCGGCAACTTGGCGATCTGGTTGGTGATGAAATTGCGCCGGGCGGTCTTGCCCTGACGGATACCCTCGAAGCTGACTTTGGTGACCATCTCGCCTTGCAGCGAGCCGTCCATGTCGATGCGCATTTGCCGGTAGTCGATCGATTTCAGCGCGTCGAAAGCGAAATTGGCCATGAACGACATGTCCTGATAGGTCAGTTGGCCGACATAGGAGACATTGCCGCCAGGCGGGCGCGATACCAGCCGGCCCTTCTCGATCCGGCCGCCATTCTCGTCGAACACCATCGGCAGGGCGCCGTCGAAGATGCCGGTGGCGCTGATGTTGCCCATGTTCATGCGGCTGATGAATTTGGCGGCGTCGAAGCCTTCGACGTGGAAAGTCAGGCGGCGGGTTTCAGCGGTTCCGATCGTCATCGTCGTCGGATCGAGCACCAGGCTGCCATCGAGATAGGGCCAGTAGCCGCCTTCGAGCTTGAGCACGTTGCCAGGCTGCATTTCGAACACGATCTCACCGTCGTTGACTTCGATCCCGGGATTGACCGAGGCGATCTTGAACTTCTGCGCCGGTGCGGTGACCATGCCGAGCAGGTCGGTAAAGGTCACCGTGCCCGACAGGCCCTCGACCGGGCCGAAGGCGGCGGCGAAGTCGAGCTTGTCGGTGGCGAAGCTGCCGGTGCTGGTGACCTGGCGCGGATCCCAGTCGATCCGGCCCTTGCCATGCACCAGTCCCCGCGCGTTGGCGATGACGCCCAGCGCCAGCGGCGTCAGCGTATCGGGCTGCATTTCGCGGTCGAACACAATGCGGTCGAACAGGAGGTCGGCCGAGCCCTTGCCCGAATTCGAGGTTGTGGGCGATCGCGGCGCGGACCACTTCGCGCTTGCTCTTCGGCTCGCGCAGCACGGCCTCGGCGGTAATCCGGTTGTCCGCGAGCAGCAGGGTCGCGCCCTCGGAGACGAGCGGCTTGAATTTGTCGTCGATCTCGCGGTCCTCGATCCGGAAGGCGGCCTCGGCCACGGTGAGATGGTCATCGGCGAGCCGCAACAAGCCCGAAGCGTCGAGCACATCGAGCGGGACGGCGTCGAGCAGAACGTCGGCATCGGCGAAGCGCGCGGAGATGTCGCCGTCGATCCGGCCGGAAAGGTTGGTGACGCGAAAGCGCGAGGGGTTCCGCGGCGGTCCGAGCTCGATCGATAGTGATCGCGCCGAGAGTGCTCCGGGAATGGCGAAGCCCAGCGGCCCGCTCATCACCCGCATCGGCGTGCCGCCAAGGTTTCCGGAGAGCGCCAAGCTGGGCGCGCCGGCGGCGAAACGCGTGCCGCGCGCGTTCGAGGTGAGAATTGCGCTGCCCGGCGGCGGACACAGCGACATGTCGCGCCGATCGACGGTCAGCGAGGCGAAGGTGAAGCTGTCGAATCGCAGCGGCGTGCAACTACGCCAGACCGCGAGGCCCCCGCCCGGCGACCAGTCGCCCTTGATCGGCACGGCCAGGCTCTGCACTTCGCCGCCGGGCAGGGCCCCGCTCATCACTGCCCGTCCGGCAAATCCCAGCGCGCCCCGCGCCGATTGCACCAGCGCCAGTTCGGGCAGCGCGAGGCGCGATCGGCCCTCGCTGTATTCGGCCATGGCGATCCGCGCCGAATAGCCGCCGCCCGCCCCGCGTTCGGCCCGCCCGGCGATGCGCGGCATGCCGGGGCCGCCGGTGGTGAAGTTGCCGGCCAGGCGCGGCGCGCCGCCGCCGAACGAAGCTTGCAGCCGCGACAGCGCGAGCAGCGCCTCGCCGCTGCCGCCGCGCCACAGGGCTTGCGGCACCACGAGGCTGGTCTCCTCGCCGGTTTGGCGCAGCACGAACGCGCCCGCCAGGCGATTGCCCGCCTGTTCGCGCCGCAAGGCCGCGCGCATCTTGGCGATCAGCACTTGTGCAAGCGTATCCTCGCCCAGGCTTTCCGCGCTGGCCAGGGCGCCGTCGAGCGAAGCACCGGGGCGCAGTTCGCTGGCGGTGAATTCGCCCTGGCTCTCGATCCGCGCCAGACCGCCTTGCGTGCGCAGCATGCCCGCAAGTCCAAGCTTCGCCAGCGCCGCCTGGGGCGTTTCGATCCGCTCGCCGCCGAGATCGTAGCGCGCGGTCAGCGCCCCGTCGCGGAAGGCGAAGCTGGCCTTGGCTTTGGTCGCGGCGGCCCGGTTGGCGCCCATGGCGAGCGTTCCGGTGGTCAGCGAGAGCTCGCCCTCCACGCCGTCGAAGGCCTGTCCGGCGGTGACATCGAGCTGCATTGCCGCCCGGGCGAGCTTCAACTTGCTATCCGGACAGGTCAGGTCCGCGAGCCGCACCGGGCCGGTGAACCGCGGCATTTCGCCGGCCGAAACGAGCTTGCCATAAACACTCGTACCCTGGCCCCTGCAGCCCGCGAGATCGAAGTTCGGCGCGACGGCGGCGAGAGCGCCGGAGAAGCCGTCGCGCAAAGGCCCAGCGCCGTCGATCTTGATACCCACCGGCCCCCAGTCGTTATCGAGCCGCCCGCGTCCGTCTTCGATCGCCACGTCGAGATCGGGCAGGCGGAAGGGCTCCTTGCTGCCGGTGAACAGGATCGGGTCGAGGCTGCCGAAACTGAGCTTGCCGCCCCGGTAGCTGCCATAGAAGCCGGGGCTTGACCAGCGTGATCCGGCCTAGCCCCGGCATGCCCCAGCGCGGCTCGATCGCCACACGCACTTCCTCGACAGTCAGGTCGGGACGCTTGGGATCGCCGATGACGAGGTTGCGCAAAACCTGGCCGCCCTGCCCGATCCGGTGCACTTCGTAGGTCGCGGGCAGGCCAAGCCTGGTCAGCTCGGTGGAGATCACATCGTCGGCGATATCCTTGCGCAACAACCAGATGGCGAGCAGCGCGAGGATGACGAGCAAGGCGAACAGGGCGAGCCACCGGGCCCAGCGCCGCCGGCGCGGTGCGGCGGGCGCTTCGCTGTCCTCTTCGACTTGGTCCTCGGCCATTTGCATCACACTTGCGCCCTGGGCTTGCTAAAGGCAATGCTATGCGTGGCCGGATGCGGCTGAATGGGGAGAGAACGGGATATGGCGATCCTGCGGATTTTGCTGGTAATGCTGGGCGCGCTGGCGCTGGCTTCCTGCGGCGGACGCCGCGACGACGGACCGCTGGGCGACGTCGGGGTCGAGGACGATTGGCCCAACCACAACGGCGACTACGCCGAAACCGCCTTCAGCCGGCTCGAGCAGATCGACCGCGATACGGTGAAGCGCCTTGGCCTCGAGTTCTCCTCGATCTGCCCGGCGAGACCACGCTCGAAGCGACACCGATCGCGGTGGATGGCGCGCTCTATTTCACCGGCACCCATGCCGAGGTCTATGCGGTCGATGGCAAGACCGGCGCAGCAACTCTGGAAATACGATCCGGAGACCTGGAAGAACAATCCGTACATGCTGACCCAGAATTTCGCGGCCAATCGCGGCGTCGCCTACGACGAGGGCCGGATCTTCGCTGCCTCGCTCGACGGCTACCTGTTCGCGCTCGACGCCAAGACCGGCAAGCTGCTCTGGGGCAAGCAGACCGTGCCGCCCAAGTCGCACCAGTTCGTCACCGGCGCGCCTCGGGTGTTCCGCAAGAAAGTGATCATCGGCCAGGCCGGCGCCGATTTCGGCGAGCGCGGCTTCGTCGCCGCTTACGACCAGCAGACTGGCGATCAGGTGTGGAAATTCTTCGTAGCGCCCGGCAGCCCGGAAGAGAACAAGGGCGATCCGGTGCAGGAAATGGCGGCCAAGACCTGGAACGGCGAATGGTGGAAGACCGGCACCGGCGGCGGCCCTTGGGACGATATCACCTTCGACGAGGAATTGGGCCGGATTTACGTCGGCACCGGCAATGTCTCCCCGGTCGATCCCAAGACGCGCTGGCAGGAGCAGGGCGACAACCTGTTCACCGCGGGCATTGTCGCGCTCGACGCCGCCACCGGCAAGTACGTCTGGCACTATCAGGAGAACCCGCGCGACAGCTGGGACTACGACAGCACCCAGCAAATGACGCTGGCGACGCTGAGCATCGGCGGCAAGGACCGCAAGGTGCTGATGCACGCGCCCAAGAACGGCTTCCTCTATGCGATCGACCGCAACGACGGCAAAGTCATCTCGGCCGAGAAGATCGTCAAAGTCACCTGGGCCGATCACATCGACCTCAAGACCGGCCGCCCGGCCGAGGAAAAGGACATTCGCTACGAAAAGGGCGATGTCGTGATCTGGCCGAATCCGGCGGGCGCACACTCCTGGCAGGCGCAGAGCTTCTCGCCGCGCACCGGCCTGCTTTACATGCCTGTGACGCAGAACGGCGTCCGCTATTCACAGGGCGAGCCGATCCCAGGCGGTGTCTTCGTCGGCGGCATCTGGATCGGCTCGGAAAAGAAGGACGAGCGCGACGGCAAGGGCTCGCTGCTGGCCTGGGACCCGGTGACCCAGAAGCAGGCCTGGATCGTCAAGCACGAGACGATGTACAACGGCGGCGTGATGTCGACCGCCGGCAACCTGGTGTTCCAGGGCGTGGCCGACGGCATGTTCTCCGCCTATGACGCCGCCTCGGGCGACAAGCTGTGGAGCTTCGATGCCGGGCTCGGCATCATTTCGGCGCCGATGAGTTATTCCATCGGCGGCAAGCAATATGTCGCGCTGCTGGTCGGCTGGGGCGGTTCGGCCTCGGTCGGCAGCGACGTTATGAACGTCGGTTGGAAATACGGCGCCAATCCGCGTCGCCTGCTGGTCTTCGCGCTCGACGGCAAGGCCAAGCTGCCGCCCGGACCGCGCCCCACCCTGAAGATCGATGCCCAGGACGATCCGGCGATCCAGATCGATCCGGTCCAGGCCAAGGCGGGATTCGACATGTTCATGGCCTGCGCGCTGTGCCACGGTCGCGACGCGATCAGCGCCGGCTCGCCGGGGCCGGACTTGCGGGAAAGCGCGCTGGCGCTTGACCGGGAGGCGTTCCTGCAAGTGGTCAAGGGCGGCGCGCTGCTGCAAAAGGGCATGCCGCGCTATGACGATCTGACCCGCGACCAGGTGGTGCAGATCTGGCACTACGTCCGCCAGCAGGCGCGGGCGGCGAAGGCCCAGCCCGCCGGAACAGCGCCGGGTGGCTGACGGGGACGATCCGACACAGCCGCACGGTGCCATCGGTCAGGATTCGTCCGGCCACCGCGCGCGCCTGAGGAAACGCCTGCTCGACGGCGGGGCAGAGGCGCTGGCCGATCACGAAGTCGTCGAATACCTGCTAATGACGGCGATCCCGCGGCGCGACGTCAAGCCGCTGGCACGCGCGCTCATTCAGCGGTTCGGCGGCATCGCCGGCGTGTTCAACGCCGATGCGCGCGCCTTGGCGCTGCATCCCGGCATGGGCGAGACCAGCGCGGCGGCACTCAAGATCGTCGCGCTCGCAGCGCGCCGCCTCGCCCGCACCGAGGCCATGGCGCAGCCGGTGCTGGCGAGCTGGCAGGCGCTGCTCGATTATCTGACGATCGACATGGCGCATCTCAACGTCGAACGGGTTCGGGTGCTCTATCTCAACGCGCAGAACACGCTGATCCATGACGAGCACATGGGCGACGGCGGGCTCGACCAGGCGGCGATAGACCCGCGCACGGTGATCCGCCGTGCACTCGATCTCGGCGCCGCCGCGCTGATCCTGGTACACAACCACCCCTCGGGCCTGGCCGAGCCCAGCCGCGCCGACATCCAGATGACCAACCGCATCGCCGAGGCCGGGCGGCTGCTGGGGATCGTCGTGCACGATCATGTGATTATCTCGCGCTCGGGGCACGTGTCGCTGAAGGCGAAGGGGTTGATCTGAGATGTGCGTAGCCGCCATCGCCTGGCAGGCTCATCCCGATTGGTTGCTCGTCGCCCTGGCCAACCGCGATGAATACCACGAACGCCCGACGGCGCCGCTTGCCCGCTGGGAGAACGGCCTGATGGCCGGTCGCGATTTGCGCGCCGGAGGGACATGGCTGGGTGTGGCGGAGAGCGGCCGTCTCGCGCTGGTCACCAATTTCCGGGTCGAAGGCTATCCCAAACCCGAACTTGCCTCGCGCGGCGCGCTGGTGACCGACTGGCTGCTCGGCGAGCCGATGTCCGACATTGCCTCGATGAACCCGTTCAACCTGCTCCTCGCCGACCGAGACGAGGCCCGCGTCGTGTCGAACTATCCCGCGCGCGAGGAGCATGTGCTTGTCCCGGGCGTCCACGGCCTGTCGAACGGCGCTTTCGCCCGGCCGTGGCCCAAGGCGCGCCGGCTGTGCGACGACCTCGCCGGCTGGCTCGCCCACGATGCGCGCGATTTCGCGCCGTTGTTCACCTCACTAAGGAACGAAGCGCCGTTCCCGGAGGAAGACTCCGGCGACGGGCCGGAACCGGCCTTCTCGGGCGTGTTCATCCGCAATCCGATGTACGGCACACGGTGCAGCACCATCGTGGCAGTGTCGCGCGAGGGCAGCGGGGAAATCGTCGAACGCCGCTTCGCGCCCGACGGCGAGGAGACCGGAGAAACGCGGATCGAATTCGCCTGGCCAGGCTAGGCCTTGCGGAACACCACGGACAGGTTGTTCGCGGGCATGTCCACAATACGGTCGAGCACCAACCCATGTCCTCCCGCGCAAGTGGCCACGTCCTCGAGCAGGCGCAGGCCCCACTGCGGATCGCGCCGCTTAAGATCGAGATCGAACGCCGCGTTACTGGGTTCAAGCTGCATCCCGGAGCGCCGGTAGGGTCCGTAGAGCACCAGCGGCGCGCCCGGGGGCAGCAACTTGCCAGCGCCGCGCATCAGGCCCTCGGTGGCCGCCCAGGGGCTGATATGGATCATGTTGATGCAGACCACGGCCTCCGCCTGGACTACCGGCCAGATTGCGCTTGCCGCGTCGAGATCGAGCGGCGGCGGCAGGTTGGTCAGGCCTTCCGCCAAGGCCCAGGCAGCAATTGAATTGCGCAGTTCGGGCGAGGGATCGCTCGGCTGCCAGACTATGCCGGGCAGGTGGCGCGCGAAGAACACCGCGTGCTCGCCGGTCCCGCTCGCCACTTCGAGCACCATGCCGCGCGCGGGCAGAACCTCGCGCAGCACGGCGAGGATCGGCTCGCGGTTGCGCAGAGTGGCGGGGGCGGAGCGGCGTTGGTCCATCGGCGCTTATTCGGGCATCCGGGCGTAAACGGCAAATGTATCGCCGCCAACTTCGCTGTGGCCGGCCAGGCGGTAGTTGCGGTCCAGGTCGGCTTCCAGCAATTGGCGCATGGCCAGGGGATTGCTGTCCTCTTCCGGATTGAGGCTGATGACGACGACCACCGGCTTTCGCGCCAGCAGCTTGCGCATCTCGTCGGCCTGATCGACGCCAAGCGCATCCCGGTAGCGGTTCCAGGTCAGATGATCGGGGAAGATGAATCGCGTGGGCAGGCAGCTTTGGGTGAGCAGGTAAAGGATCGGCAGCCTCTCGTTCACATAGAGGCAGCCCTTGCCGAGATGCGGCTCGACCAACTCCGCCAGCCGCGTCACTTCCGCCGCGGTTCCCCAGGCGGGCTTTTCGACTATGGTACGCCCGATGCCGCCGGCCAGACCCAGCGCGACCAGCGCGGCGATGGCCTTCGGCCGCTTCGCGGCGCTGCCGAACGCCAGTGCCGCAAGCAGGCACAGCGGCGGCAGCAGGGGCAGGACGTAGAAATCGAGCCAGACCCCGTAGAACAGAAATGCCGCACTGCTTGCCGCCGCCCAGGCCAGGATCCAGTTTTCCGCGCGGCGATCGGCATCGGTCGCGCGTTTCCGGACGAAAAGGATAGCGCAGGCAAGAAACGGCGTCAGCCCGAGGCTCAGTCCTGCGAGGCGAACGATCGCGTCCTGAAAGTCGTCGTGGTCGCGGAAGATCGAGACGAAATTGGCAAATACGAACTCTTCGGAATGGCCCATCGCGCCATAGGCGGCAAAGGCGGTCAGGGCCGGGGCAAGGGCGCAGGCGATCCAGGCGAGGGCGTCGGATGAGAGCCGGGGCAGGCGCCGCCCGCGACTGGCGCCGGTCCAAAGCAGGCTCAGCCCGAAGAACATGCCTTCGAACACCGCAGTGTACTTGATCTGGATGGCCAGCCCGGTGAGCAGCATGATCGCGCATCCCTGCCGGGTGAGCCGTCTATCGCCGCCTTGCGCGAGCAGCAACAGGGTCCACGCCGCCGCCGCCGCCATCGGCAGATTGTAGAATACCGGAGCCTGTCCGCCGATGCCGCCGAACACCGGCAGCCAGGCCAAGTAGGCCGCCGCCCCGCCCAGCGCCGCCGCGAAAGATGTCAACCGCCGCGCCATGATGAACAGCAGCATGCCGGTCAGGACGGCGAAGAGCGCGGCAACGAGGTGATAGCCAAGGATCGGATCGGGAAAGATGCGGCATATCAGGGCGAAGATCAGGAACAGTCCGATCGGCTTGCGATCCCAGATGTCGACATAGAGCAGGTCGCCGTGGAGCATGCGCTCGCCGGCCACCAGATAGAACTGTTCGTCGTTGTTGATGGCAGGCGTGCCGAAAACCCAGCCGCGTGAGACCAGTGCCAACAGGGCGAGCAGCAGCAAGGCTTTCGCCGCTTCGCTCCGGGCCGGCCCGGTTGTTCGATCTTGTCCTGACATGGCCTCGGTCACGGGTTAGCATCCCACTTGCAGCGAGTCGTCCCGCGCCCACAGGAGGCAGCCATGGAACTCTACGAAACCGAACTCAAGGACGCCAGGGCCCGACTCGCGGCGCTGGGCCGTGATCCAGAGCACTTCGCCTTCGACATGGAATTCCTTCCCCCCGATCCCGATGGCGGCGGCATGTTCACCGTGCAGTACCAGGTGACGGTCGAAAACACCGCCAGCGGCGAGGGCGCGCGCTTCATCGGCGGGATCGGCATGCATTGGGTGGACTATTTCGAGGACGCGGTGAAGGATGGCGCGTTCGACTGAGCGACACGCACAAAAACGGAGAGGCTGACATGACTCGCATCGCATCGCTGCCGCTGGACCAGTGGGATAGAGACCTGCGCACACTGCTCCAGATGGACACCGCCCCGATGTCCGAAACCCAGCGCAAGATCCTCGGCGTCTATGCCCAGGCGCCGGCGCTGTCCAAGGCGTTCTTCACCTTCGAGCACGCCTTCTGGCAGGGCTTCACCCTGCGCCCCCGCCTGCTGGAGATGATGCGGCTGCGGATCGCCTTCCACAACCAGTGCCGCAGCTGCATGGCGATGCGCTTCGAGCCGGCGCTGCAGGACGGTCTGACCGAGGACCTGGTCTGCTCGCTGGAAAAGCCATACGAAGCGCCCGATCTCAGCGACGCCGAAAAGGCCGCACTGGATTACGCCGACCGCTTCGCCACCAATCACCTCTCCATCACCGACGAGACCATGGACGGCCTGCGCCAGCATTTCTCCGAACAGGAGATCGTCGAAATCTGCATACTCTGCGCCTACTGCACCGGCTTTGGACGCTTCGCGGCGGTCTATTCGGCGGTCGAGGACTTGCCGGAAAGCTATCGCGATCTCGCGCAGAAGACGGCCCCGTGGTCGGCGGAACATACCGAGCGGGTGGTGGTGCCGACTTAAGTTGTCGGCTCGACCATCCGAACCAAACCCCGACTATGCTGAGCTTGTCGAAGCATCGTTCTTTTCTTTGTGCTTCGCGCACAACCGCTTGAAGAAAAAGCGATCCTTCGACAAGCTCAGGATAGTCGGGGTTGGGGTGAGGTGATTCAGAATTCGAAAGCTCGCGCTAGACGGCCGTAACCGAGGACACCCCAATGACAACCAAAACCCTGACCACCGTCGATGCCATGCTCGCCCGGGAGCAAGGCCCGCTCACCCGCAAGGTGCTCGAATTCCTCAAGGTGATGGAACGGATCGTCAATGCGCCCAAGGATCCGCCGATGACCCCTGCCGACTGGGCGCCGCTAGGCGAGCTGCTCGATACCCAGGCGTTCTTCCGTGTCGGCAATTTCGGCGAGCAGGTCGGCTGGGAGGAATATACCCAGCTGCTCACCCGCTGGGGCAATTCGGCCTGGTTCCAGTGCATGGTCTGGCGCATTCACGAAACGAAGGACTGCGCCATTCTCGAGGCCGAGGAGCGCTCAAGCACCGAAGGGCCGGTCAACGAAGCGGGCCCCTACAACACGCTCAATTCGTGCACCGTCTATCACTTCGACGCGGCGGGGAAAGTGAAGGGGCTTTTCGTCTACGACCAGCGGCCGCTCTAAGTCCCAACCGGCCGTTCGCCCTTGACGACAATCCGCTGCATCACCCGCGCACTCTTGTAATCCGGCACGGCATAGTGCTGGACGGTGCGGTTGTCCCACAGCGCGACGTCGCCCGGGCTCCAGCGCCAGCGCAGGTTGAAGTCGGGCGACTTGATGTGTTCGAACAGCATGGCGAGAATGTGCCGGCTGTGCGCCGCCGGCAACTCGACGATGCGGGTGGTGCAGCTCTCGGTGATGTAGATCGCCTTGCGTCCGGTCTCAGGATTGACCGCGATGACGGGGTGCACCTGATGCGGCGCGTGGCGCGCCTTGAAGCTCGCTTCGAACGTATCGCCATAGTCGCCGAGCCGAGTCATCGGCAGATCGATGGTGTGGACTGCGCTCAGCCCCTTGAGCATTGTCCGGATCGGCGCCGGCAGGGCATCGTAGGCCGCCGTCATGCTCGCCCAGCAGGTGTCCCCGCCGACCGGCGGCAGGCTTACCGCACGCAGGATGGTGAATTTCGGCGGCTCGGCGAGGAACGAGGAATCGCTGTGCCAAATCGACGTGCCATAGCGCGTCGATACCGAGTCCATGATCTGGACATCCTCGGGCCGGTTGTCGTCGGCGCCAAAGGAATCATCTTTCCACGGTGTCCCGAAGTTCTCGATGAAAGCCCACAACTGCTCGATTGCCATGTCCTGGCGCGGGAAGAACAGTACGCCGCGGTGGACGAGCTGCTTGCGGATGAAGGCGATCTGCCCCGCGTCCATCGGCTGCGCGAGATCCACTCCCGGCATAACAGCGCCGACGGACGTGGTGACTGGCTGAACTTCGAAATCAACTGCTGTGGCCATGGCTGCATCCTCAGCCCGGAGCCTACCAACCGGCGGTCTGCTGGGCAACCGCCTCACCTACCCCCTTGCCATCCCATCCCCCTCGACCTAGCGGCTCCGGTATCCCCAAGCACCGGAGTCACCCATGGTCCCCCGCTACGCACGTCCCGCCATGACCGCGATCTGGGACGCCGAGGCGCGCTATCGCATCTGGTTTGAGATCGAGGCCCATGCCACCGACAAGCTGGGTGAACTCGGCGTGGTGCCGGCCAGCGCTGGCAAGGCGCTGTGGGACTGGTGGAAGACCGGGCCAAAGATCGATGTCGCGGCGATCGACGCGATCGAAGCGGTGACCAAGCACGATGTCATCGCCTTTCTCGACTGGGTCGCCCAGCAGGTTGGGCCGGAGGCGCGGTTCATGCACCAGGGCATGACCAGTTCCGACGTGCTCGACACGACGCTGTCGGTACAGCTGGCGCGCGCCTCGGACTTACTGCTTGAGGATCTCGACGGTCTGCTCGCCGCGCTCAAACGCCGGGCCGAGGAGCACAAGTACACCCCCTGTATCGGCCGCAGCCACGGCATCCATGCCGAACCGGTGACTTTCGGGCTGAAGATGGCCGAAGCCCATGCCGAGTTCGCCCGCTGCAAGGCGCGGCTGGCCTCGGTGCGGGCGGAGGTGGCGACTTGCGCGATTTCGGGCGCGGTCGGCACTTTCGCCAATATCGATCCCTCCGTGGAAGAATACGTGGCGGACAAGCTCGGCCTCGCCATCGAAACGGTCTCGACCCAGGTGATCCCGCGCGACCGGCACGCAATGTTTTTCGCCACGCTGGGCGTGATCGCCAGCTCGATCGAGCGGCTCGCCACCGAAGTGCGCCACTTGCAGCGCACCGAAGTGCTGGAGGCGGAGGAATATTTCTCGCCCGGGCAAAAGGGCAGCTCGGCGATGCCGCACAAGCGCAATCCGGTGCTGACCGAGAACCTCACCGGTCTCGCCAGGGTGGTGCGTTCCGCCGTCACCCCGGCGCTGGAGAACGTCGCGCTATGGCACGAGCGGGATATCTCGCACTCCTCGGTCGAGCGCTTCATCGGGCCGGACGCGACGATCACGCTCGATTTCGCCCTCGCCCGGCTGACTTCGGTGATCGACAAGCTGCTGGTCTACCCTGAGCGGATGCAAAAGAACCTCGACCGGATGGGCGGGCTGATCCATTCGCAGCGGGTGCTGCTGGCGCTGACCCAGGCCGGGCTCAACCGCGACGATTCCTATCGGCTGGTGCAGAAGAACGCGATGAAAGTGTGGGAGAGCGATGGCCAGCTGTCGCTGCTCGAACTGCTCAAGGCCGATCCCGAAGTCAGCGCCGCGCTATCGGCCGCCGAACTCGAGGACAAGTTCGATCTCGCCTACCACTTCAAGCACGTCGATACGATCTTCGCGCGGGTGTTTGGCGAGGGCTGATACCAGCGCGGCTTATTACGGCCGGACCGGCTGCGGGAATTCGATGCCCAGTATGGCGACATATGCCCTGGCCTCGGCCATGTCCGGGTGATCGGATGCGACGGCGCCATCGCCGCTCAGACTTTCGGGATAGGTTGCGCCATCGCCAGGCGAAAACACAATCGAAGGTTCGCAGCGGCCCAGCACGGTTGCGAGCCGCCCGCCGTTGAAGTCGTGGACCGTACCGCCATAGTCCGCGTCGAACTGCTGCATGTTCATCGCCCCGCCGTTGCGCCGGCTCACGCTTTCGAGGCTATCGCCGAGCCGGATGCCAGCCACAGTCCACGGCGCCCGTTCTCCGACGAACCTGGCGGATTGTGGCGCGCGCATTCCGCTGCCCCGGAACAGCACTTCGATGCGGCGGCGCGGGTCGTTGGGATAGAGCAGCACTCCGCGCTCGGTCTCGCCCTCGCCAATGCCGATATCCGCCATGCGGGCCTGGCGACCGAAGCGGCGGAGCAATGTCCTCGCGCTGTCGTTGGGGCCGACCGGCCAGGTGCAGGTAATGGCGGCGGCGGGCGCGGCGGCTGTTGGCTTGCTCCCGACTGGCTGACCGAACGTCAAGGTGGCCGCGGCCGTCGAACCCAGAATGCAGATGCCGATCTTTCCCACGGGAAGTCTCCTCCTTCGAGCGAGCATGCCCCCTCTTTCCTCCCCGGGCAATTGGCCCTATCGCCCTTTGCAGAAATCTGCACTTGTCATTAATTTCATTTCAATTGCCTGAAGTGTAATTTTTGTTCAACACCCGCACGCAACATGAGGGAATCCGCGAAAATGGCGATCGACGCCGATCTGACATTCACCCGCCTGCCGCACCCCGCGCCGACTTCCGGCGATGCGCGCGCTGCGGTGCTGGCCAATCCCGGCTTCGGCACGCATTTCTCCGATCACATGGTCTCGATCGACTGGAGCGAGGGGCAGGGTTGGCACTCGGCGACTGTCGGCCCGCGCCAGCCGATCCCGCTCGATCCTGCCGCCGCCGTGCTGCATTACGCGCAGGAGATTTTCGAGGGCCTCAAGGCTTACCGCCAGCAGGATGGCGGCATTGCCCTGTTCCGCCCGGAAGCCAATGCCGCGCGGTTCAACCGGTCGGCCGAGCGGCTGGCGATGCCAGCCTTGCCCGAAGCGGTGTTCATCGAATCGATCCGCCAGCTGGTCGCCGCGGACCGCGACTGGTTCCCCTCCGTCGAGGGCGGCTCGCTCTATCTGCGCCCGTTCATGATCGCGACCGAGGCCTTTCTCGGCGTGCGCCCGGCCAAGCAGTACAAGTTTCTGGTCATCGCCAGCCCGGCGGGCAACTATTTCAAGTCGGGCGCGCCCGCCGTGTCGATCTGGGTCAGCGAATACACCCGCGCCGCGCCCGGCGGCACCGGCGCGGCCAAATGCGGCGGCAACTATGCCGCCAGCCTGGTGCCGCAGGCCGAAGCGCTGGCGCGCGGGCACGATCAGGTCGTCTTCCTCGACGCCGCCGAGCGCAAGTGGATCGAGGAGCTGGGCGGCATGAACCTCTATTTCGTGTTCGACGACGGCTCGCTGATCACCCCGCCGCTGACCGGCACGATCCTGCCCGGCATCACCCGCGATTCGATCATGCAGCTCGCCCGCGAGGAAGGCCTGACGGTGCGCGAGGAGCGCTACAGCCTCGACCAGTGGCGCAATGACAGCGCGTCGGGGCGGTTGGTCGAGGCCTTCGCTTGCGGCACCGCGGCGGTGGTGACCCCGGTCGGCAAGGTCGCCGGGCGGGACGGCGAATTCACCGTCGGCTCGGGCGGGCCGGGGCAGCTGACCGGCAAGCTCAAGGCCAGGCTGGTGGCGATCCAGCGCGGGGAGGCGGTGGATACGCATGGGTGGGTGATGCGGCTGGATTAGCCGCAGGCGATTTGGCCATTTCCTGCGCGCCCGAATTGCGGCACTCTAGCCTCAAAGCTTGAGGCAATTGTAGCCGCTAGGGAGAGGAAATGCCAATCGATCTCGACTTTCTGCTCGCCGAATGCGGCGTCCGGCAGCTACATGCGCGCTATACCGATGCGGTCTGGCGGCTCGATTTCGATGCATTCGGCCTCTGCTTCGCCGCTGACTGCGAGTGGCGGATAGACGGGGTGGTGCTGCGCGGGCGCGAGGAGATTGTCGCGCACAACCGGCGGTTGTTTTCGACGCATTTCCAGCGCCTGTTCCTCACCCTGCGCACGCCCATCCTCGAGGTCGGCCGGGGCGCGGAGAAGGGGACGGCTTGGGGGCGGACCTATTTCTCCGGGCAGAACGTCATGGCCGACGGCACTGGTTTCTCGCCGCTCGGTGTCTATCACGAACGCTTTGTCGACGAGGGCGATCAGTGGCGCTTGAAGTGGCGGCTTTTCCAGTCGCTCTATTCGGGGCAGGCCGACATGTCGGGCAGCTTGCACAACCCGCCCGACTACGGCGCGCCGCCGGCCATGCCGCCGCACGATGCCGAATTGATCAGCGCGACCGGGTTGGTCGCATCGGTCAAGCTGCCAGATTGAGCGCGGCATCGAGGGAGAATCGCAATGACAGATGGCAATGCCAGCGAACGCTTGCTGATCGTCTCTTCGGATGGCCACGTCGGACCGCCGGTCGAGTCATACCGCGAATACGTCGATCCTGAGCATCGCGCTGATTACGATGACTGGCTCGCCCAATATGTGCCGATGTGGGTGGCGACGCAGGCCAAGGCCTCTAACCTTACCGAAACCCTGTCCGAGGCCTACAAGCGCGAGTGGATGGCGAACGCCAAGGTCGCCGAGGGGGCGGAAGGCACCTGGAACCCGACGCAACGCATCGCCAGCATGGATACCGATGGCATCGCCGCGGATGTGCTGTTTCCCGACGATCAGTCGGCCAATTCCCCGCCGTTCCTGTGGTTCGCGCGCGAATACAACCGGCCATGGGACAAGGAATATCCGCCCGAGCTCAAATTGGCCGGCGCGCGGGCCTATAACCGCTGGCTCGCCGATTTCTGTTCCGTCGCGCCCGGTCGCCTCCTTGGCCTGGCGCTGATTGGCTCGATGGCCGATGTCGAGGGCGCGGTCGCGGAAATCCGGCGGGCCAAGGCGGACGGGCTCGCCGGCGTGCTGCTGCCGCTGATCTATTACAACAGCCCGCAGGAACCGTTCTGGAACCACCGGCGCTACGATCCGATCTGGGCGGTCTGTGAGGAACTCGCGATGCCGGTCCACACCCACACCGGCTCTGGCTGCCCTGATTATGGTGATCAGCCCGACGGGCCGATCCTCTATGCCCTCGAATGCACCACCTGGCCACACCGGCCGCTTGCTTTTCTCATCGCCGGCGGCGTGTTCGAGCGGTTTCCGGGGCTGAGGCTGGTGATGACCGAGCAGGGCTCGGGCTGGGTGGTCGAGGCGCTGGCGATGATGGACCACGTTGTCACCGACCGGATGTACGCATTCGGCGAGCAGGGGCACCTGTCGATGAAGCCGAGCGACTATTTCCGCCGTCAGTGCTGGCTTGGATCGAGCATCCTCAGCCGCCCGGAAATGGAAATGCGCCACCTGATCGGCATGGACAAGATGATGTGGGGTTGGGACTATCCGCACATCGAGGCCGATGACTGGCTTTCGCCGCGGGAGAATTTGCGCACCTTGCTGAAAGGGGTGCCGGAGGCGGAAGCGCGGGCTTTCCTTGCCGGCAATGCGATTGCGGCCTACGGGCTCGATGACGCCAGGCTGCGTCCGATCGCCGGGCGGATCGGCCCTGCACTGGGGGCAATCATCTCGGATTAGGCCCTTGCCGGCTCAAGGCATCATTTACCAGCGGCCATAAGCCTGTCCGAAAGTTGGACGCCAGGTCAATGGCCGCTGGATATTTTTACCGAACCAGCCGATAAGCGAAGCATGGCGCCAGCAGCGGAAACCGGACAGAGCTATGTGATCAAAGCCGGGGAGTTGGCAGCGCTCAACTACCTGGCGGGCAATCACCCGCGTCCGGCATCGGCCGAGTGGATCAATCGCGGCACCGACCAGAAGCTCAGGCGCACGACCGTCGATCTGCTGCTGCGGACATTCTATCAGGAACCGGTATCGCCAAGCGTCGCGCGGGTGCGAGATTCCACGGGGCTGCGCCTGACATTCCGCACCGACCGCGAACGCAACCAGTTCGCCAGTGCGTTCTCCGATGCCTGCAAGACCGAGGCTGTCCAGGACCGGAGCCTGCTGGTCGCCATGTTCGATGACCGCAAGTCGGCGCAAGTAGCCGTTGCGGAGCTCAAACAATCGGGCATTCCGGATCGCGCGGTTTCGCTGTTGTTGCGGGCGGGCCACTTCATGGAGCCCGGCAGCCAGTGGCCGGAGGGGCACAGCATGCTGAGCATCGCCAAGGCGATTGCCGGCGGCGGCCTTGCGACTGCCTTGCTGGGCGTCGGGATTCTGGCTGTTCCGGGCGTAGGCGGTCTGGCCCTGGCGGGCACGGTCGCCGTTGCGAGCGGAACCGTCGGCGCGACCGGCGCGGCTATCGCCAAGATGCTGACCGACCTCGATGTCGATGACATCGCTACGAAATTCTTCGAACAGCAAGTGCGGAGCGGGAAAGTCTTCGTTACCGTCGATCTGCGTTCGACCCCCGGCCGGCGCGAACAGGTCTGTTCAACCCTGCGGCGCAACGGTGGTCATGTCGACGACAGTTCCGGGGCAGATCCCGACATGCCGGTCCTGCTGACAGCAGCCTGATTTACCGGATCGGGTGACAGGCGGCCGGCGGGCTTGCTTTCGCGATTTAGTAGTCCTGCTCGTCCAGCGTATTGAACTGAGGGTGCACCGCCTTCCAGGCGTACATCCAGTCCATCCCCTCCTTGGCCCGCAGAAAATCGTGCTCGCTGGGCTTGAGCGCCTCGTTGCAGGCCTGGGCCACCTCTTCCAGCACCGAGCTGTCCCAACCGCATTCCTCCACCTGGCTTGCCAGCCTGTCCGCTCCCGCATTGCGCAACAGGGTCGGCAGACGGTCGCGCAGGGCGGCGCAGGCCCAGGGGATCATTGGGCCGTTGACGCTGGGATCGTAGCCCCACAGCGTGTTGGCGTCGCGCTCATGGTGGATGTAGTGATAGTGCAGCACCGGGCCGAACACGTCGAAGCGGACATATTCCTCGCCGCGGGCGGCGTTGCAGACGTGGATCGAGGGGCCGCAGATCATGTTCTCCTCGCTGTCGCCCAAGGCGCGCGCCTCGACCCCGATCGAGACTGGACCGGCATCGAACCAGCGGGTGTGGTGCTCCATGATCGGGATCAGCATGAAGGTGTGGTACTGGCCGCGGATGGTCGGCACCATCTGGTTGCTGCGAACCTCGCGCGGCTCGGGCACATTCTTGAACTGGGCGTTCATTGTCGGCTCTCCCGGACTGTTTGCTCCCTATAGCATCCCCGAAAGCGCGGCTTGTCAATTGCCCAGGCTACCCGGCATAGCGTTTCGGACGAATTGAGGAGACTGCGATGAGCGAGGATTACAAGCCCGGCAAGGTGTGGAAGTGGAAGAAGCGCAAGGGCGATCCCTTCGGCGGCATGAACCGCCCGATTTCGGGCGCGACTCACGAAACGAAACTGCCGCGCGGCAAACACCCGTTCCAGCTCTATTCGCTCGGCTCGCCCAACGGGCAGAAGATCACCATCATGTTCGAGGAGCTGCTGGCGGCGGGGCATGAAGGCGCGGAATACGACGCCTGGCTGATCAACATCATGAGCCGCGACCAGTTCGGCTCGGGCTTCGTTTCGATCAACCCCAATTCGAAGATTCCGGCGCTGCTCGACCGTTCGGGCAAGAAGCCGGTGCGGGTGTTCGAATCGGCGGCGATCCTGTTTTACCTCGCCGAGAAGTTCGGCGAATTTCTGCCCGAAAGCGGCTCCGCGCGGGCCGAATGCATGAGCTGGCTGATGTGGCAGATGTCGACCGCGCCGGTGCTCGGCGGCGGCTTCGGGCATTTCTATGCAATGGCGCCGGAGAAGATCGAATATGCGATCAACCGCTATGCCATGGAAGCCAAGCGGATCATGGACGTCGCCGACCGGCATCTGGCGGAAAACCGCTATTTCTGCGGCAAGCAATATACCATCGCCGACGTCGCCAATTTCGGCTGGCTCAACTATTTCGTGCGCGGCGACGCCTATGGCGGCTCGAAATTCCTCGACAGCGCGAGCTACCAGCATCTCGGCCGCTGGGTCGACGAACTGCGCGAACGCAAGGGCGTGCGGCGCGGCCTGATCGTCAACCGCGGCGGCGGCGAGGGCTACATCGCCGAACGCCACAGCGCGGCCGATATCGATGCGGTGGTGAATAAATAGGGACTGTCCCTATCTAAACGCCCTATTTAAAGGTCGCGCATGAATTTGGCGAGCCGATCCACGGCCTCGTCGAGCATGGCGTCGGGCTTGGTGTAGCAGAAGCGGACCATGTGCCTCGGAGCGCCTTGCCCTCGAACAGGGCGGAGATCGGGATCGAGGCGACGCCCGCCTCGCGGATCGCCCGCTCGCTGAAAGTCCGGTCGTCGATGGCCACGCCCGACTGGACGAGATCGACGCAGACGAACCAGGTCGCGGCGTTGGGCAAGACGGCGTAGTCCGCGCCTTCCAGTCCCGCGATCAGCCGCTGGCGCGAGGCGGCCCAGCTTGCGGTGCGCGCCGCGAACCAGGCGTCGGGCAGCGCCAGCCCCTTGGCCACCGCCCATTGCAGCGCCGGGGGTGTGGTGAAAGTGACGAACTGGTGCGCCCGCGCCAGGCCCGCCGCCAGGTCCGGTCCGGCACACATCCAGCCGATCTTCCAGCCGGTGAGGCCGAAAATCTTGCCCGCCGAGCCGATCTTGACCGTACGCCCGGCCATGCCGGGGAAGGTCATGAGCGAGCGGTGCGCCACCCCGTCGAAGCGCACCTCCTCCCAGACTTCGTCGGAGATGGCGACGAGATCGTGGGCGACGCACAGCCCGGCAATCGCCGCGAGATCCGCCTCGGAGGCCACCGTGCCCGCCGGATTGAGCGGATCGTTGAGCATCAGTACGCGGGTTTTCGGCGTGATCGCCCTGGCGAGGGCATCGGCGGGATAGCGCCAGTCCGGCGGGCTGAGCGGCACCGAAACCGGCACTCCGCCCGCGCGGCGCACCATCGGCGCATAGGCGTCATAAGCGGGCTGAAACAGAATCACTTCGTCGCCGGGACTGACCAGCGCCAGCACCGCATCGGCGATAGCCTCGGTCGCGCCCGAGGTGACCACGACCTGCTCGCGCGCCAGCTCCAGTCCCTGCCGCCGCCGGTAGAACGCGCAGACGGCGTCGCGTAGCTCGGCGACGCCCAGGCCCGGCGGATACTGGTTCGACTTCTCCCGCAGCGCCCGCGCCGCCGCCTCGATCAGTTCGGGCGGGCCCAGATCGTCCGGGAAGCCCTGGCCGAGGTTGATCGACCCGGTCTCGCGGCACAAGGCCGAGGTGGCCTCGAACACGGTGGTTTGCATCGAAGCATAGACCGGGTGGATCCTGTTCACACGTGCACTCCCTGACCAGACCCTCGCCTATAGAAGCGCGCACACGATTGGAATACGATCGGGGCAAACCACGAGAGGAAGCCCCAAATGCCCAACCCAATCCGCCTCGACGGCCGCGTCGCCCTGGTCACCGGCGCGGGGCGTGGGCTTGGCCGGGCGCATGCGCTGGAGCTGGCGGCGCGCGGCGCCAAAGTGGTGGTCAACGATCTTGGCTGCGGGTTGTTCGGCGAAGGCGCGGACATCAGCGTCGCCGAAGCGGTGGTCAAGGAAATCCGCGAGGCCGGAGGCGAGGCGATTGCCAACGCGCTGTCGATCACCGAGCCGGACAACGCCAAGGCGATGGTCGCGCAGGCAGTCGATAGCTTCGGCAGGCTGGATATCGTGGTCAACAATGCCGGCTTTCTGCGCCGCCGGCCGTTCGGCGATCACACCCCCGAAATGGTGCGCGACATCATCGGCGTGCATGTGCTTGGCTCCTATTTCGTCAGCCAAGCGGCTTTCGCGGTGATGGAACGGCAGCACTACGGCCGCTTCGTCTTCACCTCCTCGCCCGGCGGCACGCGCGGCAACGGCTTCGTCACCGCCTATGGCGCGGCCAAGGCGGGGGTGATCGGGCTGGCCCAGGCGGTGGCGCTGGCGGGGGTGGAGCACGGCATCAAGGCCAATGTCATCTCGCCCTTCGCGGCGACGCGGATGGGCGATGCCATGGAGAGCCACAGCGCCGACGAGCGCCTGCACGATCATCGCGACCTTCTCGCCGGCGTGCTCGATCCGCGCCATGCCTCGGCGGCGGTGGCCTATCTCGCGTCAGAGGCGTGCGAACTCAACCATATGATCCTGACGGTTGGCGGCGGCCGGGTGGCGCTTTCGGCCATCGTCATCGGCCAGGGCTGGTCGGCGCCGGGCGGGCGGCTGCTCATGGCGGAAGACATCCGCGACAATCTTCCGGCGATTATTGATCTTTCGCAAGGCACCAACCCCACCTCGAGCGATCAGGAGGGTAGCGCCTTCCTCGGACCCGCGGTTCAGGCGGCAATAGCGGCAGCGAAGTGAGGCGGATGAAATATCGCGTGGGCATGTTTGCGAACTTGGGGAATTCCATGCTAGCCTAAGTCCAAGTGCTTTCGGGAGGAACCCACTCATGTCCTACGAACTCAACCGCAAGCTTGCCGCCCGGCGCGATCCGCTGCCGACCACGGCAAAAATCGATTCTGTCACCGCAGACATTATCCGCGGCGCTTTCGAGACTGTCTGCTTCGAAAGCTGCACCCATCTGGGCCGCGCGGCAAGTTCTCCGATCATCAACCAATCGAACGAGCGCAACAGTTCGATCGTCGATGCCAACGGCCGTCTCGCCATGGGCGCGATCGGCACGCCGCACCTCACGTTCGTCAACCAGATGGAAGTGCGCTGGGGACTGATGAACCTGGAACGCTACGATTGGGGCCCGGGTGATGTGTTCCTCGGAAACGATCCCGATCACGGCGGCGGCCACTTGCCCGACTACTGCGTCTACGGCCCGGTCTACAGCGACGACGGCGAGCTGATCTGCATCCAGACGCTGCAGGCGCACCAGGGCGACACTGGCGGCAAGGACCCGGGCGGCTTCACGCTGGAGGCGACCGACATCTTCACCGAAGGCGTGATCTACCCCTGCCTCAAGCTCGTCCACCGCGGCGAGCTCAGGCGCGATGTGTTCGACATGGTGATCCGCAATAACCGCTTCGCCACTTTCGCCGGCGACATCGCCGCGATGATTGGCGGCGTGCAGACCGGCGTCAAAATGCTCGAGGACCTCATCCGCAAATGGGGCAAGGAAGTGGTCAAGGCCGGGATCAACTGGTCGATCGAGAACACCGAGCGCCGTGTGCGCGAGGAAGTCTCCGCCTGGCCCGACGGGGACTACGAAGGCACCGTGCTGATCGATCACGACACGATGGGGACCAAGGACGTCAAGGTCCATGTCACCTGCCGGGTCCGGGGCGATCAGCTCACGGTGGATCTCACCGGCACCGACGACCGGCAGGACCTGGTTGGCGTGTGGAATACGTTCGCCAACAGCCGCTCCTATGTGATGACCCAGTGCATCACCGCGATGGACCCGACCATCGTGCGCAACGAAGGCATGTTCAACGCCATCGAGATCGTCATTCCCGAAGGCTGCATCGCCCAGCCGCCGCCGAACAAGCCGGCCGCGCTCGGCTCGTTCCACCCGGCCTGCGAGATTGTCGAGGCGGTGTGCATCGCGCTCAGCAAGCTTTCACCCGGCCGCTCGCAGCCGCAGCTCTACAAGATCGGCATGCCCAATGCGGTGATCGGTTTCGACGATGCGGGCATGATGTGGATGGATCAGGGCGTCGATTGCCGCTCGATGGACACCTCGGCGGTCGAGGGCATCGACGGCTGGGGTTCCTGCCCCAATGCGCTGGGCAACCTGATCTTGTCCGAGGCGGAAGACGCCGAATGCCGCTTCCCGATCCTCAACATCAGCCGCGAGATGAAGACCGACGGCGGCGGGGCCGGGCAATGGCGCGGTTCACCCGGCAGCCTCAACGTCAAGCAGGTGCTCAAGCCGACTTCGGCGATGGCCTGGATGGTTTCGGCCGATCACCCCTTGCGCGGCATGTGCGGCGGCGACGATGCGATCCCTTACGAGAACCATTTCGAGGTTGGATCGCCCAACGAACGCAAGATCGAACTGACCGCCAGCGACCTGCTGCCCTCGGGCGCGGTGATCGCCTATCAGCACGGCGGCGGCGCCGGCTTCGGCCACGCCCTGCTGCGCGACCCGGAGGCGGTGAAGGAAGACGTGTTCGACGAATATGTCAGCGAGGCCGCGGCGCGGGCCAAGTATGGCGTGGTGCTGACGGGCAGTCTCGCGAACTACGATCTCGAGGTGGATTTCGAGGCGACCGAAGCGCTGAGGCGCGAAATGGGCGTGGACGATCTGCTGCGCGAAGCGGCGGAGTAAGGGTTGAATACCTCCCCGGCACGGGGAGTGGAACCGCGCCGAAGGCGTGGTGGAGGGGTCCCACCTCTCTTCATGATATGCGCTTCGCGGAAGGACCTCCGTCCCCTCCACCTCCCCGTAACGGGGAGGTTCTAGTGGGTAGAGGAAAAACATGAGCTATCGCGTTGGCATCGACATCGGCGGCACGTTTACCGACTTCGCACTGCTCAAGGGCAGCGAAGTCATTCTGCACAAGAATCTCTCCACCCCCGAAGACCGCTCGCTCGGCGTCATGGAGGGCTTGGCGAAACTCGCCGAAATCGAAGGCCTCTCGCCCAAGGACTTCCTTGGCAAATGCGAAGCGATCGTCCACGGCACCACCATCGCCGACAACACCCTGATCGAAATGAACGGCGCGCTGACCGGGCTGATCACAACCGAGGGCTTTCGCGACGAGCTCGAATACCGCCGCGGCTTCAAGGAGGACATCTGGGACGTCCGCCTGCTGCCGCCCAAGCACATCGTCCCTCGCCGCCGCCGTCTGACCGTGCCCGAGCGCATTCTCAACGACGGCACCGTGCACAAGCCGCTCGACGAAGCCGCGGTGCGCGAGGCCTGCCGCAAGCTGCGCCTTCAGGGCGTCGAATCCGTCGCGATCTCGCTGCTGTTTTCCTTCGTCAATCCCGATCACGAAAAGCGGGTCAAGGCGATCGTCGCGCAGGAGATGCAGAACGCGCATATCTCCACCGGCCACGAAGTGCTGCCGCGCGCGCCCGAATACGACCGCACCAGCACCACCGTGGTCAACGCCTATGTCGGCCCGCGGGTCACCTCCTATCTGGAAAAGCTGGTGCAGCGCCTCAAGGAAGGCGGCTACACCAACCAGCTGATGGTCATGCAGGCCAGCGGCGGGGTGATGACCAAGGAGTACATCGACGGCGCGCCGATCCGCGTGCTTGCCTCGGGCCCGGCGGGCGGCGTGGTCGGCTCGGCCCATATCGGCGCGGCCAAGGGCCATCCCAACCTGCTGTGCGTCGACATGGGCGGCACCTCCTACGACATGTCGGTGGTGGTCGGCGGACAGGCCCCGGCCGAGACCGGCTGGAACATGCACCACCGCTACCTGATCGGCGTGCCGATGGTGAAAGTGGAAACGCTGGGCGCGGGCGGCGGCTCGATCGTGCATGTCAACAACGGCATGCTGGAAGTCGGCCCGAAGTCGGCCGGCGCGGCGCCCGGCCCGATGGCATACGGTCGCGGAGGCACCGAGCCGACGGTGACCGACGCGCTGGTCATGCTCGGCATCCTGTCGACCGACGAAGGCTTCGCCGGCGGCAGTTTCCGCCTCAAGCGCGACGGGATCGAGGAAGCGTTCAAGGCGATCGGCGACCAGATGGGCACTTCTGCGGAGCAAGCCGCGTTCGATTCGCTGGCGCGTGGTCAACGCCAACATGAGCCAGGGCGTGCGCCGCACGACAGCGGGCAAGGGCATCGATCCCAAGGACCTGGTCATGCTCGCCTACGGCGGCAACGGCCCGGCCTTCGCCGCGATCCAGGCCGAGGATCTCGGCATTAACACCGTGCTGGTGCCCAAGGCATCGCCCACGTTCTCGGCGCTCGGCACGCTGGTCGCCAACCCGACGATCGACGAGGAACGCTCGGTCATCGCCAAGGCGACCGAGCTCGATCTCGACAAGCTAAGGCGCCTTTGGGTCGAGCTGTGCCAGCGGGCGGAGAAGTATTTCACCGACGCGCAATTCACGCTCGATCAGGTCGTGGCGAACTACCAGTTCAACATGCGTTATCCCGGGCAGAATTTCTCGCTGACTTTCGACATCAAGTCGAACGGCAAGCTCCACGATCTCTCGTTCATCGACGAACAGATCGGCAGCCGTGCAATCGCGCTGTTCAACGCGAGGCACATGGAGGAATACAACCACATCCGCGAGCACGAAGTGCCCGAGGTTACCGGCGTGCGGCTCGCCAGCCATGTCGTCACCGCTTCGCCAGGCGCTTCGGCGGGCTTCACCGCCAAGGCCGCTCCGGCCAAGCCCGCCAAGACCCGCCGCGCCAATCTCGGCCAGGGCTTCGCCGAAGTGCCGGTCTTCCTCGGCGCCGATCTTGCCCCGGGCAGCACAGTAGCGTCACCGGCGATCATCGAAGAGACTTTCACCACCATCGTCGTCTACCCCGGCTGGAAGGCGCGGGTGGACGATGCCGGGGATTACGAGCTGGTTCGGGGATAGGGGGCTGTTTCTATTCGAGCGGCCGCGTGACGGCCTCGCCCATCCGGTCGACCAGAGTGACGCTGACCGGCGGCTCGATCCGCCACAGAACGAGATTGCGCCCGCTCGTGTGTTGCAGCGAACGGTAAACGAGGCCGTCCAGACCCGAGCCAAAAATCCGCACGGCCGCCAATTGCGTCGGCGCATCGGAATGGCCCATCCAGCGAGCCGAGAGATCGGCTTTTTCCAGCCCGGCCAAGATCGGTCCTTCCAGCGTGGTCAGGTCGATAACCCGCGCATTGGCGACGTCGAACGAGCACAGCAGGCCCGGCCGGTCGAACAGGCCCTGGGTATATTCGGCATAGGCGGTGTGCGGATCGAGGGCTGAATAGAAAGCGGCCATGCCGGGCGGATTGAAACGTCCGCCGTGCCGCCGCGCACCCTCACCGGACAGCGGAGCGTGCGCCCAGCGCGGCGGAACCACCCGGAAGGAGCGTCCGCTGAAAACATGCTCCCCTTCCATACTCAGGCGTAGGCTCCGTCCTCCAACGCATCGAGCCAGGCGAGTATCTGTTCCGCTTCGCCCTCGCGAACCAGATCGGCGGCGCGCATGTGGCCGAAGGCGGCGATCGGCTGATGCCGGAACCACACTACGGCCTTGTCCAGACTACCGCCCATCTCTGCGGCCCGCGACAGGATCGTCGCGATCGGGCCGAGCCGGGCCTGTACCTCGGGCGATGCGGCGTTGCGCGCGAGCGTCGTGCGGTGCACTCCGGCGAGGCCCGCTACTTCGCCCAGCGTCATCTGCAGCATGTCCGCGAGGCGCTTCGGATCGATCCCCGGCCTCGCCGCCGAGGCCAGCGCTCCAATTACCGGATCTAGCAGTGCCGTCGCCAATTGCTACTCCATTACATCACCTAGTGCAGCAATTATGTAGCGGGTGCTGTGCAAAAACACAAGACGCCGGTTGCTATCCCCCTAAATCCTCCTCCACCGACTCGCAGCCGACGTTCCAGCAGTGCGCCTGATCGAACCAGCGGGCCTCGTCTTCCTTGATCCGCTCCCAGTTCGCCATGGCGATCCGGCTCATCTCCGCCTCGGCCGCGGCGTCGCGCAGCACGAATTCGGAGACTGCGTCGAAGCCGATCTGGTCGGGTCCGTCGCTTTCGGTGGCATCGGCGAAATTGTGGCCGAGGGTAAGGTAGTTGCGGCGGTAGGACAGCCACAGGTGGCCGAACAGTTCCACCGCGATGCGCGAGTGGCTGTTCTCGTATCCGTCGCGGAACTGCTCGGGCGTGAGCCCCTGCTTGCGGCGGACCATGACAATTTTCCTGATCGGCATTTCGCTTCTCCTATCCGGGCAAGACCTTCGAATCGCTGCGTGCGATCAGCCATCCGGCCGAGCTGCGTACCAGCTGCACGCGCGACATGGCCATCAGCGCCATGCGTGCGCCATCGTTCCAGTTTGTAACGAGGTTGTAGTAGTTGGCCTGCACCCGGTCCTTGCCATCGATGTAGTCGCAATAGAGGTTGGTGATCGAGTGGCGCATCATGCCGGGTCCCAGCCCTTGCGCCATCTTGACCACCCCGCGCAGCGCCTCGCGACCCACGACAGGTTCGGGCGTAACGCCCGAAAACACGCCGTCCTCGGTCCACAAAGCGATCCAGCTCTCCTCGTCGCCCTCGTCCACCGCCCAGCAATAGCGGGCCATATGGTCGGAAATGTTAATGTGGTCTTCGGTCGATACGGGCATTGTCCCCTCCTTTCGGTGCTGCGAAATCGCCATGCGTCGCGTGCTAACTTGCCATTCAGGCCTTCGCGCCTACATTGGCGGCAGCAAAGGAAGCATGCAAGCCGATGAACGACGAACAGCCCAACGGTAACCCCTGGCTCAAGAGCCTGCTTGTCTGGGGCGGGATCTTCCTCGCCATGCTGATGGTGGTCTCGATGATGGGCGCGCGCGGCGAAACCCCCGCTGCTCCGGTGCCCTATTCGGAATTCCGCGCCAAGGTCGCCGAAGGCACCGTCGCCGAAGTGCAGATCAGCGAAGACCGGATCGTCGGCAAGTACAAGAACGGCGAGACTTTTTCCGCCGTGCCGGTCCCCGGCGATTCGGGCCTGACCCAGCTGCTCCAGCAGAACGGGGTCAAATATGCCGGCAAGCCGAAGGAAGAGATGTCGGTCCTCACTTACATCCTGATCCAGGCGCTGCCGTTCCTGCTGATCCTCGGCGTCGCCTTCTTCGCGCTCAAGCAGGTGCAGAAGGGCGGCGGCGGCGGGGCGATGGGCTTCGGCAAGTCGAAAGCCAAGCTGCTCACCGAACGCCAGGGCCGGGTGACGTTCAACGACGTCGCCGGCATCGACGAAGCGCGCGAGGAGCTTGAGGAGATCGTCGAATTCCTCAAGGATCCGCAGCGCTTCTCCAAGCTCGGCGGCCAGATTCCCAAGGGCGCTTTGCTGGTCGGCTCGCCCGGCACCGGCAAGACCCTGCTCGCCCGCGCCATTGCCGGTGAGGCGGGCGTGCCGTTCTTCACCATTTCCGGCTCGGACTTCGTAGAGATGTTCGTCGGTGTCGGTGCGTCGCGCGTGCGCGACATGTTCGATCAGGCGAAGAAGAACGCGCCGTGCATCGTGTTTATCGACGAAATCGACGCGGTCGGCCGCCATCGCGGCCATGGCCTGGGTAACAGCAACGACGAGCGCGAGCAGACGCTCAACCAGTTGCTGGTCGAGATGGACGGCTTCGAGGCCAATGAAGGCATCATCATCATCGCCGCCACCAACCGCCCCGACGTGCTCGATCCGGCGCTGCTGCGCCCCGGCCGGTTCGACCGCCAGGTGGTCGTGCCGATCCCCGACATCGACGGGCGCGAGAAGATCCTCGCCGTCCACATGAAGAAGGTTCCGCTCGCCCCCGACGTCAATCCGCGGGTGATCGCGCGCGGCACTCCGGGCTTCTCGGGCGCGGACCTTGCCAATCTGGTCAACGAAGCCGCCCTGTTGGCTGCCCGCCGCAACAAGCGCCTCGTCGCGATGCAGGAATTCGAGAACGCCAAGGACAAAGTCATGATGGGCGCTGAGCGCCGCAGCATGGTGATGACCGAGGACGAGAAGAGGATGACCGCCTATCATGAGGCGGGGCATGCCCTCGTGTCGGTCCACCAACCGGCCTCCGACCCGATTCACAAAGCGACGATCATCCCGCGCGGCCGCGCGCTGGGCATGGTCATGCGTTTGCCCGAACGCGACATGTATTCCTATCACCGCGACAAGATGCACGCGAATCTCGCGGTCTCGATGGGCGGGCGCGTCGCCGAGGAACTGGTGTTCGGCTACGACAAGGTAAGCTCGGGCGCCTCGTCCGACATTTCCCAGGCGACCAATCTCGCGCGTAACATGGTCACCAAATGGGGCATGTCCGACAAGCTCGGTCCGTTGCAGTACGAGGACCAGTACGAGGGTTACCTCGGCTACGGCGGTCAGCAGCGCACGATGATGTCGGATGAAACCAACAAGCTGATCGACAGCGAAATCCGTCTGCTGGTCGATGGCGGGCACGAAAAGGCGACGAAAATTCTCAAGCGCGAGCGCAAGAAGCTGGACCTGCTCGCCAATGCCTTGCTCGAATACGAGACGCTGTCGGGAGACGAGATCAAGGAACTGCTTGAGAAGGGCAAGATCGACCGGCCGGAAACGCCTTCGGGCCCGGCACTGGCCAAACCGACGCGTGGTTCGTCGATTCCCAAGACAGGCAAGCGGTTTTCGGGCGGCGCGGCGCCGCAGGAGGCCTAGCCGCTCAAACTCCAGCCGCCTTCGACGCGCATGGTCTGCCCGGTCACATAGGTCGAGCGCATGAGGTAAAGATAGGCTTCGGCGCATTCCGCGGTTTCGCCCACGCGCGGCAGCAGTTGTCCCGACAGCCGCTCTTCCTGAAACCGCCGGAAGTCCTCGGGCAGCTCGTCCCATGCTTCGGTGCGGATGGCGCCGGGGCAGACGCCGTTGACCCGGACCGGGGCGAGATCGTAGGCGAGGCCGGTGACAAGATGCTCCACCGCGCCGGCCATGGCGGTCGAAATCGCCAGGCCTTTTTGCGGGCGGTGAGCGGCCATGCCGTTGGTCAGAATGATTGTGCCGCCGGGCGCCATGCTTTTGGCCCCGTGCTTGGCTACCGCCAGTGCGCCCCAGAAGCGCACGCCGAACAGGGTAGCGGCTTCGGCAAGATCGATCCGGGTCAGATCGGTGTGATCGACTTGCGCCCAGTCGGCTGCGGTGAAGGCGATGTGATCCCACTGCTTCGGGGCCGCGAAGAAGCGCTCGACCGCAGCTTCGTCGGATACGTCAAGGACCGTACCCTCGCCGCCGCCCAGCCGCTCGAGCGCGGTCTTGACCCGGTCCGGATTGCTGGATGCAATGGTGACAATCGCTCCCGCCGCCTGCGCCGCGCGGGCGACGCCGAAGCCGATTCCCGAGGAACCGCCGATCACCAGTACGTTTTTACTTGCCAGACCTGCCATGTTTCCTCAACCCGGTTGGATCTAGCGTTAACCCGCTATTAGCGACGTTCGCTTATCCCATCGAAACGACCTTCGGCAACACTTGAGCGCAACAGGGAGTTCTTGCGTGCGGTATCTCTTTCCAGCGCTGGCATTGCTTCTCGCTTCGGGTGTCCCGGTAGCGGCCTCGACGGGCGACATGTCTGCTGCTGAATTCCTGGCCAAGGCGACGGCGCTCAAATCCCGGGGCATGCTGGCCGTGCTTTCTTCTGACTATCGTATGCTCAAGAACGCCGGGGCCAACGCCATGCGCGGCTATGAGGCGCGGCTCGCCGCCGAACGGGCCGAAGGGCAGCCCTCAAGCTGCCCACCCAGCCGGATCCGGGTCAATCACGATGTGGTGCTGAACCACTTGCGCGCCTACTCCACTGCCGAGCGCGACAGGGTCGATCTTCACCAGGCCGTCGCCGACTACTACCGGCGCACCTGGCCCTGCCGGGCGCCGACGCTCGCACGCTTTCCGCGTTGAAGGTCTAATCCGAAATTCGCTCTTTCCGCGAATTTCGAAAAAATCAGCCTTCGTAGTCGCCGCCGAGAGAGGTGTTGCGCACCGGCGCCGCTGCGGTGATGCGCAGCGCTTCGGCCGACTGGCTGAGCGAGCCGATATCGTCGATCTCGTCGTCGTCCTCGGGCAGCACGCGCTGCAGCGAGCTTATCACCGTTTCCTTGAGCAGCGCGGGCCGCACGGTCTCGTCGGCGATTTCGCGCAAGGCAACCACCGGGTTCTTGTCCCGGTCACGATCGATGGTGATCTCGGCGCCGCCTGAAATCTCGCGCGCGCGCTGTGCGGCGAGCAGGACGAGGTCGAACCGGTTGGGAATCTTGTCGACGCAATCTTCGACGGTAACGCGCGCCATGGGGCACTCCGAGACTGGGAATCCGTGGGGAACGGGGCAGCTAGGGAGCGCAGGGCCGAAAGTCAAGGAAAACGCTTGCTCCGCGCCAATACCCGCCCGATAGACCGCGCAAGAGTGCGGGGAGGCCAATGGGCGATTTCAGCGAATTCCGGCAGCATTGGCGGCCTTTGCTCGCCAGCTTCCTCGGACTCGGCTCGGCGCTGTCGCTCAACAGCTTCATCCTGGCGATTTTCGCGCCCTATCTGCTCGAGGAATTCGGCTGGAGTCTGTCGCAGTGGGCGGCGCTCGGCGCGGTGCAGATGCTTATCATGTTCTGCCTGCCGATTGCCGGGCGGCTGACCGACAAGTTCGGCGTTCGCCGTGTCGCGATGGTCGGTGCGCTCAGCTATCCCGTCTCGCTCATCGCGATCACCCAGATGGACGGTTCGATCGGCACTTATCTCGCGATTTACATTGCCCAGACAGTGATCTGCTCGACCACGACCAGCACGGTCTATTCGCGCGTCGTCGCCGAAGTGTTCAAGGCGCGGCGCGGCCTGGCGCTCGGTATCGCCGGGTCGAGTCCGCCGATGGTCGCCTCGTTCGCCGCGCCGCTGCTGACCGGTTTCGTCCAGGCGAACGGCTGGCGCGATGGTTATTACCTCGTCGCCGGGTTCTGCGCGGTGGCGGCCGTGGTAACCCTGCTGCTGCTTGAACCGCACCGCCGCTCGGGCGCGCCGGTCGCCAAGGTCCGGCGCGAGAAGGGCGTCTACCGCGCGATCTTTGCGAACCCGGTGTTCTGGATCATGCTGATCGCGACTTTCCTGGTGAACACGCCGTTCCTGCTTGCGACCCAGCAATTGAAGCTGCTGGTGCTCGATCAGGGTCTGGCGGACAACGTCGCCGCCTGGGCGATCACCGCGTTCGCCGTGTCGCAGCTCGCCGGGCGGGTGATCACCGGGACGGCGCTCGATTACCTGCCCGGCCACATCATCGCTGCGGTCAGCTTCGGACTGCCGGTGATCGGCCTGGTGCTGCTCGCCTCGGCGATGAACTCGCCCGCGGCGATCCTCGCAGGCGTCGCGCTGGTGGCGGTGGGCTTTGGCGGCGAGGGCGATATCATACCGTTCCTTGTCACCAAACATTTCGGCATCCGCATCTATTCGACCGTGCTCGGCATGCTCTCGGCGGCGATGGGCGGGGCGATCGGTCTCGGCAATCTGTTGCTGAGCGCGATCTTCCAGGCCGGCGGCGGCTATAATACTTATCTGGTAATCGCGGCGACGGCGGCTTTCATCGGCAGCGCGATGTTCTTGCTGCTGGGCGTGAAGCGGTTCCAGCGTCCGGTCACCGGGGCGGAGAACGCAGCAACGCCATAAGCGTGCGCGCATCGGTCTGCTCAAGCGTCAGCACGGCCTCGGCGACCGCATTCGCCTGATCTTCCGGCACTGCCAGTGAGGCCGAAGCCATGAATTTGGCGATCACCGCCGCCTCGTCCATCGCCCGCTCGCCCGCGCCGCTGTTGACCGGCACATGGCGGTGCAGCACGCGGCCGTCGCTGCAGCGTCACTTCGACCCCGCCCGAGAAGAAGGTCGGGAAAGCGCGTCCAGGGATCGGGAGAGCATTTCACCCGCTTCGCCAGATCGCGCACCCGCTCGTCCGCCAGCGCCTCGGGCAACAGGTCGGGCAGGTTGAACCCGCCGCGAATCAGGCAAGCGGCGACGACATGCTGGGCGGAGAATTTGGCCTCGTATTCGGTGGTGGCGTTTTCCTTGGCCTCGGCGGGCTCGGCGATGATGTGCAGGGTCGGCTCGGGCAGCTGGGCCTTGATCGAGACGATGTCGCGCCAGTCGATCTCGCCATGAAGCGCGATCGCCGCATCGGCGCAGCCGTGGATGAAGTGGCACACCGGGTAGGGCTTGAGCGCGGTGTCGCCGAATTTCCACTCGCTGCCCAGGCCCTCGGTTATGTAGCGCGAGATCGGCTTCGGCCCCGTGCAGGTGGGTGTCGAATAGGCCGAACTTGCCCTCGTAGACCCGGCTCGGCCCCTTGAATTGCTCGCCGCGCCAGCCGCGCCGCCGTGATCCCCGCGACCGCGCCCCAGCCGGGGTGGAAGCGCTTGGTCCAGGCGCCTTCCTCGAGGAACACCTGGATTCCCGCCGCAGTGCTGCCGGCGATGCCCTGCGCGGCGGTGATCGCGTCTTCGTCCAGACCGAGCAGCTTGCCAGCCGTCACCGCCGAGGCGAAGTGCGAGATTACCCCGGTGGCGTGATAGCCGACATGATGGAAGCCCCCCCGCGCCGCGCCGCCGGTGCGGATCGCGGTTTCGACCCCGGCGAGGAAGGCGGTGAGCATGTCCTCGCCGCTCGCCTCCAGCGCTTCGCCAAGCGACAGCGCGACGGGCAGGCTGGTCGCGGTCGGGTGGATGATGCTTTCGAGATGGGTGTCGTCGAAATCGAGCCCGTGGATCAGGATGCCGTTGAGCAGGCGGCGTCGCGCGGTTCGAGCCGCTCGGCGCGGCCGATGACCGAACATTCGCCGCCGAGCCGAGCGCCTGACCCCGGCGGCGCACTTGTCCGCATAGTCCTGCACGTTCGAGGCCAGCCCCGCGCCCAGCGCATCGAGGATGTGCAGCCGGCGCGGGTGCGCACCGCTTCGGGTACGTCCCCCAGCCGCGAAGCGGCGAAGCGGGCGATCTGGCGGCTGGCGGAAGTTGTTGACATGAGCTTTCCGAGCTCCCCGGAACGGGGAGGTGGCAGCGCGAAGCGCTGACGGAGGGGTCGCCGACTCGCATTGCGCGGTTCGCTTGACAGGGCGAAACCCCTCCACCACCTTCGGTGGTCCCCCTCACCGTTCCGGGGAGGTTTTTCAAGGGGCAATCATTGACAGCCCGTCCGCAATGCCAAAGAGACCGCATGACCGAGACCTACCAGCTCTTCATCGACGGCAAATGGCGCCCCGCCTCGGACGGCGCGACGATCCCGGCGATCAATCCCTTATGACCAGAGCGTCCACGCGCATGTCCCCGTCGCCACGGTCGGCGATGTCGAGGACGCGGTCCGCGCCGCGCGCCGCGCCTACGATACGCAGTGGAGCAAGACCACGCCGGGCGAGCGGCCAAACTGCTCAACAAGCTCGCCGACCTGATCGACGCCGACGCCACGCGCATGGCCCTGCTCGAGACCACCGACAACGGCAAGGTCATCCGCGAGACCGACAACCAGATGGGCTATGCCGCCCGCCTGTTCCGCTATTACGCGGCCTGGGCCGACAAGGTGACCGGCGATGTCGTTCCGCTCGACCAGAAGGACACCGCCGGCCTCGCCATTCGCGAGCCGTTCGGCGTGGTCGCCTGCATCACCGCGTGGAACTCGCCGATCGCGATCCTGTGCAACACCATGCCGGCGGCGCTGGCGGCGGGCAATTGCGTGATTGCCAAGCCGAGCGAGCATGCCTCGGTAACTACGCTGGAAATCGCGAGACTTTGCGACAAGGCGGGCTTTCCCGCCGGGGTGTTCCAGGTGGTGACCGGCGCGGGGGAGACCGGCCAGGCGCTCACCGCCAGTCCCGTCGATCGACAAGATCAGCTTCACCGGCAGCCCCGGCGTTGGCCGCGCGATCGCCCAGGCGGGGGCGGCGAACCTCAAGCCGGTCTGCCTCGAACTTGGCGGCAAGAGCCCCAACATCGTGTTCGACGACTGCGATTTCGAGCGCGCGCTGATCGGCGCGCTGGCGGGCATTTTCGGCGCGACCGGGCAGACCTGCATCGCCGGATCGCGGCTGTTGGTGCAGCGCGGCGTCTACGACCGCATGGTCGAAGGCCTCGCCGCGCGCGCCGGGCAGATCAGGATGGGCGATCCGCGCCTGCCCGAAACCGAAATGGGCACGGCCGCGAACGAGCCGCAGTTCAACAAGATCCTCTCGTTCATCGAAGCGGCCAAGGGCCAGGGCGCGCGGCTGGTCGCGGGCGGCGGGCGGGCCGAGGGGCCGGGGCTCGACAAGGGCTTTTTCGTCCAGCCGACGATCTTCGCCGACGTGCGCAACGACATGAAAGTCGCCGCCGAGGAGATTTTCGGCCCGGTCCTGTCGATCATTCCGTTCGACGAGGAAGAGGAAGCGGTGCAGATCGCCAACGACACCCCCTATGGCCTTGCCAGCGGCGTCTGGTCGCAGAACATCGATCGCTGCATGCGGATGATGCGCAGCGATCCGTTCGGGCGTGGTCTGGGTCAACACCTACCGCGTGGCCGCGCCGCAGCTGCCGTTCGGCGGCATGAAGGATTCGGGCTACGGCCGCGTGCGCGGGCATGCCGGCATCCTCGAATGGCTCCAGACCAAGACCGTGTTCATCGACTATTCCGGCGACAGCCGGGACCCGTTCTCGATGAAGTTTTGAATTCGGGTTCGCGCAGAGACGCAGAGAGAGCAGAGGACGCAGAGATGACACGATTGCGGCGAAGCCGCTTTCAGTTCAATTGCTGGAAAGAGACGGGGGCCTCGGCCCAGCCAACCCCTCTGCGTCTCGCATCCTCGCGTCTCTGCGCGAAACAAGGGCTATCCATGACCTATCTCGTCGCCGACAACCTCGCCACCGCACCCGCCGGACAGCGCTTCCGCGCGCTGGTCGAACGCCCCGGCATCCTCCGGCTCCCCGGCGCCTACAACGGCCTCTCCGCGCTCCAGGCCAAGGCCGCCGGGTTCGAGGCGCTGTACCTCTCCGGCGCGGCGATGACGGCCTCGATGGGCCTGCCCGATCTCGGCGTCATCACCGTCGACGAGGTCTGCTTCTTCATCCGCCAGATCGCCCGCGTCTCGCAGCTGCCGATCCTCGCCGATGGCGACACCGGCTATGGCGAGGCGCTCAATGTCATGCAGATGGTGCGCAAGTTCGAGGAGGCCGGCGCGGGGGCGGTGCAGATCGAGGACCAGCTGCTGCCCAAGAAATGCGGCCACCTCAACGACAAGAAGCTGGCGCCCGCCGCAGGACATGGCGGCCAAGGTCGCCGCGGCCCGCAAGGCCCGCCGCGACCTCTACATCGTCGCCCGCACCGACGGCCTGGAGCGCGAGGGCATGGACGGCGCGATCGCCCGGGCCAAGCTCTACGTCGAAGCCGGGGCCGACGCGATTTTCCCCGAAGCACTGAACGATTCCAATGATTTCGCACGTTTCTCAAGTGAGGTTGAGGTTCCGCTTCTGGCCAATATGACCGAGTTCGGCAAGACCCCGTTCATGACGGCGGAGCAGTTCGAGCAGCTTGGCTACAAGATGGTGATCTGGCCGGTCTCGGCGCTGCGCGTTGCTGCGAAAGCACATGAAGAACTCTATGCAACTCTCGCGGGATACTGGCTGGGCCAAGCCGTTGGCCGGGCGCATGCAGACCCGGGCGGAACTCTACGCGACGATCGGCTATCACGAATACGAGGCGCTGGATTCGACCATCGCCATGTCGGCGATTCCCAACGGCCCACCCGAATGAGCGAGCACGGGCGACGCCACCGGCGTGGCCATCCCGATCGATCCCGCGGCGCTGCAAGTGGCCGGGGCGGAGTGGCTGACGCATGCCTTCCGCACCTTGGTTCGCTTTCCCCGGACAACGCCGTGCCCGCGTCACTCGCCGCGAGGCGTTCGACGGCCGGCAATTCGGGCGACAAGCTGCTGCTCTCGGTCGAATATGCGCAGCCCGATCCGGCGCTGCACACAGAACTGTTCGCCAAGTTCTCGCGCTGCCTCCACGATCCCTTCCGCGACCGGCGCAAGCACGAGCTCGAAGCGGAAGTTCGCCTCGCCGGTCTGTCGCGCCATCCGGCCTTTCCGGTCGCGGTGGCCAAACCCTATTTCGCCGATTTCCATCACGCGAGCGGCAACGGCGTGCTGATCACCCAACGCATTCTCTACGGCGAAGGCGGCATCGAACCGGTGCGGCCCAAGAACATGGATCACGAGCTGGCGGATCCGGCCGAATACTACCGCGCCACGCCAACTGCGCTCGCCCGCCTCGCCGCCGCGCACCAGGCCGGGCGGCTCTCGCCCGAGGCCGATACACTGTTCCCGTTCGATCCCGCTGCCGCCGCGTCCGAATTGCCGCTGGCGTGGGCCGAAGCCGAAGCGCGCGCGAAAGCCGAGCACATCGCCGCGTTCATCGCCGAATCGCCGCAGCTGTTCCCGGCCAACGTCGCCGCGCCCGGGTTCGCCCGGCGCTTTGTCGAGGATGTTGAGCGTTTCCACCGCCACGATGCGCAAATCCGCCGCTTCCTTTATCGCCGATCCGCGCATGATCGCGCTCGCCCACTGGAACACCCATATCGACAACGCCTGGTTCTGGCGCGACGGCGTGGGCGTGCTTCAGGCGGGGCTGCTCGATTGGGGGATGGTGCGGCAGATGAACCTCGCCATGGCGCTGTGGGGCGGGCTTTCGGGCGGCAATGCGACGATGTGGGCGCGGGACCTCGACGGGTTGATCGCGCATTTCCTCGGCGAACTCTCGGCGCATGGCGGTTCCAATCTCGATGCCGAATTGTTCGCGCTGCATTTCGACCTGGCGATCGGCATGCTGGTGCTTTCGATCATGCTCGACATGCCCGCCATGTTCCTCTCGCGCATGCCCGATGTCGCTTCGGCCACGGGCGCGGACGACCCGAAGCTGCATGCCGACAAAGTGGTGCACGGCTTCCTCCACACCTTCGGCAATGCCGTGAGCCGCTGGGAAAGCCGCGATTTCGGGGCGAGCCTCACGCGGATGCTGGAAATCGCGGAAGCAGCGGCTTATACCACATCCCGATGATCCTGATCCATGAGGATTGCCATTTCCCGTTCGCTGGCAAGGAGTAGCCGAAGCCGCGATGTGGTTCATCGTGGCGAGGCTGCGACGAAGTCCAGCGGGCGGGAAATGGCAACCGGAGGCGGTTTCTGGCGGCCCTCGGACGGCGTCGCGCGCTCGGGACGATGAACCACATCGCCCCTTCGCGCGCTTCTTGCCGAGAACCGCCAGAAACCGTCCTCGTGGATCAGGATCATCGGGATGTGGTATTAGGCTCGCCCCGAGAGGAGTCCCGTTTATGCCCGCCACCCCCGACCGCATCCAGACCCTGATCGACCGGCAGGACATCTGGGACTGCCTCCAGCGCATCAGCCGCGGCATCGACCGGTTCGACCGCGATTGCTTTGTCTCGGGCTATCATTCCGACGCCGTGGTTGATGCCGGCGCGCTGGTCGGCTCCCCGGCGCAGGCTTACGAAAGCGGCGCGGCGCTGCACGAAGCGGGGCAGAGCGGGACCATGCACAACCTGTTCAACCACTACTGCGCGATCGACGGCGACACTGGCCCACGCCGAGACCTATTTCGAATACGCCGGCCGCAACCGCGACGGATCGAACTGGCTCGCCGGCGGGCGCTATGTCGACCGGCTCGAGCGGCGGGGCGGCGACTGGCGCGTCGCCTTCCGCATGACGATGATGGAATGGTCCGGCACGATCCCGGGCAACGAAGTGCCGCTGTTCGAAGGAGTCGAGGATGTCCGCCTGAACGGAGGCCCGGCCCGCGACCGCACCGATGCCTCCTATCTGCGCCCATTGGTCAACAAGCGCGCCTTGCGCGCACCCGCCAATCCCGGATCGCTGAGTCGGCCGAAGAACTGACGCGGCGGTACGTAAAATAGGGACTGTCCCTATTTTACGCGCCGCCGCCCGGCGTCCCCGCCGCCGGCAGGCCCCAGCGCGCCGAGGCCATGTCTTCGGTCGTGACGTCGAGCGGCGGCATGGCGGGCGGGGCGCCCCAGTCGCGGCGGTCGTGGAATTCGCCGGTCATGTCGGGCGGCCCGCGATAGTGGGTTTCGAACATGCGCCATTTGAACAGCCAGCGGTCGCCCGCTTCGACGAAGTGTTCGTAGTAGAGACCGATGGCGATGTTGGTGTCGCCGTTCGCCCAGGCGCAGCGCTCGTCGATCCAGGTGCGGCCCGAGGCGATGCCGTCGCCGACGGTCAGGATCGGGGTGCGGAAAGTGATCAGCACCCGGATGAACTTGTCCATGATCACCGAAATGCCGCTCCGTACTTCCTCGCGTCCGCGAAACACCCGGCCGGAAATGCGCCATTCGGCATCCTCGGCGAAACACCCGGCGAAGGCGTCGAAATCCTTGCGGAAAGTGGCATCGGTATAGCGCGCGTGCAGATCGCGGACGCCGGCCTGCGCTTCGGCTAGGGTGGTCATGCCTGCTCTCCTGAAAACCGGGTCATGCTACATTTGGCCGCAACTGCGCCCAGGGCCGTTCCTTCTCGAAGGCGCGCGCCGCGCGCAGCACCAGCGCTTCCTCGCCCGGCAGGCCGATGATCTGCAGGCCCACCGGCATGCCCTTGTAGAACCCCGCCGGAACCGAGGCCGCGCAATAGCCCGAGACATTCACGATATGGGTGTAGGCGGTGTACTGCCACGGCGCGACATTCTCCTTGCCGCAGACGAAAGCGCGGCGGGTGATTGTTGGCGTCAGCAACAGGTCGATCCGCTGGAACAGATCGTCCAGCCGGTCGCGCTGGCGATAGCGCACTTCGGGCGGGATGCTCATCGCATAGTCGAGCTCGTTGGGCCGGTCCGAACGGTCGCGGACATAGATCGAGACCTTGGCCTGGTCCTCGCGGCTTTGCTTTTGCAGCCAGGTGAAGGGATCGATGTAGTCGGGCTTCACCGCCCGCACCCGGGCATCGACCTGCGCGCGCGAATATTCGGGATCGGGTTCCATCGGATCGTGCGGGTCCTCGATGCGGATCGAAGGCTCGGAATAGACCGCCCCGAGCGCGCGGAAGGCGAGGGCGGCCTCGTGGCAGACCGGCACGGTTTCGGGTTCTTCCGGGAAGACCCGGCCCATGTCCGGCGACCAGGCCATGCGAACTCCGCGCACGCCCTTTTCGAGATCGGCGAAGTAGTCGGGCGGCGCGGTCTTCATGGTGAAGGGATCGCGCGCATCGACGCAGGCGATCGCCTGCATCAGCAGCGCCGCGTCGCGCACGTCGCGGGTCACCGGCCCGACGATCGAATTGGGCGCGGAGAAATAGCCGGCGCCGTTGGGCACCCGCCCGCGGCTGGGGCACAGGCCGAAGACGCCATTGAAGGCGGCGGGGAGCCGAATCGAGCCGCCGCCGTCGGTGCCGACCGCGAGCGGGCCGAGCCCCGCCGCTGTCGCCACCCCCGCGCCGCCAGAGGAGCCGCCCGAAGTGCGCGTCGTGTCCCAGGGATTGACCGCCTCACGCGAGACGAGGTTGACGCTGCGCCGGTTCATCGCGAATTCGGGCGTATTGCTCTTGGCGAAAATGATCCCGCCCAACTGCTTTACCCGCTCAGAGCAGACTGCATCGGTCTCCGGCTTGTGGTCGGCGAACAAGCGCGAGCCTAGCGTGGTGCGCAGGCCCTTGGTGAAGATCGTATCCTTGAAGCTGACCGGCAGGCCATGGAGCAGCGGCAGATCGCCGCGCCGCGCGGTGGCAGCGCGCGCCTGTTCGAGCAGCAGGTCGGGAAACACCGTGATGAAAGCGCCGAGATGCCGGTTGCGCTCGACCCGGGCGATCAGGAACTGGGCATATTCGAGCGGCGACAACTTGCGCACCGCGAACATCTCCCTGAGCCGCCAGGCCGGCGTCCAGGCGAGTTCGGCGTCGGACGCGGTAGCGACGGCGTGAGCCAGCGAAGGCGCCGCCAGCGCCGAGGCCGTCAGTTCCAGCGAGCAACTGCCGCCGCGAAGCCGTGCCGAAACTTTCCATGTCCCTCTCCCCCAAGTGCCCAAATCAGGCCATCGCCGTTTCCTTGCGCGGCTCGCCTTCGAGCCGTCCGAGCCCGTAATCGCCCTGAATCGTCGTGCGCCGGGCGTTGCGCGGATATCTGGGATCGTGGCCGCGCACCGAATGAATGAAGCGCCAGTTGTCCCAGATGATCATCTGGTCGCTCGACCACTTGTGGAAATAGGGCTTCATCACTCGCAGCACTTCGTCCCACAGTGCGGCGTAAAGCGCGTCGCCGGTTTCGTTCAATTGCCCCTCGATGCCGGCCGCCTGCCAGGGGCACACGTGCAGCACTTTCTCGCCGCTATGGCGCTGCCAGACCGCCGGATGCACCGCGCGCTGGCGCGGCCAGGCCGCGGCGATCATCGCCACGGCTTCGGCCTGCTGCTGGAGCATCGGCAATTTGATGTGCTCGCCGAATCGGGCATCGTGCTGCATCAGGGCTTCGTGGTAGACGATTTCGAGCCCTTCGGCCCTGGCCCGCCATTCCGGCGAGAGATCGTTCCACAGCTGAATGCCGTCGGCAAAGCCGGTTAGGCCATCTTCGCGGCGTTATCACCGTCAGTCGCAGAACGCCGCCGCGATTGAGCTTGTCGGTGTAGCAGGAATCGAAATGCCAATCGACCAGCCCGGCGACGGGCGGCCATCCTGTTCGTAAATCGTCGACTTGCCGGCATCGGCGCCCAGTTCGACCATGCCGGGGACGCTCTCGTCCTCGGTCTTTTTCATCCCCTTGATCGCATGCTCCTGCAGCGGGCCGAACACCTCGCTCACCGCCACCTGCATGGCGTTCGAGGCTTCCATGCCCTCGAACAGGATCATGCCGCGTCGCCAGAAGATATCGCGGATTTGCCGGCGGATCACTTCGTCTTTGAGGGTCTCCCAATTCACGCCGCCGATGCGCGCGCCGAAGGGGAGCGCGAGGTCGAGATCTGAGACGGAAATCGAGGCCATGGCTGGCACTCCTTGCAATGCCTGCGTCCTGCCTGGCAGCCTATTCCAAGGTGCCGCGGGGTCAAGTCTCCCGGTGAGGCAATCGTTCAATTCCGTGCGCGCAGAGCTGGTCCATACGACTCTGAAACGCGGCCTTCGGCCAGGGATCAGCGCAAAAATCGCCGCTGCAAATGCTCCGCCACCGGGCCGTAGAGCGGCCGGTCGAATTCGATGCCGGCGGTCGAATCTTGCGCCCATTTCACGGTGCCGAGCAGATAGTCGAGGGCCTCAAGCTTGATCGAAACGCGCTGCTGTTCGCGCGAGCCGGATATTGGGCTTGGCGATGCAGCAACCCTCGGCCGTCAGGTCGGTGACGATGACCTCCCAGACCATGCCGCCGGTCGAGCGGAGCCGAGCCGTCATGGCGACGGAATCGCGACTGGTGCGGCGGCCATCGGAAGGCGGAGTGGGCATGAAACCAGTTCCCGTAAATCTCGATTGCGGTGCGGCCCTCATCGCAGACAAAATCGCGGAAATGTGTTGGGACTTCGTTTTCGCAACTGGTTAATATGGTAATGTGTGCATAGCCGGGCGGTCCTGCGAAGGATGTATGCTTGCCGCCTGCGAAACCGCCGGGAGAGCACCCATGCCCAGCGCCAGGCTTCCGCATCGGATCGCAATCGCCGCTTTGGCGGCCGCAAGATCTATCTCACCGGCGCCGCTTCGGGCATTGGCCTGGCGACCGCGCGGCTGCTGGCGGGGCAGGGGGCTTTGCTGGCGCTGGTCGATATCGACGCGGCGGGGCTGGATGCCGCCGCCGAGAGCTACCGGCGGCACGCCATTCCCAGTCGATCTGCGCGACGGCGATGCGATCGACCGCTCGGTTGCCGAGGCGGCGCAGGCGATGGGCGGCATCGATGGCGTGGTCAATTGCGCCGGGGTGCCCTCGGGCGCGGATATCGCCGAACTCGATCCGGCCGAGTGGGAGCGGGTGATCGCGATCAACCTCACCGCGCCCTACCGCGATATGCCGCGCGGCGGCGCCCTGGCTGCGGGCGGCAGAGAATCGGGCGCGGTGGTCAATATCGCCAGCGGTGCGGGCCTCTTGCCGACCGGGCCCGGCTCAAGCGCCTATTCGGCATCGAAGGGCGGGCTGATCGCGCTCGGCAAGGCCATGGCGAAAGACTTCGGACCCAGCGTCCGGGTCAACAGCGTCTGCCCCGGCGTGGTCGAAACGCCGATGACCGAGCACATCCTGCATGGCATGGACGAAGCGTTCTCGGCGGCATTCGTCGCCCAATACACGCTGAAACGTGTTGCCGATCCCAGCGAATTGGCCGAAGCGATCGCGTTTCTGCTCAGCGACGAGGCCTCGTTCATTACCGGCGCGACGATCCCCGTGGACGGGGGGCGGGTGTTCCACTGAGCCTCGGGCTCAGCCGATCTTCCGCTTGGGCTCGATCACCACCACCGGGATGCGGCGCTCGGTGCGGGCCTGGTAGTCGTCGAAGGCAGGCCACTGGCTGCACGCCTCGGCCCAGAGCTGCTCGCGCTCCGGCGATTCGGCGGTGCGGGCGACGCCTTCCCATTTGTCCGCCAGGTACTGGATCTCGACATTGGGGTCGGCCAGGATATTGAGATACCACAGCGGATGGACCGGCGATCCGCCCTTGCTGGCAATGATCACGAAATTGTCGCCGACCTGCTTGCCGATGATGGCGATGGTGCGCTTTTCGCCGATCTTGCGGCCCTTGGTGGTGACCAGCACCGCGGTCGCGCCATTCCAGACGCCGCCCTTCTCGCCATTGGTCTCGAGATAGGCGGCGACGTGGCTTTCGTTGAGCAGCGAATAGTCCACGCCGGCGCGCATGCCGGGCTGCTGGGGTTGGTCTGACATCGCCATTTCTCTCCTAAGCTGCTTTCGCCAGCTGCCCGGCGTTCTTGCCCGCCAACCTGCCGAAGACCGAGCCGTTGAGCAAGCCCGTGCCGCCCGGATAGTTCTCGTAGAAGATGCCGCCGACCAGTTCGCCCGCCGCATAAAGCCCGGGGATCGGCTTTTCGGTGAGATCGAGCACGCGCGCGTCGGTGTCGATCTTGAGGCCGCCGAAAGTGAAGGTGATGCCGCAGGTCACGACATAGCCGTGATAGGGCGGGGTATCGATCGGCAGCGCCCAGTTCGACTTGGGCACTTCGAGGCCCTTGGTTTTCACGCCGTCCAGGATCGAGGGGTTGTATTCTCCGAGGCCTGGGGCAGGCGGCGTTGAACCGGCGATTTCGGCCTTCAGGCCGTCGACATCGATGTCGAGCGCTTCGGCCAGCCCCTCGATGGTGTCCGACGTCGCCTTGGTCACCTCGCGGATGCGGTATTCGTCGCGGACATTGTCGTGGGTCTTGGCGTCGAAGATCTGCACCGCGGCGCGGCCCGGCTGCTTCATCACTTCCTTGCCGTACTTGGCATAGGTGTGGTTGCGGTAGTCCGCGCCCTCGTCGATGAAGCGCTTGCCCTTCATGTTGACGACAATGCCGATCGGGTAGCTGAATGCTTCTGGAAGTTATCCAGAATCACCCGGTCGCCATAGGGCGGGGCGGAAATGTCCCATTGCACCGCGTGGCAGCTCGACCAGCCGCCGTGCGGCCGCGCGCCGATCCGCATCGCGGCGTTGATCCCGTCGCCGGTGTTGTGCTGGGTGCCGCGCACCCGGCACAGTTCCCAGCCGGCGCCGAGATAGCGCACCCGCATTTCGGGTTCGAGTTCGAACCCGCCGCAGGCCAGCACCACCGCCTTGCCGGCAATGTCCTCATAGCCATCCGGCCCGAAAGCGCGCACCCCGGTGACGCGGCCCTTCTGGTCCTGGATCAGTTCGCGCAGGCCGGTTTCGTAGCGGATGGTAGATGCCCATGCGCTCGCAGGCGGTGACCAGCATGTCGACCAGCCCCCAGCCGCCGCCGACCGCCTCGATGTTCACCCCGCCATAGAAGTGGTGCTTGCCCTCGATCTTGAAGCTCTGGCGGCCGAACATCGGGATGAAGCGGATCTTGTGGGTGCGCATCCAGCGCATCGTCTCGCGCGACTGGCCGATCAGGATGCGGCCGAGGTCCTCGTCGGCCTGGTGATCGGTGACTTTCATCAAGGTCGCCATGAATTCGTCTTCGGAGAGCGAGCGGCAGGTTGCCGATCGAGGTAGTATTCGCCGTGGGTCATGTCGTCGAGGATATCGCTGCGCAGGTCCTCGACGCCGTCGTGGCAGAAGCGGAAGCCGCCGGCGGTGAAGGTCGAATTGCCGCCGCGATCTTCCAGGGTGGCCTTTTCCAGCACCAGCACTTTCGCGCCCTGCTCGGCGGCGGACAGCGCGGCGCAGAGCGCGGCATTGCCGGCGCCGACGACGATGACGTCCCAGACCGTTTCCGAAGGCATTCCGGTACTCCTTGTCTGGAATGTCCGCATGTCCGTGCCAGGATGGATAATGAAACTCTTGGGTGCCATTAAGTGCCCGCGCCCTAGGACGGTCGCCAGGCGCGCGTCAACAGCAGACGAACTAGCGCGCGCGATAGAGCACATTTCCCTCGAACAACCTCCGCGCCGTCCGGTACACCGCGCCGTATTCCGCCTCGCCCGCCGCATTCAGCGCCGCATCGACCATGGTCACGCCCGAGGGGTGGGCGATGCGGATCGGGCCTCCTTGCGACGCGCACAGGCGGTGGGGGAGCGTGCCGGGAACGCGGCAGGCGATCGCGAGGCAGATCGCGCCGGTGATCGGCGTCGCGCGGTGGGGCTGGCCCATCGAGATCATGCGGACCTGGATGTCGGCCTCGCCGCCGCCCGCCGAAACCATCGCCACCAGCGGCACGCTGGCCGAGCCGGGAATGCCCATCAGCTCCGCGCCCCGCCTCGCGGATCGCGGCCATGCGGGCGAGGAAATCGGCAGTCGGCTTCCAGCTCCTGCGGGGTTTCGCCGCCGGTCTTGCCGAGAGCTTCGGCCAGCACGAAGACGCAGGGGTTGGCGGCGTCGATGCAGCTGGCTTCGATGCCGTCGATCATGTCCACCGCATTGCCGGTCGGCAGCAACTTCCCGGTCTTCGCCCCGCCGGGCTGCAGGAACTCCAGCCGGATCGGCGCGGCGGTGCCCTCCACGCCGTCGATGGCGAGATCGCCGTCGGCCGCCAGCGCGCCATGCTCGACCGGAAACCGCGCGACGATGATCTTGCCGGTGTTGGTGTTGTGAATGCGCACCGTCGCCTCGCCATCGTCGGGCAGGCGCACCAGCCCTTCCTCCACCGCGAAGGGCCCGATCGCGGCGGACATGTTGCCGCAATTGCCGCCGTAATCGACCCGCGCCTCCTTCACCGCGCACTGGGCGAAGGTGTAATCGACGTCGGCATCCGCGCGGCTGGGCGGGCCGACGACGCAGACCTTGTTGAGCGAGGACAGCCCGCCGCCCATGCCATCGAGATTGCGGCCACGGCGGATCGGGCACGCCCATCGCGGCGAGGAAGATCGTCGTCCCAGTCCGCGCGCTCGGCGGGCAGGTCGCTCGCCTTGAACACAAGCGCCTTCGAGGTGCCGCCGCGCATGTAAGCGCAGGGGATGCGGTGGAGTTTCATGGGCACTCGGGCGTTGCGCGAAATTGTCTCACGCGAAGGCGCGAAGGCGCAAAGAAGGTGGTTGGCGCCGCAGGCCTACTACCTTTCTCGATCCGCTGCGCCTGGGCGCAAAGTCGATTGCAAAAGCGGCTTCGCCGCAAGCGCAACATCTTTGCGCCTTCGCGCCTTCGCGTGAGATAATCCAAACTCACGCCTGCTCCTTCAGCCAGCCGGTCAACCGCCGCACCCCCGTCTCGACGCTCACTTCCGGCTCCCAGCCGAGCATGCGCTTCGCCTTCTCGCGGCTGAGCTTCAGAGATGCGCTGGCGGTCGCCTTCACCGCGCCGGCATCGTCGGCATAGAGCGGCTGCAATTCGCTTCCGGCGATCTCGAGCAGGATTTCGGCAATGCGCTTCACTGTGGTCTCTACCCCGCTGACGACGTTGAACACCTCGCCGGTGACATCCGAAGCCATCGCCATGACATTGGCCCGCGCCACGTCCGCGACGTGGATGTAATCGTGCACCTCGCTGCCGTCGCCCGGCAGGGTCGGCCGCTCGCCGCGCATGATGCGGTCGTAGTTCTGGATGATGTAGAGCGCGTTGACCCCGCGGTAGTGCTGGCGCTCGCCGTAGACGGTGGAATAGCGCAGCGCCACGGCATCGATCCCGTGCTTCTGGCTGTAGAGTTTGCACAGCGCCTCGCCGATCAGCTTGGTGCAGGAATAGAGCATCGATCCGGGCTGATAGCTTGCGAGGTTGGCGGGCGACATTTCGTCGATCAGCCCATCGCCTTCCGGCTCGCCGTAGGCGGCGATCGAGGAGGAGAAGATCACTTTTTGCACGCCGGCATAGCGGCAGGCCTCGAAGGTGTTGACCTGGCCCTCGACATTGACGGCCAGCCCCAGCGGCGGGTTCTGGCTGAGCGGCAGGGTTAGGAACCCGGCAATGGCGAAGACGCCCTGGGCGCCCTTGAACGCGTCGTAGAGCTCGTTCGACCCGCAGGATGTCGCCCTTGAGCAGCTTCACGCGGGGATCGCCGTCAAGGTGCGCCACGGTCTCGGGCGTGCCCAGCGAGAAATTGTCGAGCAGCACCACTTCACCTGCGCCCTCGGCGAGCAGCCGGTCGGCGACATGGCTGCCGATCAGACTCGCCCCACCGGTGATGACGAATGTGTTGCCCTGGATTTGCATGGCTCGCCCTCTGCCCCGGCGCGCGCACGGGTGCAAGACGGGCGCGTCAGATTCGGGTATCCCAGCGGTTGTAATCGCGCATCGCCTCGTGCGCTGCCGCGTTCCATTCGAACTTCGCTCCCGCTTCGGCATGCGGCTTGTAGACAAACCCCTGCTCCTCCGGCCAACGCGCACGCCGCGCCGCGAGGGCATAGCCGATCGCTTCGGAGCGTTTCGCCACCCAGGCCTCGTCGAAGGTCGCCGCGGTTTCGCCGTCGTGCATGCGCCCGCCCGCGCCCAGCACCGATTGGCGCGGCAGGAAACCCATGTTGAGGGTCACGCGGATATCCGGGCTGGTGTTGGCGAAAGAGCCGTGGAGCGTCTGCCGGTTGGCAATGGCGACATCGCCGGGCCTGGCGATGAGTGGCACGGCGCCCGCCAGCCGCTCGCTCCCGGCCTGCTCCGCCAACGCCCGGATATCGGCCTTGCCGCTCGCATGCGTGCCGGGGACGAACCACACGCCGTTTGCCGCGGTCGAGCCGTAGAGCTGCGGCATGAAGTTGAAGCCGTGGGCGTGCATGTGCCAGGTGGGGCTGTCCCAATGGGTGGTGCCGTCCTGGTGCCAGGGGAAGATGCGGCCTTCACCCGGCAGCTTGACGATGATGCCTTCCTGGAACGGGGTGAAATCGTCGCCGATGATCGTGGCGGCGACGCCGAGCAGGCCGGGGTGGCCGTAGAGCCGCAGCATCGCCTCGCAGTGATAGAGCGGGGCGAGGATCGAGGAGACCGACCATTCGGGCGCATTGTTGGCGGGTGCGGGCTCGAACATCTTGACCGGATGGCGGCCTTGCCCGGCCGCGGTGCCGCCGAGCGGGTCGCTCAAGGGTCTGGCCCAGTGCACCAGCGGCAGTTCGCATTCGCGGCCGAGCGCGGGGCGGCCTTCCCGGTCCACATCGGAATCGGGCGCGGTTGGCAGCCGTTCGAACACTTCGCGGTAGTTCGCTTCAAGCTCGGCCAGTTCCTCCGGCGCGATCGCACCTTCGAACACGTAGAAGCCGACCCGCTCGTAAGCTTCAACGATTGCCGGATCGAGCCGCCTGTCCGCCCCTAACCGCAGCGGCCCGCGGTTGCCCAGCGCCATGGCGCGCGCCTCGCCCTCGGCGAAGTAGTCGCGCATCGCCCCGGTCTGGCTGCCATAGTTGGCGAGCGCGGCCATCCCTACCCCGCCGGCGCCGCCCACATCTGCGAGGTAATCGACTCCTCGGCGTGGCGGATCTGTCCTTCCATGCTCTTGGCCAGCGCACCCTTGCCGTATTTCTTGAGCTGCGGGATGACATAGGTGCCGAGCAGCTCGATCGACTTCATCACCGCCTCGTGCGGTAGCCAGCCGAAGTTGAGGTAGCACAACAGCTGATCGACCCCGGCATCGTCATAGCGCGCCAGCTTTTCCAGACATTCGTCCGGCGTGCCGACGATGACCATGTCCTCGCGGTCGAATTCGGTGATGTCGAACTCGCCCTTGGCGCGCGATTCGAGCAGCGGAAAGGCCTGCGCCTGCTGTTCGGGGCTGAGGTGCGCCATTTCCCATTTGAGGTGGAATTCGGAGATGCCCTTGTACCACCACCACATCGATTCCCACAGGCGGTTGGTCTCGAACACGTCGCGCGATTCGGCGCAGTGGACCAGGGTGTAGATGCCGACCTTGTTGGTGTGGACCGCGGTGACGGGCACCGCGCGCTTCTGCGCCTCGCGATAGGCGTCGATCACCTGCTTGAGCGCGCCGAGCGGCTGCATGATCGAAAAGCACAAGAGGCCGCAGCCGTTTTCGCCGGCCATCGTCGCCGAGCTTGCGGTCGAGGCCGCCATCCAAGCCGGCGGGTGCGGATACTGATAGGGCTTCGGCGTCACCATCCGCTTGGGGAACTTCAGGTATTCGGAGTCTTCCTCGTAATATTCCTGTTCCCACATGCCGGTGACGGTCTTGGCGGCGGCGAGCATCTTCTTCTTCGATTCGGCGATATCGACGCCGAACGCCAGCTGTTCCATCGGGGTGCTCCGGCCCATGCCCCAGATCGCCCGCCCTCGGGACAAGAGGTCCACCGTCGCGACTTTCTCGGCAACCCGCGCCGGGTGGATGAATTCGTGCGGCATCAGGCTGACGCCGAAGCCGAGCTTGATCCGCTCGGTAATCTGGCTGAGCGCGCCCAGCACGACCTCGTTCGAGGGCATGTGGCTGCGGTTCTCGCGGAAGTGGTGCTCGACCAGCCAGACCGCCTCGAAACCCATCTTGTCGGCGAGCACGATCTGCTCGATATTTTCCTTGTAGGCGGCGCGTTCGGCGGTGCGCTGGCCCCAGGGATGCTCGCTGCCCCAGGGTTGCGGGCAGTCGAATTCGTACAGCAGGCCGAGTTCCATGTGCTTCGAGGCTCCTCTGTTTTCGCGTTCGTTCTATTTCGCCGGGTTAGAGCATGCCATGCTCCATTCTCCAAGTGGGCATGCAGGACGTTTGTATGTTCTACTGATCCTCCCCATTTTCACGTAGTGCAAATGGGGAGGTGGCAGCGCGCAGCGCTGACGGAGGGGTATTTCCGACGCTGCAATACCCCTCCGTCAGCCGCCTTCGGCGACTGCCACCTCCCCATTTGTGCTGCGCAAAAATGGAGAGGATCGCGCCTACGAATGTGCTGCCTATCGCCCGAAAGCCGTGTTAGGCTCCCGGCAAAAGCACTCGGGAGAACAGGCCGCCCATGGCTACCGCGCACGCCCTCGATGTCATCGCCGATCCGATCGCGCCCGAACTGCTACGCACCCAGCTCGAGGCGATCGGCCAGGAAGCGGGGGCGGCGGTCGAGCAAACCGCGATCAGCCCGATCGTTACCGAGAGCAAGGATTACTCCGTCACCATTCTCGATGCCGAGGGCAATGTCCTGTCCGGTTCGAGCACGATGGAAATCCAGTTCGGCGTCGCCATGCATTCGGTGCGCACCACGATTTCCGTTCATGGCGACTCCATCGCCGAGGGCGATCTGTTCATCGCCAACGATCCGCATTCGGGCGGCGGCGTGCATCCGCAGGACGTGGTCATCCAGCAGCCAGTCTACGTCGAGGGCCGCCGTGTCGCCTGGGTGGCGCTCACCGCGCACATGATGGACATGGGCGGCATGGTGCCCGGCTCATCGGCGGTCAAAGCGACCGAGTGCTTTCAGGAGGCGCTGCGGCTGCCGCCGGTGCGATTGATCCGGCAAGGCAAGGAAGTCGCCGATATCTGGAACGTGCTGCGCATCAACATCCGCAGCGCCGATCTCGTCGAAATGGACGTGCGCAGCCTGGTGATCGGCGCGGATGTCGCTTCAAGGAAGATCGCGCGGATGGTCGCGGGCATGGGGATCGTGGAGTTCGAAGCCTCCTCGCGCGCCCTGATCGCCAGCGGCCTTGCCGTGCTGCGCCGCCGGATCGGCGAGATCGAGGACGGGCACTACCACGCCGTCGCCAGGGTCGAATACAAGGACAGCCTGCTCAAGATTCCCTGCACGCTGGAAGTCGCCGGCGAGCATTTGCGCTTCGATTTCACGAAAGCGCCGCCGCAGGTGCCGCATTTCTTCAACAGCAAGGCCTATATCCTGCGCGCGGCGATCGTCCCGCGGCTGCGCGAACTCCTGGCGCCCGGACTGCCGATCAATCAGTCGCTCTACGACGTCGTCGAGATCGCGACCACGCCGGGGACGCTGGTCGATTCGGTCTCGCCCGCGCCGATTGCCGCCGCGCACATGGACGCGGCGATGGCGGTCGATGCGGCAGCCTGGCAGTGCCTGTCGCTGGCGATTCATGCCTCGCTGAAGGCCAAGGGCCGCGAACTGCTGACCGCGCCGGCGCCGGCGGCCTATGGGGTCGGGCGGTGGTACTATCCCGGATTTCGACGGGCAGCGGCGGGTCTACACCGTGCTCGAAGGCTCGATGTGCGGCAGCCCGGCGGGGCACGACCGCGACGGCATCGACCTCAAGTCGAGCCTGACCAAGTCGGGCAGCAAGATGGAGCTGGCCGACGTCGAAGTGCTCGAAGCGGTCTATCCGGTGCTGTTCGGCGAGCGCGGGGTGCGGCTCGGCGAGCATGGCTATGGCCAGCACCGCTCGGGCGCGGGCTGCTATCAGACGTTTCAGCCGCACGGCGTCGATGTGCTGACCGGCAACCTCACCGGCACCAAGGCCTGGTTCCCGCAATCGGGCGCGGCGGGCGGACTGCCGGGGGCGACCATGCAGTATTTGCGGCGGTTTGCCGACGGCAGCAGCGAAGCGCTGCATATCCAGGCGGTCGGGGTCGAGCTGATGCCGGGCGAGCATTTCGAGCTCAACTGCGCCTCGGGCGGCGGTTTCGGCGATCCGCTCGATCGGGATGTCGAGGCTCTCGAGGGAGACCTCGAACAGGACCGGCTCGATGCGGCGATCGCCGAATTGGTCTATGGCTCGGTCTTCGATGGTTCTGGAAAAATCGATGTTGCCGCCACCCAAGCGCGCCGCGAGGCGATCAGGCGCGAGCGCCTCGCCGAGAGCCAACCGGCGCGCTGCCCGGTGGACGAAGCGCCCATCGCGCTGGATGGCCTGAACGAGGAAATGGCGCCAATCTATCCCGGCATCGTCCAGGTCGCGGGGAGGGCCATCGCCGGGTCATCCGGGGCGGTTCTCGCCCTCGCTCCGGGCAACTGGCTCGACGGTTGCCCGACGCTCGACACCCGGCTGGACGGACGCGCGGGCGATCTGGTCTTGCGGGCGCATCTCGATCCCTTGACCGGGCGCATGCTTTTCGCCGACATTGTTTTCGCCGAAGAGGGGCCGGGAATCGAAATCAGGCCCGAACGGTGGCTGCGCGCCGCAATGGCAGTTGGCGGACCCGAGGTGGAGAGGAGCATGCGCCATGGATAGCCAGCGCTCGATCAACGATTACGATCTCGGCGATCTGTTCCAGCTGGAGGAACAGGCGGCCGCCGGCGGCGGCGTGATCGACGATCCCTATCCCAAGTGGGCGGAACTGCTTGCCCGGGGCCCGGTGCACAAGGGCACAATCGCCGAGGCCATGGGCTTTCCGCCCGAGGTCAGCGGCGGCGGGCTCTACCGGCCTGGCACCACCTATTACACCGTGCTCGGCTTCAACGCGGTGAGCGACGTGTTCACCCGCAAGGACGATTTCTGGTCGGACTTCGTATAACGACATGGGCACCGCCGACGAGTTCGGCGATACCATCCTCAGCATGGACGGCCTGCGCCACCGCAGGTTCCGCGATCTGCTCCAGCCGCTGTTCCAGCCGGGCCTGGCCGAGTCCTGGTGGCGCGAGAAAGTGATCGATCCGCTGGTCGACGATCTGGTCGAGGGGCTCGCCGGCAAGAACGCGGCCGAAATCAACGGCGGCTTTTTCGCCCGCCTGCCGCTCCACACCATGACCGGCGGTTTCGGCCTGACCTTCGGCGAGGGGCTGGAGCTGCGCCAGCACATGCTGGTGGGCCTGCATGCCAGGAACAGCGGCGAACGTATGTCCGCGCGCGCCGCGACCGCCGCGGTGTTCGAACGGGCGATTCGCGAGAAGCGCGAAAACCCCTGCGACGATCTCATCTCCAGCCTGGTCCACGCCGTGATCGAGGAAGACGACGGCTCGATGCGCCGGCTCACGGACGAGGAAGTGACCTCCTATTGCCGCCTGATTGTCTTCGCCGGTGGAGAGACCACCTGGCGGCAGATGGGCAATGCGCTCTACGCGCTGCTCAACCATCCCGACCAGCTCGCCGACCTGCAGGCCGATCGCTCGCTGATGGGGCAGACCGTGCTCGAATCGGTGCGCTGGCTGGGCGAGCCGATGTTCCCGCGCAAGGTCAAGCGCGACACCGTGCTCGAAGGCGTCGAGCTGCCCGAGGGCGCGCATCTGCATGTCGTGGTCGGCGCCGCCAGCCGCGATCCGGCGCGCTGGGAAAACCCCGAGCGCTTCGACATCCACCGCCCGTTCCACCGCTCGGTCGCTTTCGCGGCGGGCGCGCACTCGTGCCTGGGCCAGCATGTCGCGCGGCAGGAGATTTCCGCGGCGCTGGGCGCGTTGCTCGATCGGTTTCCGAACATTCGCTGGGATCCAAACATGCCGGCTGCCAAGCTCACCGGCAGCCTGGTCCAGCGCGGGCCCGGACCAATGCATGTACTGTTGAATTAGGACGAGACGAGAACCATGAAAATAACCGTAAAAGCCGATCTTTGCTGCGGCGCGCAGCTGTGCATCCAGGCCGCGCCGGATGTCTATGAACTCGACGACATGGGCTACAACGCATCGGACGGCCACGAAGTGCCGGCGGGGCTCGAAGAACAGGCGCGCGCGGGCGCGGAAGTGTGCCCGGAAAGCGCAATCGAGCTGGACGGTTAGTCTGGATTGCGCAAAGCCCTATCAGACCCGCTCATGCTGAGCTTGTCGAAGCACCGGATTGTAATGGTGAGGGTGCGGGCGCACGAGGGTCCTTCGACAAGCTCAGGATGAGCGGGATTTTGGGGTGCAATGCCAGACAATCCATACGCTGTACTGAGTTCCAGAGTGGGAGAGAGAACAATGGCCGGCAAAATCCTGATCAAGGGCGGCACCGTGGTCGATGGAACCGGCGGTGCGGCGCGGATCGCCGACGTTCTGATCGAGGACGGCTTGGTGGCCGACATGGGCCGGATCGACAGTCCCGGCGCGCGGGTGGTCGATGCCGATGGCCTGCACGTCACCCCGGGCTGGGTCGATGTCCACACCCATTACGACGGCCAGGTCTATTGGGACCCGTTGATGACGCCCAGCTCGTGGCATGGTTCCACCACCGCGATCATGGGCAACTGCGGCCTCGGTTTTGCTCCGGCGCGGCCCGACAGTCACGAATTCCTGCTCGATCTGATGCACAAGATCGAGGACATCCCGCTGGAGACCCTGCGCGCCGGGGTGCCTTGGGGCTGGGAGACATTCTCCGAATACCTCGATTGCCTCGATGCGACCCCGCGGGCGATCGATGTCGGCGTGCTGGTGCCGCACGGCGGCGTGCGCACTTACCTGATGGGCGAACGCGGCATCGAGGGCGAGGCCAGCGGCGAGGAGATCGAGGCGATCGCCGCGATGATCGGCGAGGCGATCGAAGCCGGGGCGCTGGGCTGTTCGTCGAACCGCAACATGCTCAAGGACGCTTTCGTGCCGGGCACAAAGGCCTCCGACGCGGAACTGCTCGCCATCTCGAAAGCGGTCGGCGCGCGGGATGGTATCATCCAGACCAGCCCGGCCTCGTACTACGGGCCGCAGGAATGGTCGCCATGGGAGGCCGAGACCGATCTGCTGCGGCGGATGAGCCTGGCCGGCGACATGCGCATCACTTTTCCGGTGGTGCAGGACCATCAGGACCCGGACCGCTGGCAGCGGATCATGGCGATGATCGATGCGGCCAATGCCGAAGGCGCCAAGCTGATTCCGCAGATATTGCCGCGCCCGCTCAACGCGATCATGTCGCTCGAAGGGCGCAACCCGTTCGAGAAGCTGCCCGAGTTCGCCAAGACCGCCGCATCGGCCAGCACCGCGCAGCGGGCCGCACGTCTCCGCGATCCGGCGGTGCGGGCCTTGGTGCTGGCTGAGGCGCACGCATTGCTCGCCGAACGGGCGTGGTTCTTCGACACCATGTATCACATGAGCGATCCGCCGAACTACGAACCCGAAGTGAAGGACAGTCTCGGCGCCGAGGCGGGCAGGAAGGGTACTTCGTCGATCGATCTGTTCTACGATCTGCTCAGCGCCGGCCAGGGCGATGCCATGTTCCTCGCGGTGGTGGCCAACTATGCCAGCGGCGATGCCGGCACGGTGTTCGACATGATCCGCCACCCCGCCAGCATCATCGGCCTGGGCGACGGCGGCGCGCATTGCCTTGGCTTGTGCGACGTCACATCGCCGACCACGGTGATGACCCAGTGGGTGCGCGATCGTGATCGCGGGCCGAAGCTGCCTATCGAGGAAGCGGTCAAGGCGCTCGCCAGCGACACGGCGCGCGCTTTCGGACTCTACGATCGCGGAGTGCTGGCGCCCGGTATGCGCGCCGATATCAATCTGATCGACATGGCGGCGATACGCATGGGCGTGCCGGAGTTTGTCCAGGACCTGCCCGGCAATGGCCGCCGCATGGTGCAGAAGGCAAAGGGTTATGTTGCGACTTACGTCAATGGCGAGCAGGTGCTGGCCAATGGCGAGGATCTGGGCGCACGGCCCGGGCGCACGGTGCGCCGCACGCCGGCGCGCGAGCGGGTGACTGCCTGAGGGAGTGAACCATGTCCGCACATAACGGTCCTTACGAACCGCTGAAGATCAAAGCCCAGCTCGATCACGCGGTGATCGATTCCGACGGACACTACGCCGAATTCATGCCGGTGCTGGCCGACCGGTTCATCGAGCTGGCGGGCGAGCTTGCCGGATCGGCGATGCGCGACAGGCTGGCCAATGCGCCCGATATGCGGGCCTATTTGATGGCGCATACCGGCCCGGTCGGCCAGGCCTTCGGCGCCGGAAAATGGGCGAGCCAGACGCCCGAACAGCGCCTCGACGACTGGACGCCGATCCCCGGCTGGGGCCCGCCGCACGCTCATGCGCTAGACCGGGCGACGGCGATGATCCCGGCGCTGCGGGCCGAGCGGCTGGAAGAAATCGGCATCGATTTTTCGGTGCTCTACCCCAGCTCGGCGCTGATCTTTCCGCATATCGAGGACAGCGAGCTGCGCCAGACAATCTGCCGGGCGCTCAACATCGTCAATGCGGAGGCGTTTGGCGCTTACGCCAATTGCATGACTCCGGCGGCGGCGATCCCGATGATGAATCCGTCCGAAGCAATCGCCGAACTCGATTATGCGGTGAACACCCTGGGGCTCAAGGTGGCGATGATCGGCTCGGTGCCGCGGCCGATCCCCTCGATCCACCGCCAGCACCCCGAACTCTACAACGCGGCCTACCGCTTCGACAGCTTCGGCATCGACAGCCCCTTCGACTACGATCCGTTCTGGGCGAAATGCGAGGAACTGAAGGTGCCGTTGGTCTCGCACGGCACCACCGCCGCCACCGGCTGGCGCACCAGCCCCACCAACTACATCTTCAACCAGACCACCTGTTTCGCCGAGGCCGGCGAAATCCTCTGTCGTTCGCTGTTCCTCGGCGGGGTGACGCGGCGGTTCCCGGGGCTCAAGTTCCAGTTCCTCGAATGCGGCGCCGGCTGGGCCTGCACACTCTATGCCGAGCTGGTCCACCGTTGGGAGAAGCGCAACAAGGGGGCGATCCAGCGTTTGGTCGATGGCGCCCAGGCCAGCGGACCCGAGTTTCTGCGGCTGCTCGAAACGCGCGGCGACGAGCGCATCCGCCGGAAGCTGGAAGATCTGCCGCACGGCATCATGCTCCAGCTCGGCACCAAGGATGCGCCCGACGACTGGGCCGCCTGCGGCATCGAATCTGTCGCCGACATCGAGGAGCTGTTCGTCAAACGCTTCTACTTCGGCTGCGAGGCGGACGATCCCTCGGCGGTCTGGGCCTACAACCCCAGGACCAACCCCGGTGGCGCGCGGCTGCGCGCGGTGCTCGGTTCCGACATGGGCCACTGGGACGTGCCCGACGCCGCCGGCATTCTGCCCGAGGCCTGGGAGCTGGTCGAGCATGGCCTGTTCAGCCGCGAGGATTTTCGCCGGTTCACCTTCGACTATCCGGCCGAGTTCTTCGCCGGGGTAAACCCCGCCTTCTTCAGCGGGACCAAGGTAGAGCCCTGCATGGTGGAGACAGTGTCATGAATGCACCCGCGAAAATCGAGACTCTGCGGTTCGAGCAAGTGACCGGCGCTGGCGGCGCGGTCGTGCACGGCGTCTCGCTGACAGGCCCGGCGGACGAAGCGACGGCGGAAAAGCTGCGTAATGCTCTGCACGATTACGGCCTGCTCTATTTCGATTTCCCCGACACCGTCAGCGCCGAACAGTTCGACACTTTCGCCAATTGGGTCGGCGAAAAGGAAGACGGCTATGGCCTGTCGATGAAGCAGGGCAACAGCGAGGGCGTCTACATCGATTCCGACCAGGTCCCGATGAAGAGCGCGCGGATCAACTATTTCCATACCGATGGCACGGCGATGGCACTGCCGCCGCAAGCGGCGATGCTCACCCCGTTCGAACTGCCCGAGGTGGGCGGTGACACCATGTGGGCGAGCATGTACGCGGCATGGGAGGGCCTCTCCTCGCACTACCAGCGCCTGCTCGACGGGCTTGAGGCCAAGCATTCCACCGCGCGGCTGCCGTTCCTGAAGGAGAGCCCGACGGCGGTGCACCCGGTGGTCTGCCGCGATCCCGTCACGGGGCGCAAATTCCTGTTCGTCAACGCCAACTACACCGAATGCATGGTCGGCATGAGTGCGGGCGAAAGCGACGCGCTGCTGAACATGCTGTTCGCCCACATCAACACCCCCGAATTCCACATCCGCCGTCCCTGGCGGCTGGGCACGGTCGCGGTGTGGGAAGAGCGCGTGACCCAGCACCGCGGCGTCGCCGATTTCACTGGGCCGAGGAAACTGCGGCGGATTACCTTCAAGGGCGTGCCGCCGGCGGCGTAGAGTCTGAGCGCAAAATCTAAATCGGGAACCCCTCTCCCCTTGAGGGGAGAGGATAACGAAGCTTGCTCCGATAGGAGCTAGCGCAGCTGGGAGAGGGGTGTTCGACATCTAGGGTGCACAACCCCCTCGCCGACTGCGGCCAGGCAGCACGCTGCCAAGCCTTCGATCCTCTCCCCACTGGGAGAGAAGAACGGGTTTAATATAAAGTATTTGCCGCTCTAAGCCTGCAAAAAGATCGCCTCAATTTTGCGCTTGCCCTCTGGCGAAATCGCCAGGTTGCCTTTCGTCATGACCAGCAGTCCCACGGTCCCGAGAATATCGGTCCATCGCCGTGCCAGGCTTTCGGCTACGCCCAGCCGCGCCGCCAGCTCCGGCAAGGCGATGGCTTCGCCCTGCGCCTCGGCGGCGTAGAGTTCGAGCAGCGCGTCCCAGGCCGGATCGCCAAAAAACCTGTCGGGCAAGAGCCGGTTGCGATTGCGGCGGGTCACGATCGCCGCCGTGACCCGCTCGACCGTGGTCGCTTCAGGCATGCAGGGGCTCCACGCGGCGCGCCAGAAGCTCGCCGATGCGGCCCTGGCGGGCGGGATCGCCGCGCCGCTCAAGCACACCCGGTTCGTCCCAGGCGCCTTCCGGGCGGATCATCCGCAGGGGATCGTCACCCAGCGCCACCTTGCGCTCGTTGAGCCGGATCGGTCCTTCCATCTCGACATATTCGACATCGGAAAAAGCGAAGGCGGGCCTGCCCGGCATGGCGCGGAACCCGAAAGTCTCCCAGAAGCGCACCAGATCGAAGCGCGCATGGCCATAGACCCGCGCATAGCCCTTCTGCGCGACAAAGCGCATCGCTTCGCGCACCAGCCGGAACGAGAGCTTGCTGGCGCGAAATTCGCGGCGCACGGCAAGCCGCTCGAACTTCACGAAGTCGGCGAAATAGCGGATGCGGATGCAGCCCGCCGGCTCGCCGCCGATCGTGCCGAGCAAGTGCGTGCCGGTCAGATCGTTGCCGTCGAATTCCTCGTCGTAGGGGCATTCCTGCTCATACATGTAGGTTGCCGCGCGCACGGTCATCACCTTGGCGAGATCGTCGAGCGTGCGCGCGACATTGACGTCGATCTTGCCCTGGCCGGGCCCTCCGGTCTCATGCTCGGGAAAGGCCATGATCAGCGCCTCGGGCGCTTTGGGGTAGTGGCGGCGGGCGGGTTCGAAGCCGCTGTCGACCAGCAGCTGGCCGAGCCCTTCGTTGGCCGGCGTGGTGAACAGCTTGCAGCCGCGCGGGGCATAGCGGGCGAGGTAGCGCGCCAGGCCGGCGACCGTTGCGACCAGCGCGCGCGGCGAAAGCGTCAGCCAGACATAGATACCCTCGGCGGACTCGCCGTCACGGACAAGGTGCGTGGTGTCGGGATCGCCCGCCGAGAAACGGCCCTGTTGCAGCGCCTCGACCCCGGCGGCGCTCAGCGGCAACTGGGCGCTGAAACCGGCCGCCCGTCCCGAGGCGGCCTGTTCGACGACCTGAAAGATCGAAGGGTTCCAGTCATGGAGGCGCAGCAGCACATCGGTAGCGGCAAGCCCGGCTATGTGCAGCCGGGATTCCCGTTCGAATTCCAGCAGCTCATCGAGAGTCGCATCGCGCGGCGTGTAACTCGCCGCCTTTGCCTCGATCAGCGCTTTGAAACGGCCCGACAGTCGCATATGCCTGAAGCCGTTCGCCGGTTTGCTAAAATTCCTTTCGATATGCATACTGCGCCCCAGAGATGTCTGTCCCGAAACATCCCGGGGCATGATTAGCCGACTAGTTGCAAGGGTTAGGAATCCGGATTTTGAACAGGGGGGTGCAAATTTCTGACAGCGTCGCCAGCGAGTGGCTCAGCCAGCTCGACTGGGACGATATCAGGATATTCCTCGCGGTGGCTCCGGCGGGCAGCTTCAAGGCGGCGGCCCTGGCGCTCAATGTCGCCCCCAATACCGTGCGCAGCCACATCAAGCGGCTCGAGGACATCACCGGCGTCGCCCTGTTCGAACGCAACCCCAAGGGCGTGCGGCTGACCGGGGCCGGATCGCGCCTCGCCGAAGTCGCCAAGGAAATGGCGGCGGCGAGCCGCGGCATCGGCAAGGCGCGAACGCAGCCAGCGGGGCTGTCCTCGGCTATCCATCTCTCGGTGACCGAAGGCATCGGCACGTTCTGGATGGTGCCGCGCCTCGCCGATTTCAGGCAAGGCAACCGGGAAACGCAGATCAATCTCGAATGCACCATGGCGCCGACAATGCGGTTTGCCGACAGCAATACCATCGCGGTTCAGCTCGTCCGCCCCGAAGACCCGGACGCGGTTTGCGTCAGGCTTGGCACGCTGCACCTGATGCCCTTCGCTTCACCCGAATATATCCGGGAGAACGGCGTTCCCCGGTCGATGGCGGAAGTGCGCGATCACCACCTGGTGATCCAGACCGGCGAGCAGATGAAGGACGAGATCCTGCCGGTGCTGTTCGGCGAACAGCCGCCGCCCGGGCTGTTTGCGCTCGAAACCAACAGCAGCGCCGCGCACTTCTGGGCGATCGCCAAGGGCATCGGCATCGGCATGCTGCCGACTTACGCGCGCGCTATCACCCGCTCGGTGGTGCCGATCGACCTCGATCTCGCATTCCGGCGCGATATCTGGCTGTCCTATCCGATGGCCGCGCGCGACAGCAAATCGGTGAGCGAGGCGATCGCCTGGATTCGCGAATCCTTCGACCCGCGGCTCTATCCCTGGTTCGCCGACACTTTCGTCCATCCCGACACCTTCGAGGCGGAGTTCGAAGGGACCAATGTGGTGCGGCTGTTCGCCGGCTTCGTTGACATCCCGGCGCAGATCACCTGACAACTCTATCCCGGAGTCAACCGCTCGGCTTCCCGTCTGAATGCATCGAGCGCGTGTTCGGTGCGCGCCGCGGCGAGCGTCAGACCCAGCGTGTCGAGGTCATCGACGAGTTTGCCGAATCTTGCCTCAAGCTCGCGCAGAATGTGCAGCCTGGCCGCCGGTGGAGCTCCTGGGTACGGGACGTCGTCGCCGCCGTCTCCAGCCATTTTTCCGGCCCTTCCATCGTTGCCGGATTGGCTATCATCGGGCCTGTCTGCCGGCAATTGCTTTCGGGCAGGCCGGGCCGATAGCCGGACAGGACGAATCGAACGGGCTGGGAACCAATTCGTAACGACTCCGTGTTCTTCTCGAACCATTAGCTGCAACGGGCAAAAACGGGGTTCGAGACAGTGACAATTCTGAGCATTCGCAAGCACCAGCGTTTCGCGGTTCGCCGCAAGGCCAGCCTGTGTCCGGCCAAGGGAAAACGGCGCGATGGTCTTCTGGTCGAACTGTCGCTCGAAGGCTGCCGGGTCGGCATTACCAGCGCGGAACAATTCGCCCCCGGAGAGCCGGTCAAGGTTCGCATCGATGGCTACGGCGATCTCGCCGGCGAAGTGCGCTGGGCGCAAGCCGGCCTCGCCGGTCTGCGTTTCCTGCGTCCGCTGCACATCGCCGAACTCGGCGGGCTGATCCAGCTATGCCGGGGCCTGGGCGACGCGATATGCGCCGCTACGGGACCTGAAACGGGTTCAGAGACCGCGATGCGTCGCGTCGCATAGCGCGCCGTTTTTCGACTGTTTGCAGCCGCAGAAATAGACGGTCTTGCTTTCCTCCGCTTCGAACTTGCTGGGCGCGAACTCGCTGCCTTTGTGACTGCCGTCGCAGAACGGCTGGTTGCCGCTCTTGCCGCAAGCGCACCACCAGTAGCTTTTCCCCGCTTCGACCGCGACGGCGTAAGGGGCCTTCTGGGGCATATCGGGGGTGGGCATTCCGGGTCTCCTCTGGTGATTGCTCAAGCAGCCTGTTTCGCCCGCGCGCGGTCGATCGATTCCTGCAAGCGTGATCTCGCACAACGCCACCCGCTGCAGCGCGCGCGGGCCGCCGGCGAAATCCGAATGCTCGCGCCGGGCGTGCTGGACGGCGAGATTGTCCCACATCATCACGTCGTTCAGTTGCCAGACGTGGTCGTATTGCCGCTCAGGGGCATATTGGTGCGCGAAGAGCTGGTCGATCAGCGCCTGGCTTTCGGCTTCCTCAAGCTCGTTGATCTGCGTCGCGTGGTGCTCGGTGCAGAGCAGCAGCGGCCGGCCATTGCGCGGGTGCGGGAACTTGACCGGGTGGTCGGCGATGAAAGGCGGCCAGTCATATTCGGCCACCTGCGAGATGTGGACGTGCCGAAGCGTAAGCCCCTCAAGCTTGCGCTTCATATCGTCCGGCAGGTGCTTCCAGGCGGCCTCATTGCTGACGTAAGTCGTCGAAGTCGGCGATCCGGGAAGCTCGATCGCCTGCAGGCAGATCGCCTTGATCGGCTCGTCGGTATAGGTGAGGTCGCTATGGAACGGCAGCTGCAGGCTTCCCGCCGCATCCCGGTTATGCAACACTGAGACGAAATCGCCCTTGCCGCTGTTATCGACCGGATCGGGCGGGCCGAACCAGCCGGCCACTTCGATATGCCGTTCGTGCGGCAAGTGCCCGCCGCCGCGGAACAGCAGCATCGAATAGCGGTCGTAGGCTTCGCGCAGGGTCTCGATATCGGCCTGGGCGCGGCCGCGTTTTATGTCGAAACCGGTTACTTCGGCGCCGAAATCGGGATGGAGCGGGCGGAATTCCATGTTTCGTCTCCCCTTGCTCAGTGCCAGGCGCCGTGGCGGCGAAAGGCCCAGCTGCGCACCGGCTCGTCGTCCGGCGCTTCGCCCGGGAGCACGTCGATCGGTTCGCGCAATTGCGCTTCGGTCGGGCCGATCCGTGCGGCGATCGGCGCCAATTCGTCGAGATCGAGATAATAGCACCGCGCCGCGTTGCCCGCGAGCATGGCGTGCAGTTCGCGGCTCGGCACGTCACAGTCGAAGGCATAGCGCAGCGCCTGATTGGTATAGGGCCAGGTGCCCTCGCTGTGCGGATAGTCCGACCCCCACATGAAGGTTCGCGCGCCGACTTCGCCGCGCTTGGCGCATTCGGGCCGCGACAGGAAGCTCGCGCCGACGAAGCAGTTGGTCATGAAATATTCGCTGGGTTTGCGGGGCAGACGGGCATTGGCGCCGAACTTTCCGGTGTGGACATAGACCGAGTCGAAATCGTCGAGCAGCTGGTGGACCCAGTGGTTGCGCTGTTCGGTCATGGCGAGGTGGAGGTTCGGGTAACGCTCGAACACGCCGGAAAAGATCAGGTGCGACAGGCCGCGGTGGCTCAGCCAATCGACTTCGGCGAGGGTCAACGCGAAATTCTCCGGACCCGGTCCGTAGGAGAGGTTCGCCCCGCCATGCATGTTGAGCGCCATGTTGTTCGCCGCGCAGGCAGCCCAAAACGGCTCGTAGATCGGGTCGTTGAAATAGGGCAAGGCTTCGGCCGAAGTGACCGGCGGCAGGTGCACGCCGCCGCGCAGCCCGTTCCTGGCCGCCCATTCGACTTCCGCCACCGCCGCTTCGACATCGGGCAGCGGCACCCGGGCGATGCCGAGGTGGCGCCTGGGATCGCTGGCGCAGAGGTCGGCCAGCCAGCGGTTGTAAGCGCGGCAACCGGCGGCGATTTGTTCGGTGCTGGCGAGAAAATCGAGCTTTTGCCCACCGCCCACCGCCGGATAGGCGTGAAAGGCGACGCTGCCCTGGGCGAAGATCACTTCCGCGGCGATGCCGTCGCCATCGAGGCTATGCGTCCGCGCGGCCGAATCCCAAAGCCCGGTCTCGCCAAAGGACGGCGCCCCGCCTGCTTCGAGCCCGCTGCCGATCTCCTTCTCGTAGCGGTCGATCCGCGCGCAGTAATCGTCGAAGTCGCCGAGAAAGCGCTCTTCGATGAAAGGCCGGTAATCGCCCATCAGCCGGGGTCCGGCATGGCAATCGGCCGAAACGATCGTCAATCGCGCATCGCTCATGCTGCCTCTCCTCGCGCCTCTTGACGCTAAGCGGGAAACTCGGCCGGCTGGAGCAGTTTCGAGCCCGGCGGCGGGTAACCCTCGATGTCATTCTGAGTGAAATAGATGAGGCGGTCAAATGCTTGATCGGGCCTGATCGCGAATCGTGTAGCGGTGTCGCCGACAAGGTCGCGGCCCTTGGAGCGCAAATAGTCAGCCGCCGCCTTCGCCGAACGCACCTTGAAAGTCAGGCAATAGATGCCCTGGGTCTCGCGCAAGTGGCGGGTTAGGGGGGAATCGCCGCTCCGCGGCACCAGGGCTTCGATCGTTGTGTCGCCGCAGTCGAAGGCCACGCAAAGCGCGCCGTCGCCGGGCAGGTCGCGCTCACCGATCTCGCGCCATCCCAACTTGTCTCCGAAAACGTCTCGCGCCACTTCGGCCGAGGGGGCGGAAACTCCGATCGCTTGCAGTCCCTCGATCCCCAAAGGATGTTCGTCGCGCCAGCGCATCGGATTCCAGCCCGGCTTCTGACGTGGATCGTCGGGGAGGTCGTGCGCCAGGATTTCCAGCCGCATGCCGAGCGCCTGCTTGCGCCCGACGAGGAAATAGATGTCCTCCATGCCGGGATCGTAATGCAGCTTGAAGCCCTTCTCCTCGAACCGCCTGGCCGCCGCCTTCAGATCGGCTACCTTGAGCGCGAGGCCCAGCCAGCGCATCGGTCCGGCATTGCGGCGCAGCATCTCGCCGGTGGGGGATTGCGGCGACAGGCCCGGCCCGGCGGCGGCGATCGGGATGACCATGGTGTCGCCGATCATCATCAGCCGCTCTTCGCGGTCGAGCCCGGTGTTTTCGTTTTCGGGGGTGATCAGGATTTCGTAGACGTGCTCGGCCCCGAAGAGATCCATGAAGAACGCGTCGCAGCGTTTGCGCTCGTCGTTATCGGCAATCGCCCAGCTGACATGGGCCAGCGGCATTCCAACCATGTGTTCTCTCCCGACCTATCCAGATCCGTCATCCTGAACTTGGTTCAGGACCCATTTCTCGGTTTATTCCGCAGTTGCAGGATTGGCGCAAACCTCGCGGTTGGCTTCCCTCCGGCAAGCGGCGAGCATGCGGCACTATGGGTCCTGAAACAAGTTCAGGATGACGAAAAAGGAAAGGAAATGCAGGGACTCAAAACGAATCCTTCGCCGCCCGTAGCGCCGCGAATGTCGCCACTGCATCGCCAAGTTTTCCGCCCATTTTGGCCCAGCGCGCCTGCATGGCCGGATCGTCGGCGCGCAGGAAGGGGTTGCTGGCGAGTTCCTTGTCGAGACGCGTCGGCACGGTCCACTCTCCCCGCGCGCGCTTGTCCGCGACTTCATCGGCATAGGCCTTGAGCGCCTTGTTGTTCGGGTCGGCATGGATCGCGAAGCGGGCGTTGCTTGCCGTGTATTCGTGCGCGCAATAGAGCGCGGTGTCAGGTGCCAGTGCTTTGACCCGCGACAGGCTCGCCCAGAACTGCGGCGGCGTCCCCTCGAACATCCGCCCACAGCCCAGTGCAAAAACAGCGTCGCCGACGAAGGCGATCCGGGCTTCGGGCAAGTGATAAGCGATGTGGCCGTTGGTGTGCCCGCCGACGTCGATGACATGGGCGGTGAATTCGCCCAGAGTTACGGTGTCGCCCTGGCCGACCGTCGCGGTCGATCCCGGCGATCTTGTCGGCCTCGGCCTTGGGGGCGGTAATGGTGCAGCCGCTTGCCGCCTTGATCGCCTCGTTGCCGCCGGCGTGATCGGGGTGCCAGTGGGTGTTCCAGATCTGGGTGATCGTCCAGCCTTTGGCCTGTGCTTCGGCGAGATAGGCCCCGGCGTCGGGCGTATCGATGCACGCGGTCTCGCCGCTGGCGCTATCGTGCAGCAGATAGCCGTAGTTGTCGTCGAGGCAGGGAAACTGGTGGACTTCGAGCATGGGTGACTCCTCGCTGTCACCCTAGGCGCATTGCCGCAAAAGCAAAAGCCCGCCCGGTTAGCCTGCCCCCGCGAAGGCGGGGGCCTCCGGACGGGCCTTGCTGTTTCGTGCGAGCGAAAAGGCTTACTTCTTGCCCTTCAGCGCTTCGCCGAGGATGTCGCCCAGCGACGCGCCCGAATCGGACGAGCCGTACTGCTCGACCGCTTCCTTCTCTTCGGCGAGCTGGCGCGCCTTGATCGAGAAGTTGGGCTTTTTCGAGCGGTCGAAGCCGGCGACCATGGCGTCGATCTTCTGGCCGACCTGGAAGCGGTCGGGCCGCTGTTCGTCGCGGTCGCGGCCAAGGTCGCTGCGCTTGATGAAGCCGGTCGCGCCGTCTTCGCCCGCCTGCACCTCGAGCCCGCCGTCGCGCACTTCGAGCACGGTGACAGTGACCACCTGGTTTTTCTTGAGTCCGCTGGAAGAAGCCGCCGCTCCGGCCACCGGCGCGCCCTTTTCGAGCTGCTTCATGCCGAGTGAGATGCGCTCCTTGTCGACATCGACGTCGAGCACCACGGCTTTGACCTGCTCGCCCTTGCGGTGCAGCGCCAACGCGTCCTCGCCGGAAATGCCCCAGGCGATGTCCGACATGTGGACCATGCCGTCGACGTCGCCGTCGAGGCCGATGAACAGGCCGAATTCGGTGGCGTTCTTGACTTCGCCCTCGACCTGGGTGCCCACCGGGTTCTTCTCGGCGAAGGCTTCCCAGGGGTTCTGGTTGGCCTGCTTCAGGCCCAGGCTGATGCGGCGCTTGTCGCTATCGACCTCAAGCACGATGACATCGACTTCCTGGCTGGTCGAGACGATCTTGCCCGGGTGGACGTTCTTCTTGGTCCAGCTCATTTCGGAGACGTGGATCAGGCCCTCGATACCGGCCTCAAGCTCGACGAAGGCGCCATATTCGGTGATGTTGGTGACCGTGCCGTGCAGTTTGGCGCCGACCGGATACTTGGCGACGACATCGCCCCACGGATCGCTTTCGAGCTGCTTCATGCCAAGGCTGATGCGCTGCGTTTCCTGGTTGATGCGGATGATCTGCACCTTCACCGTATCACCGATGTTGATGACTTCGTTGGGGTGGTTGACCCGCTTGTAGCTCATGTCGGTGACATGCAGCAGGCCGTCGATCCCGCCGAGATCGACGAAGGCGCCGTAATCGGTGATGTTCTTGACCACGCCGTCGATGATCTGGCCCTCGGCGAGGTTCATGATCAGGCCGCTGCGCTGTTCGGCGCGGGTTTCTTCGAGCACCGCGCGGCGCGAGACGACGATGTTGCCGCGGCGGCGGTCCATCTTGAGGATCTGGAAGGGCTGGGGAATATCCATCAGCGGCTGGACATCGCGCACCGGGCGGATATCGACCTGGCTGCCGGGGAGGAAGGCGACGGCGCCGTCGAGATCGACGGTGAAGCCGCCCTTGACCCGGCCGAAGATCACGCCATCGACGCGCTTGCCTTCGCCGAATTCGGCTTCCAGCTTGTCCCAGCTGGCTTCGCGGCGGGCGCGGTCGCGGCTGAGCATGGCTTCGCCATCGGCGTTCTCGACCCGGTCGACATAGACTTCGACTTCGTCGCCGACGGAAAGTCCGTGCGGCTGGCCGGGCATGGCGAATTCGCGCAAGGGAACGCGGCCTTCGCTCTTGAGGCCGACGTCGATCACGGCCTTGTCGCCTTCGATCGAGGTGATCGTGCCCTTGACGACGCGGCCTTCAAAGCCGCCGTCGGCGCTGCCGCCCAATGATTCTTCGAGAAGCGCGGCAAAATCGTCGCGTGTGGGATTAGCCCCAATGTCAGCCGTACTGGCCATATGTGTTTCCTATACCGATGTTTCCGGCCAAGCGGTTGTATCCGCCGGTCTTTCCTCCGCCGCGGCACCATTGCCGTGGCGGGCCAAAAGCAGCCGAACCCCGCACCGGGCCGCATGCCATGGCGCGGATCCTTGAGGCCTGGGGGGCCGCGGGACCGGCGGCGCTTAGGCGCGGGTGCGCGGAAACGCAAGGAAAATGGCCCTTAGCGGTTGCGCCCACCCAGCACACCCGGCGCCCAGCGCGCCAGCATCAGCAGCAGCGTCGGCAGCACCATGGTGAGCGCGAGATCCTTGGCACCTTCGCCCCATTGCTGGCCCGGATCGGGCCACTTCTCGACGTGGAGGTCGTTCCACTCATTGGCGAGCTCGACCATCAAGATGGCCGCCCACGGCCAGACCCGCGCCAGCGACGAGCGGAACAGCGCGGCCAGCGCCAGCTGCGCCACCACCCCGCCGACCACATGCATGGCGTCGTGGCTGACGCCGGACATGTGCTGAGTGAACAATTTGAACTGCATCCAGTCCAGGCCCCAGCCGGCGATGATGCCTTCAAGCTTGATCATCATGCGCGCCGGGCCTCGACCAGCGCGATGGCGGCCTGGATCGCCTGCTCGGGTTCCAAGCCGGTGGTGTCGAGCACGATCGCGTCGGTGGCCCGCGTCAACGGCGCTTCCGCGCGCGATGAGTCGCGGGCGTCGCGCGCGGCGAGATCGGCCTCGATCGTGGCCAACTCCGCCTCGCGCCCCGTGGCCTGCATTTCGCGGAAGCGCCGCTCGGCCCGCGCCGGCACGCTGGCAATCACGAACAGCTTCACCTCGGCTTCGGGCGCGATCACGGTGCCGATATCGCGCCCGTCGAGCACCGCGCCGCCGGACTGGGTGGCGAAAGCGCGCTGCCGGTCGTACAGCGCATCGCGCACCCTGGGGTGGACCGAAACCCGGCTGGCGAGCCCGCCGGTGTGTTCGGAGCGCAGCTCGGGATTGGCGAGCAGGCTATCGGGAAACTTGCAGGCGGCGAGGGCATCGGTCTCGCTGTCCGGATCGCCGCCGTTCAATGCGCACTGCCAGCCCACCGCGCGATAGAGCAGCCCGGTGTCGAGATGCGGCAGGCCGAAATGCGCGGCGAGGGCCTTGGCGATGGTGCCCTTGCCCGAGGCAGTGGGGCCGTCGACCGCGATGATCATGCGGCCAGCCCGCCGAGCAGCGATTCGAAATTCGGAAAGCTGGTCGCAATCGGCCCCGTGTCGTCCACTTCGACGCCGTGGTAGCTCGCCAGACCCGCCACGGCCATGCTCATGGCGATGCGGTGGTCGAGGTGGGTGGCAATGGGGCCGCCACCTTCCAATGGCTCGCCCCCGGTGCCTTCGATCACCAGGCCGTCCGGGCGTTCTTCTACCTGCGCCCCGGCGGCGGCTAGCGCGGCGCTCATGACCGACAGGCGATCCGATTCCTTGACTCGTAACTCGTCCAGCCCTGACGTCACTGTGCGCCCCTCGGCCAGCGCGGCGGCGACGAAGAGGATTGGGAATTCGTCGATCATGCTGGGGGCCAGCGCGGGATCGACGTCCACGCCGCGCAGAGGCGAATGCTTGACTAGCAGGTCCGCGACCGGTTCGCCGCCGACTTCGCGCGGGTTCAGTTCATCGATGCTCCCGCCCATCTGGCGCAGCACCGCAATCAGCCCGGCGCGGGTCGGGTTGAGGCCGACGTTCTCTATGGTCAGTTCGCTGCCCGGCACCAGCAACGCGGCGACGATGAAGAAGGCGGCGGACGAAGGATCGCCAGGCACGTCTATGACTTGCGGTCTCAGCTCCGCCTCGCCGCGCAGGCGGATGATGCGGGTTCCGTCGGCTTCCACATCGACTGTCAGCTCGGCGCCGAAGCCTTCGAGCATGCGTTCGGAATGATCGCGGGTCGGCACCGGCTCGATCACCGTGGTGATGCCCGGCGTGTTGAGCCCGGCGAGCAGCACGGCGCTCTTAACCTGGGCCGAGGCGACCGGCAGGCGATAGGTAATCGGCACGGCGGGCGAGGCGCCGCGCAGGGTAAGCGGCAGGCGGCCTCCCTCGCTGGCCTCGATGGCCGCCCCCATCAGCGACAGTGGCTCGATCACCCGGCCCATCGGGCGCTTGGAGAGGCTGGAATCGCCCACGAACGTCACGCTGATCGGATGACTGGCCACCAGCCCCATCAACAGCCGCGTCGATGTGCCGCTGTTGCCCATGTCCAGCGGTGCTTGCGGTTGCAGCAACGCACCCACGCCGACGCCATTGACCCGCCATTCACCCTCTCCCAGGCGCTCCACCTGCGATCCCATCGCCCGCATGGCGGCGGCGGTGGCCAGCACGTCCTCGCCCTCGAGCAGGCCCGAAATCCGCGTCTCGCCCACCGCCAGCGCGCCGAGCATGATCGAGCGGTGGCTGATCGACTTGTCGCCGGGCACGCGGATGCGGCCCTTCAGCGGCCCGGAGGGCATGAAGCGGCGCGGGCGTTTTTCGGCGGGATTGGCGTCTGACACGCGCGGGCTTTTGACAGCGCGCCCGCGCTATGGCAAGGCGCGCCGCCTGTTGGGGTACGGGCATTCGATTCCGGCCCCGGTCGTCACCACCGACGCTAGAGTTTTACGGCTTCGCAAGGGGCCAGCACGAGGAATTGCAATGGCTAAGCCAGAATGGGGCGCAAAGCACGGCTGCCCGAAATGCGGCACCCGCTTCTACGATCTCGGCAAGGACGATCCCGTCACCTGCATCGATTGCGGCTATGCCTGGACGCCCGAACCGGTGCTGAAATCGAAGTCGCCGATCCCCTATGAAGAGGTCCAGAAGGAGAAGGCCGAGGAAACGGCGGACGCCGATCTGGCCGAAGAGGATCTGGACATCGACGACGATGAAGATTTGCCCGACAACGATGTCGACCTTGGCGGCGATGACGACCTTGGCGTTCCCGGCGTTGAAGGCGGCGAGGACGAGCATTAAATTTCTTGCCTTCGCGGGGCCGCGCAACTAAGGCGCGCGTCCTGAATAGGGCCTTCCTCCCAGGGAAGGCCGCAATGAATGGTAAGGGGCCTTAGCTCAGCTGGGAGAGCGCCTGCATGGCATGCAGGAGGTCAGCGGTTCGATCCCGCTAGGCTCCACCACCCTTCGCCGCTGCGCGGCTTCGGGTGGCAGGCCACCGTGGTCTGGCGAAGGGTGTCTACCGAAGCCTTGGCGTAGGTAGACGGTTAAAGACTGGCCCATCGTGGGCGAGAAAGAGTTTTTGCGGCAAGCTGGTCGGCGAGGTTTCGCCCACCGGCTTTTTTCGCGTTTCGGAGTGAACGGACCCATGTTCGATACACTGTCAGACCGTCTCGGCGGCGTGTTCGACAAGCTCAAGGGGCGCGGCGCGCTCAAGGAGCAGGATGTCCGCGACGCCATGCGCGAAGTGCGCATCGCGCTGCTCGAAGCCGATGTCGCGTTGCCGGTGGTGCGCCGGTTCATCGATTCGGTGACCGAACAGGCGGTTGGCCAGAACGTGCTCAAGTCGGTCACGCCGGGCCAGCAGGTGGTCAAGATCGTCAACGACGCGCTGGTCGAGATGCTGGGCGGCGAGACGCCCGCCGAACTCGATCTCGCCGCCGCCCCGCCGGTGGTGATCATGATGGTCGGCCTGCAAGGCTCGGGCAAGACCACCACCACCGCCAAGATCGCCAAGCTGCTCAAGGAAAAGCACGGCAAAAAGGCGATGATGGCGTCGCTCGATGTCAACCGCCCCGCGGCGCAGGAGCAGCTTGCGGTGCTCGGCGAGCAGACTGGCGTTGCGACCCTGCCGGTCATCCAGGGCCAGCAGCCGACCGAGATCGCCACCCGCGCGCTGCAATCGGCCAGGCTCCAGGCGATCGACGTGCTGCTGCTCGATACCGCCGGGCGGCTCCATGTCGATCAGGCGCTGATGGATGAGATGAAGGCCGTCGCCGCGATCTCCAGCCCCAGGGAAGTGCTGCTGGTGGTCGATGCGCTGACCGGCCAGGACGCGGTCAACGTCGCGCAAAGCTTCGGCGGGCAGGTCGATCTCACCGGCGTGGTGCTGACCCGGATGGACGGCGATGCGCGCGGCGGCGCGGCGCTGTCGATGCGCGCGGTCACCGGCAAGCCGATCCTGTTCGCCGGCACCGGCGAGAAGATCGACGCGATCGAACCGTTCCGTCCGTCGAGCGTCGCCAGCCGCATCCTCGGCATGGGCGACATCGTCTCGATCGTCGAGAAGGCGGCAGCGTCGATCGAGCACGAGGAAGCGGAGAAACTTGCCGCGCGGATGGAGCAGGGCAAGTTCGACATGAACGACCTGCGCTCGCAGCTCAGGCAAATGCAGAAGATGGGCGGGCTCGGCGCGCTCGCCGGGATGATGCCCGGCATGAAGAAAGCCAAGGCGGCGATGCAGCAGAGCGGCATGGACGACAAGTTGCTGCTGCGGATGGACGCGATCATCGGCTCGATGACGCCCAAGGAACGGGGAAGGCCGGAACTGCTCAACGCCAAGCGCAAAATCCGCGTCGCCAAGGGTTCCGGCACGCAGGTTCAGGACATCAACAAGCTCATCAAGATGCACCAGGAAATGGAGCGCGCGATGAAGCAGATCAAGAAAATGGGCGGCATGAAGGGCCTCGCCAAGCTGTTCGGCGGCGGGGGCGGCGATGCTGGCCCTGGCGGCATGGGCGGCCTCGGTGGTGCTGGCGGTGGCGCTCTGCCCGGCCTTGGCGGCGGTGGTCTGCCGGGTCTGGGCAACATGCCGGCCAATCTCAATCAGTTGCTCAAAAAGTGAATTTCAGTCTATTCGATTTGTTGGAAAGGTAGTTTAAATGTCTGTTTCTCTTCGTCTTTCTCGTGGTGGCTCGAAGAAGCGCCCCTATTACCGCCTGGTCGTCTCGAACAGCCGTTCGCCCCGCGACGGCAAGTATCTCGAGCAGGTCGGCACCTATAACCCGCTGCTCGCCAAGGACGACGCCAACCGCGTCCGCCTGACCGAGGACCGGGTGCGCTACTGGCTCGGCGTCGGCGCGCAGCCGACCGACCGTGTCGCCCGCATGCTCGACAAGGCCGGGATCAAGGAGCGCGCTCCAACCAACAACCCCAAGAAAGCCGAACCCGGCCAGAAGGCCAAGGACCGCGCCGAGGACAAGGCGAACAAGCTCGCCGAGGCGGAGGAAGCCAAGGCCGCCGCGCTTGCCGCTCCCGCGGTCGAGGAAGTGGCCGAGGAGGCAGTGGTTGAAGAGGCCGCGGCCGAAGAGGCTCTCGCGGTCGAAGCCGCAGCGGACGAAGCTCCCGCTGCCGAGGCAGCGGAAGTGGCCCAGCCCGAGGCGGCCGCCGAGGAGGCCCCTGCCGCCGAAGCCGGCGAAGAGGCCCAGCCCGAAGCTGCCGCCGAGGAAGCTCCCGCTGCCGACGCTGCCGAAGAGCAGCCCGAGGCCTAGGCCTTGGCCGAGGACCGCCCCGTCACTCTTGCCGCCGTCGCCGGCGCGCATGGCGTGACGGGGGAAGTCCGGCTCAAGCTGTTCGGCGAGGGTGTCGTTGCGCTCAAACGGCACCGCGCGTTCAACGACGGCAAACTGACGATCGAGAAGTTGAAAGAGGACGGCAAGGGCGGCGCAATCGCGCGCTTCGCCGGAGTGGCCGATCGCAACAAGGCCGAGGCTTTGCGCGGCACACTGCTTACTGTCCAACGCTCGGCCCTGCCGCCGCTGGGAGAGGGTGAGTATTACTATACCGACTTGATCGGGCTGCCCGCTGTCACCACCGAAGGCGAGGAATTGGGGCATTGTGTCGCGGTTGAAAACTTCGGTGCAGGCGATGTGCTCGAAGTCGAACGGCCAGATGGCAAGCGCTTTATGGTGCCGATGAAGCTCGATGCGGTCCCCGAGTGGGATGACGCGCGGATCGTAATAGCGGCGGCTTTCGCGGCTTGAGCAACCCCTCAAGTTCGCGCGCGAAAGCTTGAAGATCGAAATTCTGCGGATCGTCGTGGGCTTCGGGAATGCCTTCGTCGATGCTCGCATGGAACGCCGGGATCAGCCAGCGCCCGGCGCGCGCGCTGACATAGACATAGAGCGCGGCGAGCTGGCGGTACTGGGCCTTCGAAAAGCCGGGCTTGGGCGCCAGCGTATCGCCGAGCGATGTCGAACCCTTGGCATAGCGGCGCGGCTGCACCAGCTCGATATGCACGAACCGCCCGCGCGCGGGGACGCCCACCACCCGCGTCTCCAGCTTGGTCGCGCGCCAGGATCGGGCGAAGTCGTGACCGGGCCAGATCTGGCCGTAACGGTTGAGAAAGATATGCGCGACCGGTTCCTTGGCGAGGTAGGGAATGAAGCTGTTGACCTCCGGGTCGGTGTCGGGGCGGCGCGGAAAGCGCCGGGCGCCGAGGAAAGGCGTCGAGGTGTCGTGGATGACGAAATAGGCGAGGGGCAAGCCGGCCTCGGTCTTGGAAGCTGGATCGTTGGCGTGTTCTTCCGCGTAGGCGCGGTAGGGTTCGGGAAACTCCGCGATGGCCTTGGTCCGCAGCGCGGTGGTGGGCGCGTCGGGGCTTTCGAGGAGGCGCTGTATGGTCTTGTCCAGCCGGCGCGGCTTCAGCACCCCGCCGCGCTCGATCTTGGGCAGCAGGCATTCGGCCTGCTCCGCGGGCGAGCCGGCGAAGCTGAGCGCGGCGGTATCGAAACGACAGTGGCCGATGGTTTCGGCGGAGGCGGAATGCGCGCCAAGGCAGAGCAGGGCAAGTACCAGGGCTTTCAAGTGCGGTCGCATGTCCATACTCTGAAACATCGTCCAAACCCGAGGCAATGGCAAACGGGCGGTTGACTTCATTGCCCATGATGTATATACAAGAAGTATATACGGAGGTCGTTATGGACGAAACATCGGACAATCGGGTTCGAGAGGAGCGCGCGACTTTCAATCTCGATGGGGCTCCCCGAACGGCATTGCCACTCCGCGGTGCGGCCGCGCAGCACTATCGAGCCAAGGTGTTCAAGTCGGGAAATTCATTGGCGCTGCGCCTGCCAGCCGCCTTGGGGCTGGAGGCCGGGATGGAAATGGAGCTGCACGCCGCGCCGGACGGCGGCTATTCGCTCAAGCCTGTCGGCCAGCCCAAACGCAAATTCAATATCGACAAGGTGTGGGGCTGCGCCATTGGTTCGGGTTTGCAACCGATCGACGAAGATGATCGCTGGTTCGAAGAGCGCCCGCTGCTGTGGGACGATCCCGAATGGTGCGCAAAGCATATGCCCGAAGAATGAAGTTCATGCTCGACAGCAATGTGGTCATTGCCCTGGCATTGGCTGCCGATATCGGCCTGCGCCAGCGAATGTCCGAACATGACGAGGGAGACTTCGTCATGTCGGCTGTTTCCTATGCCGAAGTCGTTCACGGATCGGCGGCGGGAAAACCGCCGCCCCTGGCGTGGCTCGCTTACCTGGTGGCGGAAGTGCAAGTTCTGGCTTTCGACGATGCGGCGGCGCGCGCCTATGCGACTATCCCATTCAAGCGCGCCAGCTATGACCGTCTGATCGCGGCGCACGCGCTGTCGCTGGGGCTGACGGTAGTGACCAGCAATGTGAAGCACTTCGCCGATGTGCCGGGCTTGGTGGTTGAGAATTGGACGGTGTGATGGGAGGAGAATTTTTCATCTATCCCTTATTGATCGGCACGGTCGTTCTTGGATCGATGATACTAGCGCGAATTGTCCATAAGACGTTTCAAATAGACAACAAGTTATTTCTATTTTTGTTGATACTTTTTGTCTCACCCGCATCAATATTAGTGATAGGCTTGCAGGAACCAAACATGGAATGGTCCTATGTGAGGTTTTCAATGGCACTTTCAGCAATCACCTCCGGCTCATTTGCGGCCTTTTATGTGCTGTTCAGAGTTCCAAAGTGACCTTCCACGCCACCGTCATCACCCTTTACCCGGAGATGTTCCCCGGCCCGCTGGGAGTAAGCCTCGCCGGGCGGGCGCTTGCCGAGGGAATTTGGTCGCTAGAAACGGTCCAAATGCGCGATTTCGCGGCGGACAAGCATCGCACCGTCGATGACACGCCTGCGGGTGGCGGGGCGGGGATGGTGTTGCGGGCCGATGTGCTGGCCTCGGCGGTGGATTTTGCGCGTTCTAAATACCTCCCCGGCACGGGGAGGGGGACCGTCGCCGAAGGCGATGGTGGAGGGGTGGAAGGCGAAGTCGTCGTTTCAGGTGTTGCTTCCGTTCCTCTAGCACCCCTCCACCATGCTCCGCATGGTCCCCCTCCCCGTCCCGGGGAGGTATTAGACGTCCCAATCCTCGCCATGACTCCGCGCGGCAAGCCACTGACGCAAGTCCGCGTCCGCCAGCTGGCAGCCGGCCCCGGCGTCATCATCCTGTGCGGCCGCTTCGAGGGTTTCGACGAACGCCTGTTCGCCGCGAGGCCGATCGAACAAGTCTCCATCGGCGACATCGTCCTGTCCGGCGGCGAGCCGGCCGCCCTCATGCTGCTCGATGCTTGCATTCGCCTGCTTCCCGGCGTAATGGGCGCGGCTTCCAGCGGGGCCGAGGAGTTGTTCGAGAACGGACTTCTTGAATATCCCCATTATACTCGCCCTGCCGAATGGGAGGGCCGCACGATCCCCGAAGTGCTGCGATCGGGGGATCATGCGAAGATCGCGGCCTGGAGGAAACTCCAGTCCGAGATCGACACACGGTCACGCAGGCCGGACCTTTGGGAGCGTCATGAGGGCGCTCGGGTTCAGTCTGCCTCTGGCGCGCGGCGTGAAAAGAAGGACTTGGACCAGTGAACCTGATCCAGCAGATCGAGGCCGAGGAAATCGCCAAGGCCGCCAAGGACATACCCACATTCCGCGCCGGCGACACCCTGCGTGTCGGCGTGCGCGTCGTAGAGGGTGAGCGCACCCGCGTTCAGGCCTATGAAGGCGTCTGCATCGCCCGCTCGAACAAGGGCATCGGCAGCAACTTCACCGTGCGCAAGATGAGTTTCGGCGAGGGCGTCGAGCGTGTCTTCCCGCTCTATTCGCCCAACATCGAGAGCATTACCGTGGTGCGCAAGGGCATCGTTCGGCGCGCCAAGCTCTATTACCTGCGCGGCCGCACCGGCAAGCGCGCCCGCATCGCCGAGCGCCGCGACGTGCGCCACGACGACGCGAGCTGATCGACGCTTAATCGCCGGTAAATCGCCGGGGGCTACCCCCCGGCCCGATGACATTCGACCTATCCCGGCGAGACATGCTGGCGGGCGCCTGCGCGCTCGCCATTGCCGCCTGCCGTTCGCCCGAGGCCGAGGCGAAGCCGCGCCAGGCTTCCGACAAGGCCAGGGCGCTGATCGCGGCCGCAAGGGCGCAGATCGGCGTCACGCTGGCTTACGACCCGGCCTATTCGCGGCTCGCCTATCCGCTGGGCGACGTGCCGCGCGGGCGGGGGGTCTGCACCGATGTCGTGATCCGGGCCTATCGCGACGCGCTTGGCCTCGATCTTCAGCAGACCGTGCACCAGGACATGGCCCGCGCTTTCGCCGCCTATCCGCGCCGCTGGGGGCTGGCGCGGCCAGACCGCAACATCGATCACCGCCGCGTGCCCAATCTCGAACGCTTCTGGGAGCGGGCGGGAGCGCGGCTGCCGCTGCCGGCGGAGGAGAGCGGCTGGCTACCGGGCGACATCTTTACCTCGCTGGTCGGGGGAAACCTGCCGCACACCGGCATCGTATCGGACCGGCATGCCGCTTCGGGGGTCCCGCTGATCGTCCACAACATCGGCGGCGGCGCTCGCGAGGAAGAGCTTGCGGTGGCGCAGCGCCTCACCGGGCGCTTCCGCTGGCGGGTCTAACGCGCTAGGGCGCGGCGGCAGCAAACAAAGGAATGACATGGGTTACCGGGTAGCGGTGGTCGGCGCGACGGGGAACGTCGGGCGCGAGATGATGAACGTGCTCGCCGAGCGCGAGTTTCCCTGCGATGAAGTCGCCGCCGTGGCCAGCCCGCGTTCGACCGGCAGCGAAGTCGAATTTGGCGAGACTGGGCGGATGCTCAAGGTCCGCAACATCGAGCATTTCGATTTCGCCGGCTGGGACATCGCGCTGTTTTCGGCCGGATCGGGCGTGGCCAAGGACTATGCGCCCAAGGCCGCGGCCGCCGGCTGCGTCGTCATCGACAACAGCTCGTACTGGCGGATGGACCCGGATGTGCCGCTGATCGTGCCCGAAGTGAACCCCGAAGCGATCGAGGGCTACAAGCGCAAGAACATCATCGCCAACCCCAATTGCTCGACCGCGCAGATGGTGGTGGCCTTGAAGCCGCTGCACGATGCGGCGACGATCCGGCGGGTGGTGGTCTCGACCTATCAGTCGGTCTCCGGGGCGGGCAAGGACGGCATGGACGAACTGTTCGAGCAGAGCCGCAATATCTTCGTCGGCGATCCGTCGGTGCCGAAGAAGTTCACCAAGCAGATCGCCTTCAACGTCATCCCCCACATCGACAGCTTCCTCGACGACGGCTCGACCAAGGAAGAGTGGAAGATGGTGGTCGAGACCAAGAAGATCATGGATCCCAGGATCAAGGTGGTGGCGACCTGCGTGCGGGTGCCGGTGTTCGTCGGCCATTCGGAGGCGATCCACATCGAGTTCGAGAAGGAACTTTCGGCCAAGAAGGCGCAATCGATCCTGCGCGACGCGCCGGGCGTCATGCTGATCGACAAGCGCGAGGACGGCGGATACATCACGCCGGTCGAATGCGTCGGCGACGGGGCGACGTTCGTGTCGCGGGTGCGCGAGGACCCGACGGTGGAGAATGGCCTGGCGCTGTGGTGCGTGTCGGACAATCTGCGCAAGGGCGCGGCGCTGAACGCGGTGCAGATCGCGGAATTGCTGGGAAGGCGGCATTTGCGGAAAGGATGATGAGGACGGAGTATTATCCCGGCCACGGCAACAACCGCCTGGCGGTCCATCGCCTCGGATCGGGCCGTCCCGTCCTCCTGCTCCACGGCCTGTTTTCCAGCGCCGAGGTCAACTGGATCAAGTACGGCGCCGCCGCCTGTCTCGCCGATGCCGGGTTCGAATGCATCATGCCGGACCTGCGCGCCCACGGCGAAAGCGAGGCGCCGCACGATCCCGCCGCTTATCCGCGCGACGTGCTGGTCGCCGATGCGCTGGCGCTGGTCGAAGCGCTCAGCCTTGAGGACTACGATCTCGCTGGCTTCTCGCTCGGCGCGCGCACGGCGATCTGCGCGGTGCATGCCGGCCTCGCGCCGCGCCGGCTGGTGCTGGGCGGCATGGGGCTTGAAGGTCTGTCCGGCTGGGGCGATCGCCTTGCCCATTTCTTCCGGGCGATCGATGGCTTCGGGACGTTCAAGCCGGGCGATCCCGAATATGTCGCGCAGCAATTCATCAGGACGATGAATGTGGACCGGGTAGCCATGCTGCTGCTGCTGCAATCGCTTGGCGACACCCCGCCCGAAGCGCTTGCCGCCGCGACCATGCCCACGCTGGTGGTCTGCGGGGCTGAAGATGGCGACAACGGTTCGGCCTCTGCGCTGGCCGAAGCGCTGCCCGATGCGCGCCATGTCGAAGTGCCGGGCACGCACATGTCCTCGGTGACCAAGCCGGAATTCGGCGAGGCGATCGCCCGGTTTCTGGACTCGGCCGATACCGGTTGACCCGCCGTAACAGCGGCTGCAAGTTGCCCGTTCGGGACTGATACGAGGTAGCAGAATGATCCGATATGTTTCGTTGGCGGCTATTGCCATGGCGCTTGCGTCCGCGCCGGTCTTTGCCCAGGCGCCGCTCCCCCAGCAATCCGCCGACGCATTTGTCGCAGCCGCGGAAAAGGACCTCAACCGCGCCGTGATCGAGGCGTCGCAGGCCGAATGGGTCTATCAGACCTACATCAACCGCGAGAGCGAGGCGATCACCGCGCGCGCCGATGCGGCGCTGACCAAGTTGTCGGTCGCCAATGCGCTAGAAGCAGCCAGGCAGGCGGCCACGCCGGGCCTATCCTACGACACCAAGCGCAAGCTCGACCGGATGCGCACCGCCATCGTCTTTCCCGCGCCGACCACGCCGGGGGCCGCCGACGAGCTTTCTACGCTGAAAGCGCGGCTGCAGGGAATTTATGGCAAGGGCCAGGGCACGCTCGGCGGAAAACCGATCAACGGCTCCGACATTGAGGCTGCCATGGGCACCAACCGCAACCCGGCCGAACTCAGGGAAATGTGGAGCTCGTGGCACGATAACGTCGGCAAGCCAATGGCCGCGGACTACACGCGAATGGTGGCGCTGGCCAATCAGGGCGCCAAGGAGCTCGGCTACGGCGATGTCGGCGCGCTGTGGCGCTCCAACTACGACATGACGCCGGAAGCATTTGCGGCGCTGACCGAGAAGCTGTGGACCGAAGTCAAGCCGCTCTACGACCAGCTGCATTGCTACACCCGCGCCAAGCTTAACGAAAAATACGGCGACGGCGTGCAGGCGAAAGCCGGCCCGATCCGCGCCGATCTGCTCGGCAACATGTGGGCGCAGGAATGGGGCAACATCTACGATGTGGTCGCCCCACCGGGCACCGGCGACATCGGCTTCGACACGACCCAGCTGTTGCAGGAAAAGGGCTATGACCCGCTCAAGATGGTCAAGGCGGGTGAGGGCTTTTTCAGCTCGCTCGACTTCGCCGCCCTGCCGCAAACGTTCTGGGAGCGCTCGCAATTCGTCAAGCCGGCAGACCGCGAAGTGGTCTGCCACGCCTCGGCCTGGGATCTCGATAATGTCGACGATCTGCGCATCAAGATGTGCATCAAGGTCAATGGCGACGATTTCACCACCATCCACCACGAGCTTGGCCACAACTATTACCAGCGCGCCTACAACAAGCAGCCGCTGCTCTATCTCGACGGCGCCAACGACGGCTTTCACGAGGCGATCGGCGATGCCGTGGCGCTGTCGATGACGCCCGAATACCTCGTCCAGATCGGCCTGCTCGACCGCGCCAAAGTGCCCGGCGCCGAGAAGGACCTCGGCCTCTTGCTCAAGCAGGCGATGGACAAAGTGGCGTTCCTGCCCTTCGGCCTGCTGATCGACCGCTGGCGCTGGCAGGTATTTTCGGGCGAAGTGCGGCCCGCCGGCTACCAGCAGGCTTGGACGGACATGCGGCTGCGCTATCAAGGTATTGCCCCACCGGTGGAACGCGGCGCGGACGCTTTCGATCCCGGGGCGAAGTATCACATCCCGGCGGTGGTGCCCTATACCCGCTATTTCCTCGCCCGGGTGCTGCAATTCCAGTTCTACGAAGCGGCGTGCAAGCAGGCCGGCTGGAAGGGCCCGCTGCACCGCTGCTCGTTCTACGGCAACAAGAAGGTGGGCGAGAAGCTGAACGCCATGCTGGCGATGGGCGCCTCGCGGCCATGGCCGGATGCGCTGCAGGCTTTTACCGGTTCGCGCGAGATTTCGGGTAAGCCAATGATCCGCTACTTTGCGCCGCTTACGCGGTGGTTGCAGGGGCAGAATAGAGGGCGGGTGTGCGGGTGGTGAGGTGAGGTGGGACGTCAGGTGGGAATAGCCGATTTGAGCCAAAAGCCGCCGTTCAACTGACGCCGCAGCTCTGATTGCGAACGCTATCATAGCGGTATATTGCTTGTGAAATGGCCAAAGCTGATCGTCTTGCCCGCCTCGATGTGCGTCGAATGGAGCTTGAAGGCGAATACACGGCGGCGCTCATCGAGGCGTTAAGGACCGCTGCATCTGGGAAGTGGGGCCTATTCGATCACAATGGCGATCGCTGGTCGCGCGCAGCGGTCGCTCCCGTCATCGACAATCTGAATGAAATTGGACATGCAATCGATCGCGCAAGGGAGCAGCTCGCGATGCCTCCTTTCGAGCTGCAAGAACAATTTCTCGCTTCGCGCGGCCCGGTCGGCCCGCAAGCTGTCGGCGAACCCAAGCAGGCGCAGTCCTGGCTTGATCGCATCGCGGGAGAGATGGCGGCTAAGGTCTAACAGCAGCGAGAAGCCGGCGTTCTGCAATCCATCAACCGCCTAACGACAGCGTGGCATTCCGCGTTTGGTGATTTGGTGAAGATCCCTTGTCCTGTCCCGCTGCTTGAAATATCAATAGGCGGCTATGGATATGAAACGCCCGAAACAACTCCACATCAGGAGTAAAGAGACGCATCGGCTTGCCAAAGAACTCGCGCGGCGAACCGGCGACACCATCGTCGGCGCTGTGACCAAGGCCATCCGTTCCGAGCTGGAAGTCATCGACAGGAAGCGGGCGCGAACCGCGCGCGATCCGGCGACAGCAGGCGATATGCCCAATTGACGGTTCCTCGTTGCCGATAGTGCGTCTCAAAATCCTCTCCGAGCTTGCTCGGGGAGGGGGACCATCCGCAGGATGGTGGAGGGGTGCGGCGCTGCAAGCGCCGCTGGCGCGGCGATACCCCTCTGTCACGCCTTCGGCGCGCCACCTCCCCGAGACAAGCTCAGGGAGGATTTGTTTACTACCTGAACGGCGGCTCGTTAAATGCCCGCAGCTTGCGCGAATGCAGCCGCGCCCCCTCGGCCCGCAGCAACTCACACGCCCGCACCCCGATCTCCAGGTGCGCCCCCACCGCTTCCTCGTAGAACCGGTTCGCCTGCCCCGGCAGCTTTATCTCGCCGTGGAGCGGCTTGTCGGAAACGCACAGCAGCGTCCCGTAAGGCACCCGGAACCTGTATCCCTGCGCCGCGATGGTCGCGCTTTCCATGTCGATGGCGACGGCGCGCGACAGGCTGAGGCGGCGGGCGCTGTAGGTATAGCGCAGCTCCCAGTTGCGGTCGTCGGTGGTGACGACGGTGCCGGTGCGCATGCGCTTCTTGAGGTCGATGCCACCCGCGCCGCTCACTTCCTCGGCCGCCTGCGCCAGGGCTAGCTGCACTTCGGCGATGGCGGGGAGCGGTATCTCGGGCGGCAGCACCGCATCGAGCACATTGTCGTCGCGCAGATAGGCGTGGGCAAGGACATAGTCGCCGATCCGCTGGGTATCGCGGATGCCGCCGCAGTGGCCGATCATCAGCCAGGCCTCGGGCCGCAGCACGGCGAGGTGGTCGGTGATATTCTTGGCGTTGGACGGGCCGACGCCGATGTTGACCAAGCTGATGCCGTCGCGGTTTGGCGCGGTAAGGTGATAGGCCGGCATCTGGTGCTTGCGCCAGGCGGTGTCGGAGAGGCCGTGGTGGGCGTTTTCCACCGGCTCGTCGATAAACAGCCCGCCGGCTCCGGCCAGCGTCTCGTATATGCCCGTACCGAGCTGGCGGCCGGCCCAATCGACGAATTCATCGACATAGCGGTGGTAATTGGTGAACAGCACATAGCGCTGGAAGTGATCGATCGAAGTGCCAGTGTAATGCGCCAGGCGCGCCAGGCTGAAATCGGTGCGCAACCCGTCGAACAGCGCCAGCGGCATCGGCTCGCCTGGCATATTGAGGTCGATGCCGTCGGCGATCTCGTCGCCGATATGCGCCAGCTCGGTCGCGGGGAAATGGCGCGCAAGTTCCGCCGTTGTCACCGCGCCCAGTCCCTCGCCGCCATCGAGCACATAAGGGAAGGGCATTTCCTGGTGCGAGCGGGCGACTTCGATCGAGACATCGTAGTCGGCGGTGAGCAGCTCGAGCTGCTCGATCAGGTAGTCGGTGAACAGCGCCGGGCGGGTTACCGTGCAGGCATATGTGCCACCCTTGCTCAGCCGGCCGAACGCTCGGGTAAGGTCGCTGCGAGGCGTGTTGCCGCCATAGGTGAGCCGCAGTTCCGGATAGCACCAGGCGCGTGTCTCGCGCCGTTCAGGCGGGGGCGGGGCGCCGTCCTCAACGAAGCGGGCGATGTCCGCCTGCAACGTCGCGACGGCTTCGTCGTAGATCCGAATGAGCTCCGCGAGCACTTCGCCGGTGGTAGTCATGCCCAACCGAATAGGCCCCGGGCGGGACAAAGCAAAGGGGGCGCCGCGGCGCCCCCCGAACTTGTCCGGCAATGACCCGAATTACGAACCGGAATCAGGCCTCGTCCTCGCCGTCTTCCGCGGCAGCCGGTCCGGCGCTGGCCTCGGCAGCTGGCGCTGCTTCGGCTGGAGCCGCCGCCGCTTCCTCGCCGGGAATCGTGCCCGGCTCGGCATTGGGGTCGAAAGCCTCGGTGAAGCCGGTGGGCACCGCCTCTTCCTCGAACATCGCGGCGAGCACATCGACACCGGCCGCTTGCTGTTCGGCTTCGTCGGGCGAGCGCGCGACGTTGACCTTGACCGTGACCGAAACTTCCGGATGCAGCGCGACGCGCACGTCGAACACGCCGATCGTCTTGATCGGGCGTTCGAGCACGACCATTGCCTTGGCAACCTTGGCGCCCTGCTCGTTGAGCGAATCGACGATATCGCGCACCGCGACCGAACCATAGAGCTGGCCCGAGTTGGACGAAGCGCGGATCAGCACCACGCTCATGCCATCGACGGTCTTGGCGTGGGTCTGCGCCTCGCCGCGGCGATCGGCGTTGTCGGCCTCGATCCTGGCGCGGTTGGCTTCGAACACCTTGCGGTTGGCTTCGTTGGCGCGCAGCGCCTTCTTGCCCGGCAACAGGAAATTGCGCGCGTAACCGTCCTTGACGGTGACGACATCGCCGATCGAGCCGAGCTTCTCGACCCGTTCGAGGAGGATGATCTGCATGGGTCTTCCCCCCTTACTTCACGAGGTAGGGCAAGAGGCCCAGATGGCGGGCGCGCTTGATCGCCTGGCCGAGCTCACGCTGCTTCTTGGCGGAAACGGCGGTGATGCGGCTCGGCACGATCTTGCCGCGTTCGGACATGAAGCCCTGCAGCAGTCTCACGTCCTTGTAATCGATCTTCGGCGCGTTCTTGCCCGAGAACGGGCAGCTCTTGCGGCGGCGGAAAAAGGCACGGCTCATGGCTCAATACTCCTCGCGTTCGCGGCGTTTGGTGCGGTCGCGGTCGGCCTTGCGCATCATTACGCTGGGGCCGTTCTCATGGCCATCGACCCGCACCGTGAGGAAGCGGATGACGTCCTCGTTGATCGCGGTCTGCCGCTCAAGCTCGGCGACGACGCCCGGGGGCGCATCGATATCGAGCATGACGTAATGCGCCTTGCGGTTGCGCTTGATCTTGTAGGCGAGGCCCTTGAGGCCCCAGGTCTCGGTCTTGATGACCTTGCCCTGGTTGGTTTCGACGATCTCGGTGGCCTGGGCGGCCAGGGCATCGACTTGCGCCTGGCTCAGATCCTGGCGGGCCAGGAATATATGTTCGTAAAGCGGCACGTGGCTGCTTCCTTTCATCTCATGCCGATCGCTGGCTTGTCCGCAGGATTGCGGGGCCCCTCCGGCTTTCTGCATTCCGATTCCTGTCGAACGCGGAAAGCGCGGCGCATAGAGGAAGCGGCGGCGATTGCAAGCCTTTCGCGCGAAACCGAGGCATGCCATGCTGGCGGAACTGGAAAACCGGGAGAAATTGCGATGGACGATCTCGACTATTTGCGCAGCCGGATGGACATTCTCGACTGCCTGAACCGCTACACGCGCGGCATGGACCGGCTCGACCGCGACAGCGCGCTGTCCGCCTTCCATGCCGACGCCCAGCTCGATTATGGCATTTTCGTCGGCAATCCGGTGGAGTTCTTCGATTACTTCCACGATTTCCATACCCGCTTCCACCACTCCACGTTCCACAATCTGTGCAACCACGTCTGCGAACTCGACGGCGATGTCGCCCATGCCGAGACCTATTTCTTTTGCCCGGTGAACAACAGGACCGAGCCCAAATTCACGCTGGGCGGCGGGCGCTACATCGACAAGTTCGAGCGGCGCGACGGGCGCTGGGCGATCGCCGTGCGCAAATGCGTCGGCGGCTGGGACGCGATCCAGCAGGAATCGGCCAACGCCGAGATCATGCGGGCCTTCGCGGCGGTGGGGGCAATCGCCCGGGATGCGAGCGATCTGTCCTATCAGCGGCCACTCACCGTGGCGCCGGAGCGGTTCGGGACAACGCGGACCTTGTGAATAGTGCCGCCGGCTTGGCCAGGCCGGCCGATTTCCGCTCAGGCCGCCCCAGGCTATGTCCGTGCCTTGCGCACCGCCGGCATGATCTCCCCGCAATAGTCGTCCCGCTCCTCGACCGAGTAGGCGGTCATGAAGAAATCGAGTCCGATATCGACCAGCCGGCTCATCCGGTCGATGCAATAGGAAACCGGGCCGCCGATCCCCATCCAGTCGCCGAATTCTTCGTCGATCACCGCCGAATTGGGGTTGTCGGCCGGCGCGCCGGGGCGGTGGAAGCTGTAGTCGTAATTGTTGCGCATATGGGTGGTGACCTTGCGCAGGATTTCTGGCTGCTGCGAAAGATCGGTGCCGGTGCCGCTCTGCATATGCGCCCAGGCCGAGACCCTTGTCCGGATGATCTTGCGGCCCGTGGCGCGATCGGGGGTTATCGCGAGAGGCACGAAGACACCGATGCGCATGGCCTCGCGGTCGCGACCCAGCCTGGCGATCTCCCGTTCGACGATGTCCAGCGCCCATTTGATGCGATCGGGGTTGGTGCCGATGCCAAGGCAGATGCGATCGGCGCGGCGCGCGGCCAGGGCTATCGCCTTGGGCCCGCTGGCGACCATCTGGATCGGGATGTAGGGCCAGGTCAGATTGTCGGCCCATTCGAGCCGGCTGGTCTTGCCGTTTTCGTATTCGACCTCGCCCTTGTCGAGGTACGTCCGCAGGATGATCATGTCGCGTTCCATGTCGGAGATGCGCTGACGCTGGCGCCCGGCCGCGGCGACAGCCGAATTGCCGGTGGCGACGTTGCAGATCGCCCGGCCGTTGCTCAGAATCTGGATCGGGACGATGCCTGCGGCGACTACCCCCGGCGCACGTGTGACGAAATTCACCGGACCGCAGGCCAGCTTGATCCGCTCGGTGCCACGTGCCGCATCGCGCATTTCGCCGAAGCAGTCGGTCGCGCGCGAATGGTTCTCGCTGAAGCCCTGCAAATCGAAGCCCAGGCTTTCGTGAATCTGGGCGCGCTTGATCCCCTCGAATGCCGGATAGAAACCGGTGGTCCCGAATTCCACTTGCCGCATGTTTTGCCTCCTTATGGGGCGACGCCGATATTCCGCGCCCCGCTTCGTTCCGCATTCGCTCTCGGCTTAGCCGCGATCGGCATTCATGCCGTCCAGCCTAGCCCAGGCTGAACGCCGTCCTGGCCAGCGGCAGTCCCGCCACATCGCTTCGCGCGCGGTAGATGCCTGCGGTTCGCGGCACCGCGGCCTGCACCTCCGATCCGGCTGTAACGGCCATGCCCGCGCCTTCGGAGGCATTGGTGACGTAAAGATCGCGCAAATCCTCACCTCCGAAAGTCAGGGCGACTGCATGGCCGCCGGGCACCGGGATGCGCCGGTCGACCGTGCCGTCCGGAAGCAGCCGCACGATCTCGCCCGACTGTATACCTGCTGTCCACACGCCGCCTTCGGCATCGACCGCCAGCCCGTCGATATCCGGATTGTCGCACAGCAGGCGCGAACTGGCGACGCCGCCATCCTCGCGCAGTTCATGCGCATAAGTGCCGGTGCCGCTGTCGTTCATGTAGAGCGTCTTTCCATCCGGACTCAGGCCCATGCCGTTGGAAAAGCTCATGCCGGTGAAGTGCCGGCTGGCCGTGCCGTCCGGCGCGAGGCGCCACAGTTCGGACTGGCCGAAGTTGAGCTGGCCCGCCCTCAGCCCGTTGTGATCGACCGTGCCAAGCCAAAGTCCGCCTCTACCGTCGGGGAAGATGTCGTTGACGCCGTTGACCGGCTGGCCGCCGATTTCGCTGAGCAAGGTACCCGTCGCTCCGCTCGCCGGGTCGATCCAGGCCAGACTGCCGGTGCCCGAGCAGATTACCTTGCCGTCAGCGTTGAGCGCCAGCCCGCCGACGATCGTGCGCTGCTTGAGCCAGCTCTGCTCGATTCCGTCGGACCCGAGGCGATAGATGCCGCCGAGCAGGATATCGGTGTACCACAGCTGCGTCCCATCCCAGCGCGGCGCCTCGATCAGGCAGTGCCCGCCCGCGACTTGCTCGAAGTCCATGTGCTCTCTCCCTTGGCTTTGCCGAGCTTGCCATCGAATCGCGCTGCCGTCACTCTGCCTTGGAACGGACTGACGAGAGGCGAATATGGGCAGGCTGCAAGGCAAGCGAGCATTGATGACCGGCGCGGGAGGGCTGCTGGGCGGCGATCTTGCTCGCGCTTTCGCCGCCGAAGGGGCGGATTTGGTGCTGACCACGCGAACCGCGTCGAAGCTTGAGCCGCTCGCCGGGGAAATTCGCGCCATGGGCCGGCGCGCTGTCTGTGCCGGCTGCGACTTCACCCAGGATGCCGAGATCGACGCGCTGTCGGAAGCGGCGTGGAACGCTTTCGGCGGAATCGACGTCGTGCTGCTTTCCAGCCAGCCGCCCGATTGCAACCTTGGCCAGATCGTCGACTGCCTGGACGAAGTGTTCCAGGAACAGATGAAGGCGATCGCCTTCGGGCCGCTCAGGCTGATGCGAGCGCTGGCGCCCAGGATGATGGCGGCGGGCGGAGGCAGCGTGATCACGACCATATCTTCGACTGGCTTCGATCCGGTGCCGGGCTTCGGCGCCTATGGTGTCGCCAAAGGCGCGCTGTGGACGCTGACCCGCTATATGGCGGCCGAATGGGGCAAAGGGGGCATCCGCGTGAACGCCTACACCCCGGGCACCGTGGCGACCGGAAGCGACGAAGCGGCGGCGCGGCACACCGAAGCGCTCCGCGCCAACGGCATGCTGGCGCGCACCGCGCTCGGCCGGGTCGGGCGCAATCGCGATTGCCTTGGCATCGCCATTCACCTGGCTTCGGACGAGAGCTCGTTCACCTCGGGCCAGCGCATCCATGTCGATGGGGGACGATATTGATCCCTAAGCCTGGATTAACCCGGCCCCGCAGTCCGGAATTAACCTTTCGCGGGCCTACTCCGGCCATGCCCTGGCTGATTGGGGCACAAGGAGCGGAAGATGCGCCGCAGAGAAGACCGCAAGCCACTGGCGATGAATGCACTGTGCCGCACGGGGATGCAGCGCCGGGTAGTCGGTCTGTGGGATCTGTCGAGCAGGGGGTGTCGCATTTTCGTTTCGGGCATGAGCCTTGCCGAAGGCAAGCGGATCGTGCTGCGGCCCGAGGGGCTGGAAAGCCTCTCGGGCACGATTCGCTGGGCTTCGGAGGAATTCGCCGGGGTGGAATTCGACTATCCGCTGCACCCGTCGGTGGTCGATCACCTCTGCCGGCTGCATCCCGACCACGACCGGATCGAGCTCGAAATGGCCGCCTGACAAGCTCTTCCCTTGGCCTCGGGCCGCGTGCATAGTTGGCGCGGCGGAGGCAGGGAGAGAGCCAATGCAGCTACTCAAGGCAAAATGTCGCCGGGCGGCGGGAGCGCTCGCGGTCATGGCAATAGCTCTGGGCGCCGCGCCGCCGACGCCCGATAGCGAAGCCGCCCGCGCACGCCAGCTCGCGGGGACCGACTTCGCCGATTCGCTGTTCCTGTGCGAACCGAACAACCCCAGGATCGCCGACATGCTGGCGAGCGGACCCGCCTGGTTCCCGCCGATGCAGGCCTTCGACAACCTCTGGTACATCGGCAACAGCTTCGTCGGCGCCTGGGTGCTGAACACCGGCCAGGGGCTGATCCTGATCGACGCCATGCAGAGCGAGGCGGAAGTGCGCGAGCATCTCGAGCCCGGGCTGCGCGCGCTCGGCTTCGAGCCATCGGACATCCGCTATGTGATGGTGACGCACGGTCACTGGGATCACTATGGCGGCGCGACCTATTTGCAAAAACGCTACGGCGCGCGGATCGGACTTTCGGCGGCCGACTGGAATCTGATGGAAACCGCGGAGCCCGGCAGCCTCGCCCGCGCGCCCTATTTCGGCAAGGACACCGCCGACCGCCCGCCGCCCGAACTCGATCTGGTCATCGACGACGGGCAGAAGATCCAGCTGGGTGACACGGTGATCCAGCTGTTCGTCACCCCGGGCCATTCGCCGGGGACGCTCTCGATGCTGATCCCGGTGCGCGAGGGTGGACGGACGCATGTGCTCTCGCTGCTCGGCGGCACCGCCTTTCCGCGCACGCTCGAGCCCGACGGGGTGATGGGCGGGCTCAACGCCTTCGATCGTTCGGTGGAGCGCCTCTCCCAGCTCAGCCGCCGCGCGGGTGCGGTGGGCACGATCAACACCCATGTCTTCGTAGATGGGGGAGACAAGAAGCTGGCGCAGATTGCGCTCAAGAATGGAGGGACCAATCCCTTCGTCATCGGGGCGGCCAAAGTGACGCGCTACTACGCCATGTTCCGCGCCTGCCTCGGCGCCGCCAAACTGCGCCCGCAGGATCCCAATGCCGGCCCGCCGATGCCGTCGAAGCAATAGCGGCTAAATCCTAATCCCGCTCACCCTGAGCCTGTCGAAGGGTGCTTGCGCGGCCGTTGCGCCAACGTCCTTCGACAGGCTTAGGACGAGCGGACGTTGCTTGCTAAGCCAGAAAGCGGTTCAGCTGCGCGCCGAAATCAAGCTCGCGCCACAGCGTCAGCCAGACCGCCGACATGTGTACTTGCGTGCGCACCAGCTCGTCGTCGAACACGCGCGGATCGTAGCGATCGGGCACCTCGGCGAGATCGGGGCAAGTATCAGCGACTTGGCGCTGGATCACGGTTGGCGCGTCGATCATCCACAGCAGCCCCGAGCAGGCGAGCTGCAGCGCGAGGTGGTGCTTGAGTTCCTCCGGGTCGAGCGGGCGGCCCGAGGCGTGCTCGAACTCGTCGGTGAAGGCGCGGATCAGCGTGTCGAGGTGGGCGATCAGGAAGTCCGGCTCGGCGCCGTAGAAGCATCCCGCCAGCGCCACGCCGAGGTTCATCACCCGGGCATTGCCCCAGTCGAACAGCCCGCAGTCGATTTGCCCGTCATCGCCGGTCCAGAACCAGGCGTTGTCGGTATTGGCGTTCCAGTGGCTCAGCGCGACGAAATCGGACGGGGTGTCGAGGAACGCCGCGATCGCTTTCTCGTGCCCGCAAAAGCGCGGGGCTTCATCGGCGAATCGCGCAAGGAATGCCGGGTCGCGCACATGTTCGGGGATAAGGCGTGGATAGCCTGTGGCAAACTCGCGCCAGCGCTCGATGCGCCGCGCCAGCTGATCGGGCGCATAGGGTTCGCGCGTCGCGACGCCCAGCGCGCCCTGGCGCAGCGGCGCGAGCGCTGCCTCGGAAAACACGCCGGCATGATAGGCCCCCGCCAGTCGCGCCAGCGCGCGCAGCAGCGCCGTATAGTGGCCGAGCGGGTCGGGCAGGTCGCGGTCGAGGCATTTGACGTAGTTGGGCTCGATTCCGTTCTCGCCGAAGGGAATGGATTCGGTAATGAGCATGCCAGTGCCGGTCTTGTGGTGGTAATCGGCGAACATGCAGCGCGGGACACGGACCGGAAAGTCGGCCTGGCGCGAAAGCAACGCCAGCGCGACTTCGCCCTCCATCTGGATTTTCTGGCCATCGCGGATATCGCTGCCGAAAGCGCGCGAGAACTTGACGAACAGCGCGCGTGGCGGGCCGGGGCGGGCGTAGTCGATCGCGAGGTGGAGCTTGCACCCAGTGCCGCCGCCCGGGCAGATTTCGAACCGGCTGATGGCCCTGACCTCGTTATCCGCATCGAGCGACCCCGCACGGCGGAAGGCCTCGGTCAGGAATTCCGGCCCGCCGGCGCGCAGCGCTTCGCCATGCGCGGGAATTGCCAGGCCGAAAGCATCGCCCTCTATCCAGTCGATCGTACGGTTCATCGCGTGTGACCTAAGCAGGCAGCAGCGGCGGCGCAATCCCGTTGCCTCCGCTGCATTCCGGACTAAGCTGGCTCAAAGCTACAAAACGAGAGGAACCGATCATGGGCGAACTGGATGGCAAGGTAGCCTTCATCACCGGCGCGGGCCGGGGCGTTGGCATCGGCATAGCCTTGGCGTTGGCCAAGGCGGGCGCGGCGGTCGGCATGATGGGCCGCACCCGCGAAACGCTCGATCAGACCAAGGCCAAGCTCGATGCACTCGGCGCGAAGTCGCTGGTCTGCGTCGGCGATGTCAGCAAGCGCGCCGATGTCGATCGCGCCGTCGCCGAGACCGAGAAGGCATTCGGCCCGGTCTGGGCGCTGGTCACAAACGCCTATTACTCAGCGCGCACCCTGGTCGAGGACATCACCGAGCAGGACCTCGACGAGTCGCTGCGCATCTGCGTCCACGGCACGCTCTATTGCATGCAGGCCTGCTTCCCCTCGATGAAGCAGCACGGCGGACGGATTATCAACTTCGGTTCGGGCGGTTCGACCATGGGGCTGCCCGAACTGGGCGCCTACAATATATCGAAGGAAGCGATCCGCGGGCTGACCAAGACCGCGGCGATGGGCTGGGGCAAGTATGGCATCACGGTGAACAACGTCTGCCCGCTCGCCCCGTCGGACGCCTACCAGTACTGGTTCGACGAGATGCTCGACGACGAGGGCCGCAAGAAGCACCTCGAAGGCATCCCGCTGCGCCGCATGGGCGATCCGGAAAAGGACATCGGCGCTACGGTCGTGTTCCTTGCCGGGCCGGGCGGGGGATATATCACCAGCCGGACCCTGCACCTCGACGGCGGGAACTGCTACTACGACCGGTGAATCGAGGTTGCCATTGTTCTATCCGAAACTCTGTTTCGGATAGTTCGGCACCGGCCCGCTCCCCGCCCGGCCACCCAACGAGATTGTATGCTCTGGGTGGCCGGGCGGGGAGCGGGCCGGTGCCGAACCGAAATTCGCTCTTCCGCGAATTTCGCATATGACTCTAATGAAAGTACCTAACTCAAATGCCATCGGGCCTGGTCGCGCTACTCGACGATATATCTGTAATCGCCAAGGTGGCTGCCGCCTCGCTCGACGATGTCGGCGCGGCGGCGGCCAAGGCCGGGTCCAAGGCGGCGGGGGTGGTGATCGACGACGCGGCGGTGACGCCAAGTTACGTCACCGAATTCACGCCGGATCGCGAACTGCCGATCATCTGGCAGATCGCCAAGGGCTCGCTGCGCAACAAGCTGCTGATCCTGCTGCCGGTTGCCTTGCTGCTCAGCCAGTTCGTGCCTTGGGCGGTGACGCCCTTGCTGATGCTCGGCGGACTCTATCTGTGCTTTGAGGGGGCGGAGAAGACCATTGAGGCGCTGGGTGGCGAGAAGCACGGTGAAACTTTGGGCGACGCCATTCCCGACATTGCCGAATTCGAGCGCGAGCGCATCTCGGGCGCAATCCGCACCGACTTCATCCTTTCGGCCGAGATCATGGCGATCGCGCTCGCCGAAGTGGCGGATCAGGGGCTGGCGGCGCGCGGCGCAATCCTTGCCCTGGTCGGTGTGGTCATCACGGTGCTGGTCTATGGCGCGGTAGCCGGGATCGTGAAGATGGACGATGCCGGCCTGCACCTGTCGCAACGCAGGAACGCGGCTTCGCGGCGGCTTGGGCGGTCGCTGCTTTTCGCCATGCCGAAATTGCTGGCTTCGCTGTCGGTTATCGGCACCCTGGCGATGCTGTGGGTCGGCGGCGGGATCATCCTGCACGGAGCGCACGAATTGGGTTGGCATGCCCCCTCGGACACCGCTCACGCCGTCCAGCATTGGGTGGAGCACGCCACGGGGCCGCTAGGCGCGGTGCTTGGCTGGTTGAGCTCCGCGGTTCTGTCGGCGTTGATGGGGCTGCTACTGGGTGCGATTGTCGCGGGGGTCGTGCATGTGGTGCAGGATCGGCTTGCGCGGAGAAGGGCTCCGGCGTGATCCGTCTGGCTGCCCGCACACCTCATACCACATCCCGATCCTCATGGATCAGGATCATCGGGATGTGGAATCAGTCTTTCTTGTTCTTCTGTATCCGCTGGTAGATCAGGCCACCCGCCATGATCGCCAGGCCGATGACGATCAGCCAGATCAGCGCGTTTTCGATCAATTCCATGGTTCGCTTACTCCCTTGAACATGTGGTGGCTAAGGCAAATGCCTTCCCCAGTCATAAGGCACCGCCACATAGAATGGCGCGGCGAGCAGGCCCGTGACCGCGCCCGAGGCCCAGCGCGCCTTCATTGCCTCGCCCAGCGTGCCGGCGCATTCCACCGGGTCTCGATCCAGGTAACAATAGGTGACCTGCTTGCCGGTCATGTCTCCGGCCATGCCGCCGTCGGCGGGCAGGCCGTGGAACCACCAGACGCCGGCGACGCCAGGTAGGTCGACCAGCGCTTCGGGCGAGCTCTGGCCCTGTTCGACCACGATATAGACGCCCAGCGAGGGCCGCCAGGGCAGCACGTCCGCCCCGGCCGCCGCGCGCGGAGCGGCTTTCATACCGGCGCGGGTGCCGGTCATGTAGCCGATGCTCGGCAGACGGTGCGCCATGCGACCGCCTCGGTCGAGCGCGGCGCCGAGTTCGCTGAACATGGGCATCGAAGCCGTGCTGGCGAACTGGTAGGTCATGACATGGTCGAGCTTGTCGAACGGCGGCGCCTCGGCGACACGCGCCGCGCGGCAGGCCAGGGTAGAGACCAGCCGCATGGCGTTGCGGATCCCGGCCACGCGGTATTGCTCGGGCCGGTGATCGAGCGTGTGCCACTCGATATAGTCCGCGTCGCGCCCGTCGGGATCGCGCGACGACATCGAGATGAAGGCGAAGTCGGCGTCTGTTCGGCCGGTGGCGAGAACGCCCGGATCCTGGTCGGTGGGCGTGCCTATCAATTCGATCATATATCCTCTCGCTTACTTATTTCAGATTGGCCCGGAAGAAATCGACGATCGCCTGATGCGCATCGCGCGCCTCGGGCAGGTTCGGCTGGTAGATGTAGCAATGCCCCATGCCTTCGCCGACGATCAGGGTGGAGGGCACCCTTGCCTTGATCAGCGCCGAATTGGTGACGATCGCCGGGCTCATGTCCATCGCGCGGGTGCCGGTGATCAGCAGTGTCGGCGGGAATTTGGCGATCAGCGCCGGGTGCAGCGCGGGCGACAGGATCGGATCGTCCTTGTCCGCCGACGAGAAGTAACCGCGCGTCATGTCTCCGGTCGATGTGCCTGGCGGCGCGAAGCTTCCGTCGATGTAACCGGCGATATAGGCGGAATCGCCCTGCATGAAGCGCACCCCGCCAGCGCCGAAAATGCCGATGGCGCCGGGCTGGGGCAGGCCCTTGCGCGGCAGCCAGGTCGCCAGCTGCGCCGTCAGCGCGCCGCCTGCCGAGCAGCCATAGACGCCGATGCTCTTGGCCTTGTGGTGGCGCAGCAGGCGGCGGTAGACTTTCTCTACATCCTCCAGCGCGGCGGGGTGGTTGGCTTCGGGGCCCATGCGGTAGTTGATCGTGATCACCTCGAAATCGCCGAGCGCGGCGATGGGGATCGATTCGAGCAGGGCGCAGGCGTCCGCGCACATCGAAAAGCCGCCGCCGTGCAGGTTGATCAGCAGACGCTTGCGGTCGTGCGGCCGGCCCTGCGGTTTGACGATGCGGGTCGGCACGCCGTCGATCGGCTGATCGACGATATCGACCGGATAGACTTTGCGCATCGCCGCCACTTGCGGCGCGAGCATGGCCTCAAGGCCCCGGCGCATGACATCGACTGGGATATCGTTCGGCGGCGCGCCGCCTGCCATCCTGGCGCGGCTCGCCTGCGCGGCGCGGGCCTCGGGGCTGGAGAGTTCGGAGGCCGGGAGATCGAAAGCCGGGACGCGGGTTACACCGTCGGCGCCGAACACTGGCTTGGAGGCGCTGCTCTGGTCGGCAAGGGCGCTGGAGCTTGCGGCAAGTGCCAGGGCCAGGGCGAGTTTCAGGCGCATGGTCGATCCCCCGATTGTCCGTTTGGGAGAGTTCAGCACATTTCAGGGGAGCCGCGCCAGCAATTCCTTTGCGAACTGGCTCAGCGTATCGTCGCGCGCGCCCATCACGACAATGCGGTCGCCGGGGCGGGCGAGCTGGGCTATGCGTTTCCCGCAGTCCTCGCGGGAGGGGATGTGTTCGGCCGTTCCGCCCGCCGCTTCGATCAGCCGGACGATCCGCTCGCTTCCCTGACTGCGATCGACCGTGCCGCCGAAGTAGACCGGATCGCACAGGATCGTGACATCGTCCTCCCCGAGCATGCGGGCGAATACTTCGGCCAGTTCCGCACCCATCTGGCGCAAGGGGCCGTAGCCGTGCGGCTGGAAGAAAGCGATGACCCGGCCGGGGTGGGCTTTGAGGGTCGCCAGGGTGGCGGCGCACTTTTCCGGGTTGTGGCCGAAATCGTCGATCACGGTCACGCCGGATGCCGAAGTGCCGACAATGTCGAAGCGGCGGGCAAGGCCTTCGAACGAAGCGAGCGCGGCGATGGCATCGGCCACCGGCACCCCGGCAGCATTGCACCCGGCGATCGCCGCCAGCGCATTGGCGAGGTTGTGGCGGCCGGGAACTTTCAGTGCGAGCCTATGCGATGTGCCGTCGCGACGGTCGACAATTGTCGCGGCGAGGCTTGTGGCTTTTTCGGCCAAGCTGCCGGGCGTGACCCCGATCATGGCATCGGCGCTGTCGATGCCGAAGGTGACCAGCGCCTTGGCCCGGTGCGCCAGCACCGCGGTCTCATCATCGTCGAGATTGATCGCCGCGACATCGGCGCGTGCGAGAAAATCGCCGAACAGTTCGCGCAGTTCCTCAAGGCTCTTGTGATCGAGGCTGACGTTGAGCAGCACCGCGACTTTCGGGCGATAGAGCGCGATCGAGCCGTCGCTTTCGTCCACTTCGGAAACGAACACGTCGCCCTTGCCCACCCGCGCCGAGGCGAATGGCGCGTCGGGCGAAACGAAATTCTTCATCACCGCCCCGTTCATGATCGTCGGGTCGCGGAGGGCCTGGGTCATGATCCAGCCGGCCATGCCGGTGACCGTGCTCTTGCCGCTGGTGCCGCCGATGGCCAGGCCCTCAGGCGCGGCGTTGAACAGCGCGGCGAGCAGCTCCGCCCGGCTCATCCGCGGGCAGCCCAGTTCCTTGGCCCGCACCATTTCGGGCACGGTATCCTCCACCGCCGCCGAGGCCACCAGCGTCAGGTCAGCCGAACCAATTCCGCTGCCGTCCTGCGGGAAAAGGGTGAAGCCGAGGCTCTCCAGCCAAGCGAATTTCTCCGGCGTGCGCCCCTGGTCGCGGCTGCGGTCTGACCCGGCGACTTCGGCCCCGTGCCCGCGCAGGATCAGCGCCAGCGGCAACATGCCGGAACCGCCGATGCCGCAGAAGAACCAAGGGTGGGAGGCGAGTTCGGTCATGCTGGCGGCGGTATGCGCGCCGGCGATGGTTGGCAACACTACCGTTATGCGAACAACCGCGTTACAGCCCGCCAATGACCCGGATCGCCATCTGCGCGCCTGCCACGCCCCTGACGCACGAAGATGCCGCTAGCGTCGCCGCGTTGGCCGAAGCCGAGTTCCCGGATCTGGCGCTGCATTTCCACCCGCAATGCTTCCAGTGCGACGGCCATTTCGCCGGTCCGGACGAACTGCGCCTTGCCGCGCTGGTCGAATGCGCCAACGATCCGGACTACGACGCGGTCTGGTTCGCCCGCGGTGGCTATGGCGCCAATCGCATCGCCGAAGAGGCGCTCAAGCAGTTCGGCCCGGTGGCGCTCGGCAAGGCCTATCTCGGCTATTCCGACGCCGGCTACCTGCTCGGCGCCCTTTACCGTGAAGGGATCGGCCATCCGGTCCACGGTCCGATGCCGGGCGACATCCGCCGCGAGCAGGGCGAGGAAGCCGTTCGCCGCGCCTTGCGGTACTTCACCGGCGACCGTACGTGCCTCGAACCGTCGCTCGACACGCGGCCCACTGTCGCCTTCAACCTGATCACCCTGGCGATGCTGTGCGGCACCCCGCTGATGCCGGGCCTTGCCGGCCATGTCGTCATGGTCGAGGAAGTGAGCGAGCATCTGTACGCGATCGACCGGTTGTTCTTCCATGTCACCGCGCATTTGGGCGGAATCGCCGGGCTCCGGCTCGGCCGGGTGAGCGACGTTCCGGAAAACGACCGCCCGTTTGGCGCCACGGCGGAAGAAATCGCCCGCTTCTGGTGCGAACGGCACGCCATTCCGTTTCTTGGCGAGGCCGATATCGGACACGACGCCGCCAACAGGATCGTGCCCTTCGGTCTTGCCAGCCGTTGACGCCGCACCTAGGGCGCGCGCCACAAAACAGGAGGGTCATATGCGCGCATTCGTTTTCCCGGGACAGGGCAGCCAGAAGGTCGGCATGGGCCAGGATCTCGCCGAAGCCAGCCCCGCGGCGCGCGAGGTGTTCGAGGAAGTCGACGACGCGCTCGGCCAGAAGCTGTCGAAGATCATGACCGAAGGGCCGGACGAAACGCTCACTCTCACCGAGAACGCCCAGCCGGCGATCATGGCCAATGCCATTGCGGTTCTGCGGGTGCTGGAGAAGGAAGGCGGCATTGCTCTGGCCGACAAGGCCGACTTCGTCGCGGGACATAGCCTGGGCGAGTACACCGCGCTGTGCGCCGCCGGAGCTTTCTCCCTCGCCGATACCGCCCGCCTGCTGAAACTGCGCGGGCAGGCGATGCAGGCGGCGGTGCCGGTGGGAGTCGGGGCGATGTGCGCGCTGCTCGGCGCGGATATCGACAAGGCGCAGAAGCTGGCGGCGGCGGCGGCGGAAAAGGAGATCTGCACCGTCGCCAACGACAACGACCCCACCCAGGTCGTCCTCTCGGGCCACAGCGGCGCGATCGAGCGGGCGATCGCCATGGTCAAGCAGTTCGAGATCAAGCGCGGCATGGCGCTGCCGGTCTCGGCCCCGTTTCATTGCCCGCTGATGCAACCCGCCGCCCAGGCCATGGCCGAAGCGCTGGAAAACACGCAGCCCGGCGCGCTGCGCGTCGCCCTATTCGCCAATGTGACGGCGGCGATGGTGAGCGACCCGGCCGAAGTACGCCGCCTGCTGGTCGAGCAAGTCACCAGTCGCGTGCGCTGGCGCGAGTCGGTGCTGGCGATGACGGAGACCGGGGTGGAGGCCTTCGTCGAGCTGGGCGGCAAGGTGCTGGGTCCGATGATCTCGCGGACAGTTGCGGATGTTGGGGTAACAAGCGTGGTGGGCATGGCGGATATCGAGGCGCTTTTGGCGGGTTTTTGATTGTTTCGCGCAAAGATCGCAATGATCGCAAAGAGGTTATGCATGAAGGACTTGGATGCGATCAGTTTTGACGTGGTTGGCGAAGCAATCCGGATTCACCGAGAGCTTGGTCCAGGCCTGCTTGAAAGCGTATATGAAGCTGTGCTCTCAGCTTCACTCTTGCGTTTGGGCTACAAGGTCGCTCGGCAAGTGCCCGTTGCGATTGAATTCGATGGTGTCAGCATCGAAAATGCCTTTCGGGTCGATATTCTGGTCGAAGGTCGCCTAGTGCTCGAAATTAAGTCTGTCGAAAAGTTGGGTAAGATTCACGCCAAACAATTGCTCACGTACCTTCGGCTGATGAGGCAGCCCCTTGGGCTGCTTTTGAATTTCTCCGAGCTGATGATGAAGGACGGCATCCGCCGTCTTGTAAACGATCACCGTCCTGGCGATTAGCTCATTGCGATCTTTGCGATCTTTGCGCGAATCAGATAAATGGAGTTACGAGACATGTTCGACCTTCACGGCATGACCGCCCTCGTCACCGGCGCTTCCGGCGGGATTGGCTCGGCGATCGCCAAGGCCCTCGCCGCCCAGGGCGCCCGCCTCGCCATATCCGGCTCCAACGCGTCCAAACTGCGCGCGTTCCGGGATCAGCTGGACGAGCATACGCCGCAGCACCTGCAGGAAGTCGATCACGTCGCCATCACCTGCGATCTGTCGAAGCCGGAGGAAGTCGAAAAGCTGATCCCCGCCGCGGTCGATACGCTGGGTCAGCTCGATATTCTGGTCAACAACGCCGGCATCACCCGCGACAATATTACCATGCGGATGAAGGACGAGGAGTGGGACGAGGTGATCCGGATCAACCTCGAAGCCGCCTTCCGCCTGATGCGCGCCGCCTGCCGGCCGATGATGAAGGCGAAATTCGGGCGGATCATCACCATCACCTCGGTGGTCGGCGCGACCGGCAATCCCGGCCAGATCAACTACGCCGCCGCCAAGGGCGGGCTCACCGCCATGACCAAGAGCATCGCGCAGGAGCTGGCCAGCCGCAACATCACCGCCAATTGCGTCGCCCCCGGCTTCATCCGCACGGCGATGACCGAGGTGCTGCCCGACGCCCAGAAGGAAGCGCTCAACGCCCGCATCCCGATGGGCCGCATGGGCGAGGGCGAAGACATCGGCGCTGCGGTCGCCTATCTCGCCAGCCGCGAGGCGGGCTACGTCACCGGACAGACGCTGCACGTCAACGGCGGCATGGCGATGATTTCGTAGGGTTGGAAAGGATTGGTTCGCGCAAAGACCGCAAAGGTGTCGCGCAATGCGGCGAAGCCGCTTTGTCCAATCGACGGTTCAGCCAAGCGGCATTTTCGAAATTGTGAGGGGCTTACGGCCAGGAACGACCACTTTGCGTTCTTTGCGTTCTTTGCGCGAACCAAATTCCCAGTGCCCTATGGCGGCTAGACACTATTGAATCGCCTTCCAGCCAAATTATCCCCAACCCCCGCCACTTCCCGCTTGCCGCATGCGCCCTCAACGCTAAGGAAGACAGTCCGATTTCCGCGAGCCCGGGGCATGCCCGGGCGGCGAAGGGGGACATGACCAAGCCATGAAGGCCACGATCGAACGCGCGACACTTCTGAGGTGCCTCGGCCACGTCCAGTCGGTCGTCGAGCGGCGCAATACGATCCCGATCCTGTCGAACGTGCTGATCGAAGCCTTGGCCGGCAATGCGGTGCGGCTCATGGCGACCGACCTCGACCTGCAAGTGGTCGAAAGCATGGCCGCGGTTTCGGTCGAATGCGCCGGCGCCACAACGGTTTCCGCGCATCTGCTGTTCGATATCGCGCGCAAGCTGCCCGATGGCAGCCAGGTCAGCCTGGAGGTCGCCGAGAACCGCATGACGGTGAAGGCCGGGCGCAGCCGTTTCTCGTTGCCGACCCTGCCGCGCGACGATTTCCCGTCGATCGTCGAAGGCGACTTGCCGACCAGCTTCGAACTGCCCGCCGCGACGCTCGCCCAGCTGATCGATCGCACCCGCTTCGCCATTTCGACCGAGGAAACGCGCTACTACCTCAACGGCATTTTTTTTCATGTCGCGGACGACGAACTCAAGGCCGCTGCCACCGATGGCCACCGGCTCGCCCGCTACACCATCCGGCGCCCCGACGGGGCCGAGGGCATGCCCGACGTTATCGTGCCGCGCAAATGCGTCGGCGAGCTGCGCAAGCTGCTCGAGGAAGCGCTCGATACCAATGTCGAGATCGACCTGTCCGCCTCGAAAGTGCGCTTCACCCTGGGCGGCGAGAACGGCGTGGTGCTGACCAGCAAGCTGATCGACGGCACGTTCCCCGATTACACCCGCGTCATCCCGACCGGTAACGACAAGCTGCTGCGGATCGATCCGAAGAGCTTCTGGGAAGGCGTCGACCGGGTCGCCACCATCGCCACCGAAAAGACCCGCGCGGTCAAGATGGCGCTGGAAAACGACAAGGTAACGCTCTCGGTCACCTCGCCCGACAACGGCACCGCCGCGGAGGAAGTCCCGGCCGACTACGGCTCGGAACACTTCGAGATCGGCTTCAACGCCAATTACCTCAAGGACATCCTCGGCCAGATCGAAGGCGACACGGTCGAACTCCATCTTGCCGACGCCGGCGCCCCGACCCTGATCCGCCAGGACGAGAAGAGCCCGGCGCTCTATGTACTGATGCCGATGCGGGTGTAGGGGTTAGCCCTAGGCCTTCCCCGCCGCCCCGATCATCTCATCCACCCGCACGAATTTCTCGCGCGGGCTGCCCTCTCGGGCTCTGGCGGTTTCCGCTTCCTCGATCTTCTTCCAGTCGCTGAAGCTGACGACATTGAGCCCGCGCTCGGCCGCGACCTTGTCGAAGCCCGCGCCGCCCGCTTTGCGCGCGCCGCCGTCGATATCCCCGGCAATCAGGTCGGCGATAGCGAAGCCGTCCGGCTTGTTGGTGCCGATTGTCCCCGATGGCCCGCGCTTTGCCCAGCCGACGCAGTAGAGGCCCGGCAGGATGCGGCCTTCGTCGTTGGCGAACTTGCCGGCCTCCTGGTCGAACGGCGCGCCCTCGATCGGCGAGCTTTGGTAGCCGATGCAGATGACGACGATGCCCGCCGGGCACCGTGTACATCTCGCCGGTGCCCACCGCCTTGCCGTTCTCCAGCCGGGTGCGTTCGACTTCGACCGCCTCGACCCGGCCGTTGGCGCCGACGATCGCCTTGGGCGCGGCGAAAAAGTCGAACTCCATGGTCATCGGCTTGGCCTGGCGCTCGGACTCGCTCAGCGCGGCGAAATTGCGGATGATGGTGACCGACTTGCGCTGTCCCGGTTCAAGCAGGGCGTCCTCGCCGAGGTCGGGCAGGTCGGCGGGATCGACCAGCGGCGTGGCAGCGCTCGAGATGCCCGAGTTCGCCCAGTTCCTTGGGCGTCATCGCGATCTGGTGCGGGCCGCGGCGGCCGAGGATGGTGATCCTGGCGATGTTCGAGGCGTCGAGCCCGTCGATCGCATGGTTGACGATATCGCTGCCGGTGAATTCCGTCCGGGTCTTGGCCAGAATTCGCGCGACGTCGAGCGCGACATTGCCATTGCCGATGACGACGGCATGCTTTCCGGAGAAATCGGGGCCGATATCGGCGAAATCGGGATGGCCGTTGTACCAGCCGACAAAAGCCGCGCTGCCGAAGACATTGCCGAGATTTTCGCCCGGCATGCCAACCGGCTTGTCGTGCGGCGCCCCGGTCGCCAGCACCACCGCGTCGTAGAGTTCCATGAGTTCGGCGATCGAGATGTCCTTGCCGACCATGACATTGCCGATGAAGCGGACATTGCCGGTCAGCGAGGTCGTCTCATAGCGCCGGTAGACTGCCTTGATCGACTGATGATCGGGCGCGACACCGGTCCGGATCAGCCCGTAAGGCACGGGCAGCATGTCGAAAATATCGACACGAACATCATCGCCCCATTTCTTCTGCGCGGCTTCCGCCGTGTAATAACCCGCCGGTCCCGATCCGATGATCGCGATATGCCGCACGCCGATCTCTCCCCAATGCGAACACGCGCCGATTCCGCGTGATGCGGGCTTAGCCAATTACCGATTTGTACGATTCCGCAAGCGAAAAAGGTGGCCGAACAAGCGATTGGCTTGGCGGCGGCACCTTTGCAGGCAGCTCAAACCTCGGAGATTTTTGCAATGAACAGCCGTACTTAACAGTTTTTCAAGCGAAGCATGCGAAAGCTGTCGCCATGGCAAGGCAAGCTACGAAGCCGCAGCGGGGTTCCGCGCGCGAAAGCGCGCCGTCCGCGCGTGGGGAGCTTGCCCGGCCTTCCGTTACACCCGCGCGCCGCACCGGCGGCGAACACCGGCTTACCGATGCCGAAGATGCGGCTCGGTTCAACATCGAGCACGAATGGTCGAAGATTTCGGCGGTGATGCTGGGCGGATTCCTGCTGGTTGCCGCGACCTCGCTAGCGGTTCCGCCTGTTCTGTCGATCGCCCTTGCCGTCACGGCTGCGGCAATACCGCTCACGGCGAAACACTTTACGGCGTTCGAGCGCGAACGCGCGGAACATGAGTGGCAGCGCGATATCGCCATGGCGTTCTGCGTGTTCTTGCCGATGCTGCTGTTCGGCTTTGCCATGGCCTATTGGAGCCACACAGAACCCAGGGTGGATTGGCCGGATTCGGTCGGCACGCTCCTTGTGGTCGGAACGATCGCCTCGATCGTGATGAGCGGGCGGCTCAAGTCTGTCTTCGCCATCAAGCTGGGCATTTGGGCGGGAATGGTGGTCTTTTCCAGGGATCTCCTGCCCTATGTGCTTGTCGCGGTTTTCGTCGCATTGGGAGCCGTGGCCATACGGCGCAAGGCCCAGCGCGACGCAGAGGATCTTGATCGGCGACGCGAACTCCTGCGGGTTCAGCGGCGTGCGGAGAAGCTACTGTCGGAATACGAACAGTCGGGCCTCGGCTGGTTCTGGGAGACCGACCGGCGCGGCCTCGTCACATACGTTTCTCCGACCATCGGTAAGGTCCTCGGACGAGATGTGGCGGATATCGTCGGTCAGCCCTTCACCAATCTCTTCATCCTCGATGGCGGCGGTCAGGAAAGCGAGCGGACGCTCAACTTCCAGTTGTCGGCGCGCGCGCCGTTCACCGATCTTGCCGTTCGCGCCGCCGTTCCCGGGAACGAAGAGCGTTGGTGGTCGGTTACGGGACGCCCGATCCACGACAGTTTGAACAATTTCACTGGATTTCGCGGCTCGGGCAGCGATCTAACCGAAAAGAAGCGTGCGCAGGAGAACGAAACCCGCCTCGCGCATTACGATTCGCTCACCAGCCTCGCCAACCGCTTCCAGATGTCGCAGACCCTGGAAAAGGTCCTCAACAACCCGCGCGAAGATCACCGCGCCTGCTCCGTCTTTCTGCTCGATCTCGACCGGTTCAAGCAGGTCAACGATACCATGGGCCATCCCGCCGGGGACGCGCTGCTCACCCAGGTCGCGCAGCGGCTGGAGCGCACCGTCGACAGTGCCGGCCGCGTCGGCAGGCTTGGCGGCGATGAATTCCAGGTGATCTTGCCCGGTCGTTCCCGCCGCTCGGAGCTGGCGGCTCTTGCCGACCGGATCATCGAGAACCTGTCGCACCCCTATTCGATCGAAGGGCACGCCGTGAACATCGGCGTTTCGATCGGCATCGCCCTGGCGCCCGAGGACGGCGTGACCTCCGAAGCGCTGATCCGTAACGCCGATCTCGCGCTCTATGCCGCCAAGGACGGCGGGCGCGGCCGCCACAACTTTTATGCCGCCGCTCTTCACGCCGATGCCGAGGAGCGCCGCCAGCTCGAAAACGACTTGCGCGAAGCCCTGATCACGGGCGGACTTGAACTGCACTATCAGCCGGTCGTCCATACCGCGACAGAGAGGATCACCGGCTTCGAAGCCCTGCTGCGCTGGAATCATCCCGCCCATGGATATCTGGCGCCTGGCAAATTCATTCCTGTCGCCGAGGAGGCCGGGCTGATCGCCCCGATCGGCGAATGGGCGTTGCGTACGGCCTGCATGGATCTGGCGCAGTGGCCGGAAAACGTGCGCGTCGCGGTCAATGTTTCGCCCCTGCAATTCGCCAATCCGGCGCTGCCCGCGATCGTGACCAATGCGCTCGCCGCGGCGCAGGTCGATCCCGGCCGCCTTGAGCTTGAAATAACCGAAAGCGTCTTCCTCAACGACGATGCCGGGACCGACGCCATGTTCGCCGCGCTCAAGCGCGTCGGCGTGCGCCTTGCGCTCGACGACTTCGGCACCGGATATTCCTCGCTCGGCTATTTGAAGAAGGCGCCCTTCGACAAGATCAAGATCGACCAGAGCTTCGTGCGCGGCGCCACCATGAAAGGCAGCCGCAACGGCGCGATCATCGCTGCGATCGTCAGCCTTGCCGAGGCGCTCGGCATGGAAACCACCGCCGAAGGGGTGGAAACGCTCGATGAGCTCGAACTGGTGCGGATGCACGGCTGCAGCCACATCCAGGGTTTCATTTACGAGAAGCCGATCGATGCCACGGCTGCGGCGGCCCGGCTGAAGTCGGGCCTGATCGCCATCGCCCATGGACCCAAGTCGGCGCGCGAGCCGCGCCAGATGATGCTGCGCAAGATAACGCTTGAGCACAATGGCGAGAAATATCAGGGCACCATCCGCAATATCACCACCGACGGCGCCCTGATCGAGGGACTGTGGAATGTGCCGCCCGGGACGGTATTCATCGTCGAGCTTTCGCCCGGTTATTTCAATGCGGCGACCTCGCGCTGGTCGCAGCAAGACCGTATGGGAGTCGAGTTCGCCGCGCCGCTTGGTCTGGACGCCAATGGCCGGGTTTCGCTTTATCCGGCTCCCGCGGAGCGGTGTCAGGGCGAATCGATCCTGCTCAGACACAGCGGTTAGAAATTGCGCCGTGACCGCGCCCACTGGTTAGCGTTTCGGTAACCACGAAAGACTACAGTGTATCGCGGTTACCGATTATGAGCAGGAGTAATTTTTCTTCGTGGCGAGCATGAGCGATTCCAGCTTTGGCAAATTGCGCGGAATGCTGGGCGGCCGGTCCGGCGGTTCGAACGCTGTCGTCAATGCGACGAAGGATGAAATGCAGCAGGCCATTCGGCTGCTGCGCGACTACGAGAATTCGGGTCTCGGCTGGTTCTGGTCGACCAATGCCGAAGGCAAGGTCGATTACATTTCCGAATGTGTCGCACAAAAGCTTGGCAAGCCCCGCGAGGAGCTTGCCGGGCAACAGTTCCACACCCTGTTCATCCTCGACCATGGCGAAGACGACCGCGTCGAACGAACCCTGCCGCTGATCCTGAGCGGCCACAAGACATTCTCCGAACTGCCGGTGCGGACCGCTTCGGACGACGAGGAAGTGTGGTGGGCGATTTCGGGCCGCCCGCAATTCACGGTCGAGGGAACCTTCACCGGATATTACGGCAACGGCGTGGATATCACCGCCAGCCGGCGAAGCCAGAAGGATGCTTCCCGCCTGGCCATGTACGATTTGCTGACCGGCCTGTCCAACCGCCATCGGATGGGGCAGCGGCTGACGGCCATCCTCACAGCCTACAAAGCGGCCAAGCGCAACTGCGCGCTGATGATGATCGATCTCGACCGGTTCAAGCAGGTCAACGACACGCTCGGGCATCCGGCGGGCGATGAATTGCTCAAGCAAGTTGCGCAGCGCGTGCAACGGATCGTTCCGGAGACTGGCGAACTCGGCCGCCTGGGCGGCGACGAATTTCAGGTAATCCTGCCGGACATGGAAGACCGGGGCCAGTTGGGCGACCTCGCCAAGAAACTGATCGACATCGTCTCCCAACCCTATTCGATCGAGGGCAGCCGGTGCGTGATCGGCGCGTCGGTCGGGATTGCCATCGCGCCGTTTGACGGGATCGACAATGAAGAGCTGGTCCGCAGCGCCGACCTGGCGCTCTATGCCGCCAAGGGCGGCGGACGCGGACAGTTCCGATTCTATTCGAGCGACCTTCATGCCGAAGCCGAACGCCGGCGCCAGATCGAGGAAGACCTGCGCGATGCGCTGGCCAAGGACCAGATCTGGCTTGCTTATCAGCCGGTGGTGGAAGCCAATTCCAACAAGGTCGTCGGCTTCGAAGCCCTGCTGCGCTGGACGCATCCCGAACTGGGCAATGTGCCGCCCTCCCTGTTCATCCCGATTGCCGAGGAAACCAACCTGATCGGCCCGCTTGGCGATTGGGCGCTTAAGCAGGCCTGCGCCGATGCGGTGCAATGGCCGGGGAATGTACGCATCGCGGTCAACGTGTCGCCGATCCAGTTCGGCAATCTCGACTTTCCTGCCGCGGTGACGCAGGCGCTGTCCAATTCCGGCCTCGCGCCCGGCCGGCTGGAGCTGGAGCTGACCGAATCCGTTTTCCTCAACGAGGGAGACGCTACCGACCATATGTTCAATACGCTCAAGATGCTTGGCGTCCGCTTCGCTCTCGACGACTTCGGCACCGGCTATTCCTCGCTCGGCTATCTCAAGCGGGCGCCGTTCGACAAGATCAAGATCGACAAGACCTTCATCGATGGCGTGACCGAGGAAGGCAGCCGCAATGTCGCGATCATCAAGTCGATCGTCAGCCTTGCGGAAGGCCTCAACATGGAAACTACGGCCGAGGGCATCGAAGCGCACGACGAACTCGCCAAGATGAACGAATTGGGCGTGAAGCTGATCCAGGGCTTCATATATGCGCGACCGCTGGGGTTCGAGGAAGTCAGCGAGGCGCTTTCCAGCGGCGAGTGGATTCTCGAACCGGATGGGCCGAGCAAGTACCGCAACGACCGGATGACGGTGTTCCGCAAGATCGGCCTGATCCATGAGGATCACCGCTACGAAGTGATGATGCGCAATATGTCGCGCACCGGCTGCCTGGTCGAAGGGCTGCTCGACTTGCCGCTGGGCGCCGAATTCGTCGTCGATTTCGGCGAAGGCCAGCTGGTTGTCGCGCATGTCCGGCGGTCCTCGGGGCCGATGGCCGGTCTGGAATTCGAGACCTCGCTGGTCGATGACGGGGCCGGGGGCCTGTGCACCCGCCACCGTGTCTCGCCCTATATCCTCGCCGCCGCCGGCATGCCGCTCGGCGCGCTGCCGGCCGGGCATTATCCGCTGGGGCCGGGCGGCACGATGGGCGGAATGTCGGGCGGATTGGCCGGCGGCATCGCGGGGTTTTCCATGCCCAAATTCGCGCAGATCAACGAGCAGCGCCCGCAAGTCCGTGCGCAAGGAAGGCTGAGCAGCCTGCTGACAGGCCAGTCATCGCCGCCGCTAACGGCGCGCGGATGACTGAGCTCTAGCCTGATCCGCAATTTCTCGATCATCGCCCATATCGACCATGGCAAGTCCACGCTCGCCGACCGGCTGATCCAGCACACCGGCGGCCTGACCGAGCGCGAGATGAGCGCGCAAGTGCTTGATAACATGGATATCGAGCAGGAGCGCGGGATCACCATCAAGGCGCAGACCGTGCGCCTCAACTACACCGCCAAGGACGGCAAGATCTATGAGCTCAACCTGATGGACACCCCCGGCCACGTCGACTTCGCCTACGAGGTCTCCCGCAGCCTCGCCGCCTGCGAGGGCGCGCTGCTGGTGGTCGATGCGGCGCCAGGGCGTCGAGGCGCAGACCCTCGCCAACGTCTACCAGTCGATCGAGCACGACCACGAGATCGTGCCCGTCATCAACAAGATCGACCTGCCCGCCGCCGAGCCCGAAAAAGTCCGCGCCGAGATCGAGGAGATCATCGGCCTCGACGCCAGCCAGGCCGTGCTCACCTGCGCCAAGTCCGGCATCGGCATCGCCGAAGTGCTCGAAGCCGTCGTCACCCGCATCCCGCCGCCCAAGGGCGACCGCAACGCCCCGCTCAAGGCGATGCTGGTCGATAGCTGGTACGATCCCTACCTCGGCGTCGTCATCCTCGTGCGGGTGATCGACGGCGTCATCAGCAAGGGACTGCAAGTCAAATTCATGGCCGGCGGCACCGAGCACCTGATCGACCGCGTCGGCTGCTTCACCCCCAAGATCGAGCAGCTCGACGAGCTCGGCCCCGGCGAAATCGGCTTCATCACCGCGCAGATCAAGGAAGTCGCCCAGGCCAAGGTCGGCGACACCATCACCACGGTCGAAACATGGCGCCGCACAGGCATTGCCCGGCTTCAAGGAAGTCCAGCCGGTGGTGTTCTGCGGCCTGTTCCCGGTCGACGCCGCCGACTTCGAGAAACTGCGCGAGAGCATCGCGCGCCTGCGCCTCAACGACGCCAGCTTCTCGTTCGAGATGGAAAGCAGCGCCGCGCTCGGGCTTCGGCTTCCGCTGCGGCTTCCTCGGCCTGCTCCACCTCGAGATCATCCAGGAGCGCCTGACCCGCGAATACGACCTCGACCTGATCACCACCGCGCCCAGCGTGGTCTACCGCATCCAGCTGCGCAAATCGAAGACCGACGACGCCCGCGAGATCATGCTCCACAACCCGGCCGACTACCCCGACCCCAGCCGCATCGAGCAGATCGACGAGCCGTGGATCAAGGCGACGATCTACACCCCCGACGAATATCTCGGCTCGATCCTCAAGCTCTGCCAGGACCGCCGCGGCGTCCAGACCGGGCTGACCTATGTCGGCGGCCGCGCCCAGGTCACCTACGAGCTGCCGCTCAACGAAGTGGTGTTCGATTTCTACGACCGCCTCAAATCGATCAGCCGCGGCTACGCCAGCTTCGACTACGAGCAGATCGGCGCGCGCGAGGGCGACCTCGTCAAGATGCAGATCCTGGTCAACAACGAGCCGGTCGATGCCCTGTCGATGATCGTCCACCGCGGCGTCGCCGAGGCGCGCGGCCGCCACATGTGCGAACGCCTCAAGGACCTGATCCCGCGCCACCTGTTCAAGGTCCCGATCCAGGCGGCGATCGGCGGCAAGGTGATCGCGCGCGAGACCATCGCGGCGATGCGCAAGGACGTGACGGCGAAGTGCTATGGCGGCGACATCTCGCGCAAGAAGAAGCTGCTGGAGAAGCAGAAGAAGGGCAAGGCGCGGATGCGGGAGTATGGGAATGTGTCGATCCCGCAGGAGGCGTTCATTGCTGCGCTGCGGATGGGGGAGGAGTAGGCCTCACTTGATCCTCACCATCGACTTGCGATGGGGGAGGGGGACCATCCAAAGGATGGTGGAGGGGTATTTCGCGCAAAGGCGCAAGGATCGCAAAGATCACGAAGCCCTGCCACATTCCCGCTCATGCCGAGCTTGTCGAAGCATCGCCCTGAACCTGCGCAACGCCCTCGCGCTCCCGCCTTCGGAAGCGTAGAACATCCTCAACCCCGGTCTCAACCGGTCAACCAGAAAGGAATGGCACCGACCATGGCCTCATACAAGGAACCCAGCTTTCAGGAGCGCACCGCGCTGGCCCGCCAGGCCCGCGAAAAGGCGCTGAAGCAATTGGCCGCCAAGCCGCCGCCGGACGAAGCCCTCCTCGCCCAGCGCACCGCCGCCCGCCTCGCGCGCGAAGCGGCCGCTGCCGAAAAAAGCGCCGCCCGCAAGGCCGCGATCGCCCAGGCCAAGGCCGACAAGCTGGCGGCGGCGCAAGCGCCGGTCAAGCCAGGCTTGAGCGAGGCCGAGCTGAAAGCGGCCCGCGACGAGCGCTATGCGGCGAGGAAAGGGCGCAAGGGGTGAGGGGAGGGGGATTGGGTTAGAGGGCTTTCGGGGGTTGAGGGGTTGTTGCAGGTGGCCCCGGGATCCCGGGGAGTAGTCACGCCGCCGGGTTTGGCCAGGCCAAAAGCTTGAGCCCCGGTATGCCGGCAAAATCGCGGCCATTCATCGTCACCAGCGTCAAATCGTGGACCAGCGCCGTCGCCGCCGTCATCCGGTCGCTGACCTTGCGCTTCGAAAATCCGCCAGTCTCGACAATCGCCCGATAGGCCTCGATCTCCGGCCGGCCGAAATCGAGCGTGGCGACCTGATCCAGAATAAGGTCCAGCGACTGGCGATAGAGGCTGGTCCATTCCCTGTCGCGATAGACGCCGTTTTCCAGCTCGACACGGGTTATGGCGGAAATGGCGAACGGCGGATCAAGCGCGCGAAGCCGCTGCCAGACATCCTCGTCCCCATCGCGCAGCCAGATCACGACATCGGTATCGAGCAGAAAGGCCAATCGTTACAGCCCGGGCCGGTCGGGAAACTCGAACCGCTCGCGTTTCTGGATCGCAGGCGGCTTGGGCAATTCCTTCAATGCGTCAAGCGCTGCCAACCAGCGCTGCTTGGCCTCGTCCGGATCCCGCGCCGCGCGCAGCACCAGTTCGTTGCCGCGCCTTTCCATGACGATGTCGGCGCCGATGCCAAAGCCCAGCCCCTTGGGCAGACGCACGGCCTCGCTGTTGCCGGACTTGAAGGTCTTGGAGTGGATCGGGCGGTTCATGGTGGGGTGTATATACGGGATATACGGAGATGGGGCAAGGGGGTGATGCGATGGCCTCGATCAGCCTGAGCTTGTCGGAACGAAGTCACCGCAGGCGAACGGCCTAGCGCTCCCGGAAATGGGGGTTATTGCACGTGGTACCGTAATTCAGAAGCGGTGATGGGAGGGCGATTGCCCTCGTTTGGGGATTGTTGCACCGGTAACCGTAAACGCGTAACCTCGCGTCACTGGAATCCCGCGATACTGTTGCGTGTCCTCATGATTCTCCGGGAGTGGAAAGGGGTGGTCGTGAGGATGCAATCCTAGCAGATTTTTGGCCTGCTTCATTCTTTGACCGCAGGAGTACCCTCAGCATTGCAATGTGAACCTCGCGGGTCAGGGATTCAGCGTCAGCGCTCATCCTCACAAAGGCAGTTGAATCTTTCGGCAAAGCCTGCCGGGCTTGGCTGTCGAAGTCACCGCCAGTAACAGACTGACGAAAGCGCTTGAGCAACTCGTCAGTATCGATCTCAAGGCCTGCCAACTTCAGTAGCGCAAGTTGCTCGTAAAGACTTCCGATCTTGGCGCGAATAGTTGCAGCCAACGAAGTAGCCTGCGGATCGTTGCCTGGGAGGCCATAAAAGACAAGAGCGGCCGTGCGCACTTCCGAAACGGCGTCGGCCAAGCTCAAAACTGCGCTTCGCAAGTCCGCCCGTTGTTCGCGACGTCGCGCATGCTTTTCTACAACTGACCAGCCAATTGACACCGCCAATGCCGCGACGATAGCCGGGGCAATTTGGCCGATCCATGCCCAAGGCGCGGACGGAACGGCAGCCGCCCTTTCAATGATGAGCAGCGGACAAATACTCTTTGATCTCACTGATTAGCGACGCATCGCGGGATTCAAGAGTGATCCGATTGACCAAGGCTTCCGGTTCGAAACCCTCAGCGCGAACAAGGCCTCCGAACGCCTCTTCGAGGAAGGAAGAGCCATAGCCCATTGTACCGTCAAGCTGGACAGCTACCTTTGCATGCTCTCTCAGCGCGGGCACCAAGAACTCCTCACGAAAACGCTGGCCTGTGTAGCGGCCATCGCTTCGGTAACGTCCAGCCGGAAACCGGGTGAACTGCTCCGCAATGTTGATCACAGACATCTCCACGTCAGGGCTCCCGATCTGAGATATTCGAACCGTCCAATGGATCAAGGTTCCGTGAATCGAGTGAGAGTGATTGTGCGCATAGCTCTTACCTCCTGCGGACACAAACACTCCTTTGTTGCTTGATATAAGCACCCGACCACCTTCTGAAAGGTCTGCTGCCTCAACAATCTCCGAGAGCCCCCTGCCTCTGCCACCCTGACCTGTGCTTGTCCGACCGAGCTCCAATGCAACCTTAATCGCACTGGCATCGGATCGATCGAGGCCAAGGGCTTTCCAGACACTGCGGACTGCAGAATTGGCAAAAGTCGCACTCCTTGGCAGAGATCGCGGGATGCCTATGCCGAGGTCGCAAATTGCAACGGTTAGTTCGTTATCCCGTTCTTGAGAGAGTGCCCACCAGCGCCGCCCGATGAACCGCTTAAGTTCAATGCCTTTCGGACCAGCGTACGCGTGATGAACTGTGTTCGTCATCGCTTCCACGATCCCCGCGTACAGATCGCTTGTGAGATTGTCAGCTAGTCTACCCTCGTAGGCCTCAAGCATCGAGCCTCCCTTTTCACCCTCGGTAGCTACTCCGTTTGCAGACAGCCAGTGACGCACGTCGTCACGATTGGCCTCAGGCATGGGATCGTCCTCCCACTGGTAAATGCCGACCTGGCACATCACCGCATGGACGATTGGATCTTGGGCACGATATATGCGGATGGTAGTTTCCGACTGACCAGCAAACAGCCGATCGAGTTCAGCCAGCAACATGACTGCGCCTGTGGGCATAATGCTTTTAACATCACTCAGATCGACGATGACGCCAACGCCTGTACGCCTAGAGTGAGTTCTTAGATTTGAAAAAAAAGCAGCAGTCAGAGACCGTCGTTCAAAGTTGAAAATATCTATCTCTCTGGGTGCTTTGACACTGATCCAGTACAGCTTGCCTTGTCGCCTCAAATGCTTGCGAGGAGTTCCTCCACGAACTATGCGGTGCTTTTCTGCTGCCCAAACCTTGCGTGCAAACCGCTTTCGATTGGCAGACTGGGCTCCTTTAGAAATGTTCCGTTGCCTTTTGCGCAATTCTGCTGCCCCGAAAAAAATTCTGTATCCTTCGTGCACTTATGGCTGTCTCCTACTCAATACAATCTTGGTAAGAATTTTGGGGGTTACGGTGACAGTTTAATAAGACCCAAATTCCGCACGCTCAATACCAAGCGGCATCGTCGAACGGAAATTAAATTACGGTGCCACGTGAAATTACGGTGCCACGTGCAATAACCCCCAAAAACCCGTGTGCGAGGGGGCAATGGCGTCTCATTCATCCCCGTCAATCCTCCCCCTCCCCATAATCCGGCAAATAGCCGCTCGCCTTGTCCTCCGCCTCGGCCGCGCGGTAGGCTTCGTACAATTCGCCGTGTGCGCGGACTCATGTAGGCCAGCCAGCGCTGGTGCATGGTCTCCAGGGTGGCGTCGATGCTGTCGAGCACCGCGCCGGAATCCGTCGCCGCCTCGGCCTCGCGCTCCTGCTCCCACTCCTTGCGCCATTCGCGCTTGAGCCGGTCGAGCTGGGCCTTGGTGGCGGCGTCGGCGTTTTGCCAGGAGTTGGCGGCGAAGCGCCCAGGCGCGCGGTTGCGCAGCAGGAACATCAGCAGGCGGTCGTTGTAGACCCGGCGGGCGCCGACCACCGCGCCGAAATGGTAGACCGGGACTTCGACGCCATAGAGCGCGCGTTCCATGGCGACGTCCTCCAGCCGCTGGACGCCGAGGGCGAGGGCGGCCTCCCAGGCCGCGCGGAATTCCTCGGCCTGGGCATGGCGGCGCAGCAGGTAGGCGCCTTCGGGGGTCATGTTGACCGCGTGGGCCGCGCTCTTGACGCTGCCGGTTCTGGCGAGCGCTTCGATGAAGCGGCGCTGGCGCTCGGGCGGTCCAGCCGTCATGCCGTTTGGCCTGGCGGGGGACGGGGGTGAATTCGGCCAGGTCAGGATGGTAATGCTGGGGGCGGGACTGGTCGATCATCGGCGCTGTGCTCGGCGGTTGGGGAGGGTTGGGGACTTTGCCCGAGGCCGGCTCCTGTAGGACAGCGCTTTTTCTCCTTGCCTCGCCATGCGGACGGCCGCAAAATCGTCCCGGTTCCATTGCCGCCGAAGGATCGCGCCATGCCCAGGGTCTCTATCGTCACGCCGGAGCGGACGCGGGACAGCGCCATGCCGCCGGGGTTTTCCGGTCCGGCGCGATCGACCGCCTATCTCGACCGGGCGGGCGATCCGATCCACCTGCATCTGCACCGGCTGGCTGCGGGCGCGGTGTTGCGGATCGGGCCGCTGGCGGCGGATTGCGTCGCTTATGTGTGGGCGGGATGCGCTTTGGCGGGCGGGGTCGAGCTGGCCAAGGGGTCGAGCGCGATTGTCGAGCGCGGCGAGGCGGTGGAGCTGACGGGCGGGGCGGAGGAGGCTGTGGTCCTGACCTTCGCCGGTTCGCATGCGCCCAGCGGCGCCGCGCGCGGGCGGGCATGTGCATTTGCTGCCGGCGGGGCGGGTGCCGCGCGCGGAGGAGCTGGCGGGTTCCACCGGGGTCGGCGGGGGCATGCATGCCGACGGGCAGTGCCCGACCTGCGAGGTCTGGCTGCACGAGAACCATTTCGCGCCCGGCCCCGGCTTCAGTCCGGAGGCGGCGGCCAAGGGGATCCACTCGCATAGCGAGGACGAGGTGATCTTTATCACCGCAGGGGCGATCCGCTTGGGGGCGAAGCTGTTTCCGGCAGGGACGGCGGTGGCGATCGCGGGTGACACACTCTATTCGATCGCGCCGGGGCCGGAGGGCATGGCGTTCATCAATTTCCGCGCGGGAACCCCCAGCGACATCAAGTTCGCCAGCGGCATGAGCATGAGCGAAACCGATTACTGGAAGCAGCGCTTGCCAAGGCCGGAATATCTCTCGCCCGTCGCGGCCTGAGCGCGCCTCACATCTCCTGCATCGCCTGGAACACCGGCAGGTCGTTGGGCACCTGCTCCCAGTAGCCGAGCCGCGCGATGCTCACCCGTTGCAGCGTGCGCGGGGCGTCGCCAAAGGCGGAGCGGGCGTGCTGCACGGCGAGATTGTCCCACATCACCAGGTCGCCCGGGGTCCAGTGGTGCTCGTAGACATTGTCCGGAGCATAGAGATAGCCGAACAGCTCCTCCAGCAGCGCGTCGCTCTCGGCCAGATCGAGCGTGGTGAACTGCGCGGTCATGTCCATGTTGACGAACAGGTAGGGGCGATCCGTGCCCTGCTGGCGGCCGACGACGGGGTGGACGCAGCAAGGATCTTCGGCGCCCAGATCGGCGAGCTTGGTGCGCCGGCCGAGGATCTGGCCGCGCACTTGCAGCGCCTTCAACCCCTCGACGCGCTGCTTGAGCGGCTCCGGCAGGCGTTCCCAGGCCTTGAGCGCGCTGGCGAAGCGGGTCGGCGGCGCGCCTTGCTTGGCGACGTCCACCGCATAGAGCGAGCCGGCGATGAACGGGACCGGGACATAGGGAATGTCGTTGTGGAACAACAGCTCGGTATTGCCGAGCAGGCCGCCAGGTTCGACATTGGAGACGACGAAATTGTCGATCGCCTCACGCTGGACCGGGCCGAACACTTCGCACACGTCCATCTGCCGCGCCTTGTCGAGGCTTGCCCCGCGAAACAGGATCAGCCCGTCGCGCCGCCAGACCGCGCGCAGCGCTTCCTGCTCGGTCGCGGACAGCGGCCGCGAGAGATCGATGCGCGCCTCCCAGCCGAACGGCGCGCCGGGAATGGGGCGGGCGCGCACCATGGCATCGGTTGCGGCAGAGTCGCTCATGGCCGCACCTTAATCTCATCGCCGAAGTTCGGATAGGCCCCCAGCGAGGCATAGAGCGCCGCCGCCAGCACGTAGCCCGGCAGCGCCGCCCAGATCACCAGCTCGTAGCTATGGTTGAGGTCGTAGACATAGTTGGCGAGGATCGGCCCGAGCCCCGCCGAAACCCCGGTGGTGGTGCTGACCGTGCCATAGAATGTGCCGAAGCTGCGCGCGCCGAAATAGCGGCTGACGAGGTAGACGATCGCCGATATCCGCACGCCGCCCATCGCGCCCGACAGCAGCACCGCCGCGGTCATCACCGGGATCGAGGTGGGCGCGAACAGCAGGCCGAGCGGCAGCGACATCGGCAGCAAGGTCGTCACCACGATGATGCTCCTTGCGCTGAACCGGTCGAGCAGCGGCCCCCCGACCACCATGCCGGCCAGCGAGCCGAGGCCGCTGAAGCCTGCGAGCCAGGCGGCGGCGCCTTTGTCCATCCCGGTCGAAACCAGGATCGGCACCAGGTTCATCACCACCGAAACCGCAGCCAGCGAAGCGGCGAAACCGGCGCCGAGCATCTTCCAGATCACCGCGCCGCGAAAGCCCTCGCGCACCGACAGGCCGGGGAGTAAGGCGGTGTCGGCTTCCTCCGTTTCCTCTTTTTTCGGTCCGGTCTCTTCGGCGCCGCGGAACAGCAGGAAGACCAGCGGCAGCACCACCGCGCCCCAGATCGCCGCGAGGGCGAGATAGCCGTTGCGCCAGCCATAGGTCTCGTTGAGGTAGTGGGTGAAGGGCGGCACGATCGTCATGGTGATGCCGATGCCGCTGAGCGTAACCGCGATCGCCGTGCCGCGCCCGGCGTTGAACAGGCCCGAAACCGGCGTCAGCCACACCGCCGGATTGGCGGCGGCGGCGAACGCGAAGATCGCCCAGATCGCCCACCACTGCCACAGCGAATGGCCGGCGGTCGACATCAGGGCAATGCCGGCGACCATCGACAGCGCGACGAACAGGCCGATCCGCCGTGCGCCCAGCCGGTCGATGGCATAGCCCGCGAGCGTCGCCAGGAACAGCGCGCAGATCGACACCAGCGTCGGCCCGGAGGAGATTTCCGCGCGGGTCCAGCCGCTGTCGGCCTCGATCGAGCCGAGCATCACGCCGAACGAAGCGGTCGGCAGCACCGAGAGCGAGACGGCCGCGGTGGTGGTGCCCACCAGCGGCCAGTGCCTGCGCCATTCGTCTTTCGCCGAGCCGGTCAGTTGCCGCGCCATCAGCCGGCGGTCGACGTGTTGCGCGGGCAGCGCGCGCGCCATTCGGCGGCGGCGGGGGAGGGAGCGGGCTCGGGCATCGGCATGCTTCAGGCTTCCTTGGTTGTCGATGTCCGGGGACATGCTATCGCGTGTCCCCTTCCGGCGGTGCAAATGCAAGCCCCAGTAAGTCCGCTAAAAGGAATGAAGACAATGCCGAAATTCACCGCCGCCCAGGCCATCGACGTGCTGGCGATCTATCAGCTGCTCGGCGAGTGGGCCAAGGACATCGACGAGAACCAGGGCGTGAGCGTCGGGCCGCTGCTGACGGAAGATTGCGCGTACAGCCTGCCCGTGAAGGCCTATCGCGGCCGAGCCGAGGTGGTGGACTATTACCAGGCGCGCCTCGCCGAACTGTCGGCGAGCCCCACCGGGGTGCCGGCCCAGCGGCATGTGCTGAGCAACCTGTGCGTCCATTTCACCGGCGCCGACACGGCGCGGGTCAGCTTCGTCATGACCTATTTCACCGCGCTTAGCGCCGGCTCCGGCAACAGCCCGGCCGACCCGGCCCTGGTCGGCGACGGCGACATGATCGTGCAGCGCGAAGCCGACGGCGAATGGCGCATCGCCCGGCTGGATACCGAGGTGGTGGTGTTTCGCTATGGCAGCGAGGTGCGGTGAGGGGGTGAGCCGGGGACATGGCATTCCGTGTTCCCGTCCGGTGACTTGGCCGCGAACTTTGCGCGCTTCTGCATGCGACAGCAACGCGACGAGCGGCTTTCAGCCCGCCGCGTGTCCGCATCCGTCGCAGTGACAAATCACCCTTGCGCCATGGCCACCGCATGGGCGGCGCGTTCGAGGTAGGGCCAGGCGATGTCCGGTGGCATGCCGCCACACAGCGGTAGCAGGCCGAGGCTCTTGCCAAGCTTGAGCCGGTCACTCGCTTGCGCCACGGTCAGCACGCGGTAGGCGCCGTTTTCCGCGCGCAGTTCGGCGACGCTTTCAGCCCGCGAAATGCTGGCGACATGCTCCTCGCCGTGGCGGAATGCGGCGGCGGCGCGCGCGTCGTGGAGCAGGTATGGGCCGATTTCGTTCCAGGCCGCATCGAGATCGTTGGCGACGAACACGGCGGTCGGTTCCGAAGGATCGGGGAGTTTGACGAAGCCGGGCTTGTGGCCGTTTGCCGCGCAGGCCGCGTGGTAGGCTTCCATCATGCCCGGCGCACTGGCCTGGGCGATCAGGCCGAGGCCGAACCGGCCGGCGCGTCTTGCCGCCGCGACGCTGCCGCCGGCGATCAGCACGCGCGGCCCCCCCGGGGTGAGCGGCGGCGGGGTAACGTGGATCGTGCGGCCATCATGGAGAACTGGCTCGCCCTTCAACAGTTCGAGCAGCAGCGCGAGCTTCTCGTCCGCCGCCTTGCCGCGCCGCTGTGGATCGGCGCCCATATGGGCATATTCCTCGGCGCGGTGGCCGATGCCCATGACATAGCCGACCCGCCCCTGGCTGACGATGTCGAGCACGCACATTTCCTCGGCCAGCAGCACCGGATCGCGGAACGGCAGCACCAGCGCGGCCAGCAGAATGCCGATCCGCTCGGTTCTGGCGGCGATCGCCGAGGCGAGGATCAGCGGCGAGGGCAAGTGGCCGTCGAGGGTCGCATGGTGTTCGGACAGCACCACCTGGACGCCGCCGCGGCTCTCCGCCCATGCCGCCATGGCGATCGCGGCGGCATAGAGTTCGCGGACCGGCGCGCCGCTGGCCGGTGCGCGCATGTCGAAGCGAAGCGTCAACATCGGCGAATCCTCCCGAAAGCGGTGCCGGACTTCTAGAGCGGCTGGTTCGGGATGCCCGGATACAATTGCTCGCTGGGCGCAACTGTCTGCAAATGCATCACTTTGGTGACATAATGCGGGGCGAAGACCGAGAGGTAAACCAGATTGCCAATCGCCACGAATCCGGCAATCGACAGCGCGATCGCACCGCGCCGGGTCCTGGTGCGCGCATCCGCCCAGGCTTCGATTATCGAGCGTCCCTGCGCGTCGGTGCGCCCCAGCAAATAGGTCACGACCATCACCTGAATGCCCATCGCCAGCGCGTCATAGAGCGGATACTGCTGGACCGTGCCTTCGCGGATCGCCAGCCCTTCGATTACCCGGCCATAGTGGAACACGCCAAGCTTGGCGCCGATGAAGCCATTGAAGAACAGCGCATAGAGGAAGCCGATGACGAGACCGGTGGTCAGCAGCGTTTGCGGCCGGCGCAGGCCGATTGTCGAGCACAGCCAGCGGGACAGACCATAGGCGGTCACCGCGGGTATGGCGAAATACGAGATATAGCCGATCGGCACCGACGAGGGCACCCCGCCGCCATAGGTCCAGTTCATCGGCCACCAGGCCGGCATGCGCGGCAGTTCGGGCGGGAACTGGGCATACATCGCCCAATCGTACGGCGCTTCGATCCAGGAAAAGGATGCCGCCGATATGCACACCAAGAGCAGCGGATGCGGACGGCCCCTGCGCCAGCTGAGTACCAGGCCGACGATCACGAACAGAACCGCCGTCGACAGGGCGAAATACATCGAATTGGCCGAGGTCTGGTCGAGCTCGTTCATGGCCGGGCTCCCCCATCGCCGGAAGGCCCTCTCGCCTCGGGATCGTATCGCAGCACCAGGCCGTAGGCCAAGGCGATCAATCCGAAGAGTGTGCCCAGCATGATCACAGCGCCCATGTGCTTCCCCCTTTTGCGCCATGCCCCAACCGCCAATTGACCGCATGTCCGCGGAACGTTATTCGAACGAACAGCAAAAGCAAGCGTGGTGCGCTCCGGCCAGGTCGATGCCGTACCCACCGGAGCATGCACACCGGGAGGATGCATCATGGCCCAGGACAAAGACAGACTCAGGATCGCCGTCTGGTCGACCGGCGGGATTGGCTCTATCGCTATCCACGCGATCGCCGAACGACCCGGTTTCGAACTGGTCGGGGTGTGGGTTCACAACGCGGACAAAGTCGGCAAGGATGCCGGGGAACTGGCGGGCGGCAAGCCGATCGGGATCAAGGCGACCGATGATTTCGATGCGCTGGTAGCGCTGAAGCCCGACGCCGTGTTCTATGCGGCCAGCGGCCCCGAGCGCGACAAGGCCGCGGTGCGTGACTACGTCCGGCTGCTGGAAGCCGGGATCAACGTCGTCACCACGACCTCGACCCACATGATCAGCCCGGACACCTACGAGCCCGAATTCCGCGGTCCGATCGAAGCGGCGGCAAGGAAAGGCAATGCCACCATTCACGCCGGCGGCATCGAGCCGGGCTTCATGGCGGATTACCTGCCGGTCGTGCTCGCCACCCAGTCGAAGTCGATCCGGAAGATCCATTCCTACGAGATCGCGCTCTACGACGACTACGGCGTCGATTTCATCATGAAGGAAGGCATGGGCTTTGGCATGCCGATGGACTTCACGTCGTGGCTGGAAGCGCCCGGCGGAATCGCCAGCAGCTGGACCGGGCAGATCAGCCTGGTGGCCAAGGCGCTTGGCGTAAAAGTCGACGAGATACGCTCGACGATCGCCAAGGCTGCCTCGCCCCGGACTTTCGACGTCGCGTTCGGCCGGGTCGAAGCCGGCACCTGCGGCGCCATCCGCGCCCAGGCCATCGGCGTGGTCGATGGCAAGGAGGCGATCGTTGTCGAGCATGTCACCCGTCTGGCCCACGATATCGCGCCCGACTGGCCAAAGGGCGTCGGCAATCTTTCGTACCGCATCGTCATCGAGGGCGAGCCGAGGATCGAAACCGTCGTGGAAGCGGTCCACGGCGATCCTGCCAGCGTCGGCATCGGCTGGATGAGCTCGGGCGCGGGCGCCATGGTTTCGACCGCGATGCGCGCGCTCAACGCCATTCCAGGCGTCGTCGCGGCCAAGCCTGGGATCGCCAGCGCCTTCGATCTGCCGCTGCCGGTGCCGCAGGGGATTTTCAGGCCGTAGGACGGGGCGCTTGCTGGCCTTCGCCGAAGTCCGGATACTTTCCCAGCGACAGATACAGCAGTCCCGCCAGGACCAGTCCCGGGATCGCGCCCCACATCACCGGTTCGTAGCTCTTGGTCGCATCGTAGACCAGATTGGCGATCAGCGGGCCGAGGCCGACGCCGATCGAGCTAGCGACGTTGATCGTGGTGTAGAAGGTGCCGAAGCTGCGCGGGCCGAAGTGTTTGCCGGCGAGGTAGGCGTTGGCCGGGGTGCCCGCTCCGCCGAGCATGCCGGCGCAGATCACCGCGGTCATGGCCAGCGGTACCGAGCCGGGGCTCAGCAGCAGCAGGCCGGGCAGCACGGTCATGCCGATCATCGCGAAACCGACCACCTTGCTGGCGCTCACCCGGTCCATCAGCCAGCCGGCGAAGATGCGTCCGACGATGGTGGCCACGCCGCTGAACCCATAGATCCAGGCGGCGGTTCCGGCGGAAATACCGGATGAGCGCAGCACCGGCACCATATTGAGGATCAGCCCGACGCTGGCGATCACGGTCATGAAGTTGGCGAAGAACAGCTTGTAGAACGACAGCGAGCGGAAGCCCTCGCGCACGGTGAGGCCGGGGAGTTCGGCCGCGGGCAGGGCCTCGCCCGAGGCGGAAGGGGCGGCTGGGGCGACCACGGGATCGCGCAGGAACAGCAGGAAGACCGGGATCACCACCACGGCGAACAGAGCGGCGAGGCCGAGGTAGGCGTTGCGCCAGCCGTAGTGCTCGGTCAGCCAGTTGGCGATGTTGGGCACCAGGAAGGCGGCGAGGCCCGATCCGCTGAACACCACCGCCAGCGCGAGGCCCCGTCCGGCGGAAAAGCCCTTGGTCACCGGCGAGACAGAGACCGTCGGCATCACCGCGCTGCCAATCCCGATCGCCACCCAGATCGCGATCCAGAAAGCGATATTGGATGTGAGCAGCGACATGGTGGCGATCGCCCCGCAGAGCAGCGTGGCGGAAAACAGCGCGGCAATGCGCGATCCGAACTTGTCCACCGCGTAGCCCATCAGCGTGCCGACACAGATCACGGTGAGAGTCAGCGTCAGCGGCCCGAGCGAAATCTGCCCCCGGCTCCAGCCGGTCGCCTGTTCGAGCGGGACCATCATGACGCCGAAGGAGGAAGTGGAAAGCGAGCCCAGCGTCATGCCCATGGTGCCGGCAAAGGCCAGCGGCCAGTGGGTTTTCCATTCCCGTGCCGCCGGGGCTGCCTGTTCCTGCGCCAAATCGATGCTCCCCTTGTGTTGTCTTTATGGCCCGTCAGGCGGGTGCGGCTTCGCTCTTCGACCAGTCCGGATAGGCGGGGAGCGTCAGATAGACGAAAGCCGCCAGGGTCAGCACCGGCACCGCCGCCCACATCACCGGCTGGTAGCTTTGCGTCTGGTCGTAGATGTAGTTCGCCAGCAAGGGCGCCGAGCCGACCCCCAGCGCCATCAGCGCGTTGATCGTCGCATAGAGCGTGGCGAAGGCGCGCTGGCCCAAGTGGCGGCTGGCGAGATAGACCACCGCGCCGATTTTCGCGCCCCCGGCGAAGCCATAGACGAAAGCGCCGAATGCCGCCGCTGCTGCGAGGCCCGGGAACAGCAGCAGCATTGAAGGCAGAGCCACCGCGCAGAGCGTCGCGAATGAGGCGATGTACTTGGCGTTGATCCGGTCCATCAGCCAGCCGCCGAAGATCCGCCCGACGATGGTCGATAGCCCCGCCAGCCCCATGATCGTCGCGGCGGTTCCCTTGGTCAGCCCGGTCGATACCAGGATCGGCACCAGGTTGAGGATCAGTGCGACGCCGCCGCCGGTGCTGAAAAAGGCGCCGAACATCAGTTTGTAGAACGACGGTGCGCGGAAGCCCTGGCGCGCGGTCAGGCCGGGGAGCGCTTCGGGCGGCGGCGCGGAGGCGTCCCTGGCCTTGGCGCCGCGCTGTTCGCCCGCGCCGCGAAAGAACAGCACGGCCAGCGGCAGCACCACCAGGGCCCAGATCGCCGCCAGCCCCACATAGCCGCCGCGCCAGCCATAGGTCTCGACCAGCAGATGGGTTACCGGCGGCACGATGAAATTGCTCAGCCCGGTGCCGCTCAGCGCCACCGCCACGGCCAGCCCGCGCGAGACGTTGAACCGCCCGGTGACCGCTGTCAGCCACACCGCCGGCATGGTCGCGATGGCCACGCCGATCAGCGCCCACAGGCTCCACCATTGCCACAGGCTGTCGCCGATCTGCGAAATCAGGGCAAAGCCGGCGCAGACCGCCGCCGTCGCGGCTATGGCGATGCGCCGGGGTCCCATGCGGTCGATGGCCAGGCCCATGATCGTGCCGAGCACCACCGGAACATAGGAGATCAGCGAAGAGCCGAAATAAATCTCGGTCCGGCTCCAGCCGAATTCCTGCTCGAGCGGCTCCATCATCACGCCGAGCGAGCCCGAAGCCAGCGTGGTCAGCGAAATCCCGGCCATCGCGGTCAGCGCCAAGGCTCCGCCCGCCCGCCACTCGGCCCATGCGGCGTTTTTCGTATCCTCGCTCAATTGGCTCTCCCAGCCCAAGCGCGCTTGGTTCCAGCCGCGCGGCGGCATGTCAATGGAGAGTCGCGGATTTGCCGGAGGCGGGGGCTGTTGCGCGTTTGCAACAAGTCCGAGCAGGCTGCAAGCCAGACGATGCTTTTGCTTGACGCCGGGCCGGATCGGACAAATCCTCTGGCCAGTCCGGCAAGGACAGGGAGGTATCATGCGTAACTCGAAGATCAGGAAGCTCGCGCTCTCCGCCAGCGCGCTCACATCGTTCCAAGCCGCGCCGGCCCTGGCGCAGGATTCCGCCGCGGATGACGCCACCGGCGCCGATATCATCGTCACGGCGCGCCGCACCGAAGAGCGGATGCTGGACGTGCCGATTTCGATCACGGTGTATAACCAGGAGCAGCTGTCGAACCGCAATATCGCCAACAGCGCCGATCTTGCCGCCTATACGCCCTCGCTCACCGTCAACAGCCGCTTCGGGCCAGAAAAGGCGAGCTTTGCGATCCGGGGCTTCTCGCAGGATCTCAATACGTTGCCGTCGGTCGGGGTCTATTTCGCCGACACCGTTGCGCCTCGCCTGTCGTCGAATATCACCAGCGGCAATGGCGCCGGCGTCGGTTCGATGTTCGACCTTCAGAACGTGCAGGTGCTGAAGGGCCCGCAAGGGACACTATTCGGCCGCAACACCACTGGCGGCGCCATCCTGCTGGTGCCGCAAAAACCGAAGGACAAACTCGGCGGCTATATCGAAGGAACCGCCGGTAATCACGATGCCTGGCGGGTCGAGGCGGTGCTCAACGTTCCGGTATCGGACACGGTGCGGATTCGCGCGGGTATCGATCGCTACAAGCGCGGCGGATATGTCAACAACCGCTCCGGCATTGGGCCGGATAAATTCAATGACCTCAACTATTTCGCCGCACGTTTTGGCATGACGATCGACCTGACGCCGGACCTCGAAAACTACACGCTGTTCACCTACAGCCGTTCGAACAACAATCAATCCACCGGCAAGATCGTCCTCTGCGACCCCACTGCGGCGACGTCGTTCGGAGCGGGGTTCAGGGATGCCTTGTGCGCCCAGCTCACCCGCGAGCGCGCGCAAGGCTATGGCTATTACGATGTCTCCGGCAGCAACCCCGACGCCGATCTTCTCCAGCGCACCTGGCAAGCGATCAACACGACGACATGGAAGGCGAGCGAGAACCTGACGGTCAAGAATATCGTCAGCTATGGCCAGTCCAAAGAACGCTATTCGTTCAACATCACCGGCGACTTCCCGATTGTCGCTCCGCTGACGATCCCGACTCCGTTTGTCACGACCTATGGCGGCCCGAACAATGGACAGGGCGACCAGTGGACCTTTACCGAGGAACTCCAGTTCCAGGGCCGGACGGGCGACGACCGGCTGACCTGGCAGGCGGGCGGCTACATGGAGCTCAGCCGGCCCAACAGCAGCCAGGAGCAGTACACCGCGGTGGCGTCGAATTGCACCGACATACACGCGTTCAGGTGCACCACCCTGTCGCCCATCCTGAGCAGCATCGGTGTCGCCAAGAACAATTACTCTTACCGCGATTTCGGTCTTTACGCCCAAGCGACCTACAAGCTGTCGGACCAGTTCAGTCTCACCGCCGGCATTCGCAACACCTGGTCCTGGGTCAAAGTGGAAGCCGACAACGTCCGCGTTACACCGTCGCCGAACGGGCCGCTGTCGATCACCTGCTCGCGCGCCGTCACCCCGCCCAATCCCAACGCGCCGCTGCCGAACACCAGTCTGCTGACCAATGGCGCCTGCGGCATCGGCCGAACCTTCCAAACCGAATTCGAGCAAGCCGACCTGGCTGATCGGGCTCGATTTCAAGCCGACCGAGGACATGCTGCTCTACGCGAAATATGCACGCGGCTATCGCGGTGGCAGCGTCAACGAGGCGAACCGGCTATTCGAAAGCTGGAGGCCCGAATTCGTCGATACCTATGAAATCGGCTACAAAGCCAGTTTCAGCGGGGCCGTGCGGGGCAACATCAGCCTTGCGGGCTTCTGGAACGATTTCAAGGACCAGCAGGTTTCGATCTTCATTCCCCAGTGCACCAACACCGCCGCAACCCCCGATCCGCTGTGCACCCTGCCCGCCTTTACCGGCATCAACGGCATCCAGAACCTGGGCAAGTCGCGGCTGAAGGGCATCGAAGTCGATGGTTCCATCTTCTTCACCAGGGATCTCCGTCTTGACTTCGGCTATGCCTATCTCGACGCCAAGGTGATCACCGGGTCGGCAGGCGTATTTACTTGCGCTCGCGAGAGCTTCCGCTGCGACAGGGCGGTTTTCCTGTCTTCCGGCACCGTTCTGCCGTTTGCGCCGAAGAACCGCTTGACCGTTACCGGCACCTACACCTTGCCTCTGCCCGAGAGCATCGGGCGGGTTTCTATCGGCGCGACATTCACCCACACCGATACGCAGTTCAGCAACCACGGCGGTGACGCGCCATTCGCCGCGGGCAGGATTCCGTTCAACCCCAGCATTACTCCGGCGACGGACTTGCTGACGCTCAACATGAATTGGAAGGGCATCGGCGGTGCGCCGATAGACCTGGCGTTGTTCGCGACGAATGTGACCAACCAGAAGTACTATGTTGCATCGGGCAACAGTTTGGCCACTTCGGGTGCGGAATTCGTGTTCCTCGGCGAACCGCGCATGTTCGGCGCGCGGTTGAAGTACCGTTTCGGCGACTGATCGGGCCATATGGTATCCTGGGCGGCGGGAGCGATCCCGCCGCCCCGAAGTCATTTGCGCTGTATGTGCTTGACTGCCCGCGCGGATTGGCAAATCCTGCTTGCGGGAAAGAGGTTCGCTGGCAATCTGGCGCCCGGAGGGGCCGGGCGCGACCTTGAGGGAGGAACTTATGCGTAGATCGACCATCAGGCAGCTGGCGCTCGCGACGAGCGCGCTTGCGGCATGCTGGGCCATGCCGGCCATGGCGCAAGATTCGCAAGAGGCCGAAGAGGCTTCGGGCAACGACATCATCGTCACTGCGCGGCGCGTCGAGGAACGGCTGCAGGACGTGCCGATCTCGATCACGGTCTACAACCAGGAAGCGATTGCCGCGCGCAACATCACCAATGCCGCCGACCTTGCGACCTACACCCCGTCGCTCTCGGTCAACACCCGCTACGGCCCCGAAAAGGCGGCTTTCGCAATTCGCGGCTTCGTCCAGGATTTCGCCACCGCGCCATCGGTCGGCGTCTATTTCGCCGATGTCGTGGGGCCGCGCGGCTCCTCGACGACCACGGCCGGCAATGGCGTCACCGTCGGCAACCTGTTCGACCTGCAGAACGTGCAGGTGCTGAAGGGGCCGCAAGGCACGCTGTTCGGCCGCAACACCACCGGCGGCGCGGTGCTGCTGGTGCCGAACCGGCCGACCGGCAAGCTCGAGGGCTATCTCGAGGGTTCGGCCGGCAACTACGACATGTGGCGCGTGCAGGGCGTGGTCAACGTGCCGCTGTCCGAAACGTTCAAGGTCCGGCTCGGCGTCGATCACATGAAGCGCCGGGGATACCTCAACAACAAGTCGCCGGTCGGCCCGAAGGATTTCAACAATACCGATTACATCTCCGCGCGGCTCAGCGTGGTCGCCGAGCTGGCTCCGAATCTCGAAAACTACACGATCGCCTCGTACACCGACTCGGACAACAACGGCACGACCTTCAAGGTGCTTGCCTGCAGGCCGCCGCCATTCGGCGGACTGCAGTTCCTCGGCGGCACCAACGGCTGCGCCCAGATCGCCCGGCAGAACGCGCGCGGCGACGGCTGGTGGGATATCGAGAACTCCCACCCCAATCCGCGCATCCATTTCACCACCTGGCAGGTGATCAACACCACCAAATGGGACGCCAGCGACAACCTCACGGTCAAGAACATCGTCTCCTATTCGCGAGTTCAGGGAGGACACCAATCTCCAGCTCGGCGGCGACTATTGGGCGGGCCCGGACGGTCTGCCGATCTTCTCGTCGATCCAGATCAATACGACCCAAGGCTACCACTACGGCAACCAGTCCGGCCTGACCGAGGAACTGCAATTCATCGGCACGAACGGCAAGCTGAACTGGCAGGCCGGCGGCTTCATGGAAATCAGCAATCCGGTCGGCTTCAATTCGCAGACCGTGCCGCTGCTGCTGAACTGCACCAACCCGCCGGCCCAGTGCGCGCGGGGCTTCGGGTTTCAGATCACCCCGACATTCTTCATCCCGGTCGCCAATCTCGGCCGGCCGTTCTACCAGCAGCGCTGGCGTTCCTACGGCATCTACGCCCAGGGCACCTATGCGCTCACCGACCAGCTGAGCCTGACCGGCGGCATCCGCTATACCTGGGACAGCCAGCGGCACTACCAGTCGAGCATCAACATCCAGTACCTGGCGGACAATACGCCGACGATCTTCTGCTCGCAACACGATCAACAATCCCGGGCCGGGCGGTCTCGGCACGACCAAATTCTTCACCAACCCCGACGATTTCCACCAGTGCGACCTTGAGCGCAGCTCGAAGTCGAGTGCGCCGACCTGGGTGCTCGACCTGGAGTACAAGGTGGTTCCGGACGTGATGGTCTATGCCAAGTGGTCGCGCGGCTATCGCGCGGGCGGGGTGAACACGCCTTTCGTCGGATTCGAGGCCTGGGACGCCGAAAAGGTCAATACCTACGAGATTGGCGCCAAGGCCAGCTTCCGTGGCGGTTCGGTTTCCGGCTATTTCAACGTCGCCGCATTCTACAACGATTTCACCAACCAGCAGATCCAGGCGACGCTGACCGCCAAGGTCGGCGCACCTTCAACCGGCGGCACCACCACCATCAATGCCGGCACCTCGCGCATCTCGGGCATCGAGATCGACACCGCGCTGACCTTCTTCGACAGCCTCAAGGCCGAAATCGGCTACGCCTATCTCGATACCAAGCTGAAATCGCTGACAGGCCTTCCGCCGGACGACAACCGGGTGTGGCAGGCAGGCCAATTGCCCTGGTGCTGCGTGGTTCCAACCGCGAATGTCGGCGAACCGCTTTCGTTCTCGCCGAAGCACCGCCTGCAGGCGACGCTGACCTATACCCTGCCCTTGCCCGAAAGCGTCGGCGAGATTTCGCTCGGCGGCACTTATGTCTACACCGACAAGCAGCAGTCGAACATCGCCACGCCGCTCGGCCTTCTGCCGTCCACCCAGTTGCTCAATCTCAACGCCAGCTGGAAGGACATGTTCGGGCAGCCGATCGACCTCAGCTTCTTCATGACCAATGTCACCAACGAGAAGTTCCTGCTCGCGGCGGGCGGCTTCTACAACTCGTTCGGCTTCGATTCCGGTCCGATCAACGAACCGCGCATGTGGGGCTTCCGCATGAAGTACCGCTTCGGCGACTGACCGCACCCACACGGCATCCGGGGGCGGCGGGAGCGATTCCGCCGCCCCCAGCCTTTTGCACTGTATGTGCTTGACTGCGCGCGCGGTTTGGCAAATCCTGCACCCGGGAAACAGGTTCGCCGGCAATGGCCGGTGCGGACGCTTCGGGCGCAACCGCTTGGGAGGAAATATATGCGTGGATCGACAATCAAGACGCTGGCGCTTGCCGCCACGGTGCTTTCACCCGTCTGGGCCATGCCGGCCAGGGCGCAGGATTCGCAGGAGGCAGACGACGGCGGTGTCGGCGACATCATCGTCACCGCGCGGCGGCAGGAAGAACGGCTGCAGGACGTGCCGATCTCGATCACCGTGCTGAGCCAGGAAGACATCGCCAAGCGCAACATTTCCAACGCCGGCGATCTCGGCACTTACGTGCCCTCGCTGGCGACCAACGCCAATTTCGGCCCGGAGAAGAGCTCCTTCTCGATCCGCGGCTTCATCCAGGAAGGCCGCACATCGCCCTCGGTCGCGGTCTATTTCGCCGACGTGGTCTCGCCGCGGGCGAACACCGGCACGACTTCGGGCAACGGAGCCGGCGTCGGCGCGTTCTTCGATCTTCAGAACGTGCAGGTGCTGAAGGGTCCGCAGGGTACGCTGTTCGGCCGCAACACCACCGGCGGCGCGATCCTGCTGGTGCCGACCAAGCCGACCACCAAGCTCGAAGGCTTTATCGAGGGCTCGCTCGGCAACTATGACATGAAACGGGTCCAGGGCGTGATCAACGTGCCGATGGGCGACAGCTTCCGCATGCGCGCGGCGGTCGACTGGAACAAGCAGGACGGCTATCTCAAGAACCGCAGCGGGATCGGGCCGGACGCGCTCGGCAACACCGATTACATCGCCGCGCGCCTGAGCCTGGTCGCCGATCTGACTCCGGATCTCGAGAACTACACGATTGTCGCCTATTCGAAGAGCGACACGTACGGCAACGTTCCCAAGGTTGTCGCGGCACCGGCATGCGCCAATAATCCCGCCAGTATTTTCTCCTGCTTAGCACCCGGTTCGGGCTTCCCCGGATTTGCCTATGACCCGGCAAGTTTGCAAGGCATCCTCGGTAATCTTGCCGGACGGCAGATCGCCCGTGCGGCCGCGCGGGGGGATGGCTTCTGGGACGTGGAAAATTCTGTGCCCGATCCAAAATCCATTCAGGAGACCTGGCGGGTCATCAACACCACGACCTGGACGGCCAGCGATACGCTGACGGTCAAGAACATCGTCTCTTACGCGGAGTTCAAGGAAGACATCGCGTTCAGCCTGTTCGGCGATAATTTCACTTATCCGGCGAACTACTTCACTCCCCTGTTCTTCGCGAGCACCGGTTTCACCATCCCGCATCCGGCCGGCAACATTCCGGCGATCCCTATCCGGACCGGAACGAGCGGCAACTATGCCTCGCAATCCACCTTCACCGAGGAGTTGCAGCTGATGGGCGAAGCCGCTGCGGGGCGGCTGAAATGGCAGGCAGGCGCCTATCTCGAAATCAGCAATCCGAAGGGGTTCAACTCGGCATTCAATGAGATTTTCGCGCTGTGCCCCAACGCGGGCCAGCTGCAGTGTTCTCAGAACATCCTGGGATTCGGCAATATCTTTTCGGCCAACATCAAGAATTTCTACAACAACAAGGGCATCTATGCCCAGGCGACCTACGATCTCAACGAGCAGTTCGCCATTACCGGCGGCATCCGCTATACGATCGACAAGATGCGGGACACCTCCCGCAACGTGAACTGGTCGCCTGCTACCGGCTTCGCCTGCCAGAATATTTCGCTGTTCCAGGGCGTGATCCCGGCGAGTTTGGACGATGCCAAGTGCGAAAATACGATCCGGATCAAGTCGGAGAAGCCGACCTGGCTGATCAATCTCGACTACAAGCCCAGCGACGACATGCTGATCTACGCCAAGTGGGCGCGCGGTTATCGCCAGGGCAGCATCATTTCGGGCAATGTCGGGCTGGAGACATGGAGGCCGGAGTTGGTCGATACTTTCGAAGTCGGTGCAAAAACGAGCTTCCGGGGCTCGGTGCCGGGCTATTTCAACGTGGCGGCGTTCTACAACAATTTCCGCGACCAGCAGATCGCCGCCAATGCGGTGGTGGCGCCCGCCTTCCGCGACGTCATCCCGCCCTCGCAGGCGATTGTCAACGCCGGCAAGTCGCGCATCTGGGGCATCGAGATCGATGCCTCGGCACGGTTGTTCGAAGGCTTCAAGCTGGATGTGGCATACGCCTATCTCAACACCAGGCTGCAATCGATTGTTCCGCCGGTGACGCCGATCTTCTTCAGTCAGCTGATCCCGGTCGCGGATGAGGGCGGCACGCTGGCGCAATCGCCCAAGAACCGGATCACCCTCACCGCGACCTACCGGCTGCCGCTTGCTGAGAGCATCGGCGACATATCGCTGGGCGCGACGTTCACCCACACCGATGCCAACAAGATTCACGAGCAGCGGTTCAGCCCGAACTTTTTCGCGGTGAAGGCGATCGACCAGTTGAACCTCAACGTCGACTGGAAATCGGTCGCGGGCTCGCCGATCGATCTCGCGTTCTTCATGACCAACGCGACCAACCAGAAGCGGGTGATCTACCCGGTCGCCGCCTACCCGACCACCGGCGCCGAACTCGGCTACCTCAACTTGCCCCGCATGTGGGGCTTCCGCCTGAAGTACAATTTCGGCGAGTAATCGCCGCCAAGCTGGCTCGAAACCACAGGGCGGCCCCTTGACAGCGGGGGGCCGCCCTTCTCTTGTGGGGCCAAGGGGAGTGAGGATCGCATGGCCGAAGCAACGGGCAGGGCGCGGTATCGGAATGGCGGCGCTTCTGGTGGCTGCCGGTCGCCGGGGCCGTCGGCTATTCGACGTTCGCCTTGCAGACCTATGCCATCGGGCCGTTCGTCATCCCGCTCGAGCAGGAATTCGGCTGGTCGCGCGCCGAGGTGATGTGGGGGTTCACGCTGTCGAACCTGATCGGCGTGTTCTTCAATCTGGGCGTCGGCGTGCTGATCGACCGGATCGGGACGCGCATCGCGGGGATTACCGGCCTGGTGGTCAAGACCGGCGCGATAGCGCTGCTGGCGACGGCCACCGGCACCATGCTCAACTGGACGCTTGCTGTGGACCCTGGTGGCGATCGGCGCCCTGCTGATCCAGTCGACGGTCTGGACCAAGCTGGTCTCGGCGCGGTTCGACCGGGGGCGGGGGCTGGCGCTGGCGCTGGCGCTGTCGGGCTCGTCCATCGCCGCCTTCATCGTTCCGGTCCTGGCGACCCAGCTGATCGCGCAATACGGCTGGCGCATGGCCTTTCCGGGGGTCGCGGCGATCTGGCTGGCGGTGGCGCTGCCGGTCGTCTGGTTGTTCTACCGCGATAGCGGGGCCAAAGCGGGGGCCTCGGGCGCCCGCGCCGAGCCGGCCCCAAGCGATTTGCCGGGCATGACGCTCGCCGAGGGCATGCGAATTCGGTGTTCTGGCGGCTGTTCTTCGCCTCGATGTCCTACTCGATCTATGCGGTGGCGATGGCGCCCAATCTGGTGCCGCTGCTGGTCGGCAAAGGGCAGACGGCGATGGCGGCGGCGGGGATCGCTTCGCTGATGGGGCTGATCGCGCTGGGCTCGCGCCTGTCGGCCGGGTTCCTGCTCGACATATTCCCGTCGCACATCGTCGGCGCGCTGATCTTCCTGCTGCCGGTGACGGGCTGCGCGATCCTGCTGCTCGACCAGCCCAGCATGACGATGCTGATCCTCGCGGTGGTCAGCATCGGCATGACCGTGGGGGCCGAGTTCGACGTCATCGTCTACCTCACCTCGCGCCATTTCGGCCTGAAGGCGTTCGGCGCGCTGTTCGGCGGGATGATCACCGCCGGCGCGACCGGCGGCGCGATCGGCCCGGTGCTGGCGGGGTGGATCCACGACCGTACGGCAATTACGATCCGCTGCTGATCTTCATGGTGGCGATCATGCTGGTCAGCTCGCTGCTGGTGCTGTCGACCGGGCGGCCGAAGCACGACTGGGGAGTGGCGCACTGATGCAGCCTGGGCGAGAGCGCAACCGCCGGCGGCGGAATGGCGGGCGCACTGGCTGCTGCCGGTCTCGGCGATGGTCGGCTATTCGACCATGGGCCTGCAGACCTATGCGATCAGTCCCTTCGTGCCCGAGATCGAGAAGGCGTTCGGCTGGAGCCGGGCCGACGTCATGATCGGGCATCAGCATCTCGGTGATGCTCGGCATTTTCAGCAACATGGTGGTCGGCGCGATGGTCGACCGCTTCGGCCCGCGCCGGGTGGCGATTGCCGGACTGTTCGTCAAGATGCGGCGCATTCGCCCTGCTCGGCACGGCCACCGGCACGCGTGTTCAACTGGGTCGGGCTGTGGCTGCTGCTCGGCCTTCGGCCTGCTGCTGGTGCAGTCGCCGGTGTGGACCGGCGCGGTCGCGGCGCGGTTCGACAAGTCGCGCGGGCTGGCCATGGCGGTGGCGCTTTCGGGCACGTCGCTCGCCGCGATCTTCGCGCCCGCCGCTTGCGGCCTGGCTGATCGCCGATTACGGCTGGCGACAACGCCTTCTTCGGCCACGGCGGCGATCTGGCTGGCGGTGACGCTGCCGGTGGTGCTGCTGTTCTTCCACGACAGCCGCGGCAAGGCGCGGGCGCAAGGCCAAAGGCCGCGGCAACGGCAGCCCACTGGTCGCTGCCAGGCCTGACTTTCCGCGAAGCGCATCCGCACCCCGGCATTCTGGCAGCTGTTCGTCTCCTATGGCTGCTTCGCGTTCTACAGCTTCACCATGTCGGTCAACCTGGTGCCGCTGCTCGCGGAAACCGGGATCGGCATGGTCGCAGGCGGCGGGTATCGCCGCGGATCATGGGCCTGGTCGGCATCGGCGCGCGGATCGCGGTCGGCTTGCTGCTCGACCGGTTCCCGGCGAACATCATCGGCACGATCACCATGCTGATGCCGGCGGCGGGCTGCTGCGCTGTTGCTGACGGTGGAACCCACTCTCTGTCCTGATGGCCGCGGTCGCGCTGTTCGGCGCGGCGATCGGGCGCGGAGATCGACGTGGTCGACCTATCCTCGCGACGCGGCACTTCGGCCTGAAGTCTTCGCCGCGCTGATGGGCGCGATCATCGGCGTCGGCGCGTTCGCATCGGCGATCGGCCCGGTGCTGGTCGGGCGGCTGCACGATGTCTACGGGAGCTACGATCCGCTGCTGATGATCGTCTCGGGCCTGATGGCGATCGGCGCGGTGGCGGTGCTGACGATGAAGCGGCCGATGCAGGATTGGGGAACAGGAGCACACTGACATGGCGGGATTGGTGAAACGGCCGGAGGCGCCCCTGGCCTTCCGCGCGGGGCCGATGCTCAAGGACCATTTCCAGGTCGCCTATGTCACGAACGACCTCGACCGGGCGACCGGGATCTTCGGCGAGCGCTACGGCATCTCGCAATACAGCTACATCGAAGGCGAAACGCCAGACGGCGGCACGATCCGCGTCGCTTTCGCCTGGGTCGGGGCGACGATGTACGAGATCATCGACTGCAAGGAGACCGGTCCGCGGCTTCTACACCGCGCGGCTGCCCGAGGGCGGGTTCGGCATCCGCATGCACCACCTCGGCTACCTGCTGCACGACCGGGCGAGCTGGGACGCGGTCGAGCGCGAGATCGCCGCCAGCGGCACGCCGGTCGCCTTCCGCACGCAGAACCCCGGGTTCATCGACGCGATCTACATCGATGCGCCGGAGCTGGGGCATTACCTTGAGTACATCTATCCCGAGGCGGGCGGCGTGCAGTTCTTCGAAGCGATCCCGGTCAACTGATGCTGCGCAAGCTGGCGCGCGAGCCGCTGGTCCATTTCCTGCTCGCCGGCCTCGCGCTGTTCGCCATGGCCGAGTGGCACCGGCGGGCGACCGATCCCTACCGCATCGTCGTCGACGAGGCCAAGCTCACCGAGCTGCGCAATGCCTATGAGGCTGAATTCGGCTCGCCGCCGGCGCCAGCGGTGATGCCGAAACTGATCGACGATTATGTCGCCGTCGAAGTGCTGTTCCGCGAAGGCGTGGCGCGCGGGCTCGACCGGGACGACGAGATCGTCCGCCGCCGGGTGATCCAGAAAGTGCGGTTCCTCGAGGAGGACATGGCCCTGCCGGGCGAGCCGTCCGAGGCCGATCTGCGCGCATGGTACGACGCCAACCGCGCGCGCTATGCCGAGCCGGAACGGATAAGCTTCAGCCATATCTTCTTCGCCGCCGACGCGGGCAACGAGGCGGAGGTCAGGGCGCGGGCGGAAAGCGTTCGCGCGCGGCTTTCGCCCGCAACAGAGCGCGCGCCCGAGCTGGGCGACAGTTTTCCCGACCTGTTCCGATTTCGCCCGCTTCAGCACCCGCCGAAGCGCGACGGCTGTTCGGCGAGGGCGAGATGACCCGCGAGCTGTTCAAGGCGCCGGTGGGGCTGTGGCAGGGGCCCTGGCGCTCGTCGTTCGGCTGGCATCTGGTGCGCGTCTCCGGGGTGGAGCCGGGCGGGCGTGCAGCAAGTTCGCGGCTGTGCGCGAGGCGGTGAAGCGCGATTACCTCGATGCGGCGCGGGCGGCGGCGAATGCCAAGCGCATGGCGGAACTGCGCGAGCGCTACACGGTGGTGCGCGAGTGATGCGGTCTGAAAGATCCTCCCCCTCTGGGGGAGGTGGCAGCGCGCAGCGATGACGGAGGGGGCGCCGCATTGTCGCCGCAGCCCCCTCCACCATCCTACGGATGGTCCCCCTCCCCCGGTGGGGGAGGATTTTGGTGTTCGTCTCGCCCTACTCCTACCCACGCTCGCCTCCGCCCACGAAGCCCGTCCCGCCTATCTCGAACTCGTCGAACAGCGGCCTTCGGAGTGGCCATAACCTGGAAGCAGCCGGTGATGGGCGACCGGGCGGTGCGGCTCGAACCGGCGCTGTCCAACGGCTGGCTTGCCCGCAAGCCTGCGGACGAGGAGCTGACCCCTTCGCACTACATGCGCCGCTGGCGGATCGCAGCGCCCGCCGCCGAGCTTGCCGGCGCCAGGCTGACCATCGGCGGGCTCGAGCGCAGCATCACCGACGTGCTCGTCCATATCCGCACGGCGGACGGCAAGGGCGGCGATACGATCCTGCGTCCGCGGAAGCGCCGGCGATGACAATCGATTTCGGCGGCTGGGAAGGGCTGGCGGCGCGGGCCTATCTCGGGCTGGGCGTGGAGCATATCCTGGCGGGCGCGGATCACCTCGCCTTCGTGCTTGGCCTGGTCCTGCTGGTCGGGTTCAACTGGCGGCTGGTCGGCGTCGTCACCAGTTTCACCGTGGCCCATTCGCTGACGCTGGCGGCGAGCACGCTGGGCTATGTCCATGCCCCCACGGCGACGATCGAGGCGCTGGTGGCGCTGTCGATCCTGTTCGTCGCGCGCGAACTGCTGGCCGGTAGCGAAGGCAGCCTGACCCGGCGCAGCCCTGGCTGGTCGCCCTGCGTCTTCGGCCTGCTCCACGGCTTCGCCTTCGCCGGAGCGCTGGCCGAAACCGGCCTGCCCGAGGGCGACATCCCGCTGGCATTGCTGCTGTTCAACCTTGGGGTAGAGGCGGGGCAGCTGATGTTCGTTGCGGCGCTGGCACTTTGCCTGGCTCGGCTTGCGCCGGGTCAAATCGCTGCCGCTGGCAGGCTGGCAAGGCAGGCTGGCGCCTTACGCCATGGGCTGTTACGCTGGCTTCCTGTTCGTGGAGAGGACAGTGGCCGCATTCGCCTGAAGGGGATGCCGAGATGAGGAAGCCGATCGCACTGCTCGCTGGGATCGCTGCGCTCGCCGGAGCGCACGCGCGCGCTTTCCGCCACCGGCGCTCCCGAAACCCGTCGCGCCTTCTTCGGCGAGATGCACCTCCACACCGGCTACAGCTTCGACGCCTATCGCGCTGATGGGCAGCCGGGCCGAGCCCGATGCCGCATGGCGCTTCGCCATGGGCGAGCCGATCGACTATCTCGGCCAGACGGTCCAGCGCTCGCGCCCGCTCGATTTCATGGCGCTTACCGACCATCCGAATACCTCGGCGCCTCGATGCGCGGGCTAGCCGATCCGCAAAGCGCGTTCGCCAGGACCAAGGCTGGCGCGCTGATGCTGCAAGACCCGCTCGGCGCGGCGCTGGGCAAGCTGGTCGGGGCGCTGGCCGGCGACGAGGATTCGCGCAGCGCAATGGCCGCAGTCAACGCCGATAGCTGGAAGTACCAGCTGGGCCTGGTCGAGAAATACAACCGGCCCGGCACGTTCACTTCGTTCGCCGCTTACGAATGGACGGCGATGTGGACCGGCAATGTCAACATGCACCGCAACGTCATATTCCGCGACAAGGCGCCCGAGGTTCCCTACACAGCGGCGGAATTGAAGAACCCGGAAGACCTCTGGGCATTCCTCGAGGCGCAGCGGGCCAAGGGGATCGAAGGCCTCGCCATCCCGCACAACATGAACGCCTCGAACGGCATGATGTTCGACTGGAACATGAGCAACGGCCGCCCGATCGACGAGGCCTATGCGCGGACGCGGGCTATGAACGAGCCGCTGGCCGAGGTCTATCAGCACAAAGGGCAGTCGGAGACCTCACCGCTGATCTCGCCGGCCGACGAATTCGCCGATTTCGAACGCGCCGAGGAACTGCTCGGCTCTGGCGGGCCGAGCAAGCCCGACGGCAGCTTCGCCCGCCAGGCGCTGGGGCGCGGGCTGGTGATCGAGAGCAAGGTCGGGGCCAATCCGTTCAAGCTCGGCTTTGTCGCGGCGAGCGACTTCCACAACGGCCTCTCGGACTCGGCCGAGAACGCTTATGCCGGCAACAGCCTGTTCAGCACCGATCCGCGGGTGAACCTGCCCGATCTCGAATTCGCCCGGCGGATCCTGTCGCAAAAGCCGGACGCGGCGCGCGGCCAGATCGAGGGGTTCCAGCAGCAGCGCGTGGTGGGCGTGCAACAGGCGCAACCCGCGCAGCTCAATTGGTCGGGCGCTGGTCTCACCGGTGTCTGGGCTGAGGCAAACACCCGCGATGCGATCTATGCGGCGCTGCGCCGCAAGGAGACTTTCGCCACCTCGGGCACGCAGATGCGGCTGCGCATGTTCGGGGGCTGGAATCTTCCGGCGAACATGCAGCGCTCGGCGGACTGGGTGCGCGGCGCCTATCGCCTCGGCGTGCCGATGGGCAGCGACTTGCCGGGTTTGCAAGGCCCGCGCGGCACGCCGGAGTTCCTGTTCGAAGCGGCGAAAGACCCGTCGGGCGCCAATCTCGACCGCATCCAGGTGGTAAAGGTCTGGCTTGAGGGCGATGATTACAAGGAGAAGATTTTCGAAGTAGCCTGGTCGTCCGAACGCCGGCTCGATCGCGAAGACCGGGAAACTGCCGGCGGTGCAGAACACCGTCGATCCCGAGACCGCGCGCTACAGCAATTCGGTGGGCACGCCGATGCTGATCGGCCAGTGGCGCGATCCCGAATTCGATCCGAGGAAACCGGCGGTCTACTATGCCCGCGCGCTCGAAATTCCGACGCCGCGCTGGACGACACTGCTCGCCGCAGCGCGCAAATTGCCGCTGCCGCAGGGCGTTCCCGCGACGATCCAGGAGCGGGCGGTAAGCTCGCCGATCTGGTACATCCCGCCGCCGAAAAGGAAGTAACAGCTGGACATGGCACTGGCGGCGCGCAGGATCGGAGCGGAAAGTTCGGCGACGCGCGCGCTGATTTTGGAGGCGGCCGAACGGCTGATCCGCGAGGAAGGCTATGGCGCGGTAAGCACGCGGCGCGTGGCCACCGAGGCCGGGCTCAAGCCTTCGCTGGTGCACTACTATTTCACCACGACCGACGACTTGTGGCTGGCGTTGTTCCGGCGGGGCGCGGAGCAGAGCGATGCGATGCTCGACGAAGCGCTCGCCGCGCCCGACCCGATGCGCGCGCTGTGGGAGTTTTTCGCCGACACCAGCCGCACCGGGATCACGCTTGAATTCATGGCGCTGGCCAATCACAAGGAAGCCATTCGCGCGGAAATGGTCGCGCACAGCGACAGGATGCGCGAGCGTCAGGTGAAGGTTCTCACCCGGCTGCTTGGCGAGCGGATCGCGGGCGCGCAGGGCTGTCCGCCATCGGGGCTCAGCCTGGTGCTGGCGGGGATCGGCCGGGCGCTGGTGATGGAAGGGGCCCTGGGGGTTGACGGTGGCCATGCCGAGGCGCGGGCCTATGTCGAAAAGTGGATCGAACAATTGACAGGCGGTGAAAATGCCGAGGCTGACGCATAGCGAGATCAAACCGCTGATCGGAGCCGCGATCCCGGCGGTCAAATCGGCCTTGCTGAGCGGCGAGCATGCCCCGGCGATCCGCGACCTTCTCGAACAGCGCGGCGTACTGGTTTTTCCCGAGGCGGACTTCTCCGACAGCGAACTGGTGCAATTCACCGAAACGCTCGGCGTCTATGCGCACGACCGGCCCGACGGCAGCGTCACCGAAATCCGCACCGATCCAGGCGGCGGCGCTTCGGCGGAGTGGACCAAGGCCTCGTTCTTCTGGCACTTCGACGGGTTCATGAACCAGGTGCCGATCCGCGCCTCGATCATGTGCCCCAGGGTGCTGTCGCGCGAAGGCGGCGAGACGCATTTCTGCAACACCTACGCCGCCTGGGAGGAATTGCCCGAGGAGCGCAAACAGCAGATCGAAGGGCTAAGCGCCGTCCACGCGCTGGCCGGCGCGCAGCTCGCGGTGGAGCCGGAGCCGAGCTACGAAACGTTCCAGCACTGGCTTACGGTCAAGCGCAACACGCTGCCCTTGGTGTGGAAGCACCGCTCGGGCCGCAAGAGCCTTGTGATCGGCAACACCGCTGTCGGCATTCCCGGCATGGACCCGCTCGAAAGCCTCGAACTGCTGCACTGGCTGCGCGACTGGGCGACGCAGGAGCGATTCGTCCATGAGCACCGCTGGCGTCCCGGCGACTGCGTGATGTGGGACAACACCGGCACCCTCCACCGCGCGACGCCCTACGATGCCGCAAGCGGCCGGTTGATGGTGCGCACCAAACTGGCGGGGGAAGAGCCGTTTTCGTGAGGGGGCAAGGATCGTTCGATCACAAGATCCTCCCCATTTTTGCGCAGCACAAATGGGGAGGTGGCGCCGCGAAGCGGTGACGGAGGGGTATTTCGACGCTGCGCCATTGCCCCTCCGTCAGCCCTGCGGGCTGCCACCTCCCCATTTGCACTACGTGAAAATGGAGAGGATTCTCGGACGGCCCTACCCATCCTCCCGCCCGATGAATTCGAACTCGCGCTCATAGTACAGCCAGCTATCTCCGCGCCGCACCAGCTTGTCGTGATAGAGCCCGGCGATCTTGTCGACCTTGCCATCCTTGCGGAACATGATCTGGCGGCTGTAGCAGCGCGCAGTGGCCTTATCGCCGTCGACGTGGATCGCGGCGACCTCGGTGAAATAGGCCATACGTAGCAGCGGGTTCCACAGGTTCGGCCAGCTCGCCGCCAAGGCCTCCTTCCCTTGCATCTCCATGCCGTTGCCGCGCCACAGGCAATCTTCGGTGAAGCAGGCGAGCCAGGCCTGGAGGTCCATCTGGAACATCGCGTCGGCATAGTCCGACATGGTTTCGCGAATGCGGATGCGGTCTTCGAGGGGGCCGGTGCTCGGCATGCGTCTCTCCTATTCGAACAACACTTCGTAGGCGTGGTGGGTATCGCAATATTCGCGCAGCTCGCTGACGCCCTTGCCGGAAAAACGCAAGCGCCAGCAATACTCGTTGTTGTATGCCTTGCCCTTGAGCGAGATGGCGTTGGAATGGCCGAATACCGCCATCCAGTCGCCATCGAGTACGAACAGTTCGAGGGTGAAATGCATGCCGTCGCGGGTGATCTGGTTGGAGACGGGGACGCCGGACTTGAGGTAGTTCGCCTTGTCGAGCGTGGCGGAAGTCTCGATCCCGTCGGCCGACCAGGACTCGGCCTTTTGCATGAAGCGGAACGTGAAATCCTCGTTGATTACGGAGCGCACCGCCTCGACATCGCCACTCGCCGAGCCATGCAGCAGCTTGGCGGCCATCGCCTTCCTGTCCTCGTCGGTCATCGTCTGCTTACCGTTTCTAGCCCACCGCCGGGTCGGGCCGGCCGCTCACCGCCGCCAGCGCCGAACTTTTCGCGCCAGCGGTCCATCGCCAGTTCGCCGACGAACGGGTTCTCGATCCGCTCGCGGCCCATGGTCGATGTTTCGCCGTGGCCGGGCACGAACTGGACATCGTCGCCCAGCGCGAACAGCTTCTCACGGATCGATGTCACCAGCGTCGGCAGATCGCCGTCGCCGTGCTCCCACGCGCCGATCGCGCCGCGGAACAGGATGTCACCGACCCAGGCCTGGCGGATGGCCGGGCTGAAATAGGCGACATGGCCCTTGCAGTGGCCGGGGCAGTGCAGAACGTCGAGATACTGCGCGCCGAACTCGACCCGGTCGCCGTCATCGAGCCAGCGCGCCGGTTCATAGGCCACCGCGGCCGGCAGCCCGTACCGCTCGCCCGCTTCCTTGAGACCGGTAACCAGATGGGCATCGCCCCGGTGCGGGCCTTCGATCCGCGCGCCGGTCAGCTCGGCGAACTGGGCCGCGCCGCCGCAGTGGTCGAAGTGGCCGTGGGTGACGAGTGCGACTTCCGCGGTCAGATCCATCAGTTCGAGGAAATTGACCAGCTCGGAAATGTCGCCGCCAGGGTCGATCACCGCAGCGCGATTGGTCTTCTCGCACCACAGGATCGAGCAGTTCATCTCGTAGCGCGTCACGGGGAGCACATCGAATTCCATGCGCGGACTATGAAGCAAGCAGGGCCGAACGCAAGGCCGGGGCCGACTGCCAGAGCACTGCGGCCGAGATCAGCAGGAACAGAGTGCCGACCGCGAGATCGAGCCGGCGGTGCACCTGCGGACGGGAAATGGCGGCGTTGAGCCGATTGCCCGCGAAGATATAGGCGAGGCTAACCACCACATCGAGCGAGAGCGCTACCGCGGCCAGCACAACCAGCTGCATCGCCATGGGCTGGGACATATCGACGAACGGCGGCAGCAGCGCGGTCACGTAGACCAGCGACTTGGGATTGCCGACCGCCACCGCGAACCCGTCGCGCATGGCGTGGGCGGCTGGGCGGGATGCCGCTTTTGGCGCGGTTTGCGCCGGGTAGGCTGCATTTCGCAGCGCCTTTGCGCCCAGCCACGCGAGATAGAGCGCGCCCGCCAGCGTCAGCCCGGCAAAGGCCAGCGGCGCGGCCTGCATCAGCGCTCCCAGGCCGAGGCCAGCCAGCACGAACCACACCAGATTGCCCGCCTCCAGCCCCGCCAGCGCGGCCAGTCCGCCGCGCGAACCGCGCCACACCGATTGCGTCATCACGAACATCATGTTCGGCCCCGGCACCACACTGGTGACGGCGGTAAGCACGGCGAAGGCGGCAAGCTTGCCCGGATCGATCATTCGAAGCGGTTGTAGCTGAGCACCTCGGACAGGGGCTTGCGCCAAGCCCGCTTGAAGTCGGTGCCGATGGTATAGGCCACCGGGAAGAAGCCGACCTGGGTATATTCCTCATAAGGAATGCCCAGCAGCTCGGCGATCTCCTTCTCGCGGCGCGTGGTCACCGTCGCCCAGATCGAGCCAAGGCCGCGTTCGCGCAGGGCAAGCATGAAGCTCCACACCGCCTGAACGATCGAGCCCCACATCGAAGCCTGGGTGACCACGTCGGTCCCGTCGGGCCGGCCGGGCATCAGCGGGATCAGGATCGCCGGCATGTGCGGCAGCTTCTCGACCAGGGCATGGGCGCTTTCGAGGATCTTCTCGTCGCGCGCGCTGACGCCGATCGGATTGGGCGTGGGCATGGAGCCGTCGTTCAGTCGGCCCATCGCCGCCTTGTATTCGTCCGCCAGCCTGGCGATCAGCGCCGGGTCGTCGACGATAATCCAGCGCCATGTGTTGCGGTTCGATCCGTTGGGCGCCTGCAGCGCCAGCTCAAGGCATTCCTCGATCAGCGCGCGCGGCACTGGCCGGGTGGTGTCGAGCCGCTTGCGCACCGCGCGGGTGGTGGTGAGCACTTCATCGACACTGAGATTGAGCTTGGTCATCGGCATCCTCCTTCTTGACCGCCGGCGAGGCGTGCTATGGCGCGGACATAACAGGATGGAGAGGAATTGCGATATGGCGGGAGAATTCTCAGGCAAGGTCGCGCTGGTCACCGGCGCGGCGCAGGGTACCGGCCGGGCCTATGCCCGGGCGCTGGCGCAAGCCGGGGCCTTGGTGGTGGCGACTTCGCGCAGCATGGCCGCGCCCGGACCGGGCGAGCCGACCCGTCCCAATACGCTCGCCGACCTGATGCGCGAGGCGAAAGCGGCGGGCGAGGACATTCACGCCGTGGCCATGGACGTCGGCGACGAGGCGCAGATAACCCGCTGCTTCGATCAGGTCGTCGCCAATTTCGGCCCGGTCGATATCCTGGTCAACAACGCGGCGACCTATCCCGAGGACCAGCCGAGCCCGCATTACGACTTCCTCGCTTTCTCGGTCGAGGAGTGGGAGCGCTACAACCGGATCAACGTGATCGGCCCCTATCTTACCATGCGCGCCGCCGTGCCGCACATGATCGCGCGCAAGACCGGCAGTATAATCAACATCACTTCGGGCGCGGCGCTGGGGGTCGAATTCCAGGCGGCGCAGTACGGCATGCTCGGCTATGTCACCACCAAGATGGCGCTCAACCGGATGAGTCAGTTCTTCGCGATCGAGCTGAAAGAGCACAATATCGCGGTCAATGCGCTGTGCCCTGGATCGGTCATCACCCACTCCTGGCGCGGCGTTCCCAAGGAAATGCAGCAGGAAATGCTCGATGCCGGGCGAGGAAAACTGCCGACACCCGAAGTGATGGGTCCGGCGCTGCTCTACCTCGCGCGGCAGGATGCCAGCGGCTTGACCGGGCAGGTACTGAGCACCGACGAGTTCGGGGTGAACTGGCGGTAAGAGGAATTGAAAAGTGGCCTACCAAGGCTTATAAACAGCCATTTGTCCGAGGATGGATTTTTCAGATACCCCCAATGCTGTCGGATGAAGGCGGATTGGAGCGGCTGACGGTGCACGTTTACACTGGCGACGCGGGCAAGTGCTTGCAAGTCCGGTAGTCTATAACAGGCTGAATAACCGGATCGAAGCGGCAGTGAGGGACATACACACACCCTACGCGCCTTGGCGCATAAATGGAAAATAAACTATTGGGTTACCGACAATTTGTTCCTTCTATGAAGGAGCAAGATCGATGTCAAAGAATGGCCATTTGGTAACGCTCAGGGTGGTTGCTGAGGCAGCAGCGAATTGGAAGAAGCGGTCCGATAAGCGAGCGAAGAACAGTGCCCATGTCTGGCTCGACGGCAATGTCGCGCGGCGCACGGTCAAAGAGCGGGAGTTCTTCTGGTGGGATACCGAGCTGCCGGGATTTGGCCTGAGGACATTCCCAGGCGGGGCGAAGAGCTGGTTCGTTCAGTTCCGTCAGCGCGGCAAACAAAAGCGAGTGGTTCTCGGCCGGCCCGGCGAGATGGGCGCGGAGGAGACCCGCACTGCCGCGCGGGCCGAGCTGGCCAAAGTTGTGCTCGATGGCTTGCCGAAGGTATCAAAGGCAAAGCGCAAGTCGGCGGGGTCGATCAAGTTCAAGGACTACGCACCAAGGTTCTGGGAGGACTATTCGCGGCACTGGAAGCCTTCGACGAGGAAGGGAAATTATAGCACAATTTTTGGGAATTTGGTGAAGGTCTTCGGGCATATCCAGGTGGACGCCATTCGGAAACCCTGCCCATGATCGGCAAGCTTCTCGGCCACACCAAGATCACGACGACCTCGCGCTATGCCCACCTCGACGATGGGCATGTTCTCGATGCAGCCGAACGGATCGGCAACCTGATCGCGGAAGCCATGGGCGAGACACATTCATTGAACTATAATACTATGTATGATATCGGAGCGCCGATTCATGACCGGTAAGCAGCAAACCCGTATCTACAAGAACCGCTGGTTCGCCAAGTTTGCAAGCCGGGAAGGGATCACCGATGCGACGCTTGTCGCGGCCATCGACCAGGCCAATCGCGGTCTGATCGACGCCGATCTCGGCGGTGGCCTGATCAAGCAGCGCGTTGCACGCGAGGGCGGAGGCAAGTCCGGCGGTTATCGCACGCTGGTCTTCTTCCGCCACGAGGAACGGGCCATATTCGCCTTCGGCTTCGCCAAGAGCGACAAGGCCAACCTCAGCGCGGTCGAACTGCGGACCTACAAGCAGGCCGCCAGAATCGTGCTCGCGCTGACACAGACGCAAATCGATACCGAAGTGCGCGATGGAAGATTGTTCGAGGTGAATGACGATGCCCAGGACTTATAAGAGCGAAGCGCTTGCTGCCGTTCACGAGATGATCGAAGGGCTTCACGAAGCCGGGGCCATCGACAAGCGCACATTGCGCGAGTTCGATGAGGCCTGTCTTGCCCCGGCGACGCCGCTCCAGCCCGAGGAGATCAAGGCGATTCGCGAGGCGGAGCACGTCTCGCAGCCGGTATTCGCGCGTTATCTCAACGTATCGAAGAACCTCGTTTCCGATTGGGAGCGCGGCAAGAAACGGCCTGGTGGCCCGGCTTTGCGGCTGCTGTCGATTATCCAGCGCAAGGGGCTGGAAGCATTGGCGTAGTCTTGCTTTTGGGACGATCCGGACGGTCAGAAATTGGGCAATAAAGGAATGAACCGGTCATAGCGAGACCCGCAAAGTTGGCACCGAAATTGTCCGAAACATGGCGCAATAGATTGGCGTGGATTCATCTCCGATCTCATGCCAGCCAATTCAGCGGTCACGCAGCATCTGTCGCAGAGCCAGCTTGTTGACCTTCCCGGTCGGGCCGAGCGGAATTGCTTCGACGAATACGAAGTCGTCGGGCATCCACCATTTGGCAATCTTGCCGTCGAGGAAGGCGCGCAAATCATCGGCGGAAACCTCCATGTTGGGTCGCAGTTCGACAACCAGCACCGGCCGTTCGTCCCACTTGGGGTGCGGCACGCCGATGGCGGCAGCATTGGCTAGTGACGGGTGCGACAGGGCGATGTTCTCGATCTCGATAGAACTGATCCATTCGCCTCCCGATTTGATCACATCCTTGGCGCGGTCGGTGATCTTCATCGTGCCGAAGCGGTCGATGCTGGCGACATCTCCGGTGTCGAAGAAGCCCCGGTCATCGAGAATATCGCCGCCATCGCTGCGGAAATAGGCCCCGGCCACGGCAAGCCCGCGCACTTTCAGATGGCCCGCCGCTTCGCCGTCGCGGGGCAGCGACTGCCCTTCTTCGTCTTCGATCGTCATCTCGATACCGAACGGCGGGCGGCCCTGCTTGAGCTTTTGCGCCGTGCGCTCGGCGGGCGGCGCGCTGGCGAGCGCGGCGGGCAGAGTGCCGATCACGCCGATCGGCGAGGTTTCAGTCATGCCCCAGGCGTGAACGACCTCGACCCCATAGTCGTCTTCGAATGCCCGCAGGATCGCTTCTGGCAGCGCCGCGCCGCCAATGATGACCTTGTTCAGGTGCGGCAGCGCCAGCCCCTCGGCGCGCAAATATTGCAGCAAACCCAGCCAGACCGTCGGCACCGCAGCTGTGAACGTCACCTGCTCGCCATCGAGCAATTCATAGACCGACGCGCCGTCGAGCTGGCCGCCGGGCATAACCATCTTCGCGCCCGCTGCCGGGCAGGCGAAGGCCAGACCCCAGGCATTGGCGTGGAACATCGGCACCACTGGCATGACGACATCCGCTTCGCCGATCCCCATGACATCCTTGCCCAGCGCCATCATCGCATGCAGCACGTTCGAGCGGTGCGAATAGAGCACGCCTTTGGGATTGCCGGTGGTTCCCGAGGTGTAGCACAGGCCGCAGGCGGTGTTTTCGTCGAAGTGACCCCATCGGCAGTCTGGCGCTTCGGCGGCGATCCAGTCCTCATAGGCAATGGCGCCGAGGCGATTGTCGGGCAGCGAACCACCATAGGCGATCACTACGTAGTGCTCGACCGCGAGCCGGTCTTTCACCGCCTCGACCAGCGGCACGAAGCTGGTGTCGAGGATCAGCACGCGGTCCTGGGCATGGTTGACGATCCAGACCAACTGATCGGGATGGAGGCGCGGGTTGAGGGTATGCAGCACCGCGCCGATGCCCATCGCGCCGTACCAGCATTCCATGTGGCGCTCGCTGTTCCACGCCAAGGTCGCCACCCGGTCGCCCAGGCCAATGCCGAGGCTGCCGAGCGCCCCCGAGACCTGTCTGGCCCGTTCGCGCAGTGCCGCATAGGAAGTCCGATGCACCGCGCCGTCGGTGCGTCTGGTGACGATCTCGCGGGCTCCATGCACGCTGGCGGCGTGATCGAGGATGCGATCCACCGTCAGCGGCCAATTTTGCATCAAGCCCTTCATTGCTACCTCCAAAAGAAAACCGGTCCGATGCCGATCGGGCACCGGACCGGTTTGCGACCCGTTTCGGGCTATGGCATCAGAACCGGAAGCTGGCCGAAGCCCCCCAGGTGCGCGGTTCGCTGGCTTGGATGCGGTTGGCCGTGCTGCCGGGGAACACCCCATTGTTGAGGCCAAGCGGCGCGCCGAGCGGCTGGTAGACCGTCAGCGGGCGGTAGTGCTTGTTGGCAAGGTTGCGACCGAACAGCGACACCGACCAGCGGTCGTCCTTGCCGTTGATCGTCAAGCGAGCGCCGATCAGGGCATAACCATCGGCCAGCGATTGCGGGTTGGCATCGTTCTGGGTGCCGACAAACTGGCTCGAAACGAACGACATATTGCCGTTCACCGCCCAGTTCAGCCCGCTAGAACCAATATCGCCGGTTAAGTCGATCGCGAAGTTTCCTACCCACTCCGGCGAGAAGCTGTTGGGCTTGCCGGTCAGGTCCTGGGTGCCGGTCAGGCCGGGCAAGGGGGAGGCATTGGCAAAGGAGGTGAACTTCGAGTTCGAGATAGGCCACCGATCCGGAAAACGAGAGGCCCCGCGCCGGCGAGACCGTTGTGTCGAATTCGAAGCCCTGCTGGCGCAAATTGCCGGCGTTGCGGACGATGAAGCTGACACCGTCGAAAGCGCGGTCCTGGAAGCCGCCGATGTCCATGCGGTAGAGCGTAAGATTGAGCTTCAACGCGCGGTCGAGCCAGCTCGACTTGATACCCAGCTCGTAGTTCTTGACGGTTTCGCGGTCGAACAGGCGCTTGGTCGAAACCAGTACACCGCCCGGGCCGAATGTCGATAGCGCCGGTACGCCGCCGCCCGAGTTATAACCGGCCGACTTGTACCCGGTCGAATGGTTGGCGAAGACCAGAACGTCGCTGGTCGGCTTGTAATTGAGGCTGACGCGATAGGTGAAGCGATCTTCCTTGATGCCGGGGAAGGTAAGCGCTTCCGGCGCGCGCAGCGTTGCGGCGGTGAACGGACTCGACACCTGCCTGTAGGTTCCGCTCTTCTTGTCGCTGGTCCAGCGTCCACCCAGGGTGACGGTCAGCTGCTCGGATAAATGCAGATTACCCTGTGCATACGCGGCGATGCTCTTGACGTTCTGGAACACGTCCTGATCGGCCGCGGCAATGCCGCCAGTCGGCCCCGTGCGGAACGCGTTGCAGGCGTCACGGACCGGACCGGCGGGGTTTACCAGCACGTTGCAGAACGACGATCCCAGGTTGAGCTCTTCACTCAGCCCGAAATCCTCCTCGAAGTAATAAAGGCCGGCGACCATATCGAACTTGCCGTCCATCCATTCGCGCTCGGGCGAGATAAATTGCAGCTCATGGTTGTGGCTTTTCGAATCGAACAGACTACGCCGCGAAGCCAGCGAGACAGGCAAAAAGATGACGTCACCATCGAGCTGGTCATTGGTCCACACCCGGTAGCTGTTGATTAGCTTTAGCGTCGAGCCGCCGATGTCGAGCGCGGCGGTGCTGGACACGCCCCAGTTCTTGTCAACAAGGCCACTGGCAACGAACTGGTTCATCTGGCGGTCGTTGAGGTTGGTGTCAGGGCCACCCGAAAATGCCGCCTGAAGGAATGCGAGACGGGCTGGAGCGACCGATGTCGGGTCAAAATCGAAGTTGGCGACGCCGTCGCCGTCGAGCTTGGTGTAATCGCCGCGCACAATCCATTCGACATTGCCGAGATCGGCCTTGATCGTGCCGCGCAGCGACAGATCGTCAGAGCCGCCATAGGTCTTGCCGTCGAGCCGGTTCTGCCACGGTCCTTTGTACCACTGCCCCATGCCGGCGAGGCGCATCGCGACGTTCTCGCCGAGCGGGATGTTGACATTACCTGTCAGCTTGTAGCGATTGAATGAACCTGCCTCGGCAGCAACTTCGCCGGAGAATTCATTGCGCGGCAGCGCGCTTTTAAGCGACAGCGCGCCGACACTGGCATTGCGGCCAAACAAGGTGCCCTGCGGGCCGCGCAGCACTTCGACGCCCTCCATGTCGAGAAACGAGCCGAGTATCGAGCCTGAGCGGGGCACATAGACCCCGTCGAGGAAGACCGCGACGGAGGGCTCAATCAGGGTGTTGGCGAGCGAGCCCACACCACGAATGCCGATGCGGGTCGAACCGGTGTTCGAGGAACGCACCGTCTGAAAATTGGTGGCGATGCGCCCGAGGTCGAGAATGGTCGCGACATTGGCCTTTTCAAGCGCCGCACCATTGAAGGCGGCAATCGAGATCGGCACCTTCTGCACGCTTTCGGAGCGCTTCTGCGCGGTGACGACGATTTCAGTCGGATCGACCGCTTCCTCGGCAGCGGCGGTTTCGTCCTGCGCAAAGGCAGGCGTGGCGGCGCAGATTGCCAGGACCATGGCTGTGCGGCTCGCGCAAAGGCGCAGTTTCTCGATTTTCATGTCAATTCCTCCCCGAATGATATTGTCTCTGCCTTACAGGCGCTGGCACAGGCATATTTCACATTTGATGCCATGATTTGCACAATCCGTGTCAGATAAGTCCGGATTTTACGGTAATCAGGACCAGACCTGCGAGAAACATGGTCTCCGCCAGCATCAGCAGCACCGGCTTCAGACCCACCTTTGCGAGTTCGCCGAGCCGGGTTTTCATGCCGATGGCGGCAATGGCGGTAATCAGGCACCAGCGTGACACGGCGTTGCCCGCGTCCGTCACCACGCCGGGCAGGATGTGCAGACTGTTGACCGCCATCAGCGCGATAAAGCCGAAAACAAACCACGGCAGCAGCGGTGGCCGGGTCGCGCCTTCCGATGCCTGCCTGCGGGTGACCTGCCCGGCGATAAGGATCACCGGCAGCAGCATGGCGACGCGCAGCAGCTTGACGATGGTCGCGGTGTCTCCGGCTTCCGGCGAAATGGCATAGCCTGCGCCGACAACCTGCGCGACATCGTGGATCGTCGCGCCGATGAACAGGCCGGCCTGATGATTGTCGAGCCCGGTCAGGTGCGCAAGCAACGGATAGGCGATCATCGCGAGAGTGGAGAGCGCCGAAACACCGATCACGGTGAACAGCGTTGCCTGCTCTTTCTTGTCGTGCGCGGGCAGCGCGGCGGACAGCGCCAAAGCCGCAGATACGCCGCAGATCGCGGTCGCCCCGCCCGAAAGGAAGCCGAACAGCGGGTTGAACCCCATCGCCCGCGCCAGCAAGATCGACAGGCCGATGGTCAGCGTTACCGAGGCGACCACCAGCACGGCTGGCTGCCAGCCCAGTGCCGTAACCTGGTCCCAGCCGATCCTGAGGCCCAGCAAGGCGACGCCGATGCGAAGCACGGCCTTGGCGGCGAAGTCGATCCCGGCATTGCCGCGCTCAGCCTCGGTCAGGAAGTTGAGCGCCATGCCCAGCAGCAGCGCGAACAGCATGACCGGGGCGCCGTAATGCTCGGCGAGGAAAGTCGCGGCGGCGGCGATAACCAGCGCAATCGCCAGCCCCGGCGCGACTGAACGACCGCCTTCGATAATGACATCGGCGCGGGTCATGCCGGGGCCGCGTGCGCCAATTTGCCCAGGTCGGCAAGGTAGCTGCGCCGGGCCAGCGCGAAGACCAGCGCCGAGAGCAGGCTGACCAGCGGCAGCCACTGGAACGCCGCATAGAGACCGATGATATCGGCGATCCGCCCGGTGAGGATCGGGCCGGGCGCAAGGCCGATCAGATTGTGCGCGAGGGTTAGAGTGGCGAAAGCGGTGCCGTGGATTGCCAGCGGTGTCAGGTTCGCGACCATTGCTCCCGCCGGTCCGGTGGTTCCCGCAACCAGGAACATTGCGATGCCCAACAGCACGAGCTGCGCAGGGCCCGGCGCGCATTGCAAGGCAAGGGTGAGCGCAGCCGCACTGCCAAGGCAATAGGCGATTGCGAGCGTGATTTTACGATCCGGACGCGTCCGCGCGATCCGGTCGCCGGCCATGCCGCACAGGATCATGCCGGTGCCGCAGACCAGAAACAGCAATGCTGACATCCGTCCGGCTTTGTCGATAGGCAGGTGGTGATAGCGGCCAAGGAACGTCGGAATCCATGCAGGCAAGGCACCGGCGGCGAACAGCTGGAGGCCGCTCGCCAATATAGGCGAGCACAACCGAGCGGCTTGCGAACAGGCTGCTGAGCGGCGGGCGGGCGGTGCCGATTTCGGCCATCCGCAAGGCCCATCGCCTCGACGATTGCCTCGACCTTTCGTTCCCGGACCAGCAGCGGAAAGGCGATGGCCAGCACCAGCCCGGCCAGGCCGATGGCCATGAACGCCGCCCGCCAGCCTTGCTCGGCGGCAATCTCTCCGCCCAGCGCAACCCCCAGCACCTGGCCGAACAGCCCGCCCGCCATGAACGCGGAAGACAGGGTGGCGCGCATCGAGCCGGGAAACACGCTGATCACCAGGGCAATGCCGACGCTGCCGTAGGCCGCCTCGCCGACGCCGACCAGCACGCGCCCCGCGAGCATCTGGCCATAGCTCTGCGCCATGGCGCACAGCAGCGTCGCCAGGCTCCACAGCACTGCCATCAGCGTCAGGCTCTTCACCCGGCACCAGCGGTCCGCCAGCATCGACAGCGGGAAAGTCAGCAGACCGACCATCAGCGCGACAACGCCCGACAGCAGGCCCAGTTGCCCGTCCGACAGGCTCCATTCCGCCTTGATCAGCGGGAACACGGCGTTGAGCACCTGCCGCGCCATATAGTCCGAAATCAGCAGGCCGAAGGCCAGCGCGAAGATCAGCCAGCCATAGGCCGTGGGCCGGGCAACCCCGTTTGCAGCTCCCGCCGAAGCGATGGGCGGCCCGGCCACGCCGCGTCAGGCGGCCATGCGGCGGGCGTTGGCAACGCCGAAATCGGTGTTGCGGTTGGGCAGCCAGCCGTTGGCCTCAAGCGTTTCATCGACGCTCGAATAGAAGGTGCCGATCTTGTATATCCGGCGCGCTTGTTCGGCGCTGGCGATGGGGCGCCACAGCTCTTCGGAAATCCGCACTATCTTCTCGATCTGCTGCACCGAACTGGCGCGCTCGCCCTTGCGGCCCCACAGGTTGTCTTCCTGGCCGACCCGGGCGTGGAAGCCCATGGCGATTGCCATGGTGCACAGCGGATAGACGTTGCGCATCAGTCCTTCGACGGTGAATATCGCATTTTGCGGCAAACGGTTGATGAATTCCATCAGGTTGCGGGGGTTGGGGCCATCGTGGCCACCGCCGATCGCCACCCAGTTGATTGCCAGCGGCCCCATGTAGTGCCCGCTGCGCACCAGCCGCTCGACGGTTTCGAGATCGCGGGTGCAGCCAACCATGAAATGGGTCTGGATGCCCGCCGCTGAGAGCCGCTTCATGTGCTCCTTCATGAACTTCGGCCCGGCCTCGTAATACATCTCGGTATAGGCCTCGGCATAGTTCGCCTCGCCCATCGAGGTGCCGGCGCAATCGTCCTCGGTGATCAGCTCCATCACGTTCATCTGGTTGGTGTTGACCGCCAAAGTCACCTGATCGGGCTTCGGATCGAGTTCGGCGAGCATATGCCGGGTATCGTCGGAAAGCCACAGCGCCGCCTGGCCCTCGGTCTTGGGCGCGAAGCTGATCGAGCCGCCGACCTGGAGGATCATGCCGGGAACCGCAGAGCGCAACCGGTCGAGCATCTCGTTGAACCGGTCGAGGTCTTTCGAGCCGTTGCCGTCGGGCTCGCGGACGTGGACGTGCAGCACGGTCGCCCCGGCGTTGTAGCAATCGACCGCCTTCTGCACCTGCTCGGCATAGGACAGCGGGATGTCGTCGCTGTCGCGCGGGAAGAAGCTGGGCGCATAGGGCGCGACCTGGATGACCAGCGGGTCCTGGGTTTCGGGGAGCAGGCTGTCGTCGAAGAATTGCATGGGTAATTCCCCTTATTCTAGGCGCGCAGCGGGCATATCCATCCCGCGCGTCTTCATTTCCTCGGCCAGTATCGGCGCGCCGAGCGCCACCGAATGGATGCCCAGCACCGCCACCGCTTGCAGCACCGAAAGCACTTCCTGCGGGCTCGCGCCGAGATCGAGCGCCTTGGCGATGTGCCGGCGCGTGCCGGGCGCATACATGTGAGTGCAGGCGGCATCGACGGCGATGGCGATGAATTCGAGCGTCTTGGCGTCGAGTACGTTGCGCTGCCAGGCGGAAGTGCCCATGCGCAGGAAGTCTTCCATCCAGCCGGGATCGAGCGCGGCGGCCTCGTCCCACGCCTGGTTCCAGCTGCCGTCAGCCTGCATCGCATCGCTGATCGGGGTCTGGCTCACCATAACCCTTCTCCCATAATCCCGGCGCGCTCCATGCGGCGCACGCTGGGGGGATAGTCCATCACGGCGTAATGCTGGGTGCAGCGATTATCCCAGATGGCAATGCTGCCCGGCTGCCAGCGCCAGCGCACCTGATACTCGGGGATCGCCGCGCGGCCGATCAGGTATTGCAGCAGGTTGGCCCCGCCCGGCGCATAATCCTGGCCGTAACGGACATTTTCGGCAGTGTGGAAATTGGTGAAATGGGTGGTGAAGCCGTTGACGAACAGCACCTGCTCGCCGGTCTCGGGATGAATGCGCACCACCGGATGTTCGGCATCGGGATATTGCGCCTTCAAGGCGTGACGCTTGTCTTCCGGCATCCGCGCGCCAAAGCTGGCCTCGATCGAATGGCGGGCTTTCAAGGGCGCGATGGTTTCCTTCACATGGTCGGGCAGGTCGGCATAGGCCTTGGCCATATTCGCCCACATCGTATCGCCGCCCACCGGCGGGCAGGCGATGCAATGCAGCACGCTTCCCATCGGCGGCACATCGCGCCAGGTGGCGTCGCAGTGCCACGAATTCTCATAGAAATCGGGCGGCGAGGCCTCGTCCTTGTAGATGCGCACGAGGCCCGGGTGATCGGGATCGCTGCCCAGCACCGGATGATCCTCCAGCGCGCCGAAGCGGCTGGCGAAGGCGACATGATCGCCGCGCGACAAATCCTGATCGCGCAGGAACAGCACCTTGTGTGCCAGCAGCGCGGCCCGGACTTCGCCGAACAGATCATCGTTGCGCGCCGCCTCGGCCAGGCTCACCCCGGTCAGTTCGGCCCCGATGTGGCAGGTGAGCGGCGCGATCTTCATCAGCCAATCACGAACACCGAGGAGCCGATGCTCGTGCCCGCTTCAAGATCGCGGTGCGCCTGGACGGCATCGGCGAGGGCATAGCGCTGGCCGATCTCGACCTTGATGCGGCCCGATGCCAGATGATCGAACCACTGGCCGGAAAGCTCGGCGCGTTCGGCAGGGTCGGCGTAGTAGTCGGCCAGCGCGGGCCGGGTGAAATAGACCGAGCCCTGAATCGCCAGCTGCATCGCATCGACCGGCGGGAACGGGCCGGATGCTGTGCCGCAGCCAACCAGCACGCCGCGCCGCCTGAGGCACTTGAGCGAGGCCTCGTAGGTATCCTTGCCGATCGAATCGAACACCGTGCCGACACCTTCGCCGCCGGTCAGTTCCTTGACGCGGCTGGCCAGATCCTCGCTGCGATAGAGCACCACCTCGTCGCAGCCGTGCGCGCGGGCGACTGCGGCCTTGGCCTCGGTCGATGTCGTGCCGATCACCCGCAGGCCCAGCAGCTTGGCCCATTGCACCGCGAGCAGCCCGACCCCGCCGGCGGCGGCATGGAGCAGGATGGTGTCGCCCGCCTTGAGCCACGGATTGGTCTTGAGCAGCCAGTAGGCGGCGGACAGCCCGCGCATGGTGGAGGCTGCGGCGGTTTCAAAGGATATTCCATCGGGCAGCTTGAACAGCGGTCCGGCTGGCATCACCCGCTCGGTCGCATAGGCCCCCAGCGGGCTGCCGGTATAGGTCACCCGGTCGCCCGGCGCATAGGCTGTCACGCCTTCGCCCACCGCCACGAATGGTCCCCGCCGCCTCGACGCCCATGCCATTGGGCAGCGGCACCGGGTAATAGCCGAGGCGAAAATAGGTGTCGGCGAAATTGCAGCCGACCGCGCCGTGGCGGATGCGCACTTCGCCCGGACCCGGATCGCCGACGGTAACGTCCTCCAATTTCAGGACTTCCGGGCCACCGGTCTCATAAAAGCGCACCGCCTGTGCCATCTGCATGTCTCTCCCCAATTCGTAGCCGAACGCCTACCTCTGCGAATGCTTGCATTTTTCACTTTTCGTGACATTCTTTTCCCAATCGACGCCAAAGGGCGCGAAAGGGGGACGATATGGCCGAAGTGGTGCGCGTGGCCGCGCTGACCGGGTTCTTCGCGGCGATGGAGGCGCTGGGGGCCGACCCCGCGCCGCTGCTGCGCGAGGCCGGGCTTTCGCGCAAGCTGCTCAGCAGCCCCGAACAGACGATTTCCGCGCGCGCCGCGATGCGCCTGCTCGAACGCGGCGCGGAAGTCACCGGATGCCAGACCTTCGGCCTGCGCATGGCCGAGAACCGGGAACTGGCCGATCTTGGCGCGACCAGCCTGCTGATCGCCCACCAGGCGACGCTGCGCGATGCGCTGGCGGCGCTGCGTCAGTTCCGCAACCGGATCAATTCAACGCTGATCATGCATATCGAGGATATCGGCGACGGCGTGCTGATCCGCGAGGATTTCTCGCTGAGCGAGCCGGAACCCTCGCGTCAATCGTGCGACCTCGCGTTGGGGGTGCTGGCGCGCCTCTGCTTCAGCGTGCTTGGCGAAACCTGGTGTCCGTCAGCTGGTTTGCTTCGCCCACGAGCCGCCCGCCGCCCGCCGAACTGCCGATCTACCGGCGGCTGTTCCGCTGCCGGGCGGAGTTCAACTCCGAGTTCAACGGCATTGTGCTCGATTTCGCGGACCTCGATCGCCCCAACCACCGCGCAGATCAGCGCGCTGGCCGATCATGCCCGCAGGCTGCTCGAATCGACCATGAGCACCGAACGGCAGAGCCTCGCCCAGCAGGTCGAACAGTCGATCCTGCTGCTGCTCCCCTCCGGGCGCGCCACCATCCAGACCTGCGCCGACCTGCTCGGCCTGACCGTGCGCACCCTGCAACGCGGGCTCGACGCCGAAGAGACGAGCTTCAGCTTGCTGCTGGGCAAGGCGCGCGTCCAGCTCGCCAGCCGCTACCTCGCCAACCCGCGCAACCGCATCACCGATGTCGCCGCCATGCTCGGCTATGGCTCGATCGGCGCCTTCACCCGCTGGCATGGGCAGACGTTCGGGCAACCGCCGCGAAAGATGCGCAAGAGCATGGGGCCAGCTCGACCTGATCACGGCACTCACCTTTGACGGCAGCTTCCCGCATGCAACTGCCGACTGTCACGCCGCATACCTGCCGTCTTTCAGCCGCCGAGCCTGCCCGATCGCCGTCAGCGCATCCAGCACCGGGGTGACGCCCTTGGCATTGGTGCCCTTGATGGCGCGGGCGATCTCGCTGGGGTGCTGGGGGGCCTGCGAGGCGGCGAGGAGGGCGGCGACGGTGCTGACCTGTTCGGCCAGCGTTTTGGGCCAGGGGATGACGCTCGCGGGCGCGGCGGCGGGGGCGTCGCCGAGGTCGAGCGTGGCGTTGACTTGCGGGGCCTGGGCTCCCGGCGCCTGGAATTCGGGGCGGAGCCAGCGGATCAGGCCCTTGGCCTCCTCGGCGGCGCGGACCTTGTTGAGCGCCACAAGGTGCGTGAGGATTTGCTCGTCGCTAGAGATCAGCAGGCCAGCCATAGGCTTCGGCCACGGCGCTATCGATGGCATCGTGATACTGGCGGATCAGCGTCACCAGCCCGCGATCATGCATGTCGCGCTCCTTGTCGGTCAGCGCGCGGCCTGCTTTCAGCGCCTCCAGCACATTGTAGAGGCCGGTCAGGGTGAGGTCGTCGTGGGCGGCCAGCACCTGCTTGCGCAAGCGCGTCGAGCGCCTCGGCCTCGGCGCGGATGCGGGCTTTGAGCGGTTCGGGGACGTCTGCCGGGAAGGGGAATGGGTCGAAGCAGCGGGTTTTGCTGTATCGGGATCGTCGCCCATGCCGAGCCTTGCGCCGCTGACGACAGCCCATGGAACATGGAATCGGCTCGACAGCACACCAAGGCAATAGGCGTCTTCCAAGGCGATGCAGACCAGCATATTATCCGGCAGGATCGACATTGGCAGGAACTGAAACACGCGGTGCTTGGCGGTTTCGATGGTGGCGATGTAGCGCGTGACGCCTGCCAGCGCGCGGCGCAGCTCTGAGCGGGGTTCGCCGAACAGCCACCAATTGTCGCGGTAGCTGGCGCGGTTGTTCTGCTCGCGGTGTGGCTTCACGGTGGTAGCAACATGCTGATAGACCGCCGGATAGCGATCCCGCACTTGTGCTTCGCTCAATCCGTAAAGGTCGATCACCTTCACCCCGCGCGGGCGGGAGGCAAGATCGCGGCCGTTGCGATAGTCGAAGATCACTTGGGTTTGATCCGCCGCGCCGGTGCGGATGCTGCCTGCCCCCCTCCCCTTCAGGGGAGGGGATGGGGGTGGGGTTTGTCCGGTGAGCGCATCGTTTGCCGACAGACCCCACCCCAACCCCTCCCCTGAAGGGGAGGGGCTTAAGGTTTCAGCCTGCTCGGGCGTGACGATGAAGCCATCGCCCATAAGTTGCACGCCGCGAGACGCGAGTTTGTCATTCGCCTTCAACGGAAGTGCATTGCTCACATCCGCACCCGTGCGCAAATCGCTGCTGACTGCACCGGCCCGCTCGACAAATTCGATCTTCTCCGGAGCGCCGCTTTCGTCGGCAACGTCGAGGGCGCGACCGCCAGCCTTGCCTTTGACGGCAACCGTCATGGCAATCCGCACCGCCGCGCCATCCTTCTCATCCACCCACGGATGGTTGGGAATGGCGAACAGCAGGCTCACCCGGTCCTTGGCATCCAGATGCTTGGCAATCACCCGGCGGCTGAACACCTGCGTGATGCTGATTGGTGGTAACAAAGCCAAACCGCCGGGTCTTTTCCTTGCGCACTGGCCGTGGCCGCCTTGTCCCACCAGTGCATGACGAAATCGGCGCTTTCGGGAACATCGGTGGTCTTGAACAGCGCATCGAAATAGCCATCGCCCAAGCCGCTCGCGCACGTCCTTGCCGCCGATAAACGGCGGGTTGCCGACGATGAAATCCGCCGTGGCCACTCTGGCCGCCCGCGGCTTCACATAGCGATAGACTTCGGCCCGCGCCGTCCTCGTCGGGCACCTTCTTGCCCGTCACGGGATGCAGCTTCATCGTCTCGCCATCCCAGCGGGTCAGCGGCTTGCCGTGCTCGTCCCGCTCCAGCACCTTCTGGTCAAAGTCGATCAGCGCATCGCGGTTCTCGATGGTCTTCACATCGCGCAGGACCGGTTCGGGCGGCACCTTGCCTTCGCCGTTCACTTTGAAATGCCATTGCAGATAGCCGATCCACAGCACCAGCTGGGCAATCGCCGCCGCGCGCGGGTTGATCTCGATGCCGAGGAAGTTTTCGGGCGTGATGGTGTGCCCGCTCAGCTCGGCGACATACTGGCTGGCGCCTTCCGGCCCAGCTCGGCCAGCCGCCCGATCACCTCGCCCTCCAGCTCCTTCATCCGGGCGAGCGCGACATAGAGGAAGTTGCCGGTGCCGCAGGCGGGATCGAGCACTTTGGTCTGCGCCAGTTGCGCGTGGAATTTCTCGATCACGGCCGTGGGCTTCGTCCGCCTTGCCCGCCTCGATCAGCTGCCCGGCGGCGGCCTGCGACCCCGGCCCAGTCGGCGCGCAGCGGCTCCATGATCGTCGGCAGGACCAGCCGCTCCACGTAGGCGCGCGGCGTGTAATGCGCGCCGAGCTTGGCGCGCTCCTTCGCCGTCGAGCGCGCGTTCGAGCAGGGTGCCGAAGATCGCCGGTTCGACATGGTTCCACTTGTGCTTCGCCGCCTCGATCAGCAGGCCGATCTCGCCGGCATTGAGCGCAATCGCACTGGTATCCTTGAACAGATAGCCGTTGAACCGCAGCACCGTTTCGCCCGCCTCGCCCAGCACCCCGGCCAGACCCGCCCTTGTCCATCGCCGCCCACAGCGATGACAGGTTCGGCGCGAAATTTTCCGGGCGCTTCTGCATCCGGGTGAGGAACTGGGTGAAGCTGCCTTCGGGGATCAGCGCCACGTCCTCGGCAAACATCGTGAACAGGCAGCGCATCAGGAAATCGGCGACGCGGGTCGGGTTCTGCTCGCGCTTTTCGAGCGCGTTTGGACAGTTCGGCGAGGTGCCCGGCAATCTCGCGGGTGACGCGCGCGGCTTCCTTCGACGGATCGAGGCTGAGCGGATCGGTCCAGATGGTGCGCAAGGCGCTGCGCGGACATCGTCGCTCGCGCAGATCGCCCAGCGCGATGCGGAAGCGGGCGGCGTCGGGGAACTGGGTGTATTGCTTTGCCGGTGCCGCTGAAATCGGCATAGACATCGATGCAGTGGCCGACGTCGGTGACCAGCAGGAACGGCGGCCAGCCATGATCGAGCGGCAAGGCCTTGGCATAGCGTTCGGCCTGACCGCGCGCCTCGACCATCGCTTTCGACCAGGCGGGGGTGCCGCGCTTGGCCGTGCCGCGCTTGAACCGCGCGGCGGCGGTCTGGCCGAAGATGTCGAGATCGGCCTCGCCCTGCTGCGCAGCCAGGCGGTCGGCATCGGAGCCTTGCTTGGCCTCCAGCACGAAGCAGTGGCGCTTGTAGGCGTCGATCCGCCCGAAGCTTGTCGTGCCATCGGCTTCCTTCTGGAAGACGCCGCGCTCGAAGACATAATCGTTGTGCCGGTCGTCGTCGCGGCTGCCCCTGGGTGGATCGACGCCGATCAGCGCGCACAGGCCATTGACGAAGCTATGCGTGTTGGCGAGTTCGGAACCGCCGGTCAGCGCCCATTCGGCGATGAAATTGTCGATGTCGGCGCGATCCCTCATCGGGGACACGGTAAAGCACAGGGATCATTGGCAAGCAACGCGGCAAGTCGGCTGCCTTGCTCCATAAATCACTCCGGATCGAAAGCTGTGTCGTCCAAGTAAACATCCCTTTCCATGACCTGATCACGCCCCTGACCGAACCCGGCCAAGCCTGCAACGCGCGGGCGACCGACATGCGATTGCGACGGAAAGATAGGCTACAGAGCTGCCCATTCGGCATCGGTCAAATCAATTGGCAAAGCCAGTCCTGCGCGTGCATGATGCGCGCGAGTGGTGTCGGTCCACATCGTTGATTTCCTTTGGTTCGTTGCCAAGCCGCTAAATCAACGATCAGGGCAAGCGTCAAGCTAACCCGCTGACGCCGCTCAACTTAATGTCGGATAAGGCGCTTAGTATAAAATAAATAATAAAAATTAATTGTAGAAAATATTAATAATTATCATCTGAAAAATAGTATTTTGATTTGGAGAAAGTTTTTGTCTTCAGAAACCATATTTGTCACTGGTGGGGCCGGATATATAGGATCTCACTGTTGCAAAGCGCTTAATGACGCTGGGTACTTTCCAGTCGTGCTTGACAACCTCGTTTATGGTCATGAATGGGCCGTGCGTTGGGGCCCACTCGAAATTGGTGAAATTTCAGACCCTGCGTTTTTGCACAAGGTGTTTGCAACGCATCGTCCAGCGGCGGTAATTCACTTCGCTGCTCATGCTGATGTCGGGGAATCGGTGTTAGATCCTGGGAAGTATTATGCTAACAACATCTGCGCCACGCTTTGTCTTATTGAGGTCATGCATAATTATAGTGTCGATAAATTGGTCTTTTCAAGTACATGCGCGACCTATGGTATCCCGAACACAGTACCCATCTGCGAAGATGCGCCTCAGAACCCGATCAACCCCTATGGCAGGTCAAAACTTGTGGTCGAGCAGATGCTCGAAGATTTTGACCGTGCTCATGGCCTCAAATCGATTGCTCTGCGATATTTCAACGCGGCCGGAGCCGATCCGGATGGAGAAATTGGCGAATGCCACGATCCGGAAACACACCTTATTCCGCTCGCGCTCGATGTCGCGGAAGGACGACGGGGTGCGCTCGTGGTAAACGGCGACGACTATCCTACCCCCGACGGCACCTGCATCCGCGATTACGTTCATGTTACCGACCTTGCCGATGCTCACGTTCGTGCGCTCGGCTCGCTTTTGGCAGAGGGTGCCTCACGCCGCCTTAACCTAGGCACCGGCAACGGCGCGAGCATTCGACAAGTGATCGATGCGATTGAGCGGGTGACAGGCAAAAGCGTGCCCAGTTCGACAGGTCCACGCCGTGAGGGCGATCCCGCTTCGCTGATCGCCGATCCAAGCAAAGCGCGCAAAGAGCTTGGCTGGACGCCGCAATATAGTGACCTCAATTCAATCGTCGGCACCGCCTGGACTTGGCACCAGAAACGGAACTTCGGCTGACGTCAGCGTGCTTCGGTGCAGCTTGGATCTTGCCTAGTCGATTTTCGGCATTGCAAACACTGAAGTGATCGCCGAATGGCCTTGGGCAATCCCGGGGCGGTTCACGTTGGCTTTCTGGATCAAATCATCGTAGCGTTGGTTCACTTGCCCAGGCAATGTTCGCAGATTTCATATCCGCCTGGGTGCAAAGAAAATCAATGGGGGATGGGGAAGACTGACCGGAAGGAGCAAATGGAAATGGAGAGATCAATAAGAAACACGGTGAACCGCAAACCGGGTTTATTACATTAACATTTACACAGACCTTCCAATTCAAAATTATTAGATAAGTTCTGTTTTTTAATTTGGAAATTTTGCGGCCGTCCTTGCAGCATAGGGCATTTAATAATATTATTTAATTACAGTATAATATTTATTTATACCATGATAATTACTGTGGAGACAGTGTGTCAAATTATATTCGGGGCCGGGCTTTGAAAAAAATGGCGAATTCTCATCCGACTTCTCTTCTGACCATTTCTGGCGAGTATTATCTGTCTTTAGCGAAGCGTGCTAAAGTAATTAGCTTCGATGTCTTTGACACTCTCATTCATCGGAGAGTGCTGTTACCGAGGGATATTTTTGGACTGGTCGGCCAGAAGATCGGTGTCGCCGATTTTTCGGAACAGCGTTTTGCCGCCGAAGCGAGAGCGCGTCGATTGGCGAGGCCGGAAACCTTCGAGGTTAGCCTCGATGAGATATACCAGGCATTCCCAGAGAATTTCCTGCCCGATCCGGAAGGCGCCAAGCAGATCGAACTGGAAGTTGAACGAGAATCCATATTTGCGAATGCCGCCATGCGATCCTCCGTCAGAGACCTCCGTGCGGAAGGTTTCAGGGTCGTAGCAATCTCGGATACCTATCTCAGCCAGGACCAGGTCAAGTCGCTGCTTTTGGCGAGCCAGATTGAGGTGGACGCTATTTATGTATCGTCCGAACATCGGCACGAAAATCTCGGAAAGTACAATGGCGGTATCTACCCCGTAGTTTGCAGCGCGGAGCAGATTGAGCCCGGCGATATGCTCCATGCCGGGGATAATTCGGATGCCGATGTCGCAAATGCCCTAAGCCAGGGTCTGGTCGCTGTTCAGGCGAACCATCCAAATTCCTTCCTGATTACCAACAGCGAGCATTTCGCGGCGGTGATCGATGAGCACGAGAATCTCACCTCCAGCCTGATTGCCGGCACGATCGCACAAGACAAGCTTGCCGATCAATCGCGACTGGCTACGTCCAGCGAGACCTTCGGATACGATTTCGGCGGCGCTCTGGTGATCGGCATGGTCGCGCACATTCTTGAGAGGTGCAGGGCGCTCGATATCGACCATCTCGTCCTTCTCGCCCGGGACGGTTGCGTCGTGGGCGATGTCCTGGACGTGCTGAAGATCGAAGGCCTTACCTACAGGATCATTCCCTCATCGAGGCGGCTTGCGGTATTTCCGGCCTTTGCCGCAGGAGGTTTCGACAAGATCAAGAGCCTATTTGCCGGCCAGAAACGGCTCAGCAAGCGCCAGATCCTTGCCGTGTTGCGTCTCGAACATCTGGCCGAAGGCATGACGGACGCGGACGAAGTCTTGGAAGTGCGAACCGCGATCGAGCAGATCGAGCCGCAGCTTGTGAAACAGGCCGAGAGCGAACGGGCTGCTCTGCTAGAATATCTCGAACCCGAAAGGAAACTCCTGCAAGAGGGAAGGAAGTTCGCCTGGGTCGATGTGGGTTGGGCGCTTTCCTCTCCCACCCAACTCAACGAGCTGCTCGGCCATGACATCCCTGGCTTCTTTGTCGGCTCCCACGGAGATGCCAATCCATCGCCGGGTTTCGAGGGCTATCTTTTCACGCGCGGCAAGCCGCATGCCCTGGCCAAGGTCGCGATGCGATCCGTCGAGCTTTTCGAACTCATTTTCGCGGACACTTCACCCAGCGGGGCGTTTCTCAGGCGAACTCCCGACGAGATTGAAACGGTTCATTACGACAAGTCTCCGGCAGAAACGGTGCGCGATGCCCATATCTTGGCAGTCCGGAGCGGTGTGCGGCAGTTCGCCGAGGATATCCGTCCCGTCTTCGACATGCTTAGGCCAGATGATCTGCGCGCCTACAACCGGAATATTTGGAAGCGGCTTTGTACCAATCCTCCCGCCGCATTGTACAAGTTGCTTACCACCATTCCTCATGACAACTTGGCGGGAACGCGAACCTGGCGGACGATCGGCGATTTGTGGTTGCCAAACTGGAGTTATAACACGCCGGATCGGAAGTCTTTCCCGACAGCTCGAGCCTACCGGATTGCCTTCCTTCGCCGCTACTTGAAGTGGCACCTGCCACCGTCGATCTGGCACCTCGCCAGGCGGGCCGAAAGTGTCATTCGAAAATTCGTCTAGAGAGTGCGCTAATTAGGCCATGTATTAAATGGAAAATCTGAAACCATCTTTGAATGTACTTTGGCAACAGCTGGAAAGCAAAGGCAAAGTCCATCTGGTATTTCTATTTTCGCTCCTCGTGTTCAGCAGCTTGGCCGAAGCGCTGTCTGCCTTGGCGCTTTTTGCCTATATTGCGATGGTTGTCGAGCACAGCAACGATGCCTCCAGGATCCTGCTTGAATTTCTGCCCGACCTGCAAGGCTCGTCGCTAAGGGATCGGACGCTCTGGGGCGGGGCGGTGCTGCTGGCCGTCTTTCTGGCGAAGAACCTTTTGGACGTTTTGCCGCAATTCCTGCTGCTGCGCTTCGTTTTGAAGACCTATGAGAAAGTCGCGAAGCGTTTTTTCAACCAGTTGCTCAGCAGGCCGCTGGAGCGTTTCCTGACCCGTTCGATCCAGGATTATCAACATTCGCTCGATATCGCCGTCATGCTGTTCAGGACCGTCCTGACATCCGCGGTGATGGTCGTCGTCGATATCGTGCTCGTCGTGGTCATGCTGCTGCTGCTCGTGGCGTTTGTCGATCCTGTATTGCTGATGCTGATCGTCGGCATTCTGGGCATCACCCAGGCGATCATGCTGAAGGGCTCCAAGAATTTGGCGCAAACATTGGCGGTCCAGCGCGAGAACGCCCTGCGCAGCCTGAATTTTATCAAGACAGATGGCTTCAGGGGCACGATCGACCTGCGCCTGACCGACCGGGTCGGGACCGTTGTCGAGCGCTATGCCAAGGCCAACGAAGTATTCTCGCTCACCGAAAGACGCGTGCGGGGGATGGAAATGCTGCCGCGGGCGGTGAACGAGCTGGTGATCGCCGGCGCGATCGTGCTGACCGCAACCTACTTCACCCAATCGGACCAAAGCATCGACTCGGCTTTCCCTGCCCTCGCCCTGCTCGGCTTTGTCGGTCTGCGGCTGACATCGATCCTGTCAAGAATGACGGAAAATCTGCAGCGGGTGCGCGATGGCCAGCACGTCCTCCAGATATTCGAGCGCGAGTATGATCTATCGGAACAGGAGGCGCTGCCTCGGCCGTCCGCGAACCTCGCCGCACCATCCGAAGGCGCGCCGGTCCTGACCCGGAGCCTTGCCCTGAAAGACGTCACCTATCGCTACCCCGGAAGTGAGGAGCCCGCGATCCGGGATGTCAGTCTGCGGGTCGATGCCTGTTCGTTTGTCGGGCTGTGCGGACCTTCGGGGAGCGGCAAGACGACGCTGGCGCTGATTGCGATGGGCTTGCTCGAACCATCGAGCGGGGCGATCGAGGTGGATGGCAAGCCGCTGGCTTCGGTGCGCGATCGGTGGTTCCGCAATATCGGCTATGTCGGGCAATCGCCTTACCTGTCGTCTCGCTCGCTTCGCCAGAACGTGGCGTTTGGCCAGGTTCCCGAGGAGGTCGATGACGCACGGGTATGGCAGGCACTGGAACTGGCTTCGCTTGCCGATGTGGTCCGGAACATGCCCGACGGGCTCGACAGCCCGATGCTCGACGAGGGGGGAAGGCTATCCGGCGGGCAGCGGCAGAGGCTGTGCATTGCCAGGGCGCTGTATAATCGGCCCAGCGTGATATTTTTCGACGAGGCGACCTCTGCGCTCGATCCCCTGACCGAGCGCGTCATAACCGATGCCATTAACGAGATGCGCGATGACCGGACCATCATCAGCATCGCCCATCGGCTCAGCACCATCAAGGACTGTGACACGATCCACTACCTGGAATCGGGGCGACTGGTCGCTTCGGGCAGCTTCTCCGATCTGACGAACAATGTGCCGGCTTTTGCGGCGCTTGCCGCCGCGAGTGATCACGCATCGGAATGAGGTAGGTAGCGGTTGAGGTGCAGGGCTTCGGCATGGCTTTCCGCAAACTTCTCAGAAATGGTGGCGGCAAAATCATCGATGCCTTCAATGTTGATTGGTCTGGACACACCAAGCAGTTCCAATTGCTCCTGAAACAGCTTGATCGTCATTTCATCGGTAAACCTCTCATTCCTTGCGTTCTTATCGGGCAGGTTTTCTATTGAGCGCAGGAAGTCAGAAAATATCCGCCAGCCAGGGTAAGGGTCAGCATCTTTGAAATCGTGGATATAGACCCTGCTGCCAGAGCGCTTCATAAGATTTTTCAGATCACGCGCGTGGTCGAAGCTGTAATACCAATAGGGTACTCCGCCACCGGGTTCGGCCATGTGTATGAAGCCTCTGCGCATCACGGAATAGAACAGCCCCAACGGTTCGGCATAGGTATGTTTTGCCAGTTCTCTGAACAGACTGCCAAAAGCGCTTCCGGGTTCCCTTAGCACAACATGATATTCGATCTCTTTGACCATCCCTTGGCGGGCCGCTCGCTGGATCGCTTCCAGCGAACGGTCGTCGTAGAGAATACCCTCCAGATCCTCTGACGACACCAATAGCTGGTTGCACCCGGCCCTCCGCGCTTCGTCGATCAGCCGCACGAGTGATTCGTGCTTACCGCTCAAGAGTTCCCAGGCGAGATGATGATGGGCAGGATACCCGTGCTGGTGTTGATAGTAGAGACCATGCGACTTCAGCACTTCGGAATTGTCATTCAATATGTGCTGGAGATAGGTTGATCCGGTTTTGTGGAGCCCGATATGGACAATCAGCCGCATCGGCTTTGACATCCGCCACAGGACACGTTTCGCCTTACCGATCATGTTTTCTGTTACCGTCAGTGTTTTGGAGCGCTTTCACCAGAACGCCCTCCATCTCACTTACCCATCTTTCTACTGATAAATGTTCAACGGCAAATTCGCGCGACAGCATTCGCATTTTTGTATGGCGCGCTGGCTGGCGAATTGCGAGGTCGAGCTCTTCCACAAACCCGTCGATATCGCTTTCCTGCCGCACTATGCCACCATCCGGCGGAACGAATTCGTCCATCGCGGAACCTTCGCAGGTCAGGATCGGCAGCCCGCAGGACATCGCCTCTGCGACAGCCAGGCTGAGCCCTTCCATGCGTGAGGGAAACAGCAACATGTCCGCCTTGCGGTAAGCTTCGCGAAGCGCGGCCTTGTCAAGGACACCGGTATAGGTTCCCGGTGGCCTCGGCAGGTCTGGCGCGGGCTCGGGGCCGACGCATGTGAAGCTCACCCTGTCGCCAAGTCGATCGAGTATCCTGGCCGCGATATCGAACCCCTTTCGCAGGCTCGGCTTTCCGACAAAGAGCAGTCTGAACGGTTCGTCCGTGTGCCGCTCGAAGGGCTGAGCCGGCGTAAAGAACGTTGTGTCGATACCATTGTTGACGGTCACAACACGTTCCGCGCCGAGCAACTGTTTCATCTGACGGGCCACCAGAGGGCTTACCGCGACATTCACCGCTGCGCACCTCACCGCGGCTTTTTCCATCCGCAAAATGAAGTGGCGATGAAAAACGCTTTGTGACCAGGATTTGTAGGATGCCAAGCGCTCGTCGTGGACTACCAAGTGACATACCGATACCAGCGGCAGGCGATTTCGCGCGAAAGCAGCAGCGTTCCAGCTGTTGGCGAGTATGACATCCGCAGCTTTCGGGGGAGAGATCGGAGCCAGCCAGGGCGCGTACTGGAAAATGTGCGGTACCGGATCAAGCGTAACCGTGTGGCCATGTTCCCGCAGCCGATCAGCGAGAACATGCGTGTAGACTTCGGACCCGGTTCCAGTTCTTACCAACGGCATCCAAACATGAAATCTTGTCCATTTCCGGGCCTCTTAACGATCCCCCAGTATGCCGAGAAATACATATTAGACATCGCCGGTTTATGGGGTTTGTCCAGACAGATACGAACGTCAACGGACAGGAAAGTGGAGCGGGTAAGGGGAATCGAACCCCTCTAGCTAGCTTGGAAGGCTAGTGCATTACCACTATGCTATACCCGCTCGTCCAGCAGCGCGCGCTTGCCACCAAGATCGGTGCGCCGTCAACCGTCTTGCGCTGGCGCGCGCGCCGCCGCCTCAATGAAAATCGCGCGATTTCGGGATGACGCGGATATTGCGCGGATGGCCCATATGATCCGCCCGGTCCATGGCAGGGACCAGCGGATCGTCCGATAGCAGCGCGAGGTCGGCGCTGGCGTCGCGGATGTGGGCGGCGATCAGGTGGATGACCTCGTCGTCGCGCTCCACCCGCCCGCGCACTTCCATCAGCCGCGCGCCCATCACTTCCCGGCGGAAGCGCTCCTTCATGTCGGGCCAGACGACAATGTTGGCCACCCCGGTCTCGTCCTCGAGCGTGACGAACACCACCCCCTTGGCCGAGCCCGGCCGCTGGCGGATGAGCACGACGCCCGCCACCTGCACCGGCGAACGGAAGCTGCGCGTCCGGAGATCGGCGCAGCGTACGAAGCCGCGATCGGCCAGGCTGGCGCGCAGGAAGGCGAGCGGGTGGGCCTTCAGCGACAGCCGCTGGGTCTGGTAATCGGCGACGACTTCCTCGGAGAGCGGCATCTGGGGGAGGCGGGTGGCCGCGCGTTCGGCTCCCTCGTCGCGCGCTCTGGCATGGGCGAACAGCGGCAAGTCCGGCGCGGCGATCAGGCTGCGCGCGTCCCACAGCGCCTGGCGGCGGGGGAGGGCGAGCGAGGTGAAGGCATCGGCGGCGGCGAGGCGTTCGATGGTGGCGGGGGAGAGCCCGGCCCGCTCGCGCAAGCTCGCCACATCGGCGAACGGCCCGCCTTCCTCGCGCGCGGCGATCAGGCGGGCGGCGGCGTGCTCGGGCAGACCGTCGATCTGGCGCAGGCCGAGGCGGAGGGCGATTTGGGGTTCACGCGGAGGCGCGGAGACGCGGAGAGAAGAAAAGGGAGAATCACGCAAAGGCGCAAAGGCGCAAAGAGGTTGTTCTGCGCCGCAGGCGCTATTCACAGCTCTAACGTTGCCATTTGCCGAACCGTCGAGATTTAAAGGGGCTTCGCCCAAGGCGCTCCCCCTTTGCGCCTTTGCGCCTTTGCGTGAACCATCCTTTCTTTCTTCTCTCCGCGTCTCCGCGCCCCGCTCATCCTGAGCCTGTCGAAGGGCGCGCGAAACACTTTCTTCAAGACTGCAATCCCACGCCGAGCAATTCACATCCGCCGGCAGCACCACAACCCCATGCTCGCGCGCATCGCGCACGATCTGCGCCGGGGCATAGAACCCCATCGGCTGCGAGTTCAGCAGCGCAGCTGCGAAGGCCGCCGGGAAGTGGCATTTCAGCCAGCTCGACACGTAAACCAGGTGGGCGAAGCTCGCCGCGTGGCTTTCGGGGAAGCCGTATTCGCCGAAGCCCTTGATCTGGTTGAAGCAGCGCGTCGCGAAGTCCGGATCGTAGCCGCGCGCGATCATGCGGCCGACCATCATGTCCTCCAGCTCGTGCACCATGCCGCGGCTGCGGAAGGTGGCCATCGCTTTCCTCAGCCGGTTGGCTTCCTTGCTGCTGAACCTGGCCGCGTCGAGTGCGATCTTCATCGCCTGTTCCTGGAAGATCGGCACGCCCAGAGTGCGCGCGAGGATGGAGGTCAGCTCGTCGGGCGGGCCATGCTCCGGCGCGGGGGCGGGGATTTCGACTTTCTCCGCGCCGCGCCGCCGCTTGAGGAAGGGATGCACCATGTCGCCCTGGATCGGACCGGGGCGGACGATCGCCACTTCGATGACGAGATCGTAGAAACAGCGCGGGCGCAGGCGCGGCAGCATGTTCATCTGCGCGCGGCTTTCCACCTGGAACACGCCGACCGAGTCCCCCTTGCACAGCATGTCGTAAACCAAGGGGTCCTCGCGCGGGACGGTGGCGAGGGTCAGGTCCCGCCCGTGGTGCTCGCGCAGCAGGTCGAGGCTCTTGCGGATGCAGGTGAGCATGCCGAGCGCGAGAATGTCGATCTTGAGGATGCCCAGCGCGTCGATGTCGTCCTTGTCCCATTCGATGAAGCTGCGGTCCGCCATTGCCCCGTTGCCGATCGGCACGGTCTCGGTCAGCGGGCCATGCGTCAGGATGAAGCCGCCGGGGTGTTGCGAGAGGTGCCTTGGCATGCCGATAAGCTGCCCGGTGAGCGCCAGAACCCGGCGCAGGTGCGGCTCGGTGACGTTCAACCCCGTCTCTGCAACGTGCTGCTCGTCGATCTCGCGCCCCATGCCGCCCCAGACGGTGCGGGCGAGCACGGAGGTGACGTCCTCGCTCAGCCCCATCGCCTTGCCGACTTCGCGGATCGCCATGCGCGGGCGGTAGTGGATCACGGTGGCGCAGAGGCCCGCGTGCTGGCGGCCATAGCGTTGATATATATACTGGATTACTTCCTCGCGGCGCTCATGCTCGAAATCGACGTCGATGTCGGGCGGCTCGTCGCGGTCCTCGGAGATGAAGCGGTCGAACAGCAGCTGGTGTTTTGCCGGATCGACCGCGGTAATGCCAAGGCAATAGCACACCGCCGAATTGGCCGCGCTGCCGCGCCCCTGGCAGAGGATCGGTGGCTGCTGATTACGTGAAAAATCAATGATATCCTTGATAGTAAGGAAGTAGCGCGCGAGGTCCTTTTTGGCGATCATGGCGAATTCGGTGGCGAGCGTCTCGCGCACGCTTCCGGGCACGCCTTCCGGATAGCGTTCCGCCGCGCCCTCCCAGGTCAAGCGCTCCATGTAGAGCTGCGGGGAAAGCCCGTCGGGATAGGTCTCCTCGGGGTATTCGTAGCGCAGCTCGTCGAGGCTGAACCGGCAGGCATCCGCCAGATCGCGCGCGGCCTTGATGGCATGAGGCCATGGCACGAACAGGCGTTGCATCTCCTCGGGGCTCTTGAGGTACCGCTCGGCATTGGGCTGGAGCAGATGGCCGGCCCGGGCGACCGTGGTCTTGTGCCGGATCGCGGTCATCACGTCGTGCAGCGGGCGGCGGTGGGGGGCGTGGTAGAGCACATCGTTGGTGGCGAGGATCGCCAGGCCGTTTTCCTTGGCCATGGCATCGAGGGCAGAAATGCGGGCCACGTCGTCGCCGGTGTAGAGATAGCTCGCGGCGATGTGGCGCAGGGTGGGGAGTTGGCCGACGAGGTGGGGGAGCAGGTCGGCGAAGGGCGCGCTCAAAAGTGATTCACGCGGAGGCGCGGAGACGCGGAGAAGAAAAGGGTTTCGCGCAGAGACCGCAAAGGACGCAGAGGGGTTGCGCCTGCGGCGAAGCCGCTCTCCACTCCCAACCTCGCGTTCGGATGCAAGGATGCAAGCAGCGAAAGAGCCTGCGGCGCTCTCAACCTCTTTGCGTCCTTTGCGTTCTTTGCGCGAAACAAATCCTTCTCTCCTCCGCGTCTCCGCGCCTCCGCGCGAGTTACACGCAACAACATTGCTCACTACCGCGATCGTGAACTGCGCCGCCAGATCCCCCGGCGGCACCAGCACCAGTTGCACGCCCTCGGCATGCTCCGCCAGCGAGGCCAGCGAAATCTCGCACACCCCCTTGTCCTGCCATTCCCCCTCCAAAGTCGCCATGCGCCCGGCCGAGATCAGGCGGCACAGGCGCCCGTAAGCCGCCCGGTCCACCGGATAGGCGAGGAAGGCCAGCCCCTCGACCGTCTCGATCCGGCAGCCGATCACCGGGCGCAGTTTCAGCGCCTTGGCCTCGCTGTGCATGCGCACCACGCCGGCCATGGAGTTGGCATCGGCGACGCCAATCGCGTCGTAGCCAAGCGCGCGCGCCGTGGTGACGAGGTCGAGCGCATCCGAAGCTCCGCGCAGGAAGGAAAAGCAGCTGGCAAGCCCCAGCTCGACGAAAGGCGCGCGCGCCGGCGCGGCGATACTGTCCGGACCGGGCGCGGCCCGGCGGCGGGAAGGGGTGAGCGAGGTTTCGGGCATGGGCGCTGTTCCGGCGGCGGACGAATCGCAGCAGGCCAGCCTAGCGCGGAATGCGGAGATAATGTACTTGTTTTGTTCTTATCCGGCCGGCCAACAGAAAACCCAAAACCCTCTTCCAGAAGGTGAGGATCTGGCGGGGATTCGGAACTCTCAGGCGAAAGCTTCCTCGCCCTCCAGCTTGGTGCGGTGCATCAGCCGGCCCGAGGTGTGATCGTAAGGCAGGGCGCGGTGCATGGTGCCGGTGTTGTCCCAGATCACCATGTCGCCAAGCGACCAGGTGTGGCGATAGCAGAACCGCGGCTGCGTCGCCCAGTCGCGCAGGCGGACCAGCAGCGCCTCGCTCTCGGTGATGTCCAGCCCTTCGACCTGCAGCGCGGTGCAGCCGAGCACCAGCGACTGGCGGCCGGAGCGGTGCTTCCACACCAAGGGCAGCGTGTTCGAGCCGCGGTCCTGCAGCGCCTTGAGCTGGGCATAGCTCGGCTCGGGCTGCCAGTAGAGCTGCGAGCGCCACATCGCGTGGACAACCTTGAGCTTTTCGAGCTCGGCCTTTTCATCGTCTGGCAGCGCGTCCCAGGCGGCGTAGGTGTTGCAGAAATCGGTCTCGCCGCCTTCCCTGGCCAAGGCCCGCGCGCTCATGATCGAGGCGAGGATCGGCTTGTCCGACATGGTGCCGTCGATGTGCCAGTAGAACGCGCCCTTGAGGTAATCGGCGTTCGGATTGACGGCACTGTCCATCGTGATCGGATAGACCGTATCCTTGCCATCGGCGGTCTTCTCGCCGTCCTCATGGGCGAAAGTGCCCAAGGTGTGGGTAAAGGCGATCTGCTCTTCGTCGGTCAGGTTGATTTCGGGGAATACGATCACCCCGCGCCGTTCCATGATCTCGCGAATGTCCTTGGCGCGGACGCCGGAGAGCAGCGTTTCCTTGTCGGTATGGATCGCGCAGCCGATGTTCGGTGCGGCATCGGTGACTTCCCAGATCAGCTTGGCGGCGGTTGCCATGAATTCGGACTCCTTCGGCGCGAGGGCGCAGTTGCTGAACACATGTACAGCATGGAGCCTTCGCCCGTCAAGCAAGCGTCAACCGGCCTCAGAAATCGAATTGCGCGCGCATGCCAAGCACATCGGCCTTGTAGCTGCGATCCGCTCCGGCCGGCACCGCGGCATCGTCGATCCACAGGTGGCCGTAATTGAGCACGAAGCGGACATAGTCGGTCGGTATCCACAGCAGAGAGACGCCAGCGGTCTGCTGGCGGCCGCCAACAATTTCCACGCTGTTGAGATCCAGCCAATCGTAGCGCAGGTTGACTTGAATCGCGCCCAAGCCGCCCTTGCCAACCGGCTTCCTGGGCCGGATGCGGTCGTAGGCGCCGCTCTTGTAAGCTGTGACATCGTCGGTCAGCAGATAGCCCAGTTCGGCATAGCCGCCGCTAAACGTCGGATCGGCCAGACCCGGGCGCAGCGCGGTCAGCCAATGACTTTCGGCCGTCGCGTGGAAGCGTCCGGAAATATAGGCCAGCTCCGCTCCGATCGTTCGTTCGCCGCTGGAGGAGAAAGCGCCGGTGTCGATTAGCCGCACATCGGTGGTGTGGACGAAAGGCCGCACCCGGTAGCGCGCTGTCGAGGCTATATCGTTGAAATCGCGGTAGTGGATCGATCCGCCGATGTGCAGTTGGGCCTGACCGAGTTTGGGCATGAAGACCATGCGGCCGTCCAGACCATAGGAGTTGTTGCGGTCCGAATTGAGATCGGCGGCATTGTCGGTGAAGACACCGGCCTGGACCTGCACCAGTTTGCCGGTGTAAGTCGCGCTCGCGCCAACCCGCCGTTCGAAGCCGAAGCCCGAGTTGAAAGCGGCGCGTTCCATGAAGCTGGTGAACAGGTCGGAAGTGGCTTCCTCCATGCTCTGGAATGGCTTGTGCTGGCCGAGGGTGAAAGTGAGCTTTGGGCCCGCTTTGTAGGTAAGATAGACGTCGTCGAGTTCGACCGCGCTGTTGGCCAGGTCGATTTCGAAGCGATAGCCGAAACCGCCGGGCATGGTCCCGTCGAAAGCGAGCTTGGCGCGGCGGAATTCGGCGGCGTAGCCGAGGCTGGTTTGTGTAGGGACAGTTATCGTATCGGGTGCATTGACCCCACCCACATCGACCTGAAGCCTTCCGCGCGGCTTGAACGACCAGCCGTCCTTAGTCGCGAACTTGGGCGCGCCGTCCCAGGTTATTTCGGTGGCGGGCCTGGCGGTCGCGGTCGGGGCGGTCGGCCGCGGCACGGCCGCGAGCACGGACGCGGTGGAGTCGGCCTTGGCTTGGGCGGCGTTGGCGTCGGCTCTGGCTTGGGCGAGTTGCCCTTCGAGCGCATCGATCCGCTGGGCCATCTGCGCCATTTGCGCGCGCATCCCGGCCAATTCGCGCTGCATCGCGGCATCATCGACCGGCTTGGCCTGGGCGGGCAGCACCCATCCCGCGGAAATGGCGATGGCGATGGCGGATGCGCGCAATTGTCTGTTCACGCCGGAAGCTCCCATTGAGGCTAATGCCAATTCGGGGCCGATTTACGACAGGTGCACGACACTTCCTTGAAAGAAATTGTTCCGCGGCGGCCAAGCGGGGTAGGGCTGGCCGGGCTTGGCGATCGCACGGGTCCGCCAAGGTCCACAATCGCATGGCCTGCTTCTAGGTTGAAGAGTTCGGCGCCAACAGTTCGAGCACTTTCTCGTCATTTGTGCTCAGTTTCGCGCCGTCCCTGGGCATGACCTGGATGGCCACCTGGTCCGCACCCGCGTCGCGATGTTCTTGGATGCGCCGCCGGATCGCCGCCGCGTCGCCCCAGGCGAGCATGGCGTCCGCCGCCCGGTCGGAGCCGCCGTCCGCCATGTCTTCCTCGGTAAAGCCCATGCGCAGGAAGTTATTGCGGTAATTGGGAATGCCGGCGAGGCCCGAGACGAGTCCGCGTCCGACTGCCCGCGCCGTGGCGGGATCGCTTTCGAGCATGACTTTCTGCTCGACCAGCAGCAGTTTGCCAGGGCCGAGAATGGCGCGGGCGCCGGCGGTGTGAGCGGGCGTGGTCGAGAAGGGATGCGCCCCGTCGGCATGGCTGCGCGCCAGTTCCAGCATCTTCGGGCCGAGCGCGGCGATGACGGTCAGCGGCTTCTCGGCCGGCGGCGGGGCGGCATATCGGACAGCGGCCATCGCCTCCAGATAGGCGCGCATCGCGGATAGCGGCTTGCCATAGCTATGTCCGCGCATGGCCTCGACGATGAAGGGATGCGAGACGCCCATGCCGAGCAGAAAGCGTCCGTCCCATTGCTCGTTGAGGCCATATTGCGCGCCCACCATCATGGTCGGATCGCGCGAATAGATATTGGCGACGCCGAGCGCGACTTGCAGCCGCTGGGTCGAGGCGAGGATTTTGGCCGCAAGCACCATCGGATCGCTGCCCATGCCGTCGTTGATCCACAGCGTGCCATAGCCCCAGCTTTCAAGCCGCCGCGCGAAAGCAACAAGCTCGGCCGAGCTGTAGCCGATGGTGTTGAGCCAGACCGCGTTCTTCATGGATCGTACCTATCGAAGGCGTTCGATCCGTCAATGGCTCCATCCGTTTGACAGACCCCGGATGGCCAGCAGCGTGATGAGCGATTGAATTGATGCGATCATGCTTCTCGCCTAGAGTGCGCCATTCCACCGGGGGGAATGTAATGCGAATCGGTCGGCTGTTCCTGCAACTTTCGCTGTTTTACCTGGTCGTCACCGGCACGGTTCTGACGCTTGACTGGCTGTTCCCGGCCTTCGAGCGGTTTTTGCCCATTGGCGGCGCGGAGGGTTTGATTGCGGGGGGCGGCAGCGATCCTTTCGATTCAGTTGCGGTCGGCGCCACCAAAGTCGGCAATCTCACCGATAGCCTGGTCTATCTGCTGATTGCGGTGACGGGGGCGCTGTTGACCGTCCTGCCGGTAAGCTGGACTTACATAGCGGTCCGCGATCACGGGGATTTTGACCAGTCCCTGGTCGAGTTCGATCATTCTTCTGCCCATCATCGTGACCAGCATCGTGATCCTGGTGCACAACTCGCTTGCCCTGGCCTTCTCGCTCGCCGGGATCGTCGCCGGGGTCCAGTTCCGCAATTCGCTCAAGAGTTCGGGCGATGCCCTGTTTATCCTGCTTGCCATCGGCATCGGGCTTGGCGCGGGTATCGGAGCGCTTGAGGTCTCGCTCGTGATGAGCCTGATGTTCAATTACGTCCTGCTTGCCCTTTGGTTCCTCGATTATGGCTGGATGGAAGGGGCTCGCCGTTATTTGCGGGATTCTCATGAAGCGGAGGCGCCAATTGAAGCCATTGCGGTAATACCGGAAGCGATGCCGCCAAAAGCGAAAGCGAAGAAGCACAAATGATGCTCCGGCGCCTGGGCGGGCATGGCCTCGCGCTGCTGCTCGCCGCCTGCGGCCCGGCGCAATCGAGCAGTGAGAAAAGCTACAATCTTCCCGCGAAACTGACCGAGGCGTCTGGCCTGGCGGTCGCCGGTCCGGACAGCGTGTTCACCCATAGCGACGAACATGCGATCGTTTACGAAATCCGGCTGCGCGATAACCAGCTGCTGCGTGCCTTCGCGTTTGGCGAACCGACGCTCGAAGGGGATTTCGAAGGCATTGCCACCGCCGGAGGACGGGTCTTCCTCGTCACCAGCGACGGACTGATATATTCGGCGCTCCCTGGCGAAAACGGCGCGCGCGTCGCCTACCATGTCTATGACACCGGGGTTGGACCGCTTTGCGAAGTCGAGGGGTTGTCGCAGGGGCCCGCGCCTGGCGAATTGCTGCTGTTATGCAAGCGCTACCGCAACGACCCCAAGGTGGCCAGGCTCGAAATCTATCGCTGGGGGATCGGTGGCGGCCACGCCGAGACGGAGCCATTCCTCTCGGTTCCGCTCGAAAGCTTGCTGGACAAGAAAGAGTGGGCCGAATTTCGTCCATCGGGGCTGGAGTACGATGCCCGTTGCCAGCAGCTCAGCATCGTTTCGGCGCGCAATCGCATCGTGCTGGTCGTGAAGAAATCGGGCGAATTTCTGAGTCGGCAGCGGTTAAAGGCTTCGCGGCATCCGCAAACGGAAGGCATAACCATCATGCCGGACGGGCGTCTGGTGCTTGTGGACGAAGGCTCGCCAGGCCGCGGGGGGCGGCTGACGACTTACGATAAAGGCCGGCTTACAAGTTCTTGCGGCACCCCTTGATCAGGTTCCTTTCGACACCCTCGGGCGTGGCGATCGCCGTGAAGAAACCGTTCAGGAAATTGACCATCGAGTCCCTGGCTCCGCGATTGAGACCCGGAATCGCGCCCAGTTCCGCTTCGAGCCTCCCACGGGCGGATACGAATTCCGAAGCAAGACGCCGGGTTTCCGCGTTATGGCTGCACAGACCGCGATAGAAGCGCTGGGTTACCCGTTGCACCGGGATAACTGGGGGCGGCACCGCATAGGGCGCATTCACCAGACCGGAATAGTCGAAGTCGTATGGCACCGGAGTTATCAGGTCGCGCGCTTCGCTTGACCGACCGATAAGCTTCGAATTGTGGCAGCACTCATCCGCCGTCGGTCCATGCGTCATGTCCCAGTCGAGATTGCCGATCATGAACTGGAACAAGGTCAAACGCGCCGCATCTTCCCGAACGAGGCCGCTGGTCCGAATCCCCGAAGCCTCGATCTTTTTCTGGCCCAGCCGGCTCGCGGTATCGTCGATGTCCTCGATGAAGAAACCCAAACGTTCGGTTACCACTTTTCCGGCATCGACATAGCGAATCCGGGCCAGACGGACCTTCAGGCTCTTGTCGGTCAGCTGGTTGTACAGACGGTATGCCGCGTACTCCTTGAGCACGAACTGATCGAATTGGGTATCGCCGCGGCAATGGGTGACGAGCTTCAGCCGGCGTTGCCTGTCGAAAACAGAAGTGTCCGCCGGCTTCTGCTTGAACAGGACACTGAGCGGAGGGAAGCTGCAAGTCTCACGCCGCCGCCTGGTGATTCCCCGGGCAGAGAGCGCGATCGCATGTGTTTCGCCGCTGGCCGCGATCGTCGCATCTTGGGGTTCGGTCGAACGCTGGGCGGAGCGAGTGATGGAGCCGATCGGACCGGAGATCTGGACATCGATCGGAACGCTGTCCGCGAACAGAGGCGTTACCCTGTCTTTCGCTGCTGCTGGCGCGACGCTGACCAGTGCCGCCAACGGCGCGGTCCACCGGATCCACCGCTTCATGGCGGCGATGGCAATACCTGCGAAGCCCATTTGCCCCCTCCATCCTTGGCCCAGGCCATTGCCAGGCCGTCTTTCAACTCAAGATAGCTGTGCACCCCGCCATAGGCGGTCGAAATACCCGTGTCGATGCGCACCAGCCTGCCGCCATGCTCGGCCACGATCCCGGCTGGATTCGGCGTATGCGCTATGACCAGCCGCCTGGCTCCATAGACTGTCAGAACTTGCGCAAGCTCCGCTTCGATCGACGGTCGCGGCGGTGTGGGCGCTTCACCTTCCACCATTGGCTTGACCGGATCGCGATGCACATTGCCGCGATACCACAGCGGACCAAATTCGTCGGTCAGGATCGAACCCGCAGACCTCTCGCCGGAGGTCAGCCTGGCGGAAACCTCCGCATTGATATCCCGGATAGGCCGGGCCGCGGTCTCGACACTTATCCCGCCGTGGACGAACAGCGTGCCGCCCAACCGGACGATCGCCGGCTTGGCGCCAATCCACTGGCCCAACTTGCCGCGCGGCGACCAAGCCTGGCGATGCTCAAGCTTGCCCGGGGGTGTGTCGTCCAGCCAGCGCCGGCGCGCCGCTTCGGGGGTTGTCTGGGCGTCGCTTTGCCGGAAATGGGCGAGGATCGCATCGCGATTCGCGTCATACACACGATCGCGCAATCCCGGCGAGCCGCGCGTTGCGAAGGCCGCATATTCGCCAGGATGCACATAGCGCAGATCGCCGGTGACGTTCATCGCCTCGTGATTGCCGACCAGCACGAAGACCTTGCCGCCGCTTTTGGGCGCGGCCTGCTCCAGCGCTTGCAGATGGCGGATGATCTTGAGCGAATCCGGTCCGCGATCGGTGACGTCGCCAAGCTGGACCAGAACGGCTTCCCCGCCCGTCCACCGGCTTTTTTTGTCCGAGAGTCCCGCAGCCCCGACGATGTCGAGGAAGGCGTCGTAATCGCCATGGAGGTCGCCGACGGCCACGATGCGTTGGGCAGCCGCTGGCGCCGCTGCAAGCAGCAGCATGACCAGCACGGCAATCAGCATGCGTCGCAGCAAATTCATTCTTGCTCCAGACGAAGGCTTCCACGGAGGTTCGAATGTTAGCATGGTATCCTGTAATGCGAAGCCTAGGGTCAGGACCTATTAACCGCCAAAAGACCTTGATTTGCTCGGGCGGTGAATCGAAGTAGGTCTGGCGGTGGCCGGATGGTGAAATTGCCGGAGGAGGCGTCGTTGACCAGACAAAAGGCAGTCTCTCTCCCGCCGTGCAGCGAGGAACGCTACTTCAATCGCGAAATGAGCTGGCTGCAGTTCAATCGCCGTGTCCTGGGGGAAGCGAACAATCCTCGCCATCCCCTGTTGGAGCGGCTTCGCTTCCTGTCCATATCGGGAAGCAATCTCGACGAGTTCTTCATGGTTCGCGTCGCTGGGCTGATGGGGCAAGTTTCGCGCCGCGTCGAGGAGCCGTCGATCGATGGATTGTCACCAGGTGTGCAGCTGGCCATGATCGAGCAGTCGGTCGATCGGCTGGCATCCGAACAGCAAAGGCTGTGGGTGGACCTCTGCGCAGAGCTGGGGGCGGCCGGGATTTCGGTGATCGATGAGGCTCGGCTCGATCCGCGGCAAGGCGAGTGGTTGGGCCGCCATTTCCACGAGGAGATTTTTCCGGTTCTGACCTTGCAGGCGCTCGACCCCGCGCACCCATTCCCGTTCGTGCCCAACCTGTCGCTCAGCCTGATTTTTGAAATCAAGCCGAAGGGCATGAAGGACGCGATCCGGGAACTCGTCATGCTTCCATCCTCATTGCCGAGGTTTGTCCGGGTGCCCGGACCACGCGACGCCTTCATTCCGATCGAGTCGATTGTCCGCCACTTCGCGGCTGAGATGTTTCCCAATTGCAGGGTGCTGGGCTCGGCACTGTTTCGCGTTATTCGCGACAGCGATATCGAGATCGAGGAGGAGGCCGAGGATCTCGTCCGATTCTTCCGCAGCGCCATCCAGCAGCGGCGAAGAGGGCGCGTCATCCGGCTGCGCATGGAGTCCGGGACCGGCCACGAAATCGAGGACCTGGTTCGCGAGGAACTGGGTGGCGAGGCGCATATCGCGGAAACGTCCGGGCTGCTCGGAATCGCCGACTTGAGCGAACTGGTCGCAATCGACCGGCCCGACCTCAAGTTCCCGATTTTCACGCCGCGATTCCCCGAGCGGATTGTCGAGCACGAAGGAGACTGCTTCGCCGCGATCCGGCAAAAGGACATTGTCATCCACCATCCCTATGAATCGTTCGATGTGGTGGTGGCGTTCCTCAATCAAGCCGCCGCCGATCCCGACGTGGTCGCCATCAAGCAGACCCTGTACCGCGCAGGCAAGCAATCCGCGATCGTCCGGGCTCTGTGCGACGCGGCGGAGGCTGGCAAATCGGTGACCGCCGTGGTCGAACTGAAAGCGCGGTTCGACGAAGAGCAGAACCTTGCCTGGGCCGCTCAGCTGGAGAGATCCGGCGTGCAGGTGGTCTATGGCTTCGTCGAGTGGAAGACGCACGCCAAGATTTCCATGGTAATTCGCCGCGAAGGCAGCAAGTTCGTCACTTACTGCCATTTCGGAACCGGCAATTACCACCCTGTGACGGCCGGCATTTACACGGACCTAAGCTTTTTCACGGCCGATCCGCGCGCGGGCGAGGATGCGGTGCAGGTTTTCAATTACATCACCGGCTACATCGAACCGAAGAACCTCAACATGGTCGCGATCAGCCCGCTTGCCCTCAGGAAAAAGCTGATCAAGCTGATCGACCGGGAAATGACCAATGCCGGTAAGGGCCTTCCCGGCGAGATCTGGGCGAAAATGAACTCGCTCGCCGATGCAGCGATCATCGACAAGTTATACGAGGCCAGCGTGGCCGGTGTCGCGATCGATCTCGTGGTCCGCGGCGTTTGTTGCCTGCGGCCGGGCATTGCGGGCCTGTCCGAGAATATCCGCGTCAAATCGATCGTCGGCCGCTTTCTCGAGCACAGCCGCGTTTGGGCCTTTGGCAATGGCGAAGCCCTGCCCAACCGCAAGGCGGCCGTTTACATATCATCGGCGGACTGGATGCCGCGCAACTTCGACCGCCGGGTCGAAGTCGCGATCCCGCTTGAGAACCCGACCGTCCATGATCAGGTGCTCGACCAGGTGCTTCTGGCCAATCTGCTGGATAACGAACAGAGTTGGCGGCTGTGCCCCGATGGAACCTACGAGCGCCTTGAAAGTGGCGAAGAACCGTTCAACCTCCACCGCTACTTCATGACCAACCCATCGCTGTCCGGCCGGGGCGCGGCGCGCAAGAAGAGTGGTGCGGTCCCCAAGTTGAAGCTGAGGCCGAAGGGGTGAGGCATTTCGCTTTTACGAAAACCGCGGCTTTACGCCGGTATGATGGTCGGGGAGACAGGATTCGAACCTGCGACCCTCTGCTCCCAAAGCAGATGCGCTACCAGGCTGCGCTACTCCCCGCCTTCACTCCTGCATGGCTTGAGCGGGCAGGCCCGCCAAAGCGTGTGTTGGTCCATATAGGCCATATCCGGGCGGCTTGCCACCCGTAGCCCGGGCGAAGGGTGGTGGGCCCGGCAGGACTCGAACCCGCGACCTAGCCGTTATGAGCGGCCAGCTCTAACCAACTGAGCTACAGGCCCCGATCGCCATCGGGCAGGGCGCGCGTTAGCCCGGGCCGCGCGGCTAGGCAAGCTCGACCGACGCCATGATTTCCGCGACAGTGGTCGGCGCAATGTCTCGCCTGGCCAGATAGGTGAAAATTCCCCGCCACCAGTCGTAAAGCCGGTCGAGATCCTCGTCGCTATGGACATAGGGTGTGTAGCCGGGCGCCAGCGATGGACTGTGGAAGGAAAATACCAGAACCGGCAAGTCCGCATCGATGGCGATGTCCACCCCGCGGATCGCCTCCTCGAAAGTGACGCCTTCCGGCGTCAGTGGGATTCGTTCGAGCATGGCGATGCGGGCGAGTACGCTGCGCAAGCGCGGAATCCGCCACATTCTTGGATAGAGCCAGGGCCCGGTCTGGCGCAGCATTCCCCAGAACACTGTCGTCAGCGGAATTTCCATCAGGCCATTGGCCCGGTCGAGCCAGTAGGGCCGCAAGGGGTGGTCGCGAAAATTGGGCCCGCCGGTCGAACTGTAATCGTAGTAGGTCGCGCACCGACGTATCGATCGCGATTCCGCCTTCGATCAGGTTCGCGGCGGTCCGCGGGCCGGCGCCATAGCGGCCGGCGCGATATATCCGGGGCGGCACGCCGAAGTTCTGTTCGATCGTATCGCGCAACCTGGTGAATTTGGCCTGTTCCAGCGCGGCGGGCAAGTTACCCGCGAAACTGTTGATCTCATTGACCTCTTCGTCGTGCGGCGGATTGACCCAGGGATGCAGCTGAACGCCGATTTCGGCGCGGCCGGCAAGCACGGATTCGCGCAGCCCTTCCGCTGCCCTCGCCGAAGTGGCGATCGGATAATCGACCAGAAAGATCGGTTTGACCCCGAACCCTTCGCAGAATTGCAGGAATTTCCTCAGCGCGGGAACGGAGTCGATGCTGTGGCCGTCGCGGGCCAGCGGCGCGCGCCAATCGAATTCCTCTTCGGTGTCGATGGTGACGATGAACTTCTGCCCGAACCCTTCGCGAAAGCGAACGAAGTCGGGGGATGCGGGCGCGCGATTGATGCAAACGTCGGCCAAGTTCGCGCATTCCTCCAAATGCCTTTGGCCATAACCCGCCGCTAGACCGGGATCGAGCCAGATGCTCCGCCATGGCTATGGCTCGAAGCGTCGCCGGTCAAGCCCGGCAGGGCGAGATGCAATTCCTCTCCCCGGCGTTCGAGCCGGCCGCCCGCTGCTTGCGCTTCGGCCTTGGCCAGGCGCAGCGCAAATCCCGTGCCGAACATGCCGGCGCTTACCGCCTGGCTCGCCGGGCCGGCGGTGGCCTTCATGAAGTCGTCGCCCTCGCAGGCCTTGAGGCTGGTCGGCAGCTGCAAGCGCACCAGCACCTCGCCGCCTTCGCGGACAGCGGCGAGGTGCAGCGATTCGCCGGGATGGGCGGCGCCCGCCAGGGTCGCAAGCAGCCGCCAGGAGAGATGCTCCGCCTCTTCGGCGGCGAGCGCGACCCACAGCGGGTCCGGCCCAAGGTCGCTGGCGAAGCCGCTGTCGCGGCTCGCGGTGAACGGCTTCAGCTGGGCATCCGTGGCGGCAAGCACCTGGGCGAAGTCGCAGCCGCCGCCCTCGAGGTCCATGGCGCCGCCTTCAAGCCTGGCCAGCCGCTCGAGCTCGGCGAAGCCGGCCAGCATATGCGCGGCGTCCGAGGCGATGCTGGCCGCGAGCGCGCGGTACTCGTGCGGGGTCGGGCCGAACATCTGTTGCTGGATCACTTCGGCAAAACCCTGAATGGCGTTGACCGGCGTGCGCAGCTCGTGGAGCAACTGGCGCATGCGATCGGCCTCGGCGAGGCCGGGCGACGCTTGTGGACCGGGATCGCCAGCGCTCAGACGCCTCATGCGGCCGCAATAGCCGGTGAAGCCCCCGGCGGCCGGATCGAACCGCGGCGCGGCGTCGATCAGCCAGCTGCCGGCGATGGCGGGCGCGCCCGCAAGCTCGATCCTTGCCGCGCGGATCGGCAGGCGCTGGCGGATCGAGGGAGCGAGACTTGCCGCCGAAAGACCGCCGGGCGATGCCAGATTGAGCCCGATCGCCATTGGCGCCACGCCCGGATCGCTCCAGTCGATCGTGCCGCGCGCGTCGGTGGCGAAATCGAAGGCGCGCACCGGCAGGGCAAAGCGGTCCGCCGCGCCGTCGCCCAGCGGCAAGCGGGGCGAATCGGCATAGCGCGCTTCGCCGTCGACCGGCTTGCGCGCCTTGCGGAAGTCCTCGATCCGCCGGACGATCGCGCCGATGCCTTGCCCCGAGGCGCTTGGCGGCGATTCCCGCCGCGAGGCCGTTACGGGTTCCGTCTCCGCCGCCGCCGCGCTTTCGGCAGGTGGAAGTCCGCGGTCGAGAATGCCGAGACGGGCGAGCAACTGCCCGGCGCGCGCGCCAAGATCGCTGCGCTGGCGCAACTGGGCCCGCGCGGCGACGGGAAGCGCCGGCACCAGGTCTAGCCACTGTTCTTCGTCGAGCTGCGCCGCGCCAATCGCCGCGGCGGCGCTCTCATGGTCCTGCTCGCACAGGAACACGATCAGCCTGGGATTGCGCAGCCGCAGGCCGGGTTCGCGCAGCATCGCCGCGCGGACCGGGGCGGGGATCGACGTGGAGAGTTCTCCCAGCCGCAAGCAGGCCGCGTCGAGCGAGGGGCCTTGCGCCTCGCTCGGCATGGTGCCGAGCAGGTCGAGCAGCTGGCGGTACTGGATGCGGGCCGTGGCTTCGCCCCCGGCGCGCTGGCGCAGCACAGTGGCAAGGCGGTCGTCGATCTGCATCGGGGCTCCGGTGTGCGCGCGCCCCAGCGCGGCTGGGTGAGCCCCTGTATCTAGCAGTTTGTCCGCCGGGCGGAAGCACTTGCTCTGCCGCGTTGCAAAGCGGGACGATTGCGAGCACAGAGAATAATAGTGTCGTCAAGGCGCACTTTCAATGGCATTTGTTGCTTGAGCGGCAGGGAGAGCGGTCCCGGTGAGGGATCCAACAGCGTGACCATGGCGAATCTCGACCAGATCGACCGGCGCTTGCTTGCGGAATTGCAGGACCAGGGCCGAATCACCAATGTCGAACTGGCGCAGCGCGTCGGCCTGACCGCGCCGCCCTGCTTGCGCCGGGTGCGCGGTCTGGAAGACGCCGGCATCATCAAGGGCTACCACGCCCAGCTCGACGCGGCGAAGCTGGGTTTCGCCATCACCGTTTTCGCCATGGTCAGCCTCAAGAGCCAGGCCGAGGAATCGCTGCGCGGGTTCGAGGATCACATGCGCGCGCTGCCCGAAGTGCGCGAATGCCACATGCTCAACGGCGAGATCGATTTCATCCTCAAGATCGTCAGCAAGGACCTGCAAAGCTTCCAGGAATTCCTCACCAGCAAGCTGACCCCGGCGCCCAACGTGGCGAGCGTCAAGACCAGCCTGACGATCAGGACGGCCAAGCAGCTGCCGGGCGTGCCGCTGGAGTAATGCCGGGGCTAGAGCGGAGTGCGTAAGATCTGCACTGACTGGCCCTCTCCCCTTGAGGGGAGAAGATAGCGAAGCTTGCTGCGATAGCAGCTAGCGTAGCTAGGAGAGGGGTGTTCGGCATCTCGGGGGCACACCCCCCTCTCCAACTTCGGCTAGGCAGCAAGCTGCCAAGCCTTCGTATCCTCTCCCCACTGGGAGAGGGGAAAGTGGCTTAGATTTTACGCAGCCCGCTCTAGAGCCCCGCCGCCGCCTCAAACGCGAGCAGATAGCTGCGCGCCCCGAACCCCGCGATCGAGCCCTTGGCCGCCATGCCGACATAGCTCTTGTGCCGGAACTCCTCGCGCGCGTGGGGGTTGGACAGGTGCACTTCGATCACCGGCACCTTGATCGACTTGATCGCATCGTACAGCCCGACAGAGGTGTGGGTGAGGGCGCCGGCGTTGAGCAGCACGGCTTTCGCGCCCTTGGCCTGGGCTTCGTGCAGCCAGTCGACCAGATGGCCTTCGTGGTTCGACTGGCGCATGTCGATTTCCAGCCCGAGCGCCTGCGCCCGGTCTTCGAGCAGGCCGGCGATGTCGTCGAGCGTGTCGCTGCCATAGATTTCCGGCTCGCGCAGGCCGAGCAGGTTCAGGTTCGGCCCGTTGAGCACATAGACCAGCTGTTTCGCCATTGTTGCCTTCCCCGCGCAGCGCCGTGCGATCCCCTTAACGGCAACCGGCGCGCCTGGCAAAGCGCGCGCGTGGCTCGGATCTAGCTATCGTCGGCCGGGCCGGTTTCCGCGCCGGCCGAATCGGCCGCTTCCGCGGACTCTTCGTCTTCGTCGGGGACCGCGTCTTCCGGACTGGCGGCGTTGAGCTGCTCAAGCTTGGAGCCAGCCGCCTTGGCGGCCTCCTCGGCGGCCTTCTGCGCGGCTTCGGCGCGCTTGGCGGCCTGCTCGGCCCGCGCCAGCTTTTCGGCCATGGCCGAATCGCGGCTCGATCCGCAGCCGGAAAGCAGCAGCAGTGCGACTGGCAGGGCCGCGCGGCACAGGCGTCTGGCGATCGAAAGGGGCATGGTCACGCGCTACTCCGTAGCGAAGTCGGGAAATCGCAGGGCTGCTTTTAACGCCAATGCCCTTACGTTTCGTTACCCATAGCACCGGCGAGCCTTTGCCGATACCGGGCCGATACCGGGAATCGTCCGCGCCGCCCCTGGCCTTTCATGGCTTCGCGCCGAAACGCGGAATCTGGTAATCGGGGCGCAGCCAGCGAACGCAGGATACGGTGCGAAGTCGATGTGCTGGGGCCGGAAGCGCGCGCCACACGGGTCAGTCTGGCGCCCGATCTCTGAATCTGGGCAACCGTCCGAACGAGCTCGAGTGCGCGCCGGATGGCTTGCGCACCGCCAGTCTCGGACGAATCGAAATTGGCTTGGCTGTGCATGGCGTGATCGAAACTCGGATTCCCATGATATGGGAGCAATATTACAAACTGCTTGACCGAATCATCGCTTAAGTGACGATCAATCGCAAGGGGCCGTAGCTCTTAATGTCATTATGTGGAAATCTGTTCGATGGAATTTGGCTGGACTGAAGAACAGGTGGCGGTTCGCGGGAAAGTGGATGCGTTTCTGAAGGCGAATTTGCCCGATGACTGGGAAGCGATGGCATCGCTAAGTCCGGGCTCGCAAGCGGTTACCGATTTCTCGAAGGTGTTCTGCCCCAAGCTCGACGCAGCGGGGCTGCTGGTGCCCCATTGGCCCAGCCTCTTTGGCGGCCAGGATGCTTCGACCTGGGAGCATTTCATCATCGGCGAGCAGATGTGGCAGGCGGGAGAACCGCGCGGGCCGCAGTATTACAATGTCAACTGGATCGGCCCGACGATCATGAAATACGGCAATCCTGAGCAGCAGGATTACCACCTGAAGCGCATGCGCCAGGGCGATGTGATCTGGAGCCAGGGTTTTTCCGAGCCGTCGGGCGGATCGGACCTCGCCGCAATGCGCACCAAAGCCGAGCGAGTCCCGTCCCTGGCGGGGGCTGGGGCCGACAAGTTCGTCATCAACGGCTCCAAGATCTGGACGTCCTATGCCCGGCTCTCGGAATTCTGTTTCCTGCTTGCCCGCACCAGCCCCGGAAAGCGCGCCATCTCGGTGTTCCTGCTGCCGATGGACCGGCCCGGCATCACCGTCCGTCCGATCTCGAGCGTGGTCGGCGACGGCGATTTCCATGAGGTGTTCTTCGACGATGTCGAGGCGCTGGAGAGCGAACTGCTCGGCCCGCAGGACAAGGGCTGGGAAGTTGTCCGCTTCGCGCTCAATTTCGAGCGGATCGGCATCCCCCGCTATGCGCTGGCCATGCGCACTCTCCACCGCGCGGTCGATGCGCTGATTGCGGACGATGCGTTTGGCGCCGTCGCACAGGCGGCAGCGGCGACTGCCTTTGCGGCCTGCGAGGCGGCGAGGCTGTTTGCCTATGAAGTTGTCGACCAGCGCTCGAAGAGCAATCCTTTGACCGGCACCACCAGCATGGCACGGGTAGCGATCATTGCCGCCGAGCGCACAGTCGCCGATTTCGTGCTAGACTGGACACCACATTTATTCGCCTCGGACGAGGACAAGATGGTCGCCACCCATCACAAGCGGGCCATCGCGGCCGGGATTGCCGTGGGCGCGGCGGAGATTCAGCTAAATCTGATCGCCCGCGATGTGTTGGGGCTGGGAGTTTAGCATGGATTTCGAGCTCTCCGCCGATCAGAAATTGCTGATGACCTCGCTCGACGGGCTGCTGACCCCCTTCCGTAGCCCGCCGACAGGCGCTCATGGCTATGTCGAATACAGCGCCGCATTGCAGACGGAACTGGCCGAAGGCGGGTTTCTGGAGATCGCCAGCCAGCCGGGTTTCGGCCCGCTCGACGCGGCCTTGATTATCGAGGAGATCGCCAGTTGTCCGGTCGGCGTTGAAGTGGCCGCGACCACTCTGATCGGGCCGCTAACGGGCCGCTTCGCTGCGCCGATGGCGTTGGCCTGGTCGCTGGGCCGACCGATGAGGTATCTCAGTCATGCGAAGTCCGTGTGCCTGTTTCAGGATGACAGCGTGCTGGTCGGGACGCTGGCGTCCGATGATTTCGATCCGGTCGAAAGCGTTGTTGCCTACCCGCTGGCTTCGCTCAAAGCCGCCCCTGGTGATGCAACTCGCTATTCGGGCAAGGAATCCGCCGCGATCAAGCGCAGGGCCTTGATCGGCATTGCCGCCGAGGCCGCCGGTCTGATGCGCGGCGCGCTCGATCAGACCGTGCAGTACGTCAAGGACCGCCGGCAGTTCGGCCAGCCGCTCGGCCATTTCCAGGCGATCCAGCACCGGCTGGCCGAAGATGCCCAGATCGTTCATGCCTGCCGCAACCTGGCATTTCGCGCCGCCTTCGCTGATGATGACACGAGCGCCGCCGTCGCTTGTCTCTATGCGCAGGAAGCGATCCGCAAGATCATCTACGATTGCCACCAGTTTTCCGGCGCGATGGGGCTGACGCTCGAATATCCGCTGCATCTGTGGACCTATCGGCTGAAGTTCTTGCAGGGCGAAGCGGGCGGCAAGGGTGCGCAGGCGCAAGCACTGGCCGCAGCAGTTTGGCCCCTTTCACAAGCAGCTTAGAGCGGCGTGCGGTATATCTGACCCACCCTGATTGCCTCAGGAAGCCCGCCGGCAAGGAACGTCGCGCAGTGCGGGTCGGGAACCCGTGCCAGCGACGTGACGCAGTCCGGAGGGCTTCCTGAGGCAACCCCGAAGGGGCGGGACGCTTTTGGCCCATTTCCGCGTCGCTCGTCAGTCACTATATGCTCGCATAGCTCCTTCCTCGCTTCTTGAACTGGGCCAAAATCGGCTCCGTCAGGGTGGGTCAGATATTCCGCACGCCGCTCTAGAGTAGCCGCTGACGGATGGCGAGACGCAGTAAGTGGCACGTATCGCAGTATGAGTTGCCGCTTTGGCACTGGCAAAGTGACGGACGACGAAGAAGAAGCGGTGCCTGAATAACTTACGCCAGGCTTACGGGCGAGGCGGCCATAGCAAAACGGGCGGCTCTCGCCATCCGCTTAACTTATTGGTTTTCCTAGAAATCTATTGGTCGGGACGAGAGGATTCGAACCTCCGACCCCCACACCCCCAGTGTGATGCGCTACCAGGCTGCGCTACGTCCCGACCGTGGCGGCGGCCTATAGCAGGGGCGGGGGCGAAGGCAAGCGCGGTGACGCGGGAGAACCCGCTGGCGGCGCGGCGATTGCGCCGGCCGCCACCCGCGTTGAAATGCCCTGCCATTGCTGCTAACCGCGCCGGTTCCGGGCCGAGCAAGGTCCCTCCCGTGTCGCAACCGAGGTTTCCAAGCGCCGATGACCAACTCTTCCCTGATCCTGCTTGCCGCCGCCGCGTCCGGCGCCGCCGAGCAGCCGCCGGCCTGGCTGCAGTTCATGCCGCTCGTCGCCATGGCGGTCATCTTCTGGTTCCTGCTGCTGCGCCCGCAGATGAAGCAACAGAAAGAGCACCGGGCGAAGATCGCGGCGGTGAAGAAGGGCGATCAGGTGGTCACCGGCGGCGGGTTTGTCGGCAAGGTGATCAAGGTTGACGAGCAATACGCCGAGATCGAGATCGCGCCCAATACCCGGGTCAAGGCCGTCAAGGCGACGATCTCCGATGTCCTGACCCCCACCGGTTCGAAGCCCGCCAATGACTGAACGCGCCGAATTCGCGCCCGGGCGGGATTGATCCGGATGCTCGATTTTCCTCGCTGGAAGCAGCTGTGGTTCTGGTTGGTGACCCTGGCGGCCGCTCTGGCGGCGCTGCCTTCGCTGTTCGCGCTGGCCAATGCGCCGTGGCCCTCGTTCCTGCCCAACCCGGTAATCAATCTCGGCCTCGACCTTGCCGGGGGCAGCCACATCCTGCTTGAGGCGGACAGTTCGCAAGTGGCGCGCCAGCGGCTCGAGTCAATGGAAGAAAGCGTTCGCGCGAAGTTGAAGCAGGCGGAGCCGGCGATCCGCATCGGCGATATTTCGAGCCAGAACGGTCGTTTGGCCTTCATGGTCGAGGACGCCTCGCAAGTCGATGCCGCGCGCGAGCAGCTGGTCTCGCTGACCAGCGGTGTCGGCCTGACCGGCGATCGCGACTGGAACATCGAAGTCCAGGACGGCTCGCGCTTCGTGCTGACGCCGACCCAGTCGGGCATCGACAAGGCGATCGACGACGCGATGGACGCCGCCACCGAAGTGGTGCGCAAACGCATCGACTCGCTCGGCACGCGCGAGCCGACGATCATCCGACAGGGCGCGCAGCGGATCGTCGTCCAGGTGCCCGGCCTCAAGGATCCGCAGGCGCTCAAGGACTTGCTCGGGCAGACCGCCAAGCTCGAATTCAAGCTGGTCGATGCCACCGCATCGCCGACCGATGTCGCCCAGGGGATCGCCCCGCCCGGCAGCCAGATCGTGCCCTATGCCGATCCCAAGAGCGAGGGTCTCGCCGCGATCGCGGTCAGGCGGCTTGGCGGGATCAAGGGCGATAACCTGACCAACGCCCAGCAGGGCTACGACCAGCAGACCAACGAGCCGATCGTATCGATCACCTTCGACCAGCAAGGCGGCGCCAAATTCGCCAAACTGACGACGGAAAATGTCGGCAGGCCTTTCGCCATCATCCTCGACGGCAAGGTGCTTTCCGCGCCCAACATCAACGAGCCGATCCTGGGCGGCAGCGCGCAGATTTCGGGCAGCTTTACCGTGGAGAGCGCCAATCAGCTGGCGATCGCGCTGCGTTCGGGCGCCTTGCCGGTCGATCTCAACGTGGTCGAGGAGCGCTCGGTCGGTCCGGACCTTGGCGCCGAATTCGATCCGCAAGGGCATGATCGCCATGCTGATCGGCTCGGTGGCGCTGATGACCTTCATCATGGTCACCTACGGACGCTTCGGTGTCTACGCCTGCATCGGGCTGGTGTTCAACGTGCTGATGATCCTTGGCGTGATGGCTGTGGCCAACACCACGCTGACCTTGCCGGGCATTGCCGGTTTCGTCCTCACCATCGGCGCCGCTGTCGATGCCAACGTGCTGATCAACGAGCGCATCCGCGAGGAGCGCGCGCGCGGGCGGCGTGTGATGCAGGCGGTCGAGTTCGGTTACAAGGAAGCGCGCAGCGCGATTTTCGACGGCAATATCACCAATGTCATCGCCGCCTTGCTGATGTTCATGTTCGGATCGGGTCCGGTCAAGGGATTCGCCGTGGTGCTGATCATCGGCATCGCCACCTCGGTGTTCACCGCCGTGTCGCTCACCCGCATGTGGGTGGCGCACTGGCTGCGCAAGGCGCGGCCGGCGGACCTTGCTCTGTAGGGATAGCCATATGAAACTGCTCAAGCTGATCCCCGACAATACCAACATCCGCTTCCTGCGCTGGCGGGTGCCGTTCTATGCGGTCAGCCTGCTGCTGATGGCCGCTTCGATCGTCCTGGTGTTCACCAAGGGACTTAATCTCGGCGTCGATTTCATCGGCGGGCAGATGATCCGGGTGACTTTCGTCGAGTCCAAGGAGGCCCCGGTCGCCAAGCTGCGCGAGGAGGTCGCCAAGCTGGGCTTTGGCGAGCCGTCGATTCAGGAATTCGGCCAGCCCAATCAGGTCTCGATCCGGATGAAACTGCCGGCGGGCGCGGAGAAGGATCCCGGTCTGTCCGACAAGATGGCCAAGACCATCACCGCCGGGATCAAGGCCGCGCATCCCGATGTGCGGATCGACGGGGTTGATTCGGTATCGGGCAAGGTTTCCGGCGAACTGTTCCGCACCGGTATGCAGGCCCTGCTTGCCGCCATGGTGGCGATCTCGATCTACATCTGGGTACGCTTCGAATGGCAGTTCGGCGTCGGCGCCCTGTTCGCGCTGGTCCACGACGTGACGCTGACCTTGGGCCTGTTCTCGGCCACGCAGATGGAGTTCGATCTCAACATCGTCGCGGCGATTCTGACGATCATCGGCTATTCGCTCAACGACACCATCGTGGTTTACGACCGCATCCGCGAGAACCTGCGCAAATACCGGCGCATGCCGATGCCCGAGCTGCTGGACCTTTCGGTCAATGAAACGCTGTCGCGCACCATCGTTACTTCGACCTCGATCCTGATCACCCTGATGGCGCTGCTGTTGCTGGGGCCGACCGTTATCTTCGGTTTCACCGCGGCGATCACGCTGGGCATTTTCGTCGGCACCTACAGCTCGATCTACATGTCGGCGCCGATCCTGATCTGGCTCAAGGTGACCTCGAGCAGTTTCGTGCCGCAGGAGACCGAGATGGACCGTCAGGAACGGCTGGCGCGCGAGCAGGGGTAGCCAGATAATCCTCCCCGGGATAAGCTTGGGGAGGAGTTACTTTCCCGCTATTCTTCGCCAATGCGCCACCAGCTGCGCGGCGTTTTCATCCCAGCTGAACTTCGCGGCGTGGGCGGCCACTTCGGCCCGCGCCGGAGGATTGGCGAGCACCTCCCGCACCGCCGCCGCGATGGCGGAGGGACTGCGCTCGACCACGCGCCCGGCGCTGGCGTCGCGCACCACTTCGCGCGCGCCGCCCGCATCGGCAATGACCAAGGGCGTGCCGCAGGCCAACGCCTCGATCCAGGCATTTGCGAGGCCTTCGCGCTCGGAGGCGAGCACCATGGCGTCGGCGGCGCTGAGCAGCACCGCCAGCGCATCCGGCGGGACCGGGCCAGGCAGGGCGACCCGATCGGCCACGCCCAGCCGCGCCGCCAGATCGCGCAGGCCCTGCTCCTCCGGGCCGCGACCGGCGAGGATCAGGCGCGCGCCCGGCAATTCGGCCAGCGCCTCGATCGTCAGGCGATGGCCCTTGAGCGCAATGAGATTACCGACTCCGATCAGCAGCGGCCCATCGCCGGGCGCCAGCTCCGCCGCCAGCGCGCGCGCCGCGTCGCGGGGCAGGGGACGGAAGAGAGCGTGATCGAGGCCGGTATAGTGCACCGCGATCTTGTCCGCGGGCATGCCAAGCGCCGCCATGTCGCGCTTGAGCGCTTCGGAAACGCTGAGCAGCCCGGCGGCCTGCTCCGCCGCCGCCAGCATCGCGCGCCGGGCATAGGGTTTGGCCCCCCACAGCAGGATGTCCGATCCGCGCGCCTTGATCGACAGCGGCAGGCCCAGCGCCCCGGCAATTCTCGCCGCCGCCGGTCCATCGGGCCAGAAGAACTGCGCATCGACGGCATTGAAAGGTGCTTCGGCATTGAGCCGCCGCGCCAGGGGCAGCACGGCGCGGGCAATCGCTCCGGGATTGAACCGTCCGCCCACCGCCGGGATCAGGGTATAGCGCGGGCGCAGCACCCGGACGCCCTCGCGCATCTCTTCGGCGGGCAAGCCGCGCAGGTCGCGATAGCGCCTGTGCAGCGAGAGCGGCCAGGGCGGCAGGCCGATGGGATTGATCACAACCACATCGGCATCGCCGTCCCTGGCGACAGCGGCCATCTGCCGTTCGACGAAAATGCCGAAGCCGGGGGCGGCATCGCTGGGATAGAGCGTGCTCAGCGACAGCACGCGGACTTTGGTCACATCGGTCTCACAATTGCCGGACAAGCATTTCGGCGACCGCCAGCCAGGGCGGATTCTCGATGACGATCTGGCGGTGCCCCGGGCCGGGCGGGAGCAGCGCGACGCGGCCCTCGTCGCGGTCGATCATCCGGCCGAAGGCGAAACGGCCGCCCGGGCGCGGGGCGAGGACGTCGCGGTTGAGCAGGCGGGCGTAGTCGCCGGGCTGCGTCTGGCGCAGCCACAGCTGGTCACCCTCGCGGTAATCCCCGGCGCCGGCTTCGAAGGCGAGGGCGACCACCGGGCCGTCCCCGCCAAGCGCGGTCGGCAGGATGGCGTCGCGCGGGGTGTGCAGTGCTTCCGGGCCGGAGGGGAGCATGCGGGCGATGGTCTTGGGCACCGGCGCTTCCTCGCCGCGCACCAGCAGTTCGGGATCGACTTCGAGCGCCGCGGCGATCTTGTTCATCCACACCAGCGAGAGGTTGCGGGTGCCGGTCTCAAGCCGGCCGATGGTCTGCGCGGTGGTGGGCGGTGAGCAGCGCGCGGCGACATCGGCCAGCGTCAGGTGCTTCTGTTTGCGGATGTCGCGGATGCGGTTGATCATGCGGCATATCCTATAAGGCAAAAATCTTATGTAACCGATATGGTTTTCTGCTTTCCTACAACCTTGGCATTTTGGCAAGCAGCGATTCGCTCAATTGCCGGGGAAATGCGATGCAACGCCAGCTCGTCGAACGCGAACTCACCAGCGAAGGTCCGGTGGCCCGGCCCGCCCGGACAGGGCGCCGCAGCGTCACGGTCAATCTCGCCGAAAGCCCGCTGACCTGGCTGCATTCGCGCGGCCACCTGAGCGACCGCCAGTTCGATGCGGGCGAACGGCTGCGTGCCGATTGGGAACGCGCGCAGCTGGCCCCCGGCGTGACCATGCGCTGGGATGCGGTGCGGATTCGCGGCACCGGCGGCGCCGGCGATGGGGGCCTCAACGCCACGGAGCGCCAGATCGCCGCCAAGGCGCGGTTCGACGGTGCGGCGGCGGCGGCGGGGCCGGGCCTCGCCGATGTGCTGTGGCGGGTGGTCTGCGCCGGCGAGGGCCTGCCCGATGCGGAGCGGGCGCTCGCCTGGCCGGCGCGCAGCGGCAAGCTGGTGCTGGGGCTGGCGCTCGACCGGGTGGCGGGGTTCTACCGGCTGGGGTGACGCGGCCCGCTTGATGCGGGTCAATTCCCCTGCCTCCCAGACCGCTATCCTGGTTTCAGGAGGCCGACATGAAATCATTCAAGCTAGCCGCGCTCTTGGCCCTGTCGCTGCTTGCCGGAGGGCAGCAGGCGCGGCCTGGAGAGCCCGAAAACCCGGCGCCGAGTTCCAGCGACACCGACGTCATCGAGGTCGAACGCAAGTGGCCACAGACGCCGCGCTGGACCGGCCCCGGTCCGATGCCGCGGCACTACATGGTGACGCTGTGGGGCGTGCCCGCGCCTTACAAGGGCATGACCAATCCGCTGCGACGCCGCAAGGCGGTGCTCGATCGCGGCAAGGCGCTCTACACGCAGTATTGCGCGGTCTGCCATGGCGACGACGGGACGGGCGAGGGCCTTGCCGGCCGCAATCTCTCACCGCCGCCGGGCAATCTGGTCTGGCTGTCCGACGTGCCGGAAAAGCAATGGGACGAGTTCATGTACTGGACCATCGCCGAGGGCGGCCCGGCGCTCGGCACCTCGATGCCGCCGTACCGGCAGTTGCTGACACAGGACGAGATCTGGGCGGTGACGGCCTATATTCAGGAGAACATTCCGTTCGTCTCGCGGATGCGGTGAGGGGCTAACCCTCCACCATCTCCGCCAGTTCCAGCCAGCGTTCTTCCGCCGCGTCCTTTTCGGCGCGCGCCTTGGCCACCGCTTGGCTGAGCGTCGCAAACTTCGCCGGATCTCGGGTGTAGAGCGCGGGGTCGGACATGGCCGCTTCGTCGCGGGCGATCTGGGCGGCGAGGTCTTCGACCCGGGCCGGCAGCAGGTCGTAGTCGCGCTGGTCCTTGTAGGAGAGTTTTATTTTTCCCCTCCCGCTTGCGGGAGGGGTTAGGGGAGGGCTTGTTGGGGGAGGTTGGATAACAGGCGCTCCTCCGCCCGCTCCCGCAAGCGGGAGGGGAGGTTTTTGAGCCTTCGGCGCGCTCTTGCTCCGCTGCTTGTCCCAATCGGCATAACCCCCAGCGACAATATCCACCTTGCCGCTGCCATCCAGACCCAAAGTCACCGTCACCGTCCGGTCGAGAAAATCGCGGTCGTGGCTGACGATGAGGACGGTGCCGTCGTAATCGGCGATGACTTCCTGCAGCAGGTCGAGAGTTCTCAAGATCGAGATCGTTGGTCGGCTCATCCAGCACCAGCAGGTTCGACTTTCGGGCGAATTCGCGTGCCAGCAGCAGCCGCGAGCGTTCGCCGCCCGATAGCGTGCCGACCCGGGCATCGACCAGGCAGGGATCGAACAGGAAGTCCTTGAGATAGCCCTGGACGTGTTTGCGAACCCCGCGCACATCGATCCAGTCGCCGCCCTCGGCGAGCACGTCGCGCACTTTCTTTTCCGGGGACATCAGGCTGCGCTGCTGGTCGATCATCACGCCCTGGAGGGTTTTGGCCAGGGTCACCGTGCCTTCGTCGGGTTCCAGTTCGCCGGTGAGCAATCTGAGCAGCGTGGTCTTGCCCGAGCCATTGGCGCCGACCACGCCGATGCGGTCGCCGCGGGTAATGCGCAGGGTGAAGTCCTTGATTATCGTTCGTTGACCGAAGCGCTTGGTCACTCGGTCGGCGACAATCACCGCCTTGGTCTTGCTCTCGTCGCTGGCCAGTTTGAGCTTCGCCGTTCCGGCGGGACTGAGCATTGCCGCGCGTTGGGCGCGCATTTCCCAGAGCTTTTCCAGCCGGCCCTGATTGCGCTTGCGCCGCGCGGTGACCCCGCGTTCCAGCCAGTGCGCCTCCAGCTTCAGTTTGGCGTCGAGCTTGTCCGCCGAACGGGCTTCCTCGGCATAGACCTGTTCTTCCCAGGCCTCATAGCCGCCGAAGCCGACTTCCTTGCGGCGCAGCGAGCCGCGATCGAGCCACAGCGTCGCCTTGGTCAGCCGGGTGAGGAAAGTGCGGTCGTGGCTGATGGCGATGAAGGCGCCCTTGTAGCGGCTCAGCCAGTCTTCCAGCCAGTCGATCGCATGGAGGTCGAGGTGGTTGGTCGGCTCGTCGAGCAGCAGCAGATCGGGCTCGCTGGCCAGCGCCCGGCACAGCGCCGCCCGCCGCCGCTCGCCGCCGCTGGCGCTTGTCGCCGGCCGGGCGAGGTCGATGCCGAGCTGGCCGGCGACAGCTTCCACCTCGTGGCGCGGCGGGGCGCCGGGCTCGTGGAGGGCGAAGTCCATCAGTGTGTCATAGCCGGTGAAAAACGGGTCCTGTTCCAGCACGACGATCCTCGTGCCCGGCTGGACCGAACGCTTGCCCTTGTCCGCCTCGACCTGGCCGGCGACCAGCCGCAGCAGCGTGGTCTTGCCCGCGCCATTGCGGCCGATCAAGGCAAGACGGTCCCTCGGGCCGATGTGGAGGTCGAGACCCTGGAACAGCCAGCCCGATCCCTGGATCAGGCCGAGTTCTTCCCAGCTGAGGATCGGTGCGGCGGCCATGGAGGCGCGCCCTAGCTGCGCGTTGACAAGCGGGCAAGGGAGGGGGAGTGGTGTGCCGATGCGAACCGTGTGGCTCAATGGCGAATGGCTGCCCGAAGGCGAGGCGAAAGTATCGATCTTCGACCGGGGGCTGACTTTCGCCCAGAGCGTCTACGAAGTCGCCCCGGTGATCGGCGGGAGGATCGCCAACTGGCCGCACCACGCCGCGCGGCTGGCCAATTCGCTGAAGACCGCGCTGATCGAAGATGCAACCGACTGGCCCGAGGTCCTGGCCGAACTCATCCGGCGCAACAGTATGGACGAGGGGCGGGTCTACCTGCAAGTGACGGCAGGCAATCCCGGCGACCGCGACTTCGCGTTGCCCGGCCCGCAGGTGCCGCCCAGCCGCATCGCCTATACCCAGAACGCATCGCTGCTCGCCGATCCTCGCGCGGAGACGGGGCTGCGCATTGTCCTGCGGCCCGATCTGCGCTGGCAAGTCCGCGCCGCCAAGACGACGCAGCTGCTCTACGCGGTGATGATGAAGGAAGAGGCCCGCGCCGCCGGGGTCGATGACGCCTGGTTGATCGAAGACGGCCACATCACCGAAGCGACCAGCCAGAACGCGCATATTGTCGACAACCGGGGCGTGCTGGTCTCGCACCCGATCGACCACGGCGTGCTTCCCGGGGTGACGCGGATCAGCGTTGTCGCCATTGCCCGCGAAATAGGGCTGGAGATCGACCAGCGCCCCTTTACCCCGGAGGAACTGTTCGCCGCGCGCGAGGCCTTCGTTTCCGCCGCGGGAACCCTGGTGCTGCCGGTGGTCGAGGCGGACGGGCGCCAGATCGGCGACGGCAGGCCCGGACCGGTCTCCCGTGCGATCCGCCAGGGCTATATCGCCCGGCTGATTGCCGGATGAACGCATTCACGCCTTGTTCAATCCGCTGCGATTAGGCATTTGGCCGATATGAAGTATTTCGTTGCATTACTGGTCGCGCTGCCACTCGCCGTCCCGGTCGCGTTTGCCGAGCCCAACGGCGAGCAGGGCCAGGTGCGCAAGGACATCCGCGCCGGCAATGTCCGTTCGCTGCGCGAGATCGAACAGCGCATCCTGCCAAGCATGCCCGGCATGCAATACCTCGGGCCCGAATACGATCCGGTCGCAATGGCCTACCGGCTCAAGTTCATCCGCGCGGGAAAGGTGGTTTTCGTCGATGTCGATGCCCGTTCCGGCGCGGTGTTGAACCAGACACGCTGAGCCTTGCTTGACGGCATTTGGCTTTCGTCCCATCTGATTGCCTACATCACAGGGGAATTTTGGCGATGCGTATCCTGATCGTCGAGGATGAGCCTACTCTCGGCAAGCAGCTCAAGTCGACGCTTGAGCAGACCGGCTATGCCGTCGATCTCTCGACCGACGGCGAGGATGGTCATTTTCTTGGCTCGACCGAGGAATACGACGCCGTCGTGCTCGACCTCGGCCTGCCCGAGATCGACGGGCTCACCGTGCTCGGCATGTGGCGCAAGGAAGGCCGCAAGTTTCCGGTGCTGGTGCTGACCGCGCGCGACAGCTGGTCGGACAAGGTGGCGGGTCTCGATGCCGGGGCCGACGACTATCTCGCCAAGCCGTTCCAGACCGAGGAGCTGATCGCCCGCCTGCGCGCGCTGATCCGCCGCGCTTCGGGCAACACCTCGTCCGAACTGACCGCGGGCGACGTCCGGCTGGATACGCGTTCGGGCCGGGTGACGCTGGACGGCGAACCGGTCAAGCTGACCGCACAGGAATACAAGCTGCTGTCCTATCTGCTGCACCACAAGGGCAAGGTGGTCAGCCGGACCGAGCTGATCGAACACATCTACGACCAGGATTTCGACCGCGATTCGAACACGATCGAGGTATTCGTCACCCGCATCCGCAAAAAGCTCGGCGCCGATGTCATCACCACCATCCGCGGGCTTGGCTACAGCCTTGACGATCCGGCCGGTCCCGGGCGGGGCTGAGGCCCCGATGTCATGCGCGCGCCCGACGAGCCGATAGACCAGACCCAAGCGCCGCCCAGAAACACCGGCTCGCTTTCCACCCGCATCATCCTGATCGCGGCGGGGTGGATCCTGATCCTGCTGCTGGCCGGCGGCATTGCGCTCGACCGGACGCTGGCCGGCCTCATTACCCGCCAGTTCGACGACCAGCTGGGCAATACCTTGACCGCCATGGTCGCCTCGACCGAAATCGGCCCCGACGGCGAGGTGTTCTTCAACCGCCCGCTCGGCGACCAGCGCTTCCTCGAACCGAACAGCGGACTCTACTGGCAGATCAAGGGCCAGGGCCACGAGGACTTCGCCTCGCGCTCGCTGTGGGACGGCAGCCTCGCGGTGAACCGGGAGAGTTCCGGCAGCGAACCGCATATCTACGATAGCTTCGAGCGCCCTGCCGAACCGCTGCGGGTGATCCAGCGCTGGGTCGTGCTGCCGAACAGCGACACCAAATGGTGGTTCACCGTTGCCGCCAGCCGCAAGGAACTCGATGTCCAGATCAGCCAGACCCGTTCGATCCTGGCCTACAGCTTCGCCATTCTCGGCCTCGGCCTGTTCGTCATGGCCGCATTGCAGACCTGGTACGGCCTGTTCCCGCTGCGCCGGGTGCGCCGGGCGATCAAGCAGATGCGCACCACCGGCGCTAACCGGGTGACCGAGCCGCTGCCACTCGAAGTCCAGCCGATGGTGCTCGAATTGAACGCGCTGCTCGCCGACAACGAGCGCCAGGCCGAGGAAGCGCGCACCCACGCCGGCAACCTCGCCCATGCGCTCAAGACCCCGCTGACGGTGGTGATGAACGCCGCCACCGCCAAGGCGCCGGACCTGGCCGATACCGTGATCCGCGAGGCGGCGGTGATGCGCCGCCAGGTCGATCACCATCTGGCGCGGGCGCGGGCGGTTGGCAGGCGCGCGGTCGGGCTGTCGCGCGCCTCGGTCTGGGAAAGCGTCGAGGCGGTGCTGCGCGCGGTGACCCGGCTCCATGAGAGCACCCGCTTCGATCTCGACGGCAGCCGCGAGGCCACGGTGGCGATCGAGCGACAGGACCTCGACGAGATCCTCGGCAACCTGATCGAGAACGCGGCCAAGTATGGCGGCGGCAGCGTTTTCGTCACGGTCGATCACGGCATCGAGCCAGAATGGTGCGAAGTGTGGATCGAGGACGACGGCGTGGGCATCCCCGCCGAGGAACGCGAGCGCATCTTCGACCGCGGCGCGCGGCTGGATACCGGCAAGCCGGGGACCGGGCTGGGCCTGGCGATCGTGCGCGATGTCGCGGAGATTTACGGCGGGACGGTGGAGCTGGCCGAGAGCGAGGATCTGGGCGGGCTGCTGGTCAAACTGAAGCTGCCGCGGGCGGCGGGGTGATTGTGGCTGGACGGATAAGCTGATATACGCATATGCACAAAAAAGGAGCTTAGTCATGGGCGACGAGTTGGTTCGCTGGACTGTGGTGGTCGATAAGGACACCGATATTGACTTGCGCACCTATCTTGCCGGTCAAGGCATGAAGAAGGGCGACCTATCCAGGTTCATTGAGGATGCGGTGCGCTGGCGGTTGTTTCATGCAACCCTTGCCGAAGTTCGCGAAGGCTTCAAGGATTTGAGTTCGCAGGAAATCGAAGATATGGTCGATGAGGCCCTGACGGCCGTCCGGAAGAACCCGGAAGCCTATGATCGCGATCCTTGATACCAATATCCTGATCAGCGCGCTGTTCGACCCGAGTTCCACGCCGGCGTTGCTCGTCGAATACTGGGAAGACGAGCGGTTCGAGCTCCTCACCTGCGAAGAGCAACTTTGGGAATTCAGGCGCGTATCGCGCTATCCCAAGGTTGCTGCGCGGTTATCAGCGCCGCGCGCGGGAAAGATGGTCTTGCGAATGCGAAAGCTCGCAACATTGATCGATCGCCTGCCGAAGGTCGATATCAGCCGCGATCCGGCGGACAACTACCTCCTCGCATTGGCCGAAGCTGGCGGCGCGGATTTCCTGGTGTCCGGAGACAAATCCGGGCTGCTGGCGCTTGGCAAGCACAAGCTGACGAAGATTGTTTCAGTGCGCCAGTTCGTCGAATTGCTCGACCTTCGATCTTCTTGACGGAGAGCGAGGTTATGGGCGGACTGCTGGTGAAGCTGAGGTTGCCGCAGGTGGGTGGGACAGGCCCAGGGATCTGTTACTTGAAATCAGCATATCTAACAGACAGCTATGAAGAACTCTTAGATTTAGGTTGTGCGACGCAAAGGCGCATCAACTTTTCGTTGAATTTGAAGTCTCTGCCGCTTTCTATTTGCCACTATTTGTCGAACTCTTTCGGCATTTATGCCATATTGTCTTGATAAAGAAGCGTAAGAAGCGCCAGCGTCATAAATTCTCTCAATTTCAGCATTGCGAGTACTCGTCACAATCATAGCCATTTGATTCACCCAATTCCGCTCAGCTTAGCACAAAGGCCAAAATCTCAAATCGCGAAATGTTCACTTTATGTTTCTAACACACCACGCCATTCCTATCAAGGCTTGAGAAACTCATGAGGTTGCCGCAGGCTTGAGGAGCGGATCGAAGTTGAGTTTGCGGGTTCAAATCAGTTCCGGCTCACCCCCCATTCGCCGCCTGCTCGTGATGCCGGATCACCTCGTCGATCACGAACCGGATGAACTTCTCCCCGAAATCCGGATCGAGCTGCGCCTCCGCCGCCAGCGCCCTGAGCCGCGCGATCTGGGCTTCCTCCCTGGCCGGATCGGATGGCGCCAGGCCGCGTTCGGCCTTGTAGGCGCCGACCGCCTTGGTGATGCGGAAGCGCTCGGCGAGAATGTGGATCAGCGCCGCATCGATATTGTCGATGCTGGCGCGGTAGCCGGCCAGGGTCGGGTCGGGGGTCGGATCGGGGGAACTGTCTGCCATCGCCGTGGCGCTAGCATGACATAAACGGCATTGCCATTGCCTGCTTTGCACTTGCCTTCCGCGCGCGGCCGGGCAATGCGCCGCGATATGACTGCTGAAGTGATTTCGCTCCGTCCGCGTGCAGCGCAGCCGTCGCTCGCGCCGATGCTGGCGCTGACCGCGGCGGGGATGAACAGTGTCAACGCGGTGATCCTCGAACGCATGCAAAGCGAAATCCCGCTGATCCCGGCGCTCGCGGGCCATCTCATCTCGGGAGGCGGCAAGCGGATCAGGCCGATGCTGACCATGGCCGGGGCGGCGCTGTGCGGTTACGAAGGCGCGCGCCACCACATGCTCGCCGCGGCCGTCGAATTCATCCACACCGCGACCTTGCTGCACGACGATGTCGTCGATGGTTCGGACCTTCGGCGCGGCAAGGCGGCCGCCAACATCGTCTTCGGCAATCCGGCGACGGTGCTGGTCGGCGATTTCCTGTTCAGCCGCGCGTTCGAGCTGATGGTCGAGGACGGCAGCCTGAAAGTGTTGAAAATCCTCAGCCGCGCTTCGGCGGTGATCGCCGAGGGCGAAGTCGATCAACTCACCGCCCAGCGCCATATCGAGACCAGCGAGGAGCGCTATCTCGGCATCATCGGCGCCAAGACCGCCGCGCTGTTCGCCGCAGCCACCCGCATCGCCGCGGTGGTCGCCGAACGCAGCGAGGCGGAAGAGCGCGCACTCGACGAATATGGCCGCAACCTCGGCATCGCCTTCCAGCTGGTCGACGATGCGATCGATTACGATTCCGACGCCGCCGAAATGGGCAAGGGCCAGGGCGACGATTTCCGCGAGGGCAAGATGACCCTGCCGGTGATCCTCGCCTATGCTCGCGGCTCGGACGACGAGCGCCGGTTCTGGCAGGACGCGATTGCGGGGTTCCGCACTTCGGACGAGGACCTGGCGCATGCAGTTGCGCTGATCGCGCGGCACGATACCGTCAGCGCTACGCGCGAGCGGGCCCGCCACTTCGCCCAGCGTGCGATCGACGCGATTGCGGGTTTCCCGGCCGGAGAGGCGCGTTCCGCGATGGCCGAAGCGGCGGAATTCGCGGTGATGCGGCGGTATTGACGCGGGCTTACGCGGCGGCGGCTTGCATGGCCGGCAGGCGGGCCTTGAGCTTGCGGGCGACCACCAGCGGTACAACCACCGACAGCGCGATGCCGCCGAGCGTGCAGATCCCCATCCAGATCGCCATCAGCGTGCCGCCAGACTGGTACATCGCGTATACCACCGGCGCGGCGAGCACGAGTCCGCGCACTTCGTTGAAAGCAATCCCGACGAAGGCCGATTTCAGCAGCAGGCCGAGCAGGGTGGAAAGTGTCTCGCTCATGCGGCGATGATGGCGCGAATTGGTTAGCAAACGATTGAAGCGGGCTGGCACTTGCGCGCAAAGGCGGATTTGATCCGGCGGCGACTGGCCCTATGGCGCTCCGCGTGAACGAACTTCCCATCCATGCGGTGCTGCCGCGCCTGATCGCGGCGTTGCGCGAGCGCACCAGCGCCGTGCTGATTGCGCCGCCGGGCGCGGGCAAGACCACCGCCGTCGCGCCTGCGCTGATCGTGGAACCCTGGTGCACCGGCACGGTCATCCTCCTCTCCCCCCGCCGCGTTGCCGCGCGCGCCGCCGCCGAGCGAATGGCGGAGCAGCTGGGGGAGAAAGCCGGGGAAACCGTTGGCTATCTGACCCGGCTCGACAGCAAACGTTCGGCCAGGACGCGGATTCTGGTGATGACCGAGGCAATCTTTGTGTCGGCCATTCTCGCCGATCCCGAGCTTTCCGGGGTATCGGCGGTGCTGTTCGACGAGGCGCACGAGCGGCATCTCGACAGCGACCTCGGCCTCGCGCTGGCGATCGAGAGCGCGGCTGTGCTGCGCGAAGACCTGCGGCTGCTGATCATGTCGGCGACGATCGACGGGACGCGGTTCGCCGCCCTGCTCGGAGATGCACCGGTGATCGAAAGCGAAGGCAAGGCGCATCCGCTCGCCATTCGCTGGCTGGGCGCGCGGCCAGAATTGCGCATCGAGGATGCCATGGCCGCCGCCGTGCTCACCGCCTGGCGCGAGGAGCAGGGCGATGTTCTCGCCTTTCTCCCCGGCGTCGGCGAGATCGAGCGGACGCGCGAGCGGCTGGCCGGGCGGCTTCCAGACGCGCTCGTCCTGCCCCTCCATGGCCAGTGCGAGCCGCAGGCACAGCGCGCCGCGATCCGCCGCGATCCAGAGGGGCGGCGCAGGATCGTGCTGGCCACCGCCATCGCCGAGACTTCGCTGACGCTCGACGGAGTCTCGGTGGTGGTCGATGCCGGGCTTTCGCGCCGGGCCGAGTTCGACAAAGCGGCGGGGGTGACGCGCCTCGTAACCCACCGCGCCAGCCAGGCGGCGGCGGCGCAGCGGGCGGGCCGCGCGGCGCGGCAGGGGCCGGGGGTGGCTTACCGGCTGTGGGAAGAGGCGGCGCATGCCGGCCGCTCGGCGTTCGATCCGCCGGAAGTGCTCACCTCCGATCTCGCGCCCTTGCTTCTCGCCCTGGCGCAATGGGGCACGGGCGATGTTTCGGCGATGGCCTGGCTCGATCCGCCGCCCGCGGCCTCGCTCTCGGCGGCCCGGGGAACGCTGCAATCGCTCAGTGCGCTCGATGTGGAGGGCCGGATCACCCCGCACGGCCGCGCCATGGCCTCGCTGCCAATGGAACCGGCGCTCGCGCATATGCTGCTCTATGCAGCCGGGCATGCGGCGGAAAACAAGGCGGCGAGGTTGGCCCTGCTGCTGCAGGAGCGCGGCCTCGGCGGGCGTGGGGAGGATCTGGCGCTGCGGCTGGACCGGTGGGAGCAGGATCGCTCGCCGCGGGCGGAGGCGTCGCGGAAATTGGCCGGGGGTTGGGCGAAACAGGCGCGAGGCCTTCGACAGGCTCAGCCTGAGCGGGGTTTTGCAATCGGTTCAAGAAACAAACCCGCTCGTGCTGAGCCTGTCGAAGCACCCACGCAGCGCCAGCACCTGGAGCCTCCTCCTCTAGCTATCCTCCTCGCCGAAGCCTTCCCGGACAATCTCGCCAAACGCCGCTCCACCTCTGGCGAAGACTGGCTCGCCGCCGGGGGCAGGGGCCTCAGGCTCGATCCGGCCTCGCCGCTGGCGCGCGCCGAATGGCTGGCGGTGGGCGAAGCGCAGGGCGAAGCCAGGGGAGCGCGGATCACCGGAGCTATCGCGCTCGACGAGGCCGACGTGACGCGCTGGCTGGCGCACCGCGTCGAGCAGCGCCCGGCGCTGCGCTGGGTGGCGCAGGAGCGCCGGGTCGAAGTCCTGGTCGAGCAGCGGCTGGGCGCCATCGCTTTGTCGCGCGGCTCCGATCCTTCGCCCGATGCCGATGCGATCCGCCGCTTTCTGGTCGAACGGGTCCGGGAAGACGGCCTGGGCTTGTTGCGGCTTCAGCACGGCAGTCAGGCATTGCTCAAACGCGCGCGATACGCCGGCATTGCCGCGCTGTCGGACAGCGACTTGCTGGCCTCGCTGGAAGAATGGCTGGCGCCACTGCTCTCCCGCCGGCTGGACGCGCTCGATCACGGAGCGCTGCATCGGGCTTTGCTCGATCGCCTGAGCTATGAGGAACGCCAGCAGCTCGATAGGCTCGCCCCGCCGCAGTTTGTCAGCCCGGCGGGAACCAGCCACGCCATCGACTACGAGGACGATGGCGGGCCTTCGGTCGAACTTCGGGTGCAGGCGCTGTTCGGGCTGGATGCGCACCCTGGTTTCGGGCAGCCGCCGCAGCCCTTGCTGCTCAAGCTGACTTCGCCCGGCGGCAAGCCGATCCAGACCACGCGCGACCTGCCGGGCTTCTGGCGTGGCTCATGGCGCGATGTCTTGCGCGACATGAAGGGCCGCTATCCCAAGCACCGCTGGCCCGACGAGCCGTGGCAGGAAGACCCCAGCCTCAAGACCAGGAATGCCTTCGAAGCTTCGAAGCGCTCTTGATTTCCCCCGCGTCCGGAGCGAAAGCCCCCACCATGACCAGCGCGCGCATCTATCAACCTCCGAAAAACGCCATGCAAAGCGGCAAGGCGCACACCGATCTGTGGCTGCTCGAATTCGTCCCCAGCGAAGCGCAGCGGGCCGATCCGCTGATGGGCTGGGCGGGATCGGGCGATACCCAGCGGCAGGTGGTGCTCAATTTTGCATCGCGGGATGAGGCGGTGGCCTATGCGGCCAAGCACGGCATCCAGGCCCGCGTCGCCGCGACGCCGCCGAAGCGGCTGAAGTTGCAGGCCTATTCGGACAATTTCCGGTAGTTTGGTTCACGCCAAGGCGCGAAGGCGCAAAGAGGCACAGTTTGCGGCGAAGCCGCTTTCGGGTTTGAGCTGGCCGCTTTGCGCAACCTTAGACATGTCGAAAGGCCTGCGGCCTGGCGCGACACCTTTGCGCCTTCGCGCCTTGGCGTGAACCATTCAGCCATCGCGGAGCAGCACATGCGCTTGCCAAAGCGACAAACGCCCACCATATGCGCCGCCGGGAGTCGGTCGGGCGTTTGCGTTCGCCAACCTGGTCAGGTCCGGAAGGAAGCAGCCACAACGGATTGCGGCGGGTCGGCCGGCTCCTTTGTCCGCCTCACGGCGGATGCGGCACCGGCCCGCTCCCCCTCCCGGCCACCCAACAATGGTACCCTATTGGGTGGCCGGGCGGGGGAGCGGGCCGGTGCCGCACCCGGACCCTAGTCCGGACAAGAACGCCCGGCTCCTTTTGAACTGACAAGCCGCCTGCTTCACCCTACCAAGAGCCGATGGGCGATTCCTCCGACATTTTCGGCGACGAACCGGAAGACGGCGAAGCCGCGCCCAGCGTTGCCGAACTGGAGGCGGCCGGGCAGGAGTCGATGTTCGGCGATCCCGCTCCCGTGCCACCGCCACCGCCCGCTACGGAACCAGCAACCACCGCCACAACCCAGCCCTACCGCGTCCTCGCCCGCAAGTACCGCCCGCAGACTTTCGCCCAGCTGATCGGCCAGGACGCGATGGTCCAGACGCTGGCCAACGCGATCAAGCGCGAGCGGCTGGCCCATGCCTTCCTGATGACCGGGGTGCGCGGGGTCGGCAAGACCAGCACCGCACGGCTGATCGCCAAGGCGCTCAACTGCATCGGGACGGACGGGCAGGGCAGGCCGACGATCGATCCCTGCGGCCAATGCGAGCCATGCATCGCCATCGCCGAGGGGCGGCATATCGATGTCATCGAGATGGACGCAGCCAGCCACACCGGCGTCGACGACGTGCGCGAGATCATCGAGGCGGTGCGCTACGCCGCGGTTTCGGCGCGCTACAAGATCTACATCATCGACGAAGTCCACATGCTCTCGCGCAATGCGTTCAACGCCTTGCTCAAGACGCTGGAGGAGCCGCCGCCGCATGTGAAGTTCCTGTTCGCCACTACCGAGGCGGACAAGCTGCCGGTTACCGTGCTCAGCCGCTGCCAGCGATTCGACTTGCGCCGCATCCCGGCGCCGATGCTGGCGGAGCATTTCGGCGGGGTGTGCCTGGCCGAAGGCGTCGAGGCCGATGCCGAGGCATTGGCGATGATCGCCGCCGCAGCCGAGGGATCGGTGCGCGATGGCCTGTCGATCCTCGACCAGGCGATCGCCCATGCCGATATCGGCGGCGGGCACAGTTTCCGCCGCGCAGGTCCAGGACATGCTCGGCCTCGCCGACAAGAGCGCCCAGCGCCGCCTGTTCGCGGCCTTGCTGGCGGGCGAGGGCAGGGACATGCTTGACCTTGCCGCCCAGCAGTTCGCGCTTGGCATCGAACCGCTGGCGCTGCTGCGCGGGAGCATGGAGCTGACCCACAAAATCACCGTCGCCCAGCTTGGGACGGCCGATTACGTCTCCGCCGAAGAGCGCGAGGCGATCGAGGGCTGGGCCAGGACGCTGTCGGCGGGCCAGTTGCACCGGCTGTGGCAATTGCTGCTCAAAGGCTTCGAGGAAGTCCGCCTCGCGCCCGATCCGCTGGTGGCGGCGCAGATGGCGCTGCTCAGGGTCATGCACGCCGCCGACATGCCCGATCCGGGGCAATTGGCGAAGCAGCTGGAGGAGCTGGCTTCGCGGCCTGCTCCGGCGGCCGGACTTGGCGGCGCGGCGTCCGAAGCGCCCCAGGCCAGGGCCGCGCCGCAATGGCAGGCCTTGGTCGAAGCGGTCGAGCGCGGCGGGCAGCTGCGCGTCGGCCAGATCATGCGCGATTGGGTGCGGGTGGCCTCGCTTTCGACCGGCGAACTGCTGTTCACTCTCGCGCCTGGCTATTCGGGCGATCCTTCGGCCGAACTGCGCGATGCGCTGCTCAAGGCGACCGGCGAGCGCTGGAGGGTCGAACGGGTCGAAGCAGAGGGCGCGCCGAGCTTGCGCGAACTGGCCGAGGCGGCGAAAGCGGGCGAAGCCGAGGCGCTGCGCCGCGATCCGCTGGTCGAGGCCGCCTTCGCCGCCTTCCCGGACGCACGAATTTGTCGATGATAGCGAAGTCGCCGATCTGGGCGGCCGCAAATGGAGCCGTTGAAGATGAAATCGATGGAAGAGATGATCAAGGCCGCCGCAGCAAGCCGCCGAGACCATCCAGAAGCAGATGAGCGAAAGCCAGGCCAAGCTCGACGGGATCGAGGTTGAGGGCGTCTCTGGCGGCGGGCTGGTCAAGATCCGCTGCTCGGCCAAGGGCCGGGTGATCGGCGTCGGCATCGACGACAGCCTGATGCAGCCTTCGGAAAAGGAGATCCTCGAAGACCTGATCGCCGCCGCCTACAACGACGCCCGCGCCAAGGCCGATGCGGTCGCGGGCGAGGAAATGGCGCAGATGCAGCAGGGCATGGGCCTGCCGCCGGGGTTCAAGCTGCCGGGGTTCAATTGACGTTACGGGGTCAGGCACCCGTCCACAATCCTGCGACGCATGCGCCATTGCACCGCCGCGCTGGCACCCCATATCCCGCGCCGAGACAGCGCCCAGCGCGCCCATGCGAACGGAAATGCCAGTGAAACCTCGTCCTGAACTTCCCCTGCTTCCCTTGCGCGACATTGTCGTGTTCCCCGGCATGGTCGTGCCGCTGTTCGTCGGCCGCGAGAAATCGGTCGCCGCGCTTGAGGCCGCGATGGCCGGGCAGAAGGACATCTTCCTGCTCGCCCAGCTCGATCCCGGCTGCGACGATCCCGACCGCGACGATCTCTACGATACCGGCGTCATCGCCACGGTGCTGCAGCTGCTGAAGCTGCCCGACGGCACGGTGCGCGTGCTGGTCGAAGGGCATGAGCGCGGCCAACTTGCCGGGCTTCGGAGCGAAGCGGGCGGCAACGGCGAAATGCTGGTCGCCGAGGTCGAGCCGATCGAGCCGGTCACCGCCTCGGGCACCGAAGTCGCCGGCGACGATGCGCACCGTGGTCGAGCAGTTCGGCGAATATGCCAAGCTCAACAAGAAGCTGTCGCAGGACGCCGGCGACCAGCTTGGCGATATCGACGACGCCTGCAAGCTTGCCGACGCCGTCGCCGCGCAGCTGACCGCCAAGGTTTCCGACAAGCAGGCGATGCTGACCGAGGCCGATCCGCTCAAGCGGCTCGAAATGGTCTATGAGCTTCATGGAAGGCGAACTGGGCGTGCTCCAGGTCGAGCGCAAGATCCGCGGGCGGGTCAAGCGCCAGATGGAGAAGACCCAGCGCGAATATTACCTCAACGAACAGCTCAAGGCGATCCAGTCCGAACTGGGCGGCGGCGATGGCGAGGAAGCCAACGAACTCGCCGAGCTGGCAGGAGAAGATCGAGAAGCTCAAGCTCTCCAAGGAAGCGCGCGCCAAGGCGGTGTCGGAGCTGAAGAAGCTCAAGACCATGCAGCCGATGAGCGCCGAGGCGACCGTCATCCGCAACTACCTCGACGTGCTGCTGGGGCTGCCCTGGGGCAAGAAGATCGAAGCTCAAGAAGGACATCGCCGCCGCGCAGGCGATGCTCGACGACGATCATTACGCGCTCGACAAGGTCAAGGACCGGATCGTCGAATATCTCGCGGTTCAGGCGCGCACCAACAAGCTGAAGGGTCCGATCCTGTGCCTGGTCGGCCCGCCGGGTGTCGGCAAGACCAGCCTCGGCAAGTCGATCGCCCGCGCCACGGGGCGCGAATTCGTTCGCCAGTCGCTGGGCGGCGTGCGCGACGAGGCCGAAATCCGCGGCCACCGGCGCACCTATATCGGCTCGCTGCCGGGCAAGATCGTCACCAACCTGCAGCAAGGCCGGGACGGCGAACCCGCTGTTCCTGCTCGACGAGATCGACAAGCTCGGCCAGGATTTCCGCGGCGATCCCGCTTCGGCGCTGCTCGAAGTGCTCGATCCTGAGCAGAATTCGAAGTTCCAGGACCACTACCTCGAACTCGATTTCGACCTGTCGGACGTGATGTTCGTCTGCACCGCGAACAGCCTCAACCTGCCGCAGCCGCTGCTCGACCGCATGGAGATGATCCGGCTGGAAGGCTATACCGAGGACGAGAAGGTCGAGATCGCCGAGCGGCACCTGATCGCCAAGCAGGTCGAGGCGCATGGGCTGAAGAAGGGCGAGTTCACCCTCACCACCGAGGGCCTGCGCGATCTGATCCGCTATTACACCCGCGAGGCCGGCGTGCGCACGCTGGAGCGCGAGATCGCGCGGCTGGCGCGCAAGAGCCTGCGCCAGATCCTCGAAGGCAAGATCAAGCGCGTCACGATCACGCCGGAAAACCTCGGCGACTTTGCCGGGGTGCGCAAGTTCCGCCACGGCATGTCGGACGAGGAGAACCAGGTCGGCGCGGTAACCGGCCTCGCCTGGACCGAAGTCGGCGGCGAGCTGCTGACGATCGAATGCGTCACCGTGCCCGGCAAGGGCGCCGCGCGGACCACCGGCAAGCTCGGCGAAGTGATGAGCGAGGGCGTGCAGATGGCCTTCAGCTTCGTCAAGGCGCGCGCGCCGGCCTATGGCATCAAGCCGTCGGTGTTCAACCGCAAGGACCTGCACATCCACTTGCCCGAAGGGGCGGTGCCCAAGGATGGGCCTTCCGCCGGCGTCGGCATGGTCACCGCGATGGTCTCGACGCTCACCGGCATTCCGGTGCGCGCCGACGTCGCCATGACCGGCGAGGTCACTCTGCGCGGGCGGGTGCTGGCGATCGGCGGGCTCAAGGAAAAGCTGCTGGCGGCCCTGCGCGGCGGCATCAAGACCGTGCTGATCCCCGAGGAGAACCGCAAGGACCTCGCCGAGATACCCGGCCAATATCAAGGAAGGCCTCGAAATCATTCCGGTCAGCCACGTCGACGAGGTGCTCGCGCTGGCGCTGGCCGAGCCGGTGACGCCGATCGAATGGACCGAAGCCGACGAGCTGGCGAGCCACGCGGCGGCGCCTTCCTTGGGCACTCCGGCGGCTTCTCCGACCGCGCATTGACCCCTGCCGCACTGCGGCGACTCGGAGAGCTTTCCGGGCCGCCGCAGCGGCTGAGAAGCCACTTCTGCCGCCATGCTGACGGCAGCTAGGCCGCAATTAGGTGGAATTTCGGGGATATCAGCCGGTTTTTTGCGGCTTTTGGCTTTGACAGTCACGGCAAAACCCGCTCAATTCCGCGCCGATTCGAGAGGCGATTCCGAATATTCCTGTTTCACTTCCAAGGTAGGGGGTTCCCATAATGAACAAAAACGATCTCATCGGCGCAGTTGCGGATTCGAGCGGCCTTACTCGGAGCGACGCCACCAAGGCTGTCGAAGGCGTGTTCGACGCCATCACCGGCGCACTGAAGAAGGGCGACGAAGTTCGCCTCGTCGGCTTCGGCACTTTCTCTGTCGCCAAGCGCAAGGCTTCGACCGGACGCAACCCGCGCACCGGCGAGCCGATGAAGATCAAGGCAAGTTCCCAGCCGAAGTTCAAGGCAGGCAAGGGCCTGAAGGACGCGGTCAACTAAGACTGCCGAATACCGGACCGCATTCGCCTCGCGGTCCCGAGGGTCTGCGAATACCGCGCCAGCCGCAAGGTTTGGCGCGGTTTTTCGTATTCGCGGCTAGAGTTTTTCCGATTGACATCGGACCGGCACCAGCCCGCTCCCCCGCCCGGCCACCCATAGAATACAATGCCTTGGGTGGCCGGGCGGGGGAGCGGGCTGGTGCCGTCTTTCTCGGAAGACTCTACCGGTTCAAGCGCAGCAAGGCCATCGGCGGGGCGGCGGCGCGGGCATTGACCACCCATTCGAGCGTCTGGCCGGCGCTGCCGCCACGCGGGCCGTCGTCGGTGTTGTTGGCCAGGATCGCGGCATCGGTGGTTATCGTGAAGGCGCCGTCGAGCAGGGGCATCTGCGGCATGTCCTTCTTGCCGCCACCCAGCATGGCGGCCTGCATCCAGCCGCGATAGGGTTCGCCTGCCGCTGCGGGGGCGAATGCGGGCGCATCGATCCGCACCGTGCCGTCGCCGCGCAATATCGCCTGTACGAAGGGGTTGGCCGCGGGGAAACGTTCGATCATGGGGAAAGTGAAATCGTGGCTCAGCCGGCCCGAGATCGCGAAATCGACAGAATATAGCCCATCGCCCTTGTATTCGACTTTGCGCCAGCCAGCCTGGCGGCGTAGCCGCTCGGCGAACTCACCGCCTGCCTTCGGATCGCTGGGGTCGATGCCGCCGAACATCGCTTTCATCGATTGGGCATCGCGCTCCTTGCTTTGCCTCGCGGCGGCTTGGCCCTCGTCCCAGACTTTTTTCTGTTCGGCCACTTCGGTTTCACTGCATTTGCGTTCGACCGTTTCGCCGGATTCTTCGGGATCCTTGTAGCATTTTGGCGCGAACGGCTCGTTCGTCGACGAGTTCCTGCCCATCTCGGCAAGCTTGCTCAAGGCCAGGACATGAACTTCACCGGCATAGCTGAAGCTGAAGGCGCCGTCCTTGCGGACATCGAGCCGCGAGACGAATTTGCCCGGCGCGAGCATGCAGGCGGCCAGCGCCAGGCACATGCCCGCCGCCAGCGCCGCCGCCGCCAGCCGGCGGCCTTCGAACATGCGGGTCATCGGCCTATTCTCCTTCGTTTCGCCGCATCGCCGCCGCATAGAGCGCGATCGCCGCGGCATTGGATACGTTGAGACTTTCGATTGCGTTACCGATCGGCAGGCGCGCCAGCGCGTCGCAATGCTGCGCGACATTGTGGCGCATGCCTTCGCCTTCCGCGCCGAGCACCAGCGCGACCGGGCCCGCTGGCAGCGCCTCGGCGAGGGTCAGCTCCGCTTCGCCGGCAAGCCCGATCCGCCAGTATCCCGCCTCGGCGATCTCCTCCAGCGCGCGGGCGAGATTGACCACCCGCACCCAGGGAACCAGTTCCAGCGCGCCCGAGGCCGATTTCGCCAGGGTGCCCGATTCGGGCGGCGCGTGCCGGTCCTGCGTGACGATGGCGGCGGCATCGAAGGCGGCGGCCGAACGGATGATCGCGCCGACATTGTGCGGATCGGTCACCTGGTCGAGCACCACGATCGGCCGGGCCGGATCACCGGTCAGCACGTCGTCGAGAAATACGTCCTCCAGCGCATCGCATTCGAGCACCAGCCCCTGATGCGGCGCATCGCGGGCGACCAGCCGGGCGAGATCCGCCGCTTGCGCATATTCGAGCGGGAAATTGGCCGGCAGTTCGCCATCCAGCGAGGCAATGCCCTCGCGGGTCGCCCACAGCTTGCGGTGGCGCCGCTCGGGGTTGTTGAGCGCCGCCTCGACCGCGTGGCGGCCCCAGAGGCGCACCGCGCCGGTGCTCGCCCGGCCCGAGCCGCGACCGCCCTGCATGCGGCCCGCGCGCCCGCGCAGCGCCTTTGGCTTGCTCATGCTGCTGTGTCCGTGGTGTCCATCGATGCTCCCTGCCAGCCGACCCATTGACAGGCAAGGCTCGCTTCGCCATTGGCCTCGCCTTCCCGGCCCGGCGGCGCACTGCCGGCTGCGTGGGGACAGGTGGCCGAGTGGTTAAAGGCAGCAGACTGTAAATCTGCCCGCGCAAGCGTACGGTGGTTCGAATCCACCCCTGTCCACCACCCTGCGCCCCTGCGGGGCTTCGGGTGGCAGGCCACCTGGATCGGACTTGCTTCAGGGCACGGTAATCGACCTTGACGGGGGAATGACCAAAAGCCTTTGAATTTGATGCGGGTTTGCCGCGATGTGCACTTCCCCGGTGGGCCGCGCAAACAGATCGTTTGGTTACCGGCCTTGCCGCTACGCCTGCTTCGACCTAGATGGCGCGCGATGCCCGGTGAAATCCTAGACAACCAGGGGCGGGGCGATGCCGCGTGGCACTGGCCGTCCGTCCATCCCGAAGGCCGCAAGTTCGCGTTGATCGCCGCCGCGGCCGTCGCGCTCGCCGCATTCCTCGCATGGGAAACGATCGCCTGGCCATTGGCCGTGCTGACCCTGGGAATTCTCGCCTTCTTTCGCGACCCCCGGCGGGTGACGCCCCAGGAGGACCGGTTGATCGTCGCGCCCGCCGACGGACTGATCACCCTGATCGGGAAAGTGCCGCCGCCGCATGAACTGACCGTGGACGATGGCAGCGGCGCGCCGGTGCTGGGCGAAGAGCCAGTGACCCGGATTTCGATCTTCATGAGCGTGTTCGACGTGCACATCAACCGCGCGCCGATCGGCGGCACGGTGCGGCGGGTGGTCTATATTCCCGGCAAGTTCCTCAACGCCGATCTCGACAAGGCGAGCGAGGAGAACGAGCGGCAACATATCCTGATCGAGCGAGGCGACGGCGTGGTGATCGGCTTCACCCAGATCGCCGGACTGGTCGCGCGCCGGATCGTGCCTTTCGTCAAGCCCGGCGACATGATTGCGGCCGGTCAGCGCATCGGGCTGATCCGCTTTGGCAGCCGGGTCGATGTCTATCTGCCGGCGGGAACCGAACCGAGCGTGCTGCTGGGGCAAAAAGTCGTCGCCGGCGAGACCGTGCTGGCGACGATCGGCCAGCAATTGCTGATCGAGGGCGTCAGCCAGTGAGCGCGCCGGCCGGCGAGGTCGACGGCTGGCCGTGTGCCGGGCGGGCTGACGCTGCGGGCGCTGGTGCCCAATGCGATCACGGCGGCGGCGGTGTGCATCGGGCTGACCGGCATCCGCTTCGCCATCGTCGGCGATTTCGAGAAAGCGGTGCAGGCGGTGATCCTCGCGGGAATGCTCGACGGTATCGACGGGCGCATCGCCCGCCTGCTCAAGGCGCAGTCGCGGTTCGGGGCGGAGCTCGACAGTCTGGCCGATTCGATTTCCTTCGGCGTCGGCCCGGCGCTGATCGTCTACCTGTGGACGCTCGGTGTCGCTGCAGAGCTTGGGCTGGCTGGCGGCGCTGGCCTTTGCCGTCAGCTGCGTGCTGCGCCTGGCGCGGTTCAATGCCCGTATCGACCTGGACGACCAGCCGCACAAGACGGCGGGCTTCCTCACCGGCGTGCCCGCGCCGGTCGGGGCGGGTCTGGCCTTTCTGCCGATGTACCTGTGGATCGAGACCGGCCGACGAGCAATTCGCCGAGCCGATCCTGGTCGCGGCCTGGCTGCTGGGCATCGCCTTCCTGATGATTTCCAGCGTGCCGACGCTGAGCTGGTCGAAGCTGCGGCCGCGGCGGCAGCATCCGGCTGGAACTGATCCTCGTGGTCGGGCTGGTGGTGGCCGCGCTGATAACCGAACCCTGGCTGACCTTGATCGGGATCTGCGCGGTCTATCTGCTGACGATACCCATCGGCCTGGTCGCCTATGCCCGGTTCAAGCGGCGGCGCGCAGTTCAGGCCTGTAACGGCAGGCTCCGCGTAGCGCGCCTTGAACTCAAGGCGGTAAACCGTGGCGCTTGCCGGGGCGTCGATGCCGCCAACCGTTGTCGTGATCAGCCGGTAGCGCAGTTCGCGGGTTTGCCCGCATTCCCGCGATCTGGCCGCGCAGTTCGAGCAAGGCCGCGCCGTGGCTACGCCAGCTCGATCCGATCGCCCCCAGAGCGAGGCAAGTCGCGGCGGCGAACAGGGTGGAAAGCAGCAGTGCGATCATTGTTTCGTCTCCCTCGCATCGGAATGTCCGGCGTAATGTTCGTAAATGTTCCAATGCGTCAAGCAAAATAATTCACTGTTTGTTCTTTTTGGCGAACGGGCTTTGAAATCGGGGCTGGATTTCCGCCGCCGCCGCGGCTAAGGGGCCGCTCGTCCAAGGCTTCCGGATTCTCCGCGGCTTGGGACAAATTCACACGGGAAGCACTGACAAACCGGTGCCGCAGCGGGCTTTTTCCGCACGGTTCCAGCTTCCCGCCAGGGCTCTTCGGGGCACTAACCGGAAAGGAATACTGCCATGGCGGCTCCCACCGTTTCCATGCATCAATTGATCGAGGCCGGCGCTCACTTCGGCCACCAGACCCACCGCTGGAACCCGCGCATGAAGCCGTATATCTTCGGCGCGCGCAACGGCGTCCACATTCTCGACCTGTCGCAGACCGTGCCGCTGTTCGCCCGCGCGCTCGAATTCGTTTCGGCGACGGTGCAGGCAGGCGGCAAGGTTCTGTTCGTCGGCACCAAGCGCCAGGCGCAGGGCCCGATCGCCGAGGCGGCGCGCCAGTGCGGCCAGCACTTCGTCAACCACCGCTGGCTCGGCGGCATGCTGACCAACTGGAAGACGATCTCCAACTCGATCAAGCGGCTCAAGAGCCTCGAGGAACAGCTTTCGGGCGACACCATGGGCCTGACCAAGAAGGAAGTGCTTCAGCTCACCCGCGAACGCGACAAGCTCGAGATGTCGCTCGGCGGCATCCGCGACATGGGCGGCATTCCCGACGTGATGTTCGTGATCGACGCCAACAAGGAAGAGCTGGCGATCAAGGAAGCCAACGTGCTCGGCATTCCGGTGGTCGGCATTCTCGATTCGAACGTCGATCCTTCGGGCATCGCCTTCCCGGTGCCCGCCAATGACGACGCCAGCCGCGCGGTCCGGCTCTATTGCGAAGCGATCGCTCAGGCCGCGACCAAGGGCCGCCGCGAGGGCGTGATCGATTCGGGCGCCGATATCGGCGCGATGGACGAACCGCTGCCGGAAGAGGCCGCCGTGATCGAGGAGGCGCCGGTTGAAGAGGCTGCCGTCTCGATGGAAGCTGCCGCCGATGCGGTCGCGCCTGAGGAACCTGGCGAGGAAGCCGCTGCCGAGGCTTGATCGCCCGTCACACGAATGTAGCCCGCCGGGTCCAGAACCCGGCGGCATTCTGTAAATTCAAGAGGATATCCGTGATGGCTTACACCGCCACTGACGTGAAAAACCTGCGCGAGCGCACCGGCGCGGGCATGATGGATTGCAAGAAGGCGCTCGACGAAACCGATGGCGACATGGAAGCCGCGGTCGATCTGCTGCGCGCCAAGGGCCTTGCCGCCGTCGCCAAGAAATCGAGCCGCACCGCGGCCGAGGGCCTGGTCGGCGTCGCGGTGGCCGGCACCCGGGGCGTGGCCGTGGAGGTCAATTCCGAGACCGATTTCGTCGCCAAGAACGATCAGTTCCAGGATTTCGTCCGCAAGACCACCCAATTGGCGCTGGGCGCCGCCAACGACGACGTCGAGGCGCTGAAGGCTTCCGCCTATCCGGGCGGCGGCACGGTGACCGATGTGCTGGCCAACAACGTCGCCACCATCGGCGAGAACCAGCAGGTGCGCCGGATGAAGACCGTTTCGGTCTCCAGCGGCCTGGTCGTGCCCTACATGCACAACGCCGCCGCGCCGATGCTCGGCAAGATCGGCGTGCTGGTCGCGCTGGAGAGCGAGGCACCCGCGGACGTGCTCGAGCCGCTCGGCAAGCAGATCGCCATGCACATCGCCGCGGCTTTCCCGCAGGCGCTGTCGGCCGACGATCTCGATCCCGAGGTGCTCGATCGCGAACGCAAGATCGCACTCGAAAAGGCCATCGAGGAAGCGGCGAAGAGCGGCAAGCAGATCCCCGAGGATATCCTGGCCAAGCGCGCCGACGGCGCCGCCGCCAAGTTCGCCAAGGACAACGCGCTGCTCAGCCAGGTCTTCGTGATGGACAACAAGACCCCGGTCGCCCAGGTGGTCGAGCAGGCCGGCAAGGTGGCGGGCGCGAAGATCGTGCTCAAGGACTATGTCCGCTTCCAGCTCGGCGAAGGCATCGAGAAGAAGGTGACCGACTTCGCGGCGGAAGTGGCCGAGGCGGCGGGCATATCCCAGCCGACGGCTTGATTCGCTCGAGAGTTAGCCCGCGCCAAGGACGTATTGGGGCGGGCTTTGGGGGGCGGTGCTTGCAAAGGCGCCGCCCTTTCCATTTGTTTCGCGCAGAGGCGCAGAGAAGCAGGGAGTTCGCAGAGTAGAAGAGATTGAACTCACGCGAAGGCGCGAAAGCGCAAAGAGGTATCGCCTGGGGCTAAGCTCCTCTCAATCCGCACGGTGCGAGTAGCGACATGCGGTTGATAATTGAGCTTGCGGCTCGGATCGGCTTCTTTGCGCCTTTGCGCCTTCGCGTGAAGTCCACTTTTCTGCTTTGCGTCCTCTGCTTTGCTCTGCGACTCTGCGCGAAACAAACTCTCGCTTCCCGCCTTGGCAGCACCGCACCGCGCGTCTAAGGCCCCCGCATCACGCCGCGAGGTTCTCCGCCCCATGCCCAGGCCCAAGTACAAGCGCATCCTTCTGAAGCTTTCGGGCGAAGTGCTGATGGGCAGTCAGCAGTTCGGCATCGATCCGCTCTTCGTCGCCGAACTGGCCAAGGAAGTGAAGGCGGCGAAGGACACCGGTCTTGAAGTGTGCCTGGTCATCGGCGGCGGCAACATCTTCCGCGGCATGGCCGGCGCGGCCAAGGGCATGGACCGGGCGCAGGCCGATTACATGGGTATGCTGGCGACGGTGATGAACGCGCTCGCCATGCAGAACGCGCTCGAAAACCTCGGCGTCGAAACGCGGGTGCAATCGGCGATCGAGATGGACAAGGTCTGCGAGCCGGTGATCCGCCGGCGGGCGGAACGGCATCTGGAGAAGGGCCGGGTGGTGATTTTCGCCGCCGGCGTCGGCAGCCCCTATTTCACCACCGACAGCGGCGCGGCGCTGCGCGCGGCGGAAATGAAGTGCGATGCCCTGTTCAAAGGCACCAGCGTAGACGGTGTCTACGACAGCGATCCCAAGACCAACCCGGCGGCAAAGCGCTACGATACAGTCGATTACGGCACCGTTCTGGCGGGCAACCTCAAGGTAATGGACGCCAGCGCCGTGGCGCTGTGCCGCGACAATGCAATTCCGATCGTCGTCTTCTCGATCCGCGAACAGGGCAACCTCGCCCGCGTACTGCGGGGCGAAGGCATGCGGACGATCGTACAGAAGGGAGCCTGACCATGGCGAAATACGACAAGGCGGATCTCGAACGCCGGATGAAGGGCGCGGTCGAATTGCTGCGGCACGATCTTGGTGGCCTCAGGACCGGACGCGCCAACACCACCCTGCTCGATCCGATCACGGTGGAGGTCTATGGTAGCCACATGCCGCTCAACCAGGTGGCGACGGTATCCGCGCCCGAGCCGCGCATGCTCACCGTGCAGGTGTGGGACAAGAGCAACATCGGCCCGGTCGAAAAGGCGATCCGCTCGGCGGGGCTGGGGCTCAATCCGATCAACGACGGCAACACCCTGCGCCTGCCGATCCCGGACCTTACCGAGGAACGCCGCAAGGAGCTGGCCAAGCTCGCCCACCAGTATGCCGAAAAGGCCCGCGTCGCGATTCGCAACGTCCGGCGCGACGGGATGGACAATCTCAAGGCCGACGAGACCAAGAAGGAAATCGGCGAGGACGAGCGCAAGCGCGGCGAGGCCGAAGTGCAGAAGCTCACCGACGACATGATCAAGGCGGCGGACGAAGTCGCGGCGGCGAAGGAAAAGGAAATCCTGACCCAGTGAGGTCTCGACCCTTATACTGGCTCAAGGCTCAGGATGAGCGGAAGGTAGCACTGTGACCACCGCCCGCCACGTCGCCATCATCATGGACGGCAACGGCCGCTGGGCCAAGCAGCGTCACCTGCCGCGCGCCGAAGGGCACCGGCGCGGGGTCGAGGCGGTGCGGCGGATCGCCCGGGCGGCGCGGGAGCTGGGGCTCGAGGCGCTGACGCTCTACGCTTTCTCCACCGAGAACTGGCGGCGCAGCGAGGACGAGATTTCCGCGCTGATGGGACTGATGAAGCGGTTCATTCTGAGCGATCTTGAGGAATTCAAGGCGAACAACGTGCGGCTGCGGATCATCGGCGATCACACGGCCTTTCCGAAGGACGTCGCCGAACTGGTCGATCGCGCCCTGACCGAGACCGCCGCGAACAGCGGCGTGATCCTGGCGGTGGCGCTCAACTACGGCGCGCAGGACGAGATCGCCCGCGCCGCGGCGACTGCGGCGGCGAAAGGGGCGGTGACGGTGGAAGGCATCGCGGCGGAATTGGATACGGCGGGCATGCCGCCGCTAGACCTGTTGATCCGCACGTCGGGCGAGGTGCGGCTGTCGAATTTCCTGCTATGGCAGGCGGCCTATGCCGAACTCTATTTCACCGACGTGCTGTGGCCTGATTTCGGGCCGGAGCATTTGCAGGAAGCGCTGGATGAATTCGCGCGGCGGGAGCGGCGCTATGGCGGGCGGTGAAAATCCTCCCCGGCACGGGGAGGGGGACCAGCGAAGCTGGTGGAGGGGCACCCTCGGCATAACGCAACACTGCGGAGGCGCGGTTATCGGCCTGTGCCCCTCCACCATGCTTCGCATCGGTCCCCCTCCCCGTGCCGGGGAGGATTGCATGACCCAGGCGCCCGCAAAGAAATCCGACCTCGGCGTGCGCACCGCCTCGGCCCTGGTCATGCTAGCCGTGGCGGGGACAGCGCTGTGGCTGGGCGGCTGGGCCTGGATCGGCTTGGTTGGCGTGGTTGCGGCCGGGGTGCTGTGGGAGTGGCGCGGCCTTGTGCGCGGGTTTGCGCATGGACCGCTTGAACGGCCAGTGTGGATGCTTGCGGGCATTCTCTACATCGCTCTGGCGGCGGCCATGCTCATGGCGCTGCGGCGGCCGGGCGAGAGCATGGTCACCGTTTTGACCGTGGTGGCCATGGTCATTGCCGTCGATGTCGGTGCATATTTCGCCGGGCGCACAATCGGCGGACCGAAGATCGCTCCCTCCATCAGCCCATCCAAGACGTGGGCCGGCCTCATTGGCGGCATGGCTGCGGCCGCCCTGGCCTTGGTCGCAATCACGTTCGCCGAATATCGCCATGCAATGTCGCTGGAAGGCGGCTGCGCGATGGCGAGGACTTGCCTGGACCCCTCTTCGCAAATCGTCGGACTTGCCCTGTCGGGATGCTTGCTGGCCATCGTCGCCCAAGCCGGAGACTTCTTCGAAAGCTGGATGAAGCGCCGCGCGGGGGTAAAGGATTCCAGCCATCTGATCCCCGGTCACGGCGGCCTGTTCGACCGGGTCGATGGCCTGCTCGCCGTGTCATTTGTCATTGGCCTTGTCACCCTCGCCGGGACTATAGGGGCGCCGTGACAATCCGCACCATCTCCATCCTCGGCGCCACCGGCTCGATCGGGGCTTCCACGCTCGACCTGATCCGGCGCGAGAAGGACAAGTGGCGGGTGGTCGCGCTCACCGCCAATGGCAACGCCGAAGAGCTGGCCAAACTAGCAAGGGAATTTTCCGCCGAGCTGGCCGTTGTATCCGATGAGAGCCGCCTGCCGCAGCTGCGGGAACTGCTCGTCGGGTCGCACGTCGAGAGCGCCGGCGGCAGCGCGGCTCTCACCGAGGCCGCCGCCCGGCCCGCCGACATGACCATCGCCGCCATCGTCGGCTGCGCCGGCCTTGGCCCGACCATGGCTGCCATTGAGAACGGCGGCATTGTCGGCCTCGCCAACAAGGAAGCGCTGGTTTCGGCGGGCGAAGTGATGACCCGGGCGGTCGCCCGCCACGGCGCGACGTTGCTTCCGGTGGACAGTGAGCACAACGCCATTTTCCAGTGCCTTGCCGGCAATGACCCGGCCAATGTCCGCTGGATCACGCTGACCGCCAGCGGCGGCCCTTTCCGCGACTGGAGCATGCGACGAGCTGGCGCACGCCACCCCCGCCCAGGCGGTCAAGCACCCCAACTGGGACATGGGCGCGAAGATCAGTGTCGACAGCGCCACCATGTTCAACAAGGGGCTGGAACTGATCGAGGCGCATCACCTGTTCCCGGTCGGGCTCGACCGGATCCGCATCATCGTCCACCCGCAGAGCATCGTCCATTCGATGGTCGAATACCGCGACGGTTCGACGCTGGCCCAGCTCGGCCCGTCCGACATGCGGGTGCCGATCGCCTCGACGCTGGCCTGGCCGGCGCGGATGGACACGCCGTGCGCGCCGCTCGATCTCGCCGCGATCGGCACGCTGACCTTCCGCGCGCCCGACGAAGACCGCTTTCCCGCGACCCGGCTGGCCCGCCAGGCGGCCGAAGCGGGCGGGGCCGTGCCGGCGGTGCTCAACGCGGCGAACGAGATCGCGGTGGCGGCATTCCTCGCCGGTCACATTCCGTTCACCCGTATCGCCGCATATGTCGAAGATGTGCTGTGCGCCCATGCACCCCCCGCGCCCGCTTCGCTCGATGAAGTGATCGCCGTCGATCGGGAAGCGCGCCTGTGCGCCCGCTCGCTGATGGAGCTTGCCTGACTTGCTAGAAAGCCCTTCCATTGTGGTGACGTTGTTCGCCTTTCTGCTGTTGCTTGGCCCGCTGGTGACGATCCACGAGCTGGGCCACTACCTCGTCGGGCGGCTGTTCGGCGTGAAGGCCGACGCCTTCTCGGTCGGTTTCGGCAAGGAGCTGTGGGGCTGGACCGACCGGCGCGGCACCCGCTGGAAGCTCTCGGCGATCCCGCTGGGCGGCTACGTCCAGTTCGCCGGCGACTGGAACGAGGTGGGCATGCCCGATGGCGAAGCGCAGAAGCTCTCACCCCACGAACTGTCCTTAACTTTTCACGCCAAGCCCTTGTGGCAACGTACTTTGATTGTGCTGGCTGGGCCGCTGACCAATCTCGTCTTCGCTTGGGCGATCTTTGTCGCCTTCTTCATGACCTACGGCCAGCCGCTCGCCACCCCCGAGATCGGGCATTTCGAGGCCCAGTCAGCGGCTCAGGCGGCAGGTCTCAGAGTGGGTGACCGGATTGTCGAGATCGACGGAGACACAATCGGCGATTTCGACGACATCGTTGGCCATGTCGTGCTGTTTCCCGGCCGCACGATCGAAGTGACACTGGACCGGGGCGGCAAAAAGCTCGTAATTCCGGTGAAAATCGCCGCGGTGCAGGAGACCGATTCCTTCGGCAATGTGGTCCGCAAGGGCAAGATCGGCATCGGCAATGCGGTTCGCTACGAGCGGGTCGGACCGATCGCCGCCGCCCGGCTTGGCGTCGATCAGTGCGAGCAAGCGTTTCGCGTCATGATCACGGCGATCGGCCAGATTGTCGTCGGCGAGCGCTCGGTCAAGGAACTGGGCGGGCCGATCAAGATCGCCAAGCTTTCGGGCGAGCAGTTCACTCTGGGCTGGCTGGAATTCGTTTCTTTTGCGGCGCTTATTTCGATTAATTTGGCATTCATTAACCTCCTGCCAATCCCTGGCCTCGACGGCGGGCACCTGGCTTTTTACGCAGCGGAAGCGGTGCGCCGGAAGCCTCTTGGTCTTCGCAGTCAGGAGTGGGCGTTCCGTACCGGACTGGCCTTTGTGCTGGCCCTGATGCTGTTCGTCACGATCAACGATATCGCCTCGCTCAGCCTGTTCGGCGGCTAGGTGGTGGAGAACCGGGACGTAGCGAAGTTTCCGCGGGATAGATTGCTTGATTGGCCGCACTGCTTGGGGCAGAGGCGGCGATTGCTGGCGGTGATGGGGCATAACCGCGGGCTGCCGGGTTGACTGGCAAGCGCAATCTGTCCGAGGGGCCGGATACCGATGATTGCGTTGCTGAAATTAGGATTGAGCATGATACGCAGCATCGAGGCCCGAAGCATGTCCAATATCGCCGTGGCCATGCTTGGGACCTCGATTCTCGCGGGGATGCCCGGCGTCGCTTTCGCCCAGCAAGCAGACGCCGCCCAGCCTCCCGCCGCGCCAGCCGCAGCTGCTCCCGCGGCCGATGTTGCCCCCGCATCCGCGACCATCCAGTCGATCACCGTGGCGGGCATGCAACGGCTGGAGCCAGATACGATCCGCTCTTACATCCGCCTGCGCCACGGGCAGATATACACCCAGGCCAATGCCGATCAGGCGCTCAAGGACCTGTTCGCGACCGAGCTGTTTTCCGACGTTCAGATCAAGAACGAGGAAGGCCACGTGGTGATCCAGGTCAAGGAAAACCCGGTCATCAACCGCATCGTTCTGGAGGGCAACAAGCGCATCAAGGAGGAGAAGATCCTCCCCGAGATCAAGCTTTCGCCGCGCCAGATATTCACCCGGTCGAAAGTGCGGGCGGACGTTTCGCGGATCATCGAGCTTTACAAGCGCCAGGGCCGCTTCGCCGCTTCGGTCGAGCCCAAGATGGTGATGCTCGAGCAGAACCGCGTCGATATCGTCTTCGAGATCACCGAAGGACCCAAGAGCAAGGTTCGCCAGATCAACATCATCGGCAACGAGCGGTTTACCGACGGCGATCTGCGCGAAGAGATGGTGACCAAGCAGGCGCGCATGTTCCGCTTCTTCAGCTCGGGCACCAGCTATGATCCGGACCGGATGGCTTTCGACCAGCAGAAGCTGCGCCAGTTCTACCTGACCAAGGGATATGCCGATTTCCGCGTGGTTTCCGCCGTCGCCGAGCTGACACCGGACAAGAAAGACTTCATCATCACCTATGTCGTCGAGGAGGGTGAGCGCTACACCTTCGGCGACGTCAAGGTCGAAAGCCAGCTGCGCGACTTCGACGGCGCGATCCTGGCCGGCCAGCTGCCGATGAAGACCGGCAACTGGTACGACGCCAAGCTGGTCGAAGACACGATCGAGCGCCTGAACGAAACGGCGGGCACTTTCGGCTATGCTTTCGCCGACGTGCGGCCCGAATACAGCCGCAGCAAAGAAACCCTGTCGATGGGGATCAACTTCGTCATCGCCGAAGCGCCGCGGGTCTATGTCGAGCGAATCGATATCAACGGCAACTCGCTGACCCAGGACAAGGTGATCCGCCGCGAATTCCGCATTGCCGAGGGCGATGCGTTCAATTCGTTGCAGGTCAAGCGCTCGACCAACCGGATCAAGTCGCTCGGCTATTTCCAGGAGAAGTTCGAGGTCGAGCAGAAGCCGGGCAGCACGCCGGACCGGATTATCCTGGAAGCCAATGTCGAGGAAAAGCCAACCGGCGAACTGCAACTCTCGGCCGGCTTCTCGTCGATTGAGAGCTTTATCTTCCAGGCCTCTGTTCAGCAACGCAATTGGCGCGGGCGCGGCCAGACCATCGGGCTTTCCGGCGCCTATTCGAAATATTCGAAGAGCGTCGAGGCGAGCTTTACCGAACCCTACCTGTTCGACCGCAATGTCTCGATGGGCGTCAGCATCTACCGGCGCGACTACGACGGCTTCAACTTCATCGATAACAACCGCAACACGCTCTACCAGCAGGCGACCACCGGCCTGTCGATCCGCGCCGGTGTGCCGCTGACCGAATACCTGACAGCGGTGGCGAGCTATACGCTCAACATGGACAAGGTCTCGCTGGACCGGGACCAGTTCTTCACCAACGGTTCCTGCGATTCCCAGCTTGCCGGGCGCTATCTGTGCGAGGCGCTGGGCAAGCGGACCAGCTCGATCCTCGGTCTGTCGCTGATCCATGATACGCTCGACAACCGCGTCCATCCCACGCGTGGCAGCCTGGTTTCGGTGAGCGGTGATTTCGCCGGGCTCGGCGGGTCGGTGAAATACGGCAGGGTGCGCGCCAATGCGGCGAAGTACTTCCCGGTCGGCAAGGGATTCATCTTCTCGGTCTCGGCCGAGGGCGGCCTTATCAAGTCTTTCGACAAGAGCGGCAATCCCATCACCGGAACCGACGATGTCCGCCTTACCGATCGCTTCTATCTCGGTGAACCGCAAATGCGGGGCTTCGATATACGAGGCATCGGACCGAGAATATTCCGCCAGTTCGCTGCCGACCAGATCAATCCCACCTTCACCGGGCCTTGCGATCAGACGCAGCCTATCGGTCCTGACAATTGCAACCTGGTTGTCGGGGCGGATCGCGACGGCTGGGTGGATGACGCGCTGGGCGGCAGGTACTACTATCAAGGGCGGCTTGAACTCGAAATTCCCTTGGGTTCGGGCGCCAAGGAACTGGGCCTCAGGCCGTCGATTTTCGCCGATGTTGGCGCGGTCTGGGGTATTCGCAAGCCCAATTTGCAGTTCAATTTGGCCCAAAGGAATATCCCGGAGCTGGATTCGACCGGGGCGCCGCTTTTCATTCAGGTTAACTCCGCCGAATCTTCCACCGCCGAAAATGGGACGGTAACCTGCATAAACGCCGTTTCCGCCAGGGTGACGAACGCAGTCAATCCGAATCCGCCGGCCTGTCTGGGAACAGCGCTGAACCAGCAATCAATTGCTCGCGTGGTTCCGGTGTTCCAGGAACGTTTTCTCGGCAACAGCTGGAAGCCGCGCCTGGCAATCGGCGTCGGCTTCAACTGGAATTCGCCGTTCGGCCCGTTCCGCATCGACTTCGCCAAGACGCTGCTCAAGCGCGAGGGTGACGACACCAAGTCATTTACTTTCAACGTAGGAACCCAATTCCAATGAAGACCCTTTCGAAATTCGCCGTTCTCGGCGCCCTGCTGCTCGCCTTGCCGGCTCAGCCCGTGCTCGCGCAAAAGAAGGACAAGGATAACGCGTCGTCCGGGCCGATGGTCCCGGGCCTCGCCATCGCCAGCCGCGAGGAAATCCTCGCCAATTCGAACGCGTTCAAGGTCGCGCAGCAGCAGCGGCCGATCACCTACAAGGCGACGCTCGATTCCGCGCAATCGCGCGCACAGCAGATCGATGCGCAATTGAAGCCGTTGATCGACAAGCTTCAGGCCGATAGCCGCGCCGCCACCCCGAACCAGAACGCCCTGCAGCAGCAGTATGCCCAGATCCAGCAGATCCAGCAGGCCGGCCAGCAGGAAGTCAATCGCATGCTGGCGCCGGTCCAGCTCTCCGAAGCCTATGTGATCGAACAGATCGAGGAAAAGCTGGAAGCCGCGGTGCAGGCGGCGATGGTCAAGAACAACATCACCATGGTGCTCGGGCCCCAGGCGACCTTTTCGTTCAACAGCAAGTACAATCTCAGCCCGGCGGTGGTCGAGGAGCTGAACAGGACGGTTCCCTCCGCACAGCTGGTCCCGCCGCAGGGCTGGGAACCGCGCGAGATGCGCGAGGCGCGGGCGGCGCAAGCGGCGCAGCAGCAGCGCGCCGGCCAGGCCCCGGCGGCCGCCGGACAGCCGGCCCCGGCTTCCCGCCCGGCGCAGCCCGTACCCGGCGGACGCTAGTCGAACCGGCTGGGGGCGGCGGTGAGCGAGGAAACCAGCGGCGGCGCGGCCCAGGCCGCGCCCGCCTATGACATCGCCCAGATTCTCGCGGCCCTGCCGCACCGCTATCCTTTGCTACTGGTCGATCGGGTCAAGATGCTGACCGTCGGCGAGGAGATTCACGCGGTCAAGGCGGTCAGCTTCAACGAGCAGTTCTTCCAGGGCCATTTCCCCGGACGGCCGATCATGCCCGGCGTGCTGCAGATCGAGGCGCTGGCCCAGGCGGCGGCGATCCTGGCGATCGAAACGCTCGAACTCGCGGGGTCGGGCAAGCTCGTCTATTTCATGGCTATCGACGAAGCCAAGTTCCGCTCACCGGTGGAGCCGGGCGTGCTGCTCGACCTCAACGTCGGCTTCGTCCAGAAGCGCGCGCGGGTGTGCAAGTTCTGGGGCAAGGCCTCGGTGGAAGGCAAGTTGACCTGCGAGGTCAAGTTTACCGCGATGGTGGCCGATCCGCCTGCTTCTTGACGGATGCGGCTGGGCCATCCGGCCCTGCCTTGCGGCACCGGCCCGCTCCCCCGGCCCGGCCACCCATAAGATACACTGTCGGGTGGCCGGGCCGGGGGAGCGGGCCGGTGCCGCCCTCCAGCCGAAAGGCTGGACAAAGCAGCTTGGCGAAGCTAAGCGCCCCGCTTCCTGTTCAGGCCGGTCGGAACCGGCCACAAAGAAAGACGACGTGACATGAAGACCGAAGGCCATCCCGATTATCACGCCATCAAGGTGCAGATGACCGACGGCACCGTGTTCGAGACCCGCTCCACCTGGGGCAAGGAAGGCGATACGCTGGTGCTCGAAATCGATCCGACATCGCATCCGGCATGGACCGGCGGAACCCGCCAGCTCGATCAGGGTGGCCGCGTCGCGCAGTTCAACAAGCGGTTCGGTGGCCTCACGCTCAAGAAGAGCTGAGCCAGCGGCGCTACCGCCGGTCAATCGATAAGCGCGAGCCAATCCTGGCGATCGCGGGGGATTTCCCTGAGAAATTCCAGACCCGCCGCCCCGTTGCGCGCCCAGCGGATGATCGCCTGAAGCGGCGGCGTGCGATCGAGCCGGATCGCAATGAACCTGCCCGGCTGCAGCCAGTCGGCCTCGCTTTCGATATTGCAGCCGAAAATCGAGATGTCCTTCAGGTCGGCGTCGGCGATGTCGCCGAAGTTGCTGCGGATGCGGCATTGCAGCGATGCCGGGCTGCGTTGCGCGACGCGGCGCGATGGCGTTTGTCCGGCCTGGCCAGTTCCTGTCAGTGGCTTGGCGTTACCCATTTGCGATACCCTGTTTCGGTTGCCCCTGGAGACCGAGTCCCATCGATCCCGCCGCCAAAGTTCGAACGGCAAGAGGTGCCATACCGGACTGCAAGCGACAGCTTGCTGTAACGTCAATTGGTTAATATCGCGCTAGGTATTGGATGGAAGTGCTGGAAGTATTGAGGTAATACCTTCCTAGCCGCCGAACGGCGAATCGATCAGCGCGTGCCACTCGGCCCGGTCGCCAGGGATCGGCCGGAGAAGCTCCATGCCGGCCTCGCCATCGCGCACCCAGCGGACGATTGCCCGCAACGGCTGTTCCCTGTCGAGTGTGATCGAAACGAATTGGCCCGTACGCAACCAGGCATCCACGCCGCTGATTCGCAGGCCGTGCGTGGAAATATCCGCGAGGCTGACCTCGCTGCTATCGCCATTGGCCGAGCTGACGGTCGCCGTGGCCCAGGCCGCATTACGGGCGACCTTGCGCCGCTTGGGCACGACCGCATCGTAAACCGCGTTCAAACGCGCCAATACCGCGCTCATAGGTTACCCCTGGACTATTGCCCGGCAAGGCTACCGGGCCACCCTTAACATTTGGTTGGTAAATTCGATGCGGTCCATGCCGCAACCAGTCGTTGGGACAGGCCTGCGCCAGTTTTTTCTTCCCAATCCGCCGCACCTGTGCGAGAGGCCGCTCCCGCATTTGGCCCATGATCTGGCCTTGGCCTTTTGCGTGTGTGGCGATCGTAGCTCAGTTGGTTAGAGCGCCGGTTTGTGGTACCGGAGGTCGCGGGTTCAAACCCCGTCGATCGCCCCAGCCTCCCAAGGGGCGCTTCCGTTCCAGTCTTAGTGTCTGATCCGAAACTTGCGTTTCGGATCGTTCGGCACCGGCCCGCTCCCCCGCCCGGCCACCCAGAACATACCATTTCGTTGGGTGGCCGGGCGGGGGAGCGGGCCGGTGCCGAGCCGAAATTCGCACTTTCGCGAATTTCGAATCAAACTCTGAGACTTGCCCCGGGCCGGGTCGCCTGCCAAAGCGCCCGGATATGCTCGCTCCCGATCAAATAGCCCGCGAAGCGCTCGATCAATGGCGCTTTGTCATAGCCGCCTATGCCGTGGGCTTTGGCGGCGTGCTGGCGCTGGTGGTCTGGAGCTGGCTGGCCATGCGCCGAGCCGAGCGCCGCCGTGACCGGAGCCGCGAGCAGTGACTACGTCCATCAAGCCGAAGCACCAGCGGCTGGTGCTGGTGCTGATCGCGCTCGCCGCCCTGATCGCCGCCGCATTGCTGGCGGCCTGGGCCTTGCGGAACCAGGCGAGCTATTTCTACGTGCCCGCCGACATCGCCGCGAAACCGCCCGAAGTTGACCGGGCGGTGCGGCTCGGCGGTATGGTCGAGCGCGGCTCGATCGTGCGGCAGGCTGACGGAGTGACAATCGCTTTCGTCGTCGGCGACGGCAAGGCGCGAGTGCCGGTCCGCTTTAGCGGAATCGCGCCGGACCTGTTCGTCGAGGGTTCGGGCGTCGTTGCCGAAGGCAGCTTGCGCGCGGATGGCGTTTTCGTCGCGGACAATTTGCTCGCCAAGCACGATGAGCGCTATGTCCCGCGCGAGATGAAGGACATGACCGCCCATCAGGCCAAGCAAGTGGTCGCCGAAACCAAATGAGCCAAGCCGAATGATCGCCGAATTCGGACTGGCCGCGCTGTGGCTGGCGGCGGCGTTGGCGGCTTTGCAGCTGGTCTGCGGGGCGCTGGCGCTGACACCGCGGGGGCAGGGTTTGGCCGCAATCGTCCGCCCCGCCGCCGCGGTCCAGGGTCTGCTCGCGCTGGGCGCCTTCGCCTCGCTGATCCTGTTGTTCTGCCGCACCGATCTGTCGGTCAAGCTGGTGGCGATGAATTCGCATTCGGCCAAGCCGTTCATCTACAAGCTGGCCGGCGCCTGGGGCAATCACGAAGGCTCGATGCTGCTGTGGGTGATGGTGATGGGCCTGGCCGGGGCATTCGTCGCCTTGGTCGAGAAGCGCCTGCCCGAGCGCACCGTGCTGGCGACGCTCGCCGGGCAGGCTTTCGTCAGCCTGGGCTTTTACGCCTTCCTGCTGATCGCCTCCAATCCGTTCGAACGGCTCTATCCGGCGCCGCCGGAGGGCCAGGGGCTCAATCCGCTGCTGCAGGACCTGGGCCTGGCCTTCCACCCGCCGACGCTCTACTTCGGCTATGTCGGGCTGTCGGTGGCGTTCAGTTTCGCGATCGGCGCGCTGGTGACGCGCGAGGTCGGCCCGGCCTTCGCCCGCGCCATGCGGCCCTGGGTGCTGGGGGCTTGGATATTCCTGACGCTCGGCATCACCGCCGGGAGCTACTGGGCCTATTACGAGCTCGGCTGGGGCGGCTGGTGGTTCTGGGATCCGGTCGAGAACGCCTCGCTGATGCCCTGGCTGGCGGCGACCGCGCTGCTCCATTCGGTCTCCGTGCTGGCGTCGAGGAATGCGCTGAGGGCCTGGACGGTGATGCTCGGCGTCGTCGCCTTTTCGATGTCGATGGTCGGCACCTTCCTGGTGCGCTCGGGCATTCTAACCAGCGTCCACGCCTTCGCCGTCGATCCCGAGCGGGGGAGCTTCATCCTCGCGCTGCTGGCGATCTACATCGGCGGCGCGTTGACGCTGTTCGCCCTGCGCGCGGCGAGCATCAGCGAAGGCCAGCGCTTCGCCGTCACCAGCCGCGAAGGCGCGCTGGTGTTCAACAATGTCATGCTGTCGGCGATCCTGGCGATCGTGCTGTTCGGCACGCTCTATCCGCTGCTGGCCGAGGCGATGGGCAGCAAGGTTTCGGTCGGCCCGCCGTACTTCAACCCGATGACCGCGTTGTTCGCGGTGCCGATGCTGCTGATCATGGGCGTGGGCCCGTTGCTGCGCTGGCGGCGCGACAGCTTCAAGCGGGTGCGGGTTTCGCTCTGGTTGCCGGTGAGCCTGATCCTGGGGGTGGGCATCGGTCTCGGCGCACTCGGGGATATCGGCCTGCTGCCCATGCTCGGTCTGACCCTGTCCGTCGGCCTTGCCGTGGCCAGTCTTCTGCCGCTGCGCGGGCGTGACTTGCGGCGCACGCCATTGCCGGTCTGGGGCATGGTGCTGGCGCACCTGGGGATCGCCGTGGCGCTGTTCGGTATGGCGAGCGATAGCGCCTGGACCAAGGAACGGCTGGTCGCGGTGAACGCCGGCGGCGCCGCGCAGGTGGGGCCCTGGAACGTGACGCTGAAGTCCGTCGCCCCGGTTGCCGGACCGAACTGGACTGCGCTCGAGGCCGAAATGCTGGCGAGCTATGCCGGTGGCAAGCCCGTCATACTTCACCCGCAGAGCCGCAGCTTCTGGACGCCGGTGCAGCAGACCACCGAATCATCGCTGGTTACCCGCTGGAACGGCCAGCTTTATGCCGTGCTCGGCGATCAGGCCGAAGACGGGCGCTGGCAGCTCAGGCTGTGGTGGAAGCCGTTCGTGCCGCTGATCTGGCTGGGCGGCGTGCTCATCGCCCTAGGCGGGCTGTTCGCGCTGATCGGCCGGGTGGCAAGCGATCTTCGCCGCATGGCCGCCCGCGACAAGATCGCCTACCGCCGCGCGAGGCAAGAACGGTGAGCGGAGAGGCGAAACCCCGCCGCTGGGCGCTGTGGCTGCCGCTGGCGCTGTTCGCGGCATTCGTCGGGCTGGTCCTCATCGGCCTGCTGCGGCCCGCTTCGCGCGATGTCGCCAGCGCCATGGTCGGCAAGCCCTTGCCGCAGTTCACCCTCCGGGCCGCCGTTGCCGAAAGGCCGGGCCTCGCCACCCGTGACCTCATCGGTGGCAGGCCCCGGCTGCTCAATGTCTTCGCCAGCTGGTGCATTCCCTGCGCGGTCGAAGCGCCGCAGCTTGCGGCGCTGGCCGGGCAGGGAGTAGAGATCCATGGTGTCGCCATTCGCGACCGCCCGGAGGACGTCGCCGCGTTCCTTGCCCGCCATGGCAATCCCTATGCGCGGATCGGCGCCGACGATGTCAGCGCCGTGCAGTTGGCGATTGGGTTCGTCCGGCGTGCCGGAGACTTTCGTGGTCGATGCCAAGGGCACGATCCGCTACCAGCACATCGGCGAAATCCGCGCGGAGCAGGTGCCGATGATCCTGGAGAAACTGCGGGAGGCCGGGCGGTGAGACCGGTACTGCTTGCCTTGCTCGTCCTCGTGGCGGCTCCCGCGCTTGCCCAGGATTCGCTGCCGCCCGCGCCCTATGCCTACCGCCAGCTCGACGATCCGGCGCAGGAGGCCAGGGCCAAGGCGCTGATGGAGACCCTGCGCTGCATCACCTGCCAGGGCCAGTCGATCGCCGATTCGGATGCGCCGCTGGCGGGCGACATGCGCAACCAGGTGCGCCAGCGCATCGCCGCCGGCGAGGACGCCGAGGCGATCCGGGGCTGGCTGATCGAGCGCTATGGCGACTATGTGTCCTATGCACCCCGGGTGACCGCGCGGACCTGGCCGCTGTTCGCCCTGCCGCTGTTCGTGCTGGCGCTCGCCGCGCTCTTGCTGCGGCGGCGGTTCGGCGGGAGCAGGGGGTAATGGGCTGGCTGTTCGCCATAGGACTCGCGCTGGCCGCTTTCGCCGCGATCGCCTGGTTCACCGGCTGGCGGCGCAAGGGCTGGGAAGCCGTGGGCGCGGCGCTGGTCCTGGGCATCGCCGGCTACGCCACGCAGGCGCGTCCCGGCCTCTCCGGCGCGCCGAAGCAGGCGGTGGCGGCCCTGGCAAGCGATGGTTCGCTGCTGGTCGCGGAACGAACGGCGCTTTCGGGCCGGGCCGGGCTGCCGGACGACAGTCTGCTGCTCGTCGCCGATGGCTTCACCCGCAACGGGCAGTTCGCCGACGCCGCCGGCGTGCTGCGGATTGCCTTGGAGCGCAGGCCGGTCAATGCGGAGGCCTGGCTGGCGCTCGCCAACGTGCTGGTCGCCCATGCCGAAGGCACGCTTTCACCGGCGGCGCTCCATGCCTATCGCAAGGCCGCCGAACTGTCGCCGGATCAACCGGGGCCGCCCTATTTCCTTGGCCTGGCGCTCGCTCAGTCCGGTCGCTTTGGCGAGGCCCGGACGACGTGGGCGGGTCTGCTTGATCGCGCGCCCGGCGATGCGCCGTGGCGGGCCGGCCTCGCCGAAAAGCTCGTCCGGCTCGATATGCTGATCGCCCGGCAGCGTGACGCGGGTGCGGTACAATGAGCGCGATTGCAGCGGCTTTCCCATGCTGCTAAGCGCTCGCGCCTTGCCGCATCCGCGGAACAGGCGGTAAGCCGAGCGAAGGCCGCCAGGGGCGCACAAATGAGCGAAACCAGTCAAGGCGGAAATAACCCGTCGGTGCAGACCGGCGATGCCGCTGCGCCGGAAGGGCCGGCCCATCACGGCCACGGCAACGAAGGCCTGCTCAAGCTGGCGATCGGCGCGATCGGCGTCGTCTTCGGCGATATCGGCACCAGCCCGCTCTACGCCTTCCGCGAAACCTTCGCCTCGCACGATGGCGCGCCCGGCATCAGCGTCGATCCGGTCCACATCCATGGCGTGCTGAGCCTGGTGTTCTGGTCGATGATGATCGTGGTGACCTTCAAATACGTCCTCACCATCATGAAGGCCGACAACAAGGGCGAAGGCGGCAGTCTGGCACTGCTCGCGCTGATCAACCGCAAGTCGGACGGGGCGAAATGGACCGGGCCGTTCATCCTGCTCGGCGTCTTCGCGACAGCCTTGTTCTATGGCGATTCGATGATCACGCCGGCGATGTCGGTGCTGTCCGCGACCGAGGGCCTGCAATACATAAACCCCGGCTTCAAGCCCCTGATCGTGCCGATTGCCGTGGCGATCCTGTTCGGCCTGTTCGCCATTCAATCGCGCGGGACCGACAAGGTCGGGCGGCTGTTCGGGCCGATCATGCTGGTCTATTTCGTCACGTTGGCGGTGCTTGGAGTGATGCACCTCGCGGCCATGCCCGGGATCGTGATGGAAACGCTGAACCCCCTGAATGCGCTCAATTTCTTCGTGACCGACGGGTTCCGCGCCTTTGTCGCGATGGGCAGCGTTGTCCTCGCGGTGACCGGGGCGGAGGCGCTCTATGCCGATATGGGGCACTTTGGCCGCAAGCCGATCGGCATAAGCTGGCTGTCGTTCGTGCTTCCCACCTTGATGCTCAACTACATGGGTCAAGGGGCAATGGTCCTGTCCCAGCCCTCGGCCGCTGCCGCTGCCGATATCATCAAGGATCCGTTCTTCCTGATGATCCCCGATGCTGTGCGCGTCCCGGTGATAATCCTCGCGCTGTTCGCCACGATTATCGCCAGCCAGGCAGTCATCTCCGGCGCGTTCTCGCTGACCCAGCAGGCGATCCAGCTCGGCTTCATGCCGCGCATGCAGATCAAGCACACCAGCGCGGCGACCGCGGGGCAGATCTACATTCCGGTGATCAACTGGGGCCTGATGGTCATGGTGCTGGTGCTGGTTCTGGGCTTCGGCTCGTCGAGCAAACTCGCCGCCGCGTATGGCATTGCCGTTACCGGCGCGATGTTCATCGATACGCTGCTGCTGGCGGCGGTGCTGATCACGCTGTGGCGCTGGCCGCTATGGAAGGCCGTGCCGCTGATCGCGGTGTTTATCGTGGTCGACATGGCCTATTTCGGCGCCAACCTGATCAAGGTGCCGCATGGCGGCTGGGTGCCGCTGGCGATGGGCCTGTTCATTTTCACCCTGCTCACCACCTGGTCGCGCGGGCGGCTGCTGATGCGGCAGAACATGGCGGAAGGGACGATCCCGGTGGAAGTCTTCGCCAAGAGCGCCCACAGCTCCGCCGCGCGGGTGCCGGGTACGGCGATTTTCATGGCTTCGACCAACAAAGGCGTGCCCTCGGCGCTGCTGCACAACATCAAGCACAACAAGGTGCTGCACGAGCGGGTGGTGATCCTCACCGTCGCGATCCAGGATGTGCCTTATGTGGAGGAGGCCGAGCGCTATGCCTGCAAGGACATGGGCAACGGCTTTTTCCGGCTGACGCTCAAGTACGGCTTCCTTGAGGAGAGCGACGTCCCCGCCGCGCTCAAGACCTATACCATGTGCGGTGAACCGTTCGAGATGATGAAGACCAGCTTCTTCCTCTCGCGCCAGACCCTGATCGCTTCGGCGCGGCCGGGGATGGCGCTTTGGCGCGAAAAGTTGTTCGCCTGGATGCTGAGGAACGCCGCCAGCGCCATGGAGTTCTTCCGCCTGCCAACCAACCGCGTGGTGGAACTGGGCAGCCAGGTGGAGATCTGAAGCGTCTTGTCCGAAACTGCGTTTCGGTTGGCGCGGCACCGGCCCGCTCCCCGCCCGGCCACCCATAGGATACCATTGCTGGGTGGCCGGGCGGGGAGCGGGCCGGTGCCGCTCCGCCGTGAGGCGGAAACCTAAGCCGAACCCATATACCGCCCGCCATTCACGCTGATCGTCTGGCCGGTCATGTAGCCGGCTTCTTCCGAGACGAGGAAGGCGGCGGCGGCGGCAATGTCCTCGCCCTGGCCGATGCGGCCGACCGGCAGCGCCGCGCCATAGGCTTCGACCGCGCCTTCGCGCTGCATGATCTCCGCACCGCGCAGCATCGGCGTGTCGATCGAACCGGGCGGGATCATGTTGGCGGTGATGCCGTGTTCGCCCAAAGCCATGGCCAGGCACTTGGTGAAGCCGAGCAGCGCGCCCTTGGAACTGGTGTAATGGGTCTGCAGGGCGGAGCCGGACTGGACCGACGAAGAGGTGATGTTGACGATCCGGCCCCACTTGGCCGCGATCATGTCGGGCACGCATTCCTGGGTGACCAGGAACGGACCCTTCATGTTGATGTTCATCACCCGGTCGAACAACGCCTCGTCGATCTCGAGGAACGGGGTGAACGGCGCGATGCCGGCATTGTTGATCAGGATCGCGATCGGGCCGAGCTCGGCGCGGGTTTGCTCGGCAGCCGACTTGATCTGCGCCTTGTCGGCACAATCGGCCTTGATGGCGATGGCGGTGCCGCCGGCATCGCGCACCATTTTGGCGGTCTCTTCGGCGCCTTCGCCGTTGATGTCCCAGATGGCGATCTTGGCGTTATCTTCGGCCAGCCGAAGAGCCATGCTCCGGCCCATGCCCGAACCGGCGCCGGTGATGACGGCGACCTTGCCATTGAGAGAGCGTGTCATAAGCGCGTATGTCCTTGTCTGAATGTGAATGCTGAACGCCTGAACAGCATTGGGGGGCGCGGAGTCAAGGAGGCTGGTGCAAGGTGACAAAGTTGACACCGTGCCGCTCAACTGTAATCCGAATCAACTCACTGATAGATATAGGTAAAGTGGCGAAAATCTGACAGATTGCCACTTTTGCGAAATTGGCTTTGAACCATGTCGCAGAGCCTTTTGTTGCTATGGGTGCGGCAGAAGGATGGCGGGCGTCTGCGGAGTAGGAAAGCGATTTTTGGGTGGTGGTCCTGGGGTGAGTTAGGACGGGGAAGGTGACACAGTCCAACTGACGCGCAATTTGAGCACTTTCCGATGACCCAGGTTGGTCTGAAAATGCTCTAGCTGCCTCACCGGCGGGGTGCAGTCCACAACTGTCACCGGGGTTGTGCGAAGCTATTGCATCAGCGCACGCGGGCATTGCTCCAGTATATCTGCCCGGCGCCTACCAGCGCGAGGATCGCGCCCCAAAGCGCCCATTGCTTGTCGTTTGCCATGAAGCTGTCGAGAAATGCGATGTTGAAGCCTTGCAGGATCCAGATACCGCCCATCAGGACCATAGCCAGGCCGATCAGGCTGCTGATCGCGCGCATGATGCCGTTGAAGAAGTCTTTCATAGCGGAATTCCTTGCTTACGAATGTCAGGCAGGGCCAGGATGAAATGCAAGTGCGACGCCGTTCATGCAATAGCGCTTGCCCGTCGGCTTCGGCCCATCCTGGAATACATGGCCGAGGTGCCCGCCGCAGCTCGAGCAGCGGATTTCGGTGCGCAGCGGCAGGCTGCTCAAATCGGGATGCCGGGTCACCGCGCCGGGCAGGCTTTCCCAAAAGCTGGGCCAACCTGTGCGGCTGTCGTACTTTGTGGCTGACGAAAACAGCGGCTGATCGCACCCGGCACAGGCAAAGATGCCGGTGCGATGTTCCTTCAGGAGCGGGCTGGAATAGCGGTACTCGGTATCACCCTTGCGCAGCACTTCGTAGCGCGCCGGGCTCAGACGGGCTTTCCATTCGGCGTCGGACAGCGAGACCCTCAGGCTAGGGTCTGGCGCACCGGCTTCGCCGCGGCTGATCGCGCGAAAGCCAAGCAGGCCGGCCACCACAGCGCCGACGCTGGCCATACCAAGCATTTCACGTCGATTCATAGCCAACCCTTGCTGCGCCAATCCCGCGCCCCCCAATCCTAGCCCGCAAACCCCCCATAGCGCCCGCGATAGAACAGCATCGGATCGTCATCGCGCACTGTCTCCAGCCCCAGCACCTTGCCGAGCACGAACCAATGGTCGCCTGCATCCACCACCCCATGGATATCGCAGTCGATCCGGGCGATGGAACCCGCGATCACCGGGTGGCCGTGGTCCGACAGCGCCACATCCAGCCCGGCGAACTTGTCGGACCCCTTGGCGGCGAGCTGGCGGCAGACCGACATCTGGTCGCTGGCGAGGACGTTGACACAGAAGTGTCCCGCCGCTTCTATCAAGGGCCAGGTCGAGCTGTTCTTGTCGGGCAGGAAGCCGACCAGCGGCGGATCGAGGCTGACCGAAGTGAAGCTGCCGATTACCATGCCGACCGGCGCGCCGTCCGCGTTGGTTGCGGTGATCGCGCAGACACCGGTGGGGTAGGAGCCGAGCACCTGGCGGTAGGTTGCCGGATCGATTGTTGTTTCGCTCACGCCCCGCATTCTCCCCGCTTGATCTTGCCGGCATGTCATGGCGAAGCCGGAAGGGGAGGGCAACAACGATATTCTTGCGGCCGCCACCCACCCCAATATCTTCGTCATCCTGAACTTGTTTCAGGACCCATCGTGCGGCAAGCTCAGTTCTCGCTTGTCGGGGTCTGGGCCGCCATGCCGGTTCACAACCACACGCTCCGGTCATGGGGCGAAATGGGTCCTGAAACCAGTTCAGGATGACGATGCCGGTTGGGTTTGACCCCGCCCAAGCCAAATCATCTTGATTGTGCTAGGCTGAATGTGCAGGGCGTTTAACCGCTCGATTAAATTCAACACCGAGGTAGACCATGGCCGCCGCCCAACCGATTGCCGACACTCCCGAGGCGAAGGAAGTCGCCCAGCTGATAGCCCGCAGCCGCGCGGCGCAGGCGCAGATCGAGAACTATACGCAGGAGCAGGTCGACCGGCTGATCCGGGGCATGGTCTACGCCGTGGCGCGCGAGGACATTGCCGAGAAGATCGCCCAGCACACGGTCGATGAGACCCAGCTCGGCAATTACGACGGCAAGTACCTCAAGATCTTCCGCAAGACCCGCGCCACGCTGATGGACATCATCGACGACAAGTCGGTCGGCGTGATCGAGGAAGACAAGGCGCGGGGGCTGGTCAAGATCGCCAAGCCGGTCGGGGTGATCGGCGCGCTGTCGCCTTCGACCAATCCCGAGGCGACCCCCGTGATCAAGGCGATTTCGGCGGTGAAGGGCCGCAACTCGATCATCATCTGCCCGCACCCGCGCGCCAAGATCACCAACAAGATGATCTGCGATCTGATGCGCGATGCGCTGGTCAAGCTGGGCGCGCCGGCCGATCTGGTGATTCCGATCGAGACGCCTTCGGTGGAGAAAACCAACGAGGTGATGAAGCAGTGCGACCGCGTGCTGGCGACCGGCGGCGGGCCGATGGTGCTGGCGGCCTACAGCTCGGGAACCCCGGCGCTGGGCGTCGGCGTCGGCAACGCGGTGATCACGGTCGACGATACCGCCGATCTCGATGACGCGGCGGAGAAGATCCGCATTTCCAAGACGCTCGATCTTGCCGCCTCGTGCTCGTCGGACAATTCGGTGGTGCTGTTCGATTCGATCTACGACGATATGCTCGCCAAGCTGAAGCATCAGGGCGGCTATGTGCTCAGCGACGAAGACAAGGCCAAGCTCCAGGCGGTGCTGTGGAAGGACGGGATCATCAACGCCAATGTCGTCGCCCAGCCGCCCGAGAAGATCGGCGGCATGGCCGGGTTCGGCGTTCCCGAAGGGACGCGTTTTTTCATCGTTCCCGAGACGAGCTGGGGCCCGGACCATCCGTTCTCGGGCGAGAAGATGTCGGTCACCATGGCGCTCTACCGTGCCCGCGACATCGATCATGCGATCGAGATCACCAATGGCGTTCAGGGCTATCAGGGCCGGGGCCACTCGTGCGGCATCTATTCGACCAGCGACGCCAACATCATGAAGCTGGCCAACGCCACTTACACCAGCCGGGTCATGGTCAACCAGCCGCAGGCCGCCTCCAATTCGGGCAACCTGTGGAACGGCATGCGCCAGACGTTTTCGCTCGGCTGCGGATCGTGGGGTGGCAATGCGACCAACAACAACATCACCTGGCGCGATCTGATCAACGAGACCTGGGTATCGAAGCCATTGGCGAAGACCAAGGAAATCCCGAGCGACGAGGCGCTGTTCGGCAAGGACATCATCGAGGCGCTGGAGGGGGTTGGGCTCTAACTGGTCGATACTTCGCACAGCTGCAACAGGGTGATCTCGACATGACCGGCCAATTCTCCCTCACCGAAGACCAGCTCGCCATCCAGGACATGGCGCGCAAGTTCACCGCCGACCGGATCACCCCCCACGCCGCCAGGTGGGACGAGGAGCATCACTATCCGATCGATGTCTGGAAAGCGGCGGGCGAGCTTGGCTTCGGGGCGATCTATGTGTCCGAGGAAAGCGGCGGGATCGGGCTCGGGCGGCTGGAGGCGGCGTTGATCATGGAGGCGATGGCCTATGGCTGCCCGGCGACCAGCGCCTATGTCTCGATCCACAACATGGTCGCCTGGATGATCGACGGCTTCGGCTCGGACGAGCTCAAGGCGCGCTATCTGCCCAAGCTGGTTTCGATGGAGCACATCGCCAGCTATTGCCTGACCGAACCCGGCTCCGGCTCTGACGCCGCCGCGCTCAAGACGACGGCGCGGCTGGAGGGCGATCATTACGTCATCAACGGCGCCAAGCAGTTCATCTCGGGCGGCGGGGTCAACGATGTCTACGCGGTGATGGTCCGTACCGGGCAGGACGGGCCCAAGGGAATCTCCTGCCTGATCGTCGAGAAGGGCGCTGAGGGCCTGTCGTTCGGCGCGCCGGAGAAGAAGCTTGGCTGGAATGCCTCGCCCACCGCGCAGGTAATCTTCGACAATGTGCGCGTGCCGGTGGAGAACCGCGTCGGCGCCGAGGGCGACGGCTTCAGGTTCGCCATGGCCGGGCTCGACGGCGGGCGGATCAACATTGGCGCATGCTCGCTCGGCGGGGCGCAGCGCTGCCTCGACGAAGCGATTGGCTATGTGAAGGACCGCAGCCAGTTTGGCCAGTCGATCGCCCAGTTTCAGAACACCCAGTTCACCCTCGCCGACATGGCGACCGATCTTGAGGCCGCCCGCGCGCTGCTCTATCTTGCGGCGGCGAAAGTCACCGAAGGCGCGCCCGACAAGACGCGTTTCGCGGCCATGGCCAAGAAGCTCGCTTCGGACAACGGCAGCGAAATCGTCGACAAGGCGTTGCAGATGTTCGGCGGCTATGGCTACTTGAAGGACTACCCGATCGAACGCTTCTGGCGCGATTTGCGGGTGCACCGCATTCTCGAAGGAACCAATGAGATCATGCGCATGATTATCGGCAGGGATTTGCTGAAATGAGTCATACGGACGAACTCATCGTCCGCCGCGAGGGGGTGGCCGGCTACCTCACGCTCAACCGCCCCAAGGCGATCCACGCGCTCACCGCGGCGATGGACGAGGCGATGACCGAGGCACTGCTGGTCTGGCGCGACACGCCCGATGTCCATGCCGTGATTGTCGATCACAGCGAGGGCCGCGGGTTCTGTTCGGGCGGCGATGTCGCGTTCCTGCGCAATTCGGCGCTGACCGACAATGGCGTTTCGGGGATCAAATTCTTCCACGACGAATACCAGCTCAACCACCTGATGTTCGAATATCCCAAGCCGATGGTCTCGTTCATGGACGGGATCACCATGGGCGGCGGGGTGGGCATTTCGCAGCCGTCCAAATTCCGCGTCGCCACCGAGAACACCCGCTTCGCCATGCCGGAAACCGGGATCGGCCTGTTTCCGGATGTTGGCGGCGGCTGGTTTCTCGCCCGGCTGCCGGGGCGGATGGGGCAGTTTCTGGCGCTGACCGGCGCGCGGCTCGATGGTTCCGAGTGCCTGTGGACCGGGCTCGCAACCCATTATCTGCCGTCCGAGCGACTGGCCGAGGCCAAGGAGCGGATCGCCCACGGCCACGAGATCGGCGGTGTACTTTCGGCGTTGGCGGTCAGTCCGCCCGAAGCGCGGATCGAGGCGAACGCGCATCTCATCGCCAGGCATTTCGCCTCGGACAAGCTGGAAGATATCCTCGCCTCGCTGGAAAGCGACGACAGCGACTGGGCGGCAAAGGAAAGCGCCACCATCCGCACCAAGAGCCCGCAGGCCTGCAAGGTCGCCTTGCGCCAGCTGCGCGAAAGCCTCGCCTGCAAGACCTTCGCCGAAAACATGGCGATGGAAATGCGCATCGCCAGCCGCGTCATCGTGCTGCCCGATTTCGCGGAGGGGGTGCGCGCGGTGATCGTCGATAAGGACAATGCGCCCAAGTGGAACCCGGCCAGGCCCGAAGGCGTCACCGATGCCATGATCGACGCGATCTTTGCGCCGCTGCCGGCGGACAAGGAATGGAAGCCGCTATGAGCTATGAGACCATCCTCACCGAACAGCGCGGCGCGGTGACGCTGATCACGATCAACCGGCCGCAAGTGCTCAACGCGCTCTCCAGCACGGTGCTGCGGGAATTGATCGACGCCTTCGCCGCGTTCGAGGCGGACGACAGCCAGGGCTGCGCGGTGCTCACCGGGGCGGGCGAGAAAAGCTTCGTCGCCGGAGCCGACATTCCCGAAATGGCTACGATGGCGGCGACCGATTTCTACCTTTCCGCATTCTTCGACGGCTGGCAGAAGGATATCGCCAGCAAGGTGCGCAAGCCGTGGATCGCGGCGGTGAACGGCTTTGCCCTGGGCGGCGGCTGCGAACTGGCGATGATGGCGGACATGATTGTCGCCAGCGAAAAGGCGCGGTTCGGCCAGCCCGAGATCAAGCTGGGCGTCGCCCCGGGCATGGGCGGCACCCAGCGGCTGACCCGCGCGGTCGGCAAGGCCAAGGCGATGGACCTGTGCCTCACCGGGCGGATGATGGACGCGGCGGAGGCGGAGAAATCGGGCTTGGTCGCGCGCATCCTGCCCGCCGAGGGCTTCGTCGATGCGGTCGTGGCGATCGCCGCCGAGATCGCCGCCATGCCGCGCGTGGCGGCGCTGGTGAACAAGGAAATGGTCCAGGCCGCGTTCGAGACCGTGCTCGAACAGGGCCTGCTGTTCGAACGCCGCATGTGGCAGATTCTCGCCGCGACCGAGGACAAGACCGAGGGCATGAACGCCTTCGTCGAGAAGCGCGCGGCGGTGTGGCAGAACAGGTAGACCCTCCCCTCTCCCCTTGAGGGGAGAGGATAGCGAAGCTTGCTCCGAATGGAGCTAGCGAAGCTCGGAGAGGGGTGTGCGACGTGGCGAGGGCGGATCACCCCTCTCCAACCGCGGCTAGGCAGACAAGCTGCCAAGCCTTCGTATCCTTTCCCCTCAAGGGGAGAGGAAAGGAGTTCGACATGAAAATCGCCTTCATCGGCCTCGGCAACATGGGCGGCGGGATGGCCGCGAATCTGGTCAAGGCCGGGCACCAGGTCCGGGCCTTCGATCTGGCGGCGGAAGCGCTGGACAAGGCCAGGGGCAATGGCTGCGAGACCTTTTCCACCGTGCGCGAGGCGGTGCAGGGCGTCGATGCTGTGGTCTCGATGCTGCCCAACGGCGCCATCGTCGACAAGGTCTATGGCGAAGACGTGATCGGCCATGCGCCCAAGGGCGCGGTGCTGCTCGATTGTTCGACCATCGATGTCGCCACCGCGAAGAAAGTGGTCGAAGCGGCGACCCTGGCGGGATACGAGGCGGTCGATGCGCCGGTATCGGGCGGGATCGCGGCGGCCAATGCCGGCACGCTGACCTTCATGGTCGGCGGAACCGACAGCGCCTTCGCCCGGTCCGAGCCGATCCTGGCGAAAATGGGCAAGGCGGTGATCCATGCCGGCGCCGCCGGGGCGGGGCAGGCGGCGAAGATCTGCAACAACATGCTGCTCGGCATTCACATGATCGGCACCTGCGAGGCTTTCGCGATGGCCGAAAAGCTCGGGCTCGATGCGCAGAAGTTCTACGACATTTCCTCGGTGAGCTCGGGCCAGTGCTGGTCGATGACCTCGTACTGCCCGGTGCCCGGGGTCGGCCCGCAGAGCCCGTCGGACAATGGCTACCAGGGCGGTTTCGCCTCGGCGCTGATGCTCAAGGATTTGAAGCTGGCGATGGAAGCGGCGGAGACCTCGGGCGCGAAAGTGCCGATGGGCGAGCGGGCCAAGGAGCTTTACGACGCCTTCGTCGCGGCGAGCAACGGCGGGCTCGATTTCTCGGCGATCATCAAGACGCTTTAAGAAAAGGGTCCTCACGCAAAGGCGCGAAGGCGCAAAGACGTCGCGCCGCGCCGCAGGCATTCCTCGTCAGATCCAGTGATTCGGATTGATCGAACGAGAATGCTTTTGGAACTGCTTCGCCCTCAAGAATAACCCCTTTGCGCCTTGCGCCTTTGCGTGAGTCCATGCTTCTTTCTGAATCTCACATCGCGCTCAGGCCGCCGTCGAGTTTCAGCTCGGCCCCGGTCATGAACCGGCTCTCGTCGCTGGCGAGATAGAGCACGCCCATCGCCACGTCCTCCGGCTCGCCGATCCTGCCGAGCGGAATCACCCGGGCGAGCTTCTGGTGGGTCTCCGCCATCGGCGCGTCCTTGTCCAGCCGGAAGCCTTCGAGGATCGCGGTATCGACGAAGGCCGGGTGCACCGAATTGCAGCGAATGTCCCAGCCCTTCTTCGCGCAATAGAGCGCCACCGATTTGGTCAGCATCCACACCGCCGCCTTGCTGGTGTTGTAGGCGGCAAGTCCCGGATCGGCGGTCATCGCCGCGATCGAGGAGATGTTGACGATTGAGGCCGGCTGGCTCTCGCGCAGCAAGGGCAGGGCGTGCTTGCAGCCGAGGAACACAGAGTCCGAATTGACCGCCATGGTCCTCTTCCAGACATCGAATGTGGTCGATTCGATGGTTCCACCCAGGCCGATCCCGGCATTGTTGACCAGCACCGAAAGTGCGCCGAGCTTGTCCTTTGCGATCTCGACCACGGCGAGCCAGTCTGCTTCGCTGGTGACGTCGTGCCGCGAGGCGAAGGCCGTGCCCGCGCCGCACAGCGCGTCGATGGCGGCGGCTTGCTTGGCGGCGCCGGCCTCGTTGATATCGGTGAGCAGCACCCGCGCGCCTTCTTGCGCCAGTTTGAGGGCAATCGCCGCGCCCAGACCCTGCGCGGCGCCGGTGACCAGCGCCTTCTTGCCTTCGACACGTCCGACCTTCTTGGCGCTCACGCCTTCTCTCCCAGAATCTCCCCCGCCATCAGCAGGAGCAGCTTTGTGTCGATGGCATAGCCCTGATTGCGCCACTTCGCCACGGCTGCGGAGATACCGTCCAGCGGGATCCGGTGCACAGTGATGTTTTCGCTGCCGGTGCCGCCGCCCTCACCGACTTTGCTGAGCCCATGCGCCCGGAACAACGAGTAGCTCTCGGTCACCATGCCTGGCGAGGACCAGAATTCGCCCAAGTCCTCCATCCGCGCGGCGCGGTATCCGGTCTCTTCTTCCAGTTCGCGTGCGGCGGCCATCTCGGCTGGTTCGCCCGCATGATCGTCGCCGATCAGGCCCGCAGGCAGTTCGATACAGCTCTTGCCCAACGGCACGCGGAACTGTTCAACCAGAATGACATGACCCGCCTCGTCGATGGCAAGAACGACCGCGGCGCGAATATTGCGCGCCCGGCTGACATATTCCCACTTGCCCCTGGTCTTGGCGACGACGAACTTGCCCCGCCAGACGATTTCTTCCTGTTCCATCGATCCAACCAGAGCCTCTGGCAGGGTGGAAGTCAAACCTCGATCAAGCGGTCCGGCAACTCGTTGATGTCGTTCTCGTGCCGCGGGAAATGCTCCGCCAGCACCGTGCCGGCTTTCTCCACCGCCGCGATCAAGCCGTCGGCGATCCGGCCTTCGCGGATGTGCGCGAGCATCGCCGCCATCGCCTCGCCCCAGACTTCGGGGGAGACCTTGCTGGCGATTGCCTCGTCGGCGACGATTTCGGCGCGGTGCTCGCGCATCGAGAGGTAGATGAGGATGCCGGTGCGGCCGCTGGTGCGGCGTTCGGCGCCGACCTTGAAGCATGTGATCGCCCGCTCGCGCGCCCGCGCCGACTTGATGATGCCCGGGATCAGCCAGAATTTGAGCCTCTGCCACAGTTGCAGGAGCATCATGGCGATGAATTTGATCGTACCCACGGCCAGCGCCAGGCCGAACAATTCGCGATGGGTCCATTCGCTGGCCCAGCTGCCGGTGAGGCGGTCGAGCAGGCCGAGGTAGAAGCCCGGGCCAAGCGACAGCGCCAGGATCGCTGTGAATGCGGCCAGTATCGACCAGGCCAGAGCAACATCCATATAGCCGTCTGAACGGTCGGTGAGGATGGTGACGATCTCGCCCGCGCTATGGGCTTCCGCCGCCGAAACCGCCGCGGAGACGCGGTCGTGATCGGCCGCCGAGAGCAAAGGAGCCTGCTTCGCCATCACCAGTCCCCCGAAGCCCCGCCGCCGTCAAAGCCGCTGCCGCCGCCGCCGAAGCCGCCAAAGCCGCCACCACCACCGCCGCCAAAGTCGAACCCGCCACCCCTGCCACCCATGTGGCGGGCCACTTCGCTGGCGCCCCACAGTACAATTCCCGGGTCGATGCCGCTGCGCCGGAAGCCCTGGCGGCGGCGGCCGAACACCAGCATGAAGAACAGGATCAGGACGATCCAGAAGATCGCGCCGCCGAAGTTTGTGTCTGGCTCACGCTGTTGCTGGCGACCGGCGGCGGCAGCCGCTTCGGCCACGGCTTTTGCATCCGTGGGGCTGCGGTCGAGCTGGGCGATGATCGCCTCGGATGCGGCAAGGATGCCGCGGCCGTACTGGTTTTCGCGGAACTGCGGCGCCATGGTGTCGCGGATGATGCGGCCAGCCCAGGCGTCGGTCAGCCGGTCCTGCACCCCCCGCGCGGCGTGTATGCGAATCTTGCGCTCGGCGGGCGCGACCAGCAGCAGCACGCCTTCCTCGCTTTCGGCCCCGCCGACGTCCCAGCGCTCGGCAAGTTGCTGCGCATAATCGGCGACCTCCATGCCATCGAGGCTCGAAACCGTCGCGACGATAATCGCCCGCCCGGTGCTCTGGTTATAGGTCCTCAGCTGCGCATCGAGCGCTGTTTCCTCGGCCGGGGCGATAATGTTCGCCTGATCGAGCACTGGCCCCTGCGGCCGTGCGGGATAGGTCTGCGCCAGCGCCGGCGCTCCCGCCATGGCGAGCAGCGCCAGCAGCCAGGTGAGGAAAAGCCGCAGGCGCGGCATTGGCTGGTTCCTCAGTTCGCCGCCGCGGCGGAGTTGGCGGGGGCAGGGGCGTTATCGTTGGCGGTCCGGCCCGGTGCGGTAGCGGTGGGCGCACCTCCGAAATCGACCTTGGGTGCGTTCTGCGCCCCGGCATCGGCCGTGAAACCAACCATCGGCTTGGCCCCGTGGACGATCTTGGCGCCGATGATGTCGGGGAAGGTGCGGATCGTCGTGTTATAGCTCTGCACCGCCTCGTTGTAGCGGGTGCGGGCGACGTTGATCCGGTTCTCGGTGCCTTCGAGCTGGGTCATCAGATCGGCGAAGCGCGCCTGGCTTTGCAGCTGCGGATAGTTCTCCACCACCGTGCGCAATTGCCCGAGCGCTTGCGTCAACTGGTTCTGCGCGTTCTGGAACTTCTCGAACGTCGCGGGATCGCTGAGGTCCTCGGTGGTGATGTTGATCGAAGTCGCCGCGGCGCGGGCCTGGGTGACATTGGTCAGGATCTGCGTCTCGGAAGCAGCAGCGCCCCTGGCGGTTTCGACCAGGTTGGGCACCAGATCGGCCCGGCGCTGATAGGCGCTCTGGACATCGGCCCATTTGGCCTTGGCGTTCTCCTCGGCCGTCGGCACCGAATTGATGCCGCATCCGGCAAGACCGAGCGCGGCCATGGCCGCGACGGCGAAACGTCCCAGACGGGCAGGAAGCTTGAACATGCGTTTCGTTCCCTCTTCGGCGCCCGCCGGGCATCGCCGGGCGACCGGCGCAGATGTAGCGCGGCTGGCGCGTGGTTCAAGCGGCAAAGATGGAAAACCGCGTGGGATCAATCGGTTGTTGCTGTTAACCAAATTCCGTGGCAGCGTCCCGCCCGGGATCGCCCATAATAAGAAGGGGAAGCAATATGTTCAAGGATTTCAAGACTTTCATTGCGCGTGGCAATGTTCTCGATCTTGCCGTCGGCGTCATCATCGGCGCGGCATTCGGCAAGATTGTCTCGTCGCTGACCGACGATCTGATCATGCCGATTGTCGGTGCGATCACCGGCGGGGTGGATTTTTCCAGCAAGTATCTGGTGCTGACCGGAACCGCGCCCGAAGGCGCGACCCTGGCCGCGGCGCGGGCGGCGGGCGCCAATGCGTTCGCCTATGGCGCGTTCATCACCGCCTTGGTCAACTTCCTCATTCTGGCCTTCATCATCTTCATGATCGTCAAGCAGGCCAACAAGTATTTCACCATGACCAGCGCGACCGCCGGTCCGAGCGAGGTCGATCTGCTGACCGAGATTCGCGACGCGCTGAAAAAGTAAATCGCCACAAATCGGGTGGGAAGGGCGGTGCCTGCGGGCGCCGCCCTTTTCTTTTACCAATTGCCCCCTATATTGCCTCTCGCCGGGTTCGCCCGGCTATGGTGATAAATTGCAGCGTGCAATAGGCACAGCGGACCCGGGGGCAGTACCCGGCGGCTCCACCACTTTCCTTGCTCTGGCCCAAAGCCAAAGCAGGGATAATGACGGGGCCGAACCAGGATCGACGTGTGTTGAAAGGCGTTGTTTTTGCCCGGGCTGAGTAACCCGTTAAAGGCTCAAAACCCAATAAGTGCCAACGACAACGAAGCACTTGCTCTCGCAGCGTAATTCTAGGGGCTAACGCCCTGAAGTTACAAAGTTAGAACGCGGTTGGACCCACCGGGCAACAGAAGCGGATTCCGGGGGCCCGGGGTGGGCCTAGCAACAGAACCACCCCACCGTTCTATCCAGCAGCACGCGATTTCAGGCGAAGGCTTCGGTCAGGCGAAAGCTTTGGCCGCCCTTTCGAAGCGCAGGCAATCGAGAAATCTTGACGCCGGCCAGCACCACCGAACCGAGACAGGCGACGAATAGCAGCTTGCCGCTGGCGCCCGGATACTGCGACAAATAGACTTCTCCCCTCTGGGCGGCGCCCATCGCGAGGGCATAGATGATCGCATAGGCTTCGAACCTGGTCTTGATCACAAACAGGCGGCCGATTTTCCGAAGCATCCTTAATCCCTTGCTAAGCAAATATCTTAGCAACCTTCATGCCAGATACCGGCTTGTGCGCAAGTCGGTGGTTAACATTCCGGCAAGTGTAAGCCGGCTCGACAATGAGCCTCAGGCCAGTTCCGGTAAGCCGAGTTCGTCGAGCAGCGCCGCGCGTGCGGTGGTCACCTGCTTGGCGAGGGCAGGTGCACCCAGATCGGGGGGATCGATCTGCCCGGGCCAATGGCGCGCGATGACCGCCTCGATCCTGTCCGCCTTGCCCTCGTCGAGCAGAAAGCGTGGATCTACAGTCGCGGGATCGGCGACGACTCGCAGGCGCAGACATGCCGGCCCGCCGCCGTTGGCCATCGATTGCCGGACATCGACCGGGAACACCTGGCGGATCGGGCCATTGCTCGCGAGCAAGGTGTCGAGCCAGCTCCGCACGGTGCCGTGGTCCCAGCCTTCGAGCGGGACGATCAGCGCCATTCCGCCCGAGGGCAGGGTCACCAACTGGGCATTGAACAGATAGGTCCGCACCGCCGCTTCGAGACAGAGCGCACTGGCCGGGACGACGATAATTTCCGCTTCCGGCAATTGCTGCCGGATCGCGGCATAGGCCTCACCGGGCTCGGCAAAAGCCTGTTCGTGGACCAGCAGCACATGCCCGTTCGCCACCGCGACAACATCGTTATGAAACGCGCCCGCGGCGATCGCCGCCGGATTCTGTTCGATGAACAGCGCCCGCCCGGGATCGAGCCCATGCAGCCGCGCCACGGCCCGGCTCGCCTCCAGATGCTGGCGCGCCGGAAAAGCGCCGCCGGAGCGCCCATGGACGAAGATTTCGAGCCCAGGCGCATCGTGGGCGGATGCCATGCGCATGTGGTTCGCCGCGCCTTCGTCGCCGAAGCAGGGCGGCACCGGATCGTGCAGCGCGAAATGGGCGGTGTCGGCGAAAGCCAGGGCGAGCTGGCGCTTGGTATCGGGCCATTCGTGGCTGCGGTGCGCCATGGTGACGAGATTGGCCGGGGTGATGTGGCAGCGCCCGTCCGCCGTGTCGGGCGCTGGGGAGACGGTCGCGGCATTGGCCGTCCACATCGCCGAAGCCGACCAGGCGGCGGCGGTGAGGGCACGCTCGCCGCTCGCCGGAGAGCCAAGCGCCTCTAAGAATCCTCTGTTCGGCCGGGGCAGGGGGACGAAGAAGCCCTGCGCCAGCCCGAGTGCGAGATTGTGCCGCATCTTGGCTAGCCCCTGCATCGCCGCCGCGCGGGGGTATGAGACCTCGCCGGCATGGGCCGTCGCGGCGAGATTGCCGAGGCTGAGCCCGGCGTAGTTGTGGCTCGGCCCGACGATGCCGTCGAACTGGATTTCGGTGAGCGGCATCCTACCACCGCGCAACGTGGGTGACGGTCTCGCCCGGACCAACCTCGAGCAGCTCCGCGCAGCCCGGATCGAGCGCGATGCCACCCTTCCGCTCGGCGATCCAGCCGAAGGCGCAGCGGAACTCGGCCAGCCGTCCGGTCGCGACCAGGCGCTTTTCGCCAGCCTTATGCTCGCCCAGCGCCGGGTCGAGCGCGGCAATCGGCGAATCCACCGCCTCTCGCAGCGAGCGGATCGCATCGGTGCGCACGGTCATGGTCGGGCCGCCGTCGAAGATGTCGATGTACTTCTCCCAAGCGAAGCCCTCCTCCTCGAGCATGCGCATCGCCGCCCGGCCGGAGGGGTGGGGCACGCCGATGACCGCGCGGGCGCTTTCCGGCAGCATGGCGACATAGACCGGATGCTTGGGCATCAGATCGGCGATGAACTGATTGCCTTTGCGCGCGTTGAATTCGTCGGCGTCCTGAAAATGCATGCCGAAGAAGCGGCCCGCGACGCCATCCCAGAACGGCGAGCCGCCAGCCTCGTCGATCACCCCGCGCAACTCGGCGAAGGTGCGATCGGCAAAGCGTGCGCGGTGGTTGCGCATGAACAGATATCGGCTGCGCGCCAGCAGCATGCCAAGCCCCCCGGCCCGCTCGCCGGGATGGAGGAACAGCCCGCCGACTTCGGTCGCCCCTTCGAGGTCGGTCGTCAGATTGAGGATGTCGGCGCGAAACGTACGGTCCAGTTCCTGGCTATGCTGGGTCAGCGCGCCAATCCGGTAGGAATAGAACGGCCATCTCTGCCCGACCGCGGAAAATATCTGGCAGGTGCCACGCACTTCGCGGGTGGCCGGTTTTTCGAGCACGAAGACGTAGAGATCGTCGTCCGGCGCCTCGCCCTCGCGGGCGAAAGCGGCCGCGGACCGTTCGAGCTTTTCGGCCAGCGTTCCGCGATCAGGCGGCAGGTTGGTGAAACCGCCGCCGGTCCGTTTGGCCATTTCGTAAAGCGCCTGGAGATCGGCCTTGGTGGCGGGGCGAATAAGCAAACTCACGACAGCCCTCCCGTTGCCAGCCGGTGTAGCACAAGCGCCGACAGCGCCGCGCGTTCGGACAGCGAGGGGACGATGAGGTATTCTTCGTCCGAATGGATCGCCCCGCCGCGCACGCCCATGGTATCGACCACCGGCACCCCGCAGGCGGCGATGTTGTTGCCATCGCAGACCCCGCCCGACGCCTTCCAGCCGATGGACTGGCCGAGCGCCGCGCCGCAATCGCGCACCAGATGGAACAGGGGTTCGGACCTGGCGTCGAGCGGCTTGGGCGGGCGGCTGAGGCCGCCGTGCAGCGTCACCAGCACATTGTGGCGCCGCATCGTCAGCGGCATCAGTTCACCGATCTTGAGATCGAACCAGTCGGCATCGGCCTTGGTGCGGGGGCGGATGTTGAAGCGCAGGATGGCGAGATCGGGCACGACATTGTTGGCGCTGCCGCCGTCGATCCGCGCCGGGTTCACCGTCAGCCCCTCGCGCTCGATCTCCTTGAGCCGCACCGCCAGGTCCGCCGCCGCGACAATCGCGTTGCGGCCTTCCTCGGGATTGCGTCCGGCATGGGCGGAGCGGCCGCGCACGACCAGGCTGTAATTGCCGCTGCCGCTGCGTGCACCGGTGAGGGTGCCGTCGGGCAGGGCGCTGGGCTCGTAAGTCAGCGCGGCGTACTTGCCTTGCGCCAGTCCGGCGATCAGCGGGGCCGACGAAGGGCTGCCGACTTCCTCGTCGGAATTGATCAGCACGTCGTAGCCGATCGCCCTGGCGGCCTCGCTGCGCTCGAACGCCTTGAGCGCGGCGAGGATCACCGCCAGGCCGCCCTTCATGTCGGCGACGCCGGGGCCGTTGAGCGTGGCGTCGTCGAGCCAGCGCAGCTTCCGGAACGGATCGTCGGCGGCATAGACTGTGTCCATATGGCCGGTGAGCAGCAGCCGCCGGCTCGCCTCCGGGCGTACCCGCAGCACCAGATGGCCTCCGTGGGCCACGCCCGTCTCGCGCGCATCGACGGCGACAGCGGTGACTTCGCCCGGTGTTTTGAGCGTGACTTCGCCTGGCAGCGCGGCGAATTCGCCGGCCAGCAGCGCGGCCTGTTCGGCCAGCCCGGCGAGATTGGCGGTGCCGGTGTTGATCGCGCTCCAGGCTTCGACCTGGGCCAGCATGGCGGCCTGGTCGATGCACGCGATCATCGCGGATTCGGCGGGAGAAAGCTGTTGCATTTGCAACAGGTGTAACCTGTCCGGAGCATCATTGCCAAGGTGCGGGCCTTGCGCCATAGGCGCTCGCGTTCCATCCTCAGGACTTCCGGTTTTTTTGGCCAGGCGCGGTGCGTGCGTGGCGCAATCCATGGCGAGGCGAAATGGCGAGTAGTGACTCTGGCAGGGTCGAGCGTTCAGGGCTCAACATCGATGCGAAACTGTCGGCGTTTGTCGAGGGCGAGGTGCTGGCGCCGCTGGGGCAGGACGTTGGCGCCTTCTGGGCGGGCTTCGCCGCGCTGCTTGAGCGCATGGCGCCGGTCAACCGCGCGCTGCTGGCGAAGCGCGACGACTTGCAGGCGAAGATCGACGCCTGGCATATGGCGCGCGCAGGCAAGCCGCTCGATGCAGCCGAATACCGGGCGTTCCTCTCAGAGATCGGCTATCTCGTGCCGGAACCCGGCGCGTTCACCATTGGCACCGGGAACGTAGATGCCGAAATCGCCACCATGGCCGGGCCGCAGCTGGTGGTGCCGGTGCTCAACGCGCGGTTCCTGCTCAACGCCGCCAATGCCCGCTGGGGCAGCCTCTACGACGCGTTCTACGGCACCGACGCGCTCGATGCGGCTCCGGCCAGGCCGGGCGGCTACGATCCGGCGCGCGGGAGCGCGGTGATCGCGCGGGTCCGCCAGTTCCTTAACGAGACAATTCCCGGCTGGGAGCTGGCGCTGACCGGCGGCGATTGCCCGCACAAGTTTGCCACCCGGGACAGTGGCCTGATGTTCATGAACAACGGCCTGCACATCGAGCTGGTGATCGATCGCAATCACCCGGTCGGCAAGGACGATCCGCTCGGCATCGCCGACGTCATTCTCGAATCCGCGCTCACGACGATTGCCGATCTCGAGGACTCGATCGCCGCGGTCGATGCCGAGGACAAGCTGCTGGCCTATGCCAACTGGCTGGGGGTGATCCGCGGCGATCTGACCGACAGTTTCGACAAGGGCGGCAAGACCGTCACCCGCGCGCTGGAGCCGGATCGCGAATGGACCGCGCCCTCCGGCTCCAAATTCACCCTGCCGGGCCGCAGCCTGATGTTCGTGCGCAATGTCGGCCATCTGATGACCAATCCGGCGGTGCTGCTGCCGGACGGCGGCGAGATTCCCGAAGGCATCATGGACGCGGTGATCACCGGGGCCATCGGGGCGCACGACGTGCGGGGCCTCGGCAAGTACCGCAACAGCAAGGCGGGCTCCATCTACATCGTCAAGCCGAAGATGCACGGGCCGGAGGAATGCGCCTTCACCAACGACCTGTTCGACGCGGTCGAGGATCTGCTCGGCCTGCCGCGCCACACGATGAAAGTCGGGGTGATGGACGAGGAGCGGCGCACCAGCGCCAATCTCGCCGCCTGCATCCACGCGGTTCGGGACCGCATCGTCTTCATCAACACCGGCTTCCTCGACCGCACCGGCGACGAAATCCACACCTCGATGCGCGCCGGGCCGATGATCCGGAAAGGCGCGATGAAGGGCGCGGACTGGATCGCCAGCTACGAAAAACGCAACGTCGCCATTGGTTTGAAGCACGGTCTTTCCGGCCGGGCGCAGATCGGCAAGGGCATGTGGGCCGCGCCCGACCGGATGGGGGCGATGATGGCCGAGAAGACCGTCCATCCCAAAGCCGGGGCGAATACCGCCTGGGTGCCCTCGCCGACCGCGGCGACGCTGCATGCGATGCACTACCACGCGATCGGCGTGTTCGATGTGCAGAAGGCGTTGGCGGGCGAGGCGATTCCGGGGCTGGACGTGCTGCTGGCGGTGCCGCTTGCCACCGGGGTGAATTTCTCGCCCGAGGAAGTTCGCGAGGAGCTGGATAACAATGCCCAGGGCTTGCTCGGCTACGTCGTGCGCTGGATCGACCAGGGCGTCGGCTGTTCCAAGGTTCCAGACCTGAACGACGTCGGCCTGATGGAAGACCGCGCGACCTTGCGCATCTCCTCGCAGCACATGGCCAACTGGCTGCTCCATGGCGTTTGCACAAAAGAGCAGATCATGGACTCGCTCCACCGCATGGCCGCCAAGGTCGATGCCCAGAACGCTGGCGATCCGCTCTACGAGCCGATGGCGGGGAACTGGGACCGCTCGATGGCCTTCCAGGCGGCCTGCGAGCTGGTGTTCAAGGGCGTGGAACAGCCCAGCGGCTATACCGAGCCGCTGCTGCATGCCTGGCGGTTGCGGAAGAAGGCGGCGGGCTAACCCTCCAGCGCGGCGATCAGCGCTGTCCCATCGTAGAGGAACGGCCGCATCTCGATCGCCTGGCCATCGCGGAAACGCCACAGCTCCATCACCGGCAGCGCGAACGGCTTGCGGCTTTCGCGGCCGACGCCCGACATGTGGAGGTGCACCACCACTTCGTCGCCGCCGGCGAGGTAGTTGCGGATTTCGAACCGGAACTCATCGAAGCGGCCGGTGACGCCGGCCAGCACTTGCTTCATGTGATCCCGGCCCTGGTAGACGCCGCCATAGGGCAGCGATTCCGCTTCGTGCAGCACGCAATCCTCGGCCATGCATTGAGCATAGGCGCCGTCGCGGTCGCCCCGGGCGAGGTATTCGTAGAACTTCCTGACCACGGCCACATTGGCCGCTTCCTGCTCGCTCATCGCCCATTCCTCCTGCGCATTCGCATGCCACAGGAGAGCGGCTGGACTTGCCTTGTCAAGCCGCTAGTCTCGTGCCGGCGGCAACAGACTGCGAATTGCGGAGAGAGTGGCGATGGCGGATCGGGCGACGGCGCTGGGCGAATGGAAGCGGCACTGGCCGCTGGCTTTCGTTTCGACAGCGGGCCTCACGTTCTCGCCGATCGCGGTCTATTCGCTCGGCCTGGTGATGGAGCCGCTGCAGCAGGAATTCGGCTGGAGCAGGGGCGATATTTCCTCGGGGATGATCGTCGTTTCGATCTTCGCCATCCTGTTTTCCTCGCCGGTAGGCGCGGTGATCGACCGGTTCGGCGCGCGGCGGGTGGCGCTGCCCGGGATGCTGGCCGGAATGTTCGCCATCGCCGCGCTGAGCCTGGCCAGTGGCGCGCTGTGGCAGTGGATGGCGCTGTGGGTGTTCTATGCGATCGCGGCCCTGTTCATCAAGACGACGCTGTGGTGCACGGCGGTGTCCAAGGCGTTCTTCGCCAGCCGCGGTCTGGCGCTGGGGGTGGTGCTGTGCGGCACCGCCATTTCGCAAACGCTTACGCCCAAGATCGCCCAGCTGCTGATCGACAACTTACGGCTGGCGTTCGGCCTACCAGATCCTCGGGCTTGGCTGGGGCGGGCTGCTGCTGGTCCTGTTGATCCTGTTCTTTCACGATGTGCGGGGCGCAGCTCCGGCCGGGCAGCAGGCAGGCGGAACTACGCCCGCCGCCGATATCCCGGCGCTGCCCGGCTACAGCTTTCGCCGAAGCGATGCGCACGCGGCAGATCCTCCAGGTCATCGCCGCCGGAGCGGTCAGTTCGATCATCGGCGTCGGCATCGCCATTCACATTGTCCCGATCCTGGTCGAGACAGGGCTGAGCCGGAGCAGTGCGGCGACGCTCGCCGGCCTGTTCGGCCTGAGCATGATCGCCGGCAAGCTGCTCACCGGGGTGCCTTGCTCGACCGGATGCAGGGCAATCTGGTGCCGTTCACTGCCTATGCGATGCCCGCCGCGGGATTGGCGATACTGCTCGCGGCTACCGGCAGCACGGCAGCCGCCGTTCTTGCCGTTGCGGTCATCGGCTATGCCGTCCGGCGCGACGGCGCAGAGCTCGGCCTATCTGATCACGCGCTATGGCGGCCTCAGGAGCTTCGGGGCGATCCTCGGCATCAATTCCAGCGTGATCGGCCTCGCCATGGGTTTCGGACCGTGGTTCGCGGGTAAGGTGTTCGATGTGACCGGCAGTTACCAGCTGGTGCTGACTGGCCGGGATTCCCTGCGCCATCGTCGCCGGATTGCTGGTGATCGGCCTTGGCCCCTATCCGGATTTCACGGCGCGCAAGGCAAGGCGCGCCGAGCCTGGCTTGAGCGCTCCCGGGCGCGATAAATCAAAACACAAGCCCGGGCTGCAACGGCCCATTAAGGGATTTGCCGTATCAGCCCGCGCGAGCCAAAGCAAGGAATGGCCGGTGGCAGGATCGAATGCCGAGAGCGGAGGAGCGCGTCAGCGCGCAGCTGCGCGTGCGCGTGCGGGGTCAGCGGACCCGAGATCGAGGCGCAAGTGCTCGACGCCTCGTCGCGCGGCATGCTGCTGGCGGCCGCAAACCCGCCACAGCATGGCGAGATCGTCGAGGTCGTTGTCGGCAGCCAGGTCGTGGTCGGACAGGTCCGTTGGGCCACGGGGGAACCAGTTCGGCGTCAAACTGGGCGACAGGATCGACGCCCAGGCCGTCGCCGCTGGCCGCGGCGTGCCGGTCTTGTCTCGACCCGTGGCGACAGGCCGCGGTGGCCGAGCCCGAGCCTGTCGAAGAAACCGGTTTTGCCTACAATTTCGTCTTCTTCGCGGCCGCGGCGGTTGCCAGCGTCGGCTTCCTCTTGACCGCCCTCAAGACGGTGGCAGATCCAGTATCCGGCCTGCACTGACCTGACTCATGGGTCAGGATCAGTGCAGGCTGGTATTAGCCCAGCAGCCGCGCGATTGCGGTGAATTCGGCCACACTCAAGGTTTCAGCCCGCCGCGCCGGATCGATTCCAAGCCGCTCCAGCGCCGCCAAAGCCCCCGGCAATGCCTTCAAGCTCTGACGCAGCATCTTGCGGCGCTGGCCGAAAGCGGCTTCGGTCAGCCGCTCAAGCGCGCGCGCGCTCACGCCTTCCGGGGCAATTGCCGGCGTCACATGGACGACGGCGGACATTACCTTGGGCGGCGGCGTGAAGGCGCTGCGGTGGACTTTCATCGCAATGCCCGCCAAGCCGCGCCATTGGGCGAGCACGGCGAGCCGGCCATAGGCGGAAGTGCCCGGCGCGGCGACGATGCGCTCGGCGACCTCGAGCTGGAACATCAGTGTCAGCGAGCGCCACCGCGGCGGCCAGGTTTCGCCCGAAAGCCAGTTGACGAACAAGCGCGGTTCCGACATTGTAGGGCAGGTTGGCGAGCGACGTGGAACGGCCCTTCGATGATGATGCGCCACTTTCGTCGCGTCGCCCTCGATCACCCGCAGCTGCCCGGGGAAAGCCTCGGCGAGTTCGGCCAGGGCGGGCAGGCAGCGCCGGTCCATTTCGATCGCGGTGACCTTCGCTCCGGCGCGCAGCAGCGCGCGGGTGAGGCCGCCCGGGCCGGGGCCGACTTCGAGCACTTGCTGGCCGGCCAGATCGCCCGGGACCGCCGCGATCCGGGCGAGCAGCTGTTCGTCGAGCAGGAAGTTCTGGCCAAGCGCCTTGGAGGCCGAGAGGCCGTGCCGGGCGATGACGTCCCGCAGCGGGGGCAGCGTCACGCCGGCAATATCCCTTGGCCCGCCGCAGGGCGCATGCACCGGCCATGCGGATCGCCGCGATCATGGCGCCGGGATCGGCCTCGGCCATTCCCGCGATGCCGAAGGCGGTGCCGTGATCGGGCGAAGTGCGCACGATCGGCAGGCCCAGCGTGACGTTCACCCCCTGGTCGAAATCGAGCGCCTTCAGCGGGATCAGCGCCTGATCGTGATACATGCACAGCGCCGCATCGTAGCTCTCGCGCTGGCGCGGGGCGAACAGGGCGTCGGCGGCATGGGGGCCGGTGACGTCGATGCCCTCGGCGCGCAGCACGGCGATTGCGGGGGCGATGATCCGCGCTTCCTCGTCGCCGATCCGGCCCTGCTCGCCGGCATGGGGATTGAGCGCGGCGACGGCGAGGCGCGGGCGGGCGACGCCGAAATCGCGGATCAGCGCCATGGCGACGACCCGGCCGCGCCGCTCGATCAGGGCAGTCGATAGGCTGGCCGATACCTGGGCCAGGGGCACGTGAATGGTCAGCGGAACCGTGCGCAGACGGGGTCCGGCAAGCATCATGGCGACATCGGAGGGCGCGTAGCCGCACATTTCGGCGAGGAATTCGGTCTGGCCGGGATGAGCAAAACCTTGCTCGGCAAGCAAGGCCTTGGCGACGGGGCCGGTGACCAGGCCGCTCGCTTCTCCGGCAATGGTGAGCCGGGCCGCCTCGCCGAGCGAATGCAACGCCAGCCGCGCGCCCTCGGGCAAGGGCTTGCCGGGCCGGTATTCGCCGTCCTCCCCGCCGAGCACCGGCAGCGCCCGGTCGAACAGAACTGCCGCTTCGGAAGGGTCGGAAATCCGCGTCACCGGTACGGCAAGACCGCGCATTTCCGCCGCGGCCGCGATCACCGCTTCGCCGCCCACGACGAAGAAGGGCGGCAGCTGCGCCGCGACCCGCTCGGCCCAGGCCTGGGCGATCAGTTCAGGCCCTATCCCCGCCGGATCGCCCAAGGAAATCGCCATGGGCGAAACGGCGAGCGGAGCGGTCACTCGCGGTTCAATTGTAATCGATCACGGCGTCGCGGCGCAGGTCGCGCAGATACATCTGCGCGCGCTTGTTGACGCGCTCGTCTTCCATCTGGGCCATGATCTGATCGAAATCGGGTGCGTTCGCGCCCTTGGGATCGTCGCGCCCGCAGAGCATCAGCACCCGCACGCCTTCCTCGAGCGAGCCGAACGGCGGCGAAGTCTCGCCGACCGACAGCGTCAGCAGCGCCTGCTGCAACGGCCCGGGCAGATCGCGGACCTTGACCTGATCGTTGGTGACGACCTGGGCGCCAACCCCGGCGGCGACATCGTTGACGCCGCCGCAGCCGCGGGCCTGCTTCATCGCGGCGGCGAAGTCGTTGGCTTTTTTCTGAGCATCGGCCTGCTTCGTTCCCGGCGGAAAGCCGATCGAAATCTGCTTCAGCGCGAGCAGCGCGTCGCGCGGATCGGCGGTTAGCACCTGGCGCTTGTCGATCAGGTAGACGATCGAATAGCCGCTCGTCAGTTCGATCGGTCCGGCCAGCTGCCCCGGGGCGAGCTCGCGGGCGGAAACGCCCAGTTCGGCCGGCAGTTGTTCGAGCCTGACCCAGCCGAGATCGCCGCCGACGGCAGCGGTCGAAGCTTCGGAATAGGTCCGCGCCATGGCGACGAAGCTTCCGCCGAGCTTGAGCTGTTCGACGATCTTTCGGGCATTCTCGGCCACCACAGCCTTCGATTCCGGTGTCGCCGACAGATAAATTTCACCGATATGGTACTCTTCGGTACCGCGCGCCGCTTTCATCCGTTCGATGATTTCCTTCACCTCGTCTTCCGCCACGTTGACAAAAGGCGTGACATTGCGGCGCAGCAGCCGCTGCCAGGCAAGCTCGCCGCGGATCTGCCGCTTGAGCGAAGCGGGCGAAGAGCCGACCCTGGCCAGATAGGCGTCCATCGCCTTGGTGTTCTGGTTGAAATTCTGCTGGGCGACGCGGGCGTAGGTTTGTTCGACCTCGGCGTCATCGATCTCGATATCGGCGGCCTTGGCGGCCTGGATTTCCAGCGTTTCGTCGATCAGGTTGCGCAGCACCTGCATCCGCAGGCGTTCCACATCCTCGGCCGAAAGCTTGTTGTCGTTGGCGGCGACGATCAGGGCGAGCCGCTGATCGACATCGGTTCCGGTGATAATGTCGCCATTGATGATCGCCGTGGCGCGCCGGAGGTTGGGGTCGTTCTTGCCGAACACCACGATGTCCTTGGGTATCGTGATTGCGCCCTGCTGCGCATCGTCGGCAGGCGCGGGCGCGGCCGTTTCGGGCGCGGCGGGCGGTTCGGCCGACTGGGCGAACAGGACCATGGGCAGGCTCGCCAGGCACAAGGACAGTGCGGCTTTGCTCGCCAAATTCGTGCGAAATATCGTTTTCACCGTGACTTCATTCCTGTCTGCGGCGCGGGAACCCCCGGGCCCGAATGCCGGCGCATCTGGCGTTGCGCGGCTTAACCCAAGCTGAGTGGCCGATAGCGCGTTTGCAGGCACCTGCCAATCGCCCGCTCGACACCTTCAACGGAAACCGAGATTGCGGAAGGAGAAATGGAGTTCGAAGGTGTTGCCTTTCTTGGCGTCGCCGGTCGCGACGAAGTCGCGCCGCCAGGTCAGCGAGAGGTCGAGGCAATCGTCCTGGTAGGCGACACCGAAGCGCGTGCGCAGCGGCTCGAAGCCATCCGAAGTCAACCTCGGGTCTTCCCTTCGGTCGGTCAGATTGAGCACGCCCGAGCCGAACAGCGACCAGTAGCGGGCAAAGGCGATTCGTCCGGCGACCCGCAATTCCTCGCGGTCGCGCAGATCCTCGAGCCCCGCGTCGATATCGCGATTGAGCCGCAGATAACCGATTTCCGCATAGGTCCGCTGGTTGCCGACGGTCGCATCGACTTCGTGGCGCCGCATCGCGAAATTGTCCTTGTCGAGGCGGAAGCGATGGGTGAGCTTGATGAAATTGCGATAGCGCACTTCGGTGCGCCCGACGATGTCGGAAGTCCGGTCCGCCAGGCCGGTTCCGTCGGGCAGCAGCGTCGGCTCGTTGGTCAGGCGGAAGCTCTGGCCGATCGTGGTCTTGATCCGCCATTTCGTCGCTTCGAAGTGCCAGTCGAAACCATAAGTGAAGCGCACGCCGTCTTCGATCCGGTCATAGCCGGGAAAGCGGTTGAGCGCGAAGAGATTGCTGTCCTCCAGATCGATGGCGCGCGCATCCTCGTTCGGCACGGCGAGATTGCGGACCTTGGGGCTGGCGACCACCTGTACGCGCGGGGTCAGCACTTGCGTGCCGCCGAAGATCGCGCCGATCAGCGGCCATTTGATGTCGAGCGCGGCGGTAGCGATCGCGCGCTTTTCCCAGCCGGGATTGCCGCGGTAGATCGCGGTGTCGGTCAGCCCGTTCTCGCGCGAGTGGTAAACATCGCCGCGCACCAGGCCGGTGAGGGTCACTTCCTGGCCCATCCTCGTCAGTCGCCTGAGGTCCCAGCGGGCGCTGGCGAAGGCGCGTTGGGTGTCTTGCCCGGCGGAACGCATGATGGCGAGGCTGTTGGCCTGGAATTCCACCTTGCCGCCTAGCACCGGCCCGGGGATACGCATGCGATAGTCGATCGCGGGCAGAGCGACCGGGACTTGTCCCTGCCGGTCGCCGACGCGCATGGTCTGGGTCGCCCATCCGGCAATCGACAGGTAGGAATTCTCGCCGATCCGTTCCACTTCGACCATCGAACGCAGCCGGTCGTCGCGGCTGATGTCGTAGCGGCGCAGGAACGTGCGGTCGGTAGCGCGGCGCACCGATGTGGTTACGCTCCAGTTAGGTGTGAGCTGAAAGCGTCCGTTGGCGAAGACATAGCCGCGGAAATCGCGTTCGGTGCCGGTGACCACCGCGCCTTCGATCGGGATGCGGCGCGAATTGGTGACGTATCCGGTGATCTGGTAGGCGCCATGTTCGGTGAGCGCCCGGTATTGCAGCGAGGCCATCGGCGCGCTCTTGGTATAGACATAGGCGGTCGCGGCGATATCGCGGTTGTCCGAAAGGCGCTGGTAATAGGCTTCGCTAACTTCGAGCCCGTTCGACGGCGTAAAGCGGAAATCCGGGATCAGCGGTCCCGAAATCGCCCTGCCATCGGTGGCGATCGCCAGGCCCGGCAAGGGCATGAAGCGGATGCCGAACAGCTCCATCCGCGCGCCGCGGAAGCGCACGGTTCTGGTGTCGGGCTCATAGACCACCTCGCGCGCGGTGATTCGCCAGCTCGGCGATTTGGCGCAGCCATTGGCATCCTCGACCTCGCAAGCGGTATAGGCGGCGTGATCGAGCAGGACGTGCCCGTTCTCCAGCCGCTTGCCGCCCTTTGCCGCGAGCCTGCCGCCTTCGCGCATCGCCAGCAGCATGTTGTCCATGGCGCCGGTCTTGAGCTCGTCGGTCAGCTCGACCCGGTCGGTGAACAGCTGGTTGCCGTTCTCGTCGACCAAACGGATATTGCCGGTGGCGACGATTTCCCCACTTTTGCGGTTCCAGGCGACCTTGTCGGCCTTGAGCGACTGGCCCTCGCGCCGCAGCACGACATTGCCGCTGGCGGTGACCGAGTCCGTATCCTCGCCATACTCGATACGGTCCGCTTCGAAAGCGATCGGTGTGCTCTGAACCGTGGCTGGCGGAGGAACGGTGGCTGGCTGAGGAGAAGTGTCCGCCTGCGCGAGCGCAAGCTGCGGTATGGTGAAGGCCAGCAGCAAAGCCGCGGCAAACCCGATGCGGAGCACGCGCCTGCGGCCGTTCTTGCGGAAAAACCGGAATTGCGGCCCAGGGAGCATGGCTTGCCTATCGCATTGCCCGCGACTAACTGCAATCCGCTCACGCCGCAGGTACGCCTCGATTTGGCACGCCATCCACATATCCGGGAGAGGTCATGCGAATTCAGTTCCTCGACGCAATGCAAACACCCGCGCCGCGCTTCATCGCGCGCGTGACCGACCAGGATGTTCTTCCCGCCGGGCTCGAGCCGGTTCTGGCGGAAGGCGCCAAGGCGGCGCGTTTCACCGGCAAGGCGGCGCAATTGCACGAGGGCTTTGTCCAGCGCGACGGCCAGGTGGTGCGTGTGGCGCTCGCCGGACTGGGCGAAAAGGCCGGTGCGGGACGTGCCGGTTCGATCGAGCGGGCCGGGGCGGCGCTTTCGGGCAAGTATCTTGCGTCGGGCGAGACATCGCTCTCGCTCGATCTGGCGGGGTCGAGCCTGACCGCGGTCGAGACCGCCGCATTCCTGCTGGGCCTCAGGCTGCGCGGCTGGCGGCACGACGCCTACCGCACCAAACTGCCCGAGGATCAGAAACCGACGCTGGCCGATGTCTTCGTGGTCAATTCGCCCGCCGGCGCCGAAGCCGAATGGCAGCGTGAAAGCGCGGTGGCGGATGGTGTCGAATTCACCCGCGAGCTGGTGACCGAGCCAGGCAATATCATCTATCCCGAGAGCTTCGTCGAACGTTGCCAGCAGCGGATGGCCGGGACCGGAATCGAGGTCCGCGTGCTCGACGAAAACGAGATGCGCAAGCTGGGCATGGGGGCGCTGCTCGGCGTGGCGCAGGGCTCGGCCCGCCCACCGCGCTTGCTGGTGCTGCAATGGCACGGCGGCAATCCGGACGGCAAGCCCATGGCTTTCGTCGGCAAGGGCGTCACCTTCGATTCGGGCGGCATTTCGATCAAGCCGGCGGCCGGCATGGAAGACATGAAGTGGGACATGGGCGGCGCGGGCGCTGTCGCGGGCGCGATGATCGCGCTGGCCGGGCGCAAGGCCAAGGCCAATGTCCTGGGTGTCTGCGGCCTGGTCGAGAACATGCCCGATGGCGGCGCGCAGCGGCCAGGCGATGTCGTCACGACGATGTCGGGGCAAACCGTCGAAGTGATCAACACCGATGCCGAGGGCCGGCTAGTGCTGTGCGATGCGCTGACCTGGGTGCAGAAAGAGTTTTCGCCCAGCGCCATCGTCGATCTGGCGACGCTGACCGGCGCGATCATCGCCAGCCTGGCGAACGAATATGCCGGCATCTTCTCCAACGACGAAGTGCTGGCGGGCAAGCTTATGGCCAGCGGAGACGCTTGCGGTGAGAAGTTGTGGCGCATGCCGATGGGGCAGAATTTCGACAAGATGATCGACAGCCCGATCGCCGACATGAAGAATACCGGCCCGCGCAACGGCGGCTCGATCACCGCCGCCCAGTTCATCCAGCGCTATATCGACAAGGGCCGCCCCTGGGCGCATCTCGACATTGCCGGCATGGTCTGGGCCGACAAGCCCGGGGCGACCTGGGACAAGGGCGCGACCGGCTATGGCGTGCGGCTGATCGACCGCTATGTACGGGACAACCTCGAGGGCTGACTTTGTTTCTCCCCTCCCGCTTGCGGGAGGGGTTGGGGGAGGGCGTGTTGGGTGAGGTTGGACAACAGACCCTCCCCTGGCCCCTCCCGCAAGCGGGAGGGGATATGCGCGTCGATTTCTACCAGCTGAGCCGCGATCCGGCGGAGAACGTGCTGCCGCTGCTGGCGCGCAACACCCTGAAGTCGGGCGAGCGGCTGCTGGTGGTTTCGGGCGACCAGGCGCAGCTCGATCGCGTCGGGGAGGCGCTGTGGCAGACCGGCGACAGCTTTCTCGCCAATGGCAAAGCCGGTTCGCCGCACGACGCGCGGCAGCCGATCTTGCTCGCGGACCAGCCCATGCCCGGAAATGGCGCCCGCTACCTGGCGATTGCCGACGGCGTCTGGCGCGACGGAGAGGTTCGTTTCGAGCGAACTTTTTACCTGTTCGGCGAATCGACATTGCAATCCGCGCGCGATTGCTGGCGCATGCTGGGAGAGCGCGACGGCGTCGAACGGCACTTCTGGAAGCAGGAGGGCGGCAGGTGGGTCGAGGGGCCATGACTCGCCGCCTTGCGGCCTCGCCCAATCCCCGCTAGGGGCCGCGCCACTTTCCCGAACCCAATCTCTCGAGGACATGGCAATGGCGGTTACCCGCACCTTTTCGATCATCAAGCCCGACGCCACCCGCCGCAACCTTACCGGCGGCGTCACCAGGATGCTGGAGGAAGCCGGCCTGCGCGTCGTCGCCTCGAAGCGCATCCAGATGAGCAAAGCCCAGGCCGAAGGCTTCTATGCGGTGCACAAGGAGCGGCCGTTCTTCAACGATCTCGTCGCGTTCATGACCTCGGGTCCGGTGGTGGTGCAGGTGCTTGAGGGCGAGGATGCGGTAAAGCGAAATCGCGACGTCATGGGCGCGACCAACCCCGCCGATGCCGCCGAAGGCACGATTCGCAAGGTCTATGCGGAATTGATCGAGGCCAATTCGGTCCACGGCTCGGACAGCGACGAGAACGCGGCGATCGAGATCGCGTTCTTCTTCAAGCCGGAAGAAATCGTGGGGTAATTCCCCTCCTGCTTGCGGGAGGGGCTAGGGGAGGGCGTGTTATCGGACCTCGCCTCACAGGCCCTCCCCCAACCCCTCCTGCAGGCGGGAGGGGAGTTCGATGTTGAACCCGGCCTTCGCTCGCACTATCATCGCTACAAAGGAGATATCCGATGCAGGGCATGGGACAAACCGAGGGCGAAGCCTGTCCGTTCGAATTCAACTTCGACGAAAAGACCTTCAAGATCGGCGATACGGTGAGCTACCGGGTGGGTGGCAGCCTTGAGGGGTTTCCGTTTGTCGGCACGCTGGTCGAGGTGCACGACGATTTCGTGCTGATCGCCGGCGATCCCAACGAGCCGGACAAACACTACCGCGGCACCCGCGAGAGCCGGCCGCTGGTGGATTACGCCGAGATTTGAACGAACGGGGGCATGGATGCCATGTCCCAGCGTTAACCCGCAATCTCCCGCGCCCTGTCGCGCAGGACGTGCTTCTGTACTTTGCCGGAGGGCACGCGCGGCAGGTCTTCCACCAGCACCAGGTGCTCCGGAAACTTCTGCTTCGCTAGCCCCGCCGCGGTCAGGAAGCGCTGGATTTCCGCCAGGTCTATCGTCTGCCCGGCGCGGGGGATGAGGAAGGCGCAGCCCATCTCGCCGGTGCGGACGCTGGGCATGGCGACGATGGCGACGTCGGCCACGGCGGGGTGCTGCATCAGCACGTCCTCGACTTCCTTGGGGCTGATGTTCTCGCCCGAGCGGATGATGATGTCTTTCGAGCGGCCGGTGATGACCAGATAGTCGCCGGACACGCGGCGGCCGAGGTCGCCCATCTTGAAGAAACCGTCGGGCTCGAAATTGCCTTCGTTGTCGCTGGTATCGAGATAGCCGACGAAAGCGCCAGGCGAGCGCAGGTAGATCTCGCCTTCCGCGCCCTCGGGCAATTCCACGCCGCTGTCGCCATCGACGATGCGCATTTCGACCGGGTAGACGATCCGGCCGTCGGTCTCGGCGCCGAAATGGGCGTCCTCGCGGCGGGTGTGGCCGAGGGTGGCGGTGAGGCATTCGGTCGAGCCGTAGGCGCGGTAGAAGAACGCCCGGGGCATCATCGCGGCGGCGCGCTCGATCAGCGCGGGGGCGACAGTGGTGCCGCCGCAGAAGAACAGGCGCAGGCTGCGCAGCCGCTGCGGCGCGCTCTCGGCGGCGTCGAGGATCTGCTGGAGGAACGGGGTCGCGCCGCCGGAGACGGTGCAGCCGTTGTCCTCGATGCAGGCGATGCCTTCCTCGGGCGACCACACGTCCATCAGGACGCAGGAGTTGCCGGCGATCCACGGCATGTCGAAGGCCCAGATCGCGCCGGTGATGTGGGTGACCGGCGAGGGCATGAAGGTGACGTCAGCCTCGCTCATGCCGTAGGCCTCGCTCATCACGCGGACGCGGTGGCCGTAAGTGAGGTGGGTGTGCAGCACGCATTTGGGGCGGCCGGTGGTGCCCGAGGTGTACATGGCGATGATCACGGCGGCGGGATCGACCTGGGGCAGGGCGGCCTCGTCCACCGGATCGCCGCTCGTCACCCTGTTCCAATCGAGCGCGCTCGCCTCGCGGACGGTGATGACGTCCCGCAGGGCCGGGAGCTGGGGCCGCAGCTGCTCGATCATCGCGCGGTGATCGTGCTTGCGGAACAGGCCCGGCACGAAGATCAGCTTGGCGCCGCAGTCCTTGAGGATATGGGCGGTCTCCGCCTCGCGGTAGATCGGCGGGATCGGGTTGATGACGAGGCCGCACATCCGCGCGGCGAGCGCGATGGCGGCGGCCTCGACCCAGTTGGGCAGCTGGAAGGAGATGACGTCGCCCGGCTTGAGCCCGCGCTGGAGGAAGAACCCGGCGAGGCGCAGCGATTGCTCCCACACTTCGCCGCGGGTGACCACGCGCTCGCCCTCGATCAGCATGGCGTGGCCGGGATCGGCGGCGACCATGGCGCGAGCGGCCTGGGTGAGCGTCTCGCTACGCCAGTGGCCCTCGGCGAACCAGCGCTGCGCCAGTTCGTCGCTCCAGCGGGTCTGGAAGCCGGCGGGATCGCTCTTCATGGTCCATAGCATGGCAGTGTCACCCGGTTTTCATGGTTTGGCCGAGGTCCGAGGACCGGTCGATCGTGTCTAGCAGCGCGTGGAGCGAGACCGCCACGGCGAAATCGGGAACGGTGCGCGGGCCGGTGCGGATGTCGCTTTCGAAGCGCCGCCACAGTTCGCCGACATTGATCGCCTGGCCGGTCAAGCCGGGTAGCGATGTTTCCGGTTGTGATTCGGCCTCGGGCGAGATCGTTACCGTCAGTCCGCCACACTGATAGCCGCCCGGGTGGTGACCTTCGATAGCGAGCTTGCCCTTGGTCCCGCGCAGTTCGAAACGCAGCGGCGCGTTCTCGCCGCCCAGAATCTCGACACTGGAGACGCAACCGCTGGCGTGGCTTCCGTGGATCAGCAGGTGATCGGGGCAGGTCCGCTCGACCATCTCGCCGGTCCCGGCGATCTCGACCCGGGGCGTCAGGATTGAATTGCGCGCGCTCAGTTCGGTGTATGGGCCTGCCACCGCCTCGATCATGGCCAGCGTGTGCCCACCGGCGATCGACGCCAGCGTCGCGCCGTTCCGCTTGTCCTGCAGGTAGGCGTAGAACGGCGGCGCCTGTTTCGCCCAGCCGGCGGTGGAGGAGACCACGCGCAGGTTGAGGGGTTCGCCGATCGCGCCGTCGCGCACCAGTTTGGCGGCGTGGCGCACTGCGACCGCATTGCCGCCCTGGAGTCCTATGGCGACATGGGTTCCGGCCCGCCGCGCCGCTTCGGCCAGTTCATCCGCCTCGGCAAGATCGCGCGCCAGCGGCCACTCGCAGTAGACATGTTTGCCCGCCTCAAGCGCGGCGAGGACAATGGCGCGGTGCTCGGGCACCTTGACCGTGACGGCGACGACATCGACTTTGGGATCGCGCGCCATCGCGAGCGAATCGCCGAAGGCCTTGGCCGCGCCGAATGCCTTGGCGGCCGCGTCGGCCAGCTCCTGCGTGCGCGCCGAGACGGCATGGACCGCGAGGCCCGGCAACGCCTTGAGCGCCGGGAAATGCGCGTCCCTGGCCCAGCCGCGTTCGGCATTGGCCCCGGCGAAACCGATGCGGAGGGGTGCGTTCGACGTCATTGTCACCGCGCCCTCGGCAGGCCGAGCACGCGGTCGGCGACGTTTTCGCGCTGGATTTCGCTGGTCCCGCCAGAGATCGAGAACACCCAGGACCACAGGTAATCGTAAGTCCACGGATTGGTCTCGCGATGCCCGTCGAATTCGAGGAAACTCCAGCCGAGGATGTCGCCGGCCACTTCGCCCAGCGCCTTGTGGGTCTGGGTGACCATCAGCTTCATCATCGAGCCCTTTGGGCCGGGCATGCCGGTGCGATCGGTCTCGGCGATGTCGGCGAGAGTCATCGCGCGGATCGCCATGCAGTCTGCCTTGATCGCGGCGAGGCGCTGGGCGATGCCGTCATCCTCGATGGCGAAGCGGCCGTCCTCGATCCTGGTTCTGCCGGCCAGGTCGATGGCGCGGTTGACCCGCTCGTAGAGTTCGAGCTGATCGCCGATGAAGCCAAGGCCGCGTTCGAATGACAGGGTCGCCATGGCCGTCGACCAGCCCTGGTTCACTTCACCAACGACGTTATCGAGCGGAATGCGCACATCGTCGTAAAACACCATGTTGACATGCTCGCCGCCGACCATCGTGCGGACAGGTTTGATGTCTATGCCAGGCAGCTTCATGTCGCAGATCAGCCAGGTGAGGCCCTTGTGCCGTTCGGATGCGGGATCGGTTCGGATCAGCAGTTCCTGATAGTCGGCATAGACCGCGTCGGTGGTCCACATCTTGGCGCCGTTGACGACGATGAAATCGCCCTCGACCACGCCGCGGCACTTGAGCGCGGCCAGGTCCGATCCGGCGTTGGGTTCGGAAAAGCCCTGGCACCACAGCGCCTCGCCCGAAAGGATGCGCGGCAGGTGGAAGGCCTTCTGCGCTTCGGTTCCGCGCGCGATCAGGGTCGGGCCGGCATGCATCTGCGCGACATAGGTGGTGTTGATGTGATGCGGCGCATGGGCGCGGGCGAGCTCTTCGTACCATATCACCTGCTGCAGCCCGGTGAGGCCGAGCCCGCCGTATTTCTTCGCCCAGGCGACCCCGGCCCAGCCGTGATCATGCAGCTTGCGCTGCCAGTCGCGGTCATACTGGGCACCGGCTGCGCCATAGCCGGGATGGGGCTCGGCGGGCGCCTCGGCGCTCAGCCATTCGCGAGCGCGGGCGCGGAAGTCACGATCCTGTTCGCTGTAGTTCAGGTCCATGGCTAGTCCACCAGTTCCGCATGCAGCAGCTGGCCGAGCAGCGCGCGCTTGGCGCCGAACAGGCGCGAGAGCAGCATGGCGTGCTTGAGCAGCAAATGGCAGTCATGCTCATCGGTGACGCCGATGCCGCCGTGCAGCTGGATCGCGCTGTCCGCATTGGCGAGCGCCGTCTGGTTGGCGCAATGCTTGGCGGCGTCGAGATGGGCCTTGGCGTCGGCGCGCCCCTCCTTGATCGCCGCTGCGGCGAACCACAGCTGCGAACGCGCCGCTTCCGCGCGCACCGCCATGTCGGCGCAGGGGTGGCGCACCGCCTGCCAGGCGCCGATCTTGCGGCCGAAAGTTTCGCGAACCTTGGCGTATTCGACGATTCTGTCGAGCGCGGCCTCGGCCAAGCCGACGAGCATGGCCGCGCAGCCGAGCTGGCCGAGTTGCCAGATGCGCGTGCCGGAATGCGCTTCGAGCGCTTCCGGCAGCGCCGCTAGGCCGCGCAATGAGTTGGCCGGATCTAGCGCCGGTTGCAGACTGGCCGAGGCGGGGTCGATCGCGAAGAGTTGCACTCGATGTGGATCGACCAGCAGCGCATGGCTCGCGCTGGCGTGTCCCAGCATGCGAAAGCTATCGCCATCGGGCGCCAGCAAGGCCACGCCGGCCTCGCCCGAGATCGTATCGCCGCGCAATTGCACATCCTCGATGGCATTGGCGGCAAGGCATTGCGCCAGGAGATCGACCGGGCCGCATTGCCGCCCCACTTCGCGAAAGAACAGCGCATGTTCGACTGCGGTCAGCCCGCTGCCGCCCTTTGCTTCGGGAACGGCCATGGCGAACCAGCCCATCTCGCCGAGGCGCTGGCGCAGGGCGGGGGGCATGTCTTCGTTCCCGGCCCCGTGCAGCCGCGAGACCGGCATGGCGTCGGCGAGGAACGCCGAGGCGGCATCGGCAAGTGCCTCTTCTTCTCCGTCAGGCGCGAGATACAAGTCTTTCCCTCCCGCCCGGAATGTCCTGCCAACTGGTCATGTGGGCGTGATACGCAAGCAAAACGGTATTGCAACAGGCGAGTGCTATTTTCTCCGCGGTAGCGGGTCTATTCAGCGAATGGAACTTCGGGGACGCCGGTCTCGCCAGGCTCCAGCGCGAATACCGCGCCGCCGGGAATCGCGGCTTGGGTCAAAGCGGGCGCCGAATTCTTGCCGCTGGTGACATAGAGCGTCTTGAGGTCAGGTCCGCCGAAGGCCGGCTTGGTCGGGAAGTTGAAGGGCAAAGGTACCATCCGGTCCAACTTCCCGTCGGGCAGATAGCGCCGCAGCGCCGCCGCGCCGACATTGGCCAGCCAGTAGCCGCCCTGGCTGTCGATGCAGGCGCCGTCGGCGAAGCCCTCGCCTTCGGGCAGGGTGAGGAATTCGCGCCGGTTGGAAATCGCGCCGGTGGCGGGATCGAGGTCGAACGCATCGACCCGGCGAGTGGGCGAGGTGGTGCCGTACATGGTCCGCCCGTCCGGGCTGAAGGCAAGGCCATTGCTGACATGCACGCCGCCCGCCTCGATCACCAGCTTGTCCCCGTCGAGTCTGCAATAGCCTGCATCCATGGCGCCGCGGTCGGCGGGATAGCGGGTGTCGTAGCCGCCGATCCAGAACCGGCCCTGCCGGTCGGTGGTGCATTCGTGGAGGTTGACGTGCGCGGGGAAAGGCGAGGGCGCGCGCAGGGTCAGGGCGCCGCTGTCCGGCGCGAAGTCGTAGACGCCGTCTTTCAGCGCCACCAGCAGACCGTCGCCGGATGCCTTGAACACGAAGCCGCCGATGCGCCTGGGCATGGGCCAGACGCGGTGCGCACCGCTCTGCGGGTGCCAGCGGTGCAATTCGGGTGGCTCCTCGCAATTGACCCAGTAGAGCGCCTGTTCCCCGGCGGACCACACCGGGGTTTCGCCGAGGTGGTTGTTGGCGTCGAAGGCGATGCGAACCTCGCTCATCCCGCGACCCCCGCCTGTTCGAGCAAGCCGCCGATATAGGCCGCCGCGCGCCGCAGCCCGGCTTCCTGTCCCTCCGCCTGCAATCGGGGGCCGATCACTTCGAGGTCCCACCAGCCGGTGAAGCCAGATTGCACCATCAACGGCACCAGCCGCTCGAACGGCACCGCCCCGTCGCCCGGCACCGCCCGGCAGGGCAGACCGCGGTCGCCGAAGACATAGTCGCTGATCTGCGCGACCGGCGAAATCGGACAGGCCTGGGCCACGGCCTGCTCGAAATCCGAATCGAACCAGCAGGCGAAGTTGTCGATGATCACGGCGATGCCGGCCATATTCGCCAAGGTCACGGTATCGGCCAGGCGGTGGACGATCGAGGCGTCGGCCCACAGGTGCGAGGTCGGCTCGATGCCGAGGCCGATGCCGGCTGCGCGGGCGACTTCGGCGCAGGGGGCCACGGCTTCGGCAAAGCGCGCCGCGGCTTCGGGCCAGGTCAGCGCGCCACGTCCGCCGGTGGTCATGATGATGTTTTGCGCGCCGATCTCTGCGGCGATGGCGATCGTGCGCAGCAGCCGCTCGCGCGCAGGGGCGGTTTCTTCGGGCGTGGAGAAGGCGAAAGCGCGGTGGGTGAACGCGGCAACGGCGAGGCTTGCATCGCGCACCATTTTCGCCGTCGGGCCCGTGCCCGCCTCGACCACTTGCACCAGCTCCGGACTGATCCCGCGCGCGCCGAGCCTGGCGACCACATCGACATGGTCAGCGAGCGGAGCGGGGGCGAGGCACAGGGTGTTGATCGATATGGAACGATGCATGCGAAAAGCGGCCTCGAATTAATGCAACACGCATTGACTATTAGCTCCACGCGGCCAAGCTGCAAGCCGGAGTATGAGGATTCGGAAATGGCAAGGTTCGCAGGCAAAGTCGCGATAGTGACCGGCGCGGCGCAGGGAATCGGTGCGGCGATCGCCACGCGGCTGCTCGCAGAGGGTGCGAAAGTCGCGCTGGTCGATCTCAACGAACCGGCCGACGTGCCCGCCGACGCCCTGTTCGTGCGCGCCGATGTATCGAGCGCCGCCGATGTCGCGACCGCGATGGAAGCGACGCTGGCGCGCTGGGGCAGGCTCGATGTGCTGGTCAACAATGCCGGCCTCGGCTCGCTCGCGGAAACGCCCGAGATCGCCGAGGAACACTGGGACCGGATATTCGGGGTCAACATCAAGGCGATCTTCCTGTTCTGCAAGGCGGCGATACCGGCCCTGTGCGAGACCACGGGGACGATCGTCAACATCGCCTCGATTTCCGGCCTCGCCGGAGATCACGCCATGTCCGCCTACAATGCCTCGAAGGGCGCAGTGGTGAACTACACCCGCGCGCTGTCGGTCGACTGCGCCAAGCACGGGATCAGGGTCAACGCGGTCTGCCCCGGCCTGATCGCCACCGAACTGGCCCTTGCGGGCATCGCCGATCCGGACGACCGCGAATTCTGGTTCGGTCGCATTCCGATGGGCCGCGCGGGCCGGCCCGAGGAAGTGGCCGCGCTCGTCGCTTTCCTCGCATCGGACGAAGCCAGCTACATGACCGGCTCGAACGTGGTCATGGATGGCGGCGTGACCGCGCATACCGGCCAGCCGAATTTCAAGGAGCGGATCGCGCTGCGGGCGGAGCGTGCCGCGGGGAACGGATGACACTGCGATGACGGAAATCGCCACCAGGTTCGAAGTCTTGCCGCTGGCGGCGGGCCTGCCGTTCGGCGCGACGGTATCGGGCCTCACCCGCGATGCGCTGGAGGACGAGGCGGTCCGCCAGGCGCTCACCGGTCTGTGGGTCGACAAGGGCGTCCTGCTGTTCCGCGACGGCGAGCAATCGCGCGAGATGCAGCTCGATCTCAGCCGCGTGTTCGGCCCGCTAGAACAGCATGTCTTCCGCGAAACCCACGCCGAGGGCGAGGACGAGCTTACCAAGATCAAGTTCTATCCCGGCGACGGTTCCTACTACGAGATCGATGGCGAGCTGCGCGGCAGCTACCTGCCCTGGCATAGCGATCTGATCTATACCCACCGGATCAACCACGGCGGTATCCTGCGCCCGGTGCAATTGCCCGAACAGGCGGGCCGGACCGGCTTCATCGACCAGATTGCGGCTTACGATCGCTTGCCGCAATCGCTGCGCGACAAGATCGAATGCCTGCATGTTGTCTATGAAGTCGAAGTCGACATGGCCCAGCAGCGCTTCGCCAATACCGGCAGTGTCCAGTTGATCCGCATGGCGAAGAGCGGGCACGGTATCGAGACGCGCAAATTCACCTATCCCCGCGTAATCCATCCGATGGTCTTCGCCCAGGCGGAGACAGGCCGGAAAGTGCTCAACGTCTCGCCGACGTTTGCGCTCGGCATCTACGAGATGGGAGCGGCCGAGGGCGATGCGTTGCTGCGCGAGGTGATCGCGCTGTGCACCGATCCGGCCTATGCCTATATGCACGAATGGCGCATGGGCGACATGGTGCTGTGGGACAACTGGCGGGTGCTGCACAGCTTCACCGGTGTGCCGCCCGATGTGACGCGGGTTATGGAGCGCACGACGATTGCGGGCGACTACGCGCTCGGGCGGCCGCTGGGGATCGGCGGGCCCGAAGCAAGTTTCGACATGTAGATAGAGAACCCGATGACCAACGACCTTTACCAACCGATTACCGTAACCGATATCGCCGCCAACGCGCTCAACCGCGATCCCGATCGCACGGTGATCATACTCGGCGATGACGCGATCATCACTGCCGGGCAATTGCGCAATTCGATCAGCCGTTATGCCCAGGCGCTCGCCAGCCTGACCCCGATGCCGCGCCGCGCCGCGCTGCTGTCGAAAAACCGGCCGGAAGTGCCGGGCGTGCACTATGCGCTGTCGTTCGCGCCGATCGTCGCGACCGCGCTGCACCCGATGGGCTCGATCGAGGATTATCTTTACGTCATCGAGGACGCCGAAATCGATCTCCTGATCTACGACGATCAGTTCGAGGAAAAGGCGGCCGAACTGAAGCAGCGCGCGCCGGGGCTGAAGCACTTCGTCGCTATCGGCAAGGCCGGAACCGGCCGCTCGATCGAGGAACTGGCCGAGGGATTCGCGCCGGGCAAGCTGGTCGCCCCCAGGGTCGATCCCGAAGCGATGGCGCGCATCGCCTATTCGGGCGGCACCACCGGCAAGCCCAAGGGCATCATCACCACCCATCGCAGCGCCATGACCACCTACCTGCTCTCGCTCACCGAATGGGAATGGCCCGGCGAACTGCGGCACCTGGTCTGCGCGCCGCTGAGCCATGCCGGGGCGGCGATGCTGCATCCGGTGCTGCACAAGGATGGCTGCATGGTGGTGCTGCCCGGCTTCGATCCGGTCAGTTTCATGGAAGCGGTGCAGAAACACCGCATCACCACCGCGCTGATGGTGCCGACCATGGTGCTCAGCCTCATCGACCACCCGCGCTTTGGCGAGTTCGACCTGTCCAGTCTCGAGGTGATATATTACGGCGCCAGCGCTTTCCCGGCGGCGCGGCTGCGCGATGCGATCGGCAAGATGGGGCCGATCTTCATGCAGTTCTACGGCCAGGCCGAGGCGCCGATGTCGATCACGGTGATGCGCCGGGCCGAGCACGTGACCAACGATCCGCTGCGCCTCGCCTCTTGCGGTCGGCCGACGCCGTGGGTCCATGTCGCGCTGATGGACGATGACATGAACGAAGTGTCGGATGGCGAGCCGGGCGAGATCTGCGTGCGCGGGCCGCTGTTGATGGGCGGCTATCTCAACAAGCCCGAAGAGACGGAAAAAGTGTTCGAGGGCGGCTGGCTGCACACCGGCGACGTCGCCATCCGCAATCCGGCCGACGGCTTCCTGCGGATTGTCGACCGCAAGAAGGACATGATCGTCACCGGCGGCTTCAACGTCTACGCCCGCGAGGTCGAGGACGTGCTGGCGACGCACCCCGGCGTCTTGCGCTCGGCGGTGATCGGGGTGCCCGACCCCAAGTGGGGCGAGGCGGTCAAGGCCGTGGTCGTCGCCAATCCCGACGTGCCGGTGACGGCGGAGGAATTGATGGCGCTGGTCAAGGCGGAGAAGGGCTCGCACCAGGCGCCCAAGACCGTCGATTTCGTCGATGAGATTCCGCTGTCGCCGGTGGGCAAACCCGACAAGAAAGTGCTGCGGGCGCGCTATGCGGCGGCGCCGGCGTGAGCGTCAGTCAGGCGGACCTGCTCGGCAGCTGGACGCTGGTCCGGGTGGAGGCAATCGGCGAGCGCGCGGAAGGCCAGCCGCCGCCATTCGGCGGCAAGCCGGAAGGCGTGCTGCATTACATGGCCGACGGGCGGATGGTCGCGATAGTCCAGCAGGGCGGGCGCGCTGCGATCCCTGGCGGGCGCAAGGGTGGCACGGATGCCGAATGGAAACGCGCGGCGCGCAGCTTCACCGCCTATGCCGGGCCTTATGAGATCATGGCGGACCACGTGGTCCATCATGTCGAGTTCAATTCCTTCCCGAACGATGTCGGCACCGACTACATCCGCTACGCCCGGATCGAACAGGGCATGCTGGTGCTCGAAACCCCGCTGGATCCCGGGCCGGACCAGCGGCCGATGCGGCTGTTCTGGAAGCGGCTGAGTGGATGATGCGAATCCAGCATGAATCTCCCCTCCCCGGCGGGGAGGGGCCGGGGGAGGGGGATCGAGGCCGCCAGGCCTCGCGTCGGCGCAAGTGTGGACGCTCGGCATTCGCCTCGCTCCCCCACCCCAACCCCTCCCCGCCGGGGAGGGGCTTTACGGGGCCGATGACCTAAAATGCGAGAGGAACTGCCATGAAAGCCGCCGTTTTGCGCGAAGTAAACGCCCCGATGACGATCGAGGACGTTACCATATCGAAGCCCCGGGGCCGCGAAGTGCTGGTGCGGGTCGAGGCCGTCGGGCTGTGCCATTCGGACCTGCACGTGATCGACGGCGGCTGGCCCAATCCGCTGCCTTGCGTGCTCGGGCACGAAGTTGCCGGCGTGGTCGAGCAGGTCGGGCCGGAAGCGCACACGGTCAAGCCTGGCGATCATGTCATCGTCTGCCTCACCTTCCATTGCGGCCATTGCGGCGAGTGCCATTCGGGCAATTCGCACCGCTGCCTGACCCCCGAGGCCCAGCGCGGCGCGGATCAGCCCGCGCGGCTCACCCGCGGCGACGAGCGGCTCGATCAGTACATGAAGATTGGCGGTTTCGCCGAGCAGGTGCTGGTCCACGAAAGCGGCGTCGTGCCGATCCGGCGCGATGTCGGACTCGACAAGGTTTGCCTGATCGGCTGCGGCGTGACGACCGGCTTCGGCGCGGTGATCAACACGGCGAAAGTGCGGCCCGGCGAGACGGTGGTGATCATCGGCTGCGGCGGGGTTGGCCTTGCCGCGGTGAACGGCGCGGCGGTCGCCGGGGCGGGGCGAATTGTAGCCATCGACCGGGTTGCCGGGAAACTGGACATGGCCAGGCAGTTCGGCGCGACCGATGTCATCGACGCCTCGACCACCGATGTCGCAGCAGCGATGAAGGAGCTGACGGGTGGCCTCGGCGTGCCCCACGCGATCGAAGCCATCGGCCGCAAGGACACGATCGAGCTTGCCTACCGCATACTCGGCAAGGGCGGCCGCGCCACGATCATCGGCATGACCCCGCCCGATCTCAAGATCGAGATCAGCGCCGCTTCGCTGCTGCGCGAGCAAGGCATCCAGGGCTCGCTGATGGGCGGGGTGCGCAATTCAATCGATATCCCGCGCTATGTCGATCTCTACATGGACGGGCGGCTGAAGCTCGACCAGCTGGTCTCGCGCACCCGGCCGCTCGCCGAAATCAACGAGGGCTTCGCCGACATGAAGGCGGCGGAAATTGCGCGGACGGTAGTCACCTTCGAATAGGAGAGCAGCGGGGCGGACTTGCCGGTCCGGCCCATCCACCACCGCATTTGACAGCCTGCGAGCCAGGCCCGAAGGTAACCACCGCGCCGCGACGAGCGCGAACAGGACGGGGAGGATCATGGCGGAGGCAAGCGGCGATTCCGGGGGCGGGGCGGGCGGAATACCCAAGAGCGCCTGGCTTGTGCTCGCGGTGCTCACCGCCGCCAATGTGCTCAACTACCTTGACCGGCATATCGTTTCGATCCTCGGCCAGGCGATCAAGGCCGACCTCAAGCTCGACGACGCCCAGCTCGGTTTCCTGCTCGGCACGGCTTTCGCCATTTTCTATTCGGTGATGGGAATCGCCATGGGCGGGATTGCCGACCGGCTGACCCGCAAGAAGGTGATGGCGAGCGGCCTGGCGCTGTGGTCGGCGATGACCGCGCTGGGCGGGGTGGCGACGAGCTTCGCCATGCTCAGCCTGGCGCGCATCGGCGTCGGCGTGGGCGAGGCGGCGGCGGTGCCTTGCGCGCAGTCGCTGGTCGCCGACAGCTTCCCGCCCCGGCACCGCACGCTGGCGATGGGCACTTATGTTTCGGCGGCATTCGTCGGCGGGGCCCTGGCGATGATTATCGGCGGCTGGTTTCTCGAGAGCTGGCCTGTCGCCTGTTCCTCCGTGCCACCCATTTTTGCTGGCGCCGGGGCCTGCGGCCTGGCCCCGTGGAAGGCGGCGCTGTTCGCCGTAGGCCTGCCTGGAATACCCGTGGCCCTTGCGGTGCTGGCGGTCCGCGAGCCCGCGCGCGCGGCGCATGCCGGGGCCAGGGCGGGAACCTTTGCCGTCGTACTGCGCGAGATCGCGGTGGCGCTGCCGCCGTTCTCGATTGCGACAGTCTGGCGGCTGGGCGGCGCAGCCGCGCTGAAGCGCAATCTCGCCTTGCTGGCAGCCATCGCGCTGGTCGCATGGCTGCTGATGCAGGCGACCGGCGATATTGCCCAATGGGCTTCGCTGGGGTTCGGCGTGGCCGCGCTGGTCACCTGGGGGCAGATCCAGTCACACGCCGACCGGCCGCTGTTCCGCCTGACGCTGGGCGATCCGAGTTTCCGGCTGGTCACCGGGTCGACCGCGCTCAATTCGTGCATATTCGGCTCGCTGGTCGCCTGGTCGGCGCCGTTCGCCATGCGCCAGTATCCCGAGATCCCGCACGGCGAGCTGGGGCTCGGCCTGGGCCTGGCACATCCCATCGGCAGCGTGATCGGTGTTTTTGCCGGTAGCTGGCTGACCGACCGCTGGAAGGCCCGCAATCCGGCGGCGTCGTTCCTGATGGGGGCGGTGAGTACCGCCGGGGCCGTGCCCTTCTTCATCCTGATGCTGCTGGCCGATGACTACCGCCTGTTCCTCGCCAGCTTCCTGATGATCGGCTTCATGGTGTCGCTGTGGTCGGGTGCGACCGCCGCGATGATCCAGGACCTTGCCATCCCGCGCATGCGGGGATCGGCGGCGGCTTGCTATTCGATGATCGTGCTGGTGATCACGTTCGGCATGGGACCTTACTGGGCCGGCAAGGTCAGCGCGGTTAGCGGTAGTCTGACCATCGGCATGCTTTCGATCCTGGCGCTCGCGCCGGTGGTGATCGGCATGCAGCTGCTTGGCGCGCGGCGGTTGCCGGCGGAGACCTTCGAAGCGCGCCGGGCACTCGCCGCGGCGGCGGGGGAGCCCTGAGGGACGCACCATGGCCGATAGTTCCGCGAATACACCGGCCCGGGAGTGGCGCGACAGCTGGATGGTGGTGCTGGCCGGCGTTGCCGGGGGCTCGCTGGCGACGCTGCATCTCTATTCCACCGGCGTGCTGATCGGGCCGCTCGAACGCGAATTCGGCTGGACCCGCGCGCAGATCTCGTCGGGGCTGACGATCACGGCGATGAGCGCCGTGCTGCTCTCTCCGCTGATCGGCATGACCATCGACCGGATCGGCTCGCGCCGTGTCGCCCTGTTCGGTGCAAGCCTGTTCAGCCTGGTCTTCGCCGCGCTCTCACAAGTGACGAGCCTGTGGATGTGGTGGGCCCTGTGGGGCGGCATTGCTGTGTCGGCGGCCTGCATCGCCCCTGCTGTCTGGGCGGCGGGCACGACCAGCCTGTTCACCCGGGCAAGGGGCATGGCGCTGGCGGTGACCCTGTGCGGCACCAGCATCGGCGCGCTGGTGGTGCCGATGGCGACGCATCTGCTGATCGAGAAGCTGGGCTGGCGCGGCGCTTATCTTGGCCTGGCGGGTGTCTGGGCGCTGGTCACGCTGCCGCTGGTCTGGTTCTGCTTTTCCAGCGCGCTGGATCGCGGGCGGGTTGGACCGCCGAGCGAGGCTGAGGCGACCCAGCAGGTAAGGCCCGTTCGCTCCTTGCGCGGGACAGTCCTGTCATGGCGCTTCGTCAAACTGGTTCTCGCCGCCGTTACCATCGTCACGGTCGCCAGTTCGTTTCTCGCCAATATCGTGCCGATGCTGCAGGCCGAAGGCTATGCCACCGGCCCGGCAAGCGCGATTGCCGGGCTGATCGGGCTGGGATCGCTGACCGGAAGGCTGTGCGGCGGCTACTTTCTCGACCGGATCGACGGGCGCTTTGTCGGTGCGGTAAGTGTGCTGATGCCGGTCACGACGTGCTTGATCCTGCTGATGATACCCGCTTCCACCGCGGCCGTTTCGATCGGCGCATTCTCGCTCGGCTTGGCGGTGGGGGTCGAATGGGATGCGGTCGCCTATCTCGCGTCGCGCCACTTCGGCATCGCTAGTTTCGGCACGGTGTTCGGTACGCTCACCGGCCTTACCCTGCTGCTCAACGGCCTCGGGCCGACCCTGACCAACTACGTCTTTGACCAGACCGGAAGCTACACACTGGCGCTGTGGGGCTTTATTCCGCTGTGCCTGGTGTCTTGCGTCATGTTTCTCCTGTTGGGTCCTTACCCGCCGGTCGATGTGGCAAGCGATTCCTGAGGCAGGGTTTCGGCATCGGTCGATGCTTGCAATGCGTGCCGCGGCTACAGGCGGCAAGCGCGTTCTATCCCTGATCGCCGTTTGAAACGATATCGGTGCTAAACATTAATTGACCTAGCGCAAAGTCGTGCGTCCGAGGTGCGGATATTCTCCCATTGAAACGGGCTGGGCAACAAATGTCCGGCGCATCGGCGAAAGGGTGAGACAATGCGCGTAGGCATGCATCTGGGCTATCAGAACCTTAACGGCATCTCCGACCGTGAGAAGTTCATGGCCGACACTCAGCTGGCGATCGAGGCCGAAGCGATGGGGTTCGATCTGGTCGGGCCGGTCGAGCACCATTTCACCGATTACGCCGCCTGTCCCGACCCGTTCGGTATGCTGTCCTACGTCGCGGCAAAGACGTCGAAGATCGACTTGATCACCGCCGCCGTCATCCTGCCTTGGAACAATCCGCTGCGGGTGGTCGAGCAGGCGTTGCAGCTCGATATTCTGTCCGAAGGCCGGCTGGTGCTCGGCATGGGCCGGGGCGCGGCGCGGCGGGAATTCCGCTCGTTCGGCGTCGAACTCGCCGACAGCCGCGAGATGTTCGACGAAGCGGCGCTGATTATCATGGAAGGGGTCGAGACCGGCGTGGTCGAGGCCGACACCAAGTGGTACAAGATTCCGCGTACCGAAGTGCGCCCGGGTCCGTTCAAGAGCTTCAAGGACCGCACCATCATGGTGTCGATGTCGCCCAGTTCGGTAGAAGTGGCGGCGCGCTATGGCCTCAAGACGCTACGTTTCAGCCAGGGCGACTGGCGCAACGCCATTCCCGAGATCGAGCAGTACCGCGCCAGCTTCCAGCATATCCACGGCAGGACCGCGCCGCCGTTCATGATCTCGGACTTCGTCCTGTGCTTCCCAACCAAGGCGGAAGTGACCGCGCATTGCGACACCTATTTCGCCCGCATGTTCGAGACCGTGGCCAACCACTACGAATTCATGAGCCCGCACTTCAAGGAGCTGCCCAGCTACTCCACCTATGCCTACATGGGCGATGCGGCGCGGGCGGCGGGCGGTGCGGACAAGGCCTACAAGGACTATCTCGGCGGCAACATGCTGGGCACGCCCGAAGAGCTGGTCGAATACCACCTCAACCGCGCCTCGATGGTCGGCGACTATGAAATCCTCGCCAATTTCAGCTTTGGCGGCCAGCCTTACGAGATGGTCTACAACCAGGCCAAGCTGTTCGCCGACAAGGTGCTGCCGCATCTCAAGGCCTGGACGCCGGAGCCTGCACCTGTCCCTGCCTAGACGGCTAGCCTAATCTCCATCGCGGTGGCAGACTGCCGCCCCGGACGGCGGGTATCGCCGCGATGGAGAGGATCATGGCAGCCCACCCCAAATACCCCAACGTCTTCAGCCCGTTGAAAGTCGGGCCGATCGAAGTTCCGAACCGCTACTACTTCTCCCCTCACGGCGTCCCGCTGACCCATGGCTGCGGGCCTTCGACTGATCTTGTCGCCTATTGCACCGAGCGCGTGAAGGATGGCGGGGCGGGGCTGGTCATCGTCTCGTGCACCGCGCACCAGCGCGGGCGGCATTACCAGCCGTGCCCCTATCCGCCCGAGGCGGTGCCCGCCTTCCGCGCGCTTGCGGACGCGGTGCATGCCGCGGGCGGCAGGATTTTCGGGCAGATCTGGTACCACTGGCTCTCGGCCGGCAACTGGGGTCCGCTGACCCCGCCGGCGCCTTCGTTCGGACCCTCAGCCTCGCAGTTCGGCTTCGGCGGATCGACTGGCGCCTCGCACCAGGCGAGCCGCGACGACATCCGCATGATGGGCGAGGCGCACCGGCAGTCGGCCAGGCATCTGGCCGAGGCCGGGTTCGACGGAGTCGAAATCCATGCCTCGCACTCGGGCATGATCGAGCAGTTCCTCTCGCCCTATTTCAACCGGCGGACCGACGAATACGGCGGCTCGCCGCAGAACCGCATGCGCATCCTCACCGAGACGCTGGAGCTGGTGCGGGAAGGTGCTGGCCCCGATCTCGCAGTCGGCATGCGGCTCAATTGCGACGAGCTGGTCGAGGGCGGTTACAACACGCTCGGCGCCCACGAAGTGCTGGCCGAGACCTGCAAGACAGGGCTGATCGATTTCATCGACCTCGACGTGGCGATGGAGCCCTTGCAGCTCAAGTACGGCATGCCCTCGGTGCTGGTCGAAGAGCATTTCTACAAGAGCTACGTCGAAAAGGTGCGCACCGCGGCGGGCAGCCTGCCGGTACTGTCGGTGCTCGGGCGCGTCACGCGGATGGCGGACGCCGAGGCGACGATCGCCGCCGGGGTCTGTGACATGATCGGCTCGGCCCGCCAGCTGATCGCCGAGCCGCAATTCGTCAAACACGCGCGCGATGGCACCGAACACCTTGGGCGCACCTGCATCGCCTGCCAGTTCTGCCTGTCGGGCATGGCCGACGGCGCATTTGGCTGCGCGATCAACCCGGCGAGCTACCGCGAGCGCCTGTGGGGCGTGGACAGCTGGGAGGCGAAAGCCGCCAAGCCATCGAAGGTCGTCGTCGTTGGCGGCGGGCCGGGCGGGCTGGAAGCGGCGCGGGTCGCGGCCAAGCGCGGGCACAAGGTTACGCTGATCGAGGCGCGCGAAAAGTTGGGCGGGGCGTTGACGCTTTGGGCTGGGCTGCCGGGGCGCGAGTTCTACCACCACGCGATCGATTGGTGGCAGGCGGAACTGGAACGGCTGGGGGTGACGGTGCTCTGCGGCAAGGCTGCGAGCGCGGCCGAGGTACTGGCGCTGAAACCCGATGCCGTTGTCCTTGCGACCGGCGCGTTGTTCGACCGCGAGGGGCGCGCCTTTCATGCCGACCGGCCGATCCCTGGCGCCGATCTGCCGCACGTGCTGACTCCCGAGGATATTCTGCTGGGCGGCAAGAAGCCCAGGGGCAAGGTGCTGCTGGTCGATGGCGAAGGCACCCATGCGAGCAGTGGTCTGGCGGAAATGCTCGCCAGCGCCGGATGCGATGTGACGATGATCTCGGCCAACTATGCGCCGTTCTCGACCAGGCTGCTCGCCGGTTTCGAGGCGGATCCGGTGACCGAGCGCATGGCCGAGGCCGGCGTCGTCTTCCACGGCGCGACCTGGGTGCGCAAGATCGGCAAGAACAAGGCGACGCTCTATGACATGGCGAGCGGCAAGGAGCGCAAGCTGGCCGCCGACGCCGTGGTGCTGACCACCGGACGCCAGTCGCAGGACGCACTGGCCGAGGGGCTCGATGGCAAGGTCAAGCAGCTGTTCGTGGTGGGCGACGCCATGGCGATCCGTTTCTGGGCGGCCTCGACATTCGAGGCGCAGAAGTTCGCGCGGGCAATCGGCGAAAAGGACGCGCCCGCTTCGGTCGGCGCGGCCTGGTTCGCCGCGGACGATCCGGCGATCTATCCTGTGCCCGCGGCTTGAATTCCGAATTCGTTCATCGGCGAGCAACATCCTATCGGCGATGACGACGGGCCGTGCAATTTTATCGATGAACCGTTGACTTCGCCCAGCCAAGGAGGAAATGTCGCCATGACCGACGAACCGCGCAAGGAACGCTCGCCCGGAATGAAGCTGCTGCTCGCCGGGCTGGTCGGTTTCGTGCTGATGGTGCCGCTGATGATGGTCTATGCTCTGGTGTGGGACCGGCAGAGCCAGTCCGACACCGCGCAGCAGGCGATCAACGCCGGCTGGGGCGGGGACCAGGTAATCGCCGGGCCGGTGATCGTTGTGCCGTTCCGCACCACCCAGACGCAGAACGAGGAAGTGAACGGCAAACCTGTCACCCGCGTCGTCGAGGTGGAGAAGTATCTCTATATTTCGCCAGTCGAGAACGCAGTGACGACCAAGGTCGATCCGCAGGAACGCAAGAAGTCGATCTACCGCAGCGTGCTCTTCGAGGCGCAGGTTTCGGGCGCGGCCAAGTTCGAACTGCCCGCCGACCTGCCCCGCTTTGGCGTCACCCGCGAACGCTTGCTGTGGGATCGCGCCGAACTGCGCATGGGTGCTAGCGACGCGCGCGGGCTGACCAAGGGCGGCACGCTCAAGGCCAACGGCGCAGACCTTGCGGTGCAGCCGGGCAAGGGCCCAGGCGCGACCAGCGGCCAGGGCTTCTTCGCTTTCCTGCCGTGGAACGGCGAAGGCGCGCTGGCGGTCGATTATGGCTTCGGCCTGCGCGGCAGCCGCACCCTCAGCCTTGTGCCGCGCGGCGGACAGACCCGCTGGGCGGTCGATTCGAGCTGGGCCAGCCCCAGCTTCAGCGGCGCCTTCCTGCCCGAGAAGCCGGCGATTTCGGACAAGGGCTTCAAGGCCAGTTACACCGTCGACAAGCTGGCGCTGGGTCAGGCGCCAGTGGCGATGGAAGACCCCGGACCACCCTCGATCGACCTGGGCGGGGGCAATTCGCGCGCGACTTATAGCGAAGCCGGCATGGTCGCGGCATCGGCGAACAATCCGGCATCGGGCGGGGCGGCGGAAGTCATCTCCGGCCAGGCTCGCGCGGTGACAGTCGGGCTGGTCGAGCCGGTCAACCTTTACTCCAAGGTCGATCGTTCGGTGAAGTACGGCTTCCTGTTCATCGGCTTCACCTTCCTTGCCTTCCTGTTGTTCGACGTGGTTGGCGGGGCGCGGGTGGCGGCGGCGGAATATCTGCTCACCGGCGCGGGGCTGGTGCTGTTCTTCGTCATGCTGCTCGCCTTCGCCGAAGTGATCGGCTTCACGCCGGCCTATGTGGTGGCGAGTGCGGCGATCATCGGGCTGCTGTCCGCCTACAGCGCGGCGGTGCTCAAGAGCTGGCGGCGCGGCCAGTTCATCGGCGCGATGCTGGCGGGGCTTTATGCGCTGCTGTTCGTGCTGCTCAATCTCGAGGCCTGGTCGCTGCTGATCGGCTCGGTGCTGCTCTTCGCGGCGCTCGCCGGGGTGATGTACGCGACGCGCAATGTCGATTGGGGCGCGGTCGGCAAGCGCGACGCGGCGTAGGTCTGAAATCCTCCCCGAGCTTGTCTCGGGGAGGGCCTTACCCAGCCCAGACCTTCGGCCAGCGGTGGCACACGCCGGTGAGCATGACCGTGCTGGAGGCCAGGTCGCAATGCGCGGCGTAGTCCTGGCGCAGCGGCGCGAGTTCCCCGCAGCGGAAGGCGGCGAGCGCGTCCTCGGGCGAGGCGAACCAGCATTCGGCGATGCCGTCGAACGGAAACAGCGGCAAAGGCTCGCCCAGCGGCAGGTTGTTGGCGAAGCGCGTCACCGCCGGAAGGCCGGCTATCGCTTCGCCCACCGCCAGACCATTGGCCCCGCCCAGCCAATCGGCGAATGCCTCGCGCGATATCTCGGGCTTGCGTTTGAGAAAAGTGAACACCGCCGCTTCGCCGGGCGGACCGTCGCGCCACAAGCGCTCTTCGCAATACCAGGTGAAATTCGGCGTCAGCATGTCGAATACACGCAGCTCGTCCAGGTCGATCCGCTCGCGGTCCTCGGTGGAAAACCCCGCGCCGTTGAGCGCTTCCAGCGTGGAACTGCCGGCGACCGACACACCGTCGTGCTCCGCCGACAGCCCCGGCATGCCGGGCGCGTCGATCCGGTTGCAATAGCGCATCCACTCGATCCCGGCTTCAAGCACCGGAAACTGGCTGGCGAATACCGCATGGCTCTTCCACGTCCGCGGCCAGTCCTCGCGCGCGACAGTTTTGGCGCGGCGGGCGAGGTAGACGAGTTTGTAAGTCATGCATCCGATCCTGGCTTGGTCTTGCCGGACCATGCCCCAAGAATGGCGTTGCCACCATCGCTTGTGAACAACTCTTTGGCGGTGCATAGCCAGGACAGATGGATTTGTATCTCCTCGTCAAAACGATCCATGTTGTCTCCTCGACCGTGTTGTTCGGCACCGGGCTCGGCATCGCGTTCTTTTTCCTGTCGGGGCAGCGCAGCGGCGATCCGGCAATGGCCTGGTTCGCCGCGCGGACGACTTGCCTGGCCGACATGCTGTTCACCTTGACCGCGGGCATCGTGCAGCCGCTATCCGGATTTGCACTGGTCTGGCTCGGCGGAATCGACCCGTTCGCGTCGTGGTTGGTCAAGGCATACGGCCTCTATCTGCTGGCGCTTGGCTGCTGGCTGCCGGTGGTCTGGCTGCAATTGCGAATGCGTGACATGCTCGCGGACCGGATTGCCGGCGGGGACTATGATGAGGCCTTGTTCCGCCGCTATTTCTGGCGGTGGTTCGCGCTTGGTTGGCCGGCCTTCCTGGCATTGGTCGCCGTGTTCTGGCTGATGGTAGCGAAACCGGGATGAGCCTGCGTGTTCTCGTCATCGGCGGTTACGGCAATTTCGGCGGCTATGTCGCGCGGGCGCTGGCACCCGACCCGGGTATCGTGCTGATCATTGCCGGGCGCAACGCGGACCGGGCGAGGGACTTCGCACGATCGCTAAACTCTGCCAATCCGGCGGAACATGCAGCACTCGATATCGACGGGCCAATCGACGGAGGACTCGCCCGGATATCGCCTGGGTTGGTCATTCATACGGTCGGGCCGTTTCAGCAGCAGGACTACCGGGTAGCTAAGGCGGCCATGGCGGCTGGCGCGCACTACTGCGACCTTGCCGATGCCCGCGCCTTCGTTTGCGGCATCGATGCCCTGGACGCCGCGGCCAAGGCGGCAGGGGTCGCTGTGATTGCCGGGGCAAGCTCGGTTCCCTGCCTCACGGCTGCGTACCTCGACGACGCGCTGCCATCGTTTCGCCGGATCGACCATATCGATTACGGGATTAGCGCCGCCCAGCAGACCAATCGCGGTCTTGGCACGGCCAGCGCCATTCTCTCCTATGTCGGGCGCCCCTTCGCCATGCTGCGCGGCGGAACCATGCACCGGGTCTACGGTTGGCAGGGGCTGCACAGCGAGGTCTACCCGGAGCTAGGCCGGCGCTGGTTCGGCTATTGCGACATACCGGACCTCGATCTCTTTCCGCAGCGCTACCCCACGCTGCGCGCGATGCGGTTCTGCGCCGGTCACGAGATCGCGCTACTGCACCTCGGCACCTGGTTTCTCGGCTGGCTGGTGCGACTTCGCCTGTTGCCCCGCCTCGACCGCTGGGGAGGCCCGCTGCTCAAGGCCTCGTTCCTGTTCGACCGCCTGGGGAGCGGCCGAAGCGGATTTCACATGCGGATTTCGGGCGAAGGATTGGATGGCGAGCCGCTCACCCGGCGGGAATGGATCGTCGCGCGATCCGGGCATGGGCCGAACATCCCCTGCACGCCCGCGATTCTGCTGGCGAAACGGCTGGCGCGGGGCGGGGAACTTGCGCCGGGCGCACGGCCCTGCATTGGCGAGATTGGCCTGGACGAGTTCCTTGCAGCGCTGAATGGCTTGGATATTTCGGTGATACGCCAATGACGCAAATGCCACTCCGGCCATACGGTTATCGCGACGATTCCGCCGTTCCGCGGTTCGACGACAGTCGGCCGCTTTTCGTCTTCGACGGCACCTGCGTGCTGTGTTCCGGCGGTGCCTCGTGGATCATGCGCGCCGACCGCAAGGGCAAGATCGCCTTCACCCCGGCAGCGGGCGAACTCGGGGCAGCGCTTTACCGGCACTACGGGCTGGAGATCGACGATACCTATCTGTTCGTCGTACGCGGAGAAGCGTTCGGGCTGAGCGAAGGCTATTTCCGGCTGGCGCGGGAACTGGGCGGGCTTTGGCGCGTGCTTGTGGTGTTGCGCATCTTTCCCCGCCCGTTGCGCGATGCCGTATACCGGATCATCGCCCGCAATCGCTATCGCTGGTTCGGCAAGACCGAGGCTTGCGCTTTGCTTAGCGAAGATCAGCGCTCACGGTTGGTTTAGCGCCAGCGCAGGCGTTCTCGGTTCAGCTGACCGACGCTCTTCACGCCCATCAGCTTCATGTCGCGCTCGATCTCGTCCCTGAGCAGGCCGATCGCGCGTTCGACGCCGTCCTGCCCCGCCGCCGCCAGCGCGTAGAGATAGAGCCGTCCGCCCGAGGCGCAGTTCGCTCCCGCCGCCAGCGCCTTCAGCACATGGCTGCCGCGCCGCACGCCGCCATCGCAGATGATTTCGATCCTGCCGCCGACCGCGTCGACAATCTCGGGCAACTGGTCGAACGGTGCGCGCGACCCGTCAAGCTGGCGGCCGCCGTGGTTGGAGATCATGATCGCATCGGCGCCAATCTCGACCGCGCGGCGCGCGTCGGCCACGCTCATCACCCCCTTGAGGCAGAATGTGCCGCCCCATTCCTCGCGGATCCGGGCGGCGGTGTTCCAGTCGAGCGACTGGTCTAGCATTTCGGTGAAATAGCTCTGGATCGACATGGCCTTCCTGGTGCCTTCGGCGAGGTAGGAATCGAGCTGGGGCAGGCTGAATTTCTCGCGCAGCAGATAGTCGAGCGTCCACCTGGGCCGGGCCGCGTAGCCGATCATCGACGCCAGGGTGAAACGCGGCGGCGAGGAGAAGCCGCTGCGCAGGCACCGCTCACGCTTGCCGCCGACGATGGTATCGACCGTCAGCGCGATCGCATCGAACGAGGCCGCCTTGCAGCGTTCTATCATCGAGCGGTTGAGCCCCTTGTCCTTGTGGACATAGAGCTGGAACATCTTGGGGCCGGAAGTCAGCGCGGCCACTTCCTCGATGCTGACGGTCGCCAGGCTTGAGATACCGCACCACAGGCCGAACTTGTCCGCCGCCCGGGCGACAGCGCGCTCGCCCTGCCAGTGGAACACGCGCTGGAGGGCGGTGGGCGAAAGGATCAGCGGCAGCGCGCTCCTGCGGCCCATGATCGTCACCGACATGTCGATTTCCGCGACCCCGGCGAGTACGTCGGGAACCAGGTCGCAGTCGCCATAGGCGGCGGTGTTGCGCGCCTTGGTCAGCTCGTCGTCGGCGGCGCCGTCAATATAGTCGAACACCGGCCAGGGCAGGCGCTGCTTCGCGAGAAGGCGGAAGTCGTCGATGTTGTGGCAGTCGGAAAGGCGCATCGCGTGGGGGTAGCCGAGCGGGTGCTTTCCGGCAATTACCTGCGGCGCGGCTGCTTGCCGCCGGACTTCTCGTTGTCCTGCTGCTGCTGGGTCTCAAGCTCGGTCATGCGCCGGGCATAGACCTCGGGCGTTACCGAGCGGGCCGGATAGCGGCAGCCGCGGGTCTCGCCGACGCCCTTGAGGAACGAGCGGCGGGCGATCCCGGCCCAGATCGCCGCCTGCAGCTCCTTGTCGCGGCTGCTCGCGCCGGAAACCTCGCGGATCAGGCCGCGGAACGGAATGAACGAGCCGACCACCGATTGCGCCACCCGGCCCGGCGTAGTCCGCCGTTCGCCGAGTTGCGGCACATCGATATCGTCGCCGAGCACCGCGTCGAGTTCACCAATTGCCGCGGCGAGTTGCTGGCACCCGCCAAGGCCGCTCAGGGCATAAGGCCGCTGTCCGGCGGCGATCAGCAATGGTGGCACTTCGCCCTTGCGCAAGTTGAGGTCGGTAACCGGCGTTGCCACGACATCGCCGGCGGTAACGTCCTTCTTGGTCACCGGTTTGTCGGGCTCGGCACTCAGGGCAGGCATGGCCGCGAACATCGCAAGGGCTGCCGTGACAGCAAGGCGCATTTCGTCATTCTCCAAACGCCCCTGTCTTTGAATTCGCTTCGCCCCCGAAGCCTGCGCTTAGGCGCGGAAAAGCTGGTCACAGACTGTATCGTCGGCATTTTCCAGACCCCGGCGCAGCCAGGTCGTTCGCTGTTCGGCCGAACCGTGGGTGAAATGCTCCGGCGAGGCGCGCCGGCCGGCGTTGCGCATCAGCACGTCGTCGCCGATCGAATGCGCGGCGTTGAGGCCGCTTTCCATGTCGCCCGGTTCCAGCCGGTCGCGATTTTTCGCCGCCCAGACGCCGGCATAGCAATCGGCCTGCAATTCCATGCGAACCGAAAGCTGGTTGGCCCGGCCGGGGTTCTGCCCTTGCGCGCTGCGCACCTGGTCGGCAATCCCGGTCAGCCGCTGGATATGGTGGCCGTATTCGTGGGCGATGACATAGTCGCGCGCGAACTGGCCGCGGGCGCCGAGTTCCTGATCCATTGTCCGGTAGAAATCGGTATCGATGTAGATGCCGTGATCCTCGGGGCAATAGAACGGACCCATCGCGCTCTGCGCCGCGCCGCAGCCAGAGCTGCCCTGTTGAGAGTAGAAGACCAGCTTGGGCCGCTTGAACGCCACGCCGGCCTGCTGGAACACCGGCGCCCAGGTCTTGTTGAGCGACGACAGCGCGTCGCAGGTCTGCTTGCTCATCGGGTCGATAGTGCAGCTTTCGCTGACGCTGGCGCCGCCATGCGCCTGGCCCTGCTCTTGCGGCGCCTGTTGTTGCGCTTCCTGCAAGCCGCCAAGCATCTGGCTGGGATCGACGCCGAAAACCAGCGCGGCGATCAGCGCGATGACCAGCGTGCCGCAGCCGATCGATCCGCCGCGTCCGCCCATCGGCAGGCCCATCCCGCCCCCGCCGCGGCCGCGCTGATCCTCGACATCGACGGCATTGGGATCGAAATCGTCGAGACGCATGGTGCATTCCCCTATCGCGGCCCTCCGCTCGCGCGGCACACTAGCAAGCGCGTCCGGCAAGTCGAGACGGATTTCTCGGCTTTGTCAAAGGCCTGCCTTGAGAAGCGATCTGGTTTCATTCGTCTTGCCGCCAAGTGCCTCATGGTGTAGGTCTGCCGCGATGGTTTGGGGCAGGGTTGTAATACCGGCGGCGTTACCGCTGCTGCTGTTGACGTCCGGTGTCACGACGCCGGCGCTGTCCGCCGCGCGTCCGGATCGTGCGCTCGAAGCGCAGCTGCGCGCGCATATAGGCGTGCTGGCCGCCGACGATTTTCAGGGCCGCGAGCCAGGTACCGAAGGCGAAGCCAAGACCCTGGCTTACCTTGGGCGGCAATGGGCCAGCATCGGCCTCGTCTCCGGCACCAACGATCCCGCCAACGACTGGTTCAAGCCGGTGACGCTGGTCGAACGCAGCCCCGCGGTATCTTCAGTGCAATTCAGCCGGAAGGGACGCCGCCAGTATGTGCCGGCGGAGTCGGCGCTGGTGCTGACGTCCGGCAAGCGCAGCCTGGTGAGGGACGCGCCGGTGCTGTTCGTCGGCAAGGGTGGCGCGGTGCCGCCGCGCGGCGAGCTGGCCGGGCGCGTCGCCTTGCTGCTCGACGCCGGGATCGACAACAGCGACAGGCAGAACGCGTTGCTGGCTGGCGGCGCATCGGCGGTGCTGACCGTGCTCGACGGGGACCGGCGGCTAGACAATATCGCGGCGCGGCGCAGGCGCTCGGGCTATGCGCTGGCCAACGACGCGACCGGCGGCGATCTTGAGGCGTTCATCAGCAAGTACGGCTTCGAACGTCTGATGCAGGGCAGCGGCCAGACTCTGGCCGGGCTGGAACAAGCGGCGGCGAAACCCGACTTCGCGCCGCATCTGCTCGATCTGACGGCTTCGCTCGAAGCGACGACGCGCGAAACCGCAATTCGCACCTACAATCTGATCGGCAAGCTGCCTGGCAGGCGCCCCGCCACCGGGGCGGTGCTGTTCATGGCCCATTGGGATCACTTTGGCCGGTGTGGCGAGCCGCCGGCCGAGGATCTCATCTGCAACGGCGCGGTGGACAACGCCAGCGGCGTAGCCGTGCTGACCGAGGTCGCGCGGCGGCTGGTGCGCGGACAGCAGCTTGATCGCGACATCTATTTCCTCGCCACTACCGCCGAAGAGCTGGGGCTGCTTGGCGCGCACGCCTTTGCCGAAAACCCGCCGCTTCCGCTCAAGCAGATCGTCGCGGCCTTCAATATCGATTCGATCGCGCTGGCCCCGGCCGGGTCTCCGCTCGCGATTGTCGGCAAGGGCATGACGCCGCTCGACGGGGACATTGCCGCAGGTCGCCAAGCGGGAAAAGCGCAAGATCGTCGAAGGCGATGCCGCCAATGCCTATGTCGGCCGGCAGGATGGCTGGGCGCTTTTGCAGCACGATGTGCCGACAGTGATGGTCTCGAGCGCCTATTCGGACCTGCCGCGGATCGAGGCCTTCTTCGAAGGGCCGTATCATCGCCCGTCCGACGACCTCAAGCGCCGGATCGAACTGGGCGGAGCGACGGAAGACACATTGTTCCATGTCGCCCTGGCGCGCTGGTTCGGCGACAGCAAGAAGGTGCGCGTGAAAGGGAACTGACCGGGAGCGCGCTGCCGCCTTGTGCCGGCGGTTAGGTGCGGTTACATGGGCCGCCACGATTCTTCAGGCACAAGCGAAACAGTGGCGCGCATGGACATCCCTCTCGGTCTTACCTTCGACGATGTCCTGCTGCGCCCGGCCGAATCCGATATCCTGCCCACCGAAGCCGACACCCGCACCTGGCTGACGCGCGAGATCGGGCTCAACATCCCGGTCCTGTCTTCCGCCATGGATACGGTTACCGAAGCCGACATGGCGATCGTCATGGCGCAGATGGGCGGGATCGGCGTGCTCCACCGCAACCTGACGATCGAGGAACAATGCGCGGCGGTGCGCGTGGTCAAGCGTTTCGAGAGCGGCATGGTGGTCAATCCGATCACCATCGCCCCCGACGCCACGCTGGGCGAGGCGCAGGCCAGCATGAAGGCGAACCGGATCAGCGGCATTCCGGTGGTGGAGAAATCGGGCAAGCTGGTCGGCATCCTGACCAACCGCGACGTGCGCTTCGCCGACAATCCGGCCCAGCCGGTTCGCGAACTGATGACGCACGAGAACCTGGCGACGGTGAAGCTTGGCGCCAGCGGCGACGATGCGCGGCGCTTGCTGCACCAGCGGCGGATCGAGAAGCTGCTGGTGGTCGACGATGCGTTTCACTGCATCGGCCTGATCACGGTGAAGGACATCGAAAAGGCCGTAACCTTTCCCAACGCGACCAAGGACGCCGCTGGCCGCTTGCGCGTCGCCGCCGCCACCACCGTCGGCGACAAGGGCTTCGAGCGGACCGAAGCGCTGCTCGACGCTGAATGCGATGTCGTCATCATCGATACCGCGCACGGCCACAACGTGGAAGTCGCCCGCGCGGTCGAGCGGGTCAAGAAGCTGTCCAATTCGGTGCAGGTCATCGCCGGCAATGTCGCCACCGCAGAAGCGACCCGCGCGCTGATCGGGGCGGGGGCGGACGCTGTCAAAGTCGGGCATCGGGCCGGGCTCGATCTGCACCACGCGGATTGTCGCGGGCGTCGGCGTGCCGCAACTCACCGCGATCATGGATGCGGCGGAGGAAGCAGCCAAGTCGGGCGTTCCGGTGATCGCCGATGGCGGCCTGCGGACCTCGGGCGATGCCGCCAAGGCGCTTGCCGCCGGGGCCAGCTCGATCATGATCGGCTCGATGCTCGCGGGCACCGAGGAAGCGCCGGGCGAGACCTTTCTCTACCAGGGCCGCGCCTACAAGAGCTATCGCGGCATGGGCTCGGTCGGCGCCATGGCGCGCGGCTCGGCGGACCGCTACTTCCAGCAGGACATCAAGGACTCGCTCAAGCTCGTGCCGGAGGGCATCGAAGGCCAGGTGCCGTTCAAGGGCCCGGCCAAGGACGTCGATCCACCAGCTGGTCGGCGGCATCAAGGCGGCGATGGGCTACACCGGCTCGCGCGACGATCGAGGACCTGCGCACCAAGGCGCAATTCGTGCGCATCACCAACGCGGGTCTGCGCGAAAGCCATGTCCACGACGTTACGATCACCCGCGAGGCGCCGAACTATCCGACGCGCTGAGGCCAGGACCGGCACCCGGGCATGACCCCCGCCGCGCGTGTCCAGGCGGCGATCGAGGTGCTCGATCTGGTATCGCCGCAGCCTGCGCAAACGGCCCGCCGGCCGACCGCATCGTGACCGACTGGTTCCGCACCCGCCGCTTTGCCGGCAGCGGCGACCGGCGGGCGGTGCGCGAGCTGGTCTACCGGGCGATCCGCGCGCTGCGGGGAAGTGCCGCCAAGCGGGCGGGCGGCCATGCTGCTGCTGGCCGAGAGCGATCCCGCGCTTGCCGCTCTGTTCGATGGATCGCGCCATGGCCCGGCGCCGGTCGGTGCCGGCGAACCGGTCGCCACGCCCGGGCTGGCGCCCCGCTGGCTGGAGGCGGCGCTGGCGGCGTCGGGCATCGCAGGCGAGGAAGCCAGGGCGCTGCTCGAACGCGCGCCGCTCGATATCCGGGTCAACCGGCTCAAGGCCATGCGCGACACGCTGGAGCTGCCGGTGACCGGGATTCCGCTGCTTGCCCGCCATGGCCTGGCATTGCCGCCAGGAAGCCCGGTGGAGGCGTGGGAGGCGTTCCGCGAGGGCAAGGTCGAGATTCAGGATGGCGGCTCCCAGATCGCCTCCGAGGCGGTCTCGGCGGCGCCGGGCGAAATGGTGGTCGATCTCTGCGCCGGGGGCGGGGGCAAGACGCTCGCGCTGGCGGCGGATATGGACAATCGCGGGTCGATACTGGCCTGCGACACCGACCGCGCGCGCCTGTCGCGGCTGGCGCCGCGGGCATCGCGCGCGGGCGCCGGTATCGTCGAATCGCTGCTGCTCGATCCCGGCAGGGAAGCCGAGGCCCTGACGGCCTGGCAGGGCAGGGCGGACGCCGTGCTGGTCGATGCGCCCTGTTCGGGAACAGGCACCTGGCGGCGCAATCCCGAAGCGCGCTGGCGGCTGACCGAAGCGCGGCTCGCCCGCATCATCGCGTTGCAGGCCCGGCTGCTCGACCTGGCGGCCACGCTGGTCGCACCGGGCGGGCGGCTGGTCTATGCCGTCTGCTCGCTGCTCGACGCCGAAGGCGCGGACCAGATTTCCGCGTTTCCTCGCGCGGCATGGGGATTGGCGCGCCGATAGCGCTTGCCTTGCCCGCCGGAACACCGCGCGGTTCAGGATTTCGGCTGACCCCGTACCACGACGGGACGGACGGATTTTTCATCGCACGTTTATCGCCGGTATGCTAGCAAACGACCGAAGGATCACGCCTGTGCGATCATCGCCGATTGCCGTCAGGGAGCTCTTGATGCGTTACACGCCTGCTGCCGTTGCCCTTGTCGCTGCTTGCCGCAGTCACCGCCAGCACCGTGCTTTTCCGCGCCGCCCCAGCCGGTCGATCCGCGCGCGGCCGCGCTTGCTACGCAGGGCCGGGCGAACTGGCCGCCGGGCGGATCGATGCGGCGATCGATGCCTACGAAGCGGCGCTGGCGATCCAGCCGGGCAATGTTACGTCCTGCTCGGTCTGGCCGAGGCAACCCGCCGGCAGGGCATGCAGGGCAAGGCGCTGCACTATTACCGCGAAGCGCTGAAGAGCGATCCGCAGAACCTGCTGGCGATCTCCGGCGAAGGCGCCGCGCTGGTCGAAAAGGGCGCGGTCGACAAGGCGCGGCGCAATCTCGCCCGGCTGCAGGGCCTGTGCGGCGACGGTTGCGATGCGACCCGCTCGCTCGCCGCCGCCATCGCCAAGGGACCGGCGCCGCGCGTGGTCACCGCCGAGGAAGTCAAGCCCGAGCCGGTGGTGAGCGAGAACTGAGCCTGTCGAAGGATCAGATCAGCTCGCGGAATTCCTCCAGCACGGCGCGGTAGACCCGCTTCTTGAACGGCACGATCAGGTCGGGCAGCAGGTCCGGCTCGACCCATTTCCATTCGCAGAACTCCGGCGGATCGTGCGCGTCGAGCCGGATGTCGTGGTCCTCGCCGGTAAAGCGGGCGAGCAGCCAGTGCTGGCGCTGGCCGCGGTAGCTTGCCCTTCCACAGCTTGCCGAGCAGTTCGTCGGGCAGGTCGTAGAACAGTTCCTCGCGGGTCTGGGCGAGCAGCGTGACCGTGGCTGTCGCCGACCCCGGTTTCTTCGGCCAATTCGCGCAAGGCGGCGGCCTGCAGGTCCTCGCCCTCGTCGATCCCGCCTTGCGGCATCTGCCAGAAATCGCCGCCTTCGCGGTTGTCGATCCGCTTGCCGACGAAAGCCATGCCCTGGGCGTTGACCAGCATCACGCCGACGCAGGGGCGATAGGGCAGGGCGGAATAGTCCCTCATGGCAGCGAATTCCCTGTAGCGACCCGCGCATTCAGCGCATGGGCAATCTTTTCGGGCACAATTGTAGCGCGGACACCTTAATCGGCGGTTTGCTGCTTGACTAGCGCGGCGTGCGGGGGTTTGACGACATGCTACGGTTTGGCGCCTGACAGTTTTTCTGAATTGCGCCGCCGGGTTGGGAAACTAGAGGGACAGCGCGGCGAAGTCCGTCACCCTTCGAGGACGAAAATGGCAACACAATTGGCCGATAGCGGCAGCCGCGGCAAGGCCGCTGGACAGCGCGACACCCGAAGCGGTCGTCGTGCGCTTCGCCGGCGATTCCGGCGACGGCATGCAGCTTACCGGCGGGCAGTTCACGCTGTCGACCGCGCTGGCGGGCAACGATCTTGCGACATTTCCCGGATTTCCCCGCGGAAATCCGCGCGCCGCAGGGCACGCTGTTCGGCGTTTCCGCCTTCCAGATCAATTTCGGATCGACCGACATCACCACCGCCGGCGATGCGCCCGACGTGCTGGTGGCGATGAACCCGGCGGCGCTCAAGACCAATGTCGATGCGCTCAAGCCCGGCGGCCTGATCATCGCCGACACCGGCGAGTTCACCAAGCGCAACCTCGAAAAGGCGAAGTACGAAGCCAGCCCGATCGACGACGGCAGCCTCGCCAAATGGGATGTGCTGGCGTTCGACATCAGCGCGCTGACGCTCGAATCGGTCAAGCCGTTCGGGCTTGGCAACAAGGAAGCGCTGCGCTGCAAGAACATGTGGACGCTGGGCCTGGCGCTGTGGATGTTCGAGCGTGACCGCGCAGCCGCTGATCGATTGGCTGAAGGACAAGTTCAAGAAGAACCCGGTGCTCGCCGACGCCAACATCGCCGCGCTCAACGCCGGCCATGCCTATGGCGAGACGGCCGAGATCGGCGGGCAGCATATCCGCAAGCTGCACCTCGATCCGGTGGCCTCGCCGCCGGGCCTCTACCGCACGGTCACCGGCGCGGAGGCGGTCAGTCTACGGGCTGGTCGCCGGGGCGCAGCTCGCGGGCCTGAAGATGTTCTTCGGCGGCTATCCGATCACGCCGGCCTCGGCGATCCTGCACAATCTTGTCAAGATGAAGGAATTCGGCGTCACCACCTTCCAGGCGGAAGACGAGATCGCGGCGATCTGCGCGGCGATCGGCGCCTCCTATGCCGGGCAGCTGGGCGTGACCTCGTCGTCCGGCCCGGGCATCGCGCTCAAGGGTGAGGCGATGGGCCTCGCGGTGATGACCGAGCTGCCGCTGGTCATCGTCAATTCGCAGCGCGGCGGGCCTTCGACGGGCCTTCCGACCAAGACCGAACAGTCCGACCTCTACCAGGCGGTCTACGGCCGCAACGGCGATACGCCGCTGCCGGTGATCGCCGCCGCTCGCCGGCCGACGCGTTCGACTGCGCGATCGAGGCGTGCCGCATCGCGGTGCAGTTCATGACCCCGGTGATGCTGCTGACCGATGGCTATATCGCCAATGCCGCCGAGCCGTGGAAAGTGCCCGATCCCGAGAACTTCGCGCCGTTCCCGGTGACCTTTCTCGAGGAGAAGAACGGCGACGGCCAGGTGCTGCCCTACAAGCGCGACGCGCGCGGCGTGCGGCCGTGGATCAAGCCGGGCACGCCGGGCCTGATGCACCGCATCGGCGGCATCGAGAAGGCGATCGACACCGGCGACCTCGACTATTCGCCCGACGTCCACCAGGCGCAGACCGACGCGCGCAAGGCCAAGATCGATGGCGTCGCCGCGGCGATTCCCGCCGCAGGAAGTCAGCCTGGGCGAGGCCGGCGGCAAGCTGGCGGTGGTCGGCTGGGGCTCGACCTTCGGCCCGATCCACCAGGCGGTGCGCCGCATGCGCGCCAAGGGGCTGGACGTCAGCCACATCCACGTCCGCCACATCTGGCCGCTGCCCGCGAATCTGGGCGACCTGCTCAAGGCTTACGACAAGATCCTCGTGCCCGAGATGAACACCGGCCAGTTCAAGACCGTGCTGCGCGACCAGTTCCTGGTCGATGCCAGGCCGCTCAACAAGGTCAGCGGCCAGCCGTTCACCATCGCCGAGATCGAAGCGGCGATCGAAGGAGCCGCTGGGCTGATGCGCAAGCGTCGTTGCCCCGAAAGGACGACCATGAACGACATGACCCCCATTCGAGACCACGCTCAAGGACTGGGAAACCGACCAGGAAGTCCGCTGGTGCCCCGGCTGCGGCGACTATGCGATCCTCAAGGCGGTGCAGCGCACCCTGCCCGAGCTCGGCGCCGATCCGGCCAAGACCGTGTTCGTCTCGGGCATCGGCTGCTCGAGCCGCTTCCCGTACTACGTCGAAAGCTATGGCTTCCACACCATCCACGGCCGCGCGCCCGGCGTTCGCCACCGGCATCAAGCTCGCCAATCCCGAGCTCGATGTCTGGCTGGTGACCGGCGACGGCGACGGCATGTCGATCGGCGGCAACCACACCATGCACTTGCTGCGCCGCAATCTCGATTGCCAGATCCTGCTGTTCAACAACGAGATCTACGGGCTGACCAAGGGCCAGTATTCGCCGACCAGCCGGCTCGGCACGACTTCGCCCTCGACGCCGGGCGGCTCGGTCGACCGGCCGGCGCGGCCCTGCCGCCTTCGCGCTGGGCTCGGGCGCGCGGTTCGTCGCGCGCGGGTTCGACGTGTCGAAGAACCTGCCCGAAGTGCTCAAGGCCGCCCATGCCCACAAGGGCGCGGCGTTCGTCGAGATCTTCCAGAACTGCATCGTCTACAACAAGGACGTGTTCGACGACTTCGCCGCGCCCAAGGGCGCCGAGGACCGGCAGCTCTGGCTCAAGAACGGCGAGCCGATGCTGTTCGGCAGCGAGAAGAGCGGCGGCATCAAGGGCCTGACGCGTCAATGTCGATCACCTGCATCTTGAAGTGGTCGATGTCGCCGATGGCGACTGGCAGGCGGCGGGCGTGATCGTCCACGACGTCACCAACCGCGCGGTCGCGCACATGCTGGTCGAAATGCCGTTCGGCGCCGTTCCCGATGGCGCTCGGCGTGCTCTACGACGATCCGCGCCCGACCTTCGAGGAAGAGCTGCTCGGCCAGGACGCCAAGCTGACCGAGGGCAAGGAAGCCGACCTGGCCAAGCTGCTGGCCAAGGGCCAGACCTGGACGGTCGAGGGGTAGATGGTTTCATAACCAAGCGCGACATCTTCGTGTCGGCGTGTGAAAATTTTGTCCACTGACCGGGAATTACGGCTCCCGCACAACCCGTTGCCAACGCCACATCTAGAGCACATATAGCCCCCCATGAACGCCCAGGCGCCGATCAGGGGAGCGGAGCTTGTCGCGGGCGGTGGCCGTATCGGCGCCGGCCCGCGATGGCTCGCGCGCATCTGGAGCGGCGGGATCAATCGCATTCTCGACCGAATCGACGCCGGGCTCGAACGCGGGGCGATCGAAGGCGAGCTGCCGGACGGCTCGTTCCGGCTGCTCGGCGGGCGCAAGCCCGGTTTCGTCGCGAAAGCGCGGCTCAACTCGCCGATGGGGCTGCTGCGGCTGGCGACTGGCGGTTCGGTCGGCTGGTATCAGGCCTGGGAAGCGGGCGAGTGGGAAAGCCCGCGATCCGGTGCCGCTGTTCGCGCTGTTCATGGACAACGGCGCGGCAGCCTGGGCGACGCGGGCCGGGCGCGCGGACCCTGGCGGCTGGCGGTGCGCTTCGCTGCACTGGCTGCACCGCAATACCCGCGCCGGGGCGCGGCGCAACGTCCACGCGCACTACGATCTCGGCAACGATTTCTATGCGGCCTGGCTGGGCACCGACCATGTGCTATTCGAGCGCGCATGTTCGCCGATGCCCGAGCGTCCGGACGACGCTCGGAGGCAGCCGCATGCTGGCCGCAAGATCGCAACATGCTGGCGATCATCGACCGGCTGGACATCGGCAGGGCGAAGTCCGTGCTCGAGATCGGCTGCGGCTGGGGACGCTTGCTGGCGATCCTGCTGGCGCGATTCGGGGCGCCGGGTCACTGCGATCAGCCTGTCGGACGAGCAACTGGCCTGTGCGCGGCGGCGCTGGGGCGGCGATGCGATGGCGGATCGATTTCCGCAAGCAGGACTATCGCGACATCGACCGGCCAGTTCGACGCCATCGCCAGCGTCGAAATGGTCGAGGCGGTCGGGCCGCGAATACTGGCCCGCCTTCTTGGATTGCATCGCTCGCTGCCTCAAGCCCGGCGGGCGCGCGGCGATCCAGTACATCGCGATGCGCGACGACCTGTTCGACGCCTACGCAAGCAGCGCCGACTTCATCCAGACCTATATCTTTCCCGGCGGCATGCTGGTGCGCGAGAGCGAATTCCGCCGGCTCGCCGAAGAACGCGGCCTGGAATGGCGCGACCAGGTCTAATTTCGGGCAGGACTATGCCGAAACGCTGCGGCTCTGGCGCGAGAATTTCGACCGGGCGGTGGAGGAGGGCCGGCTGCCCGCCGGGCTTCGACGCGCGCTTCGTGCGGCTGTGGCGCTATTACCTGATGTATTGCGAGGGCGGCTTCCGCGGCGGCGGCATCGATGTCGCGCAGGTTACCCTGGTCAAGCACCGAGCGCCTGATCGAGTACCCGATACACGCTGTCGCCCCGCCAGCGGGCGAGGATGTTGTCGTGGACGATCGGGCTCAGCAGCTGATTGAAGGCGCAGCCGACCAGGCCGTTGTTCCACCAGATCACTTCGGCCTGCAACGATTCGAGGCCGGGCAGAGTCAGCCAGCAGACCGTGCCGGTGTGCATCCGGTTGATCGCCATGGCCGAAAAGCCGCTGAGCGACAGATCGTTGACCGAGGTCTGAAAGCCCTTGGAACCCGATGGCCGCAGTGTCGCGGGAATGGAAATCCGCGTGCGCGGCGCGCTGCGGTCCTCTTGCGAGGCAATTGCGTAGCTATCTCTGGGGTCGAATATTGCAGACATGCCTTGCTCCGATGCTTGCTCGCAGCGTCGATCGGGTGCGCTTGGCTCGAAAATGGCGGAAATGCGTTACCGAATTGCTAACGCGCCGAGTTAATGGATTCGCGGTGATCCGCTGGCAAACGGTTCACCAAGCAGCGTGACCAGGCGCTCCGCCACCGCCTCGGGCGGCTTGAGCGTGGCCGGATCTTCGCCCGGATAGGCCCGCGCGCGCATCGCCGTGCGGGTCGCGCCGGGATTGACGATGGCGACGCGCACTTTCGAGATCTTCGCGGTCTCCTGCGCATAGCAGTCGAGCAGCACTTCGAAGGCGGCCTTGCTCGCGCCATAGGCGCCCCAATAGGCGCGGGGATTGCGCCCGACGCTGCTCGAGATGCCGATCACGCGCGCATCCGTCGCTGTTGCGCAGCATCCGGTCGAACGCCGCGATCAGCGCCTGGGTGGCCAGGACATTGACGGTCAGCGCCTTGCTGAAAGCATGCCGGATCGATATCGGCGACCGAAGTGAGCTGCGGCAGCACCGCGGCGTTGATCGACGAGGATGTCGAGCGCCTGCCAGCGCTGGGCCATGGCGGCGGCGAGGCGGGCGATGGCATCGGGCTCGGCCAGATCGAGCGGCGCGATGGTCGCGTTGCCGCCGGCCGCGTGGATGCGTTCCTCGACCGCTTCGAGCGCCTTGGCGTCGCGCGCGGTGAGCACGACATGCGCGCCCGCCGCGGCCAGCGCCTCGGCGCGTCGCCGCGCCGATCCCCCGGCTCGCCCCGGTGACGAGCGCGACCTGGCCTTGCAAATCGCTTCATGCGATGAAGCTTCACGCGACCTTGTCGACCGGCAGAACAGCAACGGGTCCGGCGCTTCGCGTGTCGGCGAGATCGGTCAGGCTGGTCGGATATTCGCCGCTGAAGCAGGCGTCGCAGTATTGCGGGCGCTCGGATTGCGCCCCGCTTCGCCGACCGCGCGGTAAAGCCCGTCGATCGAGACGAAGGCGAGGCTGTCGGCCTGGATGTATTCGGCCATGCCCTGCACGTCCATCCGCGCGGCGAGCAGCTTGCTGCGCTCGGGCGTATCGACCCCGTAGAAGCAGCTGTGCTCGGTCGGCGGGCTGGCGACGCGCATGTGCACTTCGGCGGCGCCGGCATCGCGCATCATCTGGACGATCTTCAGCGAGGTGGTGCCGCGCACGATCGAATCGTCGATCAGCACGATGCGCTTGCCCGCGACGATGGCGCGGTTGGCGTTGTGCTTGCGCTTGACGTCGGCGTGGCGCGCGCCGTCCTCGGGCTGGATGAAGGTGCGCCCGACATAGTGCGAGCGGATGATGCCGAGCTCGAAGGGAATGCCCGATTGCTGCGCATAGCCGATCGCGGCGGGAACGCCGCTGTCGGGCACCGGGATGACGATATCGGCCTCGGCCGGCGATTCCTTGGCCAGTTCGACGCCGATCTGCTTGCGCACTTCGTAGACCGACTGGCCGCCCGAAATCGAATCGGGCCGGCTGAAATAGACGTGCTCGAAGATGCAGGGGCGCGGGACTGTGCTCGGCCGAACGGATGGTGGCTGCTGATCCGGCCGTCCTGGCGCACTTCGACGATTTCGCCCGGCTCGACCTCGCGGACGAAATCCGCGCCGACGACGTCGAGCGCCACGGTTTCGCTGGCGAAGATCGTCGCGTCGCCGATCTTGCCCATGACCAGCGGCCGGATGCCGAGCGGATCGCGGCAGGCGACCATGCGCTTGGGGGTCATGCAGATCAGCGAATAGGCGCCCTCGACCATGCGCAAGGCATCGACGAAGCGTTCGAGCAGCGCTGGGAAGCCGGCTGGTGGCGATGAGGTGGACGATGACTTCGGTGTCCGAGGTCGACTGGAAGATCGAGCCCTTCGAAACCAGTTCGCGCTTGCAGCGTCATCGCGTTGGAAATGTTGCCGTTGTGGGCGATGGTGAAGCCGCCGCGGGCAAGATCGGCGTGCAGCGGCTGGACATTGCGCAGGCCCTGGCCGCCGGTGGTCGAATAGCGCACATGGCCCGACGCCATGCCGCCCGGCAGCTCGGCGAACTTGGCCTGGTCGTCGAACACTTGCGCAACGTGGCCGATGCCGCGCCGGGCGTAGAACTCCGCGCCGTCGTAGCTGACGATGCCGACCGCTTCCTGGCCGCGATGCTGCAGCGCGTGCAGGCCCAGCGCGGTCATCGCCGCGGCATCGTCCTTGGCGCCGATCACGCCGAAAATGCCGCACTCCTCGCGCAGCTTGTCGCCGCCAAGATCCCAGGGGCCGCATCGAGGAAGGGGTGAGTGAGGTTCATGGAGTCGCCGGCTCGCTTCGCCGGGCATTTGGGCCGAGTCGGACCCGAAAGCAAGGGCGAGGGGGATTCGCCGCCGGGAATAGTCGGTCCACTGAAGCGGATTGCCGGTGGATGAGCCGATGTCCGGAGGGATCGAGCGCTTGCCAGCCAGTCCGGCACTGCCTAAATCCCGCCGCACCCTCCGGCCATCGCACAGAGTTCCCCGCTTGATCCTCACCCCTTTCGAATGGACCATCGCCAAGCGCTACATGCTGCCCGGGCGCGGGGAAGCGTTGATCGCGCTGGTCGCAGGGATCAGCTTGGCCGCGGTCATGCTCGGCGTCGCCGCGCTGGTCATCGTCATGAGCGTGATGAACGGCTTTCGCGCCGAACTGTTCGACAAGATCGTCGGGCTCAACGGCCATGCCATCATCCAGGCCTATGGCGGGCGGCTGGACAACTGGCAGCAGGTGCTCAAGGAAGTGAAGGCGACGCCGGGCATTGTGCGGGCCTCGCCGCTGATCGAACAGCCGCTGCTGACCAGCTTCAACGGCCGGGTCGAGGCGATCTTGGCGCGGGGCAATACGCCCGAAGACATCCGCCGGATCGCGCCGCAAGTGAAGATGGGCAATCTCGCCGAGCTGCAGCCCGGCGCCGGCAATGTCGCGATCGGCGCGCGGCTGGCGGAGAACCTCGGCGCGCAAGTCGGCGATACGATCACCATCATCAACCCGCAGGGCCGGGCGACGCCGTTCGGCACCGTCCCGCGCGAAATCGGCTACCATGTCTCGGCGATTTTCGAGATCGGCGTCTACGACTACGACCAGAGCTTCGTCGTCATGCCGATGCAGGATGCGCAGACCCTGCTGCTGACCGGCGATGCGATCGGCATGATCGAAGTGAAGACCGACGATCCCGACAATGTCGGCGAAATTCTCGCGCCGCTGGCGCAGCGGCTGGCCGGCAAGGCGGTGGTCTCGGACTGGAAGACGATCAACGCCTCACTGTTCGAGGCGCTCGCGGTCGAGCGGGTGGCGATGTTCTTGGTGCTGTCGATCATCGTCCTGGTGGCGGTGTTCAACATCCTGTCCTCGCTGATCATGCTGGTGCGGGCCAAGCACGCGCGATATCGCCATCCTGCGCACCATGGGCGCGACGCGGCGATCGTTGCTCAAGATATTCGTCACCGCCGGCTTCCTGATCGGCGCGCTGGGCACGCTGGCGGGCCTGATCCTGGGCTTTGTTTTCCTGTTCTTCCGCCAGCCGATCGTGCGCCTGGTGCGAATTCCTCACCGGGCAGAACCTGTGGGATCCCTCGATCCGCTTCCTCACCGAGCTGCCGAGCCGCAGCGATCCCGTGGAGATCGCGATGATTCGCGTAATGGCGCTCGGTTTTCAGCTTCCTGGCGACGCTCTACCCCGCCTTCCGCGCGGCGAGCACCGATCCGGTACAGGTGCTTCGCTATGAGTGAGCTGCTGCTGATGGAGGCGGTTGCCCAGGTTCGCTCGCTGACCCGCAGCTTCGAGCAGGGCGGCGTCAGGATCGACGTGCTGCGCGGTGTCGATCTCGATATCGCACCTGGCGAAATCGTCGCGCTGCTGGGGCCCTCGGGATCGGGCAAGTCGACCATGCTGCAGGCGATCGGTTTGCTCGAAGGCGGCTTCGGCGGGCGCATCGTCATCGCCGGAACCGATGCCACCCAGCTTGACGGCGACGCGCGCACCACGCTGCGGCGCGATCACATCGGTTTCGTCTATCAGTTCCACCACTTGCTGCCCGATTTCACCGCGATCGAGAACGTCATCCTGCCGCAACTGGTCGCCGATGTGCGGCACGCCGATGCTGAGGATCGCGCCATCGATCTGCTCGAGGCGCTCGGGCTCGGGAAACGGCTCGATCACCGGCCGAGCCAGCTTTCGGGCGGCGAACAGCAGCGCGTCGCCGTCGCCCGGGCGCTTGGCCAACAAGCCCGTGCTGGTGCTGGCGGACGAGCCCACCGGCAACCTCGACGAAGCCACCGCGGACAGGGTTTTCGACGAATTCGTCAGGCTGGTGCGCGAGGAGGGCAGCGCCGCCCTGGTCGCCACCCACAACGAGCGGCTCGCCTGCCGGATGGACCGGGTGGTGCGGCTGCATGAGGGCCGGCTGGAATAGGAGCTCGGCCATTGAAGCCGCCCGTCCTTCACCCCACATCCTGTTTGCAGGGGTGGAGAAAGGAGCGGGCGATGAGCAATTCGCCTCCGACATTCGGCACCGACCCGGCGCTGCATACCGGCATATCCTGGAGCGACTTCGCAACCTTGCACCACCGCGATTATGGCGGCGGGCTGCTGTTCGAGTTCAAGGTGATCCGGCGCGGCTCGCTGGCGGCGCTGGCCCGGCACATGATGCGGCTTCCCAAGCTGCGAACGGCGCAACTATGTCGTCGAAGTACCGGGCGATCACCGGCTCGACTATGCGGAAATCGAGGCGCTGACCAAGCGGTCCGATTTTCCGGACGATGAGGAACAGGCCAGCTTGACCACGATTGCCGATTTCGAGGCGGCGCTGCCGGATGGCGCACAGCGCCAGCCTGGCGGACAAGGCGGGCAAGGTGCTGCTCGTGGTCAACACCGCCTCGAAATGCGGCTTCACCCCGCAATACGCCGGGCTTGAGGCGCTGTGGCGCAAGTATCGCGACCGCGGCTTCGAGGTGATCGGCTTTCCCTGCAACCAGTTCGGCGGGCAGGAACCGGGCGATGCCGGGGAAATCGCCAGCTTCTGTTCGCTCAACTACGACGTGTCGTTTCCGCTGATGGCCAAGGTCGAAGTCAACGGCGATGGCGCGACGCCGCTCTACCGCTGGCTCAAGGCCGAGGCGCCCGGCGTGCTGGGCACGCAGCGGATCAAGTGGAACTTCACCAAGTTCCTGATCGGCCGCGATGGCAAGGTGGTGCGGCGCTATGCGCCGACGGACAAGCCCGAACGGCTTGAGGCCGATATCGAGGCGCTGCTTTAGTTCGCGAGGCTCGCGAGCGCGCTTTGGTCGATCGAGGCGACCGCCTGTTTGAGTTCGTCGATGCTGCCCGGCATGGCCGTCGGCTTCGATCATGAAGCGGTTGGCGACGACGACGCTGAATTTGCCGCGGTTGCCGGTCTTGTTCCAGCTCTCGCTCTGCATGCGGCCATCGACGGTGCCGGTCTTTTCGTAGCTGTCGGCGTCCTCGCGGTTCTGGGTGACGCCCATGGCGGCGCCGATGCCCGCGAGGGCACCGAGCGCCGACATGTCGGTGATCGAGAGTTTGAAGCTGTTGTCGCCGGCAGTGTAGGTCCCTTCGGCATTGCCGCCGATATTGCCCATGCCGGTCGATTCGGTGGCGGTGCGCTGGTAGGCGCCGATCGAACCGGGCAGCAGCGCCTGCATCTTGGCCGACATCGACCGGAGTGCGGCATTGCCGGCGGCGATGTCTTCGGCCTGCTTGCCCATCTGTTCGATCTTGCCGAGATCGATCGAGCCGGCGCCGCCGGGCAGGTTGACGGTGCCGCCCGAAGAGGTGTTGCTGCCGATCTGGATGTTGCCCGCCCCGGACATCGCGCCGAAGCCGGCCGCACCGGTGATCGCGCATCGTGATCGGGGCGATCAGGAACGAAGCCAGGATCGCGCAGACGATGACAACCGCCACATAGCCGACCGACTTGTCCTCCGGCACTTTCATCAGCGGCGCTGCGCCGGTGTAGTAGAGATAGAGGCTGTAGAGGCCGAGAATGCCGAACAGGCCCAGCATCGGGATCAGGCTGAAGATGCCCACCACCCAGGCCGCGGTGCCGCCATAGGCCACCAGCTTGAAGGCATTGGCCTTGTTCGACTGCCCGCCGAATTTGGGGGCAAGCCAGTCGACGATGAACGACAGCAAGTAGACCATGGCCACGCCGATGGCGAAGCTGACGATCGCGGTCACGATCGAGCCGACCAGCGGTGGCCGGTAAGTGATGCCGAATGCGCCGTAACCGAACAGCTGGCTGCCGATCAGCGAGGCGATCGGTCCGATGGCGACGAGCGGCAGTACGTAGCCGGTCAGGATTGCGCCCTGCGGTTTGGTCTCCGCCTCGATTTTCGGCCATTCGTCCTTGGGCGACATGATGATCGATTTCGCCCGGTCGAAGATGCCTTTTGCGGCGGCTTCGAGATTTTCGTCCATGGCTGGGTCCTCCGTTTTACCCGCGAGGCCCGGGATAGGAACACATTGGCGGAATTTTGCAACCCACGAGCCTGTTTTTCCCCGGTGAACTGGCCGAAGCGCTCTTGATCGCGGCGCGGTCCGGGCTAGCGTGCGGCCCATGTCCTTCGCGCCTTTCGTTCCCCTCCGGGTCTATTCCAGCTACACCATGCTCGACGGGGCGATCGACCCCAAGGCGTTCGCCAAGCTCGCCAAGGAGCGCGGATTTCCGGGAATCGCGATCACCGACCGCAACGGGCTCTATGCCTCGGTGTCGTTCGCCTCGGCCTGCGCCGAGAATGGCGTTCAGCCCATCGTCGGGACCATGCTGGCGGTAGCGCGCCCAAATGCATCGGACTCAGGCGGTCCGATCGACTGGCTTGCGCTCTATGCGCAGAACGACGCGGGCTGGCTCAACCTGTGCGACCTGGTCAGCCGGTCCCATCTCGACCGACCGCTGGAACTGGAACCGCATGTCGCGCTTGCCGACCTCGAAGGCCGCACAGACGGCCTGATCGCGCTGACCGCGGCGGGCGAGGGGGCCTTGGCGCGGCTGCTGGCCGAGGGGAAGGCGGAGGCCGCCGGAGACTATCTCGGGCAGTTGCAGAGCCTGTTCGCCAACCGTCTCTATATCGAGCTGGCCCGTCGCGGCGATCCGGTCGAGGAAGCGGCGGAAGCGGCGCTGATCGATCTCGCCTATGCCAGCGATGTGCCGCTGGTCGCGACCAATCCCGCCAATTTCGCCGAGCCGCAGTTCCACGCCGCGCACGACGCCATGCTCTGCATCGCCCATTCCACCCACATCGACGCCGCCGATCGCCCGCGGAGCTCGCCCGAGGCCTGGGTCAAGAGCGCGCCGATGATGGAGGAACTGTTCGCCGACCTGCCCGAAGCGACGGCGAACACGCTCGTCGTCGCCCAGCGCTGCGCCATCGCGCCGCCCAAGCGCAAGCCGATCCTGCCGAGCCTGGCCGGCGATGCCGAAGCCGAAGCGCGCATGCTGGCCGACGATGCGCGCGCGGGGTTGGAAGCGCGGCTGGCGCCCTATGGACCGCTCGAGGCAGAGGAACGTCAAACGTACGCTGGACCGCCTTGAATTCGAGATCGATGTCATCAACGGCATGGGCTTCGGCGGCTATTTCCTGATTGTTGCCGATTTCATCAAATGGGCGAAGGGCCAGGGGATTCCGGTGGGGCCGGGGCGCGGATCGGGGGCGGGCTCGCTGGTCGCCTGGGCTTTGACGATTACCGATCTGGATCCAATACGTTTGGGCCTGCTGTTCGAGCGGTTCCTCAACCCCGAACGCGTGTCGATGCCGGACTTCGACATCGATTTCTGCGAAACCCGGCGCGGCGAGGTGATCCGCTATGTCCAGAGCAAATACGGCCACGATCATGTCGCCCAGATCATCACCTTCGGCAAGATGAAGGCCCGCGCGGTGCTGCGCGATACCGGCCGCATCCTGCAGATGAGCTATGGCCAGGTCGATCGCCTGTGCAAGCTGGTGCCCAATCACCCGACCGATCCCTGGACCCTGCCAAGAGCGCTCAACGGCGTCGCCGAATTCAAGCGCGAGTACGATACCGACCACGAAGTGAAGCGCCTGGTCGATCTCGCCATGCAGATCGAAGGCATGCCGCGCAACAGCTCGACCCATGCCGCCGGCGTCGTCATCGGCGACCGGCCGCTCGCCCAGTTGGTCCCGCTCTACCGCGATCCGCGATCCGACATGCCGGTGACGCAATTCGACATGAAATATGTCGAGGATGCAGGCTTGGTGAAGTTCGACTTCCTCGGGCTCAAGACATTGTCGGTGCTGCGCAAGGCGCTCGATCTGCTGAACAAGCGCGGGGTCGAGATCGATCTCGATACGCTGTCGTGGGACGATCCCGAGGTTTACCGCCTGCTGCAGGCCGGGGACACGGTCGGGGTGTTCCAGCTGGAATTGGAAGGTATGCGCCGCACGCTGTCCGCAGTGAAACCCAGCAATTTCGGCGACATCATCGCGCTGGTTTCGCTCTACCGGCCGGGTCCGATGGACAACATCCCTTTGTTCGGCCGCCGCAAGAACGGGCAGGAAGCGATCGAATATCCGCATCCGAAGCTGGAAGGCATCCTCGCCGAAACCTATGGCATTTTCGTCTATCAGGAACAGGTGATGCAGGCCGCCCAGATCCTGGCCGGCTATTCGCTCGGCGATGCCGACCTGCTGCGCCGCGCGATGGGCAAGAAGATCCAGGCGGAAATGGACGCCCAGCGCCAGCGCTTCGTCGATGGCTGCAAGGAACTCTCGGGAATCGACGCGAAGAAGGCCAACGAACTGTTCGATTTGATCGACAAGTTCGCCGGCTACGGCTTCAACAAGAGCCACGCCGCCGCCTATGCCCTGCTCGCCTATCAGACCGGCTGGCTGAAGACGCATTACCCGCACGAATTCTACGCCGCCTCGATGTGCTTCGACATGCACCAGTCGGACAAGCTGGCGGTGTTCGTCGATGACATGCGCCGCGCCGGGCTGGAGCTGGCCGGGCCCGACATGAACATGTCCGAGGCCGAGTTCACCGTCGAGCGTACCGATGAGGGCTATGCCGTGCGCTATGCCCTCGCCGGCATCCGCAACGTTGGCGAAAAGGCGATGGACGCGATTGTCGCCGAGCGCGAGGCCAATGGTTTGTTCGCCAGCCTCGAAGACCTGTTCAAGCGCGTGCCGCCCGGATCGATGAACCGCCGCCAGCTCGAAGGACTCGCGGCGGCCGGCGCGCTGGACTCGCTCGAGCCGAACCGCGCCAAAGTGCTGGCCAGCGCCGACATGCTGCTCGCCGTCGCCGACGAGGCCGAGCGCAGCCGCACCAGCGGGCAGGGCGGGCTGTTCGGCGAAGCTACGGGTTTCGGGGACCATGCCGAGCCTTCGATCCGCCTTACCGATTGCGAGCCCTGGTCCCGCGCCGAACAGATGGCCAAAGAGCGCGAAAATTTCGGCTTCTATTTCGCCGCCCACCCGGTCGAGCAATATCGCGCCGTCGCCAGCGCCAACGGCGCGCGCAGCTATGCCAGCCTGATGGCGCAAGGAGTGCAGGGCGGGCGTTCGCAGGCGGTCATGGCGGCGATGGTCGAGGGCGTCAGCCGCGGCAAGACGCGCAAAGGCAGCGATTTCGTCCGCGCCGATTTCTCCGACAGTTCGGGCCAGTTTTCCGCCGCCTGTTTCGAGGAGGGGCTGGTCGAGCCGATGCTGCGCTGGGCGGCGGAGAGCACCTGCGTGCTGCTCACCGTCGAACTCGATGCGCCGAGCCCGGAGGAGCCGCCGCGCGTCACCGTGCGCGGGGCGCGGCCGCTCGCGGAAGTCACCAGTTCGGCGCGGATGCTGATGAAGCTCGATGTCTTACCGGGTGGAAGCGTTGCAGGAGCTGGCGCTGGTCCTGTGCTCCGCTGCGGAAGCCACCGGGGAAGTGCGCGTACGGCTCCAGACCGGCGCGGCGGAAGAGCCGATTCTTTCGCTCGGCGCGAACTTCCATCTCGACGGAGCGCTTGCCGAGCAATTGGCCGCGATCGAGGGTCTTGCCAATGTCGCGCTCACCGCTAAGCGAAGCACGGGCCACCTCAGGCTCGTGGCCTGATCCGGCTGGAGAACGCGCATATGCTCGGGGCAATGCAGGACTGGGAATTGCGCGTTACCGCGCTGATCGATCACGCCGCCAAGCAGCACGGCAGCCGCGAAATCCTCACCCGCTACGCCGACGGCAGCGAGGTGCGGACCGATTGGGCCGGGATCCGCCGCGATGCGCTGAAGATGACGCAGGCCTTGCGCAAGCTCGGCATCGGCAAGGGCGACCGGATCGCCACGCTGGCGCTCAACCACAGCCGCCATCTGGTTACCTGGTACGGCGCGGTGGGCGCCGGCGGTGTGCTGCACACGATCAACCCGCGCCTGTTCGACGACCAACTGCTCTACATCGCCAACCACGCCGAGGACCGCGTGCTGCTCTACGATGCGCAGTTCCAGCCGCTCGTCGACCGGCTGAGATCGCAATGGACCAGCATCGAGCATTATATCTGCTTCGATTCCGCTGACCACGCGCTCCATTTCGAGGACTGGATCGGGGCGGAAGACGGCAATACCCAATGGGCCGAGGGCGGCGAGCGCGAGCCGTGCATGCTGTGCTACACCAGCGGCACCACCGGCAATCCCAAGGGCGTGCTGTACGAACACCGCTCGACAGTGCTGCACGCGATGATGGCGATGCAGAAGGATGCGCTGGGCGCAACCACGGCCAGCGTCATTCTCCCGGTCGTGCCGATGTTCCATGCAGCGAGCTGGGGCCTGCCCTGGGCGGGCGCGGCCTCGGGCGCGAAATTCGTCTATTGCCAGAGCAACGATCCGGCCTCGCTGTGCGAACTGATGACGCGCGAGAAGGTGGACATGGTGGCCGGCGTGCCGACCGTTTGGCAGATGCTGTTCCAGTATCTCGACGCGACCGGGACCGAACTTCCGCCGATCAAGCAGATGGTGGTCGGCGGGTCGAAGCCGCCGCGCGCCATCCTTGAGCGGCTGATGAAGCGCGGTGTGTCCATCCGCCAGGCCTGGGGAATGACCGAAACCTCGCCGATCGCGACGATGTCGTGCGAACCGTGGAACTGGGAGGAGCTGTCGTTCGAGGAACGGCTCGACCTGATGTGCAAGCCAGGCATCGTGCCCTTCGGTGTCGAAATCCGCTGTGTCGATCTCGACGATCACACCAGGGAACTGCCGCGCGACGGCAAGACCTCGGGCGCGTTGCAGGTGCGCGGGCCGTGGGTGATCAAGCGCTATTTCAAGGCCGAAGCGGACGATGTCGGCGAGGGGCAGTGGTTCGATACCGGCGACGTCGCGACGATCGCGCCCGACGGCCGGCTGACGCTGACCGACCGCACCAAGGATGTGATCAAGTCCGGCGGCGAATGGATCAGTTCGGCCGAACTCGAAGCCGCCGCGATCGGCCATCCCGCGGTGGCCGAAGCCGCGGCGATCGGTGTCTATCACCCCAAATGGGACGAGCGGCCGATCCTGGTCGTGGTCAAGAAGCCCGGCGCTGATACGTCCGCGGACGATATCAAGGCCTACCTTGCGGACAAGGTCGCCAAATGGTGGCTGCCCGACGCGGTCGAATTCGTCGACGCGATTCCGCACACCGGCACCGGCAAGATCAGCAAGAAGGACTTGCGCGACCAGTTCGCCGGCTACAAGCTGGCCGGATAGTCCATAGACCCGGCGAGAGGTGTAACATGCAATTGGCAAGCGAACTGCCGCTGGCCACCATGCCGGTCGAAACGCAGGAATTCATCGGCGATCCGCAGCCGTGGCTGGAACAGGCCCGGGAACGTCATCCTTGGCTCGCTCGCTCCTCGCACGGCTATATCGTGCACGGCTATCGGGCGGTCGAAGACCTGTTCGCCGATTGGCGGCACATGCAGATCGGCCTTGGTCCCATCGTCGAATTCTATGGCATGCAGGGCACGATGTGGGGCCGCTTCATGCAGGAGATGGTCTTGGTGCAGGAGGGCGATGCCCACACCCGCATCCGTTCCAGCGTCGCCCATGCCTTCACCCCGCGCCACGCCAACCAGGTGCGGCCGATGATGCAGCGGGTCATCACGCGGCTGCTCGACGAATGGGCGCCCAAGGGGGAATTCAACTTTCCCGATTTCGCCTCGCTGTTCCCGGTTTCGGTGATGTGCGGGCTGCTCGGCGTGTCTGACGAGCCGATTCCGCGAATGAACGATGCCTTGGCCAGCCAGGTCGATGCGCTGGCGATGGACCAGGCCTACAAGGAGCCGCTGCTCAAGGGCTGGGAGACGATGTGGACCTTCACCGAGACGCTGATCGAGGAGCGCGAGGCGAGCGGGCAGAGCGACGACGATCACCTTCTCGATGCAATGATCGCGGCGAAGAACGCAGGGCAACTCGACGAGATCGAGCTGCGCTTCATGGTGCTGGTGCTGATCTTCGCGGGCTACGACACCTCGAAGAACCAGCTCAGCATGATCATGACCCTGCTGATCGAACGGCCGGAGATGTACCGGCGCTGCGCCGAGGACATGGCTTATTGCGGCAAGGTCGTTCAGGAATTGCTGCGTCATTCGGGCATCGCGCCACCCTATCGCGCGGTAGTGGAGGACTTCGATTACGAGGGCGTGCAATTTCGCAGGGGCGAGATGCTGATAATGGCGACGCCGTTTGCCGGGCGCGATCCTTCGGTCTATCCCGACCCGCTGAAGTTCGATCCCGAACGCGAGAACCTTGGCCGCCATGTCGGCTTTGGACGCGGGCCGCATATGTGCCTGGGCCAGTACATCGCCCGGGCCTTGCTTGAAGAAGGGCTGCACCAGATCGCCCGGCGGCTGAAGAACCCCCGGATCGTTGGCGAGATTACATGGCGGCATTTTCTCGGCGCTTGGGGCCCGGAGACCATGCGGATAGCCTTCGATCCGGCTTGAACCGGCGCAGGCAAAGAGAGGAATTTGGCGATGGATGTTGCGACCGAGACTGCGCTTCCGGTCTTGCCGGTCGAGTCCGAGGAATTCTCGGCCGATCCCGAACCCGCGCTGATTGCCGCGCGCCAGCAGCACCCCTGGCTCGCCCGCTTTTCGCAAGGCTATGTCGTCCACGGCTACGACGAGATCTGCGAGCTGATGGCCGACGACGACAATCTCCAGACCGGCTTTGGCCCGCTGATCGATTTCTACGGCGTCGAAGGCACGATGTGGGGCAAGTTCATGATGGGCAACATGCTCTCATTGAACGGCGCGGAGCACAGCCGCATTCGCGGCAGCGTGGTCCACGCCTTCACCCCGCGTCACGCCAACCATGTCCGCCCGCATATGCGCAGCGTCATCTCCGAACTGCTCGATGAGTGGGCGCCCAAGGGGGAATGCGATTTCGCCTATGTTGCCTCGTTCTTTCCGGTCTCGGTGATGTGCGGCGTGCTCGGCGTATCGACCGAGGCGATCCCGCGCCTCCGCGAAGCGCTGGAGAACCAGTTCAAGTCGCTGACCATGGACCTGTCGGTCAAACCGCTGTTCATGGCGGGCTGGGACACGATGTGGGAATTCGTCGATGGGCTGGTGAAGGACCGCGAGGCGAGCGGACAGCACGATCCCGACGCCCTGCTCGACACGCTGATCGCGGCGAAGGCCGAGGGCAAGATCGACGATACCGACTTGCGTTTCATTATCCTCACCCTGTTCTTCGGCGGCTTCGATACCTCGAAGAACCAGCTGACCATGCTGATGAACCAGCTGCTCGACCGTCCCGAAGTGTACGCGCGCTGCGCCGAGGACAAGGACTTCTGCGCCAAGGTCATCCGGGAGTCGCTGCGCCATGCCAGCATCGCTTCACCGTTTCGTCAGGTCGCGCGCGACTTCGCGTACAAGGGCCATACGTTCCGCGAAGGGGATACCCTGCTGATGGCCCCGCCGCTGGCCAATCGCGATCCCGCGGTCTTCGCCGAGCCGGATGTGTTCGATCCCGAGCGCGAGAACGCCTCCCGCCATGTCGGCTTCGGGCGCGGGGTGCACATTTGCATCGGCCAGTACCTCGTGCTTGCCCAGATGCAGGAAGGCCTGCACCTGATCGCCCAGCGCATGCGCAATCCGCGCCTAACTGGCGAGCGGGTGTGGCGGCCGTTCATCGGCGCCTGGGGTCTGTGGTCGCTGCCGATCGCGTTCGATCCGGGGTGAGTGTCCGATGACTCGATTTCCGGGCCTGCTTGCCGGCTTTCGCAAATGGCATTACTCCGCCGCGACGGCCACCGCTGCCGACACCGGCTCAACCCGGCAGATCAGCCCGCGCATATAGTTGTCGCCGGCGTAATCGGTGTACTCCTCGCCGTCGGGCAGGATCGCGTTGATGTTCGATTCCCACACGCCGTAGTGCGCGTCGCCCTCGGCTTCGCGTTCGGGGTACCACATGTGGCTGTCGGCATGGACCACGCGCGGGTGCATGTTGGGATCGAACTTGGCCTTCTGCCGGATCCGGCCCATCGGCGTTTCGACCCAGACCGGCTCGCCCTCGGCGATGCCCAGCTCCGCTGCCGTATCGGGATGGATCGTCAGCAGTGCATAGGGATGCTGCTTGCGCATCGTCGCGAGATGCTTGTGCTGCGAGCGGTAGTACCATTTGAGCGAATTGCCGGTCGACATGATCAGCGGGAACTGCGCGAACAGTTCGGGCGTGCGCACCGGGCTCCAGGCGGGTTCCTCGTAATCGGGCACACCGGGATAGCCGAGGCTCTTGAGCAGATCGCCGCCCAGTTCAACCTTGCCCGATGCCGTGGCGAAGCCGCCGCGGTCCTCGAAGCGCCGGAATTCCGGCTGACGCATCACCCAGGGCATGTCGCGGTCGGACAGTTCGCCGTGGCTGACACCGGTCGGCGCGAGGATGTCGCTGAACCATTCCTCCATCGTGTCGGGCCACATTCCTTGCTGGCCCAGGCGATTACCCAGCTCGCGCCACAGTTGATAGTCGTCGCGCCGCTCATAGAGCGGATCGACCGTGCGGCGCGAGGCCGAATGGGCGTCGCCGAAGCCCCACATATTGCTCAGCAGCGGCCGTTCCAGCCCGTCGCTCGCGGGCAGCACATAGTCCGCGAGTTCGCCGCAGGGCGTCATCCAGTGATCCATGTTGACGCTGAGTTCGAGATTGTCGCTCAGCATCGCCTCATGCAGCCGCCGCGCATCGCTGAGCGAGACCAGCGGATTGCCCGCCTGGAGGATAAAGGCCTTCACCGGATAGGGCTTTTGTTCGAGAATCGCGGTCGGCAAGGCGGCGGGGGCGATCACCATGTTGTAGATCGCCGGACCCACGCCGAGCGGGTGGACTTTCTCCATGGCCGAGCGATAGGCCTTCAGGCCCTGCACCGAAGCGATCGGATGGGTGCCGGCGCTGATGCTGTCGCGGGTGCGCAGCGGATGGTCGATCAGCCTGTCCCAATGCATTTCCTCGCGGAAACGCGTGCTTTCCGGCGGATCGGCGAAGCGCGAGCCGCCTTCGATGTCAAGATTGCCGGTGATCGCCCGCAGATAGGTCTTGCCGAACACCGCCGCCGTGGTCGCCTTGCCCAGTTCGGCGGTGCCGAGGCCGAAGGGGATGTGGCCCGGCGTGTTGGTGGCGAACATGCGCGCGGCTGCGACAATGTCCTCGGCCTTGAGCCATGTGATCTCCGCGACCTTTTCGGGCGTATAGGGCCGCACCACCGCGGCCAGCTCGTCGAAACCGGTGCACCACTTCGCGACGAAGTCCTTGTCGTAGAGCTCTTCGGAAATGATCGTGTTGATCATGCCATAGGCCAGCGCGCCGTCGGTGCCCGGGCGGATCTGCAGCCAGATATGCGCCATGTCGGTCAGTTCGGTGCGGCAGGGATCGATGGCGATCAGCTTGCCGCCCTGGGCGAGATAGGCCTTGAGGTTCTTGCGCTGGCTGGCGAGCGCGAGCGAGCCGCCGACGCCCCACAACACCCAGCACTTGGTCACGCCCGGGATCGGCGCATTGCCGATGCAGGCCTGCTCGCCATAGACCGCCCATTCGCTGAGCAGTTCGGCTTCGCCGCAGTTCTTGCCCTGGTAGAGGATGTTGGGCGTGCCCCACAGGTTCGACCAGCGCCAGCACGACGAGTCGCCCGCGCCCTTGTAGGAGCCGCCCATCGTCTGGACCGCCTCGGGCCCGTGGCGGTCGCGGATTTCGGCGAGCTTGGCGGCGATTTCCTCGAGCGCTTCGTCCCAGCTGATGCGCAGCCACTTGCCCTCGCCGCGCTTGCCGACGCGCTTCATCGGGTAGTTCACCCGCTCGGGGTGATCGTGGTACTCGACCGCCTGGCCGGCGCGCGGGCAATCGGCGGGGAAGCCGGCGGTGCGGTCGGGCCGGATCGTCTGGACGCGATTGTTCGAAATCTTCGCCTCGACATAGCAGCCGACCCCGCAGATCGGGCAGGTGCCGCGCTTGGTCTCGCAACCGGGCGCTTCGTCCGCAACTTTCGCCAGTGTAGCCATGGTTCAATTCTCCCGGCGCGAAGTTTGATCCGGGGCGGGGCGGTTGTCAAAGCAAACTGAGTTGGCCGTGGGGCGAAGGTTTGCGGAACTGGCTGCTGTCGAGGTCGAACTTCGCTTGATTCATGCCAAGCCGCCTGGTGGCGAGGCGAAAGCGTGTGCGGATCAGGTTGGCCCAGACTCCATCGGGCTTCATTCGCGAGAAGAAATCGGGATCGTTGTCGCGGCCGCCCCGGACTGACCGGACGGTGTTCATTACTTTCGATGCGCGATCGGGGAAATAGGCACCGAGCCACTCGCGGAACAGTGGCGCGACCTCGTGCGGCAGGCGCAAGAAGATCCAGCTGGCGGAGCGCACCCCGCGCGCAGCGGCTTCCTCAAGGATGCGCTCGACATACTCGTCGGTGATCGCGGGGATCACTGGCGCCACCGAGACATGCGCTGGCACGCCCGCCTCGACCAGTCTGCCGAGCGCCGCAAGCCGCTTGGCGGGCGAGGCGGCGCGCGGTTCGAGCAGGGTGGAGAGCCGGGGATCGAGGCTGGTCACTGAAATGCCAACCGCCACCAGCCCAAGCCGCGCCAGTGCCGCCAGCAAGTCCAGGTCGCGCAGCACCCGGTCGGACTTGGTGGTGATCGTAACCGGATGGCGGGTCTCCAGGCAGACCTCCAGCACTTCGCGGGTGATCCGGTATTGCGCCTCGATCGGTTGATAGGGATCTGTGTTGGTGCCCATGGCGATGGGTGCGGGACGGTAACCGCGTTTGGCCAGTTCCTCGCGCAACAGCCGCGCTGCGTCCGGCTTGGCGATCAGCTTTGTCTCGAAGTCGAGCCCCGGCGATAGGTCGTGGAAGGCATGGGTCGGCCGGGCAAAGCAGTAGATGCAGCCATGCTCGCAACCGCGATAGGCATTGATTGAGCGGTCGAAGGGAATGTCGGGCGAAGTGTTGAAGCTGAGGATGGTCTTGGTGCGTTCCTCGGTGACGGTTGTGCACAGTTTGCCCGAAGGTCCGTCCACTGCTTCCTGCAAATCCAGCCAATCGCCATCCACCTCACGCGCGGCGAGCCCGAATCGTTGCGGAACGGCGGCGGATTGAGCGCCTCGGCCGCGGATGGGGGAGGGGCGATGCATTGGCTGAATGGAACACATATAGAACAAATGTGCAAGCACGTTGCCGACGACGTTTACACGGACGATGCTGTATAAACCTCCTATTGCCCCTTAAAACATTGATCTTTAATAAGCTTATAGGCCGACTTTAAGTGGATCGCAGGGGCGCGAAACAATTCGTCCAGTCAGTTCAGCCTCATATCGGGTGCGGGGCCAAACGCGAAAGAACGTGGCCGGGAATTGTCGCGGGCCGGGTAATTGTCGCACGGTGAAATCCATTGCCAGCATGTGCGGCACAGGTTGAGCGGCGCCGCCGCTTCGGCTCACCGTACAATGCGCTCGAACCGTCGGCACAACCCGCGGCCTTGCCGGAACCGTTCATCTGCCAGCAAGGTTAACGGCGTCAGGGCGCGGGCATCTGGGGGCCACCTGAAGGAGAATTTCAATGCGTGCCATTACCCAGAAGCCAGCCGTTTTCTGTCTGCTCGCCTTGCTTGCAGTGCCGGGCAGCCTGGCTGCGCAGCAGCAGGCCGCCCAAGACCCCAGCATCATCGTCAGTGGCGAAGTGTTGCCCGATACGACCGCGATGACGCCAGGGCCCGAGATCAAAGGCATCATAACCGCGCGCAGCGGCGACAAGATGAGGGTCACGAGCGCCGACGGCGCCAGCACGGTCGTCTTCATCAACGATGCCACCAAAATCAAGGCTGGCGGGGGCTTCCTGGGCGGCAGCCGTACTCTGGACGCGACCTCGCTGCTCAACGGACTGCCCGTCGCGGTCAAGACGATGCAGGCGGGCGCGGTACTCCTGGCGAGCCAGATCAAGTTCGGAAAGAACGACCTCAAGACCGCGTCGATGATTCGCAACGGCACCGCCCAGGGCTTCGCCGAGCAGACAGCGGCGACCGAGGCGCTGCGCGGACGCATGGGCGACATCGACAAGTACAATATCAAGGGCACCACCAATGTGAACTTCGATACTGGCAGGGCAGTGCTTTCCGATCAGGCCAAGGCCGAACTTTGCGCCACGGCTTCAGAGGCCGAAGGGATGAACAACGCCCTGATGCTGATTGTCGGTTACACCGATTCGGTCGGCAGCGAGGAATACAACCAGCAACTCAGCGAACGGCGGGCCGCCAGCGTCATCAATTATCTTCAGCAGGCCTGCCGCTGGAAACCCTATCGCATGCTTACCCCCGCCGGCATGTCCGAATCGGACCCGTTGGCGGACAACAGCACGCCCGAAGGCAAGGCGCAGAACCGCCGCGTCGCGGTCAACATCCTGGTCAGCAAGGGCCTTGACGGTCTATGAGACGCGCGGGGTGGGCTCCGCCCACCCCGACTCGTTTGGCGGGCAATCGCCGTTCAAACCTCGCGCAAGCGCGGCATCAGCTCGACGAAATTGCAGGGCCGGTTGCGGCTGTCGAGCTGTTCCTTGAGAATCCCGTCCCAGCCGTCCTTCACCGCCCCGTTCGAGCCCGGCAGCGCGAAGACGTAGGTTCCGCGCGCGACGATGGCATGCGCGCGCGATTGCACGGTCGAGGTGCCGATGGTCTGGTAGCTGATCCAGCGGAACAGCTCGCCGAAGCCCTCGATGTCCTTTTCCTTGACCCGGTCCAGCGCCTCGGGCGTGACGTCGCGGCCGGTGAGGCCGGTGCCGCCGGTGGTGATCACGCAATCGATAGCCTGGTCGTCGATCCAGTTGTTGAGCCGGCTAGCGATGACCTGCGCATCGTCCTTCTCGATCGCCCGTGCGACAAGATTATGACCCGCCGCCGTGATCCGCCCGGCGAGAATGTCGCCCGAGGTATCGGTATCGGCGGTGCGCGAGTCCGAGACGGTGAGCAGCGCGATGTTGATCGGCTTGAACTGGCGTTCGGGATCAACGGCCACGCAGGATAACTCCATTGGGGCCCATGCGCACCGCCTTCGAGCCGGTCAGGCCGGGGAAGGTCGGCCACAGGCCCTGGACCAGCGCCATGCGGCTTTCCGAAGTGCCGCCGGCCTGGCGTTCGTACATCCAGTAATTGCGCATGACGATGTTCACATAGCCGCGGGTTTCCCAATAGGGAACGCTTTCAATCCACAGCAAGGGATCGCCCTGGTCGCGGATCTCGTAGTTCCAGCGGGTGATCGGGGTGAGGCCGGCGTTGTAGGCGGCCATGACCTTGGGCAGCAGGCCCTGGGTGCCGCCATCGCCGCGCAGCATCTGCAGATGCTCCTGACCGAAAGCGAGATTGACTTCGGGTTTGTTGAGGTCGCTGGCGTTGCCGGTGTAGCCGAGGGTGCCGGAATGGTCGCGCGCGGCCGCAGGCATGATCTGCATCAGCCCGCGCGCGCCCGCCGGGCTGACGACGTTGGCGCGGAACACCGATTCCTGAAGGGCGTGCGCATAGACCAGCGCCGGATCGACTTTCCACCCGCCAATCGGCGTCCATTTCGGCGTCGGAAAACGGATCGCCGGTTCCGGCTTGCCGCCGTAGGGCGCGTTGTAGGCCATCCACAGCTGGGTCGAAGGCAGGCCGAGATCGCGGGCGAGACGCGAGAGCGGCTGGTACTGCCCGGCGCTGCCGATCCGCGCCTGGTGGCGCAGTACTTCGTCGGCGCGCCCGTCCTGGCCGATCTGGGCGAGGCCGACGGCTGCGCGGACATTGCCCGCCTCGCGCAGCTGCTGCCAGTCGTTCTGGGTGAAATCGGCGGCGGCATGGGTCTCGGGCAGCTTGAGGCCGAGCTGTTCGACCGCAAGCATGCCATACAGCGTCTCGTCGCGTCCGGCGGCGGCCTTGAGCAGCGTCGCGGCCTGTTCGGGCTTGCGGCAGCGCACCAGCGCCCGTGCCTGCCAGTAGCGCGCGGCGGTCATCAGCTCGGGATTGTCGGCGCGCGAGGCGGCCTTGTCGAAGGCGTCGGCGGCACCGGCGCAATCGCCCAACCGCCAAGCGGCGAGCCCCGCGGTCCACCAGCCTTCGGCCACCCATGGGCCGCTGCCTTGCCCGGCGAGCTGTCCGACCTGATAGGCCGACAGGTCGTCGTTCTCGATGTAGAAGCTCCAGGCGATGCGCTGTCGCCATTCGGCGCGGGCGGCGTCGCTCAGCGTCCAGTCGATCCCGTCGAGCAGTTGGCGCGCGCCCAGCGGATCGTCGTTCTTGATCTTCTGCTGGATGGCCCAGGCGATGTTGCCGGGCATCGAGCCGTCGTCGGTCTCGCGCGGCCTGATTCGCTTAGGCAGCGAGGGCAGCGAAGTCATCGGCTGTGCGCTGGGCAGATAAGGGAGCGTGCTCGCGCCTCGGGTCGCCGCGAGGCGACCGATCTGCTCGGCCTGCGGCATCGTTGCATTCTTCTCGAGCCACTGGCTGAGTTCGCCCAGCTCGATCCGCGGCGAGCCGGGGGCGAGGTAATATTCCGCCTTGGCCGCAGGATGCAGCGGACCGTCGGGCCGTTGCGCGAACAGCTCTTGAACGCGCGACCATTCCTTGCGGTCGATCGAGGTGAACAGGTCGCGGTAATACTCGCGCTCGTCCTGGCTGAGGATCGAGGGAACCGCCGTGCTATTGGCGCGATTGCGGAAATAGTCGATCGCGGCGCTGTTCGCGAGAGCCGGCGCAGCGACAAGCGTTCCGGCGGCAATGCCGGCAAGCGCCAGAATGTACGCCTTGGCCTGTCTGCTCACGATTGTTCGGTCTCCATTGTCCCAGCCGCGAGGCTGTTTTCGGCGGTCCACTCAAGCCATGCCTGCCAGAACCCGGCCTTCCAGCGCGGCCGCTCAAGCAGCGCCGCCAGTTCCCGGGCGGCGAGCAACGGCACGCTTCCCTCCCCATGGTTAAATTGGCGTGAAAGGGCAGGACTATTCGCCGGATCGTGGCCGAGCAGCGGCAGGATGTTGCCGGTGAAGGCGATCAGCCGTTTCGGTGCGACGAGGGCGACATGGCGGGCGAGCACTTCGCCAAGCCCGGCGGCGCGCGCCAGGGCCCAATCGGCGTGCGGCGTGTGGCGGGGCAGGATGCTGGCGAAGTACACGTTTGCGGGCGCGATTTGCATGGCGGCGAGCATGGATTCGAGCAGCCGCCCCTGCGCGCTCGCAAGCAGCGTTTCGCGGTCCTCGCGCTCTGGTTCGGGGATCAGCACCATGAGTTCGGCCTTGACGGACCCGCGCGGTGGGACCCGGCCCGCCGCCTGGCCGTTGTCGAGCAGGGGCTCGCTCAGCCACCAGGCGGTGAAACTCGCCAGATCGCCTGGAATTTCAAGGCAAGGCGGCGGGATTTCGACCGGAACCGGCGCGGCGACAGATGCCTGTGCTGCCGGGGCTGCATCGACCGGTGGCGCCAGCCAGGCTCGCGGCGCGTCGAGCCAGTCGCCGTCAACCCCCGCCTCTCGCCACCAGCCGAGCGCGGCGGCGAGCTCTTCGGCGAGGTCCGGGCCGGAGCCGGGATTTTTGGCCAATTGCATGGCCAGAGTCTTGACCTCTCCCATTGCAGCAATCAAGGCGAAATGGCGCGACTGTCGCGCTTAGGCACAGAAACGGGGAGCATTATGAGCGAACGCGAATTGATGCCCTATGACGTGGTCATCGTCGGCGGCGGCCCGGCCGGGCTCGGCGCGGCGATCCGGCTCAAGCAGGTCAATGCCGACCTTTCGGTCTGCATCCTCGAAAAGGGTTCGGAGATCGGCGCGCATATTCTTTCGGGCGCGGTGGTCGATCCCCGGGCGCTTGACGAGCTGCTGCCCGACTGGCGCGAAGACGGCTGCCCGATGGCCGAAACCGCGGTGACCGACAACTGGCACTGGTTTCTGACCAAATCGGGCAAGATGCCGATCCCGCACTTTATCATGCCGCCCTACATGTCGAACCATGGCAACTACACCGGCAGCCTCGGCAATCTGTGCCGCTGGCTGGCGGGCAAGGCCGAGGAACTGGGTGTCGAGATATTCCCGGGCTTCCCGGCCGCCGAACTGCTCTATGACGACAAGGGTGCTGTCATCGGCGTGCAGACCGGCGACATGGGCGTCGATCGCGAGGGGAACCAAAAGGGCGATTACCAGCCGGGCATGAACCTGCTCGCGAAATACACCGTATTCTGCGAAGGTGCGCGAGGACATCTTACCAAACGGCTGAAATCGAAATACGATCTGGAGCGGGATTGCCAGCCGCAGAAATACGGCCTCGGCATCAAGGAGCTGTGGGACATCGATCCCGCCAAGCATGTGGCCGGCCGGGTGCTGCACACCCAGGGCTGGCCCTTGTCGGAGAGCGGCTCGGGCGGCGGCGGGTTTCTCTACCATCAGGCGAACAACCAGGTTGCGCTGGGCTTCGTCGTCACGCTCGATTACGCCAACCCGCATGTCTACCCGTTCGAGGAATTCCAGCGCTGGAAGACCCATCCGGAAATCCGCGCCGTTCTGGAGGGCGGCAAGCGTGTCTCCTACGGCGCGCGCGCGATCAACGAAGGCGGCTGGCAGGCCGTGCCGCATCTGGCGTTCCCCGGCGGGGTGCTGGCGGGCTGTTCGGCGGGTTTCGTCAACGTGCCGCGGATCAAGGGCAGCCATACCGCGATGAAGAGCGGCATGCTCGCCGCCGAGGCGATCGCGGCGGCGATCGGCGCGGGCCGCGAACAGGATTCGCTGGACGAATACGAGGCTTCGGTTCGCTCCAGCTGGATCGCCAAGGAGCTGGCCCTGGTGCAGAATTCCGAGCCGATCCTCGCCAAATTTGGTGGCGATTTGCTTGCCACTGGGCTCTCGGGCATCGAAATGTGGCTGCGATATCTCAAGCTTCCGCTTATCAAGCCGATGAAGCACCACACCGACGCCTCTACCCTCCAGCGCGCCGACCTGTTCGCGCCGATCCAGTACCCCAAGCCCGACGGGGTGCTGACTTTCGACCGGCTGACCAGCGTGTCGTTCTCGTTCACCAACCACGAGGAAGACCAGCCCTGCCATCTGCAACTGACCGATCCGGCGATCCCGACCACGGTGAACCTGCCGCTCTATGCCGGGCCGGAAGCGCGCTATTGCCCGGCCGGGGTCTACGAATTCGTCGGCGAGGGCCTTGAGCAGCGCCTGCAGATCAACGCCCAGAACTGCGTCCACTGCAAGACCTGCGACATCAAGGATCCGACCCAGAACATCACCTGGGTATCGCCCGAAGGCGGCGGCGGACCGAACTATCCGAATATGTGAATCCTCCCCGGCACGGGGAGGGGGACCATGCGAAGCATGGTGGAGGGGCGCCCTCGTGATCACCGGACCTCGAAAGACAGTCAAGCTGGCCCGAAAGCTACGCAGCGAAATGTCGTTGCCGGAAGTCGTGTTGTGGCGGGAATTGCGAAAACGCCCAGGAAATTTCAAGTTCCGCAGGCAGCAGCCAAACACGACGCGCGGCGTTCCGACTACCTGCGTTCGCAACATGTTGCGACATTGCGTGTCCCGGCCAAAGTCGTTCTCGGGGAAATCGAGGTGGCGGTAGCGCGAATTGTCGAGGTTTGCGGGCAGCGTGCCAAACAAATGTCCGGTTCGCGGCCTGTGCCCCTCCACCATCCTGCGGATGGTCCCCCTCCCCGTGCCGGGGAGGATTGAGTGCAGGAAATCGCCTACGCCAAGATCAATCTTGCGCTGCACGTCCGCAGGCGGCGGGAGGATGGCTATCATGAGCTTGAGACGGCATTCGTTTTCGTCGATTTTGGCGATGTCCTGTCGGTGGCCGAGGCGCCGCAAGACCGGCTGATAATGGCTGGCGAGTTTGCCGCGCAACTTGATGATCCGTTTGACAATATCGTCGCAAGGGCGCTTGCTGCATTGCCCCATGGCAAAGGCTGGGACGTTACGCTCGAAAAAAACTTGCCCGTAGCCGCGGGGCTGGGCGGCGGCTCGGCCGATGCGGGGGCGGTGTTCCGGTTGGTCGAGCGCGCATATGGCCTTCCGGCCGACTGGCGCGGGCGTGCGGCCAGGCTGGGGGCGGACGTGCCCGCCTGCGCGCGCAGTGAGGCCTGTCTCGGTCACGGCACCGGGACTGACCTTTCACCACTCGACAACGATCTTGCCGGCGCCCCGGTCTTGCTGGTCAATCCGCGCCTGCCGCTCGGCACCGGCCCGGTATTCCGCGCCTGGGATGGCAAGGATCGCGGGCCGCTGCCGCAGGGGACAGCGCGCGAAATCGCGCTGGCCGGGCGTAACGATCTTGAGGCGCCGGCGATCGCGCTGTGCCCGGCGATCGCGGATGTGCTGGCGGCGCTGGTCGAAACGCAGCCGCTGATGGCGCGCATGTCGGGCTCGGGGGCGACCTGTTTTGCGCTCTATCAGCGTCATGACGTCAGGGACAAGGCGCTGGAATTGTTGGCTTCGCAGAATCCCGGATGGTGGACCATGGCGGGAAAACTGCGGTGATCCCTTCAAGTAAAAGGGACTCACGCGAAGACGCAAAGGCGCAAAGAGGTGGCTGTGCGCCGCAGGTGCTTTTCGCACCTCCGCGAGATCACAATCCTTTTCTTTTCAAGCATGGGAGGGGCGAATGACCGAAGCCCCCTACCGCATCCTCGGCACCCCGCGCTTTGGCGGTATTCTCGTGGTATCCGACCACGCCTCGAACCGTGTGCCGGAGAATATCGATCTCGGCATCGATCCGGCGTTGCTGAACCTCCACATTGCGCAGGATATCGGCGTCCTCGGCATTGCCGAGCGCATGGCCCAGCGCCCCGGCACCGCCGCTTTCCTCGGCAATGTCAGCCGCCTGGTCTGCGACTTCAATCGCGAGGAACATGCCCCCGGCGTGGTCCCCATCGCCAGCGACGGCCACGCCATTCCTGGCAACAGCCTGTCGCACGATCAGCACGAAGCCCGGCTGGAGCGCTTCTACCGCCCCTATCACGCGGCGCTGTCGGCATTGCTCGACGAGGCGCCGCCGGCGCTGATCCTGTCGCTCCACAGCTTCACCCCGCAACTTGTCAGCAAACCGGAGGAAAAGCGCCCCTGGCAGGTCGGCGTGCTCTACAATTCGGACGACCGCGCCGCGCGGCTGGCGATTCCCATGCTGAAAGCGGAGGGGCTCAATGTCGGTGATCAGCAGCCCTATTCGGGCGTGCTGCTCAACGCGACAATGAACCGCCACGCCGAGCCCGAGGGGCGGCCCTATCTCGGCGTCGAGATCCGGCAGGACGGGATTTTGGACGAAGCAGGGCAGGCGATCTGGGCGGAGCGGCTGGGGCGGATATGCAATTTGGTGGCCATTGCCTGATTGGTAACCAAATGCTATTTATGCACCAGATAGCGAAAGAGTTCCCTAATGAATGCTCCGTTCAAGCCCGGCAACAGGTATCGTCTTTCAGTTTCCCCGAGCGGCAAAGTGCATTTGCCAGCTGAGCTGCGCAAGAAGCTGTCGGTCGAAAAGGGCGGCAAGCTGTTCGCCCAGGAAGACGAAGATGGCATAAAGCTAATGACCATCGAGCAGCACCTTGATGCGATCTGCGACATGGTCGCGCCTTATGTGAAGGGTGCAAGTGTAGATAAATATCTGGCTGAAAAACGTGCCGAAGCCCAGCGCGAATGGGAAGACCATCGTTGAAGGCTGTGGTCGATACGTCGGTCGTCCTCGCCAGGATGTTCCGCGAGCCCGGCGGTAGTTCGTTGAAGGCCGCGATTGCCGATGACAGCGTCATGTCAGACATCAACCGCGCCGAGGTCATAAACGTGCTTATGCGCGAGGGAACCGATCCGCTGATTGCATTGGCATCAGCCGAAGCTGTCGATCTGGAAGCAATCGCCTTCTCATCCGAATTCCTGCCAGCCATGACGGCCATCTTCCCCCACGCCAAACGCGCCAACCTCTCGCTCGCCGATTGCGCCTGCCTGGCGACGGCCAAGCACCTGCGCCTGCCCGCGCTGACGGCGGACAAGGCCTGGGCGGAGATTGCGGGCGAGGTGGGGGTGGAGATTGTGTGCGTTAGGTGAGCAGGATGCTAGCAGACGTGGAGGGTCAGGCGGTCTGTGTGGAGCGGCTGGGGCGGATTTTCAATGCGGTGGTATTGGGGATGGGGTGAGGGGTAGTAAGTTGAATGGGGTTGCCAGTCGCGACCTGAGTTGGCGTAATAGGAACGTCACTCGCATCAAGTTATATCCGCGTAATTACCTTTTCCGCTTGTCGTCTTGGAGCCAGTGGGCTTTGCTTCCGGTCTCAATACCAGTGAGGCAGCTATGAAAGCGATCAAGCAAATTGCCCTTGGGGTGAGCGTCGTTGGTCTGACGGCTTGCTCAATCAGCAATGCAAAGACTGGTACCGATCCCGTTGGCCAGACGTACACACTTACGGTCTCACCGACGATTCCGCCCAGAGATCGCCTACCTGCAACGAGCGAAATGAAATTGGTCAGCTTCGATGTCGCCACTTATATTGAAAGGCAGTGTGAAGATGGATGGAAGCAGGCCGAATGCGAGGTTTTTGCGCAAACTGATAAGAGTGGCTCGTTAATGGGCTATCTGATCATCCAAGGCACCGGTAATGAGCAATCGTTTACGACCGATACCGTAACCTCATTTGGCACGGAATGTATCTTGGGCGGCGCTCTCGAAGACATCGAAAGGCTACCCAACGGTGAATTCAGGGCTAGGAGCATGTTCGAGACCAAAGAAGCAACGGGAATGATTTATCTTGATCGCGTCGGCAACAATCTCAAGGTCAATGATGAGCGCTGGAACTACTGTTATCCTGATCGCCATATAAATGACGTGTATACCTTTATTGGCTCTTACAGGCGAACTCTGGATCGGACGAAGTGGCCAGCGGTGCCAAGCTAAAACCGCTCTCCCAACCCCGCTCAGCCTGAGCTTGTCGAAGGCCTTGACCCGCCCACCCAACCTCGCGAAAGCACGGACCTCAAAGGAGCTCCCCCTGTGCCGCATACATTCGACAAGTCGCGCCTGCCCTCCCGCTACGTCTCGGTCGGCCCCGAGCGCGCGCCGCAGCGGTCGTATTACTACGCGATGGGGATGACCGAGGAGGAGATCGCGCGGCCTTTCGTCGCGGTGGTCTCTGCCGGTAACGATAGCGCCCCCTGCAATACCACGCTCGATTTTCAGGCGAATATCTGCCGTGACGGGGTGGTCCAGGGCGGGGGCACGCCGCGGCGGTTCAACACGATCACTGTCACCGACGGCATCGCCATGGGTCATCAGGGGATGAAAAGCTCGCTGGTCAGCCGCGAGGTGATCGCCGACTCGGTCGAGCTGTCGATGCGCGGGCATTGTTATGACGCGATCGTCGGCTTCGCCGGCTGCGACAAGAGCCTGCCGGGGATGATGATGGCGATGCTGCGGCTCAATGTGCCGTCGATCTTCGTCTATGGCGGCTCGATCCTGCCCGGCCGCTATCAGGGCCGCGATCTGACCGTGCAGGATGTGTTCGAGGTGGTCGGGCGCTATTCCGCCGGGGCCTGTCCGCTTTCGGAGCTGACCGCGATCGAGAAGGCCGCCTGTCCGGGCCACGGCGCTTGCGGTGGTCAGTTTACTGCCAACACCATGGCCTGCGTTGGCGAGGCGATCGGGCTTTCCCTGCCAAACAGCAATATGGCGCCGGCTCCTTACAAATCGCGCGAGGAAATTGCGGTCGCGGCCGGCAAGCAGGTGATGGAGCTGCTGCACCTGAACATCCGCCCCCGCGACATCTGCACCCGCGCCGCTTTCGAAAACGCCGCCCGCGTCGTCGCGGCGACCGGCGGCTCGACCAACGGCGCGCTGCATCTGCCGGCCATGGCCAGCGAATGCGGCATCGAATTCGACCTGTTCGACGTCGCTGAAATCTTCAAGTCGACGCCTTATATCGCCGATCTCAAGCCCGGCGGGCAGTATGTCGCCAAGGACATGCACGATGCCGGCGGGGTCTACATGACGATGAAGACGCTGCTCGACGGCGGCTTCCTCGATGGCAATCCGATGACCGTCACGGGCAAGACATTGGGTGAGAATCTTGAGATAATCACGTGGAATCCAAATCAAAAGGTGATCCACGACGTCAAGACGCCGATCACGCCCACCGGCGGGGTTGTCGGCCTGCGCGGGTCGATGGCGCCGGATGGCGCGATCGTGAAGGTCGCGGGCATGGCGCGGTTGCAGTTCAGCGGCCCGGCGCAGGTGTTCGAATGCGAGGAAGACTGCTTCGCCGCCGTCGAAGCGCGTGCAATCAAGGAAGGCAGCGTCATCGTCATCCGCAACGAAGGCCCCAAGGGCGGCCCCGGCATGCGCGAGATGCTGGCGACCACCGCCGCGCTCTATGGCCAGGGCATGGGCGAGAAAGTCGCGCTGATCACCGACGGGCGCTTTTCCGGCGCGACGCGGGGCTTCTGCATAGGCCATGTCGGGCCGGAAGCGGCGGAAGGCGGGCCGATCGCCCTGGTGCGCGACGGCGATGTCATCGCCATCGATGCCGTCGCGGGAACGATCGATCTGGATGTGCCGGAGGCCGAGCTGGCCGAGCGGCGCAAGGCGTGGAAGCCACGTGGGAACGATTACAACTCCGGCGCGCTTTGGCGCTATGCGCAAAACGTCGGGCCTGCCTACAAGGGCGCGGTGACGCACCCCGGCGCCAAGGCGGAAACCCATGTCTTCGCGGATATCTAGCACACTCTCGCTGCTGCTCTGCCTGGCGGCCTGTTCGGTCAAGGGCGGCGAGGAGGAGGGCGCCCCGGCGACCGGCGAGGCGGGCGAAGCGGTTGGCCTGGCCGGCGCCCCGAAGGCGGTGCCCTGCGCGCTGGGCGGGGCGGACGAATACAAGCAGGATTGCGAAGTCGAGCGCTATGCGCGCGACGGCAACCGCTATGTCGTGCTGCAACATCCCGATGGCGGGTTCCGGCGGCTGATCGAAAGCGATGGCGGCAAGCGCTTCACCGCCGCCGACGGCGCGGACACGGCGGAAGTGACACCAAACGGCGCACAAATCGAGGTGTCGGTGGGCGAGGATAGCTATCTGTTCCCCGCCCCGGTTGGAACCCATGCTCCCCAATCCTGATCAGCCCGGCCATGACCAGATCCTCACTGTCGCCCAGATGCAGGCGGCGGAAGCGGCGCTGATCGCGGCGGGATCGAGCGTCGATGCGCTGATGCAAGTGGCCGGGCGCGGGGCGGCGGACTATGTCTGGCGCATGGCCGCGCACCGGCGGGTGACGGTGCTGTGCGGCCCGGGCAACAACGGCGGCGACGGCTATGTCATTGCCGAGGCGATCCGCGAGCGGGGCGGCAAAGTGGCCGCTATCCCCGCAAGCGAGCCCAGGACCGATGCGGCCAGGAACGCCCGTGCGCTGTACCAAGGCGACGTGCTGGGGCCCGGCGCCGATCCGGCGGGCGATGTCCTGGTCGATTGCCTGTTCGGCAGCGGCCTTGCTCGGCCCCTGACCGGCGAACACTTCGATCTGCTTGCGCGGCTTGCCGCCAGTCATCGCCAGCGCATCGCCATCGACGTGCCGAGCGGCGTGCAGTCGGACAATGGCATGCTGCTGAACGACGGGCTGCCGCAATTCGATCTGACCCTGTGCCTGGGCGCGTGGAAATTCGCCCATTTCCTGATGCCGGCCTGCCGCGACCATGGGGGCCATGCGGCTGGTGGGGATCGGCGCCGGGCCGGTGGCGGGAGCCGCATCGGCCATCGTCCGGCCGGACATCGCGCCGCCCCGGGCCGACGATCACAAGTACCGGCGCGGACTGCTGGGCGTGGTTGGCGGCGACATGCCGGGCGCGGCGCTGCTTGCGACCACGGCGGCGCAAGGGGCGGGCGCGGGCTACGTCAAGCTGTTCGCCAAGGGCATGAGCGCGGCTCCGGCCGATCTGGTGGTCGACTCCACACCGCTCGCCGAAGCACTCGAGGATGGCCGCATCGCCGCTTTGCTGGTGGGCCCGGGGCTCGGGCGGCATGGCCACTGCCTTGAACGGCTGGTGGTGGCGCTGGCCAGCCCAATTCCCGCCGTGCTCGATGCCGATGCTCTGGTGCTGCTGACGCCCCGCTTGCTGGCCGAGCGCAAGGCGCCGCTGATCGCCACACCGCACGAGGGAGAATTGTTCGCGCTCGAACGCGGCTTCGATCTCGACGGCGGCGGCAGCAAGCCCCAGCGCGCCCTGGCGCTGGCACAGGCGAGCGGCATGGTCGTGGTCGCCAAGGGGCCGGACACGGTGATCGCCGCGCCCGATGGCCGTCTGGCCTGCCTGCCGCGGGCCTCGAGCTGGCTGTCGGTCGCGGGAACCGGCGATGTTCTGGCGGGTGCCATCGCCAGCCGGCTGGCGACTGGCGTGGAACCTTATGCCGCCGCCCGCGAGGGCGTGTGGCTCCACAGCGAAGCGGCGCGGCTGTGCCCGCCACCTTTTACCGCGGGCCAGCTTGCGGGCATGATTCCCGCTGCATGCGCCGCTTGCCTGTGAACCCGGGCGGAGAAATCCTGCGCATCGCCGCCAAGGGTGACGGCGTGACCGCGGACGGGCGGTTTGTCCCCGGGACCGCGCCGGGCGATATTCTGCTTGCCGATGGAACACTCGAACATGGGCCGCACCACGCGGCGCCGGCATGCCGCCATTTCGGCACTTGCGGAGGCTGCCAGTTGCAGCAGCTCGACGAGCCCTCGCTCGCCGCATTCGTCGCCGGGCGGGTTGCCAATGCGGCAGAGGGGCAGGGGCTTGAGCCCGCCCTGATCGCGCCGCCGCATCTCTCGCCGCCAGGCAGCCGCCGCCGGGCCTCGATGCGCGCGGAGAGCAAGGGCGGACGCGTTGCACTCGGCTTTCGCGAGGGCCGCTCGCACAAGATCGTCGATCTCGCCGAATGTCCGGTGCTGCTGCCCGCGCTTGCCGGCCTGATCGCCCCGATCCGCAAGTTGCTGGCTCGGCAAGGAGGGAGAATTGCCGCCGACATCGAGCTGGTGGCGGTGGATCAGGGCGTCGATCTCGCGATCAAGGGCCTCGCGGTCGAAGGACTTGCGGCAACCGAGGCGATGCTCGACTTTGCCCGCGACCAGGGGCTCGCCCGTTTGATGCTCGACCAGGGCTATGGGCCCGAGGCGCTATGGGAGCCCGAACCGGTGACCATCGCGCTAGCCGGGACGAGCGTCGCCTATCCCCCCGGAGCGTTCCTGCAGGCGACGGCGGACGGCGAGGCGGCGCTGGTCGCGGCGGCGCGCGAATGGCTGGACGGGGCGGCGAGCGTCGCCGATCTGTTCTCCGGGCTCGGCACGTTCGCCTTTGCGCTGGCGGGGCGGGCCAAGGTGCTGGCGGCGGAAGCTACTAGGGACGCGCATCTCGCCTGCAAGACCGCGGCGGGACGGGCGCAATTGCCGGTGCACGCCATGCACCGCGATCTGTTCCGCAATCCACTGATGCCGGACGAGTTGAACCGCTTCGATGCCGTGCTGCTCGATCCGCCCCGCGCCGGCGCGCGCGAGCAGATCGGGCGGATCGCGGAGAGCAAGGTGCCGCGCGTGGTCTATATCAGCTGCAACCCATCGAGCTGGGCGAGGGATGCAGCGACGCTTTGCGCGGCGGGCTACCGGCTTGAGGACCTGCGCCCGGTCGGCCAGTTCCGCTGGTCGACCCATGTTGAACTGGCGAGCCTGTTTACCCGTTGAGCGTTGCCAGCAGTGCGCGCACCGCCAGCGCGATCAGGATCAGGCTGGAGACCAGGAACAGGCCGCCGCGCACCGGGATGCGGTTGACTGTCGCCTGCCACACCGAATGGATCACGCGGAACGCGACATAGGCCCAAGCGAGCCATACGTCGGTCACGGTCGCGCCCATGATCGCGATGACAATCACCGCCGGATAGAAGATCGTCGGCTGCTCCATCAAGTGGGTATAATTGTGAGATTTCCAGTTGGTCTTGTCGGGCAGGACGCCTTCAAGCTCGCTCCCCCGGCCGCCTGGCGGCGTATCCGACAGATCGAGCCCGGCTTTGCTGACTGCGGTAAATCGGGTGACCATCATCCAAAGGAGCACGATCAGAGTCCAGCAGACCAGCGCGGCGGCTGGCGCGAGCATTTGTCCTTGCACGAGCATTTCTCCGTTTCGAACCGGCGAGGAGACTGGGCAAACGGATATCCACTGTCAATCGCAACCCAATGGCGGTTCAAGCGCCATGTTGTGCTGTCACACCGGCGGACTATATGCAGCGCTCCCGGGGGCGAAGGAGATTGGCGCGTGAGCAAGGTTCTGGTGATCGGTGCGGGCGGGGTCGGCTCGGTCGCGGTGCACAAGATGGCGTTCAACCCCGGCATTTTCAGCGAGATACACCTCGCCAGCCGCACGGTCGCGAAGTGCGAGGCCATCGCCGAATTGGTCAGGGCGCGCACCGGGGTGACCGTCGCTACCCACGAGATCGACGCCGAGGATATCGCGGCGCTTTCCAGGCTGATCGACAGGATCGGGCCGAAGCTGATCGTCAATCTCGCGCTGCCTTATCAGGATCTGGCAATCATGGAGGCGTGCCTCCAGACTGGCGTCGATTATCTCGACACCGCCAACTACGAGCCGCGCAACGAAGCCAGGTTCGAATACCGGTGGCAGTGGGATCTGCACGAACGTTTCCGCGAGCGCGGGATCATGGCGCTGCTCGGCTCGGGCTTCGATCCGGGGGTCACCAGCGTCTTCGCCATGTGGCTCAAGAAGCACAAATTGAAGACCATCCGCACGCTCGACATCCTCGACTGCAACGGCGGCGATCACGGCCAGGCTTTCGCCACCAATTTCAATCCCGAGATCAACATCCGCGAAGTCACCGCCCCGGCACGGCACTGGCTGAAGGGCGAGTGGGTCGAAACCCCGGCCCTGACCATTCGCGAGAATTTCGACTTCGAGGGCGTCGGGCCGAAGAACATGTACCTGATGTACCACGAGGAACTGGAAAGCCTCGCCAAGTTCATCCCCGAGCTGGAGCGCGCGCGCTTCTGGATGACGTTCGGCGATAGCTATATCAATCACCTTACGGTGCTGGGCGATGTCGGCATGATCGGCATCGAACCGGTCGAGTTCCAAGGCCAGAAAATCATCCCGCTGCAATTCCTCGCCGCCGTGCTGCCCAAGCCCGAGACGCTGGGCGCGACCACCAAAGGCAAGACCAATATCGGCGACATCGCCACCGGCGAGGCGCTGGATGGGAGCGGCGAGAAGACCTTCTACATCTCGAACATCTGCGACCACGAGGATGCCTATGCCGAAACCGGCAACCAGGCGATCAGCTACACCACCGGCGTCCCCGCGATGATCGGCGCGGCGATGATGCTGACTGGGTCTTGGAGCGGAAAGGGGGTGTTCAACATGGAGCAGATGGACCCCGATCCGTTCATGGACATGCTGAACCAGCACGGGCTGCCGTGGACGGTGAAGGAACTGGCGGGGCCGTTGGGGTTTTGAGTGGGGCGCTAAATTCAGGTTCTCGCAGAGACGCAGAGGAAGCAGAGATCGCAGAGGGTTTTGATTGATGCGAATTGACGAAATCAGCGCAATTGTGGTCGATGAGGCTGTTGGCATTCATCGCGAGCTTGGCCCGGGATTGCTAGAATTGGTTTATGAAACTGTCCTTGCAGGACGACTTGCAGCGAGGGGGTTGAAGGCTGCGCGGCAGTTGCCGGTGCCTTTGGAGTTCGATGGGCATTTCTTCGATGCGGCGTTCAGGGTCGATATCTTAGTCGAAGCTGGTCTGGTGTTGGAAATCAAGGCTGTCGAGCAGTTAAACAAGGCGCATGCCAGGCAATTGCTGACATATCTGCGCTTGCTGAAGCAGCCTGTCGGGCTACTTCTGAATTTCTCCCGAGGGACGATGAAGGAAGGCATTCGGAGGATGGTCAATGACTACAAACCCGAATGACCCCCTGCGGTCTCTGCAAATCTCTGCGTCTCTGCGCGAAATAAATGGGTAAACGACCTATGCAAACCCAAGCCGGAGACCCAGGCGCTTTCGCCCAGTTCGACCTCCACCGCGTCGATAGTCCCGCCTTCGTGGTGGACTCCGCCAAACTGCGCGCCAATCTCTCGATCCTCGCCGACATCCGCGACCGCGCCGGCATAAAAATGCTCGCCGCGCTCAAGGCGTTCTCGATGTGGCCGGTTGCCCCAATCATCGGCGAGTATCTCGATGGTGTGTGCACGTCGGGCCTGTGGGAAGCGCGCCTCGCCTCCGAATTCTACGACGGTGAAATCGCCACCTATTCGGCCGCCTACAAACCGGACGACCTCGACGAAATCCTGCGCCTGTCCGACCATGTCATCTTCAACTCGCCTAGCCAGATCGTGCGCTGTTCGGCGATCATCGAAGCGGCGCGATCGCGGGGCGATACATTCGATATCGGCCTCAGGATCAATCCCTTGCATGCGACAGGCGAAGTGCCGCGTTATGATCCCTGTGCCGCCCACTCGCGCCTCGGATTCCCGATCGACCAGCTCACCGAAGAGCACATCGACCTCATCGACGGCCTGCACATGCACACCCTGTGCGAGCAGGATTTCACCCCGCTCGAACGCACCTGGGACAAAGCCTTCGACTACCTCGAGCCGTTCTTCGGCCAGTTCAAATGGATCAACCTCGGCGGCGGTCACCACATCACCCGGGCCGATTACCAGCGCGACCAGCTGGTCGAGTTTCTCAAGGACCTGGCCGAGGACACCGGCGCCGAAGTCTATCTCGAACCGGGCGAGGCGGTGGCGCTCGACGCCGGCATGCTCACCGGCACGATTCTCGACAGCCACTGGAACGGCATGGAGGTCGCCGTGACCGACATCTCGGCGACCTGCCACATGCCCGACGTTCTCGAAGCGCCCTATCGCCCGGCCATGCTCGGCGAGCTTCCGCCCGATCCCGAAGCCATCGATGTCGATCAGGACAGCGCGGTGCGGCTCGGCGGCCCCTCGTGCCTCGCCGGCGACGTCATCGGCGACTACCGCCTGCCGGTCCCCTGCGAGCCCGGCCAGCGCATCGCCTTCCTCGATCAGGCGCACTATTCGATGGTCAAGACCACCACCTTCAACGGCGTCCCGCTGCCCTCGATCTGGCTGTGGGATTCGGCGACCGATTTGCTCGAATGTGTCCGCAAGTTCGGCTGGGAAGAGTTCCGCGACCGATTGGGCTAGCCCGCGAATTCGGCGCAATTCCGGGCCTTGCGAAAATGGTCCCATTTTCACTTGCAGTTCACCTTCATAGCCTTATACGCACCCCCCGCTGCCCCAAGGGGACTTCCAATAACCGCAAGGCAGCTTCGTCCGATTGTTGCTCTGGCCGCAAGGCCTATTGGGGGTCCCTTGAATTGCACACTTACCACGACGCTGCGGCAGTAGTTCGCACCCTTTCGCCCGACGAACCGGTCATTCTCAACCGCCCGCACGCCGCCGCGCGCGCGGCGCGTTTCTTCGCGGACAAGTTTCCGGGCAAGTCGCTCTATGCGGTCAAGGCCAATCCCTCGCCGGCGCTGCTGCGGGTGCTGTGGCAGGCCGGCATCACCCATTACGACGTCGCTTCGATCGCCGAAGTGCGGCTGGTGCGCGAAGTGCTGCCCCAAGCCGTGCTGTGCTTCATGCACCCGGTGAAGACCGCGAGCGCGATCGCCGAGGCCTACAAGGTCCACGGCGTGCGCACGTTCAGCCTCGATAGCCAGGAAGAGCTCGACAAGATCGTTGCCGCGACCGCCGATGCGGCAGGAAACACCGCCGAAGACCTGCGCCTCTGCGTGCGTCTGCGGGTGTCCTCGGAATATGCCGAGCTCAGCCTCGCCTCGAAGTTCGGGATCGATCTGGCCGATGCCGCACCGCTGTTGCAGGCAACCCGCCAGGTATCGGACTGGCTGGGCATATGCTTCCACGTCGGTTCGCAGGCGATGACGCCGTTTGCTTATGTCCAGGCGCTGGAACGGGTGCGCGCGGCGATTGTCGATGCGGCCGTCACGGTTGATATCATTGATGTCGGCGGGGGTTTTCCCTCGATCTACCCGGGCATGGAGCCGCCGCCGCTGGAGGACTTCTTCGGCGCGATCCACCGCGCGGCGGAATCGCTGCCGGTGTCCTATTCGTCCGAGCTGTGGTGCGAGCCGGGCCGGGCGCTGTGCGCTGAGTACAATTCGCTGGTGGTCAAGGTCGAGAAGCGCCGCGGGCGCGAGCTGTACATCAACGACGGCGCCTATGGCGCGCTGTTCGACGCGGCGCATATCGGCTGGCGCTTTCCGGTGCGGGCGCTGCGCGAGTCCTCGGCGGACGCGACCGAGCCGTTCAGCTTCTTCGGCCCGACCTGCGACGACATGGATCACATGGACGGGCCGTTCGAGCTGCCCACGGACATCGAGCCGGGCGATTACATCGAGATCGGCATGCTGGGCGCCTATGGCGCGGCGATGCGTACGACGTTCAACGGGTTCGGCCTTGGCCTGACGGTGGAAGCCGGCGACGAACCGATGGCAAGCCAATATCTTGGCGACCGGCGCGATCCCCGGGTTTCCGACAATGTGGTGTCGCTGCGTTAGTTTCTGTTTCAGTTGAACTGAAACAGGTGCGGCACCAGCCCACTCCCCCACCCGGCGACCCAACGACAGTACCCTATGGGTGCCTTTCGGCGCCAGCCGTCGCCTACAGCGGTGGGGGAGTGGGCTGGTGCCGCTTCCATGTAAGTGGCACAGACTCTAAAAATAGCGCGCGAGCTTGAACTGCACCCTGTGCCGGGTAGACCGGTACAGGGTGTAATTCGTGTCGATCTGCTGGAACTGGTATTCGACCGAGGGCGAAAAGCCGAGCACGCGGATCTTGCGCAGGCCGGCATAGACCCGCGCGTTGTAGCGCCAGTCCTTGCGATTGTCGGCCAGGAAGAACATCTGCGGCGCATCATAGGCCGACCGGGCTACTCCACCCGAAATGCCTGCATTGATGCCCAACGGCAATTCAGCGCCAAGTCCGAGATTTACGCCGACCGTCGTGTTTGAGTAGGCTTCGATACCCATCCAGTCGCGCCGACCGAAAATTGAAACCGAAGCGATCGCCGATTTGCCGACAATCCGCTCGTAGCTCGCCGCGGCGCTGAGTTGCCAGCCGGTATAGCCTTCACCGAAGTCCGAAATCGCTGTGGCGACCGTCGATCTGCAATCCAACGCGCTGACCCTTGCCAAGATCGTGCTGCACACCAAGCTTCGCCCCTGCCTGCCGGGCCGCAACCTGGCCGCCATACCAGCGCATCAGGCCGACGCCCTGCAAGGTTAGGCTGGTTTCCTTGTTAATCCGGAATTCCGGCCCGGCCGCCAGTTGCAGCGTATAGTCATCGTTTTGTTTACCATCGTAATTAACCATTCCCGCGTCGAAGTCGAAAACCGCAGCGGTCTTGCCGGCGACGGGCAGACGCAGGCTGCCGAACATGCTGGCGGTTATGCCGGTGCCCGAGCGCGCCCTGGCGTCGGGATCGAGTGTCAGCGGCAAAGTGGTCTGCTGATCCAGATTGACATTGATAGTGTCCGCGCTGGTCGCGGAATTGATGTTGGAATCGGGCGCGATGCCGATGTCGAAGCCGAACTGCCATTTGCGCTGGCTGCGGATGATGTTTCGGGCAAGCCGCACCTGCCTGGCGATATCGGGAGGAAGTTCGCCGTCGTTCTCCGCCAGGCGCAGGTGATAGTCCGCTGCCGAAAGATCGCCCTGGGCAAGCAGCGCCCGGGCAAGCTCAAGCCGGACCCGGGTAAGGCCGGGCTCGTCGACAAGGAGTGCGCGAAACCTGATCGTGGCGGTCTTGGTGTCGCCGGTTTCCAGCGCGATCAGGCCCTCGAGGAATTGGGCCGAGCTCTCCATTTCCGGTGCGATATGCAACGCGGCGACGAGCGGACGGGCTTCGTCGAACTGCTTGTCGGCGATCAACTTCTCGGTCATCGCCATGAGCTGGGGCGGGGTGAGCTGCATGGAGCAGCCGCGCGCGGCGCAAACGAAGCCTGCCGCCGATGCCTCCCCGTGCAGACTGGCGGCCTGCGCCGGGGCGGCGGTTTCGGCCTGCGCCGCCATCGGACACAAGATCAGGGCCGCCGCCAGGGTCTTGGCGGCGGTGCGGAAGGCCCGCTTGAGATCCATTATTTCTTGCCGGTGAATGCGCCGAGGATATCGATACGCTCGTCCGGCTTGCCGCCGACAATGCGGAAACCGCCGCCAACTTCTTCGCCATTCGGCCCGTAGAAGGCGCCGTCGATGCTCGAACCGGCAATGGTCAGCGCATTGTTCGCGCCGAAGGCAGCACTGGAAAACTGGCCTTTGAAGCCACCGAAGTTGATCATGTTGATCGTGCCGCTGCCGGCCGCGGTGAAGCTGGCCCCATTGGCCAGGACCGCCGACTGGGGCACGGTGTTATAATCGAGCTGCGGACTGGAGACAATGCCGGCGAGGTTCATCGTAAAGGTCGATTTCCCGAAATCGACGTTCACACGCGAAGTGCCGGTCATCCACTGGAAATACGTCGGCAGCACAATGTTGCCCGACGGGTCCTGACCGTCGAGGGTCGGGTTGAACACGACTGAGGCCAGCATCGATCCGTTGTAGGTGCCGGTGCCCGATGAAGGAACGTTCGCGTTGGGCGTCAGTTCGCCGAACGCGAACGCGCCGCGTTCGAGATGCCAGCTGGTCTGCTGGGTTGTAGCTGTGCCGATCTTGATCTCTTTCCAGGTCAGCGCATTGCGGGCGTAGCCGGCATAGGTGACATATTTGGTTTCGGACCCTGGCTTGAGAACGAAGAGGCTGGTCGCCTGATAGGAACTATTGGGATCGCCGGTTGGCGGCAACGTGTTCGTACCCGAATCCACCGCGCCCGTACCGCTTGCGCTGTAAGGCGCGCGCGGATTGCCATCGCCGGCTTGAAGATACTGGATGTTCGGGTTGTTGAGATTGGGTGTGCCCCATTGCGGTTCGACATTGCCGCCGAAGTCGGTGCGGTTGGCCGGGTCCTGAAACGAGGTGTTGGTCTGGGCGCCGGATGACGTATCGCTGATCTGCAAAGTGAAGAGCGAAGATCGCGGATCGTAGCCGAGCTGGATCGCCGAACTGCGCACGGTCGTCGCATTGCCGGCGTATTTTTGCCCCTGCTGGTTGCAGCAGTCGCGATCGTCGGTCATGTATTCGTATACTTGGCTGCCGCCGAGGCCTTGATAAGTCTTCGGTTCGGTCGGATTGGCGAACGAATGGCCGCCGGTCGTGCCGGCAGTCGGTGTTGTGCCAGCCACAAGCGGTATGCTCGTCACGCCGCCACCGCCGCCGCCACCACCGCAAGCGCCGAGCAGGGCCGTGCCAGCGAGCACCACGAACTTACGCATCTTGGGGTCCCCTTGAAGAATCTCGGGGCTTGCCTATGCCAACAGGGTTAAGATCGACTTAAACCGGCACGCCGAAGGGGCCGGCTTGGCTATCCGCCGCGCGCGAGCAGTCCCGCCGTATCGTTGTCGAGCATCGCCTGGCTGAATCGCGCGGCATAGGCGGTGATTGGCGGCTCGGGCTGGAAATAGGCGTCGTTGGTCAGCACCAGGCAAAAGCCTTCGATCAGAAACGCCCCGTGCTGGCGCATGGCCTCGTCGAAATGGGGCACATTTTCGACCCCGCGATGCCGCAACTCGTCGAGATAATGGCGCACCAGCGCGCGTTCCCATTTCGGGCGGTCCGCTACGTCGAGCGACAGGGTAATGTGATAGCAGACTTCCGCCATCGGCGGCGCGCGGCGCGGTACGATATCGTAGAAACCGGGACCGCCGCCATGCTCCCAGAAGGTGTTGCCGAGATGGCTATCGCCGTGGATGACGCAGTTTGGCACCTGGGCGGACAGTTCTTCCATCCGTCGCAGCGCGTGAATCGCCCATTCGCGGTCCTTGAACCGCCCGGACGCCGCCGCGCCGCGCGGCATCGCGCAATAGCTGTCCCAGACTTCGGCCTCGAGATAGGGCTGCAGGCCCGGCCGCGAGAAGGGCGGAGCGGTCTCGATCCAGCCAAGCGGGCCGCCGGAAGGGGAAGCGGGGAAGTCCCAGGTCCGGGCATGGTAGCAGGCGAGGAGTTCGAGGCTCTTGGCGACATCGTCGTGCGAGCGCGGCTGCATCGGATCGCCGAAAGTCACGCCGCGCAGGTTGAGGTCTTCCATCACGACTATGCCCTGTCCGCGCCCGGCGTCCCAGTCGGCGAAATAGCATTGCGGCGAATTGAGGCCCGCGCCGTCGAGCAGGTCGCGATAACCGAGCGCTTCGGTCATCAGCACGAATGTCATCCTGCGGCTGTGCTCCTCGAAGCCGCCCTTGAGATAGACCGTCTCGGGAATGCCGGCGGCTCGCCCCGCGTCATCGAGGTCGAGGCGCAGGCGGATCTTGGTGCAGGTGCCGCGGATGATATCGGCCACTTCGAGGTCGCGCACGGTGACGCCCGGCGCGCGAATGCGCAGCGCCTGGGTGAGCCAGGCCGGGGTGATTTCCTCCAAGGTAAGGGGCAGCGGCCGGGCCGCTTCGCTATCGCCGGTCATCGCAGTCCTCACCCCGTTTCCATGTCTCGTCCATGGGAGCATGGTTGAAGCCGGTTGCTCCTGCAACAAGACATTGGGCACGGGCGCAAATGCCGGTTATGCTGCCCTCAACCGGCCCCCCAAAAATCGCCGGAGGAGGATGGCCATGAACGATATCGCCGAACTGGCTTCGCAATACGCTTTCGAAGACGCGCCCGCGCCGCAGGGCATGGAGCAGGCCGAATTCGGCACGATCCCGGTGGGGGCCTATACCTCGCCGGACTATGCCCGCGCCGAGGCAGACCGGCTTTGGGGCAAGGTCTGGCAGGCGGCCTGCCGGGTCGAGGAAATTCCCAATGTCGGCGATTACGTCACTTATGACATCATGGACGAATCGATCATAATCGTCCGCACGGCGGCGGGGTCTGGGACCGATGCGATCAAGGCCTACTACAACGTCTGCCAGCATCGCGGGCGGCGGCTTACCGAGGGCTCCGGCAATGCGCGGCAATTCTTCTGCCGCTTCCACGGCTGGCGCTGGAAAATCGACGGCGAATGCGTGTTCGTCAACGACCGCAAGGGCTATGGCGACAATCTCACACCGGACAACACCCGGCTGCCGGAGATAAAGGTCGATAGCTGGGGCGGCTGGCTGTGGATCAACATGGATCCGGACTGCGAGCCACTGCTCGATTTCCTCGGCCCCGCCGCGCGGCTGCTGACGCCCTACGAGCTCGACAAGATGCGCTACCGCTGGCGGCAGTGGCTGGTGTTTCCGTGCAACTGGAAGACCGCGCTCGAGGCCTTCAGCGAAAGCCACCATGCCGCGATCACCCATCCGCAGCTCAACCGCTGGGGCGTGACGACGTTCTATGCCTGCCGCACCGAAGGCAAGCATGCCTGGCACGGCCCCGCCGTGAGCACCAACCCCGGCCGCCCCGGGGCCAAGAACGGCGAAACCGATGAGCAGGACGTGTCCGACGGCCGCGATCACCGCGTCGCCACGGCGGAAATGATGAATGCGATCATGGACGGGGTGAACAGCTGCGTCACCGATACCATCGTCAAGGCGGCGAACCGGCTGGTCGACGAACTGCCGGAAGGGAGCAGCGCCGGGCAAGTCGCCATGCACCTTGCCGCCCAGGCCGAGGCCGACGATGCCGCGCGCGGAGTGCTCTGGCCGCAGATCGATCCCGAGCACATGGTCGATGCCGGGCACGACTGGCACATTTTCCCCAACAGCGTCGTGCTGCACGGCCTGACCTATGCCCTGTGCTACCGCGCCCGCCCGAACGGCTCGAACCCGGACAGCTGCATTTTCGATGTCTATGTCATCGAACGCTATCCCGAGGGGCAGGAGCCCAAGACCGAGTGGCTCCACGTCCCCGATCCTCGGGACCCGCGCTGGCCCGAAGTGCTGCAGCAGGATTTCGACAACATGCCCGAAGTCCAGCGCGGCATGAAATCGCGCGGCTTCCGGGGCGCGCGGCCCAATCCGCGGCAGGAACTGGCGGTCTACCACTTCCACAAGACCCTGGCGGGCTACATGGGGACGGGCGCGCCGGAGGCTCCGTAATTCACGCCACCACTTTCGCCCGCACGCTCACCGGCACCGCGCTCATCCGCGGCATGCCGTGGTAGGGGTCGGCATCGTCCTCCCAGCTCAGCAGCAGGTTGATGTTCGAGCCGTCGCGGCGCGGGTCGTAGTTGCTGCCCGGCCTGGCTCCGAAGCCGTGGGTCATGGCGACTACCCCCTCGCGCATGTCGGCATCGCCCTCGGCAAATCCGACGATCTCGCCGTGGCGCGAGCGGATCGAGACTTCCTCGCCGTCGCGCACATCCAGCCGCGCCATGTCGGCGGGGTTCATCCACAGCGGATTGTAGCCGGTGCGCACGATGCCCTCGATGCGCGGGGCGGAGTTGGTCGTCGCCTGCATGCGGCGGCAGACGAGGAGGTAGGGATAGTCCTCGCCGGTCTTGCGGCGGGCCAGGGGGTCTTCGGCGCGCACTTCGGCCAGTTCGGCGAGCATGGCCGGATCGGCGAGTTGCAGCCGGGCCGCGCAGGCCGGATCGCGCGGCGCCACCCATTCGCGGCACTCATCGAACAGCGCGCCGTGCGGGTGCTGCTTGACTTCGGCCAGCGGCACGGCGCTGCCATTGCAGATCATTTCGTAGATATCGTCGCTAATCGGCTCGTTTTCCATGTCGAATGGCACTGGCTCGGTTTTCGCTCCGCCATAGACGATGTAGCTCAGCGGCAGGCCGAGCTTCCTTGCGACGCGGTAATAGATCTGCCAGCTTTCCATCAGCTCCGCCCCTTCGGGCGGCGGTAGCAGGGCCGGGCGATAAAAGGCGTAAGGCTCGTTCCAGTCGTAACCCGGATGCAGATCGCCGACCGATTCGTTGAGCGCCGACATCGCCGGGGTCTCCAGCTGGTCGTAGGTGGCGATGACATAGTCGGCATGCACCGCAGTGCCCGACAGCTCGATATCGTGCATGACGAACAGGTCGAGCTCGCCCAGCGCCTTCACGGTCTTGTTGGTATCCGGCCAGGCGTAATAGGCGCCGCCGTGCATGAACAGCGCGCGCAGCCGGTCGGGGCCTTCGGTCATCATCAGATCGGGCAGGGCGGCGGTCGGCATGCCGGCGACGGTCTGCTGGAGACCGCGAACGCTGGTTTGCACGCCGAAGCCCCAGGCGGGGAAGGGCGGCTGCGGCTGGGCGCGCCAGTCGCGCCTGGGCGTGAGCACCTTGGGCCGCGAGACCGGATCGCCCTCGCGCGCCCAGTGCCCGCGCAGGGTCTGGATGCACAGCGCGAGGTAGCTGGTCAGCGTGCCGCGCGTCGCCATGCTGGTGCCGACGCCGGGGGCGGTATCGCCGCCCTGCGACTCGATCAGCACCCGGGCGGCGGCTACCAGGTCCGCCTTGTCGATCCCGGCGCGCGCGCAGACATAATCGGGCGTGAAGGCGGAAACCGCCGCGCGCAGCGCGTCCAGCCCCTCGGCATTCTCGGCGACGAAAGCCTCGTCCAGCCCGTCGAGATCGAAGATCAGGTGGATCAGCCCGGCCAGCACCGTCGGATCCTCGCCCGGGATCGCCTGCAAATGCACCGCGGCGCGGCGGGCGGTTTCGGTGCGGCGCGGATCGATCACGATCATCCGCATGCCGCGCTCCTGCAACTCCTTGAGCTGCCAGGCCGGGTTCTGCGGCAGGTATTGCTTGGAAACCACCGGATTGCCGCCGACCACCAGCAGCGTGTCCCACTGCGCCGGATGCATCCGCCCGCCCTGCCAAATGCCGTGCAAGCGCCTTGGCCAGCAGCAGCCCGGGCTGGTCGATCGTGCCGGGCGAAAACATCATGTGCGAGCCGATCGCCGCGAGGAACGAGAGCATCATGCCCGACGCCGCCGGCTGCGCCGAGACGCCGTTGCCGAGGAAGGCGGCGACGGCTTGCGGTCCGTGCGCGTCGATGATGCGCGCAAGCCTGGCGGCGATCTCCTCGACCAGCTGTTCGCTCGATATCTGTATGCGCGAGCCGTCGGGGAGCCGTTTCAGGCTGTGCAGCAGGCGGCGGGGATTATGATGCTCCTGCGGAATCGCCCGGCCCTTGGGGCACGTGTAGCCGCGATAGAGCGGCGCGTCGTGATCGCCCTCGACCTTGAGCACCCGGCTCGCCGTCGAGGGTGACGATAATCGGGCAGATCGATCCGCAATTGCGGCAGACGAATGGCTTCTTTTCCATGGCTTGCTCCGAGCTCCTAACGCGTGACCGCAACATTGACCCGCTCAAGATTGACCGGGATCGCCGACATTCGGGGCAAGGCGGTGATCTCGTCGAAGTCGCGGTCGGCGGCGATCAGCAGATTGACATTGGCCGCCCCGTCCCAGTCGTCTCCCGGCTCGACCGGTTCCCCGCCCCAGCCGTGCGGGAGCGAGACGACGCCAGGCCGCACGGTTTCGTCGGGCTGAATGACGGCGTGGATCGAGCCGTGGTCGGACGTGATGCGGATAGCGTCGCCGCTCGCCGCGCCGAGCGCTTCGAGGTCTTCGGGGTGGAGATAGGCCGGATTATAGGGCAGGCGCTTGCGCGTATGCGCAAGTTCGGTGCCGTTCGAGCAGAACACGTTGCGCAGCCGCCGGCACGATAAGAGGTGCGAGAATTGCTTGCCGTTCGAACGGATATCGCCGGCTGAAACCGTGCCGCCCAGGAATTGCCGCAACTCCTCGGCGACATCCCCGGGCATCAGATCGAACTTGCCCGACATGCCCGGTCGCTCGGGCTGGACCACGGCGTCGGGGAAGTCCCAGATGTGGCCCGCTTCGTGGCGCTTCAACTCTTCGAAGGACACGCGCGCGGTGCTCATGCGGATGGCGAGCAGTTCCTCGGTGGTGGGCGCGCGGTCCATCGCCAGCGGGCCTTTGCCGAGATAGTCGATGGCGAAGCCGAGCCGCTTGGCCAAGGCCCAGAAGGGATACCATTCGTCGCAGACTTCGGAGCCTTCGGGCGGGTCGATCACCGGCGGGGTGTACTGGCACCAGTTGTCGGTCAGCAAGGTGAAGCCCGGCAGGCTGATCGGCAGGTCGGCGCGTTCGTACTGCATCTTGGGCGGCAGGATGTAGTCCGCGTACTTCGCCGTCGGGGTCATGTAGGGATCGATCACCACCAGCAGGTCGAGCGCCTGCAACGCCTCGCGCAGGCGCAACGTATCCGGCATCGAATTCATCGGATTGGCGCCCGCGATCAAAAGACAGCGAAGCTGGCCTTCGCCGGGGGTGAGCACTTCATCGGCCAGCGTCGCGGTCAGCGCCTCGCCCGCCAGTCCGCCGACGCCGCGAATCCGCCCCGGAGGCAGCGCGTTCCACGAGCGCGGCGGCGAAATCGCCTCCTCGTGGACCGGGTAGGGGGGATTGAGCACATCGACGGTGATCGCATCGCCCGCGCGGCGATAGCGGCCGCACACGACGTTCAAGGCATCGATCAGATGCTGCGACAGGCTGCCGAATGGCGACATCGAAGGGCCGGTAGCGGTGTAGGCGGCGCCGCGTTTGCTGTCGCGGGCGAACATCCGCGTAGCAGCGCGCAACTGCCCCGGCTTCAGCCCGGCGCGGCGCTCGACGGTGTCCTCGGTGAGCGGATCGACCGCCGAGCGGAGCGCGGCGATGCCTTCCCCGGTCGCGAAACGATCAAGAAAATCGCAAATCTTGCCAGCCTTCTTCGAGAATTATTCTCAGCATTCCGCCGGCAATCGCCGGGTCCTGTCCGGGAATTGGCTGGAGATGGATATCGGCCTGCTTGCCGGTGTCGGTGCGGCGCGGATCGACGGCGATAAGCTTGAGCCCGCTGGCCTTGGCGTCGCGCAGCCGCCGCGCGGGATCGGCGAACAGGAAGCCGACCAGGGCGTGGCTCACCACCGGGTTGGCGCCGAAAAGCAGCGCGACGTCCGCTCCGTCGATCCCTTGCAGGCCCGCCGCCCAGCCGCCGAGCCGTTCGAAGGAGACCATCTTGGCTGGCTGGTCGATAGTCAGGGTGGTGTAGTGCCGCCGGGTGCCGAGCGAGGGCACGAAGCTGAAATGCATGCCGTGCGCCGAAGAGCACAGCGAAGCGCCGTTGCCGTTGAACAGGCCGATCGCATCCTTGTTGCCGCTCTCGTAGTACGGACGCAGTTTCTCCGCGATCTCGTCGAGCGCCTGTTCGAGCCCGATCTCGGCGAAGGAGCCATCGGGCATGCGCTTCAGCGGTTTCAGCAGCCGCGCCGGGCCATGATGCGCTTCCTCGGCCTGCAGGCCCTTGAAGCAGGCATAGCCCTTGGTCATCGGCTGGTCTTCGTCGCCGCGGATATGGACGATCCTGCCCGCATTATCGACCGTCAGCCGCATGCCGCAGCTACCGGTGCAGATGCGGCAGAAGCTCTTGACTTCGCGCAGGCCGCCAGCGTCCATCTGCTTTCTCCCGTTTGCCTTGCGCAGGATTGGTCGGGCAAGGGCGCGAGGCAAGCGAAATCGCCAAGCGATGGTGCGACGGCGGTTGCAGTGTCAGGAAGGCGGTGTCGCGGCTTGCGCCGGCATTGGCAACCGCCTGACAGTGATGACGCGTACCGGCCTGGCGATCATCTGCCCTTTCATCACCCCCTCGCCGGCGGTTGGCGAGAGCGGCGCGTCGTAGATCTTGCGCACCGTGTCCATGCCCTCGACGACATGGCCGAATGCGGCGAAGCCGGCCTGCAGCTCGGGGTTTTCCGACTTGGGATCTGCATCGAGCCCGGGCATGTCGGACAGCAGGATCGAGAAGTCCCCCTTGGCGGTGCCCGGCGCCCAGCGCGCCATCGAGATTGCGCCCGCCTTGTGCAGAATGCCGGTCTGGCTGGTCGCTTCGTGGGTAATCGGCGGCAGTTCGCGGCGCGGATCGCCGCGGGTGCCGGTCTGGATCAGCCCGTTGGGCTGCTCGCCCCACTTGAGCCGCATCACCCGGTAGAAGGCGATGCCGTCGAACCGGCGCTGTTCGACGTAGCGCACGAAATTGCGCACGGTGATGGGCGCGCGTTTGGCGTCGAGTTCGAGCACGATCGCGCCCAGCTCGGTATTCATCGCCACGCGGACCAGATCGGGCAGCGGGGCTTCGGGCGGCGGAGCGGCCCGGCGCGCCGGGGCGGCCGCGGTCAGCGCAAGGAGGAAGGGCAGGGCGGCAAGAGCAAATCGGCGGTTCATGCGCGCAGCATGCCGAGCTGTCCCCGTTTTCGCCAGCGCTTCGCGTTATCTGCCTCGTCGCCCAAGCCTTTCCACCGAAATGTCGAGCAGTTTGGCCAGCTTCATGCGTTCCGCCTCGCTCAAATCCTCAAGCTTGCGCGGCTTGGGCAGACCGGCGGACGCGGCTTCGAGCTTGCTGGTGATCTGCGGCAATTGCGTCATCATCTGCGGAATCATCTCGGTCATTTTGACCATGACTTCGGGATCGGTGAACAGCGTCATCAATTCGGCGGCATAGATTGCTCCGGTCGATGTCGCGAAGAAACGGTTGAGTTCGGATAGCTGCGCGACTGTGAAGCGTTTGGCATAGGCGCGGGCCAGCCCGTCACGGAAACCGGGTTCGAACTGCGTCATCATGCCGGTCATTTCTTCGGTCATGACGCGCATCGTGATCTGCATGCGCCGGTCGAAGGCAGGATCGTAAATCACCATGATCTCCCTGACATTGCCTGCGGCCATCTTGCCGATATCCTCCTGCCCGATCCCCGCCATGGCGGCGAGATCGCGCAGTGGCATGTCCTTCACCTTGTCGAGCATCGGACCCATGATCGAATCCATCGAGGTCTTCATGATCCGCGCATAGGTGCCGGGTGGGAACACGGCGTCGACCGTGACTTTCGCGGTGGCGAGGCGCAGCGGGTCGATCTCGCTCAGGGTCGACGGGGCGGCGGGTTCGACCGCGGCCGGGATAGGGGTGAGGGCAAGCGCGGCCGCGAAGCCAAGTCTGAATGTCATGCGACTTTCCTTTCCGGTCGGAGCAATAATAACCCAACGCGCGGGCTGGCGCGAGGCGGGCAGTCGCATTATCCCGTTACAAAAGAGGAAACGGAGCCAGGCTATGGGCGAGGAAAAGTTCGACGCCGCCGCGTTCGCACAGAGGTTCGATCATCACGATCCGCAATTCGGAGCCCATTTAAACGAGGTGTTCCGTCACATGCGCGCCGCCTGCCCGGTGGCGCATACCGAGGCCTATGGCGGCTTCCATGTGCTGACCCGCTATGCGGACATCGCACAGGTGGTGCGCGACGACGAAGTGTGGTCGCTCCAGGCGGGGATGAGCATCCCATCGAATCGCAAACCGGGCGATCCGCCCTGGGTGCTGCCGGGCGATCTCGATCCGCCGCACTCGTTCGTCTACCGCCGCCTGCTGGAACCAACGGTGACGCCCGCCGCGCTCGCCGCGATGGAGCCGGAGCTGCGGCAACTGGCGCGCGAACTGGTCGACAAGTTCATCGAAAAGGGCGAGGCGGACCTGGTCCACGATCTCGCCGCGCCGCTCACCGCTATCGCTACCCTGCGGATGACCGGCCTGCCCGAGGAGGACTGGCCGCAATACGTCTCCGAACGCCGCACCACGGCGCGCCGGCAGATCGATCCCGAAGAGGACATGCGCCGGGTCAACGAACGCTTCGTCTGGACCCGGCAGGCATTCCTCGATGCGATCGAAAAGCAGCGCACCAAGCCGGTCGAAGGCAAGATCATCGCCCGGCTGCTGGAAGCGCAAATCGACGGGCGGGCGCTCGAGGAATGGGAGATGATCGCCATCCTGATCAACTTCGTCGCTGGCGGGCTCGAGTCCACCCAGTCGCTGCTTGGCAGTACCTGGGTTCACCTCGGCCGCCATCCGGACCAGCGCGAGGACTTGCGGGGCAACCTCGAACTCATCCGCGGCGCGGTCGAGGAAATGCTGCGCTTCTTCTCGCCGCAACCGTTTCTCGCGCGGGTGGCGATGAAGGACACGGAGATTGGCGGCCAGACGATCCGCGAGGGCGAGCGGGTGTTCATGTGTTGGGCTTCGGCCAACCGCGACGAAGCGGCGTTCGAGCGGGCGGATGAGTTCGATATCCGCCGCAAGCCCAACCGGCATCTCACGTTCGGCGCCGGCGCACACCACTGCCTCGGTGCCAACATCACCCGGCTGGAGACCCGCATCTGCACGGAGGAAGTGCTGCGCCGCCTGCCGGATTACAAGCTGGTCGAGGACCAGCTCGAACCGATCCCCGATGTCTCGACCATGCAGGGCTACCTTTCGGTGCCGGTGACCTTTACGCCGGGCAAGCGCACCGGCGCATGATGCAGAATCGCCACTTTGATTTTGGGCAAGGTATCCGGGATCCGGCGCGTTAGGCTGTCGTTCGGCAGCGAAAAGGGATGAGGACAATGCAGAAGATCGACGAACTCGATTTGTACCATCTGCCGTGGGAGGAACCCGCGTTCGCGGCCGATCCCTACAGCCATTTCGAGGCGGCGCGGGCGAAGCATCCCTGGCTGGCGAAGTGCAACGCCGGCTATGTCGTCCACGATCTCAGGGCGATCCGCGACCTGCTGGTGATGGACGACAAGCTGCGCACCTCGTTCGACTTCGTCGTCGATATCATGCAGGCCCGGGGCGGCGTCTGGGGCCGGTTCGGCGCCGAACAGATGATCGCGCTGCCCGACCGGGAGCACAAGCTGCTGCGCGATACTTTCGCCGCCAAGTTCACTCCGCGCTACGCCAATCAGCTGCGTCCGATCATGCGCGAAACGATGACCGATCTTCTCGCCGAATGGGCGCCCAAAGGCGCGATCGATTTCGAGGAATTTGCCTCTTATTACCCGGTTGCGGTGATGACCCGGATGATCGGCGCGCCGTTCGACCGGATTCCGGAAATGCGCCAGTCGATGGAAACCATGGGGCTATCGATGAGCCTCGATGCCAGCATTGTCCCGGCGCTCGACGCGGCGTTCGAAAAGCTCGATGCCTGGGTGCACGAGCTGGTCGCCGAGCGCCGGGTCCATCCGAAAGGGGAGGGGGAAGAGGCCGACCTGCTCGACATGCTGATCGAGGCGGGCGACGCCGGCGGCATCGACGACCGGCAACTAGCCGACTTGCTGATCTTCCTGTTCGTCGCCGGTTACGACACGTCGAAGAACGTGCTCACCTACATGATGCACATGCTGGCCCGCAGCCCCGAAATCTACGAGCGCTGCGCCGAAGATATCGAATATTGCCGCAAGGTGGTCGAGGAATTGCTCAGGATGTTCAACCCCAGCTCGACCTTCCGTGCGCCCACCCAGGATTTCGTCTATCGCGACGTGCTGATCCCCAAGGACGCCATGGTGTTCTTCAGCCTGAACGTCGCCGGCCGGGTTTCGGCGGAAATCCCGCGCCCGCACAGCTTCGAGCCGGAGAGGCCGGTCGATCCCGAGCTGCGCCATGTCGCCTTCGGCCTCGGCAAGCACATGTGCCTCGGCCAGTACATTGCCCGCGCGCAGTTGCAGGAGGGCATCCACCTCATCGCCCGGCACATGCGCGGGCCGAGGGAGACCGGAGAGCCCGGCTGGCGGCCGTTCCCGGGCGTCTGGGGGATCCGGGGCTTGCCGATTGAGTTCACCCCGGCTTGAGGCGGGTTTCGGACCGCGCGGCCGGTATCAGTTGAACGTCACCGAGGGATCGTCGGGTCCATCGTCCTTTTTCGCCGTGCGCATCAGGTGGCGGCCAAGGAAGAAGATGCCCGCCCCGATGGCGCAGGGAACGCCGCCAAAGATCAGTGCGGCGGGGATCATCGAAACGAACTCGCCGCCGCCGGAATCCATCAGCGAAGAACCCACGACAAGCAAGGTGCATAGCCCGCTGAGCCCCGCAATCAGAATACCGCATCCCAACATTATGCCGCCGACTACGTTCTGCATCAGTCTGTCTTTCCCGAATTGAGCAAGCGCCGGCCGAAGAATATCAGCCCCAGGCCGATGACGAACGGGATACCGCCGATGCCAAGGACGTACGAGACTATTTCATCCACCGATGAGTAAGGCGATGTCAGTTCGGTGGCGACGAACACCAGGCTGCACAGCCCGCTGAGCCCGGCGATCAGGATGCCGGCGGCAAGCAGGATTCCCCCGATTGTCCTCATGAATTCCACCGTCCCGTCGCCAGCGCGCGGTGCCGCGCCACCACGTCAGCGCCTTCGGCGCCCGGCCGGTAGAAGGTGTTGTAGGTATCGAAGGGCACGATCTGCCCTTCCGGCGTGACGAAATGGACGCAACTGCGCTTCACCGTGCCAAGATCGAAGTTGTAGCGATCGAGGAATTGCAGGATCACCACGCGGAAGCTGTTGGCGTAGCTTAGCTCTTGCGGCACCATCGCCTGCGGCAGGCAGCACAGCAGCCCCGCCAGCTTTTCCTCGGTATTGCACTGGGTGGTGGCCAGCGAAAGCAGGTCGAGGATGCTCGCGCGCAGCTCGGGGTAGGCCTCGTAGCTGATCGTGTTCGGGCCCTGCAGCATGAGTTCGCGCGGCAGCAGCGACGTGATCGGCGTTACCTCCGTGCCCTGGCGCAAGCCATAGCCGATGCATATCTGGTCGGCGTTGCAGGGCAGTGGAATCATGTCTTCCAGCCCGAACACGCCCGATTTCGCGACCTCGCGGCGGATCTGCGAGAGGACCATGCGGTTGACCCCGGCATCGAAGTGGTCGTTGCGCCCGGCGTCCTGCACCGGCTGGAACGTCACGCCGCGCACGCAGTTCCAGGTCAGCGCGTGGCGGACGATATCGGCGACTTCGTGATCGTTGACCCCGCGCTTCACCACCGCGACCAGCGTGGTCGACAGCCCGACGCGCTCCAGCTCCTCCAGCGCCTGCTGGCGGATGCGCGAAAGCTTCGCGCCGCGCAGGTCCATCAGCGCCTCGTCGTTCAGCGAATTGAACTGGAGATAGACTTCGAGCCGCGGCGCATAGCTTGCCAGCTGCTCGACGAAGGCACGGTCCTGCGCGATTCGCACCCCGTTGGTGTTGATCATCACGTGCCGGATCGGCCGGCGTTTCACCGCGTCGAGCACTTCGAAGAATTGCGGATGGATCGTCGGTTCGCCGCCCGAAAGCTGCACCAGGTCCGGCTCGCCCTCGCTCGCCACCAGTGCATCGAGCATGGCCTCGATCTCGGCGAGCGGGCGGTGGCTGCCGTGAATGTCCGTCGCGTCGGCGAAGCACACCGGGCAGGCGAGGTTGCAGGCCTGGTTGATCTCGACGATGGCGAGGCAACTGTGCTGCTCGTGGTCGGGGCACAGGCCGCAATCGAACGGACAGCCGGCCTCGGTGCGGGTCTGTGTGGCGAGCGGGCGGTCGCCCGGCTTGATCCACAGGCTCTGCTGGCGCCAGTATTCCACGTCGTCGCTGATAAGCACTTTCTGCACGCCGTGGGTCAGACAGCGCTTGAGGTACCAGACGCATTGGTCTTCGATGATTACCTTGGCCGGCACCGGCTCCAGGCAGGTCGCGCAAAGCGAGGTGGTCTGGCCGTGGAAGATGTAGGGCGCGCTCTTGCGCCGCAGGGTGTTCAGCCGGCTCCGGCTTCGCCAGTTCCGCCGCGATTCCACCAGACGAGTCCATAGGCGATCAGCCCCAGCATGAGAAAGTGAAAGAGATTGAGCGGACCCACCAGCGGCGGGTAGGGCTTGAGGAACTCCCACACGAACCGCTGCGCAGCATAGAAGATAATCAGCGCATGGAAAGCGTGGCGCCGCGCCCACTCCGCGCCGCGCCGTCTTGCCGGCACATATGCCGCGGCGAAGCATGCCAAGGCCAGCGATTCGTAAAGCTGCACCGGATGCCGGCCCACGCCGTCACCAAGCTCGAAGGCCCATGGCAGCGCGGTTGGCGTGCCATAAGTAAAGTCGATCGTCCCCGAGAACAGGCAGCCTAGCCGCCCGATGGCGATTCCGACGGCGAGCGGCAGCACGAAGGCCGCTCCGGTCGATTGCCGCACTCCCTTGCGCCACTTCCACAGCTCGACCCCGGCGATCCCTCCGGCCAGCGCCCCCGCGACACTGTGAGACGGCGCGGCGGCGATCGAGCGCAGGCTGTTGAACGATCCCAGCAGCCAGGCCCCTGCCAGCGCGCCCAGGGCGAGAACTACGAAGTAGGACGCGGAAGTCACGCCCCCGAGCCGCCGGGCATCGCCCGGCCAGTGGCGGTAATGCCAGCGCGCGGCCAGCGCCGCTCCGGCCCAGGCGAACAGGTCGAAAATGTAATGTGCCCACCAGACGGTCGGAATTTCGATCACCGCTATTGTCCCTCCGCCATGGCAATGCCATCAACCTGCTTTCACCGGTAGAGCCTGGCGCCGCAGGCTGTGGGGAAGAGGAAAAGAGCGATGATGTCCAACGCAAACAAGGTCATCGTCGCGATGTTCATCGCCGAGATGGCGGCGACCTTCGAGAGCGCGATGATCTTCGGGGCGCTGCCGACCTTGATCGGCGACTTCGGCGACCCGGAGACGGTGGTCTGGCTGGTGACTATGCATTCGCTGATCTCGGCCGCGACCTATGCTGTTGCCGGCCGGCTCGGCGATATTCGCGGGCGCAAGCAGGTGATGCTGGTGCTGATCGTCATCGCCATCTGCGGTTCTGTACTCAGTGCGGTATCTTCCAGCTTTGCCATGGTGCTGGCCGGGCGAGCGTTGCAGGGGTTCGGCTCGGCGGTCCTGCCACTGTCGATCGGCATATTGCGTGAAAATCTTCCGGACGAACGCATTCCGGTCTCGATCGGGCTGATGACCACTGCCTCGGGTGCGGGGGTGGTGCTGGGCCTGTTTCTCGGCGGGGCGATTATCGACAATCTCGATTGGCACTGGCTGTTCGCGGCGAGCGCGGTGCTGCTGGCGATTGCCTTCGTTGTCGTCCAATTACTGGTTCCGGCGCGCCAGGGCACGCCGACCAAGCACCGTATCGACTGGATCGAGGGCTTGCTCCCCGCGCCGACGATCATGCTGTTGCTGCTCGGCCTCAGCTTTACCAAGACCTTTGGCTGGCTCGACTGGAGGGTTGGCGCGCTGCTTGCCGCGGGCCTCTTGCTGCTGGTCTACTGGGCCAAACGAGCGCTGGCATCCCCGAGCCGTTCATCGACCTTCGCCAGCTCGCCAAGCGCAATGTCAGCCGCCGGAAATCTGCTCGCGGCGCTGCTGGCGTTGGGCACCGCGAATGTCGTGATGATCTTTTCGACCTATATCCAGTCGCCTGCCTGGACCGGGATCGGCCTTGGCCTGACGGCGACGATGTATGCCGCCGTCAAGCTGCCTTCGAACATTGTCTCGTTCTTTGCCGGTCCGATTTCGGGATGGCTGATCCAGCGGCGCGGCAGCCGGACGCCGGTGGTGATCGGCGGCCTGCTTTCGGGCACCGGCTGGCTGGTCGCGATGGGCATGCCCAGCACCGCGATCCAGGCTTCGCTGCTGATTTGCTGGATTTCGTTCGGCACGACCCTGCTCAACGCCGCGATCCCCAACATCATCGTCGCCGCGGTGCCGCCCGACCGGACCAGCGAGGCGATCGGCGCGATGTCGGTGATGCGCGGATTCTTTACCGCGATCGGTGCTCAGATCGTCGGCCTTATGCTCGCTGCCGGCACGCTGGCGGCTCCGGACGGCAAGTCACATTTCCCCTCGAAGTCCGGCTATTACGCGGCGATGATGTGGATCGCGGCGATGTGTTTTGTCGCGGCGGCTTGCGCGGTGTTGCTGCGCGGGCACGGCGCGGCGAAAGTGGGGCCAGTGGTTACCTGACTTTCACCGGGGCTATTGTCCCTCCGCCCTCGCGATGCCATCACCGTGTCTTTCCGGAAGAGGCCGGCCTACCAAACCGTGGGGAAGAGGAAATTCGATGCGTTCGAGCCCCAATGCCATCATCGCCGCGATCTTCCTTGTCGAAATCTCGGCAACTTTCGAAACATCGATGCTGTTCGCCGCGTTGCCGACCCTGATCCGCGATTTCGGTGATCCGATAACCGCGAGCTGGCTGGTCACCATGCATTCGTTGATTGGCACCGTGGCCTGTCTCGTCGCGGGAAGGCTTGGCGACATGTTCGGGCGGCGGCGGGTCATGTTGATCCTGCTGGTAGTGGCGGCGCTCGGGTCGATCGTCAGCGCCTTGACGGCGAACTTCGGCATTGTCCTGCTGGGCCGGGCGTTGCAGGGCTTTGCCACGGCGGCTATCCCGCTTTCGATCGGCATCCTGCGCGAGACCCAGCCGCCGGCGCGTTTGCCGGTCGCGGTCGGCCTGATGACCACGGCGCAAGGCATGGGGGTTGCCGTCGGGCTGGTGCTGGGCGGGGCGATCATCGACCGGTTCAACTGGCATTGGCTGTTTGTCGTGAGCGCGGCATTGCTGTTGATCTCGTTCGTCGCGGTACGCGCGATTGTTCCGGCAAATCCGGGCACACCTCCCAGGGACAAGATCGACTGGGTCGAAGGCCTGCTGCCGGCGCCCGGCATTGGCGCCATGCTGCTGGGGCTCAGCCTGTCGAAGACTTATGGCTGGCTCGATCCGCGCTGCTATGGTTTCATTGCGGCGGGGCTGGTGCTGATGGTTGTCTGGGCGCGGCGCAGCCTGCGCGCGCGCGAACCTTTCATCAATCTGCGCCTGCTGGCCTCGCGCAATATCGCGGTGGCCAATATCGCCTCCGTGCTGCTTGCCTTGGGCAGCGGGCAGGTCGTCTTTGTCTTTTCGACCTATATGCAGGCCCCGGCCTGGACGGCGGCCGGCCTCGGCTTCAGCGCGACCCTGGCGGGCTTCGCCAAGCTGCCTTCGAATGTGCTGTCGTTTTTCGCCGGGCCGCTGGCGGGCTGGTTGTCGCAAAAGCACTCGACCCGTCTGCCGCTGCTGGGCGGCGGCATCCTCGCTGCGACCGGCTGGATTGCCGGGATGACCCTGCCCTCTACGCTTGCGGCGATGATCGCGCTGCTGTGCGTCATCTCGTTCGGCACCTCGGTGCTCAACGCCACCTTGCCGATCATCGCGGTCGAAGCCGCGCCCGAGGACCGCACCAGCGAGGCGATCGGCGCGATGACGGTGGTCCGGGGGATGTTCAGCACAATCGGCACCCAGATGATCGCGCTGACACTGGCTACGGCCATGGTCGTCGGCCCCGACGGATCGTCGTTCCCCTCGCCGGCCAGCTACCGGCTGACGCTAGCCGTGATCGCCGCATTGACGCTGGCGGCAGGGCTGAGCGCGCTGTTTCTCGCGGCGCGCAAGCGCGAGGCGGCGGTTCCGGCCTGATTTAACGCACCCGCGGCCCGCCAAACGGCAGCGGCGGCGGAGGGCGCCGGTGGCCGCGCGGCAGCTGCGCCTGATAGGCGCGGCCGCAGTGATCGACGCAATAGGGGAAGCCCGGGTTAACTTTCTCGCCGCAGAAATGGAAATCAGGCTCGCCGGGATGGCCCATCGGCCAGCGGCAGATGCGATCGTTGAGATCGAGCAGCGAGGTCTTGTCGGCGATCTCGGCGCCGGGTTTGGCGGGCACGAGGCGGCGCGGCGGGGCAGGGGGGATCGGCGCCTGCTGGTCGCCCGGACCCTGGCGCAGGAAGCCGCCGGGGCCGACCGAGACGATGCGCGGTTGCGGCTGGCCGCTTGCGCCTTGCAGCGGCTGCGAGGCGGGACGCGGCGGCTGCGCGGTGCTGGGACGCGGCGGCGCCGGCTGGGCCTGACGCGGCGCTTCGGCGGCGGGCTTGGCCGCCTTGGCCGCCGGCGCGGGCGTTTCGTTGGGTTTGACCGGCGATGGCCGCGCCTTGAGCCCGAGCCGGTGCGCCTTGCCGATCACCGCATTGCGCGAAACCCCGCCGAGCTCGTCGGCGATCTGGCTGGCGGTGGCGCCGCCTTCCCACATCTTGGTGAGGCGTTCGATGCGTTCGTCGGTCCAGCTCATGCGTTTTCCAGTCTTTTGCAGCTGCCAGAAAACCTCAACGGCTTGCCAGCGCGAAACGAGGCCGATAGTCGCCATGCCATGGCGGAGCAACCCCACCCCGGCGAAATGCCCCAGTCGGCCCTGGCAGGGCCCGCCCCGGCGGGAGCGGCGCGGCGCGCGTTTCCCGCCCAAGGCGTACCGGTGATCCACCGGATCAACACGCTCGGGCTCAAGACCCTCTATATGAAAGAGGTGCGCCGCTTCTTCAAGGTGCAGATCCAGACGATCTGGGCGCCGGCGGCGACAACCCTGCTGCAACTGGTGATCTTCACCCTGGCGTTCGGACGGGCTGGGGTCACGGTGCTCGGCGTGCCTTTCGCCACTTTCGTCGCGCCCGGGCTGATCGTCATGGGCATGATGCAGAACGCCTTCCAGAACAGCTCGTTCGCCTTCCTGTCGGGCAAGATGCAGGGGACGATCGTCGATTACCTGATGCCGCCCTTGTCCGAGGGCGAACTGATGCTGGGCCTGTGCGCGGCGGCGGTGACCCGGGCGGCGATGGTCGGCGGCGCGCTGGCGCTGCTGATGCTGTTCTATCCCGGCGTCAGCCTGGCCATGGCGCATCCCTGGGCGATCTTGTGGTTCGGCCTGATGGGCGCGCTGTTCCTCTCATTCGTCGGCATGCTGACCTCGATCTGGGCGGAGAAGTTCGATCACAACGCCATGATCACCAACTTCATTGTCACGCCGCTGACGATGCTGTCGGGCACCTTCTACGACATCTCCAACCTCTCTCCGGCTTTCCAGATGGCGAGCCACGCCAACCCGTTCTTCTACGTGATCTCGGGCTTCCGCTATGGCTTCATCGGTTCGAGCGACATCGCAGGAGGGAATGCGGCGGTGTTGCACAGCGCGCTGGGGCTGGGCGCGTTCAATGCTCTGCTAGGAGTAACGACCTATCTGGTGCTCAAGAGCGGGTGGAAGCTGAAGAGTTGAGGTTCGCAATGCCCGGTGGCCGCCATCGACAACGGGTATTTCCTGCTGCACAGAGGCATTGGCCGCAGTTCGGGTGACCAGGTGCCGGAAATCTTCCTCTCCTACAATCGCGAGGATGCGACCGTGGCGAAGCTCTTCGCCGACGCCTTCGCGCGCGAAGGACTGGAAGTGTGGTGGGACCAGACGCTGCGCTCGGGCGAAGCCTACGACGAAGTAACCGAGAATGCGCTGCATTCCGCCCGGGCGGTGGTGGTGCTGTGGTCGCCGCGTTCGGCGGTGTCGCGCTGGGTGCGGGCCGAAGCGACGGTCGCCGATCAGAACAAGACTCTCATGCCGGTCACCATCGAGGCCTGCCGCAGGCCGGTTATGTTCGAACTGACCCAGACGGCGGACCTGTCGCACTGGCGCGGCAAGGCGGAAGACCCCGCGTGGCAGGCGTTCGTCGGCGACGTGCGGCGCATGTTGGGGCGCGAAGTGCCGGAAAGCGGCGCCGCCGCAGGCGGTTCCGCGCCGCGGCGGCAAGTTGGGGGTGATGCGAGCGCGTTGGCACGGCTGCGACGGCACGCGCCGATCCTCGCGCTGCTGCTGCTGATCGCGGCCGCGGTCGCGATCTACGCCCTGTCGCGGCGATCCGATACGGCGGTGCAATCGGTTGCCGAGGCGGGCAATGTCTCGATCGCGGTGCTGCCGTTCCGCAACTTGTCGGCCGACAAGGATCAGGAATTCTTCTCCGACGGGATGACCGAGGAAATCACCTCGGCGCTGGCCAAGGTGCCCGGCCTCAATGTCGTCTCGCGCACCTCGGCGTTCCAGTTCAAGGGCGCCAGTCGCGACATGCGCGCGATCGGGCAGGCGCTCGGCGCCAGCCACCTGATCGAGGGATCGGTGCGCAAAGAGGGCAACGCGCTCAGGATCACCGCCCAGCTGGTCAAGGCGGTCGACGGCAAGGAGTTGTGGTCGGAGAGCTACGACCGTGAACTCAAGGGCGTCTTCGCGCTGCAGGAAGAGATCGCCAAGGCCATCGCCGGCGCTCTGCGGGTGCCGCTGGGGTTGAAGGCGGGGCAAAGCCTCGTCGCCAACCGCGCTGCCGACAGCGAATCCTATCAGGATTACCTGCGGGCCAGGGCTCTGCTGCGTGGGCGTGGCCGGCTCGAACCGGGCGGGCCTTTGACCCAGGCGGCCAATTTGCTCGAACAGGCTGTCGCCCGCGATCCCGACTATGCCCCCGCCTGGGCGATGCTGGCGCAGACATACCTCTCCACGCCCGCCTTTACCGAGGCATTTTTCAGCGGTTCGGAGGATGAGCTGCGCCAGATTGCTTCGAATTTTCTGCAAAAGGCGGAGACCGCGGCGCAAAAGGCAATTCAGCTCGATCCCGACAGTGCCGATGCATATACCGCACTGGGGGGGGAAGACACAACGGTGGCAGGCTTGCCGAGGCGGAGGACCTGTTCGAGCGGGCGCTCTCGCTCGATGCGGGAAACCCGGAGACTCTCAACTATTACAGCTTGGCGCTGGCGAGAGCCGGGCGCTCGAACGAAGCTTTTGCCATGCGCCGCCGCCTGCTGGCGCTGGAGCCCCTCGTTCCCGTATACAATGCCTTCGCCGGCATGGCCCTCTGGATAAACGGACGGAACGACGAGGCCATTGCCTTACTCAAGGCAATACCCCCAACGCCTCCTTCCATCGATACCCTGGCCCAGATTTATGCATCGATGGGACGCTATAGCGACGCCGCCGAAATCTTGCAGCGGGCGCCTCGGGGCAATGTAGAAGCCGTGCGTCTCCTTCGCGCCGCGCCCGCGAAAGTCGTTTCGCCTCCGACCCCCCTTAGCAAGGGACGGAGCGGATGGGTTTATTTGTACGTTGGCAATCCCGATCGGGCGCTCGATCACATCGAGGTGCCGATCGACGCCGGTCTTCTCGGTGGCCCCATCTCTCCTGTGCTCTGGGCGCCCGTATATGCACCGGTCCGCAAGCTGCCGCGGTTCAAGGCGGTGATGCGCAAGGCCGGCCTGGTCGATTACTGGCGCGAACGAGGCTGGCCCGACGCTCTGCCGGCCGGTCGGGGATGACGATTTCGCCTGTAGCTGACCAACTGAACTTGCGAGCGCCCATCGACACCGGGCATTTCCTGTAGCACAGTGTCCCCGCCGACCTTTGGGGGAACCAGGTGCCGGAAATCTTCCTATCCTACAATCGCGAGGATGCGACCGTGGCGAAGCTCTTCGCCGATGCCTTCGCGCGCGAAGGACTGGAGGTGTGGTGGGACCAGACGCTGCATTCGGGCGACGCCTATGACGAAGTAACCGAGAATGCGCTGCATTCCGCCGGGGCGGTGGTGGTGCTGTGGTCGCCGCGTTCGGTGGCGTCGCGCTGGGTTCGGGCCGAAGCGACGGTCGCCGATCAGAACAGGACTTCATGCCGGTCACGATCGAGGCCTGCCGCAGGCCGGTGATGTTCGAACTGACCCAGACGGCGGACCTGTCGCACTGGCGGGGCAAGGCGGACGACCCGGCGTGGCGGACGTTCGTCGAAGACGTGCGGCGCATGTTGGGGCGCATGGCGCGGCCGGCCGGCGCTCCTGCCCAACCGTCTGCGCCGGCCCACGGCGGCCCAGCGATCGCCGAGCCAAGAGGCAAATGGACCCGCCGCGCCGCTGTGACCGGTCTTGCCGTGGCGGGAGGTGGCGCCGCGATCGCCTATATTGCTTGGTTACGGCCGACGCGGCACGACCCCGATCCACGCGCCGTCGAGCTCTACCGGCGCGCACAGGCGATCCAGAAGGAAGGCGTCCCCGAATCGATGGGCCAGGCGATCGAGGCCTACAAGCAGGCCGTGGCGATCGATCCAAGCTACGCCCAGGCCTGGGGCGCACTGGCGCTCGGCTACAGGTATCCGGTCATCGGCCCGACCGCGCCGGGCGACCCGCAAGAGGTCCGCAAGGCCGCGCGGCGCGCGCTGGCGCTCGATCCCGGCAACGCCGACGCGCGGCTGGCGCTGATTGCCCTCGATCCTCACTACCGCCGCTGGCAGGAGAGCGAGGCGCAGCTTCGCGGCTTCCTGCGCGATCACCGCGATTCCGCGCTCGGCCAGTTCATGCTCGGACTGCTGCTGTTCGATGTCGGCAGGATCGACCATGCCGTCACCCAAGCCGAACGTGCCACCGGCATCGATCCGGCGCGGAAAACTCCTGGTTCTTGCGGGCGCTCGCCTATTACCATGCGGGCCGCCATTCCGAAGGCGACTTGGCCATGGAAGAGTTGCGGTCGCGCTGGCCGCAGGACTACCAGTTATACGCGACAGGCTATTTTCAGATCCTCGGAAGCAAGCGCTACGACGAAGCACATGCCTACCTGCGCGATACCAGCCGCCGTCCACGCTTGGTGCGGTCTGGGCAGGTTGAGTTCTGGATGCGCCAGGCGGATGCCCTCGCTACCGGCCGTGGAATCGCCGAAGTCGAGAATATGTTGCGCACCCAGACAGCGACGTCAACAACTCCAAAATCTTCCGATGGCGGCGACCATCATGGCGTTGTCCGGGATGGTGGACGAGCTGTTCGCCATGTTCGAAGCCTCATTCTTCGGAGGTGAGTTCAACGGTACGCGCGTTGCCCCGCCCGGGCCGCTCGACTGGCGCATCACCGGCGTGCTGTTCCAGCCGGCGCTGGCCGGGTTGCGCGGCGATCCGCGCTTCGCCAGCCTGCTCGCACGCATCGGCCTCGAGGATTACTGGCGCAAGTCGGGAACCCTGCCCGATTTCCGGCGGAGCTGACTTTTAGAACACCGGATCGTAGCCTTCCGGCAGTTCCCCGTCTTCAGGCCCTCCGGGCACATGGATGCCGCACTCCGTCTTGTCCCACCCGCGCCAACGCCCGGCGCGCGGGTCTTCGCCCTCGGCGACCTTGCTGGTGCAGGGCGAGCAGCCGATCGAGGGGTAGCCTTCCGCCACCAGCGGGTGCGGAGGGAGGTCGTGTTCGGTCACGTAGGCGGCGATGGCCTCGGGCGACCAGTCGATCAGCGGATTGATCTTGAGCCGGCCTTGCGCATCCGAAGTGTCGATCTCGAAGCGCGGCAGGTTCGCCCTTCCGCTCGACTGGAAGCTCTTGCGGCCAGTGATGGAGGCGTCGAACTGGGCGAGCGCGTTGGCGAGGGGTTTGACCTTGCGGATTTCGCAGCAGCCGTCGGGGTCGTAGGACCAGCGCAGACCGCTTTCATCCTTCGCCGCCAACTCCAACGCGTCGGGCGTCAGGTTGCGCACGTCCTTGAGGCCGAGCCGGGCGATCAAGGCGTCGCGATAGGCGAGGGTTTCGGGGAAATGTTTGCCGGTTTCGAGGAACAACACCGGAATCGCCGGATCGATCCGCGACACCAGATGCAGCAGCACCGCACTTTCCGCGCCGAAGCTCGAGACTACCGCGACATCGCCCGCCATGCCGCTTTCGAGCACGCTGGTGAGCATTTCCTGGGTGTCGTTGCCGTGGAACAGGCGGTTGAGGCGCACGGCATCGGCCTCGCGGAAGCGAGGGCCGGTGTCGATGCGGTCAACGCTTCTGGCGCGCGCGATCCTTGGCCCGTTCAGGCATGGCGTTTCGCCCAGATCGGCTGACGCCCATCGGCGGTGGCCTGATAGACGTCGTCCCAGCGGTTCAGCGCCACTTGCACGGAAGCCGGATCGAGCTCGACATCGGGCGAAAAACTGTCGAAGCCGCAGCGGCGCATCGCGGCGAGCTGATCGACCAGGATGTCGCCGATCGCGCGCAATTCGCCCGCATAGCCCGCCTCGCGCAGGATCCGCGCCGCCGAATAGCCACGTCCATCTCCGAAAACGGGGAAATCGACTTCGATCAGCCTGATCCGATCGAGATGCGGGAGAAGATCGCGCGCATCGTCGCCGGCTTCGATCAGCACCGCGGCGGCGTTGGTCTGATCGCAGAAGGCGTCGACCGTCACAGCCGCGTCCTCGACCGGTTCGTCGTCGCGGAAGCGGAGAAAGCTTTCACCCATAGATCGCCTCCTTGAACGGGGCCATGCCGATGCGGCGGTAGGTATCGAGGAAGCGTTCGCCGTCGTTGCGCCGGGACAAATAGACGTCGGTCGCCTTTTCGACCGCATCGACAATGCCGTCCTCGTCGAAGCCGGGGCCGGTGATCTGGCCGAGCGAGACATCCGCGCCCTCGCTGCCGCCAAGCAGGAGCTGGTAGTTCTCCAGCCCCTTCTTGTCGACGCCGAGCACGCCGATGTGGCCGGCGTGGTGATGGCCGCAGGCATTGATGCAGCCCGAAATCTTGAGCTTGAGCTCGCCGATCTCGGCCTCCTTGGCGGCGAACCGCTCTGAAATCTTCTGCGCCACCGGAATTGAGCGGGCATTGGCGAGGCTGCAATAGTCGAGCCCGGGCAGGCGATGATGTCGCCGATCAGGTCGAGGTTGGGCGTGCCGAGGCCCGCCGCGTCGAGCTTTTGCCAAAGCGCGTAAAGATCGGCCTTGCGGACGTGCGGCAGGACGATGTTCTGGGCGTGGGTGACGCGGCACTCGTCGAAGCTGTATTGCTTCGCCAGATCGGCCATCAGCCTGATCTGGTCGGCGCTGGCATCGCCGGGAATCCCGCCCACCGGCTTGAGGCTGATCGTCGCGATAATGTAGCCGCTCTGCTTGTGGGCGTGGCAGTTGCGATCGACCCATAGCGCGAAGTCCGGGTCGGACCGGTCCAGCGCGTCCGGCGCGGAGATATCGAACGCCGGATCGGCGAAATGCGCCTTGATCCGCTCCAGCTCGGCCAGCGGCGGCTCGATGCCCTGGCTGAGCAGGTGCGCGAATTCCTCCTCGACCTGGCGGGCATATTCCGCCGCGCCGATTTCGTGGACCAGGATCTTGATTCGCGCCTTGTACTTGTTGTCGCGCCGGCCGTAGCGGTTGTAGACGCGCAGGCAGGCCTCGGCATAGGTCACCAGCTGATCGACCGGCACCCATTCGCGGATGCACGGCGCGATCATCGGGGTGCGGCCCATGCCGCCGCCGGGATAGAACGCCGCGCCGATCTCTCCGGCGGCATTCTTCACCAGCTTGATGCCGATATCGTGCAACCGCATCGCCGCGCGGTCGATCTCGCTGGCGATCACCGCGATCTTGAACTTGCGCGGCAGGTAGGTGAACTCCGGGTGGAAGCTCGACCACTGGCGCAGCAGCTCCGCGTAAGGCCGCGGATCGACCACCTCGTCGGCGGCGGCGCCGGCGTACTGGTCCGAGCTGATGTTGCGGATGCAGTTGCCGCTGGTCTGGATCGCATGCATTTCGACCGTCGCCAGGTCGGCAAGAATATCGGGGGCCTCGTCCAGCTTGATCCAGTTGTACTGGATGTTCTGCCGGGTGGTGAAGTGGCCGTAACCCCGGTCGTACTTGTCGGCGATATCGCCGAGCATGCGCATCTGCGTGCTGCTGAGCGTGCCATAGGGCACCGCGACGCGCAGCATGTAGGCGTGCAGCTGGAGGTAAAGGCCGTTCATCAGCCGTAGCGGCTTGAACTGGTCCTCTGTGAGGTGGCCTTCGATGCGGCGGCGGGTCTGGTCGCGGAATTCGGCGACGCGGGTGTCCACCATGGACTGGTCGTAGTTGTCGTAGCGGTACATTGGATCAGATTACCCAGTTGCCGGCGGCGGGATCGGCCGGTTTCAGCGAGAGGTCGAGGCGCACGGTCGGGCCGAGCGCGCGGATGCGTTCCTTGATATGGCTCGGGCGGACGCCCCCCCGTTCTTGGCGTCAGTGCGTTGGCCGTCCACCGCATAGGCGGCGTTGACCCGGCGCGCGGCGCTTTCGCGGGCGAGGATCCCGTCGGCCTCGTCACCGGCATCGACGGCATCGTCGATGTGGAGCGACCAGTCCGAACCGTCCCACCAGACCACGGCGCCGCTGGTCAAATCGTTTCCGGTCAATATTTTCACTGCCCAAACTCCATAACCGAGGCCTCCAGCACCAGCGCGCCCATTTCCGTTTCGCTTTGCGCCGTCACATCGCCGATGACGATGACAGCGGGGCTCTTGACCCGCTCGCGCGAGACCAGCGCGACAAGACCCGCGAGCGGACCGCGCAGCACGCGCATATCGGCGCGTGTCGCGTTCTCGATCACCGCCAGCGGGGTATCGGGGGCGAGGCCGTCCGCGATCAGCTTTTCGGCGATCGCCTCGGCGGTGGCGACGCCCATGTAGATCACCAGCGTGCGGCCTTTGCCGGCGAGGCCGGCCCAATCCTGTTCGGTCAAGCCCTTGCACTGTCCGGCGACGAAGCTGACCATGCTGGCCGCATCGCGATGGGTGAGCGGAATTTGCGCAGCCGCGGCCGCGCCCAGCGCCGCGCTGATGCCGGGGACAACCTCAACCTCGATGCCGGCGGCGCGGCAGGCTTCGGCTTCTTCGCCGCCGCGCCCGAAAACGAACGGATCGCCACCCTTGAGGCGCACGACATCGCGGCCCGCGCGCGCTTCGGCGACGAGCAGGGCGTTGATCTCCTCCTGCGGCATCGAATGGCGCGAGCGGCGCTTGGCGACCGAAATCAGCCGCGCGTCGCGGTGCGCCATGGCGAGGATCGCGGGATCGACCAGGCCGTCGTGGACGATAACCCGCGCCTGCATGATCAGCCGCGCCGCGCGCAGCGTCAGCAAATCGGGATCGCCGGGCCCGGCGCCGGTCAGCCAGACCTTGCCGGGATCTGGGGAGGAAATGCTCATGGTGCGCTTTTGGCGGCGGGCCGAGCAAGAGGCCAGCCAGAAAGGCTTTTTGGCGAGGTAGGAAAATTTGGTTCGCACAAAGGCGCGAAGGCGCGAAGGCGCAAAGAAGCAGCGCCAGGCCGAAGGCCCCTATCGATCAGACTGTCCGGTTTGCCGCAACTCCAGGGAATCCGGCGGCTTCGCCCAAGGAAAAATAGGAACTGTCCCTATTTTTCCCTATTCTCGGGCATTTCCTTGATGCGCAAATCGCGCCGCGGAAACGGAATCTCGATGCCGTGCTCGCGGAACAGCTTCAGGATGCGCTTGAGCACGTCGGAGCGGACGTTGCCAATGCCTTCCTCGGGGTCGTCGATCCACATCTGGATTTCGAACAGGATGCCATTGTCGCCGAACGCATGCAGCCAGACCGTGGGCGCGGGTTCCGCGAGAATGCGCGGCGTTGACCGCACCGCCTCCAGCATCAGTCTTTCGGCCAGATCGACATCGGTGCCATAGGCGACGCCGACCGGCACTTTTACCCGCACGTCGCGCGACGAATAGGACCAGTTCTCGACCTGGTTGATCATCAGGTTTTCGTTTGGAATCAGGAACTCGACCTTGTCGCGGGTGATCACCGATACAGCGCGGATGCCGATGCGGTTGACCTGCCCGACCGTGCCTGTCGAGGTGCCGCCGCCAGTTCCGGTGACGGCGATGACGTCGCCCGGCTTGATCGAACGGTCCATCAGCAGGATGATTTCGGCGATCAGATTGCCGAAGGTCTTTTGCAGGCCGAAGCCGACGGCCAGGCCAAGCGCGCCCGAAAACACCGCGAGCGTGGTGAGATCGATGCCGAGGAGGTCGATGCCAACCAGCACCGCCAGCACCCAGACCGTAACCCCCACCAGCTTTTCGCCGAGCAGCTGCTGCGTCGGATCGAGCCGGGTGAGCCGCCGGAACAGCGCCCGGCTGCCCGAACTGCCGATCCGGGCGACAACGTAAACCGCAAGGGCGACGAGCACCACCAGGATCGCGCGATAGATCGATACGCGCACGTTGCCGATGTCGAAGCCATAGGAATTGAGCAATTTTATCAACTGGTTCACCTCGGACATCATGCCTTCTTGTCTCCCCAGGCGGCGAAACCGCGCTCCAGATCGGCGATGAGGTCGGCCGGGTCCTCAAGGCCGATGGCGAGGCGCAGGGCGAAACGGGCCTGCGCCGCCATGCCGGGCAGCGGCCAGGGCGTGACCGAACGGTGCGGCGCGGGATCGACCGGGCTTACCAGGCTTTCGTAGCCGCCCCAGCTATAGCCGATGCCGAACAAGCTCAGCGCATCGGCGAACCGGTCGCGCGCGGCGCTGTCGCCGCCCGCGAAGACAAGGCTCAGCAGGCCGCAACCGCCGGTGAAGTCACGCTGCCACAGGTCGTGGCCGGGCGAGCCAAGCAGCATCGGGCACAGCACCCGGGCGACCTCGGGCCGTCCTTCCAGCCACCTGGCGATCGCCAAGGTGCTCGCCGTCTCGCGTTCCAGCCTGACGCCCAAGGTCCGCAGGCCCCGCAGCGCCAGCGCAGCGTCGTCGGGCGATACCACTTGCCCCAGCGATTGCGCCCGGCGGCGCAGCTTGGCGTAGAACTCCGGGCCGGCCGTCGCGCTGCCCATCATCAGGTCGGAATGGCCGCCAACATGCTTGGTCAGCGCCTGCACGACGATGTCCGCGCCGTTCTCCAGAGCGGCAAAGCCCAGCGACGTCGCCCAGGTGTTGTCGAACACGCTCACCAGGCCATGCCGGCGCGCGATCGCCGCCAGAGCGGGAAAATCGCAGACTTCCATGGTCAGGCTGCCGGGCGATTCGAAGAAGGCGGCTTTCGCCGTGCCGTCGATCGCCGCTTCGAACGCCGCCGGATCGAGCGGGTCGAAGAAGCGGGCATCGATGCCGAATTCCCTGAGCAGGCCGCGCCCCATCGTCCGCACCGGATCGTAGACATTGTCGGTGATCAGCACCGCATCGCCTGGCCGCAGCACCGCGAGCAGCGCGCCGGCGATGGCCGCCACGCCGGAGGGATAGAGTACGGTCCCGGCCGCGCCCGGCTCCAGCTCGGACAGCGCCTCGGCCAGCGCCCACTGGGTCGGCGCGCCGCGACGGCCATAAAAGAACCGGCCGTCCTCGTTGGTTTTCGGGCCTTCGTGCAGCGAGGCCATGTCATCGTACAGATGCGTGCTCGCGCGCCAGACCGGCGGGTTGACCACTGCTCCGGGAGAAGCTGGCGTCCCCGTCCATTCCTTGCGCCGCCCGCCGGTGACGAGGCGGGTGGCCGGGGACAGGTCTTTGGGCGGAATTCTAGCCATTGCGATCCGCAATCCCCTCCCGCGCGGCTCAGGTCAAGCCGGGCCGGTCGCTTTGGGCAAGGCTGGATCGGCGCCCCATTCGCTCCACGAGCCGTCGTAGAGCGCCGTATCGTCCTTCCCAAGCAGATGCATGCCGAACAACAGCACGCATGCGGTGACGCCGCTGCCACAAGCGGTGACCACCGGTTTCGCGAAATCGACTCCAGCCGATGCGAAAACGGTCGCCAGTCCCTGCTTGTCCTTGAAAGTCCCGTCCGCCGCGAACAGTTCGGAATAGGGCACATTGACCGATCCCGGGATGTGGCCCGAGGCAAGGCCCGGCCGGGCTTCGGCCACTTCGCCCTGGAAACGCGGTGCGCCGCGGGCATCGACCAGCTGTTCGGCCTTGCTCGCCACATTGGCGAGCACTTCGGCCTTGCCGCGCAGCTTGCCCGTTTCGGACCACGGCGTGAAATGCCGGTGGCGCTGGCTTTCCGCGCCACTCGCGAGCGCCCGCCCTTCCGCCTTCCACTTGGCAAGCCCGCCATCGAGAACCGCGACATAGTGCGCGCCGAACAGTTTCAGCATGAACCAGGCGCGCGCGGCGGTTTTCACCGCGCTGTCGTCGTAAACGACCACGCGGCTGCCATCGCCGATACCAAGGCTCTGCATGCGGCTGGCGAATTTCTCGGGGCTTGGCAGAGTGTTGTCGATCGGCGCGTTGGCATCGACCAGCTCGCCCAGGTTCATGAACACGGCGCCGGGGATGTGCGCGGCCTTATACTCGGCTGCGGCGTCGCGTCCGGTATCGGGCAGGTGCCATGAGGCATCGACGATGCGCAAGTCGCCCGCGCCCATTTCCCGCGCCAGCCATTCGGTCGATACCAGGCTGTCCACGCGCGACGCTCTTGCTCAGGCCGTGGCCGCGACTTCGCGCTGGCCGATGTGCGAATAGAGCCGCGGGCCGAGATCGAGCCGGAACGGCTTGAGCGCCGCGCCCGGCCGGTCCTGGCTTTCGCCGATGACGAAAGTGCGGTTGATGACAAGCGGCGGCGCGCCGTTGCGCAGGGCTTCGGCCCGGAAGCGCGCGAGCGGCACGAACAGGGAGGCATTGCCGCTGCGGATCGGCGTGATCGCGGCAAGCGGCAGGCGGAGTTCGCCGCTCACCGTGGTGCTTTCGCCCGGGCCAAGTACCTGGATGCGGTGCTGCGGCGCGATATCGTTGCCGCCCATTTCCAGTTGCGAGCGCGTCGGCAGCGAGGCATGCGCGCCGATCATGTCGCCCGCGACCGAAATCGGCCCGATCGGACTGCCGGAGTTGTTGGCGATGACCAGCTCGTAGTTGAGCACCGTGTTCATCAGCGTCGCCGAAAGCCGCCGCGCGGCGAGGGTAACCTCAAGCGGATTGACGATGACATCGAGCGTCGGGCGCGGCGCGGGCGCGCTGACGGCAGGCGCGGCGGCGGCCTGATTTTCGAACTCCGGTTCCGCCAGCAAGGTCATCAGGTCGAGTTCGGGATCGCGTTCGGCCATGGGTGCTGGCGAGGGTTCGGACGGAACTGGCTCGATGGCTTCGCGGGGAGCCTGCGCTGCTTGCGCCGCTTCGTATTCCGCGGCTTCGTTGGCAGCCGCCGCCCGTGCCTGCCGGCGGCGCAGCAGCATGAACAGCAGCAGGGCGTTTGAGGCGAGTAGCGCGGCGATGCCCGCCAGCCACGGCCACATCGCCGAACTCTTGTCGCCCGCTGCCGAATGCACGTTCCAGGCTATCGGCGGGACGGCGGTGGCGGGATCGGCGGCGGCGGGATCGGTCGGCTGCTGGGCGGTTTCGCCGGTGGCGGGCGCCGACGCGTCGGGTGCGGCGCCGAGTGGGGCTTGCGGGCGCGATGGCGCGCCACTGGCGGCGGTGGGGGCCACGGCCGGACGGCGGTTGACGGCGCTGGCGGCCGAAGCTCCCGCGGGACGCGGGGTTGTTGCCTCGGCAGGGCTCGCTGCGGCTGCCGAGGCGGAGGGAGCGGGGGCTGGTGCTTCGGGGGCGGCGCCCGGCTCGGCGGTGGCCGGTTCGCGCGTGGGTCGCAGCACCACCGGATTATCGCGATCAATCGGCCCCTGCGGACGGCTGGAGGGCCGCGAGGCAGGATCGGGCAGCCGGTAATCGCTGACCGAGGGCAGCCGCTCTTCCTGCGCGGCGGCGGTGATCCAGGCGCCGGGAATCAGGGCGAGCGCCAGCGCCAGCGGGACCGCCGCCGCGCCAAACCAGTGCTGTTTCCCTGTGTTCCGTTTCATCCTGTTACCAATTCCGCCGCTCGGGGCCGGGCCATGAATAGCGCGTGAACCCATGGCCCGCCAACCGTTGGCTTGTGCAAGGCCTGCGATGACGGCATGGCAGTGTCATGAACGACACACCTACGCCGCCAGACCAGCCCCCGCTGCATCTTGGCCGCCAAAGCACGCTCCCCGCCTCGCCGCAAGAGGCGGTGCTCGATTACGTGCCCAATCCGCGCCGGGGCGCGCTCTATCTGGTCCGTTTTGCCGCGCCGGAATTCACTTCGCTGTGCCCGGTGACCGGGCAGCCCGATTTCGCTCATCTGGTGATCGATTATGCGCCGGGCGAGACGATCGTCGAATTGAAGAGTTTGAAGCTGTTCCTGGGCTCTTTCCGCAACCACGCGGGATTCCATGAGGATGTGACCTTGGGTGTCGGCCAGCGGCTGTTCGCTGAGATGCGGCCCAGGTGGCTGCGGATCGGCGGTTATTGGTATCCCAGGGGCGGGATGCCGATCGACGTGTTCTGGCAGAGCGGCGCGGCGCCCGAAGGGCTGTGGGTGCCGGAGCAGGGCGTCGCGGGCTATCGCGGGCGGGGGTGAGTAGTATCTGGTGTCGTTTCTGGCAGCGCTTGATTCCTGCTGGTTTCCAAGCATACTGCCATCGGGATGCTTTCAGAAATGGTCGATTGCCAGTTCTTCCTGCAATTCGTGTGAGAGCCGATGCCTGAAGTGTTCCTGTGCCATGATCGCGAGGACGCCACCATCGTGCGGACCAATGCCGATGCCGTCGCCACCCTGCGGCGGCTGTGGGTTGCGAGCGAGGGCGGGGCTTGATCACCGCTCCGCCGCCTCCGCTCCCCCGGTTGTCGCTGGGCATTACCGGCCATCGCCAAACCAATCCCACCTTTGCCGCCCATCGCGAAGTTGCGGTGGCGGTGATGGATGATCTGTTCGGACGGATCGATGCGCTGGTCGCGGCGGCGGCCGAAACGCTTGGTGCCATCGCGCCCACGCGGCTGAACAATCTGCTCGCCTGCGGGATCGATCAGCTCGCGGCCGCGGTGGCGCTGCGTCACGGCTGGGAACTGGTCGCGCCGCTGCCGTTCGGGCGGGCGCTTAACCTGGCGATCAACGCCATGCCGGACACGGCGGAAGATGCGGCGGCGCTGCTGCGCGGAGCGGCGTCCCGCGATCCTGGCGTCGCGGCGCGGGCAGAGACGATTGCGCGTTCATACGATACCGCGCGGCTGTTCGAGCTGGCCGAGCAGGATGGGACGATCGAACGGCTGTTCCTCGGCAAATTCGCCGCGCCCGCCGATCAGAATCGCCTTGAAGCCTTCAATGCCCATTGCTCCGAACGGGTGGCCCTGGCCGGGCGGGTGATGATCGAGCAATCGGACATCGTCGTCGCGGTGTGGGACGGGGTGAGCCGCAGCCATGTCGGCGGCACCGGGCACACCATCGCCGCCGCACTGGAGCTGGGCACCCCGGTGGTGTGGATCGATCCGGCGCGGGCGAGCGAATGGCGGATACTGAGCACACCGGAATCGCTGCTGTCCGCCGGCGGCGAGGACGGCGATCGCGACGCGGTGCTGGCCAGTCTGGTCCGCGATGCGCTTCGCCCCGACGAAGCCGGCTCGCTCCAGCAGGGAGCCGAAGCGCTGGGCAGCGAGGCCTGGCATCCGCGCAGCAGCTGGTTGTGGACCGGATACCGCCGGATCGAGGCGATGTTCGGTGGCGGCGGCAGGCCTCTGCGTTCGCTGAAGCAGGTCTATGAGACGCCCGACGAAGTCGGCGGCAACACCGGCACCGGTTCGCCGTTGATGGCGGCGGCGCGGGCCCTGACGACGAGCGATCCGGCATTCGCGCCCAGTATCGACGCCGAAGTACTGCACCGATTCGCCTGGGCGGACGGGATTTCGGCGCGGCTGTCGGACTATTATCGTGGCGGCATGGTCGCCAACTTCATCGCTGCGGCACTCGCCGTCGCTGCCGGGCTTGCCTATCAGCCGATGGGCGAATTGGGTCTGGGTCACAAATGGGCCTATTCGTTTGTCGAGTTCTTGCTGCTGTGCTCGATTTTGGTGGTTATATGGGTCGGGGGGCGGCGGCGCTGGCACAAGCGGTGGTTCGAGACCCGCCGAGTGGCCGAGTATTTTCGCCATGCGCCGATGCTGCTGTTGCTGGGCGTCGCCCGCCCGCCCGGGCGCTGGCCCAAGGGAACCGAGACCAGCTGGCCCGAATACTATGCCCGGCACGGACTGAGGGCCTGCGGCTTGCCAGGCGTGACCGTCACCGTCACCTATTTGCGCCATGCATTGGGCGGCATGCTCGACGAGCATGTGGTCAGGCAACGCGACTATCACCTCGGCAAGGCGCATCGACTGACAACGGTCCATCAGCGGTTGGACAGGCTGTCGGGACGGCTGTTTCAGCTGGCGGTGCTGACTGTCAGCACCTACTTGCTACTGGTGATCGCGGCGCAATGCGGGATTGTTGCGAAAAACCTGCCCGATACAGCCTCCAAGTTCTTCACTTATTTTGGCGTCATGTTCCCGACGCTTGGCGCGGGCATCTCCGGGATTCGCTATTTCGGGGACTTCGAACGCTTCGCCGCGATTTCCGACGTGACCGCCGAAAAGCTGGACAATGTTCACAAGCGCATCCAACATTTGCTAGAGGCTCCCGATGGCATGCTCGATTATGGCGTGGTCTCGGAACTCGCCCATACGGTCGACGATATCGTCGTGTCGGAGATCGAAAACTGGCAGGCTGTGTTCGGCGGGAAGCACATTACGGTTCCGGTGTAAGGTAATAGCGGTCCGGCGTCCGCGGGGGTGGCTTCCGCTAAACCAGCATCTCCTCCCCCTCCAGCACCGAACGGCTCATCACTCTACCGCTGTCCGCCGCATAGGGCGTCACCCGGTGCATGGTTCCGGTGTTGTCCCAGATCAGCATGTCGCCCGGGTCCCAGTCGTGGCGGAAGACAAATTGCGGCTGGGTCGCCCAGTCGCGCAGGCGCACGAGCAGTTCGTAGCTGGCGAAATGGTCCATGCCCTCGACGTAGGCGGCGGTCGAGCCGAGCACCAGTGACTTGCGGCCCGATTGGTGGGTCCAGACCAGCGGGTGGGTCTTGCGCCCGATGCGCCGCCAGCCTTCGAGTTCCGCGAGGCTCGGCTCGGGCTTGATATAGCGCTGCGAGGTTTCGGTCGAATGGACCACGCGCAGCTTCTCCAATTCGCGCTGCTCGCCTTCGGGCAGGGCTTCGAAGGCGGCATAGGTGTTGGCGAACTGGGTTTGGCCGCCTTCCTGGCTGAGCGTGCGGGCGGTGAGCAGCGAGGCGAGGTTGGGCCGGTCCGAACTGGCGCCGTCGATGTGCCAGAAGAACGAGCCCTTGAGGTATTCGGCGAGGAATTCCTGGCCCTTGTGATACTTCGGATCGAGCGCGACTTCCATCACGTCCTTACCGCCCTGCAATTCCGGGGTGCCAAGCGTCTTGGTCAATTGCAGTTGCTCCGCGTCGGACAGCCCAAGCTTCTTGAACACCAGCACGCCGCGCTGTTCGAGCAGTTCGCGCAGCTCGTCGGCATGATCGCCGCTCAGCAGATCGGCGCGCGGCATCCGCACTTCGGTGCCGATCAGCGGCGTCAGGTCGATGGTTTCGATCATTGTGCGGGCTCCTTTCAACCGAACATCATCTTCATCGACCCACCCAGCGGCGCGGGCATGAAGCTGTCGCCGCCGGGCCAGTCGAGGAAGCCGAAGGCCGCATAAGTGCCGCCGTCGACGAACAGGGTAGTGCCGGTGACCGTGCGCGAGAGGTCGCAGGTGAGGAATACCACGCCGTCGACCACTTCCTCAACGGTCGGCGCGCGTTTCATCGGCACGTATATCTTCATCGCCTCGTCCATGGTCTCCGGGCCGCATTCGGCGAGGCGGACGAAGTCTTCCGGGGCCAGCGCCGCATTGGTGGTGCGCGCTGGGCTGGTGTCGCTGGCGAGGCAATTGACCCGGATATTGTGCTGGCCCAGCTCGACCGCCAAGGCCCGGCTGAAATTGGTCAGCGCCGCCTTGGCCCCGGCATAGACCGCGAAAGTGGCGGCACCGCGATGCGCCTCGATGGTGGTGAAGTTGACGATGCTGCCGCCTTTTCCGCTTTTCTTGAGCAGCGGCAGGGCGCGGTGGCAGCTGTCGATGTGATAGCCGTAGTTGTAGCGGATGTTGTCGGCGTGGTTCTGGCGGGTGGTGTTCTCGAACAAGGCGCGAGCGACGCCGCCGGGGACATTGACCAGGATGTCGATTCTGTCCGTCAGCGTCTCGACATGGTCCCAGAAAGCATCGAACGAGGCCGGGTCCATGACATCGCCGTAGATCGGGGTCACCGTAGCTCCGGTGCCAAGTGCCGCGACTTCGCCGAGGATGGTCTCCAGCCCCTCGCGGTCGTTATCGCAGACGATGATCTTCACGCCTTCGCGCGCCAGCCCCAGCGTCGTGCCGCGCCCGAGATGCCCGGCCGCGCCGCCGACAACGACAGCGGTTTTGGAGGCCATGGCTCTGTGTGCGTCGAGCAGTCCCATCTTCGCCTCTCCCGTTCCTTGTCCGATGCGGCAATGTGCGGGAAACGGCGGCGCAGTGCCAGAGCGAATAGCAGGCGGGGCGAAAAGCATGCAGGGTGGAAAGCTGCTGTCAGCTTCCGCCCCGCGCCCTTGCTCGAATGGCTAGCCTCAGTTGGTAGGCCGGTAGGTCAGCCTGATCCAGAGCGAACGGCCGCGTTCGGGGTAGCAGGCGGTCTGGCCGAGGCCGGCGGCCCCGCTGGCGCCGCCGCCGGTCACCACCGGGGTGACAAACGTGCCGCCGGCGAAGTTCCCGGCGTTGCATATCCCCGAGGTGATCTTGTCGTTGATGTTCTTGCCGATCACCGCCACTTCCCAGCGATCCCGGGGACCGCGCAGCGCCAGGCTGACGTCGGACTTGATGAAAGCGCTCTGGAAATTGTCGTTGTTTGGCCGGTTGATCGCCAGGAAGCGCATCATCCGCGACGAGAACTGGTTGCTGTTGCCGATCACCAGCTTGTAGCTCGAGGCGATTGGCGTCTCGTAGCTGAAGCCGAAGCTGGCATGCCAGCGCGGCGCGCGGATCATCGGCGTTCCCGAGAGGTTCGCGGAGGTGAACCGTCCGGTCGAAGTGTTGATAATCTGGTCGCAGCCCAGGGCGATGGTCTGGCCTGGCCAGCACGGAATGCCTTCGAGCCTGGTATAGGTTCCATGGTTCCAGTTGATCGATGCGGTGATTTCCAGCCCTTCGACATTGCGGGGCCTGTACGAGGCGTCGAAATCGATGCCATAGGTGCGCGCCGCGCCGGCATTGATGACGCTGATTACCGGCAATCGCCCGGGCTCGGGCAGAGCGAACGCGCCGACCTGCAGCCCGGTGTATTTGTAGTAATAGCCGGCGATGTTTGCCTGCAACCGCCGCCCGCCCAGCCGGCTCTTGATGCCGATTTCGCCGCCCTCGACCTTTTCGTCGCCGAACGCGTTGTTGACGCCCGGCAGGGGAACCATGGCGATGGTGAAGGAGCCGGACTTGTAGGCCACCTTGTAGGCGCCAAACACGGTTAGATCGTCGGTCGGCGTATAGGACAGCGAAAACTCGGGAGCCACGTTGCTGGAGGAGATGCGGTTCACCGCGACGATGTTCGGCGTATTGGTGCGAAGGTTGAGTACCTGCTGGCTTCTGGCCTCGTCGGTCCAGCGCGCGCCGCCGGACAGTTCCAGTTCGGGCGCGATCTTCCAGCGCAGCTGGCCGAACAGCGAATAGGCCCTGACATCGATCGCTGTCTGACCGTCGGAATCGAGGCCGCCGAGGCCGATGGCCCGGCTGCCGATGGTGATGACCCGGTTGCGCATCCAGGCGTCCTGGAAATAGGCGCCGGCGGTGAAGTTCAGTGGCCCGTCGAAATCGCTGTTCAGCCGGAGTTCCTGAGTCACGTCGCGGCGACCGAAGTGATTGGCGGGAGCGAGCGGCAGGCCGGCGCCATAGGAGTTGGCCAGAAAGAGGTTGCGCGATTTCATGCTGTAAAAGCCGGTGATCGAATTGAGCGACAGCTGCGGCGTCAGCGTATAGTCGAGCTCGAGCTTTCCGTAATTCTGGGTGGTCCTGCCGAAGGGCACGCCGCCGTTTATGATGCCGGGAAACGCCACTGGATCGGCATAGGAGTTGGCGGCATAGCGGTTGAGCTTGCAATCGTCACCGAGAATGAACGAGAAAGTGAGCGGCGCGACAATCTGATTGGGGCCTTGGGTGCAATTGCCCAGTTGCACGCCCTCGGGATTGATATTGTCGTCCTTGACGAAATTGGCCTTGAGCCGCGCGTTGAAGCGGTCGGAGGGATTCCACAGCAGAGTACCCCGGATCAGATAATTCCGGGTGCGGGATTGACGCCGATAGGTCGGCGCCAGGCCGCCGGTGCTGGGCACGGGATTGGCGACATTCCTGAAATAGCCCTCGGCGGCCGAATAAGCGCCGGCGATGCGCGCCTTGAGCGTTTCGCCCAGCGGTCCCGAGACGATCAGCTCGCCACGCGCTTCCCTTGCCTCGAATTCATAGCCGGCGCGCGCGATCACCTCGAACTTGCCGGTCGGATCGGCGGTGCGTATCGAGATCACCCCGCCCGGGCTGGCCTTGCCATGAAACAGCGCCTGCGGTCCCTTGAGCACCTCGATCTGGCCGAGGTCGAACATGCCGCTGGCGAAGGCCAGCCCCTGGGTGAAGGCAAGCCCGTCGATGTTGAGCGAGATCGACTGGTCGATACCCGGGTCCAGCGTCGTCGTGCCGACCCCGCGCAGCGAGACGAACAGACCGTTCGACAGGACGCCGCGCGAGAGGGTGAGGCCGGGGACAAGCTTGGGCAGGTCTGTCATTTCGGTGGCGCCGAGCCGGTCGAGCGTTTCGCTCTGCACCGCGGTCAGAACGACCGGCACCTTGAGGATGGGTTCCTCCCGCTTACGCGCGGTGACGATGATTTCGCCGGATGAGTTGTCGGCATCGGCGGAATCCTGCGCCAGCGCCGGCGGCGTCCAGATTGCCGCCGAAATGCCGGCAAGCATGCCGACGACGACGGCGGTCTTGGTGGCCATGGCCTTGTGCGCATCCAGCAGCCCCATTCCGGCGCCTCCCATGCTTTGGCGCGCAGTGTGATTGAGTTTGCGGGCAATGAAAAGAGGCGCAACTGTCTGCTATGCTTGTAACCGCATTGCGGACCGGTTTGCCGGTGCTACCATCGGCGCACGGAGGAGAAGCACGATGACAGGATTGACCCGGATTGCGGCACTGGGGCTTGCATTGGCGATGCCGGAAATGGCGCTGGCAAACGACAGCGCGGCGGCGATTGGGCTTGGCGGGCTGACACTGGTGCCAAGCAATGCGATCAGTATGGATTCGGAAGACCTCTACATCTCGCAAGACGAAGTGCGCGTGCGCTATCGCTTCACCAATCGTTCACGGCGCGACATCGAGACTCTGGTCTCGTTTCCGGTGCCGAGCTTGCCAGGCGGCGTTCCGGGCTATCTCGGAGACCAGGAACTGCCCGATTATCGTCAGCTCGCTTTCCGCACCACGATCGACGGACGTCCGGCAAAGCTCGCATTGGTCGAGCGGGCCGAGATCGGCGGGCGCGATGTCACGGCGCGGGTGAAGGCGCTGAGATGGCCGCTGCGCTGGTTCGCAAGTTATCCCGATTCAGCCAGCTTCGTCGACCGGCTGAGTGCCGCCGCGAAGGCACAGTACCAGCGCGAAGGCCTGCTCAAGCCGAACCCCGACGATGCATCTTCGATCATTCCGGCCTGGAACCTCGTAACCCACGTCACCCGCCGCCAGCGCTTTCCGGCGGGGCGAAGCGTCGAAGTGGCGCACAGCTACCGCCCCTATGCTGGCGGTTCGGTCGCGGGCGGGCTGGAAAAGGGCGTGCGCAAGGAGGAATGGTTCGCCGAACGGGTGCGCCGCCACTGCATCGATTCCGATTTTTTCGCCGGCTTCGACCGGCGGGTCGGCGACGATCCCAACCGTCGCCCGATGGCCGGTGAGATCTGGATCGATTACATTCTGAGTTCCGGCGCCAACTGGCGCGGGCCGATCGGCGACTTCCGGCTAGTGGTGGACAAGGGCAAGGCGGACAATCTCGTCAGCTTCTGCATGGACGGGGTGCGCAAGATATCGCCAACGCAGTTCGAGGTGCGTAAACGCAATTTCGAGCCGAGGCGCGATCTCGAAGTGCTGATTGTGGAATTCACCATGCCCGAATAAGGCAGGGAAGGGATGAGGAGAGCTTAACGTGCCGCAATTCATCGGGCGTCATACGATTTTTCACGGTTTCAAGCGCGGCCCGGGCGAGACACCGCCGGGCGTGCGCCCCTTCACCTGGTGGGGATCGGACCGCTTCGCGCTGCCTGAAGGAACGAAGCAGACCAACGTTCGCCTCCAGGCCGAAGACGGGGCGCACAGTTCGGGAATTCTCTATACCCGCGGCGGCGAGAAGACGGTGGTGGTATTCAATCACCCGCGCGCCGATTTCTCCAGCCACTACCTGACGCCGTTCCTGGTCGAGGCCGGCTACGGCGTCTATGGCGGGCAGACGCGCTATCTCGGCAATGACGTGAACTGCGAGCACGAATGCTTGATCGCCGACCTCGCCGCGCAGTTGCGCTACCTCAAGGCCGAAGGTTTTGAGAAACTGGTGTTCTGCGGCAACAGCGGCGGCGGGCCGCTCTCGACCTTTTATATGGCGCAGGCCAATACGCCGGTGGGCGAGCGGCTGAAGCTTACGGCAGCGGGAGGCGACTACGATCTCAACGAGCTCGACTTGCCCCGGGCCGACGGGCTGATCAATCTCGCCGGCGCGCACAGCGAGGGCCATCTCGGCATCGCCAATCTCGATCCCTCGGTGATCGACGAGAACGATCCGCTGTCCTGCGATCCCGCGCTTGACATGTTCAATCCCGACAACGGTTACCGCAAGCCGCCGGAGATATCGAAGTACTCCGAGGCGTTCCTGACCCGCTACCGCGCCGCCCAGGTCGAACGCTGCCGCCGGATCGATGCCAAGGCCCGGCAGGAAGTCGCGCGCAAGCGGAAGTATAAGGCCAAGATGGCAGAGCCCGGCTTCGCCGATCTGCCGCTCGCCGAGCAGAACGACATCACCCGGCAAGCCGTCGCCTGCAATACCATCGTCGTCTACCGGACCATGGCCGACCCGGCGCTGACCGATCTTTCGATCCACCCCAACAAGCGCGGCATTATCGGCCTGATGCAGCCCGATCCGCAGACCGCCAATTGGTCGATCCCCGGCTTTGTCCAGATGATGACGGCGGAAGGCTGGCTGTCGACCTGGTCGGGGCTGTCTACCCAGGTCAACATGCACGAGGATGCGAAGAAAGTGACGCAGCCGGTGCTGTCGATCGGCTTCACCGCCGATGTCACTATCCTGCCCTATGTCGCCAAGGGGCTCTACGAAAACACCCCGAGCAGCGACAGGACCTACCTCGAGATCGAGGGCGACCATTTCGCTTTTCGCGAGGAGGGCGAACGCGACGGCGGCATTCCGGACGTGGCGGAAGCGATCGTCGAATGGCTGAGGCCGCGCTTCCCGGCGGCGGGGTGAGGCGATGACTTTGCATGGCGCGCGCATTCTGGTCGTCGGTGGCGGCTCTGGCATCGGATTCGCCGTGGCTCGGGCGTGCATCGCCGAGGGTGCGGACGTAACCATCGCTTCGACCAACCAGGGCAAACTGGCTTCGGCGGCAGAGCGGCTGGGTGGCTGCGCCAGCGCCATGCTCGACATAACCGACGAGGCGGCGGTTGCGCTCTGGTTCGAGCGGTCCGGCCCGTTCGATCACATCGCCTCGACCGCCGGCGACTGGGGCAAAGCGCGGCGCGGGCCGTTTGTCGAGATGGACCTCGACGATGCCCGGGCACTGTTTGGCGTGCGCTTCTGGGGCTCGGCCGTGCTGGCCAAGCACGGGGTGAAACAGGTGCGACGGGGCGGCTCGATCACGCTCACGGCGGGGACCAGCGCCTACCGGCCGCAAAAGGGCTCGGTGATGGCGACGGCGATGGCAGGTTCGGTCGAGCATCTGACCTGGGGCCTCGCCACCGAATTCGCGCCCGACGTGCGGGTCAATGCGGTATTCCCGGGCGGCGTCGCCACCGAGATATTCAAGGGCCTGCCCGACGCCATGCGCCAGGCCGAGGAAGCGCGCTTCGAAAGCCAGCCGCTGCCCCGGATCGGCGAACCGGACGAAGTGGCCGAGGCCTATCTCTATCTGATGAAAGCAGGCTACACGACCGGACAGGTGCTGGTGGTCGATGGCGGGGGTGTGCTCGGCGGGTGAGCCGGGCAGGGGAGGCGGGTTTGGACTATTTCGGCGAACTGCGGAGCAATTGGCGCGCGCTTGCCGCGGCGGCGCTCGGCATCGCCACGGGCTATTCGCTGAACAACTACCTCAACAACATTTTCATTCCGGCGCTGATGCAGGAATTCGGCTGGACCAGCGCGCAAATCGCGTTGCTCGGCCTGCCCGCGCTGCTGTCGATCGTGTGTCAGCCTTTGGCGGGGCGGCTGGCGGACCGCTTCGGGGTGACGGCAGTGGCCATGTTCGGCGTTGCGATGGGGGCGCTGGTCTATCTGGCGCTGAGCCGGATAGGCGCTTCGTTTGCTTGGTATCTCGGACTCATCGTCGTTCAGATCTCACTGTTCGCCGCAACTACCGGCCCCGTGGTTTACAGCCGCCTGATCGCCGAGAGCTTCGACAAGGCGCGAGGGCTGGCGCTGGGTATCGCCGCTTGTTCCTATTCGGTCGCCGCCGTCGTGTTCGTGCCATTTGTCACGCCATTCATCGAGCGTGAGGGCTGGCGTAGCGGCTATGCCACGATGGCCCTCTTCACGGTCCTCGCCGGAGCCGCCACGCTGCTGCTGATCCCTCGCCGCAAGATCAAGGTTCACTCGGCGCAGGCCGGGAACGAGCAGACAGACTACCGCGCGATCTTCGCCAATCCAGCCTTCTGGCCGATCGTTGCCGGCATCGTCCTGTGCAGTCTGACGATCATCGTGCAGACCACGCAGATGAAAGTGATCCTGCTGAAAACGGGCATGGCCTCCGCCGATGCTTCGTTGCTGATCTCGGTCTATGCCGCCGGTGTGATCGCCGGGCGGCTCGCCTGCGGCGCGGCGCTCGACAGGTTCCCGGCGCACATCGTCGCGATGCTTTCGATGGGGCTGCCCGCATTCGGCCTGATGCTGATGGCGACGGGCATGGCCTCGCCTTTGGTTCAGGGTCTTGCGGTGCTGCTGATCGGCCTCGCGCTCGGTGCGGAGACCGATGTCGCGGGGTTTCTGGTCATGCGGTTCTTCCCGGTGGGGGTCTACAGCGCGGTGCTCGGCCTGCTGCTTGGCGCGCTGTCGGGCGCGGCCGCGCTGGGTTCGCTGATCCTGAGCGGCTTGTTGCAGTTCACCGCGAGTTTCGCGCCGTTCCTGCTGTTCGCCGCTACCGCTTCGCTTGTCGGTAGCTGGTTGTTCTGGCGGTTGGGAAAGCTGAAACCGGTTACGGTGCCGGCCTAGGCCGCCTTGCGCATTTCCAGCCTGTCCCAGATCTCGACCAGCGCTTTGGTCAATTCGACCATCATTGCATCGCTGTGCGCCGGGCCGGGTGTGAAGCGTAGCCGTTCGGTGCCGCGCGGCACCGTCGGGTAGTTGATCGGCTGGACGTAGACGCCGTATTCGGCGAGCAGGATGTCGCTGATCTGCTTGGCGCGCACTGGATCACCGATCATCAGCGGTACGATGTGCGTGGTGCTGGGCATGACCGGTAGACCCGCTTCTGCGAACAGGCGCTTGAGCGTAGCGGCACTGGCCTGCTGGCCTTCGCGCTCGACAGAGCTGGCCTTGAGGTGCTTGACGCTGGCCAGCACCCCCGCGACCAGTACCGGTGACAGGCTGGTGGTGAAAATGAACCCAGGCGCATAGCTCCGTATCACATCGACTATCCTGGCGTCGGCAGCGATATAACCGCCCATCACCCCAAACGCCTTGCCCAGCGTGCCCTCGATGATGGTGATGCGATGCGCCGCCTCGTCGCGGTCGGAAATGCCGCCGCCGCGTGGCCCGTACATGCCTACCGCGTGGACTTCGTCGATGTAGGTGAGCGCATTGTACTTGTCGGCCAGGTCGCAGATCGCGTGGATCGGGGCGACGTCGCCGTCCATCGAATAGACGCTTTCGAATGCGATCAGCTTGGGCAGATCGGGATCGCACTCGGCCAGCAATTGCTCGAGATGCTCGAGGTCGTTGTGCCGCCAGACCTGCTTCTCGCAGCCGGAATTGCGGATGCCGGCGATCATCGAGGCGTGGTTGAGTTCGTCGGAGAAGATCACGCAGCCCGGCAGGATCTTGGCCAGGGTGGAAAGCGTCGCATCGTTCGAGACATAGCCCGACGTGAACAGCAATGCGCCGTCCTTGCCGTGAAGATCGGCCAGTTCGCGCTCCAACTCGACGTGGTAATGGGTGTTGCCGCCAATATTGCGGGTGCCGCCCGAGCCGGCGCCGACATCGTTGAGCGCCTCTTCCATCGCCGCGATCACCTTGGGGTGCTGGCCCATGGCGAGGTAGTCATTCGAACACCACACGGTGATGTCCTTGGGCCCGTTGTGCCCGGCGAAGCAGCGCGCGTTGGGGTAGGAACCCTTGTTGCGCAAAATGTCGATGAACACGCGGTAGCGGCCTTCCGAATGGAGCCGCTCTATCGCCTGGTCGAAAATGTGGTCGTAATTCACGCAATCACCGGAAATGCCATTTTGCCGTCCATTAGACCAAGCAAGATTGGATGGCTAGCGGCTTGTTTGGCTATGACCTGGATCAAAACACCGCCGTGCGTTCGAGTCCGAAGCGGGCGAGAGCGGGGGCGAGCGCCGCTACGTCCTCGCCGTCGCGGGTGAACAGGGCGAGGTCCGGCTCTCCCCGTTCGAAGCGCTGACCCTGGGTGAGAAAGGCTATCCGCTTTGCGATGCCGCCCGCGCCATCGACGAAGCCCACGCCCGGCCCGAAAGCTTCGGCCAGTTCCTCGGTTACCAGTGGAAAGTGGGTGCAGGCGAGCACTACGGTGTCGATCGCCTCGCCTTCCGGCATGGCGCGCAGTGCCCTGGCGACATTGGCATAGACGGCGGGATCGACCGCTTCGCCGCGCAGCTTGGCCTCGGCGGCTTCGACCAGTTCGGGCGCGGCATGGCGCAGCAGGCGCTTGTCCGCCGCGAATTCGGCTTCGAGCCGGTCGACATAGGCCTGGCGGATCGTCGCCGCCGTGCCGAGCAGGCCGATGACTCCGCTCCGGGTCATGGCCGCCGCCGGCTTGATCGCCGGCACCGTGCCGACCACCGGGACCTCAAGCACCTCGCGCACCATGGCCAGGGCAATGGTCGAGGCGGTGTTGCAGGCGATGCAGATCAGGCGCGGGCGATAGCGCTCGGTCATCCGCCCGAGCAGCCCGGCGACACGCGCGGCAATCTGCGCCTCGCTCTTATCGCCATAGGGAAACCCGGCGTTGTCGGCGGCGTAGATCACCGGCGCATCGGGCAGCAGTTTGCGCAGCTCGGCCAGCACGGTGAGACCGCCGACTCCGGAATCGAAAATCAGGATCGGAGCAGCATTCTCAACCATTCCGAACCAATCCCGTCCACCCTGAGCTTGTCGAAGGGCCGTTCTTCTACTTACAAGTGCGGTGAAGGGAAGGGCGGATGGACTGGTTGCTGGCGCTTGGACTTGGATATTTGCTTGGCTCGGTGCCCTTTGGGATGATTCTGACCAGGCTCACCGGCGCGGGCGACCTGAGGAATATCGGCTCGGGCAGCATCGGCGCGACCAATGTGCTGCGCACCGGCCGCAAAGGGCTCGCGGCGGCGACTTTGCTGCTCGACGGCGCCAAGGGCTTCCTCGCCGTGTGGCTCGCCTGGCGGTGGTTTCCGGAAGCGCCAGGCATGGCGGCGCTAGGCGCGGTGCTTGGCCACTGTTTTCCGGTTTGGCTGATGTTCAAGGGCGGCAAGGGTGTGGCGACCTTGTTCGGCGTAGCGCTGGGCCTCGGCTGGCAGCTTGGTCTGGCCTATGCGCTGATCTGGATCGCGGTTCTGGCGATCACCCGCATCTCGTCGCTCGCGGGCCTGACTGCCGCGCTCTCCGCGCCGCTCGCCGCCTGGGCGCTTGGCTATACCGCGCTGGTCCCGGTGCTGGTGGCTATCGCAGTGCTGGTGGTGTGGCAGCATCGCGCCAATATCGCGCGGCTGCGCGATGGCACGGAGCCGAAGGTTGGCTCCAAGTGACGGGCATTTCCCAAGCCGAAGCCTTTGCCCGCATCCGCCTGCTGCGCTCGCCGAATGTCGGCCCGGTCAGCTATGCCCAGCTGCTGCGCCGCTTCGGCCACGCAGGGGCGGCGTTGGCGGCGCTGCCCGATCTCGCCGCGCGCGGCGGAGCGGCGTACAAGCCCGCGCCCGAGGGGCGGATCGCCGATGAAGTCGCGGCGGTGAAGCGGGCCGGAGCGCGCTATCTGTTCCACGATGGGCCGGACTATCCGGCGCTGCTCGGACAGGCGGACAGCGCGCCGCCGATCCTCATCGCCCGGGGGGATGCCGGGTTCGCGGCGCGGCCATGTGTCGCGGTGGTCGGCGCGAGGAACGCCTCGGCCGGGGCGGTAAAGCTGGCGCGCGAGTTCGGCGCGGCGCTGGCCGATGCGGGCTTCGCCGTGGTTTCCGGCCTGGCCCGCGGCATCGACGGGGCGGCGCATCGCGGGGCGCTGAGCACTGGCGCGACCATCGGCGTGATCGCCAGCGGCATCGATGTCGCCTATCCGCCCGAGCATGCCGATCTCCAGGAGGAGGTCGCAGCCAAAGGCCTGCTCCTCGCCGAACAACCGCCGGGTGTCGAGCCGCTCGCGCGACACTTTCCCTCGCGCAACCGCATCATCGCCGGGCTGGCGGCGGGCACCCTGGTGGTCGAGGCCGCGCCCAAATCGGGCTCGCTGATCACCGCGCGGCTGGCGGGCGAGATGGGGCGCGAGGTCATGGCCATTCCCGGCTCCCCGCTCGACGCCCGCGCCCACGGCTGCAACCAGCTGATCCGCGACGGCGCCGTGCTGGTGCAGACGCCGGAGGATGTGGTGGAGCTGCTGTCGGGCTTCGACGGCGTCGCCCGCTCCAGCTTTCGCGAAGTGGGGCCCGACTGGGCCGCGCCGGACGAGGAATTGAGTGAAGACCCTGCCGATCTTGCCGCGCTGCTTACTACCGCGCCGGTGGGAGTGGACGAACTGATCCGCCAGTCGGGCACTACCACGGCGGCGGTGCAGCTTGCACTGCTCGAGCTGGAGATCGCCGGGCGGCTGGTCCGGCATGCGGGGGGGCGAGTGAGCCTGGCGGGCTAGAGAAAGTCTACCGGCAGCATCACCGACGGCAAACCGCCTCCTTGCTCCCCGGCCCGCACAGCGCCGTTGCCGCAAGAAAGCCTTGCGCCCATTGCATGTTTGCCGCCGTCAAAGCACCGCGGAAGGCGACCTGCTTCACATGCATGTCGCGCAGCCCGCCAATGGCGAGCAGAATGAACATCTCTGGCTGTCCACCGCCGTTCCTTGGGCAATCGACCTGTAGCCGCACCGCTGGGCGGCCCGTTACGGTCAGGTTCTCGATCGGCGAGACCCTGGCCCCCGGGCAGGCCCGCGGCAGCGGCGCGATGACGTTCTGGGCATATTGCGCGGGGGTCGCGCGAGCGGCGAGGCCGACGAACCGCTGCGTTGTCACCATCCGCGTCCAGGCTTCGACAGTCTCGCCGCGCGGCACTTCCTCGCGGATCGATTGCTGAGCGTTGGCGGCGGAGTAGCCCACAACGAAACCGTTGAGGGCGGGTGAGGCCAAGCGCTCGGTCGCCTGGGCGAAGAGCGGTGACGCCAAAACCAGGGCAAGCACAGCTGCAATCGGTGTTCGCATGATGCTCTCCCTCGATTCCTTACCCCGCCATCTTGACGCAGTCCGAACGATCCCGCCACCCTCACGCGTACGCACATACATACGCGTGAGGGGAACTAGGCCGCAATGCAACTCGTCATCGTCGAATCGCCCGCCAAGGCGAAAACCATCGAGAAGTACCTCGGCAAGGATTACAAGGTCCTCGCTTCCTACGGTCATGTCCGCGATCTGCCGGCCAAGGACGGCTCGGTCCGGCCGGACGAGCAGTTCGCGATGGATTGGGAGCTTTATGGCGACAAGGCGCGGCAGGTGAAGGCGATCACCGATGCGGCTAAGACCGCCGACCGCCTGATCCTCGCCACCGACCCTGACCGCGAGGGCGAGGCGATCTCATGGCACGTGCGCGAACTGCTGGCCAAGCGCAAGGCGCTGCCCAAAGACGTCCAGCGGGTGACGTTCAACGCCATCACCAAGGCCACCGTCACCGAAGCGATGCTGCACCCGCGCGAGCTCGACCAGGATCTGATCGACGCCTACCTCGCCCGCCGCGCGCTCGACTATCTGTTCGGCTTCACCCTGTCGCCGGTGCTGTGGCGCAAGCTGCCGGGCGCCAAGAGCGCGGGCCGGGTGCAATCGGTGGCGCTGCGGCTGATCTGCCAGCGCGAGCACGAGATCGAGATATTCAAGGCGCAGGAATACTGGTCGGTGGTGGCGCGGCTGGAACAGGGCGGCACGGAGTTTCCCGCCCGGCTGGTCCGCTTCGAGGGCGAAAAGCTCGAACGCCTCAGCATCGGCGAAGAGGGCGTGGCGATGCGCGCCAAAGCCGCGGTGGAAGCCGGCGCCTTCAAGGTCGAGGAGGTCGAGACCAAGCCGACGCGGCGCAATCCCTGGCCGCCATTCACCACTTCCACCTTGCAGCAGGAAGCGGCGCGCAAGCTCGGTTTTTCGGCCAGCCACACCATGCGGGTGGCGCAGAACCTCTACGAAGCCGGTGCGATCACCTACATGCGGACCGACGGCGTGCAGATGGACAGCTCGGCCATTTCGGACGCGCGCAAGACCATTTCGGACCGCTATTCCGGCCACTACCTGCCGGAAAAGCCGCGCCACTATGAAACCAAGGCCAAGAACGCCCAGGAAGCGCACGAGGCGATCCGCCCGGTCGATTTCGCCAAGGACCGCTATGGTTCGGGCGACGAGGCCCGGCTGTACGAGCTGGTGTGGAAGCGCGCGCTGGCGAGCCAGATGGCCTCCGCCAATATCGAACGCACCACGGTGACCCTGCGCGACGGCACCGGCCAGAACGAACTGCGCGCCACCGGCCAGGTGGTGAAATTTCCCGGCTTCCTTGCGGTCTACGAGGAAGACCGCGACCAGAAGGCGGATGGTGACGACGAAGAGAGCGCCCTGCTGCCGATCATGGCCAAGGGCGATGCTCCGGCCAAGAAAGGGGTGGACGCCGCCCAGCATTTCACCCAGCCGCCGCCGCGCTATTCCGAGGCTTCGCTGGTCAAGCGGCTGGAGGAACTGGGCATCGGCCGTCCCTCGACCTATGCCTCGACCTTGCAAGTGCTCAAGGACCGCAACTACGTCCGCACCGAGAAGAACCGCTTCTTCGCGGAGGAATCGGGCGGCTTTTGACCGCATTTCTGGAGCGCTTCTTCCCGCGCTATGTCGGCTACGACTTCACCGCCGGGATGGAGGACGAGCTCGATGAGGTTTCCGGCGGGCGGGCGGCATGGAAGGCGGTGCTCGAGGCGTTCTGGAAGGACTTCAAGCCCAAGAGCGACGAAGTGATGGAGCGCAAGCCCAGCGAAGTTACTGAGGCGCTCGACGAGTTCCTCACCGACTTCCTGTTCCCGCCGCGCGAGGACGGCGCTGATCCGCGGCTGTGCCCGAAATGCGAAGCTGGACGGCTGTCGCTGCGCGGCGGCCGCTTTGGCGCTTTCGTCGCCTGCTCGAACTATCCCGAGTGCAAGTTCACCCGCAAGTTCGCCCAGCCCGGCGGCAACGGCGCCGAAGGCGGAGCTGACGCCGAACTGGGCAAGCACCCGGAAAGCGGCGAATCGATCACCCGACGTGTCGGCCGTTTCGGCGCTTACGTGCAGCTAGGCGAGGGTAAGGAGGCCAAGCGCGCCTCGATCCCCAAGGATATCCCGGAGCTGGATTTCGACTGGGCGGTGAAGCTGCTGTCGCTGCCGCGCGCGGTCGGCGACCACCCGGAGACGGGCCTGGCGATCACCGCTTCGATTGGGCGTTACGGGCCATACCTCGCGCACGATGGCAAGTACGCCAAACTGCGCGCGACCGCCGAGGTGTTCGAAGTGGGCATGAACGCGGCGGTGGCGAAACTGGCCGACGCGGCGAACGGGGGCGGGCGGGGCGTCCGCGCGCCGGTCGAGCCACTCAAGACATTTGGACCGCATCCGGTGTCGGGCGGCGAGATGAAGCTGATGGCGGGGCGCTACGGGCCTTACGTGACGGACGGGACGACCAACGCCACCCTGCCGCGCGACAAGCAGCCCGAGGCGCTGACGGCGGAAGAAGCGGTGGTGCTGATCACCGAGAAGGCAGCCAAGGGTCCGGCGAAGAAGGGCGGACGCAGGAAGGCCCCGGCGAAGAAGAAGGCAGCGGTGAAGAAAGGATGATCCTCCCTATTTTTTGCGAAGCACAAATGGGGAGGTGGCAGCCCGCAGGGCTGACGGAGAGGTATTTGCCACGCAAACGAATTCCGCGAAACATTTCAAAGGCGCGCCAGTTGCGCAAACGAATGTCGCTGCCGGAAGTGCTGCTGTGGCGGCATCTGAGCAAATCGCCCGATGGAGTCAGCTTCCACAAGCAGCACTCTGTTGATGACTATGTCATCGACTTCTACTGCGCCAAGCCGAAAATCGGTATAGAAGTCGATGGTATCGTCCACGACATGGGCGATAATCCCGAATATGACGCAGAGCGCGACGCCAAGCTCGCGGAGTATGGCATCGAGATTGTGCGCATCCCGGCCGCCGATGTTCTCCGCTCGCCGGAGGATGTCGCTGAAGCGCTGGTGCGGTACTGCAAGCGCCGATAACCCCTCCGTCAGCCGCTGCGCGGCTGCCACCTCCCCATTTGCGCTTCGCGAAAATAGGGAGGATCGTGTAGGGGAAACGCCATGTCCGAACTCTACACCCGCCACCGCCAGCCCTGGAAGCCGGAGGAACTGGCCAAGCTGCGCACTCTCGCGGCCAAGGGCAAGGGCCTCAAGGAAATCGCCAAGGCGCTGGGCCGCAGCGAGGAATCGACCAAAGAGCGGGCGAAGGAGGACGGGATCGGGATTGCCAAGTTGCGGTAGGACCTATTTCACCCAGTCCAGCCCCATTTCCTCGTAAATCTCCTTGTTCGAATCCGCCCAGTTTTCCTCGACCCGCACGTGCAGGAACAGGTGGACTTTCACGCCCAGCAGTTCCGCCAGTTCCTTGCGCGCCGCCTCGCCGATGGCTTTGAGCTTCGAACCGCCCTTGCCGAGCACGATGCCCTTCTGGCTGTCGCGCGCAATTACGATCAACTGGTGGATCTCGATCGAGCCGTCCTTGCGCGTGGCATAGCTCTCCGGCCGCACCGCGCTGTCGTAGGGCAGTTCGTCGTGGAGCTGGCGGTAGAGCTGTTCGCGGGTGATCTCGCAGGCGAGCAGGCGTTCGCTCGCGTCGGAGACCTGGTCTTCCGGGTAGTGCCAGGCGCTTTCGGGCATCAGTTCGGCGAGGCGCGCCTTGAGCTCCGGCACCCCGTCGCCGGTCAGCGCCGAGACGAAGAACACCTCGTCGAATTGCTCTTCACCCGCCAGTTCCTGCGCGGCCACCAGCAGCGGCTCCTTGGGCGTCTCGTCGACCTTGTTGAGCACCAGGATCTTGCGCTCGGGGCGGTGTTTCAGCGCTTCGAGGATATCGGCGAGGTATTCGCGCCGCTTTTTGCGGGCATCGACCACCAGCAGGATGGCGTCGGCCTGCTGCGCGCCCTCCCAGGCGGCGGCGACCATCGCCCGGTCGAGCCGGCGCCGGGGCTCGAACAGGCCGGGTGTGTCGGCGAGGATGATCTGCGCCTCGCCTTCGAGGGCGATGCCCATCAGCCGCGCGCGGGTGGTCTGCGCCTTGGCGCTGACGATCGCGACCTTCTGGCCGACCAGCGCGTTGACCAGAGTCGATTTGCCCGCATTGGGCGCGCCGATGACGGCGACGAGGCCGCAATGTTGGGTCACGCGAACCGCTCCAGAAAGGCCGCCGCCGCCGCCGTTTCGGCATCCTGCTTGCTCGAGCCCGCGCCTTCCGCCTCGCCGACGCCGTTGATCGCGACCTCGACCTTGAAACGCGCCGCGTGATCGGGGCCGGAGCGGTCGATGAGCTTGTACTGCGGCATCTTGCGCTTGTTGCCCGCGGCCCATTCCTGCAGCGCGGACTTGGGGTGCTTGGCCTCGCCAGCCTTGCCGGTGACCGCCTCGGACCACAGCCGCCGGACGATTTCGCGCGCCGTCTCGAAGCCTTGGGTGACGAAAGCCGCGCCGATCAAGGCTTCCATCACGTCGCCCAATATGTTGTCGCTGTCCTGTGCGCCGTCGTCGCGCGCCTGCTTGCCGAGCCGGACGTGTTCGCCAAGAGCTATTCCGCGGGCGACATCGGCGCACATCGTCCGGCTGACGAGGGCATTGAGCCGCTGCGAAAGCTTGCCTTCGTCGCCAGTGCCAAGTTCGTGCAGCCATTCGGCGATCGCCAGGCCGAGCACCCGGTCGCCAAGGAATTCGAGCCGCTCGTAATTGCGTTCGTGCCCGGTGCTGCCGTGAGTTAGCGCTTCCAGCCAGAGCGCTTCGTCGGCCGGTTCCTGCCCCGCGAGACGGGTGAGGAAAGCGTGCGTGGTTTCGCCCAGCATCCGGTTAAAACGTCCCCCCGATCCGGTCCCAGCGCGCGGCGCTGAACCAGGTCCAGGGCTTGATCCATTCGGCAGAGCCGTCGGTCGAGAACATCATCACGGTGGCGCGGCCGACCAGGCTGTCCTGCGGCACGATGCCGATGCCCTGGCCGGGGATCGCCGGAAAGCGGCTGTCCATCGAATTGTCGCGGTTGTCGCCCATCATGAACAGGTGCCCTTCGGGAACGACAAAGGGCTCGGTGTTGTCTTGCGGATATTCGCCGTAATCGAGAACGTAATAGCTGCGTCCGTTGGGCAGGGTCTCGCGATAGCGTGGATAATGGCAAACCTGCTCGCCCGCCTGGTTCGTCGCCTGGTACTGCGAGAGATAGCAGCGCGTATTGGGCGTGACGGCGATTTCGAAATCGGCGACGCGTTCCTTGGGCACCGCACTGCCATTGATGTGGAGCTGGCCGCCCACCATCTGGATCTGGTCGCCTGGCAGGCCGATGACGCGCTTGATATAATCGATATCGTTGAGCGGCGGCGCCTTGAATATGGCGATGTCGCCGGGCTCGGGCGCCGTGGCGAAGATCCGGCCCGGGATCACGGGCGCGCTGAGGGGCATGGAATATCTGGAAAAACCGTAGGGCCACTTGGCGGCAAGCAGATAGTCGCCGTTTTGCAGGCGCGGCAGCATCGATTTGCTGGGAATGTTGAACGGCGAAAAAATGAAGCTGCGAAAGACGATCACGATCAGGGCCAGCTTGATCAGGAAGACGAAGAAATTCTCCTCCTTTTCCGGCTTGCCTGCCTCGACGCCGGATTCGCCGGCCGGGTCGATGCCTTCGGAGACCTCTTCGTTCATTGTCGCGTCCATAGAGGGCGATGGTCCTTCGTTCCAGCCTTGGCCTCGCGGCCGTGCGGGGGCATAGGCGATTGGCGCGGCGAAGCATAGGTGCACGATGGGCGATAGGGTGAACTCGGTGTGGGAACGGCTGGCGGCACTGCCCCGGCCGCGACTGGGCGAACTGTTCGCCGCCGACCGGGCACGGGTGGCGAGGCTGTCGGTGCGGCTCGATTTGCCGGAGGGCGGGATCCTGTTCGACTGGTCGAAGACGCACCTGGACCTCGCTCATCTCGGCTTGTTCGCCCAGCTGGCCGAAGCGATGGACTTCGACGGCAAGCGCGCGGCCCTGTTCGCGGGCGAGGTGGTGAACGCCAGCGAACGCCGCGCCGCCGAACACCCGGCGCAGCGCGGGCTGGGCCGGGAAAGCAGCGTCGAGGAAGCGGCCGCGCTGCATGCGCGGATGCGCGCGCTGGTCGCGGCGATCCAGGCTGGGGCGCTGGGCGAAGTGCGTCACCTCATCCACATCGGCATCGGCGGATCGGCGCTGGGGCCGGCGCTGGCGATCGATGCCCTGGCGCGGGCCAATTACGATGGAGTGGGGGCGAACTGCGATGTCCACGTCGTCTCCAATATCGACGGCTGCGCGCTCGAAGCAGTGTTCGCGCGCTGCGATCCGGCGACGACGCTGATCGCCGTCGCCTCGAAAACCTTCACCACCACCGAGACCATGACCAATGCCGCGAGCGCGCTCGGCTGGCTCGGCGAGAACGGTATCGACGATCCCTACGGCCGGGTGGTCGCGCTCACCGCCTATCCCGAAAAGGCGGTTGAGTGGGGCGTCGATGAAACCCGCGTGCTGCCGTTCCCCGAGACGGTCGGCGGGCGCTATTCGCTGTGGTCGTCGATCGGCTTTCCCGTCGCGCTGGCGCTCGGCTGGGAGGGCTTCGCCGAAATGCTCGACGGCGCGGCGGCGATGGACCGGCATTTCCTCGACAGTGACATCGTGGACAACCTGCCGCTGCGCGCGGCCTTCGCCGACCAGCTCTATGCCCGCCTGCGCGGCTGCCAGACCCGCGCGGTGTTTGCCTATGACGAGCGACTGCGGCTGATGCCCAGCTATCTCCAGCAGCTCGAGATGGAATCGAACGGCAAGGCGGTGACGGCGGAGGGCGTGCCGGTTTCGGGTCCGACCGCGCCGGTCACCTGGGGCGGGGTGGGCACCGATGCGCAGCACGCGGTGTTCCAGTTGCTGCACCAGGGCACGCATGTAGTGCCGGTGGATTTTGTCGCGTCGATCGCGCCGGGCGATGTGCTTGATCCGGCACATCACCGCAATTTGCTCGCGAACTGCTTCGCGCAAGGCGCGGCGCTGATGGCCGGGCGCGAAAACATGGACGCCGCGCGCGCCTATCCCGGCGACCGGCCCTCGGCGACGATCCTGCTCGACGATCTCGATCCCGCGAGCCTGGGCGCATTGATCGCTTTCCACGAGCACCGTACTTTCGCCAATGCGGTGCTGATGGGGATCAACCCGTTCGATCAGTTCGGCGTAGAACTGGGCAAGGACATCGCCAGACAGATCGACAAGGGCGGGGCGCGGTTCGATGCGAGCACTGAGGCCTTGCTTGCCGCGGCGGGGATCGGCGAATAGGCTCCTTATAGCCGCTGAGCGGAGGGGAAGGCCATGCAGTTCGATCTTGCGATGACCGATGAACTGCTCGCGACGACACGCACCGTGCGCAAGCGCCTCGATCTCGACCGGGCGGTTCCGCGCGAGGTGATCCTGGAATGCCTGCAACTCGCGGTGCAGGCGCCCAACGGCAGCAACCGGCAGGTCTGGCGCTGGATCGTAATCGACGATGCGGCGAAGAAGGCCGAAATCGGCGCGCTCTACCGGGGCATCGCCGAAGCCTACGCGTTGCAGCAAGGCGGCGCGGAACTGGCCAGGCAGGATGCGCAAGTGGCGCGCATTCTCGATTCCTACTCCTGGCTCGCCGCCAACCTCGGCAAGGTTCCCGCGATGGTCATCCCCTGCGTCGAAGGGCGGCCCGACGAAGGCTGGTCTCCTTCCCGGGTGGCGGCGCAATGGGGTTCGATTTTTCCCGCGGTTTGGACCTTCCAGCTTGCCTTGCGCGCGCGTGGGCTCGGTTCGGCGCTGACGACGCTTCATCTGAACGAGGAGGCCAGGGTCGCGCGGTTACTGGGCGTTCCCGATGGATGGATGCAGGTGGCGCTACTCCCGGTGGCCTATACGAAGGGCACGGACTTCAGGCGCGCCTCCCGCAAGCCGGCTGGCGATATCGTCCACTGGAACGCTTGGTAGGCGCATAGGCTGAATGGCCAAGGGCAGCATTGAGGCCTCGATCGTGACCGTGAAGGAGAGCTAGCAAATGGACAAGGATATCGAACAGACCACGGGCCAGTGCCATTGCGGCGGGGTCAAGTTCCGCGTCTCGCTGCTCGACGGCTTGCGCAAGGTCGCGCGGTGCAATTGCTCGATGTGCCGGATGAAGGGCGCGGTGATGGCCTTTGCCAGCATGGGCTCGATCGAGGTGACCGAGGGCGAGGAGCTGCTCTCGACCTACCAGTTTCACACCAATGTGGCCAAGCACCACTTCTGCTCGGTTTGCGGCATCCACCTGTTCCATCAGCGCCGGTTCGATCCGGGGCTCTATGCGGTGAATGTGGCGACACTGGCTGGGGTCAGCCCCTACGATTTCGACGAAGTGCCGGTGCTCGATGGGGAAAACCATCCGAGGGATACGGGCGGCAGCCGGCTGGAAATTGCCTCGGTGATGCGGATCGAGCGACTGTAAAAGCAAGATCGTCTCGATACACAAAAGGCATTGGCATCGCCCCGTCTCCCCGCGCATAGGCTTCTCCGCAACAGGAGCGCGCCATGGCGGAATTCGACTACGACCTTTTCGTCATCGGCGCGGGCTCGGGCGGGGTGCGGGCGAGCCGGATCGCGGCTTCGCACGGGGCGCGGGTGGCGGTGGCGGAGGAGTTCCGCATCGGGGGCACTTGCGTGATCCGCGGCTGCGTGCCGAAGAAGCTGCTGGTCTATGGCTCGAGCTTCGCCGAAGAGCTGGGCCATGCCGCCGGCTATGGCTGGACTCTGGGTGAAATGTCGTTCGATTGGAATGCCTTGCGAGACTTTGTCGCGCGCGATGTCGATCGGCTGGAGCAGGCTTACACGACGACGCTAGACAACAACAAGGTCGATCACTTTCATCAGCGCGCGGTTGTCACCGGGCCGCATTCGGTGCGGTTGGCGAGCGGGCGCGAGGTGACCGCGGGGCACATTCTCGTCGCCACCGGCGCCTGGCCGGTTATGCCGGAATTCCCGGGCCACGAGCACTGCATCACCTCCAACGAGGTGTTCGATTTGCCCGCGCTGCCCCGGCGCGTAATGATCCAGGGCGCGGGCTATATCGCCATGGAATTCGCGGGTATTTTCAATGCACTGGGCTGCCAGGTCACCGTGGTCAACCGCAGCGACCAGATCCTGCGCGGTTACGACGAAAGCCTGCGCGACCGGCTGCTGCAGATCACCATGGCGCGCGGCATCGACTACCGTTTCAACAGTCCGATCGCCGAGGTACACAAAGGCGCCGAGGGGGCACTGAACGTGACCACCAAGGGGCATGACCCGGTCACCGCCGACGTTGTGCTGATCGCCACCGGACGCAAACCCAATACCATGGGGCTGGGCTTGGAGAATGCCGGGATCGAGCTTGGCGCCAATGGCGAGATTCCGGTCGATGAGTGGAACCGCACAAGCTGCGAAAGCATCCATGCCGTCGGCGATGTCACCGACCGGGTGCAGCTCACCCCTGTCGCCATCCGCGAGGGGCATGCCTTCGCCGATACGGTGTTCGGCGGCAGTGCCAGGACGATCGACTACGACAATATCCCCAGCGCCGTGTTCTCGCAGCCGCCGCTCGCCGGCGTCGGCCTCACCGAAGCACAGGCGCGCGGGCAATTCCGCGAGATCAACGTGTTCACCTCCGATTTCCGCCCGATGAAGAACATGTTCTCCGAGCGCGCCGAGCGCGGGCTCTACAAGCTGGTGGTCGATGCCGTCAGCGACAAAGTGCTGGGCGTCCACATGATCGGCCCCGAAGCGCCCGAAGTGCTTCAGGCGGCGGCTATCGCGGTCAAGGCGGGGCTGACCAAGGCCGATTTCGATGCGACCATGGCGCTGCATCCCAGCATGGCGGAAGAGCTGGTGCTGATGCGCTGAATTGCCGCGCGCGCCGCGGGTGTTAATCGCGCGGTTAAACGATATTGCCTTTGCGCGGCCCCGGGCCTAGTCCGGCCCCAATTCCAAAGGGGTTCTCAGCGCATGTCAGCCAATATCGCCGAAATGGAACGCCGCCGCGCCGCGGCCAAAATGGGCGGCGGGCAGAAGCGGATCGACACCCAGCATTCGAAAGGCAAGCTGACCGCGCGCGAACGGCTCGATATCCTGCTCGACGAAGGCAGCTTCGAGGAAGTCGATGCCTACGTCGAGCACAACTGCGTCGATTTCGGCATGCCGGAAACGACCATTCCGGGCGACGGCGTGGTCACCGGCAGCGGCACGATCAATGGCCGGCTGGTCTATGTGTTCAGCCAGGATTTCACCGTGTTCGGCGGCGCGGTGAGCGAGCGCCATGCGATGAAGATCTGCAAGGTGATGGACTCGGCGATGAAAGTCGGCGCGCCGGTCATCGGGATCAACGACAGCGGCGGCGCGCGGATTCAGGAGGGCGTTGCCTCGCTCGGCGGCTATGCTGAGATTTTCCAGCGCAACGTACTGGCATCGGGCGTGGTGCCGCAGCTCTCCATGATCATGGGGCCTTGCGCTGGCGGGGCGGTCTATTCGCCGGCGATGACCGACTTCATCTTCATGGTGAAGGATTCGTCCTACATGTTCGTCACCGGCCCGGACGTGGTCAAGACCGTGACCAACGAGATCGTCACGCAAGAGGAGCTGGGCGGGGCGGTGACGCACACCACCAAGACCTCGGTCGCCGACCTCGCGCTCGAAAACGATATCGAGGCGCTGCTGACCGCGCGCGATTTCTTCGATTACCTGCCGCTCAACAACCGCGAGGACGTGCCCGAGCGGCCCAGCGCCGATCCGTGGGACCGCCAGGACGACAGCCTCGACACGCTGATCCCGGCCAACGCCAACCAGCCCTACGACATGCACGAAGTGATCCGCAAAGTGCTCGACGAGGCGGAATTCTTCGAGATCCAGCCCAAACATGCCGGCAACATCCTGTGCGGCTTCGGGCGGATCGAGGGCAAGACCGTGGGCGTCGTCGCCAACCAGCCGATGGTCCTGGCCGGCGTGCTCGATATCAACTCATCGAAAAAGGCCGCGCGCTTCGTGCGGTTCTGTGACGCCTTCAACATTCCGATCGTCACCTTCGTCGACGTCCCCGGCTTCCTCCCCGGCACCGCGCAGGAGCTGGGCGGCATCATCAAACATGGCGCCAAACTGCTGTTCGCCTATGCCGAGGCGACCGTGCCCAAGATCACCGTGATCACCCGCAAGGCCTATGGCGGCGCCTACGATGTGATGAGCTCCAAGCACCTGCGCGGCGACCTCAACTACGCCTGGCCGACCGCCGAAATCGCGGTGATGGGCGCCAAGGGCGCGGTCGAGATCATCTTCCGCGGGCTGTCGGCGGAGGAAAGCGCAGGCAAGGTGGCGGAGTATGAGGACCGGTTCGCCAATCCGTTCGTGGCGGCGAGCAAGGGGTTCATCGACGAGGTGATCTATCCGCATTCGACCCGGCGGCGGATTGCGCTGGGGTTACGCAAGCTGCGGGGGAAGAGCTTGGAGAACCCGTGGAAGAAACATGACAATATTCCGTTGTAGGAGGCGTCATGGCTTGGTTCTGGGTGATATTTTGTCTTATCTGGACAATCAGCGTTTGCGCATTTGTTCGCTGGGCATGGAATTCCCCAAGCGTTGGCAAGAAATTGGCTATCTTGACAACGGACTTGGAACGAGAATTGAATTTGAAGCACAACCGCAGGCATTTACTCTTATTTTCATAGGCATGAGGGTCTTCGCGGGGTTGGGCTGCATATTCGCAGCAGCGGGGGCAATTGGAACCATTACCTGGATCGCAAGAGCACTATGAATTTGATTTGTCGCAACCAAATCCTACCCGGAACGGGGAGGGGAACCGCCGCGAAGCGGGGGTGGAGGGGACCTGCCTCTCCTCCCGCGCTGCGCTTGCGGCGAGGTGGGACCCCTCCGTCAGAGCATTGTGCTGCAAATCCGCACCACTCTCCCTCTCCCAGTGGGGAGAGGATACGAGGGCTTGGCGGCTTGCCGCCTAGCCGCAGTTGGAGAGGGGGTTCTGCCCTCGATAGCGCACAACCCCCTCACCCAGCTGCGCTAGCGGGCAAGCCCGCAAGCTGCGCTACCTCTCCCCGCCGGGGAGAGGGGAAGACTGCCACCGTCGCAGCCAGACAGGGGTTTGTCCGTAGTCGAGCCATCTTTAGTGGCACTGACTTCGAAACATCATCATATCATGATGATGCAAAGGAGGCTGTGATGCGTGTAACCGACGAAGATCGCGCCGCGGCCGAAGAGCTGGCATCGCTTCTGGGTGTTTCGAGCAGCGAATTGATCGAGGAATTCGAACAGCTCACGCCCGAGGAACAGACCGAACTGGAGAGCCTGCTCGATCAGGCAAACGAGGTTCTGCCGCGAATGCATGAATCGCTCATCCGCATGGAAGCGTCGGTCGCCGACATGAGCGAAACCGTGCGCGAACTGAAAGATCATTTTGCCGCAACCGGCGATCGTTTGTCTAACATCGAGACGATGATCGAATGCGGCGCACTGGATTTTGCCAAACAACCGCCCCAACTAGAGGGCAATCGAACCAGGGAACACCCATGACCAACACCGAAGACATCTACATCGTCAGCGCCGTGCGCACCGCCATCGGTGACTTCGGCGGTTCGCTCAAACCGTTCCGCCCGGCCGATCTCGGCGCGCGGGTGATTACCGAGGCGATCGGCCGCGCCGGGATCGAGCCCAAGGACGTCGAGCATGTCGTCATGGGGCAGGTCATGCAGACCGGCCCGAAGGACCAGTTCATGGCCCGCGTCGCCATGCTCAAGGCGGATATTCCGGTCACCACCCCGGCCTTGACGCTTAACCGGCTGTGCGGTTCGGGCGTGCAGTCGATCATTTCCTGCGCGCAGATGATGAAGCTGGGCGAGGCTTCGATCACCGTGGCTGGCGGGGCCGAATGCATGACCAACGTGCCCTATCACGATCTCGAGGCGCGCTGGGGCAAGCGGTTGGGTAATTCGGTGCTGCTTGATGCGCTGGTCGAAGGCCTGCACGATCCGATCCACGAAATCCATATGGCGATTACCGCCGAGAATGTCGCCGAGCGGCATCAGGTCACCCGCCAGCAGCAGGATGAGCTGGCGGTCGATGGCCACTTGCGCGCTTCGCGGGCGATTGCCGAGGGGCGGTTCAAGGAACAGATTCTTCCCGATCGAGATCAAGACCCGCAAGGGCACCACGCTATTCGACACCGACGAGCATGTCCGCGCCGATACCACCATGGAATCGGTCTCCGCGCTCAAGCCGATGTTCAAGGCCGATGGCTCGGTCACCGCCGCCAACAGCTCCGGCATCAACGACGGCGCCGCCGCCGTGGTGCTGGCGACCGCCTCGGAAGTCGCCAAGCGCGGGCTCAAGCCCCTGGCGCGGATCGTCACCTGGGGCTACGCCGGGGTCGAGCCGGAGTATATGGGCGAAGGCCCGATCCGCGCGGTGCCGATCGCGCTGAAGCGCGCCGGGCTCACCCTTGCCGACATGGATGTGATCGAGGCCAACGAGGCTTTCGCCGCGCAGGCGCTGGCGGTGGCCAACGTGCTCGGCTTCGACCGTGACAAGCTCAACCCCAACGGCTCGGGCATCGCCCTCGGCCATCCGGTCGGCGCGACCGGCACGATCCTGACGGTCAAGGCGATCTATGAGCTCAAGCGCATTGGCGGGCGCTATGCGCTGATGACCATGTGCATCGGCGGCGGGCAGGGTATCGCCCTGATCATCGAGAACGCGGACTTTGTCGAAGAGATGAAAGAGGCGGCGGAATGAAGCTGGGAAGACTGAACCACATTGGCGTCGCCACGCCCGATCTCGACGCTTCGATCCAGTTCTACCGCGAGGTGATGGGCGCGAGTGACATCACCGAGCCGTTCGTGCTGGAAAGCCAGCAGGTGCGGGTCTGTTTCGTCAACACGCCGGGCGAGGGAGGAACTGCCGGGACGCAGGTCGAGTTGCTCCAGCCCACCTCGCCGGACAGCGCGGTGGGCAAGTGGCTGGAGAAGAACCCGATGGGCGGGCAGCACCATATTTGCTATGAGGTGCCCGATATTCATGCCGCCAAGGCGTGGTTCGAAAGCCTCGGCAAGCGGGTGCTGGGCGAGCCGAGGATCGGAGCGCACGGCACGCTGATCTTCTTCGTCCACCCCAAGGACATGGGCGGGCAGCTGACCGAGATCATGGAGACGCCTCGTGGTGCGCACTGAAGCGCGTGCGCGTTGAGCCACGTTCTTCCCCCTCGATGGGGGAAGGATACGTAGTCTTGCGAGCTTGCTCGCTAGACGCAGTTGGATGGGGGTGAGGGTGCGGTAGCGCATGACGGCGCGATCACCCCCGCCCAGCTACGACTAGGCAGCAAGCTGCCAAGTCTTCGCATCCCTCCCCCATCAAGGGGGAGGAAGTAGAGGTGATAAATGGCGAATATCGAAGACTGGCAGGCCGCCACCGCGAAAGAGGTCAAGGGCAAGAATCTGACCTGGAACACGCCCGAGGGCTTCGCGATCAAGCCGCTCTATACGGCGGAAGATTCCGCCGATCCCGGCCTCCCGGGCTTCGCGCCCTTCACCCGCGGCGTGCGCGCCAGCATGTATGCCGGCAAGCCCTGGACGATCCGGCAATACGCCGGCTTCTCCACCGCGGAGGAGAGCAACGCCTTCTACCGCCGCAATCTCGCCGCCGGGCAGAAAGGCCTGTCGGTCGCCTTCGATCTCGCCACCCACCGAGGCTATGACAGCGACCATCCGCGCGTTGTCGGCGATGTCGGCAAGGCGGGCGTGGCGATCGATTCTGTCGAGGACATGAAGATCCTGTTCGACGGCATCCCGCTCGACAAGATGTCGGTCAGCATGACGATGAACGGCGCGGTGATCCCGATCCTGGCTTTCTTCATCGTCGCCGGGCAGGAACAGGGCGTGCCGACCGAGCAGCTCGACGGGACCATCCAGAACGACATCCTCAAGGAGTTCATGGTCCGCAACACCTACATCTATCCGCCCGAGCCGAGTATGCGGATCGTTTCGGACATCATCGCCTACACCTCTGACAACATGCCGAAATTCAACTCGATCTCGATCTCGGGCTATCACATCCAGGAAGCCGGGGCGACGATTGTTCAGGAGCTCGCCTTCACCCTTGCCGACGGCAAGGAATATGTGAAGCGGGCGATGGCCTCCGGGCTCGATATCGACGCTTTCGCCGGGCGGCTCTCGTTCTTCTTCAACATCGGCATGAATTTCTTCATGGAGATCGCCAAGCTGCGCGCTGCCCGCACCCTGTGGCACCGGATCATGACCGAGCTGGGCGCGCGGCAGGAACGCAGCAAGATGCTGCGCACCCATTGCCAGACCAGCGGCGTCTCGCTGCAGGAGCAGGACCCCTACAACAACGTCATCCGCACGACGATCGAGGCGATGGCGGGCGTGCTCGGCGGCACCCAGTCGCTGCACACAAATGCGCTGGACGAAGCAGTGGCGCTGCCGACCGATTTTTCCGCCCGAATCGCCCGCAACACCCAGATCATCCTTGCCGAGGAAAGCGGGATCACCAAAGTCGTCGATCCGCTGGGCGGCTCCTATTACATCGAGAGCCTGACCCGGACCCTGGTCGAAGAGGCCTGGGCGCTGATCGACGAAGTCGATGGGCTCGGCGGCATGACCAAGGCCGTCGCCTCCGGTATGCCCAAGCGCGCCATCGAACAGAGCGCTGCGGCGCGGCAGGCGCGGATCGACAAGGGCGAGGACGTCATCGTCGGCGTGAACAAGTACAAGCTGGCGAGCGAAGATCACCTCGATACGCTGAGTATCGACAACCACGCGGTGCGCGATGCCCAGATCGCCCGGCTGAAGAAGACGCGCGATTCTCGCGACGAGGCAAAATGCCGGGAGGCGCTGGCGGCGCTGACCGCGGGCGCGCGCGCAGGACAGGGACAGTCCCCCGGGGACAGTCCCCAGGGCGCGCCTTCGGGGACTGTCCCCGAACGGGGACTGTCCCCTGCTACCAACCTCCTCGCCCTCGCGGTCGAAGCCGCCCGCCACCGCGCCACGCTCGGCGAGATTTCCGACGCGATGGAGGAGGCTTTCGGGCGTTATGGCACCCAGCCGGTGCCGGTCACCGGCGTCTACGGCAAGGCTTATGCCGCTGACGCGCGGTATGCCCAGGTGATTGACGGGGTGGAAGCCGTCATCCGCCGGCTTGGCCGCAAGCCGCGGCTCCTGGTCGCCAAGATGGGCCAGGACGGGCACGATCGCGGGGCCAATGTCATCGCCAGCGCCTTTACCGACATGGGCTTCGAGGTGACCAGCGGCCCGCTGTTCCAGACGCCCGAGGAAGCCTGCAAGCTGGCGCTGGAGAACGATGTCGACGCGGTGGGGGCCTCCTCACTGGCGGCCGGCCATAAGACGCTGGTGCCCGAACTGATCCGCCTGCTCAAGGATGCCGGACGGCCCGACATCAAGGTCGTCGCCGGCGGCGTCATCCCGCCGCAGGACTACGATTTCTTGCGTGACGCCGGGGTGCAGGGGATTTACGGCCCGGGCTCGAACGTGGTCGAATGCGCGGCGGACATGCTGCGCCTCTTGGGCCACAACATGCCGCCGGTGGGGAGCGAGCTTGAGGCGGCGGAGTGATCGCCGCGCTGCTCCTGCTCACCGCCGCGCCGGAGCCTGAGCTCAATTGCATCGATCCGCAGGCGCAGCAGGAAATGAACCGCTGCGCCGCGCTCGAGTTCGAGCGGGCGGACGCGGAAATGAATGTCCAGTGGCGGCTGACCGTTGTGGCGATGAAGGAAGGCGACCGGGACCTCGATCGCAAGTACGACCGCGAACCCGGCTATTACGAAACCCTCCTGGCCGCCCAGCGCGCTTGGCTGACCTACCGCGAGAAGCACTGCCTTGGCGAAAGCTTCGAAGCGCGCGGCGGCAGCCTCGCGCCGCTGCTCCACGGCACCTGCATGACCGCGCTGACCAGGGCGCGGTCCAAGCAGTTGAGGGAATTGGCGGGGGAGGAGTGAGGGTGCCTGCGGTTGACTTCCCGGCGTGTTTCTACCATATTTGGCTATGTTGGTAGAAAGGCGGAGCCATGGGCGCGCAGCTGAATATCAAGAGCGATGAGGCCTACGAACTGGCCAGTAGGATCGCCGAAGCAGAAGGGATCAGTCTGACGCAGGCGGTGATCGAGGCGCTGCGCCTGCGCGAGCGCGAGGTTTCGAAGGAGGCCCGCTTCGCCAAGGCAATGGAAATATGCCGCGAAGCCCGTGCCTTGATGTCTCCCGAGACTCTGGCGCTCGACATCGACGATTTCCTGTACGATGAATATGGTCTGCCGAAATGATCGTCGACAGTTCTGCATTGGTGGCGATGTTGTGGCGCGAACCCGAAGGCGAGGCCTTTGCCTTGGCAATTTCGTCCGAGCGATCCCGCCAAAGTCTCAGCTGCGAACTATCTGGAGGCCGGAATTGTCATCGACCGCGAACGCAATCCGGCCTTGAGCGCCAAGCTCGACGCGGTGATCGCGGAACTGGGCATCGAGATCGCCCCTGTCACCTCTGAACAAGCCCGCATCGCCCGCCAGGCCTATCGCGATTTCGGCAAGGGCAGTGGGCATCCGGCCAGGCTGAACTTCGGCGATTGCTTCGCCTATGCGCTGGCCATGGAGCGGGGGGAGGCGCTGCTCTCCAAGGGCGACGATTTCGCCCATGCTGGTTTGGGGCGGGTGGTTTGATTTATCCCCTCTCCCCTTGAGGGGAGAGGATACGGAGGCTTGCTTGCGCGTCAGCGGATGCTAGCCGCAGTTGGAGAGGGGTGGTTTGCGCTCAAGGCGCCGAACACCCCTCTCCCAGCTTCGCTAGCTCCTGCGGAGCAAGCTGCGCTACCTCTCCCCTCAAGGGGAGAGGAGAAGTATTGGCTGACGGTATGGGAAGGGCAATTAGTGATACTACCAATGATTCTTGCCATGTCGGCAATCGACGATTGCTCTGACCGACAGACTACTTGGGACATCAACGAATGCTTGTCTGCTCAACAAGCCGAAAAAGAGCGTGTGTTAACTAGGGTTTATTCCCAGGCTATAGCAGCTGCCCGAAAGAATGACGCGGAACTCGATCGCTCTCACGATCGCAGAATTGGCTATCGCGATGCGCTAATCAAGGCAGAGAGAGCTTGGATTGCATATCGAGACACTCACTGCGTAAGCGTGGCATACACCATGAGGGGCGGTAGTGGTGAAGGAACGGCGGCAGCTGCGTGCTTGCTGGAGCTTACAGAACAACGGATTAAGCAATTACAAGAACTTGGGGCCGACTAATGTTCAAAAAAATCCTCATCGCCAACCGCGGCGAAATCGCGTGCCGGGTGATCAAGACTGCTCGCCGGATGGGCATCGCCGACGGTCGCCGTCTATTCGGACGCCGATGCGCGCGCGCCGTTCGTGCGGATGGCGGATGAGGCCGTGCATATCGGCCCCTCGCCCGCGTCCGAAAGCTATCTGATCGCCGACAAGATCATCGCCGCTGCCAAGCAGACCGGGGCCGAGGCGGTCCATCCGGGCTATGGTTTCCTCTCGGAACGCACTTCGTTCGCTGAGGCGCTCGCCAAGGAAGGCATCGAATTCATCGGCCCGCCGGTGAACGCCATCGCCGCGATGGGTGACAAGATCGAGTCGAAGAAGCTGGCCTTGAAAGCGGGCGTCAATGTCGTCCCCGGTTTCGTCGGCGAGATCGACGATACCGAGCATGCAGTGCGCATCTCGGCGGAGATCGGCTATCCGGTGATGATGAAGGCCTCGGCCGGTGGCGGCGGCAAGGGCATGCGGCTGGCCTATAATGAGCAAGACGTGCGCGAGGGCTTCGAGGCGACCAAGCGCGAGGGGCTGAACTCGTTCGGCGATGACCGCGTGTTCATCGAGAAATTCATCCTCAACCCGCGCCACATCGAAATCCAGATCCTCGGCGACAAGCACGGCAACATTCTTTACCTCAACGAGCGCGAATGCTCGATCCAGCGCCGTCACCAGAAGGTGGTCGAGGAAGCACCGTCGCCGTTCGTCACACCCAAGATGCGCAAGGCGATGGGCGAGCAGTGCGTCGCGCTATCGAAGGCGGTGGGCTATTACAGCGCGGGCACGGTCGAGCTGATCGTCTCGGGCGCGGACCCCAGCGGCGAGAGCTTCTACTTTCTCGAGATGAACACGCGGCTTCAGGTCGAGCATCCGGTGACCGAGGCGATCACCGGGGTCGATCTCGTCGAGCAGATGATCCGCGTGGCTTACGGCGAGAAGCTCGAGCTCACCCAGAAGGATATCGGTATCGACGGCTGGTCGATCGAGAACCGGGTCTACGCCGAAGACCCCTATCGCGGGTTTCTGCCGAGCACCGGGCGGCTGACCCGTTATCGCCCGCCGGTCGAAGGCTGGACCGAGGACGGCGCAGAGAACGGTCGCCGCGGTGTCGATGGCGTGCGGGTCGATGACGGCGTCTACGAAGGCGGCGAAGTCAGCATGTTCTACGACCCGATGATCGCCAAGCTGGTCACCTGGGGCAAGACTCGCGACGAAGCGGCGGACAAGCAGATCGCCGCGCTCGACAGTTTCGAGATCGAGGGGCTGGGCCACAACATCGATTTCGTTTCCGCCATCATGCAGCACCCGCGCTTCCGTTCGGGCGATCTCACCACCGGCTTCATCGCCGAGGAATACCCGGACGGCTTCCACGGCGCACCGGCTTCGGCCGATCTCCAGCGCAAGCTCGCCGCCGTCGCCGGTTTCGTCGCCACCGCCCGGGCCGACCGCGCGCGGCTGGTCGATGGGCAGCTGGCGGACAATCTTGAGGCTCCGGCGGAATGGAGCATCAAGATCGGCGACTTGCGCCATGCCGTCAGCCTGGCGGGCGACGAAATTACCGTCGATGGCGAGGCCGTCGATCTCGACATGGAATACACCCCGGGCGACCGGCTGGTCTCGGCCGAAGCCGATGGCGAGATGCTGGGCATCAGGCTCGAACCCACCCGCACCGGCCTGAAGATGACCACGCGCGGGGCGATCCATCAGGTCGATGTGCTGCCCGCGCGCCTGGCCCATCTCGCCGATCACATGATCGAGAAGGTGCCGCCCGATCTCTCGAAATTCCTGATCTGCCCGATGCCTGGCCTGCTGGTTTCGCTCAATGTCGAAGAGGGTGACAAGGTCGAGGCCGGACAGCCGCTGGCGGTGGTCGAGGCGATGAAGATGGAAAACATCCTGCGTGCCGAAAAGAGCGCCACGGTGAAGAAAGTCAACGCCAAAGCGGGCGAAAGCCTGGCGGTCGACGCGGTGATCCTGGAGTTGGAATAGCCCTAATCGTAGATCCCCATGAAGCGGTTGTCGGAAAGTTCGAGGAACTTTTCGAAGGCGTCGCGATTGTCGGCAAGATCGATCAGCGCCAGCGCGTGGGTGCGCGCTTCCTCGTAGGCGGCGGTGATGCCGGGATCGGTGTCGGTGAACCTGGCCGAACGTTTTAGCAGCTCGATCAGCGCGAATGTCTGGATCGTATTGAACGCCTGCAGGCGATTAATAACCTTGGATTGGTTGACGATCAGGTCGAGCAGTTGCCGGTTGGTCTGTTTGGTGTCGTCGGCCATGGAATTGCGCCTCCCGCGATGAGCTTGACAAAGTGACTACTAGTGGTTACTTTTGCGCCATGAAACAGGATCAAAACAAATTCCAGGAAGTTCCGCGGCCGTTCAAGCACCCCGATACCGAGCAGCGGGACCTGGCGCCAGCCGCTGCGCGGCAGGTGCCGGTCAAGGAGGCCAAGGCCAAACTCACCGAACTGCTGCGGGCCGCCGAAGCGGGCGAACGGATCGTGCTGACCCGGCACGGCAAGCCAGTCGCCGATCTGGTGCCGCATGCCTCGGCGCCGGAGGCAAAGCCGACGTCGGTGCTGGATCGGGTAAAGGCATGGCACAAGGCCAATCCGGGGCCGGACATTGGCTGGATTTCGCCTGATTTTGACGATCCATTGCCAGAAGATTTCTTGCTTCAACCCCTCCCGGACGATTTTGATGAGCAGTTGGCTGAACACGATCGGCGGGTGCGGGCGGCATGGGCCAAGTTTGAGGCAGAGAATCCCAAGGCCGGTCGGGAAAAATGACCGGGATTCTGCTGGATACCAATATCCTGATCGCATTGATCAATGAGACGGACAGCGAACTGCCCCGCCGGTTGCGCGTGCCACTTGAGCAACCGGCGATGCAGCTGGTTGTCAGCGTGGTCAGCCCTTGGGAAATCGCCATCAAGCTCGCCACCGGCAGGCTGAAGTTGCACATTGAGCAGGTTAGTCTCGGGCGATGGCTTGATGTATCGGGCTTGCCCGTTCTCCCCATGACCATAGATCACGCGCTCGAAGTCGCCCATCCCGAGCCGCATACCAAAGACCCGTTCGACCGGCTGTTGCTGGCGGTCTGTGCCTGCGAAGGTCTGAAACTGCTGACCACCGACACCAGGCTCGCCGGGCACAGGCTGGTCTACTGATGAGCTTTCCCCAAATCCTCGCAGAGGCCGATGCGATCGACGGCGGTTTTCGCGCCACAGTTCCGGAAAGCTGGCACCAGGGCCGCACCGCCTATGGCGGCCTTACGGCCGCGCTGGCGCTGCATGCGGCGCGGCTGGCAGGCGGGGACGATCTGCCGCCGCTGCGTTCGGCCCAGGTCAGTTTCGTCGGCCCGGCCTATGGTAAGGTAGATGCGCGGGCGCGGGTGCTGCGGCGCGGCCGCAACGCGGTGTGGATCGCGGCGGAAGTGCTGCGTGAGGGTGAGAGCGGCACCTCGGCGACATTCGTGTTCATGGCTCCGGTCGAGAACCGGCTTCATCTCAAGCACCTTCTGGCCATGCCCGGCCTGATCCCGGTCGATGAAGCGCCAGTGCGCGAACCGCCGCCCGGCCCGGCCCGGTTGCTCCACCACATGGACGTGCGTTTCGCCCTGCCACCCAGCGAAGAGAAGCAGCCCGAGCTGTGTTGGTGGGTGCGGGCCAAAGAGCGCGAGGGCCTCGATCCGGCGATGCAGCTGGTGCTCTGCGCGGATGTGCCGCCGCCGGGCATCTTCCCGCTGCTGCCAAGGCCGGTGCCGCCGATCAGCTCGATGACCTGGCTGCTCAACCTGCTGACCCCGGCGCCGCAAACCCGCGATGGCTGGTGGCTGATGCGGGTATCCGGCGACTATGCCGAGAACGGCTGTTCGAGCGACCGCACCGAGATCTGGAACTGCGAGGGCGAGGCGGTTTCGCTCGGCATGCAATCGGTGGCGATTTTCGGTTAGGCCGGCGCCGGCTCGGCCTGGGCCGGCGATCGGCTCTCACTGGCGAACAGAGCGCGTGACAGGACCAGCTTGTAAACGAGGAAAACCGCTCCGCCCACTGCCGCGAAACCCAGGTGCATCAGCCAGAAGTGGGTCGGCTTCATCTGCTCGAACCACCCGCCGACCCAGCCGACCATGGTGTTACCGGCGAACAGCGACAGATAGTAAAGCCCGATCACGGTCGAATTGATCTGCTTGGGCGCCAGGCGGGCGAACAGGGCCAGCGCAATCGGCATGATGTGGGCAAAGCCGATCGAGTTGAGAATGTGGAACATGACCGGCCAGAACAGCCCGATCTTCTCGCCGGGTCCGACGCTGGCCGCCGCCATGTAGAGGCTGAGCATGCCGGCCATCGAAAAGGCCGAGCCGATGATGAGCTTGCTGAGTTCGTCGGGCTCGCGCCGGGTCTTGCCCCACCACCGCCAGAACACCGCGACTGCGGCGAGGAACGCGACCGAGACGATGGCGTCCAGGGTAACCAGCCAGGTCGTTGGCAGCTTTGTGCCGCCCCACATCAGGTTGAAATCGCGGTCTCCCCAGATCAGGTAGGCGTTGAAAATCTGGTTGTTGGGTACGATCGCCACCGCAATCACCGGGATCAGCAGCAACAGCGCCGCGGTTGTCGCCCATTGCTGGCGCGTCAGCGGCGGGCGTGGGCTGGCGGCAGCCTGGGGAACATCGAAGTGCTCTTCGGGCAGGTATTTCTGTCCCGTGATGTAGATTGCGATCGCGATCACCATGCCGACCCCGGCGCCGCCGAAGCCCCAGTGCCAGCCGACAGTTTCGCCCAGGGTGCCGACGATCAAGGGTGAGGCGATGACGCCGGCGTTGATCGCCAGGTAGAATATCTGGAAGGCGTCGCCGCGGCGCAGGTCGTCCGGCTTGTAAAGCGAGCCGACCTGGCTGGCGATGTTGCCCTTGAACATCCCGGAGCCGAGAACCAGGCACAGCAATGCCAGCAGGAAAGTGACGTTGAAGGCCATCAGGAAATGGCCGGCCGCCATCGTCAAGGCGCCCAGCAGCACGGTGCGCCGTTTGCCCAGCACCCGATCGGCAAGCAAGCCGCCGAGGATCGGCGTGAGATAGACCGAGGCGGCATAGGTTCCGAAAATGGCGGACGCGAACTTCTGCCCGTCGATCCCGCCGTAAAACGCGCGCAGTTGCTCGATCCCGGCGACCTGTTCGACACTGCCTGGAAGCAGCAGCGACTTGGTCATGTAGAGCACCAGCAGCGCCTGCATGCCATAGTAGGAAAACCGCTCCCACGCTTCGGTGAAGGCGAGGTAACCCAGTCCCTTGGGGTGGCCGAGAAAGGCGCGGTCATGCGCGGGGAGGGCGCGATCGGGCGTGGCTTCGGCGACGGTCAAGGCGGTCTCCGGGACGTTATACTTGCACGACTGTTAGCGGTGCGAAAGTGAACGGCAACCGAAAGTTTCGCGGGTGCGGGGTTCCTGTCAATGCACCCGGTAAGTCAGCTGCGCCGCCGCCGCGAACAGGGCGTACCACTCGCTGCGGCTGAGCTCGACTGAGTCCGCCTGGCAGTTCTCGACGATCCGCTCCGGCTTCGAGGTGCTGAACACCGGCACGATGCCCGCGGGATGGCGCAGCAGCCACGCCATGGCGATCGCGGCGGGGGTAACGCCTTTGGCGGCGGCGATTTCGGCCACCAGTGCGGTGGCCTGTTTCGTTCTGGGCGATGTTGCTTCGGTGGGAGCCAGCAATTCTCCGCGTACCGGGGAGAACGCTTGCACCTGGATGCCGTGCAGACAGCAGTAATCGAACGTGCCCGGAGCGGCCGGGCTGGCATAGGCGTTGACGAAGTGGGGCTTGCGCCCGCTCATCACCTCCGGCCCATCCTGGCTGACCTCGACCGCCCACTCCATCCCGTCGACGATCGGATGCGAATGGCCCAGCGCTAGTTGAATCTGGTTGGCGATCAAGGGCTCGTCGATCACTCTTCCGAGCCTCTCGATCTGCATCGCGCTGAAATTGCTGACGCCGAAATGGCGCACTTTGCCCGCCTGCTTGAGCGCTGCGAATGCCTCGCCGATCTCATCGGGAACCATCAGCGCGTCGGGTGCGTGAAGCAGCAGGATGTCCAGGCGATCGGTGCCGATCCGCCTGAGGCTGCCTTCGACGGAAGCGACAATATGATCGCGGCTCAAGTCCACCCGATAGGGATCGCCGGCTTGCGGATCGCCGGGCATGATCTGGCCGCATTTGGATTGAATGACCAGGCTGTCTCTCAGCGAAGGCGATCGCTTCAAAACTTCGCCAAATGCCGTCTCGGCGTTACCGTGGCCATAGAAATCGGCCATGTCGAACAGCGTGATGCCGGTATCGCGCGCCGTGTGGACCAGCCGCTCAGCGGCCTGGATCGTATCGGCATCGACCACGCCCGGAATCCAGCCGCCCAGAGAGGCGCAACCGAAGGCTATGCGCGAAACGGCAAGGCCGGTGTTACCGATTGTGTAGCGCTTCATTGGCCCTCTCCGTAACGGCTGTTACCCCCGTAGTTCCCCGTCGAGAAACGCAGCGACGTCGCCCAGATCGACGTCTTTCGCCAGATAGGCCGCGCCAATCCCCTTCATCAGGACGAAGGGCAGGGCGCCCGCGTCCATCTTCTTGTCGTGCAGCATGTGCCGGGTGAGGGTCTGGCCATCGCAATCGAGACCGAGCGCGGGCATTGCCGACGGCAGTCCGATCTCGGCCAGGTGGCTGGCGACATGTTCCGCGCTGGCTTTGGCCATCAGCCCGCGCCGTGCCGAATAGCGCGCCGCCAGCACCATGCCGAGCGCTACCGCCTCTCCGTGCAGCAGGCGGCTGGAAAAGCCGGTCTCAGCCTCTAGCGCATGGCCGAACGTATGGCCGAGGTTGAGCAGCGCGCGCGTCCCGGTGGTTTCGCGCTCGTCCTCGGCGACGATTCTGGCCTTGGCGGCGACCGAATGCGCCACGGCATATTCGCGCAAGGCGGCGTCGCCCGCGAGCATCGCCGCGCCGTTGGCGTCGCACCAGGCGAAGAAATCGGCATCGCCGAGCAGGCCGTATTTCACGACCTCGGCATAGCCCGCGCGCAGTTCGCGGGGGGGCAGGGTCTCGAGCACCGCGAGATCGGCGAGCACCAGCGAAGGCTGGTGGAAGGCGCCGACCAGGTTCTTGCCGGCGGCGGAATTGATCGCCGTCTTGCCACCGACCGAACTATCGACCTGGGCGAGCAGCGTGGTCGGCAGCTGAATGAAATGGCAGCCGCGCTTCAGGATCGCCGAGGCAAAGCCGGTGAGATCGCCGATCACCCCGCCGCCAAGCGCGAGAATGTGATCGCCGCGCTCGACTTCCTGGGCAAGCAGCCATTCGACCAAACCTTCCAGCTGCCGCCAGCTCTTGCTCGCTTCGCCAGGCGGCAGGATGCGCCAGTGCGGTTCGTGGCCGTTGTCCCTGAGCGCCGTCTCGACCACTTCGCCCCAGGCGGCATGGACAAGGCTGTCGGTAACCACCGGCACGCCGCGCTTGCGCAGCCGGCCCCGGCAGTTGGGCACCAGTTCGGCCAGCAGCCCGGCGCCGATCCGCACTTCATAGGGCCTGCCGGCCAGATCGACGGTTATCACGGCCATTGGGCAATTCCGGAGAGGATCTTGTTGACGGTTCGCGTATGCGGGCCGTCTTCGCTGATGACATGGATCGGCGCTTGCGCATAGGCCGGTCGCCTTTCGTCGCGCAGCCGCTCGAGGACTTCGCGCCGGTTCCCCTGCTTCAGCAGCGGGCGGTTGTCCTTGCGGGCGGTGCGCTCGACCAGCGTATCGAGATCGCTGTCGAGCCAGACGGCGATCGCCTTGCCGAGGATGAGCGCGCGGGTTTCCGCGTTGCAGAAGGCGCCGCCGCCGGTGGCGATCACCATGCGGCCGCCGGCATCCTCGATCAGCCGGGCGATGACCCGGCGCTCGCCGTCGCGGAAATAGGCCTCGCCGTGGAGTTCGAACATTTCCGGGATCGACATGCGCGCCGCTTTCTCGATTTCCTCGTCGGCATCGACGAAGCGGCAGTGCAGCGTGGCGGCGAGCCGCTTGCCGACGCTGGTCTTGCCGACGCCCATCATCCCGACCAAGACCACGGGCCGGTCGATTCGCCGCATCAGCGCCTCGATTTCGCTCGTCGAGAAGGTGGGAGTGTCGATCTCCATTGCAGCGCCGCCTATAGATGCGTTAAGCGGCAGCGCAAGCATTGGGGACCGGTCGCGCGTGGCAGGAAAAATCCAGAGGAATTACCAGAGGAACTTGTTGCCGTGGCTGGCGGCGGCGCTGTTTGCGGCGCTGATCGCCTATGCCTGGTTCGACGGCGGGCGCGAGGCGCCGCGCGAGATATCCGAGCCGCTCCACTTGCCGCTGCCTGCGCCCGAGCCGCGGCGATGAAGCATTTGCCCTTGCTCGCCGGCGCCGCGCTGGCGTTGACATCGGTCTGGGCGCTGGCGCAGGACGCGCCTGAATCGCTGCTGCCGCCCGGTTTCGACCGTCCGGCGCCCAAGGCCGCCCCCAAAAGCGATCCCGCGCCCACCCCGGCGCCAGCCTCCAGAGGCGAGAACGGCGGCGAAAGTGCTGGCGCGCCGGCCGCGCGGCCGCGCTCGGGTGCTCCGTCATCGGGAGAATACGTAACGCCTTCGGCTGGCTCCGGCGGTGTCGCCGCTGCGGCCCCGGTGATTTCCACGGCCAAGCTCCCTTCGATCGCCGAACTCGAAGAGATGACGCCCGAGGAATTCGACGAGGTTCTCGGTCTCAAGCCGACGTCGGACATGCCTGCCGCGGCGCGGCGTTCGGCCAAGCACATCGGCGTTCTGGCGGAATACGAAGGCGGCCTGCCGGCGGGTTCGTTCGCCGGGCAGAACGATTCGCTGGTGCGGGCCGTGCTGTCCGGCAACAAGGGCCGCCTGGTCTCGCGCTGGGGCCACATTCTGCTGCGGCGGGCGCTGGCTTCGCGGCTCGATGCGCCTGGAGGGATGAGTCCGGGTGACTTTGTCGCCCTGCGCGCCGCCTTGCTGGTGCGCATGGGCGAGGGCGAGGCCGCGCGGGCGCTGGTGCAGGATATCGATACCGGCCAGTTCACGCCCGATCTGACCCAGGCGGCGATCGACGCCTATGTCGCGACAGCGGACATCACCGGAATTTGCCCGGCTGTGGCGATCCAGGGCAATTCCCGCAAGGATCCGCAGTGGCAGGTCTTGCAGTCGATCTGCAGCGCTTTTCGCGGCGAAGGCAACCTGGCGATGAGCCGGCTCGACAAGGAACTTGCAGACGGGAAGCTGCCCAAGATCGATGTCCTGCTCGCCCAGAAGTATGCGGGCGCGGCGGGCAAGGCGCGGCGCGCGGTCAAGATCGAGTGGGACGGGGTCACGGACATGACCCCTTTCCGCTATGCGCTGACCATTGGCGTCGGGCTGGAGCCACCCGCGGAGGCGATGGCGGGCGCAGGCCCTCGCTACGATCATGTCGCGGCGACGGCGCCGATGCTGGGCCTGACCAGGCGGGCGGCGGCGGCGGACCGCGCGGCCGGCGCCGGAATTCTCTCCAGCCAGGCGATGGTCGATCTCTATAGCCAGATCTATTCCGATCAGGACACGACCGGCGAATGGGAGACGCGATCGGCCCAGCTGCGCGACGCCTATGTCGGCGGCGACGCCATGGCGCGGCTCTCGGCGATGCAGCAGCTGTGGAACGGGGCGGCAAGTCCGCTTGAGCGCTATTCGCGCCAGGTGCTGACCGCCTATGCGGCGGCGCGCATGCCGGCGACCAAGCGATCTGGCCGGCCAGGCGCCTGACCTGATCGCGTCGATGCTGTCGGCCGGGCTGGACCGCAACGCCATGCAGTGGGCGCCGGTCGCCGAAATCGGCAGCCAGGCATGGGCGATCCTGGTGGTTGCCGCGCCGGACCCGTTCGGCGCCGGTCAACGATCGATGCATTGCAGAAATTCCGCGGATCGGACGAAAGCGCGGATTCGCGCAAATCCGCCTTTCTGCTGGCGGGTCTGGCTGGTCTCCGCAGGCTGACGCCCGAGACCGCAGGTGAATTCGCCAGCGATCTCAAGGTCAATATCGGCCGCAAGACCCGCTGGACGATCGCGATGCACCAGGCCGCTGAGGTGAACAACCGGGGGCTTGTGGCGCTGCTCGCCGGGCTGGGCATGCAGGGCGAGGATTGGTCGAAGATGACGCCGCTGCATCTCTACAACATCGTTTCGGCGCTGCGCCGTGTGGGACTGGAAGCCGAAGCGCGGATGATCGCGGCCGAAGCCATGGCGCGAGGTTAGTGGCATCGGATTCTAGTCGGTTCCTGGCGCGATCGACGCCTTTCTGGCGATGCTCGCCGCCGAGCGGGGCGCCGCCGCCAACACCCTGGCCGCCTATCGCCGCGACCTTGAAAGCGCGGCGCAAGCGATCGGCGATCCGGCCGCGGCCGATGGTGCGGCGCTGACCTCGCTTGGCGAGGCGTGGGCCGGTCTGGCCCCGGCGAGCCTGGCGCGCAAGTGTTCGGCGCTGCGCCAGTTCTACGGCTTTCTTGTCGATGAAGGACTGCGCGGCGACGATCCTTCGCCGGCCTTGCCGCGGCCAAGGGCGCGCCGGCCGTTGCCCAGGCTGCTGACCCACGCCGAAGTCGAGGCGCTCTTCGTCCGGGCGGAGGCGGACGCCGAGGGCGACAAGCCGGAAGCTTTGCGCCTGCTCGCCCTGCTCGAACTGCTCTATGGATCGGGCTTGCGGGCAAGCGAGCTAGTTGGATTGCCCCTGTCCGCGGTGCCGCGCGATGCCCCGTTCCTGACGGTGACCGGCAAGGGCGGCCAGCAGCGCATGGTGCCGGTCGGAACCCGGGCGAGAGCAGGCCCTGTCGCGCTGGCTTGCCGTGCGGCCCGGGGCATCGCGCCAGCTGTTCCCTTCGCGCGGAGCCAGGGCGCACCTCACCAGGGTCAGGCTGTTCCAGCTGCTGCGCGACCTGGCGGCACGGGCCGGTATCGCGCCGGAAAAGGTCAGTCCGCACGTCCTGAGGCATGCTTTCGCCACCCATCTGCTTGAAGGCGGCGCGGATCTGCGGGTGCTTCAGAGCCTGCTCGGCCATGCGGACATCGCCACGACCCAGATATATACCCATGTCGATAGTGCCCGCCTGGTGGAATTGGTCAATGCCCGCCATCCGCTGGGGTCCGGCGGGCGGACCCTCAGAACAGGGGTTTCAATGCGAGGCATGCCGTCTTAACTATATGTCAGGAAACGGATTGGGTAAGGAGTCGCGACAATGCCACGCAGTTTTTCCGCCAAGCGCAAGACGATAGCACTATTGCCAGCGGCCGCGATGGCCCTGCTTGCGCCCGCCAATGCCGGATTTGCCCAATCGACGGCCGCGCGGCCAAGCGCCCAGCCGGCCGCGGTCCAGGCGATCAGCCAGAAGGACAAGCAGCAGGGCGCCGAGGCCCATCCGCAGCTCGTCGCGGAATTCGGCGGCGCGATGACCGGCGCGCAAGCGACCTATGTCGAAAACGTCGGCAAGTCGGTCGCCGTCCAGTCGGGCCTGTCCAATGCGAAAGGGGATTTCACCGTCACCTTGCTCAATTCGCCGGTCAACAACGCTTTCGCCATTCCCGGCGGTTACGTCTATGTCACCCGGCAGCTGGTCGCGCTGATGAACAATGAGGCGGAGCTGGCCGGCGTGCTCGGCCACGAAGTCGGCCATGTCGCCGCGCAGCACTCGAAGAAGCGGCAAAGCGCGGCAACCCGCAATTCCATTCTCGGCGCTCTGGGTACGATCCTGTCGGGCATGGTGCTTGGCAGCGGCACCGCGGGACAAATCGGCCAGCAGGTTTTTTCACAAGGATCGCAGATGCTTACGCTCGGGTTTTCGCGCAAGCAGGAGACCGAAGCGGACAATCTCGGCATCGATTATCTGCGCCGGTCGGGCTACGATCCGCGCGCCATGTCGACCGTGCTGCAGAGCCTGGCCAGCCAAAACGCGCTTGAGGCCAGGCTGATGGGCACGCAGAACCGCGTGCCGGCCTGGGCCTCGACGCACCCCGATCCGGCCTCGAGGGTTCGCGCCGCGCTGGCGAGGGCGGGCGGCGGCGCGACCGGCAATGTCAATCGCGACACGTTCCTGCGCAGCATCGATGGCGTCATGTATGGCGACGACCCGCGCCAGGGCGTTGTCGATGGGCGCAAGTTCACCCACCCCGATCTCAAGCTGGCGTTCCAGGCGCCGAACGGGTTCTTCCTGGTCAACGGCACGCGGTCGGTTTCGATCAGCGGCCAGTCGGGCAAGGGCGAGTTTACCGGCGCGAACTACACCGGCGACATGGATGCCTATATCAATGCCGCCTTCGCGGGCCTGACCCAGCAGGGCCAGCAGCAGATCAAGCCATCGTCGATCCAGCGCACGACGGTGAATGGAATTCGCCGCATCCTATGGCATGGCGCGAGTTCAGGGCGGCAGCGGACAAGTGGATGTCGTTGTCTTCGCTTATGAATTCACGAAGAGCCAGGCCTTCCACTTCATCACGATCGTCAATGCAGGCAGCGCCAATGTGTTCGATCCGATGTACCAGTCGGTCCGCCGGATTCCCGACAATGAAGCCGCGGCGGTCAAGCCGCGCAAGCTGGCGGTGGTGACTGTGAAGGCCGGGGATACGGTGCAGTCGCTGGCGCAGCGCATGGCCTACAGCGATTCGCCGCTCGACCGGTTTCTGGTGCTCAACGGACTTGCCGCGTCGAGTCAGCTGAGCCCCGGTCAGAAGGTCAAGATCGTTACCTACTAGAGGTGTGCCGTCGTATCGATCCGGGCTTGAGGACAAAGAGAAAAGGGCGGCGAGTTGCCTCGCCGCCCTTTCCTTTAGCCTAGCTTGGTGGCTGAATGCGACCATCAGCTATCGATTAAGCTGCGTTCAGCTCGACGGCGGTGGCGTTGAACGAACCCGAGATCGCGTCGCTGAGGCCGTGCATGGCGCCGATCGCGGCAACCGCGATGAGGGCGGCGATCAGGCCGTATTCGATGGCGGTGGCGCCAGCTTCGTTGCGAAGCAGCTTCTTGAAAAACTTCATGTTATGTCTCCTGGTTTGCAATCTACATTACCCGATCCGTCAAACTAGCATCTGCCGGACAATTGGAGGTTTAGGCGGAATGTGTTGAAGAACTCTTAACGGTGGAAAGAATTGTTACGAGCCGGTCAGAGCGTTGGTCGCGATGCTCCACATACCGCCGCTGCCGTTGGTAAGTTGCGCGGCGGCGGCAATGATGCCTATGCTGACCGTGGCCAAGAATAAGGCCGTACTCGAGGATAGTCGTGCCGCTTTCGTCTTTTGCAAGGCGGCCAGATGAGGACAAGATCGACATACGATTCTCGCAATAATCCATGGTCAGTGTCACTGTTTTCCATTGCGTCCTTTAGAATTCGTTAATTTGGGTAACCGCTTTGCAAAAAAATTCGACAGTCATCCCGGTGGTCGCGGCGGCGCTGATTGGCGGCGATGGCCGTATTTTGCTGCAGCGGCGGCGTCTGGGCGGCGAACATGGCGGGCTCTGGGAATTCCCCGGCGGCAAGATCGATCCTGGAGAATCGCCGGAATCCGCGCTGATTCGCGAGATCGGGGAGGAACTGGCCGTGCGGCTCGATCCCGGATCGCTGGTCCCGGTTGCGTTCGCCAGCGATCCCGCTTGCCGCCGGCGCCGCGCGCGCCCTATGTCATCCTGCTTTACATGTGCCGGGCGTGGGCAGGCGAGCCGCGGTGCCTGGATGGCGAGGAGATCGCCTGGTTCGCGCCCGGCGAGATCCCGGACCTGGCCATGCCGCCGCTCGACGTTCCGCTCGCCAAGGCGCTGATCGCGACCATATAGGCGCTTGCCAAGCCAGGCCGCGCTCCTATGTGCGCCTCTCCCGCGCCCGTAGCTCAGCTGGATAGAGCATCAGACTACGAATCTGAGGGTCGGACGTTCGAATCGTTCCGGGCGCGCCAATTTTTCAATGACTTAGCTGACACCACCTAGAGCCAAATTGGCTCTAGGTAGCTCTGTAGGTAGCTTTGCGCTCCAAACAGTGGCCTTTGATAGGTGCCAGGGTTCTCAGCTTCACGAAGATGCCTCGGGATCAGCCAGCTGCAGACGAGTGATTCGATCCCACGCTTAGCTGTGGGAATCTGACCCTGGAATGTAGTGAAAATAGTTCGATCTGTGCGGGCGCTACAGAGCTAAGCCGAGGAGTCGCCTATCCAGTAGACCTTCAATCGGTCCAAGCCGACCAGCACACCTTCAGCGGTTACTTTCTGGCCGATCAGATCGGAATCGAATTCCTCGCAATCGAGCGACCAACGATCACCAGCATCGGTGACAAGCTGAAGCCTGCGAGGGCCTTGCTCAAGAAAGCCGGTGATCCGCTTGCGCCTGCCTGCCAGATTATCACTCGCAAAACTCACCTGAACCCCCAGAATGCCAAGACGTTCGAGACGTATGCCGGTGTCTCGCCGTTACGCGGAATACCCCTTGCGCGTTCGACCGCGCCGGGCCTGGCATTGTAGGCAGCGACAGCGAGATGCACCATACCGAACTTGTCGAGCATTTGGCGAAGGTAGCGTGCCGCTCCGGAAATGTTGGCGACGGGGTCGAAGCGATTGGCCACGCCAAGTTCGCGGGCCGTGCCGGGCATCAACTGCCCAAGCCCAGCTGCTCCTGCGTGTGAATTTGGCCTGCAATATTGACCCCGTTCGGGGCTGATCGGCCTGAAAATTGACCCCCTGAACGATGACGGTTCACGCTTCCGGTTTTGCCGGAGGCCGCGGGGGATGCTGGTTGTGGAGACGGTGGCGCGGATCCGGCGCGAGTTTTTCGTCAAGGGCAAGTCGATCAAGGAGATCGTGCGGGACCTTGGCGTGTCGCGCAACACGGTGCGCAAGGTGCTACGCTCGGGCGAGACGGCGTTTTCCTACGAGCGTTCGGTTCAGCCGCTGCCGAAGCTGGGGCCGTGGGCGGCGGACCTGGACCGGTTGCTGGAGACGAACGAGCGCAAGTCGCGACGCGAGCGACTGACGCTGGTGCGGATCTTCGAGGAGCTGCAGGGGTTGGGCTATCGCGGCGGCTATGATGCCGTGCGGCGATATGCGCGGGGCTGGCAGCGCGACCGGTCGGCGATGGCAGCCGCCGCCTATGTTCCGCTGAGCTTCGATCCGGGCGAGGCTTACCAGTTCGATTGGAGCCACGAGATCGTCCTCATTGACGGCGTGGTGACGACGGCAAAGGTCGCGCACATGCGCCTTTGCCATAGCCGGATGTTCTACGTCCGCGCCTACCCGCGCGAGAGCCAGGAGATGGTGTTCGACGCGCACGACCGGGCCTTCGCGTTCTTCGGCGGGGCCTGCCAGCGCGGAATCTACGACAACATGAAGACCGCGGTCGATGCGATCTTCGTGGGTCGCGAGCGGCAGTACAACCGGCGCTTCCAGCAGATGTGCGGCCATTATCTGGTCGAGCCGGTCGCCTGCACGCCGGCGTCAGGCTGGGAGAAGGGGCAGGTCGAGAACCAGGTCGGCCTGGTGCGCGAGCGCTTCTTCACGCCGCGGCTGCGGTTCAAGAGCTTTGCCGAGCTCAACGCCTGGCTGGAGGATCGCTGCGTCAGCCACGCCCGGCGGGCGGCGCATCCCGAACGCAAGGATCGGACGATCTGGGAGATGTTCGAGGAGACCGACCGGCCAGCGCTGATCGCCTATCGCGGGCGCTTCGACGGCTTCCATGCCCTGCCGGCTTCGGTCTCCAAGACGCTGCTGGTGCGGTTCGATTACAACAAATACTCGGTCCACGCGAAGGCGGCCGGCCGGCCGGTCGATATCCACGCCTACGCCGACCGCATCGTCATCCGCCAGGACGGCGAGATCGTCGCGGAACATGTGCGCCGGTTCGGCCGGGATCAGACGATCTACGACCCCTGGCACTACCTGCCGGTGTTGGCGAGGAAGCCCGGAGCGCTGCGCAACGGCGCACCGTTCAAGGACTGGGCGCTGCCGCCTGCGATCGAGCGGGTGCGCCGCCGCCTCGGCCACCATGGCGATGGTGACCGGCAGATGGTGGGGATCCTCTCTGCGGTCGTGACCGACGGGGTTGAGGCAGTCGAGGCGGCCTGTGCCGAGGCGCTGGCCGGCGGGACTGTCAGCCGCGACATCGTGCTCAACATCCTGACCCGCCAGCGCCAGCCACCGGCGCCGCTCAATATCGTCACACCCGAGGCGCTCCGGCTTGCCCACGAGCCGGTCGCCGACTGCGCCCGCTACGACAGCCTGAGGAGGTTCTATGGAACGCCACGAGATACTGGCCATGATGGGAGCGCTGAAGCTTGCCGGCATGCGCCATGCCTATGACGAGGTGATCACCGATGCGGTGAAGCGCCAGCACTCGGCGCAGCGCGTGGTCGGCGATCTGCTGAAGGCCGAGATCGACGAGAAGCAGGCGCGGTCGATCAAGTACCAGATGACCATCGCCAAGCTGCCGCTGGCCAAGGAGATCGCCGACTTCGACTTTACCGCCACGCCAATCAACGAGCAGCTGGTCCGCGATCTCGCCACCGGCAGCTTCCTCGCCATCGAGCGCAATGCCGTGCTGGTCGGCGGCACCGGGACCGGCAAGACCCACCTGGCGATCGCCATCGGCCGGGCTTGCGTGCGCACCGGCGCCAGGGTCCGGTTCTACAACACCGTCGACTTGGTCAACCGGCTCGAGGCCGAAGCCCGTGCCGGCAAGCCTGGCCGCATCGCCGACCAGCTCTCGCGGCTCGACCTCGTGATCCTCGACGAGCTCGGCTATCTGCCGTTCGCCCAGTCCGGCGGCCAGTTGCTGTTCCACCTGATCAGTCGGCTCTACGAGCAGACCTCGGTGATCGTCACCACCAACCTCGCGTTCGGCGAATGGCCGCAGGTGTTCGGCGACGCCAAGATGACCACCGCGCTGCTCGACCGCCTGACCCATCACTGCGACATCGTCGAGACCGGCAACGAGAGCTGGCGGTTCAAGAGCCGCGAAGCCGCCTGAGTCGAAGACCGGCACAGCCAAAACCCCTTCCCCCAGACCCCCATCCCCCGGGTTGACCCGGTGGGTCCACAGGCACCTCCCACGGACGCCGCCGCCAGCGCTCCTGACGGCGCGCGGCGTCGTCCGCGGGTCCCTCCTATGGACTACCGCGACAACCCGAAATTACGCGCTATGTGCGGGGTCAATGTTGAACGCCGATCCGGGGTCAAGATCCCACGCCGGTTGACACGCGGGCATATGTGCGCTCGGCTGGACTGTTCGAGAACCATGCCGGCGCGGGGTTCTTGTGATTGAACGGAGGCAACAGTTCGGATTTCTCCATTCAACGATGGGTATCCTCAATCTCCGCAGCGATAATGTGGCAATGGACTGCCGGGTGCCGGCGCGTCGAAAGCGAACAGCCCGCCCGCCAGTGGTTGCCGCGCCAGCTGGGCCGCATCGAGACCGGTTCGCGCGGTCGTGACATAGGCGGTGCGCAGGTCCGGCCCGCCGAAGGCGATCTTGGTCACGCGGGCGCAGGGCATATCGACTTGCAGCAAGAGTGTGCCGTCTGGCGCATAGCGCCGCACGCCCCAGCCATCCCAGAGCGCGACCCACAGACAGTGCTCGCTGTCGAGCACGACGCCGTCCGGATGACCGTCCGCCTGCGCAAGCTGGAGGAACAGTTCCGGCTCCGCGATGCCGGGGCCGTCAACAATTGCATGACGCCAGATGCGGCGCCGCTGCGGAATCGACAAAGTAGAGCGTCCTGGCATCGGCGGTGACCGCCGGGCCGTTGGTGACGATTGCCCGGGCCGGCAAGGCGTGCAGCATGCCGCGATCGAGGCAGTAGAGCGCGCCGGTCTCCAGCACTTCGTCATCATCCATCGTGCCCAGCCACAGACGTCCCAGCGCATCGACCGTCGCATCGTTGGTGCGGTTGTGGGCGGGCATGGGGATCGCGGCGATCTGTTCGCCGATGGCGCCCTGCTCAAACCGGAAGATGCCGTTTCCTGAGCCGACGAGCATGCCGCCACCGTCCACGGGCACGATGAAACTGGGCATGCCGCCCACCGGGAAGGTCTCGCAGGCACCCGTTGTCGGCAGATGGCGGTGGATCGCCCCGCGCTTGATATCGACGAACCAGAGCGCCTGTTCATGCGGGCACCAGACCGGACCTTCGCCCAGCAGTGCGCCGACTTCCCAGACAAGCCTGACCGCTGGGCTCACGCAGCCGCCTTCGTCTTGCAGCCCCAGATCGCGTACCACAGCACATAGAGCTCGCAGGCGGCGGTGAGGTAGAAGCTTTGCTGCAGGCCATAGCGATCCGCCAGCCAGCCCTGGATCACCACCAGCGCGCCGCCGGCGATGGCGGTGATCAGCAGGCCCGAGCCTTCCTCGGTCAGGGGGCCGAGATCCTTGATGCCGAGCGCGAAGATCGTCGGGAACATGATCGAATGGCACAGGCCGACAAGGATCAGCGCCCACATCGCGATCGGGCCGTGCAGCGTCGCTGCGGCGAGCATCACGACAAGCGCCGCCAGCGCAAAGGCCGCCAGAACCTTGTTCGCTGGGATCGAGCGCATCAGGAATGCACCGGCAAACCGCCCGACCATCATCCCGCCCCACAGCAGAATGAGGTAGTTGGCGGCATCGGCATGGGTCATGTTGCCGATGCCGGGCTGCGAGACGAAGTTGATGAACAGGTTGGCGACGCCGATTTCGGCAATCAGATAGATGAAGATCTGCAGGCACGCCCCACACCAGGTTGCGGTGGTTCCACAGTGACAGATGCTTGCGCTCCTCGGCATTGGCGCGGCGGGTTTCCTGGCCCAGTTCGGGCAGCTTGGCGCGGCTGATGACCAGCGCCAGCACCACCAGCACCACCGCGACCAGCACATAGGGCAGCTGCGTTGCCTGCGCATCGGCCATGCGCTGCTCAAGGCTGATCGCGACGTGCCTTCCATCGTCGTGCCTGAAACCGTGCGGCTGAGGATCAGGTAGCCACCGAAATAGGGGGCGAAGAAGGTGCCCATCGAGTTGAATGCCTGCACCAGCGTCAGCCGCGATTCCGAGGTTTCTTGCGGACCGATGACGGCGACATAGGGGTTTGCTGCCACCTGCAGCAGCGCAATGCCGCAGGCGATGACGAACAGCGCCGCCAGCGTCACCTCGAAGGACGGCATCCGCGCCGCCGGGACCATGCCGAGCGAACCCACCGCCATGATCAGCAAGCCGATGATGATCGCGCGTCTGTAGCCGACCCGCTCGATCAGGAAGGCCGAGGGCATCGAGGCGACGAAATAGGCGATGAACCAGACCGATTCGATCAAGGTGGTCTGGGTGTAATTCAGGTCGAACACGCTGCGCAGGTGCGGCAGCAGCGTGTTGTTGATCACCGTGATGAAGCCCCACATGAAGAACAGGCTGGCCAGCAAAGCGAGGGTCTTGCCGTAGGCCGGGCCTGATGCAGAGCGCGCTGCCCTGGCGGGATCCCGCAGCATTGCCAGAAATCGGAGCCGGTCCGGCCATTTTCATCCTCCCGTGTGTTGTCATTTCATTAGTAGGAGTATATCCGGGCGTGGTCAATCGGTTCACGCACCGAATCGCCCATCCACGGATGAAGGCGTTTTCGTGTTATGCGGGCAGGAGAGTGAGCATGGTAATCAAGTCGATCAAGCACGGTGTCGCAGCAATTGCGCTCGCACTTTCCGGTCAGGCATTTGCGCAAGATGTGCAGCGCCAGCGCCGCAGATCGCTGCCGCAACACCCGGTCCGCTGACCATTCGAGGCCGACAAGCCCGGCCCGGTGATCAACCGCGACATCTTCGGCCAGTTCGCCGAGCACCTCGGCAAGGGCATCTACGGCGGGGTCTGGGTCGGCAAGAATTCGAAGATCCCCAACGTGCGCGGCATCCGCAGCGATGTGGTCGGCGCGCTCAAGCGCGATCAAGGTGCCGGTGGTGCGCTGGCCGGGCGGCTGCTTTGCCGACGAATATCACTGGCGTGACGGCGTCGGCCCGGCGACCCGCCGCAAGGTAACGACCAACTCTATCTGGGCCGGCGCGGTCGAGCCCAACACCTTCGGCACGCACGAATTCATGGATTTTGCGCAGCAGATCGGCTCGGAGACCTATATCTCGGTCAACGTGGGCTCGGGCACGGTCCAGGAAGCCGCCGACTGGGTCGAATACATGACCGCCGTCGCGCCTTCGACCGCCGCCAAAGAGCGGGCCGCAAATGGTCGCCGGGAACCCTACAAGGTGCGCTACCTGGGCCTCGGCAACGAGATGTGGGGCTGCGGCGGGCCTTACAGCGGCGAAGAATATGTCACCAAGATGAAGATCTTCGCCCATTTCGTGCACAACTATAATCCGGATCAGGCACCGCCTCGCGTCGACTTCTCGGCCATTGCCAAGGACCTGATGACCGGCAAACCGATGGATTCGCTGCCCAGCAATCCCAACGGCATGCGGCGCATCGCCGCCGGACCGAACAGTTCCGATCCGTCCTATACCGAAGTGATCATGAAGGCGTGGAAAGCGCGCAGCCCGATCTACTGGGATATCGATGGCATCTCGCTGCACCAGTACACTTGGGGCTCGGCTACCGTTCAACGAACCGGCGACCGGATTTGGCGAAAAGGAATATGCCACCATCCTGATGCAGTCGCAGTGGATGGACCGCACCGTCACCAAGCATTCCGAGATCATGGACCGCTATGATCCCAAGAAGCATGTCGCGCTGGTCGTGGATGAATGGGGTGTCTGGCTCAAGCCCACCGAGGGCACCGAGCAGATGCACCTCATCCAGCAGAACTCGCTGCGCGACGGCATTGCGGCGGCGATGAACCTCAACATCTTTGCCCGCCATGCCGACCGCGTGCGCATGACCAACATCGCCCAGATGGTGAACGTGCTGCAGGCGATGATCATGACGCAAGGGCCCAAGATGGTGCTGACGCCGACCTATCACGTCTACAAGATGTATGTGCCGTTCCAGGATGCGACTTTCCTGCCGGTCACGTTCAATGCGGGCGAATACAGGTTCGACAAGATCGTCCTGCCCAAAGTCGATGCCATCGCGGCGCGGGGCAAGGACGGCAAGGTCTGGCTTTCGCTGTCGAATCTCGACCCCAACAATGCCGCCGAAGTGTCCGTGGCGGTTCCGGGCGTCACCGCGAGCAGGGCCGAAGGCGAGGTTCTGACGGCAGCAAGCTTCAACACCGTCAACACCTATGAAGCGCCCAATGCGGTTGCACCCAAGCCGTTCAGCGCTGCCGCCCGTGACGGCAAGCTGACGCTGAACCTGCCGCCCCATTCGGTCACCGTCGTCCGTCTGGAGCCGTAATCTGCGCGTAAGTCACCGGCAGGCGACCGTGAGTTTGAATCGAAGGAAGACGTTCGATGAAGCCGGTCAAGTTTGATCGCCGCTCGGGGTCGTGGCATGGCTGGCGGCAGCAGGGGTCGCCCATGCTGCGACTGCCGAGCGATAGCTCTGCCGGAACGCTGACGAATGGCACCAGTGTCGAGGCCGTGACCTTGCGCAATGCCTGCGGGCGTTTCCGCGCGCATCATTGCCTATGGCGCGACGCTGCAATCGCTGATCGCGCCTGACCGCAAGGGCAGGAAGGCCGATATCGTGCTCGGGCCACGATACGGCCGGCGAATACGAAGCCAGGCAGGACTTCTTCGGCGTGACGGTCGGCCGCTTTGCCAACCGCATTGCCAAGGGCCGGTTCACGCTGGATGGCCAGACCTACCAGTTGCCGGTGAACAACGGCGTCAACACGCTGCATGGCGGCGGCAATGGCTTTGACCGGCAGTTGTGGAAGGTCGAGTCGGTGGGCAGCGGACCGCTCGCCTCGGTCGTTCTCTCGCTGACCAGCCCGGACGGCGATTCCGGCTATCCCGGCGAAGTGCGGACAACCGTGACCTATTCGCTCGACGATCGCGGCAGCCTGACCATCGCCTTCACCGCGACCACGACCAAGCCGACGATCATCAACATGACCAACCACGCGCTGTTCAACGTGGCGGGGCACTGCGCCCGCGAAGGCGCGATGCACCAGCGGCTGACCATGCCCGCCAGCCGCTATACGCCGGTCGATGACACGCTGATCCCGACCGGGGAACTGAGACCGGTCAAGGGAACTGTGTTCGATTTCACCCGGGGCCGGGTGCTCGCCGATGGCCTGCGCGACGGCAATGACGCGCAGATCCGCATCGGGCGCGGCTATGACCACAACTGGGTGCTCGACAAGGGCCAGACCGCCAGCCGCAGCTCGCCGCGCGCGTGCTCGATCCCGCATCCGGGCCGCGTTCTGGAGGTGCTCTCCACCGAGCCCGGCCTGCAGATGTACACCGGCAATTTCCTCGATGGCGCCAACATCGGCAAGGGCGGCTGCGTCTACCGGATGGGCGATGGCTTCGTGCTGGAGCCGCAGAAGTTCCCGGACACGCCCAATCGCCCGGAGTTCGGCTCTGCCCGCCTGAACCCCGGCGAAACCTACCGGCACACGATGATCCTGCGCGTGAGCACTGCCAAGTGACTGGCCAGGTGACCAGAAAGCTCCGTTCTGCCGCGTGGTTCGATAATCCGGACAATATCGACATGACCGCGCTCTATCTGGAGCGCTATCTCAACTTCGGCCTGAGCCTTGAGGAACTGCGCTCGGGCAGGCCGATCATCGGCATCGCCCAGACCGGCAGCGACCTCTCACCCTGTAACCGCCATCATCTGGTGCTGGCCGAGCGCGTGCGCGAGGGCATCCGCGAGGCGGGCGGGATCGCCATCGAATTTCCCGGTCCATCCGATCCAGGAAACCGGCAAGCGGCCCACTGCCGGGCTTGATCGCAACCTCGCCTATCTCGGGCTGGTCGAGGTGCTGCATGGCTATCCGCTCGACGGCGTGGTGCTGACCATCGGCTGCGACAAGACCACGCCCGCCGCGCTGATGGCGGCGGCGACGGTGAACCTGCCCGCCATCGCTCTCTCGGTCGGGCCGATGCTCAATGGCTGGCACGCTTCCAACAAGCAGGGCGGCGAACGCACCGGCAGCGGCACCATCGTGTGGAAAGCGCGCGAAATGCTCAGCCGCGGCGAGATCGACGACACCGGCTTCATCAAGCTCGTGGCCAGCTCCGCCCCCTCGACCGGTTATTGCAACACCATGGGCACGGCGACGACGATGAACAGCCTGACCGAGGCGCTCGGCATGTCGCTGCCCGGTTCCGCCGCCATCCCAGCACCGTATCGTGACCGGGCGGAGAATGCCTACCACACCGGCAAGCGCATCGTCGATCTGGTGCGCGAGGACCTGAAGCCATCCGACATCATGACGCGCGAGGCGTTTCTCAACGCCATCGTCGTCAATTCGGCGATCGGCGGATCGACCAATGCGCCGATCCACCTTGCCGCCATCGCCCGCCACATGGGCGTCGAGCTATCCCTGCGTGACTGGCAGGAGCATGGCCACAAGGTGCCCTTGCTGGTCAATCTGCAGCCGGCGGGAGAATACCTGGGCGAGGATTATTATCATGCCGGCGGGGTTCCGGCGGTGGTGAATCAGTTGATGGGTGCGGGCCTGATCCATGAAGATGCGCTGACGGTTACCGGAAGCGGTATCGGCGACAATTGCCGGGGCGCGGAAATCCAGGACGAACGCGTCATTTGGCCCTTTGCAGAGCCGCTGCTCGCCGACGCCGGTTTCATCGTCCTGTCCGGCAATTTGTTCGACACGGCAATCATGAAAACCAGCGTCATCTCGCCGCAGTTCCGCGCGCGCTACCTCAGCAATCCCGCCAACCCCGAAGCCTTTGAGGGCAAGGTCGTCGTGTTTGATGGGCCAGAGGACTACCACGCCCGGATCGACGATCCCGCGCTCGAAATCGATGTAAATACCCTGCTGGTGATGCGCGGCGCCGGGCCGATCGGCTATCCCGGCGCGGCCGAAGTGGTGAACATGCGCGCGCCGGCCTATCTGCTGCGCGAGGGCGTGCGCGATCTGCCGTGCCTCGGCGATGGCCGCCAATCCGGCACCAGCGCCAGCCCCTCGATCCTCAACGCCTCGCCGGAAGCCGCGGTAGGCGGGGGTCTGGCCTTACTGCGCACCGGCGACTGCGTGCGCATCGATCTCGCTCGCGGCACTGCCGATGTCCTGTTGCCCGAAGCGGAACTTGCGGAGCGCCGCGCCGCGCTGGAGACAGCGGGCGGCTATGCCTATCCGCCATCGCAGACGCCCTGGCAGGCGATCCAGCGCGCGCTGGTCGGCCAGCTCGACAGCGGCGCGATTCTCGAAGGTGCGGAAGCATTCCAGCGCATCGCCCAGACCAGCGGCCTGCCCCGGGACAACCACTAGGCAGGCTGGCCGGACGTCGCGGTGATGCGACCTGACAAGGAGTTCAGAGTGACAATCGACGGGTCCATCTTGATTGGTTCTCGCGCCACGCGCCGCAGCGCTGCGCATTTCCATGCCGCGAACCCCGCGACGGGAGAGGCCCTGCCGCAGGCCTATTGCGAAGCCACGGCGGACGATGTTGCCGCAGCCTGCGCGCTGGCTGAAGCGGCATCCCCGGCCTTTGCCGCCCTGCCCACCGGCAACGCGCGCCGCCTTCCTCGAAGCGGTGGCGAAGCTGATCGTCGCCATCGGGGACGAACTCATTGCGACAGCCATGGCCGAAACCGGCCTGCCGCGCATGCGGCTGGAAGGGGAGCGCGGGCGCACCTGCGGGCAGCTCAGGATGTTCGCCGACGAGCTGCGCAAGGGCGAATGGCTGGACGTCACCATCGACCCGGCATTGCCCGATCGCACGCCGCCGCGCGCCGATCTGCGGCGCATGAACGTCGCGCTTGGGCCGGTTGCGGTGTTCGGCGCGTCGAACTTCCCGCTCGCCTTCTCGGTCGCCGGCGGCGACACCGCCTCGGCGCTGGCGGCGGGCTGCCCGGTCGTGGTCAAGGGCCACCCGGCCCACCCCGGCACCGGCGAACTGGTCGCGCGCGCTATCCTCGCCGCTGTGGCCGCTTGCGGACTGCCCGAAGGCGTGTTTTCCTTCCTGCCCGGCACGTCGCATGATCTCGGCGCGGCGCTGGTTGCCGATCCGCGCATCAAGGCAGTCGGGTTCACCGGCTCGCGCAGCGGAGGCCTGGCGTTGGTCGCCATTGCTGCTTCGCGCGCCGAGCCTATCCCGGTCTATGCCGAAATGAGCAGCGTCAATCCGGTCGTCCTGCTGCCCCATGCGACTGGCGGCGCGCGCCGAAGCGCTGGGCGCCGGGTTTGCCGGATCGCTGATGCTGGGCGCCGGGCAGTTCTGCACCAATCCGGGCGTGGTGATCGCCATTGACGGGCCGGAGCTTGACCGCTTTGTGACAGCGGCGGCAGAGGCCATGGCTGCTGCCGAACCGCCGGTCATGCTGACCCCCGGCATTCCATGCCAACTATGGTGCCGGTGTTGCCGCTCTGGCAGCCAATCCTGCCGCGCAGGTCATCGCTCAGGGTCAGGCGGCTTCCGCACCCAACCGCTGCACTGCCGCACTGTTTGAAACGAGCGCAGCCGCTTTCCTTGCCGACCTCGCCCTTGGCCATGAGGTGTTCGGCGCGGCATCGGTTCTCATTCGCTGTGCAGATTTCACCGAAGTCACGCAGGTGGTCGCCGGACTGGAAGGCCAGCTTACCGCGAGCATCCACATGGACGGTTCTGACAGTGCCAGTGCGGCATCGTTGCTGCCGCTGCTGCAAGGCAAAGCCGGCCGGGTGCTGGCAAACGGCTGGCCGACCGGCGTCGAAGTATGCCCGGCCATGGTCCATGGCGGCCCGTTCCCCGCGACCAGCGATGTTCGCACCACTTCGGTGGGAACTCTGGCCATGGCGCGGTTCCTGAGGCCCGTCTGCTATCAGGACATCCCCGAGGCAATGCTGCCTGCCGCATTGCAATCCGCCAATCCGTGGCAACTGCCGCGCACGGTTGAAGGTGCAAGGGAGATGGCCAGTCGATGATCCGTTCGCTGATCCAGTTCTCGCAAGATGGCGGGCGCGGTGTCGCCGCGCTTGATACCGATAGGCAGGCCTTTGTCCTGAGCGGCGCGGAAACGACGCTGCAACTGGCGCAGCAGGCGCTGGCCGCCGGATCGACCCTCGCCGCGCTGGCGGAGCAACGCATGGGAGACCTGATCGATCTTGCAGCGGTCACACTGCTGACGCCGATCGATCATCCGGATGCGGCCCATCTGCTCGTTTCCGGCACGGGTCTCACGCATCTTGGCTCCGCCGAAGGGCGCGACAAGATGCACAAGGCCGCAGCCGGCGGCGAGAACCTGACCGATTCCATGCGCATGTTCCTGATGGGCGAGGAAGGCGGCAAGCCTGCGCCGGGCAGCGCCGGGGTCCAGCCCGAATGGTTCTACAAGGGGGATGGCTCGATCCTTGTCGCGCCCGGATGCACCGCTGGTGATGCCCGCCTTTGCCGAGGATGGCAGCGAGGAGCCGGAGATCGCGGGCATCTACCTGATCGGCCCGGACGGCCAGCCGGTGCGGCTGGGTTTCTGCATGGGCAACGAGTTCTCCGACCATGTGACCGAGCGGGGCAACTATCTCTGGCTCGCCCATTCCAAGCTGCGGCAGGCGGCGCTCGCCCCGGAACTGCGGCTGGGCGAACTTCCCGCCGATGTGCGCGGGATCAGCCGCATTCGCCGCGATGGCGCGGTGCTGTGGGAGAAGCCGTTCCTTTCGGGCGAGGTGAACATGTCGCACTCGATTGCCAATCTTGAGCATCACCATTTCAAGAACAGCCTGTTCCGGCGGCCGGGCGATCTGCACGTCCATTTCTTCGGCACCGCGACGCTGTCGTTCGCCGATGGCGTGCGGACGCAGGAAGGCGATGTGTTCGAACTGGAAGCCGATGCCTTCACTCTGCCGCTGCGCAATCCGTTGCTGCGCGCGCCGGATGAAGGCTTCGTCGCAGTGAGGCCGCTGTGAGCAATCCGATCCGCATGGGCCTTGTCGGCCTGGGCAAGATCGCCCGCGACGAGCATCTGCCGGCCATCGCCTACACCGAGGAGCGGAACTGGTCGCTGTCGCCAGCCGCAATGCCAGCGGCCGAGGGCGTGGCCTGCTATCCCGATCTCGCCGCGATGCTGGCTGGCCAGCCAGACATCGACGCGGTGATCCTGTGCCAGCCGCCGCAGGTCCGCTATGAAGCGGCCCGCGCGGCGCTGCTGGCAGGCAAGCATGTGTTCCTGGAAAAGCCGCCCGGCGCGACGCTTTCGGAAGTCGAGGCACTGGCCGATCTGGCGCGCGGCAAGGCGTGACGCTCTACGCCAGCTGGCATTCGCGCTATTCCGCGCCGGTGGCGCAGGCGCGGGCGTGGTGCGCCGAGCGAAAGCTCACCCGTGTGGAGATCAACTGGAAGGAAGATGTTCGCCTTTGGCATCCGGGGCAGGACTGGATCTGGGAGGCGGGCGGCTTTGGGGTGTTCGATCCCGGCATCAACGCCCTTTCGATCCTGACCGAAGTGATCGCCGACCGGATGCGGCTGATCGATGCGACCCTGCACATTCCGGCGAACCGCGCCGCGCCGATCGCGGCCGATCTGGCAATGGAGACGGCGGGCGGCGTGCCGGTTACCGCCGCATTCGACTGGCGCCAGACCGGGCCGCAGATCTGGCAGATTGCCTTCGAGGCCGGGGCTGAGAGCTATCTTTTCGCGCAAGGCGGCGATGATGCGGTCCACGCCGCACCGGACGAAGAATCTGACGCTGACCCAGGAATATCGCGCGATGTATCGCCGCTTTGTCGAACTGGTGGCAGCGGGAGACAGCGATGTCGACCTCGCCCCGTTGCAACTGGTGGCAGATGCCTGCATGCGGGGCACCTATTACACCACGGAGCCGTTCGAAGATCGGGAATGAACACGACCGCGCCCACCCCGCGAAGCGCCGAACCGCGCGGCCCAGCGCAAGCCGCATGACACCGGCCGTCGGCATCACGGCGCGATCGCGCACCGGCTTGGCGTGGCGATTCTCACCGGCGAATATGCGGTGGGTGACGTTCTGAGCGGCGAAGTTGCCTTTTCCGAAGCGTTGGGCGTGTCGCGCACCGCCTACCGCGAGGCGATCCAGGTGCTCACGGCAAAGGGTCTGGTCGAAAGCCGGCCGAAAACCGGGACGCGCGTATTGCCGCGCGATCGCTGGAACCTGCTCGATCCCGATGTGCTCGCCTGGGCCTTTGCCGGGAGAGCCGGACATCCAGTTCATCCGCGGGCTGTTTGAACTCAGGGCCATCGTCGAGCCAGCTGCTGCTGCGCTGGCCGCCGGGCGGCGCGATGCTGGCGATCTGAAAGTGATGGAGGAAGCGCTCGGCGCGATGGCGCAGCATACGCTGGCAAGCGAAGCGGGCCGTGCCGCCGATCGTGATTTCCACACCGCGATATTGCGCGCGACCCGCAACGATGCACTGATTGTGCTGAGTTCCAGCATTGGCGCAGCAGTCAACTGGACAACCCAGTTCAAGCAGCGCGCGCTGCCGTTGCCGCGCAATCCCATCCCGGACCACCGCTGCGTTTTCGATGCGATCGCGGCCGGCGATCCGGAGGCTGCTCGCCTCGCCATGCGGTCCCTCGTAGATCTCGCGCTCGATGACACCAGCCGGTCACTGGACAGCGATCCGGCAATTGAACCCTCCTAACTCTCCCAGACAGCGAGCGCGTCGAGCGCTTCGACTTCGTTGCCCCGCACCCACAGCGGATTGATTTCAAGCGCCGCCAGTCGCGGGCCAAGCGCAAGCGCGGAGTTGCCGATTGCCACGATCACTTCGGCAAGCCTGTCGAGGTCGGCGGCGGGCGCTCCGCGGTAGCCGTCCAGCAATGCCGCCGCGCGCAGCGATCGCAACATGCCGAGCGCGCCCGACTTGTCGACCGGCAGCAGCCGGACGGCGCTGTCCCCCAGCACTTCCACCCAGACCCCGCCCAGGCCAACCGCGATGGCTGGTCCCCAGTCGGGATCGCGCGCCACGCCGACGAACAGTTCCAGACCGGCCGGCCGCATCGGCGATACGATCACGCCATCGATCCGGGCGTGGGGGAGGGCACGACTAACGGCCTCGCGGATTTCGTCATGGGCACGGCCGGCATCTGCCGGCGCTATGCCAAGCCTTACCCCGCCCGCCTCGGTCTTGTGCGCAATATCGGGCGATGCAATCTTCAGCGCCACCGGCGAGCCGAATGTCATGGCCGCCGACAGGGCGGACTCCGCATCCTGAACCACTTCGCCCGGCACCACCGGGACACCATTCCGGGCAAGGAAGTCCAGCGCTTCCCGCTCACCGCCAAGCCGTGGTGGATTGGGCATGGCTGCCGCCGGCTCGACAGGCCCGGAGCCCTCACGCAGGCGACTGGACCATCGCACCAGATGGCCGAGCGCGCGCGCGCCGAAATCCATGCCGAAGATGATGTCATGTAGGCCGCTCGCCTGCGCAACTTGCCGTGCCTCCGGCCCCATCGGCTGGATGACCTGGCTGAGCAGCAGCGGTCGCCTCCCTGCATCGCGGTAAGCTTGCGCTATCACCGGCCAATGCGTCTCGCACGTCGCCATCTCCGCCTCGGTGCCTGGCACCGCGATCAGAGTGACAACAAGGCCGATACCGGGATCGTCAAACAGGATCGGCAGCGCCTTGCTCCACAGTGACGGGTCCTGAAGCACTGCGCCCGTCATATCGAGCGGGTTGAGGCTCGAGGCAAAGGAGGGCAGCACCCCGGCCAGCTTTTCGCAGGTTTCGGGCGAGAAGGCCGGCGTCGGCACGCCGTGCTGGTCGGCCAGATCGGCGAACATCCCGCATCCGCCGCCCGAAACCGAGGCCAGCGCGATGCCTGGCCGATCAATCGGGCCGGTCGCCTCGATCAGCGCCGCCGTCACCATCATCTCCTCGATCGAGCGCACCCGGATCAGGCCCAGTTCGCGGCAAGCGGCATCGAACACCCGGTCGTCGCCCACCATGGCGCCGGTATGCGCCTTGGCGACCTGCGCCGATACCGCGCTCGACCCCACTTTCAGGACGATGATCGGCTTGCGCGCCGCCATCGCCCGCCGCGCCGCACTGGCAAGACGCTCCGTTCCGCCGACCGCCTCGACATAGGCCGTGATGACGCGCGTGGCTGGGTCGTCGACCAGATAGTCCACGACATCAGCGAGTCCGACCATCGCCTCGTTGCCCGTGGCGCAAATGAAGCTGAGGCCCATTCCTTGCTGGTGCGCGAACTTGGCGATCTCGTTGGCCACCGCGCCCGATTGCGAGACGATGGCGATCCCGCCCCGGATGACCGGAGTGCGCGTGCCGATCGCCGTCGCCACCGCGCCGCCTGCGATATTGGCGAAGCCCATCGAGTTGGGCCCGAACATCGTAATTCCGCGGCGCCGGGCGACTTCCGCCAGTTCCCGTTGCAGCCGCTCGCCATCGTCTCCCGCTTCGGCAAATCCGGAACTCAGCACGACCGCGCTGGTGATGCCGGCATCGGCAACATCTTCGAGCGCGCCGGCAACCGCCCCTGCCGGCACGAAAATGATGGCGGTATCGACCTGCGACGGAATGTCCCGGCAGGATCGATAACCCGCCAGTCCGTGCGCCTCCTTGGCATCCCGGTTGACCGCGAAGAGCTGACCCTTGTGGCCGAAGTCGCGGAAGCGGCGGACGATCATGTGGCTCCAGGTGGAGCGCTCCGATGCGCCGACCAGGGCAACATTTATTGCACCGAACATCTGGCGCAGCGCGCTCAATTGCAACGCCGGGATCGCTCACGGGGCGGTCCAGACCATAGTGTCGCCCGATTTCCGGTTCCTGCCCAGCTTGCCGACGGGCTCGATCTTCCCGTCAGTGAGAAAAGCCAGCGATCGCGCGTCGTCGGCCACGACCTTGGCGATGATACGCGCGCCATCCGGTCCGCGCGACAGGACCACGCCGTGCCGCGGCCCGCCATCGCGATCGTAGAGCACGGTATAGGTCTCGACCGGGAAAGGCCTTCAAGCTCATCGGTGAGTTCGGGGATCGGGCCGCGCCGGGCATCGGCGATGGCCTGCGCGTCATAGTCCTGCGGGAACACAGCGCCGGGCAGCGCATCCCGCGACAGCACGATGCAATGGTTGTGCTCGCAAAATCCGCCGTTGCCGAACAGGAACCCGGTGCGCCCGTCGCTGCGCAGCTTGCGGACCATCGCCGCGATGGCGTGGGTCATGTAATTCGCCACCGGGCCGCCGCCAAACGTCAGGCCGCCGTGCACCGTGGCCGGTCGCTCCGCCGGCCAGCCCAGTTCGCGCCGCGCCATCTTGGGCACGCAGGGAAAGCACGAGTACAGTTCGACATGATCGATATCCGCGCCGGTCAGGCCATTGCGCAACAGGGTCTCGGCTGATGGCCACCTGCATTCCGGGCGGGGTCGTCCAGGTGGCGCGCGCCATGGCATCATGAGCCTCGTGCGCCGCCGCGCCTGCGCCGATATGGACCAGCCGTTCGTCCGGCACGCCGGCTGCCCGGGCCGCGCCCAGGCTCGTGACGATGACGGCGGCACCCTGGTTGACCGAGGCATTGGCGACCATGAGTTTGGTGAAGGGAAAGGCGATTGGGCGATTGTCGGCGGAGGGTTCGATAATATCCGCGGGCGTCCGGCTCTTGCGCAACCATGCTCCCTGGCTGCTTTCCGCAACTTCGGACATCAGCGACCAGATTTCCCCGGTCTCCGCCTGGCCCTCTGCGAGAGATTGACCTTCGGCGGCACGAAGCGCGTTCTCGTAGAGTGGATAGACCTCGGCCGGCTGGAGCAGGCCATAGCGTCGGCGCAGTGGCGAGGCGCTCTTGGCGGCGTTGGGAAACAGGGGCTTGCCCGCGCGCAGCGCCGTGCGCATCGCTTCCGCGCCGACAATCGCGCAGGCGGCAGCTTCGCCTGCGCCGATGGCGTTGGCGGCATCGTTGAGCAAGCGAACCGGCGTATCGCCCGAAGGCACGTCCGCTACGTGCACCGCCGCCCGGTTCAGCCCCAACGCGTCTGAAAGCGCGCCCGGCACGTCGAGTTCACTGAACGAGAGTTGTGGCACGACCAGAATCCGCTCGCAGCGCTCCAGCCAACCGCCACCTGCATCGCTCTCCGCTGCCGCCAGCGCGCCCAGCATGAGCGCCACTGAATCCAGCGGAGCCGCGCCATCCGTCAGCCGATCATTGACCTCGCCGACGCCGACGATGACGGGTATGCGAAAGGGATCCTGCGGCATATCAGCCAGCCTCCTTGCCCTATTGCGCGCCTTTGGGTGCCGTTTCGAACACCATGGTCTTGGCTTCCAGATAGGGGTAAAGCCCCTCCACTCCGCCTTCGCGGCCTATGCCCGATTGCTTGAAACCGCCGAAGGCTATGCCGAACTCGGTCTTGAAGCCATTGTGCCCGACCGTACCCGAACGCAGCTGCCGCCCGACGGCGTAGGCATGATCGGGATCGCTGGTGAAGACAGAGGCGTTGAGACCATAGATCGAGTCATTGGCGATCTCGATGGCCTGTTCCTCGCTTGTCGCGGGAATAACGCTCACCACCGGCCCGAAAATCTCCTCGCGCGCGATAACCGAGCAATTGTCGACATTGGCGAAGACGGTTGGCTCGATGAAATAGCCACGATTGAGGTGGCTGGGGCGGCCGCCGCCGGTGGCAAGCCGCGCGCCGTCCGCTTTGCCCTGCGCGATGAATCCCTCCACCCGGTCGCGCTGCCGTTCCATCGCCAGCGGCCCCATCTGGCTGGCCGCATCGAAAGGATCGCCAACCTTGATCTGGGCGAAAGCTGTGGAGAGCGCATCGACGAAATCGTCGTGCCGTTTTTCGCCGACGATGATGCGGGTGAGCGAGGCGCAGACCTGGCCGGTCATCAGCGGCGCCGTGCGCGCTATCGACGCGGCCGCCTTGCCGAGATCGTAGTCGTCGAGGATCAGCGCGGGCGATTTTCCGCCCAGCTCCAGCGTGACCCGGGCAATCCGCTCGCCGCAGATCGAGGCAATCTTGCGGCCCGCCGCGGTCGATCCGGTGAAGCTGACCTTGTCGACGCCGGGATTGCGCACCAGCAGTTCGGAAACCTCGCGTTCCGCCGTCAGCACATTGACCACGCCCGCGGGCAGGCCCACTTCCTCGCACACTTCGGCCATGAAGTAGGGCGATGCCGGAGCTTCGGGCGAGGCCTTGATGATCACCGTGCAGCCGGCAATGAGGGCGGCGGCCACCTTGTAGGCCATCAGCGAATGCGGCGCGTTCCAGGGGATGATCGCGGCAACGACGCCGACCGGCTCGCGCACCAGCAGGGCGGGCTGCCCCATCGAGGAGGTGTGCTTTTCCTCCCAGGCGAAAGTGTCGCCCAGGCCGGCATAGTAGCGGAAGACCTCGGCAACGCCCTTGGCGGAGTGGACGCCCATCGTGCGCAACACGCCCGATTCCAGGGCCCAGGTATCTGCCAGCTTCTCGCCGCGGGTTTCCCAGGCATCGGCAATCTTGCGCAGCCAGACGCCACGTTCTGCCGGGGACATGCGCGGCCAGGGGCCGGTGTCGAATGCCGCCCGCGCTGCCGCGACCGCGCGGTCAATATCGGGTGCCTGGGCCTCGGCCACGGTCAGGAACACCTCTTCGGTGGCGCTATCGACAACATCGAAGGTGGTTGATGCCGAGGGTTCGACCCAATCACCGCCGATGAACAAGGCGCGGGGATTGAGAACGTGGCCGGGGCGGGTTGCGGTGATTGTCATGAGTGTAGTCCTGCTGGCTTGAAGAACGGATGTTGGCGCGAGCGATCAATGATCGAAAGTTATGACGCTGCGGGCGGTTTCCCCGGCGATGAGTTGCTCGTAGCCCTTGTTGATGTCTGCAAGCGCGATGCGCTGCGAGATCAGCGGGTCGAGCGTCAAGCGGCCATCGAGATAGAGCTGGGCGTAACCGGGGATCACGCGCTGGAACGGCACTGAGCCCATGAGCGAGCCAATCACGCGGATTTCGCGGGTGATTATCGCAAGCGCGGGCGCGCTGAAATCCGAGCCCGACTTGGGAAGGCCGACCAGCACCAGCGTGCCGCGCTTGCGCAGCATCAGGCAGGCCTGGCGCTGGACTGCCGGGATACCGATAACCTCGAAGGCATAATCGGCCCCGCCGCCTGTCAGTTCCACAACCTGCGCCACCGCGTCATCGCCGCCTTGCACCGTGTCTGTTGCGCCGAATGTGCGAGCGAGTTCGAGCTTGGCCGGATTTAGATCGACCGCCACGATGCGCGCCGCCCCTGCCAACCGCGCGCCCTGCACGACATTGAGGCCAACCCCGCCGCAGCCGAGGACCACAACTGTGCTGCCCGGTTTCACCTGCGCGCCGTCTGTCACACAGCCGATGCCGGTTAGCACCGCGCAGCCCAGCAGTGCCGCTACGTCAAGCGGCATGCCTTCGGGAAGCTTCGACACCGCACTGTGATGAATCACCATTTCCTCGGCGAAACCGCCGATGTTGCAGAACTGGTGGATCACTTCGCCCCTCTGCCGGATAGGTGAAACCGGGTCGGGCGCCTGCCGCAGCGGCTTGTCGGAGCACAGATGATTGTGCCCGTCCTGACATTCGCCGCAGTGGCCGCAAAAGATCGAGGAGCAAGTCGCTACCCGGTCGCCCGGCGCCAGACCGCGCACGTCGCTGCCAACCGCCTCGACAATCCCCGAGGCTTCGTGGCCGAGCACGATGGGAAAGGTCGATCCTAGGTCGCCCGAGACGACATGATAATCGCTGTGGCATAGCCCGCTCGCCGCGACGCGGATGCGGACTTCATCGGCGCGGGGACCGTCGAGTTCTACCGTCTCGATCGTCATCGATTCGCGCGGGGCGCGCAGGATGGCAGCTTTCATTGACTCTCCTTCATTTCGTTCGATCAGGCAGCAAGTGCCTGCGCTGGCGCAGTCTGCCTGCCTCGCACGAGGCGTCCGGGCAGAACCCCGGTAGGCTCGTCGTCCTGCATGACGATCTCGCCGGAAACCAGCATATAACGATATCCGCTCGCCCGCTGATCGAGCCGCCGCCCGCCGCCGGGCAGGTCATCGACGATCTGCGGCGCGTGGAGCGTGAGGCGGTCATGATCGATCACGTTAATATTGGCCTTGTAACCCGGCGCGATCACGCCGCGGTCGTTGAAGCCGATGATGCTGGCGGGTGCGATGTCATCGCACGGACCGCCTGCTCGATGCTGAGTTTGCGCCCCTTGCGGTCGCGCGCCCAGTGCGAGAGCACGAAAGTGGGATAGCTGGAATCGCAGATCAAGCCGTAATGCGCGCCGCCATCGCCAAGGCCCATGACCGAATTGGGATCGTCGAAAAACTCGAACAGGTGATCCAGCGTATCGTCGGGCCAGTCGCCAAATGCGACATAGAGCATGCCCTTGCCGTCATTTTCGAGCAACAGATCATAGGCCACTTCGGCAGCGGAGCGCCCTTCGCGCGCCGCCCGCTCGGCGATGCTCGAACCCGGCTCGGGCTCATAACAGGGCGGCTCGCCAAGCTCGAACATCACGTCGTACTGCCGCGTCATTGCGGTCAGCGGCAGCAGCGCCTCGTCGGGATCGTCGGCCAGGATGCGCGCGCGCACCTCCGGCTTGCGCAGTTCGATCACGCGCTCGGCCAGCGGTAGATACGCGAGCGCCTTGTAGGCCGGGGTGTTGACGAAGGGATTGCTGGTCAGCTCGAAACTCGCCAACATGCCGACCGGGCGCGGGAAATACTGCGGATG